>NZ_CP120709.1:0-4321325 GCF_029542465.1 Sphingobacterium sp. WM
ATGGAAAAAACGTGTACAAGTGTTTGGGAAAGTTGTCTTGCAGTAATAAAAGATAATATTCCCACGCAAAGTTTCAAGACATGGTTCGAGCCCGTTAAAGCTGTACGTCTAGAAGGAAACGTTTTAACTATTCAAGTACCAAGCTTGTTCTTCTATGAGTGGTTGGAAGAGCATTATGTAGGTATTCTCAGAAAAACAGTTAAAAAATTCTTGGGGGAACAAGGTAGACTTGAGTACAACATTGTTGTGGAGAAGTCTTCTGCGAACCCACCTTACACTACGAACATTCCGTCGAATGGGAATGGTGCTGAGGGCAAGAAGCAATCAATTCCTGTTCCTGTTGCATTAAATAAGAACATCAAGAATCCATTTGTAATTCCTGGGTTAAAGAAATTACAAGTTGATCCTCAATTAAATCAAAACTATACGTTTGACAATTTTATTGAAGGCGAATGTAACCGATTGGCACGTTCGGCTGGATATGCTGTCGCGAATAAACCAGGAGGAACATCTTTCAACCCATTGATGATTTATGGAGATGTAGGTTTAGGTAAAACCCACTTAGCTCAAGCAATAGGAAATGAGATCAAGCGTAATTTACCAGACAAGTTGGTAATTTATGTTTCATGTGAGAAGTTCTGTCAGCAATTTGTTGATTCATTAAAGAACAACACAATTAATGATTTCGTCAATTTTTACCAGGCGATGGATGTTATTATTATGGATGACGTTCATAATTTCTCAGGTAAAGAGAAGACGCAGGACATTTTCTTCCACATTTTTAATCACTTGCACCAAACAGGTAAGCAAATTATCTTAACATCGGATAAGGCGCCGAAGGATCTTTCAGGTTTAGAGGAAAGGTTATTGAGTCGCTTTAAATGGGGATTATCAGCTGATATTCAGGTTCCAGATTTAGAGACCAGAATGGCGATCCTCAAGAAGAAGATGTATTCAGATGGTATTGAGTTACCTGAGAGTGTGGTTGAATATGTGGCAAATCAGATTGATAACAGTGTCCGGGAATTAGAAGGAGCAATGGTTTCCTTATTGGCGCAATCGACTCTTAATAAGAGGGAGATTGATTTAAACTTGGCGAAGTCGATGTTAAAGAACTTTGTTAAGAATACGCATAAGGAAATATCAATGGAGTACATCCAAAAACTCGTATGTGAATACTTTGAGGTACCAGTTGAAATGGTTAAATCGAAAGTTCGTAAACGTGAAATCGTACAAGCAAGACAGATTTCAATGTATTTGGCTAAGAATCATACCAAATCATCGTTGAAATCGATCGGAAATTTCTTTGGAGGACGTGACCACTCAACCGTTATTTATGCTTGCCAAACAGTTGAAGACCTTATCGAAACGGATAAGAAATTCAAGACTTATGTGCAAGATATCCAAAAGAAATTGAAGGCATCTTAAAGAAAAAAACATTGTAAAGAAAAGAAATTCAAAAGCTTGAGAGAAGATCTCAAGCTTTTTTTGTGTTTATATGGGAAATTGTATTGTTTGGTGGGGATAAAATGAGAAAAGGGTTTGCATTTGCAAACCCTTTTCTATTATGAAACATGAATATTAGTTAGATTATTGTACTTCTTTAGGTTCAGGCATTTGAGCTTTTTTAGCTGCACGAGCCTCAACGATTTTCGCGTACAATGGTTTTTGTTCATCTGTTAATAGATCGCTTACTTTTTTATCTAAGTCAGCGTTCAATGCCTCAAATTGCGTAGCTTTTGCATCTGCAGCAGCAGTAGTATCTGCCTTTAAGGCTAATTTTGCTTTTTTATGCTCTAATACAACAGTATAAATCTGTGCTTGTTGATCATCTGTCAAGTTTAACTGTTGAGTCCATTCGGTTACAGTTGCTTTTGCTTTTTCTTCAGGGTTTACTTCCTGAGCAAATGTTAGAGTTAACGAAAATAATACTGCGGATACTGCTAAAAATAACTTTTTCATGATTTTAATTTTTTTGTTTTTAATATTTAATTATTTACTCCGTTTCTGTACAATAAATAACAGCGGAATTGTATCTTTTATTGTGTGATTGTATCAGGTTTGTTACTTTTTAACATTTCTTAACAAGATAATAAATTCAACTGAAGGTGTTATTATTTACAAAACAGTGCCTTTAAATAGTTTTTAAGCAGGATTTTAGTTAAATTCTGATTATTTGAGTTGAATTGAAAAAAAATAAGCTTGTGACAAAATAAAGATCTAAGGCTGTTGTCTACAGTCGAAAACTTATTATTGTAATTCAATAAAAAAATAAGTGTTATGGAGTAATAATTGATTGAATATTATGGAAAAAGTCTCCATCCTGATCTATTTTGATATCAATAGGAATATAATAGATAGGAATATTTAATAAAGACTGTAGATCTATGCGTTGCGCATCCTTTTCAGTAGTCAATAAAATGGTATTCGTTTCAGAATTTAGTTTCTCATACCGAGCTTTGATAACCTTATAGTCAAATTCATCGAATTGATGATGATCAGGAAATTTCAAATGCTCAAAGGATGCTTGAGCACCTTGTAAATATTGTACTAGCGGTTTAGGGTTAGCAATCCCTGTAATAAGAAGGATTTTTGTTTGGCTAATATTAAGATCCTCTATCCTATCAAGCAGCGGAACGAGGTTCTTATAGATAATATGGCTATAATATATCTTTGCGGATTTATTATAGCGTCGAACTTTTTGTTCAATGATTACTTTACTCTCATCGGGAATATGTTCAGGACATTTACTGATTAAGATAATATCTGCCCTTTTGGTTTGATTGAAGGTGTCCCGATATTGGCCAGTGGGCAATAATATAATGGGCTCTAAAATAGATTGGTATTCAAAGACCAGAATTGCACAGGTTGCTGTGATTTTACGGTGTTGGAATGCATCATCCAATAAGATAAGATTGTTTTCCTTACTTAAAATCTGAATGCCTTCTGCCCTATTTTCATCGACGGCAACATTAATTTCAGGGAAGTTTTTTTTGAATTGGAGGGGTTCATCACCTACATTTTCGACTTTATCATCAATTTGAACCAATCGAAAGCCTTTCGTTTTTCTACCATATCCACGGCTTAGCGTGGCGACCTGGTATTGCTTTTTGAAATGCTCGATTAGTTTTTGTGTTAAAGGGCTTTTACCAGCACCACCTACAGCGAGGTTTCCAATAACGATTGTCTTGATATCAAAAGATTTGCTGGGGAATATTTTAAGATCATACAGCAGGTTCCTAATCCATATAATGAGGGTATATAGGATGGTAAAAGGAAGTAATAACCATCTTAACAGCTGTATCATTACTTTTTAATTAGCTTAATACCGACATCATTTATTCCTCTTAAAGGATTTTCACGCATATTTTGTTGAATTGAAAACACATATTTTCCAGTATCCGGAAAGGTAAAGTCATCAATGAGCAATTTGGATTGCTCATATAGATTTCCGGCAGTATTTCCAAGCCAACGGCCATCCGTTTCAGCAAGTTTCATTTCATATCTGACACTGGTATCTTGAGCTGATTTTCCAGAATACTTGATCAGGAAAGAAAAATTAGCATATGGATAATATGCAGTATGTCTGAGGTTAAGGAAAAGCTTGTATTTATCCTGTTTATTTAGGACATCAATTTGGAATTCGGGTTTATTTCCGTTATCCCAGAGTTGACCTGGGATAACAGAATTTCTTTCATAGAAAGCCCCTTCCTGACAGGAGGTCAGTAAAAAAACAACAATAGCTATAAATAGTAATTTATGCATTGGATTAATAATTAACCCTCAGAGTTATTGTCTTTATTTTTATTATTATTAAATCTTCTATTCTTATTCTGCGGTCTTCTATTTTTATTTCTTTGACCTTCTGCAGTTTCCGAATTAGGATTATTTTCTTTTTGCCTAGGCTGGTTATTACCGTTGTTTTGCGGTTTATTTTCAGCTTTTGGCTTTTGACTACCTTGTTCAGGAGTTGGTTTTTGACCGTTTTCAGGTTTTCCAGGACTCTTTTTAGGTTTACGCTTTTTCTTCTTTTTATTGCGTTCATCCAATCGGGTCAGACTGTCTTGTCCAACCACGTTTTCATAGTCCGGAATTGCCACATTGATTACTTCTTCTTTTTCAGGAACAATTAATTCCTGTGGTTTTTTACCTTGAGAATTCAATTCAGCAAATTCTTTTACTTGTTCTACAGACAAAGGAATCCAAGACTCGGCATGCGGATAAGAGAACCACATGGTTTTTTTGAAGATATCCGTTTTTTGAAGATAAGCAACCCCAGAATGCGTTTCAATACGGTCGATATTATTTGGAATATCCTTTAGGGCATCCATATAACTGTCTAATTCATAGTTTAGACAACATTTTAATTTTCCGCATTGACCTGCTAATTTGAGGGTATTCAGAGAAAGGTTTTGATATCGAGCTGCCGAGGTAGAAACCGTTTTAAAGTCGGTTAACCAGGTTGAACAGCACAATTCACGACCACAAGACCCAATACCACCGAGGCGGCTTGCTTCTTGACGCATTCCAATCTGTCTCATTTCGATTCGGATTCGGAAAGCTTCTGCCATTCTTTTAATCAATTCCCGGAAATCTACCCTACCTTCTGCTGTGTAGTAGAAAGTGGCTTTGGTTTTATCACCTTGGTAATCGACATCAGAAATTTTCATGGATAAGCCAAGCTCCAACGCTAAATTACGAGCACGGTGCATGGTTTCCCATTCCAAGTCTTTCGCCAGATTATATTTAGCAACATCATTTTCTGTTGCCTTCCGGTATACTTTTTTAATAACGTCTTCAGGCTTAACGTTATTCTTTTTCAATTGTAGTCTAACCAATTCACCAGTTAAAGAGACGTGTCCAATATCGTATCCCCCAGTATTAGGTTCTACCACGACCATTTCTCCCATTTCCAGGTAAATGTTGTCCGAATTAATAAAGAACTCTTTTCTTGAGCCTTTAAAACGAACTTCCACAATATCAAAAGGTTTATAGTTAGATGGCAAGTCCATATCGACTAACCAATCGTAAACATCTAATTTATTACATCCGCTGGTCATGCACGTACCATTGTTATTACATCCTGCTGGTACAGTGCCAAGTGTGTTACTTCCGCAACCACCCCCGGATGAGCAACTGCCACATCCCATATTTCTAAAATTATATATATTGAGTTCCTTGTTGGAACGTATTGTATTTAAATAATAAAACTAACTGCAAAGATAAATCTAAAAATAATATTTTAGGATTTGCATTTCTTTCGACAGAATAATGTGTTTTTTCAAGCATTTCAATTGCTGCTTGCAATTTTTCGAGCGTGGTAAATTCGCTGAATTTTTTCACAAAATCTAATTCTGCATCTTTTAAAAAGACTAATTGATCCAGACCTTGGTTTAATAGGACAATTTGCCTTAATACATTTATACTATAAAGGAGGAATAACTTTTGGTTTTCCCTTCCCAATTTGCTGATTTCCTCCTCACAGATTTGAATAATATTCAATCCAGCATCCGTTACGACACACCTTAACCACCGAATAAGGAGGTCAAAGTTTTGATTTGAGGATTCGTCCATTTGATCCAATGCAGATTGCATATTACCATCGGCAATAAATGCAATTTCATTCGCACGATTAGGATCAATATTTTTATCATTGACAAGGAATTGAGATATTTCCTCATGGGAAAGCTTGTTTACTTTCAGTAATTGAGTTCTAGAGATAATGGTATTTAAAATCTTGTCTTGATTTTCTGCCACTAAAAGGAACAAAGTTTTTTCTGAAGGTTCTTCAATCAGCTTCAAAAGGGCATTTCCTTGGGTGTCCAAGTACTCTGGAAGCCACATGATTAACACTTTATATTCAGCTTCAAATGCTTTTAAGCTTAGTTTTTTAATTATATCATGCGCTTCTGCGATATTGATATTCGCTTGTTTATTTTCCGCATCCAATTGATTTCTCCAATGGCTCAAGCTGAGGTATGGGTTTTCGAGAAAGGCCTTTCGCCAATCTTCCATATAGCTGCTTGCGGTTTCATCGGCTTTTTTTGCGAAGAAAGGGTAGGAAAAATGGAGGTCGGGGTGTATTAGTTTTTCATATTTTAGGCATGAAGGACAGAGTCCACAGCTATCGTTTTCAAGTTTGTTCTCGCAATTGATAAATTGGGCGTAAGCAACAGCCAAAGCTAAACTTCCGGAACCTTCTGGTCCTAAGAATAGTTGAGCGTGACTGACACGGTTTTCCTTTACCGTTGAAACAAGATGCTTCTTGATGGCCTGATGGCCTACGATTTTTTTAAATTGCATACCTAATCTTACAAATGTACAAATTTTAATGCAGTGCTTTTTAATGTTTATGTGTGCGAACTAGAATTTGAATTGCAAAAAATTAGATTCTTTTCTGTATTATTGCAATAAAATCTATTAGCTAAAAGAAATGAGATTTATTGTATCTACATCTATATTACTTAAACAATTACAAGCTATTAGTGGCGCCTCTAGCTCCAGCACGGTGCTACCAATCCTAGAAAACTTTCTATTTGAAATTAAGGACAACCTTCTGACGATTTCCGCTACGGATTTGCAGACCAGTATGGTTACGACTTTACAGATTGAAGCGAAGGAGGAAGGCCGCGTGGCAATGCCGTCAAAAATCTTGATTGAGACTTTAAAAACTCTTCCAGATCAGCCGGTAGCATTTTCTGTAGATACGAAGACCTTAGCGATTGAGATCTCTGCGGGAGACGGAAAATATAAATTGAGCGGAGAAAACGCGGATGATTTTCCTAAAATCCCCGTTGTAGAAAATACCTCCACGGTAAATATCTCGGCAGCAATTTTATTGGAAGCCATCAATAAGACCATTTTTGCAGTGAGTAATGATGAATTACGCCCGGCGATGTCTGGCGTTTATGTTCAGTTGGCCGAGCAATCTACCACATTTGTTGCTACAGATGCACATAAATTGGTTCGCTATCGTCGTACGGATGTTACTGCCGATAAGCCGACATCCATCATTCTACCTAAGAAAGCACTAACTTTATTGAAATCATCACTACCATCAGATGATGTGAATGTTTCGATTGAGTATAATAATACGAATGCATTCTTCCAATTCGGAACGATTAACTTGATTTGTCGATTAATTGATGAACGTTATCCGGATTATGAAGCTGTAATTCCTCGTTTAAACCCAAATAAATTAACTGTTGATCGTTCATTGTTTTTAAATACATTACGTCGCGTAGTGATTTTTGCAAACAAGACAACGCATCAAGTAAGGTTAAAGATTTCGGGAAGTGAATTACATATTTCTGCTGAAGACTTAGATTTTTCTAATGAAGCTCACGAGCGATTGAGTTGTCAATTTGAAGGTGAGGACATGGAAATCGGTTTCAATGCGAAGTTTTTAGTGGAAATGCTTAATAATCTAAGTTGCGAAGAAGTTGTCTTGGAAATGAGTACTCCTAATCGTGCTGGATTATTAGTTCCAGCGATTAAAGAGGATCATGAAGATATCTTAATGTTGGTAATGCCAGTGATGTTAAACAATATTTAATAGCTCAAAACTTTGGATTTAATTTATTCCCTAATTGACTTTATCCTCCATATTGATGATCATTTGGTTGAGATAGTCAATAATTATCAGACATGGACTTATTTGATTCTATTTCTGATCATTTTTGCTGAGACTGGACTTGTCGTTACCCCTTTCCTTCCAGGAGACTCTTTACTGTTTGCTACAGGAGCAATTATTGCTAAACCTGAAACGGACTTAAATGTCTTTGTGATGTGGGGATTATTAATGGTAGCAGGTATCCTAGGTGATATGGTTAATTATCACGTTGGAAAATATCTGGGGCCTAAAGCTTTTTCAGGGAAATATAAATTTCTAAAGAAAGAATATTTGGACAAAACGGAGAAATTTTACGAGAAATATGGTGGTAAAACCATTATCTATGCGCGTTTTGTTCCCATAGTAAGAACATTTGCTCCATTTGTAGCGGGCGTTGGCTCGATGTCATATGGGAAATTTGCTTCTTATAATGTCATCGGCGCTATTCTATGGGTTACATCCTTTTTATTTATTGGTTATTTCTTTGGAGGATTACCAATTATCAAGGATAATTTTACCCTAGTGGTATTCGCCATAATTATTTTGTCAATACTGCCTCCAATTATTGAGGTAATCAAAGAAAAATACGGTAAAAAGAAGGAAGCTGAATAAGCTTCCTTTTTTTGTGGGCTAAATTTGTTGAAATAAAAACATATTCCTGATCAAGAATTAGCTTGGTGTAATTCTTGTAGTTGAGAGTTGAATTTGAAAACATGGAATTAATATCAACCTTAATTGACTTTATCTTACATATCGATAAGCATTTAATCGATATCACTCAAGACTATCAGACCTGGACCTATCTCATTTTATTTCTGATCATCTTTGCCGAAACAGGGCTTGTTGTTACGCCTTTTCTCCCAGGAGATTCGGTTCTCTTTGCGATGGGGGCATTGATTGCTAAACCGGAAACAAATTTAAGCTTAATTATTATGCTTGGTTTGCTGATAGCGGCAGCAATTATTGGAGATTTTGTGAATTATGAAATCGGCAAACATTTTGGGCAAAGAGTGTTCACGAAGGAATCAAAGATTTTCAAGCTGTCGTATTTAGAGAAGACGCAGGGTTTTTATAATAAATACGGGTTAAAAACGATTATATATGCTCGTTTTGTTCCCATAGTAAGAACATTTGCTCCATTTGTTGCCGGAGTCGTAAAGATGCCTTATTCCAAATTTGGCTTATACAATATTGTAGGAGGAGTTCTTTGGGTAAGTCTATTTTTATTGGGCGGATATTTCTTTGGACAGATTCCATTTGTCAAAAACAACTTTTCCATAGTTGTTTTGGCTATAATTGGGATTTCATTGTTACCCCCTATTATTGAGGTTATTAAGGAAAAGACGAGAAAAAAAGTTGCTTAAATTAAGTTTTACTTTTAAACGATGCTCATAATCTGAAGTCATTTACCTTAAAGGAGCTATGAGATATTTATTATTTGCTTTTATCATTTGGGCACAACCTATTCTTGCCCAGAACATCAAAATCGACCGACGCGAAGCTAAAAAGGCCTTCAACTATCTGAATGATTTTCGGATGAATCCAAAAAAATATGGTCGAGAAATCCGAGTTAAGAATTTGAGAAATGTCAAACAGCAGAAATTAGTTTGGAATGAACAACTTGCCAAGGTTGCAGAAGAGAGGGTGAAGGATATGGCAAAGCGGAATTATTTTGATCACACAGATCCTGATGGATATGGGCCGAATTACCATATTAATCGTGCTGGATATTATTTAAATGCGGATTGGCTTAAAAAGCGAAATACGAATAATTTTGAGTCTATTGGTGCGAACCATGAAACAGCGGTTGACGGGATAAAGGCCTTTATTATCGGTCGCGGTTCACCTGGATTTATGCACCGGAAACATGTATTGGGGCTAGATGAGTGGAATGGTTCCTTGGAAGATATAGGCATTGGGTTTGCGCGAGTTAAAAGAGGAAGTCGTTATAAAACCTATTTATGCGTGATTATTGCCAAACATGATTGGTAAATCAGTTTTTCTTTTCTTGAAGTTTTATACCTTTGCATATGATAAAATCGATGACAGGTTATGGTATGGGTACTGCCGAGAACGGCAAAGTTAAGTATACCGTAGAAATCAAGTCCTTAAATTCTAAGTTTTTAGAATTGAATCTTCGTTTGCCAAAAGCGGTTTCAGATAAGGAATTAGCATTACGTGGAGAATGTAGTAAGCTAATCGAACGCGGTAAGGTTAATATAAATATCACAACTGAGTATGTTGATCAAACGGCAAAAGCTGCAAATATCAACGCCGATTTATTAAAAGAATATTATAAGCAATTACAAGACATCGCCTTTCAATTAGGGGATACAAAGGCAAATCTATTTGAACAAGCCTTAAATATGCCTGAAGTTATCAGCCATGATGACGAGATTGATGAGGAAGAGGGAAAAGTCTTAATGAATTCTTTCTTTGCTGCAGTTAAACAATTCAATAATTTCAGGGTTGATGAAGGGAAGGTATTGAAACAAGACCTAGAACATCGTGTAGCTTTGATTTTATCCTATTTAACTGAGGTTGAAGCAGTAGAAGGTAGTCGTATTCCATTGATTCGCGAAAGGATCAATCAATATATGGAAGAGGCTGTAGGGAAGGAAAATGTGGATATGAATCGTTTCGAGCAGGAATTGGTTTTTTATATTGAGAAACTTGATATTACCGAGGAGAAGGTTCGCCTACGTTCGCATTGCAATTATTTTGTAGAGGCCTTGAACAGCCAGGATTCCAACGGGAAGAAATTAGGTTTTATTTCTCAAGAAATGGGTCGCGAGATCAACACATTGGGTTCTAAAGCCAACAACGCTCAAATTCAACAAATCGTTGTGAAGATGAAGGATGAATTGGAGAAAGTCAAAGAACAACTATTAAACGTATTATAGGATGAGTGGGAAACTAATTATCTTTTCTGCTCCATCCGGGGCGGGAAAAACGACTATCGTTAGGAGGCTATTAGAAAAGCATGGGGATAAGATTGCTTTTTCCATTTCAGCGAGTACGCGTCAGCCGCGAGGAGCCGAAGTTGATGGAGTTGACTATTACTTTATTAGCAAGGAAAACTTCTTACACAAGGTTGCTAAACATGAATTCATTGAATTTGAAGAGGTTTATTCAGGGACTTTTTATGGGACTTTAAGATCTGAAGTTGAGCGCATCTGGAGCGAAGGTAAGCATGTGATTTTTGATATTGATGTGGTTGGTGGATTGCGTTTGAAATCAAAATTTCCAGAGCAAGCCTTAGCGATATTTGTAAACCCACCGTCATTGGATGTATTAAAAGAAAGGTTAACCGGGAGAGGTACTGACTCGGAAGAGAAGCTAAAAGAGCGTTTTGCGAAAGCAGAGCACGAATTGAGTTTTGCTGATAAGTTTGATGTTATCCTTCAAAACAACGATTTGGAAACCGCATGTGCCGAAGCAGAGAAATTAGTTTTAGATTTTATTAATTCCTAAATATGTCAAAAAGTAAAGTTGGATTATTCTTTGGTTCCTTTAATCCTGTGCATATCGGCCACTTGATTATTGCCAATTATATGGCCAACTATACTTCATTGGACGAGGTTTGGTTTGTCGTGTCCCCACAGAATCCGTTTAAGGAGAAAAAAAGCCTTGGGAACATGTATGATCGTCTGGAAATGGTCAATTTAGCCATTGACGGCGCAGAAAAATTAAGGGCTAGCGATATTGAGTTCAACTTGCCACAACCCTCCTACACCATCGATACCCTTGTCCATTTAGCAGAGAAATATCCTAGTAAGGAATTTATCCTGATCATGGGCGAAGATAACCTTCAAGGACTTTCTAAATGGAAGAATGCGGAGATCCTACTTCGAGATTATAAGATAGTAGTTTATCCAAGACCAGGATACGAAGCCCCTGAGGATTTAAAGAACCATCCATCCATTAGCATGACTGATACCCCTGTTATGGAGTTGTCTTCTACTTTTTTAAGGAATGCCATCAAAGAAGGTCGTTCGATAAAGTTTTATACACCGGATGCAGTAGTTGATTTTATTGATAAAAAAGGCCTTTATTCTGCATAAAAGACCATTCACATTTACTTAATTAAAATTTTAAATATTTTTAACAAACCATTTTAGACAGCTCCTGTTTATGGTATATATCAAATTAATAATAGGAGGAAAAAAGAAATGGATAAATTAGATTTAAAAGGAAAATGGAACGAGTTAAAGGGTAAAATCAAGCAACAATACGCTGAATGGACGGATGATGATTTAGCTTATGAAGAGGGAAAAGATGATGAGTTGTTAGGTAAATTACAGCAAAAGCTTGGAAAGACAAGAGAAGAAGTAATTGACTGGTTGAATAAACTAGGCTAATAATTATAAGAATTAAGGAGAAAGTCGATCGAGAGGTCGACTTTCTTTTTTTGATTATTACTAACTTAGCAATATGACAAAGAAGAAACCCACAATTTTGGTTGTAAACGACGATGGTATTACAGCGCCAGGAATAAAAGTTCTATTAGAAGTAATGCAAGAAATTGGAGATGTCGTTGTCGTGGCGCCAGACAGTCCTCAATCCGGAATGGGTCATGCAATTACGATTGGGAAACCTCTTCGTTTGGATAAGATAGATTTGTATCCAGGGGTTGAGATGTATAAATGTTCAGGTACGCCGGTAGACTGTGTAAAATTGGCAGTAAACAAAATTTTTAAAGGAAAGAAGCCCGATTTATGTGTTTCAGGAATCAATCATGGGTTGAACTATTCCATTAATGTTTTGTATTCAGGGACGATGTCTGCAGCGGTAGAGGGGGCAATTGAAGGGATTCCTTCCATTGGTTATTCTTTGGATGATTTTTCTCATAATGCGGATTTTTCTCATACGAGATCTTGGGTTAAAACAATTGCAGAGCAGGTTTTGATTAATGGCCTTCCTAAAAACTCTTTATTGAATGTTAATTTTCCAAACAAGAGTGTAGAGATCAAGGGAATTAAAATTTGTCGTCAGGCAAATGCGAAGTGGTTTGAGGAGTTTGATGAGCGATTAGACCCTTATAATAGAGAATATTTTTGGATGACTGGAAAATTTGATTTACAAGATCGAGGTGAGGATACAGATGCTTATGCGATATTAAATGGGTTTGTTTCTATCGTTCCGACTCAATTTGACATGACAGCACACCATGTAATTCCAGAATTAAATTCATGGTCATTTGATAAGTAAGGATGAAGAACAATTTTCTTTTTGGGGTAGTTCTGGGGCTGATATGTCCACTAATAGCATTTTTGTTGATGCGATATACCCAAGTGCAAGCACAATTATTTCCGGATAAGCCAACAGGTTTATATGTTATTGCGGCAGCCATCAACCTTGTGGGTTGTTGGATTAGTTACAAGAAAGAGAAGGAGCAGATTGGGAACGGCTTGGTATTGGCGACATTTTTAGGGATGATGGCTTTGGTATTAACGAAGAACATCAATATTTTTTAATAGTAGGAAGATGGAATTGACATTAGGGTTTTCTCCTTGTCCGAATGACACGTTTATTTTTGACGCGTTAATTCATAATAAAATAGATTGTGAAGGCATACAGTTTCACGTGGAATACCATGACGTGGAGACCTTGAATGCGAAGGCTTTTCGGGGAGAGTTAGATATAACGAAGTTAAGTTATCATGCATTTGCTTATGCCTTAGAGGATTATGAGTTATTGGATGCGGGTTCTGCGCTTGGGTTTGGGGTTGGTCCTTTACTGATATGCAGAGATAAAGCATTGGCCGAGGAATTGGCTGGGTATGTAGGGAAAGAAATGCCAGATAAGTTTAAGGATTTAAGAATTGGAATTCCCGGGAAATATACCACGGCAAATTTTTTATTAAGCTTAGCTTTTCCTAGTTTGCAGAACAAAGAGATCCTGGTTTTTTCAGAGATTGAACAATCCTTATTGGACGGAGACATAGATGTTGGGTTAATCATTCATGAGAATAGGTTTACCTATATGGAAAAAGGTCTACATAAGGTTGTAGATTTAGGGGATTTTTGGGAGAGAACTACCGGTTCGGCGATTCCATTGGGTGGAATAGTGATAAAAAGGTCATTACCGCAGGAAGTAAAGCAGAAGGTAAACAGACTGATAGCTGAGAGTGTTCGGTTTGGTTTTTCACATCCGAAGTCAGGAATTGAATATATCCGTTCACATGCGCAGGAAATGGAGGAATCAGTGATGTATAAGCATATTGAATTATATGTAAACAAGTATTCGGAAGACCTTGGCGAAGAGGGGAAAAAGGCCGTTTTGGAGATGTTTGAAAAGGCAAAAGAATTAAACCTAGTGCCTAGTACGAATAAAAATATATTTTTAGAAAAATAATTGATAAAAAAGAATGGGGAAAGCATTAGTTATCAACCTTAATAACTAAATTTGCCCGGTTAATGTCAAAATGTCTGCTTATTGTAATTGGAGTCATTATTGTACATGCGAATTGAGAAATAGAAAATTATGTTAAAGTTTTTAAGCAAGTTATTTGGTAGTAAATCCGAGAGAGACGTTAAGGGTGTACAGCCATTAGTTAATAAAATCAAGGAAGAATACGAGAAATTATCTGGATTGACGCATGACGAATTGCGTGCGAAGACCTTAGATTTTAAACAGAGGATTAGCACCTATTTACAAGACATCGACAATGAGATCAATGGTCTGAAGGAGGAAGCAGAAGCTACTGAGGATATGGAGTTAAAAACTTCGACCTATGACAAGATTGACAAATTGACAAAAGATCGCGACAAGAAGCTTGAGGAAGTATTATTAGAAATATTGCCTGAAGCTTTTGCTGTTGTAAAAGACACGGCACGTCGATTTACTGAAAATAAAGAAATTGAAGTTAGCGCTTCAGAATTTGACAGAGAAATTGCGGCTCGCAAGCCAAATGTTAGCATCCAAGGCGACAAAGCAGTTTGGAAAAACACTTGGACTGCAGCAGGCACCGAAGTAACCTGGAACATGGTCCACTATGATGTTCAGTTGATCGGTGGTATTGTATTACACCAAGGAAAGATTGCTGAGATGTCTACAGGTGAGGGTAAAACCTTAGTTGGAACATTGCCTACATACTTAAACGCATTGGCGGGTCAAGGAATTCACATCGTAACGGTGAATGATTACTTAGCACGTCGTGACTCGGAGTGGAACGGGCCAATTTTTGAATTCCACGGATTAAGTGTTGATTGTATTGATAAATACCAACCGAACTCACCACAACGTCGTCAAGCTTATATGTGCGATATCGTTTATGGAACGAACAATGAGTTTGGTTTCGATTATTTACGTGATAACATGACCAATACAAAAGAATCCATGGTTCAACGTAAATTGCACTTTGCAATGATCGATGAGGTGGATTCGGTATTAATTGATGATGCCCGTACGCCATTAATTATCTCTGGTCCAATCCCTATGGGGGATCAACATGAGTTTTATCAACTAAAACCAAGGATTGAGCGCTTAGTAAATGCTCAAAAAGCATATATCAATACCGTATTAAACCAAGCAAAGAAAGCTATTGCTGACAATGATACAGATCCTGAAAAAGGAGGATTAGCATTGTTCCGTGCCTACCGTGGTTTACCTAAGAACAAAGCATTAATTAAATATCTATCAGAAAGCAATCACCGTCAGATATTACAAAAAGTAGAAAACTACTATATGCAAGAGCAAAACCGTCATATGCCTAAGGCAGATGCAGAGTTGTTCTTTGTAATTGATGAGAAAAACAATCAGGTAGAACTTACGGAAAAAGGGATTGAGTTAATCACTGCTACTGGTGAGGATCCAAACTTCTTTATCCTTCCAGATGTAGGAACTGAGATTGCTGAGATTGAAAAATCAGATTTGCCTGTTGAAGAGAAGGCACAACAAAAAGAAGAGTTAATGCGTGATTATTCAGTTAAGGCTGAGCGTATTCACTCTATCAACCAATTATTGAAAGCTTATACCCTATTTGAAATTGATGATCAATATATCGTTGATGAGGGCAAAGTTAAGATTGTTGATGAGCAAACAGGTCGTATTATGGATGGTCGTCGTTATTCCGACGGGTTACACCAAGCGATCGAGGCGAAAGAAAATGTAAAAGTAGAGGATGCTACGCAAACTTATGCTACCATTACTTTACAGAACTACTTCCGTATGTACCATAAGCTATCGGGGATGACCGGTACAGCATCTACAGAGGCCGGAGAGCTTTGGGAAATCTACAAATTGGATGTTGTTGAAATTCCAACAAACAAGACTATTCAACGTGATGACCGTCAGGATTTAATCTATCGTACGGCACGTGAGAAATATAATGCAGTAGCACAAGAGATTCAAACATTGACTGAGCAAGGGCGACCAGTATTGGTTGGTACCACATCAGTTGAGATCTCGGAATTGTTAAGCCGTATGTTGAAGTTACGTGGTGTAAAACACAACGTGTTGAACGCGAAGCTTCACCAAAAGGAGGCTGATATCGTTGCAGAAGCGGGTCGTCCAGGTCAGGTAACTATTGCTACCAACATGGCGGGTCGTGGTACGGATATTAAGCTTACATCCGAAGTTATCAATGCGGGAGGATTAGCGATCATTGGTACAGAGCGTCACGAGTCTCGTCGTGTCGACCGTCAGTTAAGAGGTCGTGCGGGACGTCAAGGGGATCCTGGATCATCTCAATTCTTTGTTTCTTTAGAAGATCCATTGATGCGTTTATTTGCTTCTGAGCGTATTTCGAACCTTATGGTAAAAATGGGTGTTGAAGACGGAGAGGTAATGCAGCATGGTATGTTGACTAAATCTATTGAACGTGCGCAACGTAAAGTGGAGGAAAACAACTTTGGTACTCGTAAGCATTTATTGGAGTACGATGATGTGATGAACTCTCAGCGTACAGTAATCTATACGAAACGTAAAAATGCATTATTTGGAGAGCGTCTTGACGTAGACTTGAACAATACAATTTATGATGTTGTTGAGGATGTTGTATTAGAGGTAAAAGAAGACAATTCATTTGATGAGTTTCAAATCGAAGTGATTCGCGTATTTGCGATCAATCCAGAGATTTCGCAAGAAGAATTTAAGAATCAACCTGCTCCAGTATTAGTTGACAAGCTATTTGATCAGGTTATTAATTACTATCACCGTAAGGCTGTGAACATTGCTGAGCAGACATTACCAGTTTTGACAAATGTACTTGCAGAGCGTGGTGCGATGATAGAAAATATCATAGTTCCTTTTACAGATGGAATTCGTGGCATCCAAGTTGCTACAAATTTGCAAAAAGCTGTAGAAAGTAAGGGTAAGGAAGTTTTCAAATCATTTGAGAAAGGTATTGTTCTAGCTTTGATTGATGAGGCATGGAAAGAGCATTTACGCGAAATGGATGATTTAAAACAATCTGTACAGAACGCGCGTTACGAGCAGAAAGATCCGATCATTATCTATAAGATGGAGGCTTACAATTTGTTTAAGACAATGTTAGCTGGCATGAATAAGGATATTGTAAGTTTCTTGTTCAAAGGCGAGATTCCAGGACAGCAGCAAGAGCCTCAAAACATTCAAGCAGCACGCCCAGAAGCGCCAAAGGTAAAAGTTAAAGAGACAAAAGAAGAGTTAAGTTCACCAACAGGAGTATCAGAGGAAGACTTGAATACGCAAGAGCCTCAAATTACCCAACCTATCCGTAATGATCAGGTTATTGGTAGAAACGATGAATGTCCTTGTGGTTCTGGGTTGAAGTATAAAAACTGTCACGGAAAACAAGGTTAATAAAAACATGAAATACAAGGGATTTATAGTAAGCTGTTTGATTCTCTTTGCTTTGGTAAAGGTTTCAAATGCGCAAGAAAACAAAGTTATTGTTGAGAAAGATTCATTAATTGGTCTTTTGCAAGAATATCGTTCTTTTTATGCTTTAAATCCAACTACCAGTAAGGTAGTAAGTTTGGAGCCTAAAACCATTGACAAGTCACGCGCCACACGTGTGAAGGTTCGTGGTTTTAGGGTTCAAATATTTTCTGGTTCTAGCCGTCGCGATGCTGAGAATGTACAGCGCAGCTTTCAGAGCCAAAATTCAGAAATTAACGCTTATTTAGATTATGTAGAACCAAACTACAGGGTCAAAGTGGGTGATTTTACCAGCCGGTCCGCAGCAACGGAATATATGAGACAACTTCGCGGTCGATATAAGAACGTATTTGTCTTTGTTGAAGACGTCTGGACCTGGCAATAGCAGGGGATCGACATGCCAATTTCAAAACAAAAAATTCAAGAATTAGCCCAATCTTATTTTCAAGATACGGTAAACAACAGAAGGTTTCTACATCAGAACCCTGAACTTTCCTTTGAAGAATATAATACTTCAGCCTTTATCAAACAGGTATTGACCGATTTGGGTATTCCATTTGGGTCCATGGCCAATACGGGTGTTGTTGCATTAATTAAGGGAGAGTTGCCATCTGATAAGGTCTTAGCATTAAGAGCCGATATGGACGCACTTCCTATTACTGAAGTAGAAGGAAGAACTTATGGCTCTAAGAATATAGGTGTAATGCATGCTTGTGGGCATGATGTTCACACTTCGTCCTTATTAGGGGTGGCCAAGATCTTGAATGAATTGAAGTCGGAGTTTGGCGGTACTTTAAAGCTTATTTTTCAGCCTGGTGAAGAGAGGCTTCCTGGGGGAGCATCTTTAATGATAAAAGAAGGGGTTTTACAGAATCCAGAGCCGCAGGGCATCGTAGGACAGCACGTAATGCCATTTATTGAATCAGGTAAGGTTGGCTTTCGTTCAGGTAAATACATGGCTTCCTGTGATGAATTGTTTATGACGATTCGTGGGAAAGGTGGACATGGAGCAATGCCACATCAAAATATAGATCCTATTGCTATTACAGCACAAATAATATCAGCATTACAACAAGTTGTAAGTAGAAATGCGGATCCAAGAACTCCAACAGTTTTATCTTGGGGTAAAATTATTGGAAATGGAGCTACCAATGTGATTCCTGAAGAGGTTAATCTGGAAGGAACCTTTAGGACCTTTGACGAGAACTGGAGGGAAGATGCGCACGCTAAAATGCATAAAATGGCAGTTGGGATTGCTGAAAGCATGGGGGCTACCTGTGACTTTGAAATCAGAAAGGGTTATCCATTCTTAATCAATGAAGCCAAGATAACAGAAGCTGCCAGATCGTATGCGGTAGAGTACCTTGGTGGAGATAACGTATTAGAACTTGATTTATGGCCTGCAGCGGAAGATTTCGCCTACTATTCCCAAGAAACAAATGCTTGTTTCTACCGATTGGGAACAGGGAATCAAGCGAAAGGTATCAGTTCAGCAGTTCATACCAACACTTTTGATATTGATGAAACCGCACTTCAAACAAGTATCGGTTTGATGTCCTATATTGCAGTTCGTTATTTAGGAGAATAATTATGTCTTCTCATCATATCGTTCGAGAAAACCAAGAACCGGCTCTGTTTATTGCTCATCCAAACTGTTTGGATGAGGAGTATCTTAATCAGTTATTGGAATGGAGTCCTACCATTATTACCCTGGCGGAACATTATGAGGGTCTTAAATCACGCGAGATAAAAATTGATGTGATTTTAGATAATCAAGGATTAGAGGAAGGCATTCTAGAGGAAAACATATTGCTTATCCCCTATTCAGATAATTTTATTGAACCTTTATTTTCCTACCTAAAAGAAAAGAAAAACTTTGCTGTCAATATCCTGACCGCTGATATTCAATTTGATCCTTATAGTTCCAACTTAGCAGATTTCAATATCAATTTGTTGAACAATCATGGGAAAACCATGTTTTTAAAGAATTATGAAAAATGGTTACCGAAGGAGTTTAATTTGAAATTTGAACAACTTAATGAGACATTATCAGAACAACATAATCTAACTTTGAAGAACGACAATTGTTATGTTGTTTTACAAGATGGATTCGTTACTATACCTAATCAAGAAGATTTTTTTATTATCACTGAGGAGCTATGATCAAGATTGTTAAGGCCAATAAGGAAGACGCAGAATTGATTCAACAGCTTGCGCATTCAATCTGGTATCCTACATATCAAGAGATCTTGTCTAAGAAGCAAATAGATTTTATGTTGGAAAGGATGTATTCTGTGGAAGCGATTCAAGCTTCTATAGTACTGAAATCAACCTTTTACCTATTGATCGATGATGATGAGGCTGTAGGTTTTATTGGAATCGAACCAAAGGAAGACTTATTGAGGATTGAGAAGATATATTTATTGCCAAGCACACAAGGAAAAGGTTTTGGAAAACTTTTAATTGACTTTGCAGCAGAAGAAGCGAGAAAACAGGGATTATCCGAATTGGAATTAAATGTCAACAGAAGTAATAATGCCTATCATTTTTACTTAAAACAGGGTTTTAGAGTTGTTGAGGAGGTCGATATTCCTTATTATGAATTTATTCTGGATGATTATATCATGCGAAAAAAAATTTAAGGACGTATTTTAATACGCCCTTATTTTTTAATCTCTTAATTTTTCGACCCTGCTTGGGGTTTGTGTTCCATTGATGATTCCAATAGCACCAGTTGCAATTGCTTCTATACTGGATTTGATATTGTTTATATCAAGTGTGCTTACTTCATCCTTCACCGTGTGATAATATTGATCTTTATCAATTTGCGATGTTGAGAATGTATGAGCAGGAACTCCTAGTGCTGCTAACACAGCATTATCGCTGCGGTAGAATAGATTTTGCGTAGTATATGGATCTGGATGGAAAGTGAATTCAGAGCCTTTCAGGTTTTCCTGCATTAATTGTCCAAGGTTGGAAGCCTTATAGCCTGTAATGTAAAGGCTATTGGGACCAAATTTAGAGTCCTTTCCAATCATTTCAATATTTATCATTGCCACAACTTTTTCAGGATCGATATTGTTGGAAAAGTATTTCGAACCAAACATTCCAATTTCTTCCGCTGTGAAAGCGACAAAGATGATGGTCCGTTCATTATTGTTTAATTTCTTGTAGTATCTTGCTAATTCGATCATTGCCGTTGTACCGGAGGCATCGTCATCAGCTCCATTCGCAATTGAATCACCTTCTACTGCTGGCAAGATGCCGATATGGTCGTAATGACAAGAAATTACTACATATTCATCCGGCTTAGACTTTCCTGGAAGAACAGCCGCGACATTAAACATTTCAAACTCTTCTGATTTAATGGTCTGTTTGATTTCTTGGTTTTTTGGTATTTCATCTGCTACTATAAAGATTTTAGGTGCAGACTCCTTTTTTTCCTGTCCTTTGATTACAACACTCTCTCGGTTGTAAATTTTTTTGAATCTTGCCAAAAAGGGAGCATGTTTTTTATCAACCTGAATGATTGCTTTGTTAGGATTCTGCTGAACTATTTCACGGAATTTTTGTGAGAAATCATCTTCAGCACTAATTTTAATGTTTTCATAGCCAGATGATTTTTGAGTAATAGGTTCGTTTAACTTGCCTACAATTAAAAACTCATCATCATTCAATTTTTTATCACCTAGTATTACGCTCTGTTGCGAAACGTTAGAGCGATTGACCAGAAAGGATTGGCGAAAATTATTTCCGATATATGGTTTAAGTCCTATTTCTTTAAATTCTGCGGCGATAAAATCAGCTGCATTAGCGATGTCATTTAAGTTTAATGCCGAACGGCCTCTCATATCATCCGATGCGAGGGTATTCAAGATTCTAGAAATGTTTTCAGTGCTTGTTATCTGCTTTTCCTGCGCAAGGCAAATATTAAGGAAAATGGTTAAAGATAAGAGAGCTAAGAGTTGTTTTCTCATGAAAAAAATGTTTGCAATGAAATTAATAAAAATTCTATAGTATTGGCAGGGCGTTTGATGCTAATTTTTTTATATTTGATAAAAAGCTTACTATGAAAGAAATTAGCGTTCAAGAATTAAAGGACATGATGGATCACAATGTTGAGTTTCAATTAATCGACGTTCGTGAACCTTTCGAATATGAAGTATCTAATCTAAATGGTGTAAACATTCCATTGTCAGGAGTTGTTATCGAATCAGATAAGATTTCAAGAGATATTCCAGTTGTTATCCATTGTCGTTCAGGAAAGCGTAGCGCACAGGCGGTTATGCTATTAGAACAGGAAGGATTTTCGAATTTATCCAACCTGCAAGGCGGAATTTTAGCCTGGAAAGAGGCATTTGATCCGGAGATGGATGTATATTAAGAAACAGCAAATCAATAAAAAGCTCAAGGTTACCTTGAGCTTTTTATTTTTAGGGCAATTTGTTGCTTAAATAATAATTTTAAGTCGTTATCCTTATTATTTATTTAAAAATTATGTTTTTAATCTATTGAGTATTATTAAAATTATAAAAGCAGTAACTTTATAGTATTATTCCAAGAATAAACAAAAACATAATTTATGTCAAATCAATCCAACACAACTTACAGCTTCTTTCAAGGAGTGGGTCGTAACTTTGACAAAGCGGCCAAGTTCACAAAATTTTCTTCTGGTATCCTCGAACAAATAAAGGCATGTAATTCTATTTTACGTGTTAGGTTTCCAGTTAAGATAGGTGATAATGTTGAGGTAATAGAGGCTTACCGTGTTCAACATTCACATCATAAACTACCCTGTAAAGGTGGTATTCGCTTTAGTATGGAGGTTGATCAGGATGAGGTTATGGCATTGGCGTCATTAATGACTTTCAAGTGTGCTATTGTGAATGTTCCATTTGGTGGAGCAAAAGGTGGTGTAAAGATCGATGCGAAGAAGTATAGTGAGTATGAATTAGAGAAAATAACGCGGAGATACACTACAGAATTAGTCAAAAAGAATTTCATTGGTCCAGGGACAGATGTACCAGCACCAGATTATGGAACTGGCGCTCGTGAAATGAGCTGGATCGTTGATACCTATACCACTTTGAATCCGAATGAAATTAACGCTCAAGCATGTGTTACAGGAAAGCCCGTCTCACAAGGTGGGGTTCGGGGAAGAACGGAAGCGACTGGTTTAGGAGTGTTTTTTGGTGTGAAGGAGGCTTGTAAAATCGAAGAAGACATGGCTAAACTAGGCCTTACAGTCGGAGTAGAAGGGAAAAGGGTTATTGTTCAAGGATTAGGAAACGTAGGTTATCACGCGGCAAAATATTTTCAAGAAGCGGGTTGCATCTTGGTGGGTTTAATTGAATATGAAGGCGCTATTTATAATGAAGGCGGATTAGATTTAGAGGAAGTTGTTGCCCATAGAAAAACGACAGGTTCCATTTTAAATTTTCCAGGAGCAACAAATATTGAAGATTCATCGAAAGGATTGGAATATCCATGTGATATTTTGATTCCTGCGGCTTTAGAATCTGTAATCAACGGTGATAATGCAGAAAGAATTCAAGCCCAAATCATCGGAGAGGCTGCAAATGGGCCACTGACCCCAGAAGCAGATGAAGTTTTCAACCGCAAAGGTAAATTGGTAATTCCTGATATTTATTTGAATGCTGGAGGGGTGACCGTTTCATATTTTGAATGGTTAAAGAATTTAAGCCATGTTCGTTATGGTCGTTTAGAAAAGAGATTCAGCGAGAACATGTATGCTGAGATTTTGAATATCATCGAATCGATGACGAACCAGAAAGTATCCAAATTAGAACGCAAGATTATATTACGTGGTCCAGATGAGGTTGATTTAGTATATTCTGGATTAGAAGATACGATGATAGGTTCATACCACGAGATTCATCAGATTTGGAAAAGCATGGAAGGGGTTGAAGATTTAAGAACAGCAGCCTTTATTTGTGCGATTAACAAGGTTGGAGAATCTTACAAAGAATTAGGTATCTTCCCATAAAGCTGGTAGGGATTTTATCCTTAACTTTGTTTTATGAATAAATTATTCCATCAGACTAAACAGGCATTCCTATTTAGTCTGACTTTTTATATACTTTCTATCTGTCTTTTTTTGTTAAAAATAGGCTTCGCTCCTATCCTATTAAGTATATCGGCGCTATTATCCTTGATTTGGGTTGTTTTAGTGTTATTAGAGGTTATGAAATCAGTTAGGATTTCCAATGGCGAAAGATTAATGATTGTGTTATTCATTATTTTAGGCAATATTTTAGCGGGAATAGTGTATTTTTATTTCCTTCGGGAAAAAGTGACAGGATATAAAGAAATAAAGAAGAAATGACGAAGAAATTTATATTGAATTTACTGCTTAATCTAGGAATTGTATTTTTGGTATTAAGTGCTTGGGCAGGTTATAACAGTGGACAGTTATTATATTTAGGGATATCGGTCGCTTTATTAGTGGTCTTGATTTATCTGAAGGTTGTTTTATTGAAGCAAGTTAATCGAGATGTAAGAGCCAAGCAGGAAGAGAAAGCTAGATTAGCACAACAAGAAATGAAGAAACAAAAGAAAAGGGCTAAATAATAGCCCTTTTTCTTTTGTCTTATAATTTGAAACCGAGTCCTTATTTTACAAAAGGAGGTTTTTTAACGATAGCTTTGATAGGTTGGTTACGGATAGAGATAAAAATCTCCGTTCCTTCTTTCGCAAATGCTGTATCTACATATCCTAAACCGATTGATTTTTTCAATGAAGGCGACTGTGTACCAGAAGTTACACGGCCAATTTTGTTTCCCTCTGCATCTACAATTTCATAATCATGACGAGGAATACCTCTGTCAATCATTTCAAAACCAACTAATTTTTGAGAAACACCTTTTTCTTTTTCAGCTTTCAAGTTATCAGAGTTAACAAAATCCTTAGTGAATTTAGTTACCCATCCAAGTCCAGCTGCTAAAGGAGACGTATTATCATCAATATCATTTCCGTAAAGACAGAAACCCATTTCAAGGCGTAGAGTATCCCTTGCACCAAGACCTATTGGTTTAATTCCGTATTCTTTTCCAGCATCCATGATAGCGTTCCATACTTTTTCAGCATCTTCATTTGCTACATAGATTTCGAATCCACCAGCTCCAGTATATCCAGTTGCAGATACCAAAACATTATCTACACCCGCAAATGTTCCTTTTTGGAAAGAATAGTATTCCATTGGTGCCAAATCGATATCAGTAAGTTTTTGAAGTGCATCAGCAGCTTTTGGTCCTTGAACAGCAAACAAAGAAGTTTCATCAGAAATGTTTTTCATTTCAACGCCTTCGCTGTTGAATTTGCTGATCCAGTCCCAATCTTTATCAATATTGGACGCATTTACAACCAATAAATAGGTTTTGTCATCAATTTTATAGGTCAAAAAGTCATCTACGATACCACCATTTTCATTAGGAAGGTATCCATATTGCACTTTGCCATCATATAATTTAGAGGCATCATTAGAAGATACTTTTTGGATTAGATCTAAAGCTTTTTCACCTTTTAAGATGAATTCACCCATATGACTTACGTCGAACATCCCTACAGCGGTACGCACCGTTTCGTGTTCGTCGTTGATACCAGAATATTGTACTGGCATATTAAATCCGGCGAAAGGAACCATTTTCGCACCTAAAGCGATATGAACGTCTGTTAACGCAGTTTTTTTCATATTTAATTAATGATTTTTAATTGATACAAAAATAGGAAAATTAACGTGGAAATAGTATTTAGTATAAAGTATTTACTTGTTAAGTATAGAAGGGTAAAATAGGATTAGAAATGACCGAATCTCAATAGGAGATTGAAGTTAAAATGAATTGATATTCAGTAAATCCAATGCTCTTTGGAATTCGGGTTGAATATTGGCTTCAATAATGATATCTTGTTGATTTATTGGGTGTTTGAATTGTATTTTTTTGGCATGGAGCAACATGGTGTCATGCTCGAAAGTGTCTTTCCAAAGCTTGTTTTGTTTATTACAACCATGCGGCCTATCCCCTATTATTGGGTGAAAGATGTGTGCGAAATGTCTTCGCAATTGATGCATTCTTCCAGTTTGTGGTTCTGCAAGCACTAATGAATATCTTGAAGTCTGAAATTTTCCAAAGGGAAGGTCAATTTCAGTTTGCGCCAAGGTTTTATAGTGGGTTAAAGCTTCTTGAATTGTTCCATTCTCTTTTTTCAGCGGATAATCAATCGTTCCTTCAGGTTCAGTATGGCCCCTTAGTACCGCCAAATATTCTTTTTTAATGAGATTTTGTGAAAATGCCGTTTGGATAGCACTATCCATTTCCTTATTTAGAGAAAATAAAAGTACTCCTGCTGTTTTACGGTCTAGGCGATGTGCTGGATAAACCTTTTTACCAATTTGATCTCTTAATAATTGAAGGGCAAATTCAGATGTGTCGGCAGCGATAGATGACTTATGAACCAATAAGCCATGAGGTTTATTAATGGCTATTAAATCCTCATCTTCAAAAAGAATTTCGAGCATTTGCTATTTTTTTAATGCATCAATCAACATTCCAGCCTTTTCATCAATTTTAGAACTGATCCAAACCTGACCAAAAGCTCCCCCACCAATGATTACTTTCTCACTGTTCCAGTTAATTCTGGTCAAAGAGAAGATATAGTAATTTTCGGTGTAAGTGTAATTATTGACAAATTCATTGACTACCTGGTCTCCTATCAGCATCATTCCAAAATCAACAGCATCTTGATGCTTATAGTCCATTTGCTTTTTCAGGATTTCCTTTGCCTTCAGAGTTAGTTTGTCATTTATCTTTTCCTTGGAAGGATTAGTAAATACAGCTGCTAAGAGTATTACTACTCCCAATAAGGCAAATATTCTTGTTTTACTCATAGCTGCAAAAATAGTTTATTTTAGGTAGAAAGAGCTAAAATATCAATCCAAATAGCCAAATGGTTAAGGCATACATCGCATAAATAAATAGAACGATCGTTATGAAAAGACCGACCCCAAGTGCGATAAGAATGTTTTTTGCGCTTCCTTGATGCTTATCATCGTAATAATGCTCTCTTAATAGTTTTATGTTCTTTTCATTAGCCTTATTGAAGAAGTCGAAGATATTTCCAAATAAAGGAATTGATCCCAATAAAGCATCCCAAGTCACATTCATCAACATTTTTACAGCGACTTTGCTGCTAGCTCCGTTGCGATACATCACTGAAACAAGGACCAATGAAATAATAAATGTTGCGATTTGGCCACCAAAAGGGATAAAGTTTAAGATGGGGTCTAATCCAAATCGGAAGTTTCCAATGCGGAAACGACTATCCATAAGTACAGATAGTCGTTTTACCCATTGGAAATCCTTATCAATTTTTTCTAGCTTATAAGAATGTTCTTTTGTCATTTTTATTTTAACTCGAATACAGCTTCTATATTACAAGTAAGTTTTATAGGTTTAACTTCAATATCCAAACCTTGTTCGTCACTGGCCATTTCAGCGTTAGCTGTTTTTGCGGACATGGCATACATACGAGGTTGAGGAAGGATATCGTTCCAGTTAAAGCTGCTATTATCATTGATTACAATCACTTTCCCAACATTTTCTGCATCAGCAGCCGCTAAAATTTCAGCATTTGTTCTAGCATCGCGAACAGCGATTGTTTTTAATTCTTTCTCGATTTCTTTTTTCTGAGTATGATCATATCCAGAAATATTAGTGCTTTGTAGACCCTTTGCGTCCACTTCTTCTAACATTGGGTTTAAATTTTTAAGGTCAGTTACCTTAATGCGATATTGTCGAGCCTGAAGTAGTTCGTTATTTTTCTTTTTTGTTTCGGCATTATAGCTGTAGATGTTTTGAACGGTAAAGTCTTCTTTTTTAACGCCATTTTTCATAGCTGCATCGAAAAGTTGTTTTTCCAATTGATCAATACCCACCTTTTTCTTGGTATTACCATCCTGATAATACTCTTTCAAAGAAATTGATAGATAAATAATATCCGGAGTTACTTCTTTTTCTGCGTATCCACGAGTTGCTACTCTTCTACTGTTTTCCATATTCATAGTTTGAGCGTTTAGAGAGGTCACAAGACCTACTACCGCTATTAGTGCAATTAATTTTTTCATAATCTTTTTAAATAAATTGTTTATGGCAAAAACCTTTCCAAATTATCGATAGAAAAAATAAGCAGTAAAATATTCAGAAATGTTTACTACATTTAACGATTAAATTTAATTGGTATTCAAAAAATAATGATACCTTTAAAAAAACAATAGTAATTATTATGCAAGAAGGAGTAGTAAAATTCTTTAATGAAGCCAAAGGTTTCGGCTTCATCATTCCAAATTCTGGAGAGAGTGAAATTTTCGTTCACGTTTCTGGATTAGTAGACAAAGTTCGTGAAAACGACCATGTTTCTTACGAAGTACAACAAGGTCGTAAGGGCTTGAACGCGGTAAATGTAAAACTTATCTAAGAATTAGATTCAATATATTTATTGTGGAAAACCCGTTGAGAATAATCTCAACGGGTTTTTTATTTGATAAGTTTTTAGAGCCAATAGTTTACTAAGCATAAAATAAAACTGGATGTATTTTAAGCAGTAAAAAAGACCTAGTTTCCAAAAATTTCCTCAAGAATATATAGAGAATTTATTTCACCAAAGTTTTCAGTATGAAGCCTGTAGTAATCAATAAGTTTTTGCAAAAGATAAGTGCGATCTGCCTTGTTTAGTTTTATTTTGTTACAATTTGAAAAGCTACTTTGTAAAATTTCTCTGAATGTAGAGCTGTATGGTTCCTGGATAATATGGAAGTGAGCCGGAGGGGTTGTTACGAATTGTCCTTCCAATAAATCAAAATACGGTAAGTTGCTAACTATTGGTTTGAATCCTAAATAGTGACTTAGTTTTGCAAGGAATACCAAATGATAATTTGCAAGACCACTTTGACTTTCATCGAGCCATATTATTGCATTCTCTAGAAAATGGAAAAGTTGCGGTTCTGGATGCTGATGTCTTAATACCTTATATAGGACTTCATTTAAGAACATCGCTATTGAACTTTTTACTATATCTAATGGAATGGATTTGAGGACCGGGACCTGTTGAGCCTCTTTGATCCTTTGGAGGTTGTTGTTTTCCTTATTGTAAACCACCATTTCCAAAAGATGAAATGGTTGTAGGATATTAAATGGAATTTTGGCTTTAGGTTTTCGAGCGCCATTGATTAAATAGGACTGTAAACCTAAAGCTTCAGTATAAATTTGAGCGACAACACTACTTTCGGAGTAGTTAGTGACTTTTAAAGTTATCCCTTTGGTTTGTTGGAGCATCAGGTTCTACTCTATTTTTTATTTGTGTTTTTGCGTTCGTCCAGAAGTGTGTTTCGATCAATTTTTCTAAATAAGCGATAAATTAACGTAATAAAACCGACACCAAATGCAATGACTCCGACTGTAAGCAAAAGTTTGTACCAATTGTTTTCGGCTTGCATGAGGATGATCCCATAATAGATACAGCCTATTCCGATCAAAGTAAAAGCTAATCCTCGTATTAAAAACTTGTTCATTGTGAATTGTTGAAAACTATTGTAAGCCTCGATATAAATAATAATGCAAAATACAGTAATTTTGTTGACTTCTGACCCTTTTCTACATCATTTTAAAATATTTCGATATTTATTATTGTATTTCCCAAAAGAAATATAGATATTTGCACACTCGTTTCTGAGGAACGATAATTGAATTAGAACAACAATAAAAAATCGAATATCATGTCAAGAATTTGTGATTTAACAGGCAAGACGGCATTAAAAGGAAATAACGTATCTCACTCGAACGTTAAAACAAAACGTAAATTCTATCCTAATTTACAGACTAAACGTTTTTATATTCCTGAAGAGGATCGTTGGATTACTCTAAAAGTATCTACATCGGCTATTAAGACGATTAATAAAAACGGTATTACAGCATCTATCGAGAAATTTATTAAAAAAGGTCACATTTAATAGATAGCCTGTTATATCAACAGAAAATAGAATCATGAAATTCACCCGTGAGGGTATAAATAAAGTAAGGCAATGGCAAAAAAAGGAAATAGAGTACAAGTAATCTTAGAATGTACTGAGCACAAAGAAAGTGGTCTTCCAGGAATGTCTCGTTACATTACCACAAAGAACAAAAAGAACACAACTGAGCGTTTAGAATTGAAAAAATTCAACCCAGTATTGAGAAAAGTAACAGTTCACAAAGAAATTAAGTAATAAACACATGAACCTTTAGGTTCATCTAAAAAATATTATACCATGGCAAAGAAAGCAGTTGCATCATTACAAAAAGGTGGTGGTAAAGAGTTTACTAAGGTAATTATCACAGCTAAATCTGCAAAAACTGGCGCTTATACTTTCAAAGAAAGTATGGTACACAATGACAAAGTAAAAGAGGTTGTTGCTGCGGCTTCAAAATAAGCAGTTAGATATTCCTTTTTTTAAAGTTTTTCTTTAAAAATCTTATAATTAGCCGTTTTGGGAGCACCAAAAGGGCTTTTTTAGTATTCTGTATTTAAGTATCTTTGATACAGTTCTGATCCATCATCTATAACATATCCATCATGGGATTATTTGATTTTTTTAAAAAGAAGCAAGAAACGCCTGAGGCTCAAGAAGCACTAGACAAAGGTTTAGAGAAAACCAAAGAAGGTTTTTTCTCCAAAATTACCAAAGCAGTAGTAGGGAAGTCTACCATTGATGACGAAGTTTTGGATAATCTTGAAGAGGTTTTGGTAACCTCTGATGTTGGTGTCACGACGACCTTGAAGATTGTTGACCGTATTCAGAAACGTGCTGCGCAGGATAAATATGTAACTACAGATGATTTAAATCGCTTATTAAAGGATGAAATTCAAGGTTTGTTGGCTGAAAATAACAGCAACGATTTCGAATCCTTTGAGTATGGGAATCAGAAACCATATGTAATTATGGTTGTAGGTGTTAATGGCGTTGGAAAAACCACAACGATTGGAAAACTAGCTCATCAACTAAAAGAAGCTGGCAATAAAGTTGTTTTGGGGGCTGCCGATACATTTAGAGCAGCAGCGGTTGATCAAATCCAATTATGGGGAGAACGAGTAGGGGTTCGTGTTGTTGCACAACCTATGGGTTCAGACCCTGCATCTGTAGCTTTCGATACCGTAAAGTCTGCAGTTTCCAATGGAGATGATGTAGCCATTATTGATACTGCTGGAAGGCTTCATAATAAGGTGGGCTTGATGAATGAATTAACCAAGATAAAAAATGTAATGCAAAAGGTTATTCCTGATGCCCCACATGAGATATTATTGGTTTTGGATGCCTCTACAGGACAAAACGCCATCGAGCAAGCAACCCAATTTACCCAGGCGACAGATGTAAATGCTTTAGCACTGACCAAATTAGATGGTACAGCAAAAGGCGGAGTAGTTATTGGGATTTCGGATCAATTTAAAATTCCTGTAAAATATATTGGAGTAGGAGAGAAGATCGGTGATTTACAGTTGTTTAACAAAAAAGAGTTTGTAGACTCCCTGTTTAAATAGTCTACATCATAATATGAAAACAAAACAAACAAAAAGAGTAACAAGCTTTGTGAAACCTCGTGTAAACGTGGTGACCTTAGGTTGTTCAAAAAATATTCACGATAGTGAGGTTCTGATGGGCCAATTAAAAGGCAATCAGATGGAGGTGGTCCACGAAGCTTCCAATATCCAAGCTAACGATATCGTTGTTATTAATACCTGTGGGTTTATTGATAATGCGAAACAAGAGTCTATTGATACCATTCTTCAATTCTCAGAATTAAAAGATCAAGGCAAGGTTAATAAAGTTATTGTCACAGGCTGTTTGTCGGAACGATATAAGCCTGAACTAGAATCAGAGATTCCTAGTGTTGATGCTTTTTTTGGCACCAATGATCTTCCAGAATTACTTTCCAGCATAGGGGCAGATTATCGTCATGAATTACTTGGCGAAAGACTATTAACTACCCCTTCCCATTTTTCTTATTTTAAAATTGCAGAAGGATGTAACCGTCCATGTTCTTTTTGTGCAATACCTTTAATGCGCGGAAAGCATGTTTCTAAATCTATTGATGATTTAGTTAAGGAAGCGAAGTTTTTGGCATCAAATGGCACTAAAGAGCTTATTTTGATTGCTCAAGATCTTACTTATTATGGTCTTGATATTTACGGAAAACGTAATTTATCTGATTTATTACGTCATCTATCAGACGTTGAAGGAATTGACTGGATCCGTTTGCAATATGCTTATCCATCGGGTTTCCCAATGGATATCCTGGATGCAATGAACGAAAGATCTAATATTTGCAACTATTTAGATATGCCGTTGCAACATATTTCTGATCGCATGTTGACTTCTATGCGTCGCGGGACAAGCAAGCAAAAGCAAATCGACCTAGTTAATCAAATCCGCGATAAAGTTCCTGATATCGCCTTGAGAACAACACTAATTTGTGGTTACCCTGGTGAAACAGAACAAGATTTTCAAGAGATGTTGGAATGGGTAGAAGAGACAAGATTTGATCGCTTGGGCTGTTTTACATATTCACATGAGGAAAAAACTCATGCTCATAACTTGGAAGACGATGTTCCGGAAGAAGTTAAGCAAGATCGGGTTGACCAAATTATGGAAGTTCAACAAGGAATTTCATATGAAATAAACCAGGAAAAAGTTGGAAATACGTATAAAGTATTGATCGACAGAGTAGATGGTGATTATTTTATTGGAAGAACTGAGTTTGATTCTCCAGAGGTTGATAATGAGGTCGTTTTAGAGGCAAAATCAAATTATGCTAGAATAGGGGACTTTGTACAAGTACAAGTAGACCGGGCTGAAGATTTTGATCTGTATGGCAACATTGTCAAATAACTATAACTTTTGTGGCAAGTAGTCGTGCTTTTTTTAAATTTTTGTATTTTGTATACTGAATGCCTATACATTTGTAAAAGTTTAAAAGAGGTAGATGAAAGCCACATATATTGATTACAGCGACACTAATAGTTTTTCCAAAACCTTAATAGCCTATTTAAGCCATAATCCGCAGCTGGCTGCATTTTATGGGAATAAGCCCGATTTAAATGGTTTTAAGGATCAAATTAGCCAAAAGAAAAATTTCGCTCATAGAGAAATTTTGACTCAAAATTTGAGTGATCAATATGCTGAATTATTAGCCTCTTCTCCAGAGGTTGCTCAAAATATTATCCGACTTAAGGATAAAAATACCTTCACGGTTACAACTGGTCACCAATTAAATATATTTACAGGTCCATTATACTTTATCTTCAAAATAGTCACTGCAATTAAGCTGGCTGAAGATCTTAAAAAGGCTTTTCCAGAAAATGAGTTCGTTCCTGTTTACTGGATGGCAACCGAAGATCATGACTTTGAAGAAATCAATCACACGAAAGCGTTTGGTAAAAAGATCTCTTGGGATGTGGAATCTCATTCAGCAACAGGTAGAATGGACACCGCAAGTATTGTCGATACTGTAAAACAGTATTGTAATACTTTCGGTCTTTCTGAAAATGCCACCGTACTTACAGATCTTGTAAGTGATGCCTATTTACAGGAATTGAGTCTTGCTGATGCCACAAGAGTTTTTGTGAACTCCTTGTTCAAGCAATACGGCCTCGTAATAATTGATGCTGATAGAAAAGGTCTTAAAAAATTATTTGCTCCGATTATGGAGGAAGATATTTTGAAAGAAAAGAGCTTCAAAGCGATTGAAAAGAGCTCAGAGCAGCTATTAGAACTGGGGTTTGCAACCCAAGTTCATGCTCGTGAAATCAATTTTTTCTATTTGACAGATGATTTTCGGGAAAGGATTGTTCGTGGTCCAGACGGGAAATATGAGGTTTTACATCAGAATCTTTATTTCAGTGAGGATGAATTAAAAAAGGAGATTCATGATCATCCAGAAAGATTCAGTCCTAATGTCGTGATGCGACCAATGTATCAAGAGTTGATTTTACCTAATCTAGCATATATAGGAGGAGGTGCAGAAATCGTTTATTGGTTGCAATTGAAGGCGAATTTTGATCAATACAAAGTAGAGTTCCCTATCTTGATTCCAAGGAATTCCGCATTGATTACGGATGACCAATTAGCTGGTAAGATCTTTAGGTTAGACTTTACCTTTAAAAGCATATTCAAGCCATCAGAAACTCTTAAAAAGGATTACGTAAAGCGTATTACCAAGCATAGGTTGAACCTCCAGGATGAATGGATGGAATTCAATGCTATCTTTGGAAAGATAAAATTAAGGACCCATAAGATTGATCCTAGCTTAGGACCAAGCACAGATGCGGTAAAGGCAAGGCTTAAAAAAGCCATCAACAACTTAGAAAAGAAATTATTAAAAGCAGAAAAAAGGAATCATCAAGATGCTTTAATTCAGATAGATAGAATTAAGGAAAAGCTGTTTCCCGGAGGTGGGTTGCAAGAGCGGACTGAGAATTTTGCTGAATTATATTTAAAACACGGAGATGATTTAATTCCTGATTTAGTCAAGAATTTCAATCCATTAGATTTCAAATTCACTATACTATATTAATATGAAAATGGAAGTGTTATTGAAAAGCAATTTCTATAAATACTATACGGAAAAGGCTTTTTTAACCGAGAGTGATTTTGAGCAGTTACTCCCTTTTTTTGAATTCCGAGAATTATCTCATAACCAATATATTCTAAGGGCAGGGGAGGTTTGTAAGCATTTTTTGTTTGTTGAAGAAGGATTATTGCAGTTCTTGTCCCTGGATGAAAAAGGAGTTGAACATATTCTTCAATTTGCTCCTGAAAACTGGTTAATGGGAGATCGCTCAAGCGTCTATTTTGATGAACCTTCATTGTATTACATCAAAGCTATTGAACCTAGCAAAGTGGTGTTTTTGCATCCTAAATTCTTTACTGAAGCCGCCAAATTGCGTATTGATTTTGCGATGTTCACAGAACGTTCCTTGCAGAGAAGTATCTATTATCTGCAAAGAAGGATAAATTCCTTGCTAGCCATGACGGCAAAAGAGCGTTACTTAGAATTTATGGAATTATACCCTAATTTATTGCTTAGGGTGCCGCAATGGATGATTGCTTCTTATTTGGGAATTACACCAGAAAGCCTCAGCCGAGTTCGTAGAGAAATCGCAAAAGATAGTTTTTAAAACTGAGGTTTTCTAACTAGAAAACCTCAGCCATCATACATCTGGCGCTACCACCACCATATTTTTCTATACTGAACAGTGGAGCATGGACGATTGATCCATGTTGTTCCAGTAATTCTATCTCCTCATCCTCAAAAGCCTCAAATGCCTGAGAACTCATGCAGATGATTGGTTCCCCATCAATATTCTTTACCTCTAAAATATTTCCAGCAAAATGATTCATCTGATCTTCTGTAATTTCAATGATCTCCTTTCCAGTGGCTTTCAATTGAGAAATCACAAGTTCCCTTTCTTCAACAGTTCTAATTGTCTCTAAACAAATAACACAAAAGTTAGTCCCTACGGACATCATAACGTTTGTATGATAAATTGGTAATAGCAGATCCCCAACTATTTGGGTTGAATGGAAAACCACTGGTTTATAGCCCTGGTCTTTACAGAAGATATGAAACAACTCCTCATTTGCTCGTTCTGACAAGGAGCAATAAGCGATTTTATTTACCCGATCCAAGATCATTGATCCTGTACCTTCTAAGAATTTCTTTTGTTCTTCGTTGGGCGTATAGTCTTGAATGGTTTCATAATGCCTCCCAAGTTGATCCAACTTTCCTATATAATTTAGTTTTCGTTCATTCCTTCTGTTCTCAGCAAACATGGGATACAGAATACATTTATTTACATGAAATGAAATGACATTATTTGGGAAAATGCTATCTGGAGTATCTAATTTGCCTGAATCTTGAACAACCAAGACTTTGATCCCAGCATTTTTAAGTGATTTTACAAAGTTGTCAAATTCAGTAATGGCCAGATCCGATAGTCGGTCTGTTTTTTCATTTTCAGCTTGAAAAAAATTGTTTACAGCAGTTTCCTCATTTCTACGGAAATAGAAAGGCCTGACCATCAGGATTGTATTGGTAGTTTGCATTTTATTTTCTTATTAATGGTAATGTAGAACAGCGTAATAAGCCTTCTTGTTTTCCTATTTCGTGATAAGGGATTTCTTCAACTATAATATTTTGAGATCGCAGCCAATTATTTAGTCTGGTAAACCGCTCTTCACTCACTATAACATTCGGTGAAATTGAAAAAACATTAGAGAACATTTGATACATTTCATCAGCTGTAATCTGAAAGACATTTTCTTCGCCAAATAGCTCAAGTAAAAGTTGAAAATCCTCAGGGTTTCTAAATCCACCTGGGTATATAATTGCCTTATTCTCTGCAATAGGTTGAAAACAGCAATCCAGATGTAAAGCATTGGATCTGGGGTCGGTCATGGATTTAATTAGGTCAAAGCCCATCACCGTCTTTTCCGGAAATTTCTCTTTAATAAATTCTACTCCTTGAATATTAGTCCTAGCAGTATTGATTTGAGAATAATCGTCTGCGGTGTAAGTTCCAATAAAGATATAGTCCTTCCATAATATTACATCGCCACCTTCAATATGGATGTGTTCTGGTGCAGTAATTAGCTTATCCGGATCAATTTGATCGATAATATACAATATGGCTTCCCATTCTTGTGCACGATCGGGGAGGATATTGGATTTTACAAAATAATCATCAATGACAAAGCCAATGTCACGAGTAAATATTTGATTTAGATCGGCGATTGTTTCTGGGCGATAAATTTCCACGCCATATTTCAACAAAACCTGTTTAAAGGACTCTAATTCATGCAACATATCGCTTTCCGTTGGATAGGTTCCAGCAAGAATATGTTCTAAAGATTTGGGGTCATAAGCATCTTGGGCCGTTGGAGTTGGACCATTGTTATTTGCAATGCCAAGAATGACAGCAGACAAACGATTGGTTTCATTCCTCACGTTTAATTTAAGCATATAATTTATTAATTGATTCAGCCTAAATTAGCAAAGATTCTGATTTTAAATATAAGTGAAAAAATTATTGTAAATATTTAATATTTAAGACGGTAATTGTGGGATAAAAACATTAAAAAGAGGGGGTTCAATGCAGAAAATGGAATGATTTCAATGTTTATTTGAAGTTTTTTTAATAGTTAAGTCATATGGACCATATTCTTTTCAGAAGCTTCTTCAACCTTAAATTGTTTCATTTAAAATGAATGGGCTGAAAAGCTATAACAATTCTAAATTTATTCTAGTATTGTTAATCGATATTCAAAAAAATATGCAATCGATTGATGTGATAATAAAAGTTTTCCCATAGGTGCTGGCTTAAAAAATTACCTATAAAAAGCGTATCTTTGCACATCTAAAATTTCTAATAGAAAATCTATTGAAATATTTTGGATAACAGATAGTTAATCAGTCTCAAAAGTTACAATCAATTCTTAAAATGAGTAACGTATTTTACCAAGAAAAATTTGAGGATCGCCATAATGGTCCAAGTTCTGCGCAGGTAGAGGAAATGTTGAACGTACTTTCAGTTGGTTCATTGGATGAATTAATCGAACAAACCGTTCCAGCACAAATTCGTAAAAAAGAAGGTTTAAAACTTCCTGCAGCTCTAAGTGAAGTTGCATATTTGGAGAAAATTGCTCAAATCGCAGAAAAAAACAAGGTTTTCAAATCATATATCGGTCAAGGATATAATGATGTTATCCTTCCAGGTGTTATCCAACGTAATGTATTTGAAAATCCAGGATGGTATACTCAATATACTCCTTACCAAGCTGAAATTGCTCAAGGTCGTTTGCAAGCATTGTTGAATTTCCAAACAATGGTTTCAGATTTAACAGGCCTTGAAATTGCAAATGCTTCCCTATTGGATGAGGCTACTGCAGCAGCTGAAGGAATGTTTATGTTGTACAGTACGCGTAAAAACAAAGACGCAAATGTGTTTTTGGTTACTCCAAATGTATATCCTCAAACACTAGATGTATTACAAACTAGAGCTGTGCCTTTTGGTGTTGAAATCCGTGTAGCAGATCTGACTGTTGAAAACTTAACAGACGATGTTTTTGCTGCTTTCGTTCAATATCCTGCAGCTGATGGTACTGTAAATGATTATAAAGAATTTGCAGCGTATGCTCATGATAAAGAAATTACAGTTTGTGTAGCTACTGACTTGATGTCATTAGCTCTATTAACTCCTCCAGGAGAATGGGGCGCTGATGTAGTCGTAGGTAACTCGCAACGCTTTGGTGTACCAATGGGTTTTGGAGGCCCGCATGCAGCATTCTTCGCTACGAAAGAAGCTTACAAACGTAATATCCCGGGAAGAATTATTGGAGTTACTTCTGATTCTAACGGTGAATATGCATTGCGAATGGCTCTACAAACGCGTGAACAACATATCCGTAGAGATAAAGCTTCCTCAAACATTTGTACTGCCCAAGCTTTATTAGCTATTATGGCATCTTTTTATGCCGTATACCATGGACCTAAGGGAATTAAGAACATTGCTCAACGCATCAATGATTTAACAAAATTAGCGGATAAAGCAATCCAATCTCTAGGTTACAAGCAAGTAAATGCATCGTATTTTGATACGCTACGTTTCGATTTAGGAAATGAAGTTGGTGGTTTGAAAAGCGAAGCATTAAATCATGAATTAAACTTCTACTACGAAGACGGAACTGTAGGTATTTCCATCGATGAGACAACAACTTTCGAAGATATCCAAACGATCGTTAAGGTATTTGCTAAAGTTAAAGGCAAAACAATTAGTGATGTGGATATGGATGCCTTGGTAAATGAATTAGGAACTTCCATTCCTGAGCATTTAGAAAGAGCTTCAGAATTTTTAACACATCCTGTATTTAACAGCTATCACTCTGAGAGTGAAATGTTGAGATATATCAAGTCTTTAGAAGCAAAAGATCTTTCATTGTGTCATTCTATGATTCCTTTGGGATCATGTACAATGAAATTGAATGCAACGACTGAAATGGTGCCTGTTACTTGGGCTAGATTTGGTGGTTTACATCCATTTGCTCCTGCTGATCAAACCTCAGGTTATATGCAATTGATCAATGAATTGAATGATTGGTTGTGTGAAATCACTGGATTTGCGAAGATGTCCTTCCAACCTAACTCCGGTGCACAAGGTGAATATGCTGGTCTAATGGTTATTCGTGCTTACCATCATAGCCGTGGTGATTTCGATAGAAATATCTGTTTGATTCCTGCATCTGCACATGGTACTAACCCTGCTTCGGCATCAATGGCTGGATTAAAAGTGGTTGTCGTGAAATGTGATGAACGTGGAAATATCGATGTTGAAGACCTGAAAGCTAAAGCTACTGAACACGCAGCTAACTTAAACTCTTTAATGGTTACTTATCCTTCTACTCACGGAGTATTTGAAGAACCAATCATTGAGATCTGTAATATTATCCATGAAAATGGTGGTCAAGTGTATATGGATGGTGCGAATATGAATGCTCAAGTAGGGTTGACTAGCCCTGGTTATATTGGAGCTGATGTTTGTCACTTGAACTTACACAAAACCTTCTGTATTCCTCATGGTGGTGGTGGTCCTGGTATGGGTCCTATCGGTGTTGCAAAACACTTGGTTCCATTTTTACCTAACCATGAAATCGTAGAAATCTCTGGTGAAGAAGGAATTTCTGCCGTTTCTGCCGCTCCATTTGGCTCAGCGTCCATATTGGTGATCTCGCATGCTTATATTGCCATGATGGGACCTGATGGACTTACAAATGCTACTAAAAAAGCAATCTTAAATGCTAATTATATCAAAGCGCGTTTAGAGCAACACTACCCTGTGTTATATGCCGGTGCTAATGGTCGTTGTGCTCACGAAATGATCTTGGATTGTCGTGGATTTAAGAATGTAGGAATCGAAGTTGCGGATATCGCAAAACGTTTAATGGACTATGGTTTCCATGCTCCAACAGTTTCTTTCCCTGTTGCTGGAACCTTAATGGTTGAACCAACTGAGTCTGAATCAAAAGCAGAATTAGACAGATTCTGTGATGCATTAATCAGCATCCGTGCTGAAATCGCTGCAGTTGAAAATGCTGAAGCTGACCAAAAAGATAATGTCTTAAAAAATGCGCCACATACCGCAAGAGTTGTTACAGGTGATGAGTGGGATAGACCTTATTCACGTCAAACAGCTGCTTATCCAATTGAATACTTAAGAGTTAATAAATTCTGGCCTTCAGTTGGTCGTGTTAATGATTCTCAAGGTGATAGAACATTAATCTGTTCTTGCCCACCAATGGAAGCTTACGCAGAAATTTAACAACAATAGTAAAATTAAAATAAGTTTATATAGCCTTTACTCTATTTTGCTGAGTAAAGGCTATATTCGTTTATACTAATTACCAATTGATTATGGGAATGGAAAATGTTGTAGCCGTTATAGGTTGGATAGGCGTCGCTTGTTGTACAGTAGGCTTTTTGCTATTAAACACAAAAACTGTCAAGTTTGATTCCTGGATTTACCAGGGAATCAATGTTATGGGTGGAACAGGTTTAGTTATTAGCGCACTTTACTTTCATGACATGCCGAATATTACCTCAAACTCTATGTGGATCATCATTGCTTTATATGGCCTTATAAAACCCTATTGGAAGCGTGGTGATAAAAGTGAAATTGCATCATAATTTTAGTTTTAAGGCTCTAAAAGCGTAATTCCGATGTATATTTAACTTGGTTTCGTATTCCTCTTTCTCTGATACTAAGCTTAAATAATAGTAGGCTCCATCCACCAAAACATAAATTAAATCTGCTGTAGCATCCGGAGATTCTATATCTACTATACCTGCCTCCTTACATTTACTTAATACCTCAGCAAGGTGCACTCGCAAAGAATCATGTAGCCTTTTGAATTTCCCCTTAATTTTTTTGTCCCGAAAGCCCATGGCATAGCAGCTATAGAATATGCTATCATTAAAAAGAGCATTCCATTTTTTTGAAAATAATTTATCGATAAGGTCAATTAAATAGCCTCTTAGGTCTTGGCCTGACAATTTTTGTCTTTTGTATATAACCAGATACTTTTCTAGAATATAATCGATTAAAGCATAATTGAGCTCTTCTTTATTCTTGAAATAATGAATGATAAGACTCGGATTAATCTCCATTTCTGAAGCAATTTTTGCAATCGAGGTATTCTCTAATCCTTCCTTTTTTGCAACAAAGTAATACTTTTGAATTATCTCTTTTCGACGCTCATCTTTAATACTATTTCTGCCCATGTTACGATTATATTTTGAATGACTGTTCAATTTATTTGTTATAGACCTAATATCAGTAGATATTTTCGAATTTTGATAAAAAATATTTGATAAAATATATTTTTCATCTAATTTAGAGAGCATTACTGAAAATCAGTTAACCAATATGCCATCCATATAAATGGCAACCCATATAAACTTAAAAGTCTTTTTATTTTAAAATAACATTGTATTAACATTGCCGAATTACCTTTGTATTTTGAATGAATATTCAATTAATTTAAATATGAAACCTAACCATTTTCGAAAAGAATCAGCATGTAGCATGTTGAGCAAAATTCTGCTCTTATTTTTTGTTTGGTTTATTCCATTTGTCCTCATGGCCCAAGAGAATTCCTTGACTGGTCATGTCTCGGATATTGATGGTAATAATCTATCAGGGGTGAGTGTAATTGTAAAAGGAACAAACAAAGCCACATCTACTTCAGATGATGGTAAATTTAAAATTGACGGGATCTCCAGAAATTCAACCATTATTTTCAGATCATTGGGCTATAAAACTCAAGAAATTGTAAGTAACCCCGGTGATGTTCTGAATATCAAGTTGGAAACTGATGCCAGTAACCTGGATGAAGTCGTTGTCGTTGGTTTCGGAACCCGGAAGAAAATTAATTTGACAGGGGCTGTCGATCAAATATCTGGTAAACAGCTTGAATCAAGACCGGTAACGAATATTATGCAGGGACTGCAAGGTGCAAGTCCCGGTCTAAATATTACTTACGGCAATGGTAGCCCAGGCGGAATCCCTAATATTAACATCCGGGGAACAACATCAATTAACGGTGGTAGCCCATTAATCGTTATTGACGGTATTCCCGTTTCCGACACCTGGGATATGATCAGGTTAAGCCCTAATGATATCGCAACTTATACAGTGTTGAGAGATGCTGCTTCTGCTGCAATATATGGAGCAAGAGCGACCTACGGAGTCATTTTAATTACCACAAAGTCCGGTCAGCAAGGCAAGCAAGTTGTAGGCTACAATGTTACAACCGCTTGGGGCCGACCTACTGAAATGCCCGACGCAATTACCGACCCTTACATCTTCTCAAGATTGTTGGAAATTTCAACCGACAACACGCCTTGGGATTATGTGAATTATAGTGAAGAACATTATAAATGGGCTAAAGATCGATCTAATGACCCTTCATTGCCAGATGTAAGAGTAAACCCAGATGACCCTAATGTATGGGCCTATATGGGAGGTAATAACTGGAATGATTTTTTCCTTCATAACTCTTCTTTCTCCCATGTACATTCATTGACATTTTCTGGTGGTGCCCAAGTGAATAATAAACCCTTAAACTATTATTTATCGGCTGATTATACTAAAGAAAATGGATTGAACAAATTAGCATCCGATTATTGGCAAAGAAAAGGAATCCGCAGTAGATTCTCATTTGTACCTCTAAACTGGTTAAGAGTAGATAATAACATGAATATCTATCAAACCAACCGTGATATGCCTAACGCCAGCCTAACAGATATCTATTACCTGACACCAACCGATGTAATCAAGAATCCTGATGGAACTTGGGGAAATAATGCTGCGGGTAGATTAGCAGCGAGAATGGTTGATGGGGGTAAGAGAAATGAAAACATGTTTGGTTTTCAGAATATCTTCAATGCGGTAGGAACATTTTTAAATGGAGATTTAACAGTTACTGCTGACGCAAGTTTCAAACGCGAATATTGGCGTTATCCAGAACATTCAAATAAATATAAAATTGGATATGGACCCAATGATGTCAGGGAAGAAGGTGGTAACGGATATGTGCAGGATAGAAGAGGGGAAGTTGTTAATGATGTATTTAACTTATACGCGAATTACAATAAGAAAATTGGAAAACACGCACTAAGTGGAACTCTAGGGGTAAATCAGGAAGAATATATCTATTCTACCACAACTGCCTATAGAGACAAGTTAATTTCATCAACCTTGCCTTATTTAGCCTTGACCTATGGTGAACAAAGAATTAATGCAGCGTATAGTTCTTATGCGACCCAAAGTGCATTTGGTCGGATAAACTATACTTTTGATGATAAATACATCCTAGAGGCAACTGGCCGTTATGATGGCTCTTCAAGGTTCCCTAAAGGAAGTCGCTGGGGATTCTTCCCATCAATTTCAGGAGCATGGATTGTAAGTAATGAAGCCTTTTTCGAAGAATTCAAACCTACTTTTTCAAACTTGAAGTTTAGAGCATCATATGGAAGCCTAGGAAATCAAAGTGTTGGAGATTTCTCTTACATCCAAACCATGGGTACTGGTTTATCCGGATATCTTATCAATGGAACTCAACAACAGGTAATAAACGGTGCTCCACCGCTGACGATTGACCCGAATACTTACACTTGGGAAAATGTTTCAACCTTGAACTTCGGTACTGATATCGGTCTTTTCAACGATAAATTCTTTACAAGTTTTGATTATTACATCCGTGAAACTTCCGGGATGTTAACCAGAGGACAAGAATTGCCAGGAGTTTTAGGAACCAATGTTCCTAGACAAAATTCCGCAGATCTGAAAACAAAAGGCTGGGAGCTAACCGTCAATTATAAAGATCAGTTTAATATCGCCGCAAAACCTTTCCGATTTGATGCAAAAGTCGTGTTATCTGATTCTAGAGCACATATCACAAAATTCCAAAATGACCAAAGGCTTTTATCCGATTATTTCGAAGGATATGAGTTCGGAGCATTGTATGGGCTTGTTGGAAATGGGTTTTTTAAGAGCCAAGCCGAAATAGATGCTCTAGATCAATCTGCAATTGTTCCTTGGGGAGCCTTGAGTATTGTAAATGGCTGGCCTAAATTTGAAGATTTGGATGGTAACGGCAAGATTGAATTAGGCCTGACTGAAAAGGATATGAAAGACCGTAAGGTTATCGGAAATACTTCAGATCGCCTTCGAATTGGTTTCAACCTAAGTATGGACTGGAATGGATTTGATGGCTCTGTATTTTTACAAGGAGTGTTGAAGAGAGATTTTTATCCTGGCCATTATTTGTTCTGGGGCCCTTATCAACAACCGTATGCCAATATTTACCCTTGGCATTTAGACTTCTATCGCGAAACTTCTGATTCTCCAGAACAGCGAGCAAAACACTCCGATTCTTATATTGCCGCCGGTTTAGCAGATGAAAATCATGATTCTTCTTATCCAGTATTGCAATCTTGGTTGGCAGATGCAAATGATGGAAAAGGGTTAGCAATTCCTAATACCCAATATTTATTGAATGGAGCCTATGTTAGGATAAAGAATATCAGCTTAGGATATTCCTTGCCAAATCATATTATTGAAAGATGGAAACTCGGTAGAGTAAGATTCTTTGTCACTGGTGAAAATATTTTTGAATTCTCTAAAGTCAAGAAATATGTTGACCCTGAGGCTATCAACAATAATACAGATAACAGTGCTTGGGCTTATCCTTTCCAAAGAAAAATCGCCGCAGGTATCAACTTAGATTTTTAGTAGACCGACCATTAAATTTTAGATACTATGAAACGTTTATCAACACTATATTATATACCATTAGCCACTTTACTCTGCCTAACCAGTGCATGTAAAAAGGACTTTTTGGACAGGTTTCCTCAGACCTCTGTTACCCCTGAGGTGTTCTTCAATACCGAAGAAGATTTGGCCCTTTATATGAACGGGCTGCTTAGTTTACCCAATAGAAATTCTTATTTGAATGACCAGTCTACGGATAATGCCGCAACAACCGCAGCCGTAGAAATAAAGAACATGATGACTGGTAATCCTTCTTCACAGACAATTACTGGAGGTTGGTCTTGGGGTAGACTTAGAGATATAAATTATTTCTTGGAGAATTATAACCGTGCAAAGGTTGCGGATGATGTGAAAAATCATTACGCTGGATTGGCAAGGTACTATCGTGCAATCTTCTACTCGAACATGGTCAATCGATATTCTGATGTACCTTGGTATGATGTAACCTTAAACCCAACTGACGAAGCATTAAAGAATCCCCAAAATTCTAGAACCGAAGTGATGACCAAAGTGATGGAAGATTTGGATTTTGCCGTAAAGAATGTCCGCGAAAATGTGCCTACAGGAACTCCTGGCAAATGGGCAGTGTATCTGATGCAAGCAAAAATCGCTCTCCATGAAGGGACTTATCGTAAGTATCATGATGAATTGAACCTAAAAAATACAGCTGATAATTTTCTAAAGATTGCTGAAACAGCAACTCAAGAAATAATGAAATCTGCAAAATATAGTATACATTCTACTGGAAAGCCAAATGATGACTATGCAGCATTGTTCGAATCATTAGATTTAACCAACAATAAAGAGGTTATTCTTTTTGTAGCTTTTGACCAAGGGAAAAACCTTACCCAAAATGTGAATGGTGTAGTATTTGGCGATTACGAACAATCGCCTTCTAGAGACCTTCTTCAAACCTATTTAATGAAGGATGGTAAAAGGTTTACAGATATTCCAAACTACGCAAAATTAGAATTTGTTCAAGAGTTCAAGGATCGCGACCCTAGGCTTAGCCAAACCTTTATTTATCCTGAATGGACTCGTCAACCGGGAAATACCATTTACGTGCAACGGTTGAATAAAAACTTCACTGGATACCATCAAAGAAAAGGTTATGTCAATAGTGGCGACCAAAATGTATACAACAGCATTGATTTCCCTGTTCATCGTTATGCCGATGTTCTATTGATGTTTGCAGAGGCAAAAGCTGAACTGGGAACTTTGACTCAAGCTGATCTGGATAATTCTGTTAATCTAGTGCGCAAGCGCGTTGGAATGCCCGATTTAATCTTATCAACAGCCAATGGAAATGTGGACCCAAAATTAAAAGCAGATTTCCCTAAGGTAACTGGAACCAATACTGGCGTCATATTAGAAATCAGAAGAGAAAGACGGGTGGAATTCGCTTTTGAGAACAGCCGTTACAATGATATAATGCGTTGGAATGCCGGTAAATTATTGGAAAAAATTCCAGAAGGCATGTATTTCCCTTCTGTAGGAAACTATGATTTAACGGGTGATGGTGTTCCTGATATCAAGTTGATCCCAGAAGGACAAACCATCCCTACAGATCGTGAAAAGAATTCTCTCGGAGTAGCTTTGGTTTATTATACTATTGGTAAATTTGATGGTACCGCGGGCGTGTATTTATCAAATGGAACCGCAGGTGGTACAATGGTTACTGATATCAAAAAACGTAATTTTATTGAACCAATGTATTACTATAGACCTATTCCGGAAGTTCAAATGTTATTAAACCCTAATCTTAAACAACCATTTGGTTGGAAATAATTCAATGTTCATGAAAAAACTATTCTTATTATCCGTATTAATCATCTGCGCAACCTTTGTTCAAGCTCAAAAGAAATTCTCATTCGGATATTTTACAGATTTACACTTAAATAAAGATGAAGCCTCAAACTCTTTCAAGGGATTAGAACAAGCCATTTCAGTTGCAAAAAAGAATAAAGTGGACTTTGTCCTTACGGGTGGTGATAATGCTGATGTGGATGCCATGAAGGCTGAAAACCTAGAAGCTGCCAAAAGCTTATTCCAACGCTACAAAGATATTGTAAGCAATTCGGGCTTGAAGTGGTTCTACAGCATTGGTAATCATGATCGTTATTGGCATTCTGATGGTGAACATGGATCGGGACTTTTTAGCAGTTATTTTGGAAAGCCTTACTATAGCTTCGAACACAAAGGCTGGAAATTCATCATCTTGAACAGCACTGAGGTTTGTAATAATAAATACTGCATTTCGGATACCCAGAAAAACTGGCTTGTATCCGAGTTGACAAAAACCCCTTCCGATCAACCGATTATTGTTTCTAGCCACGTTCCATTTTTATCCTTGTATTACCCAGTCTTAGAAGGTTATTATACTGACGCTGATACTTTTGTTAATCAAAAAGAAATCCGTGGTTTATTTGACAAGCATAATTTAAAATTGGTTTTACAGGGACACCAACATCTGTATGAGGAAATCAAAGTTAGAGGTGTGCAATATATCACTGCAGGTGCAATCAGTGCAAATTGGTGGGGAGGAAATTTCCATGGTACGGAGGAAGGTTATCTGCAAGTAAATATCAATGGAAATGATTTCAGCTGGGATTATGTTGATTATGGCTGGGACGTAGTAAAAAAATAAGATCAAAAAACATGAGGAATCTTTTTATTTATTGTTTTGTTCTTGTACTTACTTTACAATACAATATGGCCGTTGGACAGACCAAGCCTATCTTTAAGGAGGATTTTGATCAAATATCCTCAGATAGACTGATCAATGGCTTGACTGGTAAAGCATTGGACTTAACCATAAATGCAAAAAATCGTCAGCCTATTCAGTATCAGTTGGACAAAACAAAATGGAAAGATTCCTTTACTATCAGCACTTGGGTAAAAGCAGATGCTGATTTTGAAAATTACAATATCCTAAATCTAACTGTAAGATATTCAGACTCCACTTCCATTAACTGGAAAATTAATAAACAAGCAAATCATACCTGGGCTTGGGAAGTCGTAAAAGCTGATTATGCTTTAGATTATAAACCCGGACCAAATAGACAGCAGATTGTCCAGGATTGGAACTTATTAACAAGCAGCTACAATGCCGATAAACAGGAGATAGCACTCTATTATAATGATCTACAAGTCGCTATTTATTCCCTGGAAGGCTTAGTTCCTAAATTGGGAGCAGAGTCAGTCATTTTGCAGGTCGGCGGTGAGGAGAAAGGCGATTTAGGCGAATGGGAAACCTTTAATGGTACAATTGATGACCTGATAATCTTTGATTACGCTTTGTCTAAGAATGATATCCAGAATTATTATTCTAAATTCCGGAATAAAAGAAATCAAACCCCAACTCATCAAGTGGATAGCCTTCGGGTTATGACTTATAATATTTGGCATGGAGGCAATGAAACCGGAAAAAGCATAGGTTATAAAAGGATTGTAGAGATCATTAAGGAGAGTAAGGCCGATGTGGTCACCATGCAAGAAACTTATGGGTCAGGGCCCAGAATAGCAGATGAATTAGGATATTATTTTTACTTGAGAAGTAGCAATATTTCCATAATGAGCCGATACCCAATCGAAGAAACCTTGCCTAGCTATAAAGCTTTTAACAATGGGAATGCCTTGATACAAGTGGGAGACCAAAAGATCGTAATCTCTTCCGTCTGGTTAAACTATCCTCTAGATTACTGGGCAGAGATTGATAAAGGAAATAAGATCGATCTAGAAAATTGGAAGACACTACAAGAAGGAAACAAGAAAATTATGGAAGGAATTACTTCCAGCTTGAAACCATTTATTGAAAATGCTAATTATCCGATCATCATGGGCGGTGATTTTAATTCAGGATCGCATTTGGATTGGGTGAATAGTGTTAGGGATTTAAATGCAGGATATGTTATGCCCTTCCCTACAAGTTTATTTTTAGATAACCTGGGTTTTAAAGATACTTATCGACAGGTTTATAAAAACCCGAAAAAGGACCGTGGAATAACATGGACCCCAATCAACCCGAATACTCATCAAGACCGTATTGATTATATTTTTGTAAAAGGCAATAAGCTCCGGACCCTGGATTCCAAGGTAATTGAATCCCATAAAGTTCGATATCCATCTGACCATGCTGCGGTTGTTACAACCTTTAAACTATTAAATTAAATTGTTATGAATAGAACGATTCTTCAATACAGCTTCCTCCTGCTGTTAATCTCCCTAATATTTAATGCCAGCTTAGCCTACTCCAAAACCAATTTTAAAGTATTGACCTTTAATATATGGGTTGGAGGTGATGGCTCAGGATTTACTAAAGAAAAAAGCATTGCAAATCAATTGCAGGTTATTCGAACCACTAAGGCAGATATTGTCGCTTTCCAGGAACAAACCAGCTATAAATTCGGCGAACACTCGCGAGCACAATTGCTTGCAGATAGTCTTGGCTGGAATTGCATAGTTATTGACAAGAGTAGGGCAGTAATCAGTAAGTATCCTTTAAGTAGATTGAAGGACGATAAATCCCAGGTTTTAAAAGTTGATATCAATGGAAATACCCTCTTGGTTGCGGATGTACATTTGCCAGCCTATCCCTATGAACCTTATGAAATCGCTGATTCTAAGCTGAAGGATGAACAATCGGCTATTCAATCGGCAATCAATTCCAGGGGAAAACAAATCCAATCTGTTGTTGGAGATTTAAAAGGTTTCGAGAATTTCCCTACTATCATTTTAGGCGATTTTAATGAGCCAAGCTATTATGACTGGACCAAATCAGCCATTCAAAAAAGAAACGATCCTAGATTAACATTTTCTGTAAAATGGCCAAGCACATCTTTACTCTTAGAGAATGGATTCTATGATGCTTACCGTAAGCTCTACAAGAATGTCCAAAAAAGACCTTCCTATACCTGGACATCCATTCCCGGTGGGTCTATCGAAAACGAAGTTTATGACCGTATTGATTTAATATTTGCCAATAAGAAAGTGAAGGCGAAATCCGCTAAAATAGTGGGTGAGAAAGCTGATGCCGCAGATCTGGTAATCGCTGAATGGCCTACTGACCATCGTGCCGTGTTGATGAATATGACATTTTAAGCAAGATTTTATTATTTTAGGTTTTCAAATACATCTTATATCGATTATGAAAACCAACCTATCAGCATTCATTCTTTTAATACTATTCTTTTTAGGGACCCCATTGGCTGAAGCTCAAAAGAAGTTGTTTCAGTTTGGAGTAGAGAAAAGCTTTGATGAGTCTATCTTGAATTCCAAAGGAAAGGGAAAACCAATTCAGTGGATTGATGTCAATACATCGGATACCACTTGGAAAGCCAAAGGTAAACTCCTACAAAATAGTGGAAACCCAATAGGAGTGGTTCGGTCAGAAAAAATGTATGAGAACTTTATCATGCATGTCGAATGGCGTCACTTGGAAAAAGGTGGAAACTCAGGAATTTTTGTTTGGTGTGATGCCAAAGCTGATCCTAATTCTAGACTTCCTATGGGTATGGAAGTGCAGATGTTGGAGCTGGATTGGATAAACATCAATGCTGTCGATGGAAAACAACAGCCCATTGCTTACGTACATGGCGAATTATTCGGAGCAGGTGGCATGACAGCATCTCCCGATAATCCTAGAGGAGAACGAAGCAAATCCTTGGAAAATAGGTGCCTCGGTGTAGGGCAATGGAATAAGTATACCGTCGTTTGTGTGGATGGAACGGTGAAATTGGCCGTTAATGGAAAATTCGTTAATAGCATTCGTCTTGCGTCCAAGCGAAAAGGTTATCTTTGTCTAGAGGCAGAGGGTGCAAAAATGGAATTCAGAAATCTTCAGATTGTTGAATTAGAACCTGGAATGGATCGACCAGAATTTGTTGTAGACCCCCTGTAATCTACTAATGAGGATAAAAGATTATGATGATTAAGAAGTATATTATTTATTTTTCAATTGCTGCCTTGGCCAGCTCATGTGCCGGAGGTAAGTATGCCAGTACAGAAAAGGTCTATAAAAAGAAAGCAAAAGAGTTTTCTGCAATATATAAGGAAGCCCCAGTTAAAGGGCAATTAGAAAAAATTGTATCCAACGATAAGGAATGGATTGCATCCACCAACTTCGGTATTCGCAAACCTAATTATGTTATGATCCACCATACTGCACAAAAGGACTTGGATCAAACTGTACGGACCTTCCACAACCAAAAAGTAGGCGTAAGCTCACATTACGTGATTGGTCGTGATGGAAAAATTGTCCAAATGGTAAATGACCTTTATAGAGCACACCATGCTGGATTAGGAAAGTGGGGAAATGATACCGATTTGAACTCTTCCTCAATTGGAATTGAATTGGATAATAATGGAATCAGCGACCCTTGGCCAGATGTACAGATCAATGCCTTGGTCCAATTACTTGCTTATCTAAAAGAAACCTATAAAATCCCACAAGCAAACTTTATTGGCCACATGGATTATGCTCCAACACGGAAGAATGACCCTTCAAGGTTCCCTTGGAAAGTTCTCGCTGATAAAGGATTCGGATTTTGGTACGATGAGTTCTTAGAGACTCCTCCAGTAGGATTTGACCCTAAACTAGCATTGAAAATTATTGGCTATGATGTGAAAAACTTAGATGCAGCAATCAAAGGATTTAAACAACATTATATCCAAGTGGATGCTAATAATGCAGTACTCACTGAGCAGGATATGAAGATTTTGTATTCCATCTTTAAGAAATACTTGTAAGAAAAACTTATCAAAAACGAAAGGGGCAAAATATTTTGCCCCTTTCGTTTTTTATACTGTTTTTACAAACTTTTCATCGTAGTTTTCGATATCGATGATATACCGGTTATTGATTAAGAAATCAAATAATGGTTTCGCTTCTTCGGAAACTGGAAGATTCTTTGTTGTAATGATTTTCTCATTCTTCTTATCCAAATATGGATAAGCATATAATTTTACGTTCTTGCTAAACATCCCTGAAATATAACTCAACAATTCGTTCGTATAGTTTTCCTTGTTATAGTTATCTGAATTAAAGATGTTTTTCAAGTTTGCTGTATTCGTCGCGATGCCTACATGTTTTGGTTTGAAGGTCTGAACGAACTCCGCTAGATGATTATTTCTTCTAAAGTTCGAAACTAGGATATTATTTCCCGTGGAACATAGGTATTCTGCACGTTCTGCAAAGTAAATTAAATCCTCATCGGAGATGACACTATTTTCATCCAAAACATTCCCCATCAAGACCTCAATCAACACCACTGTGTTTTCAGGAACTGCCTTGGTATTCTTTAGAAACTCCTCTACCGCAAGGTTAAAGAGATCAAAGTTCGGGTTGGACTTTTGACGGTATTTTGTGCGAAGAATAATAATATTCTTTTTATAAAGATAGTCCTTGATTTGAGCAGCCTTGCCATCTGGCTTAAAGATCGCAGCTTTTGAGAAGCCTTTCGCAATCAAATATAAATTCAATAGACGCTCATTTGCCTTCGCAAATAATGGGCCTGAAACCTTCACCAAATCAATCTCAACTGAACCTATAGAAAGGTTGTCTACTAGGGATTCAATCATGGTTTGCGGATTCTCAGAGTAATAATAAGCTGCAAACACCAAGTTCACCCCTAAGATTCCCAAGACCTTTGTTTGTAATCTATTATCACTATCTAATAAACGAACGTGGATAATGATATCGTTGGTTGGACCATCGACTTCATGTTGGAATCTGATTCCAATCCAGCCATGCGGTTCATTCGTTTTAGTAAAATTTAAGGTAGTTACTGTATCGGCAAAGGCGAAGAACTTTTTCTTACTGTATTTCTCTCCGTGAAGACGTTCGGTTAATAAGCTGTACTCATGGTCTAACATTTTGGTTAACCTCGTACGGCTAACATATCTCCCTGACTCTTCAATACCATAAATAGCATCCGAGAAAGCCATGTCGTATGCAGAAATGGTTTTTGCAATCGTTCCTGATGCGGCGCCTGCTTCAAAAAAATTACGAGCTACTTCCTGTCCGGCTCCAATCTCAGCAAATGTGCCATAAATATCAGCGTTAAGATTAATTTTTAGCGCTTTGCGCTTGGTTTCGTAAATTTCTCTTGCCATGCGGCAAAGGTACGAAAACAGCGTCAATAATTGTGTAGATCTCTGGGTAGAAAGAATAAAGTTAGGCAAGCTTATAACTTGCCTAACTTTTTTAAGGTGTAGAATAACGCTGAGCTATGTAATGCCTGACCTATTTTATTTTCAAAAAGAAACTGTTTCGCTTCTTCCAGCTCCATTAAAACTACTTCAATATCTTCAGAAGGATCCAGGTCTTGCTCCTGTACCTTTCTTCCACCAGTTAACAGATAGGTGTAAGTAATATTCCCTGAGGTCGCAGGATTTGCAAACAACTCACAAACGTAAGTGATTTGATCAAAGGCATAACCTGTTTCTTCTAATAACTCCCTTCTCGCAGCAATCTCAGGATCCTCATTCTCTTCGACAACTCCTGCAGGAAGCTCAACCATAATTTGCCCAGCTCCATGACGATACTGTTTGACAAAAATTATCTCATTATCCTCCGTCAAGGCCACCATATTTACCCAGGTCGGGTACTCTAAAACGTAATATTCTTCTTTGATATTCCCATTGGGCATCTCTAGCTTATCAACACGCAGAGTCGCCCAAGGACGTTGAATAATATAATTTGAGTTAATTGTTTTCCACTTTTCCATTAATCCTTTACAATATCAGCCATCATTAACCTTACTTTATCATCCAATCGATTCGATACTTGACCATATTCTGAAGTAAATTCCAAGTTTTCGCGAACGGAACAATAGAATTTTATCTTCGGTTCAGTACCTGACGGGCGAGCAGAAATCACATCCCCATCCTTGGTAATAAATTGTAAGACATCTGATTTCGGAAGATCAATTTTTGTCTTCTTTCCTGTGGCCATATCTGTCGCCTCGCTAGTTTCATAATCCCTAACCTCAACAACTTCAATAGAACCTAAAGTTTTTGGAAGATTAGCACGAAGATCAGTCATCATCTGCTTAATCTCATCTGCACCAGCTTTTCCTTTTTTGGTTAATGAAATTAATTTCTCCTTATAATAACCATAATCTAGGTATAAGCTCAATAGGACATCATAAAGTGACTTGCCTTGATCCTTGAAATATGCCGTCATCTCCGCTATAAATGCACAGGAATTAACTGCATCTTTATCGCGTACCAAGTCACCAACTAGGAAACCATAACTTTCTTCTCCTCCAACTAGGTAAGTTTCCTTGCCCTCAAGTTCTGTCATCACCTCACCAATAAATTTAAAACCCGTTAAGGTCTCATAACTTTTTACATCAAATGATTTCGCAATATCAGAGAATAAATTTGAGGTAACTATCGTTTTGACGATGTATTGATTAGCTTTCAACTGACCTAGGTCCTTTTTGCTGGATAATACATAATAGGTCAGCAAACTACCAATTTGATTTCCATTGATTAACTGGAACTCTCCTGAAGGAAGTTTTACTGCAACACCTACGCGGTCGGCATCTGGATCAGTCGCCATTACCACATCAGCATCTATTTCCTGGCCTTTAGCCATCGCCTTGGCCATCGCTTCTTCCTCCTCCGGATTTGGATAAACTACCGTTGGGAAATTACCATCAGGTTTCGCTTGATCTTCCACGACCTGAACATTCTGGAAACCCCATGCCTCCAACATTTTTGGAACTATAGTAATCCCAGTTCCATGGATTGGTGAATAAACTATTTTTAAATCCTTTTGCGCTTTTACAGCCTCAGGATGAATACTCAGTTTTAAATTCGCATCAATATAGATTTGATCAAAATCTGCCTTCACCAACTCTATATTCTTATCTACTCTTTCAAACTTAATATCTTTTACAGATTTAATGGCATTCACCTCTGTAATGACATTTTTATCATGAGGTGCAACAAGCTGCCCACCATCATTCCAATAAGCCTTGTATCCGTTATATTCCTTAGGATTATGGGATGCCGTAAGCATTACCCCACCCTGACATTTAAAATGTCGTACAGCAAAGGAAAGTACTGGCGTTGGCCTTAGTTCCTCAAACAAATAAACTTTGATGCCATTCGCTGAGAAAACATCCGCCACTAGATTACCAAAGGCTTGTGAGTTATTTCTGCTATCATATGAAACCGCTACTTTAATTTCTTGATTGGGGAATTGCTTGATTAAATAATTTGCCAAACCTTGTGTAGCTTTTCCAATCGTATATTTATTCATTCGATTGGAACCAACTCCCATGATTCCGCGAAGGCCTCCCGTACCGAATTCTAATTCCTTGTAGAAAGAATCCAATAACTCAGTTTCTTCATTATTGTCAACTAATCCTTTTACTTTCGCAACAGTATCTTGATCATATTCCTCAGACTGCCACTGACTAATTCTTGCTTGTGTTTCTTTATCTAGAGTACCCATATGGTTGGATTTTTTGAAATTAAAATAATAAAATGCTAGGCATCACAGTTGCCATAGGATCTGTCAAGTAGGGTGACAAACCATGACCCCTCAAATTGTTTAACATGAAAAATCAAGAAGTGTTCATCCGTAGGGTTTAAAATTACCCTATAGCTTCCATCTTCTAATATAGAGACTTTCTTTAATGTAGCTTCATCGTATTTTACCTCATTATATTCTCCCTGATATTTCATGATCGTATCCAATAAGTGAGTTACACTTGTTTTGGTTGTATCACTCATGAAGCCATATTTTGTCCATTTGTCCGTATCACATTGGAACTCTGGTAAGGACTCAAAGGTTAGGGTCTTATCATTTTCAAAAGTGGTATACGGATAATGCGCCGGAACAGGATTCCGAATGTCAAAACTATCAACCAATTTGAAGTCGTCCATTACTCCAGGACGATAGATCACCGCTAAGCCGTGTTCTGGATGAATCAACGCATTGACCTTTTCATTGTCTTGACTTAAATATGCTCTTGCAAATCGAGTAATCACCTCAGAAATCTGTTGGATCTCTTCGGGTTTATTCAAACTTGCTCGCGTTACTGTGTCCTGTTCCGCCGATGCGGTTTTTGAAGAGTTATTACAAGATCCTAAAAGCAGAATAAACGCCAGTAGACCTAAACTGTAATTTTTAATCATGATTATTTATTGTTTTTCCGGATAGTCTGTTCTATAGTATCCCACATTTCTGCAGGAATGGCTTCCATCCCATTCATTTGCCCCGCACCTTGCAACCATTCTCCGCCATCAATGCTAATTATTTCCCCATTGATATAACCTGCAAAATCTGACACCAAGAACGCTGCCAAATTTGCTAATTCTTGATGTTCTCCAACGCGTTTTAAAGGAACGCGGTTTTTAAAATCAAACTTCTGGGCTAATTCCCCCGGAAGTAACCGATCCCAAGCGCCTTTCGTAGGAAATGGCCCCGGAGCAATCGCATTATGTCGAATGCCATATTTCCCCCATTCTACAGCAAGTGATTTCGTCAAAGTCACAACCCCGCCTTTTGCCACCGCTGATGGAACAACATAACCTGAACCCGTGAAGGCATAGGTTGTTACAATATTTAAAACATTTCCGGCTTGTTTCTTTTCAATCCAATGTTTCCCAAATTCCAAGGTACAATTTACTGTTCCCTTTAATACTATATCTATAATTGTTGAAAATGCATTTGCTGATAAGCGTTCTGTTGGCGAAATAAAATTCCCCGCAGCATTATTTACCAATACATCTACCTGTCCAAAAATCTCAATAGCTTTATCCTTTAATAGGGCAATCTCTTCAGGATGACGGATATCGCAGGCCACTGGTAAAACTGGATTACCTGTTTTTGCTTGAATCTCCTTCGCTGATTCCTCCAATACATCCAACTTACGGCTACTAATAACCACATTCGCCCCTAACTCTGAGAAATAGGTCGACATAGCTTTGCCAAGACCTGTACCACCTCCCGTAACAACAATGGTCTTGCCTTTCAATGCATTTTCTTGTAGAGCACCTTGTACTGCCATAATTATGATTTTTTAGTAAGATTATCAATGATTGCTTGTAGGATTGCTCGCGTCGACGGTGCCCACCAACGCTCTAATACCTGTTCTATAGCCACTCCTTTGGTCGCTTGAACCTCTTTTAATAAGTTCTGACGAATATTTAATTTCGTGGCTCTCCACGCATTTGGCTCAAATTGTAAATAATGTTTCGCCTTACGTGCCGCCGTGGTTTGGATCCGGTCAAAATTAACAACTTCATCTACAAGGCCTATATTCAATGCTTCCTGCGGAGTTAATAATTTCCCCTCCATTAAAAATCGTGCTGCATTGCCCGAGCCAATCCAAAAACTGTATAACTCAAAAATACTCGTAGGTACCACAATACCAACAGGCACCTCATTTAGACCAATAATATACTCTCCAGCAGCCATTACCCGATAATCTGAACATAAGGCTAAAACACAACCACCAGCCGGACTATGACCTGTTATAGCCGTAATAAATGGCTTCGGAAAGGAAGCTAATTCCTCAATCAAGTCAATGAACTTCGTCCAAAAGGTTTTCATCTGCTCCTCATCATATTGAAATAAGGTAATCAAATCTAAACCCGATGTGAAAAATCCTTCCTTACCTTGAAGAATAACGGCAAATACAGAAGGGTCTTCCTTTAGGGTTCTAAAGGTGTCAGTGATTTCTTCTATCATTTCCAAATGCATCGCATTTGATTTTCCCCGATCTAATTGAATGTAGCAGATGTTTTCTGTTACTTGAGTATTTATAAATGAACCCATATGATTTCCATTTGTTAAGTATCGAAATTTACATAAAAAAATACGCTTAACGATAAATTTTTAGCTATTAAATCGTGGAATTTGTGAACTAGCTGATTGGCAAAATGCTCATATAATAAGTATGCCAGACGATTAGGTTCGACTGGCATACTGCTGTTTTATCTATGTTTATTCCTTGACCTCAAATTGTAAGATTTTCCGAAGGATTCGACCGTTGAAATCTAAACCTTCAATGATCATTCTATAGGTACCTCCTTCATCTGAAGTGTAAAAATCAAACTTTGCATGTCCGTTTTCATTAGTAACTATGCCCGGTTCCCAATGTATGGTTGTCCTTAAATCCGATTGAAATTGCGTCTCTGAATTAACTTCATAAATCGGCTTATAAAACTCCTTCGTCAACGAAATGCCTTTTGGAGTTATGGATAAAATCCCCGTTGGTTGATATGCCGAAGATCGTGCATTCCTGCCCGTTTTGGAAGTAATAATTATCAATCCAGAAGCACCGTATGAGCCATAAATGGAAGTATAATTTGCATTACGAAGAACCTCAACACTTTCCACATCAGCAGGATTAATCGTGCTTAAGATTTCTGGCTCCATATACATCCCATCCACCACAACTTGCATCGCTCCGCCACCTCTGGTAGTCGTCGGAACTCCATTTTGAAAGATTACCCCAGTTAATCTTCCGTTTAAACACATTTCTAGCGTCGCACAGGTGCTTAAATCTTCCGCGGTAAGTGTCTGATCCGCATTTCCTGGCCCGTTTAAATTGGAAGAGTTTTCAGCTGCCTTCGGCCGTCTCGCACGAACAGTAACCTCCTCAATCTGAAAAACCTTATCCATGATCCCTTTTCGCTCCAACTGCTCGTAAAACTTCTTGCTCGCCGCTAACTGATCTTCATTCAGCTTATTGATGTCATTTTTTATCAAGGGCTGGTTCTTCTCAAAATTTATATCCGGCGATAAGTAACTGTTGGAAACGATATCTACAAAATTCTTCCCTTTTTGATTTCTCGCTGATAATAAGAACTTAACACTATCTGGAAATAAGAGGTTGTCAAAACTAAAATACCCCTCCGCATTCGCCGTAGTATCGAGGTATTCCATAAAGTTATTGGTGGAAATTAATTGAATAGAAGCATTGGGAACAGGTGCATTTCTACCCACTCTTTTAATGCTACCATCAATGGTCAACCCTTTTTCTGCCTTAAAAGCTGGTTTTAAGGTTGCGATGGAATCCAACATGCTGATTTTTATCTTTCGCCAACCTTGGGTCAACATCAGATCGTCCAAATCCCCCGATTTAACAGTTCCATCTTCATTGAAATAAAAACTAGGATTCTCTATAAATCCTCTAATATCTCCGTTCAGAAAGAACGAACTTAAAATACTTACCGCATTGGGTACATTATCTTTATAATTTTTCAAATTGACTATAGAAGCCGAGAGTGCCGAAAACCGAATACTATCGCCCGGCTGGCCTACATCTATGGTCGTATTGACTTTCTCTCTTAACCCATAAGAAGCCTTGTCAAATTTTATATCCGAAGGTAGTATGCTGGAATTATTAAAATTGAATACAGCACGCTCTGAAATAGGTATGAAATTCTTGTTCAATAGGCTTACAGTCAAAACGCCAGATGGAAGTCCTTGCCTTGGTATGGAAAACAAAACATTAGCCTGAGAAGCCCTGTTTTTTGCCATATAATATATATTCCCCAAATGTTGTAGGGTGACATAGAGATCCTCATTATTGATCATGGACTCTGATACATTCACCTGAACCAACAACTTATCCGAATTGGAATTATTAACAGCCACAGAAATGCTGTTGGTCGGAATGATTTCTAGATTAGTGGTCTTTTGAGTACCATCATCAAACTTAACATTGATCTTATAAGTTTCCCCAGCCGCTAGATAACATGGGATCGAGCCCATCCCCAATGCATTGGTACTTAAACTCGCCGCAGTATCTTGCGTGGAACTCAAAATATAAATATCTGCCTTGATCCCTAGTCCTTGAGGATTTAAGGTTTTGAATGCAATCCGATTTAATTCATTGCCTACAATTTGCCCCCCTTCTACAAAGTGTTGAACACTATTGTCCGTATTAAATACATTCGTATTGATTAGCTTCTTTACAATTGAACCATCTAGATTCCTAAATCGAAGCGAAATTGGTTTTCCCTTATTCTTGCTGTTTACTTTAATTTTTACCGTCCCGTCGGGCTGCAAAGGCTCTCTTCCTTTATCAATTATTTTGTCGCCTTCCACAACCTGATAGCCAACCTGGGTCTTCTCCCAATCTTTTCCTTCAGGATTCTTAAACCGCATCACATAATATTCTGTATTCTCCTCAGAAATCAATTCTGTGCTGCTGACAATATTATCCGACCGAACATTCCCTATATTTAGTACTTTCTCAAAATAATAATCTGAGCTACTATTTCGCATCCAATTGGTATAGGCTCGCATTCTATAGGAACCTTCAACTAGGGTGTCCGAAAGCACTAAATCCCCCACAGCTACCCCTGTAAAAAGCGAATTGATTTTTTGGGATACAATTTCTCCTGTTGGACTTATTAGTTCTACGTAACTGATGTTGGATAATACGGAAAGCTTGTTTTCAATCCCGATAACCGAATAGATCTTATACCAAATGGTTTCTCCGGCACCATAATTATCTCGATCTGTTTGAATGTGTATTTTTTCTTGCGGGAACTTGTCTGCATACTCAGACATTTTGGCTTGGAACTGGTCTGTGGTTTGGCCAGACAAAGGATTAAGGAAGCTGACTAAACAAAAAAAGGCCAGCAAGCTCAGGAGTTTCTTCATAATTAAGTTGGCTAATTCCTTATAATTATACGAAAATTTGTAAAGAATGTTTGTAAATATTTTTTTTGAAAGCGGATTTCTCATCTGCTTCAATATCTTTGCGGTATGAATATTCTGATCATCGGCTCTGGAGGTAGAGAGTCTGCCTTTGCCTATAAAATCTCACAAAGCCCAAAACTTAGCAAATTATTTATCGCTCCAGGAAATGCTGGAACTGAAAAATATGGTGAAAATGTTGCCCTAAAAGTAACTGACTTCCAAGGAATCGCTGATTTTGCGCTGAAAAATCAAATTGAAATGATTGTCGTAGGCCCAGAAGAACCTTTGGTAAAAGGAATTCATGACTTCTTCCTTGCCAATGATGAATTGAAACATATCGCAATCGTAGGTCCTCAGCAAGAAGGTGCGCAATTGGAAGGCTCTAAGGATTTCTCTAAAGAGTTTATGATTCGTCATGATATCCCAACTGCGGCATTCAAATCCTTCAACAAAGAAAACCTTGAAGAAGGATTGGCTTATTTGGATACCCAAAAACTTCCAATCGTATTAAAAGCAGATGGTTTGGCTCAAGGAAAAGGAGTATTAATCCTGGATTCTTATGATGAGGCTAAAGCTGAATTAAAGGCGATGATCAATGATTCTAAATTCGGAGCGGCAAGTGATGTAGTGGTGGTTGAAGAATTCTTGAAAGGAATCGAACTTTCTGTTTTTGTGTTAACTGATGGTAATGACTATAAAGTTTTGCCTTCGGCAAAAGATTATAAACGTATCGGCGAAGGCGATACAGGATTAAATACTGGTGGTATGGGTTCTGTTTCTCCAGTTCCTTTTGCTGATCAAGACTTCCTGGATAAAGTAGAAGCGCGTATTATTAAACCAACCGTTGATGGTTTGAAAAAAGATAATATCCCTTACAAAGGCTTTATTTTTATCGGATTAATGAACGTAGGGGGTGATCCTTATGTGATTGAATACAACGTTCGTATGGGCGATCCTGAAACAGAATCTGTTCTTGTTCGTATCGAATCCGACTTGGTAGACCTATTAGAAGGTGTTGCCAAAGAAGATCTAGCAAACCGTTCTTATACCGTTACAGATAAAACCGCAGCCACAGTAGTCATTGTTTCCGGTGGTTATCCAGGGAACTATGAAACTGGCAAGGTGATCTCCAACATGGAAAATGTCAAAGAATCTATTGTGTTCCATGCCGGTACAAAACAAGATGGAGCAAACGTATTAACAGCTGGAGGAAGGGTATTGGCTGTAACAGCTTTAGAGGATGACCTATTCTCAGCCTTACAACAAGCAACCGCTGATGCAGGACGTATCTTTTTTGAAGGAAAATACTTCAGAACAGACATTGGATTTGATTTAATATAAAAATATCGGTTTAAAAGCCAATGAGTTATATTTTTGCCGGTGAAAATATTTTGGAAGAATAGATAAAGCTTCTATATTTGCATCACCAAAGCAAAAGGGCCCGTTCGTCTAGGGGTTAGGACGCAAGATTTTCATTCTTGAAACAGGGGTTCGATTCCCCTACGGGCTACAGAAAAAAGCGACTTATTCAAGTCGCTTTTTTAGTTTATTGTAATGCGTTTTTAGTAGTTAGACCTAAGGCTGAATATTCATATCCAACAAATTCATAAAAGAATTTTTCTATTCGATTAACCCCTGCTTTTTTAACTTTTCTAGTATAAGAACATCAACCGCAGAGGTCCTATTTTTATCTTCGTATTTTATCCACTCAAAAGACTCTATTTCACTGGAAGGCATTAATGTTCCTTCGAAATCAGAGAAATAACATAACATTTTGACTAAAACTCCTGAAGCATGACCATCAGCTTGTGCTTCAAATGTTCCAAAAAATTCCACGGTATTTTCCAGAATATGAACATTAAGTTCCTCAAAAACCTCCCTTTTTAAACATTCTATGTCAGATTCGTTGTTTTCTCTTTTTCCTCCTGGGAAGTATAGTTTATTTTTTGATTTGGAAAGAGTACTAAGGACACAATTTTTCTTGATATGGATCAAAGCCACTTTTTCTATTGTTTTGTTTATCATATGATACTTAGGTAGTTAAATTTAACTATTTCTGATTTTGTTCAATAAGCTGAGCTCTTTAACTTCTCAAAACTCAATTAACTCTTTATCAAACTGCTTAACAACAACAGGAGCGACAGAAGGAATGCCATAGCGTTCCAAATCTTTCCAAAACTCCTGAGTATAATTACTTTTTTCATCTAAATAGGAGCTCTTATTAAATATGCTTTTCTTAGTTTCAACTTCCTCGTTAGTTAAAAAGCTACGCTCCATTACGTAGAATTCAGATAGTATTTCATAAGGAAAATAACCCAAATTATTTTTGCGTTTAATACTACCGATGGTATGGCTATACAAGCTTTGAAGATTTTGTAGAGTAATATCAGAAAGTCTGCCTACATCATAGTTCTCAATCCGAACCTGACTAGTCCGTATTCCTTCAATCCGAAATAGTTTCTTTTTTATCATAGAATCGGGTAGTACAAAATCAATATAGGTTTGAGCTTTTCCATTAGGGTTAATTTTTATTTCACCTACTTTCACCTGTTGTTTATAAATGTTGGCTGAGGTTTCTTGCGTTTTAATTTCGTACTCTTTTGACAAACCAAGGTGAATTGGAGACGAAGAAATATTTGGGATTCTTGGAGGTTCTACGAATGGCCCCATTGCTTCCTTGTAAGCTTTTATAGCCTCCTTATTTCCCAAAACCCGATAGGCATCTATGCTATGTTTTATCTTTGCCTTTTTTTGGGTTAACGGAATATAGAATTTTACAATGCCATCAGAGAAGTATTTATTTTTGCCATCAAACGTTTCTAAAGCCCGGAAGTAACCTTTTAAGAGCAACCAATCCTTAGGCTTATTATTTATTTCGATCTCATCAATCACGAAAGTAGAAGGCGATAGCTTAACCAGTCTTTCCGTCGCTAATATATTTTTTAAGCTTATTTCTTTTGAACGATAGGAAAGATGCTGAAAAGAAAAATAATCAAGGGCAGATAATTTTTCTTCATTCAGGTAGATTGTTCCATTCTTATCACTAATAGATATTAAATGACCATTTGAATCAAACACACTTACAGCAGCAATAGGACTATTAGTAATTGAGTCCAAAAGAACAATTTGACTCCTTGAAATTGAGACAATAAAAAAAGAAATAATTAATAATATTATTTTAGGCTTCATCTTTTTTTATAAAATACTTTCCTGTTGTTCTTTTAAAAATTAACTATTGAACATTATTCATTAGTAAGAAATTATGCCTTCGATAAACTATTTTTCAATGAGTCAAAATTCCAAGTATTAATTGTTAATTTGAATTTCAATTTACCATTTTGGCCATTAATTATGAAAATGTTTTTCGCATTTATAGAGGCATTCTTTTGTACATATCTCTATGGACAACAATTTAAAGAACCGAATACAATAGGAAAATTTACAGATGGCGTTTACAGAAAGCTAGACCAAGTCAACGCATTAATGTATTTTATGTCTCATTAAACGATATCCCAAGTGCCAAATTTTATTTAGAAAAAGCAAAAGAAAACGGGAAAATTATTCCGGAGAAATTAGAGCATTCTTTAAGATAGTTAATTAAGTCTCCAAAACTATAACTTATACCAAAATAAGTGACCGAGAACAATATATTCTTGGTCGTATTAAAGATTAGGACACTGAATCGCCGCAGTAAACCCTCCTCGCTTAAAATCCCTCATTTTCTTTCTCTATATCAAAATTTTAATAAATACATTTCCTTATTTTTCCCCTCAAATCTTATCTATAAAATCATCAGAAATAACTCGGACTTGGGCCATAAAAAAAATCAAAAATACTGACCTGAGGATGGCCGAATAGGTCTGAGGAAAGTTAAGTTCTTGGTGATAAGTTAAGTGTTTAACTCTTTCTTTAAAAGATTAATATAGGTTGATGGAGGCATGCCGGTAATATTTTTAAAGGATGTGGAGAATTTGCTTAAAGAGGAAAAGCCACACTTTTGAGCTAGGATAGCTAATTTGAAATCTAAAAGTTCTGGAGAGCCTTTGATTAGATTTAAAAAATGTTCTATTCTTTTGGTTTGGATGAATTCATAGAAATCCATTTGTCGATATTTTAGGATGATATAGGAAACATACTTGGAATTTGTTCCCATTTTGGATGCAATCTGATCGAGTTTGACATTCTTTTCTAAATAGAACTTTTCTTCTTCTAATTTCTCAAGTTTTCTAAAAAGGCTGGTCTCGGTGTATTTTGAGATTTTTATTTGATTCAACTTCGAATTGTCTTTTTCTGATTCCATTTTATCGGGGTTTGATAGTTCACTGGCATCTAAGAATAAATGAGTTGTGATATCATTTGAAGGTTCTATGGCTTCAGGGTGGGTCCATATTTTTCTTTTCCAGACAAGTAGGAAGTAGGCTGCAAAGACCAGAAAAAGGATAATCCCACTAAGGGAAAGGATATATAGAAAGCGGTATAATTCTTCTCTAACGGCTGTTTCTTTAAGCAAGGAGTCTGATAATAAATTGGCTTGGTCTATTTTGGTATTCAATAAATCAGCAGATTTCTTGCTATAATATAGCGCATATTCCATGTTTCTGGTTTCCTTGTAATATTCAGACCAGCTGTCGTAGGATATTTTTTCAAGATCTTCATCATTTTCAGCTTTTAGGTATTGATCTACCATGGTAAGAAATTGATGAGCTATTGTATAGTTGGATTCTTTTAATGCAATCTCCCCAAGGGCAATATAAACCCGGGGTTTCAGGGAAGATTCAATGTCGCTCAATTTATGAAGGGAAGAATTCAGCAAGGAGTCTGCGGCTTTTAGCTTACCAGATCTCAATTTGGAGATTCCCATGATTTGATCATTTGTTGCTTCAACAATCTTTAATTTTTTTATATCATGTGCGTTTTGAGGGATCTGTTTAGCGGCTGAGATTGCTAATTCATTGGCTTCTGCATATTTCTTTTCTTCCAGGAAATGGTAGGCATGTTCATGGAGAATGTCAACAGAATTAAAATTCTTGATTTCAGAATCCTTAATCATGTCGTTAGCTTTTTGTGCGCGGTCCAGGTACCTGCTTGAGATATGTTTCAAACCTAAGGCGCGGAAAGACTTAGCTATAAATCCGGAGATTGTTGCTTGACATCTAAAATTTGAAGTGTAGGAAGCAATGGAATCTGCATGCATGGCGATCTTGACGGATAGGGGGTAATTCCCTTGTTTGAAATAAACCTTTGCTTTGGTCATTAATGCGGCAATTCGTTGTTTATCACTATTGGCAGATGCTATAAGTGAATCTGCATTCAGAGCCACAACTCTTAGGTTTTCTGCTAGAATAGGAATGGTATTTCTGAAAGAGGTTCCGTTTGTAGTTTCAATTGAATTCCCTGCTGTATGTGCATAATTTAAAAAAAGGCACATTAGCAATAAGAAGTTTCTAAAAATGAATTTCATATATGTTTAATGCTTTTATCTGATATTCTTGATTTTTTCTATTTCTTGAAATGTGAGAATTCAATTTTCCGTATTAATTACCTTAGGTAATACAGGGCGAGAGCGACGATAATAAAGTTGGCACACAGCGCAATTAATAGAATATAATCTAATGTTGCCCAGACATTGTTTTTCTTGTTTATTTTCCTCAATATTTCCTGTGTATGTTTCGAATAATCCACAAAGGCCCGGAGATCGTTGGTTTCTAATACAACCTTGATGGTCTTTTCAATTTCACGTTTGAGATGCAAAAGTGATAATTGGGTTGTTAAGAATTCAACCTTATCGATATCGTCACTTTCTCCCCCTAATAGATCATTCAGAGCTTTGTCAAGGTCTTCATTTAAAGTAATTGATTTTTCAGGGCAATTCTCTTTTATAACCGTCCGTAGGGATTTCTCAATTTCAAGTAATGAAATCAGTATTTCTTGTGGGTTATAGGCTTTGGGTTTCATATTAAGATAATAGTAAACTCACGCAGTTAAATATCCACATTTTTCACATCATCTCTATGAATGAATCCAATTCTTTACAAACTAAAATTTTGTTATAGGAAAAATATTTTGGAATCAATTATTTTCTCCAATAACCTTAGGATGGTTTTCAGTTAGATAATATCCCTTATTACCTTTTGGTCCGTCCATCAAAATTTCAAGTCCATTATTCTTGGCATTTTCCTCAGTAAATAATTCCTCATAATCCTTGGTGTACAGAGCATCAGGAACGACATTGATGTCAAAAACTATTTCATGAAACTCAGCATTCTTAAAATTTCCATAAAGGGTTATAAAGTGTTTCACGGAACCAATATTCTTTGCACTATTATAACTCAAAATTAGTTTTCTTTCCTTTTTAGGAGGAATTGAGAAGTTCCCAAGACCCTCTGCGGTCTTCAAACAACCACATGAAGTGATTATATCAGTCAGAATTAAAGGGTTTTCGCCAGTGTTCTTTAGGTTAAAGGATAAATCCTTTACCTCTCCGGCTAAAATGGGATAGTAATGTCTATGGTTGTCTTCAATTTCCAAAGTGGTTTTCTTGCTTTTTATATCAACACAACCTGTTAAAAATAAGTGGATTGCCACTAAAAACGATATATTAAAATATTTCAATTTCATCACACGCTATTACTGATTTATTAATGTTTCTATTTTTATTTATTCTTACTTCTATTTGTTGTTTTGGATCAAGCATAATTGTTTTTTCCAATTGAAAAGAGTTGTTTTTTTTGATTAATTCCTTTCCGAGAACAGTGACGATGTTAGTTCCATCTTTGAGAATTTCAATCTTATCAGGTCTTAGCATCCGATGTCTTGGATTGGATAAGAATCTCATACGGATTGTTTTCAACTTCGTCTCTGGAATGACAACATTTCCAATGACTTTGATGTCATTTCCAGCAAGCAACCAGCCCTGATTAAAGTCTGATAAAAATCCAGGGAGATTGTTGTTCAAAAGCTTCCCTTCCTGCAGAGATTGGTTCATTTTGATATCAACAACGTTTTTCAATTGAAATGAATTTCGATTCATAGGTTGTGTCAGCATATGATTCCATTCGGAAACATAGCTGCTTATTTTTCCATCAAATTCTTTATAATTCTCTTGATGATATTTCTTAGAATAAGCTGCCAATTCCATTACTTCTGTTTGGTATTTTGGGTTCACCCATAAGGTATTTTCTTTTTGCAAGAGGAAACCATTTTCAAGGTTCCCTTTGTGGTATTGGAATTGGAGTTTAGTATAACTCAAGGCCAATATTAATCTATCAAGCTTTGTTCTTTCCTCTGGATTAGTTTTTGTGATTATTTCTGACAGATTCTTGTAGAATAATTGAAACCGACCTTGGTCCAAAAAGGACTTCATAAGGTCTCTGAAGGGTGAATACATCCCTATTTCGGATTTTGATTGGGTTGATTTTTCTTCAATTTCAAGAAGGTAATCAGCTATAATTTTACCTGAAACCGGATAAAATCTATCGCAGTAGTTCCTTATTAGGAGTTCAGTATCCAAAGTGGGGTTCATCATCATCGCACTTAGCACATAGGTTTTGATATCCTCAAAAGGAGAATAGTCGTAGCCCGATCCATTAAGGAAAAATCCATTTACCCCAATAGATTGAAAAAAGGAGAGCTGGTTCTGAAATCGGTATAAAACAGGGTAGGGGCTTAAGTAATCATCAAAATTGGCAATATAGTCCCAAAGGTAAACTTCATTGACTTTTTCTTTCCACTGTCGGACCAATGACTCGAAATCTTTTACTGAGCTGCTTGTCTGATTAATCTTAGATAATTTGGTGAAATCAATCGTGCTAATAAAAACACCAGTGTTTTTTTCCATTTGAATGGTTGGTGCGTTTTTGGTTGTCAGGTATGCGGTTGTGAAGAAGAAATAGTTTGGGTAGGATTTTGCAAGGCTATTTAACAAGTGCGAAATGGCTGCTGTTGCTTGTCCAGGTTTATTTCCCAGTTTTTTACAACTCGCACAGGTACAGGCAATATTATTATCGTTAGGAGTAACCATGAACCACTGAACACCATTTCCCCTTTGCGTATCCAGATAGCTTTTGATTGCATTGATGGTAGCATCAGAAGAGAAACAAAATTGTTTTTTATCTATTCCTTTTTCAGTTTGGGCATAGGAGGCCTCGGGGATCTTTCCATCAAAGACCTTTTTAAAGTTATGACCCCAAATTCCCCAATCTTCATCCACACTATTGTTATGGTAAATACCAGCTAGATCTGGATTGGTATTACTCAATAAATGAGGTTCTCTATAGCGAATGGCAAAATTAAACTGTCCATTTTTGAAATTAATTATTGCAGGAGGTAGGTCATGCGTATCCAGGTCTATTTCTTCTCCTAATTGAGTAATCAGCTCATATATTAACCAAATCATGGTCTCTCGGTCTTTTGCAAATAAAGAAAGCTTTCCAGGGATATTATTGATCTCATAATCAAAGTTTAGATCAGCAACCAATTCCAAATAAATCAGATTTGATTTGTCATTTGGGTTAGCATTGTCGGCTCTTAGAATGGAGGTTTTATCTTCCTTGTTTCGCTTGGTCAAGTGCTGATAAAGGTAGTCGGCTACCTCAGTGCTGGCATCATCTCCATTAGATAAGATTATGACCTTCTGATCCGGGAATTTGAGCAATTTACTTTGCCCTTTACTGCTTGTGCAAGAGGTCAGAGCAAATATGCTGAACAGCGTTATAGACCATCTAGAAAGATACATTGATTTGCAGATTAAGATTGTAATGATTTCTATAAATGTTATTATCACCTATTCTTTGGGCTTGAAAGTTATACCAAGTTCCTAATGCATTGGCAGATATATTTCGAGTGATGGATCGGCCAATTCCGGCGCCCACCATAGCATTTATGACCTCGAAACTATTAAAGAGTTGATAGTCCACAAGATCTATGTCTGCTGAGTTTCCGATGTTAGCAACTGCCAAAACAAAGTTTCTAGGGTTGCTCAAGAAATATTGAGCTTTAAGTCCTACATTGTACAGGTAATTTGTATTACCTTGATCAGCTAGTAAGAAATTGGAAAGCTTTCCTGAGAGATTAAAACCATTGATTGTCTTTGCCAATGCCAAATTGAAGTTGGTTAAGTTTTGATCAGTGAAAAACTTTCTAAAACCAACAGAAGTTTCTAATTGCCAAGAGGACTCCCAGTTATATAGTAAAGCGGCATTTGCTGTATACTGCATGAAATACCTATTTGAGATCGCTAGGTCGATCCTGCTTGAAACTCCTTTTGTCCATGGTCTAGTCCATTCAATGAGTCCCTGTACACCTTGCCCTTCTTCGCGACCTGCATAGTTCAATCGACCAGTAAACATGGATCCATTTGAATTTTTATGAGAATATTCAATTGAGGATATCGTAATAAGCATATTATTCTCACCGAATCTTGAATTGAGATGGGAAATACCGACAGTGTTCTGATATGATCGTTGAGCCAAGTAATCCAAATGCTCTTTAAATTCGTCAAATTCCAATGGACCAGGCTCATAAAATTTTTGATAATAATATGCGGAATCATAAACTTTTAAGCCTTCATAAGCGCGGCCTTTAAGATATTTTAGCGCCTTATTATTTTCCTTATAATGTAGCGCAGTGTCTATGACTGCGAGGGCATTAGCATGGTCTTTATTTTTAATTAAGTCTTCTGCATATTCCTCTGAAGTACTGTTGAAGGTGTTTAGCAATGGTTGGTGGAAAGGGGTGATTATTACTTGGTTATGAAGTAATTCCCATGAATCACCCAATCTTTCCTTTTTATGACTCAGAGCTTCGGCCAGCTTAATCTTAAATGGGATATCATTCTGGTAAAATTGTACCGCTGCTTGAGAATAAGCGAGCATGGCATCGTAATCCCGAAGCTGGTAACTGATGTTGGTAATGGCAATAAGTGCTTCTTGGTTATGATTTTCAATCGCCAACCATCTTTCGCAGAGTTGTTTCGCTTCGATCAGTTTATATTCTTCCCGAAAGTTCTTGACCAAAGGAGAGGCTATTTCAGAATAACCGTTTTGCAGTCTTGATCTTTCTTCTCCTGAGGTTTTATCTAGGATTTGTTCATAAATTGTTAATGCATAATCATAACTACCCTGCTTATTGTATAGGTCTGATTTTTTCATGATGAGATCCAGGTTTTCTGGGTCATCAATTAGCATTTCATCCAATACTGCAATAGCTTCAGGATATTGTTTGGAGGATTGATAAGCATTATACATTCCTATTCGCGCATAATTTATTGCTTCTTGATTCCCGTACTGGATAGCTTCTTTCCAATCAGCAATGGCTGTATTAATTTTGCCTTCGTCCATGCTATTTTTGGCACTTTTCAAGCTGTATGTTACATAGGATTCGCGAAGGTCTGCATCATCAGGATATCTTTTGAAGAGTTCTTTCGTAAAGCTCGACACCTTTGGTAGATTCTGCATGCTTTTATAAACATTTAGCTCCTTCAAATCAAGCTCTTTTCTAGGTCCGACACTATTGCGGTGTCTATTTAATAGATGAATTGCTTCTTCATATTGTGCCTGACTAAAGAGTTCGCTAAAGACATAATTAAAAGCTTCTGTGTTTCCGGGAGATGCAGCAAAGATTTTACCATATAAGGTAACTGGATCGCTATCTTTTGCATTTCTCGCTGCTTCCAATAAATAGTAGTTGTAAAGGTTTCTAAGGTTTCCACTGGCATCATTCTTCATTTCAGCATTGAGGAACCCCAGAAGTTCAGAATACCGATCCTCATGTTCTAATATGGCAAGTTTCTTTTTTACAAATCCTTCATCCTTAGGAAAGTGATTTAGTGCTCTGTCTGTATAGGCTAGGGCGTTGCTAAAATCTCCGGCTTTAATGTAATTGTCAATAACAGGAAAATAGAGTTCTTGTTGATTGGGTTGATCTTCGACTGTTTGTCTTGCAAGTTCGATTGTTTTATCGATTTTACCGGACCTACTAACTTCAACCGTTCTTTGCTCAATGATATAGGATAGGTCTTTACTTATCTCAGGGTCATTTGGGTAAATCTGTGAAATCCTTTTTAGTAATCGATCTGCTTCAACTTGATTGCCTGATATTCTGTAGAGGTCAATTTTTTTCCGCCAAAGTTCTTTTCCATAAGGATTCACTTCCAGTAATTCGTTGATATAGCAAATAGCACTAGAGTATCGTTCTGTTTCAGTTTCAACGGCAATAAGCATTTGTTTAGATTCGGTGTTGGAAGAGCCATATTCCAATGATTTTGCCAATTCATATCGAGCTTTATCATATTGTTTTTTATGTAGGTAATATTTTCCAGCCATCATTCTCAGATCAGAATCCTTTGGGGTTTCCTTAATGGATTCATCTGCTAAACGTTTTCCCTCCTCCCATTTCTGTTGATTGTATAGCTGAATGATTTGATATAATTGTACATCTTTTCTTTTGGCTGTTTCTTTGACTTGAGCATAAGAAACAGTACAAAAAAATATTAGGCCAAATGATGTAATCATCATTTTGGAGAGTATAAATCTCTTTAACATATTAGGCTGCGGTATTTGTGTTTTTAGTTGGAGAAAATCCATATCTTGTCATCTGCTTCCATTTGAAGTCCTTCTTTATCAGGTACATCAGGTAGCCTTTTAAGGTGAATAATACGACGAAGGGGTGATATATGAAAGCCTCCATTGCTGCAAAGAATATCAGCCTTAGATAACCCCAAAAGTTCTTATAGAGTTTACTGAGTACCAAATCATTAGAAACAGTAACAATGGATACAGCTAGGCCTATGAGGTAGGTGTAGAGTACCATGATCCAGAAGGTGTCAAAATTAACCTGGTTAGTCAGCAATAGGATTATTAGGAATGAAAAGCCAATAAATTCCAAGATGGGGGCTAAGAACTCAAAAAAGACAATATAAGGCATCACTATGAGGCCCATTCTTCCATAGTCTTTATTGAGGAAGAATTTTCTATGATCAATGATAAACTGGAGCATTCCACGGCCCCATCTTGTTCTTTGTCTGTTTAGAAGGTTAAGATTTGAAGGTCCTTCCGTCCAACATAAACTGTATGGGCACTGCGCTATTTTATATTTCCTTTTGTTTTCGCGCATATATGCTACCATTCTTACAGTCATATCCATATCTTCAGCATGAGAAGCCGAATCAAATCCACCTGCGGAAATAACGACTTGTTTGTCAAACAAACCAAAGCCACCGGAGACATTTGGGATGGCATTGATCATGGACCAACCCATTTTTGCAACTAGATAAGACCTTAGGTATTCGGTTTCCTGGAAAAGTGGTATCAATTGCTTTGGCGGTTTTGATGTTATTATTTTTCCATTTTCCACCCTACTGCCATTGGCCATACGCATTGTTGCCCCGACAGCTATTACCGGAATATCGGAATCCAAGACAGGAAGAATTATTTTACTCAGCGTGTCTTCAGCGAGGATACAATCGACATCAGTATTTATGAAATAATCGTATTTCGCGATGTTTACTCCTGCATTCATGGCATCAGCTTTTGTTCCACCATTGATTTTATCAACGACGATGAGTTTGCTAAACTTTCGATTTGATGATCGATATATGGTTTTAACCTGTTTGCAATACACCTTATATACGTAGTAATAAGGGACCTCGACTAATTCAAATTCTTTTTTCAAAATATCGAGTGTTTTATCGGAACTCCCATCATTGACAATTACCACTTCGAATTTTGGATAGTCAAGATTTAAAAAAGACTTCACACTTTCAGAGACGATGACCTCCTCGTTAAATGCTGGAGCTACAATTGAAATTCCTGGTGCTTGATCAGGGAAATTCTTAAAATATTTTTCTTCTCGGTTCGTGTATTTAAAACGGTATCGAATAGTTTGGAAATAGCTCATTACCATTAATGACAAATAAAAAACTGCCAGTAAAGTAGCGTAGAAGTAGATTATATAATTAAAAAAATAGGTCATTTGATTGAGATTATACTATTGAAAAGTTCTTTTCATTGCTGACCTGGGCCAAAACAATGTTTTCTATTTCTTTTTTTGAATGTTGGTTGTCAATCTTTAGTTTTTCTAATGCCTGCTCACCTTCGGGTCCATGTTGAATGATTGATCTTGCAATCATTAATTTGATGGACAAACCATCTGTAGATTTGTAATTATCCAATAAAAAATCTAATGATTCTTGACAAGGCAAAAATGCCATGGTCTTGATAATGGCATCTCGTACGACAGAGGTCTCCAAGTGATAGCGATCAACCAGTTTAGGAACTGCTTCCAGGCAGGAAAGGGCGCCAAAGGTTTCAACAATTTGTACCCGGATATCCCGGTTTTCATATTTGTCAAGGAGAGTTAACAAGTTTTTCGAAGCTTCAAATTGTTTGAAAAAGCCAATTTCCTTCAGAATGAAGACGATATATTTGGAGTTCTTAGAGCTGTGTACCCAACGTAAAAGGTTTGGAAGTCTTCCTTCATTGGACCTTTTTATCAAGGTAGAGTGAAGGCGAAGCTTATCTAGTTGAGTAAATTCTTCATCAAAGTTCTCCTCCATAAATCGGAAAGGATTATAACGATCCAGTTTGGTGTATAAATCTCTAGCAACTTTTCTAATTTCTTTATTTTTATGGAACATTGATTTTGACAGGATTCCTGTATTTACCCCGTTATCAAATTCGCCAATGACCAGAAGGGCCTCCTTTTTTTTATCATAACTCGAGTATCTGATTCTCTTTTCCCAAAATCCCATTAATCTTAATGCTTCGAGGCAATTCTTGTAATTGATTTCGTTGAATTCTCCAGTTTTGTAAAGGGTAATTTTCACATCTAGCAAGACATCTGTTACAAAGTCTGACTTCCAATTTTTAAATTTTCTGAGGTTGACTTCCAATAACCTTAGGATTTCTTCTTTTTCATAGATAGTTGAGTTTTTGATGATGAAAAAAAGTTTATCATAAAAATGATCGATGGTTTTCTTTTTCTTTTTCTCTGCCACATTTAATTTATATCCTATTATTAACATTCTTCCAAGAGCGAGGATGGAAAACAATAACAATAGCATGACCATCACGAATGTGAATCGAGCAATTGGCGGATAGCCATCTAAAATGGTACCTACATAGTTGAGGTAATACAGTAAATAATCATAGTTCATAATCTGATGTTTTTTTAATTAAAACGAAATCAATTGGTTTGGTGCATTCTCAAATTTGGCAACAAGAAATAGCCTAGTTTTTTTAATTATCGCCCTTAACAAAGCTCAAAAAACTGGATGGAATTTCTTGTCTTAATTTCTTCAATTACACAATTCATGACATATTAGCATCCTTATGTACTTGTTTGTTTTTGAAAATTAAAATGACGTAAAATGCTGATAGTCAACCCTCCTAAAGTTCTGTTTTTAGTTTTTAAGACTTATTGTTGGAAAACCAAATTTACTGTCAGAATAAAATTTTTCCGTTTTGTTAAGTGTCTCGAAAGGGTTTATTAAGGGTGGACAAGGAGTGGACTTTGCATGAGATAAAGTTGTATAGGAGGGAAAATTTATATTATTGATTGGGATGATGGTCATTCCTGAACTTATGTGGAGAACATCCATATACTGCATTGAAATTCCTGTAAAAAGATGCTCTTGAGCTGAAACCGCAGATTGAAGCTAAATCCTCAATGGTATGATCCATTGTTTCTTCCTTCAGTTTACTTTCAGCATAATTCAATCTTAATAGATTGATAAAGCTGGTATAACTTTCTCCATATACTTGTTTCAAAAAATGACTCACATGGCGAATAGGAATAGATAAATCAGTGCTAAACTTTTCTTTAGTTAAATCACAGTCCAGATAGCCTAATGAATTGATGAATTCAATGACCTTTCTGTTATAGGATTGATATAGTTTTGAATTTGCTAATTCAGAAGTTGGCTTTAAGCTGGTAAATTGGTTGAGATGGTATATGCCAATGAACTTATTCGTTTCTCCTATTTTGTTTTCCGTGTTTTGTTCGTTGTTATTACTTACGGAAAGACTAGATAAAGCTATTAAAAAAAGACTGATCATGATTAGTCTGGCAGACCAAATATATTCCATGTTATTGGTAAAATAGAAGAAAGCAAGGATGATTAGTGTAAATATGCTGAAGACTAGCGAAACCACAATTAGACGGGGTAATAGCTGTGCTTTTTTCCACTGTTTAGATAAAAAATATCGTGGATTGATTAAGGTAAAATATATCAAAAAATGGAAGAGAACTAATACTGAATTTAATAAAGGAATATAATTGAAAATGGAGTTAAATCGGAATGATAAGTTGCTTGCGAACAGCAGATACAACGTAAAAAAGAATAGGAAGGGGATCAAATGAAGCCATGGATTTATTTTAGATTTCCCTTCAATGCTATTTCGCAGAACTAGAAGTGCTGGTCCATAAAGAAAACCGATAGGTATGTTAAGCGTGTAAAATTGGGCTTCTTGATCAATTTGATATAAGAAAGGAATTTTGGATAAGAATATAATTGTTAGAAAAAGAGCAGCACAAATACCTAAGTTTTGAGATTTCTTTTTCTGTCCTGGTATTAATTTAAAGATTAACAAACTAATAAAAATCAGGAATGCTGATATAAGCGATAAAATCATTTCGCACAACTTTTAAAAACTTCAGAATCTTAAAAATCCAAATAACTGGTTTAGATAATATGGTATACTATCAATTGCTAATGTACTTCGTGAAATTCTTATGAAAAAGAAAAATTAACTCGCATTTAATCATTGTAGAGTGTCAGCTACAGATGTTTTGTAAAAAATTCGTTATAGAAGAAAATTTGTTATAATTCGAGTTATTCTTTCAAATGGCATGACTATTGTTTAATAATAGAATAAATTAATCTACAATTTACATACTGTAGATGGAAAATGGTGAAGATGTATTAAATACCGATAAGTTGATTCCTTCAGCACCTATGCGATGGCATTTACAAACTGAAACAAAAGCTGAAAGCACCGGTGCTTCTTGGAACCTTATTTTAGACTGGGTTGCCGTCTATAAATATAATTTATAATACAAAATTTAGTTTTACTAATGCTCGTGGAAAGGCTCAGTGCTAGTAATAGCTGGGCCTTTTGTTTATTTGTTAAAGAATGATTTTGCGGCTTTTCCACGCCAAACTTCCTCAGGTTTAATTCCAAGTGCTAAGGCTACTGTAGGCGCTAAATCATAAACAATTAGGGGTTCAGTTATGGCCTTTCCTTTTGCGATTCCGGGGCCTTTTAATATCCAAGGAACCTCTATTTCCATTAATGACTTACCTCCATGACCTTTTTCGATTCCACCATGATCGGAGACAATTATCAAGAGGGTCTCATTTTCAATTCCAGCCTCTTTTATAGCGTTTTGGATCTCGCCAATTCTTTTATCCACGTTTTTGAGTTCTTCATAATAGCCGGGGCTATCATGGCCAGCATTATGTCCGGCTCCATCAGGTTGATCAAAATGAACAAACAAAAACTCCGGTTTTTCATTTTTTATGAGTTCAATCGCCTTATTTTGAGTTTCTAACTCATTCCCTTCCATTCCGAAATCGTAGTTCAGTATGGGTTTCTCCAAAAGATAGCTGATTCCGCCCCAACTGTAAACAGAGCCAATTTTAGCTTTTGGTTTCTGCTTTTTTATTGCTGTAAAAATGGACGGGAAACGGTCATTTGAAGTTGTGATTGCGGAAGGTATTTCCGGAGTTTGGCTTCCCCAATCGGTATAACCATGCATCGTTGGTCCTGTGCCCATCAGCATGGAAGCCCAATTTACGGCACTCGAAGATGGTAAAACAGTCCTTACATGAAGACTATATGATCCATCTTTCATGATATGCTTCAGATTTGGCATATCTGCCTTTTCTATTGCATAAGCGCCAAGGCCATCAAAGCCAAGTACAATAACATGTTTAGCTTTCTTTTGACCCAAAGCACTTGAGCCTAAAGTCGATAAAATAAGGAATAGGAATAAGGATAGTTTAAGTTTCATGGGTTTTATTGCGGTTAGAGGTAATAAACTATGTTTATCACTACTAAAATAAATAAAACCTTCTGATCCAACAAATCAATTGTTTCGGCTGTAGAGTATTTGATGTTCTTATTGAATTATAATAATTTATCCAAATAGGATTAATCAGGTTGACTTTTATTTTTCATATCTTTCTTAAAAAAATCAATTATGAGCCAATCCACTACACTAATCATTGGAGCTGGTCTTTCGGGTTTAGTAGCTGCCTATGAAATCAGCAAGACTGGAAAAAAAGTCATTATGTTGGATCAGGAAAACCGGAACAACCTAGGCGGACAGGCCTTTTGGTCGTTTGGGGGTCTTTTCTTTATAAATTCACCGGAACAAAGGCGATTATCGGTTAAAGATTCCTTTGAATTGGCAAAACAAGATTGGTTTGGGAGTGCCTCATTTGATAGAGAAGAAGATTATTGGCCGAAACAATGGGCTGATGCTTATTTGAAATTTGCACATGAGGAGAAGTACAAATATGTCAAAGAATTAGGTTTGAGTTTCTTTCCGATTGTAGGATGGGCAGAGCGAGGAAATGGGCTTGCAACTGGTCATGGAAATTCGGTTCCTCGTTTTCATATCACCTGGGGTACCGGACCAGGAGTTATCAAGCCCTTTGTTGAGCACGCTCTTCAAATGGAAAAAGAAGGTTTGCTTGAGTTTAAATTTAGGCATCAAGTGCATAAAATTCACATAGAATCGGAGAATTTGATTCGGGTTTATGGGAATATCCTGAAAGAGGATCATGCTGATCGCGGTGTAGAAAGTAATAGGGACATTATAGATAACTTTGAAATTTCAGTAGAACGGGTGATTATAGCTAGTGGTGGGATTGGAGCCAATATTGAAATGGTTCGGAAACAGTGGCCAACGCGTTTAGGGAATCCACCTGAAAGGATGGTTTGTGGTGTACCGGCTTACGTCGATGGGAAAATGCTTCAGGCTGCTGAGGCTGCAAATGTGAGGTTGATCAATAAAGATCGGATGTGGCATTATACTGAAGGGCTTGAAAATTGGAACCCAATCTGGCCGAATCATGGGATTCGGATACTTCCTGGACCTTCGTCTATTTGGTTGGATGCCTTTGGAAAAAGATTGCCAGCGCCTTTGTATCCTGGGTTTGATACACTTGGGACTTTAAAATATATACAAAGTACCGGTAAGTCGTATTCCTGGTTTATATTGAATCAAAGTATCATCAAAAAGGAATTTGCACTTTCAGGGTCGGAGCAGAATCCAGACCTTACAAACAAAGACTATAAACTCATTGTGAAAAGACTTTTTGGAAAAAAAGCAACAGGGCCAGTGGAAGCGTTCAAAGAGCATGGGAAGGACTTTGTTGTTGCAAACTCCTTGGAAGACCTTGTTCAGGGGATGAATGAGTTGAGCAATGAACATTTATTGGATTTTGACAATATTCAGGAAATTTTGGAAAGTCGAGATCGAGAGTTAGACAATAAGTTTACAAAGGACTTCCAGATCAGCTATATTCAAAATACTAGGAGGTATTTTGGTGACAAGATAGCACGTACGGCAAAGCCACATAAAATCCTGGATCAAGGGCATTATCCATTGATTGCAGTTCGGTTGAATATCCTTACGCGGAAAACGCTGGGCGGAATTGAAACGAATCTGAATGGACAGGCTTTTAATCAAGATGGCAAGTTAATTCCTAATTTATTTGCAATCGGGGAGGCTGCAGGATTTGGTGGCGGCGGAATGCATGGCTATAATTCCCTTGAAGGTACATTTTTAGGAGGATGTATTTTTTCAGGAATGACAGTCGGTCGATATATTTCTAAGCAGAAATAATTTCCATCCTAGAACTTATTTTCATAATAATTATTTCTATTTCTCAAGGCTAGTCCTTGATAATCAGGGTATTTTTGAGCATTTTTGAAAACTTTAAACTGAATTTCGTTTAAAGGAAGCAGCCGTAATCAATGTTTTTCAAATATTTTAACAAAATGTTTGAAAAATGAAAAACTATTATCTAACTTTAATCAAGCGATGAACAAAAGAGAACAGGTAAAGAGTCGGATCGAGCAAGCCGCGATGGATTGTTTTGAACGATATGGTTTGGATAAAACCACTTTAGAAGATATTGCTAAGGCAGTTGGCCTTAATAAAACATCGTTATACTATTATTATAAAAAGAAGGAAGACATTTTTATAGAGGTTGCCTTACGGGAGGGAGAGAAATATATTCAGACCCTACAAGAGGCTACATCTGAGAAAAGTGAAATCGAAGAATGTGTTGCGTTTTATTTGGAATCCAGATTTAATTATTACACACAGGTTTTAAATATGAATCGGGTTTCTGTAGAAACCTTGCATAAACTTCTTCCGAGATTTTTTGAATTATATGATGCATTGATGCATCGTGAGAAAGAATTCTTGACTGCTTTATTAGAGAAAGCTATTCAAGAGAAGAAAATTAGAATGAAAGATCCCAAAGAGGTGGCTTCAGTTCTGATTAATTTCACGGATGCATTGAAACATAATGTTGAGCAACAAGCTATTCTCAAAAGAGAAACCAATATAGACTATACTCAGAGCCTTAAAGACATTAAAACACTCGTGACTTTAATATTTGAAGGAATAAAGTAGACCTAGCAGATCCCCGAGGCAATTGAGTAAAATGCTGCTTGTTTGTAATTGTAACTGATTATAAACTAACCAAATAACCATGAGAAACATTGCCTATTTGATTTTGGTGATTTGCTTTCTTACGCCTTTTACCGCGCTGTCCCAACAGGTGATACAAGGAAATGTGAAAAACAAAATTACCCAAGAGCCCGCGGCGGCGATTTCCATTCGTGTAAAGGACGACCGTGCCGGGACATTTACCGATGATAAAGGAAATTTTCAATTACGATTGAATAAAGGATTTCCATCTACCTTAATCATCTCTTCTATTGGCTATGAACAGCAAGAAATAGTCGTAGAAAATAATCAAAAAGCCATTCAGATAGAGCTGAATCCTACCTCTACACTGGCGCAAGAGATTGTTATCTCTGCCAGCAGGTCCGTTCAGACGAAATTATCCTCTCCCGTAACTATTGAGCAAATCAGTACCAAAGACGTACAGAATTCACCACAAATCAACTATATGGATATGGTCCAAGGTCTGAGAGGTGTCGATGTAACAGTGTCAAGTATTGGGTTTACCTCAGTGACAACAAGAGGTTTTAATACGAGTGGTAATACGAACTTTACTCAGATCGTGGATGGAATGGATAACCAAGCTCCTGGATTAAACTTTCCTTTGGGTTCCGTGATCGGCCTTACTCAATTGGATGTTGATAATATAGAGCTTCTTTCAGGAGCATCTTCCGCACTATATGGTTCCAGGGGCTTGAATGGTACCATGGTGATGACTGGAAAAGATCCTTTCAAATACAAAGGATTGAGCGTCTTGGTTACCCAAGGTATTAACCATATTAATAATAAAAACAATAATGATCCAATCTCTCCATCGCCGGTGTATGATTGGGTAATCCGTTATGCAAACTCCGTAAATGATAAATTGGCCTATAAAATTAATGCACAGTATTCGAAAGCCAATGATTGGGTTGCAAATAATATGGAAAACAAAAATGGTCCCGGTGGTCCGGATGTAGATCCAAATTATAATGGAATCAATATGTACGGGGGTGCAACATCGACGGACATTAATCCATTTATGTATGCGGCAATGATGGGAAATCCAGAGTTGGCCCCCTTAATTGAACCTATGCTGGCAAACCCGAATTATGTTGCCAGAACTGGATATCCAGAACACCGTTATTTGGATAATAATGCCAATGTTTTTAAGGTAAATGCTGAGTTGAGATATCGGATTAACCCGAATTTGGAGGCTATTGCATCCGGAACGTTCGGAACAGGAAATATTGTTTATACGAATGATACCAGGTATCAAATTAACGACTTTAAAGTAGGTCAATATCGTTTGGAATTAAAGAGTGATGATTGGTTCTTAAGAACTTATACTACAAGAGAAAATTCAGGAAATACACTTATTGCTGGACCTACTGCACAGTTAATAAATGAAGCTTGGAAAGTAAGTTACGATGGTAATGTTGGAGGTTGGTATCCGGAATATACCGAAGCCTTTATTACGGCATTAGCAACAGGATCTTCACAACAAGAAGCGCATATTGCAGCACGACAATTTGCAGATCAAGGCCGATTGCTGGAAGGTACGCCAGAGTTTAATGAGTTGAAAAAGAAAATTTCTCAAACTCCTATTTCCGAAGGCGGAACCCTATTCTTAGATCGTTCCAAGCTATATAATACAGAGTTTCAATACAACTTCAGAAAACTGATTACATTCATGGATGTAATAGCGGGTGTTAACTGGAGAATTTATAACCTGGACTCTAAAAACACCTTATTCCCAGATAAAGATAAACCAATCAATGTAAATGAATACAGTGGCTATCTTTCATTAGGAAAACGCTTGCTGGAAGAAAGGTTGAATCTAAATACCTCTTTCCGCTTGGATAAAAACACCCTATTTGGAAAGCCTAAGTTAACATCGAGAGCATCGGCCGTATTTCGTACAGCAAATCAGAACTACTTAAGGTTCTCCTATCAGAATGCATATAGCTTCCCTTCCAATATTCAAGCCTTGCAGAATACGATGAATGGCTATAATAGTTTCTCTTCAGGAGGTTCAAATCTTTTGTTAAACGAACATTATCATTTCAATGAATATCCGCCATACACTTTAGCGAGTGTTCAGGAGTATCAACAGAGCAATGATCCATCGGATTTGAAAAAATTTGAATACGATGATATCAAACCGCAAACCGTAAATTCATTTGAACTAGGTTATGCAGCATTAATTGCGAAAAGAGTAATGTTTGATGTGTTGGGTTATTATTCAACTTGGGAAAACTTTATCGGTTATGCTAATGTTGCGAACAGCCCAGGCACCGATGATCCTAATGCATTTAAAGATCAAAGTAAATATATGGTCTATAACATTGCCTTCAACGGAGGCGAAACAGTAAATACCTATGGTTATGCGGCTTCGGTAAGTGTAGATCTTGGCAAGAACTTCATGACTAAGGTGAATTATTATTCAGATTTCTTAAAAAACAAAAACAATAGCCAAATCAATAATTTCAATACACCGAACTACCATGTAAACATGGAATTTGGAAATTCAGGATTTGGAAAAAAACAAGTTTGGTCATTTAATACTACCTTGAGGTATAAACCAGGGTACCATTATGCAGTTGCAGGGGGCTTAGGTGAAGGTGAGGTGCCATCATCCGCTGTTATTGATGCGCAAATAAGCTATAAGATCCTTAAAGCTCGTTCAGGAATAAGGATTGGCGGAACAAATATTACCAATAAATACTATTCTACCGGTATTGCCAATCCTAGAATAGGAGCAATGTATTATGTGAGCTATGCTTATAATATTTTTTAAGATTAACCAAAAAAATAAATAATGATGAAAAGAATTTCAATTGCTGCAATTATTTGTATTAGCCTATTGTTTGGGTGTAAGAATACTCCCGATAATTCAAGTGGCTATGCAACCCAATTGACCTTTGGTCCAGGGGAAGAAGAGAAAATTGAAGAAGCGTTTCTTTCTTTAAAGGATAGTACCGAGATCTTTCTAAAAGAAGGGAAGTATAAATTCCAAAACTTGAGCATTGCTCAGGTGAATCATATTTTGATTCGAGGTGCAGGTCCGACCAAGACCGTTTTGGATTTTAAAGATCAGAAACAAGGTGGTGAAGGGATACGGGTAACCGATGTGAAGAACTTTAAGATTCAAGGCATGGAGATTAGAGATTCCAAAGGCGATCTGTTAAAAATTAATAATGGTAAGGACATTGTAGTGGCGGAGTTACATGCGATTTGGAGCACTGCAGATTCTACCAGCGGAGGTTATGGCATTTATCCTGTCCTTTGTAGCAATGTCTTGATTGAAAATTGCTATGCCGAAGGCGCTTCAGATGCTGGAATTTATGTTGGGCAGACCAATGGGGCTATTGTTAGAAACAGTAAGGCTGCAAAGAATGTTGCTGGATGTGAAATTGAAAACTCTACGGATGCAGAAGTGTATGATAATGAGTTTTATGACAATACAGCTGGCTTCTTGGTCTTTGATCTACCAGACCTATCGCAACGTGGTGGAAAAATTAAGGCCTATAATAATATTATCCGTGATAATAACTTCAGGAATTTTGCCAAGGCAGGAAGTTTTGGAACCTCTTGGGGAGTAGGGAATGCGTCACCAGGGAGTGGAGTCATTATTTTAGCCACATCTGATGTTGAGATCTACAACAATAAGATAACCAACAATAATAGTTCTGCTGTTACTATTGCCTCCGGATTTACAGTGGATGAAAAAGCTGCTGAAAAAATTAATGATAAGTACTCTCCAATTCCTACAAACATTAAAATCCATGGGAATACCATCACAATGGGGAAGGAATTTCCGAAACCAGCATTTGAACATAGGGTTGGGCAGTTGATCATTGCGACTGAGCAACAATTAAATGGCCTTGACCCCGAAAGAAAGGGCAAGAGAATTCCTGCAATCCTTTACGATGGAGTAACGAGCAATATCATGACCCAAGGTACCGAAGCAAATCCTGATAAGGTTTGTATCGATCAACCTGGCGAGAATATGTTTGTAAATGCAGATTTCGGCAATGTAAAAGACCAAGCAAAATGGAAACCCAATACAAATGTTCAACCTTTTGAATGTAAGTAATAATGAGTAACCTGTTAAAGATATCTTGTTGTTTCTTGCTTCTGATTTTCTTGATTCAAAGCTGTCAAAATCAAAGCAAGAAACAACAACAAGTTGATAAGAGTTTTCAGTTTAAGGAGAAGCTGTCTGATTATGGCTTCTTCACTGGAAAACTGTCGGAATTGAATCCGAGTCCTAAATTGATTTCCTATGATTTAAGTAGTGCCCTATTTTCAGATTATGCAATCAAGGATAGATTCATTGTGCTGCCAGAAGGACAAAAAATGAAGTTTGTGAATAATGAAGAATTGGATTTTCCTGATTCTACCATTATTATCAAAAACTTCGCTTACAGAAATGAGAAGGATGAGAAGGTTCATATTGAAACTAGGCTTCTTGTAAAAGACCCCTTGGATCATAACTGGAAAGTGATGAATTATTTATGGGATGATGAGCAAAAAGATGCGGTTAAATTTATTCGAGGGGTAGTTCTTCCGATAAGTTTAAAGGATGACCACGGACAAATGCACAAAACCAATTATATGGTTCCCAATACCAATGATTGTAAAAGATGTCATATCAAGGATTCTAAATTGATTCCTATTGGGCCAAAAGCCCGCAATATGAATTACACTCGAGCAGGTCATTCGGAAAATCAACTTACTTGGTTGGCAAATAACGGACATTTGGAGAATTTACCAGATTTAAAACAAGTGGAGGTATTACCTAATTGGTTGGACAAAGCAAACTTTAACATCAATCAACGTGCTCGGGCTTATTTGGATATCAACTGTAGTCATTGTCATCGTCGCGGCGGAGATGCCTTTAATACAGGATTGTTTCTTGAGTACAATGAATCCGATACGGTTCGATTGGGTTATCATAAAGGCCCCGTATCGGCTGGAGCGGGAGCAGGCGGTTTAAATTATGACCTTGTACCGGGCGTACCAGAACAATCTATTCTTTATTATCGGATGAATAGCGCTGAACCTGGAACGGCCATGCCAGAGCTTGCTAGATCAATTGTCCATAGGGAAGGCGTTGAACTTATTAAAGACTGGATTAAGCAATTATAAAATTAGACTATTAATAATATCCATTTAACAAAAAGGATCATGGATACTTCTATACAGCAATTGTTTGATGTTCAAATGGAGCATCAACTAGCACTTCGTATGAGTTCTTTGAAGGACCGTGTCCTAAAATTAAAGCGGCTCAAAGAGGTTATTTCAAAATATGAAACGCAAATTTTTGATGCGCTGCAGAATGATTTGCGGAAGAATCCATATGAGTCTGCTTTGACTGAAGTGTATTTTATTTATAGTGAAATTGATTATGCAATCAAACATCTGCCCAATTGGATGAAAAAGCATAAGAAGCCTTTTACATTAACAAGTTTCTTTTCCAAAAATTGGATACAATACGAGGCATTAGGAACTTCCTTGATCATATCACCCTGGAATTATCCCTTTCAACTAAGTATGAGTCCCTTAGTTTCAGCCATTGCGGCTGGATGTTCGGTGATCTTAAAACCATCGGAGTATAGCCCTAAAACTTCGGAAGTTCTTCAGAAAATTATTGAGGAGGCCTTCCCAAGAGAAGAAGTAGCATGTTTGATTGGAGAAAGGGAGTTGGCGACAGGTCTATTGGCCTTGCCATTTCATAAAATATTCTTTACAGGAAGTCCTGAGGTTGGAAAGATAGTAATGAAGGCTGCATCAGAGCATCTATCCAGTATTACCCTTGAATTAGGAGGAAAATCACCAGTAATTATTGATGAAAGTTGTAATCTTCTGGATGCAGCTAATAAAATAGCTTGGGGAAAATTGATAAATGCAGGCCAGACTTGTATTGCTCCAGATTACTTATTTATTCCGCAGGGCAAAATCAATGACTTTATAGTTGCTTTTGAAGATGCCTGTAAGCGGATGTTTTATGTGGGGGATGCCATTGATCCAAATCGATATGCCAAGATAATCAATCAAAAACATAAAAGTAGGATTGAAGGCCTGCTGGAAGATGCGGTGAAACAAGGATCCAAGGTGAATTATGTAAGCAAGGAAATTGATGAGGAATCATTATCACCGATGTTGTTAACGGATGTTTCCAAGGATTGCCGAATCATGGAGGAAGAAATCTTCGGACCAGTATTGCCAATTATTCCATACGGAAGCATAAAGGAAGTCATTGATTATATTAATTCCAAACCAAAGCCATTGTCCATGTACATCTTTTCCAAGAATCAAGATTCAATAGCTTTATTATCCAAAAGTTGTAGCTCGGGGAGTGTCTGCATCAATGATGTTTTGATCCAGGTTTCCAATCCTAATCTACCATTTGGAGGAGTAAATTATAGTGGCCTCGGTCATTGCCATGGGTTTTATGGCTTTAAAGCTTTTTCACACGAAAGAGCATTTATGAAACAAACCCCATTCGCCCTTTCAAAAATGATTTATCCGCCCTATGAAGGAAAGGAGAAGTTGTTTAAACTTTTGAAAAGGTGGATGTAATAAATGGTTAGTTAGTATAGTAGTAATTGATAAGCGAGATTGTCTCCAGATTTTAGGAGACAATCTTATTTTTTAGAACCTTGGAATAATTTATGTGTTTAATATTATGATGTTAATTTTCATTAATTAAAATTTCATATGAAAGCATTATTCTTAATTCCCATTATTTCAATCCTACTCAGCTGCAATACTAGTACAAAAAACAGCAATCCTGTACATGATAGCATCGATACAGCTTCCTCTGCTGTAAAAATAGATTCCGTTCAAAGTATCCAGCAGAAGGTTATTGATCTGAAGGCAGAATGGGATTCCATTAATCTTCATAAAATCTCCAAAGAGTCGGATACGATTTCCTTTAATAGCAAGGATTTTAAACAGATAAATGCTGAATTAATCAGTGAAAAGGTCGGAAATATTCGGTTCAATCAAATAATTATGCCTGATACAAATGCTGATGGACCTTTTGGAAAGGATATTCAATATAAATTGGATAAAAAAGGAGACTATAAACTCATTATTGGAGAGAGCTTAATGCAGGGAGACCCATTTGATGGGGATTATATTCTGAAGTTTAAAGGACAATAAAAAAGGACCCAGCTGATAATACATCGGCTAAGTCCTAATCCATTTTAAAATTGATTGAGGTTATATCTTAAGGTTACTCCATATGTTCTTGGGTCTGCAATAACGCCAGCATATTGACCATAGCTTCCTGGTGCTGCCAAAAGTTGTTCGTAGTAATTCTTATTTGTTAAGTTTCGGGTCCATACCAAAATACTGATTCCATTGTCTGCTTTAAAGCCTATTCGACCATTTAAGACGGAATAACCATCAATGTTTAAATATTTTGAAGGTGATGGACTTGATGAAAATTCTGATCTATAAAATAGATCTGCACCCAATATGAATTGTCCTTCAAGGCCAAGTAGTTTTCCATTTTGGGTAAATTCAGCTGCTATGGATGAGGACCATTTTGAAATTCCAGGTAATCGACCGCCAGAAATATCCTTGAATGCTTCCGGGCCACCAACTTCTTCCAGAGGAACGGGTGCATTTGCGAATTTGATGTATTTGCCATCGGTATAGGCAGCTGCAGCATTCAGCCTTAAAAACCTCTTAATTCTTACAGTTCCATCAAACTCAATTCCCCTTACTCTTACTTGTTCTGCATTCGCTAAATAGCCACGATTTACACCGGGTTCAGGAGTTTGCACCAAGGTTTGATAATCCTTAATGTCGGTTTGAAAGAGGGTAAGATTTAAGATGGAATTTCTACTTGGGCTGGTTTTAAGACCTATTTCCTTATGATTTACTGACTCAGGTTTCACCCGAGCCAGATCCAGAAGGACCTCACCTTTGGCAGTTGGTAGTCCACCTACATTAATACCGACCGGCTTATAGCTTATGCTATAGGTAGCAAAAGCATTGAAATTAGAGTTTAATTTGTATTGAAGCGAAAGTTGTCCCGAGAAATTGCCAGCCTCGGCTTCAGTTTCAAAAGATTGATTGGTATAAACCGAGTTTTTCAGCGATAATAAGTCAGGGTCATTTGTTGCCAGTCCTCCATAGGTCTGGCGGTTGTAATTGGCCTGCTTTTTATCATAGTTATACCTTAGACCGGGAAGAACATGGATTTGATTCGTTATCGCCCAATCTACTTGGGTATATGCTGCTAAGCTTGTCGTTTTGATGCCATATTTGGTTTTAATTCCAAAATTATCAAACAAGCCTTCCGTCTTCCATAAATTACTTGTTGTGTTTTGAGCAAATCGCCATAGGGATGATCCTGCCTCTTCGGTATGCACCGGATCCGTTCTTAAATCTTGATACAAACCAAATAGGCCTGCGACAAATTCCACGTTTTCTCGAATTTTTCCTGTATATCTAAATTCCTGAGAGTATTGATCATGCTTTGAGTTTCCCGCAGAAATTGTAAAAACAGGTAAGCCAATATAATCTCTATCATTTAATGGTACCCATTTCCAATAACGCCATGCTGTCGTTGAGGTCAATTGTCCGGAGCCAAGTTTAATCTCGGCGTTCAAGGATGCCCCTCCCAATTCGTTATCAGCCTTGGACTGCGTATTTAAATCAACCTTACGCTCGAATGCTTCCTGATAGGGTTGGGTATAGCCTAAATCATTAATAATATTATGGAATTGCCTGTACTCGGCCCGTTTTGTTTCAACCACACCAGCAACTCCCCAGCCATATCCATCGGGTTTTTGAATGCTTTTATCAGCAGCCAAACTAATATTAACCTTGTCATTTGCTCGATACAGGATTTGTCCTCTCAGCCCCAGATTGCTCATGTTATTTATGGCTCTATTCGTATTGGTATTAAATAGAGTACCATTCCTTTGGGTCCCTGAAAAGGATACTCGTGCAGCAATTTTATTGGATATTGGACCTGTTAAGGATGCTTTACCTTGAATAAACCCATAGTTTCCATAGCTCAGTTCAAAATTAGCTGAAGGTTTAAATTCAGCAGGCTTGGAGGTGACATTAAAAGCGCCAGAAGTGGTATTCATTCCAAAAAGAGTGCCTTGTGGACCTCTTAATACTTCCACTTGTTCGATGTCAATAAAATCTAACCAGGTTGCAGCAGGCCTTGCGAGATATACTCCATCTAAATAAAATCCGACACCTGGATCAATCCCATCATTGGTTAAACCATAGGTGGAACCTAAGCCGCGAATGTTTAGGGTGGTATTTCGCGCATTGGACGCGTATAATTGAACTGTGGGAGCCAGTTCCTTGATTCGATTAACATTGAAGGCGCCGGCATCATCTATGGTAGCTGCATTTATTGTCGTGATAGGGATCGGGACTTCCTGGATTTCTTCCTTTCTACGTCTCGAGCTTACTACTATCTGGTCCAATCTTTCCAAAGATGGTTTTAAAAGAATAGTCGCTGGAGAATCCTTGATAGTAAGGATTCGTTTTTCATAACCTATCCGCGAAATAATAAGTTGAAAAGGCAGTTTTTGTCCGGTAATAAAATGAAATTCACCATTCTTGTCAGTTTTAACCTGATGGGTAACACCTTCCAATTGTAATGTTACATCGGCAATAGGCTCCTTAGTGATGGAGTCCAGGACAGTACCTTTAAGGCTTGCATTGATAATGGCCTGCGGATTTTCCTGAGCTTTTAACTGGTCAATGATGAAAAATAAGGCAATACAAAGCCCTAGAAAGCGAATTGTTTTCTTTAAAATCATGGGATAGTATTTGGTTGATGGTAATGCTCCTTTCTCGGAGCTTGAATTAATTTGGATATGCGGGAATATATTGCAATTCCCGCTTTATCCTATTTGGGGAAGATAGTTTCGTAACACATTCGTTCAGTATCATAGCTATAGCTGAAGAAATTGCAATAGTTGTAAAGGATACTGGTATTGATTCTTTTCATTGTGTTCTGTTTAATTTATAAATCAAAATAAGAAGTATTTTACAATAAAGACTACTAGATTAGTAGACTTTATTTGTTTTTATTGTAACGCGTTGAAATACAATAAAATAAAATGTTGTGTTTTGTAATATAAGTTTGGGAAAATACAGAAAAATAAGGTTAATGCTTCAAAAGAATCAAAGTTAATTCTGCTTAGTGGATTAAAATAATTTACTAATGAGGTATAAAAAAAGCCTTTGTTTAAAATTTGCTTAAAAACTCTTTTGCTATTCCACGAATATGAAGTAAATTACATTTTGCTAAATCTTTTTATTAAATAGCTAGCCAATTTTTAATGTGAGACGATCGTTTATAAATCTTGTTATTGCTTGTTACACTATTCTTTGCATTTTCCTTTGCCAACAGGCTTATGGGCAATATGGATTGGAGTTTTCAAGCCATGAAAAAGAGATGGATAAACGAACAAGTCTATCAATTGGAATCGATAAACCTTTAATACTAGCCAAGAAAACAGAATTATCCTTTGATCTTCAGTTTAAACCTTATCAGCAAGATTATTTTGGTTATATATTTCGATTAATCTTGGATGATAATTTAAATATAGATCTGATTTATGATCGAAGGCAAGATAATGGCAAGCATTTTAAATTGATTGTAGGAGATAAATTCACGGATATTAATTTCGACATTCCTAAATCCAACTTGTTTTATAAATGGAATAACCTGAAGGTCTTGCTCGATCAGGAGGCAGGAACAATTATATTAAAAAGTGCAAATTCCACCTATAGGCATCTATTAAATCTGGCAGATTATAAATCCTATAAACTGTTTTTTGGATTCAATGATTATAAATCCTTCCAAAGTTCAGATCTCCCACCCATGCGGATTAAAGATGTTATGATCAATTGTAAGGGGAAAGTTTGTAATCATTGGAAATTGGATGAAACTACAGGGAATAAGGCGAATGATGATCAAGGCTCATTGATGGCGAACAGTAATAATCCATCTTGGATTAAAAGACAACGGGAAGAGTGGACATTGGAAAACGAATTTTACGTTTCAGGGCAGGCAAGTGTAGCTTTTGATCATAAAAATGAGAGTGTATATATTGTTTCGGAGGACTCCTTGGTTCGCACCAATCTCGGGGCAACCGTCAGTACCTCATGGGAATACCTTAAACCACCACTTTATATGGTGAATGGTAGCCAATCTATATTTGATCCTCTAACAGGCAAGGTTTTAAATATTTCCATTGACCAAAAAATAGTTTCTTCATTTGATACCCTTTCAAGGACCTGGTCCAAGGGTTTTCAACACCCAGCACATGGAACCCATTACCTTTCTTTTAATAAGTTCTTTTCTCCAAAGGATAGCAGTATCTATATGGTTGCCGGCTATGGACATTTCAGGTATAAAAACTCCATTCATAAATACCATATCCCTACTGAATCATGGGATAGCTTAGCTTTTTCAGGAGACACTTTATTTCCTCATTATTTAGGTGGAATGGGAGTAGATAAGGATGGGATTTATCTGTTAGGTGGTTATGGGAGTTCCACAGGTGATCAAATGCTGAATCCAAAAGTCTCCAATGATTTGGTTAAGATGGATATTAATTCCAACAGCTTTAAAACCTTATATGAGATTAACTTCCCTATTCCTGAGGCTGTATGGGCAAATTCATTGTACATTGATGAAGATTCAAAGAACATTTTTGGCCTTATGTTTCCACGGAATAAATTTAAATCTTTCCTTCAATTGGTTTCAATTTCAAAGGATGGGACTAATTTCCAGGAATTAGGGAGTACCATTCCATTTGACTTTCATGATATTAAATCCTTTGCTGACTTTTATTATTCCAAAGCATCCAACCGATTTGTAGCGGTTACTCTGTTCTATGATAGTGCCTTAAGTCAAAGCCGCGTACGAATTTATAGTCTGTTGGCACCAGCACTGCCTTATCAAATCACAGAAGGAAAACAAAATCCTACAACAAGTAGGTGGATTTGGATATCTGTTTTCACTTTTCTTACCGGCGGAAGTGTTTTATTATGGCTGTTAAAGCGAAAAAGAAAGAATGTAAGTCACAATATGCAGCCTGTAAGTCCGAAACAGGAGGTTGGAGTACATCCAGATCCGGTAGTTCTTCAAAAAGAAAGCTTCCAAAAGACCAGCAATCGAATACAAGGAGCCTCTATCAATTTGTTTAGAGGAGATATCCAGATTTTTGATCAAAAAGGAGAAGAAATTACCAAGCAATTCTCACCCTTATTAAAGGAGCTATTGACCATGTTTGTGGTCTACACCATTCATAGAGGACGTGGTGTGAGTTCTGAAAAGTTAATGGAATTGTTTTGGTCGGATAAATCCACATCAAGTGCTACAAACAACAGATCTGTAAATATTGCGAAGATAAATGGTTTATTGGAGCAATTGGGAGAGGTGAAGATCTCCAAGAAAAGTGGCTATTGGAGTCTTGAAAATATAGATACCATTGATATTGACTTTTCTCAATTTATGTCGCTTTTCAATCAATCTGAGGAATTGGATAAAAATGAAATTGATTCATTGCTTCGTATCCTGGAAAAAGGCGGATTTATGTTTGATACAGATTATGAATGGTTGGATGGCATTAAGGACGAGGTCTCCATACATGCGACCGGTCTTCTATCCGGTTTGTTAAAAAAATTAGATCTTGAAAAAGATGCTGAAATAATAATTGAAGTCGCAAATCGAATATTTCATTTCGATTCTGTCCATGAGGAGGCAATGGTCTATAAATGTAGGGCATTGGTACAACTCGGATATCATAGTCTTGCCCATCAATGTTTTGAAAACTTTTCCCAAGTTTACCAACATTTATACGATGAATCCTATAGTAAAAATTACAGGGAGATTGTATAGAATGAAAATATTAATAAAAATAATGCGCTGATATTCAGTGCATTATTTTTTCATTTACGCGTATTAATGTTTTGTTAATACTTTATTATAGTCCCCAAATTAATCTTGCTTCATAATCAATTTATAAACGATGACACGAAAGCAAGAAACCTTTATCCTGCCTGATACATAATCCTAACAAGGAACTTTTGGTTTTAGAAACCAGAGGGAGTATCACACCTATTTTAACTGTCTGATGCTGATATCAGACGAATCAACCAATTTCAACAAATTAAATTATGGGATTAAAAATCATTAATTCCTGCTCATTATTCTGGGGCAGGCGATTCAAACAATTATCCTGGCGTTTGGCAATAATACCAGTGCTCTCGCTTTCTTTGGGGACCGTATTTGGACAACAAAGAAACATCAGCGGGACGGTTAAATCTGCGGATGCTAAACCACTAGCTGGGGCAACCATTAAGAACACAAAAACAGGAATCAGTACGACTTCTGACTCGCAAGGTCTTTTCTCCATTGCAGCGTCTCCAGGAGATCGCTTACAGATTTCCTATGTTGGCTACTTAGGCCAAGAGGTCATCCTCGAAAATAATCCAACTATCCAAGTCGAATTACCCAACGATAATACAACCTTAGAAGATGTCGTAGTCGTAGGATATGGTACTCAGAAAAAATCTACCCTTACCGGAGCAGTATCATCTGTAACCAATAAAGAAATTACTATTACCAAAAACGAAAACGTGGTCAATATGCTGACTGGTAAATTACCAGGAGTACGAATTACCCAACAGACTGGTCAGCCTGGAGCTTTCGAATCGAATATCGATATCCGTGGTATGGGCGAACCCTTGATCGTGGTGGATGGTATCCCTCGTGATAAGGATTATTTTTCCAGAATGGATGCCAATGAAATCGAGAGTGTTTCGGTTTTAAAGGATGCCTCGGCAGCAGTCTACGGGGTTCGTTCAGCAAATGGGGTTCTCTTGGTGACAACGCGTAGAGGTTCCAGTTCGGATCAAGGCTTTGAGATCGGATATTCTTACAACAGGGGATTTCAACAATTTCTGTATGTTCCAAATACCGTTGGTGCAGCAGATTTTAGAAGATTGAGAAATGAGGAGCTATGGAGAAATTTCAATAATAACTACCCTAATCGTCTTCCGGCAACTTGGGATGAGGCGAGTATTCTAGAATATGAAGATGGTACGAAGCAATCGTCCAATTACCTGGATGCCGCATTTGATAAAACATCACCTCAGCAACAACATAACCTGACCGTCAATGGCGGTTCTGACAAGGTAAATTACTTTTTCAATCTGGGCTATATGGATCAAATGGGATCTTATAAAAGCAAAAGCTTAAACTATAACCGTTATAATTTGAGATCGAATGTCGATGTGAAAATCACAGATCGTTTAAAGGCATCCTTGGATCTCGGTGGCTATGCGGATGAAACCAATCAACCAAGAACTGATATCTGGGCAGTTTATAAGCAAGCCTGGAGACAAAGACCTGATATTCCAATCTACTTGAACAACAATCCATTATATCCAAACTTTGATATGATTGATAATGAACATCCTGTCTCAGTTACGGATGCAGCACAAACGGGATATCGGAAGTTCTTGAGAAAACAATTCAATGGAATACTATCCCTGGAATATAAAATCCCTTATGTGGATGGTTTAACTGCCAAGGGAACTTATAACTATGATTTTAAATACTCTGACAATACTGATTTCAAAAAATCATATCCACTTTATAGTTATACACCAGCAGTTCTAGGGCCAAATGGTGAAATCATTACTCCAGAAAAATATAATGCACATGAGAAAAATGCGCCATCATCTGTTCGTCGTGCAGCATATCCTGATTCGCATAACCTGATGCAGTTCTCCTTAAACTACAATAAATCCTTTGGCATAGGGCATAATGTATCGGGATTACTATTGTTCGTTGAGGAGTACAATAAATGGGATAGCTTTTATGCACAACGCGAAATAAAAGTAAACTCTGAATATCTATTTGCTGGGGAAGCTAAAAATCAGTTGGCTGATATGGAAGGAATCGGAGAAAGAACAGCAAGAGGATTTGTGGGTAAGTTCAACTATGATTTCAAGGGCAAATACTTAGCAGAATTCAGTTTCCGTTATGATGGGTCGTCTAAATTCCCTAAAAATGAACGTTGGGGATTCTTCCCAGGAGCATCAGTTGGATGGCGAATTTCTGAAGAGAACTTCATCAAGGATAACTTGAGTTTTGTAGATAACTTAAAAATCCGTGGTTCTTATGGGGTGTTGGGAGATGACCGTTCTGCGGGAAATTACCCTTCAACCTTTGTTGGGTTTGCTCTGGATCCAAATAACCTGGGCTGGATTTTTGGAGAAGACTTAGTAAGTGGAGCATTGCCAACCGCGATTCCAAACCCTAACCTGACATGGTATACCTCTAAAACGGCAGATATCGGCCTTGATGTGGATCTATGGAACGGCCTTTTCGGGATGACCTTCGATTATTTTAACCGCTATCGCGATGGACTATTAGCAACCCGATTGGATCTTATTCCAGGAACAGTTGGTGCAAACCTTCCTCAGGAAAACTTGGAAAGTGATCGCACTTTTGGTTATGAAATCTCTGTTAGCCACCGAAATCATATCAATGATCTTAATTACTTCATCAATGCTCAGGTTTCAACGACCAAGAGTCAATTTCAAAACAGAATAGAATCACCGGCAGGAAACTCTTATGACCATTGGAGAAATCGTTATGCCGATCGGTACAAGGATATCTGGTGGGGTAAGGAATATGATGGGCAATTTACCTCTTATGATCAAATTTATGGTCATCCAACTCAAGTTGGTAGTGGAACCTTACCTGGCGACTATTACTATAAAGATTGGAATGGAGATGGTTTTATCAATGGAAATGATGATCACCCAATCGCAACCTTCAATATGCCTTTGATTAACTACGGTTTCAATATCGGGGCATCATGGCGTGGAGTAGATCTAGCGATGAATTTCCAAGGCGCAAATAAAGTTTACACGCGTTATATTGAAGTGTTGGCAGCTCCCCTTCAATTCCAAGGAGGCGCATTGACCCAGTTTTTGGATAGATGGAGACCTGTTGATCCGAATGCTGATTTGTTCAATCCTAATACCGAGTGGATATCTGGTTATTATCCTTCCACGGGTTCAGCAATGGCTGAAGGTACCAGAGCAATCCAAGATGCTTCATACTTAAGGTTGAAGACCCTAGAGCTGGGATATACCTTCCCTAGCAATTGGCTGGAATCCATAAAGGTTAAAAACTTTAGGTTATATGTGAGTGCATATAATTTATTGACCTGGACAGGGATGAAGTATTCTGACCCTGAGCATCCGGGATCAGAAGGAGGATCATCAACCCATATGGTGGATACCTATAAGTATCCGTTGAACAAAACCTACAATATTGGGGCATCTATTAAATTCTAAGTTTAATTGACATTATGAAAACTACATTATCAAAAATATTGGCTGTCCTGCTACTGGTTTTAGTTGGTTCATGTCGGAAAATGGACCTTGAACCCCTAGGAGTACTTGACGAAAAAGCATTATACGGAAATGAAGATGGCGCAAGGAAATTTGTTGCCGGAATTTATAGCCATCTTCCGGTGGAAGACTTTGTCTATCATCCGGAGAGAGGGTTCCGATGGGACAACTATTGGGTAAATGCCGAGAATATGGCAGCCATGTCCGGAGAAATGACAGGACAATTCTGGGGCGTAGTCGGAGCTCAAGGCTTTGGTTATTGGCCTTATGACAGAATTAGAAATATCAACGGCTTTATTGCTGGATTACCGAATTACAAAGAAAACTTCACTGAAGATGGTTACAATAAGATTCTAGGGGAAGCCCACTTCTTAAGAGCCTTCTTTTATTTCGCTCTTGTAAAGCGTTACGGTGGAATTCCAATCATAAAAGAAGTTCTGGATCCTCAAGCCGAAAAGGAAACCCTACTTGTGGGTCGTGACAAGGAGGTGGATGTATATAAATTCATCCAGGAAGACCTTCAATTCGCCGTGGACAATATGTCCAACACTTCTGAAAAAGGCAGGGCGAATAAATTTGTAGCTGCAGCACTATTGTCAAGAGCCATGCTTTATGCTGGAAGTATTGCCAAGTATGGGTTTTATTCCAACTTCAAGGAGATGCTGCGAGCAAAGGTTTCGTGGGTATTCCAAGACAGGAAGCGGAATGGTTTTTCCAAAAAGCATATGATGCCGCAACGGTTGTGTTGAATGGTCCATATTCCTTGTACAACAAAAAGCCAGAAGATAAAGAAATGAATTATGTGGATCTATTTATCGATGATAATAGCCCTGAGGACATCTTTATTAAGCAATATAATATTACAGCACCTTATGGAACGCGCTTGAAACATAGTTATGACGCCACTTTGCTGCCTAACCCAACGTTTTCAAGTGATGCTGAGTCTATGGCTTATCCGGTTTACAATATCGTAGAGTTGTTTGGAGAACTGCCTTTGAATGATGCAACAGGAACGCCAATTCGTTATACGGACCGTAAAGACCTGTATGCTGATGCAGAACCAAGACTGAGGGCAACAGTATATTTCTCAGGAATGGATTTGAGAGATGGTGCGGAGAAAAGAAGTTTTGATATGTTGAGAGGATTATATCTTTCATACCCAGGCAAAGCGAGTGATGCTCAGATGGGCTCCACCTCGGCTCCTATCAATAGCGAAGCGAATAGAATCCTTGCCGGACCGAAGAATACCCAATACACCTATAAAGGAACAAAAATTGGAATTACCGGCGAACATGGCATGTGGAAGGATGGTCACGCAAATAATACGCGTACAGGTTTTTACATCCGAAAATATATCGATTATAAGCTTTCCACCAAAGAGGTTAAACTGTATAACAGTACGCAACCTTGGAAAATCATCCGCCTTGCTGAAATCATGTTAAACAAGGCCGAAGCAGCTTATGAATTAGGTTTGTTGAAATCCAATGAAACCTTGAAGACGGAGGCTTTCACTTATATCGCTAAAATCCGTGAACGTGCTGGTGCAAAAGCCTATGCGTATAACGCTTCGCCATCGAATATTACAAAGTATGGATATCCATTAGATGGAAACCTTCAATTTATCCGTGAAGAAAGAGAGAGAGAACTTTGCTTTGAAAACCATCATTGGTGGGACATCAGAAGATGGAGAACAGCCGATGTAGAGCTTAATAACTTTGTTCCGAATTCCTTGATGCCGTATTTGGTTCTGGATGAAATGAAGTATAAACCTAATGGTGAAAGAATAAATTCTTACATCTTTATCCGCGAAAGAGAACCATGGAACAAAACGTTCAATTTTGAGAAGAAATGGTATTATGAGCCACTTCCAGGCGGAGAACTGAATAAGAATCCTAATCTATATCCGCAAAACCCAATTTATTAATCTAATGAGAAAGAACATGAAAAAGATATTCCTATTATTCACAGTACTGCCGGCCTTATGGCTGAGTTCCTGTGCCGATATAGATAATTTTGAAGCTCCTAATGCGACGATTTCAGGGCAAGTATTGGATAAGACCAGTGATACCCCCTTTCTAACAGGTCCTGGAGAATTCGCTATCCGATTATTAGAAACTAGCTATGGTGAAAATCCTGCACCACAGGATTTATTGGTCAAGCAGGACGGGTCGTTTAATAATAACAAGTTGTTTTCTGCGACCTATTCCATGCAGCCCTATGCTGGTGCTTTTTGGCCTGCAGAAGTAGTCACTGATTATAAATTAAGTGGTGCCGGAACACAAGACTTTAAAGTTACACCCTACCTTAAAATCAAAAATGCGAAATGGACATTGAAAGAAGGGAATAAAATTGATGTCTCTTGTACATTGGAAGCCCCAATTCCGCAAGGCCTTCCACAAGTTATTGAAGTACGTCCATTCTTAAGTTTAACGCCCTATTGTGGTGCGGGAAGTCGGATTGATGCCTATTACAAAGATGAATTCAGGATCCTAATCAATAAAAATTGGGATGAGATTGGAAGTATGAGCTCAGGAATTGGGAATGAGACCTATACCATCAAGGATATTCCTTTGAAATCAGGATATACTTATTATTTCAGAATGGGTGCTAAAGTTCGCGATACTTTTGAGAAATTTAACTATTCAGAGGTCGTAGTAATTAAGGTTCCTTAAGAATCCACTGTTTATAAATGCTAATCCATAAATGAAAAACGCTATGATATTATTCCATAAAACAATTAATTTGATCTTTTTGACCCTGTTTTTTAGCCTATGCTCGGCCTGCTCAAAAACATCTGGAACACAGGAAACCCCGGATAAAGAACCACCTAATCCGATTGATTCTACCGAAGGTTATGATACCTCCGGATTGGTTTATCCAAAGTATGAGGGACTCGTTATGGCGGGATACCAAGGCTGGTTTAATGCGCCTGAAGATGGTGCAAATCGCGGCTGGTACCATTATCAGGGAGATAATAATCAGTTTGAACCCGGGATTACCAAGGTTGACTTCTGGCCCGATATGACCGAATATACCAAGAAATATAAATCACCATTCAAGTTTGCCGATGGTTCTGATGCCTATCTATTCAGCTCAAATGACGAAGAAACGGTTGATTTGCATTTTAAATGGATGAAAGATTACGGAATTGACGGAGTCCATATGCAACGCTTCTTGGGAGAAGTAAAACCGAGTAATCCTTCTGGAAAAGCGCATTTCAATAAAGTATTGACCAGCGCATTAAAGGCTGCCAAGAAATATGGTCGGGCAATAAGTATCATGTACGACTTGAGTGGATCCTCTCCAGAAGATTTCGCAGAATTGGAGCAAGACTGGAAAGAATTGGTCTCTACCCACAAGTTATATGATAAAGAGGCAAATCCAACCTACTTATGGCATAATGGAAAACCGCTTATGACCATTTGGGGAGTCGGATTCAATGATAAAAGAAAGTATAAAATCCAGGATGTTGATAAGCTTGTGGACAAGTTGAAAAATGGCGAAAAGAAGGTTTCGATCATGCTGGGAATCCCTTACTATTGGCGCACCTTGGATCGGGATACCGAAAATGATCCAGCATTGCATGCTCTGATAAAAAAGGTAGATATTATCATGCCATGGGCTGTTGGGCGCTATAATAGCAATGATTTTAATCCTAATGTGGTGCGTGAAGATATGCAATGGGCATCACAGAATAAAGTAGATTATGTGCCATTGGTATTTCCAGGATTTAGTTGGGGAAATCTGCAGAAAGATCCTGAAATCTATCATTCTATTCCACGGGTGAAGGGAGATTTTATTTGGAAGCAAATGTCCAATGCCATCAATGCTGGTGCGATGTCACTATATGTTGCCATGTTTGATGAGATTGATGAAGGGACGGCTATTTTCAAATGTGCTCGCGAAAAGGATACTCCGTTGAATGGGGATCGTATGAAGTTTGTGGGCATTGAAAATGATTTGCCTACGGACCATTACCTGTGGCTTACTGGAGAAGCTTCTAAATGGATAAAAGGAGGAACAGGATATACCTCACAACGTCCTGTTCGACCGTAACTTAGGAAAGTAATTTGTTAGTTGTTATATAGATGGTTTGAAAGCGAGCTTTATGCTCGCTTTCTTTTTTATTCCGAATTAAAGAATTGTTTTTTCGTTTATCGACTTATTTATTAAGAAAATATTAAAAGTATTTTATCCTAATTTTCGTCAATCGCAAAGATTGTGGATAATTCTTTTAGACTTCATTACAAAACAGCTAGAATCCTTACTAAAATGTGAAAATTGTGCAATCGATTGTGTTAAAATTACGCAAACGTTTGAGAGACACTTAAAACCAATAATCGCAGGTTATAGCCTATTTTGAGGGAATTAGAAAGTTAAAATATGTTAAAGTTGTGAATATATTTGCCACTATCGGAAACCATAATACCCCTATACTATGATGAGAAATCTACTGACCATTATCGGGTTCTTAATTTTCCATTCTACCCTCTTTGCACAATCGAATGTGATTAATGGTAGTGTGGTAAATGCAGATGGAGCGCCTGTTCAAAGTATTACCATTACTGAGAAAGGGACCAGCAATAGAACCTCGACGGATTCACAAGGAAAGTTTTCAATTACATTGAGAAATTTTCCAGCAACGATAGTCGCAACAGGAATTGGCTATAAGAATAGCGAAATTTCAATTACAAACTTAAACCCAGTCAGCATCAGTCTTCAGGAAGATGGAGCTGTCGTGGATGAGGTCATTGTTGTTGGTTATCAGCAGCAATCAACTCGCAAAACAACCAGTTCGGTTCAAATTATTTCTGGAAAAGATATTGAGAACATGGCTGCACCGAGTTTCGAGAGTTTACTTCAAGGACGTGTTTCCGGAGTAAACATCCAAAGCTTTACGGGTGAGCCAGGGGCAAGAAATACATTTACCGTACGTGGTAACTCAACCTTGTCTCCAGATTTGAACTCTGAAATCGATTTGGCGAATACAATGAGTTCACCGTTATACATCATCGATGGAATGCCGATGTCTGTAACGGATTTAGCAACCTCCTCAGCAACTGGAACAAACTACATTGCCGGAATCAACATCAATGATATCGAAAGTATCGTGGTGCAAAAAGATGCTGCTGCAACTGCCGTTTGGGGTTCTCGTGGTGCAAATGGGGTTATCATTATTAAAACAAAAACCGGTCGTTCAGGAAAACCTCAAATCAGACTTTCCTACTACAAAGGATTGACACAAAGACCTGAGCTACAAAAAACTTTGTTGGGAGCAACTGAAAGAAGAACAAAACTGGATATCTTAAACCAGTATGCGAACCATAACCAACTTGGAGGCCTTACTCAACCTTTGACAGACAGTTTAAACAGTAGTTTTAATAATGCTACTGACTGGCAAAGCCTATTCTACCAATCCGGAAATATTGATAACGTGGATGGTAGTATTGCTGGTGGATCGGAAATCGTGAATTATCGTTTATCCCTTGGCTATTATAACGAAGAAGGTATTGTTCGTCAAACTGGATTCAAAAGATATTCATTACGCGGTAACTTCGGTTTTAAATTAGCGCCTTTCTTGCGTTCAGACCTGACTTTCTCTACTTCTCGCATGGATAGAAAAAGAGGTTTAGGACGTGGAATCAATCAGGTTGTACCTATCGACCAAGGAAGTATGCCTTCATCTTTCGTACAACTATCAGACTTGGACTATGCATTCTACATGGGTCAGTACGATAAGCTATTGGATGACAATAAAACTGATATCTTGAATATATTCTCAAAAACATATGTTGATATCGTCCCAGGATTACAATATTCATTTGAAGCATCCTTGCAAGCGAATTTTGATAGCCGAGATCAATTCCAACCTCGTGAATTGAATCAAGGAGTGAACTTCGCTTCTGCAAATAAAAACAATGCATTCGTTTACAACTTGGCGAATGTCTTGAACTACTCTAAGGTTTTAAATAACGACCATACCTTCACCTTAACTGGAATTCAATCATTCCAATATGATGATTACAGATCAAGTTATATCTATGGTGAAAACCTTCCAACGGATGATATCCATGTTGTTCAAGGGGTGGCACAAAAGAACTTAGCCGCAAATTCTAATATCAGAAAATCAGGGTTAGTATCCTTTATGGGTCAGTTTGCTTACGATTATAAGAGCAAATATATCTTTAACGCTTCTTGGAGAGCAGATGCTTCTTCTCGTTTTGGTAAAAACACAAAATGGGGATATTTCCCTTCGGGATCCCTTGCTTGGGTTGCTTCTGAAGAAGAATTCCTTAAGGATATTTCATGGTTAAACTTCTTGAAATTCAGAGGTAGCTGGGGTCTTTCAGGATCTCTTCCTCAGGATTTCTACGCTCCATTCAATGTGTGGGACCTAAATACTTCTACATATGATGGTGGTAGTGTTGCGACACCTTCATTCCAAAAACCATTGACATTACCAAACTTGACTTGGAATAAGTCTGAGCAAGTGAACCTTGGTTTTGATTTAAGATTATTTAATGATCGTTTGACCGTAACTATGGATGCTTATAGAAAGATTACAAAAGATCCTATTCTTTCTTTCCCATTCCAGTTCTATACAGGCTACACCAAATTATCATATAACGTTCCAATGACTATCTATAATGAAGGTTTTGATGTGACCATTGCAACGCGTAATATGGCGAGTACAAGTCCAGTACAATGGAATACCAACTTGAACTTAACCTTCAATAAAAACACAATTGGATCATTGCCATTTGGTGATAAAGGGTTCTATGCTGATTCTTATGGCTATAACCAATCTTTATTCTATCGTGTGGGTAGTCCAATTTATCAATGGGCTCAGATGCTTTACCAAGGTGTTTACAACCAAGCGGATCAAATCCCTGTTAACCCGATTACTGGTAAATTATTGACCTACTTTAAAAATAACTATCCGGTTAAACCAGGATATCCTCATTGGGCAGATGTAAACGGGGATTATGATGTATGGAGTGATTCTGATAAAGGAGCTGCTGATGGTGACTTGGTTCCAACTGGAAATCCAAACCCTAGGTTAACAGGTGGTCTTTACAATGAGATCAACTATAAAAACTTTTCGGTTGGTATCTTAGGGACATTCACTATTGGAAGAGATATTATCAATACTCTAAAAAGTAACCAATATAATGGCTTTGGTGGTAATGTATTCAATTTTACCAACAGAAGACTTCCTGATCTGGATGGGGTTGATTATTGGACTCCTGAAAAGGCACAAGACCCTAATTATGAAGCCAACTTCCCTTCAATTAGTCCTTATCAAGGTTACTTTTATCAGTTTTTCCCATTCAGTACAATGTGGAATGAAAACGGAAGCTACTTCAAAGTTAAAACCATCACCTTGGGATATTTACTACCTCAAGACATGATTAAAAGCTTCGGAATTGGTTTAAGTAATGTGAGATTCTATGCAATGTTAGATAATATGTTGACCATCCAAAAAGCAAGAGTGCCAGATGCGGAACTTGTAACTCCACAAGGAGAATATAGTGGTGGAGCATATCCTTTGCCTAAGAAATATACATTGGGTGTAGAAATTAACTTTTAAAGAGAACACAATGAAATTAAGTTATATAAAAAAGGCTTGTTGTTATCTGCTTGTAGCGGCTAGCTTAAGTTCATGTCAGAAATATATTGATTTAGAACCAGAAAATAGCACTTATGATGAAGTGTTTTGGAAAGATGCGGAGAACATTTCAAAGGCAACCAACGGAGCATACTTCCTCCTAAGAAATGCTTTAAGAATGGAACGTTCTTATTTTATCTTCGGTGATATTGCTGCCGGCAACTTTAAAGTTGGTAGTGATCACTGGAACATGACATCTTTCAGTAAATCCGGTAATTTTAATTTCCACTATGCACCTTATTTAGAAAGTGCGCTTTGGAACTGGACGAGATTTTATGAGATTATAAATCAAGCCAATAGAATTATTGAAAATACACCTTTGATTCCGGATGAGAATTTCTCTGCTGGTGCCAAGGAAAAGAATGCTTTGATTGCTGAGGCACATTTTATTCGTGCGTATGTCAACTTTTATATGCAACGTGTATGGGGAGATGTTCTATTAATCAAAGAAAGCTATAAAGATCCTCAAAACATCCCTCCGGTGGCTAGATCCTCGCAGAAAGAAACGATGGAATTCTGTATTGCAGACCTAAAATTCGCGATTGATAACTTGGATAATAGTACAAAAACCAAAGCCTCCAAAGGTGCTGCACAAGCATTGCTGGCGCATGTTTATGCATGGCAACACGATTATGTGAATGCAGAAAAACTGAGTACAGATGTTATTAATGGAGGATATTCCTTAGAGTCCTCAGAAGATATACGCAATATCTGGGCTGGTGGTTCAAAGGAATCCATCTTCGAGCTTAACATGCTTTACTCTGAGTCAGGTGGTGAAAATGACAGAAATTTCTTCAATATCTTCCTAACGGACCCTGTAGTTAAAGGAAAAGGAAAAGGTAGTGCTTGGACTTTGGATGTAGATTTTAAAGAAAGTTATTTTGAAGATGCGGAAGCGAGATTTGATTCTGTATTTAGAAAAGGTGACGGTAGTACTGAATTTTATCTTCGTAAATATGATAATGTTAAATATTTCGAGCCGGGAAGAACGGATATCTATGCGGTAAGTAATAACTTGGTTATTTACCGTTTAGCAGATATCTATCTTTTAAGAGCGGAATCATATTTCAAAAATGGTAAAACACAATTGGCATTGGATGATTTAAATCGTATCCGTGAGCGTGCTGGTTTGGAGAAACTTGGTTCAGCGGGTTCTGACTTATTTACTGAAATCTTTAAGGAAAGAAGAAGAGAATTAATTGGTGAAGGTTCTGCTCAATTTGATGTGATCAGAATGGGATTCCTAAATAAATTGGAGTTTGAAGATTATTACACTGAATCCCGTATCAATGCCCAAGGTTATTATTGGCCATTAGATATGCGCGCATTATTGCCACAAGATGAATTATTAACCCAAAACCCTTGGTGGAAAAACAATTAAGATTATGAAAATTCAAAATATATTAATCGGATTACTTGGTTTAGTGTTATCTCTGAGTATCTTTTCATGCAAAAATGACGATTATAAAATCGGTGGAGATCTTCATGATCCTAACGTAAACATGAGCACCTACGATTTTTTGAAAAGTAATAGGTACGGTATGTTTGATACCCTATTATTGCTTGTAGATAAAGCCGGATTAAAGGAAAAATTAAATCAATCCAATAAAACGTTCTTTGTTCCTTCAGATTATGCAATCAATAATTATGTGCTTGCAAGAACATTGGAGATTCAAAAAATCGACCCATTTAAGAAATGGACTGTAGACTCAATAATGAAATATGAAATGGCTCGTTTTGCTGATTCATTAAATATTTATTTTGTCAATCAGCCGATCGTGAATGATGATTTAAATGCTCAAGGTAAAATTTATAAAAACTTGAAGAATAATGAGGTTGTAGTTTCCTATGAGGAGACAGATGATGAGGCATTAGGGTATAACTCAAATTCTTCGACAAAGCCAAAATTGGTTTATTTTACGTATTTATATCAGAAGTTAGATCCTAATTTCGATGTGAGCAAAATCGAATATCCTGTGGGGACCAGAACTTTGGTTCAAACTTCAAACGTTCGCACAACCACTGGAACAGTTCATGTATTGTCCAATTCACATACCTTATTTTATCACAGATAGTTATGAAAAGATCAATTATATATAGTTTGGGCTTATTATTGGGCCTTGGCTTTTCAGCCTGTAAAAAAATTCCTGATGGTAACTTGAGTAATATCATTCGTTATGAAGAGTTGCCAATCGAAGTGCCACAAGGTAGAGATTATGTCTCTACGGCCATAAATCCTGAAGGTTCTACTAAGCCCTTGAAGATTAAAATGTTGAATGTCTATGATAGAGAAACCGGAAAAGATGTAACGGATCTCTTTACTAAAACGTATAAACATAAGGTTTGGAAGGCTCTTTATGATCCGAAGATAGACACCACAATTGCGATGATTGAAGCGAAAAGAATCGACACCATGATTCGTCCAATTAATATCAATCCTGTATCAGGTCAACTGGAAGCAAACTATACCTCCGTTAATCTTCCTATTGGTAAATATAAATTTGACCTTGAAATCGGAAATGCTGTAGAAACCCGTGTATATAAGGGAATTGGTGAATTTGATTTGGTTGAAGCTCCATTCTTTGTTATTGATGCGGTTCGTTCCACGGTCGCTATGAAGGTAGGTGCTGAAACTACTACGAAATTAATCCCGAGCACTAGCGAGCATCAGGTGACAAAGAGAATCTCTGAAGAAGGCAATAAGGTAATCGTGAGAATCGTAGATAAAAATGGCACGCCATTTAATCCTAAGGCAGGAGAAATTGCTAGAAGACCTAATTCAGGTACTCAAGGTGGTTTCTTACAAACAATGCAGGATTATTCCATCGAAACTCAGTTATTTGATGACCGTATGGAGTTTACTTATGGCGTTGTTCCATTTCCTTTAAACTCATTAGGAAACGGATTTAATTATTATTACCGTATTCCTGCTCCTTATGTGCAGTTTGATGATAGCCTTGAACTTCCTTACAATACTTATTCCTGTAATGCAAGGTTCAATTTCAGAACTTTCGCGCCTGGAACTTATCAAATTGATGTTATAGTTCCAATGGTAAAAAGAGTACCCAAAAAATAAATAGTTATAATAAAATTGTAAGCGACCATAGCAGTATGGTCGCTTTTTTTTGCTTCTTTACCATCGCTTAAATATCAAATTCAGCTAACTGAATTATATAAATGAATAAGATTACCTAAAGGTAAAACAGTCTGTTCGTGGGAATTATAACCTAATTTCACATTGGAATCAATAGAGATTCCAGAAAATCACACGAATATGAAATCAATCGTAATCCAAAGAAAATGGTTGTCCATCTGGTTTTTGCCACTCTTGATGCTCCAATTAATATCTTGTTCCAAAGATTCCAATGCCAACCCTGAAGATCAAATTCAACCTGATTTAAAGTTAGGTTTTGATACTAGTTTCGCAACTTTTGGTGATTACCAAAAAAATGATGATAAGGTCTATGTCGATAAAAATCTTCGACAAGTAGATAAAAATAAAGCTGTTTATTATTTAAAAAGAGAGTTATTGGGGCGTGATATCGTTCCTAATGATGATGAAACTGGAAATTACTGGGAAGACCGTAAGTATTTTAAGGGAACACCAGTATTGTTATTCTTTTATGAGTATTATCGTGTTGATAATAATCAACTACACTTTGCTGTCAATGTCTCTGAACTAGAGGGAACTACAACCTATATGTTTCATGGGAAAGCATTGTGGGCCGCTAATAATAAACCTTTAGCGCAAGGAGCTTATTCGATTGGCGAATTAGATGGGGATTTTACGGTGTTTAACCCAAATGGAAGTATAAAAGATCAATTTGGTTTTGACCGCGGAAGAAAGTATTCGAATATGCAAAAGCCCGAAGATGTATATAAACCATTAATAGGAAAATGGGAAGCAAAGGTAGCTCAAGATGGCAATTTTAAATTGGTTACCCAGGTATATGAATTAAATGGGAATGGCTCCATGAACTTTTATTCGATGACCTATTTAGGTGGAGGTGGAGCAACAGCTCAATGGAGGCCTGTCGATGGAGAGCTCATTAAGACCCTTGGGTCATGGAAATATAGTGGGCAATCCTCGAATTCAGGCTCTATGGAGATCTTCTTTAAGGGTAATGGAATATTGAAGGGAAATGTACAGATTATTTCGCCTACACAGTTTAAATTGAAGCCAGTATCTGTCGATGAAAAATTCAAAAATGAGAACTCCATGAATGAACTAATTTTTCAAAAGAAGCAATAATACTATCTTTTATTTCTCTTATTCAATGAATTGAATGGTCAAAAAAGGGAAAATAGGTAAATGTATCCTCAATCTTTTACTGATATTTTCCCTGATATTTCAAATCATGTAGCAAAGGTAGAAAATATACATCCGCAAGTAGAGTTTTATCGATTAACATAAAATTATTATGTATGTGTTTGAACATATTATTCATTACTACATATTATTCGTGTCCAAAAGCACTTCTTAACAAAAATTTAAAAATTATTTTTTATAGTAAATTTTTCTCTTGTTTTTCGGGTGAAATGTTATGTTATTAGCCATTGAGTACATTTTTGCCTACAATTCTGTTTAGGGAATTTCGATCCAAACCTCCTAATAAATCCAGCTAAGTCATCTTTTGGTAAGATTCTTGTGACCAAAAATACGGTCGAAATTTTTCGACTTGATAATTTTGTGCCCTCAATTTTGTAGAAGTTATAATAAAAGGGGCCAAAATTCGTCTAAATAATAATGTGTTGTATTGCTAACAAGTATTCTAAACATGAAAAAAACTATTTTTTCCTTACTATTATTTGCAGTTTTTGGTTTTAACTCAGCGCAAGCACAATTTTCGCGTCCGCTTAGCGTAGGAATAGGTGCAGGACCTACCATTAACTTGACCGATTTGGCCAATGTCGAAACCAATTTAGCAGGTCATATTGATGTGGATGGTTTAATTACTCCGTTTATCTCGGCTGGTATTCATGCTGAAAAAGGTGCATTAAGTGGTAATGGTTATGCCAGTACTTTTAAAAATGATTATTATGCTTTTAATGCAAATGCAAAAGTCCGTATTGGTCAATTTATGAACCTACCTGATAATTACAGCTATTTTAATCTTCAAGCTGATCCTTTACATAAAATTCTTGCCAATATCTATATCGGTGCAGGTGCCGGGATGATCAAAAACAATATCACCAATAATATTGCTGCAAATTATCATGACGCTGTAATCAATCAAGGGGGTGAACTCTCAGAAGACCTGGATGGACTCCACTTTGTAGTGCCATTGAATGTAGGTGTAGATTTTCCAATTGGACGTGGACTCTATGGTCCGCAATGGGCTATCAACTTAAATTATCAACATACACTAACGACAAAAGATAATCTTGACGGTGTCATCAATAAGAAAAATGACCACTATAGCTATATCTCCCTAGGAGTAAAATATGCTTTGTTTCAAAGGTAATATCCTATTCAATCATTAACAAAACTGGACAATAATATAAAACAATGGAAAGTATGAAAAGAGTATTCCTCAATCGAATATATACTACCGCTTGTTTATTGCTTGTATTAGCAATAGCAGGTTGTAACTCTTCAAATAATTTTTACAAAGCACCTAAGGTATCTGCATTTAGGGGCGGAAAATTACCAGCTCCTCCGGGCATGGTTTATATACCTTCAGGAACTATCTTATTTAAGGGTTCCCTGGACAGTGGAAATGTTGGGAAAAACGTCAGCTTAAGTGCATTCTTTATTGACGAAACTGAAGTGACCAACAAACAATATCGCCAATTCGTGAATTGGGTGGCAGATTCCATTGCCGTAACTGACTATTTACAAGATGATCAGTATTTCCTGGATATCGCAAGTGAAGATGGCGAAGGAAAAAGGATAGACTGGAAAAAAGTAAAAAGTGTATCTCCGATCTGGATGAGTTCTGACCCTTCAATAGCAGAACAGATTGCTCCTATGTTGGAAATGAAAGGCTCAACACGCGCTTTAAACCCTGAAGTAATCAAATACAGATTTTCATACCTGAAAACGAAAGGGAATTTGAAAAAGGAATATGTAACGGATACTGTATCGGTAGTTCCTGCCGAAGATATCTGGTCAAGGGACTTCCCGAATGCTCAGTTAACTTCCCTAGATGCGAACTATTTTACTCATCAATCTTTTGACTTCTACCCTGTCGTTGGCGTGTCATGGCGTCAAGCTCGTGCCTATTCTGATTGGAGAGGTAAAGAGATGATGGCAAACCTAATGAAGAACTCCTACCTAAGTGGTTACCAACTGACTTTCAGCCTTCCAACCGAAGCGCAATGGCAATATGCTGCTGAGGGTAAAATCGACCCAAGAGATACCATAGCAGGAACAAAATTGACCATTGAAGGTAATGAGGGTAAAGAAAAGCTTGCAGTAAACTATAAACAAGGTGAAGGTACTTATGCTCGCGATGGTGCAACATTTACCCTTCCAGTTAAATCATATACCCCGAATAAATTTGGAGTGTACAATATGGCGGGAAATGTTTCAGAATGGACTTTAGATGCTTATTCACCTTCAGCAATTGCATTTGTAAATGACCTTAACCCAGTGTTATTGTATGATGCTGATGAGAAAGATGCAGATGCATTGAAAAGAAAAGTAGTACGTGGTGGATCATGGAAAGATAATGGTGAGCAATTAAACAGCGAAACCAGAAACTATTCAGTGGATTATGAACCCCATTCATATATAGGTTTTAGATGTGTCATGTCGGCATTTGAGTTGCCAACAGTACAAAGTAAAACTCGAAAATATTAACATCAATCTGTTAACGAATTAAAGATTATTAAAATGAAAAATTGGATGATGGTAGTGGCCATGGCAATTGGAATTTCTCCAATTATGGCACAAAGTATCGATACAATACCTGATAGCACCGTAATTAACCAGACAGTAATCCAAGTGCAGAACGATACAGTGCCGGGAGAGGTTTTGTCTGACACTATACCGACCACTGATGGATTTTATCAAGTCAATAACTTAGAAGACGCCGTTCCATTTGCCTATCCAGAGGTAAATCTTAAAAATATCAGGTTCTACAAGCGTGTATGGCGTGATATCGATTTGAAAGATGAACGTAACTTCATTTATGCAGTCCCGGGAAATTCCTTGATGGAAGTAATCATGAAGGGAATTGAAACCGGAAAACTTACTCCTTACAATCCTGAAGATGATTCTTTTAAAGGAAAGCTTTCCGCGAGTGAGGGGATTGCTAGGTTTGCTGACTCGGTATTGGTTCCCATTTTCGATGATGAAGGAAACCAGATCGACTCCAGAATGACCTTAAACGAATTTAACCCTGAACGTGTAACCAAATTCAGAATCAAAGAAGATATCTTCTTTGATAAACAAAGAGGACGACTTGAAACCCGTATCATCGGGGTTGCTCCTTTAATGGATATCACAACTTCTTCAGAATTGGCAACCTCTGTAGGCTCAACTCCTGCGTTCTGGTTGTACTTCCCGCAATTAAGATATAGCCTGGTTAAAGTTGATATTTCTGACCCTGACCGAGGGCTTTATGATATGACTATGGACGACTTATTCGTCCAAAGGAAGTTTGCTAGTAAAATCGTTCGAGAATCTTCGCCAGGCATGTTACAACAAGCAACCTTCGCCGGAACAGATAGTCTTCAAACAGATAATTCACAAGTCCTGGAGGATAAATTAGATGCTTATAAGAAAAAACTTTGGACTACACCAAAAGGGGTTAAGGCCGAGAAACTGGAAGGTCATGAACAAGACCTGAAAATCGAAGAAGAGCAAAAGAGACAAAAGGAATTGATGGAGCAGCAACACCAGGAACGTCAAAATCAACAACAGCAACAAAGCGAACAGCAGTTGGAAGAATTGTTGAAACAAAGTGAGCAGAGCAATCAAGAAACTGAAAGCACGACGGAAGAAGGTGGGACAGAAGAAGGCTCTTCAAATGAAACGGAAGGTTATAACGAACAAAATCAATTTTAAATCCATAAAAATCCCAACAATATCGGGCAAGCAAAATTTATATTATGAGTAGAAAGAAAGACAATTCAAGATGGCTACATGTTGCCATTTCTTGGGGAGCAAGTATCGTAATTATCGGTGTGTTATTTAAAATTCTCCATCTTGGAGGCTCATGGGCGAACTACATGATTGGATTAGGATTAACCGTGGAGGCGATTCTATTCTTCTTGATGGGTTTCAATCCTCCGCCTCAGGAGCCTGATTGGTCAAGGGTTTACCCTGAATTGGATGAGAAATTCCAAGGTGAATTACCAGTAAGATCTGCTCAAGTAGTAAATAATCCGCAAGGACCTTCTGCAACTGCAGCATTGGATAAAATGTTTGCTGATGCAAACATCGAACCAGCTACCATTGAAAACTTGGGAAGAGGATTACGTGATTTCGGTGAAAAAGTATCTGCTATCAACCGAATCAGCGATGTATCTCTAGCTACAGATGAGTTTACGCAGAAATTAAGATCTGCAACTTCAAAATTTGATAACCTAAGTGTTGCCTTTGAAAAAGCATCAGCGAATTTGGTGGCAATGGCAAATACCAATACGGATACAACTGGCTACCATGAGCAAGTTCAGAACCTGACTTCTAATTTGCGTCAGTTAAATACTATGTATGAAAAAGAGCTTCGCGACTCTTCTACTCACTTGCAGTCCATGAACCATTTCTATGAGAATTTAAGTTTTACAATGAAAAACTTCAATGAATCTTTGGATGACTCCAAAGCTTTCAAAGACGAGGTAAATAAGTTGGCAAAGAACCTCAACGCATTAAATGCCGTATATGGCAATATGTTGAGTGCCATGAATCAACCTCGAGTGTAATTCATCCAAGTAAAATTTTAAAAAAGAAATATGGCATTAGGAAGAGAGACGCCAAGGCAACGGATGATAAACATTCTTTATCTCGTGTTACTTGCCTTGCTCGCATTAAATGTACCCGATTCAATATTGGATGCCTTTAAAAATATCAACAACAGTTTGGAGACTTCAAAATCCAACGTAAATAATTCCGTCCAACAATTGTTTGCGGCATTTGAGAGCACTAAGTTAAAGGATGAACCCGGAAGGGCAAAACCCATATACGATAAAGCTAAGAATGCTCAAGCTATCATTGAGGACCTAAACCAGTACATCAACGGTATTAAGGAAGAATTCGTAAAACAAGGTGGCGGATATGATGAAAAAACCGGCGACCTGAAGATGCGTGAAAACGAAGACATCGCACCTAGTTTAATGATCAACCAGAAGAAAGGTGTTGAATTAAAAGAGAAGATTAACAGTACTCGTTCTAAGTTGTTAGCCTTGTTAACTCCGGAAGAGCAAAAATCTGTTTCATTTTCTCTGGAAGCCAATGACCCGCAAAAGCCCGTAAATGGAAAACGTAAATGGGAAGAGATTAACTTCGGTAGTGGTACGCCTTTAACAGCTGCCATGACCATTCTGACAAAGATCCAAACGGATGCCCAGAATGCGGAATCAGATATGGTGAAATTAATCTTAGGCAAAATGGACCAAGCAGTCGTGAACCTGGATAAATTTGCTGCCGTTGCGGTTGCTCCAACCTCTTACTTGGTACAAGGACAACCTTATGCTGCAGAAGTATTTTTAACAGCTTCAGATTCTAAATCCCAACCTTCTATTTCGGTGAATGGAAATAACCTTGAGGTAGTAGATGGTAAAGGGGTTTACCGAGTTCCTACTAACCAAGAAGGAATCTTTACCTGGTCAGGAGTGATCAAGGTGAAGCAAACGGATGGTTCAATTAAGGAATACCGTACTCCGCAACAAACTTACCAAGTTGCTAGACCATCGGCTGTAGTATCTCCGGATAAGATGAATGTACTTTATATTGGTGTGAATAACCCAATTTCTGTATCGGCACCAGGTACTCCAACGGATAAAATCAAGGTTAGTATGAGTGGCGGTAGCATCAGTGGTTCTGGCGGTAAGTACAATGTCAAGGTTAGTTCTCCTGGTACAGCAAGAATCTCTGTTTCAGCAGAGGTAGCCCCTGGTAAAACACAAACCTTGAGCACAACAGAATTCCGTGTAAAAAGAATTCCGGATCCTATTGCTCAATTTGCTGGTAAAACCGGTGGCTCGATGGCAACTGTAGCAATTAAAGCTCAAAATGCCATCTTCGCAAAATTGGATAATTTTGATTTTGATGCCTCATTTAAGGTGACTAAATTCTCACTTATCATTGCTAAGCCTCGCGCAGATGCGATCGTTCTTTCTACTTCTGGAGGAAGACTAAGCTCAGCAATGCAGTCCGCATTAAATGGAATCACGCCAGGTTCACGTGTAATATTTGATAATATTATCGCCGTAGGACCAGATGGTACTCCTAGACAATTAAACGCAGTTGCTCTAACTGCTAATTAACATAAACAAAAGATGCCCGATTTATCGGGCATCTTTTTTATTTCCTATTAGTTCGCTCCTAAAGTCCTGTACTCATTTGGACTGTTCCCCACGGCATTCTTGAAAAACCTGGAGAAATGTTGTGGATACTTGAACCCAAGGTCATAAGCAATCTCATTAATGCTCTTTTCTCGATCAAACAATAAGTCTTTTGCTTCTTTTATCAACTTTTGATGAATATATTCTTGAGGTGACTTCCCTGTTTCCTTTTTAATAAGATCTCCGAAATAATTTGCTGATAGATACAATTGATCAGCACAATATGCCACGCTTGGGATACCCAGGGTTTTCGGCATTTCAGAATGGAAATATTTATCTAAGAGTTCTTCAAATCGAAATAGAATCCCCTTATTTACATGTTCCCTTGTGATAAATTGACGATCATAGAATCGCTCACAATAATTTAAAAATAATTCAATATTCGAAACGATTAATTGTTTACTGTGTTTATCCATGTTCTGCTCCAATTCATATTCAATTTTCGCAAAGCAATCGAGGATTATGTTTCTTTCTTTCTCGGAAAGGTGTAATGCCTCATTGACCGCATAGGAAAAGAAATGGAGGTCTTTCATTCTTTTCGCTAGGCTTGTACCATTCAATAGATCAGGGTGAAATGCCAAGGCATAGCCTTGCGGTTTATAGGCCTCTGTTCCATTTTCGCCAATTACCTGTCCGGGTGAAACAAAAATCAAGGTCCCTTCCTCATAATCATAATTCTCCAAGCCATACCGTAAATCACCACACTTAACCTTCTTTAAGAATACCAAATAAAAATCATAGCGCATTTTCCGTAAAGTACGGACGTCTGCTTTATCCAAATCAACCACACTTACCAATGGGTGTAAGGTTTGATTCTTGTTGAACGCATTGTATTCGCTAATGTGGTCAAAGATTAATATATCTTGCATAACCCTAATGTTTTTCGTTCGAAAATAACAATCCTAAACTGATTTGGTTCATCGCGGTTGATTATTCAGTAATTATGGTATTTAAAACTGTAATAGATATACGAGTAAAGTTAAATAAGGAGAAATATTGCTATTTTTAATAGATATGCAAGGGTCAATTTCCCTTTGCGTATTCAGGACTTATTAATAGTAAAAATGGATCGAATAAAGCTTTGGAACAATCTCTTAATAACTTGCTTTTCTCTGGTTTGGCTAGTCAACGGTCTTTTTTGTAAGATTCTAAACTTAGTGCCTAGACATCAGCAAATTGTATCTGAAATCCTAGGAGAATCTTTTTCAAGGCCTTTGACACTTGCAATAGGAATTGGAGAGCTGTTTATGGCTATTTGGGTTATTTCAAGGAAATATAGTTCCTTGAGTGCAATAACTCAGATCCTGTTGATTGTTTGCATGAATATCATTGAGTTTATATTTGCTCCCCATTTGTTGCTATGGGGCAAGCTAAATATGGTTTTTGCTTTTTCCTTGGCGGCATTGATCTATTATCAAGCCTTTATTCTTCAACCTCTTGTCGAGAGGAGGAGTAATGCCCTTTAGTTTAAGAAATCATCCTTTTGCAGTAGAGGCTTTCTTTGAGAGCTCTACAATCTTGACTTTTGCAGTTGCAAAGGCTGAGCTGGAGAAATATGTGCCAAAACCGCTCAAACTCGATTTATTTGAAGATAAATGGGCTTTCTTAACCATTGCTATGGTCAACACGAAGAACCTTCGGCCCAAAGGGTTTTTCAAATTCCTTGGTCAGGATTTCTTTCTGATCGGTTATAGAATTTTTGTTAGGTATCAAACCTCGGCAGGAAAAAACTTAAGAGGTCTCTACATCCTCAAATCTGAAACCAACAAATTGAGCATGGAGCTATTGGGAAACTTATTTACTCGATATGCTTATACTACCACTGATATAGAACAAAAGGTAGAAGGAAATACAATGGAAATTAAGTCTATGAAATCGAAGTTTAATTTCAAGTTCTCCAGGCTTTCCGAAAACGAAGTTCAATTGCCTGAATCCTCTGTTTTTCCTTCATGGAAAGAAGCTAGGAGGTTCGTTGGACCTCTTCCTTTCACCTTTGAGATAGATAACAAGAACAATCAAGTATTGATAATTGAGGGAGTACGAGAGAATTGGATTGCAAACCCTATTCAGGTCCTATCTGCGAATTTTGAATTTATAGATAGCTTCGCCTTCGATCATATTCATTTATCCAATGCTTTTGAGATTCGAAATGTTCCATATTCCTGGAAGAAAGGAGTTTTTGATTCATGGTAAAGCGGCTTAAATTTCAAGGAGTCTGGAATATTGTACGGTTCAATTGGCATCAATATGTTTTGTACTTCATTGTCGCAGTAGTACTGTTGCTGGGAGCTGCCTTTTCTTCCACAAGCTTAAGGTTTATCCTTTTGTTGCTGTTGGGCATTTCCTTCCTTCAAGTGCTCCTATCTTTGGTTGTTTCTTATTACGTGTACGACCATTCTGATCTTTATGAGCTAAAACAGGTTGGGGATTTGAACGGGATGAAGGTTCTCAATATCAATGCTGGTTTTGATGAAACCAGTGCGATACTGGAAAACAAATTCCCAGGAATAAATCTTCTAAAAGCTGATTTCTTTAATCCAAAGCAACATACAGAAGTGTCGATTAAACGAGCAAGAAAAGCGTATCCTAATGGACAAGATACAATTGTTGTCGATTCAGTTTCCTTGCCTTTCCATGAAAAAAAGTTTGATAAAGTCATTTGCATATTCTCAGCGCATGAAATTCGTAATCAAGAGGAACGAATTGCTTTTTTAAGCGAAGTATCCAGAGTTACCAAACCTGCTGGAGAAATCTTGATTATGGAACATTTGAGAGACTTGCCTAATTTCATAGCCTATAATATTGGCTTTTTGCATTTTTATTCCAAAAACAATTGGAAAGCTTGTTTTGAAGCCTCTAAATTGAGCCTTCTGAAAGAAGTGAAATCAAACAAGTTTGTTTCTACCTTTAAATTAAAACCCTATGGTCTTCCAAATTAAAATAATCGGGTATCTGTTAATCTTGCTTAGTTGTATACATGTCATCTTTCCCAGGTACTTTAATTGGGAAATAGATCTAGCGCCTCTTCAACTAATAAACAGGTCCATGATGAAGGTTCATACCTTCTTTATTGCATTGACAGTGGGGATGATGGGTTTACTTTGTGTAGTTGAAACTGAGGATTTGTTACAAACGGAATTGGGAAGAAAAATTTGTCTTGGATTAGGAGTTTTTTGGTTCATCAGATTAATCTTTCAACTCTTTATTTACCCTTCTTTGCTCTGGAAAGGGAAAAAATTCGAAACAGTTATTCATGTTCTGGCGATATTATTTTGGTCTTTCCTCGCGTACAGCTTCTTCAGGGGATATTTTACCCCTAATCCTTAACTTCTGAAATACTAATTTGTGTTCTTGTTATTATTAGCTATCGCTTTCATTTATTTTATCTAATTAATTGTTGTTCAAACATTTTTTCATATTTTGCTTTTGGGTAATTGTAACTTTTTGTAAATTTGTAGCTACAAAATGAGAACTAATTCTTAGATTTAATAAATAGTTCACAAAGACGAATCAATTACTTAAAATTTAAGCATCATGGAAAGTAATAGAAACATAGGAGACACATTAAAGGACTTAACGATTCAACGTAAAGTTTCTGTTGCCATTATATTCGGTGGACTCTTGGCAATGTCTATGTTAATTGCTACCGTTGGACTTTTTGTTAAGCAAGATAAAAGTCTGATGCTATCTGTACTAGTTGTGGCAACCATTATGGCTATCATCCCTAGTGTCTTAAAATTGATCAAAATCAATGCACTTCTTAAAACCAGAATGCAATACTTCAGATCATAAAATCAGAAACCTCTTTTACTTTTCTTATTTAATATATATTTAGGGTTTTCCTATCCTAATTCTTTAACCCTATCCCTCTTTTGGTATTGTACTGAAATATAATGGCTGTTTGTCCTTTAGAATATTCCCGCTGTTATCAGAAGGGAGTAATGTAAGGTTTCCGTTCATTTCATCTACTTGATAAACAAAATAGTTATCCCCTTTATTTAGTCCTGCTACATTAATTCCAGCATCCTCTATAGGAATTAAAACCGTATTGTTATCCAGATAGCTTACCTCTAATTCTACCTCTTCATTCAATAGCAAAAAATCCTGGTCTTCTGCGAAAAATAGATTCAATCCATTCTTAATGTAAGAAGGCGGAGTACCATATTTTGCAGCTTCGCTAATCTGACTTAAGGATTTTCCTTTGATGGCATCGGATTTCTTCATTACTAAGGGTTGACCAATGAATTCGGGGTTGAATTTTGGAATCGTAGAGTTAGGATCTAACCATTCGTCAAAAATGCCTACCTCGAATGAAAAAGGGGCATTCTCCTTAAAAAGCACGTAAGGTTCCGAAATTTGAGAATTTCCGGATTTAGCAACAAGCTTCTCTTCCAAGAAAACCGAATACTCCGAATCATTATATCCTATATTGATTGCTTCCAGATCTTTGGGATTATCATATTGGAAAGACAAAGTCAATGAAACTGAGTTTCCATTTTCTTGAACTTGTAAGGATTTATTCTTGAAAGGAGTTAGCTCTTCAACCCAATTTATTTCCTTGTTCTTTAGTTTTAAAAGTTCTTCTGTTTTAGAAACATCCTGTTCTTCACTCGTAGAAATTAGATTATGTTGAGTAATGACAACCTCTTTTTTTTGTGGGTCAATAGAAATTATTGCTTTTTCTGCAACAAGGGTAGGTTGTTCGCGCATGAAGAACGTACCGATAATAATAAAGAATATTTTTACTTCATTCATTTCTCGTAGGAATCTATTAAGATATATCTATTGTAAACTATTTGACAAATTTTCGAACATCGCATTGGCTTCCGCTAATGTGTCTGAGTCAATTTCAGTTGTACGATTAAATCGGGTTAAGCGACCTTGTTTGTCGGAAATTTGAATGTAGGCCATTACTGTTTTATCGCCCCATAAATAATCAAAGATAAATGCCTCTCCCGTGTCATTATTATCCGTATGTGCTGCCAAGTCCTTTATCCAGGATAACATGGGGAGGATTTCAGAATAATTCTCAGAAAACTGTAAACCTAATAAATACCAATGACCATCTTGATAAGCCTGTTTAGCAATAATATGATTATCTTCTAAGATATCTTGCAGGATGTCCCCATTGCTGGGAACATGATAAGCTGGGATATTCTTGAGTTCTGTTTTTGAATACATTTCCCGAGAATCCCACCAATCCAACCAGTTAGAATTTAACGTACTAGCAATTGGTCTAGCCTTTAGGAATCCATCCAAATTCTCTTTCGAAATCCTGACTTTAATATATAATGAACATTGTTCTGACATATCTTAAAATTTAAATCAAACCATATTTGAATAACACGTAACCGCCTCCAATTGTTATCATGGGTAGTGCAAATATCATTAATATAAGCGTTGCAAGGTGTATACCCCAATAGGAAACAATACGGGCAGACTGTGGGTCAGAAGCCTCAAATACAACTGGAACCTGTTCTCCAATTTTATATGTTGCTGGATTGGAACGAAAGTTTGGGCTATAAGAGAAGGTCTTATCCTTATATTTTATCTCCATCACCGGTTGATATAAAATCGAACTGCCTCTATCGTCTCTCGAAGTTACTAATCTATTTTCAATAACTGTAGCATCGCCATAGATTGCCGTTGCCATCATCTTTTTGGTCTTCATATACTGAGCAATGGAAAACCCTAATAATACTAGCCCTAAAATAAGTAGGGACCAATGGATTGCTGCTGACATAATTACTTTTTTCTAGGGTTATCAATAAAATCAAATTTATTCATGAAGTATTCGCCAATGAATGGGAGCGGTTTCTCCACATTGTTAATAGCATGAAGAATGCCAACTATCATTAAAATGAAGATTAATAAGCTACATAAATTGAAAATAAAGGCAACCGATGGGGCCACTGCCATCAGGATAGCCAAAATTAGAACAAAAATGAAGGAGCAAATAATCAAACCTAAACCTTGTTTTAAATGATAGCTACTGAATTGATCGCGATGATCTTTCCCAGCAAAAAATGCTAGTAACCATAATATACCTAAATAGCTTAGTACTGCTTGAACTTTAGAACTCATGATATCCGCGTTTATATTTGATATGTAAAAATACCGACCTAATTGCTGCTGAATTATCCGCCGATTTTATCTCAATTTAAATTTGCTAAACTTTCATCAAAAGGATAACTATCTAATCAACACAATTCGTATACATGCCTTAAAACTTGTATATACAAAGTATATACAAGAAATATAAGCGCCTGTAAGTGAGGTTAATACATCCTTGGCTAGGTTTTTGATTCTTTCCAAATCGGACTATTCTTTCAAAAAAAAGTAATAGATTGCCAATACCAATTTTCGAGTAATTTATCCATATGAGAAACATTCTGATCATTGTACTTTTGCTAATTACCTTTTCTGGCTTTGGTCAAAGCTTGCTTAATGGCACACAGGAAGTAATTAATCAGGTCGAGGCTTTGAACCTGAAAAATCAGGATGACAAATCCTTGGACCTCCTTAATCAAGCCTTAAAGAACCCTGCAAATGGTCCTGATGATATTATCTACCTGAATACCTATAAAAGTGGAATATTCTTAGAAAGAGACAGTTTGAAATTAGGAAGTGCAACCGTTGACCTGGTTATTGATCAAATTGATAATACCAATAATCCTGTCACAAAAGCAATGGCTTTGCGGGCAAGGGCATTCATGAATAGTTATCTGAATTTAACCGACCAAGTGGTCAAGGATTCACAAGAAGCTCTGAAACTCTTAGAAAACGAAAAGAATGTAGACCATCTCAAATATTATTTCAATTATCTCATCTATGCATCCTATACGGGTTGGGATGAAAATAATAAAATGGAGCATTATATCCGAGAGTGTGATAAATACGCCCAAAAGACTGATAATAAAAATTACATCGCGAATGTGCAACTCGGATATGCGAGTGTGTACTTAAACAAGTATAGAAAGTCGAAAGATAAAAAGGATTTAGACAGTAATTTCTTCTATCTGCAAAGAGCTTATCAGTTATTTGAGGAGTTTCCTTCTAAGGTGAGTAGCAATACCTTGGTTGTTGCCGCTATCAATCTTGCTAATTACTATTTGGAATATGATAATGGGCCAATCGCTAAGCGCAAGGAATTGGCATATAAATATCTTGATGAGGCGGAAGTGGAATTGAAGAATGACCGCGCCAGGTTCAGTAGATGGATCAATATTTATGGAATCAAGAGTGACTTTGCTGTCAAGGAAGGAAATATTGCACTAGCTGAACAATACCTTATTGAGGGGGTAAGTAAGCTGGATTCCAGAAGAGATAACTCCCTGTTCAGGTTGGAATATCTACTCTTTAAACATCTAGCAGACCTTTCCGAAAAGAAAGGCGACATTAAATCAGCCTTGAATTATCAGAAAAAATCAGAAAGTGTTCTCAAACAAAATTTCGATCAGCAACAAATTACCAATACCCAGAAGCTGGAAATTCAATACGAAACCGAAAAGAAAGATCAGCAACTTAAGCTATTGGGAGAAACAGCTGATTTGAGGCAGAGACAAAATTATCTATATGGCGGTTTGGCAATCCTGGCCACATTAGGTCTAGCCTTTATGTTTAGGTCTTACCATTTTAAGCTACGATATTCCATCGAACGCGAAAAGAAATTAGCCTTGGAAAAAGAAGATGCAGAACAGAACGCTGAGATGCAAGTTCGTCTAGAAAGGGAGGAACAAGCTCGTTTGAAAGCCGAACAGGACCTACTGGAACTGAAACATCAACAACTACAAAAGGAAGCCCTTGCAAACTCGTTGATTATTGAGCATAAGAATGACATGCTGAAGCAGATCCAATCCAAACTTCAAGATGGTGACCCCCGTGATATTCAAAAGTTATTGCGTGAAGAGACTCTGCTGAATGCTGATTTTGAGGATATTAAATGGCAAATTCAACAATTGCACCCGACATTCTTCTCGCAATTGATAGAAAAGGCCAATCAAAAACTTACTCCATTGGATCTTAGGTATTGCGCTTATATTTATTTACAGATGTCTACCAAACAGATCGCCCAAGTATTGCATGTAGAAGCACAATCAGTACGGATGTTCAAGTATAGACTCAAACAAAAGTTTGGACTTTCCAAGGAAAGTGACCTGGAGTCTTTCTTGCAGGAAGTGGGATCCTAAACTAAAGCTTATGAATTGGGATAAAATCAAAAGTAATTTCAGAACAGTGCTTGTCACAAGCCTATTTGTCCCTGTTCTTCATGCTTGTCAAGCACAAGAGGAGACCCACTATGTTCCCGTTCTGGAGGTTTCTGAATTGACGGAGGGCGAACCGAATGGATATGATATTGCCTTTCAACCCACAAAAATCAAAAACCTGGCAAACGATACTGAGGCAGAAATTCTATTTCAAAATGAGGAACTTTCTTTTGGCTTTTTCAATGATGTCCTCTTTACCAATCCGCAACAAGGCTTGATTGTTGGAGGAACGAGGTTAGCTATTCGTACTACGCTAGATGGCGGCAAAAACTGGAGGGCTTATGATTTTTCTAGATTTGCCAATGCCTTCCATAGCACCGCCCAGACCAAAGATCATGTTTATGTACTGGGTGAAAGTAAGTATGTTTTTAGGAGCAACACGCAGTTTGAAAACTGGGAAGTCTTTGATTGCAAGGATCTCTATCCAGACGCAGAAAGTATTACCTGGTATAAATTGCGTTTTCTCAATGATAACTTTGGGATAGCAGTCGGGGAAAGAAAAGATAAGCTTGAGCCCTTAATGATGTTGACCAAGAATGCTGGTAAATCCTGGGAATCTGTAAGCTTAAATGATAGTCTCCTGAATAATAAATCATGGATTGATATTACAATATTGGATACGCTAAACTGGTTGGTCTTGGATGCTGCCATTGGTTCTCCATTTTATACTGCTGACGCAGGAAAAACCTGGTCAGATTATACTTCACCATTACAGACCAATGTGGATGCAACATTGAGGTCCTTGTGGATGGTCAACCCCAAGGAATTGTACGGCGTTGGATCTCGCTCTTTTTGGCGGTCTACAGATTTTGGAAAGAATTGGATGCGCTTAGATATCTCTAAACCTTTCAATCCAATCGAAGATTATAACGAAGGTGATTATTTAGTCTTTACTGATATCACTGGGATTGATGATGATATTTATTTAACCAGTACTGCTGATTACATTGACGATGGTCGATATGCATTTGCTTATAAATTTGATAGAGCAAGTGAATTATTGAAACCAATCTTACTTTCAGAGACGGCTGCTTTCGTAGGAGAATCCCATGCAATTTATGCCTTGGATAAAGAGAATATTTTTATCATGGATCGCGATAAGCTATATCGGGTCAAGGATAAAAAATAAGACCTACGAAAAAAGGAGGCTATTCAGCCTCCTTAGAACATAAATTGTTTATTGTACTTAGTAACCAGGGTTCTGAGTTAGTCCACCGCCCAAAGAAATTTGAGCTGTTGGAATTGGGTATATCATGTACTCTGCTTTGCTAAGGCTTTTGTATTTCTTCAAGGCCAATTTCGTTCTCACAAAATCAAACCAAGTCTCGCCTTCGAACATCAATTCGCGTTCTTTTTCCTCCTGTACAGCGGTGATAAAGTTCGCTAAGTTCCCAAACGATCCAATAGGCTTTGTCACTCCAGCTCGGTCTTGAACCATTTTCAATGAGTTATATGCCGCTTGACTGACGCTATTATCCACTCTAGCTTTTGCCTCCGCATGAATCAGGTAAAGTTCTGCTAATCGAATTACAGTTACATTTTGACTTGCTGGTGAGAAATTAGGAAACTTGCCCATGAAATAATTATTATTGCTTCCTTTCTTGATGGTGAAATCTTTCCTTTTATCTGCTTCTTCATACAGGTCTAAAACGGTGGAGTCCTTTGCAAAGAATAAGACTGATGCATTATCATTAGCTACCGAAGCTAAAGGATTGGTCGCTTGATCGTCGAATTGCAATTCGAAAATTGCTTCATTCGTGTTTTGAGTAGTCCATATTGTGCTATAATCCGAGACCAAACTGAAACCTCCTGAGTTAATGACCTCATTGGATAAGTCCGCAGCTTTTTTATAATCATTCGTAAAGGATGCCTGGTAGAGATAAACCTTGGCTAACAAGGCTTTCGCACCCCAATGGGAAGCTCTTCCGCGTGATTCATCGCCTGAATATGGGTTTTCTTTAGGCAATGCAGCAATAGCATCGGTAAGGTCCTTTACGATTTGCGTATAGGTGTCTTCCTTTTTAGCTTGTGGCGTATTGAGATCATCACCTTCTTTGGTGGCTGTTAATTTTAAAGGAATTCTTTCAAATGCCCGAACCAGAAAAAAATAATTTAATGCCCGTATAAACTTAGCTTCGCCAACCAGGACCTTTTTCTTTTCATCGGAGATCATGGATGCATCCATATTCGGGACTTCTTCAATAACATTGTTTGCAGCATTGATCGTTGCATATAATGCCTGCCACATATTGGCTGTCCATGGATTGATTGCTTGAATTTCATGCGCGGCTATGGTTTCATATTCCGGATAGACAGCCGAATGTCGAACATGCACAGCCGAAAATTCAGGAACAATCAAGGTAGATTGGCCCCATGAATAAGAATTCATCATGGACCGGTATGCTCCAATAACTGCCGCATTTGCATTCGTCTCGGAGTTGAAGTATTCATCTTCTGTAATCTGACCTAAAGGGTCTTTATCTAGAAATTTGTTGCATGAACTCATGGAAATCGCTGTCAATGCAACGAAACATATGGATAATATTCTATTTTTCATTTTCATATTTGCGACCGTTAGAAAGTTAAGTTAATACCTGTAGTGAAAATCCTTGGTTGTGGATAACTTCCATAGTCATAACCGTAAATTAATCCTGTATTTGCACCACCATGGCTCGAGCTAACCTCTGGGTCATAACCTCTATATTTGGTGAATACATATGCATTTTGTACTGTCACATAGAAGCGTAATCTCTTCATCTTGATACGCTCTGCGACCTCTGTTGGTAATGAGTAGCCCAAGGTGATATTTCTGATTCTAAAGAATGAACCATCTTCAACAAACCTTGAAGAAACAGCACCATTATCTAAGCTTCCCGGAGCAGGACGCGGTACATCGGTAATATCTCCCGGCTCACGCCATCTATCTACGAAATCTATAAATTGATTGGAACTTGGGTTAAATCCTTCTAGACCTGAAGCCAGGTTGTAATTGAAAATATCATTCCCATAGGAGAATTGTCCCAAGATGCTCAAGTCGAAGTTTTTGTATTCAAAATTGTTGGTAATACCACCGAAGAATTGAGGGTTGGGATCCCCAATCATCACGTGATCTTCATAGTCTGTAGGTGTTACTGCCTCGCCATTCCTACCTAAATAATCAATCATCCCAGTCTCTGGATTAACACCTAATGCCTTCCAACCATAGAAAACTCCCAATGGCATACCTGGAATCGCACGGTTCAAATCGCCAACACCTCCACGCATTTCGGATAACCCTTCTGGTAATGCCAAAACTTTATTTCTATTAAAAGTCATGTTTAGGGAAGTATTCCATTTGAATTCTCCCACTAGGTTTTTACTGCTTAGTTCAAACTCAAATCCTTTGTTTTCAATATCACCGGAGTTCGTGAAGCGATTAATAAATCCTGAACTCGTTAATATTGGAAGACCAATCAATAAATCGCTTGTTTTCTTGTAGTAATAATCTGCCAATAAGGAGATTCTATCATTGAAGAAACCGGCATCTACCCCAACGTTCCATTGTCTGGTAGTTTCCCATTTCAAACCCTTGTCACCAAGCACATTTGGAATAAATCCCGCCTGGCCCATATAATTGTTACCACTGGAGTATAAGGAACGACTCGCATAATTTCCAATATTTTGATTACCTGTAATCCCCCAAGATGCTCTTAATTTCAAATCACTGAAAGTCACATTATCTTTTAAGAAATCTTCTTCAGAGATTCTCCATGCTGCAGCCATCGATGGGAATACTGCCCAACGGTTATCAGCTCCAAATCGAGAGGATCCATCCATTCTCACATTCGCATTGATAATATATCTGTCCTTATATACGTAGGATGCTCTGGCAAATCCAGATGCGATAGCCCATTCTTCAGGATAAGCATTGGCGCCTGTTATCACACCACCACCAGTTACATAAGGAATATCGTTGTTTGGAAAGCCTGAGCGCTGCGCATGAGTGAATTCCAAACGTGATCCTTGAACCGAGAAACCACCTAAAGCATTGATGTAATGGTCACCAAACGTTTTGTCAAAGGTTAGTGTAGTCTCGTTGATCCATAATTGATCGCGGGTACTTCTGCTAGCCCCAATACCACCTTGACTTGTGTATGAGCGTAATCCAGTCGGAGGCATAAAAAAGGTTTCATCAATAAAACTTAAGTCTGTCCCGAAGCTTGTCTTCAATAATAACTCTGGAATAATATTATATTCCGCACTTGCATTCGCTAGGATACGATAAGTTTGAGCCTTGTTGGTTGGTAATTCCAACATAGCAACAGGGTTCTCTCTGGTTAATCTAACTTGATCATAGTAATAGTTTCCATTGTCATCATAAACCGGAATATTAGGCGGCGAGAAAATACCTGATTTTGTCGAACCTTCTTTTGAATTTTCTTCCTGAACCCTATGATTCGTTGCTCTAGTCAAGTTCATCGAAGTTGAAAATCTTAATTTATCACTATGTTGATGATTCAGGTTTAATCGACCACTTAATCTGTCGAAATCTGAGGATAACAATACCCCACCTTGCTTCATGTAGCCTACTGAAGTATAATATTGGGTTTTATCACTACCTCCACTTGCAGAAAGTTCATAATTTCTGGTTGGGGAAGTTCTAAAAATAGCTTCTTGCCAGTCAGTATTCACTCCTGGATTGGAGAATATCTGATCAGGAATCGTTTTACTAGGGTCTTCCTCTTGTAAGATTCTGTAGTAATCCTTCATGTAGTCCTGATACTGGGCAGTATTCATGAAATCATAATACCTTTCTTTCGGTACCTGCGAAAACCCTTCATACATATTGAAGTTGAATTGGCTTTGTCCTGCAAGACCTTTTTTTGTTGTAATCAATACGACCCCATTAGCGGCTCTGGAACCATAGATGGAAGAAGATGCCGCATCCTTCAATACTTCGATGGATTGAACATCCGAAGGATTGATTGAAGAAAGGACATTGATCCCTTGAGTACCACCACCAAAGTCAAAAGTAGAACCTCCGGTGAAATTTGTAGTGCTGTTTACTGGGATTCCGTCTACCACGTATAGTGGGTCTGAACTGGCGTTGATGGAGGTTGTACCACGAACCCGAATGCTGATACCACCACCTGGTGAACCTGACTTTTGAGTCACTTGCACACCACCAGCCTTGCCTTGGATAGCCTGAGTAACACTTGGTAGAACCTCATCTTCGATTTCATTGGCTCCAATACTCGAAACGGCTGTTGGAAGGGTAGCTCTTTTCATGGTACCATATCCTACAGCAACCACTTGAACGGATTCGATGGTATTGGTTTCTGTTGCCATGACGACTTGAATGTCTTTTCGATTTCCAACGGTTTGGGTTATGGTTTTATAACCAATGGATGAAAATCGGATTTTATTTTTAGCATCCGCGGCGATTTGAAACTTCCCGTTTTCGTCGGTACTGGCAGTGGCATTTGAGCCAACAACCTTCACTGTAATTCCCGGCAATGGACCTGAAGGTCCAGTCACGGTTCCAGTGATTGTATTTTGTCCAGATGGAGCTGTACCTGTGGTTTCTTGAGCTGTACTATCTGTCGCAACAGCATTTTGGGAGCTATCCACTTGAACCAGGCTGCTGTCAGTTTCAGTTATCGTGCTATCGACTTGGCTGCTGTCCACATTGGCTGAATCAGTTTCTTCAGCTTCTGATTCTGGCGTAGCAACCAACATTTTCACGTCCAATTGCTTTTGATTATTGACATGAATTTCTTGGGTGGCAAAGCCAGATTTTAGGAAAACCAATACCCCATTGGGGTTGGCCGCAATTTTATACTCTCCATTCTCATTGGAAAGGACAGAATTTGTGGTCCCCTGCTCAGTGATTACCACACCTTCAACAGCTGTACCAGTGGAATCAGTAATCTTTCCAATGATATCTAAGGAATCGATGTTTGCGGAAGGTAACTTGGTTTTTAATTCTAATTTGTGATTTTTCTCGTTAGTGCTTGCCCGACCTTGATGGCAAAAAAGCATGAACGTACATGCTATGAATAGCGAACGGTAAAGGATTTGCGTCATATATTAATTGTTTATCAGAGTACTTTTTAAATAAAAATTCCGTTCAAATGGTGATTTAAATAGCCTATTTCCTGGAAGAAATGGGATTAAATCCTCAAACTTTATATCAAGTTTGTTACAGTAATGTGTATTACTTAAACGAAACCAAACCTATTTTGTTATAAAAATTCCTGAAATAAATAAAATAACAACAATTTATTGACGAAAGTCGAAATCTAACTAATTAGCATTTAATGAGAAATGGCTAAAAATAAAGCCATGAATTTTTGGATGATTCTTCGCTATTGTTTGAAATAATTACGTACTAATCCTTCAACTTTCATTCCTGTTATGGAATAGCTTTATTCAAATTTTACCTAGGAGCGGAGTTGTCCCGGAAATCCTTCGGACCTTGTCCGCAAAAATTCGAACAAGCTCCGACAGACCTCCGAAGAAGGTCCGAAGAAAGTCCCCAGAAAGTGGGAGTTTGAGTCAAGCTATTCCATAAATTGGGACAAAAAAAGAGCCGCTCGATTCGAGCGGCTCTTAAGAGAATTTTATTTAAGAATTAAATACCTAAAATTTCTTTATTGAAGTTTTCATCAGCGCCAGTTGCTGCGAAATCATCAAATGCTTTATCGGTTACTTTGATAATATTGTTTTTGATAAACTGTGCACCCTCGGTTGCTCCATCGACAGAGTTTTTCAATGCACATTCCCATTCCATAACTGCCCAGCCATCAAAATCATAAGCAGCTAACTTGCTGAATATGCCTTTGAAATCGACTTGGCCATCTCCTAAGGAACGGAATCGACCAGCACGTTCTACCCATCCAGAGTAGCCACCATAAACACCTTGTTTTCCTGTAGGGTTGAATTCAGCATCCTTCACATGGAACATTTTTATGCGTTCATGGTAATAATCTATATAACTTAGGTAATCCATTCCTTGCAATAATAGGTGGGACGGATCATATAGTAAACAAGCTCTTGGGTGATTATTTGCGGCTTCTAGGAAACGCTCGTAACTCACGCCATCATGTAAGTCTTCACCAGGGTGAATTTCATAACAAACATCTACTCCGTTTTTATCGAACTCATCCAAGATAGGTAACCATCTTTTCGCTAATTCCTTAAAACCGGTTTCTACCGCTCCTGCAGGACGTTGAGGCCATGGGTAAACCATATGCCATAATAATGCACCGCTGAAAGTAGCATGAGCATTCAAACCTAAATTCGCGGAAGCTTTTGCCGCCAATTTTAATTGGTCAATCGCCCATTCTGTTCTGGCTTTAGGGTTATTTCTATATTTTTCTGGAGCAAAGCCATCAAAAAGTTTATCATAGGCAGGATGAACAGCTACTAACTGACCTTGAAGGTGGGTGGATAATTCTGTGATCTCAACTCCTTTTTCTTTAAGCTTTCCTTTGATCTCATCCGCATAAGTCTTGCTTTCCGCAACTTTTTGCATATCAAAGAAGTTAGGGTCATTCGTAGGGATTTGCACGCCTTTAAAACCAAGGGAGCTCGCCCATTCACTAATAGTTTCTAGATTATTATATGGAGCTTCATCTGCTATAAACTGGGCAAGAAATATACCCGGACCTTTTAATGTTTTCATAAAATAATAGTTTTACTAAATATAGGAAATCAATCTGTTAAATAGTGTATTTGAAACACTAAAATCTAAGTTGGTAACAAATCATTTGCAAAATCAGTGGGTCTTTTTCCGGTGGTTTGCAGGAAGGTATTTGCTATAGCTGTGATTGCCTCCTATTTTGGTTGATAGCGAATTAGTTCGTAAAGTACCTATGAAAGGCGCACCTTTTGAAAATTTTTTCAAAGGTGTTTTTTTTGACTAAAAATGTTGTTTCTGTCTATCTAAATGGATAAAAAACTAGATTTTTACCGCTTAGTCTAAGGATAGAAATCTTTTTCTTAACATTTCTTGGCATAATGATTGGAAGTATGCCCGAGGAGTAAATGAGTTTTAAAGAAATTAGATTATAGCATTATGAAAAAGTTAATGATTTTGGGTTTAGTGGCAATTGGATTTGCTTCATGTAGTAAAGAAACCCTGAATAGTGCGGAGAATGATATTGCTCTGAATGCAATTCGTACTGGGGAATGGAAGAATGTAGTGAAAACTACCACTGTAGATGGAAAAGAGATTACGGATACCATTGCTTCAACGAGCAGAGGAACCTATTTAGATTTTGATAAAGACGGCTATGCCTATGTTTATGATGGTAAAGGTGGTTCAAAGTCTTTTGCATACAGAATTGAAAATTCAAAAACTATGTATTTTGATAATGTTCAATACAAGATAAACGAAAGTATTATTCAGTCTACGATTAGATTTTCTATTTCCGGACAGGATAATGCAGCAAATACGAAGATAGAGTTTAAAAGAAAGTAGAAATTAAACTTAATTTTGAGAACTGGCATATGCGTATTACGTGTATGCCTTTTTTATTTTTTATTCTTTTCCTCAATCCATTGCGATAGATATTTTGAGGCGAGAAATTGATTGGACCATAAAATTTGGCCAACCATATTCTTCATTCGCAATCTATTTAAATCAGTTTCTAATTTTTCAATCTGCGTTAAAAACTCCATTCCCCAATTAGGATCTATTAGGGATTTCAGGATTTTTTCAGCGGTCTTGGATGCGGTATTCCATGCTACTGAATCTTGATACAGTGCTGTTGAAGCATCAATTAATTCATTCGTTGTACTCGCTATTGTACCTGGCCATTCTTGATTTTGAAACATGGCCTCCGCCCCAACCTTTGAGCTGACTGAAGGAGTACCAGCATAAAGAGCGTCAATAAATTTTCCTTTTAATCCAGCTCCAAATGGGATTGGCGCGAAAAGAACCCTATACTTTTTTAGGGTTTCAATGGCATGATCTGCACGGCCCATTATCCTAAACCCTTGTTTAGGTTGATTTAGCTGCCATACCTTTTCAGTAGGATAGGCGCCATAGATATGCATTTCTGCTTCAGGTAATCTTTTTCGAATGGAAGGCCATAATTCTTTAATGACCTGAACGGTTTTCCAATTAGGTTCATGTAGAAAATTGCCAATAAAGGTAAAATGTTCCCGATCCTCGAAACCATAATTTGATTGTTCCTGATTATGTGAAACCTGAAAAGGCAGATAACATAATAAGGACTTAGGGACATTGAATTCTTCTTGAAGGAGGTTCATTTCAAAAGCAGAAATAATCAGGCTTAAATCTGAGCGATAAATTGCTGCTAGTTCTCTTTTAGCAAGGTCAGAATATAAAAGAGAATCATCGAGTTCGATTCCTTTCTTGTATGCATTTTGACGTCCTTGTCTTACGAAATGTAAGTCTTCGGTATCCAGAATTCGGATGGCATCCGGACAATTTTGAGCAACTCTCCAGCTGTATTGTTCCTCAATCATAAATCGGTCGAATAGCACTATTTCAGGGTTTAGCTCCTTTATGATTTCATCAAAAGAAGAGTCGTTTAATGTAATTTCGATTTCCTGCACATCTTTTTCCAGTAGAGGGAAACTAAACTCTGACTTACTTGCCGCAGAAGCGAAGGTTATTTTATAACCATGAGAAAGAAATAGGTCCACGAGTTGGAGCATTCGCCAACCTGCTGCAGAGGAGGTTGGTTCTGGCCATACTAAACCGATGAAAAGTATTGTTTTTCTCATGCTGCAAATTAGCATTATTTCATGTATTTAGGGGGATGATTTTGTTTTCATTACCTTTGTTGAAATTTTGATTACTATGTTAGGACTTAAACTTTTGACGGACCCACGTTGGGCAAATATTGCGGAATCTAATTTGGAGGAAATCTTGACGGATCACGCTTGGTGTGAGCAGAAAGCAGCTTCCAATGCTATTTCCTTAATTACCCAAAACTCCGAGCTTGAGGATTTGGTTCATGAATTGACTGCCATTGCCATTGAAGAAATGGAACATTTCAAGATGGTGATTGATATTATCAAAGAGCGCGGTTATGAATTAGGCCGCGAACGCAAGGATGATTATGTAGGGCAATTAATGAAATTTGCCAAGAAGGATGGTTCGAGAAATCAAGCTTTTATTGATCGTCTATTATTTGCGGCGATGATAGAAGCCCGAAGCTGTGAACGATTCAGAGTCCTTTCCAAAAACATAAAAGATCAGGAACTAGCCAAGTTTTATTATGATCTGATGGTCTCAGAAGCCAATCATTATACGACCTTTTTGAATTTTGCGAAAAAATATACCAAAGACGTAGATGTCGATAAACGCTGGAAAGAGTGGTTGGACTTTGAAGGGGAATTAATCCAATCCTACGGAACGAAGGAACATATCCACGGATAATCAGGTAGGGGCTTATTGCATAAGCCCTTTTCTATAAAATGTTTCCGGATGAAACATGGTGTATGCGGTTGTGATATTGGTAGGGAAACCGAGTCGATATTAGGTCGAGAAGCCGAGTCGATATTAGGTCGAGAAGCCTAGTCGATATTAGGTCGAGAAGCCGAGTCGATATTAGGTCGAGAAACCGAGTCGATATTAGGTCGAGAAGCCGAGTCGATATTAGGTCGAAAAGCCGAGTCGATATTAGTCGCGTATGCGGTTGTTTAAGGGGGGCGTATGCAATACGCCCCTACGAAGCGCTTTCGGTTTTATCTTTGATGGCTAATTGGCCACATGCGGCGTCGATATCTTTTCCTCGGCTACGACGGACATTGGTGATTACACCTTGGCTGCGTAGGTAATTTGCAAATTGGTCGATTTTGTCGGCTTCTGCATTGACGAAATCTGCTAATGCAATTGGGTTATATTCGATGATATTGACCTTGCAGGGAACATTCTTGCAGAATTTTGCTAATTCTTTGGCGTCTTGGATTTCATCATTGAAATTGTTGAAGACGATATATTCGAATGTGATTGGGCTTTTAGTCTTGGCGTAGAAATACTTCAATGCTTCTGCTAATGCTGCTAATGAGTTTTGCTCATTAATAGGCATGATTTCATTTCTTTTATCATCATTTGCTGCATGCAGAGAAAGAGCTAGGTTAAAACGAACCTCATCATCTCCCAGTTTTTTAATCATTTTGGCAATTCCGGCAGTGGATACTGTGATTCTTTTTGCAGCCATGTTTAAGCCATCTGGAGAGGTAATACGGTCTACAGATTTCATCATGTTGCTGTAGTTCAACAAGGGTTCACCCATTCCCATATAAACAATGTTTGTTAGGGGATGTCCGTATTTTTCTTCGGCTTGTTTGGCAATCAAAACTACCTGATCATAAATCTCATCGGCATTCAGATTTCTTTTTCTATCCATATAACCCGTAGCGCAGAATTTGCAGGTTAAACTACATCCTACCTGAGAGCTCACACATGCTGTCATACGGTCATCAGCAGGGATAAGTACCCCTTCAATGACATTGTTGTCATATAAACTGAACGTGCTTTTGATGGTTTTATCTGAACTGATCTGGGATTGTTTAACTTTTACAGCATTGATGGTAAAATTGGCTTTTAAGGTCTCCCGAAGAGACTTGCTCAAGTTGCTCATTTCGTCAAAATCAGTGCAGGATTTTTGCCAAAGCCATTCATAAATCTGCTTAGCGCGAAATCCCTGCTCACCCATTTCAACAAGTGAATCTTTTAACTGAGTTAAACTCAAACTCCTGATATCTACCGTTTTTACTGCTTTTTCCACGGTACAAAGATACATCAAAAAATATAAGCTAGAAGTAATAAAATTCTGTTAGGCCGAATAATAGACTTTCATGATAAATTTTCGTTATCAATTTGTTATCTCTTTGATGAGCTACAATTTCTATTTCTAACTATTATTATAATTACATGGGTTTTTGTACCAGACCGTATTAATAAAATGAAAATCAGTCTTTTATTTGTATTGTTTATGATGATGTTGTGTTCTTGTACACAGCTAAAAAGGAATGCTTGTATTGGAGATTTTCAATCTACTTTCAGCCAAGTTAAACCCGAATCAAAAATAGATTTTCAGCGCATGGATTGCTTTCCATGGGATTCACTCATGTTATTGGCATCTTACCATTATTGTGGGCAAATACTGGAGGAAACGGGAGTGGTACTTCCGGAAAATCTATCCACCAACGATCCTGAAGTAGGATATCTGGTTTTCCTACAAAGGAATCAGGTTCAAAAGATCATTCGGATTAAGAAGGATCAATTGAACCTAAGTTCCTATATTCAAGCTAATGCATATTCCTCAAGTTATCTGATTTTAGATCGTCAGAAATGTGCTGCTTTGACTTTTAAGAATTAATCTTTTTTGCCCTCTTGTTTTTTCTGATTTTTTGGATGGTCAGGATAATTACTGCAGCAATAATCCAGATTGGCCATATTCCAATTACTCCTAGAACTAGTGTTTGGATCATATTCCAGCCGAACACCAATGAATCTTTCATTTTTACCCAGAATGAGTTGCTACCCATTGGAAGGTTTGCTTGGTATTCGAATAGATTAACTGTTAATGTGCAATAATTTACCTGGTTGCTAAGGTTTCGCATAGTTGCCTCGCTACTGTCGATATCCTCCTGCAATTGTCTGATCTGTTCTTGGATTTCAAGTAGATCCTTAACATTCTTTGCACTACTCACCATATTTTGATAGCGTTCAAGAAAAGCTCTTTTGCTTTTTAACCTGGACTCCAAATCATAGTATTGAATAGAAACATCCTGAGCACTGATGTTTTTATCCGTAAGCTTATCTTCACCTTTCTCCAGGGCACTCAAGAAATTATCAAATGCGTTTGCTGGGATGCGGATTGTCAGGTTATAAGAAGTGAAATCGTTGTTATTACTCGTATTTTCTTGTTCATAATAGGCATTGAATTTTTTTAATAGTGCATCTAAATTTGCCTTGCTTTGTTCTATTTTTTTGGACTCCAGGGAAATATTGCCTGAACGGATTATTTTGCTGTTATTATTTTGTTGATTTTGAATAGGTTCATTTGTCGATGCATCATTCCTATCAACATTGTTGCCTTTCAACGCTGATGGTTCTAGCATAACATTATCTACGTTGCTAGCCGCTTCCATTTGATCGGCTGAGGCCACATCTTCCTGATGGTTATTTCTGCATGATGCCATTGTTAATAACAAGAGCATTGGCCAAATAAAGATTCTTTTCATAGCTTAATTTTATTGGGGGATGCAGGAAGGTATCAAATTCCATAAAAAAAGAAGAACCGAGGCTCTTCTTTTATTTATTAATAGTTCTTGTATTTATTTCAATGCGTCTTTAACTTTTGGAATGATTTGATTTCCATAGAGTTCAATAGCCTTCATCATTTTACTATGGTCTGGGCTACCAACATCCGTATGTGCGGAAAATCTAGTTAGACCAAAAGTTTCCTGAATTTGGAGGATCTTATCAACGGATTCATTAACATCAGCGACGATAAGATGTCCATGGCTTGAGCGGCCGTAATCGTATTGCGTTTTTTGGTATGGAGGCCATCCTCTGGAAGCACCAATTCTATTCATCTGAGCTGAATAATACGGATAGTACCAATCTGCGATTTCTTTAGAATTTTCTCCGAAGAAAGAGTGCATATGTACACCGACCTGATATTTGCTCATGTCATGACCATTGTCTTTATAGGCTTGTTCGTAGATTTCAAACAAAGGTTTGAAATTTATTGGAGAGCCTCCAATGATGGCAAACATAACTGGTAGGCCCAATCTACCTGCACGGATTACAGATTCGGTGGTTCCACCTACAGCAATCCAGATTGGTAATTTGTCGTTTACGGCTCTTGGATATATGCTTTGGTTGATTAAGCTGGAGCGATGTTTTCCGGTCCAGTTTACTGTTTGAGAGTTATTGATTCGAAGCAAAAGATCTAATTTCTCTTCAAACAGGGAGCTATAATCTTTCAGGTCGAATCCAAAAAGGGGGAATGATTCGATAAAAGAACCTCTTCCGGCCATAATTTCGGCCCTTCCATTCGAGATTAAATCTACGGTTGCAAAATCCTGATATAGTTTTACGGGGTCGGCGGAGCTTAATACGGATACTGCCGAGCCCAATTTAATTCGTTTTGTTACGGTTGCAGCTGCTGCTAAGACAATTTCGGGAGCTGCAACGGCATAATCAGCCCTATGATGTTCTCCCATTCCGAAGAAATCAACACCAACTTCGTCCATCAGCTTAATCTCTTCGATTATTTCCTGTAGTCTTTGTTGGGGAGCTTGTATTTTACCTGTTTGAGTATCTATTTGTAAATCCCCAAACATACCTATTCCTAATTCCATCATCTTTAATCTTTCTTTCTTATGCTACAAAAGTACGGTCAATATTGTTCTTGAAAATTGATATATGTTAAGAAGTGATTTTTTTTTAAAATAAATCCGGTAAAAGCGGCTCGATAATGGTTAAATAAATTATATTTATAAATAAAAATAAAAACCAATGATTAAAGTTTGGCGATCGGTGTGGGACTTATTTTATCCTCAGGTATGTATGGGTTGTAAGGAAGTTCTTGTTAGTCAAGAAAATATGCTCTGCACGAGTTGCTTGTTTCATTTACCAGGGACGGATTTTCATTTTGATAGTAATAATGAAGCAGTTCAATTGCTGAAGGGAAAGTTCAGGTTTGAATTTGCGAGTTCGATGTTGATCCTGAAGCCAGGTTCCATTGTGGAGGAATTAATCTATAATTTAAAATATAATAATCATCCGCAGGTAGGATACTTCTTGGGGCAACGGTATGGATTCCAATTAATGGAATCGCCCTATTTTAAGGGGATAGATGTTATTATTCCGATTCCATTGCACCCAAAGCGATTTCTAAAAAGAGGGTATAATCAAAGTGAAGTATTTGCTCGCGGTTTATCAAGAAGCATGGGTGTTTCAGTGGATTGCACTGTCTTGAAGCGTAGGAAATATCAAAAAAGTCAGACAAAGATGGCCACAGAAGAGCGAATCAATAATGTTGAGGATATATTTATCTGTAAATTCTCAGAAGAATGGAAAGACAAACGTATTTTATTGGTCGATGATGTATTAACCACGGGGTCGACCATAACTTCTGCAGCCGTGGAATTATTAGCGACCATGCCCGACTGCAAGCTATACATTGCTAGTATAGCCCGAGCATAAAATAAATTCAGGAAAAGATCGGATTAATTATATTGGAATTTCCGATTATACAAAAGTAAATAGCTGAAGAGCGCCATTCCAATTCCCACATAATCAGCAAAGATATCCCACCAATCAGCTTGACGGCTTGATGTGAAATACATTTGAGCTGCTTCAGTAAAGAAAGCAAACAGGGAAGAAACGCAAAATACAACGATAATCGTCTTTAATTTCGTTGCTCTTCTTTTGGTATCAACAATTCTTCCGAATAGAATTAAAGTAGTTAGTAGGTAGAAACTTCCTGTGTGAACTAATTTATCAAAACCTTCAAAAAAACCTCCCGTTGGGAAGTCATTTGCTGGCAATAACATTAGGAGCATCATAATGATTGCCCATAAGATTGCCCATGCGTAATTAATTATCCAATTCATTGATGATAAAAATCGTATTTAAAAGTCAGATATAAAAGCTTTTATAACAATTTTTTTGGTTTTGAAAAGAATGTTTGGAAGTTGGACAAAAAATTATTCTCCTGTAAATCAGTGTGTTGTGATTAAACATTGAAAAAATATAGTACTATGTATTGCAAAGTACCATCCAAAGGATATATCTTTGTATTGTTATGATAGCTGAAAATACACAAACCCAAATGAGGAAAGGAATACTGGAATACTGTATTCTTTCAATTATTTCTCGGGGAGAAATATATGCCTCAGACATTATCAGCGAATTAAAGAAAGCTGAATTGTTGGTGGTTGAGGGGACATTATATCCATTGCTTACTAGATTAAAGAACAATGGTCTATTGAGTTATAACTGGAAGGAGTCTACTTCAGGTCCGCCACGAAAATATTATGAAATCACTTTAGAGGGGATGGAGGTCTTAAAACGTTTAGATGTTACATGGAAGGAATTACTTTTTGCGGTTGAGACGTCCCTACAAAACAGAGAAATTTAACTTATACCTTAACTACACCATTAACTAAATAAAGTCATGAACAAAACAATAATAATCAATATAAATAGTATCGTCTTTCACATTGAGGAGGATGCCTATGAAACCCTTCGGTCATACATGATCGAGATTAAGAGACATTTTGGAAAATCAGAAGATAGCCGTGAGATCTTAGAGGATATAGAGAATCGTATTGCAGAGATGTTTTCGGAGCGTATTCAAACGGGGCGCAAGGAAGTTATCAATCGTGAGGATGTTGAGCAAGTGATATCTCAAATGGGTCGTGTTAGCGATTTTGAGTTGGAGAATGGCGATGAGCCTAGAATGGAGACCGAGCCAAAAGCGGCATTTTCAGATTATGCAGAAGGCGATGAAGCTAGACAGACACAAGAGGCACCGGCTCAAGAACCTAGCCCTGAGCCTAACTTTACGGAGTATTTAACATCTAAGAAGTTGATGCGCGACATGGATGATAAGGTTTTAAGTGGTGTTTGTAGTGGTCTAGCCCATTACTTCAACATTGAGACCAAATGGGTTCGTGTAATTTTCATCTTATTCTTTTTGTTTGGTGGATCAGGCGTGTTATTGTATTTCGTGTTATGGGCTGTCATGCCAAAAGCAGTAACCCGTGCGGATAAATTAGCGATGCGTGGGGAGCAGGCGAACCTTCATAATTTCAAGAAGTCATTTGATGAAGAAATGAAAGGTATTCGTGAAAATTTTACCGGGGCCGGCGAGCATATTAGTCGAGGAGCACGTTCGGTTGGAGACTCTTTAGGATCTTTTTTCTCGATCATCGGAAAAATTTTAGCGGTATTGGTATTAATCTGGGCAGGGTTGAGTATCATAGGTATGTTTATCTTCTTCGTGTTCAACGTATTGAACATCATGGGATATCAAAATCCTATATTCTTCCCACCATTGGAGGTACTAGATCCAACATCGGCATTTTTTGCTATTCTTTCGGGAACTGTAGCGATCATTATTCCACTTCTAGCCTTGTTTTTTGTGATGTTACGGGTCGTGTTTAAAACAAGACCGATGAATAATTATGCAAGTATGACTTTGTTGGCTACTTGGATAGTTTCTATCGTGATGATTTTATACTTCGTAGTTGTTACTAATCAGGATTTTGTAGAAGAAAGCACAATTTCTGTTGAGAAAACACTGGATAAAAAGGATACCTATATTATTTCAGAGAATGATGTTCGCGTGATCAAGGCAACAGATGAAGACTTTATCAAGAAAAGAATCAATCATGGGAAAGATGGATTATTGATTGGTAATTACTTAAGGAATGACATTTCGGTTCATATAGAACCAGTTGATTCCTTGAAAGCACCGTATATACAGTACAATTATATTGCTAAGGGGGCATCCTATGCAGCAGCATCAGCTCGGGCATCGAAAATCTCTTATCAAGTGAATCAGAATGCGGATAACTTAATGTTTGATAGTCATTTTGCATTACAGGATAAGCAATTAATTCGCGATCAACATGTTCGGATGAATGTATACCTTCCTGTGGGCACGAAGGTATTATTAAATCGAAATATGGAATGGAAAGTTCGTGACATCTGGGCACATGAATGTCATGGTAAAGAGGAATCGAAATTTTCAGAGTGGATAATGACCAAGAATGGATTGAAATGTATTCTTAAGCTAGAGGAAGAGAAGGCGAAGGAAGCTGAGGAAAAAGTGAAAGAAGCAGAGGAGAAAGCGAAGGAAGCTGAAGAGGAAGCGAAAGAAAAATTAAAAAAAGAAAATAAAGAAGCAACTACTGAAGGCGCAAAAGCGTCTTCAGAAGAGAATAACGCATAAGGGCAAAAAAAACAATTAAACATTTTACAAAAAACTAACTAGCGAAAAACTATAATGGGAAGAATAATTACAATCATGATCCTTTTTCTTGCATCGGTCGTCGGGAAAGCCCTTGCAAATCCAAAGGCACAGGATACTGATATCAAGGGGAAGGTCGTCAATCAGGATAATCAACCGGTGGTTTCGGCCTCGGTATATTTAATGTCAAGTACGGCAAATGTATTAATCAAAAGTGCTGTTACAGACGAGAATGGAGTTTACACAATCATCAAAGCACCTAAGGGCTCATATTATATAGAGGTAAGTTCTGTGGGGTATGGCAAGAGTAAATCTGCGGTTTTCGAACTTGGGGATAAGACTTATGAGGTTGAGGATATTAAGATCTCACCAAGCAGTCAAGCTATTGAGGCCGTCACTGTTGAAGGTAGAGCACCTCTGGTTCAAAATGTGAATGGAAAGCTTGTATTAAACGTTGAGAATTCGACTTTAGCTGCTGGAAATAATGCATTAGAGGTGGTAAAGCGTGCGCCAGGTGTAAGTGTTGATAAGGATGATAACCTTCAATTGATGGGTCAGCAGGGTGTAACGGTTACTATTGACGGGCGTCAGACCTATATGACAGGAGAGCAATTGGCGACATTTTTAAAATCTACAGACGCGAGTCAAATCAAGAGTGTTGAAGTAACGACTACACGTTCGGCAAAAGATGATGCTGAAGGTGCTGTAGGGACTATCAATATTGTGTTGAAGAAAAGCAAAACAGAAGGTTTTAATGGATCATTTATCGCTAGCGCGGCACATGGTAAACATCCAAGAGGGAATACTTCTTTAAATATCAATTATAAAAAGAACAATACAACCTTGTTTGGTTCGTACGCATATACCAATAATAAGGAAGAGAATACGTTGAATATATATCGTGAGATTAGGAATGCGGGCAATATTACTTATTTCGATCAAAAAGCACAGATCTTAGAGAAAAATAATAGCCATAACTTCCGTGCTGGGATTGAGCAGAAAACATCTGAAAATAATACGATGATGTTTCAGGTTTCAGGCAACAAATACTCTGAAGATTCAGAAAATACAAGTGCGACAACGATTGGGAAATCGGTTTCAGTGATTGATTCCATTTTGAGGTCACCAGCAGTGAATGATATGAGTTTAAGTCGTGTTTCCCTGAACTTCAATAATGAATATAAGATGGATACTTTGGGTCAGAAATTGACCTTGGACTTAGACTGGAGTATTTTCAATAATGATGCGAACATGAATTACCATAATCGTATGGAATTTCCAAATGGATCCTTGGTAAAGCCGGAAACATTTGATCGTAGTATCATGCCAACCGATATTGATATTTATGTTGGGAAATTGGATTATGTAAAACCATTCAAGAAAGGAAACTTAGAAGCTGGATTGAAATACAGTAAAGTTCAGTCTGATAATAACATGATCTATGATCGGTTAAAAGGGGATGTTTGGGAAAATATCGCTAATCGATCAAATCATTTTATTTATGATGAGCAAATTGCTGCGGGATATATGGATTACAGCAGAGCCTTCGGTAAATGGACTACCAAAGTTGGCATCCGTGCAGAATACACGAAATCGAATTCAGAATTTGTATCCACAGGCGAGAATTTTGAAAGGGATTACTTGGATTGGTTCCCATCGGCGAACCTAGGTTATAACTTAAGTGAGAATCATATTTTCTCCTTGGGCTATGCAAAGAAAATAACTCGTCCTAATTATAGGTTCTTGAATCCGTTCAGATATTATATTGATGAGAAAACGTATCAATTAGGTAATCCAGATGTTAAGCCTCAGTATACGCATGGTTTCACATTGAACTATACGCTGATGCAAATGTTCAATTTCACCTTAGGAACTGATATTACGAACGATGCGATTGTTGAAAGTATGGGTCAAGACTCTATCAAGAATGAGACATGGGTGACCAGAGAGAACTTAGGTCGTTCTGTAACCTCCTATTTAAACATGAATATACCGTTCAAAGTTGGTAAGTTCTGGACGATGAATAATAATATTACGGGAATCTATATGCATTTTAAAGGTCCTATCGCCGGTTCGGTTGTTGACCGTGGATCCTTTTTTATCCAAGCAAATAGCTTTCATAATTTCAGGGTAAATCCACAATGGTCATTCGAGGCCTCAGTCAATGGAAACACGCCTTTTATATACAACCTGTTTAAAATCCAGGGTAGAATTAATACCGACTTGGGTGTAAACTACAACTTTAAAGATCAGAAAAGCTCTTTAAAATTGGCGATGACCGATGTATTCAGGAGCAGTAGAAATAATTTAGATACAGATTTCAACGAATTTCGTTCAAGAATTCGTCAATACAATGATAATCAAACAGTCCGCTTGACTTTCACATATAAATTCGGAAACTTAAAACAACAAATCCGTAAAAGTGACTCGAAAAATGAGGAAAAAGATCGGGTGTCAGTGAACTAATAAAGAACTTTGTTTCAATGTTTAGTTAATAAAGGTCTCAGTCTCCCAAACTGGGGCCTTTTGGTTTTTGAAGTATTTAGTATTTAGTATTTAGTATAGAGTATTTAGACCGATGTCTGTCCCTGATGTATGTTGACCACAAATTTCAATTAACAATGAAAGCAAATTGGGGTAGATTTTGTGATTCGGGTATAGACTTTTCGGGTGGATTGTATAACTTTATTCAATGAAATTAAATCAAATAGTTGTTTTTTGTGCTTCAAGTCCTGGACATGAGGGGACTTTTGTGAATGCAGCTCGTGAGGTTGGTCGTGTATTTGTTGAGCGTGGGATTACTTTAGTTTATGGGGGAGGCAGAGTAGGCTTGATGGGTGCTGTTGCGGATGCGGTTATGGAGAATCAAGGTCAGGTAATTGGGGTTATTCCACAGTTTTTGAATAGCAAGGAAATTGGTCATAACGGAATTACAACTTTGATCGAAGTTGATACGATGCATGAACGCAAGGCAAAAATGAATGCTCTATGTGATGGGGTGATTGCCTTGCCGGGAGGTTTTGGAACCATGGAGGAGTTATTTGAAATGACTACATGGGGTCAGTTAGGACTACATAAAAAGCCAATAGGGATATTAAATATTAATGGATTTTATGATCATCTGATTGCATTTATTCAGCATATGGTGGATACGGGGTTATTGAAGGAGGAAAATCAAAGGATGATTTTATATGCTGATAATATTGAGGATTTATTGGAACAAATGGAGGCGTATGAAGCTCCACCTGTTCCAAAATGGTTAAATCTGGAAAAATCCTGATTTATTTTTGATTGTTGAAAGGAAAATAGGCTTTGGCATTATAATAACAGATATCCTGAATTATTTTGCCAATCCATTTAATATCATGTGGAAGTTCGCCATTTACGATGTCTTCAGCGAAGATATTACATAACAACCTTCTGAAGTACTCATGTCTTGGGAAAGATAAGAAGCTTCTGGAGTCGGTCAACATCCCCACAAAACGGCTGATTAAGCCAATGTTTGAGAGGCTATTGATCTGTTTGGTCATACCATCCTTTTGGTCATGATACCACCAAGCTGAACCAAATTGAATTTTTCCAGCAATACTTCCATCATTGAAGTTTCCACACATCGCGGCGAACAGGTCGTTATCGGAAGCATTTAAATTATAAAGTATTGTTTTTCCGAGTTTGTCATTTGCTGATAAACGATCCAAGAATTTCACTAAACTTAATCCCTGAGAATAATCACCGATACTATCAAAGCCCGTATCAGGTCCTAATTTTTGTAAGGAACCCGAGTTCGTGTTTCTAAATGCGCCCACATGAAACTGTTGCACCCAATTTTTTTCATGATCCCATTCTGCGAATTGAATCAATAGGGCTGATTTGAACTTATTGACTTCTTCTAGGCTCAGGTTGTTTCCAGATCTCAGCTTTTTAAAGATCGCATTGATTTCAGATTCAGTAAAATCTTCGGCGTAAAGATGGCTTAGGCCATGATCTGATACACAGCAGCCATTTTCAGCAAAGTAATCATGTCTTGATTTTAGAGCGTCCAAATAGTCTTGGAGACTGTTTATTTCTGTATTTGCAACTTCAGCAAGCTTATTCACATATTGATTGAAGGCTTCTTTATTTTCTGGGGCCATGGCTTTATCAGGACGGAAAGCAGGGAACATACTGAACTTACCTGGATTTTTAAGGTATGCCTGATGGAATTCCAAAGAGTCAATGGGGTCGTCTGTGGTACAGATAGTTTCGACTTTCATCTGTTCCAACAAACCATGGACTGACATATTAGGTTTGGAAAGGTCCTGATTGGCTTTCTCGAAAACTTGATTAGCATTATCTGCAGAAAGTAAATCATGGATACCAAAATAACGTTGAAGTTCTAAGTGTGTCCAGTGATAAAGTGGATTTCTCAAGGTGTAAGGAACAGTTTCAGCCCATTTCTTGAATTTGTCGAGATCCGAGGAATTTCCAGTAATATATTTTTCATCAATTCCATTTGCACGCATGGCTCGCCATTTATAATGGTCTCCCTGCAACCAAATTTCCGTGATATTTGAAAATTGCTTATTCGAAGCTACTTCATTTGGAGGTAAATGATTGTGATAATCTATTATTGGGAGATCTTTGGCGTAATCATGGTACAGTTCTACTGCTACTTGGCTTTGCAACAAAAAATTTTCGTCCAAGAATGGTTTCATATTCTCTTGTTATTATTTTTTAAGTTTAGAATTGAGTGTGGTTGAAAATAAGTAATAATCGCTTAAAAGCTATCAAAAACCTTTAAAAAAATCTTATATTTATATTTAATCGCGTCAAAAACAACTATATATGAAAACGACATTATTTATTTCACTTTTGGTCTTATGTTCACAACTAGGCTTTGGTCAGACGAAATTGACCCAATTATGGGAATCTAAAGAGCAATTGCCGACTCCTGAATCGGTCTTATACGATGCAGATAAATCAGTTTTATATGTTTCATTGATTGATGGCGATGGTGTTGCCAAAGATGGTAAAGGCGGTGTTGCAATATTGAATATGGATGGTAGTTTAAAAGATGCTACTTGGGTACAAGGATTAAATGCTCCGAAAGGTCTGGCGATGCACAAGGATTTACTTTATGTAGCTGATATTGATCAAGTGGTCGTAATTGATATGATTACTGGCAATGTTATCAATGAAATCAAGATTCCTGATGCTCAATTCCTGAATGATGTTACGGTTGATAAAAATGGTAAGGTCTATGTATCTGATACCAGAAGAGGAGAAATCTATTTAATTCATAATAATAAACCCTCTTTATATATGAAAGATTTGAAGGATGTCAATGGATTGAGAGTTATTGACGGGGTTTTATATGCGATGGTAGGTCCGGAGCTTTGCAAGATTGAGCCTAACAAAGGATATACGGTACTTGCAAAAGGATTGAAGCTTGGAGGAGATGGATTAGAACCCGTAGGTGATGGTAGCTTTTTGGTTACTTGTTGGGGCGGATTGATTTATCATATCGCTGCCAATGGAACCGTAACTGAGCTTCTTGATGTTCAAGGTAAAATGAAAACGGCAGATCTAGGTTATAATCAAAAGGAAAGAATTTTATATGTTCCTACCTTTTTGAATAATAGCGTTGTAGCTTATAGGCTGGATTAATAGCCAATAAAGGAAATAAAAAAAGGATTCAAGTTTAACTTGAATCCTTTTTGTGTTTTGGAATATCTCTATTTCAGTAATTCTCTTAATTTATTATTCAGGTCATCCCCATGAAGGTTTCTAGCAATCACTTTACCTTGTGGGTCGACGAGGATATTTTGAGGAATGGCTTTAATACCATAGGCTATACTTGCTGAATTATCCCAGCCTTGAAGATCGGATACATGTTTCCAAGTCAGATTATCATCTTTTACCGCTTTAGCCCATGCATCAAACTCTCTGTCGAAAGAAACACCAAGGATTTCAAAATTCTTGTCTTTAAATTCGGCGTAGGTTTTTACCAATTTAGGGTTTTCTTCTCGACAAGGAGGACACCATGATGCCCAAAAGTCAATCAGAACATATTTACCTTTTAAATCTGATAAGGAATAAGGTTCACCAGTTAAGTCCAATTGAGTAATGCTTGGTGAAGTTTTTCCGGGCAATGTGTTTTTTAATGCATCTAAATAGCGGTCAAAGAGCTTTCCTTCATTAGATTTTCTAACTTTTTTATCTAGTTTTTTAAATAATGCTGCTAATTCATTGTAATCAGGGTAATAACCACCGACCTTCTGAATTAGACGAATGGAGCTGATTTCTTTAGGATTTGCTTTGACTTGAGCAATGAGTTCTTCCTTCGTTTGAGCGAATAATAAACTGGGGATGAATGCTATAAATAATATAAAATTCTTCATATGTTGATTTCTGTTCGACAAAATTATAAATAAACTACTTAATTGGTAGATTATTTTTTGTAAAATTTTCTTGATGTTCTATAGTAGAAAAAAATAAATTAATAAATAATAGTAGTGTGGTTGGGATAATTAATGATTAAAATAATTGCATTGGCTGTGATTTTTGCCAAAAATGGCGATAAAAATAAAAAGATTTGTATTTTTTGCTTTGACAGCCTTATAAATTGTTAAATTTGAGGCTCACTAAGGTATTTTTCAATTTAAATGGCAAGATTAAATTTATTAGAGGAAACCCGGTTTGAGAAAGTTCCGGTAACGGTTTATCCCTCTCAAGACGAGGCATCTGTTAAAGTTGCTGAGCGCATTGCTTCGATTATCAAAGACAAGGATGCGAAAGGGGAAAAGGCTGTTCTTGGATTAGCCACAGGAGCAACGCCTATTAAAGTCTACAAAGAACTTGTTCGTCTTCATAAAGAAGAAGGTTTAAGCTTCCAAAATGTAGTAACATTCAATTTGGATGAGTATTATCCGATGTTACCTACTGCGGAGCAAAGTTATGTAGCATTCATGAACAAGCATTTGTTCAATCTAGTTGATATTCCTAGAGAGAACATCAACATTCCGGACGGTACATTAGCGCCGGAAGATGTCCAAAAATTTTGTGAAGCATATGAGCAGAAGATCTCCAGTTTAGGAGGTTTGGATATTCAATTATTGGGAATTGGTCGTACAGGACACATTGGTTTTAACGAGCCAGGTTCAGCGCCAAACTCAGGTACTCGCTTAGTAACCTTAGATGACCTTACAAGAAGAGATGCATCACGCGATTTCGGTGGTAAGGAAAATGTACCTACAAAAGCGATTACGATGGGTGTTGGAACAATTTTTAAAGCCAAGGAAATTGTTTTGATGGCGTGGAATGAGAAGAAAGCGGAAATTGTTAAAAAAGCAGTTGAAGGTGAAATTTCTTCGGATATTCCAGCGACTTATCTACAGATGTCTGACCATGTAGAGTTTATTCTAGACGAGGATGCAGCCTCAGCATTGACGAGGTTCAACTTGCCTTGGTTAGCGCATGATGTTGTTTGGACTGATAATTTAGTTAAAAAGGCTGTGGTATGGCTTTCCTTACATTTGGATAAAGCTATTCTGAAACTTACAGATGATGACTATAACAATAATGGTATGGCTCAATTGATTACTGAGCAAGGTACTGCTTATAGTATTAACATCCGTATTTTCAATGATTTACAACGTACTATTACAGGTTGGCCAGGTGGTAAACCAGGGGTTGATGATTCTAATCGCCCTGAAAGAGCTGAACCGGCACATAAAAATGTAATATTATTCTCTCCACATCCAGATGATGATGTGATCTCCATGGGTGGTACTTTCATTCGTTTGGCAGATCAAGGTCATAATGTGCATGTGGCATACCAAACTTCAGGTAACACTGCCGTATGGGATGATGATGTATTGCGTTATTTAGAGTTTGTACAAGACTATGCCGTTGTTGTTGAAGATGACAATGGGGTAACTCGTAAGATCTATGACGATGCACGTGAGTTTTTCAAAGTAAAACAACCAAATCAAGTAGATCCTGAAATTATCAGAACTATTAAGGGATTAATCCGTAAGGGTGAAGCAATTGCTGGAGCACGTTTTGTTGGTCTTCCAGATGAGAATATTCACTTTATGGATCTTCCATTCTACGATCGTGGTAAATTCTCCAAAGAGATTGATTTTGAGGATGATATTCAACAAACCATGGAATTATTACGTCAGGTAAAACCACAACAGGTTTTTGCTGCTGGTGATTTCGCGGATCCACATGGAACCCACAAAGTTTGTTTCGACATTATCTTAGAAGCATTATTGCGTTTAAGAGAGACAGATGAATGGACTAAGGATTGTTGGTTATGGTTATACAGAGGAGCATGGCATGAGTATCCTATTCATGATATCGAAATGGCTGTACCACTTTCACCACAAGAAGTAAAGCGCAAGCGTTTGGCGATTTTCAAACACCAATCTCAAAAAGATCTTCCTGTATTCCCAGGAGATGATCCAAGAGAATTTTGGGTTCGTGCGGAAGACCGTACTAGTGAAACAGCGGGTCTATATCATCAATTAGGCCTTGCGAACTACGAAGCAATAGAGGCTTTCGTTCGTTGGAAATTTTAATAAAGTATATATTAATTAAGGAAAGCAGCTGTCCACATCGGACAGCTGCTTTTTTAATGTCCTTGTTTTCAGCAGGCTGATTTGATGGGAAGAAAGCTGTATAAATGAAATGTTTATTAAAAATTTCGGATTATTAAAGTTTTTGTCGGATTGTTTATTTTTTGCTATTCAAGTCAAGGTTACTTTTGCATACTATTTAGAATTAGTACAAATAAAGGTAATGAAGACAAAATATATATTAGCTCTGATAGGAGCAACTACTATTTTTACTGCAGCGAATGCACAAACCACCTTAAAGGGTAAAGTCAGCAGCAATAACAATGAATCCATTTCGGGATTAAATGTAAAGGTTCAGGATCAAGTAACGATGTCGGATGCCAATGGGTACTTCGAATTGTATATTCCCTTTTCTGGTTCGTTCAACGTTGAAATCACAGGGGTTGGCTATGACAAGGAATCCGTATATGTAAATCCAAAGGAATTCACTACGCAATTAGGAACCATAGTAGTAAGGCAATCGAATCAAAAAATCCAGGAAGTAGAAGTTACAGGATACAACTCGATCAATGATAAAGTACTGAATGTAGGCAAGGCAGGGATTATTGATCGGGACTTGCCACAAGCGGTTCAAATTATAAACAAGCAAGTCATTGCCGACCAACAGGTAAATAGATTGAGTGATGCTTTGAAGAATGCGAATGGAGTTGCTATGGGGGCGAATCGTGGTGGTGTCAATGAGAATTTTTATGCTCGTGGATATAGCTTAGGTGCCAATAATATCTTTAAAAACGACGCCCGAACAAATAATGGTGGATCGATTGAGGCCAGCACCTTGGAATCTGTTGAAATATTAAAAGGAAGTGCCGCGATTTTATATGGAGGTGTAACTGGCGGTGCGGTTATCAATTTGGTTACTAAAAAGCCAAAGTTTGAATATGGTGGTGAAGTTTCGATGCGTGTAGGTAGTTATAATCAGTATAAACCCATTGTGGATGTTTATGGGCCTATTTCAAAGAAATTAGCATTTAGAGTAGTTGGAACTGGAGAATATGCAGAAAGCTATCGCGATTATGTTGAAAGTAAACGGTTTTATATTAACCCCTCCCTACTCTATCAAATCTCAGATAAAACTAGTATTAACCTGATGTTCGATTATTTGAAATCTGATTATACACCAGATTTCGGAATTGGTTCAGTAGATGGAAAAATCAATAAAGAAGTTGGTCGAAATACGTTCTTGAATACAGGCTGGGCTTTCAATAAAACCAATTCTAAGAATGGTCAATTAAATTTTGAGCATGTTTTCTCAGAGAATTGGAATTTGCAAGCAATAGCGAGTTACCAGCAATATGGCCGGGATTATTATGGTTCAGAAAGAATTCAAGCGAAGTCTTCCATGTTTCCTCGGAATTTAAATCGAACAGAACAGGATGAGATTACTTTCAATCAACAAGTTAATTTACGTGGAAACCTAAAAACAGGAGGTCTGAAACATCAGCTTGTCATTGGAGCAGATGCGGACCAATCGAACACGAAGAATTATGCCTTCAATATTTTTGCGAATGGGCTCAATGTAGCGCCAAACGCGGTTTATGATACCATAAATATCTTTGATCCGTATAATTCGATTAAGCGTACGGATATGCCAGGAGTTGGATTAAAAACCAGAACCAGTACGGATATCTACCGTTATGGTGTATTTGTTCAGGATTTGATCTCCTTAACGGAACAATTTAAAGTGTTGGCAGGTATTCGTTATACCCATCAAACTACCCAAAATGCGGAGGTTTACGACTATGCGAAAGGCGAGACGACAGTTACTCCAAATAAAGGAAAAGATGATGTTGACATGGGCAATAAGGTAGATAAAGCATGGTCTCCTAAGTTTGCCTTTATTTATCAACCTATTCCGACTACGAGTATCTTTGTAAGTTATTCTAATAATTTCACTCCTAATTCAGGATATGATATCAATTATCAGCCTATGGGACCGTCTGTAATTGATCAATACGAGGCAGGGGTAAAAAATGATTTCTTTAAAGGTAGATTATCAGCGAATCTGACTTGGTATAGAATTGTAAATAATAGATTTGCACAGTCTATTATCCCAACAGATCCGACCAAAGTTGATGTAAATATGAAGGAATTTACTGGTAAAACAGCTTCAGATGGAGTTGAGTTGGATTTAACAGGTAAGATTTCAGAGGGGTTAAATATCATGGCAGGTTATAGCTATAACTTTATGCGATATTTGGAAACCAATGATTTAGGGAATGTTGAAGGGGTTCGTTTGGTTGGGACAACGGCTCATACAGCCAATGGAACGGCTTTTTATACTTTCCAAAATGGTAATTTGAAAGGATTGAAACTTGGTTTATCAGCCTTTTACACAGGTAAAAGGAATGCAGGATGGAATAATACCAAAGCAAATATCAAGGATGGTTTAGACCGATTGATTGCCGTGGATCCATTCAGCACATTTGATTTTTCTGCGGGTTATAGTTATAAAAATTGGAGTATCCTGGGAAAAGTGAGCAATATTGGAGATGCCTTCAATTACTATGTTCATGAGAATTATAGTGTGAACCCTATTCCGCCAAGAAGTTTTACAGGAACATTGAGTTATAAGTTTTAATAAATCAGAAGCAAAGAAAAACCGGGTTGTCTAAACAATCCGGTTTTTTTTGTAATTATTAAGGATAAAGAGTTTTAAAATATGTGAATATTATTTAGGATATCCGGCAAGGCTTGCACACCTTCATGAGCGATCAAGAAGGTATAGCGCAAGGAATTTGGGATGATTCCGAAATACTTTTTAAAAGCGGTTGTAAAATGGGTTGAATGTTTATAACCTGTCATTCGGGCCACATCAGAGATGCGGTATTTTCCCATTAAAATAAGCTTTTTAGCATGCTCCATTTTCATTTCAGTGATGTAATTCATGATGGTCTTACCATAGAATTGCTTGAAATGTTTCTTTAAATACTGTTCGTTGGTTCCTACCGACTTGGCTAAGTCTGAAATTGTATGATTTTTTGAAAGATCCTCATCGATTAATTTCTTGGCCATCTGAATTTTGTCATAATGGTTTTTATTGACGATGATTTCTTTGTTTTCATTTTCTACATACAGACTTTCCACCTGATGAATAATGATTTCCAACAGAAGGGATTGAATTTTCAACTGATTGATATAAGAATCAGCTTCATAAAGATCAAAGATCTGTTGCAGAGAAAGTTCAATTCTTGCGTCTGCTTTGGTCAAAAGACCATGTTGAAACCTGTTTTTATCAGTGATATACTTATCGTGAAATGCAAGAAGTTTATCGCTCGGGATCAACATTAAAAGAATTCGATTGTCAAGGCAGATGCTTTTGAGGTCGAACAAGTCAGCCTTATTCAAATGGATTAATAAGTTGTCTCCAGCATTGAGGAGGTAGGTTTCTTGTTGTATTTGAATGGTACAATTTGCTGAGTCATCGAGGATCAATAGATTTAAATAGCCTTCAATTGGGGAAATAAAGTTGAATCTTTGGCGACCTTTTAAGACCGTAAAATACATAAGAGTCCCCAGTTCCAGCATGTTAGCTGACAAACTGTTATTGGATTCCGATAATTTTTCCGATTGCGTAGCTTTTTTTTCCGATTGCGTCATTTTGCTATTTAGAATAATTCTACATTTGCAGCAGTATTTATTTAGACTTGTTCTAAAGAAAGTCGAAGTTAGTATATTATTCTGTAATAATGAAACAATTTTACCTTACCAATTTATTTTTTATCCTCTGTACCATCGTTTATGGACAGACTTCTACTATTACAGGTAAGGTTCATTTATTAGATGGCACTGCGGTTGCTCAGGCGACTGTTCGAGTTGAAGGGACACCAATTGCAAGTGTTTCAGACCATAATGGTTTCTATAAATTAGAGGCTGTACCTTATGGGAAGCAAACGATTTTAGTAACATCTATTGAAATCAAACCCAAAAGACTTCCCCTGGATGTTAAAAAGGAGAGTTATGATTTACATATTCATATTGATCCGCGTGGAGACATCAGTTTAGACGAGGTTCGAGTTCAAGGAAATTCGGTCAAACGCGAGATTGAGACCAAGGGTTTTGCTGTTAATGTGATTGAGACAAAGGAAGCATCTACTCGTAATATCCAAACCAATGAGCTATTAGATCGTACGGTTGGAGTTCGGGTTCGTCAGAGTGGCGGATTAGGATCAGAAGTTCAATATAACCTAAATGGGATGACAGGTCGTTCAGTTGGGATTTTTATTGACGGGATAGAGATTTCCACCTATGGTTCTTCCTTTAATCTAAATAATATTCCTCCATCGATGATTGAGCGGGTTGAGGTTTATAAGGGTGTTCTGCCAGCGCATTTAAGTGGGGATTTATTGGGTGGTGCTATCAATATTGTTCTTAAAAAAGGAACTTCTACCAATAATTTATCGGCATCTGTTTCATACGGTTCTTTCAATACAACCCAATCGGATGTGAGTGGATTATATAGAAATTCCAAAAATGGATTTACGGCTCGGGTTTCAGGGAGTTTCTTAAATTCTGATAATGACTATGAGATTTGGGGGAAGTTTTCAAAATACATCATGCCAGATGGAGTAGTGCAACGTAATTACCGGACAAAACGTTTCTTTGATGGTTATAAAGCAATTTCAGGTCGTTTTGAATTTGGTTTTACGGATGTAAAATGGGCGGATGTCTTTTTCTTAGGGTATAATATTTCAGATTCACATAAAGAAATTCAGCATGGCCAGACGATGGGGACTCCTTATATGGGCAGGACCTCAGATGCTACGGCGAATGTATTAAGCTTGACCTATAATAAGAAGGATTTATTTGTACCGGGTTTGAGGTTGAATTTAAATGCGGTGCATAGTTTCCGTAATACCAATATCGTGGATACTATTCCATGGGCATATAACTGGGATGGGCAGATCCGCATAGATTTTAAGGGTAATCCTGTTAAACGTAGCGATGGGGCACAACAAGGGAAACCTTCCTTGACAGATATTAATCGTCAGGTGACGAATATCCGTTCGAATCTTAGTTATGATATTTTCTCAGGACATAGATTATCTGTAAACCATGTGTTTTATACAGTTGATCGTAAGGACAAAAACTTATTGATCAAGGATGGTAATTCAGGGGTAAATAGTTCAAATGATTTATCTAAGAGCGTATTTTCCTTTAATTATGAAGCCCAGACTTTCAATAATAAATTAACGACGAATCTATTCTACAAGCTTTACCAGCAATCGTTGGGAGATATCAAATATAAGGGTGTAATAGAAAATGGTCAGACTGTTATCGTGAAGGATGAAATTCGTGATAACAGGTTTAACTCAGGATATGGCTTGGCGGTATCTTATAAATTATTTAACCAGTTTATTCTATTGACTTCAGCTGAAAAGGCTGTTCGCATGCCCTCAGACAATGAGATTTTTGGTAGCCCTGAAGATAATGTTTTGTCAAACTCTGTTCTACTGCCTGAAGTCAGTGATAATTATAATGCTGGATTTCGTTTAGGAACGTTTGAATTTGGCGATAACAAATTTGTGCTGGGGACCAATGTGTTTTGGCGAAACACCAAAGATAGAATTATGCCAAGGGCGAATGAATTGATAAACAGCCAAGAAATAGAGTTGACCCAGTTTGTAAACTTAGGTAAATCACAATCCTTGGGTTTTGAAGGAGAATTCAGTTATGGCTATAAAGATAAGTTGAGTTTGATGTTTAACTTTTCAAAATTCAATTCATTGTTCAAGCAGGAGTTTGATGCGACGACAGGTCAAAAGATGACCTATTACAATAAGCAAATTCCAAACGAACCTTTTTACACCATGAATGGAAATATCCATTATCGTCTGGATAATTTGATTCAAAAATCATCTCAATTAAACCTCTTCTATAATATTGGCTATGTGGCACCATTCAGCACGGTTTGGCCAGAATCGGATAATTTCATTACTCCTTCGCAGTATGCACAGAATCTTGGTATGAGTTATGTTTTTCCGAGCAAGAAGATAATTGTGGCATTGGATGTCAAGAATATTTTTAACGCGGAGATCTACGACAATTTTGCGGTTCAAAAGCCAGGGCGTGGGTTTTATTTAAAGCTGAATTACTCAATTAACAAAATATAATTACTCTCAAATAATAATCATATGAAATCGAATCTCTTAAAGTTTGCTGTACTTGCGGCAATTGCATCAAACATAACTTTTTCAAGTTGTTCTAAGGATAGTTCAGGACCTGAAGTTGAGGTAGAAGATAATATTCGTTGGATTACAGTTTCTGGGGCATTGATGGATGCCGAGCCAGGTGATGGTAATGCTGGGACCATGGTTTTCAGTATGAAACCGGAAGAGGCGAAGAATCCAAGTTTTTCAGTAAATGTATTTGACCAAGGCTTGCATGTTAAGTCATCAAGAACAGCGCGTTTACAAGGATCTGCTGACGGGAAATATTTGTATAACATCCAATATACGGGTGATGATGGTGGTATTTTCAATAAATATAGAGTTCGTGGCGGCAAGAATTTAACGCCAGATGGTCCGGAAGTTGAAACGGCGACTTATGTAAGTACCTCACCACGTTGGTTAAAAGCAGCGGAAGGAATTGGAGTTGCTGTTAAGGCGGCAGGTAATGATGTTGTTTACACAGGTTCAGCTCCGAATTTTGTTTATAAGGAAAGATCTTCGGCTATTGATGTAATTTCATTGGATTTGAACAATCCTAGAATCACAGAGACCAATAAGTTTGAATTAAAAATGACTGCAGAAGAGATTGCTGCTGGTTATTATTTTAGCCGTATTGATGTTCCTGTAATCAATAAAGCGGGTAATAAAGTATTTATTGGTGCTGCAGTTTCTAAAGACAATACCAAGCAATTCACACTAGGAACAGATGGTAAACCAACTTGGGCAACAGACAGAACTGGAGAAAAAAGCTGGGCTAAAACATTGGTATTGGATTACCCATCCTTATCGAATCCAAAAGTTATCACTTCAAATAAAACTAGAGGTAATACAAATGGCTACCGTAGTACGATGCAATATGTTGGTACGGATGGTCATGTTTATCAGGCAACATCTGGTGAGGCTGCTGGTACAGGTGGTTCAAAAATCTTAAGAATTAACAGCTCTACCAATGATTATGATGCTTCTTATGTATTTAGCTTGGATCAAGCTTTAGGAGTTAAGGACTCTTACATTGAGACTTGGAAATATGTTGGTGATGGTATTGGCTATGTAGTTTATAATGTTGCTGGAAATGGTGGTTATATCGCTAGAGTTGACTTGAAAAATAATACTGCTAAGAAATACGATATACCAGGTGAGGCAGATTTAAAATTCCGTCAAATTCAAAACATTGCTTTAGAAGGAGATGATGTATTTATTGCTGTTGCTGCCGTAGGTAAAGATGGAAACATTTATGTTTTCAATAGAAAAACAGGAGCGATGACTGTTGGAGCGAAGCTTGTCAACAAAACTGGAAATCAATACATAGGTATTTATTAATACATCAATAATTTATCAATTCAGGTGTGCATTCAATTGCTCACCTGATTTTTTCATTAAATAGTACAAAGAGAAAAATGAGTAAAAAAGTAAGAAAATCAACAACCTGGATGAAGGTGCGGAAGCTGTTCAACGACATCCATTTATGGGGCGGGTTGATTTCAGGAATTGTAGTCTTCATTGTTTGTATCACAGGGACAATCTATACCTACAACACTGAGATTAGGGCGATGGCAATGCCAGAGTTCAATAAGGTAAAAGTTGAAGGAACTAAGAAAAATGCTGATGAGCTTTTGTCAATAGTAGAGCCGGAGGTAAATGGCAAGATTGTAGGTGTTAAGGTTCCGTTTGCAGAGAATGCAACGACCATGTTCATGTACAATAAGAAAGAAAAAGAAGGGGAAGGAAAAGAGGCTGAAAGTACGAAGCCTGAGAAAGCGGCACCAGCTCAAGCCGAGATAGGGAAATCCGAGAATAAAGAAGTTTCAGGAGGAAAACCTGCTGCTCCAGCAGCTGCGAAAGCGGGACCTGGAGGTCCTGGAGGCGGTCGTGGACCAAGAGCAAATCAATTGGCTGTGAATCCATATACTGGACAAATCATTGGTGATCCAAGTGATGTGAAGACTAAGACAGCTGAGTTTATGGGTAAGATGTTTAGCTTGCACCGTTGGTTGTTATTAAATGAAATTGAAGAACCCATTTTTGAAGGAGTTGAAAACAGGAAATTGGGATCTTGGATTACAGGGACGGCTACCTTATTGTTTTTGTTAGGAGTAATAACCGGGATTGTAATCTGGTTTCCGAATAAGTTGAGATCATGGAAGAATGGTTTAAATATTCGTTGGAATGCGAATTGGAAACGCGTGAACCATGATTTACATAATACGTTAGGTTTTTACAGCTGTATTATATTGTTCTTTATGGCCGTAACTGGTCCTTTCTGGTCATTTGACTGGTACCGTGCTGGTTGGCAAAAGACCTGGGGAACATACAAGTCTCCAGATGCAGCAAAAGTGGAAAAGGCTCCGGTATTATCCAATATTCCTGCTGATGGAAAGAAAGCTTTGAATATTGAGGAAACGATCTTGGCGGTGAATAAAATCCTTCCTTATGATGGGGATGTTACGATCAATTTTGCGAAAGATAGTGTCGGAACTGTATCAATCAGTAAGAACAGAGTGGGATTTTTTGCACCATCTGCAGGGGATAAATTAGTATTAGATCAATATAGTGGTGAAGTGTTGGAAAGAGATTTGTTTCGTGAGAAGCCATTTAATGAAAGAGCTTCAGCTTCGATCAAGGCTTTGCATATTGGTGATATCTATGGGCCATTTACGAAACTGCTATATTTCATTTCTTGTTTAATTGCGACATCATTGCCTGTTACAGGAGTAATGATTTGGATCAATAAAATGAAGAAAAAATCAAAATAGGATTAAAATTTCTCTTTATACTATGGGGTTTGGCTGTGATGGTCAAGCCCTTTTTTAATGCAAATTGACCTAGGATTTGGATAAAACAAGAATGCCCAGCAAATAAGCTAGGCGTTCTGTTTGTTTTAAAATAGTGGTTTTTTGAGTTTTTATTTGTTATCGCTTCCCATACGGCCGATTATCATTTCAATAACAGCAACGATAATTGCAAAGAAGAAAGCTGGCCAAAATCCTGCTACATCAAATTTTGATCCCATGATTTTATCGGATAACATAATCATCAACACGGTGATGATAAATGATACAAGACCAAAAGTTAACCAATTTAATGGGAAAGTAAATAAACGTAGAATTCCACCTACAATTGCATTTACCAAGCCAATAACCAAACCCGTTAGGATAGCCCATCCGAAACCAGCTACAGTTACACCAGGAATGATCCAGGACGCGATTGCAACGACTAAACCTGTGACTAAGAGACTAATAATGAACCTCATAACTTAAATTATTTGTGTGTACGAAAATGGTTCAAAATTAATGCCAATAAAGCGGTTTAAAAGGCGTTAATTTTAGGGGTAACAAAAATATTATTATGCTAACATAGAAAAATATATGTATATTCAACCAACAATTTTAAACATGAAGGTTATGAGACAACTAGTTGCAACATTCTGTGCCTTATTATTTACTATAACATTATTTGCTCAGAATAATGATCCGATTTTAGGGAAATGGGAAAACCAGAGCGGAGAGGGCAGAATTGAGATTTACAAAAAGAATGATAAGTTTTACGGCAAGCTTTATTGGATAAAAGATGCCGCGAAGAAAGATGTTAAAAATCCAGATCCAAAGTTGCGGTCGCGGAATATTCAAGGATTAGAAATCCTGACCAATTTCCGTAAAGACAGCAAGACTTATGTTGATGGTGAGATTTATGATCCTAAGTCCGGAAAGACTTACAGCTGTAAAATGACCTTGAAAGGGAATGATCAGCTGGATATCCGAGGTTACATCGGAATAAGTTTAATCGGGCGTACAGAGTCTTGGAAACGGATTAAATAGAGAAAAAGGAAGGAATCAGAAATGATTCCTTTTTCTTTTTTAAGGGCTATTGTATTGGGTTTCATGAGTTCATGTATTTTGAACAATCGTTTTCGTAATTAGGAGAGATAAAAAAAGGTTATCTTTATGCGGATTAATTGAAATACTATGTATAAAACTTTAAAACCGGCTCTTGAAAAGGAACTTGCAGAAATTAAGGATGCAGGATTATACAAAGAAGAACGCATTATTGTAACTCCACAAGGAGCAGATATTAAAATTAGTACTGGACAGGAAGTTATTAACTTCTGTGCAAACAACTATTTAGGATTGTCTTCACATCCGAAGGTTGTTGCAGCGGCGAAAGCGGCTATTGATAGCCATGGCTATGGGATGTCCTCAGTTCGTTTTATTTGTGGTACTCAAGATGTCCACAAAGAATTGGAAGCTAAGATTTCGAAATTCTTAGGTACAGAAGATACTATTTTATATGCTGCGGCATTTGATGCGAATGGTGGTGTATTTGAGCCATTGTTAGGTGCTGAGGATGCGATTATCTCTGATGAGCTGAACCACGCTTCGATTATCGATGGTGTTCGTTTGTGTAAGGCACAACGTTTCCGTTATAAGAACTGTGATATGGAAGACTTAGAAGCGCAGTTGAAAGCAGCTTCAGGTGCTCGTCATAGAATTATTGTTACTGATGGTGCATTTTCAATGGATGGATCAGTTGCTCCATTAGATAAAATCTGTGATTTAGCAGATAAATACGAAGCATTGGTGATGATCGATGAGTCGCACTGTTCTGGTTTTATTGGTAAAACAGGTCGTGGTACTCACGAATTGTTCAATGTAATCGACCGTGTGGATATTATCACTGGTACCTTAGGTAAGGCATTAGGTGGTGCGTCAGGAGGTTTTACTTCAGGTCGTAAGGAAATTATCGATATGCTTCGCCAACGTTCTCGTCCATATTTATTCTCTAATACATTAGCTCCGGCGATTGCAGGTGCTTCGGTTGCAGTGTTGGATATGTTGAGCGAAACTACTGAGCTTCGTGATAAATTGGAAGATAATACAAAATACTTCCGTGATAAAATGACTGAAGCAGGATTTGATATTAAACCTGGATTTCACCCAATTGTTCCTGTCATGCTTTATGATGCTAAATTAGCTCAAGAGTTTGCTTCGAAGATGTTGGATGAAGGTATTTATGTCATTGGATTCTATTATCCAGTTGTTCCTCAAGGAAAGGCGCGTATCCGTGTTCAGATCTCAGCAGGACATGAAAAAGATCATTTAGATAAAGCTATTGCTGCTTTTACGAAAGTTGGTAAGGAGCTAGGGGTAATAAAATAAGCCTCATTAATTTAAAAAAAGTTGCTATTCAAGCGAATAGCAACTTTTTTTTGTGTTTAGCTTTTTTAAGCTAAATTATTGACTTAAAAAGTTTGAGTAATAATATTCGTGTTGAAGTTTTGATTGATAGTTACAGCAAAGTTTCCTTTCTTTTCGCTATTCAAATCTTCAAAAAGCTTACCTGATAGCCTAGTGATAGTATTCGGCATCAATTTTACATTCAAAATTTCTTTACTAATGATAACAGCACCAGTGCTGTTCAATACATTGATTTTTACTGGTGTGGTTCTTTCAGCCGGGGCTGTGTAAGTTTGGTTGTCTGTTAGGACATTCGTTGAAATTGTTTGGTTTGTTAAGGATGCTAGGGAGGTAATGTCAATTACATTGCTTACATAACTTGTATTATATGTTAAGGTAATATTATTCTTTAAATCTTTCGAAGCACCGTAAAAATGATTACTTGAAATTGTTGAGATTTCGATATAAGCTGCTTGTGCAGGAATTTTATCTAATATGTTCAATTCTAATTTTGAAGAAATTCTTTTTAGAGTTTGACTTTTATAGGTAGAGTCCTTAGAAACCTGAAATTCAGTATTCAAGGTAAAGATATCGCTTATATCATAATCCTTAATTTTAAAAATTTCTTTTGGTTGAAAAACCGTAGCTACCCTTTCGTATTTCGTATAAAGGTTTCCTAAATTCGAATTATTATATCCAATTGCTCTCAGAGTATAATTACCATTTAGAAGTTTCAAATTGATGCTGCTGGAATTTCCTGAAACAGGTCTTTTTAAAGTGTCAATTGGTAATTGATCCTTATCCAAAAGGATATAAAGGATTTCATTAATTGGGCTTGATGCGGTGCTTGTTGTTGTTGCTGATTTTGTATCGATAGGTTTGTACGATTGGGTGAAGCCATCCACAGTAAATTTCACAGTGTGCAATTTGTCTGAAGGGTTTGGTTCAACGTTGGAGTCGCTTTTTGAGCAACTGAAGAGCATAAGCATAGCAATGCCTGCGATAGATAAATTTAAAAATTTCATGTTAATATGGCTTAATAGTGGAGCAAAAATAATTCTTATTTATCGATAAATAATAGGTTTTAGCCCACAAAAAACCGTAATACGGAAAAAATATTTGATTGATAAGGCTTTACTTTTTCTCTTTTTGTCGTTACGTTGTCAATAAATGAGGTTTGATTAGGTCAAAATATTGGAGTATGGGGATTGAATTAGGGTAAAATTTGGTTTGAAGGAATCCTTTGTGGGGCTAATTTATTGCGAGATTTAGAGTCAAGTCTTTGAGAATTAATCATAAATAAACGACATGCTAATAAAATATTAATAGGAATTAGTAAGAAATGAGGTGCAAATTATATATCTTTGCACCTCTTTATTTTTATAACACATTATTGCTCAATGCAGAATATCAGAAACATAGCGATTATCGCGCACGTTGACCACGGTAAAACTACCCTAGTTGACAAGATTTTACACTTCACCAATCAATTCAGGGACAATGAGAATTCAGGAGAATTAATTCTGGATAACAATGACTTGGAGCGTGAGCGTGGTATTACAATCGTATCGAAAAACGTATCTGTAAAATATAAGGACACCAAGATCAACATTATTGATACTCCAGGTCACGCCGATTTCGGTGGTGAGGTTGAGCGTGTATTGAAAATGGCTGACGGTGTTGTTCTATTAGTAGATGCATTTGAAGGTCCTATGCCTCAAACAAGATTTGTTACAGGTAAGGCTTTGGCATTAGGTATCAAACCTATTGTTGTTGTAAATAAAGTAGACAAAGAAAACTGTCGCCCAGAAGAAGTATACGAGAATGTATTCGACTTATTCTTCAGCTTAGGTGCTACAGAAGAACAATTAGACTTCCCAGTATTATATGGTTCTTCAAAACAAGGATGGATGTCAACTGATTGGACTAAACCAACTACAGACTTCACTGAGTTATTAGAAGCAATCATCAAACATATCCCTGAGCCGAAAGTATCAGAAGGTACTTTACAGATGCAGGTTACTTCATTAGATTACTCTACATTCGTTGGTCGTATCGCGATTGGTCGTGTTGTAAGAGGAACTATTAAAGAAAACCAACCTGTATCATTGGTAAAACGTGATGGTAAAATTGTAAAATCACGTGTTAAAGAACTTCAATTATTTGAAGGATTAGGTCGTGTGAAAGTTTCAGAAGTTCACGCTGGTGATATTGTTGCTGTTGTGGGAATCGATGGATTTGAAATTGGTGATACTATTGCTGATTTTGAAAACCCAGAGCAATTGGAAGTTATGCACATTGATGAGCCGACAATGAACATGTTGTTTACCATCAATAACTCTCCATTCTTTGGTAAAGAAGGTAAATTCGTGACTTCTCGTCACATTTATGACCGTCTTCAGAAAGAATTAGAAAAGAACTTAGCATTACGCGTTGTTCCTACGGATTCACCTGATGCATGGTTAGTATATGGTCGTGGTATTCTTCACTTGTCCGTATTGATCGAAACGATGCGTCGTGAAGGTTATGAGTTACAAGTAGGTCAACCACAAGTAATCGTTAAAGAAATCAATGGTCAGAAACATGAGCCTATCGAAGAATTGGTAGTTGATGTTCCTGCAGAAGTATCTGGTAAAGTAATTGAATTAGTTACTCAACGTAAAGGTGAGTTATTGATTATGGAAACTAAAGGTGAAATGCAACACCTAGAGTTCTCAATTCCTTCACGTGGTATTATCGGATTACGTAATAACGTATTGACAGCTACAGCTGGTGAAGCTGTAATGGCGCACCGTTTGAAAGGTTATGAGCCATGGAAAGGTACAATCCCTGGACGTATGGCAGGTGTATTGATTTCTTTAGATACAGGTTCTACAACAGCTTATTCAATTGATAAATTACAAGATCGTGGTCGTTTCTTCGTTGATCCAGGAGTTGAGATTTATGAAGGACAGGTTCTAGGAGAGCACATCCGTGATAATGATTTAACTATCAACGTTACTAAAGGAAAGCAATTGACAAACATGCGTGCATCAGGTTCTGATGATAATACACGTATTGCTCCAGCGATTAAATTCTCTTTGGAAGAATGTATGGAATATATCCAAGCTGACGAATACATCGAGGTTACTCCACAAAGTATCCGTTTGCGTAAGATTTACCTAACAGAAAATGAGCGTAAAGTAAATGCTAAGAGATTCGTTTAGAATTTAGCAATTACATAAAATATCAGAGGCGAACCTACAGGTTCGCCTCTTTTTTGTTGTGTTCATTTGTTAACTTGCCTTTATAAATCAATGTTCATAGAGATGGATAATTTTGAAAATGACGATTTAGAATGGCATAAAGTGCCAACAAAAATAGATGAGAGCCGGAATTATGTCAAGGCTTTGCATGTAGCTGGGAAAAAGCTTTGTTTGATCAGGGAGGGGGATGTTCTATCGGTTACCTCAAGCCGTTGTCCGCATGCAGGCGCGGATTTAACAAATGGATGGTGTGAAGGAGGAAAGTTAGTTTGTCCTTTCCATCGTCATAAATTCAATATAGAAAATGGAAAAGGCGATGAACCACAGCATAACTTTATCCGGATTTATCCTTTGAAAAAAGAAAATGGTGAGTTTTATGTAGGGATTAAGAAAAGCCTTTGGAACAAGATTTTCGGTTAAAATAATCGCCTAATCCACTGCAACATCTTATTGGTCTTCTCCGTATAGGGATACCAGAACATGGAAGATACCGGGAACAGTTTGACATCGGCCACTGCTCTTTCATGTGAAAAAGCCTTAAAACCGTATCTCCCTGTGGATTGCCCTATTCCAGAATTATTAACTCCACCAAATGGTAAGTTGGGTTGCATAATTTGGATGACGGCATCATTGATACAGGTCGATCCCGCACTTGTATGACGGATAACATGTTTATTGAAGTTTGAGTCTTTACTGAACACATATAAGGCTAATGGTTTTTCTTTCGAATTGATAAAGTCAATAGCCTCCTGGATTTGCCCGTAATAGACAATAGGAAGGATAGGGCCGAAGATTTCATCAGTCATGAGGGAATTGTTCAAAGCGATGTTAGTAACGACTGTAGGGGCTATATACCTAAGTTTAGCGTCAGTCTTTCCTCCAGCGATGATTGTTGCGCCTAATTGTTTTGCAGATTCCAGGCTATCATTCAATCGCTCAAACTGTCTATCATTGATGATTCTTGCGTAATCAGGCGAATTCAATGCGTCTGTTCCAAAAGCCTCTTCCAATTCTCTTCTAAATAATTCCTCAATTTGTTGCTTTTGGTGTCGATGTGCAAGGACATAATCTGGCGCGATACAAGTCTGCCCGGCATTGATAAATTTGGCCCAAATCAGATTCTTTACAACCTGTTTGAGGTTGACATTTTTATCAATTACTGCAGGAGATTTACCTCCTAATTCGAGTGTAATATCCGTTAGGTTTTTACTGGCGGCCTCCATAACGATCTTTCCAACTTTAGGAGATCCCGTAAAATGAATATGGTCAAACCTTAAATTCAATAAATGCGTGGTTTCCTCTACAGCGCCTTCAACTACGGCAATATGGTCTGTTGGGAATAAATCCTTAATGATTTTCTTAATTACCTTGTTGCTGTGCGGGGAGAATTCGGAGAGTTTGAGGATGGCAGTATTTCCAGCTGCAATACAAGCGGCCAGATGAACCAATGGGAGTTGAAAAGGATAATTCCATGGGGTAATGATCATGACATTCCCCTTAGGTTCATAATGAAGATAGGCATTGACATTAGGCATCATCATGGACCTACCTACCGACCTGTCCTTCATCCAGCTTCTTAGATTTTTGGAAATATGTTTCAATTCCAATTGAACGGCAAGGACTTCGGTAATGGCAGTTTCTATTCCAGATTTATGAAAATCCTGATATAGCGCTTGTTCAATAGTTTTCTCCTCTTTATTGATCGCTGCTAAAAGACTTTTTATCCAAGCGACTCTTTTATCTGCGGTACTGTGTTTTATTGCAGATTTGTTTTTGAGTTGTGCCTGATATATTTTATCTATTTCTGAAATAGTCGTGTATGCCATAGAAATTGCCTAAACAATAAAAATAAGTAATAAAATAAAAACCCAGGTCATACTCATGTCTGGGTTTTTAACTGTTTTAAAGAATGTGAAATTACTTGTTGCTAGACTTATCTTCTAGTGCGCGGAAAACTTCATCATTACTAGTATATATCTTGAATTGTACATCAAATTCCTCAGGAATATAGATTACAATTGGCATTTTACCATTGTATGGTACTAGATTCGGTTGTGCTGACACAAAAAGATTTCTCTTCGGCGCATCAGGACATGCCATTTGAGTTGAAATGACTTCACCATTTGAATTGAAGACATAATAATTATATCCCCAACCTTCAAGATCTTTAGTCTCAATTGTTCCTTGAAGACCATAATGGTTGCAGCCATCAACCTCCATCATTTTTCCTACTGTAAATTCAATCTTTTTATTTTTGTCCGAATCAGAGTAAGGTACTTCGATTACCATTTTCTTAAATCCTTTTTCAGGTTTCGGGAAAATGTCGGTATTCACTTTCATTAGCATTTCTTGTGCTTTAGATGCTTGTGGCATTAAAAATAATCCTAGCATTAAAATTAAAAGAGCAGATAGTTTGCTTTGTTTCATGTTTTTCATTTTTATTATGTCTACATAATACGAAGCATGTGCCTAATCCGCTACAGGGTTAAGTTTTGATGGATTTATAGCATTTATTAAAGCTCTAGCTAGTATGCGATTAGGATCAAAAACCGGTAGTCCATAATATGACTTTTCCCTTAATGCAAGTGGTAATTCCGTACATCCTAGAATAATCACTTGAGCACCTTGGCCTTTCAATTCCTGGATTGCAGCTACCAATTGATCATGCGCACGGTTTGTTACGGGTGATGAAAATGCTTTGATTCCATAAGTTTCATCATAAATGGACGCATGTACCTTATTCTGCAATTCATCGTTAGGCTCGATACATTTTAAATTATGGGCTTCGATAACCTGCTTATATAGGCCTGTATTCCGGGTTCCAATGGTAGACAATACTCCCACGGCTGCATTAGGAGAATGTTCTTGAATGAACTTAGCAGTTTCAGCCACCATATGCAGTAATTGTATATTTGAATTATGTTTTTCCAATTCTTCTTGGATCACCTCAAAAATCCTTGGGGAATGAGCTGTGTTGCAGGGGATTCCCACTACAGTTGCTCCTGCTTTTTCAAGTTCCAATGCAATTTCAGAAATAGCAATCCCGGGGTTTACCGGTTCTTTCCCTAACAGGTATTCAGTTCGATCGGGAATTCTATGTGATTGCGAAGACAATAATACCGGTAAGTGATCTTGATCTCTGCGTGCATTCGTTTCTTCAATTATTTTTTTAAGGACGTCTACCCCTGCTAGAGGGCCTACGCCGCCGACAATTCCAATCATATCTATATCCTTTTAGTCTAACTCACCCTGGCGCCATTTATACATCCAGAATGTCTGTTTATTATTCAAAAATAACGCCAATAAATCAGGAATGGTCTTAAAACCATTTTCGGAATTGGTGAATGCGACTAATAATTCTTTCGATTTCGGATAGGCCAAAAAGAAACATCGGAAGCCTGGGTTGGAACCGGTATGCCAATAAGCAGAACCGACTTCGTTGATTTGCAACCGCATGCCTAAAGCACATGGTACGTACTGATCATCAGGGCTAATTCCATCAGACTTTTTGGCTTCAGATAGTTTGCTCAAGGCGAGTTTATGTGTTTTTTTCTTTAAGCCGAAACCATCAAAGATGTATTTACTGATAAACTTGCTGTAATCTTCAGCTGTTGTATAGAGCGTATAGGCAGCATTACTTTTCCGATACATACCTAATTTTCGAGCATTTCCGTTTTCCAAATGTCCGAATGCAGCGTTTGCAGCTAAATCATCATGCCAAACTATTGCGGAATTGCTCATTATAAAAGGAGTTAAAACTTCCTCCTCTACCAATTGCTGAAAAGACTTTCCACTGATATGCTCCATAGTCTCTTGGAGGAAGTAAAAGCCTTCACCAGAATACATGTAATCAGTTCCGGGTTCAAATTGCGAGGTAAGGGCTGACTTTCGCCATTCTTCAGAAGGAACATCACCTTCCCAGTTTAATAGGCCAGTGCGATGGGTTAACACCATTCGGGCTGTTATCTTTTCCTTGAAGGGGTGGTTCGCTAATCGGTCGTACTGATAATAGTCCCATAGGGGTTTATCCAATTCAATCAAGCCCTGATCCATCAATCTTAGAAAAGTATAAGCCGCAACTACCTTGGTCAAGGAAGCTGCTTGAAAAACCGTGTTTTTATCGATTGAATCCTGTTGGTCAACCTTTTTTAATCCGTAAGAATATAAATGGTCCTTCCCTTTCTTTTGGTAGTTCAACTGAATTGCAGGAATTTCATTTTTCTCTGCTATTTGTTGAATGGCTATTTTCTTGTCCTGCGCACTCAAGTGAGTCAGAGGGATCAAGAAGAAACAAACAACAAAAGCAGTTTTAATTTTAGTTTTTAACAGCTTTCGGAAGTTTATCATAATCTAGAGCCTTGTATTTCTTTAATATATTTAGAGTTTCTTTGATAGGGATTGCCTTTACGGTCCGGCCTTTAATGCCTTTCATATCCTCAGCCATAAACATGGAATTGAGGATAGCTTCTTCGGTTGCTTCCCAAACTGCCATGAAAAGAGGGGACATATAATCATTACCCACTTCGTTAGTTGTTAATTCGATGTCTTTGCTTTCATGCGGAATTAAATTAGCAGGGTTGGTGGAGAATGCGATAGAATAATCACCACTTCCATTTGAGGAGAAGGAACCAACATTTCCAAAAGCTATATAGGATCGTTTTGCGAGTCTTTCGAGATTACGAGCAGATAGAGGGGCATCAGTAGCAATAACGATCATACAGGATCCATCCACCTTATGAGCTTCTTTAGGCTCTTGCATGTAATAATTGTGGAGTTCACGACCAACAGGTGCTCCATTGATATTTAGGACTCCGCCGAAATTGGTTTGCACCAATACACCGACTGTATAACCTCCGCGAGAAGCAGGAATTTTTCTCGATGCGGTGCCTATTCCACCTTTAAATCCTAAACATTCAGTCCCAGTACCTGCACCCACATTTCCTTCCTCGACTTTTCCTGAATGAGCATTTTTGATTGCTTCCAAAACATCAGCAGCCTCAACATGACGCCCGCGAATATCATTCAACCCGCCATCGTTAGTTTCTCCAACAACAGAGTTTACTGACCTAACATTTTCATTGCCTGGCAAGGACAGCATATAGTCGATCAAGCCATTGGCTACCTTTGGAGCATTCAGGGTATTGGTCAGTAAAATTGGGGTTTCAATATTTCCGAGTTCTTCAATTTGAGAGATACCCATCATCTTGCCAAATCCATTCCCAACAAAAACTGCTGCAGGGACTTTTTGTTGAAAGATATTTCCTTGGTGGGGTATGATGGCTGTAACTCCAGTGCGAACAGAGTCTCCTTTGATAATTGTTTTTTGTCCTACAGTGATACCGGCAACATCTGTAATTGCATTGTTATTTCCCGTTGGAAGAATACCGATTTGAATTCCGAAGTCCCGAATACGACCTCTTTTTTCTTGTGCTTGGCTTAGTTGAAAGATAGAAATTAACCCTAGGGCTAATAACATATAACGCTTGCTCATGGTGTTTAGATTTTTTTGTACTTATTCATAGGTCAATAAATGTCTCCACTCTTGTAGAAACAGGTGAAGATTATTGAATGGCAAGTATACTGAAATCTTTAGACAGGCGCTTTATTCTTCCGCAAATTCTTTTTGGAGATTATCCATTCGTCTTTTGATAGAAGCCTCCACCCGATAATCATCGATTTTATCAATGGCTGTTTTTTCTACATTGACCCCCGTATCGGATTCATAATTATGGATTTGTTTTTGATTTTTGATGGCATTATCATAAGCATCTCGGCCACTCATCAACTTGACAAATACTGGAAGGCATTCAAAAAAGATAAATAACAAGGCGATAAAAATAACCGCATTTTCTGTTGATTTATTGATTGTACCGTCTGGCTTCTTGTGCAAATTGCTCAAGGCGGCATTACGGTCAGCAAATCCAGCAACATTGACTGCGCTATCTAAAGATTTATCGGATAATATTCGTTGATCCATTAACCCTTCGGCGGTTTTTCGCTGTAATAGTTCCGACTCTTTGGCCTGCAACCTTCCCCTTAAACTATCCAAATAAGCTTGTTGCTTATTGAGGTTTTCTTCCTTCATCTTTGCATATGGACCATAACCCATCACTCCGGAAGTCTCATCGGTTTTTGTCCCAAAGATTTCATGATTTAATTGTTGTCTTGAGGTTTTGATGCTAGATTCCAAAGAATCCGCATGTATTGTCAAGGCCTTCAATTGGCTGTATTCAACGCGATATTTGTTCTCAAAGGTCTTGTTTAGCGTGTCAATCTTTGCCTTTTGTTGGACAAGATATTCAGCCCGAAGGTGTTCTCTGATTTCTTTATCGAAGATTTTTAACTCCAAGGGTCTTGAAATAATCAAACCTATTAGGATGGCTAGTAGAATCCGCGGCAAAGCCTGTAGGAGTTGCATCCAGCCACTACGGCTTTTGTCAATACTCAATACGATATAGCGGTCCAGATTAAAAATCGCCAATCCCCAGATAATACCAAATATTAATGCAAAGAATAGGGCAAATGAGCTACCACTAAATACAAAATATAAGGCATATCCGCCTGCCAAGGCAGCAAATAGGCCAGTGAAAAAAATGGTCGCACCAATGCTTATATATTTATTCTGCTCCTCAGGGAAACGGTTTAAGGTTTCCTTATGAACCCCAGCGCACCAGAAAAAGAATTCTTTCATATGTTAATGCTTTAGTTATTAGACGCAAAGGATTTAGTTTTGTTACATCTAAATAAGGAAAAAAATATAAATTCTTAGTAGTTTGTGAGATATAAACAATGGTATACTTAATCAAAAGATTAGTACCTTTGCACAAAAATTGAAACAAACTAGAAGAGAATGAATAAAAAAGGGTTTTTACCTTACTGCTTGGTGATTGCCAGCTTGTTAGTAGGGTGTAACAACGAAACTAAAAAAGAGGAAGCTGTAGATTTGAAAAATCCATTATTAGCCAAGTACGAAACTAACTTTGAAGTTCCACCATTTGATCTTATCAAAGATGAACACTTCAGACCTGCTTATAAAGAAGCATTAAAAGTACACAATGCGGAGATTGATTCTATTTTAAAAATCGATGAACCTGCAAATTTCGCAAACACAATCCTCGCATTAGAAAATGCAGGACAACTGTTAACTCGTGTTGCTACTGTTTTCAACAACTTAAACAGTGCGAATACCAACGATTCCATCCAGGCAATTGCAAAGGAACTGGCGCCAGTATTGTCTGCTCATAGAGATGAGATCAATATGAACCCTGAGCTTTTCAAACGTGTGAAAACCGTTTATGATGCAAGAGCAAACGCTGGATTGGATGCTGAAGATCAAAAATTATTAGAAGAAACATACAAAGGATTTGTTCGTTCAGGAGCAAATCTGAAAGACGAGGATAAAGAGAAATTGAAGAAAATCAATTCTGAACTTTCAGTATTATCCACTCAGTTTGGTCAAAATCTATTGGCAGAAACCAATGCATTTGAATTGGTTGTTGACAAAGAGGAAGACCTAGCGGGATTGCCAAAAGAATTAAAAGCGGCAGCGGCTGCAGCAGCGAAAGAAAAAGGCAAAGAAGGTAAATGGTTATTTACGCTTCAGAATCCATCGGTGATGCCATTCCTGCAATATGCAGATAACCGTGAATTGCGTAAGAAAATTTGGGAAGCCTATCAATTGAAAGGTAATAACGACAATGATAGTGACACCAAGGAAATCTTAGTAAAAATCGCTAACCTACGTTTGGAAAAAGCTAAATTATTAGGCTATTCTTCACATGCAGCTTATGTATTAGAGGAGTCTATGGCTGAAAATCCTGCAAATGTAAATGCATTGTTGAACAAGATCTGGACGCCAGCTTTAGCAAAAGCTAAAATCGAAGCAGCGGATATCCAAAAAGAAATTGATGCAGCAAAAGATACATTTACGGTAGCTCCTTACGACTGGAGATACTACCAGGAGAAAATTCGTCAAAAACGTTTTGCTTTGAATGAAGAAGAAATTAAACCTTATTTCAGCTTAACAGATGTTCGTGAAGGTGCATTTGCTACTGCCAATAAATTATGGGGTATTTCATTTGTGGCTTTAAATAACGTTCCTGTTTATCATCCAGAAGTGGAAGTATATGAAGTACGCGATAAGGATGGTTCTCATTTAGGTTTATTATACGCAGATTTCTTCCCACGTGAATCGAAACGTTCAGGTGCTTGGATGACTTCATACCGCTCTCAAAGCCGTCAAAACGGTAAACGTATTGCTCCAGTTATCTCTATTGTATGTAATTTCACAAAACCAGTAGGTGATAACCCAGCATTATTAACTTTTGATGAGGCTACTACTTTATTCCATGAATTCGGACATGCTTTACATGGCTTGTTCTCAAACGTAAAATATAGAAGTTTAGCTGGAACATCTGTTCCTCGTGACTTCGTTGAACTTCCTTCTCAAATTATGGAGAACTGGGCAGCGGATCCTGAGGTGTTGAAAACTTATGCAAAACACTATCAAACTAAAGAAGCTATCCCTGATGCATTAATCGAAAAAATGCAAAAAGCAGGTACCTTCGATCAAGGTTTTGCTACAGTGGAATACTTGGCAGCATCTATGTTGGACATGAACTACCACAGCGCTACTTCTCCAATCAAAGTGAAAGCGAATGATTTTGAGAAAGCAGCAATGGGCAAAATCGGATTAATCGACGCGATTATCCCTCGTTATAGAAGTACTTATTTCCAACATATTTTCAGTGGTGGATACTCTGCTGGATATTATAGCTATATCTGGTCAGAAGTATTGGATTCTGATGCTTTCGCAGCATTTAAAGAAAAAGGTCTTTATGACCAAAATACAGCGGCGTCCTTCCGTAATAACATCCTTGAGAAAGGTGGAACCGGAAACCCTGCTGAAATGTACCGCAAATTCCGCGGAACAGATCCAGATCCAATCCATTTGATGAAGAAAAGAGGATTGAACTAATACAACAAAAAAGCTCGCAAGTTATTGCGAGCTTTTTTGTTTATAAGGACTTTCAACTTGAAGTCTATTTAAATTCCTGCAGAATTAAACTGCAGATCATATAACTTTCTGTAATAACCTTCCAGTTCAAGTAATTCATGGTGAGTTCCAATTTCTTTGATTTCACCCTTGTCTAAGACGATTATTTTATCTGCCTTCTGAATGGTTGATAGTCTGTGGGCAATCACAATGGATGTTCTTCCATCCATCAGGTTTTCGATGGCATTTTGAATCAACTCCTCTGTTTCAGTATCAATCGATGATGTTGCTTCATCCAGAATTAAAATCTTAGGATCATGTACCAAGGCGCGAATAAAGGAAATCAATTGGGCTTGTCCTGCGGATAAAGTAGAGCCACGCTCCTGAACCTGATAATTGAAATTACCTGGAAGACGCATGATAAAGTCATAAGCTCCAACCTTTTTAGCAGCATCTTCAATTGATTCAAAACTAATATTCGGATTATGAAGATTGATATTGTGCAATACACTATCCGAAAACAAGAATACATCTTGTAATACAGTAGCAATCGTCTGACGCAGAAAGGTTAGATCATATTCTTTGATATTTACCCCATCAAGTAGGATTTCTCCCTTCTGAATCTCGTAAAAACGGCTCAATATATTGATGATGGATGATTTTCCGGCTCCCGTTGCACCTACAAGAGCTAATGTTTCGCCTTGTTTAACATGGAAGCTCACATCTTTTAAAACCCACTTTTCATCATTATAGGCAAACCATACATTCTTAAAGGTAATTTCCCCTTTAACATTTTCTGGTTTATACTTTCCTTCATTTGGCGTGAATTCATCAGTATCCAAAACATCAAAAATACGCTCTGCCGATACCATTCCCATTTGAAGGGTATTGAACTTATCAATCAATTCTCGGATAGGTCTAAAAATCATGTTGATATACATGATAAATGCCACGACCACACCGGGAGATATCACATCCGCTAGGATTTGTTTTGACCCATACCAAACCAGCAAACCAGTCGCTATGGCCACGATAATTTCTAAGACAGGGAAGAATATGGAGAAATACCAGTTCGCACGGATATGCGCATTTCGGTGTTCCGCATTGATAGCTTTAAACTTCCGCATCTCTTGGTCCTCTCGGGCAAAATATTGGATCACATTCATTCCTGAAATATGCTCCTGTAAAAAGGTGTTTAAATTGGAAACCCAAAGCCGTACGCTTTGAAAGGCTGATTTCATGGCTTCCTTAAAAATATAGGTCGCTGCAATCATCAATGGCATGGGCACCAAGACCACCAGAGTCAATTTCCAATCGGTATAGAACATAACCCCTAAAATCACCACCAGTTGCAATAGGTCTCCAATAATCTGAATTAAACCTTCCGAAAAGATGTTGGCAATAGTTTCCAAGTCGGAGATAGTCCGGGTAATCAATCGCCCGATTGGGGTATTATCAAAGTATTTCAACCGAAGATTGGTAATATGGTTGAAAACCTGAATTCGGATATCGCGAATTACTGATTGTCCCAGAGTATTGGTCATCAGGGTATGAAAATAACGGATAATGGTTTGTCCAATCAGGAGGGCAAACATCAAAAACAGCATCCCTGTAAGTCCTTCGCCATTTCCAGAAAGGATATAATGGTCCAAGGTATATTCAACCAATAAGGGAAGTGCTGGCGCAACGGCAGCTAATAAAATAGTGAGTATGACAGAAATCCAAAAAACAGTTTTATAAGGCCGGATATATTTTGCTAATCGCCCTAATAATTTACTGTCATATGCATTCCCTGAAATCTTATCTTTTTCCAAAATCTAATTATTAATCAATATATGGATAAATAACTTCCGTTAGGTAAAGCCCACAGGCAGGAACTGAGGTTCCAGCTTTTGAGCGGTCCATACTTTGAATTACCCCTTTTATATGTTCTATAGGTTTCTTGCCTAGGCCAATTTCCATCAAGGTCCCAACAATTGCGCGAACCATATTCCGAAGAAAACGATCCGCTGAAATATGGAAAACCAACTTATCACCTTCCCAAATCCATTCTGCCCGTTTAATATCGCAAAAATTGCTGAATACTTGCGTGTTAGATTTGCTGAAACAAGAAAAATCTTGCCTACCTAACAATTCTAAAGCCGCAATGTTCATTTTTTCCACATCCGGTTTATCACGCAATAGCCATGAAAAATTATGTATGAATGGATCTTTATGGAAGTGGACATGATACTCATAGCTCCGATCCGTAGCATCAAATCGCGCGTGTGCCTCCGGACCAACCGGAATTAACCTATTCGCCGAAATATCAAAAGGCATCAGGGCATTCAAGGAATGAACAAAGCGATCCGAATTCTCCAAAACCTTGGCAGAACTTGAAAAATGCACAAATAACTTTTTCGCATGCACCCCAGTATCGGTACGTCCGGCCCCAACCGTTTCCACAGGCTCACGAAGCAAAATTGCTAATGCATCATTTAATTTCTCCTGAACAGAAACGGCATTGTCCTGAATCTGCCAACCATGGTAGGCAGTTCCATTATAGGCTATTTCCAAAAAGTATTTCGGTATTTGTTCTTCCACTTTGCAAAGGTAAATAATATCATTTTAGCTCCTATTGTATTTAGTAAGGAACAGGTAAAAAATATCACTGCTACAGAATTACCTGTTTTAAATGATTCCTCTGTACTTGAAAATTTGTACAAAAGAAACCACCGATCTAGGTATATTTTCCGAAGCCCTGATCCTCTAACTTTGATATACACTTAATTCATTGGTTATGAAAAAGATATTAATCATACTAGCACTATTTCTAGGCGGTAACTATGCCGTTTCTGCTCAAGGATTTTTGGATAAAATTGATAGAGCATTAAATAAAGTAGAGAACACCTCCAATAAGGTGGATAATACCTCTGAAAAAGCAGGTAGAATTGGAGGAAAATTAGGAAATCTCCTAGGCAAGAAAGGCGAAAAAGCCGGAGATGCCGCTGTATTCACGGTATTGATTGAAGGCGTGAATCTGGCAGATTTGAAGAAGATTTCAACTGGTTTAGAGACGAACAAAAAAGTTAGTGAGGTGAAAATGAAGTACAATGCTGCAGGATCTTCTTTAACAGTCATGTTCAATGGTGACTCAGAAGACCTTTTCGAAGCATTAAAGAAAACTACCCCCAAAATTACAGATGAAACTGTTCAAGCAATTGAAGATGATGGAATAGCAATTAAAATAGAAAAATAGTTTATCTTTATACGTATCATGCATAGGCAGTGATTTTCACTGCCTATTTCTATTTAATGAAACCTGTAGATTGTTTTACCTATGAATGCTTGGGGAAAAGTATTTCAATTGCTTATGCTTTTGTGTGTTGGCTATGCCACTGCCTCGGCCAAGGTAATTCCTAAAATTCCCTATCAACATGATATTGACAGCCTTGAATCATTAATAAAAACTAAGATAGGGCTAGAACAAAAGATTATTTCCATTTATGAACTGTCCTTTTATTGTTCATTTTCAGATTCTACCAAGGCCCATCAATACCTTAACCAAGCTCTCTCCATAAAAACTGATAACCCAATTTTCCTAGGAATGGGAAAAATGTATGCTGGAATGTTCTTTATGGATTATGATATTCCCAAAGCAATCAAATTATTTGAAGAGGCCGATTCAGAATTTGAGAAATTTGATACCCCTCAAGCAAAGATTTTACAAGCACGAACCCTAAATAATCTAGCCTCAGCCTACCAATGGGAGGATAAACATGTCAAAATGTTGGATATCCTGATTAATCGCGCTCTACCTACGGCCCGCCAAACTGATGATAATGTGGTTACCGGGAATATCCTCTATAAAATAGGTCTGAATTTTTGGAATAACGTGCAGTATGTGGAGGCAAATCGATATTTAATTGAATCCATTAGTCTTCTGAAAAAAGGAAAATATGATCCTTTTATGCTTTTGGAGGATTATAAACTCCTGATTCTTTCACTTCATGCCATGGATGAGCATGAAAAAGCAAAGGAACTGATTGCGGATTTCGAAAGATTCTTTAAGAAGCATAATGGAATGCTCCCTATGAGTGATTACCATTTGGTTCATGCCATAAACTTTCGCTTTTTAAAGAAATACGATATCGCATTAATCCATTTAGATAAGGCCCTTGAGTTTTTAAAAATTGAAAATGTCACCAATTTACGTGTTATTAGTTCCATTCTTTATCAAAAAGTTCTCATTAATATTGCTAAAGGTGATTACAAATCCGCTATTGTGGATTTGCAGAGTAAAGTTGAAAAACAACTGAGTTTAAAAAATGCTTTTTTTCAAGACAGTTTAAATGTGGCGATAGCCTATGTAAAGATTTATGAAGGTCTGAAAGATTATAAAAAAGCGATGGAATGGGTTCGGAAAAAGGAAACTCTCCAGGATACCATGTATAGCCGAAGAATTCGAGAGTCAATTATGGATTATGAGGTCAAATATCAAAGTTTAGAAAAGGAATCTGAAATCCATCATCTTAAAGCCGAACGTGAAAAAGCAGAAAGTGACATCAAAAATGCTCGAATAATATCAGCCTTAATCGCGTTGTTATTGATTTTATTAGGGTATTTCCTGTTTAAAAACCATCAAAAGAATAAACGATTGTTACAACAACAGGAGATTAACAACAATCAAAAACTACTGGAGGAAAAACATAAACAGAAATTAATGTCCTTGGATGCCATGTTGCAAGGTGAAGAGAAGGAAAGAAATCGGCTTTCGCGTGACCTCCATGATGGCCTAGGAAGTATCCTGGCATCTATTAAATACAAAGTATTGGACTTACAACTTTCAAACCCCAACCATAAAGTTGATTCTGTGCTTCATGATATGGATTACGCAATCACAGAAATGCGTAGGATTTCTCATAACCTGATGCCTGAATCCTTACGCCGATTTGGCCTTGAAGTATCGTTGAGTGACCTTTGTAAAAGCCTTCAAAACCTCCATACCAAAATAGAACTTCAGCTTTACGGTACATTTGAATCCCTTTCGCTTGAAAATCAAACCCATATCTATAGGATTATCCAGGAACTATTATATAATTCCATAAAACATTCAGAGGCCAAACATATCTTGGTACAATGCAGCATGGAGGATAAAGTTGTTTTTATTACTGTGGAAGACGATGGGGTTGGATTTCAAACTAATCTTTTAAAGGCGAATTCAAAGGCAGGCGTTGGATTGAAAAATGTCAATCTCCGCGTAAATTACCTGCATGGTAAATTGGATATCAATTCGGAAGTAGGAAAAGGGACCAGCGTGGAAATTGAACTTTATGTATAAAATTCATTGAATTATTCCACTTTTGGTCAATTATACCAGTCAGAAACCAAATCCTATTTAAGTTGTTTGTATTATATTTGCGATATAAATATCTATAAATATGATACAACGTATTCAAACCGTTTGGTTACTGCTTTCCAGCCTAGTTTTGTTCGCACTATTTATGTTCCCCTTTGTAGGATACATCGATTTGGTTGGCTTGGGAAAAAATATTTATGTTACTGGCGTTTATTCCTCAGCAAACAATGTAGCAACAAAAGAAACAGGATTTTTATTGATGACCATTGCAACGGTCATTCTTGCATTGATCCCAATCTTTATCATATTCCTGTATAAGAACCGAAAACTCCAATTAAATATGATCTTGGTTCAGGTCATCTTAATCTGTTTGTTCGCCGTTTGGATGTTTATTACCGCAAATAATATCTTGGATTTGATCAATCAACATATTGGTGCAAATAATATTGGAATAGGATTCTTCCTGCTACCAGTATCCATTCTATGTTTATCATTCGCCATCCGTGGTATAAGAAATGATAATAAATTAATTAAATCTGCCGATAGGCTTCGTTAATTTAATAATATGAAACAACTATTAATCCTTCTTGGATTCATCTGTGCTTTGGCTTTTCCAAAGTATAGCCAAGCCCAAGAAGATACAACCTTAAATGTCGTAGACGATATTCAATTTGACTTAAAATCAATTACAGCTTCAGGTGACACGCTGGTCGTAGACCTTTTTGCTATTTCATATGATATTAAACCTAGAGAATTTAGGTTAAATGTTTTTGCAACAGCATTAATTGATGCAGAAGAACAATCTCATATGTTGACATCCGTGCAGATTGATAGAGTAATAGTACAGCTTTCCGACCGGGAGAATTACCTGAACTATTTACTTCATCAGGATAAACCAGTTAATATCAAATTGAAATTGTCTCCTATGACGGAGGAGGTCAAAAATGCTAAAATGGTCAAAATTGTTTTCAATGCCCTGGATGACGAAGGTCAGTTCCTGGAAGCATTTATAGATCTTAACGAAAAAGAGGAGCTTTAAAGCTCCTCTTTTTCGTTATTGATTTAATTCATTTCATTTTCTAACCGCTCCAATTCCTCATAATTCTTTTCTAGTTTCTTGACTAATCGGATGTAAATAAATTTATAGACCATTTTGACAATGGCAATGGATAACCAGCCAAATAGAAATAAAACAATGACCAACATGGTAATAAACATGATATTATGGCCAACTGTCTTATGGAGTACATCCTCTTCCCAAATTAGGCTCATCGCAGATAATCCTATACCTACAATGATCAAGTAAATATTGAATTTGATATAGTAGCCTACAGTTTTCCGGGTCACTAAAATATTTGATAACAGCTCTTTGGTATTGTTCGTGTTCTTAATCTTCCGATAAGAGTTGAAAAAGGCATAAATAAAATAGAGGATTACAATGTAAGAACCTACATCGATAATTCCGGTCAAGATATCCATACCTAATGGAAGCGCCTCCGCATTCTTATCGTAAATAAATACAGCAACATTGACCAATATTCCTAAGAATAATTCAATGAGACTGATGATAAAAATCCATTTCACAAGTGAGGATGAACTTTTATGCAACATGCTCCTGATTTCCTCCTGATTTACCTTGGGGAAATCCTGGTCCTTCTGCCAATGTTGTTTCAGGAAATCTAATTCATCCATTAAACCACTCCTTTCTTTGTTAACATTTCTTTTAACCTACCTTTAATTCTGTTCATTTTTACCCGTGCATTTACTTCACTTATCCCCAAGGTTTCTGCAATCTCCGCATAGTCCTTTTCCTCAAGATACATGTAGACCAGGGCCTTATCAATATCATTCAATTGTCGAACAGCATCATATAAGTATTTGAGCTGATCCTCAGTGTCTGAATTATATTCCTCATACCGTATATTGGATAAGGATTGATCCCAGTCGACTGTCGTGATTTTCGTCTTCTTACCTCTGTATAGTGATATTGCTGTGTTTAAGGAAACTCTATAAGCCCAAGTGGAAAACTTAGAATCTCCCTTGAATTTGGGATAGGATTTCCACAATTGAATGACCATCTCCTGAAATAAATCCTGATGAGAGGCCAGATCCGAAGAATAGAGCTTACAGATCTTGTGCAGGATATTCTGATTATCCTCCAAAAGGGTTACAAACTCAAGCTCAAGATTCTGGGTCATTTATTGGTATTTGTCGACAATAGTAAGGTATTGTTACAACATCTTGATACATTTTTTTAAATTCGCTCAATGGCAAAATCAAAATCAGCATATTTCTGTCAATCCTGTGGATATGAATCTCCTAAATGGTTAGGACAATGTCCTTCATGTAAACAATGGAATACCTTTGTAGAAGAAGTGGTGGAAAAAGCTTCCAGCAGAGTACCTGAATGGCGTAGCACAAATACGAGCCCTGGAGTACAAAAAAGAACCAATAAAGCAGCCGTCATCCACGAAATTGTCTATTCCGAAGAACAACGCATGTTATCCCCGGATAAGGAATTCAATAGAGTGCTTGGAGGAGGTATAGTTCCGGGATCTTTGGTACTTATAGGTGGTGAACCTGGTATCGGGAAATCAACCTTGATGCTGCAATTAGCCCTGTCGATTCCAAAAGTTAAAACACTCTATATTTCAGGAGAGGAAAGTGAACAGCAGATTAAAATGCGTGCAGAACGTTTGCAACAGAACTCCAATGCAAACTGCTATATCCTGACTGAAACTTCCATGCAGAATATCTTCAAACAGATTGATCAGGTGGAACCAAATGTGGTGGTGATTGACTCCATTCAAACCCTTCATTCTGCTCAAATCGAATCTGCACCCGGATCTGTATCTCAAGTTAGAGAGTGTACCGCTGAATTATTACGATTTGCTAAGGAAACCAACACTCCGGTATTTATTGTAGGCCATATCACAAAAGATGGTTCTATTGCGGGGCCAAAAGTATTGGAACATATGGTGGATACTGTCCTGCAATTTGAAGGCGATCGAAACCATGTTTACAGAATCTTGCGTTCTGTAAAAAACAGATTCGGCTCTTCTTCTGAATTGGGAATATATGAAATGCAAGGCTCAGGTTTACGGGAGGTTTCCAACCCTTCAGAAATCATGCTCTCCCAAAGGGAAGAACAGGTGAGTGGAATTGCCGTTGCAGCTATGTTGGAAGGCTTGAGGCCGCTGATGATTGAGGTTCAGGCATTGGTGTCCAATTCTGCTTACGGAACCCCTCAGCGGAGCTCTACAGGTTTTGATACCAAAAGATTAAATATGCTCCTTGCCGTATTAGAGAAACGCTTTGGATTCCGCTTAAGTGCTCAGGATGTATTCTTAAATATAGCCGGTGGATTGAGAGTGGAAGATCCTGCCATTGACCTCGCGGTCATTGCAGCCCTAATCTCCTCCCAACAAGATATCGCCCTCCCTTCTAATATTACTTTTGCAGGCGAAGTAGGCCTTTCAGGTGAGATACGTGCTGTAAATCGAATTGAACAACGAATTCAAGAAGCCGAGAAACTAGGCTTTGAACAGATCTTTATCTCTAAATATAATACCAAAGGACTCGATGTTAAAAGATACCAGATATTGGTAAGACCAGTTGCAACCCTGGAAGATGTCTTTCGAATCCTATTCGGATAATAAAAAAGCTCCATGATTACCTCATGGAGCTTTTTACTGTATGAATTTTCTTTACTTGATTACCTCGGCCAATTTAGCTTCTAAAGCCTCACCGCGTAAATTTACAGCAATGATTTTGCCTTCTGGATCCAATAGGAAGTTCTGAGGAATACCTTCGATTCCGTAAAGTTCTACCACTGGTGAATGCCAGAATTTAAGGTCTGATACCTGTGGCCAAGCAGATAGGTTATCATCTTTGATTGCTTTCATCCAATCCTCTTTTCCATTTTCACGGTCTAAAGAAACCCCAAATACGGTAAAGTTCTTGTCCTTGAATTTATTAAAGGCAGCAACTACATTCGGGTTCTCATGACGACATGGTCCACACCAGCTTGCCCAGAAATCAATCAATACGTATTTACCACGTAATGAAGATAATTTTACCACATTACCAGATGTATCAGGTAATGCAATCTCAGGAGCTACTGAACCTATGGCTACTTTCTTTAATTTATCGATTTTCGCCGCTAATGCTTTTCCTTTGCTCGTGTTTTTTAGGGCTGCAGGTAGTTTTTCATAAGCAGGAGCAACAGTGCCATTTACAGTCTGCGCACTTAGCATCTCTTCTAAAAGACCTAAAGTAACATAGTTTGAATTCGATTTTACATAGTCCTCATTGATCTTCGCTTGCTCAGAAAAAATAGCCTCAGCCTTTGATCTTAGACCATTTAGAAACTCTTCATCTTGTTGTTGCTCTGGTGTAGCAGCTTCAAACTCCTTGTTTAATGCCGCAAATTGAAGTGAACTTTCTTTGATGGCATCTTTATACTTTGAATAATCTTTGTTGATTTCATTTCCTGAAATCTCCGCAGCTTCTAAAGTCTCTCCATTGACGTTGATTACACCTTTTGCAAGATATAAGGTAGTCATGTCTACATTTCTCAATTCATTTAATGGTTTTCCTTCAGCGGATAATATCAATTGAGCTTGAGTCGGTTCTGCAACAATACCATTATAACTGAATTGTCCTTTATCAACATTAGCAGAATCAATATGACGCTGACCGCCCTCTACATACATCAAATACACTTTCGCTGGCGCATTCACATTCTTTAAATTTCCCTTAATAGAGAAATCTTCTTGTGCAAATAGCAACGTTGGGACTGCTGCCAGTACAGCTAACATTGTTTTTTTCATATCTCGTTTTTTATTATTTACTAACTAATACATATATCGTTCCAATTACCATCTTCCGCTGGCTCCACCACCACCGAAGCTTCCTCCGCCAAATCCGCCGAAGCCACCGCCTCCGCCGCCACCGAAGCCGCCACCAAATCCACCGCCATCATTATCACCCCCACCGCGACCCAAGGAATTCAGCAATGTCCACCAGAATAAATCTGAAGAACCACGTCCGCCCATCACTTTTCCACCGCCATTTTTGCCGCCACCACCAGATTTTGAAATTATTGAGATAATAACGATAATGACAATGACAATAAAAATAATCGGAATACCGCCGCCACCTTGAGTGGAATAACCTTCCTTAGGATCTGCTGTGTATTCGCCCTTGTTATAAGAAATAATGGCACTCGTGCCATCATCGATTCCCTTATAATAATTCCCTTGGCGAAATGCAGGCTTTACCTCATTCTCAATGATCCTGTAGGCGATGACATCTGGAACAGCTCCCTCTAGACCATATCCTGTACGAATCGTCATAGCACGGTCTCCAAGGGCTACCAAAAATAAAATACCATTATTGTATTTCTTGTTCCCGACTCCCCATTTCTGAGCTAATCGGTCCCCATAATCTGCAATATCATAGTCGCCAGTGCTATTCATGATCACGACCGCAATTTGAATACTGGTCGTATCTTCATAGGATAATAGCTTCCGTTCCAACTCCTGCTTTTGGCTTGCACTTAAGGTGTTGGTATAATCTGTGACCAACGTATTTGAAACAGGCGGAAAATCCTGTCCAAATGATTGTAAATGAAAAATTAAGCCTATAAATACGCTTAATAATATTCGGGTTGAAAATTTCACAATTTGTGATGTTTTCTGCATAAAATTAAGATTTACCGAAATAAATATCATTCGGAAGTTCATTCACATCGTCAGCTCTCCGTGGAAAATAGGTGCCTAATTGCTCGCCAGCTTTCTCAATGCCAGCAATCAACCCGCCTACATAATCTTCCTTCTTAAAATAGCTGAGCATCAATTCCTTCGTAGATTCCCAAAAATCCTCAGGAACCTTTTTGTCAATCCCCGCATCGCCGATAATCGCGAATTGATGGTCATCCGTAGCTAGATAAATTAATACCCCATTCCGCAAAGCTGTCTTATGCATGTTAAGCTTTTCAAAATAATATTTTGCCTGCTCCAATGCCGCCATGTCATGAACCCTACGCTCCACCACCAATCGGATCTCACCGGAAGTTAAATTCTCCGCGAGACTGATCGCATGTTCTACTTTTTCTTGTTCTTCTTGATTGAATATTTCCATGAGGTATCAAAATAGAAAAGATGAATGCAGAAGTGAAAGCCCCCAACATTCATCTTTACGTTATGTCAACAACAATAAAAATTCATTAAAACTGAACTGTAGGCGCTTTATCAGAACCTTCAGTAGCTTTAAATGTACCTTTTGCTTTGAATCCGAAGATTCCTGCCATAATGTTATTCGGGAAGCTACGTACAGTAGTGTTGTAGTCCTGAACTGCCTCGTTGTAGGCTCTGCGCTCTACTGAAATGCGGTTCTCTGTCCCCTCCAACTGTGCCTGTAACTCTTGAAAATTCGCATTTGCCTTTAGGTCAGGATAAGACTCTACGCTAACCAATAAACGACCAATGGCTTGTGAAAGTCCATCTTGGTTCTGTTGGAAATTAGCAATCGCTTCCTCGCTCAAATTGTTTGGATCTACTTGTATAGAAGTCGCTTTAGCACGTGCTTCAGTTACAGCAGTTAATGTACCTTCTTCATGCTGTGCAGCTCCTTTTACAGTGTTTACTAAGTTAGGGATCAAGTCCGCTCTACGTTGGTAGGCGTTTTCAACTTGCGCCCATTTCCCTTTTACATTTTCGTCCTTGGATACCATCGTGTTGTACCCACATGAACTAAAAGATAGAGCAGTTAATAAACCTACAAATACGATTAATAATCTTTTCATGTGTAATGTTTTTACAAGTAATAGTTAAAAGTAATAATTTGTTTTCACAAAAAAGCAATATCAAATGACATACCAATCCTTTATATTCACGAAATTCTGTCAGTTTTTGGTACCTTTGCCTTGATTTTTGGGATAAAACCCCAACAACATTATGCAAAAAGAAATTGAAATAGCCATCAGTCCTGAATTTGTACAGGACGAAAACCGTATCCTTAACGAGGGAGCTAAGAAATTACGCGTTCCAACCCATAAAATTAATGGTTTCCATATCCGAAAACGATCCATCGATGCTCGTGGTAAACAGGTCCTTTTCCGGATGCGTGTCGTATTTTTTATCGATGAACCCGTTCAACTTCCTGACTATCATACTAAATTAAAAACTGTTCATGACGCAAAACCTGTCATAATAATAGGGGCTGGGCCTGCAGGATTGTTTGCTGCCTATAGATGTCTGGAGCTAGGATTAAAACCTATTGTTCTGGAGCGCGGAAAGAAAGTTCAGGATCGAAGAAGAGATCTCGCAAAGATCAATAGGGAAGGTTTTGTGAATCCTGAATCAAATTACTGCTTCGGTGAAGGGGGAGCTGGAACTTATTCAGATGGAAAATTATATACGCGCTCGAATAAAAGGGGAGATGTACAGCAGGTCCTTTCCATTTTTGTGGAACATGGTGCCACTGAAGATATATTAGTGGATGCCAGACCCCATATCGGTACCAATAAATTGCCTCATATCATTGAAAGCATCCGCGAACGGATAATTGAAATGGGGGGTGAAGTGCATTTTGATTGTAAGGTCATAGACATCTTGGAACAATTCGGAAAAGTGCAAGGGGTCAAAACAGAAAGTGCAGGAACCATTCTGGCTGACCATGTCATTGTTGCAACCGGACATTCTGCCAGGGATATATTTGAATTATTTAGATCTAAAAACTGGTTGCTGGAAGCAAAGCCATTCGCATTAGGGGTTCGCATTGAGCATCCGCAAAATGTAATCGACTCTGCACAATATCACTGTTCTATACGTCCTGAAAATCTTCCTCCGGCTTATTATAGTCTGGTTGAGCAAGTCGATGGTCGTGGGGTATTCTCATTCTGTATGTGCCCCGGTGGTATTATCGCCCCATGTGCAACCGACGAAAATGAAATCGTGGTCAATGGATGGTCGCCTTCGAAAAGAAATAATCCCCACGCGAACTCTGGAACAGTAATTCAAATTAATCTCGAAGATGTAGTGGGTTCGGACCAAGATCCATTCGCACTATTGGAATTTCAGAGACAGATCGAACAAAAGGCCTTTCAATTAGGTGGCGGCAATTTAGTTGCTCCTGCTCAACGAATGGTTGATTTCGTTCAAAATAAAGTATCCCTAGATTTACCAGAAAATTCCTATAAACCCGGAACTCGTTCGGTTGATCTACGCGAAGTGTTGCCGAAATTCGTTTATTCTGCATTACAAGGGGCATTGCCGATTTTTGGAAAGAAGATGAAAGGCTATTATAGCAATGAAGCAATCTTGGTAGGGGTGGAATCTAGAACTTCCTCACCAATTCGTATTCCTAGAGATAAAGATAGCTTGCAACACCCGCAAATCGCTGGTTTATACCCTTGTGCTGAAGGTGCTGGATATGCCGGTGGAATTGTGTCAGCAGCTATTGATGGAATGAATTGTGTTGATGCTATAAAATTGGCCCTGTAAATCAGTTTATTTGCAAAAATATGGCCTCTAAGGTTGACAAGAATCAAGTATTATTGTATTTTTGTATCACTTTAAGCGAAAGTAGCTCAGTTGGTAGAGCACAACCTTGCCAAGGTTGGGGTCGCGAGTTCGAATCTCGTCTTTCGCTCCAAATAAAAAGCTTCCAATTATTGGAAGCTTTTGTTATTTTAAGATATGGCTGTTACTTGCTAAGTACCTAATCCTCTTTTAATCCTAATCGCATTAAACTAGGTGTCAAAAATGAAATAATTCCCAATAATATACATAGCGCACCAGCGATAATAAATGCGTTGGCAACCCCAATGTTATCTGCAATATTCCCTGCAAACAATAACCCAATTAAACTTGGGATGATAGCAAAACTAAAATATAAGGAGAATACTCGTCCCAACATATCTGGTGCTATTTCTTCCTGAATTATCGTCATAAAGGCCGCATTGAAGATAGACATCGCTGCTCCGCCAAAACCTGTTAATATCACAAATATGATAAACATATTGGCCGGTAAAATCCCAGAAAATACAAAGGTTAATCCTAAAAGAATATGCATGCAGTTAACCATCAATACCTTTCGATAAGAAACCTTGAATGCACTTAATGCGGATCCGCCAATCAACATCCCTACTCCCCAAATCACCTCGATGACACTCATCTCAAATTTGTCGCCCTTAAAATGATCGATCGTTAATAAGGGAAACATGATAGCAACCGGTAGAATGCCCATCGTAGCTAAAATAGAATACATAAACATCCTATTTAGCCCTTTATTTTGATGTATGGCTAGGAAGCCTAATTTTAGATCTCGCCAAACTTGCCTAAACGAGGCTTTGCTCTCTACTTTTAGATAGGGGATGCTGATAAATAATAAGCTGCTAATGGCAAAGGCTGCCCCAATCACATCCAAATATAGCACCTTGTTAATTGGAAGGTTCGCAATAGCCAATGCGCCCAATGCTGGTCCTGCAATCGAACTTATGGAATGTAATATCTGATTGACTCCGGAAACCCTTAATAACTGGTCTTCCGGAACTATCATAGGAGCAATCGCCTGCATCGCCGGTTGATGAAATGCTGAACCTACAGATCGACAAACCATCAAGAGATACATTAAATTCAGATTCACATGATCATCCTTTAATGCAAATGTCATCAATAAGGTACAGCAGGCAATGAAGGCATCCGCAAAAATCATAACTTTTTTCCGGTCCCAGCGATCAATATAGACGCCCGCAAATGGGCCTACCAAAGCTTGGGGCAATAAACCCGCGATGGCGGCCAATGCCAAAACCTCCGCAGATTTGAATTCTAGGCTCAGCCAAATGATAATCGCAAAATTTACAGCAGAGCTACTTATCAAGGAGACAAATTGCCCCACCCATATATAGATATAGGTTTTAAACCAATGTTTCTTTTCCATGAAATAAAATTGAATTGAATAATATACTGCCAGTTGTGCCTACAACTGATTCCTTTGAGTCGGAGTAGCTTTCGCTAACTCAGTATATCCAAGGGCTTTTGATAAAAGATGCAAATTGGCAAGTGCTCATAACACAAATATAATTCAATGTCATTGAATTTCAAATGTTTCTAAAGTTATTTTTCTATTAAACCTCCCTGAACATGATTCCATAAAAAAAGCGTTCTAACTTTCGCTAAAACGCCTTTATACTAAAACTACACTACTATTATTATCTTTCTAATCCTTTGGCAACTAATGCTTCAACATGATTACGAACATTCTCGTCTGAAAATCTTGAAGTTACATCAAATGCAAAGGCATGTACTAATAAAATACGGGCACTCTCTTCGCCAATACCACGTGATCTTAAATAGAATAATGCCTCATCGTCAAATTGTCCCATGGTACATCCATGTGAACACTTAACATCATCAGCAAAAATCTCAAGCTGCGGTTTAGTATAAATACTCGCTTTATCACCAATCAACATATTGTTGTTCTGTTGAAAAGCATTGGTCTTTTGAGCATCCTCACGAACGAAAATCTTACCATTGAATACGGCAGTAGATTCGTCTTGAGGAATATTTTTATACCATTCGTAGGACTCACAATGTGGTTTCATGTGGTCTACGATAGTGTGGTTATCTACAAATTGATTGTCAGCTAATAGGTTGATTCCATATAAATGCGATTCAACTTCTTCTGCATCCAATCTTACATTTAAATCATTACGAACAAAAGCAACACCTGGGAAATTACAGTTGTAATTGTTATACAAACTGTGTTTCGTTTGGTAAACCTCTGTATGGTTGATATAATGGCTGTTATTTGACGCTTGTTGCAAATAATAATGTTGCATTTTCGCGTTCTCCTCAACCACAATCTCCGTCACCTTGTTGTTCAAGTTGAAAGCTGAACCATCCAATGTAATAAAGGACTCAATGATCTCAACCTCTGCATTTTGCTCAAGAATATACAAATTACGGGTCTGCGCAAAGAAATCTTGATTTCCTGCCGCCACATGTACAATCTGAATCGGCTTTGAAACAACCTTATTACGGTTTACTTGTAAGAAAATCCCAGAAGTGTGAAAAGCAGTATTCAACGCAACCGTCGTGCTTTCTGTTTTGTCAGCATGTTTTCCAAAATGCTGCTGAAACTTAGGCTCATTTTGCGCTTCCTCAATTGGCTTTACAATCAATCCAATCTCATCTTCCAAAGATGAAAATGCCAATACATATTGCCCGTTAATTAAAACAATACGATGTGCATCCAATCCCGGAATGTCCGCAGCGCTCAGATCTAAATTCGAAACATCCACATCCTCGTTCAATAGATAGTTTCTATTTACCAAAGAATGGATATTTGTATATTTCCAGTCCTCATTCTTTACAGTAGGAAAACCAAGATCATGAAAACGCGTGAAAGCCTCCTCGCGAAGTGCTTTTACCGCAGACGTATCATTGCTTGTTTCCAATTCCTGAAATGTTGAAGTCAACTGTTGGAATAAGGAGTTTGCTACTAATGTACTCATGTTATTTGTTGTCAATCCGCTCATTACCTCGTTTCTTAATACAACTGATTAGGCATTTTGCGTATCTAATTCTTTTAACCAGTCGTAACCTTTTTCTTCTAATTCTAATGCCAATTCTTTTGGTCCTGATTTTACAATACGACCATTATGCAATACATGCACAAAATCCGGCACAATATAATCCAACAAACGTTGGTAGTGTGTAATCACAATAAATGCATTGTCTTTGGAACGCAATTGGTTAACCCCATTTGCAACAATTCTCAACGCATCAATGTCTAATCCTGAATCCGTCTCATCCAAGATGGAAAGCTTAGGGTTCAACATTGCCAATTGGAAAATCTCATTACGTTTTTTCTCACCACCCGAAAAACCTTCGTTCAATGAACGGTTCGCCAAATTCGCCGAAAACTCTACCAATTGTTGTTTCTCTTTTACCATCTTCAAGAAGTCTTTCGCCTCCATCGCTGGCAATCCTTTGTATTCACGGATGTCGTTAACAGCCGTCTTTAAAAAGTTAATGTTCGATACTCCCGGGATTTCAACAGGATATTGAAAAGCCAAGAATAAACCCTCACGAGCACGATCCTCCGGAGATAACTCCAATAAATCAACGCCATCCAAGAAAGCTTCACCCTCAGTAACTTCATATGCATCACGTCCCGCTAATACATTGCCTAATGTGCTCTTTCCTGCTCCGTTAGGACCCATAATCGCATGAACTTCTCCAGCTTTAACCTCTAAATTCAGTCCCTTTAATATTTGTTTGTCGTCAATCGACGCATGCAAATTCTTAATGCTTAACATATTCTATTCTATATTTCTATCCTACCGATCCTTCTAACGAGATCGCTAATAATTTCTGTGCCTCAACAGCAAATTCCATTGGTAATTGATTCAATACTTCTTTCGCATACCCGTTCACAATTAATCCTACCGCCTTCTCAGAATCAATTCCGCGTTGGTTTAAGTAGAAAACTTGGTCCTCACCAATCTTCGACGTAGTCGCTTCATGTTCCAAAGTCGCCGTCTTATTCTTGCTCTCGATATATGGGAAAGTATGTGCCCCACAACGATCCCCAATCAATAAACTATCACATTGGGTAAAGTTTCTCGAATTGTCCGCATTAGGACCAATCTTTACCAATCCACGGTAGCTGTTATGACTCTTGCCCGCTGAAATACCCTTTGAAATGATTTTTGAACGTGTATTCTTGCCCAAATGAATCATCTTGGTACCTGTATCAGCTAACTGCATATTACGAGTCATTGCTACAGAGTAGAACTCACCAACTGAATGATCTCCTTTCAAGATCACCCCCGGATATTTCCAGGTAATTGCCGATCCGGTCTCAACCTGAGTCCATGATATTTTTGAATGATCGCCTTTACAGATTCCGCGTTTCGTTACGAAATTGTAAATACCACCTTTTCCGTCTTTATCACCTGGATACCAGTTCTGAACCGTAGAATATTTAATCTCCGCATTGCGCATCGCTACTAGTTCAACAACTGCAGCGTGCAATTGGTTTTCATCACGCATCGGTGCTGTACATCCTTCTAGATACGATACATATGAATCATCATCCGCAACGATCAATGTACGCTCAAATTGACCCGTGTTTTCTGCGTTGATACGGAAATAAGTGGATAACTCCATCGGACAACGTACGCCCTTCGGAATGTAAACAAATGAACCGTCCGAAAATACAGCCGAATTTAAGGCCGCATAAATATTGTCAGTCTGTGGAACAACCGTTCCCAAATATTGTTTAACTAATTCTGGATGCTCTTGAACCGCCTCACCAAATGAACAAAAGATGACCCCTTGCTCCTTTAATTTCTCACGGAAAGTAGTTTTTACGGATACCGAATCAAAAACTGCATCAACAGCTACCACACCAGCCAATACCTTCTGCTCATCCAATGGAATCCCTAACTTCGCAAACGTAGCTAGTAACTCCGGATCAACCTCGTCTAAACTGTCTAATTGTTTCTTCGGCTTAGGTGCTGCATAGTATGAAATATCCTGAAAATCAACCTCCGGATTCTTGAAATTTTGCCAGGTCGGCATGCTCATCTTTAAGAAATGCTGAAACGCTTTTAATCTCCATTCCAATAACCACTCCGGCTCGTTCTTCTTCTTGGAAATCATACGGATAGTGTCCTCATTAAGACCTTTCGGAGCAATCTCCATCTCAATGTCGGTCGTAAAACCGTACTTATATTCTTCGAGCTCTAACTCTTTAAGTAAATCGTCGTCTTTCGTGCTCATGTCTCTTTCACTTTAATTATGGGTTCTCGCCCATTGGTTTTGAATTGCAAAGTTACGACTTATAATGCAGAAAATAGCTTGTTTTGTGTTTATCATACACCTAGCATCATAAAAAAAATGACAAAAGTCATTTATTACCCATTATAGGCTATTTAGAATCATTATATTATGACAATAGAATGATTGATATAATTAAAATTTATAGGAAAAGCGATAAATAATCAAGGATAACTATATTACCCCACGCCAATAAATTGGAAATACATTTTGTGCTAAACCAAATTTTATTTTGTATATTTATCTTTCTTTAATTTTATTGAAAAGCCTATGTCTTACCAACCAGATAAAACGGACTTGAAAATCTTGAAACTGCTCCAAGAGAACGGTCGGATCACTAATTTGCAATTAGCAACCAATATCGGTCTTTCTCCCGCTCCAACCTTGGAAAGAGTCCGTAAACTCGAAAACTCTGGTTTTATTAAAAGCTATCACGCATTCGTCGATGAAGAAAAATTAGGACTGGGCATCAAATCTTTTATCCAAATTTCACTGGACTTTCATACCCATAATGCCATCCCCGAATTTGTGGAAGCCGTGCGTGCAATCCCTGAAGTGACCGAATGCCACCACGTAACTGGTAATTGTGACTTTATGTTGAAAGTCTATGTCAAAGATATTAAAGCTTATGAAGCTGTTATCATGGAGAAGATTTCCAAAATCCCCTTTGTGAAAACTTTCCAGACCATGATGATCATGTCCACCAGTAAAAAGGAACCAATTGTACCCCTAGAATATTAATCTATTAGGATGGCTTATCAAGATTCTGCAATCATATTGACTTGGCCAGATGCCACCATTCGGGGAGATGAAAAATGGATGATGTTTTTCAAGAAAATTGGTGTGGTCAAAAACCTGAACTTCAAGGTCGGACATACCGGTGTCGTATTGGTCAATCATCAGTCCGGGGAACTGCTTTTCTATGATTTTGGACGCTATATTACCCCGAGAGGCTATGGCCGAGCTCGGTCCAAAAACTCTGACCCCCTTCTGGAAATCAAGGTCAAAGCAAAGATCAAGAATGGGGAAATCCTGAATATTCAAGAAATTATTGCCGATATAGAATCCCTAAAAGGGGTAATGTATGGCGAAGGAAGGCTCTTCTTTAGCGTGGCGAGGGATATCAACTTTGCTACTGCCAAAGCCTATGGCGATAAATGTGTGGAAGAAGGGACTTACCCCTACGGTGCAGTCGCCAAAAATAATAATAACTGCTCCCGATTTATTACCAGAATGCTCATGAAAGCCTCCCAGAAATACCATTTCTGGCATGGAATAAACCTCCCTGAAACAATCAAGGCAAGCCCAATTAGCAATATCGTCAATGTTTGCAATAGCCGAGTCGTCAATAGCTATAGCCCCGAAGATGGTTTCAAATCCTTTAAAATGAACCGATGGAAATCTTTCTTCTTCCTGGTCAAACAATTGGGCGACAATGTCTTTAAAAACAAAGCCAATCTCTTGCCCAATGACTTGATAATCGGTGCGGTCAACTTCGGATCCAAACCTATTTCGGTTCCCAAACTCGCTAAATATCTCGGTGGAGTAGGTGATGGAGCCTGGTACTACCTAAATGAAAGACCTGATGCGCATATTGAAATCAGTAGATACTCTTCCCAGGGAAATTTGGAATATGTCGTATTAGGGGAAGCTGATCAACCTGTGGATTTTCATGAAAATTGGGAAATTACCTATGACAGTCACCTGATGTTCACCCATATTATTCAGAATAACCAGAAAATTAAAATCAGTCATATTGAAGTGCTCCCTGTGGAGGATTATAAATATAAAAACCTGATTGAAAAATATGCTTAATCTTATCGGCTAAACCTGCCAATCTATGGCTGATTTTCCATGTGCTGATAAATAGGAATTGGCTTGCGAAAAATGCGCACTCCCAAAAAAACCTCTATATACCGATAATGGCGAAGGATGCACTGCAGTGAGGATAAGATGTTTGGAGTGGTCAATCAATCCTGATTTTTTGATGGCATAACTTCCCCAAAGCATAAAAACAACATGTTCGCTTTGGTCGGAAATGGATTTTATGACTTCATCCGTGAAATATTCCCAACCCTTTTTCTGATGTGAACCAGCCTCATGAGCACGAACAGTCAACGTGGCATTTAATAATAATACCCCTTGTTCTGCCCATTTTGTTAAATCACCATGAGTAGGATAGCGGAATCCCGGGATATCCGTCACTAATTCCGTATATATATTTCTTAGGCTTGGTGGAATAGCAATGCCCTGTGGTACAGAAAAGGATAGTCCATGTGCCTGACCGTCATTGTGGTAAGGGTCTTGACCCAAGATAACAACCTTCAGTTTCGGAAATGAAGTCAACCGAAATGCATTGAAAACTAAATCTTTCTCCGGAAATACCTGATACAAACTCCGCTCTTGGATTACAAAATCTGATAATTTCTGAATTTCAGGAGTTTGAAATAAAGGCTTAATGATGGGGTCCCATGAGGTATCAAAACGATCTGACATATGCTTTAATAAAATTTTACATTATTTTGCCGTAAACAAGTTGTATACTACAGCAATTTAACGGATATTTGCAAACTTACAGTATTAAGCATAATTATGTCAAATATAGTTCGCATTATAATTTGTAGTTTATTGGTAGTCGGAACGGTTGCATTGTTCTGGATTGGTCAATGGGGCTGGGGGATTTTAGCAATCCTAATTACGATTTTAGCTTGGGTAACCGTTTTCTTCAATGAGAAAATGCTTATTGCACAATGGTTCTTACGTAAAGAACGTATGGATAAGGCTGAAGTATGGTTGAGTAAAATCAAAAACTATGAAAAAGAATTAATCTCTGCACAACACGGTTATTATCATATGCTGTTGGGATTGATCGAATCACAACGCGCACCTTTACAATCAGAAAAATATTTCAAAAAAGCCTTATCAATGGGCTTACATATGGATCACAATGTTGCATTGGCTAAATTGAGCCTTGCAGGAATTGCCATGGCAAAGCGTAATAAACGCGAAGCCGAAAAATTACTGGCTGAAGCCAAAAAAGCAGACAAAAACAAACTGCTTGAAGAACAAATCAAAATGATGAAATCGCAAATGGGCCTAATGGATAAACAACAATTCCGTTACTCCAGATAAAAAATATAAAAACAAGAGCGGGTGGATCTTCAAAATCCACCCGCTCCTGTTTTATGTCCATCCATCCCTTTCAATCCTCTCAATTTTCACATCCCAAATCTATCTTTCAATAACACTTCCACTCTCTCAATACTCACATCTCAAATCTTATATCTAACCCTCATTCTCCTTCAACAACCTCAAAAAGTTCCTCCCCATAATTTTGGCAACATCTTCTTGGCTGTATCCCTTTTCAAGAAGCGCTTTGGTTAGAACTGGGAATTTTGATACATCTTCCAATTCTTGCGGAGGTGATTCAATCCCGTCAAAATCCGAACCGATTGCAACGTGGTCTACACCTACTTTGCTCACTAAATAATCAATATGTTTTAAGACAGACTCAAAAGGAGCATTGGCCAGATGCTTCTGCTTCGCTGATAAGGCAGCATACATTTTACCAATTGACAATTCTTTCGTTGTACTGTCCTTTTTATGAGTTTTATAATATAATTTTCTAACCCGTTTTGGGTAGTCAGAGTCTAAGAATTCAGAATAGAAATTAACCCCGACAACACCACCATTTTTCTTTAAGGCTTCAAGTTGCGCATCTTTAAGATTCCGGTAATGGGGAGTCAAAGCAGCAGCATTGCTATGGGAAACGAGAATTGGTTTGCTGCTGGTTGCCAAAACATCATAAAATGTTTGTTCTCCGGCATGCGATAAGTCGACCATCATCCCCAATTCATTCATTTTACGGATAATATCCTTGCCATGTTCTGTTAAGCCCTTGCCCTTTTTATCTTTTGTTTTTACCTCCATGGCTGCAGCTGTCACCCAAGGGAGATTGTAATTCCAGGTAAGAGTAAGATATCTAGCTCCGCGATTATAAAGGTTCTCTAAATAATCCAAACGTTGTTCGATCATATTTCCACCCTCAATCCCTATCAATGCAACGATTTTCCCTTCCTTATTGATGCGCTCAATATCCGCAGAACTTTTTGCTAATTCAATTTTGTCCTTATTTTGTGAAATCAGTTTCTCTAAAGCATCAATTTGATCATTCGCATGCTTATATGCATTCTTGCTCCATTTTTTATCATCAGACCAAACCGCAAAAACCTGTACATCAACACCCCCTTCTTTCAATCTAGGTAGATCCGTATGTCCAGTTTTCATCCGCTTCCCGATATCTTTTCCAGGTAGGATGCTCTCAACGATCACATCATTATGACCATCCACAACAAGGAGGTCTTCGTGAATTTTTTTATAATCTTGGCCCATGCTGGCTAGGATAGAACCCCCAAATAACATGGTTAATAATAAGTGCTTTTTCATTATTTAGCGTTAAAGATGGTCTCATAGATAATGTCTTGAATCCGGCTACGAACATTTAGGTCGTAGATTTTTGTAGATACCTGCGGGTGAACCCTATTTGATAAAAATATGTAAATCAACTGATTAGTGGGGTCTATCCATATACAAGTACCAGTATACCCTGTATGTCCATATACAGAAGGGTTTGCTAATTTAGAAGGATAATCAGCGCCTTTCTTAGGGTCATATCGGTCAAATCCTAATCCTCTTCGACTTGTTTTTGACTGTTTGGAAGTAAATAAATCGATGGTTTGAGGTCTGTAGTATTGAACACCACCATACTCACCACGATTCAATAACATTTGACCATAAATTGCGAGGTCATTAGCTGAGGCAAATAAGCCTGCATGTCCTGCAACACCACCCGCCATGGCTGCGCCTTCATCATGGACATAACCCTGAAGCAAGACCTTTCTGAATGCTGTGTCCTGTTGTGTTGGAACAATCTGCTCTTTTTTAAATCTATCTCTTGGTAAATAACCTGCCGTCTTCATCCCAATAGGCTTATAGAGAATTTTCTGAACATAGTCTTGCATGGGGGTAGAAGTCTCATGCTCCGAAACTTCCTTCATGACATACATACTGATATCTGAATACACATAATTCCCTATAGGTTTTACCGCTGAATTCAACATTTCCGGCCACATAACATCGCGGTAATAATTGTTTTTTAAATAAGCATTATCAGCAACCTTAACTTGGTGAGCATCATCTTTCGTTGTTTGTAGATCCCCTGGTTTTAGATTTCGGTAGAATGGAATAAAAGGAGTGAAACCGGCCTCATGTAATAGAACTGTCCTTAAAGTAATATTTGCTTTATTACTTTGCTTCGCTTGCCACAGATAGTGGCCCATGGTGCTGTCCAGGTTGATGATGTTGGTTTCTTGTAAGTGCATCACCACAGGAGTAGTGCCTGCTATTTTACTGATGGAAGCTAAATCGTAAATATCATCAATCCTATTTGCCTGTTTCTTCTCATAAGTATGGTAGCCATATGCTTTTTCGAAAATGACTTGCCCATCTTTAATGGCCATCACCATCATTCCCGGTGCTGCATGTTGCTCGATCGCATCTTTGGCAATGGCGTCAATCTGGTTGGTCATCTTGGCAAGGTCAAATCCTGATTGTTTGCCTTTGGAATATTGTAATCTGGTTTGAACGGTTTTATTACTACCTGAGGTAATCCCCAGTCCGCCAAATATGGACATCGCAGCATTCGCTTGTGATTCTTCCTCTAAAGATGGTGCCGTTAATATACTGGCAAATCGACCTAGGTTTGTTGAATTTAAACCAATATTAATATAGTTAATATCCTGACCAAACTTACATAAGATAACATCCTTGCGGTTTACGGCTGATTGTAGAACCATGGCAAGATGATCTGGCCTAAATTCTTCCTCTGTTCCCGCAACGATAATCGTGTTGTAATATTTAGTATGTTCATCATATTGATCAAAACCAAAACTTTTCACATCCCCATAGCGTTGTAATTGCTGGATAAAAGGGGCGTATTTGACACTGTCAGAACTGATGACAGCAATACGGCGCTCATCTAATCGGGTAAAGGGAATAGTATGCTTTTGATTGTTCAAAAGAACGGTTTGGTTATTGATAACTTGCTTGTATTGTGATTGAGCAGTACTTACTCCCAATAATAGCAAAATAGAGACTAGGTTTAAAAAACGAATCATAATTGTTTTTTGGATTTATTAATGTAAATGTACTAATAAAACGCACAAACACGCATGATGTCCCTGTAATAATTATGTATATTTGAAAATGCCTGAATTGATGGACAATAAAACGGTTTTTACTCTGCTGGAGGTCTCTCGGAGCATCCAAAAGACCATTGCTGAGCGGTATAAAAGCCTTTATTGGATTAAAGCTGAAATGAATAAGCTTAATCATTATTCCCATTCTGGACATTGCTACCCTGAATTACTCGAGAAAAAAGAAGGTAAGGTCGTCGCAGAAATGCGTTCCATCTTATGGAAAATGGATTACCAACGCATAAACAGGCAGTTTATGGAAGTGCTCGGTGAACCCCTTCGTGAAGGAATCACGATGCTCTTTCAAGCTGGAATTTCCTATGATCCACTTTATGGATTCAGCCTCAAAATAGTCGATATCGACCCCACTTTTGTTCTCGGTGAACTGGAAAAGGAAAAACGGGAGAGTATCAAAAAGCTTAACGATGAAGGCATCTTCGATGCTAACAAACGGTTAGACTTCCCGCTTATCCCGAAACGACTGGCTATCATTTCCGTAGAAACGAGTAAAGGACTTTCTGATTTTTTTAAGATTATCAATGGAAACCCTTGGGGCTATAAAATGGAATGCACCTTGTTCCCTGCACTCTTGCAAGGAGATAAATCCATCTCTTCCATCATCAATCAACTGGAAGTAATCGCCAATAAATTGGAGGAATTCGATGCTGTTGCTATTATCCGTGGTGGTGGTGGTGAGGTTGGCTTAAGTTCCTACAATAATTTCTTCCTAGCCAAGGCAATCGCTATTTTCCCAATTCCTGTGTTAACAGGTATTGGACACTCAACCAATGAAACAGTCAGTGAAATGGTGGCCTATAAAAATGCTATTACCCCAAGTGAGCTGGCAGACTTCCTGCTTCAGAAGTTCCATAATTTCGCCATACCAGTTGATGCCGCTCTGGAAAGAATGGTCCGTGCAATTCGCAGAAATTTCGAGGAGGAAAATCTGAAGTTAAAACATTTAGTATCTTCCGTTTCATGGAATAGTAAAACCTTATTGCTTAAAAATAAAGCTGAAATAAATAGTCTTCAAGCCCACCTGATTAGGTTTAGTCGACAAAATATTAAAGAAAATTATGCTCATCTCGTACATCTAGAACGGCTCTTGGGTATTGTCAACCCCATACATTTAATCAAAAGAGGTTTCTCAATCGTTAGGATAAATGGTAAATCGGTCCACAAATTAGATCAGGTTGAAATTGGATCCAAATTAGAAATCCAACTAGAAGACGGAAAAATCATCTCTCAAGTTATCAATAAAGAATCAAATCATGACAAATAAGTACACTTATAAGGACGCTTTTGAAGAACTTCAAGCTATCGTTTCTGATATCGAATCAGGGGATATTGCCGTAGATGAACTTACTGCAAAGATTAACCGCGCATCTGAATTACTCTCAATATGCAAAGCTAAATTGACGGCCTCTGAAGCGGAGGTTGAAAAACTCTTGCAAAAACTGGAAAATGAAAATAGCATCAATCCGGATCAAAATGATTAATTGATCTTATCTAATAACTATACCTTTCTTTTTATTAATATTTTATCCAACATCTGAATTTTGTTAAGACGATTTCCTTAACTAGATATTTTTGCGTTATTTTGCACTGTTTAGAATTAGTCTTAATCATCTTTAGTGAAAAACATATACATAATTCTCTTGTGTGTCATGTTGCCCTTTCTTTCAATTGCCCAGAAATTCTCTATTTCAGGCTCAATAAAAGATGGCAAAGGACAGTCATTGCCTAATGTCAATATTGAAATTAGGGAGAAGCCAGTTTTCAATACATTGAGCGATGAGCAAGGCTTATTCATTATCCAAGGCCTCCCACAAGGAACCTATCAGCTGAAATTTTCTCACATTGGCTTTAAACCCATATTCAGAACCATAAAACTCGATAATAATCGTGAAACTAATATTGTCTTCAATCAAGACGAGGTAAATATTGATGAGGTATATGTAACAGCTAAGGAGTCCAAGAACATTGGAACTAGCTCGATCATCAGTAGGGAGGCGATGCAACATCTTCAACCATCTAGTTTCACAGATATATTGGAATTATTGCCCGGAGGCAAAACAACAAACCCCCATTTGAATACAGTCAATGGGATCAACCTGAGAACAGCAAATTCTGCACCCATGTCGGCTTACTCTACAGGTTCCTTGGGCACCATGTTTTCCGTCGATGGCATGCTCCTAAATTCTCAATCCATGATCAACCCAACTGCAGGATTCGGTCTGGGACAGGGAACAATGAACGATGGTAGAATTAGTTCGAACATCGGTGTCGATATGCGAACCATTGCAACTGATAATATTGAAAAAGTCGAAATCATTAGGGGGATTCCCTCAGTAGAATACGGGAATTTAACCTCAGGGGCTGTCCTCATTGACAGGATTAAAGGCGAAGAACCTTGGTCTGCAAGGATAAAAGCAGATGGATTTAGTAAATTAATCGGGCTCGGAAAAGGCTTTGACCTGGATGGCTATCTTTTGAATATCGATGCAGGCTATCTGAATTCTAGAAATAATATCACCGATATTTATAATACCTTCAAACGAGTGAATACTTCTTTCCGAGGTGAAAAAGCTTGGGCTCTTTCAAGATATCGATTATCATGGAACCATAGTGTTGATTTTAATACTACTATTGACAATGAGAGATTGGATCCTGACAATGATTATGCATTGACGGATCGATACAAAAATAATGTCCAATTTTTCGGCGTAAATAATACCCTTAAGCTATTCTCTTCCAACCCTAAGTCTCGTTTTAGAAATGCTAGTTTAGCTATTGCAGCAAGATTATCCTCCAATCAAATTGATATGGAAAAGTTGGTCCAGGCTCAAACTACATTCATATTAATGAATTCCTTGGTTGCAGGAAGCCATGAAGCCCAATTTCTTAAACCAAGCTATGTTGCCCATTTTAAATCCGATAGCAGACCTGTTGATTTAGGTATTAAATTAATCGGGAATTGGCATATCAAAGCCTTATTCACTCATCAGTTGAAAGCCGGAGCAGAATATAATTACAGTAAAAATATTGGACTAGGTCAGCAATATGACCTTGACCAACCTATATCTGCTAGTATCAGTGCTCGACCACGATCTTTTCGTGAAATCCCCGCAATGAGTAATCTTGCTCTATTTGCTGAGGACCGATTCTTTATTAATCTTGGAAATTTCCTGTTTGAAAACAGCCTTGGACTACGTGCCTTTACACTAAGCAATTTGGATAAAAAATATGACCTGAATGGGAAAGTTTTTGTGGAACCTCGTTATAACGGAAGATTGCACCTTCCGCAAGGAACGGTATTTGGCAAGAAATTTAAATCCAATGTATTTGCTGGTTATGGCATCCAAACCTTAACGCCTACGCAAAACTTACTTTACCCAGCACTTTATTATAATGATCTATCAGAATTAGTCTACTACCATAATAATCCACAATACCGTTTGGCATGGGCGAATACCCATATCACAGACCCCGTAAATTTTAACCTTCAGCCAGCAAAAAATAAAAAATGGGAAATAGGACTGCAGATGGATTTAGAAGGAAATTCCTTCTCCCTGAATTATTTTCAGGAAAAAATGAATAATGGTTTTCGGGATGTCCGACTATTCAATACCATTGCGCTCCGAAAATATAATGTATCCTCTGTCGATCCTAATACTTTAACAGCAAGACCTCAGATCACTGATTTTGAATACCTGGATCAGGCTGAATATCATGCTTATTCTCAAACTCAAAATGGTAGTCTAACTGAAAAATCAGGGTTGGAATATAATTTTAGCTCAAAAAGATTGCCTGGCATTAATACTAGGTTCACTATAAACGGTGCTTGGTACAAAACCTCAAATAGAAATATACAACCTGAATTGGAAGTGATTAGCCCCAACATTGTTGCTGACGGAAAGGTTAGGCAATACATCGCCGCATATCAAAACGGAAGTACTGGCGGCGATTATGAAAGTTTCAATACGAACCTGACTGCAGATTCTTACTTGCCAAAATTGGGGATGAACCTTTCTATGACTTTGCAGAGTTTTTGGTTTACCTCTTCTCAAACCTTATTTAGAGATAATTTACCAATTGGATATTACGATATTCAGCAGAATTATTTCCCTTATACCGAAGCGGACCGAAATGATCCTGTCTTAAGAAACTTTGATCGTGATCGAGACCCTTATACATATTATAAGTTTACAAGACCTATAGACCTTGCTGTCAACCTGAAAGCAACAAAACTGATTAAGGAAAAAATCCGTGTGGCCATGTTTGTCAATAGGTTACTGATTTACAAGCCGAATTATATAGAATATGGAAACCTTTTCATCCGAAAAAATCAACCGGAGGATAGCCCTTATTTTGGAATGGAAATAAATATAAAAATTTAATTAATATATACTCATAATGAACAGATCAACAATTCTAAACTGGTTTCTTTATTGCCTAATGGTCTTTACTTTAACCTCATGCATGAAGGATGATTTTATTGAATCAAGATCCAATGTCGTAATTGAAGTGGATAAATCTTCTTTACAAGGTGAATACACGATTAAAAACGTCCTAATTACTTTAGAAGAAGTAAACTCTCAGGTAAAAACCGCAGTTAACATTGCGACCGGTGCGGATACCGCCGTAACAAATTTGACTTATGGTACTTATACCGCAACTTTAACCGGAGAAATTCTGATGAAAATAAATGGTCAAGATAAGTCCATGCAGATCAATGCAAGGAAATCTGGAATCGTTGTAAATTCTGAAACAACAAAACTTGCCTTGCAAACTTTTATTTCCGATCCTACAGCAAATTTCGTTTTTAAAGAAATATTCTTTGCCGGTACCCTGACGCCTGAAGGAAAACAATATAATGGAGATAAATATTTCCTAATCCACAATAACTCTTCGGACACCTTATACGCGGATGGATTATTCTTTGCACAATCAGATTTCTTAACGATTACGAAAAGAGATTATTCTCCAGATGTGATGAAAGAAGCTTTTACCTCCGATCAGATTTTTATGATCCCTGGCACAGGTCGTCAATACCCAGTTGCCCCTGGTGATGATTTTATTATTGCCAACAATGCCATCAATCACACTGAAAATAATGCTAATTCCTTTGACCTGAGCCATGCTGATTTTGAAATCGAACTTATCGGAACAATTAATATTGACAATCCTAATGTTCCAAATGCCATTAATATCAATGGAAATATGTTGATGCACAATCAAGGCTATACGGGCTATGTGATGGGAAGATTACCTGAAGGTGTAGATGCTGCGAAATTTAAAGCAGAGACCGCTTATAAGTTCAGCTATACTTCTGCAAATGGTACTATAATGAGCTTTAATTCTTTTAAAATTCCAAATTCATATGTCATCGATGCGGTAAATATTTCAGTAAAAACTGGATTTGAATGGCTGGTAACTGCAGATGCATTGGATATGGGTTGGACCTATGCAGGATTAGTAAAAGCAGACAAAGAAAGATATGGCAAGTCGGTAACTCGTAAAACACTAGGGGCATTAGACAACGGAAAACCTTTCCTTAAAGATTCTAATAACTCTACCGAGGATTTTGAACCGGCAACTAAAGCTTCTTTATTGAAATAGAATGTTTAGAAATTTGTCCATAATAGTTCTATTATGCCTCTCGAATTTATCGTTGCAGGCACAGGATTCCTTGAAAGTAGATTATAAGGGAATCAGGGAGCGTATTGAACTTTCACAAGCTTTCATCAATGATTTGTATGCAAATCCTTCTTTGAAACCCTTTCAATATCAACAATCCCTAACTCCTGTGGACATCTCTTATTTTTCTGAATCGAAAGAACTATATAATTATCAGAAAGGTAGTGGTAACCAGGGATTTCGTTTCAATACAGAATCTTATCAGAAAAACATTTACCCCGATATTACCCTGTGGGGTAAAGCTACCTATGAGAATTATAAGCAGAAAAATCTAAGATTCAATGAAACCTCTGATTTTGATGTTGTTTTTCCATTCGTAACTGCTGATTCCATTGGTGGAGATCTCAATACTGAAACCTATTATTTTGCAGGTGGTCTTGCCAAGACTATAGGTAAATGGTCCATTGCTGGACAGGCAGGATATAAGGCTAATTTAGCTCATCGTCAAGTGGATCCTAGACCCAAGAATAACTCCTCAGATATTGATGCAAAAATTGCTGCTGCTTATTTGCTTTCTAACCGATATGCGATTGCTGCAGATCTTGGGGTCCGCTATTACAAGCAAAGAAATGATTTGGCTTTTGTCTCTGGACTGGGAAGACCTTCCATTTATCTTTTCAATGGACTAGCAGCCTATAATAGTCTGATTTCTGGATCCTCAGAGAATAAAGGAGCAATGCTCTATGAAGCCTCTGGAGTTCAAGCTCATTTGAGTGTGGCCCCGATAGATAAAAACGGCCTTTTTGTTGAAGTTGGAATTAACCAAAATATGGGCTTCAGAACCGTGCCTCACTCTATAAGTACGGCGAATGAATGGACTGATCAAATATGGTCTGGAAAAATAGGCTATTTTAAAAATAAACTCAACAGGAGATATGGGGCATTGGCCAAAATAGACCTTCAAACCAGAAAAGGAACAGAAAGCCTGTTCAATAACGATGGTTCTAATTTGGGTTACACCAAAATTGCAGAAATCTCTTCCTATAGGTACTATAACTTCAGGTATAAGCTGGATGCTTTTGTCGGACAAAAGAACTGGACCATAAGTCCTCATGCCAGTTATGCCCAATTTAAGGAGCAATATATCAGTCCCTTTCGGGAGCAATTGGCTGATAATCTAGATATTGGACTTAAAGGACAGTATTTATGGGATTTCAAGGACGGATTATTTGGAATTAGTTTAAATTTGCAGAAGCGAATGCTGTTGAATAGCCGTTATAAGTTTAATGGCTTAAGACAAGGTTCGGGCATTGCGGAAATGCTACAACAGAATTACAACTACCTGACTGCTGAACCTTTCTTGATTGAAGGTAATCTGCGGTATGACTTTACGGTTTCTAAACAGATTAAACCATTTGTCATCGCCAATGCGAGTTCAGCAACTGAGATAAAACAAAAGTATTATTCATTGACCCTTGGGTTGATGTTTTAACGAATGAAATGAAAAAAGTATTAATTATAGGGTTTATTTTAGGAATAACAGTATTGAGTACCGCGTTTCTAAGCGATAAAGACTTACAGGATTTACGTAGTCTTTATAGTAAACCTATTCAGGATTGGCCGAAACCTAACATCGACTCTGGAGTAGTCTATGAAGAATTTAAATCCCTTCCAAAGATTGATACCAGTTATTTTTCCTTGATGGAGCAGCCAAAGGTGAAATTAGGAAAAATGCTCTTTTTTGATCCTATCCTTTCTGGCTCCAATCAGATATCTTGTAGTACTTGCCATAACCCTCAAACTTCCTTTGGTGATCATTCCACAGTTCCGGTAGGTCATGACCATCTTGTCGGGGATCGCAACACCATTTCTTTATTGAATGTTGCTGCCCGTAAAAGTATGTTCTGGGATGGAAGAGCACATTCCTTGGAAGAACAAGCTCTAAGTCCTATTGAAGCCCATAATGAAATGGCAATGGATATCACCAAGTTGGTACCTAAGCTTAAAGCTATTCCTGGCTATACAAAACTTTTCAAAGAAGCTTTTGGCGACGATGATTTCTCCATGCCGGAAATTATGAGTGCTTTAGCGACTTTTCAACGCACCTTGACAAGCAGAAGAAGTCGATTCGATGAATTCCTCGATGGAAAATATGATGCCTTGAATGATGATGAAATTGCAGGTCTGCACCTTTTTCGTACCAAGGCTCGCTGTATGAATTGCCATAATGGTCAATACTTTACCGATGAGGATTTCCATAATATCGGATTGACTTACTATAAAAGAAAATATGAAGACCTGGGTCGCTATAAGGTGACCAAGGATCCTAAAGATGTTGGAAAATTTAGAACTCCTTCCTTACGGGATGTATTGAATACCAATCCTTGGATGCATAATGGGCTATTTGATAATATTATTGGGGTTATCAATATGTATAATTCCGGGATGCAGATGAATAATCCAAGGAATGCAGAACAAGAAGCTGATCCAATGCATCCACGTATTGATCCGTTGATGAAAAAACTGGACCTGACCCGAGAAGAAATCAGGCAAGTTGCCGCCTTTTTGGATGCAATTACAGCGACAAAATACCGCATGCCGAGGCCAGAAAACCTGCCCAGATAATTTGTAACTATGTTGTCAACTAAACGTTTTTCTTTGGATTAAAGAATAGGTTCTCATGAGTTTTGCCTAACTTTGAAGGTTATGCAAAAGACTGCTATTCATACCCCCAAAACCCACATTCAAATTAAAGGTGCACGTGTCAACAATCTGAAGAATATCGATGTCGATATTCCTAAAAATCAGCTTGTTGTTATTACTGGGATGTCCGGATCCGGAAAATCCTCCCTGGCATTTGATACCTTATATGCTGAAGGCCAAAGAAGATATGTCGAAAGCTTATCCTCTTATGCCAGACAGTTTATGGGACGTATGAATAAACCTGACGTTGACTATATCAAAGGAATTGCTCCTGCAATTGCCATTGAACAAAAAGTTATTTCCAGTAACCCAAGGTCAACCGTAGGTACTTCCACTGAAATTTACGACTACTTAAAATTACTTTATGCACGTATCGGTAAAACCATTTCACCGGTTTCGGGACAAGTAGTTAGCAAAGATTCAGTGAGCTCCATCGTCGATAAAGTAGTGAGCTATCCCGATGATACAACCATCACTATTTATAGCCCTCTTATTCCTAGCAATAATAGAAAACTGAAAGAAGAGCTATCCTTGCTTTTGCAAAAGGGTTTTGTGCGGGTTAAGTTTAATGATACCATTCAAAAAATCGAGAGTATTATTGAGGATAAGTCCATTTCGAATGCAACGTTTAAAGAAGGTGATATCTTTATCGTGATTGACCGGGTTCGTTTAGATCATGAAGATGATACCATCAATCGGATTGCCGATTCTGTTCAAACGGCATTTTTTGAAGGGAAAGGAGAATGTGAATTGCAAATAGATGAAGAGTTATTTCACTTCTCAGACAAATTTGAACTGGATGGTATTAGTTTTGAAGAACCAACCCCTAATTTTTTTAGTTTCAATAATCCATATGGCGCTTGTAAACGTTGTGAAGGCTATGGGAAAATTATAGGTATCGACCCTGATTTAGTAATTCCAGATAAAAGCCGATCTGTATTCGATGGTGCTATCGCACCTTGGCGTGGTGAAAAAATGGGTGCATGGTTGGATAAACTCGTTAGAACGGCTATCAAATTCGATTTCCCGATTCATCGTGCTTACAGTGATCTTACTAAGCAACAACAAGAATTGCTTTGGACAGGGAATAAATATTTCCGTGGACTGAACGATTTCTTTGCTGAACTCGAAGAACAAACCTATAAAATTCAATATAGGGTGATGCTATCCCGTTATAGAGGGAAAACAGATTGCCCAGAATGTAAGGGAACAAGGTTAAGGAAAGATGCTTCTTATGTTAAAGTAAATGGGCACTCTATAACCGACGTAGTTTTATTACCCTTGAGCCAAGCTTTGGAGTTATTCCAAAACCTAGAACTTACCGAGAATGAGGCGATCATCGCAAAACGTTTGTTGGCAGAAATTGTAAACAGGCTCCAATTTTTATGTGATGTCGGCTTGAGTTATTTAACCTTGAATCGCTTGAGTAATAGCCTCTCGGGTGGTGAATCGCAACGTATCAATTTGGCAACTTCATTGGGATCTTCCCTGGTGGGTTCCATTTATGTATTGGATGAACCAAGTATAGGTTTGCATCCAAGAGATACTCAAAGGTTGATCGGTGTTTTGAAATCATTACGTGATGCTGGAAATACCGTTATCGTAGTCGAGCATGAGCAAGAAATGATGGAAGCCGCTGATTACCTAATCGATATTGGCCCTGAAGCAGGTATAAATGGTGGGGAATTAGTTTTTGCTGGAACTTATCAGGAAATCCTAAAGGATAAAAAAAGTTTAACCGGGGAATATTTAAATGGAGATTTATCTATTCAGGTTCCGGAGAAACGTAAAAAATGGAATGAAAGCATTCGTGTTAATGGAGCACGTGAAAATAATTTAAAAGGAATTACAGTCGATTTCCCATTGAATGTATTTACTGTGGTATCAGGAGTGTCTGGATCGGGGAAAACATCTTTGGTAAAAAGAATTCTATATCCGGCATTACAAAAGGCCATTGGTTCTTATTCTGGTGAACAAACCGGGCTCTATGATGGTCTGGAAGGAGCAATCGATCAGATCGAACAAGTTGAAATGGTCGATCAAAACCCAATAGGTCGTTCCACCAGGTCGAATCCTGTGACCTATGTAAAGGCCTGGGATGAAATCAGGGCTTTGTATTCTTCGCTGCCTGCTGCGAAAGCAAATGGATTAAAACCTTCAGCTTTCTCCTTTAATGTGGAAGGTGGACGTTGTGAGGTTTGTCAAGGTGAAGGTGTCGTGAAAATTGAAATGCAATTTATGGCAGATATCATCCTTCCATGTGAAGCTTGTGATGGAAAACGCTTTAAACAACATGTTCTCGATGTACAATACAAAGAGAAATCTGTTTCCGATATCCTTGATCTCAGTGTGGATGAGGCCATTGTGTTTTTTGCGGATCAACCTAAGATTCTTAATAAACTGATGCCATTACAGGAAGTAGGATTGGGCTATGTGAAGCTAGGACAATCGTCAAGTACTTTATCTGGAGGGGAAGCTCAAAGGATAAAATTGGCATCCTTCCTGATTAAAGGTAACAACCAAAAGAAAACCATGTTCATCTTTGATGAACCGACAACAGGCCTTCATTTTCATGATATTAGTAAGTTATTGAAAGCTTTTAATGCACTAATTGCTCAAGGAAATACTGTTTTGGTGATCGAACATAACTTAGATATGATTAAATCTGCTGACTGGGTAATTGATATTGGTCCAGAAGGAGGTGATAAAGGCGGAAATGTGGTATTTGCTGGAACACCGGAAGATTTAGTGAAATGTAAAGACTCTTATACTGGTGATTTCTTAATACGTCACCTAAATTTTAAACCCTAAATTTTATTAATAATGTATAGAAAGTTAAGTATTTCTATGTTGTTCTTATGCTTCTGTACCTTGCTTTCGGCACAGGTAGAGCGGCCTAAATTAGTAGTAGGATTGATGGTCGATCAAATGCGTTGGGATTATCTATACCGTTTTGCCGATCGTTATGGCAATGATGGATTCAAACGTCTATTGCGTGATGGTTTCTCCTGCGAAAATGCAATGATCAACTATGTGCCTACTTTTACAGCTATCGGTCATAGCTCGGTCTATACGGGAAGTGTTCCTTCAATTCATGGAATTGCTGGAAATGATTGGATTGAACAACAATCCGGAACTTCCATGTATTGTACGCAAGATGATGCTGTTGAAGGCGTTGGAACCGCTGAAAAAGAAGGTAAACAGTCTCCAAGAAACCTATTGGCTTCCACAGTGACTGACCAATTGAAACTGGCAACAAATTTTAACTCAAAAGTTATCGGTATTGCGATCAAAGATAGGGGCGGAATCCTACCTGCTGGTCACTTTGCTAATGCAGCTTATTGGTTTGAAGCGAAATCCGGCGATTGGATCAGTAGCACCTATTACATGGAAAAACTCCCTGAATGGGTAACGAAATTTAATGGTCAAAAGCTGGCTGATAAATACCTAAAGCAAGACTGGAATACCCTTTATCCTATCGATACCTATAAAACGAATAGCATCGATGATGATAACGTATATGAAGGTAAATGGGCCGGCGAAGAAACAACTGGATTTCCAAGGAAAACATCTTTGTTGATGAAAGATGCAGGTTACGAGTTGATCAAAACCACTCCTTATGGGAATTCCATTACCCTGGATTTTGCCAAAGATGCCATCAAAAATGAAAAATTAGGACATAACCCTACGAAAGCAACCGACTTCCTTTGTGTTAGCCTTTCTGCAACCGATTATGTAGGACACCGTTATTCGTTGTCTTCCGTGGAAATCGAAGATATCTACCTTCGTTTGGATCAGGAATTGGCAAACTTCTTCAAGTATCTGGATGAAACTGTAGGTAAAGGTAATTATACCTTCTTCCTGACTGCTGACCATGCTGCTTCTTATAACTCGCGTTATTTTATGGATATGCGTGGAAATGGCGGATACTTCTTCGCTAGACAACTCCAAAGAACCATGAATGACGAATTAAAGGAAGAGTTTGGTTCTGAAAATTTGATTATCAGTTTAATGAACTATCAGGTTCATTTGAATTATGCTGAAATTGAAAAATCGAAACTTGATGAAGAAAAAATCAAGAAATCTATCATCAAGATGTTAAGACATGAAGATGGAGTGGCTTATGTTGTTGATATGGAAGGTGGCGAGAATATGATGGTTCCTGCTGAAATCAGAGAAAAGATTATCAATGGTTATAACCGTAAACGTAGCGGTGCAATTCAGATCATTACAGAACCGCAATGGTATGATGGTACACCTCGTTCTACCGGTACAACACATGGTACCTGGACACCATATGATTCCCATATTCCATTGGTATTTATGGGCTGGGGTATTAAATCTGGCAAAACTAACAAGGTGGTAAATATCACGGATATTGCCCCTACAATATCGTCACTGCTCCATGTAATGGAACCAAATGGTTCTATCGGACAGCCGATTGTTGAGGTTTTGCAGAAATAACTTTATTTTTTATACTTTTGATAATAGACCAGACTGGTTTGATATGCTATCGAAGAAAACGAAATATGCGATAAAAGCCCTTATGGTATTGGGCCGAAATTATGGTAAAGAACCTATGCAAATCGGAAAAATTGCCGAGGAAGAACGTATTCCAAAGAAATTCTTGGAACAAATCCTTCTCGAAATGCGAAATGCTGGGATGCTATATTCTAAAAAAGGAGCTGGTGGCGGCTATAGCCTGAATAAAGCACCTGAAGATATTTATTTATCTCAGGTAATGCGCTTAATTGATGGACCTATTGCCTTGTTACCTTGTGTCAGCTTGAATTTCTATCGTTCTTGTGAAGAATGTGTAGAAGAACATGCCTGTGGCATTCGGGATACTTTTATTGAAGTAAGGAATGCCATGTTGCAAATCTTGAATGATACAAGTATCTCCAACTTAATTAATAAAGAAAAAGAATTGAACCTCGAAGTAGGTAAAGATTAAATTTCATAAAGCTCCAAAGGAAGCCCATCTGGATCGTTGAAAAAAGTAAATCTCTTATTGCTTGTTTCATCAATACGGATGGGCTCTGTTTTTATCCCCATCCCATGCAATGCTTCTACTTGCTCCTGGATATTTTCAACCTCAAAAGCTAGATGTCTTAATCCCCTAGCCTCAGGATAACTCGGTCGAGCTGCCGGATCTGGAAATGAAAATAATTCAATAATATATCGGTCGTTTAAGCCGAGATCAAGCTTGTATGAATCCCGCTCTGTACGATAGGTTTCTTTGATGATCTGAAACCCTAACTTCTCCACATAGAATGCCTTTGAAACTGCATAATCACTGCAGATTATAGCAATATGATGTATGCCCTTGAGGTTTAACATTACAAGACTTCCATTAATTTTTCAAATGCCATCCCGCGTGAGGCTTTCAATAGAATCAAATAATCATCTAATGGATTTTCTACGAGATCCTCCTTGAGCGCATCAGTACTCTCAAAATAACTTGCCTGATCATCACGTTGCGCATAAAAAGCTTTCCCAACGAAGATCAAGCGATCCAAATTTAGACTCTTTGCTTTTTCAATGACTTTTCTATGCTCTACCTCACTTTGGTCCCCCATTTCAAACATATCCCCAAGGATTGCTACCTTGCGATCCGCTTGAATGACATCCAGGTTTCCTAATGCTGCAGCCATACTGCTGGCATTTGCATTGTAGTAATCCGCTATGATGGTATTCTTATCCGTTTTACTAATCTGTGAACGGTTGTTCTGAGGAACATAATTCCCCAAACCAGCATTGATCTGTTCTGTACTTAATCCAAAAGTTTTTCCCAATGCAACTGCCGCTAACATATTCTCAATGTTATAAGCACCCGTCAGATTAGTTTTTACTTCTTGTCGCGCTGCATCATCTTTATTTTTCCAGAAAATAGTCAGGAATGGATCTGCAACGACTAAACCGCCTTGGATTTGGTTTTTCTCTGTAAAACCATAGTAGATCACATCCTTTAAATTTCTATTTGCTGCCATCTGTAGCAGATATTCATTATCACCTTGAATATATATTTGGCCTTGATTGGCATTTAGATAGTCATAAAGTTCACCTTTTGCTTGCATGACACCCTCAAAGGATCCAAAACCTTCCAAATGGGCTTTCCCAACATTGGTAATAAAGCCATGTGTTGGATTGGAAATACCACATAAGAATTCAATTTCATGGACATGATTGGCTCCCATTTCTACAATAGCAATTTCGATGTCTTCCGTCAGGGATAAGATGGTCAAAGGAACCCCGATATGGTTATTCAGGTTGCCCTTGGTGGCATAGGTATGATACTTCTGAGATAGCACAGAGTTTAATAACTCCTTGCTGGTGGTTTTTCCATTGGTTCCTGTGATTCCAATGAAAGGCATTTTTAAATGTTTCCTGTGGAACCTTGCCAAATCCTGCAAGCTGCTTAACACATCCTCCACCAGAATATATGCTGGATCTTCCTTGTAAAATTCCGGGTCATCAAGGACAACATATTTTGCTCCAGCCTCCAAAGCCTGATCAGCAAAACTATTACCGTTGAAGTTGTCACCCTTTAAAGCAAAAAATAAACAATCCTTGCTGATTTGACGGGTATCGGTACATACTTTAGGGAATTCCTTATAAATCTGGTAAAGTTGATCTATTAGCATCGTATTTAAATTTAAACAAAGGTAAGCAAGCTGACGAAAATTATTGCAAAGCATTCTATTTTAATCCAAGCGCAATTCGAATCTAATTCAATTTTCCTGGGGATCACTGCCGGATCTCCATCTCATCTCCTCCGGACCTTCTTCGGATTTTTTCGAAGAAGATCCGAAGGAGGTCCGGAGAAAGTCCGACGAAGGTCTGGTAAAACAGCTGAATATTCCTAAGCTTTTCTCCTTGATGGGTAGAAAAATACTAGGAAAGGGAAAGCCAATAAAAATTTAAGGAAGGAGCTGGAAGTTCTAGCTCTTAAGAATTGAGTTTAGGTCAGGTAAAAATAAAAATGGGGCAAATGCTTTGTTGCAATTGCCCCTGTTTATGGTATTGTAAATTCTTATAAAGACAGAATCTCAACGATTCTAGTCAGGTTTTCGTTTACTTTATCGATATGCTTGATTGCTTTGTTGAATGGAGTAAACTGTACATTTCCACAGATTAGACCTGCCATTTCAGCTTTACGACCTTCCAAAAGACCTTCTACTGCAGCAACTCCTAAACGACTTGCTAGCACACGGTCCATACAGGTAGGTGATCCACCACGTTGGATATGGCCTAATATTGAAAGACGAACATCGTATGCAGGGAAATTCGCTTGAATTTTCTCCGCTACTACCATTCCACCTTCTTTATCCCCTTCAGCAACGATAATAATACGAGATGATTTGTTTTTTCTGGTTTTATCCAGTCTTTTCATGATCGCATCATAATCGACTTCTAGTTCGGGAATTAATACCGCTTCAGCACCTGTACTGATTCCGGAGCGTAAAGCAATTAACCCAGAGTCTCTACCCATCACTTCCACAACGAATAGACGGTCATGAGATTCTGCGGTGTCCCTGATTTTATCAACTGCTTCAACAACCGTGTTGATGGCTGTATCATATCCAATCGTAAAGTCAGTTCCGTTCAGGTCATTATCAATGGTTCCTGGCATACCGATAATTGGCATGTCGAACTCCTCGATAAATTTGGAAGCTCCAGTAAATGTACCATCACCACCAATTACGACCAATGCATCGATATTGTGTTTTTTTAAATTCTCATAAGCTTGCTTCCGACCTTCAACAGTGCGGAATTCATCGCTTCTTGCAGTTTTAAGAATAGTACCACCACGTTGGATAATATTGGCTACCGATTTAGCGTCCATCGGGGTAATATCCCCTTGAACCATACCGTCATATCCTCTACGGATACCAAACATATTTTTGCCATGATAGATTCCTGTTCTGATAACTGCCCGAATGCCTGCATTCATGCCAGGAGAGTCTCCTCCTGACGTCAATACTGCGATGTTATTAATGTTGCTCATAGTTCAAATATACCGAAATACTTATTTTTTGAGGATAAAATGTTAAGAAAGCTTATTTCTTTGCTTTATAAGCATCAATAGCAGATTGCAAGTAGGCTTTATAACTTTCGATATTGGTATTTGATCCGCTGGTCGGAACCAGAAGCTGTTCATCATTATCCAAAAGCGCGTATAAAGGCTGTGAATTACTATTGAATCTTGAAATTTGAAAATCGGTATTTTTTCGACCCACGTTTTTGATTTTTTTACCTGTTGTTTTCGATACAAATTGCTCTGCTTCCGGTAATTCCAAATCATAATCATCCACATACAGTTCTGCAAGGATAAATTGCTCGTTTATCATTTGCTTGATCACAGGGTCAGACCATACCTTGGATTCCATTTCACGACAGTTTACACAGTTCCAACCAGTAAAGTCCACCAACAGGGGTTTGTCTTGCGCTCTTGCTGCTGCCAAAGCCTCATCGTAATCATAATACGGGTCCATTCCTTTGATGGTCGTGCGATCATGGAAGTGCTTAAAGTACTTACGGTTATTTGCGTCAGGAGAAGTGGCATGTCCGCCTTGCACCCCTGCGGAGATATCAAAATCTTGTGTTCCTATTGGAGGAAGAAAAGCAGAAACTGCTTTCAATGGTGCTCCCCACATTCCTGGGACCAAATAGACCACAAAGGAGAATACCAGAACTGCAATGATGGTTCGAGGGACAGACATAAACTTCAGGTCGCTGTCATGGGCGAACTTGAGTTTACCAATGAGGTAAAGTCCCATCAATCCGAAGATGGCAATCCATAGGGCAAGAAATACTTCACGGTCGAGGAATTGCCAGTTGTAAGCCAAATCCACATTTGATAAGAATTTCAAAGCTAAAGCAAGTTCTAAGAAACCTAGAACGACTTTCACACTATTTAACCATCCACCAGATTTAGGCATTGATTTTAAAAGTGCCGGGAACATAGCGAATAGGACAAATGGAATCGCCAAAGCAATGGAAAATCCTAGCATGGCAATAGCAGGAGCCAAACGGTCACCTTTAACCGCTGCATTTACCAATACCGTACCGATAATAGGTCCGGTACAAGAGAATGATACCACGGCTAAACTCGCTGCCATAAAGAAGTAACCAAGTAAGCCTCCTTTATCGGATTTTGCATCAATTTTATTTACGAAGGAACTTGGTAAGGTAATTTCAAATGCTCCAAAGAACGATGCCGCAAAAAATACGAGCATTAAGAAAAAGAAGAAGTTGAAAATACCATTTGTTGACAGAGCATGCATGGCTTGTGGGCCAAATATCATGGTAATCAACATCCCTAAGGCTACATAAATCACGACGATAAACAAACCATAAGTTAATGCTTGTGTTACAGCCTGAACTTTGCTAGCGGATTTTTTAGTAAAAAAGCTAACGGTCAGAGGTACCATTGGGAAAATACAAGGCATTAAAAAGGCAACAAATCCGCCTATTAGACCTTGAATAAATATTCCCCAAAGGGAGTTATCTTTTTGGTTATCGGATGAAACTACTGTTGGACTAACTGCTGCGGTGCTATCTGATGTTGCAGTATCTGCACCATCAGAGAATTCAACATCCCCGAAATCTGTAATCAGCGTATCGGAGGTTTTTGCTTCTTCCTGACCAGAGCTGAATTCTACGTCATCAAAATTAATAAGAGTGTCTTGGGAAAATCCTTTTAAAGGAGTTACAGTAATAAGAAATAGCCACGTAAAGGCTATCAAAACGTTTTTTAAGCTAAACATATTTTAAGAGAATATGGAAAATTAAGAAAAAGGCAGGGTGTTCCTGCCTTTTGGTTCTTTCTATATTTTATTGAGGTTACTTGATAGTAACGGCAAATTCGTACTCATCTGGTGGTAAACAACGTTCTTTGTCGCATGCCATAAAGGTAGCTACTCCTTTTACAGTAGTTGGCTTATTGTTTGCCAATTTTACTTTTTGTTGAAAAACTACTTCACCATTGTAATAAGGAACATTCATCTTGAAGACATCTTCAAATTTTGACTTTGGTTCTTTAGCAGCTGGTTTTCCAACAACTTTAGCTCCGTTTGCAGGAGTGAAAGCAAAGGATGTAGAAATAGGACCACCGGAAGGTACATTTAACCCGTAAATATGCCAACCTTGATCAACATTTGCTTTTAATAGAATTACCGCTTCTGTGTCTGAAACTTTCTTAAATCCTACAGACCATTTCACAGGAGTCTCTACTTGCGCAAAAACACCGGATACAGCGAAGATTAGAAATGCAATTAATAGATTTATTTTTTTCATAAAAACCGTTTTATTCTAACTTATGACTACTTATTGTTCATATAGTTTAAAATCAAAGTTAGGATTATCTTGAATAATATAATGCAGAAGTACTAAATTTATTGCAAATTAAAAACAACTTCTTTGAAATAATATTTTTTCTCGGTATTGTTTTCAAGTAATACCAATTCTCCGGTTTTATCAACTCTCAACAAGTAGGCTTCAAAGCTTCTTTTTCCTGTAGAATAACTAGAAATTATGCTTTTTCTGAAAAGATTATCATTGTATTCCTTTAGTAATATACTGTCAGTCAGCTTTTTGGACTTATGGTCTTGAAATCTGCGATGGAGATGAGTAAGGAGGTTTAGGCAAGCTTCAGGTAGGTCATGAATATATTTTCCGGTTTCATTGAGGATCGAACTTGCCGTATTTACGATGTCTTCAAAAAATTGCTTTTGGTTGACATTTATCCCGATGCCGATGACGGATTGTTTTATGTTTTGTCCGGCGCTTTTATTCTCAATTAAAATACCAGCAATTTTTTTATTCCCGATAAGGATATCATTGGGCCATTTGATGGTTGCTTTCACTTGGATTGACTCCAACCAGTCGATTATTCCGAGGCTAATCAACATATTAAGGCTGAAGTGGTTCGATAGGGGCAAATGAGTGGGATAGAGGACAAAACTAAAGGTGATATTACTATTGGGTTCAGAGCACCATACGTTTTCCCTTTGGCCGCGACCATGGGTTTGATTTTTTGCCATAATGGCAGACCACTCAGGGAGTGGCTTGAAATTTGACAATTGAGATTTTAAATAATCATTGGTAGAGCCTATTTCGTCTAAAACAATTAGCTTTTGACGTAGTGATTCTCCCGAAAATGTGTTATTTTGCAAAAGATATTGTGTTAAAATAATTTTTGAAACAATTTATTAGTCAAAAGTATAATAAATCTGAATGAGTAAAAATAAAAAAAGTTCGTTGTCCGAGAAGCTAGCCGATGTGGTAATACTAGGTATGCAGGAGAAAAAAGGCAACGAAATTGTGAGGATGGATATGCGAGAGGTAAATGGAACCTTGTCTGACTATTTTGTGATCTGCCATGCTGATTCTACGGTTCAAGTGAACGCTATAGCAAAGAGCGTTGAGGACGAAGTATATAAAGCATTTGGTCAGGACCCATGGCATAAAGAAGGCCAGGGAAATGGCGAATGGATATTATTGGATTTTATTGATGTGGTAGTCCATATTTTTAAGACCGATAAGCGGGAGCATTATAGAATAGAAGACCTTTGGGGAGATGCCCATATGAGCAAATACCAAAGCGCATAATAATTGTTGTGAAACGTAGATTAAGTTTATAAATGAAGAAAGTTCCGAGTAAGAAGATTACGCCAATGCCACCAAAATTTAATATGATCTGGCTTTGGATTGCGATGATCGTAGGGTTTTTTGGGCTTCAGTACTTATTTAGTGGCGAGTCATCCAAGAAAATTACCTACAAGGAGTTTGAACAAACAATGCTTATCCCTGGGGATGTTGAGAAATTAGTTGCCTACAAAAGCAATGATTTAATCGACGTCGAAGTATATATTAAGAGTGATCGATTGGACCAAGAGAAATACAAAGGTATTTCCACAAGTCCGAATAGTCTTTCTTTTTCCAATTCGACTGGTCCACAATTCCGATTTACGGAGCCATCAGCGGAGATCCTAGAACAAAAATTAAAGGCATCTCAAGACAGTTTGGCAGTAAGTCAACCAAGAATTGGCGTAACATATGAAGATAGAACGAATCCATGGGCTGGATGGTTTATTTCTTTTATGCTGCCATTGTTGATTATTGTGGTGATTTGGATTTTCTTGATGCGTCGTATGAACGGCGGAGCAGGTGCAGGGGGTGGTGCCATTTTCAATATTGGTAAATCCAAAGCGCAATTGTTTGATAAAGAGTCCCAAATTAATATCACTTTTAATGATGTTGCCGGATTAGAAGAGGCAAAAGAGGAAGTGATGGAGATTGTAGACTTCTTGAAAAACCCTAAAAAATATACAGACCTAGGTGGTAAGATTCCAAAAGGCGCCTTATTAGTAGGCCCTCCGGGAACTGGTAAAACCTTGTTGGCGAAAGCTGTGGCAGGGGAAGCGCAAGTTCCATTCTTCTCCCTATCAGGTTCAGACTTTGTCGAAATGTTTGTGGGAGTAGGTGCATCTCGTGTACGTGACTTGTTTAAACAAGCAAAAGAAAAGGCGCCATGTATCATCTTTATTGATGAGATTGATGCTATCGGACGTGCACGTGGTAAAAACTCTATTATGGGTGGAAATGACGAACGCGAAAATACATTAAACCAATTATTGGTTGAAATGGATGGTTTCGGTACGAACGTTGGGGTTATTATCCTGGCAGCAACCAACCGTCTCGATGTATTGGATTCAGCATTGTTGCGTCCAGGACGTTTTGATAGACAGATTTCTATCGATAAGCCAGATTTAATCGGTCGTGAGCAAATTTTTAATGTGCACTTGAAACCGTTAAAATTAGCTGAAGAGGTAGATGCTAAGAAGTTATCAGCTCAAACACCAGGATTTGCCGGTGCTGAGATTGCAAACGTATGTAACGAAGCGGCATTAATCGCAGCGCGGAAGAATAAAAAAGCTATTGAAATGCAAGATTTCCAAGATGCTATTGACCGTGTCATTGGAGGACTTGAGAAAAAGAATAAGATTATCTCTCCAGAAGAGAAGAAAATTGTGGCATACCACGAAGCCGGACATGCTATCGCAGGTTGGTTCTTGGAGCATGCGGATCCATTGGTTAAGGTATCGATTGTACCTCGTGGTGTAGCAGCCTTAGGTTATGCGCAATATCTTCCAAAAGAGCAATTCTTGTACACTACTGAGCAACTTATTGACAGTATGTGTATGACCATGGGTGGACGTGTTGCTGAGGATATCACTTTTGGTAGAATCAGTACAGGTGCACAAAATGACCTGGAACGTATTACCAAATTGGCTTATGCCATGACTGCGGTATATGGTATGAACCATAAAGTTGGTAATGTATCCTTTAGAGATAGCTCTGGCGATAGTCAATTCCAAAAACCTTATTCTGATCAAACAGCTGAATTAATTGATGATGAAGTAAGGGTATTGATTTCAGAAGTTTATGATAGAACCAAACAATTGTTGTTAGACAAACAAGATGGTTTAATTAAAATCGCTGAGAAATTATTGGAGAAAGAGATCTTATTCCAAACTGATTTGGAAGAGATCTTAGGGAAAAGACCATTTACCAATAAGACGACTTACGATGAGTTTGTGAATGGTGGCGCAGATGGAGGTGGAGTACCACAAACTGATCTTCCAATTCCTGCAACTGATCGCGAAGATGTGCAATCCAATTCAGAGGCACAGAAAAAATTAGATTCAGAATAATTTTAAGATAAAAATAGCAGGCAGGACCTTTGGTCCTGTTTGTTTTTATAATATGAATATCAGGAATACGACGGCGAAAGAAAAGATGCTGAAGAAAATTCGGCAGGCACTCCTTCAAAAGAGGGAGAATCCACATCCTATGTTTGAGGAAAGCGCTTTATATAAGGATGAAGAGGATTCATTGGATGTTACTTTTGCGAGGGAATTTACCCAAATGTCCGGTAAGTTTATTTACTGCGATGGGGAAATTAACCTTATTGAGAACCTGATTATTCTAGTTGAGAAAATCAACATCAGTAAAATATATGTTTGGGAGAAACCATTGCAACAGATGTTGGATCAATATGGTTTTCCCTTTCGCCAATCCCAACAAGCTTTAGAAGAAATTGAAGCAAGTATCACCACTTGCGAATCCCTGATTGCGAGGAATGGAAGTATAATGATTTCTAATGCTTCCGAATCTGGGCGTCGATTAAGTGTGTATCCTCCCGTTCATATTGTTATTGCCCGAGCTTCCCAATTAGTGATGGATGTAAAGCATGCCATGGCCCAGATCAAAGAACGTTATGGCGATGATCTGCCAACCATGATTACGACCATAACTGGCCCAAGCCGTACTGCTGACATTGAAAAAAGATTGGTATTGGGAGCACATGGACCCAAAGAACTTTATTTGTTTTTACTAGAAGACCGTTTTTAATGATACAATACTATCTTACTGCTACCCCTGTTGCCAGTATTATTTTTGCACTAACCATCGGATTAAGTATATATGTTTTTTCAAACCCACAGTGGTTCGGCAAACTAATGCTGCATCCATATTCCGTTTATCGTGATAAAAGTAAATGGTATCTTATGTTGAGTAGTGGTTTGATTCATAAAGATTGGATGCACCTGATCTTTAATATGATTACCTTCTATTATTTTGGATTTGGTTTAGAGCAGATTTTTGTAGAAATCAGCGGCCCATCAGGGCATCTTCTATTTGCATTATTGTACATTGTTGCTTTGATTTTGAGCGATATTCCTACCGTATTGCAACAGAAAAATAATTATCACTACCACAGTTTAGGAGCTTCGGGAGCGATCAGCGCCGTGCTTTTCAGTTATATTCTTTTTAATCCAAAAATGATGTTGGGCATCTTTATGATTATTCCTATGCCTGCCTATATTTTTGCTTTTGTTTATTTGGGATACTGTATCTGGGCTTCTAAAAACTCGAATGATGGCATTAACCACGATGCCCATTTATTTGGAGCTCTGTCAGGATTGCTTTTTACCATCATTGCCTATCCTTGGGTCATAAAGCATTTTATAGACCAGTTTTAACAAAGTCTTTTTACATATTATTCATTAACAGGACATTGAATTGATGTCCATCGGGATCTGAGAAAGCAAAGCCATAATAGTTGTTTTCGTCTTTCCCAATGGGTTGAGTTATTGTACCGCCCGCTGCTCGAACTCTGTTTTCAAATTCCTGAACTTCTTCTTCTGTATCTGCGGATAGTGTAAAAATAATACCATCCGTTCTAGATCCCATGGGTAAGTATTTGTCAATTTGACCTGTTCCTTTTTCAAAGAAGTGTATTACAAAATTATTTTCCCCAAAAAAGAAACTTGCCAATTGAAGTTTGTCGCTATGTGGAGGGGTATTGGATTTGAAACCTAGTTTACTATAAAATTCATCTGTCCTTTGCGCAGATTGAACGCTGTAATTCGCCCATATTAGTTTTGGATTCATAAAGCTGATTTTTAATTTGTTATGGAACAAATGGTAGAGGATTTCGTTTCCAGATTTTTATTTTTCTTGTCTTAGGGCAAGTCGAAACCGTTCCACAACTTTTATTTTTGATGTAAATAGACCGTTATGAAAAATCAATTAGAAGCACGAATAATAGTGGAGGCGAGTATAGAGCAGGTTTGGGAAGTTTGGACCAAGGCAGCATATATTAAAATATGGAATGTTCCTTTTCCAGGTTGGCATTGTCCAACAGTTGTTAATGAAGTAAAGACTTCAGGTGTCTTTGATTTTCGAATGGAAAAGAAAGATGGTTCTGAAGGGTTTAATTATAAAGGGAAATATACTTTAGTGGTTCCTTTTGAAAGGATAGAGATTTTACAGGACGATCATAGAAGGTCTGTAATTCTATTTAAGAAAAAAGGAGATTCTGTGGAAGTCATCGAGCAATTTGAACAGGAAGAGCATACTGAGCTAACTTTACAAAAAGACTTTTGCCAAGCTGTATTGAATAAGTTTAAAGCCTGTGTAGAAATAACCTGAAATAGACTGTAAAGCGGTTTTCGTTTTATTATTTTATTTGAAAATTTATTCCTAATTGAAGTGTTGACAGGTCATAGGGTCCGAAGTTCTGCATGTCAAACTTAGGCTTGTAGGCTGCAAAAACAGCAACAGGAGAATTATTAATGTGATAATCCAGAGATGCTTGAGGACGAATTAGAAAATATCTTTCCCTAATATTAATTGGAGATTCAGCAGTGTATTCAAACACAATTCCAGTCCCCACTAGGAATGATAAATGCTTCATAAAACTTGGGAGCTGATATAAGTAATCTGCACCTATATAAGCACTTTTGATATTCGAATATCCTATGTAGGATTGAAATAGCTGATGCTTTGTGAGCTTTCTTCCATACTGCAATCCATAATAATATTCAATTTCATTAAGCAATGGATTTTCTGTGGAACTTTGCTCCTCAAGACCGATTTCGATAAAAACTGCAATGCTGTTTTTATCAGTTTTCGGTTGGGGATTAATATTTGCCATTAATGGCGTCAAAAGCGTCAATAAGTATAATTTCATGCCTACTATAAAATGTAAATCACCTTTTAAAAGACGATTTGATGCAGGATGCATCAAAAGAGCTTGCTTACTGAATAATTTTGTTAGAACTCAATAGGGTATTGCTCCTTATTTTTAATTGTGTTTGGTAAAATTATTCGAATATTTAGATCTTTGGAATTGCTAAATATTTCCTAATAATTTAATAAGGCGCAAAAATAGTATAAATTTATCAATTTTAGGTTGTGTTGGTAAAATATGGTTAGAGTAGTTGGTATCTATTTCAGGGGTTAAGCAGGTAAGGATTTTTTCTAAACTAAGAGTACTTTCCAAGCATCTTCAACATTGCCAGTTTCTAATAAGGATTTTGCTTTTGTATGTTTTATTAAGGTACGTGTATGGATATCTATCGAATTGTCAAGAAGCTCTCTCATTTCATCGGTTTGGCTAAATTCTTTAAGCTCCTTATCTGAAGGTAGATTATTTACAAGTGCCAATAATCCTAAATTATTCCCTGTTAAAATGGAAGAGTTTTTTATCTCTGTGGGAATAGCATCAAACCCAATACCTAATCCAGTACTGTTTTTTGGTTTATCAATTTTAAATAAATTCTCTGGAACAATTCTACAATACCAATCTCCACCCAGTCGCGCGACAAGATCTAATCTTTGAGGTTCTATTTTGCCATTTTCGTTAATGATATCTTCATTGATATGGAGTCTCTTTACCTCAGCAATAATCAAATTGCCAGAACCTGCACTATTTCCTAAAGTAACGACATCCTTTACAAGGCATTCCATTTGTACCGATGATTCTGCTACCCTTGGTGGTTTTACAATTTCCGATGGTATTTCTGTCAACCCAGATTTTAAGAACTCGTTTATGTCCTTTGGATATTCCTTGCTAGTGAGGTAAGTCTGTTGAACCATATTATAATTCACAATATTTATCACGCATTCTGGTACTTCAAGAATGTTCTCGAGCGTATGTTTCTTGCTATTATCATACGCCCTTGTGGTGACAGAAAAAATGCAAATTGGAGGATCGATACTAACTACATTAAAAAAACTAAATGGACTCAAATTTACATTTCCATTTTTATCGATAGTGGAGGCAAAACAAATAGGTCGTGGGGCTATGATACTGTGCAAATAACTTTGCATTTCCGATGATGTTAAGGATGATGCGTCAATCGTTTTTAATTTCATCTATGTGTAGTAATGGTTTTCAAGCGAAGAAAAAATAATAATAGATACTGTTTGAGTTTATTTTTTAGCTGGTCAGTTCGGATAATTAGTCCAGGGCTTAAGTATAAAACTACAATATTTTTTTGTTTCAAGGGCAGGTATAGAATAAAATAAAATTTCTAAACAAGAAATAAAATTAACTAATTTTACCTCGAGGTAGAGGTTATATTCTATTTTGATTTGTTTATCTGATCATTTTTATGAGAAAATTTTTAAAATATATCCTAGTTTCCCTTGTTGTAGCTTCTTGTGGCCCATATCCTGACAAGCCAGATTACAAATATGAATACCAAAATTATAGTAGTTATAATTTAGAGGTGACAAGATATTTGTCTAGTTATGCTATTAATGAAAAGGAAGTAGTTGAATATAGCTATAGATTAAACAAGAATGAATCTATTCGATTCGATGAACAAACGGATGAGTATACTCATTTTAAACATCTCCGTTTGGATTCAGTTAAAATTCTCTTTGAAGATGGGAAAGAGCAGTTATTTAGGAGAAATGATTATTATCTTAATCTTAAGCGACATCAACGCGGCCCCATGGGTCCTGCAAGTCAAGTAATGACGGATCAGGGATCTTATATCCTAAAAACTTATATTATCGATGATTCAGTATATCTATTAGAATAGTAGATGTTGGCTCAAGATAAACTTAGGGATTTAACCGGTTCAATTTCGTAGGCTATTCTCCAGGCATCCCCATGTGGCCTGTTGAATAAAATCGATTATTTAAATCCTGATTGAGCTTCTGGACAACACAAGAAGATAGACAAATAAGACATACAAAACATAAACCTATTTTATTCATGGTCTTATATTTAATAATTGAACTAAGAAATGTTGAATTTTTTAATGTAAATATGGGTTTTTTGGTATTGAAATAAGCTTATATCCTTCGTTTTTTAAAGAATTTTGTAATTCGAATTCAGGTTCGATCTTGAATATAATAATACTCAAAGTTTGGCTAGGGACAATTCCCCATTTTGATAGAAAATCCCGTAATCCCTTCTTAAGGAGAATCTTTCTAAATCTTTTTTCAGATTTGTCTGCGGGGATTTTTTCACTTCCGGAGAACCAATAGTTTGGATTAAAACTTTTGATTGCTACCATTGGCAGGTTTAGTCCGGCTGCAAATTTTTCCATTTCTCTTTCTGATACTTTGTAAACAAAATTGCCTACTGGTTCATATGAAAATCTATTCTTCCAAATTTTATTTATTAAACCATTTTTAATTTTTTCTAGGACATTATTAATTAACAATAAGCATGGCATTTTCAAAATTGGGTCCTGTGGTTCAATGATAACAATAGCTTTTTTAGCTACTCGGATCATTTCATATAGTGCTGCATATGGTCTTGGGAAATGATGGTAGGACTCTTTACATAGAATATAATCTATGCTATTATTCTCGAATGAGAGTTCTTCTGCATTTTCGGCTGAATATTTCTCAATAATGCCAACTTCTTTAGATACGGCAAGAAATTCATTATTAATATCGGAAGCAATGACATTTTGAACGCCTCTCTCCAATAAATAGTTTGCATCATGACCATAGGCATCTCCTATAGTAAGCCAGGTTGCATCTTTATATTTTGTAATGGGTTTGACGCAATCAAAAAAATGATTTTGTAACCAGTGGTTTATTGATCCTTTGTATGCTTTTATTCCATTCAACAGGGCCAATTTTTGCTCTTTTTCAGGGAATAGATTTGTATACCAATTGGAATGTCTATTATAACTATCTTCTTGAAGAGATTCAGGATTCTTGGATGTATTTTCCATGTTATTGTTTAATCTGAGCAGAAATTTAATAATAGCTTTAACCGGTCCAATTTTCTCGGTCTAAACTTCGGAGTTGTATGGCTTCCGCGAGGTGTTCATTGCTGATTTCAAGGCAATCGGCTAAGTCGGCGATTGTTCGGGCGACTTTCAGAATACGGTCGTAAGCTCGGGCGGAAAGATTTAATCTTTCCATTGCTCTTTTAAGCAACTTTCTTCCAGTTTCATCAATAATGCAGATTTCCTGGATGTTTCGAGCCCTCATTTGTGCGTTATTGTGGATGTTTGGATATTTTTTGAAACGTTGTTCCTGGATTTTTCGGGCTTGGATCACTCGGTTTCTGACCGCTTCACTTCTCTCAGAAGATTTCTTTTCGGTCAATTCATTAAACTCAACAGGGGTAACCTCAATATGGATATCGATTCTATCCAACAGCGGACCTGAAATTTTACTGATATATTTTTGAACGTTATGGGTTCCGCAGAAACAGGTTCGCATGGGGTGATTGTAAAAACCACAGGGACAAGGATTCATTGCGGCAATCAACATAAAGCTTGCAGGATAATCTACGGTAAATCGCGATCTTGAAATCGTAATAGACCGTGATTCTAAGGGTTGGCGCATCACTTCCAATACTGACCTTTTAAACTCTGGGAGTTCATCCAGGAAAAGCACACCATTATGAGCGAGCGATATTTCTCCTGGTTGGGGGTAATTTCCCCCGCCTACGAGGGCTACATCAGAAATAGTATGGTGTGGAGATCGGAAAGGTCGGATGGTTAATAGCGAAGTTGAGTTGGGGAGTTTTCCGGAAACGGAGTGTATTTTTGTGGTTTCCAAAGACTCATCAATGGTCAATGGGGGGAGGATGGTTGGCAATCTTTTGGCGAGCATTGTTTTTCCGGAACCTGGCGGGCCAATAAGGATTAAATTATGTCCTCCTGCAGCAGCTATTTCCAAGGCTCTTTTAATATTTTCCTGACCTTTTACATCTGCAAAATCTAAGTCGTAACTATTCAGCAGCTGTTCAAAACGTTCGTTGATATTGACCTTGCTGGATTGAATTTCCTTGCTGCCATTGATGAATTGGAGAGCATCACTCATGGTTGTTATTCCAATTACCTCGATTCCGGAAACAATGGCGGCTTCCTCCGCATTTTCCGTAGGGAGAATAATGCCTTTAAATCCGTCCTTTTTTGCTTGCAGGGCAATGGGTAGGACTCCTTTGATGGGTTGAATTTTGCCATCAAGGGACAGCTCGCCTAATATGATATATTTATTTAAGGATACCGTTGGAATTTGGTGAGATGCTGCCAAAATCCCTATTGCGATAGCTAGATCATAAGATGAGCCTTCTTTTCGAATATCAGCGGGGGCTAAGTTGATAATTATTTTTTGGCGTGGCATGGAATAACCGTTGGACAAAATGGCGCTTTCTATTCGCTGCAGACTTTCTTTGACGGCATTATCGGGAAGTCCAACTATAAAATAATGCAATCCTCCAGTTACATTAACTTCTACCGTGATGCTAGTTGCGTTAATACCAAATACGGCACTGCAATATGTTTTTACCAACATTTATGCTAAAAATTGTTTCTTTAAAAATAAATAAATTTATTTAGAAACGGGTGTAATGATTGCTTATTATCTGTGGTGGTTAAAAACATTAACCCTACTATAAATAGAAAACTTGACATACTTGACATGACAATATTTTCTTGGTTTATGAAATTGAAAAAGTTTAGGAAGAACAGATCAGGAAATGGAGAATGTCATCTAAGCGATAATGGGTTTAAATTTGTAGGATAAAACTTCGTTTTTGGGTTAATAATGCAGATTATTAATGAAAGAAATTGTGGAATATCCTTCGAAATTCTTAACTTTTACTGAATTACAATAAGTGCTTTGTAGATTGAAGTTGACGGTATTGGGTAATTTTTTAATAAATAAAACGATTCGGTCTATTTTTTGTTATAATAGTAATATTAGAAATTGGTTTAACAACATAATTGCAAAATAAATATGAAGGATAACGGTAAAATTGTAACAGCGCTGTTGGCTGGACTAGCCGCAGGTGCAGTTTTGGGAATTATTTTCGCACCTGAGAAGGGGAGCGAGACGAGAGAGAAGTTGAATGAATCATTAGCTGATTTGACGGATGCGATCAAGGAGCGTGCTGAGGAGCAATTCGATCAGTTGAGTGATTTTAAAGATAAAATCGTTGCGGCGGTAAAGTCTAAAATAGGCAGAGCAGAAGATGCGATCGATGAGGAAATTGAGGAGCATGCATAGTGCATTAGCCAAACCTTAGATTATTAAAAATTTTTAAATAATAGTTCCAAGACTATCGCTAGGTAGTCTTGGGATCTATGATATGGAATTACGTGCATGGAAGAACAAAAATTTTCATTTTCTGAAGTATTCGATAAATCTAAAGAATACATAGAGACACAAATAGAATTGGCAAAGTTGAAGGCGTTATCACGATCTTCAAGGATTGCCGGGTCGTTGATTGTGGATGGTAGTAAGGTTTTATTAGCCTTACTGATTGTGTTTTTTATATCTCTAGCCTTAGGCTTTTATTTAGGGGAGTTATTAGGGAGTTATTCTCTAGGATTTTTGGCTACTGGGGGGATCTTTTTTGTGATATTGCTCTTGATTAGGATTTTTGAGCCACGTTTGGAGGCGAAATTCATGAACATGACGATAAAGCGGATTATGTCAAAATGGGATGCTGATGATCATGATGTTGAGGTTGAGGAAATCAAGGAGGAAGTCCGTGATGCGGAAGAAAGAGTTGAGGAAGAGTTAAAAGAAGAAAAAGAACGAGTTTAATCAGGATATGAGAACAAAGGTTACAAATTTTGATGAATTGACAGCGGAGATTGCTCGCCTTAAAATCCAAAAGAAAGAGCAAGAAGCATTTCTGTTGAATCAATATGATTTACTGAAACATAAGGTTGAAGCCCCTGCGCGTATTGCCAATATGATTTTTAACCGTGTTCCGGGCGTATCCACTATAAAGGGATTGGTTTCGGGTATCGGTCAGGTTACGAATAAGAATAATAAGGCTGATTGGTTGACAAAAGCCCTTCAATTGGGACTTCCACTGGTCTTAAATCGTACTTTGTTGAAAAATGCGGGTTGGTTGAAGAAAGGATTAGTTCTTTTTGGTTCTGAAACAGTTGCGAGTCAGGTAAATCAAAGTAAGGTTACTGCCGTAATTGACAAGTTGACTTCTTTTATTAAGCCCAAAAAGAAGAAAAAGAAAAAGGTCGCTGAAGTAGAAGCCGTTGTTGAAGGCACTCCGATTCCACCGAATCATCCACCGATGATCACGGCAGAGGAAAGTGTTCAGGATAATATGTATGGTATTCCAAAAGACAGCGAAGCCTATTAGGATTCATTTCCAAGTTATGGGTTATTATTCTTGATTTTTGCTCAAGAAATCTTCATAAGCGAGTTTTATCCCATCTTTAAGGGAGGTTTTTGCTTTCCAGCCCAAGCTATGTAATTTGCTTACATCCATTAATTTTCTTGGCGTGCCATCAGGTTTGCTGCTATCAAATTCTAATTCGCCTTGGTAACCTATGACCTCTTTGATCAATTCAGCCAAATCACGGATACTAATATCTTCCCCTACACCAATGTTTACAAATTGGAGGTCATTGTAATTTTCCATTAAGAAGACACAGGCATCTGCTAAATCATCTGCATACATAAATTCTCTCAAGGGATTTCCAGAGCCCCAAATATTCACTGTTGGGCTATTATTAATTTTTGCTTCGTGGAATTTTCGAATTAATGCAGGTAGCACATGTGAATTTTCGGGATGGTAGTTATCATTAATTCCATAAAGGTTGGTTGGCATGACGGAAATATAATTATCGTCATATTGTAGCCTATAAGATTCGACCATTTTTATACCTGCAATTTTCGCGATTGCATAAGGTTCATTTGTTGGTTCAAGGGTACCTGTTAAAAGGTAATCTTCCTTCAATGGCTGCGGTGCCATTTTGGGGTAGATACAACTTGATCCCAAGAACATAAGTTTCTTAGCGTCATTTTCATGAGCATAGTGGATTACATTATTTTGTATGGCGAGGTTTTCATAAATAAAATCTGCACGGTAGACGTTATTTGCCATAATTCCTCCGACTTTAGCTGCCGCCAGAAAAACATACTCAGGTTTCTCAGTTTCAAAAAATTCTTTAACAGCTTGTTGGTCACGTAAGTCCAACTCTTTTGAGGTTCTCACCACAATATTTTCGAATCCCTGTTCTTTTAATTTGCGGTAAATAGCCGATCCGACCATGCCTCTATGTCCTGCAACGTAAATTTTCGCTTGTTTTTCCACCTGATTGTATTATTTATACAAATATAAGGTTAATTTTGCGACTTAATTATCAGCTATGGGTAAGGATAAACTAAGAAAATTCGCGGAAGTATCGACTTTTAAAAACGTTGTTCAGTTAGATGCAGGGAAAGAATATAAAGGTAAATGGGGGCAAGAATTCTTCAAGAATGATAAACCATTAATCTTGGAATTAGCCTGTGGAAAGGGGGAATACACTGTCAATTTAGCGAAGTTATTTCCGGAGAAGAATTTTATTGGAATAGACTATAAGGGCAATAGAATTTGGCGTGGAGCGAAGACAGCCTTGGAAGAAGGGATTGATAATGTTGGATTTTTGAGGATTCAGATTGAGACTATTTTGGAGCATTTTGAGAAGGGCGAAGTTTCAGAAATCTGGATTACTTTTCCGGATCCACAACCCCAAGATAGCCGTGAGAAAAAACGCCTGACCAATCCGGTGTTTTTGGAAAGATATAAGGAGATTTTAGTGCCTCAGGGGATTATGCATCTGAAAACAGATAATGATGGATTTTTTGCCTATACCCTGGAGCAAATAGAATTGCAATCACTACCTGTCTTAAAAGAGACCAAAGATTTATATCATTCAGATTTAGTTGACGAAGTACTGTCTATCAAGACTTATTATGAGAAGAAGTACTTAGCAGAGGATAAGAATATTAATTATGTTCAGTGGAAATTCGCAAAATAATAGCGAATTAAGAAGGATTTCGTAAATTCATTTATTATGAAAAGAATTTACCTAATCTGCCTATTATTAAGTTATCAATTTGCCTCAGCACAGGATAATTTAAAATCCGACTTCCAAAAGATCTATACGGACGTAAACACAAATTCGGAAGCTTATGTGCGTTTGAAGTTTAGTACGGAGAATTTGGGGCATCGGCTTACTGGTTCCGAGCATGGAAAGAAAGCGGAAGAACATGTTTATAATCTTTTGAAGTCCTATGGCTACGAGGTAAAATATCAGCCATTTTCTGCACAAAGTTGGGCGAGGGAATCATTGAGCCTGACTTTGAATGATTCCAATGTTCCAACGGTTTCTTTGGCACATTCCCCAGTAAAAGTAGACCTGAAGGCTGAACTGCTGGATTTGGGAAATGGCTTGGAGACCGATTACCAAAAAATCGGCAAAAAAATAAAGGGTAAGATTGCTCTTGTATATCTACATATTCTTCCCAATTCAGGGGAGAATCTAAAAAATCTACATCGTTCTGAAAAAACGGCCTTAGCTGAGAAATACGGTGCGAAAGGTATTGTATTTATCAATAGCGTAAAGGGAAATGTTCTTTTAACCGGTACGGCTTCCATCACTGGTAAACTAATTGATATTCCTGCCATTTGTATAGGTTTCGAAGATGGGATGAAATGGAAAGAAACCTTGGTGAAGGAGAAAGTGCTGGCAGATATTAAAATGCGAAATAAAGCAGAAGAAGCCACTGCAAGGAATATAATTGTTTCCATTAAAGGTTCAGAGATTCCAGAAGAAAAGATCGTAATTGGTGGGCATTTGGATAGTTGGGATTTAGCAACCGGTGCAATAGATAATGGTTTAGGTTCCTATGCAATCATTGACATGGCTAGAGCATTCAAGCAGCTAGATTTGAAGGCAAGGCGTTCCATTGATTTCGTGTTATTTATGGGTGAAGAGCAAGGGTTGCTAGGGTCAAAGGCCTATGTCGCAGATGCGATTCAAAATGGAACCTTGGGTCAGGTAAAATATATGTTGAACTTTGATATGACCAATGCGCCGACAGGGTTTTCCACGAGTAGAGAAGAGATGGTTCCATTGTTAGACTCCTTAGGAGCTATTTATGCGGAGGTTGATCAAGATTTTAAAAACAACAACAGTTCTGGCGCTGGATTGCATAGTGATCATCAGCCTTTTATGATGCAAGGAATCCCTACTGGATCGGGTTCGGGGGGTAAGCTTCCAAATAATGCAGGCTTATATTATCATTCGGATAATGATGTTTTCAATTTGGTTGATAAAAAGGGATTAGAACAAACTGTTCGGGTTGGGGCAGCTTATTTATATGCCTTGGCAAATGCCAAAGAAATTCCTGCTCAGCGTTTTTCGGACGATGAAATTGTAAAATTCTTGGAAGCAAAAGGGCTTAAGGAGCCACTGATGATTTCAGGAGAATGGCGTTGGGGGAAGTAATTATAACAATGAACCTCCAGCCTGGATAAAGGTGTTTTTCTTTTCCATAAAGGCACCTTTATCTATTGCTTTCGTAGCCTTGGAGATAATACTGGTTTTAAAGCCTTCAGAAATTGCATCCATAGCCGTAAAGAACACACAGAAATCTGCAGCCAGACCACAAACATGAACCTCATCGATGTTTCTGGCTTTTAAGTACCCTGCCAAACCGGTGTCTTTTCTTTTGCCATTATCATAAAATGCGCTATAACTATCGATTTTAGGATCCATCCCTTTTCGGAATATGGCTTCTACCCGATTGGTTTGGAGATCTTCTGAAATTTGAGAACCATAAGACTCCTGAATACAATGGTCAGGCCAAAGGACCTGCTCCAATCCATCCAGATCGATAATTTCAAAGGGTAATTTATGTTCATGTTGACTTGCAAAGCTCAAGTGTCCTTGCGGGTGCCAATCTTGACTAGCCACTACGAGGTCATAATCCTTTTGGATATTGTTAATGATTGGGATAATCTCATCGCCTTTAGGAACCTCTAGAGATCCACCCGGTAAAAAGTCATATTGAACATCTACAATTATTAATGCCTTCATAGTTCTAATGTAAGTAATTTTTAATCGACAGTGAGCATATAGCCTACCCCACGGATATTGGTAATCTTAATTCGTTCGTCTTGCGACAGGTATTTTCTGATCCTGCTGATAAAAACATCCAGGCTTCGGCCAGTAAAATAAGTGTCATTGCTCCAATAGGTAAGGATAATTTCATCTCGGGGAACGACCTTGTCTTTGTTTTCGATCAACCTTTTTAGGAGTTCGGACTCGCGGTAGGATAATTTTTCAATATTATCATCAATGCTCAAGGTGTTTTTAGCGGTATCGAGGCTGTAATTGCCGAGGATGAATTTACTGGCAGACATGCTTTGTCCCATTTTCTTGGTTGCAGCTTCTATCCGAACAATAAGTTCTTCGATTTTAAAAGGTTTACGGATATAATCATTCGCACCTAATTTAAATCCTTTGACCACATCTTCGGTTTGAGTCATTGCCGTAAGAAAGATAATAGGAGTCAATAAATCCGTTTTACGGATTTCTTTCGCAGTAGTAAATCCATCCATAATGGGCATCATGACATCCAATATTATAATATCGGGTTTGTATTTGTTATGGAAAACCAATGCTTGTTGACCGTTAAGCACATGTCTTACTTCAAAGCCGTGTGCTTCCAGGCTGTCGGAAACAATCATTGCCAGGCTTTCCTCATCTTCTACATATAGTATGTTTGTCATTTCCCCTCTTTTGGTAATTCTATAACAAAAGTACTGCCAACTGCTTCTTCGCTGTTTAGTTCAATGGTTCCTTGGTGTTGCAGGACAATTTGCTTGACATAAGCGAGTCCCAAACCGAAACCTTTGACATTATGAATATTCCCAGAAGGAACTCGGAAGAAAAGGTCAAATATCCCTTTTTGATATGCTTTAGGGATTCCAATACCATTATCTTGAACGGACAATTTATAAGAATTTCCCAATTCTGAAAGATTTATTTGGATTTTCACCTCTTCACCAGCATATTTTATGGCATTATCCAAGAGGTTGCTGATAACATTTTTGATATGGGCTTGATCCGCAAAGATTTGGAAAGAGTTTCCAGAGGAGGTTTTATGGATTTCAACAGACTTCTTGGCGAACAGTTTTGCGTTTTCGGTGCACTCATCTACCAATAGATTTAAATCAAACCAGGCCTTCTCAAGCAAGACGCCATTGGTTTCAGCGACATCAACCTGCAGTACTCTTTCAATCATATTCGAGAGGTGTTCCAATTCCTGTCTGGAGATTGCGAGATACCTATTCATACGTTCCTTATCATCCTTAGCGCCAAATCGCTGAATAGATTCTACGGCAGCCATGACGGTGGAAACAGGAGTTTTTAGTTCGTGAGTCATATTGTTAACAAAGGCTTTCCGCATTTTGGCGAGCTGATTTTGTTTCCGAATGGTCACCAACAAGGTCCAGAAGGTTCCGATTAGTGCGATGATTAGAATTAAGGAGAATAGTAATTGCCATCCAATTTGTTTCAGTAAGTGAATGGTTGGGTTAAAATAATCGGCTTCCAGATAGAGGTTATCACCCTGGTCAATAACGATAGGTCTTGATTTATTATCATTAAATCGTTGATGATAGAACTCTTTGTCTCTATTATCTTCATTAGGCAGGTTTACTAATTTCAATTCAAAGGGAGAATACATCTCTTTATCTCGCAGGGATTTTTCCAATCTAACCTGGAGTGAATCTAAGGTTGCCTGATTCCAATTGATGGTACGCACCACATAGGATGAAATAAAATGGCGGGTCATTTTATTTTTAGTATTTGTGGAGTCGTTATTATTTTGTTTTTCGTTTCTACGGCCGAAATTTTGGTTATCAAAGATGTTTTTGACGGTATCAACATTGATTTCAGGATATTTATCCTTTATTGCGGACGACAATCGTTCAATACGGTCTTTTCTTTGGTTTTGGTTTTCTTTCTGGATTTGTTCCTCATTTTCATTATAAAAATCCTGAACGACATCAAATAGTTCATGTTCGGTCATTCCAAGATAGAACTGTTTATGCCCATAATAACTTCCCAATAGCCAAAAACCCAATACGACGATGATCCCGGCGATGGTGAGGACAATGGAAGCGAGCAATATTTTATACTTTTTTAACATAATTAAAACAAATTTAAATTAGTAGATTTGCTCCGCATAAATATTAGTGTGCTTTTAACAAATTATAACACTGATTAACAAAGTGCTAATAAATTGTCGCATTTTTGGTAAATAATACGTTATTTGCTCAATAGGTTTATGCTGCATACGAAGATTTTCCATGGCAAGAGCGAAATTGAGGTTTGAGGAAGGGATGTTATTGACGTTTTTAACATTTAATAACATTGAATAACCTCCATCAATTTATACTTTTGCTTGACTAATGAATTTATGATTAAATATTTACGAATTATTCTTTTTGCTACTCTTGGTGTAAGTGCTGCATTTTTTACAGTAAGTTGTGATAAGGATATGTCGATTTCCTTGGATAACGATAACCTTGATAACCTTATAGTAACTTCCGAGGATTCTATAGCTGCAGAGGTTAGCACCGTTCAGATGCCAAACATTCCTACTTCCGGTTCAGGTGTAGTGTTAGTTGGGAAGTTTACTCAGGCACCAGTTGGTAGCTTAGAATCGAGTTCTTATTTCCGTTTAAATCCTGCCGGCATCAGCAATGATATCCCAAGTGATGCAACGTTTGACTCCTTGAATCTTGTGATTCGTCAAAGTAGCAAAATGTTGAATTATGGTGATACCTCAAAAGTTCAAACGATTACTGCTCACCGATTGACTCAATCATTAGAGCGTAAAACTATTGATAACTCAATTACAGGAAGACCATTACCATTTTATATTACTGGAGCAGCAATCTTTGGAAATCAAAAATTCAATTATTCAACTGCTGCATTAGGGTCGGTTAGTTTTGTTCCTAAAAAGAATAGAATGGACTCGCTATCTATTAAATTAGATAATGCATTAGGAAATGAGTTCTTTACAAGAATAAAAACGAATCATTTTTCATTTACTTCAGCGAGTAATTTCGAAGAATACTTTAAAGGGATAAGCTTGGTTCCGGGTGCAACGAACACAGCTATGCTAGCTTTTTCTGATACTTTACAGGTTCGAGTTAACTATAGTTATAAAGGAACAGATGGATTTAAGAAAAAAGGCATCAAAGTTCTTAGTTTGAGTGAGAAATCGCTTCAATTCAATAATATAGTGAACAATGTATCGGGAACTATTTTTGATGGGTTAAGTGCTACAAAACCATTATCTAGCAAAAACACGAATGGTATCGCCTATATTCAAGGTGGATCAGGTGTTGCGACGGAGATAAAATTCCCTGGATTGCGTGAATTCCTACAGCAAGAAGGTCTTGCCGTCAATCAGGCAGAATTAGAAATTGAATTAGAGAGCAAACATGTGGGTGCATTTCCTGCGGCTCCAAATCCTATATTGATGATTAGTAATTCTGGTATTCCAAGGTCATATGTGATGACCCCGTTTTCTAATCAGCCTCAAACAGGTATTTACATTTTAGGGGACAATACGGGTAAAAAGGGTAGATACAGGTTTAATTTGATTGAGCATGTAAAAACCGTATTGAATTCCGAGACTAATGAGCAATCATTATTCTTATCTTTGCCACCGGCTCTATTACAGAGTTCGGGATTCACAACAGTCTTAGCGACTGAGAAGAATAAACCGAAAGTTAAATTATATATCGTATATACAAAATTTAAATAGTCTATGAATAAGAGAAATTGGCTTATCCTGCTTTTAATTGGAGCCTTCGCAATTACAACTTTTAACTCATGTAAGAAAGAGGAGACCACAGAAACGGATTCAGGCCCTACGGAATGGGAAAAATCAAGTGATTTTTCAGGTAAACCTAGAAATGGAGCTGCAACGTTTACCATTAATGATGTTGCATACGTTGTTGGTGGACAATTAAAGAATTTTGATTTATTAAGTGATTCTTATTCATTTGATGGAACATCATGGTCACAAAAAGCAGAGTTTACAGGAGATAAACGCCATGGAGCGGTTGGATTTTCTGTAGCAGGCAAAGGATATGTAGGATTGGGATATGATGGAGAAGAGTTGTTTAAGGATTTTTATCAATATGATCCAGCAGCAAATACTTGGAAGAAAGTTGCTGATTTTCCAGAAACGGCTAGTGGTCGTATTGGAGCAGTTGCTTTTACCATCGGTAATGCAGCTTACGTTGGATTAGGAAGAGATGATTTGGATGAATCATTTAATGATTTGTACAAATACGATCCTGCAACGGATAAATGGTCAAAAGTTGAAAAATCATTCCCATCGAAAACAAACTATGCATTTGCATTTGTGATCAACAATGTAGCATATGTAGGTGGTGGAATTAAAGGAGCTACTTTAGTTACTGATTTCTATTCATTTGATGGTAAGGATTGGGTTCAGAAGAAAGCTTTAGATGCAGATAACAAAGATGTTAAAAGATATGCAGCTGGTGCATTTGCAGTTGGAAGTAATGGATATGTAGTTTCAGGTCGTTCTTCAGCAGGTATTGTAACTACAGTTTGGAAATACAATCCTTCAGAAAACGCTTGGTCAAACAATAGCCAAGCGATTGGATCACCACGTGAAAAAGCTGCTGCATTTGCAATCAAAGGTAAAGGCTATATCACTACAGGTAGTACAGGATCAACTTTCTTGGATGATACTTACGTATTTACTCCAGTAAGATAAAATATTATTTACTAATCAAAAAGGGGTGTTGAATAAACATCCCTTTTTTATTTAACGAGTTTCTATCGGATTGATCAGTAGGTTCTTCATAGAAAAGAAAACGCATAAAAAAGGGGTAATCAATTGATTACCCCTTTTTTCTGTATTTTATTAATCTATCTTAGATAAGACCTTTAGAAGTTAATAATTCTGCTACCTGAACAGCATTCGTTGCAGCACCTTTGCGAAGGTTATCTGCTACTACCCATAAGTTTAAGGTTTTTTCTTGAGTTTCATCTCTACGGATACGACCAACAAAAACTTCATCTCTTCCGTGTGCATCTTTAGGCATAGGATATTCCAAGTTTGCAGGGTTATCCACAACAATTACCCCTTCTTGAGCTGCTAAAGCAGCACGAACATCTGCCAAGTCAAATTCGTTTTCGAATTCGATATTTACTGATTCCGAGTGACCTCCGATTACTGGGATACGCACGGTAGTCGCAGTGACCTTGATCGAGTCATCACCCATAATCTTATTGGTTTCTTGAATCATTTTCATTTCTTCTTTCGTGTATCCGTTATCTTGGAATACATCGATATGCGGGATTACATTTAAGTCGATTTGATAAGGATAAGCTTTTTCGCCTTCGATACCTTTACGTTCGTTCATAAGTTGATCAACCGCTTTCACGCCAGTACCTGTTACAGACTGATAGGTAGAAACTACGACACGTTTGATTTTATATTTTTCATGCAGAGGTTTCATTACGACTACCATCTGAATGGTTGAACAATTCGGGTTAGCGATAATTTTATCGTCTGCAGTCAATACATCTCCATTTACTTCAGGGACTATCAATTTTTTAGTTGGGTCCATACGCCAAGCCGAGGAGTTATCGATTACCGTAATTCCAGCTTCGGCGAATTGAGGAGCAAATTCGGTAGAGGTACTTCCACCAGCAGAGAAAAGGGCTACATCCGGTTTAAGAGCAATAGCTTCCGATGCAGTTACAACCTTATACTTCTTTCCCTTGAATTCAATTTCCTTACCCTTACTTCTTTCAGAAGCTACTGGAATCAATTCTGTTACTGGGAAATTACGTTCCGCTAAAACTGTCAACATTTCTGACCCGACTAGACCTGTCGCGCCTACTACTGCAACTTTCATAAATAATATTTGCTTAAAATTTTAATTATTATTGATTTTATTAAGGTAACAAACATACTAAATAAACCTGAACAAATTTGATATATTTTCGCTTTTAATAATTGATTATCACAATGATGGAATAAAGTTCAACGAGAATCTGTTTTTTATGTAAATCGTTCAGTTAACTAGGGGTTTTGTTGACAATGTTTCATTGAAAAATTGGTTTTGGCGACTTAAAAAATGGGAATACCTTTTGAATGTAAAAATTTAAATCATACGTTTGCGCAAAATGTTGGGAAACATCATATTCAGGCATTTAATTGGTAATTTCGCCATATTATTTTAGAGTTATTGAAATAACTAAATTTATAAAACTATCATTTCCATAATGAAAGAAGTCATTTTGATGATCGGAGCCAATGGTCAAATTGGTTCAGAGTTAGCCGCAGCATTGCGAATTAAGTTCGGAAACGAGAATGTTATTACCTCAGATATCAGAGCGCCGAAGGAAATTGCCGAAGGTGAGATTTTTGAGACACTAAATGTTCTGGATAAAGAAGCTATTAAAGCTTTGATAATAAAATATAAACCTACTCAAATTTATTTATTAGCAGCGATGTTATCGGCTACTGGGGAGCAATATCCACAGAAAGCCTGGGATTTGAATATGAATGGGTTATTGAATGTTTTGGATTTAGCAGTTGAATTGGGTGTTAAGAAAATCTTTTGGCCGAGCTCGATTGCTGTCTTTGGTCCACATTCACCAAAAGTAGATACACCACAATACTGTGTGATGGATCCGAATAGTATTTATGGGATCAGTAAATTAGCTGGTGAGCGTTTATGTGAGTATTACCATAACAAATATGGGTTGGATATCCGTAGTATTCGTTATCCGGGCATTATATCATGGCGTACAGAACCAGGAGGTGGTACGACAGACTATGCGGTTCATATCTTTTTTGAGGCTATTCGTCAAGGGAAGTATGAGTCGTTTTTAAGTTCGACGACCGAGTTACCAATGTTATATATGGATGATGCGGTTCGTGGGACGATTGAGTTAATGGATGCAGAATCAGAGGGTTTAAGTATTCGTTCGAGCTATAATCTTTCGGGAGTTAGTTTCACTCCAACAGAAATAGCTGAAGAAATTAAAAAAATTCTCCCTAATTTTGAGATCTCCTATTCAGACAATGATCCGCGTCAAGCAATTGCTGATTCATGGCCAAAGAGCATCAATGATGATCAAGCAAGGGCAGATTGGGGTTGGAAACCAACATTTGATCTGGCAGGGATGGCACAAGACATGCTGGAGAATCTTAAAACAAAACTAAAATAAAATGGGTAGAGCTTTCGAATTCAGAAAAGAAAGAAAATTTAAACGCTGGGCCAAGATGGCCGTTCAATTTACGCGTCTTGGAAAAGAAATTGCAATCGCAGTAAAAGAAGGCGGTCCTCACCCGGAGAATAATTCCCGCTTACGGACTGCAATTCAAAATGCGAAGGCCGTAAATATGCCAAAAGATCGGGTTGAAGCGGCGATTAAAAGAGCCTCTGAGAAGGATTCAAAAGGTTACGAAGAGTTTGTCTATGAAGGATATGGTCCTCATGGAGTACCTGTATTAATAGAAACAGCTACAGATAATACCAATAGAACCGTTGCTAACGTAAGAAGTTATTTTACAAAAGCAGGTGGTTCATTAGGAAAAACAGGTTCCTTGGATTTTATTTTCCAAAGGAAATCCGTATTTCGTTTTCCAGCAGCCGAGGAATTGGATGTTGAAGAACTGGAATTGGAGTTAATTGATGGCGGATTAGAAGAACTATATGTAGAGGCTGATGAAGAAGGAAACGACATTGTCGTTGTACAAACTTCTTTTGAAGATTTCGGAAATATGCAACGTTTATTGGAGGAAAAGGGGATAGAAGTATCATCTGCCAAGACGGAACGTATTGCCCTTTCACATACTAATCTTACAGAAGAACAAGCTGCGGATGTCCTGAAATTAATTGATAGGATTGAAGAAGATGATGATGTTCAGGCAGTTTATCATAATATGGATTAATCCATAAGATTATATTAAGAATTTAAAAGAGGGCATGCCCTCTTTTTTGTTTTGGATTCATACTGATTCCTTAAAAAATTGTTGCTACGGCTTTTTTAGGTCTAAATGTATACATTTGTATATGCTATCATTCACGGAATTTTTTACGAAAAAGAAAATTGATATCAAAGCTTTACAACAAGCAAAGCCTGATCTATATCATGAATTTGATAGGGATTATGCTTTAATGGGTGAAAAGAGTTTTGATCATAGCAAGAAATTTTGGTTTAATAGATTAAGGAAAGAATACTTACTTCAAGAGATTGAGATTTCGGAACCTAAGAAAGTGGAGGACAAGGTTGCGGCGACCAGTACAGGCAGTGTTATTGAGGAATCAACTGCGAAGAAGCCAATGGGATTCCGTCCTAAGTTCAAATCCGCAACGGTAAAACCTGCTGATGAGAAACCAGTTGAAGAAGCGAAAGAGCAAACAGAGAAAACAGAGTCTAAGCCGGTGACTGGATTTAAGCCACGTTTTAAGGTCAGTACGCCTCCTGTTTCTAAAGATGCAACGAATACCACAGAAGAATCAACCAAGGCCGTAGAAGTAAAGGGAGAGGCAATAGAGGGAAAGGAAGCTCCAGTTAAACCAAAGGGATTTACGCCGAGGTTTAAGGCTGCTAATCTACCTAAGAAAGTAGAACCTGAGAAAAAAGAAGAGGATATAAAAGATTCAAATACAGAAGCGAAAACTGAAGAAGTTAAATCGGAGGAGACAGCTTCAAAGCCAAAGGGATTTACGCCGAGATTTAAGGCAACAAACCTTCCAAAGAAAGTAGAAGCGGAATCTTCAAGGGAGGAAGATGCTTCAAAGGCCAATCAAGAACTAGCAGGGGAATCGAAGGTTCCCGAAAGTAATGAGGAACCAAAATCTAAACCGACAGGCTTTAAACCTAGATTTAAAGCAGGTGTTACCAAGATAAATACTAATCAAGAGGAAAAGGAACCTGAAAACCCTAAAGTTCCATCTGAAGAAGCTGAACCTCAACAAACATCAAAACCTATTGGATTCAAGCCCCGCTTTGCGGCGAAGAAGTCTACTGATCAAAAGAATAAAGAGGATTAGAAAGATTTCGTATAAAATCTGATTTATTTTATATTTTTAGATTCAAAATTGATAATAAATTATGTTAAAAGAAGAAAGACAAGCCTATATCATACATCAAATTAATATACACAACAAAGTTTTATCTTCGGATTTAAGTGTTCAGTTAAATGTTTCTGAGGATACCATTCGTCGGGATTTAAATGAGTTGGCAGAGAGTGGAAAAGTATTGAAGGTATATGGTGGGGCCTTATCGAAGTCTTTTCAATATCCCTTTCAGGAAGGAAATGTTTATGCCAAAGAGGCAAAGAAAGAGATTGCTTCGAAGGCTATTTCATTAATCCAGAGTGGGATGACAATTTTAGTGGGCGGTGGGACGAGTATGATTGAATTGGCACGGTTGGTTCCGAAGGATGTTCAATGTACTTTCTTTACAATCAGCCCATTGGTTGCCTTGGAATTGGCTGAGAAAGAAAATTTGGAGGTCTTTCTTTTAGGAGGGAAATTATCCAGAAATACCAATGTGGTATCGGGTTCACAAGTTATCAATGAGTTATCAGATATCAAGGTGGATTTATGTTTATTGGGGACGAACAGTTTATCGGTAGAAGAAGGAGTTACGGATTCAGATTGGGAAGTTGTTCAGATCAAAAAAGCCATGATCAAATGTTCTCAGAAATTAGGGGTTTTGAGTATAGTGGAGAAATTGAATTCCAACCAGAAGCTAAGGGTGTGCCCATTAAAGGATATTACCTACCTTATTACAGATTTAAACCCTAAGCATCCTAGTTTGGAGGAGTTTAGTAAGCAAATAAATATTATTTAATCAGATTTTCTTATTAAAAGTTTTTATACGGATGGCTCTTTCAACGAGCCATTTGTTGCTTTCAATAAATAGATTATGCCAAATCAGGTTATAATTTATCCTTCGATTGAAAAATGTTCTTTTAGCATGCTTCAACAATTTGCTGATGCTATACCCTGCTAGTCCATTAAAAGGTTTTGCATAGTAATTCGCATGGTGTTTTTTCCATTCTTCCACAGCTTTTTTATTGACATATTCTTCATAATCATGATTATTCAGTTTTTCTGATAATGGTCTTATGAAATCTAGGGATAATTTTTTGTCCTTTAATTCTACTGTTTGTTTTTTCTTTTCAACGATATGGAGAAAGTGCTGATTTAGATTTTTGTTTTCGAATTCAAGTTCAAGGACAGCGCCAATATTCCACTGCGGATGATTAGCATGATAGTCGAAATAGAAATTTCCCAGGCTGTAAACGATTAATTTCTGGTTATATTCTTCAATCCCTTGGACAATATGCGGATGGTGGGCAATGATTACATCAGCCCCGAGATCAATCAATTCTTTATAGCGGTCTTTCCATTCGGGGATTGGCACATCGAGGAGTTCCACACCAGCATGGACCTGAACAATAAGGACATCCACTTGGCTTTTGTAGTTCTGAATATCCTGATTGACCCGTTTGGCGTTTACCCAAGCATGCCCCACTTTACGATCCCCATTCAATGCGCCATAACCATTCTCACCATAGGCCAAAAATCCATATTTGACATCATCAAAGATTCTGGTTTTAAGTTGATATGCTTGTTGTTCGTTTCCGACACCCAGGGTTTCTTGAACTGGGAATAGTTGCATTGTTTTAAGGAGCGCTTCTTCACCAAAATCATTAATATGATTATTGGCCATTGCAAAGCAATTGAATCCAAGGTCCTGCACCCATTGAGCTGCAGATTGATTTTGCGCGAGATGGGGGCCAGTTTTATGGATTGGACTTCCGACCCCTTTAATTGGGGCTTCGAAATTACATGATTTAAGAATTGCGGAGTCGAATAATTCCTGCAAAGCTGGGGAAAATTGAGGTTGTTTTTCACAGACCACATCCCCAACGAAGATAAACTTATGCTTGGAGGCTGCTTGCATTTCTCTTTAATAATAAAGTTTCAATCGGTTTGATTGTAATATAAGCAAAATATGCTTCCAATAAATCGTTTTTTGCGCCAAATAATTTCAAAACACCTTTCACTTTTGGAGTATGCATTAGGGTTTGAAAGATTTTTTCTTTCCTGCCAATATGCATTATCTTTTGATTGATCCAATTGAGATAATCAATATTGAAACATTCCTTTAAGGTTTCCACATTCAATGGAATCAAGCTTTCATTTAATAAAGCGTAATAGTTTAAGGAGTTTTGATAGGTGTATTTATGTTTTTCCTCTTCAAATAGGAGGTTATTTTTTCTGAAGAAATCTCTTTGCCAAGCACGGTTTTCACGTCTATCTGCAGGTAGATTCAACATGGAAATAGCGAGGTCTTCATCCACGAATGGGGAATATCCAGGGTAGGCTATTTTTGCGGGAACTGAGATGAGATATTGAAGCATCATCATTTTAGTTCTCATAGCGGTGATAATCCGGTATTCGGGAGAGGATAAATATTCTTTTTGTCGGTCGTAAATTGGTTCGACAATTCCGCTATAATCCACGTTCATTGCTAATTTAGAGTCAGCGCTCATGCCATGCGTATATCCCAAGGTGCGGTAAGAAGCGGCACTGTCGATCATAGGGACCTTGACTGCACCGGCCCAAGCATCGCCTATAATTCCACTTAAAAGATGCATGGGATTTCCTTGTTCCAGGTGTTTTATTTTATGGTAAAACTCCATATGGTAAGTTCCAGAGGCTGCGACTGCGGGGCCAAACTGTTCATACCATTGATCCATATAGACATTGAATTTTCCTAAGGAGATTCTTTTCCAATAGGTATTTAGTCTTTGAGATAATAAACCTGCATAGACTGCCTCCCTTGATTCATCCTGATTTAAGGAAGTTCCATAGGTATAGGCATGGATTCGGCTTTTATCATTGATTAATACATTCATTAATCGGGAGTCAAAACCGCCACTTGTAGGGATTAAAATATCATCTTGGAATCCATCAGCCCAGTCATTTACTGATTTACGCAGTTTTTCAATAACATCATCCTCATTTGACTTTTTGCCAAGTAATTGCAGGGTTTTGTCTTCGTGGTTCTTTACAACTAACTGATTGTTTTCAAGGGATAAAGACTGGTTGGGGAGCAAATATTGGACATTTTTTACTGGAGTATGTCCAAAGACGCTATATCCAAAATCTAAGTATGCTGCTAAGCCTTCTGGATCAATTTCCAGGTTGTTGTAATCAATGACCTCATTAATATCTTGGCTGTATTTTCCAGTAATTAAATTATAGAATACAGTTTGATAACCGACCCAATTTCCTTTTGCAACTTCCATTAAGATTATTTAGCTAATTTTTTCTTTAACATTCCTAATATTTCGAGCCAGATATCATTTTTTAAGACATGGCTAGCTCCTAAATAAATAATTACGAATATAAGGGTTTGTACGATGATGAGCGCCAAATCGTGCGTGATTAGGTTTAGGTATAAGGGTAGGTAAGCGAAAAATGCTGCTACAATTGATACGAGAACTGTTGGCAAAAGGTCTTTAGCCTGCGTCCAAATTTGGTATCCATAGACCTTTCCACTCATGATTGCTGCAATGATAAAGCAGATGACCCGTACAGTCAGCAATCCTACCGCAATCATTAGCAATCCATTTTGATAGGTCAAAAACAAAAATAGAATTGCCAGGGATACCTTGATAATCTCAAGTCTTAAAAAGAATTTTGAACTGCCTTTTATATTTAAGAAGTTGACATTGAGGTCGGTCAAGGAGGTGAAAATACTTGCTAAACACAAAATTTGAAATATGGGGATTGAAGGGATCCATTTATCTGTTAGGAAATAAATGAAGCCTGGTTTTGCTACACATATCGCCAAAAAACTTATGGGAATTAAGGTGAATGCTAATGTAGACATGGTTTTCCGAGTTGCATTCAAAAATCTCGGTGCATCATCCTGTATAGGAGTAAGTGTAGAAAGGGTAGTTCCTTGAATAATTGCAGTAATGGTCGTTCCGGGAGTTTCGCCCCATTTATTACCTTGAAAATAGATACCGACATCATCTGAACTGTAATGTCGTCCTAAAAAAAATGAATAAAAAGGAGACAAGATTTTTCCCAACATATTGGAAAACATAAAGGAAATAGAAAAAGCAAAATGGTTCTTTAAAGATGCTGGGCTAAAGAAGAAATTCACTTTCCAATTTCCCCATATCCATAACATGAGGGTTCTGAAAAAGGTGTACAACAGAGGTTGTAAAATCAATGCCCATACGCCAAATCCCAATAAAGCTATTAAAATGACGAGAATTCCAGCAAATAAAATTGCCAATACATTGATTCTAGTTGTCAGTTTGAACTTAAATTGTTTTAATATTTTAACATACTGGACGATTCCAAATGAATGGACGATAATTTGCAGGAATAGTACTCTGGCATATAATGCTAAACCGGGGACATTGTTGTATTGTTCGATATAAGGGGCGGAAAAGAATAAGATGAGATAAATAATCACACTTACCATTAAGTTAAAGGTAAACATGGTTGAATAATCTTTTTCCTCGACCACTTTTGTTCGGATTAAGGATGTGGCAAGACCGCTATCGACAAATGAAGTTGCGATTACTGAGAAAATCATCAGGACTGCGACTACACCGAAATCCTCAGTAGTTAAGATCCTGGCAGTAATGATACCGACAATGGTAACAATTGCTTGGTTGCCAAATCGATCTAAGGCATTCCAGAAAAGGCCTTGAATTGTGATATTCTTAGTGTTTTCGCTCATTTATCCGAATAATCAACAAATTTAGGAAAGATTATTGTACAGCATAAGAAAAAAGCATTATACTTAATGCATTACGAGATTTACTCATATATTTGATTTAGAATATTTTGATTTTCTGTTTCACATGCTAGCACCCATCGCATTATTTGTTTACAATAGACCCCAACATACCCGTAAGACATTAGCAGCTCTTGAGGCCAATACCTTGGCGGAAGAATCTGATATTTATATTTTTTCCGATGGTGCCAAGACCGCGCAGGACATTGAGTCGGTGAATCAGGTACGCTCGATTATCCGGGAACCCTGGAAGTTTAAGCATATATATATTATTGAGCGTTCTCAAAACAAGGGTTTAGCCAATAGCATCATAGAAGGTGTGAGTCAGGTTGTGCAGAAACATGGGAAGATCATAGTATTGGAGGATGATTTAGAGACTTCCACCTATGCGCTTCAATATTTCAATGATGCCTTGATTCAGTACGAGGATCAAGAAAAGGTCATGGAGATTTCAGGATATATGTATCCGGTTGAAAAGCCGAAGAAATTGCCACAATCATTTTTATTTAGGGTCGCGAACAGTTGGGGATGGGCAACGTGGGCGCGGGCGTGGAAGCATTTTAATCCAGACATTGAGGAGTTAACGAAAGATTTCACACGTAAGCAGCGGAAGGCATTTTCTGTGGATGGATCGGAGAATTTTTGGAAACAAGTGCAGCAGTTCAAAGCTGGCAAGATTAATTCTTGGGCCATTCGATGGTATCTATCGGTATTCAATCAAGGCGGGTTGGCCTTGTATCCACGATATTCCTTTATTCAAAATACAGGGACAGATGGTTCCGGAACACATTCTGATGTGGATCAGGTATATAGAGTGGAACTATCAAAAAAACCAGTACGCAAGTTTCCAGTTATCATTGAAGAGGATCCGCTAGCCTTTGAGGCGATAAAGCATTTCTATAAGAACCGTAAGGGGACTTTTTTCGAAAGGCTAGCCAAGTATCTTGAGAAAAAGATGTTGGAGCGGAAAATGCGTAAAATCTAATTTTCCTCCTGATTTTTAAAAAATAACGTTCTTTTGGTTTTTGCGACCAAGGCATAACCTTTTTGTAGCATAAGCTGAAATACCTCAGATTGGTTAAGGTCAGCAATCGCCAATTCTTCTTCGACGAGGACGAATGTTGGTCTATATTGTTGCCAATCATTACTATTCAATACAATTAGGTCGAATCCTTCGGCATCTACGGATAAGAAGTCTATTCTTTTTCCTTTCGGAACATATTTCTGTAGGACCTCTTTTAGAGGTAATGTAGGAACGGGAATTGTTTTTAAAAGATGATATTTTGCATTTAAGCCATCTCTTTTTTCGGAGATTTCTTTGGAGAAACCATTAAGAGCGGGTTCATTGAAGCAGTAATAGGTCAATTCTTGGGGGCTTTCGCTGATTCCAATATTAAGATTGACATCTTTTTTACGAAACCATTTGAACCATTTCATGGCTTCAGGGGAAGGTTCGATATTAATTCCACGCCAACCTTTTTTATAGAAATACATGGTGTTTGAGAAACGATAGGGATGATGCGCACCAACGTCAATATAGAAACCTTTATAGTTTTTTCTACCTTCATAGAAGCCACGGAGGACCATGTCTTCCCCTTCTTGGGAGAAAGAACGGGCATGAAAGAATTTATGGATCGGAAAATATGTTAAGATAGTTTTTTTAAGTTTTGACATTTGGTCTATAGATTTTTCAATCGTTAATTTATTCAATTAAAGTACAATTATTTTTTTAGGTAATTAGGATCGGGAAAAAATTTAGGAGCTTTTAACATTTTGATTTAGGATGATTGAAGTTCTGGGATGGTCTAAGAAAAATTTGAACTGCGTATTTGTTTTTCAATTACCTATTTTTGCAGTGTTCATTCATAATAATCATTTTCCATTAGCATGGCTTATCCAAAGGTTTCAATTATTACCATAGTTTTCAATAATGTCCGCGATATTGGTTTTACGTTGGCTTCGGTTGACAAGCAGACCTATCCGAACATTGAATATATCGTGATTGATGGAAAATCTACTGATGGTACGTTGGATGTTCTTTCAGAATACCGGGATACAATTAACGTGTTGGTTTCGGAGAAGGATAATGGGATTTACGATGCGATGAACAAGGGATTATCCTTGGCTACGGGGGATTACGTCTTATTTTTAAATTCTGGAGACGAGCTTTATGCTGCCAATACCTTAGAGAAGGTTTTTGGGAATGAGGATTATGCGGATATTTATTATGGTGAGACGAAACTCATCAATGAGGATCGGGAGGTGATTGGGGATAGACGGCATAAGACCCCTGAGAATTTTGATTGGCAATCGTTTAAGTATGGGATGAATGTTTGTCATCAAGCGATTTATATCAAGCGTAGCTTAACTACTCCCTATGATTTGCGATATAAATTGAGTTCAGACATAGATTGGGTTATTCGGGCTGCTCAAAAGGCGAATAAGGTAGTCAATGTCAAGGATTATGTAGCAAAATATTTGGTTGGGGGGATGTCACAACAGCGACATAAGCAGAGTTTGAAGGAGCGATATGCTATTTTTAAGAAATATTATGGTTTTGTTCCCAACCTTATCAACCATGGTGTTATCGCGATGCGATTATTAGTTCATCGATTGAAGCATGGCAAAACAAGAGACTAATTTTTTGAATCCCAATTTATTGGTTGAATTGGCAAATAGTCGGATGCCATTTGGGAAATATCAAGGCTATTTATTGATGTACTTGCCGGAGCCCTATTTGGCTTGGTTCAAGCAAAAGGGGTTTCCTCCTGGGAAAATAGGGGTTTTACTGGAGACATTATATGAAATAAAGCTGAATGGCTTGGAGTATTTGTTGACTCCCTTAATCAAAAAGTGATGAATATCAATTTTTGATCATTCAATTTTTTTATCTTTGCATCATTATTTAAAACATTAAACGCCGTTTGCAGCGGTATCAATGAATATATGGCACAATATCAAACATTGCTGTACTATTGTTACAGCCCTATCGAGAATGCGGAAAAATTCGCAGAAGATCATTTAGAATTTTGTAAATCACTTGGGTTATTAGGTCGGATTATCGTTGCTGACGAGGGTCTTAATGGTACTGTTTCGGGGACTCCAGAGTCCTGTGCTACCTATATGGAGCATATTCATTCCGATCCGAGATTTTCGAAGACCGAATTTAAGATTGACGATGTAGAAGAAGTTTCATTTATCAAGATGCATTGTCGTTACAAGGAGGAGATTGTACATTCAGGGTTACGTAATCCTGCGGAGATCAATCCAAATAAACAGACTGGAATTCATTTGGAACCAAAAGATTTCTTGGCGATGAAGGATCAGGAAGATGTGGTTGTTTTGGATGTTCGGTCGAATTATGAGCATAATGTTGGTCGTTTTAAGAATGCAATTACCTTAGATATTGAAAACTTCAGGGAGTTTCCTGAAAAAGTTAAGGAGCTTGAGCACTTAAAGGGCAAGAAGATATTGACCTATTGTACTGGTGGTATTAAATGTGAGAAAGCCTCAGCTTTATTGTTGAAAGAGGGTTTTGAGGATGTTTACCAATTACATGGTGGAATTATTAAATATGGCAAGGAAGCTGGAGGGGAGGATTTTGAAGGCGAATGTTATGTCTTTGATAATCGAGTAACTGTTCCTGTCAATTCGGTTAATCCATCTGTTGTTTCGACCTGTAAAAACTGTGGTAAGATTACTTCGAAGATGATAAACTGTGCAAACCCTGTTTGTAATGAGCATTTCACGCAATGTGATGAATGTGGATGGGAATTAGAAGGATGCTGTTCATCAGCCTGTCAGACGCATCCACGGAAACGTGAATATGATGGTACAGGCTATTATGTTAAGGTTCCGCAGCCAGTTAATGAGGAAAAAATCTCTAAGCGAAAACACAAGAAATTGGTTAAAAATTAAAAGTTTATTAAAAATATTGGAAAAATCCATTTATCTTTCAATAGGTAAATGGATTTTTTATTTAAACCCTAATTATTAAAGAAAATGGATAGTCAGAAAGTAGACATGTTTTTAATGTCGAACAATAAGTTTTTTGAATCATATCAATTAATGGAGATTAAGGATTTACTGAGCAGAGCGGATGACAGTAAGTTCACTAATGTTCAGATTCAACAGTATAAAGATCCTACTACCGTATTAATTGTTTCCATATTAGCAGGATCGTTTGGTATCGATCGATTTATGATTGGAGATACCGGTTTGGGAATTGCTAAATTATTGACCTGTGGAGGCTTGGGTATTTGGACCATCATCGATTGGTTTATGATCATGGGGGCGACCAAAACAAAGAACTTTGAGAAGTTGGTAACTTCATTAAGTTATTAATGGAATGATCAATTCAAGGAACAGACTTTATATCACTACGGTAATAGTCTGTTTCGTTGGTATTATCTGGTTATTCCTTGATTATTACGCTGGAACTCAATTAACTCTGTGTCCCGTTAAATTAATAACGGGTTATCCTTGTCCTTCATGTGGGACGACAAGATCCATTTCAGCACTATTGCATGGTCATCTCTGGGAGGCAATTCTGATCAATCCCTTAGGGTTGATTTCTTTGGCTATCATTTTGGTTGTTGTGGTTTTGGTCCTTATAGACTTGGTTGGGAAGAAGAGTTATTATTATGAGATCTATCATCGTACAGAGCGATACTTGCAGCAGCATAAAGTACTTAGTGTCTTTCTTATCATTTTAGTTATTGCAAATTGGTTATGGAACATATCGAAGGGGCTATAGATTTTAATCCGAGAGAAATTACCGAAGATGAGCGCGAATACGCATCAAATAGTTATTTGATGTCCTTATTCGCATTATTTATAGGACTTCCTTTGCCGATTTTTAACTTATTGGCGACCGTAATCTTTTATTTAGGGAAGCGAAAATCCACAAGTTTTGTCAGATGGCATTGTACGCAAGCATTAATCTCGCAGTTTTCAATTTTCTTTTTTAATACTGCTGCTTTTTGGTGGACCATTGCGATTATCTTGCACAAAAAGGAGGTTAGTGACTCCTATATATCGTATATAATATTAATCTTTATCCTGAACGGGATAGAGATAATTTCTACAATCTATACCTCAATACAAACAAGGAAAGGCATCCATGTTCGTTGGTTTTTATTTTCTGATATCACCGATAATTTATTAAAGAAATGAAAATCGTAGGCAAATTTATCTTATTAGCTGCATCCATCGTGGGTTTATTTTTTCTATTGAATTTGGTAGAATGGACCAATGTTTTTGAGTTAAAGAAGAATCAAGATCGCTTGGAGGTAAAAATAGGAAAGCTCGTCTTAAATCAGGTTAAGGACCTGTATGAGGTTATTGAGGATGATAGGATTGATAGTAGTTTAGATTCTCTGTTTATTCCCTTGTTAAAGGAAAACTATATCTCCAGTAAGAATTATGATTTATTCTTGGTGAAGAGTACAGAGGTCAATGCCTTTGCTCTTCCAGATGATAAAATCATTGTGACGACTGGATTAATCAACTTTTTAGATAGTTCAAATTATTTATCTGCAGTATTGGCCCATGAGATAGCGCATTGTGAGAAGAATCATGTGATGCGGTCATTGATTACAAATTTTGGATTAGATTTATTACTATCGGGATCAGGAACTGGAGAAATCACAAATTTTATTACTGGACAGGCCTTTTCCAGGAAATTGGAAAAAAAGGCAGATGAATTGGCTATTGATTATTTAGTTGAGGCTAAAATTGATCCGCATAGTATAGTTAAGGTAATGGAATTATTTGATGTTTATTTGAGTTCAGCAGATGATGTCAGTTGGGTTTCATCGCATCCCATTCCTGCTGATCGTAAGAAATACCTGAACCAAAAAATCGATCGTTTGGATGTTGATTCGAGTGATTTTAAAAATCCTATTGACAGCAAAACCTGGGTTGAATTGCAAGAAATGGTCTCCAAGTATGATACACAAGATTAATCCCTTTGAGGTCTGCCTCCGAAGCTTCTCAGGTTGTAATTTAAGCTCAGCAGAAAATATCGAGTCAAGGTATTCGAGGTAATATTAGAAATGGATATTTCAGATACCCTTCGATTAATGTTTCTTGCATTATTGAATAAATCGAAGGCCTTTAGTGAGATTTCAGCATTTCTTTTCTTCAAGATTTTGTAGCCGATAGACGCATTTAGCAAGTTCGTGGAAATTGCTTCAGCTCCCAAAATTCCGCCATTATGGAAAAAGGAATAATTATAGCCCAAGGTCATGTTTTTAAAGAATTCCAGGTTTAACGAATTACTAATTCTGTGATTTGTAATCTGATAATGAGTGACTTCACTCATCGGGTTATTGGTGAAATTCATATTCAGGTTATAGTTGAATCCAACTATAATTTTCTTGCTGAAATTTGTGAATATTCCAACATGTTGGCTGAATCCATAACTATGATTCGGCATCAAGACGTCGTTGAGGATGGCATAATTACGGTTATAATATAGGTTGTTATTTAAATTCAGGTTGAAGCCCCATTTTTTTAAAGGTAGTCCGTAATTGTTATTCGCCCTAAGTTGGAAAACGCCATTAATATTTTCCGGAACAACATATTGACCACCAGCGCCAAGGATGATATCATCAAAGAGGGTAATGGTACTATCGGTGGTCATGGTTGAATTAATAATTTTGTTATTGGTGTAATCAAAATTAAAGCTGCTATTGAAGCTACGGCCATTATCACGATTAATATCCCGGTATTGCAATCGAAAACGATGGGTGTACTCTTGGCTTAGATTAGGATTGCCGTTTCGGACAAAGAGTTCATTCGAATTATCAATATAATCTTGCAGTTGATCGATGGATGGCGTGTTTGTGCCAGCGTTATAATTAAATTCAATATTTCTTTCCTTGGTAAAGTAATAAGCGACGGTCATTTCTGGGATAAAAGCTCCGAAATTGGCCGTGGTCCTGAGGTTGATTGGGACGGTTCTATTATTTACGCGATAACCATGTTCGTAATTTATACCAACTTGAAATCTGAAGGTGTCTTGCTTGTTATAAGCGTATGATAAACCAGCACTTTGATGAGTGAAATCATTTCTGAATTCATTGGAAAGTCTTTCGTTGAGTTCTTCAAATTGTCCGGTTTCAGCCAAGAAATCCATGGTTTTACGGTCAGAATAGTTACTTGTATTTCTTATACCCACGTTAGCTTGTAACCTAGATATCTTTGTGACATTGTAGGTATAAGACAATCTTCCGTTATAACCATTTCCATAGCCATAGGTTACACTTTCTCTATTGTTGGTGTCAATCCGATCAAGGACAGCATCCTTATAATACTGATTGAAAGCCAGAGTTTTTCCCAAGGCATCATTTGTACTTTTATTTCCATCAAAGCTGAGGGATATGGTTTGTCCAGCTTTTTTAAATCGATGCATATAGGTCATTCCCCCGCCAAAATTGAAATTTGTGTTGTTGTTTTGGAAATTTCTATCCGAATTGTTTAGGGGTTCTGTTCGATCTTTAGACATACTACTTACTGAGCTACGATTCGCATCGGATTTCGTATAAGAAAGGTTGGGATTGATATCAATGCGGTTCATGCTATCAATATCCCATTTTAATCTACCTCTTAAATTATGTTCAATATTACCGACATCACCAGTTTGCTGTTGATTCTGAAATTGATTAGCTCTGCTTCCGGTGGTATATTCTACATCAGAGAGGGAGTTAGTGAATGTACTGTTATTTCGAAATCTATAATTTCCATTGACCTCCAGTTTTTTGTCCAAGAAAGTGTTGGTATAATTGGCGGCGGCGGCGTAAGTATCAGAAAGACCGCGATCTGTATTATTATTTCCACGGCGGAATCCACCTCGCCCTTGTTCAGAGAATTCGGTTTCATTAATATTGTTGGCCATGAGGTTGATGGAGAATTTCTCATCGCCACGGAAAGCATTAACTCCAGAATTGATGGTGAATTTATCGGAATCGCCTTTTCCAGCATTGAATTTGCCGAACACACCTTTTCTTTTATCAGGTTTGGTGACGATATTGATAATTTTGGATCTTTTACCGTCGTCAAATCCTGAGAATTTGGTTTGTTCACTTTTCTCATCGATGATTTGGAGTTTATCAATAATATCTGCTGGGAGTGTTTTCAGGGCGACCTTCGGGTCAGTGCTAAAAAACTCTTTCCCATCGACCATTATTTTAGTCACCTCTTCTCCATGAGCCGATACCTTTCCATCCTCATCGATGGTAACTCCAGGAACCTGAGCGACCATTTCGTCGGCATCAGCATATTCTCGAGTGGCAAAATTTCTGGCATTAAATTCTAATGTATCTCCTTTCACGGCGACATTGGGAGAAGGGGCGATTGTAATTTCTTCCAAAACGATTTCTCCGGGTTCCATTTCCAAAAGTATGGGAGCCATGGAAGATTTTACTTCGATGGTTTTTTCAACTTTTTTAAAGCCAAGTAAAGTTCCTGTTATTTTATATCGACCAATTGTTACTTTTTGAATTGCGAATACACCTTTGTCATTTGATTTTGCGGTTCGGATGGTCGAGTCTTTGAGGTTAAGTATTTGAATACTGGCATCTTGCAAAGTATTGCCTTTGGTTTTGTCCTGGATATTTCCAGAAATATTAACCTGAGCGAAGGTGGTACCTAGACTCAAGATCAAGACGAAACACATTGACAAAAGGTAATTCATGGTATTGGTTTAAGGATTTTTTTCAATTATAATTTATTTTACTGATAACAGGTTGATAATCACAAAAAAGATACACGGCAAAAGGTGCTGTTGGGGGTTGGTTTTTTGGGTTATTTAAACTTGGTTAAACATCTAAAGCGGTTGGTTTTTATAGGATAAAAACTTGCGTTTATTATAAGGACGGGTTTCGAGGGAGGCAATGAAAATCACAATTCAATAAAATTGGATATATTTGCTTATTAACAATCGATGAAAGAAACAACACTTAGTAGGAAAGAGAAAATATTACAAACAGCCTTACAATTATTTGCGAGTAAGGGCTACCTTGATACATCTACCAAGGAAATTGCTGCAAAAGCTGGAGTTTCAGAAGCACTTATCTTTAAGCATTTCGGAAACAAGGATGCTTTATTGGCCCATATTGTGAAATCTGGTTACCGTAAGGTTCTTCTTCATCACAAGGGGATGATGACGTATAAGGGTGCGAAGGATTTTTTGAAGAATATGGTTCAATTTCCGAGTAAACTGGTAGCTGATGATCCATTATTTTGGAAATTGCAGGAACGTCTCTCACATCATAGCTTTTCCAAATCCCAGCATGAGTTATTTATTAAGCCAGTACAGCCGATTGTTCATAAAGCTTTTCAAGAATTAGGATATAAGGACCCGGATTTAGAGACTCAATATTTATTATTGGTGATAGACATGCTTTGGAAAAAAGAGGCATGTGGTGAGATAGAGAATGCGGCTGAATTAGCCGGTTTGATGGAGGAAAAATACAAGCTGTAAGTCTGCGTGTTTGTGCGTGATGTTTTTTAAATGTGCAAAACATTTTAAAAAGCAACTAAAAATTCCTTATTTCGTATAAACTATATTGTGATGATTAAGAAACTATTCAGTTTTGGATTGCTATCCATGATGCTTATTTCTGCGGCATTTGCTCAGAACAAGCCCAATTTTGTTGATTTTATCAATCAGAAACATGCATGGGTTGATTCGGTATTCAATAAATTGACTCCGAAACAACGTATTGCCCAATTATTTTTGGTTAGAGCACATACGAATTTGGGTCAAAGATATATTGATTCGGTAAAACAAGTCATTGAGAAGGAGCAATTGGGTGGATTGGTAGTATTTCAAGGCGGTCCAGTTCGCCATGCAAATATGTTCAATGAATATCAAAAAGTGAGCAAGGTTCCTTTGTTGATTACGTTTGATGGGGAATGGGGTCTAGGTATGCGGATGCCGGATTCAACGATTTCCTATCCTTATCAGATGACCTTAGGAGCGATTCAGAATAACAATTTGTTGTACGAAATGGGTAGACAAGTTGCTCGTGATTTTCATCGGATTGGGATGCACTTTAATTTTGCACCGGATGTAGATATCAATAATAACCCCAAAAATCCGGTTATTAATTTCCGTTCATTCGGAGATAATAAGTACAAGGTTACAGAGAAAGGCAAAGCCTATATGGACGGAATGGTTCAAGGAGGTATTTTGGCTTCGTTAAAGCATTTTCCGGGACATGGAGATACCGATGTGGATTCGCATCATGACCTTCCACAATTGAAATTTGATAAAGCGAGATTGGATAGTTTAGAGTTGTATCCATTCAAACAGCTTATCAATGCTGGCGCTCCTGCGGTTATGGTTGCGCATATGAATATTCCAGCTTTGGATAATACTCCTAATATTCCATCCTCAATCTCTAAGAAAATCGTCACAGACCTTCTTCGTAAGGAATTAGGGTTTAGAGGATTGACCGTTACGGATGCCATGGATATGAGCGGGGTTAAGAAATATTTCCCGAATGGAGAAGCAGATGTCATGGCGATAGAGGCAGGACATGATTTATTAGAAGTTTCAGAGAATAGTGGTCGTGCTATTGATTTGATTGAGAAAGCTATCAAATCGGGGCGCTTATCTCAAGCGGATGTTGATGCGCGAGTAAAGAAAGTGTTAGCTAGTAAACTATGGTTGGGTTTAAATAAGATCAAGCCCGTGAATACGAATAATTTATATTCGGATTTAAATACTCCTGCTGCACAAAGTTTAGTACAACGTATTTCAGATGCAGCTGTAACATTATTAAAATCAGATCGTGGCTTAAAAAGATTTGATCCGAAAAGAGCAACATCGATTGTCAGTGTAGGAATTGATCAGGCTCAAGATTTTGAGAAAGGTTTGGCTATACAACTGATGGATCATGATCAATACTTTATTAAGGGCGATGAGACTGAGGAGCAATTAAAAGACTTAATGAAAGATGCAAAGGATAATCGTCAGATTATCTTGGTAATCCATGATAATCGTAGTAGACCTCGCAGTGAGTTAGTTTTGAATGATGCTACGAAAGCTTTTATAGATAAGATTGCAGGAAGAAGAACTATTTCTGTGATGTTTACTAATCCATATGCATTAAATTCGGTTGATGTGATGCGCAGTTCATCAGTTTTATTGGGTTATCAGAATGACTTTTTCATGCAGAAGGCAGTTTTGAAGGCTTTATTAAAGCAGATTAAACCAGAAGGAAAATTGCCGGTTACAATTTCAAAAGATTTGAAGAACGGTTCGGGAATTTAATTCAAAACTGTTAACATAAAATTAAAATAGCCAGTAGAAAATACTGGCTTTTTTTATTCAAAAGAAAGACTAATTTTGCTAGGTAGATTGAGAATTATGGCAAAAGAGCAGATTTCTATATTTGACATGTTTAAAATAGGGATTGGACCTTCCAGTTCGCATACCTTAGGTCCATGGCGGGCAGCCCAGCGGTTTGTTGAGGTGTTAGTGAACCGGGGTGTTTTAGACTTGGTAGAAGAAGTAAAGATTTTATTATATGGTTCCTTGGCAAAGACGGGAGTTGGTCACGGGACGGATATTGCGGTATTATTAGGCTTGAGTGGAGATGATCCAGTTACTTTTGATGTGAACGATGTCGTTCCTAAGGTGGATCGTATCAAGGCTAGCCGGAAGATGTCGCTTGGCGGGAAGCGAGAAATCGATTTCACTTATCAGGATGACTTACTTTTCCTTTATGATCAAAGCTTACCATTTCATCCCAATGCGGTTACCTTTCAGGCTTTTCTATCCAATGGCACTGCTGTTTCGGAGACATATTATTCCATTGGTGGCGGATTTGTTGTTCAGGAGAATGATACGGAGAGTGTATTATCGGAAATTGATTTACCCTTTCCAATAGATACGGCTCAGGAGTTGATGGTTGCTTGTATGCGGACGGGGTTAAAGATTTCGGAGTTGGTGTTGGAGAATGAATGCTCATGGAGGTCTGAGCAAGAGACAAGAAGTGGAGTTTTAAAGATTTTCCAAACGATTAAGGAATGTATTTATAAGGGCTGTCATACTGATGGTGTATTACCAGGTGGATTACATGTTGAGCGCAGAGCTTCAAAATTGAACAAGAAGATGTTAAAGGGTCGTAGCTATTCCGATTTTGACAGTTGGGTAGAGACGATTCGAGCTGGAGGTCGGGATTTTGGTTATATTCTGGACTGTGTAAGTTGTTTTGCTTTGGCGGTAAATGAGGAAAACGCATCTTTTGGGCGGGTTGTTACTGCACCTACCAATGGCGCTGCGGGAGTAATCCCAGCGGTATTGCAATATTATATCGTCTTTCATGATTGTTATAAGGAGGATAAGATTATTCAATTTATCGCTACGGCATCGGAGATTGGTTCCATTTTCAAGAAAGGGGCGACGATCTCTGCAGCGATGGGTGGCTGTCAGGCAGAAATTGGAGTTTCCTCAGCGATGGCTGCTGGAGCACTAACCGAATGTTTAGGAGGATCACAAAGACAAGTCTTAATGGCGGCAGAGATTGCAATGGAGCATCACTTAGGATTAACCTGTGATCCTATTGGCGGTTTGGTACAGATTCCATGTATTGAAAGAAACACTATGGGAGCTATCAAAGCGATTACAGCTGCTCAGCTTGCCTTACAATCCAACCCAGACAAGGCAAAAGTAAGTTTAGATGCAGTAGTTAGTACGATGTGGGATACGGCTCAGGATATGAACGTAAAATATAAGGAAACTGCTGATGGTGGATTAGCCATCAAGGTACCATTGAGTTTACCAGAATGTTAATAAAAATATTTTAGAATATTTAATAAGAAGCGGTCATTATCAAGAGGTAATGACCTTTGTTTTGATCAAATTTCTATCTTTGTAAAATGATTCGATATGCGGCATTAGCTTCTGGGAGTAATGGGAATAGCTATTATATTGCTAAGGGTGATACGGCGATTTTAATAGATGCTGGAATCAATAACAAGCATCTTCATTTGCGGATGGCTTCCTTAGGAATAAATCCGGCAAGTATTAGTGCGATATTCATTACCCACGAGCATACGGATCATATTTCGGGGCTATCTGTTTTCTTAAAGCGGTATCAAATTCCGGTTTATTTGACAGTTGGAACCTATGAATCTTCACGTTTGCAATTGCCTAGCTATTTAGTCAATTTCATTAAGCCTAATTCGGTGATTAACCTAAGTGATTTTTCAGTTTATGGGATTCCGAAATATCATGATGCGCAAGAGCCCTGTAGTTTTTTGATCTCTGATGGAGAATTGAATATTTCGGTGCTGACAGACTTAGGTCGGATTTGTGATAATGTGAAAAAGGCCATTCGAATGGCGGATATTTTGTTTTTGGAAGCGAACTATGATGAGGAGATGTTGATGACAGGTCGCTACCCTTATCATTTAAAGAATAGAATTAAAGGCGGATGGGGCCATTTATCCAATAAACTATCCTTGGAGGCCTTTATTGAGAATAAAACGGATCGTTTGAAACATGTTATTTTAGGACATTTGTCGGGTGAGAATAATACGGTTCAATTGGTTGAAAGTATTTTTGAGCCCTACTGTCAAGATTTTAAGATGTCGGTTGCGAAGCGGACGGAACCTAGCCCACTCTTTGAAATTAGTAAGCAGGTTCAAACAGAGATTTATGTGGAAGAATATTCCTATCAATCCATTCAAATTATAACAGGATAAAAATAAATTCTATAAAAAAGACGAGGCTGTAAATTAATTTGCAGCCTCGTCTTTTTTATAGAATTTTTATTAATTCAGTTCCATTTTGAATAATTCGGCAAGATGATTTTTGAGTTTAATTTTTACTTCTTCCACATCTACTTTGTGCCCAAGTTCACGTTCCATGGAAGTAACATCTTTATCATCAATTCCGCAAGGGACAATATTTCCGAAATAGGCTAAATCGGCATTTACATTAAATGCGAATCCATGCATGGTCACCCAACGAGATGCCCTTACGCCCATTGCACAGATTTTCCTTGCTTTGTCATTATCAGGATCCAACCATACTCCGGTATATCCAGGATATCTGCCGGCTTGAATTCCATAATCTGCTAAGGTCAAAATAATGGCCTCTTCAAGAGTTCTGAGGTATAAATGAATATCGGTAAAGAAGTTGTCCAAATCGAGGATAGGATAACCGACGATTTGCCCTGGTCCATGATAGGTGATGTCTCCACCTCTATTAATTTTATAGAAGGTCGCTTCTTTTTCTTTTAGTCCCTCTTCATCCAATAACAGATATTCCAAGTGTCCACTTTTGCCTAGTGTATAAACATGGGGGTGTTCCGTGAAAATCAGGAAGTTGTCTGTTGGGTTATTTGTGTTATTGATTCGGTTATCGTGTTTTTCAGCAAGGACCTTGGCAAAAATCTCTTCTTGTTTATCCCATGCTTCCTGATAATCCAGCAATCCCCAATCAATAAAGGTTACTTTTTTATTTTGCATTTCAATTAATACAGTAGGTTGTTATATGGATATCTGGCGTTGTGCATTTTCACGACGATATCATATATTTTTTCCTTGAATTCTTCCACGTTAGTTTTGTTTGTTGCGGAGATAAAAATTGCAGGGTCGGCATTTTTGGCCATCCATGAATTTCTAAAATCATCAAGCGTTACTTTAATTTCTTCGCCATCTTCATCAAACTCCACCGGAGGTTTGTACGCATCGATTTTGTTGAATACCGTTATTATAGGTTTATCCACCGCACCAATATCTTTTAGCGTTTCATTGACCGCACGGATATGGTCTTCGAAATAGGGGTGAGAGATATCGACCACATGGATAAGCACATCTGCTTCTCGGACTTCATCCAAGGTTGATTTAAAACATTCCACCAAGTGGTGAGGGAGTTTTCTAATAAATCCGACGGTATCTGATAAAAGAAAAGGGAGGTTATCAATAACGACTTTTCTAACTGTAGTATCCAATGTTGCAAAGAGTTTGTTTTCGATTAATACATCGGATTTGGAAATCATATTCATGATTGTTGATTTTCCAACGTTTGTATAACCTACCAATGCGACGCGGATCATTTCGCCTCTATTTTTACGTTGCGTTTCGTTTTGTTTATCGATTGTTTTCAGGCGATCTTTTAAAAGGGAGATCTTATTTAAGATCATCCGTCTATCACTTTCGATCTGGCTCTCTCCGGGTCCACGCATACCAATACCCCCACGTTGTCTTTCAAGGTGGGTCCACATTCGAGTTAATCGTGGTAATAGGTATTGCAGCTGGGCTAATTCCACTTGAGTTTTAGCCTGTGCTGTTTTAGCGTGTTTTGCAAAGATGTCCAGAATCAAGTTTGATCGGTCCAGGACTTTGATATTGAAATACTTTTCAATGTTTCTTAACTGAGAAGGTGATAATTCATCATCAAAGACTACTATATCGATTTCTTCGGCCTGGATATACTCTTTGATTTCGTCGAGTTTTCCGGAACCTACAAAGGTAGCACGGTCAGGGAAGGCTAGTTTTTGGGTAAAAATTCCCTTAGTAACTCCGCCTGCAGTGGTTACCAAAAATTCTAATTCTTCTAAATATTCTTTGGCAGTTTCTTCCGAAACGTCAGGAGTGATGACACTCACTAAGACTGCTGTTTCTGGTTTTACTGCGGTATCATGTATCTTAAATCTTGCCATTAATTGTTTTTAAGTAGTGAACAAGTTGAAGTGCATATTGGTTTCAGCTTGTTTTAAGGATGTTTCTTTGGAAACAAGTTTACAAAGTTACGGAATTTAGGAGATTTTGTCCCATGAAATAGCTGGGGAGCTTTTGTTAATGTATTGAGCCAATAGCTGATGGCGGTTTTCATGGAGGTTTGGGTCTTCCTTAAAAATCTGAATGACTAATTGCCTAGCTTCTGCGAGGATGGCTTGATCTTTAGCGAGGTCTGCGATTTTCATTTCGAGCACACCCGATTGTTGCGTACCGGAAAGGTCACCAGGACCACGAAGTTGCAGGTCGACTTCAGCGATTTCAAAACCGTCATTTGTTCTAACCATTGTTTCCAGTCGGGTTCTACCTTCCTTACTGAGTTTATTACTGGACATTAGAATACAGAATGATTGTTCTGCACCCCTTCCTACTCTTCCACGGAGCTGATGGAGCTGAGATAATCCGAATCTTTCTGAGTTTTCAATGATCATTACGGATGCATTCGGCACATTGACACCAACCTCAATAACAGTTGTTGCGACCATGATTTGAGTTTCACCCTTAATAAAGCGTTTCATTTCGAAATCTTTGTCTTTGACAGGCATCTTGCCATGCACGATACTAATCCTAAAATCCGGCAGGGGGAATTCACGCATTAAACTTTCCAGGCCAGCTTCCAAATAGAGTAAATCCATTTTTTCACTTTCCTTAATCAAAGGGTAAACAATATAGACTTGTCTACCTTTTGCAATTTCTTCCCGCATGAAACCAAATACACGTAGGCGTTGGTTTTCGAAGAAGTGTACTGTTTTGATTGGCTTCCTACCAGCAGGTAACTCATCGATAATTGAAATATCCAAGTCACCATACATTGTCATGGCCAAGGTTCTTGGAATAGGCGTCGCAGTCATTACCAACATGTGCGGAGGGATCAGGTTTTTGCGCCATAACTTCGCTCTTTGTTCCACTCCAAAACGATGTTGCTCATCAATAACAACAAATCCGATATTCTTGAATTTGACTTTATCCTCAATCAAGGCATGAGTTCCAATAAGGATATCCAGGGTTCCGTCTTCGAGTTCTTGATGGATAATTCTTCTTGCTTTAGCAGGGGTTGAACCTGTTAGAAGTTTGACATTGCAAATATCTTCACCTAAGAGTTCTTTTAGGCCATTGTAATGCTGGGTGGCGAGGATTTCAGTTGGTGCCATCATACAAGCCTGATAACCATTGTCGATTGCGAGGAGCATACTCATTAATGCTACGACTGTTTTTCCGGAGCCTACATCCCCTTGTACCAGTCTATTCATTTGGGCTCCAGTATTGCAATCCAAACGTATCTCACGAACCACTCTTTTTTGGGCATTTGTCAATGGGAATGGTAATCTCTCATTGAAGAAAGTGTTGAATTTTTCACCTACCTGATTGAACTGGTGTCCTTTATACCTTTGGGTATTTAACTGTTTATTTTTGAGTAAGCGGAGTTGAATAAAAAACAACTCTTCAAATTTCAGCCTGGTAATTGCGGCTTTCATAAGTTTTTCATTTTGTGGGAAATGAATACTAAGAAAGGCCTGTTGAAGTGGCATAAGGTTGTATTTTTCAAGGATGTATGCAGGCAGGGTTTCCTCAATGGTTCGCAAAGTAGTTTCTAAGGCAGTTTCTTGTAGTTTTTGAATTCCTTTGCTGTCTAAATTGAATTTTTTAAGTTTTTCAGTTGAAGAGTAAACAGGTTGCATGGTCATATTACCAACCTTTTTACCTTGTTGCTGATACAATTCCATTTCGGGGTGAGTCATGGAGATGGCTCCATTAAACTCAGAAGGTTTACCATAGATAATATAAGCGGCTCCTACTTTAAGGCCTTTTTTGAGCCAAGGAATACTTTGGAACCAAACCAGTTCCATCATTCCGGTATCATCCTTGAATTGTGCGACGAGTCTTTTACTACGTTTTTCACCAATTTCCTGGAGGCTCATTAGTCTTCCCAGTACTTGAGCACCGATCATTTCCGAATGAAGTTCACGGATTTTATGGAATTTGGTTCTATCGATATATCGAAAAGGGTAATCTTGCAAAAGATCTCCGATAGTAAAGATTTGGAGTTCTTTTTTGAGTACATCTGCTTTTTGCGGACCTACACCTTTGAGATATTCTATGGGAGTAATAAATGATAAACCAGCCATGGGATAGATAATCCCACTAAAATAATAAAAACTTTCATGTTTCCTTTTATATAGGTAGGCTGTTGGGGAATTAGAGGAAAATATGGAGCTGAAAAAGGGTGGGTTTAATAAAAAATGCCCCTATTTTGGCGGGGCATTCATGTTTATTATAGATAGATTTAGGGTTTTAAATTATCGTTGTACCACCATCAACTGCAAGGTTAATACCGCTGATATATCTTGAGTCATCAGATGCTAAGAATAATGCTGCCAAGGCGATATCTTCGGCGGTTCCATAATCCTTCATTGGGATAATGGACATGAAATGGGGTCTGTATTGAGGGTTATTGAGGTGTGCTTCCGCCATTGGGGTCATGATATATCCGGGGTTAATAGCATTAACCCGAATTTTCATTTTTCCAAAATCCACGGCAGCTGCGCGCGTGATAGCAGAGACCCCACCTTTGGATGCGGTATAAGAACCAGGTCCAGACATTCCGGTTAATGCGGCAATTGATGATATGTTGACAATGCTACCACCATTTTCTTTCATATGAGGCAAAACGGCTTGCATGCCTAGCATTACGCTATTGACATTAATGTCATAGGTTTTTTTCCAAAGCGCTTCGTCTTGTTCTTCGAAAGGAGTAGGAACAGAAATTCCGGCATTATTTATTAGGATATCAATTTTTCCAAAATTGTTAATTGCAGCAGGGATTACGTCATTAAACCATGTTTCTCTATTTGAAACGTCATGTTTTACTGCCACAGCATCAAATCCTTGACTTTGTACTTTTTCTACAATAGCATTGAGTTTGTCAATTTGAATATCTGTAGCAATAACTTTTGCACCTTCATTGGCGAACAAATAAGTCATTGCTTCTCCCATTCCCGATGCTGCACCGGTAATAATGGCTACTTTTCCTTTTAACCTCATGTAAATTTTGTTTGAGTAAATATCCTAAGCTTCGTTCAGATAAAAAGTGATCGATATTACCTTCTATTAATTAATGTGATTTATTTCCGTTAAGATATATTATGATGGGTAACAGCTAATGGGGGGATACTGTTTTAGGATTAGGTTTTTTTTTAAATAAAAATGCCAGCAATCTTTTTTGCTGGCATTCTATTTTGAGTCGATGTTGGTTAAGCTTTCCAAGCGATTACGGAAATTTCCACATTGACTTCTTTAGGCAAAGTTTTGACTGCTACGCATTCTCTTGCGGGCTGGTTTTCTTTAAAATATTCAGAATACACTTCGTTTACTGTTGCAAAGTAGTCCATACTACTTAAGAAGATTGAAGTTTTTACGACATCGGAGAAATCATAGCCGGCATTTTTAAGGATGGCACCTACATTTTTTAGGACTTGGTGAGTTTCGTCAGCTACTCCAGTTGTAATCAATTCCATTGATTCCGGGATCAAAGGGATTTGGCCAGAAACATATAATGTTTTATCGGCTTTGATTGCTTGATTATAAGGGCCAATTGCTGCTGGAGCTTTGTCAGTATTTAAAATTTCTTTTTGCGCCATGATTTTATTGTTGAATAATAATATTATAAAAATAGAGTTCTTTACTGGTGTGAGAGCATTAATTCTCAGGTCTAATATACGATAAGCCGATGGATTTTCAATAAAAGGGAAAATAAGTAACTTGCAGCATGAAACATAAACTAGCCCTTATAAATGGTAAGATTTTTACTGAATATCAAATATTCGATCAACATGCATTATTAATAGATTCCGATAGAATTGCGGGTATTGTAGCACAGGATGATATTCCAGAAATGTTTGAGTTGTTGGATGTCAAAGGAGCGAATATTTGTCCGGGGCTTATTGATTTGCAGATTTATGGAACGGGTGAGGATTTGTTTTCTGCGGAATTAACGGCGGAATCCATTCATCGAATAGAGCATAACTTATTGAAGCAGGGTTGTACATCATTTGTATTAACCTTAGCGACCAATACTTTGGAGTTGTTTCAGGAAGCTATTGGGGTTTTTGAGCGTGCGAATCCACGTGTTGCCTTGGGTCTTCATTTGGAGGGGCCTTTTTTAAATGCAGCAAAGCGAGGAGCGCATCCTGCGGAATTAATTCAAAGAGCAACGGTGGATTTACTGGCTTCGGTTATAGAAGGTAAGGAGGAGATTGTTAAAATGATGACTATTGCACCTGAACTAACGGAGCAGGATTGCATTGATTATTTAAATGAGAAAGGGGTTTTGATAACAGCGGGACATAGTGCAGCGACTTATCAAGAGGCTACTCATGCCTTTAATCATGGGGTTCCTGCAGTTACACATTTATGGAATGCGATGTCGCCACTTCACCATCGGGATGTAGGTTTGCCAGGTGCGGCATTTAACCATGATGAAGTTAGTGCTTCCATTATTGTTGATGGTATTCATGTTGATTTTGAAGCAGTTAAGTTGTCCAAGGAATTGATGGGAGAACGCTTGTTTCTAATTACAGATGCTGTTGCGAAGTGTGATAAGGGCATTTATCAACATGTATTTAACAAGGATCACTATACGATGCCTGATGGAACCTTATCAGGTTCTGCACTAAGTATGTTAAAGGCAGTTGAAAATTGTGTAAAGAAGGTTGGGATTAGTTTAGATGAGAGTTTAAGGATGGCGACCTTATATCCAGCGCGTTTATTTGGTCGGCATGATTTAGGGAATTTAAACAGTGGATCAATTGCCAATGTGTTAGTTTTTACGGAGGATTTTAAAGTGCAACAGGTTCTTTTTCAAGGGGAACCGGTAGAATAAATTATAAAGAATAGGTTACAATTAGCAGGATAGGTAATAAAAAGCTTAATTTTGTGGGTTAAGAACGAATTTATGATGAGAAGAATAATGACGCTATGTCTTTTTGCCATGATGACTTTGGTTGTGTTATCATGTGGATCTAAAAAAAGACAGGCAAAAAAGCTGGCTAAGGAGCAAGCAGCAATTGAGCAGCAAGTAAAAGTGGATAAGCCAGTGGTGGAGGAGAAACCTGTAAAGGGTAAGGTAGAGACTAAGCCAGTTTCAGAGAAAGTAGTAACGAAGAAACCAGTTGAAAAACCAGTTTTCAAAGCAAATCTACCACAAGTACCAAGAGAATTTAGAGCTGCATGGGTAGCTACCGTTGCGAATATCAACTGGCCAAGCAAGAATAATTTAAGCACAGATCAACAAAAACAAGAAGCGATTCGCTTATTGGACATGTTGAAGGATAACAACTTCAATGCGGTTATTTTTCAAGTTCGTCCATCAGCAGATGCATTATATAAATCGAGTTTAGAGCCTTGGTCGTATTTTTTAACGGGAACTACAGGAAAGGCACCGAGTCCCTATTATGATCCATTGGAATTTTGGGTTGCAGAAGCTCATAAAAGAGGTTTGGAATTGCACGTTTGGTTAAATCCTTATCGTGCGCACCATAGTAATGGTGGCCAAGTCACTAGTGAATCCCTTGTTCGAAAATCCTCAGAGAATGTTGTTCGATTGCGGAATGGGATGTATTGGTTTGATCCAGCAAGTCAGGAAACACAGAATCATTCTGCTGCGGTAGTAATGGATATTGTTAAGCGTTATGATATAGATGGGGTTCATTTTGATGATTACTTTTATCCATATGCGACCTATAATGGAGGTGCTGACTTTCCGGATGACAAGACTTGGACTGCCTATAAGAAATCTGGCGGAACATTGAGTCGTCCAGATTGGAGGAGAGATAATGTAAACAAGTTTATCAAGCGAGTATATACAGAAATCAAGGCTGAGAAGCCATCGGTAAAATTTGGTTTAAGTCCATTTGGTATTTGGAAACCAGGATATCCCTCAGGCGTAACTGGTTCTTCGCAATATGATGAGCTCTATGCAGATGCTAAACTTTGGTTGAACGAAGGCTGGATTGATTATTTTACGCCACAATTATACTGGCCGATTGATCCTCCGAAACAAAGTTTTACGAGTTTATTGAAATGGTGGCAATCTGAAAACAAGCATAACCGTCACTTATGGCCGGGATTAAATACGGTAGAAGTACGGGCGGCGAACCGTGCTGATGAGATCAAGCGTCAGATTGCGGTTACACGCGAGGTAATTCCGAATAGTGTTGGAGCTGTTCACTGGAGCATTGCAGGTTTAACAAAGAATCCGATGTTGTTGAAGGCTCTACATGATGGGCCATATTCGCAGAAGGCCTTAGTTCCAGCATCACCATGGTTATCCTCAAATCCGATTCTGAAACCTACCTTATTATTGACCAATCAACCGAGCAGTGTATTTGTAAAATGGTTACATAAGCAGCCGGAGCAAGTTTTTAAATGGGTTGCTTATGCGCGATATGGTGATCACTGGGATTTTCAAATCTTAGATGGACCACAATCTGAACTTAGTCTACCAAAGAGCAAGGATGGTAAAAAGTTAAATGCTGTTGCTGTCAAGCCGATTGATAGATTAGGCAATGAAGGGGATTATGCAGGGGAAGCAATTGAGTAAATAAGTATTCACGGAAATATGTGCAGCAGAAAAGAGGGATCTTTTCTGCTGTTTTATTTTACAAATGATTGTGTGGGGTTGTCGTAACGCAAATGTTACTTAAATGTGTATTATTTACACTTAACAATGCAATCGGTTGCGGACTCAAATGCTTTAAAATGCTAAAATACAAGGATTCTCTAAGGCTAATCGTGCAAGACTCTGTGTTTTTACTTTCCGATTTATGCGTGTTTTACCTGTTTTTTTGCGAAATGTGACAGAATTTGCTGTTAGTCTTGCTTTATTATGCGGTATTTGTATTAATTTTAGCGTGGTTTTATTGCTAAACTTGCTTTACCAAATCTTAATTAATGGGAAACATACTCTTATATTCTGCTATAGTTGGGTTATTATTGACTAGTGCTTGTGGATCGACGAAGAAAAATGCGTCTGCTCCATCATCGGCGCCTGATGTTGAATCCGTAAAACAAGAAACTATTATTCCTGCTGCTGATCAATTAACGGCTTATCTACCTTTATTGAAAGGGAAGAAAGTTGGGTTAATGGGTAATCAAACTTCAGTAGTCGGTCCGCAGAATGAGCATTTAGTTGATGTACTATTAAGAGAGAAGGTAGATTTAAAGTTTGGATTTGCGCCGGAACACGGATTTCGTGGAGATATAGAACGTGGAGAAAAGGTTAGCAATGATGTAGACTCGAAGACTGGTCTTCCCTTATTTACCTTATACGGGGGAAATGAAAAGCAGGATTCGATTGTTCAGTCGGTTGATGTGATGATCTTTGATTTACAAGATGTAGGTGCAAGATTTTATACTTATATCACTTCCTTACATCGTGTGATGGAGCTTTGTGCAAAGCACAATAAGGAGTTGATTGTTTTGGATAGACCAAATCCATGTGGCGATCAAGTTGATGGACCAGTTCGTAAGGACGATAAATTCAAATCCAATGTTTCCTATCATAAGATTGCGATGGTACATGGGCTTACTGTTGGAGAATTAGCCAAGATGATCAATGGTGAGAAATGGTTAGAAAATGGTCGTCAATGTAAGTTAACGGTAGTTCCAGTTCAAAATTATACGCACGATAGCATGTATGACCTACCTGTTATTCCTTCTCCAAGTTTACCAAATCATTTATCAGTTCGTTTATATTCTTCCTTGTGTTTGTTCGAAGGAACGGATATTTCAGTTGGACGTGGTACAGACTGGCCATTTCAGGTTGTAGGTTTTACGGATCCTGTTTATGGGGATTTTACCTTTACTCCGGGTGAGAAAGCAGGCATGTCTAAGCATGTTGAGGGGAAAGGCGCAATAAATTATGGTCTAGACTTAAGAGGTCTAGATGCGGATAAGCAAAAATTCACATTAAAATATATACTCGACTTCTATAATAAAATGCCGGACAAGTCGAAGTTTTTTGCACGGGCAGAATTCTTTGATAAGCTAGCCGGGACGGATGAATTAAGGAAACAAATTATTGCTGGGAAGACGGAAGAAGAAATCCGGGCAAGTTGGAAACCAGAATTAGATTCGTATAAGAAGATGAGGTCAAAATATTTGATCTACCCAGAATTCAAATGAAAAACAAGCATGTGAGGGCTCAATATTATTGGGCCTATTCGCATAAAAGTACATTTTGATTCTGTAGAGGGAAGTAAACAAACAAACTCGGTTGTTTCGATACAAAAGAGATAGGCCGAATTATGATAACAAAAATTATAAATTATTAATCTTAAAGCAATGCGAAGACTTCTACTCTTTTCACTCGCTCTGGGTCTGACAATGCCGACTTATGCGTCATTTAACGCAAACAAGGGTGTTGTTGCACTTAGAAACCATGCTGGCTGGACAAAAGCCACATCGGTACTGCAGAATACCGTATCAGGTACGGTAAGCGGTCCTGATGGTCCGTTGGCAGGTGTTACTGTTTCGGTTGTAGGATCGTCTGTGACGACTGTAACTGATAGTAAAGGTAAATTTACTATTACTGCCTCAGTAGGTTCAACACTTAGGATTTCTTTTGTAGGTTTTCAGACTAAAGAAGTACCTGTTACAGGTAATACTGTAAATGTGTCATTGGAATCTAGCGAGGATATCATCGATGAGGTGGTTGTAGTAGGATATGGTACACAAAAACGTTCTAACGTAACAGGGGCAGTTAGTTCAGTTGATGTTGAAAAAACATTCAAAACAAGGCCGATCACTGATGTTGGAAAAGCATTACAAGGATCAGTTCCGGGATTAACGATTACCTCACCAAGTGGGGATTTGGGGTCCAATCCAACAATTCGCTTAAGAGGTGTTACTGGGTCATTAAATGCGGGTTCTGCATCACCATTAATTTTGGTAGACAACGTTGAAGTTCCGAATTTGCAGATGGTGAATCCGGAAGACATTGCTAGTGTATCCGTTTTAAAGGACGCAGCATCAACATCAGTATATGGAACACGTGCAGCATGGGGAGTTATTTTAATTACGACCAAAACCGGTAGAAAAGATACTCCAAATCAACTTTCATATTCAAACAATTTTGCTTGGCAAAGACCAACTGAGGTACTTGATATCGCAGATGCAGCAGATGGTGCTGAGGTTGCTCTTAAAGCATTGCAACGTACTAATCCAAATACTGATGTTTTCGGAGCGGTAGGTGTTTATTATGACCAACTTGCCATTGAGAAAATGCGCGAATGGGAAAGTATGTATGGAGGTCAGGATTTAGGGTCAGAAATGGTTGAAGGTCGTGACTGGGAAGTTCGTGGAGGGAGATTATTCTTTTATAGACCTTGGGATGCACCTGGTATGTATATGAAAGATTATGCTCCACAACAGACTCATAATTTAAATATGAACGGTGGTAGCAGTACCATTTCTTATAATTTAGGTTTAGGTTATATTAACCAAGGAGGAGTATTAAAGGTTAATCCTGATAAGTTTACTCGTTATAATGTTAATGGATCAGTAGACGCAAAAATCAATAAGTGGATTTCAGCAAGGAGTAAATTTTTATATTCCAATACCTTAAAAACTTCGCCATATTCATTTGGAGGGGGAACTTACGACCCTTGGTTCTATCTATACAGATGGCAAAAGGTATTTCCATATGGAACTATTGACGGTAACCCAATGCGAAATTCAATCACTGAGGTTGAGCAAGCCAAAATGAATGAATACAAAATGGGGATGACTCGTATCAATTTAGGTGCAACTGTTAATATTATTGATGGATTAACTTTTGATGCGGATTATACATATACCAATTGGGGAGCAAGAGATCATATTGTTGGAGGTTCTGTAAAAGGGATTGACTTCTGGGCAGGTGGAGGAGAGATGCCTTATCGTACCTTTACTTCTGCATCACATGACAGAGTAAATTATACATCTTATTATCAAGACCGTCAAGTATTCAATGGGTTCTTTAATTATAATAAGGCATTCGGAGACCATGATCTAAAGTTCACTTTAGGTATGAACATGGAAATGTATGAAGGTGGGAATCACTATTCTGAAAAAACCATGTTAATGGACCCTGATAAGGGCGAACTTGCATTAGCTACAGGTGTTCAAACAGCAGGTAGTACATTAGGTGATTGGGCTACATTAGGTTATATTGGACGTATTAACTATGCCTATAAGAATAAATATTTATTCCAAGTTAGTGGTCGTCAAGATGGTTCTTCAAGATTCCCGTCTTCAAACAGATGGGCGTTTTTCCCAGCGGTATCAGCGGGTTGGGTAGTTACAGAAGAGAACTTCATGCAAGAACTTAAGCCGTACCTATCGTTTTTGAAATTCAGAGGATCATATGGTATGATTGGAAATCAGAATGTTGGGGCGAATGCATTTATTTCAACAATGCCTAGCACATCGTCTGGTTGGTTAGTTGGAGATGCGTTTCAATACACTGTTGGAACTCCTAACGTAGTTTCTCCAATTTTAACTTGGGAAAAAGTTACGGATTTAGACATTGGTGCAGATGCTGGATTCTTTAATGATCGCTTAAATGTAACATTTGATTGGTTTAAAAGAACTACTAGTGATATGTTAAGTAGCGGTTCTACTTTGCCTTCTTCTTTTGGTGCTACTCCTCCAAGAGTTAACTATGGTGCAATGGAAACAAAAGGATGGGAAACTGAGGTTAAATTCAGACATACTTTTGATAATGGCTTATTCTTCAGTGTTGGTGGTCAATTAAGTGATTTCAAAGAGCGTATTACAAAATTCAATAATGCAACCAGATTAATTTCTTCAAATTATGAAGGTCGTGTGATTGGCGAGATTTGGGGATATGAAACAGATCGATTCTTTACGAAAGATGATTTCCAACAGGATCCTAGTGGCAACTTGCTAAAAGATGATGCTGGAAAATGGATATTGAATGAAGGTATTGCAGATCAAAAAGACTTTGAGAGTGGATGGTTTTTCTATGGGCCAGGTGATATTAAATATAAAGATTTGAATAATGATGGGAAAATTTCTACAGGCGATGGTTCAGTAGAAAATCCTGGAGATAGAAAAATTATTGGTAATTCAAATCCAAGATGGCAATACGGTTTTAGATTGGATATGGAATATAAAGGATTTGATTTAGGAGTATTTTTCCAAGGCGTAGGAAAACGTGAGCAATGGGCGAGTGGAACGGTATTTATTCCTGGATTCAGACCTGGTGAAGCATGGTATCAGCATCAGTTAGATTATTGGACTGAGGAAAATCCAAATGCATTTTACCCACGTCCAACAGATCAAGGCCAAAGTAATAGCATTAGAAACTTTATGCCACAAACAAAGTACTTGATGGATATGTCATATTTACGTTTAAAGAATTTGACTTTTGGATATACATTGCCTAAGAATTTTGTTGAAAAGGCTAAATTGAGTAGAGTGCGAGTTTTCTTTAGTGGTGAAAACTTATTTGAGAAAAAGAATACGAATATTCCTATTGACCCAGAAACAGATTATACTTCTTGGGGTCTAAATGATGGAAACTCTTTTGGTAGAGTTTATCCATTCAAGAGGTCATATTCATTTGGAGTTCAAGTAGGTTTATAATTCAAATTGATTCAATATTATGAAATTAATCAATAAGATTGTTGTAGCTATAGGCATTTTAGGTGCAACTGCAGTTTTTTCATCATGTAACAAGGACTTTTTGGAGAAATTTCCAAAAGATACTATGACTGATGAAGATTTTTGGACCAAAGAGGAAAATGTAAGAACATTCTCTTATGGTTTTTATACAGGATATTTTACAGGTTATGGATCAGGATATTCCTGGGGGAATTATTTTTCTGGGCAAGCTTTCAATGATGATTTTGCAAGTACGAGTCCTGGGGAGTTTACGAAAATTGTTCCCGAATCTGGTGGTGGCTGGGGATTCACTTGGGTAAGAAAAGCGAATGTCTTTATAGATAGAGTAAAAACTGTACCAATGAGTGATGATGCTATTGCGCATTGGACTGGTGTTGGGAGATTCTTCCGCGCAATGGAATATCATGATATGGTTAGTCGTTTTGGCGATGTTCCATGGTTTGAAAATGTTATTTCAGAGACAGATATAGAAACTTTATATCGTCCGAGAGATCCTAGATCTTTTGTTGTCGACAAGATGTTGGAAGATTTAAAGTTTGCGGCAGAAAACGTACGTGTTAGTGATGTAGGTGAAAAGGGATTGTATGTTAATAAAGATGTTGTTTTAGCATTCATGTCCAGAATTATGTTATTTCAAGGTACTTGGATGAAATATCATACCAATGATCAAGCAAGAGCAAAGACTTATCTTGAGGCAGCTAAATGGGCGGCTGGTGAATTAATCAATTCTAAGAGATATTCCTTAGGAACTAACTATAGAGATTTATTTACTTCGTTAAGTTTGACAGGAAATCCAGAAATGATAATGTACCGTCGTTACGTTACAGGGTTGTTAACACATTCATTAATGTCTTATAACAATAGGGAGCCACAAACAGGAATTTCTCGTGATGCAGTCAGAAGTTATCTTTCAAAAGATGGTTTACCAGTTGATCAATCTCCATTATATAAAGGTGATCATTCAATTGGGGATGTTATGACAGATAGAGATCCTCGGTTAAACCAGACGGTAACTTCAGATATCCGTTTATCTGGTGTTAACTCAAACTCTAGTACATCTGGATATGCTGTTTGGAAATTTTTAAATGAAACAGTAAAAAATGAGCCAGAAGGTTCAGGTAGTTTAAATCAGACCGATGCGCCTGTAATTAGATTTGGTGAGGTTTTAGTTAATTATGCTGAAGCTGTTGCAGAACTAGGGAATATTAGCCAAGCTGACTTAGATATTTCAATTAATGTCTTAAGAAGCAGAACTGGAGTAAATATGCCTAAATTAGAAGTTGCTGGACAATCTGCCTTAGTAGGAGGTGTAACTATTAATGATCCTGAACGTGACCCAACTGTATCTCCAATTCTTTGGGAAATTAGAAGAGAAAGAAGAGTTGAGTTAATGATGGAAGGTTTCAGGTATAATGATTTGAGAAGATGGAAAAAGCTTCCAATGATGGATACGAATAATAATCCTAAAATTAACTTAGGTGCTTGGATTAATAAAGACGATTACAAAGATGGTACTGGAAAATTACTAGTTGAGAACCTAACTGTAGTGAATGGACCTACTAATCGTATTGGATATATTAAACCAGCGTTTAAGCCAGAAACACAACGTATTTTTACTGGTGAGAAGGTTTACTTAAATCCACTTCCAAAAGATCAAATTAGACTTTACAAAGATCAGGGAGTTGAATTGAAGCAAAACCCAGGTTGGGAGACTGAATAATTTTAAACAAATAAAAGGCTAGATTATTTTCTAGCCTTTTATATATTAATTAAAGAATCTAATGAAAAGACTTTTATTTTTACTGTTCCTAATACCATTAAACCTATTTTCCCAAACTTTCAAATTTGCTCAGGTTACAGATACACATGTTGGCGGTGCTACTGGGGCTGATGATTTACGCAGAACTGTTCTGGACTTAAATCAGCAGCAAGGCATTGACTTTGTGATTTTATCGGGTGATGTTACGGAATTTGGTTCGGATGAGGAATTGGCATTAGCCAAGCAGATTTTGGACAGTTTAAATCTTCCCTTATATGTTATTCCGGGGAACCATGATAGTAATTGGTCTGAAAGTGGGGCGAATTCATTCCGTAAGGTTTTCGGATCGGAGACTTTCTTTTTTGAACATAAGGGGGTTGAATTTATTGGAACGACTTCTGGTCCTAATATGCGGATGAGTCCGGGGCAAATACCTCGAGAAAACTTAGTTTGGATGGATTCGATTTTTAAGGCTCATCCAGATCAACAGAAACCATTAATTGCCATAAACCATTATCCTTTAGATTCTTCATTAAATAATTGGTATGAGAATATTAATCGTCTTAAGACCAAGAATGTTCAGCTAGCTCTATGTGGGCATGGTCATATCAATAAATTGTATGATTGGGAGGGGATTCCAGGAGTAATGGCTCGTTCCAATTTACGTGCGAAAGATGAAGTTGGGGGCTATAATATTGTTAGTATTACTCCTGATTCTGTATTTTTTCAGGTTCGCAAGCCACTATTTATTACGGAGGACTATTGGTTGAAGTTACCCTTGCAAAGGGTTTCAGAAAGTTCTATTCAAGGTGTAAAGCGTCCTAATTATGCGATGAATTCGAGTAGTTCGGCAAAAGTTATCTGGGAATTTGAGGACCATGGTGATATTGGAGCTGGGATTAGTTCAGATAATAAAAGAATGTTTACAGCCAATACCGTTGGTGAAGTTTATGCATTAGATCTTAAAACAGGTAAAAAGCTATGGAGTTTCAAAACCGGGGGTAAGGTTTATTCGACCCCGGCAGTTCATAAAGGTGTGGTAGTTGTGGGGTCATCAGACCATTATATTTATGGATTAGATTCAAAATCGGGCAAAGAATTATGGAAGCTAGAGGCTCAAAAGGCAGTTTTGGGCTCGCCGGCTGTTAAGGACGGAAAAGCATTTATTGGAGCCTCGGATGGTGTGTTCAGAAGCATTGATGTAAAATCGGGGAAATTGCTTTGGACATTTGATGCTGTTGAAGGCTATGTTTCAACCTTGCCTACGTTAGCGGATAATAAGGTAATCTTTGGCAGTTGGAAAAATGGATTCTATGCATTAGATCAAAAAACAGGTAAATTGGTTTGGAAGTGGGATAATGGTCATACGAATAGGATGTTTTCGGCTGCAGCATGTTATCCTGTGATTGAGAAGAATAAGGTTTTTATTGTTGCTCCAGACCGTTTTATGACAGCTATAGATTTACAAACTGGAAAAACCCTTTGGAGAGAAAAGAAGGATGAATACCGTGTTAGGGAATCTATGGGGATCTCGAAGGATAGGAAGCTGGTTTTAGCGAAGACCATGGATGGGGAATTAATTGGCGTTCCTGTTGATGCTGAGAAAATGGATGTTTCATGGAAGGCAGAATTAAAATTACCTTATGAATTAGCTCCAACAGCGATTTATAGTAATTCAAAATATATATTTGTTCCTAGCGACAAAGGTTTATTGTCTGCTGTAGAACCTAAAACCGGCAAAACCGTATGGCAATATAAAATTTCCAATGCGATGATCAATCCTCCATTGGTATTTAAGGATCGTGTTGTAGTGAGCAGCATGGATGGAAAAATTGTAATGCTTAAAAGTAAACCATAATAAATGATAATGAATAGATTAGTTTTCTTATTTCTTTTGATGTTCAGTTGTTTGCATGTTTTTTCGCAAGAGAACAGTTGGATACGTATAAATCAATTGGGTTACCTTCCGGAAAACAAGAAGGTCGCCGTATGGGTCAGTAAGGGGGATCAAGGGATTAAGAAATTTAGTTTGATTGATAAGAGCAGTAATAAAACGGTATATACAGGGAAAGCAGGGAAGGAATTTGGGCAATATGGTCCATTCCATAGAGGTTATAGGTTAGATTTTAGTAGATACAATGGTCATGGGGAATTCTATCTCCAGTCGGATGATGGAACGAAGTCGCCATCTTTTAAGATTAATCCAGATGTTTATAAAGGGACGGCAGATTTTACATTGAGATATATGCGTCAGCAAAGGACATTATTTAATCCTTTTTTACAAGACAGTTGCCATACGCATGATGGGTTTACGATGTATGCTAGTTCCGTTGGGATGCCAGATAGTACCAGGGTAGAAGTTGCGGGCGGATGGCACGATGCTTCTGATTATTTACAATACGCTACTACTTCAGCCAATGCTACTTATCATTTATTGGCTGCATATCGTGATTTTCCATCTGTTTTCACGGATGAGAAACAAGAGAACGGATTAGATGGAAAGAATGGGATTGCGGATGTTCTGGACGAGGCTATTTGGGGATTAGACTGGTTGGTAAAGATGCATCCCAAGCCGAATATCATGTTTAATCAAATTGCCGACGACAGAGATCATACGGCGATGCGGTTGCCAGGTCAGGATTCTGTTTATGGACGCGGGCATGAGCGACCAGTTTATTTTATTGATGGAAATCCACAACAACGGGGTAAGTTCATGAACAATACAACTGGAACAAGTTCGACTGCAGCGAAGTTTGTGAGTGCCTTTGGCTTAGGTCATCAGCTTTTAAAGGGTCAAGATTCTGAATATGCTAATTTATTGAAGGAAAAAGCAGAAACAGCCTTGCAATATGCTTACATCAAGCCTGGAGTAACTCAGACAGTTTCTGTTAAGTCTCCTTATATTTATGCTGAGGATAATTGGGTGGATGATATGGAGTTGGCAGAAGCCACCATGTTTAATTTGAACAATAATCAAGAACATCTTCAAAAAGCACTTGATTTTGCCAGACAAGAGAAAGTGACTCCATGGATGATAAAAGATACAGCGAACCATTATCAGTATTATCCATTTATCAACCTAGGTCATTTTGAACTTGCGAAGTCAGCAGAGGGAAAAGCTAAAAAGGAAGCCTTGAGTTATTATAAAGAAGGTATTGAAGCTGTTAATGCAAGGGCTAAAGAAAATATGTTCTACCGTGGGGTTCCATTTATATGGTGCAGTAATAATCTTACCACTTCATTTGCAATACAATGTTTATGGTATAGAGAAGCTTCAGGAGACAACAAGTTTCAGGAATTAGAACAGGCAAATATAGACTGGTTATTTGGGGTGAATCCATGGGGTACAAGTATGGTTTATGGATTACCTTCACATGGTGACACACCAACAAGCCCACATTCATCGTTTACATATTTACATAATTACCCAATTGATGGAGGATTAGTAGATGGGCCGGTTTATTCGTCTATTTATAAGAATCTGATTGGGATTCAATTGTATAAACCGGATGACTATGCATCGTTTCAAAGTGATTTAGTAGTTTATCACGATGATTTTGGGGATTATAGCACGAATGAGCCCACAATGGATGGGACAGCATCATTGATTTACTTGCTTTCGGCGAAGGAAGATGAGTCAAAAAAAAAAGATTAATTGATGCGCACGGCGCAATTATCCGTGGAGATAGCAGTAAGAAGCAAGTAAGCTTGATTTTTACAGGCGATGAGTTCAGGGAAGGGTTGCCGATTGTTGCGAGAACATTAAAAAAGGAAAAGGTTCCGGGGAGTTTTTTTATTACGGGTAGATTTTTGGAGGATCAAAAGTCTGCAAAATTAATAAAGAAGTTATTTGATAAGGGACATTATATAGGACCACATTCCGATCAGCACTTACTTTATGCTCCATGGGAAAATAGAGATAGTTTGTTGTTGAGTAAGACAGAGTTTATTGATGATTTAAGTGCTAACATCAATAAAATTAAGGCTTTAGGGATTGGTGGGGTGAATAAATTTGTTGCGCCCTATGAATGGTACAACAAAGAAATTACGGCTTGGAGTTCTGAAATTGGATTAAGGTTATACAATTTTACTCCTGGCTTAAGGACTGCGGCTGATTATACCTATCCGGAAATGGGGAAGCGGTATATGTCTTCAGAAGCTATTTTAGGGCAGTTATTTGATTATGAGTTGAAGGAAGGGTTAAATGGATTTGTAATAATAATTCATTTGGGGGCTGATCCTAAAAGAAAAGATAAATTATTTAATCAATTAGAAAGGTTGATTGAATTATTGAAGAATAAAAGTTATAAATTCGTGCCACTCGACGAGATATAAAATTATAATGCGTGTTTTTGCGTTTTTTAACAAAAAGTCGCATATTTACGGAAAAGTTATAGAAAGAATTGCAAATGCTGAATGCTATGATCAACACCACGGAGAAGGACTCCAACTATCAAGACCTGGACAAGATGTCGGTTCAAGAGATTCTGACAAATATTAATAATGAGGATAAAACAGTGCCGTTGGCAGTTGAGAAGGTGATTCCACAGATTGAATCGCTAGTTCAGGTTGTATCCGACCGAATGAAGGCTGGTGGGCGATTATTTTACATTGGAGCAGGAACATCAGGTCGCTTAGGAATTTTAGATGCATCTGAGTGTCCACCGACATATGGAGTTCCATTTGATTGGGTAATTGGATTAATAGCAGGTGGAGATACAGCTATCCGCAAGGCTGTTGAATTTGCGGAGGATGATGTCGAGCAAGCATGGAAAGATTTAGAGGAATTTGCCATCAATGAGAACGATTTTGTATTAGGGATTGCTGCTTCAGGAACCACCCCATATGTAATTGGTGGTTTGGATAAGGCAAATGAGAAAGGGATTGCGACAGGTTGTTTAGTTTGTAATGGGAATTCTCCGATTGCGGCTAGGGCAAAATATCCAATTGAAGTGATTGTAGGTCCTGAGTTTGTTACAGGTTCGACCCGTATGAAAGCAGGGACAGCACAGAAATTGGTTTTAAATATGATCAGCACTGCAGTGATGATTCAATTAGGAAGAGTGAAAGGGAATAAGATGGTTGATATGCAGCTTTCGAATCATAAGTTGGTAGGTCGCGGAGTGCGGATGGTGATGGCAGAAACAGGTACCGATGAAGAGACAGCAACAGCATTGATTGAAGAATTTGGTAACGTTCGAAAAGCCATTGATAACTATAACCTTAACAAATAAAACAAATTTCGTCTACCTATGTCTCCAATTATTCTTCTAACCTTTATAGTTGTTTATTTTGGGATTTTATTGGCTGTAGCACATTTTACATCCAAAAATTCTTCGGATAACTCTACGTTTTTTGTTGCGAACCGGAATGCTAAATGGTACATGGTTGCCTTTGGTATGATTGGTACTGCATTGTCTGGTGTTACGTTTATTTCAGTTCCCGGCGATGTTGGGAATACACCTGCAGGACTTACTGATGCCAATAATTTCAGTTACTTCCAATTTGTACTCGGAAATGCAATAGGCTTTATCATTATTGCCTATGTTTTATTGCCGCTATATTATCGGATGAATCTAACTTCTATTTATACCTATTTAGAAGAGCGATTAGGCCATAAGAGTTATAAATCAGGGGCAATGATATTCTTGATTTCCAGAACAATTGGTTCTGCGTTTCGATTGTATTTAGTTGCCATTGTTTTACAGCGATATATATTTGATGCCTGGAATGTTCCATTCATTCTGACCGTTGCGGTTTGTTTGATTCTTATCTGGTTGTACACCAATAAGGGTGGACTAAAAACCATTATCATTACAGATACCCTTCAAACGACCTTCTTGTTGTTGGCCGTCGTACTTTCTATTTATTTTATGGCAGATGGATTAGGGCTAACCGTATTTGAAGCTTTTGAAAAAGTAAAAGAGAGCAGTTATTCAAAAATATTTATTTGGGAGAACCTATTAGGGGATCCTAGAAATATTTGGAAACATATTATTGGAGGTATTTTCGTAACGATTGCAATGACTGGTTTAGATCAGGATTTAATGCAGAAAAACCTTAGTATGAAGACTATTAAAGAGGCTCAGACGAATATGATGACCTTTACGGGGATCTTTGTCGTGATTAATATATTTTTCCTTGCGGTAGGCGCATTATTATATTTCTATGCAGATGCAAATGGAATTAGTATTGCTGACTTAGGTAAATCTGATTACTTATATCCAGAGATTGCCTTGCGTCATTTATCTATTGTTCCAGGGATTATTTTCATGATGGGATTAACGGCTGCTACCTTTGCAACCACGGACTCCGCATTGACAGCATTGACAACTTCTTATTGTGTGGATTTCTTAAACTTCAACAAGAAGGAGAATCCGAATGACCCTAAGTTGGTTAAGCAACGTAATTATGTTCATTTGGCGTTTTCAGTTGTGATGTTATTGGTTATTTTGCTTTTCCATATCATCAATGATGAATCCGTTGTATCGGCTATTTTCAAGATTGCTGGTTATACGTATGGTCCATTGTTAGGTTTATTCTCCTTTGGGATATTAACCAAGAAACGTGTCAATGACAATTTAGTTCCATTTATCTGTGTGGTATCACCTGTTATCATTTATTTGTTGACAATGTATGTTTTACCACTTACAGCCTATAAAATTGGTTTTGAGCTTATTGTTTATAATGGCTTAATTACTTTTCTATTGTTGTGGTTAACTTCTCCGGGGAATGTTAATAAGACCATGACAGCGGTTAAGTAAGGCTAATCCTTGATTTGTGTGTGCAAAAAAATAACAGTAAGTTTGATTAACTAGTTTTTTTGCACACATGTATCAAATGATTGAAGAATCTATCCAATCTATCCGTCGTAAAATCGGCGATTTCACTCCAGAATTCGGTATTATTTTAGGCACTGGCCTTGGGAAGCTTGTTGAAGAAATTCAGGTTGAGTTTCAGATGATGTATTCCAATATTCCGAATTTTCCCATTTCCACGGTTGAATTTCATTCTGGCAAATTAATTTTTGGCACCTTGAATGGGCGTAAAGTTGTTGCGATGCAAGGTCGACTTCATTATTATGAGGGCTATAGCATGCAAGAAATTACCTTTCCGATTCGGGTTATGAAGGGTTTAGGAATTCAGAAGCTTTTTGTTTCCAATGCATCTGGGTCATTAAATCCAGATATTAAAAAGGGTGATATCGGAATTATTGAAGATCATATCAATTTACTTCCGGATAATCCATTACGTGGGAGTAATGATGAGGATTTAGGGCCTAGATTCCCGGATATGAGCCAGCCATATAACTTTAAGATGATTGAAGAAGGGATGGAGATCGCTTCTCGATTGGGTATTAGGACGCATAAGGTGGTATATGTATCTGCGCCTGGTCCGAATTTAGAAACGAGGGCGGAATATCGTTATATGCGGATTATTGGAGGAGATATTGTCGGGATGAGTACTGTCCCTGAGGTCATTGTTGCCAATCATATGGCTTTGCCAGTCTTTGCTATTTCTGTCATTACGGATGAGGGTTTTCATCCCAACTTAAGACCGGTTTCTTTAAAGGACATTGTGGAAGTTGCAGCCCAGGCAGAACCTAAAATGACAAGTATTTTAAAAGAATTGATTGCTTTGCAATAATTTTGGTTTTTTGCGTTATTTTTGGGGGCATAAATTTTGTACCGATCCTGATTGAGTATGCTTAGAAGGTTGCTGTTTGTATTGATATTGTTTAGTCTAGTTCCTAAACTTTACGCTCAGACTGAAGATGAGTTCAGTTCTGCTTTGGATTCTGCGCGTAATGCGGAGGACAATAAGAAAGATTCAGTCATTTTTACGGCGAAGTATGTTCGGTTTACGAATTTAAGGACGATGAAACAGGGGACGAAGACTTTCCAGATCGATACCTCCCATGTTAACTTTCAATATTACAATAAGCAAAATCTTCCCTGGGATCCTTCCATCAATTTAGGTTCATATGGACTTGCTACACGAGATCTTTTGTTCAATCCGAATAAAACCATTGGATTCCAATCAGGTTATCATGCATTAGAAAGATATTTATTGACTTCGGATTCTGTACAGTACTATCGTGCAAGAGCAAGATATTCGGAGCTGTATGCGGTAGGCTTCTTTTTTGATGATCAGGTTTTTAAAGCCAAGTTAGCACAGAATATCAATCCACATTTAAATGTCGGAGCGGAGTATCATGCTACGAATACGGATGGATACTATAATAACCAGCAGTATAGTGATCGTAAAGGGGCAGTTTTCGCATGGTATGAATCTCCGAGTAAGCGGTACAATCTATTGTCGAACTTCACATTTAATACGCTTGATGCGACTGAAAACGGTTCTGTTCGGAACGATACATTATTCAGAGACACTTCAAGCAATACCTCACCTTCTCGATACCCTGTTCGATTGGATGGAATCCAAGGTAACCGTCCATTTAATAAGTGGAAGGATCTAGGATTTTTCTTGAGACAGTCTTATTTTATGGGAAGGATTGACACGGTAAGTGGAAATGGTCCAGATGCTGAAATCCATCCTACGAATGTTATTGCTCATAATTCAAGTATTCGACAACAGAAATATATCTTTTTCAAGAATCAATCCGATTTATATAATGCCTTTCCTTATAACAATTTAGTTAGGGTGGATGATACGACAAAGATTACTACGATATCCAATGATTTTACGTATAGTTTTTATTTGCGAGGGAAGAACCTAAAGAATGAAGCCAAAGTAGAATTAGGTTTTCAAAATGATTTGATCTGGTATGCGGATAGTGTTTTGAATAAATTTTACCAGAATAGTATGGTCAAGGGAGCCATAGGATATAAGTTTTCAGATAAGGTCGATGTTAATTTTACGGCCAATCAAATTGTCGTTGGTCGGAATTTTGGAGACTTTTTATATGAGGCCTATGCTGATGTTCACTTGAGTGATATTTTTGGAAAGTTAAGAATCGGTGCTTATTCACAGAATAAATCACCAGAGATGATTTTTCAGAATGCGAATCTATCTTACCACTCTTGGAAAGAGGAGGATTTGAATTTAAATAAAATCAAAACACAAAACCTATCCTTTCAGTATGTGAATAATAAAATAGGTTTCAATGGTAAATTAGAATACTTTCTGATTAACAATTATACCTATTTCAAGGAGCTTCCGAATCCAGGTAATAATGTTTTGGGAGCAAGACATATAGCTCCAGAGCAGGAGGGGAATCTTAATTTGTTAAAGCTTACGGTTGGGCAGAATTTTAAATTTCGTCGTTTTCATTTAGACAATCGTGTTGTTTATCAGAAGTCGGATGCGATGGCGGTTTTGGCTACACCTGAGCTATATACTTGGCATAGTCTGTATTATGCAAATATCCTGTATAATGTCATGGATTTTAGGATTGGTATGGATGTTCGTTTTAATACCCCATTCCGTACACCTTCCTATTCGATTAACTCCGGACAGTTTTACAACGATAATGTTGGTATAGAATTCTCCACATATCCTATTGCCGACGTTTGGTTTACAGGAAATATTGATCGTGTGAACTTGTTTTTGAGTTATAATTTTGTCAACCAACATGTATATCCAAAAGGATATTATACTGTAAGGCGATATCCAATGAACCCAGCATTCTTACGTTTTGGAGTTTCTTGGAAGTTCTATGACTAGATTATAGGTTATTTACTTTTCGCGGTCCAACCACCCAATTCAGATAATTTTCTACCAGCTTCTTTTAATAATTTAGCAGGCTTAGAGTCTAATCTATCGTCAAAAACATCGATTTTCCCCATGATTGTAATTCCAGCATAAATAGTGCTTGAGAAGTCGAAGATAGGAACGGATAGAGAGGTGAAATCAGACAAAAGCTGACCTCTAGAGGTGCTTATTCCATTTGCTCGGATGTTATCGAGCATATTATATACTTCTGAAAGTGCGACAGGCTTGCCATTGAGGCTTCCTTGTTTTTCGATTTCTTCGACGATAAAAGGTTCGATAAAGGATAGAGGTAAATGCGCCGCAAAATTTTTCCCCAATGCGGAGGTCAATAAAGGTAGGACGCTTCCGATTCGAAGATCAAATATCGTTTGAGAATAAGGGCCATCAACTCGGTTTACAATGGTTGGTCCACGGTTTCCCCAAACGCCAAGAAATACAGTTTGGCCAATTTCTTGGGCTAATTCTAGCATAACGGGCTGTGAGGAAGTGAGGATATTTACTTGGTCAAGGTAGCCAAGACCTAGCTTCAAGCAGGTAGGGCCGAGGCTGTAAAATCCAGTTGTAAGATTTTGTTCCACCACGCCAAGATTAATAAAGCTAGTCAGGTATGAGTGTATTTTACTAGGTGACAATCCGCTTTGTGCAGAAATTGTTTTCAGAGGCAGAGGTGCTGCTGAATGTACCAAGACCGAAAGGATTGAAAATCCTACGTCAATAGATTGAATACCGTTCTTTTTTTTCTCCATGAATTTTAAAGGGTAACAAAAGGCGAATCTAAATGTTTTTCCCTATAGAAAAAACAAATTGATTCGCCGAATGCTAAAAATTAGTAATTGCCTGAAAGAAGTGCTCCACCCATAGGGACATGAGCTTTCAATCCTAACTCTTTTAACATACGATAAGTAGTACAGATTGCAGCAGTTGTCACAGGGATTTTTATTTCATTTTCAATATAATCAACAGCAGGTAATGATGGCATTTGAACACAAGCTGATAAGACAAGAGCTTCAACATCAGTCAAGTCCAATTGCTTATAAATAGATTTTAAATTTTCAGGGTCCAAAGCGGCGACCTCTAGGTTGTCTGCGACTTCCAAAGCTACCCAATCCTTTACTATAAAGCCTTGATCTTCAATATAGTCAACGACCATTTGAGTTAAGGGTTTCATATAAGGAGCTACTACAGCGATATTTTTTACACCCAATGCTTTTAGTCCTTCCACCAATGCTCCGGCACTTGTTACAATAGGAGTTGGGAATTCATTTTCGACTGTTTTTTGATGTAGTCTACTTTGCGAAACGCAGTGATACCCTTTGCCCATTGACATAATTGCAACCAGGCAAGCATAGCCCATAACATCTACATGAGCATCTGATAGTTCAATAGCACATTGGTCAGATTGGGCGTCCATTTTTTCAAGCTCTTCCTTTGTAACATGTTTCATTCGCATTCTGGAGGAATGGAATGTAAAACGTTCTGGATAAATGCTTTCTCTTGCTCTGAATAACGCAGGGATTTCAGTTTCCATGGTTACATTAGAGCTAGGGACGATCTGGCCGATTTTATATTTTAGTTTGGACATATGAAATAGGATTACGCCTTTACAATAGGATTCTTAAGGGTTCCAATAGGTTCAATTGTAATTTCTACAACGTCTCCAGGGAACATAAATTCTTGCGGGTCTCTACCAGCACCTACCCCAGCCGGTGTTCCAGTTGCTATGATGTCGCCTGGTTCCAAACTGATACATTCAGATATATCTTCAATAATAGCATTAACATTGAACAGCATGAATTTGGTGTTTCCATTTTGCTTTTCAATACCATTCACTTTTGTGATAATATCTAAGTTGTGCGGGTCAGTTAGTTCATCTACTGTAATAATCATTGGTCCCATAGGAGCGTAGGTATCCTGACCTTTAGACACGATCCATTGACCGGATCTTCTACAGTCCCTTGCGCTGATATCGTTAATGATTGTATATCCAAAAACATGATCTAAGGCCTTCTCTTTGGATACTTTCGTAGCCTTTTTTCCTATAATTACAGCTAATTCTCCTTCCCAATCCATTTGCTGAGTAATTTCCTCATTATGCTTAATAGGGTCACCATTAGCGATTACCGTCGTAGGTGGTTTACTAAAGATGACACATTTTTGAGGGAGTTCCTTTGAAGTATCTAAAGTACGAGCTGATTCGGCAACATGTTCGGTATAGTTTAATCCGATACCGAAGATATTTTTTCTAGGCCGAGGAATTGGAGCCAAAAGAATAGCATTTTCAAAAGGAATACTGCAGGTTACCAAGTCAGTAACCGCAGATTCTTTTATTATTTTATCCAATGCTTTTACGCCTATGTTTCCGAGGTCAATAAATTCAAGCATCGTTTTAGGAAGATCAATTCCAAAATTAATTCCTAGACTTTCGACATCAACGATGATATCAAAATCAGATATAATGACGCCTAATCGGCCTTCGGCTTCAGTGTTAGCTCTATATGTTACTAGTTTCATGAATTCGGTTTATAAATTTTATTCCACTATATTTTGATGGCCATTATTTTCAGTATAGGCTTTCTCCTGATATAGGCCTAATTTGCTAATGGTTGGAAGGTCGTTGAAATTAAATAAAAATGCTTCTTCACTGTCGGATAAGTTGACATGTTCATGCCAAGCCCAAGCAGGGACACAGAAAGTATCTCTTTCCTTCCAGTCATATCTCTTGCCGTCGATAATGGTATAACCTTTACCTTTTGCACATTGGTATATAAAACTACCTGTATGCTTGTGAGCTTTGGTTCTTTGGCCTGGTTTTAACATTTGCATTGCTGCACCCATGGTTTGCATTACGTGGCCACCTGTTAGTGGGTTTGAGTATTGCATGATTACACCGTCGAAAGGAGTTCCATCTGATACTTTTCCGGCATTTACCAGTGCATTATAAGTACTTTCCCAGGAATATTTAAATAATGGAGAATATGGGTTATTCCATTCTCTATCGACAGGTATCAACCCACTTCCGGAATAGCTCATTGGGGAATAATTCATTGGCACCACTTCTTCTTGACCATCTTCATCATCATATACTGCATAATCATTCGCTTCCAATGCATTCACCAAAGGAATATCCAAGCCATCCATCCAGACACAAGTTTTTCCATCCGGGTCTACACCATGTTCATGCCAGGTGCTATTTGGAGTAATGACAAAATCATTGACACCGAGGGATATTTTATTTCCATTGACAATTGTATAGCCTTTATCACCTTCCATAATGAATCGCAATGCTGCGGCTTTATGTCGATGTGCGGGAGTTGATTCTCCTGGTTGAGTCACCTGAATTCCTGCATATAACCATCCGCAGGCAGCTTTTACATTCGCTCTTTTTTTATTGATGAGGTAGACGACTCTTCTTCCGGCTTGTCCGGGGGTTACTAATCTTGCAGATTCTAATACAAGATCTCGGAGTTCGTCGTATTTCCAGAGCATTGGCACTGAGTTGGAAATAGGTTCCCAAGGTTCAATTTCATTGGCTACGGTCCATAAAGCACCGGTATCCAATTCTGCGAGCTTACCATAATAAGCTTTTAATTCTTCATTATCTTGTACACGTGCTCTGCCGTAAACATCATCTTTACCTTTATAAATGTTTGTTTCCATGATGAGCTGGTTTTATAGTTTATAATTTATGATTTATATGAATTCAAATTGGTCATATCCACCCCTTGATTTAAATCGGTTTCCTCAGATTGTACATTCAATGAGTTATTTGGGTCAGCAAAATTGATTGCATTATTTGCAGTTATATTTACCTTCAGGTTGAAGATATCAAATCTATTGTAATGACCGAGTAAATCATGCATTTGTTTTGGTTGAATACATTTTTCAAGGTCAATTTCTGCGTATACAATTCCTTCATCATCTATTATAGATTCTCCAATTTGTTGTCCGTTAGGATCGATGAAGCCAGAATAAGAGCTATTTTTTCTCGTCAAGAGTTCTCTTGCATTCGGAACTTCTTTTTCAAACATTTGAATAATTTCTTCTGAAATAGTTGAGCAAGAAGTAATTGTATATACTTTTCCTTCGAAAGAATGGGCTGCGGCTCTAATTTTAATTGCTTCAGCCATATTGTAATCCGTTGGGGCAACAGGTAGGGCGATATAATTGGCGATGTGGATCAATTCACCTTGAGCCAATAGAGCAAATCTGGCTAAGGTATTTGTATTCTCGCCACAAGCTAAAGCGCCTAAAGGACCCACACTAGTTTCATGAACTTTTAATGAAGAACCATCACCACCACTCCAGGTAAGTTTTTCAGCCCATGTAGGAACTAGTTTTCTGTGTTTACCTAAGACCTTTCCTTCATTGTTGATGGTTATAATAGTATTATATAGTGTTCCTACTTTTTCTTTTACGCGTTCATTTAAACCAATTACCACATTGATATCGTAGTCTTTTGCTGTTTGCGCTATTTTATCAATTTCAGGTCCGTCAGCTGTAATAGAATTCAAGTACAGTTTTTTAAACCATTTACTGCCTTCGACTGGACTCATGATCCAATTCCAATAAGGGTATGCCGAAATAAAAACTTCAGGGAAGGCAATTAGCTTGGCGCCATTGTCTGCTGCTTCTTTAATGATTGCACAAACCTTAGCCACAGTAGCGTCTACATTAAAGTAAACTGGAGAGGTCTGAACGGCAGCCGCTTTGAACTTAGGAAATTTCATGATGTCGTTTAAAGTTAATTAAGTTTATAATAATCTGTAATTCAAAACTACGAAATTAAATTCAACAATAACAAATAAAAAATGACAATATTGAATTATAGTGTATATATAACACATTAAATTCAGCTATTATGAAATTAATTTTGCAATTCTAAAATTATATTTATATTTGTTCTAACAGCCAACTGAGGTTATCCAATTTACGCCTTGGTTTATAAACACGATTATTATGAGAGGCTTCGAGCAAAAGGTATGTCTTATTACAGGTGCCGCAACGATTGGTCTTGCGATTGCTGAAAAATTTATTCAACTAGGTGCCCATGTTGTGGTTGGTGCTTTGGATTTAGGTTCTGAGAGGGATTTTAAGAGTCAATATGGGGATCAATTTGATTTTGTGAGCACAAATATCACAAGCGATTCAGCATTATCTAATCTATTAAACTTTTGTGTTGATAAATATGGTCGGGTTGATGTGTTGGTAAATTGTGCTGCCGCCTACGGCGATGATGGAGCCTCTACCAGCCGGGAAACTTGGTTGAACACCTTAAATACCAATGTTGTTTCAGCTGCCATATTTGGAGAAATGGTGCGTCCTTATTTAAAACAGTCTGGTGGCAATATCATCAATATTGGTTCAGTTTCTGGTGTTTTTCCTCATATCCAACGGTGGTCCTATCCGGTTTCAAAAGCTGCGCTACTTCATTTAACAAAAACTCAGGCATTAGAATATGCGGCTGACAAGATTCGTGTTAATATGATCCGATTGGGTCATATCTGGTCATTGCCTTTTGAAGGGTTGACAAAGAACGATCGTGAGCATGCTAACCGGGTGACTAGTCCATTTAATTTAATGGATCGTGTTGCGAATGCTGAGGAGGTTGCGAATGTGGTTGCTTTTGTGGCTTCAGGTGAAGCTTCCTATATGACAGGGAGTGAGACGGTGGTAGACGGTGGATATAGTGCGCAAGGGCCAGAACAACATGATCCCTTGTTTCCAAAATTGGCGAAATAAAAGAATCCAAAATAAACAAAAGATAAGATTATGAGAAGAATTGCAATCGTAGGAGCTGGCCAAGCGGGTTTACAAACAGCAATTGGTCTATTAAAAAACGGTGGTTATGAGGTTACTGTTTTTAGTAACCGGACTCCCGAACAAATAAGAACAGGAAAAGTAATGTCGAGTCAATGTATGTTTGATATGGCGTTACAAAATGAACGTGAAATAGGAATAAATTATTGGGATGATTCCTGTCCTCCGGTTCAAGGTTTAGGGGTAACTGTTCCTAATCCTGAGGTTCCTGGAGAGAAGCTATTTACTTGGGCTGGCCGATTAACGCATGAGGCTCAGGCTGTTGACCAACGTATAAAGATGCCTAGGTTAATTGAAGAGGTTGAAAAGTTGGGTGGAAAATTTGTGATCGAAGATGTTGGAGTTCCAGAGATGGAACAGATGACTTTGGAATATGACTTAGTATTGGTTGCTGCGGGTAAGGGGGATATTGTTAAGACCTTTGAGCGCGATGCCTCAAGAAGTCCTTTTGATGCTCCACAACGTGCTTTGGCATTGACCTATGTAAAAGGAATGGTTCCAAGCACTCCATTTTCTAAGGTTTCTTTTAATTTAATTCCGGGAGTAGGAGAATATTTTGTCTTTCCTTCCGAAACCATCAATGGCTATTGCGAAATTATGGTATTTGAAGGTATACCGGGTGGTCCGATGGATTGTTGGGCTGATGTGAAAACGCCAGAGGAACATTTGGAGAAGAGTTTATGGATTTTGAAGACTTTCTTGCCTTGGGAATATGAGCGTTGTTTGAATGTAACCTTAACTGATGATAATGGAATCTTAGCTGGGCGTTTTGCTCCAACGGTTCGTAAGCCTGTTGCTACATTGCCAAATGGAGGTAAAGTTTTTGGTGTTGCAGATGTCGTGGTTGTTAATGATCCTATAACGGGTCAAGGGTCAAATAATGCGTCGAAGTGTAGCAAGGTTTATTTAGATGAGATCATTGCTCGGGGTGATGAAGCTTATACAGAGGAATGGATGAATGCGACTTTTGAGAAATATTACGATTACGCTCAAACGGTTACGAATTGGACAAATTCCATGTTGACTCCTCCCCCTCCACATATTTTAGATCTAATGGGAGCTGCTTCTCAGGCGCAGTCTTTGGCGGATTTAATTGCGAATAATTTCAGTGATCCTTCGAAGTTTACACCATGGTGGTTTGATGCAGGATTAACAGAGGAGGTAATTGCGACGCATGTTTCAAAAGTAATGAGTTAGCACAAAATATAAAGGGTTATGAGAGAGTTTAGAAATGCCTGCGGGAAATTTGCAACTGGGATTGTTGTGATTACGACAGAACATGAAGGTGTGGTGCATGGAATGACTGCTAATGGTTTCATGTCTGTATCATTGGATCCGAATCTAATATTGATATCCATTGATAATAATAAAAGGATGCATTCCTTATTAAAGGAGAGTAATAAATATGCAATTAGCATCCTAGCGCATCATCAGGAGAAATGGAGCAGACATTTTTCTGGCTCTCCACAAGATGATTTCATTGTTGAGTTCAAGGATTTTCATGGGGCAAAGGTTATTCCAGATGCGGTTGCCTATTTTGAGACCTCTGTTGTTTCGCAACATCTTGAAGGTGATCATACTTTATTTGTAGGTCGTGTGAATCACTTTGAATGTAATGAACAGGATCCTATTTTATATTGGAAAGGGTCATATACGAAAATCAATTAATTAAAAAAGACATGAAGATATCTGTAGTTGGTGGTGGGCCGGCAGGGATGTATTTTTCAATTCTTGTTAAGAAAGCATTACCTCATGTTGAAATCAATATTTATGAGCAGAACAACATAACTGATTCTTTTGGTTTTGGGGTTGTTTTTTCAGATGAAACCTTGAGTGAGTTTTTGACCAAGGATGCTCGGTCTTATGATTTAATTCGCAGTAAGTTTGCTTACTGGGATAACCTGGATGTTTATCGTGATGGGGATGTGGTTCGGATAACAGGTAATGGCTTTTGTGGTTGTTCTAGAAAAACATTATTGGAATTGCTTGCCCAACGTTGTCTTGAAGAAGGGGTGAATATACATTCTCGTCATCGGATTGAGGACTTATCGGAACTATCAGATAGCGATATGATCATTGCAGCAGATGGTATCAATAGCTTAATTCGCTCAAAATTACAATCAGATTTTGAAACCACTGTTATTCCAAAGAAAAACAGATTTGTTTGGATGGGTTCTACGAAACCCTTGGATGCATTTACCTATTTTTTCAAAAACACCGAGTTTGGACCATTTGTAGCCCATAGTTATCAATATGAGGAAGGAATGAGTACTTGGGTTATTGAAACTACCGAGGAGGCGTTTCAAAAAGCAGGATTCGTAGTCGATGATGAAATTGGCACTAAGAAAAAGTTGGAGGATATATTTTCAAAGGAATTAGATGGTCATCCATTATTAACAAATAAATCTCATTGGCGGAGTTTTCCATTAATTACGAATAAAAAGTGGCATAAAGATAATGTCATTTTATTAGGGGATGCGGTTGCATCTGCCCATTTTTCAATTGGGTCCGGGACTAAGTTGGCGATGGAAGAAGCTATTGCCTTATCCAATTCAGTTATAGAAAATGAAGGCGATGTTCAAAAGATATTCGCTCATTATGAAGATACCTTTAGACCTCGGGTTGAGTCGATCCAGAATGCGGCGAATATTTCAATGGCCTGGTTTGAATCGATGGACAGACATATTAAGCAGGCTGATTTTATGGCTTTTGCATTTGATGTGATGTCTCGGTCAAGGAAAGTGACTTATGAAAACCAAGCGATTCGGGATGGCAGTTTTACGAGGAAAGTATTGGAGGCCTTTAATCGTAGGCAGCAAACAGAATCGGGAAAATCACCTGCGTTTTGTCCTTTTAACTTACGCGAATTGCATTTGAATAACCGGGTTGTAATGAGTGCCATGGGCCAGTATGCAGCAGATGCAGGGGTAGTAAATGATTGGCATTTGATGCATTATGGCTCAAGAGCAACAGCGGGCTTAGGATTGATTATGTCAGAAATGACGGCTGTTGAAGTGGATGGGAGGATTAGTCCAAAATGCGCAGGGATATATACTGAAGAACAGGCAGGTGCGTGGAAGCGAATTGTAGATTTTATTCATCAAAATTCAGAAACCAAAATTGGGATTCAATTAGGACATTCAGGTCGTAAAGGTTCAGTTGCAAGAACTTGGGAAGGAGGATTTCAACCTCTTGAGTCGAAAGATAGGTGGCAAGTGATTTCAGCATCTGAAAAAGCTTTTGGTATAGGTTATCAAATACCGAAAGCTATGGAAAAAGCGGATTTAGATTTTGTGCTTCAGCAGTTTACTGAAGCGGCAAAAAGAGCCGATCAAGTTGGTTTTGATATGATAGAGTTGAGTGCATGTCATGGGATGTTATTAGGGTCATTTTTATCACCATTAACTAATCTACGTACAGACGAGTATGGCGGTAGTTTGGATAATCGATTAAAATTTCCGCTTGAAGTCTTCAGAAGCATTCGTTCCGTTGTAGATTCTAGAAAACCGATTTCTGTAAAAATATCTGTTGAGGATTGGAAAGAGGGTGGTAATACGATTGAAGAAGGAGTAAAGATTGCCCAGGCGTTTAAGGATGCAGGGGTAGATTTAATATCGGTGACTTCTGGAGGAACGGTTCCGGATCAAGTTACCAAAGAAGGTCCGATGTGGCAGGTTCCATTAGCAGATGCTATAAAGCATGATGTTGATATTCCAGTAATGGCCATAGGACAGTTTACTACAATAGATCAAGTTAATACAACTTTACTTGCGGATCGCGCAGACCTAGTTGCCTTGGGGAAAGCAATGTTGGTCAATCCGGGTTTTGTGTTGCAAAGTGCGGCTTATGAGCAGGAGTCCTTAAACGGAATGATTCCAGGACCATATCAAGTTGGAGTTTCGCAATTATATAAGAGCCAACTGTGGATGCGTCGTGAGTTTGAGAAGATGAAAGTCGCCTTAAAACCGCAAAGTCATAAGTAGCATTTGATTCAATTAAAAGACTAACCAAATTATATAACTATGATACAGAAACATAACTTTCTTAAAAAAGACAAGTTTTTATTGGGGACATTCTCCACGAATTGTGGTGGAGGAATGACTGTTTCGAAGCTTCCTGATCGCTGGAGGGCGAACTGGGAGAACAATTTAAAATTGGGATTAATGCTTGATGAGGCAGGTATTGATTTTATGCTTCCTATTGCAAGATGGGTTGGCTATGCTGGTGATACGGATTTTCACGGCGAGGTAATGGAGACCGTTACTTGGGCAACTGCATTATTGGCAAGAACGAAGCAGATCACTGTTTTCGCAACTATTCATACAGTAGCCAACCATCCAGTAGTTGTTGCTAAACAAATAGCTACTATAGCACAGATTAGTTCAGACCGTGTTGGTTTGAACATCGTTGCTGGCTGGAATAAACCAGAGTACGATGCCTTAGGGATTCCATTGCCAAAGGATCATGAAACCCGTTATGGCTATGCTCAAGAGTGGTTTAATTTTATTAAAAGATTATGGACAGAGGAAGATCCGTTCAATTTTGACGGAAAATATTTCCATACTACCAGAAGTTATGGCAATCCGAGACCTTCAAGTATGCCTCCAATTTTTAATGCGGCAGGTTCGGGTCAAGGTCGTGAATTTGCCATAGCAAATGCAGATTTTCTATTTACACCAGCTATTGATTTAGAGCGTTCAAAAGCAGAAATTGCAGAATTAAAACAGAAAGGTGTTGATGCGCAAAGAGATGTGAATGTTCTGACCTTTTCACATGTGATCTGTCGCCCAACGGAGGAGGAAGCTTTAGCGGAGCGTCAGCGGATTTTGGATAATGCAGATTGGGCTGCAACCGATAATCTGATAAATTTACAATTTGCACATGCGCATAGTTTTCCGCATGATTTATTAAACAGTATCCGTGAAGGTATGGCCTTGGGACATGGAGGTTTTCCATTAATTGGTACACCTCAACAAGTTGCAGATGGTCTCATCGCATTACATGAAGCGGGATTTAAAGGGACTACATTATCATTCTTCGATTATGCGGAGGAGTTCCCGTATTTTAGGGATAATGTTTTACCAATCCTAGTAGAGAGAGGAATTCGTTAACCAAAATATAAACTTATGCAATCATTACAAGATATTATTAGCTCGGGTTCCATCCGGTTTGTGGATATGACCCATACATTGAATGAATCATTTCCAGGATTGCCATTGCCTGCGGAGTTTGGACAGGTTGCCACCTTCAAGAAAACAGAAATATCTCGATATAATGAACTTGGTCCAGGATGGTATTGGAATAATATTTCTTTAGGAGAGCATTTTGGGACCCACTTTGATGCACCTGTGCATTGGGTCACGGGCAAGGATTATAAGAATAATACCGTAGATACTATACCAACTGAACATTTTATGGCAGCCGCTCAGGTTATTGATGCATCAAAGGAAGTAGCCGCTAATCCAGATTTTGTGCTGACTCCGGAGTTTATTCAAGAGTGGGAAGCAAAACATGGAGAATTGCGGGCAAAGGAATGGGTTTTGTTTCGTACCGATTGGCACAAAAGAGCTATTGGTCCAGAGTTTTTAAATCAGGGAGAAGATGGGTTGAACCATACTCCAGGTCCAAGTAAAGAGGCTGTGGAATATCTTATCAGTAAAGATGTATTAGGTTTTGGAGTAGAAACTTTAAATACGGATGCAGGGATGTCTTTTGTGTGGGATTTTCCATTGCCTTGTCATACTTTGATGCATGGAGCTGGGAAATATGGGTTACAATGCCTACGCAATTTAGATCAATTGCCAGCTCGAGGTGCAGTTGTAGTAGCAGCACCATTGAAAATAGAAGACGGCTCGGGCAGTCCACTGCGAGTATTTGCTATAGTTGAGGGGTAAAATATACCCCTTCAATCAAATTAATAAAGAAGATTATGGCTGAAAAATCATTTAAGAAAGAAGTCGAAACTCTTCGCAAGGGAGCAGGTGAAGTATTCCATGGAGAAGGAATATTAGCAGTAACTAAAGCTCTGTTGCAGTGTGGAGTAGGATATGTGGGTGGATATCAGGGTTCGCCAATTTCACATTTGATGGATGTGTTTGCAGATGCTGAACCTCTTTTAGAAGAACTTGGGGTTTATTTCGAAAATTCAGCTTCCGAAGCTGCAGCAGCAGCGATGCTTTCTGCATCGGTTTATTACCCTGTTAGGGGTGCTGTCACATGGAAATCAACTGTAGGAACGAATGTCGCTTCAGATGCACTTTCCAATTTAGCTTCAGGAGGTGTTACAGGTGGGACATTGGTGATTGTTGGTGAAGACTATGGTGAAGGTTCATCCATTATGCAAGAGAGAACACATGCATTTGCTATGAAATCTCAAATCTGGATGCTAGATCCCAGACCGAATTTAGAAAGTATCGTCAGATCGGTAGAATTAGGGTTTGAACTTTCTGAGGCAAGTAATACTCCTGTGATATTACAGTTAAGAGTTCGAAGTTGTCATTTACATGGACAATTTATTGCCAAGGATAATCAAAAGCCCAAGGTAAAGATTAGTGATTGTTTAAATGAACCTAAAAGAGACGTAAGTAGAATTGTTTTGCCACCAGCTACTTTCCTTCATGAAAAAGAAAAAGTGGAGTCTCGTCTACCGAAGGCAATCCAATTTATTAAAGATCATAAAATAAATGAATTTCTCTCTGGGGAAAGGGAGGATATAGGTTTTATTGTTCAGGGAGGCTTGTTCAATAACCTAAATCGCTCTTTGGTAGCATTGGGTTTGTCAGATAATTTAGGGAATGTGAAAGTTCCTATTTATGTAATGAATGTGGCATATCCGGTTATTCCTGATGAGGTTCTAGAATTTTGTAAAGGTAAAAAATCGGTATTGATGATTGAGGAGGCTCAACCAAACTATGTCGAACAAAATATTGGCTATCTACTCCATAAAAATGGAATTGACTGTAAGCTTTATGGTAAGAATGTTTTGCCAGAGGTTGGAGATTATACCATTGGGGTTGTTAAAGAAGGATTAGTAAAATTCTTTGAAGCCATTGGGGAGAATTTAAGTTCGGAACAGAAAGAGATATTCACCAAGAAAATTACGGAAGAAGACAATAAACAGTTGTTGGAGCAGGTTCCTGTAAGGCCAGCAGGATTTTGTACAGGCTGTCCTGAGCGGCCGATATTTGCGGCTTTAAAAATAGTACAGGAAAAACTTGGTCAGCATCATGTAGCTGGCGACATTGGTTGTCATCTATTTTCCATTTTGCCACCATTTAATATTGGTGCTACTACAATGGGATATGGGTTAGGTGCTTCCTCAGCGGCTGCTTTCAATTTATTCAATACCCCCACTCAAGAGGGCCAAAAGCGGCCAATCGCCATTATGGGTGATGGCGGTTTTTGGCATAATGGATTGACCTCAGGAATTGGGAATGCTGTTTATAATAAGTTTGATGGATTGATTATCATCATTGATAATTATTATGCAGCAGCAACCGGTGGACAGGATATTCCATCATCACGAGCATTTAATTTTTTGAGAACCACAAATAATCCCATTGAAAATGCTGTAAAAGGGGTCGGAGTGAAGTATGTGAAGATTGTGGATCGGACTTATGATGTGGAGAGGATGGTCAAAGAACTGACCAAGGCACTTACGACAAAAGAAAAGGGTCCCAAGGTTATTATTGCTCAATCGGAATGTAGTTTAAATAAGGAGCGTCGTAAGAAACGAATATTTAAAAAACGAGTAGAAGAAGGTAAGCGAGTTGAGAGTGAGAAATTTGGAGTGGATGCAAAAGTTTGTACAGGCGATCATGCCTGCATGCGTTTGTCTGGTTGTCCGTCTTTGACTCTAAAATATACCGATAATCCATTGCGTGAAGATCCAGTTGCACATATCGAGCAGTCTTGTGTTGCTTGTGGGAATTGTGGTGAAGTGGCGGAAGCTGCGGCTTTATGTCCGGCGTTTTATAGCGCAAAAGTGATTCGCAATGCTGGTTTTATGGAGAAATTAATTTATAAGTTTCAGTATGGCATTATTAATTTTTTACAGAAGCGTAGGGCGTCAAAACAAATTACAGTATGATGGAAGAAGGTAAAAACATAATAGAACCTATTAAAGTTGCAATAATTGCTGTTGGAGGAGATGGCGGAGGAGTATTGACGCAGTGGATTGTACAGTTAGCTTCAAAAAATGGATATTGGGCGCAATCCACAACTATTGCAGGAGTGGCCCAACGTACTGGATCTACTGTGTATTATTTGGAATTATTTCCTGAAGCTGCAATTCCAATGCAGGATGGTAAAAAAGTATCGCCAGTCCTTGCTCAGATGCCGGCACCGGAAGATGTGGATGTAGTCATGGCAACTGAATTAATTGAAGCTGGACGTGCCATCCAACGAGGATTCGTCAGTAAGAAAACAACATTAATCTTTTCTACGCATCGTAATCTTGCCATACAGGAAAAAGAAAAACCTGGGGATGGTATCCTTGATGGTACCTCCATATTTGAACTCTCTAGAAAATATGCTAAATCCAGTGTTTATGCGAACTTAAAGGAGTTAGCAGATAATAATAAAAGTGTTATCTCAGCAACATTGTTTGGAGCTTTAGCCGCATCAAATTCTCTGCCCTTTAGTGTGGAGCAGTTTGAAAATACCATCAAAGACGGTGGGGTTGCAGTTTCAACCAGTTTGGCAGCATTTAAGGCCGCATTCGGCCTAGTAGGTTTAGGCTTATCTGCTAAGGAGGCCACTCCTTTTGTGCCTGAATTAAAACCAGCGGTTTTTGATCAGATGCCAGAAACGACAAGTTCAAAGAAATTAAATGAAGTTTTATCAGAAATCAGAGCCTCATTGCCTGAAAATACACATTCCATTGTTTTTGCTGGGGTAAAACACCTAATAGAATGGGGTGATGTGGCATGGGCTAAAGAATATGTTGGAAGGTTAAAGAAGTTTGCAGATGTTGAAAAGAAGCATCCAGAAAAGAATAATCAGTTGCTACAGTCTGTAGCAAGGTATTTATCACTTGCAATGGCCTATGATGATTTGGTAAATGTTGCAGATGTCAAGACTAGAGCAGAACGTTGGGAGACGGTATTTGGTCAAGTTGGGGCTAAAAAGGGTGAAATCGTGAAAACTACAGATTATTTCCACCCTCGTTTCGAAGAAGTTTTTGGGTTTATGCCCGTAAAACTTGGTAAGAAAATGGAAAATAGTGAGTCCGCACAACGATTTTTTACAAAATATCTGGATAAAGATCGCCGAATGAATACACATAATGTTTTTTGGTTTACCATGTTATATACATTGGGAGGTATGAAAAAATACCGTAAAAAAACTTTAAGACATTTTGAAGAAATGCAAAATATAGAGGGTTGGTTTAACAGGTTATTTGAAGTTGTAGAGGTGAACTATGATCTGGCAGTTCAATTAGCAAGAACCTATCGTTTGAAAAAAGGTTATGGAGATACATATGCTCGTGGGCATTCAAAATTCAAGATGTTGAATGAGTTGGCGGTCAAACATAAAGGGGTGTCTGGAATAGAAAGTCAATTGTCGCAATTGATCGAGTATGGTTTGAAAAACCCTGAGGCAGAACAATTGCAAGGTCAAATCGCATTGGTAGAAGCAGAATTAGAAAGTAGGTCAGAAAGTTCAATGAATCATTAAAATAGAAAAAATTATATGAGTCAGGACGTAATAGTAATAGGTAGTGGAATAAACAGCTTGGTATGTGCTGCTTTATTGGCGAAAAGAGGAAAGAGAGTCACTGTATTTGAGCGGTCATCCAAGTTAGGAGGATGTATTCAAAGTGAAAGAGTGGAAGGCTGTGTGATTGATACATTCTCAACTGCATATCCCTTATTCGTTACATCTGCGGCCTATCCTATTTTAAAAGAGGATTTGGAAAATGAAGGTGTGTTTTTTGTTTCAAATGATGTCCCGACAGGGGCATTGACTTCTGATTTAGAATGGTCAATATTAGGAACGGATAGAAAAAAGAATATTGAATCATTTAACGAATTAAGTCCTGGCGATGGAGATCGATTTAATGAACAGATGGATTGGGTGAATCAGCATGCTGAGATTTTATTCACATTTTTAGGTGGTGAGATTATGACCCTAAAAATGGGAAAGTTCTTGGCAAAGTACCTTTGGAAGCAAGGGATTTCGAAATCCTCTGAAAATGCGCAGGAGTTCTTAAAAAGTGTGCGGGATGATTTACCAGATCATTTCACCTCTAAAGTACTGTTAGCGAATCTCGCTCCATGGGTTCTACACTCGGGTTTATCGCCTGAGAGTCCTCTTTCTTCGACCATGGCTAAGGTTACTGCAATGAGTATTGAGATGGTTGGATTGCCACTGGTGAAAGGTGGTAGTTATAAAATTGTAGATGCTTTTAAAAAGATCATTGAAAATCACGGTGGTAGTTGTTACACCGATTGTCATGTAGAACGAATTCTTTGCGATCATAAAGGGAATGTAGAAGGGGTGGAGTTAGCAAATAAGGAACAACATATGGCCCAGTATGTTGTGGCAAATGTAACCCCGACACAGCTATATGGCAGCTTGTTGAAAGATCAGTCTCAGATTGCTCAAAAAATGGTAAAACAAGCCAAACAATACAAGTATGGAAAAGGGAATATGCAAATTCATCTGATATTGAAAGAAAAGCCAAATTGGGTTGAAGAGGCCTTGCAAGATGTGACCTATGTACACCTGACGGATGGAATTAATGATGTTTCAAAAGCAGTTAATGAAGCAGTTAGACAGCAACTTCCATCAAAAGGAACAATCTGTATTGCACAGCCTACAGCTGTAGACCCTTCGCGGGCAAGCGATGGAAAATATGTATTATGGATCCAATTGCCTGAATGTCCAAATTATCCTGAATCTGATGCTTGTGGAGAGTTGGATGGACTTTGTCAGGGGGTATGGAGTACGGAATTATCTGAAGCCTATGCTGATCGAATCATTGATCGAATATCTACCTATATCCCGAATTTAAAAGATGCAATAATTTATAAAAGAATCATGTCTCCTAAGGAGCTTTCGGAAACTAATATCAATTTAGTACATGGAGATCCATATTCAGGTCAATGTAATCTAGATCAATACCTGCTATGGCGACCTATGTCATCTGTAAAGAATCATGAAACACCTATAAAAAATTTATTTCATATCGGAGCTTCGACTCATCCTGGCCCCGGGCTAAGTGGCGGTTCAGGATTTTTAGTTTCTCAAAAAATAAAATAATTATCAAACGCGAGTATGGGACAAGTATTTACTAAGAAGCAAAAAGTAAAATTTCAGCATTGTGATGCTGCTGGTATTGTATTTTATCCAAGATTTATGGAGATGTTGAATGAATTAGTGGAGGATTGGTTTGAGGAAGAATTAGGATTTCCATTCAAGGAATTACATCATGGCGAAGGGATACCGACAGCGGATTTAAAAGTAGCCTTTGTCTCTCCGGCTAGACTAGGGGATGTTTTTGTTAAAAGTTTAACGGTTTCCAAACTAGGAAATTCTTCATTAACCTATAATTTTAAGTTCGCATTTGAAGATCGGATAGTGTTGCAAGGCGAATGTACACTTGTACATGTTGGTTTATCTCAAGATCAATTAAAATCTCAACCTTGGTCGAACAGTGTAAGAGAAAATATTCAAAGATTTATTCAAGAATAAAAAAAACTTAATGTTGAGAATGCTCATTTTCTAGTTTCTTTATGGGAATTGGGGTTAAGTTTATTCGATTTTTTCCAATATTTAAAATTTCCCTATTAAATTTTGTCAATATATGTATACTGATACTCAGCTACTATTGCTTAATAAACAAAAACTTTACTTTTAAGGAATGTTTTTTTAATAGTAAAATGCTTATTTGTGGAAAAAGTAAAATATGTCCTTAGTTTATTTTGTCTACATCCTAACAAACGCGAATAGAACGATTCTCTATTCTGACGTTACTAACAACCTGAAGAGCAGGCTTCTCTTTCATCAGTCGATGACTTTATCTCAAAATGCTTACACTAAGAAATATAAGGTATTTTACCTTATATATTTTGAAGCTTTTGCAGAAGTGGTGGATGCTATAAAGCGAGAAAAGGAAATTGATAGCATGTCGAGAAAAATGAAAGAAGAATTAATAAATTCTAAGAACAAGAATTGGGAATTTCTAAATGATAAGATTTAATCTATGAAATTTCTCTTTTCAGCAATTAAGGTTATGATTTAACATTAATTATTAATAATTGAATTTAGTAAGGTCTGCTCTCGAAAGGTAGAAAGTTAGTAAAATGAAAAAGCAACTCAATTGAGTTGCTTTTTTGTTGGTGGAGGCTACTGGATTCGAACCAGTGACCCTCTGCTTGTAAGGCAGATGCTCTGAACCAGCTGAGCTAAGCCTCCTTTTGTTGGTGGAGAATACTGGATTCGAACCAGTGACCCTCTGCTTGTAAGGCAGATGCTCTGAACCAGCTGAGCTAATTCTCCTTTTCCCTGTTGCGGTGTGCAAATATAGGGGTAAAATCTGATTTACAAAATATTTTGTAGATATTTTTTATGTGATTTTCGACAAATAATTCAAATCCAAATAATTAATTTGAATTTCTAAATGTATGTTCCTTGTGGACTCTGAAGATTTAGGTTTATTTTACACGTGAAATTGCCCTCTACTGCAGGAACGAGTAGATTCTTTCCATGTAATAGGCTTCATCTAATGATCTCACAAGTTCTGTCATTTCAAAATGATCAAAAGAGAAGTTTATCCCTAAATATGGACTATTCAATAATATCCTTTGTCGACCATCGGGAAATGAAACTGGACTATTTTCTAAATAAATGTCTTTTACAATTCTTCTAAAGGTGATAAAATCTTCTTTGCTAAAATTAATTAGGAGATTGTTGAAACAAAGATGAATGATGTTTTGATCCTCAGGCATGCTAATGAACCCTTGGTCGTGTTTGGAGAGTATTTTTAGTCGACAGTTATCCATATGTGTCGGAGCCGTTTTTTTGTGCCTGCCTTACCCGCATGCCTATCATTCATGCGGGTAAACAGGACTTTTGTATAATTGAAACTGTTTTCTTTGCAGGAGTAAAAGTAGATATTATTTAGAATGATTATAAATAAACTTCCCAATATGACATTTCTATTATACTTTGTCGTTAGAGTTAAAGTTCTATAATATTGATGTTCCTAAAGCTAACTGAATCAGTGTGGTTTTGAAAAGCTATCTTTCCTTTTGGAAATGTTGCGAAAGCTGGGTAGTTCTTCATGTTGCTATTCGAAACCTTTTGTTTGAACTCTGGCGTATTTATACTGTCTTGAAATGTGATTTTGTCGTTTAACCAGAAAGTAACCTGGCCGTTTTGTTGTTTTATCTTCCCTTTATTCCATTCTCCAAAGGCATTCGGCTTGGAGTTGCTGCCGACGCATTCTACAGAGTATAAACATCCAGCCCAATGTGTTGAGTCTACCTGATGTCTCGGTTCTGCATTAGCATTGTCTAATAGTTGCATTTCTAATCCAGTAGCAAAAGTTGCCGCATAGCTGCTATCTTCTTTTACATTGATAAATACCCCACTATTCCCACCTTTTTTTACTTTCCATTCAAAATCAAGCTCAAAATTTTCATATTCTCCATCGCTCACTAAATCGCCAAATTCGCCATTCCCCTTAGGGTCGCATATTAATTCGCCATGGTCAACTTTCCATTTTGACTCCACATTACCACGATTATAAACATGCCAACCGGTTAAGTCTTTACCATTAAAAAAGGATGTAGAGTCGTGATTACTGGTATTGGATGAAGAATTGCTAGCTTGATTGCATGAAGCTAATCCTAGAGAAAGAATAATTACCAAAGTCTTGAAGTAGTTGGTTGACATAGTTGTTGATTTATTTATTGAAAACAGAATTAAATGTAAACAATTAATAGCAAAAAAAATTATGATCAACTCGACCGAGGCAAGTGTATAAAGATTTTGACAAAGAGAATTTTAAGTGATTTTTTTGCTTAAAATCTTTCGATTTCATCAATCTGTTCGATGATAAATTTCAAGGAAATTGGGTCATGAAATTCTTCTTCAGAATTTAATTCGTTTTGAATGAGAGGGATATGGATTTTTAAAGGTAATACATGCATTCGCATATAATTGCAGACACCTGTAAAGTGATCAACACCGCGAATATTTCCATATTTTCCAGTTGAAACTCCTACTAGTGCGGCCTTTTTGTGATAAAATGAAGCTGGGAATGCACAACAATCCATAAATAATTTTAGAATTCCTGGGTAGCTACCATTATATTCAGGGATGATAAAGACAAATTTCTTCGCTTGGGATACTTTTTCTTGAATTTTTGCAAATGCTTCGCTTCTCTTTCCGTACATATCAGTTTCAATGATGTTTGCAGGAAGATCCTCAAGAGAAAGAATGTCAAAGTCTTCCCCTCTTTTTTCTAATTCCTTTAAGTAAAATTTTGCAACTTTTAAAGAGTTAGAATGTTTTCTATTTGTACCTGAGATAATTAAATTCATTGTTTGATGTTACTTGTAAAAAGCAATAGCGTTCGGTATCAATACCTAATTCTATTTTTCGTATCTTAGCATCCTGACTTGGTAGAATAAGATTCGCTTCAAAATTAGCAAATTTAACATCATTTAAGTGTCGAATATCATTAAGGTATGTTAATTTGCATAACGAAGTAAATTTATGCCGATCAACATTATTTTCAAAAATTGAGGAATCACAATGGGAAAGATTATTGCCATAGCCAATCAAAAAGGAGGAGTTGGTAAAACAACCACCTCCATAAATCTTGCTGCGAGTTTAGCTGTGTTAGAATATAAGACTTTGTTGGTGGATGCAGATCCACAAGCAAACTCCACTTCTGGAATTGGTTTTGATCCTCGCGCCATCAAAACAAGCATTTACGAATGTTTGGTTAATGATGTGACAGCAAAAGAAGCCATTCAAGCAACCGATACGCCAAATTTAGATCTATTACCTGCGCATATTGACCTGGTAGGTGCGGAAATTGAAATGATCAATTTGGAAGAGCGTGAATATAAAATGAAACGCCTGTTGGATGAAGTAAAGGATAATTATGATTTTATTATTATTGACTGCTCACCATCTTTGGGCTTGATTACCATCAATGCTTTAACAGCTTCAAATTCCGTAATTATCCCCGTTCAATGTGAGTATTTTGCACTAGAAGGACTAGGTAAATTGTTGAACACGATTAAAATCGTTCAAACAAGATTAAATACAGAATTGGAGATCGAAGGGATATTATTAACGATGTATGATGTTCGTTTGAGATTGTCTAATCAAGTGGTAGAAGAGGTTAGGACTCACTTCCATGATTTAGTATTTGACACAATTATTCAGCGGAATACACGTTTAAGTGAAGCTCCAAGTTTCGGAATTTCAGTAATTATGCACGATGCATCATGCAAAGGAGCAATTAACTACTTGAACCTTGCACGTGAGATTTTGGAGAAGAATGGATTATTAAAAGAGAATAAGCAAACTGTAACAGTATAGTATGGCAGCACAACAGCGGAAAACAGGATTAGGGAAAGGTTTGGGAGCATTACTTCAACAAGAGGTAATCAGTACTCCTAAGGAACAGCCTGCTGAAACTCCTGCGAGTAAGACACCGAGCTCTCCTGCCGGTAGTATAAACTTTATTAAAGTCGAACAAATTGCCATTAACCCTTTCCAACCAAGGACGGATTTTGATGAAAATGCCCTGAGGGAATTGTCAGAGTCTATTGAGGTACAAGGGTTGATCCAACCGATTACGGTTCGTCAGATTGGCAAAAATGAATACCAATTAATTTCTGGTGAAAGAAGGTTAAGGGCTTCCAAATTAGCCGGTATCACTGAAATTCCAGCTTATGTAAGGACTGCAAATGATCAACAAATGCTAGAAATGGCTTTGATTGAGAATATTCAGCGTGAAAATTTAAATGCTATTGAAATTGCATTAAGTTTCCAACGTATGATTGAAGAATGCAGCCTTAAACAAGAAGAATTAGGTGATCGCGTAAGTAAAAACCGTTCTACAGTCACTAACTACCTTAGATTATTGAAACTTCCACCTGTGATTCAAGCGGCAATCCGTGATGGAGATCTTTCCATGGGACATGCTCGTGCGTTAATCAATGTTGGTGAAATCGATAAACAATTGTTTATTTTCAAAGAAATTGTTGAAAAAGGATTATCTGTTCGTAAAGCAGAACAACTGGTTCGTGAGGTTCAACAAGCTAAAGAGAAAAAACAAAAAGGTAAAAAAGAAGCTCCTTTGAATTTTCAATACCAAAAGATTGAAGATGATTTGGCATCAAAATTTGCCACTCGGGTTAAACTAAACGTAAAATCAACCAAAGGTAAAGGAGCAATTGAAATTCCTTTCAATTCTGAGGATGATTTAAGCCGAATTTTAGAGTTGTTAGACTGGTAATGTATAAATTTTTACTGCTCTTTGGAATGATCTTATCTTTTACTTGCCTAAAAAGTCAAGTAAAGGATACTATTCCGGACTCAACAAAGGTAATTCAAGTTCAGGATTCATTAAAAAAGAAAGCTGAACAAGATACCGTTAAAAAAGAAACTCGCGCAGAAAGGAAGGCTAGAATTAAAGCTGAAAAAGAACGTGAGAAGTTTTACTATAAGGATATTCGAAAGGATTCAGCTAGGTTAGCAATTGAACGTTTATCTAGAATTGCGTGGAAGCGCTCCTTGATTTTACCCGGTTGGGGACAATATACAAATGGAGGTCTATGGTGGGTTAAAGTGCCAATTATTTATGGTGGTTTTGTTGCCGGAGGATTAACCTTCAATTATTGGCAGTGGTACTATAAGGAGTTCTTGACTGAATTACAATATCGAGAAAAATATGGACAGCCTTCAAATCATGAATCTCTTGGATTAGGATCAAGCTGGACAGTACAAGGTTTAGTACAGCAAAAAGATTATGGTCGAAGAAATAGAGATTTGACGGTATTAGTAACTTTAGGATGGTATGGATTGAATGTTGTTGAAGCCTACGTTGATTCTATTTTAAAAAATCGATGGAATATCAGCAATGACCTAAGCTTTAAAGTTTCACCTACTTTACTGCCAAATTACGCTTACACTGCTGGAATGGGATCTTTTTCTGGATCTGGTTTTGTTTCTCCAGGATTAAAAATGACCTTTACCCTTAAATAAAAAAACCAATTAACTATATGAAGATCGTTTTATTAGGTTACGGAAAAATGGGGCAATTAATCGAACGCTTCGCCATGAAAAGAGGGCATGAAGTCGTTTTGATAATTGACGAAAGAAATAGAAACAGCATTACTCCTGAAGATTTGGAAGATGCTGATATGGCTATTGATTTCAGTACTCCACATGCAGCCTTAGAAAATATAAGTCTATGTTTTGAATCCAACTTACCATTGGTTGTTGGTACAACAGGATGGTATGAGCACTTGGACGAAGTGAAAGAAACCTGTTTAGAAGCTGATCAATCATTTTTGTATGGATCGAATTTTAGCATTGGTGTAAATATCTTCTTCCATATCAATAAAATGTTGGCTAAAGCCATCAATCCTTATAAGCAATATGATGTTCAAGTAGAAGAAATCCACCATATTCATAAATTGGATGCCCCTAGTGGAACAGCTATCACTATTGCTGAAGGAATTTTAGAAAATAACGACGAAAAGAAAACTTGGGTCAACTCTGTTGAAGGTTCTGGGGAGGAAGTTATCCCTAAAGGCAATGAACTGTTGATTGAAAGTCTTAGAATTGAAGAGGTTCCTGGAACTCATACGGTATTGTATAGCTCCGAGGTCGACCAAATTGAGTTAAAGCATACAGCACATAGCAGAGAAGGATTTGCATTAGGTGCGGTTATTGCAGCAGAATGGCTCTTAGGTAAAAAAGGATTTTACCAAGTAACTGAAATGTTTGATTTTAATAAATAATATATGTGGTATATCATTTTAGCCATATACATCATTGGGTCCGCTTATGGACTTTACCTATTGTATAGAAAAGCTGGTAAACAAGGCTGGGAAGCTTTTGTTCCAGTTTATGCACAGTATGTCATGGCACAATTGGTTGGAAGACCAACCTGGTGGATAGTGTGGCTATTTGTTCCTATTGTAAATATCTTTATTGGATATGATCTTTTATTAAACTTGATCAAATCTTTTGGAAAACATAGGTTTTGGGAGAATGCTGCAACAGTTTTGGTTCCGTTTATTGTGCTTCCAATGTGGGGAAGAGATCCTAATGTGAAATATTTGGGGCAATCAACCACTGAGGAATTCAAAAAACAATATGCATATAAGAAATCGGTAGCAAGAGAATGGGCTGATGCAATTATTTTTGCTACAGTTGCAGCTACTTTGATCCGAGGATTCCTGATTGAAGCTTATATGATTCCTACGGGATCAATGGAAAGAAGTTTGTTGGTTGGTGATTTTCTATTTGTAAGTAAATTGAACTATGGCCCCAGGGTTCCAATGACGCCATTGGCATTTCCTTTTGCGCATCACACCATGCCAATTACTGGTGGCAAAGCTTATTCCGAAGCAATTAAAATTCCTTATAAAAGACTTCCTGGATTTCAAGATATCAAACGTAATGATGTCGTAGTATTTAACTACCCAATGGAGGCTGATGCTCCTTTCAATAGACCTATTGATAAACGTGAGAATTATATTAAACGCTGTGTCGGTATGCCTGGTGATGTTGTTTCCATGGAGCGCACAAAGCTTTTTGTAAATGGAGAACCTGCCTTTATGGATGATGATTTCCAAACGAATTATTTGGTGTTTACTGAGCCAAATGGTTTAAACTTACAAAAGTTGTTGGATATGCGTATCGAAATGGATCTATTATATACCGATCCAAACATGGGGCAATATGCAATGCATATGACCAAGTCTGAAGCTGAAATAATTAAAAAATGGGCAAATATCAAAGAATTTAAAGAGATTATCTACGAACCTGGTGATGCCAATCCCAATTTCCAAGCTTTCCCATTTTATAAAAATGGTATCGTATGGAACTATGATAATTTCGGACCGATCCAAGTACCTAAAAAAGACTGGACTGTTAAGCTTGATTCATTGACTGTTCCATTATATGAAAGAGCGATTACCGTATATGAGGGCAATACTTTTGAAAGTAAATCAGATGGTTATTATGTGAATGGACAAAAAACTGATAGTTATACATTCAAAATGGATTACTACTGGATGATGGGGGATAATCGACACAATTCTTTGGATTCAAGAGGCTGGGGATTTGTTCCAGAAGACCATATCGTTGGTAAAGCTCTATTTACATGGTTAAGTTGGGATGAGGATGGATCATTCTTATCAAAGATCAGATGGAATAGAATATTTAGACCAATTCATTAAGGTCTCAAATACATAAAAAAAGGGTGTCAAATCAATTTGACACCCTTTTTTTGTTGCCTGTCGACTTTATTTTAAGCAGGCTAAATATCTTTTTATAGTTTCCTCGAGTCCAAGATATAGTGCATCCGCGATAAGTGCATGTCCAATACTAACTTCTAATAAACCAGGAATGTTTTGTTTAAAGTATTGTAGGTTATGTAAATCTAGGTCATGACCAGCATTTAATCCCAATCCCACTTTCTGTGCTGCCAAAGCGGCTTTTACATAAGGTTCTATAGCTTTTTCCCTGTTTGAATGAAAATCAGTTGCATAAGCCTCTGTATATAGTTCAATTCTGTCAGTACCGGTCTTGGCTGCTGCTTCAACCATTTTCTCATCTGGATCAACAAATATCGAAACCCTGATCCCCTCACTTTGGAACAAACTAACCATCTCTGAAAGATACTCCCGATGCTTAATGGTATCCCAACCATGATTTGACGTCAGCTGTCCTTCTTCATCTGGTACTAATGTTACCTGAGCAGGGGTATTGGCCAAAACTAAATCAATAAACTTCTGTTCTCGGCAATTCCCTTCAATATTGAATTCTGTAGAAATTTTAGCTTTTAAATCGAAAACATCTTGATAACGAATATGGCGCTCATCGGGTCTTGGATGGACAGTAATTCCCTCTGTACCAAATTTTTCACAAGCCAATGCTGCAGAAAGCACATTCGGTACATTTCCTCCACGTGAGTTCCTCAATGTGGCGATTTTATTGATATTTACTGAAAGTTTAGTCATAGTTTAGCTCCTTTTTACAAATTTACTCATTTAACAAGCCACATTCCTATCATTTTATGATTTTAAATCAGTCCATCAATGGATAATATTTTTTAAATTGCAGGAAGTATGGATGGTTTGGACTTCAATCTTTTAAGTGGCTTCAGGCTGCTGGATTTTATAGATATATTGCTGGTAGCAATTATTATTTACTATGTCTATAGCCTAATTAAAGGGACAATAGCAGTAAATATCCTAATTGGTGTCGGTCTGTTTTACGGAATTTACCTTGTCGTAAAGCAGATGGAAATGCGCCTTTTAACCGAAATTTTCGGTGGTTTTATTTCCGTGGGGTCAATTGCATTGATTGTCGTTTTCCAACAGGAAATACGAAGATTCCTTCTGCATATCGGAAAAAATATATCCTTAAGACGTAAAAAATTCTTTTGGTCCATATTCGGAGGTAAGAAATCTACCCACCGAGATAATGCTGAATTTATCAAACCCATCGTTGAAGCTTGCCAGAATATGTCCAAATCTCGAACGGGAGCACTTTTGGTTTTCTCACGATATTTTGATGAAGAGTATTATCAAACCAGTGGGACCATGATTGATGCCCCTATTTCTAAACGATTATTGGAAAGTATTTTCTTTAAAAATTCACCCCTACATGATGGCGCAGTGATTATTGTAGATAATAGAATTATGACTGCAAGCTCTGTTCTCCCACTCTCTGATAGCGAAGACTTACCACCTCAATTTGGATTGAGACATCGGGCTGCAATTGGAGTGACCGAAGTCTCTGAAGCAGTCGCTGTAATTGTGTCTGAGGAGACCGGTGAAATCTCTTTCGCTAAGGATGGAAATATTAATATGAACCTAACTGCCGATGAGTTAGAGAAGATTCTTGCGGAAGAATTGTAGTTTTTCTGAATAATATTTTTAGTTATCTCTTTTTTACTGAACAATTGTTTTTGTTTGACAAATTTTAGATAACTTTATTCAAATTATAAGACTAAATTCATTGTTATGCATTTCGACGACAAAAAACCTATCGATATAGTGTTAAACGATTTGTTTGAACATTACCGTGCAAACGTTTCTGATGTAGATAAAATTACTAAAGCCCTATTGGAACGTGACGTTGTGCAGTCACAGTCTGATATTGTAAATGACCATATAGCATTCCGTACCTTAGGAGTTCCAAATTTAGGGATCGCCTCTTTCGAAAAAATCTTTCTCTCTTTCGGTTATAAAAAGATGGATTATTATTACTTCGAAGGGAAAAAATTAGATGCCCATTGGTATGCCCCTCCTGCAGATCATTATCCAAGGATATTTGTGTCTCAATTGCGGGTTTCAGAACTCAGTCCGGCAGCTCAGGAAATTATTCTAAAATATACCTCCCCAATTTCTTCAGACCCTGTAGATTCTTTAGATCTAAACAATGGTCAAGAGGTTGCAGATTTCCTGCAAAAACCTCTTTGGGATCTACCAACTTCCCAGGAGTATGAAACATTGCTGGCTGAAAGTGAATATGCGGCTTGGGTTATCTTTAACCGATATTATTTGAATCATTATACCATTTCTATACATGAATTAAAAGATGGTTATAATACCCTTGAAGAGTTCAATGCCTTTTTGGAAAGCATCGGAATAAAACTGAATACTTCTGGTGGCAAGATAAAAACCAGTGAGGATAATCTTCTAAGACAGAGCAGTACTGTTTCAGCTTTATATGATGCGACATTTGCTGATGGTAAAACATTGGAAATTGCTGGTAGTTATGTAGAATTCGCTGAACGCAGTGTTTTACCTCAATTCAAGGACTTATCAAAATCAGAAATCAAAAGAGAACATCGTCGTGATGGTTTTGAAACCAACAATGCTGATAAGATATTTGAAAGTACCTACACATCACAAATTAAAGGATCATAGATTATGGAAGAGCAGTTAAACCTGCTTTCACAACAACTTAGTGGTGAGTTATTTTGGGACGAGAAGATGCGTTTGTTATATGCAACTGACGCATCCGCTTATCGCGAAATGCCATTGGCTGTCGCTTATCCAAAAGATAAGCAAGATCTCTTATTGCTTATTGATTTCGCTAGAAACAACAAAACTTCACTAATTCCTCGGACAGCAGGAACTTCTCTTGCTGGTCAGGTGGTAGGGGCTGGGATTGTGGTCGATGTATCAAAATATTTCACGAAAATACTAGAAGTAAATCCGGAAGAATCCTGGGTTCGCGTTCAACCGGGGGTTATTCGTGATGAGTTGAACCAGTTTTTAAAACCTTATAAGTTATATTTTGGTCCTGAAACTTCAACTGCAAATCGCGCAATGATTGGTGGAATGGTGGGAAATAACTCCTGTGGATCAAACTCCTTGATTTATGGAAGTGCCCGAGAACATACCTTGGAAATTCAAGCGCTATTGAGTGATGGTTCTGAGGTTAGTTTCCAAGCATTAAGTTTTGATGAATTTGACCAAAAATGTGCCCAAGATGATTTAGAAGGAACAATCTATAAACAAGTTAGGAGCATTTTAAGCAATTACCAAAATCAAGTACATATTCGAGAAAATTTCCCCAAACCGTCTATCCATAGACGAAATACAGGTTATGCCCTGGATATGTTGTTGGAAACAGACCCTTTTACAGCTGGCAAAGAACCTTTTAATTTCTGTAAGTTAATCTGCGGTTCGGAAGGAACTTTGGCTTTTATCACCGAGATAAAAGTTCATGCAAACCCTTTACCAGTTAATCCTAGTGGATTGTTATGTGTTCATTTCCATACCTTGGAAGATGCATTAAAGGGGAATCTCATTGTTTTAAAACATCATCCATTAGTAAGTGAACTGATGGATAAATATATCTTGGAGTGTACTAAAAGCAATCTTGAACAATCCAAAAATCGTTTTTTCGTGGAAGGTGATCCAGAAGCGATATTGATTGCGGAATATGATGCTGAAGACCAAGAGGCAATCCTAAATAAGGTAAAAGCAGTCGAAGAAGATTTATTGGCTCATGGATTAGGATATCATTTCCCATTGGTTTTGGGTGATGACAAAAAGAAAGTCTGGAACCTTCGTAAGGCTGGTTTAGGTTTGCTAAGCAATGTTCCAGGTGATGAAAAACCAGTCGCTGTAATCGAAGATACAGCGGTTGATGTTGAAGATCTACCTGCATATATTCATGATTTTAATGAGATTCTAAAAAAATATAACCTTTACGCGGTTCACTATGCCCATGCTGCCACTGGCGAATTGCATTTAAGGCCTATTATCAACTTAAAAACTGAAGCTGGAAATCAACTCTTTCGAGATATTGCATTAGAAATCGCACATTTAGTAAAGAAATATAAAGGATCATTAAGTGGTGAACATGGCGATGGCCGTTTGCGGGGTGAGTTCATCCCGTTGATGATTGGGGATCATAACTACCAATTATTAAAAGATATCAAACATTCCTGGGACCCTGAAGGAATTTTTAACCCAGGAAAAATTGTAGATACTCCAGAAATGAATACCTCGCTCAGGTATACGCCGGGTCAAGTTGAAAAACCTATAAAAACTGTTTTCCGATTTAAAGGACAAACGATTTTACAACATGCTGAGCAATGTAATGGCTCTGGGGATTGTAGGAAAACCCATTTGTCAGGAGGAACGATGTGTCCTTCCTATATGGCAACAAAAGATGAAAAGGATACAACGCGGGCTCGTGCGAATATCTTAAGGGAAATGCTAACACACTCGGAAAAGGCAAATCCATTTGATCATGAGGAGATAAAGGAGGTTATGGATTTATGTTTGAGCTGTAAAGCCTGTAAATCTGAATGTCCTTCAAGCGTAGATATGGCCAAATTGAAAGCCGAATTCCTGCAAGGTTATTATGATAGCCATGGAGTACCTTTCCGATCCAGGATGATTGGCCATGTGGACACTCTTACCCAAATGATGCAACCTATTGCGGGATTGTATAATTGGGTTGTCAGTTCTAAACTAACAAGTAGCTTGGTCAAAAATGTTTTAGGCTTTGCCCCAGAAAGACATATCCCTAAGATTGCCTCCAAGACCTTAAGAAAATGGTTTCAAGAAAAGGATAAACCCTTCTCGGGACATAAAGATCCAGTTAAATCAGTTTATTTCTTTTGTGATGAGTTTACTAATTTTAATGATGTTGAAATCGGTAAACAAGCGATATTGCTTTTGGAAAAGCTTGGTTATGAAGTGCTGATGGTACCTCATGCCTTTTCTGGTAGGGCTTTATTGTCCAAAGGATTATTAAGGGAAGCAAAGAAACTAGCGAATAAAAATGTGGAAACCTTCAAAGGAAGATTAAATGCGAATACCAAATTGGTTTCCGTGGAGCCATCGACAATCCTAACCTTTAGAGATGAATATGTTGATTTGGTGGATGAACATTTAATCAGTGATGCTGAACGAATAGCTCCCTTGGCAGTTACAATTGAGGAGTTTATTTGGGAAGAATACTTGGCAGGAAATATCTCATCGACTCAGTTTACTACCAAAGAAGAAAATATTTTGCTGCATGGACATTGCCAACAAAAAGCTTGGGGTTTACTACCAACCGTTTCCAAGATTTTGACAATTCCAGTGAATTACAAAGTGAAGGATATTCCTTCCGGTTGTTGTGGAATGGCGGGTTCTTTTGGCTATGAAAAAGAGCATTATGAATTATCGATGAAGGTAGGAGAGTTGGTGTTGTTTCCAGCGGTTAGAGGCAAGTCTGAAGCAACGTTGATTGCCGCTCCTGGTTCAAGTTGTAGACATCAAATCATGGATGGGACAGGAGTACAATCCAAACATCCTGTTGAAATCTTATATAAAGCATTAAAATAAATAAGAAAGCGGAGATTGATGATTCAACCTCCGCTTTCTTATTTATGTCTATTGAATTATTTTTTAGCCGCTTCTAAAGCATGCATATTCAATTTTACGTACTCTTGGTTATTGGAATCTTTTGCCATCTTTAATCCTTCCTCAGCAGCTTTGATAGCTCCAGCTTTATCTCCAGCTTTTGCTAATATCAATGATTTCCAATATTTGATATGTGGAGCATTTTTATTTCCTTTATCCGCTTCTTTCACCCATTCCACAGTTTTTACCATATCTAATCCATTGCTGAAGTAATACATAGCCGCTTGGAAATATGGCTTTTTCTCACCTTTCATCGCCTCATCAATACTTGCTAAGATTTCCTCTTTTTGATCTACAGCAATATTGAACGATACCTTGGTCTTTTCCCAGCTTAAAGATAGATCTAAAGATTGCTCATGAATATCGTCGAATTCAATTGTGAATGTTTCTACTGGAGTGTCTAAAGCTTTTGGTTTTACTTTTACGCGCAATACATCATCAGCTTTATCGTAAGTATATGCACCCCATTGCTTTGCATTATTGTTGAAAATAATCGTCCACTCATCCTCTCCAGGAATAGTGAATAGCGCATAGGTTCCTGCTTCAAGTTTTTGTCCTTCAATCATTACCTCTGATTGGAAGGTAATGTTCGTCGCATTATTTGCACCAGTACGCCAAATTTCATTGTACGGAACTAAATCTCCAAAAATAACACGACCTCTAGCACTAGGACGCTGATAAACCACACTGATTTGTTCTATTCCCAAATCCTGAAGGATAAATTGGGTACTACTTGCTTGTGGCAACTTTAATTGTGCTTCTGCCTGAGTAGAAGTGAAAATAAGCCCTGCCGCAACAAGGATACTTAACGCTAATTTTTTCATAATCATTTTAATAGAATATTCGAAGATAAGAAACTGTGCCAAAAAAACAATGGAGTTAGTAATCTAACTCCATTGTTTTGCTTATTTTAAGCACTAGTCTTTTTTCTAACCTTATGTCCTGCAATAGCATAATACAGGATATATAGATAACATGGTAAAGCAATCCAATATGCTTGGTGCGCTCCAACATTATGCGCTAAAGCACCATATAATAATGGAATTACAGCACCACCCGCAATACCCATAACCAAAATTCCTGAAGCAGCACTGGTAAATTTGCCAACTCCTTTTAACGCTAGTGGCCAAATCGCTGGCCATACCAGTGAGTTTGCTAAACCTAACAATCCAACCATGGTCAATGAAACCATGCCGTCTGTAAATATAATTCCTACAGTTAGGATAATACCTAATATAGCACATGCCTTTAATGCTGTCTCTTGTGATAAATATTTTGGAATACAAATAATACCGATAATATAACCTACGACCATGGATCCCATCGTAAAGGCCGTAAAGAATTTAGCTGTATTCAATGGAATTCCTAAGAATGTACCGTAAGCAATAATCGTATCACCAGCTAAAACCTCAACCCCTACATAAGAAAACAAGGCAATAAAACCTAATAATACATGTGGGAAATCAAAGATAGAGTGTTTGTTCTCAGTCGCTTTGTGATGTTCTGAATCTTCCTCCTCGTCTCCTTTCACCTCCGGAAGATTTGATTTTGAAATCCAGAATGCTAAAATTACTAACACCACTACAATCCCGATATAAGGATTAACTACTTGAAGTGCAATCTTATCCAAAGCTATGCTCGATTCCTCAGGACTCATAGAAGCCAACTGATTTTTTACCTTATCCGCTTCATCAAGTTTTAAGAAGTATCCTAAAATAATTGGCGCTAATGCTCCAGCAAATTTATTACAGATACCCATAATACTAATCCTTCGTGCCGCCGTTTCAACAGGACCGAGAATTGTGATATATGGATTGGATGCTGTTTGCAAAATCGCAAGACCTCCACCCATGATGAACAAGCCTAATAAAAATAATATATAGGTTCTGGAATAGGCTGCAGGAATAAATAACAATGCTCCAACTGCCATAATACCTAAAGATACAGCCATACCATTTTTAAAACCAAAACGGTTTAAAACCCATGTAGAAACAGGAGCCATAACCAAGTATGCAATGTAAAAAGCGAAGGTTACAAAGTACGATTGTACTTCTGTAAGTTCACAGGCTATCCTTAAATATGGTATCAAAAGCGAGTTTAACCAAGTCGCAAAACCAAAGATGAAAAACAGGGAACCTATGATGATCATTGGCCCAACGGTAGATTGATTATTTTGTGTACTCATAAAATTGATTTACAAATTAATAATAAGGTAGCCACAAGGCTAATAAAATAAAATGATATTTTAAAACAGAATTTCTAAAGCAAACGGTTGCATTTTCTGTAAAAAGTTTGAGCCTTACTAAAAATCAAGCATTAACGGGAAGGGTCATACGGAAAGATTATTTAAAAAAAAGAGACATTACAACGTAATGTCTCCTCAAAACCTAAACCGTATCATAAAACCATATAGATATGATACAGGCTAAACAGATGTTAAAACAAATTGTTTTTTAGATTTTCGGTTTTTTTATAACGGCAATCGTCAGCCTTGAAATACAAACCAATTGGTTTCGTTCATTATGAATTTGAATATCCCATACGTGAGTGGTCTTGCCTATATGAAGCGCCTTACATGTTGCGCGAACAATACCCTTGGTCACTGGACGAATATGGTTAGCATTGATTTCTAATCCAACACCTGCCCATTCCTCTGAATCTATGACCATATTGGAGGCAATGCTGCCAACGGATTCGGCTAATACACAGGAAGCACCGCCATGTAACAACCCATAGGGTTGTTTCACTTTTTCATTCACCGGCATTTCCGCAACTAATGCATCAGGACTAATGGAAACAGCTTTAATGTCTAAAAAACCAGTCATATTGATGGAAAATAGACTATTGATCTCTTCTAAACTATACGCTCTATACCACATCACCATTCAAATTTTGATCTTTTAGATATCTGGATTTTAGTAGCATAACATGATGATTTAAATGCCCTGCTATGATATATAAAAATGCCCGAACGCTAATTAAACGGTCTGAGGCCATCCCTTTTCTACTCAGTTCAGTATCATCAAATGAATTGAATAAATACATATTGGCCTTTCTCAAGTGTATAAACTCCTCCTTGATATCCTCCATTTTGCGCTCATTATGTCTGCCGTTTGCAACAAACTCATCCTGTTCAAATGAGGATAAGGCGGTCATGTCGTTTCTTCCAAATCGCAATGCTCGATAGGTCATGATGCGCTCCGCATCCAGGATATGACAAAGTACTTCCTTAATCGTCCATTTTCCCTCGGCATAACTGAAAGTCCCCAATTCTTCTGGAATGCTTGAAATAAATTCTGGAAATGAGTCAATTTGTTCATTTAATTCTTCCATAACGTCACCTGTGATGGTTTCGATGTAATCGTTGAAAATCGCCGGATATTCGTCAGATTTGAGTGGGTTCATAGCGTAAATTACTTTTTAATACAATTCTAAATGTTGTACCTTTTCCTAATTCAGATTCTTTAACAAAAATTTGTCCTCGGTGATAATATACCATACGCTTTGTCAAACTAAGCCCTAAGCCCCAGCCACGCTGCCTTGTAGTATATCCTGGTTGGAAAATAGTCTCCCAATTTGACCTCGGAATCCCTTTTCCAGTATCACTAATGTCTATAAAAATTTCTTCTTTTGCAATGTTTTCGGAAATGTTAACCGTTATCTTTCCTTCGCCTTCAATAGCATTTACCGCATTTTTTAGTAAATTCTCAACAATCCAATCAAATACCTGAACATTTAACTTAGCCTCGACTTGCTGGTCTCCAGTAAGCTCAAAGGATATTCTTTTACTCGTTCTGACCTTAAAGTAATTCACATAATCTTCAACTACTTTAAATATGACATGATTGGATAAGGAGGGAGTAGATCCTATTTTTGAAAACCGATCAGCAACAATTTCAAGCCGCTGGACATCCCGCTCCATTTCATCCAACAACGCATTATCCCGCCCTTGATACGTAATCCGAGCCAGCTCTAACCAGCCCATCATCGAGGATATCGGTGTACCCAGTTGATGAGCGGCCTCCTTGGCCATACCAACCCAAACTAAATTTTGCTCCGAATCCCGAATCGAATTAAAAACTGTATAGGCTACGATTAGAAATACAGCAATTAACGATAATTGGATGTAAGGGAAAATCCTCAGTTGGCTCAAAGCCTTTGAATCATGATAATAAACCAACCACTTTTCTCCCGTATCTAACGAAATATGAATTGCTGGATGAGATTTTTTCATCTTTTCCAATTGCTTTTCAAAATAGGGTGGGTCATATACCAGATTCGTGTCTACCGCTTGGCTGGAAGGATGGATGTTGGTCTTCGTACTATCTAAATCACGCCAGAAAATAATATCCCCATTTTCCTTGGTGATGATTGCAGGAAGTGATAAACTGTCGCGAACAGCATATATGAAACTAATAAACTGATCATCTACATCTGGCATGGATACAATGCTTTGAGTACTCATTGCCCATACCTCCGCTTTTGTCCGCTCTGATTTTGAAAGGTTTTTAACCAAATAGTTCGTGTAAAGCAACGACGCAGCCGCAATTAAGGCCGCAAATAAAAACAGGAAAAACTTCCATTGTTGTTTATTATATCGATAGGGATGTTGCTTCATATTGAATTTAGTCAACCAAATTAATCATTTTAAGATTGCTACGAGAAAGAAAAGTAATAATTGCTTAATTTTGTGGTTATGAGTTCAGACAAAAAAGTAAGGGTCCGTTTTGCACCTAGTCCTACAGGCGGATTACATTTAGGCGGAGTCCGTACCGCATTATTCAATTATCTTTTCGCAAAACACCATAATGGCGAGTTTATCTTGCGTATTGAGGATACTGACCAAACTCGTTTTGTGCCAGGTGCCGAAGAATATATTATGGAATGTTTGGCATGGTGTGGCTTAAATCCAGATGAAAGCCCTATTAACCCTGGAAGTTTTGGACCTTACCGTCAGAGCGAAAGAAAACCTTCCTATAGAAAATTCGCAGAACAATTAGTTAATGACGGACATGCATATTATGCATTTGATACCGCTGAAGAATTAGATGAACAACGTAAAATTCATCCTAATTTCAGATATGCCCATGATAACCGAATGAACTTGAGAAACTCCCTGTCCCTAGGACAAGAAGAAACCAATCGCCTCCTAGCTGAAGGTGCTCCTCATACCATTCGTATTAAAATGCCAGAAAACGAAATTGTAGCATTTGATGATATGATTCGTGGCCGTGTTAGTTTTGAAACTAGTTTGGTAGATGATAAGGTGTTGTTGAAAGCCGATGGTATGCCGACCTATCATCTTGCAGTAGTTGTTGATGATAGGGCAATGGAGATTTCTCATATCTTCAGAGGGGAAGAATGGTTGCCTTCTGCTCCAGTTCACATCCTTTTATGGGATTACTTGGGCTGGAAAGAGGAAATGCCTAATTGGGCCCACCTGCCATTGATTCTTAAACCAGATGGAAATGGGAAATTGAGCAAAAGAGATGGTGACCGATTGGGATTCCCAGTATACGCAATGAACTGGAATGACCCTAAAACAGGTGATCTTACTACAGGATTCCGTGAAAGAGGATTCTTACCTGAAGCATTCGTCAATATGCTTGCTTTGCTAGGCTGGAATGATGGTACTGAACAGGAAATCTTTGATATGAACGAACTTGTTCAGAAATTCTCTGTTGATCGTATCAGTAAAGCCGGTGCCAAGTTTGATTTTGAAAAAGCAAAATGGTATAACCAGGAATGGATAAAACGTGCGCCAAATGCAGAATTGCTGCCTGAAGTTAAAGCCGTTTTAGAAAAACATGGCCTGAATACAGCGGAATATACTGATGTTTTTATTGAATCTATTCTTGATTTAGTTAAAGAAAGATTAACTTACATTGAAGATTTTTGGGAACAAGCATCGTTTTTCTTTCAAAAACCAGAAAAATATGACGTTGATGCCGTAAAACCTAAGTGGACCGATGAAAAATCTACCTTCTTCAATGAAGTAGCAGATTTATTTGCTGATCAATCAACTTGGGAATCTGCCTCTCTTGAACCTCTTTTTAAAAATAAAATCGCTGAATCCGGAATGAAAATGGGCGAATTAATGATGCCTTTCCGTATTATGTTGGTTGGTGGTAAGTTTGGACCTGATGTGTTCAAAATTACTGAGGTTCTTGGTAAAGAGGAAGTCATTGAAAGAATTAAAACCGCTGTTCCTCAATTTCAGAATTAAGAAATCAACTTAAATCAAATTATATGAAATCTATTTCTAAATGGTTTGCAGGATGTCTAGCATTAACTCTGGTTATCTTTGCATCTTGCTCAAGCAATGCTCCCGCAGCAAAAAGTTCTACTAAAGCAAAAGGTCCTTTTCCTGAAGAAAAATTAGGATGGGAATTAGGATCCCAAGCTTATACCTTTAGACTTTTTACATTCGCTGAAGCATTGGATAAAATCGCCGCAGCAAATCTACGCTATGTCGAAGCATTCCCAGGTCAACCCGTAGGTGCTGGAAGTTCTGAAAAAATGACTTACGAACTGTCTCCAGAAGGTCGTAATCTGGTTAAAAAATTATTGAAGGAAAGAGGAATTACCGTACATGCTTATGGGGTAGTCGGTGCTAAAGATGAAGCTGAATGGGAAAAAATCTTCCAGTTTGCTAAAGATTTCGGAATTAAAGTAATTAATGCCGAACCAAGTCAAGACCAATTGGATTACCTTTCTAAACTTTGTGATAAATACGATATCAAATTAGCAATTCACAACCATCCTGAACCTTCACACTATTGGAATCCGGATGTGGTTTTGAAAGCTTTGGAAGGTAGAAGTAAAAGAATGGGAGCTGCAGCAGATGTGGGCCACTGGATGCGCTCTGGTTTGAACCCAATCGAATGCCTTAAAAAACTTGAAGGTAGAGTGTACCATGTTCACTTCAAAGATTTAAATGCATTCGGAGATAAAAAAGCTCATGATGTGATCTGGGGAACTGGAAAATTAGGAATGAAAGAAGTTCAAGCAGAATTAAAACGCCAAAATTTTAAAGGCATGCTATCTGCTGAATATGAATATAACTGGGAAAATAGCTTGCCAGAAGTTACTGAAAGTGTAGTAAACTTCAGAGCTGCTTTATAACATTTAGTAAGGTTAATAAAAGGGCAATAAGATCTTCTTATTGCCCTTTTTCTTTTATTGAAAATATTCCAAAGCCTCTTTTTCAATATATATATTTAGTAATCCTAATGTTTTTTGTTTTGAATGTAAATAATTGATTATTAGTAAATACCGCTTGATTTAATTATATTTAGTAAGTGAATTATTCAATATATAGTCTATGAGAAAGTATTTATGGATTCTTGTTTGTATTACCACTTTGGTAGCATGCAACAATGAACCTGGAACCGAGACTGAAATAGAGCAATTGGACTTACTGAACTCCAAGTTTAATGATAATGTTTTTGAAATATTTGGACATTGGTTGGAAGAAGATACTGGAACGAGTCTGGATACTCTTAAGTTATATGAGTTAAGTGATGAAAAATTAAAATATAGAATCAAAGACCCTGTAATCAATGTAATCCATATTACTGTCCCTAAAAAGGAATTTGGATACCTCTTCGAAAGTCCATTTATTGATAGTTTGGCAAGTTATGGACCGCTTTATTTCAATACCGTTTCAACAGTAACTGACCTTAATAAGAAACCAGTAGCATACCAAGCGCTTGCCTTTTATTCCGATGAAAATAAAAGAGATAGTGTCTTAAAAGAATTATTTAAAGATCTTGGAACACCAACAGACGAGTCCATAGTGAATGCAACAATCGGTATTAAAGCCCATGAATGGACTCTAAATGATAGAACTATTCAAATCGTATCCTTTAATGCTCAAGAACTAAGTGCTTCCTCCTTTAGTCCAAATAAAAAATATTATCAAGTAGATTTTTTAATGATCGATAATAATCAAAAAGAAGCATTAAAAAATGCACATATCTATGAATTTACAGAAGGAATAAAATTAGATGATAAAGTTAGGGACTATAGCTATTTTAACTTGGATCAAAAACAATTGTTTTCTGACCGGTTCTTACTGTATAGTGATGAGAAAAAAAACAATTTTACCGCAGGAAACTTAAAATAAAAAAGAAATGGAATGGGTAAGGTTGTTAAATTCTAGTATTTCGGATTCCAGCGTTTTAATACTTTTCGCCCCGCAATAGCGGCGGGCCAAATTTCTATCCGATAACGATCATTTGGATTCATCAAATCGACTCCAATGGGGTTGTTTAAATTGTAAGAATAAATGCGAATTCTATAGAATGTATTGTCCAATGGGATTAATAAAATAGTGCCACTCATGGGACAATCTTGAATTTCTATCGTACCATTCGTGATTTTTAGACTGCCTTCAACAATATGATCTGCTTTGAAATCCAATTGTACATTTTCACTTTCTAAAACTTCAAGTTCTCCCTTGACCATTGAAAAATCATTTTCAACAGTAATCCCTAAGGTGTTTTCGTCAATTGCTAATCGATCTTTCAACGCTTGTTCACTCCAAAAATCGAAATCACCTGTTTCACTACTCATCGAATCATTGACGATATAGAATTGACTATACTGAGTGAAAAAGTCTAGGTTATATTTCATGACGGTTGTAAAGGTTATATATACTAAAATAAAAATATTTCAGTTTATATCATTTATTTATTGGAATAAAAGATAATTGTTTGAACAGTTATAACAATTTATCATTAAAATAAATAATAAATAATTTTAAAAAATTACTATAATGATAAATTAGATAAAATCAGGAAAGGTTGATTTCAGACCTTAATGTAGGTTTTTAGCTGAATAATTCGTTAATATCTTCTTTGCTTAATGATTTAACAAAGCTTTCTTCCGTAGTAATTAGTGAACTAGCCAATGATTTCTTCATCCCTTGTAAGGCTAATATTTTCTCTTCAATGCTGTCTTTTGCAATGAATTTATAGATAAAAACATTTTTCGTTTGCCCTATCCTATGACTACGATCAATCGCTTGTTGCTCAACAGCAGGATTCCACCAAGGATCCAGGATAAAAACATATTCCGCCTCAGTTAAATTTAACCCTACACCACCAGCTTTGATGGAAATCAAGAAAACTTGGGTATCCTCATTCTCCTTAAAGTCCTTAACAGCTTGGTTTCGATCAGTTGTAGCCCCATCTAAATAAGCGTAACGAATCTTATTCTTTTCAAAATAATCCCTGAAGATTTGAAGATGCCTCACAAATTGTGAAAAGATTAATACCTTATTGCCTTCCTTCAGTATGGATTCCATGGTTTCTATCGCAGCATCGAATTTCCCCGAGCCATCCTTATACTGACTGTCGATCATTAAGGGATGATTTGCTAACTGCCGTAATTTAGTTAAACCCTGTAAAAGTGCAATTTGGGAGGCCTTTCCCGTAAAGGCTCCATCCAACAAAGCATTTCTATATTCTGATTTAACAGTTTCATAGTATTCCGATTGCTCCTCAGTCATACTGCAATAAAAAATCTGCTCGGACTTCGGAGGAAGTTCGGTGGCTACCTGAGACTTCGTGCGCCTCAAAACAAAAGGTTTGATAATCGCCTGTAATCTTTTAGCTTTCTCTTCATCCTTCTTCTTCTCAATGGCCTGTACAAATTCCTTTTGAAAATAAGTGTAGTTGCCTAATAACCCCGGATTTACAAAGGACATCTGAGACCATATATCTGCAACCGAATTCTCAATCGGTGTACCACTTAAAGCTAATTTGTTCTTTCCTTTGATATGCTTAATAGCAGAGAATGATTTTGACCTCGGATTCTTGATATTCTGGCTTTCATCCAAAATAATATAATTGAAATAAAATCCCGAAAGCAATTCCTCGTCTATCCTTGCTACCCCATATGTGGTAATAACCAAATCAAAATGACTGAATGCAAAATTATCCTTGCTGCGGTAAGTACCTGTATGTAACAGGACCCTAAGCTTGGGGGTGAATTTTTCAGCTTCCTTCTGCCAATTGAATATTAAGGATGTCGGCACTATGAGTAAGGAGGTCTTCGGTTGATCTGAGGATTCCAAATTCTCCTTCTGATGTTGCAACAAGGCTAAGGTTTGTACGGTTTTTCCCAATCCCATATCATCCGCCAGCAGACCGCCAAATCGGTACTCCTGAAGAAAATGAAACCAATTATATCCTGCTTTCTGATAAGGTCGTAAGGACCCTTTGAAATTTTTAGGCGTCTCTATATCGGATATCTCATCAAACTCTCCAAGTTTATTCAACTTCCGTTGCATACTCACCTGGTTGTGTTCGGTAATATCATTGAGCAATCCAATATGTGCGCGGTTTAATCGAATGCCCTCTTTCTGCGAAGAAAACTGAAATAAATGCTCATACTGTGAAAACCATTCCTGTGGGATTATAGCAATCTCGCCATTGGGTAATTCAAACTCTTGAATCCGATTTAATATATGTTGTCTAAGGTTTATAAAAGGAATCTCATATGATCCAAACCTTACAGTAGCCGCAATGTCAAACCAATCGTTCTTTTCGCTAATCTCGATGCTGATGCTGGTCTTGCCAATCAGAAATTTCTTGTCATTATGGTTTTGAATTATATCAAAGCCTGCATCATGTAGTTCTGTAAGGTGTTCATTGACCCACTCAATGCTCGAAATGCGATATCCATTGAGACCTATTTTTGGAAGATAGGAACCAAATAAAGCATCTGCTCGTTCTAACCCGTAATCCTCAAGTGTTTTAGCCTTTTTCTCCTCCCATTGAAGAGACCGTTTTATTCTTAAAAACTGATGGGCATCTTCCTCTTCATTATATACGTAACGCACAGTAACCGGATGCTGGGCTCCTGAAGGGAAACTAAAATCCCCATATTGGAAATATAACTGCAATTGGGCTTCCTGCTCCGGACTATAAACAATCCTTAATTGGGGTACTGCCTGTTCCTTATAATTGATGATTTCCAAACCCTCAGCATACACATGATGCTTTTCAATTAACGAGGTCACAAAGGTTTCAAAATACTTCTTCTCTGTATTCCGCGGAATTGAAATAAAACGCTTATTTAGGAATGGCGTTAATTTCTTCCCCTCCAACTCCTCATCAAAATGATATAAAACATTCTCTAAAAGTAACCAAGCTTGTTGATTGACAATGACATCCGCATTTTTATACATAAACTCCATTCGAAGCCCATCGTATTTTAATGTTGGAAAGTATCGCGTCTCGATTTCATTCCTGCGGAAATGAAATAAAATGCTCGTGGGCTTAGGGGCAATTTTTAATTCCTGTTCAGCTGGATACCCATCCTTACTCATCAAAAACAAAGGCTTGTCACCAATATTGTTTAAAATATGTAATAGCCGACTCTCTATTTTTGGGCGAATATGCTCGTAAATCTTATGGTCGAATATTTTGGAAAAATAATCCGCCGGACGAATGGCCTTTTTGTGAAACCTTTTGATGAGCTGTGTCTGTTCAATCTCATCACAAAGTCGAATTAATTCATAATCGACCTCGTCCAAGGCGTCTGAAAATTCATCAACCGTATTGCTGAAAACTCTTTTATAGGAAAGTGAATAGGATCCATTTTGGTTAAGTTGCACAATATGAGGCTCAATGAGATACCCTAAGTAAGGATGTTTCCCTAATGAGTAAACCAAACGATAAGAAGTTATTGTGTCGACCTGTTGCATCCTATTGATTCTGCTAGAAAAAGCTACTAATATACGTGTATTAAGGCTTTTTCTCCAAAATTAAGGAGGTTAAATTATTATGAAATATCGATTTTTCCCTCAAATACTAAATTTGCAGGTCCAGATAGATAGACATTCTTGAATTGATGCCCTTTTTTATGAAATGAAATAAGTAGTTGACCACCAAGTACTCGAATCGGAATTTCAAAGTAACCGTCATTGCCTGATTTAATCGCTACACTCATCGCTGAAGCAACCGCCCCAGTGCCACATGCATAGGTTTCATCCTCAACTCCGCGCTCAAAGGTCCGAACGAAATAACCATTACCCTCTTCCTCGATAAAGTTTACATTTATACCTTTTTCACCATAAGTGCTATTATTTCGAATGGCATAACCTGCTTGGAAAACATCTTTCTCGCTAAGGTCCTCTACAAATTGAACATAGTGTGGCGACCCTGTATTTAATACAAACGCCTCCCCATCCTTATGAAACTCCTCAACGTCAATCATGCCAAGATTTACTGTATTTTGCTCAATTTGAGCATCATGTTTACCGTCGACTGCCAAAAAGACAGTATCAGTCTGGATGATCCCCAAGTCTCTCGCAAATGCAACCAAACAACGACCCCCATTCCCGCACATTGTCCCCTCTTTGCCATCTGAATTGAAGTATAGCATTTGGAAATCATAATTATTTGTATCTTGAAGTAGCATCAATCCGTCTCCTCCAATTCCAAACCTCCGATCACAAAGCTTTTGAATCAATTGTTGATTCCCCGCATCAAACGAGCCGTTTCTGTTATCAATTAAGATAAAGTCATTCCCTGCACCTTGATATTTGTAGAACTGGATTTCTTTTGACATTTTGTTGAGTTTCTGCTGTAAATTTAATATTCTTGTTACAATAAACCGAACTTTTGTTAAATCTTGTTAAATGCTTGACAAAGGTTCTGCCTGTTAACATTTTTTAACTGACAAAACTCGTTCCGACCTTTCGAATGGTATTACATTTGAATTAGAAATCATGAAATAAAAAAGTTAGATTAATTATATATGAAAAAGATAGGTGCAACTTTATTAGCAGCCATCATAGGAGGAGCCATAGCCGTGGGTGGGTTTAAACTCTTCGAAAATAAAAAGATGGACAACATGACGTTCGAAGAACGTCAAAAAGTTTATTATGCCAACAACCCTGCGGAAGAAATTTTATCCTCTACAGGAAATCCGGATTTTACCCAAGCTGCAGCAGCAGTCTCTCCGGGTGTGGTACACATTCAAGTAACAATGGCTAGTCGCGGCAACCGTGGCGGTGGGGGATCCCCATTCGATATGTTCGAAGAATTTTTTGGAGTACCACAACAACGTGGTCAAGCTCGACCAGCAACAGCCTCCGGATCCGGAGTAATCATCTCCCCAGACGGGTATATCGTAACGAATAACCACGTCGTGGAAGAAGCTGATAAAATCGAAGTCGTTCTTACTGATAAACGTAAGTATGAAGCTAAAGTAATCGGTAGAGATCCAAACTTCGACTTGGCATTGATTAAGGTAAATGCAAATGGCCTCCCAATCGTAAAATTAGGTAACTCCGATAATGTGCAAATTGGTGAGTGGGTATTAGCAGTGGGGTATCCGCTAGGTTTACAATCGACCGTAACAGCTGGAATCATCAGTGCTAAAGGACGTCGTATCGGTATCCTTGATGAACCAACCCAAGGTCGTGGATATGGTGGAATGGGACAACAAGAACAAATGATCAGCAATGCTGTGGAATCCTTCTTGCAAACTGATGCCGTAATCAACCGTGGTAATAGTGGCGGTGCATTAGTGAATGCGCGTGGTGAACTAATCGGTATCAACTCAGCAATCGCTTCCCCAACTGGAACTTATGCTGGTTATGGATTCGCAATTCCAATCAACCTTGCCAAAAAAATCGTAGATGACTTTAAAGAGTTTGGAAGCGTGAAACGTGGATACGTAGGGGTTACTTTTACTGAAATTAATGATCAATTACGTGCTGAAAAAGGTATTGAAGATGTAAATGGATTATATGTTCGTGATGTATTGAAAGGTGGAGCAGCTGAAGCTGCAGGTATTAAACCTGGTGATATCTTAACGAAAGTAGAAGGTCGTGTAATCTATGGTACCCCTGACTTACAAGAGTACGTTGCTAGATTACGCCCAGGTGATAAAGTGAAAATTACTTACAAACGTGATGGCAAAGAAAAAGATGTCAATTTAACTCTTAAAGGTGAAGAGACTAAGCCAAAATCTGAAGATTCTGAATCTAGTGCATCTGCAACTGAGATCTTCAATAAATTAGGTGCTAGCTTTGTTCCTGCAAGCAATGCTCGCAAACAAGAACTAGGAATCAAATCAGGTGTTGTGGTATCACAAGTACACAGAGGTGGTGTTTTTGAATACTTCGGCGTTGAAAGAGGATTGGTTATTACTGAAGTTAATGGTAAGCCTGTAAATAATGTGGATGATGTGGAGTCTGCTCTAGGTAGCACTCGTCGTGATATTGTCCGTATTACCGGCGTACCTGAAAAAGGTAGTACCGTTCAGTTCAATGTTCCATTGAAGTATTAATTGTAAAATAAATATAAAGGGGCCCAAGAGATTGAGGCCCCTTTTGCTTTTTCAGTCATGAAAAGAGGACTAATATAAAATCTTCTACTCTATTTAGGGATGGACAGCACAGAAATCTCATATCTCATAACTCATATCTCAATACTAACTAGATAATGTTATATTTGAAACCATGAAAATATTAATGGTGTGTTTAGGGAATATTTGCAGATCTCCATTGGCTCATGGAATCATGGAACACATGGTTGCTGAAAATGGATTAAGTTGGGAAATTGATTCTGCCGGTACTGGGGATTGGCATGTCGGGCATGCTCCTGATAAAAGATCCATCCAAGTCGCTAAAGATAGGGGAATCGATATCTCGAATCAAAGAGCTCAATTGTTTGAACCTAATTTCTTCTCTAAATACGACCGTATTCTGGTAATGGATAAACAGAATTATGCTGATGTCACTTCAATGGCAACCTCTCAGGAAGATTTAAATAAAGTATCCCTTTTCCTGACTGATGATATAGTTCCGGATCCTTATTATGATTCAAATATGTTCGTTCCAGTTTTTGAACTGATTGAATCTAGATGCAAAGAACTAATCAAAAACTGGTCTTAAACAAAAAACAATGCAAGCCGCAGAAATAAATAAAAAGTGGAAAGCTCTACAGGAAGCTATCGCTAAAAACTTTGATATGGATATCCCTGATATCAAAGTGATGCTCTTCCTAATCGGTGTACAGGAGTTAGGAAAAGGACCTCAGGAATTCTCAAAAAGAGAAAAAGAAGAATTGATGCATATCGCAACATGCAGACTCTTCAGTAGCCTCGGCTTTTATGAGCTGGAAGGACAGGATGAACAAGGTTGGCCCCATTGGAACTTAATCAAGCCAATCCCTAATTACACACTTTTGGAACAAGAAATGATTATCAAATCACTGATAATTGACTATTTTGAAGAAGTAAATTTCATTTAATATATGAGAAGAATTTTATTATTGTTTGCTCTTGTATTAGGCATGAGCTTTGCCAATGCGCAAACCCCAAAAAACTACTATGTTGAAGTAAAAACCGGTAAAGGCAACGGTATTATCAAACTCTATAACGAAACCAGAAAACACCGCGATAACTTCGTGAAATTGGTAAAAGAAGGTTATTTCGACTCCTTAATGTTCCACCGGGTTATTCATAATTTTATGATTCAAGGTGGTGACCCTGATTCTAGATATGCCGCAAGTAGACAAAAATTAGGCGAAGGAGGACCAGATTATAAGGTGCCTGCTGAAATTCAAGCGGGAATCATTCATAAAAAAGGCGCCCTAGGTGCAGCGAGAGATAACAATCCAGCAAAAGAATCTTCTGCCTCCCAATTTTACCTCGTACAAGGTAGAGTGTTCACTGAAGCTGCTTTGGATTCTTTGGAGAAATTTCGCCTAAAAGGTAAAAAACTAACGCCTCTTCAGCGTGAAACCTATTCCTCTATTGGGGGTACTCCCCACTTGGATGGTGAATACACGGTATTCGGTGAATTGATCGAAGGATTAAGCGTAGTAGATAGCATTGCAGAGGTTAAAACCGATGATAATGATCGCCCATATAATGATGAGCGATTTGCTATGAAACTATTAGATAGAAGACAAGCACTTGATTTAGAACGTAAATTACAAGGGTTGCCTCCTAAAAAAGGTATTTTTACCAAACTCTTTGATTCAATGAAGTCTAAAAATTACAAACTCCCATAACATGAAGATCCTAACTTATAATGTCAATGGAATCCGGGCAGCCTTGAAAAAAGGTTGGTTGGAGTGGTTGAAAGGCGAAAATCCTGATGTAATCTGTATTCAAGAAATTAAAGCAACTCCTGATCAAGTGCCTGAGATCGCCCTATTGGAAGAAATGGGATACGAACATTATTGGTATCCAGCTCAGAAAAAAGGCTATAGTGGAACCGCAATATTTACACGCATCACACCAAACCATATTGAATATGGTTGTGGTCATGAAGACTATGATTTTGAAGGACGTATTATCCGTGCGGACTTTGATAAAGCCTCAGTAATGAGTGTGTATTTCCCTTCTGGTACTACCGGAGATGTTCGCCAGGATTTTAAATATCAGTTTCTGGATGACTTCCAGTCCTACAGCAATGATTTGCTAAAAGAGAAACCTAATCTGGTCGTATGTGGTGATTTCAATATCTGTCACCGAGCAATTGATATCCATAATCCAAAATCCAATGCGAATAGCTCTGGCTTTTTACCCGCTGAAAGAGAATGGATGGAAAACTTTATTAATTCAGGATACATCGATTCATTTAGGCATTTAAATTCTGATCCACATCACTATACATGGTGGTCTTATCGTGCTGGCGCCAGAGGAAAGAACTTAGGCTGGCGTATCGACTATAATATGGTCTCTAATGGTTTGAAAGATAGTATTAAATCTTCCCGAATTATACCTCAAGCAATTCACTCTGACCATTGCCCCGTGGAATTAATTCTTGATTAGATAAAAAAAGTAGACTCATTAGGTCTACTTTTTTTATTTATTGCTTATATTTATTTCATGAGCAAGAAAATCGCATGGATATTTTTTATGATTACCCTCTTTCTACTGGGGATCTGTGCGTTTGAAATTTTTATGCAATTCCAAAGTTCTGCATTATCTTATCCAATTTTCTTAACCTCCTTATCATTGATTATTTCTGCGTTATTATTCTTGAAAAACGCTCTTCGACCCATGAAGATTAAATAATTAATCCCCCCTCTCAATAATATCTCTGTTTGAATTCCAGTAATGAATTTCTTTTATTTATTTCTAATTTAGCATCAAACATGATGTATTATTGATTAAATATTAATAATATATTATTTAATCTGAATAATTCGTAAAATGAAAAAACCTATACTCGTCATCAAATTTGGTTCTGCAGCTATTACTACAGACGGTGAAATTGATGAAAGAATTGTTTTAGAAATTGCTAGACAATGTGCCCAGTTGCAACCTCTATATAATATTGTGATAGTATCTTCCGGTGCAGTTGCCGCCGGGAAAAAGTATATCCCGAAATATACCGGAACATTAGCACAAAAAAAAGCCGCCGCCGCCATTGGAAATCCAATGTTGGTCCGAACTTATGGAACCTATTTTAAACCCTTTAAAATTGCTTTGGCTCAAAGCCTCTGTGAAAGACATCATTTTGCCAATAGAAATCAATTTCTACAATTAAAAAGTACCTATGAAACTTTATGGAAAAATAATGTTATCCCGATTGCAAATGAAAATGACGTGGTGAGTAATAAAGAATTAAAGTTCTCTGATAATGATGAACTCGCTACCTTGATCGCTGTTGGGTTTGGTGCCGAACAAGTTCTTTTTAGCACTTCCGTTCCTGGAGTGCTTGATGATCAAGGGAATGTAATCCCTGAAATTAAGGTTATTGATAAAGCTGCGCTGGCTTTGGCAAAAGATGAAAAATCTACTGTCGGCCTAGGGGGCATGATTTCTAAACTCAATTTTGCCCGACTTGCAAATCAAATGGGAATTAAAGCCGTTATTTTCTCCATGAAAACTGAAGATGGAATTTTAAAGGCTGTAGATGGAAAAACTGGAACCCTCTGCCATCCCCAAACTAAAAAAGTATCCTCTAGAAATAAATGGCTCGCAAGTGGAAGTTTAATAACTGGTCTAGTCCAAGTCGACAAGGGCGCCATTGACGCCTTAAATAAACGAAAAAGCTTGTTGGCAGTAGGGGTTAATAAAATTATTCAAGATTTTGAAGCTGGTGAAGTATTTCAAATTGCCGATGAAGACCACGTAATTCATGCCGTAGCTAAATCAAAAATCGACTCCATTTCATTGAAATCTAAATCTGAAAAAAAGAATATTGAAATTGCACATGCTGACGATATTGTGCTCTTATAAGAATAATCCTATGGAAAAATCAATACAACTTCAATTAGAAAATACCAGAAAAGCCAAAAGAGCAATTTCAGTATTGACTATTGAACAGAAAATGAAAATCCTCAATGCAATCGCTGATGAATTGCTCCTAAATACGGATCAAATTATCCTCGAAAATCAAAAAGACCTTGATCGAATGGATCCGCAGGATTCCAAATATGATCGCCTTAAATTAACTAAAGCAAGAATTGAAGATTTAGCGGATAGTGTCCGGGCAGTCGCTAAATTGGATGATCCGACAGGGAAGCTGCTAAGTAGCAAAACCCTGGATAATGGATTGTTAGTAGAAAAAAGATCAGTTGCCTTGGGAGTGGTGGGGGTAATCTATGAATCTAGACCGAACGTGACCATTGATGTTGCGGTTTTATGTATTCAATCTGGAAATGTCTGCCTTCTGAGGGGTGGTTCTGATGCTTGGTTTAGTAATACATTCTTGGTTAATTTGATTCAGGATGTTCTGCTAAAGTTTAATACCGACCCTTGTATCGTTCAACTTTTACCAACCGATCGCGAGCTAGTGACAGAGCTTCTGACTGCCGTGAAATATGTGGATATCTTGATCCCGCGGGGATCTCAAGGCTTAATTGATTTTGTGCGAGAAAATGCAAAAGTTCCTGTGATTGAAACTGGAGCAGGCGTCTGTCATACCTATATCGATAAAACGGCTGATTTATCACAAGCCGCAAAAATAGTAGCTAATGCCAAGATTTCTAGACCCTCTGTTTGCAATGCCTTGGATTGTATCCTCGTGGATTCGCAGGTTACAGAAGCTTTCCTGAATAAATTGGCACCTCTGCTTGCTGCAGCAAAAGTGAAAATTCTAGCTGATGAAAAAAGCTATTCTGATTTAAAAAATCTTGAGTATCCAAATTTAGAACCAGCCAAAGCAGAAGATTTTGGAAGAGAATTCTTAGACCTCATTTGTTCAATGAAGGTTGTCAATAATTTAGATGATGCTCTAGACCATATCGCGAACTATTCTTCTAAACATTCTGAATGTATTATTTCCTCAGATCCAAAAAATATTCTCACTTTTATGAACGCTGTAGATGCGGCAGCTGTCTATTCTAATGCCTCAACACGATTTACGGATGGTGCTGAATTTGGCTTAGGCGCAGAAATTGGAATTTCAACACAAAAACTTCATGCCCGGGGACCATTTGCACTGGAAAAGTTAGTGACAGAAAAATGGTTCGTAACTGGCGAAGGTCAAATTAGATAATATGGGAATTAGATTCGAAAAAGATACCATCCTGAATTGGATAAATGAAATGGGTAAGTATTTAAGACTGGTAGTCGATAAGTATGAGGCCTTTGATAAGGCAAATGAAACAATGGATTTGAATCAAGGTTATACCGATTTCTTTAAAATAGAGCGCAAGTTCCTCCTTGAGGGAAATCAATCCGATATCGAAAATTTTATTAGCTCATTAGAGCCTGAGCAGGTTAGGCCTTTAGCGCAATTGATCATGTATGATGGGCTAATAAACCAAAACAAAGATCTACTCCAAAATGCTAAGTTTATCTTCGAATGGAATATGAAGAAAACTGGCGCCTACTCCTTCGAAGATTTTGATTATCTCTCAAAGATAGATCGTAATCTGTAGAAAAATATTCTCAAGAAACAATAAAATTTGTTTAAATGGCAATATTATCCCAATAATATTGCCTTTCTTGTAATTGGCCTTTCTTGATTGATTGAGTATTAATTAAATATTATGCTCACTTCGTATATTTTGTTACAATTTGGAAGATTCTAACTAGTTTAATAACAATATTTATTTGTTATTACACCAAATTTAACCTATTTGACCTTTATTCGTTTAATTTTTTACTATTGATATTGGTTAATTCTAACTTTTTGTTATATAATTGATAATAATAAAGTAATAATTACATAACACACTAACCAATAGTTGTGTAAAGCAATATTTTTTTAGCAAACACAAATAAATAATTATGAAACAACAATTACTCAGCTTTCTTTTGCTGTTTATGGTATCCATAGGTATCGTAAATGCGCAAAACCTTCAAGTGAGTGGAAAAGTCACCTCGCAAGAAGATGGTTCCCCAATCAACGGAACTACCATTACAGTTATCGGAACGAATATCTCTACTCAAACCGATGAAAGTGGAAGTTATACAATCTCGGCTCCCGCAAATGGTTCTTTAAGATTTTCTAACATAGGTTTTGTCAGTCAAACGGTTAGTATTAACAATAATGCCCTGATCAATGTAAATTTGGTTGCTGATCAAGCGGCGTTGGATGAAGTCGTGGTAACTGGATACGCCAATATTAAAAAGACAGAATTCTCAGGTGCTGCATCAGTTATCTCCATGAAAGAGATTGAAGACAAACCTGTAGCCAATCTGACGCAAAACCTTCAAGGTCGTGTTCCCGGATTATTGGCGAATTCTGGATCTGGCCAACCTGGAGCTAGTGCTAATGTGCAAATTCGTGGTACCAAATCTATCCAAGGGTCTGGTGCACAGCCCCTCTATATTATTGATGGTGTGCCTGCGTCTGCGAGTACTGTTCAGAATATCAACCCCAATGACTTTGAAAGCATGACCGTTCTAAAAGACGCGAGTGCTGCAGCATTATATGGTGCCCGTGGTGGTGTAGGTGTGATTGTAATCACCACAAAACAAGGTAAAAAAGGAACTTCGGAAATCAGTCTGAGAACTCAATTCGGGGTAACTGCCCCTCCTGATTTCTCAAGACTTAATTTGATGAATACCTCCGAATTATTGGCTTATGAAGAACGCGTAGGCGCAATTACAGGATCCCAGAATGCTGCCTTCTCCAATGTGCCTGGATGGTATTACAGCCGTAAAAACCCAGCAAATGCTAACCTTTCGGCTGCTCAATTAGCAGAGTATGATAGAAAATTAGACAGTACCAGAAATATCAATACGGATATTAAAGACCTCCTGTTTAGAAATGGTATCTCCCAAACTTATGAACTTAACCTAAGAGGAGGATCTGAAAACCTAACTTACTTCACTAGTTTAGGTTATATGAATCAGGACGGTGTGGATAAAACTTCCGATTTCGAAAGATTCACAACTCGATTCAATTTAGGCTACAACAAAGGAAAATTCAGCGCTCAATTTAACAATAGCTTGGGTTATTCCCTTATGCGAAGAGCAAGTGGAGATGGATTCGGAAATAGCCCCCTGAATCCTTTTCAAATGATCTATCGTGCGAAACCCTATGATAATCCTTATTTAGCCGATGGTACCCTGAATTTTGGTGGGGGTGGTACCAACTTAAATATGAAAACGTTGGCAAACTTGGTAGAAGCAAATGAAAATACCCGTTGGACTGAAAAATCTTGGAAGATTAACTCTGGGTTAATCTTGAGCTTTAAAATTACTGATGATATTACTATCCGAAATACAACAGGTATTGATGCTGATAATGGTTTGTACGAATTCTATATTAACCCTAATTCTTATAGAGGTTCCTTGCAAACATTCCAACATGGTTTAGCGAGGGAAGCTAATAGAATTAATGCTCAAATTATTAATACATCTAGTATTAACTATAATAAAACCTTTAATGAACTTCATAAAATTGATGTAGGTGCTTATTTCGAAGGAATCAGAGTCTATAATAAAGGTTTGGGAATGATGTTGTATAACTTGAACCCTTCTCTACCATGGACAGGTCAAGGTGCAAATCCTTTGCCAACCAATGGTGCGGAAACAATGCCTCAGTATGCAACTAGTGCTAGGTCTGGTTATGGAATTCGCTCTTATTTTGCTACTGCAGCCTATGATTATGCTAGTAAATATTCCATTACTGCAAACTTAAGACGCGATGGTACTTCCAGAATCGTCAATATCGACAACCGTGAAATTACAACATGGTCTGCTGGTGCAACCTGGAATATTATCAATGAAAATTTCATGAATGATCAAACCCTTTTTACGGATTTGAGATTAAGAGCTAGTTATGGTCAAGCGCCTAATATTGGTAGTATTGCCTTGAATTCGTATGGTTTAGGGTTCGGTGGCCTTGAAGCTTGGACGATTCCTAATTATACTTCGTCTCAAGTACCAGGCTATGGAACGGCAGCTTATCCAGGTTCTATTTTGCCTGGTATTGCTCCAACAACGCCAGGAAACCCGAACTTAAAAATCGAAACAGTGAACAAAGCGAATATCGGCCTTGACTTTAATATGTGGGCTAACAGAGCTAGATTCTCTTTCGACGTATATAGTGAAATTACCAATGACCTTTTCGTAGATCAACCGCTTAGTAATACTACTGGATTTAATAATATGGCTATTAATGCTGGTAAAATGTCTAATAAAGGTCTTGAGGGTATGATTAGTGTCGATGTGTTCAAAACCAATGATATTGATATTAATGTGGGATTAAACCATGCTATAAACGTCAATAAAATTGAAGACCTTGGCGCTGTTACTCAGTATGAGTTGGGAACTTACTTAATTAAAGTTGGCTTGCCTTTTGGATCTCACTATACTTATAATTATTTAGGAGCTGACCCTGAAACTGGTAGACCAATGTATTATGCCCAAGATGGTACTACAGTGGTTTACGAATTGGCAAATGCAGGTCGTTTTGCAACTTTTGGAACTTATAAACCTAAACATGTCGGTGGTTTTACTTTCGACTTCAGATATAAAGCATTTACTTTAAGTACTTTGTTCTCGTATCAATTTGATGTGGTTAGAAGTAACAATATAAGAAACTGGATCACTGATGGAACCAGAGGGTATATCGGTTCTGTAAACCAATCTAGAGAACTTTTGGATAATCAATGGGAAAAACCAGGAGACCAAAAATTCTTCGCCTCTCCAGTATATTCCAAAGGATTTACAAACTCTGATTTACAAAATGCCAAATTCTTAAGATTAAGAAACTTGACATTAAACTATAATCTGCCTGAAATTAATGTCGGCGGTGTTTCTTATGTAAAAGGCGCCAACCTTTATTTCACAGCTTATAATTTAGCCGTGTGGAGCCCTTGGACTGGTGTAGATCCTGAAGATGATAACAATATCAGTCTTAATGAATATCCAAATCCGAAATCTTTTGTTTTTGGAATCAACTTCAAATTTTAATCCTCAATAATTATGAAACTCAATTATATCAAAATATTAGTCGCTGCTGCAGTGATCTCCTTTTCCTCAAGTTCTTGTTCTAACTTGTTGGATGTTAAAGAAACAGATTTCTTGGGAGGAAATGATGCCCTAAGAACAATCGCAAATAATGAATCTCTATTAATTGGAACTTATTCAGTTTTCAATATTGAAATGGGAATTCAGTTGAATGGTGTGTTTTCGGATGAATTGAAACCTGGTGATTTCTATGTGTCTCAAACGACGCATGAATGGCGTTATGCCCCAGATGATATTGGTATCAGGGACAATTACACCGCTATTGATCCTTATTATCGGGTAATCGACCGCACAAACCGTATTTTCGAGGCTTTGCCGGATGCACCTGCTAACGGAACTGAAGATGAAGAGTTAAAAAAGAAAATTCGGGGGGAAGCACTCTTCCTAAGGGCCTACGCCCATTTTGAATTGTTCAGATATTACTGTAAAAACTATGACCCTGCAGAGCTGGGGATGATCTATATGACAAAGGTTTCCCTGGAACCTTTTGCTAGGGAAAATATGGATACTTATTTTCAGAAAATTTTAGCAGATATCAATGAAGCGAAAACCCTTCTGAAAGATGATAATAATGACATCTATAGGGCCAATCGCTTAGCAGTAGTCGCCCTGAATGCACGTGTTGCGCTATATATGCGTAATTGGAATGAGGCTATTACAAATGCTACCGAATATATTTCCAAAAAACCTTTAGCATCAAAAACTGATTTCCCAGAAATTTGGAAGGATAAAAGCAATGCGGAATTGGCATTTAAAATATCTAGAACCGCGGCCAGCTCCACTCGAATTGGTGGGATTTATAGAGGTGTATTTACAAAGAATGCTGCCAATGCGTTAGTTGCTCCTGCTAGTATTCTTTGGGTACCGTCTGATAAGCTTTGGAATATGTATGATCAGACGAATGATGTCCGTTTTGATGCTTATTTAATAGATGAACCCATCTTGCAAAAAGTAACTGGAAAGCCATCCAAAATTGTAAATAAATATGCAGGCTCAGGATATGCAACTCCGAATGAGAATGTGAATGATCAAAAAATCTTTAGAACGGGTGAAATGTATTTAATCCGTGCTGAAGCTAGAGCTGAAACGGGAGCAGTAAATGGAGCAAATAGCGCGGAAGCAGACTTAAATGAATTGAGGTCAGCTCGAATTGTCGGTTATTCCAATGCTTCTTTTGCTACTAAAAATGCTGTTATTGATGCAATAATGGCTGAAAGGTTCAAAGAATTGCCTTTTGAAGGGCATAGATTCTGGGATTTGAAAAGAAGAGGTCTTCCTGTAGAAAGAGTAGGGGATGATGCGCCTAGTGCTGCTGGTAAGACTCTCCCAGCAAACGATTTTAGGTTTGTTCTCCCAATTCCAAATGAGGAAAGATTGGCGAATCCTTTGATTCAACAAAATGAAGGTTATAATTAAGACTTCAATTCTTTAATACTTTAATTAAAACCGGGCGAAGCCCGGTTTTCTTGTTGTATACCGTTTTTTTTTGCATTTCGCTTTTGTCTGATTTTTAACCAAAATAAATAGTATAACTTCAATAAGGCGTCTAAAATAATATGAAAAGTGCAATAACTTAAGTTTAATTTTGCTTTTATGACAATAAGTTTGCAGGAAATATTAAAAAACGATGCATAAAATCATCCTTCTGATAAAATATTGTCAATTAAATCAGTTTTAGCCTCATTTTGTTACAAAAATCAAACGATTGATTAAAATTATACAAGTAATATTTCTTTGATTCTTACGGTTTTAGACGGTTTTGTAGCTGTACTGTGTTATTAAGTGTTAAATCATTTTGTATTATGTTAAGTTAATATTATATAATTGCCAAAATTATGTTAACGAACAAAGAATGACCAAACCATCATTCTAAGTACAAACGCAATTATTTAACAAACAACAAACAAATTATTATGAAACACAGATTACTCAGCTTTCTTGTGCTGTTTATTCTTTCCATTGGATTGGTAAATGCACAAAATCGTCAGCTAAGTGGTAAAGTTACAGATGCCGCAACAGGATCTCCCCTAGCGAGCGTTACTGTAAAGGCATCGGGTTCTTCCAATGCGACACAAACTGACGAACAAGGAAATTATTCCTTAGCCGTAAATGAAAATGATCGACTGACTTTTTCAAATATCGGTTACGAAACTCAAACTCTGCCTGTAGCAGGAAAATCATCCCTTAATGTTTCTTTAGTATCCATTTCGGACGCCCTTGATGAGGTAGTAGTCGTGGCTTATGGAACGGTAAGTAAAAAAAGTCACGTGGGTTCTTCTGCTCAGGTATCAGCCAAAGAAATTGAAAATAGACCTTTAACTAACGTTTCTAGTGCATTGGTGGGCTCTGCTCCTGGCGTACAAGGTACTCTTTCTGGTGGTGCCCCAGGTGCTTCCGCTAATATTCGTATCCGTGGATTTGGCTCTATTAACGCTTCTAATAGCCCGCTGTATGTAGTGGATGGAATCCCATACGATGGAACGGTATCTAACATTAATCCGGATGATGTAGAATCAATCTCCATCTTAAAGGACGCGGCAACTACTGCATTATACGGTTCTAGAGGTGCAAACGGTGTAATCATGATTACTACTAAAAAAGGTAAAGTCAATTCTGGAAACTTTACTGTAAATGCTTCAGCAGGTATTATCCGTCGTGGTCTCCCTGAATACGACCGTTTAGATGCGCATCAATATTACCCTGTAATGTGGCAAGCATTGAAAAATAGCTTGGTTTCCAGTGGTATCCCAGATGATAAGGCTAGAGAACTCGCATCTGGAAAATTAACAAGCTATAATGGAAATAATTATAGCGATATTTCTACGGTACTTGGTTATAACCCTTTTCATGTTGCAAATGATGAAATCGTAGGTTTGGATGGAAAAATTAATCCTAATGCCCAACTTAAATGGGGAGAAGATCTTGACTGGGAAAATCAAATCCTTTCTGGTGGTAAAAGACGCCAAGCTTACGGAATTACCTATGATGGTGGTTCTGATAAAACAACCTATTTCGCAAATCTAGGATATACAAATGATAATGGTTATTTGTTGAAATCTAGCTTGAAAAGAATTAATGCGCGTGCAAATATTACAACTCAAGCAACGAAATGGTTGAGAACTGGTTTAAACCTGAATGGAAACTACAATGTTAACCTTTTTGACAATGCTGGTGACGGTGGAACTTCTTTTATCAACCCTTTCTTCTATTCTAGAAATGTTGGACCAATCTATCCTGTACATTTGCATGATTTGAATACTGGTGAATACATCCTTGATGAATTTGGCCAAAAGAAATTCGATTTCGGTGATAAAAGACCTTTCTCTCCAGGTCGTCATGCTCTGTATGAAAATACCTTGGATGAACAAAAAAATATCCGCTCAACCTTAGGCGGTAGAACCTTCTTGGAAGTTCAGATCTTACCGCAATTAAAAGCAACTACGAATATCGGTTTAGATGTTCAAGATACGCACGAAAGATTTTATGATAACCCAATCCTAGGGGATGGTTCTCCGGCTGGACGTGCTTATCATTATTTATACAGAACAACAAGTTATACTTGGAACCAACTCCTTGAATATAACCAAACATTCAATGAAAATCATACAGTAGGCGTAATGGTCGGTCATGAAAATTATTCCTATAAATATAATTACCTGTCTGGTAGCCGCTCTGAAATGATCGTTGATGGTATCACCGAACTTCCAAACTTCGCGACTGTTCTTGGTACTTCTTCTTATGAAGATAATAGAGCCATTGAAAGTTACTTCTCTAGATTATCCTACGACTACAAAGGAAAATACATCTTTACTGGTACTTTGAGAAGAGATGGTAACTCTAGATTCCATAAAGATTTCAGATGGGCAACATTCTGGTCTGTTGGTGGTGCTTATAACATCGGTGAGGAAGATTTTATCAATAAAGATAAAATCAATATGTTGAAAATTAGATCTTCTTATGGCTCGGTAGGTAATGACGCTGGAATTAGCAACTATGCTTACCAGGCTTTATATACCTTAGGCGTTAATAATGCTTCAAATCCTGGATTTACGCAAAGATCATTGCCTAATGATAGCTTAACTTGGGAAACAGCCAAAAACTTCGACATTGGTGTTGATTTTGAATTGTTCAATAGAAGAGTATCTGGTTCCGTAGAATATTTCGATAGAAAAACTTCAGGATTAATTTTCCCTGTGCCAATGGCTTTGATGAATGGTGGGGTAGTAAATGTTTCTCCTCATTACCATACGATTGACATGAACATCGGAAATTTATATAACCGCGGTGTAGAAATGTCCCTGACTGGTAATATCGTAAGAAATGATAATGTGAGATACTCAACTACGTTGAATTTAACACATTTGAAAAACCAAATTACTTCTATGCCTCCAGGAAACCCATTGATCCAAAGTGGAACCAAAGCTTATTCTGTAGGACATTCCATCTATGACTATTATTTACGTGAGTTCTATGGTGTAGATGCTGAAAATGGAGATGCTTTGTACAAAACAGATGTAATGTCTGCCAATGCTAGAATCTTGGGTGCTGATACTGTAACCAATGTTATTGCTGAAGCTAATTACAGATATGTTGGAAAATCAGCTATTCCTGACCTATACGGATCGATGTCCCATAACCTTTCTTACAAAGGTTTTGACTTGAATGTATTATTCACTTTCCAATTAGGAGGATATGTTTATGATTCTCAATATGCTTCTTTAATGTCTGCGGGTAGCTATGGAAATGCAAAACACGTTGATGTATTAAACGCTTGGCAAAAACCTGGTGACCAAACTAGTATCCCTAGAATGGACGGCGGAAATGCTACAAACCTGTCTGGTGGTAGCAGCAGATACTTAACAAAAGCATCTTATTTAAACTTGAACAGTATTACTTTAGGATACAACTTGCCTAAAGATTTATTGAATACTGTAGCAGTAAAAGAAACTTATATCTTCCTTTCTGGTGAAAACCTTGCGTTCTTCAACAAAAGAAAAGGTATGAACAACTTGGGCGCATTTAACGGGGTAGTTGATAATACTTACAACTTCAACAAATTGTTTACTGTTGGTGCAAGAATTAAATTTTAAGACATGAAAAAGACATTTATTATATTTCTAGGGTTGATTTCATTGTTTCAATTTACTGGTTGTAAGTCAGATTATCTTGAAACTCAACCTACTGACCAAGTGTCAACAGGATCTGCATTTAAAACTGTGGATAACTCTTGGGCAGCCTTAAACGGTATCCATAGAATTTTATACCAACAAATTTTCGGATCTCAACCACAAGGTGGACAAAGTGGTAACATGATGGTGATGGACTTGATGGGAGAAGATGTCGTGTTCTCAACCAATACAAGCTCACATATGAGGGAATCCTATCAATGGATTGACCATATAGATCCTACATCTGGTAATGTTAAGTATAACTATTTGTTCTACTATGTGATTATTGGTAATGCCAATATGATCATTGAAAACGTAGATGCTGCGGAAGGTTCCGAAGTGGATAAAGCTTATATCAAAGGTCAGGCATTAGCTTACCGTGCATGGAGCTATTTCCAAATGGTACAGTTATTTGGTGAAAGATATGTTAAGGGTGCTGCGAACAATGGCTTGGCAGTTTCTTTAGTAACCAAACCAAGTACTGCCGCAGTACCTAGAAACACAGTACAAGAAGTGTACAACCAAATCAATGCCGATTTACAACAAGCCTCAACCTTGTTGAATGGTTATAGCAGAGGAACTGATAAATCTCAGATCAATCAGGATGTGGTTAAAGGTTTCCAGGCACGTGTTGCTTTAGCGCAACACAATTATGCTGATGCTGCTAAATTTGCAAAAGAAGCAAGAGCAAATGCTCCTTTGATGAATGAAGAAGAATATCTTTCTGGATTCAATAATTACTCGGTAGGTGAGTGGATGTGGTCTTCTAGAATCGTAGCGGATCAAACAAACTACTTCTATTCTTTCTTCGCTTATATGTCTATCAACTATAGTTCAAGTGTAATTAGAGGTACTCCTAAATTGATCTTCTCTAAATTATATGATCAAATCTCTGATACAGATGTTAGGAAAAAACTTTGGGATCCAACAGGTGCCAATAAAGAAGATTTCCCGCTGCCTTTAAGCACATTTAACCGCTTCAAATACCATAGCAAAAAGTTCAAAGTTGCTAATGAAGCTATGAGTATCGGTGATGTTCCATACATGCGTGGTGCTGAAATGTACCTAATTGAAGCTGAAGCTTTAGCTAGGGATGGTAAATCAGCAGATGCTGCAACGGCATTGTTTAACTTCGTCTCTAAAAGAGATCCTCAGTATGTGAAATCTACAAAAACTGGACAAGCTCTAGTGGATGAGATTATGCTACAAAGAAGATCTGAGTTATGGGGTGAAGGTTTCAGATTCTATGATTTGAAGAGAACAAATACTCCACTTGATAGAACGGGTGGAAACCATAATGCTACGGTGGCAAAATTACTTTCTGCACCAGCAAACTCTAAATTGTGGCAATTCTTCATTCCTCAATCTGAGATTCAAAACTCAGGGGGTGTGGTTACACAAAATCCATAAGGAATTAGGAAATACGGATAATAAAGAAGCCGGGCATTTGCCCGGCTTTCTTGTTTGTTCACTAACGATTTATTAAAATTACACCTTTTCTTATTTTAAAACTTCTCTCGCAATAACCAATCGCTGAATTTCCGAAGTGCCCTCGTAAATCTGCGTAATCTTTGCATCTCGCATTAAGCGCTCTACATGATATTCTTTAACATAGCCGTAGCCACCATGAATCTGGACCGCCTCCACCGTATGTCTCATCGCAACCTCAGAAGTATTCAACTTGGCCATTGCCGCAATCTTCCCGTAAGGCAAACCTTGATCCTTGGTCCATGCCGCCTTGTAAGTCAATAATCTTGCTGCCTCAATATCCACCTCCATGTCTGCCAATTTAAATTGTATAGCCTGATGGTCGGAAATAGGCTTCCCAAAGGTTTTTCTTTCCTTCGAATAGGCCAAAGCAATATCATATGCCCCAGCAGCTATTCCCAAGGCTTGCGCGGCAATCCCAATCCTTCCGCCGTCTAAGGTCTTCATCGCAAATTTAAACCCAAACCCATCTTCCCCAATTCTATTCTCCTTAGGTACTTTGACATCTGAAAACATAAGGGAATGCGTGTCTGAACTACGTATTCCTAATTTATTTTCTTTTGGACCAATGGTAAAACCTGGCATTCCCTTTTCTACAATCAGCGCATTGATGCCGCGATGTCCCTTATCGGGGTCTGTTTGGGCTATTACAATATATATGTCTGCATTGCCACCATTGGTAATCCAGTTTTTTGTGCCATTCAATACGTAATGATCCCCTTTATCTTCCGCTAAGGTATGTTGCGAGGAAGCATCTGAGCCTGCTTCTGGCTCCGATAATGCAAAAGCGCCTAGCTTTTCTCCACTTGCTAAGGGCTTTAAGTATTTTTGTTTCTGTTCTTCTGTTCCAAATTCATTCAGCCCAAATAAAACAAGTGAATTATGAGCAGACATAATAACAGCAGCTGATGCGTCAATCTTTGCAATCTCCTCTAAGGCTAGAACATAGGCTAAGGTATCCATCCCTGCACCGCCATATTGTTCAGGTACCATAATCCCCATAAATCCTAATTCTCCCATTTGCTTCACAAAGTCCGTTGGAAACTTCGCGTGCTCATCCCGCTCTATAACACCTGCCTTTAATTCTTGGGCAAACTCGCGAGCCGCCGCTCGTATCATTTTATGTTCTTCTGATAGTTCGAAATTCATCTTAATCGTTTATAAGGTTTAAACCAAATATAATATAAAAATATTATGCAAGCATAATAAAAATTATTTTTTTTATTTGATCTATACCCAATTTGTTTTTATCAGTAAACTTTTGCTCTCCCTTGATTGTTATGTAGTTACTAACGGATTTTATAATTTAATTGTAAGAAATAGATTAAACTAATTTCTCATTTTGCGATTATCAATAAAATCTACTATATTGGTAGAGTAAACAATTTAGTTCATTATAAATTTTTAAGATATGAGTTTAAGATTAGGTGATGATGCACCAAACTTTCAAGCAAAAACTACAATAGGGGATATTGATTTCTATAATTATATTGATGGTAAGTGGGCTGTTTTATATTCCCATCCTTCTGATTTTACTCCTGTATGTACAACTGAGTTAGGTCGTACCGCAAAATTAAAATCAGAATTTGATAAACGTAATGTTAAGGTGTTGGCATTAAGTGTAGATTCTGTAGATGATCATAACGAATGGGTAAAAGATATCAACGAAACCCAAAATACCGAAGTTAATTTCCCAATCATCGCTGATGAAAATAGACATGTGGCAGAATTATATGATATGATTCACCCGAATGCTTCTGCGACGGCAACGGTTCGTTCGGTATTTGTGATTGGACCTGATAAAAAAGTTAAATTAACCTTGACTTATCCCGCTTCTACTGGAAGAAATTTTGATGAAATTTTAAGAGTAATCGATTCCTTACAACTTACTGCAGATTATCAGGTAGCAACTCCTGCAGATTGGAAAGATGGTGAAGATGTTATCGTGGTCCCTGCCATAAAAACAGAGGAAATCCCTGGAAAATTCCCAAAAGGCTTTAAAGAGATCAAACCTTACTTGAGAACGACTCCACAACCAAATAAATAGTAAATCATTTATTTTAATACAAATTGAGGCCAACTGAAATTAGTTGGCTTTTTCTTTAAATGGATTTTTCTTCTTCCGTGGGACAATATAGGAGGTGATCAATGCGATCAAAATGACCAATGACAATTGCTTAAGGATAATGCCATAATCAAACTCAAATGCTTGGCTGGATGTAAGGTATTGAAATGCCTGGGTAATAACCACGATGGCAAGGAAGATGAAAAAATAGGTCCAAAAGGTCCGCATATTTTTTTGTTTTTATTAAATATAAGGAATAAGATATTAAATATCAAAGAGATATGTCTGGTTAGATTCACATAGGTATATAAAACAAATAAGGTGTTACATCTTTGTAACACCTTATTGAATACAAAAGTCCAATTTATTATTAATATACCTTCACCATGTAGATATAGTCTTGCAACTTCTTGATCTGCTCGGTGCGAGGTAAATTTGATAGGCTATTTTTGTTGTTTAATATGATATTTCCTTTTAAGGATTCTTCTGGAATACGATTCAATGTTTCGATTAAGGCTTTTGTCTTGATCGCAAATGCAGCCCCATCAATTCCTTTTTGTTTACCTGAGATAATACCAATAATATTACCATTCTTATCTAATACTGGGCCACCACTGTTACCAGGGTTAACGGGTACTGAAATTTGATAGGCTGTCGTATCACCGCTATATCCAGTAGATGAACTCAAGTAGCCTTCGCCATACACTGCTTCATCACGTGGGTAACCAATCGTATAAATACCTTCTCCTAAATCCATGTTCTGTCTTCTGAAGGTGTATGGAATATTACCCGATTGCGAAGCAAAACTGGAATCCGAAATATGTAGAATCGCTAAATCCTTCTCCGGATCCACATGGATAACAGTAGCTTTATAAGAATTACCTTTATTGTTTTGTAAATGGATCGAATCTGCTCCACTAACTACGTGAAAATTCGTTACAACATAGCCGTCTTTGGTCAACATAAAGCCAGTTGCACCAAACTGTAATGGGTCTTGTGCTGGTGTGCTTTCCTTATTGATATTGCGAATGGCAGTATGATGTGCATTAACATTGCGTTTTACGTTGTTTATCTCTCTTTTAAGAGCACTATAGTCCGAACTCGTCCTACGCAAGGTCGAGAAATATCCCGTTGAATACAGCGTCGCTAAAGAAGAAAGAACAGCTACCGCTGCCGCAGCAACAGCATTGATCTTTAATTTCTTCCATAAACGAATAATCATCGCCTCAGATGGTTGCTCATCCATGGCTTGTTCCAATTGATGCTTAAATTCAGCCCGAGATTCATGACGCTTCATGGTATCTACAAACTCAGCATGCGACAAAAATTGTGCATTTAATTCTTGGTCTTGCTCACATAATAACTCAAAGGATGTGCGTTCTTCCAAACTCATCTCCCCGTTTATATAGCGATCTGCCAATTCAAAAAATTCTTGCTGTCTCATGTCAACTTCTACTAATCAGATTTTTGATCAAAAAATAGCTTTTTCAATCGTTGTAAACATTTATATTTCTGAGTCTTCGCGTTATCAGTATTCGTATAACCAAACTTCTCACAGATTTCATTCATCGACTTATTACGTATGTAAAAATCTTTAAGGATGGTTTGACAGGGCTCCCCAAGTTGATGCATTGCTGAATCCATCTTGGAAAACTCATCCTCCTTATCTAAATGAACTTGGATATCACTCTCCACATCCGCTATTTCCAATCCGTCAGAGTCCGATGTTCCTAAGCTGTTCTCCCTTTTGTTTAGCTGCTTTAACCATAACCGCCTACAAACGGCATATAAGAACGTACTTATCTTACTGCTGAGCTCGAAATTCTCATGAGTAACTTTGTCATATAAAACCATAACAGCCTCCTGAAAAATATCCTTGGCCTCCTCCTCTCGCCCCTGATTGCCAGTGATCAGATGGGATACCGAAGGATAACAGGTCTTATAGATGTAGGATATCGCTGTATTGTCTCCGTTGCGTAAACCTTCCAGTAATTCCTTGTCCTCCCGGCCTTTTGGTAATATTTGCCTTATTTTACTCACTTATTAATACCCTAATTTTCAAATAGTAACCCAAGAATTGTTAAAATTTTTCTTATTTGTGATTTCGATTCCAAACGTAAGAGAATTTTTATGGAATATCAATCCATTTTCTAATCTATTGAAATATTTTAAAATCTACTTCTACCAGTCAACCCCTATAAATAAAAAACACCTTCCTGCTGGAGGGTGTCCTTGGTAGCCGTATTCCGAAATTATTAAATCCCAGAAAATAGATTGTTGTAGTATTCCCCCAAAAATGGTACCGGCTTTTTATTCCCGTTGGCAGCATTGATAATCCCAATGATCCATAATATAGCCATGGCGATTACAACCACAAGTGATAAAATCCATCCTATAAATGGGATATATCGAAATAAGCCAGCAACAAATAAAGTCAAGAATATCCCCAAGGATTGACGGATATGAAATGTCGCAAAATCATTCCGCTTTTCATTATTCAATACAAAGGCAATTATGAGACCAATGATTGTTAAATACGCTATAATAGCAATGTTTTTTCCATCATTGATACTGCCGTTATCGCCATTTTCAATAGGAGTGTGTGAGTTTTCCATAAAATAGAGGTTATAATTTATACTAAAAATAATATAATTATTCTAATTTTCGCTAATTCTTCCTCTTACAATATTTTTTCGGTTTTCATTGAATAAACCTTCATTCCCTTAATTTGCTTTTTAATTTGGGAAACAAAATCCTAATAAAGACTGTTTCATCCTTAAAGGAGGAAAGATATTTATGGAAGAAAAAATTGTCCGTTATAACCATCCGAATGGTGAAATCACCGTTTTATGGAGACCAAAGAAATGCATCCATTCCGCAGTTTGTATCAATACCTTGCCAAAGGTATATGACCCTGCCGACCGACCTTGGGTTAAACCTGAGTTTGCTACAACCCAAGAACTCATCAATCAAATTGATAGATGCCCTTCCGGTGCGCTACAATATGAATTGCATCAAAAATAATAAAGCATAAAAAAACCCTTGAAAAATATTTTTCAAGGGTTTAATCTTTTTTGGCGGTCTGGACGGGACTCGAACCCGCGACCCCATGCGTGACAGGCATGTATTCTAACCAGCTGAACTACCAGACCAAAAAAATAAAATTAAGAACAAATAGAAGACAAGCTTCAATTTAATTTTAGCGGTCTGGACGGGACTCGAACCCGCGACCCCATGCGTGACAGGCATGTATTCTAACCAGCTGAACTACCAGACCTAAAATTTCTTAAAAAAAAAGAACGCTCGAAGCTTCGCTTCTCTTTTTGCTAGCGGTCTGGACGGGACTCGAACCCGCGACCCCATGCGTGACAGGCATGTATTCTAACCAGCTGAACTACCAGACCTTTTCCCTTCTTTTTAGAAGGTGTGCAAATATAGTGTTTATTTCTATATTCGCTAATATATTTTTGAAAAATCTTACTCTACAGTGCCTTCTTTCATCTTTTCCGCATTCTCCGCAAATTGCAATGCGTCTATAATGTCCTGAATATCACCATCCATAATCGCAGGAAGATTATACATCGTCAATCCGATGCGGTGCTCCGTAACACGACCTTGTGGATAATTATACGTACGAATTTTCGCCGAACGGTCACCCGTTGATACCATCGTCTTACGTTTCGCAGCAACATCCCCATGCTTTTTCTGAACCTCTAACTCATATAGCTTGTTTCGAAGCATCTCCATCGCTAACTCACGGTTCGCTAATTGAGAACGCTCAACCTGACAAACTACTACAATGCCCGATGGCTTATGCGTCAATTGAACCTTGGTCTCTACCTTGTTCACGTTCTGACCACCTGCACCACCAGATCTCGAAGTCTGCATCTCGATATCGCCTGGGTTTAATTCAACGTCTACTTCCTCCGCCTCTGGTAATACCGCTACCGAGGCCGCTGAGGTGTGAACCCGACCTTGTGTCTCTGTATCTGGAACCCGTTGCACACGGTGAACCCCTGACTCATACTTTAATTGACCATAAACATCCTCACCAATAACCTTCAAAATCACCTCTTTATAGCCTCCTGAAGTACCTTCAGTAACGTCCATAACCTCATTTCTCCAACCCTTGGTCTCAAAGAAGCGGGTATACATACGGTATAAATCCCCAGCAAATAGTGCTGCCTCATCTCCACCAGTTCCTCCACGGATCTCAATAATAGCATTCTTAGCATCTTCAGGATCCTTCGGAATAAGCATCAATCGAATCTCCTCCTCCTTCTCTTCCTTCTCGGTATATAAAATATCCAACTCCTCCTTCGCCATCTCTCGCAATTCCTGATCCTTTTCATTAGCAAGGATATCCTTATTGGTATCTATATTACTAACCATATTTTTGTAAATATGGTATTGCTCAACAATTTTGCCCAAGTCTTTATATTCCTTGTTCAATTTTGCAAAACGTTTCATGTCGCTGATGGTATCTGGATTACTTAATTCTCTTTCAACCTCTTCCCAGCGCTCTTTTATGGCTTGTAGTTTCTCTAACATAAATTACATCTTGTTTACTGTAGGGCATAAGTTGCCCAGTCACAGTAATTAATCGACAAAAATAAAGATTTTTATGCGCTTTTAAAGATACTAATGCGAAGAAACTGCTTTTAATCCGACAATTGACCCAATTAAAGTGATAATAAAGAAGATACGCCAAAAATCTGTTGGTTCTTTGAAAAAGAAAATACCCATTAAAACCGTTCCAACAGCCCCAATTCCTGACCAAACGGCATAGGCTGTACCTAATGGTAGTGTACTGGTCGCTTTGATCAATAATCCCATACTAATCGTTACGCTGATTAAGAATCCCAGATACCAAAGGTACATTTCCATACCCGTAGCGTCTTTCGCACGTCCAATACAGTAGGTAAAGGCAACCTCAAATAAACCACCAATTACTAATATTATCCAATTCATTATGATTAATTTTTTAAAGGCACAAAGGTCTAGCTTATTTTAACAACTATTTTTTACAATTGTTAAAAATTTACTTTTTTATTCCCCGAATCCGGCTCAATGTGACTTGAGAAATCCCTAAATAGGAGGCTATATACCCCAACTTGATTCGGTTCGTAATATTTGGAGCCTTTTTTAATAGCTCCTCATAACTCTCATGGGAAGACTTGAACAAACGTAGCATTAATCGCTCCTCAATCTTCAAGGCCTCCAACTCCGCCAATCGTCGACCCCAATTGCTGATCATCGTATGACTTTCATATAAAGCCAATAACTTTAAGGTATGAATCCGGTAAACACTGGATTTTTCTAAGGTTTGGATGGTTTCATAGCCCGGTTTTTGATGAATATAGCTGTTCAAGGATATTAATACCTCTCCGGGAAAGGCAAATCCTAAAATAATCTCCTTCTCCTCTTTATGGTAATAGATCCTACAGATTCCTTCTTTCTGGAAATATATATAGGGACTCGTTTTATCGGAATAAATTAAAGTATGGTTCTTCGGAACTTCAATAAGCTCTGTGATGCCCTCCAATAAGGAAAATTGGTCATCGTTTAAAGGTTGGATAGAATTGGCTATTTCTCTGAATTCCATTTTTCAAGTTTAACTTCTTGACCATCCCATACGGCATAAGTATGGTAATTGATCCATTCTCCCAAATTGATGATACGACAATTATCTTTTAATTGAACATCATAGGGCAAATGCCGGTGTCCAAAAATAAAATAATCGTAATGCTTCTTTTCCAGGACTTCCTTCGCATACACGATGAGCCATTCGTTTTCCTCTCCTAAAAATTGCTCCTCCGCATTATTGGAAATCCGACTATGTTTTGACCATCTTTGGGCAATGCCAATCCCTAAATTTGGATGTAACCGCGCAAATAACCATTGGCAGAATGAACTTCGGAAGATCTTTTTTAAGAACTTATATTTAGCATCCCCTGGGCCAAGACCATCGCCATGATGGATATAGAAATTCTTCCCATTTAATTCCAGGACCTTCTCATTTGAAATGATTTCCGCTTTTAATTCCTCCTGCAAATACCCAAACATCCACATGTCATGGTTGCCCTTAAATAAGGTTATCTTTATGCCTAAATCAGCTAATTCAGCTAGTTTCCCTAAAAATCGGATATAACCTTTCGGAACTACCGTACTGTATTCAAACCAAAAATCAAAAATATCCCCAACTAAATATAACTCCGCAGCATCCTTTTTGATATAGTCCAACCATGAAATAATATGTTGTTCCCTAAACTTGGATTGATCCATCGGATAGGAACCTAAGTGGAAATCGGATGCAAAATATATTTTGTTGCCTGGGCTCATTCAGGTCAAAACTAGCATAATAATTACGGATTATCAAGATGTTCCCTCCAAGCAAATTATTTCATTAGTTTTGTAATAGGACTAATCGTATAAACAAATGATGAAATATGTAAGTATTGGCTTGCTCGCAGTCGGACTGACCGCATGTCAACATGAAAATGTTATTGATTCTAAAGCAGATATTAACGTGAAACCTTATCCAAAAAGCACTAAAATTGAACAAAAAGACAATTTCTTCGGAACTGATGTCGAAGACCCTTATCGTTGGCTCGAAGATGACCTCTCATCTGAAACCAAAAATTGGGTAACCGCCGAAAATGATGTGACCGAAGATTACCTCAGCCAGATCCCTTTCCGAGAAAATATCAGAAAACGCCTCGAACATCTTTGGAACTATGAAAAGGTTTCTGCTCCTTTTAAAGAAGGTGATTATATCTATTTCTATAAAAATGACGGACTCCAAAATCAAAGTGTTCTCTATCGTAAAAAAGGGGAGGACGGAAAAGAAGAAGTGTTTTTAGACCCCAATAAATTATCTTCCGATGGTACAACCTCTTTGGCAGGACTATCCTTTAGTAAAGATGGATCTTTACTGGCCTATCAAATCTCAGAAGGTGGCTCCGATTGGACTAAAGTCATTATCCTAAAGGCAGAGGACAAATCAATCGTTGGAGATACCCTTATGAATGTTAAATTCAGCGGGATGTCTTGGCGTGGAAATGAGGGTATTTATTATAGCTCTTATGATAAACCGAAGGAAGGATCTGCCTTGTCTGCTATGACGGATCAGCATAAACTATTCTTCCATAAATTGAATACAGCTCAAAATACAGATGAATTGATCTTTGGAGGGCCTCAAAAGCCAAGAAGATATATTAGCGCTGGCTTGACTGAAGATGAACGTTTCTTAATCGTAACAGCAGCTAATTCGACCTCCGGGAATGAGCTTTATATTAAAGACCTTTCAAACCCGCAGTCGGCATTTATTACCATGGTAGATAATATGGATAAAAACCATTATGTATTGGATAATGATGCTGACAGGCTAATTGTATATACCGAATTGGATGCACCAAACGGAAGAATCGTTGAAACCAACATTGCAAAACCCACTGTAGATACCTGGAAGGATGTGATCCCTGAAACGGAACAGGTATTGAGTCCTTCATTAGGCGGTGGAAAAATCTTTGCGACTTATTTGAAGGATGCAACTTCACAGGTGAAACAATATGATCGCAACGGAAAATTTGAACATGAAATCGAATTGCCTGGAGTGGGTTCTGCCGGTGGGTTTGGAGCTAAAAAAGATGAAAAGGAATTGTACTATTCCTTCACCAATTATGTCAACCCGGGAACCATATACAAATATGATATCGCTTCAGGTAAATCGGAAATCTACAGAAAACCCGAGGTTCAATTTGATCCGACCAAATATGAATCCAAACAGGTATTCTATACTTCCAAAGATGGAACGAAGGTCCCTATGATCATCACTTATAAAAAGGGAATCAAACTAGATGGAACAAATCCTACCATGTTGTATGGTTATGGAGGTTTTAATATTTCATTGACCCCATCTTTCAGTGTTAGCAATGTCATTCTCCTTGAACAAGGCGGTGTATATGCTGTAGCTAATTTACGTGGAGGGGGTGAATATGGCGAAAACTGGCACTTGGCCGGAACCAAATTGAAAAAACAGAATGTATTCGATGACTTCATCGCTGCTGCTGAGTACTTGATCAGCGAAAAATATACCTCTTCTGATAAACTTGCAATTTCTGGTGGGTCTAATGGTGGTTTATTGGTGGGGGCTTGTATGACCCAAAGACCAGAACTTTATAAAGTAGCTTTCCCTGCTGTTGGTGTTTTGGATATGTTACGTTATCATAAATTTACTGCTGGTGCTGGTTGGGCTTTTGATTATGGTACAGCAGACGATAATGCTGAGATGTTTAATTACCTTTTGAAATATTCGCCTTATCATGCCTTAAAACCAGGAGTGGATTATCCAGCAACCATGGTTTCAACTGCTGATCACGACGATAGGGTAGTACCTGCCCATTCATTCAAATTCGCAGCTAGGTTGCAAGAATATAATAAAGGAACAAATCCAGTTCTGATTAGAATTGATACCAAAGCTGGACACGGTGCCGGAAAATCAACTGCAATGGTCATTGCTGAACAAACTGATAAATGGGCTTTTATGTTCCAAAACATGAAACTTGGATTTAAAGAAGTCAAATAATCAATAATATAAAAATGAAAGGCTCGATAATTATCGAGCCTTTCATTTTTATATTATTATTAGTACAAATACTAAATACTAAATACTAAATACTAAATACTAAATACTAAATACTAAATACTAAATACTACTTCACCCAAGTAGGTTCACCTTTTTTCATTTTCTCTAAGGTTTCCTGATATTCAGCTTTACTAGCATCATCTACCATGGCAATTGCTTTTTCTTGCCATTCGATAGCCTCTTTAGTCTTTCCAACTTTATGCAATAGGTTTGCATAAGTATCTATTAATGCAGGGTTATTTTCTGATTCCAATGATTTTTTACTCCATGCTAATGCAGATTCTACACAGGATGGATCATCACAGTTTTCAAAAATTGCCCATGCAAATGAGTTTAATTGACTAGAATTTACCTTTGAAGGATCAATATTGATAAATGCTTGAACGGCATCACGGAATGCTGGCCAATTTTTTCTCCTCGCGTAGAAGTTTGGTTTGAAGCTCGCAATTGAATTTGTTAAGGAAACATTAGGATATTTCTTGCTTACTTCAGCAACAGTCTGATCCAAAATATCTTCCTCAGATTTCATCACTACTGGAGCGATCTCTGAATTGATAATGGAAACTGAAAGAAGTTCATCTGTTTTTCCTGCACCTAATTTTGCGTCTACTTTTTCTTTGTGAGCAAGTATGGTGCTGAATGCTTTCGAACCCGGTTTACCAATATTTTGACTTACCAATTTTAATGTCTCATTCTCCAATAATTCATCTGCTGTGGAATTGTTAATCACACTTTCTACGGCTTTAGCTGTTAGATCGCGATCGTATGCCTTAACGGCAGCCTTTGCAGTCGATCTTGCAATTGCCTTATCAGTAGGATTAGCATTGAATTTCTTTACTAATGTCTCATATTGTGTATTTGGATCAAGACCTTCTTTTGCTAATGCAATAAATTGATCCGCTTCTCCACCACCCACAATACGATGTACCAACTCGCCATTTGGATCAAAAATCAAAAAGGTTGGATAAGCCGCAATTTTATAATCCTTCGCAAAACGCTTCGCTTCTTCTCGCCATGATTTAACATCCGCATTATCTTCCGCAGTCTCATCCATCTGAATTTTTAAGTTTACAAAATTCTCATTAAAGAATGTCCCTACATGTTCTTGTGGAAATACATTGGCAGCCATCCACTTACATGGTCCACACCAAGTCGTAAAGGCATCCACGAAGATATGCTTCTTCTCCGCTTTTGCTTTCGCCTTTACTTTGGCCCAGGTCGTGTTGTGCTCAAATGAAATTCCCTTTTCTTGGCCAATCGCTAAGAAAGGAATCGTGAATAATAATAAAATTAGCTTTTTCATAATCAGTGTTTATTTACCTACTGTATAATTAGTAGACTAAGATAATTAATAAAATGAAAAAATCCCGATTTATTTGTCGGGACTTTATAAAATTTTATCTAGGACTAAATACCTAATAGCTTTTGCATGTTTTTTTCCAATGCTTTCTTATGAACCAATAAAGAAATTGTTTTGTATTTAACAAATTCTTTCGTCGCATATAAATAACCTTGGTAATCATTCGATACGCCCCATGAGTTCTTTACGATATAATATTCTTTTCCGTTCTGATCTTTCACTTTACCTACAATGTGCATTCCGTGATCATCTGTAGTCTCATAATTATCAAAAGCCTCTTGTCTTTGGTCTTCTGTAATGTTAGCCTCTGGTTTTGGACCATTGAATAATTGATCAACTTCTTCCTTGTTCATTTTTTCAATTGGTTTCTCTGGAACGAAAGCAACCCCGTTTTTCCAACTAAATGTCTTCTCAGAAACATCTGTCGCCCATGCTACCGTAAATCCTTTGTCTAAGGCTTTGTCAATAATGTCGGTCAAGTCATTCATTTTAACATTGTAGAAACTCTCAAATGACCAGTTGTCTGGAATTAATAAAACAAAGGGCTTGTAATAAGCATGTTCATTGAATGAGGAAATTCCAACATAGTCATCCGGGTTGATCCCGATAACTTGATCAGCAAATGTTCTTGGTGTATAGCTTTTTCCTTTGTATTGGAAATTCTCAGGAACTTCACCTAAATAGGAATCCATTGCTCCTGTGAATGCTTTTAGCCAGTTTTTCGTTGGCTTTTTGCTCTTCGCTACACTCTCTGTAATCGATTGTAGGATGGGACTCATTTCACTGAAATTATTTCTGGTTTGACCATCTGGTAAGCCAGTATAAACATCATAAGGAACGGCACCATATTTTCTAAAAATGGTCAATACATCATGTAATTGTCCACCATCACCTTGGGCTTGATCTCCATGTAATCTTACGAAGTTCTTCGCTTTTTCAACATACGTGTTGCGAGCAGTGTATAATTGAGAAATCTCAACGGGATCTTTTCCCATACGGATCATCTCTGACTCCAAAAAGGAGTTTCCTGAATAGGACCAGCAGGTACCCGAAGATCCTTGATCCTTGATAGAAGTTCTGCCTAAATTGATAACCTCGGTGAACTTAAACCCTTCCTTGCTGTTGTCACTCGCATTTCCTTTTAGGGCATTTATTAAATTGTCTTGGGCTTGTACTTGTGTAGCAGCAAAAAACGCTGCTGCAATTAGAATAGATTTACTCCAATTCATAAGATTTGTTTTATTTTTAATGTGCACGAATTTATCAATAATTAGCTATCAACAGGGGAGGAATTTGTAAAATTATTAGCACAAATTCCTTTCATTGGGATAAACAAAACGGGTTGCTAATTTTTAGCAACCCGTTCTTATATTTTTTAGGCTTTATCAAAATCTTGTTTCTTCGGAAAGGCCAAAGATGCAATGATACTTAAGGCCAATATACCGACAATCACGATTAGGGAGTGCGTGGTTGTAAAGCCCCATTCTTTCAAATAGCTGTGAAGTAGCATCTTCAATCCTATAAAGATTAATAAAAATGCTAAACCTACTTTTAGGTAATGGAATTTATGGATAATGTTAATCAATAAGAAGAACATAGATCTAAGTCCCAGGATAGCAAAAATATTGGAAAAGAATACAATATATGGATCCTTCGTTACTGAAAAGATAGCAGGGATAGAGTCTACCGCAAAAATTAAATCCGTAAACTCAATCACTAATAACACCAAAAATAATGGAGTCATATACTTTTCACCATTCTCAATATGGAAAAATCTACCTTGATCCAATTTATGAGTTACCTTGAAGTGTTTCGAAGCAAACTTTACAACGGGATGGTTCTCCGGGTCAACTTCCTCTTCTTTATTCCGGTTGATATACATGTTGAATCCTGTAAAGACTAAGAAGGCTCCAAATAAATATAGAATCCAACCAAACTTCGTAATCAAGGCTGCACCTACGAAAATAAAGATACAACGCATAATAATGGCTCCTAAAATACCCCAAACTAAGACCTTATGATAGTATTTCTCAGGGATACCAAAGGAACTGAATAGAAGCACCATCACAAAGATATTATCTACTGATAGCGCATATTCTACCACATAACCCGTTAGATACTCCAAGGTCAAGTTCTTATTGTAAATCTGTAAACTTGCCGCCAGATCATTTTCATTGATCACAATATTATGCATATGCTTGGCGACAACTTCCTTGAGTCGAGCTAGATCATGAACATTGTGGAGTTCGTTACCCCAATAATATAATAGCAAACCAAACAATAAGGCAAAGGTTACCCAAATGGCACTCATGATGGCTGCAACTTTTAAGGATACTGGTTTGTCACTTTTGGAAAATAGACCTAAATCTATTGCTAACATCAGAATTATAAAAATTATAAATCCGATCATAAAAAGTGCTTCGTGGCTCATATTCTATTTCTTTCTTTCTGTAGTGTAACGTACTAATTGTTCTAATCCTGCTTTATATTCTCCACCATTTGATATGGTATCTAAAATATCAAAAGCTTCTTGTTGATATTTCAGCATTTGTTTAGTTGCATAATCTAATCCACCGTTGATTTTGACAAAATTTATCACTTCGGCCACTTTCTGGGAATCTTCATTATGATTCTTTACCAAATTAATGATTTTACGCTTTTGGCTCTTATCAACTACCGTTAATGCATAAATTAAAGGTAAGGTCATTTTCTTCTCTTTGATATCGTTACCTACTGGCTTTCCAACATCATCTAACCCAAAATCAAATAAATCATCCTTGATTTGAAAAGCAATACCAACCTTCTCCCCAAATAATCTAAGCTTTTCAATCGTTTCTTCATCGGCTCCTGCTGATGAAGCGCCAATTGCACAACATGATGCTATTAACGATGCCGTTTTCTTGCGTATAATATCGTAATAAATGGATTCCTCGATGTCTAGGTGCCTAGCTTTCTCAATCTGTAATAATTCACCCTCACTCATTTGCTCAACTGCTTCGGAAGCTAATCTTAATAAATCATGCTCCTTATGCTTTACAGAAAGTAATAACCCCTTGGATAATAAAAAGTCTCCTACCAATACAGCAACCTTATTCTTCCAAAGTGCATTGATCGAGAAAAATCCTCGACGCTCATTGGAATTATCGACCACATCATCATGTACTAATGATGCTGTATGGAGCAATTCAACCAATGAAGCACCCCGATAGGTCGACTCTGTAATCCCTCCGCTGAGTCCAGCTGAAAAGAAAACAAACATCGGACGCATCTGTTTGCCCTTTTGCTTTATTATATACCGGGTAATACGATCTAATAAGGGAGCAGAACTCTGCATGGATGCTTTGAAGGTCTTTTCAAAGCGCTTGAGATGTTCTTTTATAGGAAGTTGTATTTCGTCTAATGTTAACATGTAGTGGGTATAAGACCTTCAGATGAAACTGAATCGCAATAAAAATACTAAAATTATGCTTTAGAAGCTAAGGTATTTTCAAGCTGTGCATACCATTCTTCGCCATATTCACGAATTAATGGGTCTTTCAAGAACTTATAAACTGGAATTTTAAGCTCTTGACCAAAACTACAGGCATCCTTGCAGATATACCAACGGTCATAATGCAAGACATCAAACTCAGGATAGTGTGTCGCGCGGATAGGGTAGAGATGACAAGAAATAGGTTTCTTCCATTGAACATCGCCCATTTCATAGGCTTTTTCAATGCCGCATTTTGTAATGCCATTCTCCCAAGTGACATAAGCACACTCTTTATTCCCACCAACACAGGTGGTCGTCAAATCACCATCAGCATCAACAACCGAGGTTCCTTGCTCCTCAATCGCCTTGATGCCAGCCTCTGTTAGATAAGGCTTCACTTTGGAATAAATATCCGCTAATATTTTTGTCTCAGCTTCTGTAAGTGGTGCGCCAGCATCACCCTCGATACAACAAACACCTTTACATTTGCTAAGGTTGCATACAAAATCATTGTTGATGATGTCCTCATGAACAAGGACATTTCCTACTTCTATCATTTCTTATTTTGAATAACTTACTCGCTTGCCCAATGGGTATTTTAACCCATCAGCACTCACCAAATCCATCGTCACCGAACCAATCAAAATCTCAACCTGAGCCTTTACGGGGATCCGATTTCCATCATTGGTGACCCAAAGATACAAACGACTGCTCTTTTTAAAAATTCTTCCCGGAGAAATTTCAGGACTTAGCTTGATACATTCTAATTCCCCTAGTACCGATTTCACTTTCTCAACGCCAATATACTCAACACCCAACTGCGCTACCTCGTCATTCAAAAAATAGGTAATCTTGAATTTATCCCCCGATTTTAAATTGGAGAAATCCAGATTTCTTGAAAAATAATAGGCCGAAACCAAGTCAAAGGTCTGCTGGGTTGGACTGGTAAAAGTTCCTTTTTTACCCTTTACCTTCTTTGTTTTATGGTCAAAGGTGGCATATTCTACACGACGATAATTGTTCTCACGTATGTTTTCAGTATACAAAATCGGCAAGAAATTCGATTGGTCTATATAGGAATCATATTGATTCTTTACGGTGTAGAATTTCGAAAATGCCCCTGAAGTCTGGCCAAATGCTGATAAATGTATCGCATCATTCACTCCAAAACTATATTTTGACTCCTGAACGGATAAGGTACCGGTAGCTGCTGAAATAAAACCATATCTAAGCTTATACTTTAATACCTCGCCGGGTTTAAATGTCGGATCTTTTAAATAGGGAAGTGCTTGTCCCAGGACGCTAGTCATTAGGAAAACACTAAAAATGATTAATGAAATTGTTCTTTTCATATGGGTTTGACAGCAATTATATCGGAAAGTTTAAGATTTTCGCTTGAATACTGGAACAGTTGAACAGGGCTCACCATACATAACACTTTTGGCAACCTTGCTTAATTGGGTCGTAAAAGTAACAAAGGCAGACTCAGGAACCGGAATATCTCCACATCCCTTCACGACGATCCTCTGATCCTGATATTGACTGTAATCTAAGCTGGATAGTGCATGATCAAATAATGTCTTGCGGACATAATCTTCATCCCCAAAATGGATGGATAAAGCGTAATCCACTAGCTTTGTCGATAACAGCATATAGGCCCAGGTAGGAACAATCGCATCAGCCGAGCAGATAATGCCTATATGTTTGTCCTTATACTGCGACCAATCATGGGTTTTGATGAATTCCCTGAAATCTTTTTCTTTTAAGATCAATCCATGGAATAAATTTTCCTTGATATCGTATATCTCAATGGCTGCTTTTGGCGCATGATCCGCTAGATCTATCGTAATCAATCCACTCTGCGCAACCTTGTTAACTATGTTCTCTTGAATATCCATTTCTATAAAAATAAAAAAAGCTGGATAACTATTGTCATCCAGCTGCAAATTTAACGAATTCTATGTTAATAGAATTTAATACGATTGTCAACAATCTTAGCATTGTCCTGTAGGGCTTTTAAAATAGTCCCCCATGAACGCTGAGATTTTGATTCTGTGATCTGTTTTTGTTGTGCGGTTAATTCCTCTCCAGCAAGAGCTTTAGGGTTTACAAAACCTGTTACTTGAACAGCATATACACCTTGCTTACCTTCAATTGACTTAGATGGCTTGTTTGGTTGTAAACCAAATACCGTACCTACTACTGCATTTTCTACTGCAACTCCTGGAATAACTGGATTCGCCAAAACTACATTGTCTACAGTCTGAACATTCTTGCCTAATTTTTGACCTACTTGATCAAGGGAATTTGCTCCCGATAAAGCATTGTTCATTTTCTCTTTCAACATACGTGCTTTTACCAAATTCTTAACAACCGGCTCAATTAATGTCTTAACTGACTCCATTGGTTGGATTCCTTTTGGTTGGATATTGGTTACTCGAGCAACGATAAAGTTATCTGTACTTTCATAAATCTTATCACTTACTTCACCATTCTCTGCCTCAAATGCCCAACGAACTAATTCTCTAGGTACTTCAACGCCAGCTAACATATTGTCCATCGCAACTGTACGATCATTCTTTAAGATTTCAACGTTTTGTTGTTTAGCAATATCATTGAAATTGCTCTTGTTTGCCGCAGTGAAAAATTGATTTGCTTTTGCATATGCTGCATCAGTTGTCGCTTTTCCTGAGTTTATGCTCTTATCTACAATCGCTAATTTCGCAATCGTCGAGTTACCTACTTGTCTATTTACTTTTACAACGTGAACTCCGAAGTTTGTAGAAACAACTTTTACATCGCCAGCTTTACCATCAAATAAAACCTCATCTAACTCAGGAATATTTCCGCGAGTTAATGTTCCTAATTCTCCAGCGTTGTTCTTGCTGTTAGGATCTGCGCTGAATTCTACTGCCAATGCTGCAAAATTAGCTCCTCCTTGAATTAAATTCTTGATTGAATCTGCTTTTGCCATCGCTTTATCAACGCCACCTTCTGTCGCTGGGTTGATTAGAATATGACTAGCATTTACTGAGTCCGGACTGTTCTTAACTGAAATTACTTTTGCAATTTCATATACATTTTGAGTCAAATATGGACCTACAACTGTTCCTGCTGCACTATTGAACGCAACTGAATCTAATGCTGGGCTCAACTGTCCTTTTGAATAATAACGAACTGGATATTTGTTCTCAGAATTGATCGTTACAAAACTTGAATCATTCGTCGAGTTCTGTAACTCTGTTTTTAATTTTTGAACTTCACCTAATACTAAGGCAGTATCTGCAGCATTTGGTTTGGCATCAAATAACACATATTCCAAGGTACGAACCTCTTCAGGGTTTTTGAATGCATTCTTGTTCTTGTCGTAATATTCCTTGTAATCTGCATCAGTCAATTTGATCTCAGAATCCTTTACTGAAGCATAATCCAACATCACATATTTGAAGTTAGCTAGTTTATTACGTGAATTATAATCATATTCAGCCTCCAAAGAAGTCGTATAAATGCTGTTATTGATTAGGTTGGTATATTTTTGATTTAAACGTTCGTTTTTAACATTCTGTAATAAACCTTCCCACTGAGCATTCATTTCAGGGTTTGTTTTGGCTTGCTCAATAACTGCTGATAAATAGTTTTTATCAAACTGTCCTGTCTGAGGGTTGGTAAATGCTTGTACAATTTGAGGCGAAGGGTTATTGCCGAATAGTAAACTATTCAATTCTTCCTTACCAACTTGTAGACCTAACTTTTCAATTTCTTGATTTAATAGGTTTTGTGTTAAAAATTGGTTCCAAACTTGTTGAACTGCAAATCCACGCATTTGCGGTGATGAAGCACCACCCATTTGTTGTTGATACATTTGGCTAGCTTGGTCAACTTGTTGATTGAAGCTTTGATAATCTATACCTTCTCCATTGATACTTCCAACCTCATTTTGGTTTCTTTGCCAAAATGGGGTACCAACATTGATGGCATCACCTAATAAAAATGCAACAATTGCTAAACCAATCACGAAAATGACTAAGCCCGCACGGTTTCGCAAAGAGGTCATTAATCCCATAACGATATTCTATAATTTTATGCTAATATTTTAATTAATTTGTTTTTTCTTTAAAACAAGGCGCAAGATACAACTTTTATAAAAAAATATGGTAAAAATTTATATTTACCAGATTTCAATTTTTTTTAGGCCAAAGCATTCAATTTCTGCTAGTTTCCAAATGAAGGGATCTGGGAGTCTGAAGTTGAATAATGAATCGCTGTACCATTCATGAATCGAATATCATTGAAATCCGCATCCGCCGTGAAAGAGGTTCCTTGGGCTGATGTCCGACCATCATTATATTCCGCTGTAATAGGCTGGCTACCATAATACTTCTTGTTCTTTTCATCGTAGATTAATTCCTCCGTCTTAATCACCGTCCCATCTACTTTTGTAATCACTACATTCTTTCGGAACTCGGTTAATCCCTCAAGATGTTTTTGTAGGGCATACTCCGAGGTCACTCTTTGCATTTCTTTTGCTTGGTCGTCAAAGAAAATAATCTGTACTCCCTTTTTGAATTCATAATTTCCGGTACTATCATGATATACACGCATCTCGGGTGCTTTTAATTCCGCCTTTACCTTGGCTGAATCACTGTATATCACCGTCACATCTTTGGAAATATCAACCGCCTCTTCCTTTTGGATGTTGGCTAATCGGTCAATATCCTTGATGTCGTTTTCACAGGCAATTGACAAGATTGCCCCTAGCAAAACAATTGTTAGGGGCAATACTCTCGATATTTTAAATTCTGCAATACGCATCGCTTAATCGTAACTTCTTCTGATAAACCAAGCATCATTGATGGTGAAGCCCAGGTTAATATTGATATAACGCTCACGAACCAGATTACTTTGGATAGTGCCTTGTTGTCCAAATTCAGCCGAAATATTCACATTCGAAAAGGTTCTTCCAAATCCTGTCTCAGGCAATGGTAATCCCAAACCAACCGTCACTGCCATATCGTTGATACGTTGCTGGTTAACGGTCATATGGGTTTTGTTGTATCTGAAACCTAAACGGTAATCAATCACTTTTAAATAATTTAAAGAGGTAGGATCTGGTTTTATCTGACCACCTACTGCAATCCCCATGTTCTTTCCTAGGGGTTCTTCGCCTTGGCGAACTTGATATTTGGACCAATCTGCATATTTGAAATCTGCTCCAACCATCCAATTTACGCCTTTGCTGAATGTAAATCCTACATTATGACGTAATGGTAAATTGATCTTGCGATTGGAAAGGATAGCTGAATACGACGTGTCGATTGGAACTTGCTCCGTGATATCCAATCCAGAACTTTGTGAACGAGTTACAATGGTCGATACCTTGCTTCTAACCGAATTATCCAATGATCCTGAATAACCTATAGTGATATTTTTTCTGTTTCCTAGTGGAATAAAATATTGTGCTCCATAATCATACACAATTCCCGTTACTCTTCTGGTATCGGTTTTTGTCGTGTTATAGAAACTGTAGCCTGCTGGAAAATCAATGATGGATTTATCATATAAGTTCCCAAACAAGAAACCTATATTACCACCAATACTGAAGTTTTTGAATGGAGAAACACCATAACCAAAATAGGCTTTATTCAAACCGCCTTCTCCGATCAATTTCGTCTGGTAGGGGGTGTTGTTGATGTTTCTATCCGCAGAAATGTTGTAGCCAACATCTGAATAAGGCATCAAACCAAAGGAAATACCCCCTAATTTGGGCCCATTATTTTTGTTTAAGGTAAATCCAAACGCAAAATGGCTGAATGCAAAATCTGCAGTATGGTCCGTTAAGTTGTTTTTCTGCAACTGCGTCATATTGCCATATAATCCAGCATCTAAAATCGTTCTGTTGAAGGCAGAATAGGTTGCCGGGTTGGCAATATTCAATATCGGTAATCCCCCCTGAAACCTAACTCCAGAAGAAATCCCTCCCATACTACGAGTCTGTGGTAACAAATCTTCACGCATCTGGCCTAGACCAAATTGGGAATAGGGCGAATGCGAAGTCGAGGATTGACCATAAGACCGCGTACTTGAAAGTAATAGTGAACTTATTCCTAATAAAATAAGTATTGACGTATGAGAGTAAAATAGTTTCAACTGTTCTGACTTTTTAAGTGGAAATATTCTCCATCGATTCCCAATTTATATCCTTGTTTATTCGATGAACTTAAATCCTATATGATGGCTGTTTTATCTGAATTTTTGCTACAAAACTATCTATTTTTTAAATATCACAAGCTTTTTAGTTGTTAAAAAAGGTTAAACAACTATTGGACAGATGTTTAGAAAAACTGAAAATAGATTATTGTAGATAATATTATTAAATAGAGCGTTTCGTAAAACCATTTTATTTTGGCATGCGTAAAAAAGTAAGCCAGGTAAATCGATAATGGTGGAACGCAAAGTAGAAAATGATTAATGGATCTATCTTGATTCAGATAAAATGAACCAAAAATCAATAAAAGCATAATGAATAATAACTGAAAGCTCTTTCTTATCTGAACCACGCTTTTAAAGAAATTGTCTTTAAGGATAAATAAGAAACCTACAATGGCAATCACTATCGGTATCAAAACAAAATAATCATGGACATCCATGTTTAATTTGGTTGGAAAAGCATAAGTAAATGGAAGAAAAATCTGATAAAACTCGTCCATCCGCTCCAACCAAAAATAGGCTACTGCCAATAAAAAGTACACCGTAATGACTCCCAATAATGGAGTGATCCATTCGCGCCAATAAAAGGCCCTGAAGATGACCAAGCTTGACCAAATCAGCAATAACATCACGATGAATGGAAAATAAATCAAACTTCCCAAGGCGACCAATAAGCCTAGATCAAACATGATTCCCTTAATATCTACATGTTTATAGATATTGAAGAGCTTTTGAAGCATCCAAATGGTGATGAAATTACAAATAAGGGTGGGTGATAAAACCAGAAAAGGAATAAATAAACTGACCAATGTCATAAACATTAAGGCCGTTAAAAAGCTGGGTTTACCTAATAAGTTATAATGATTGACGACCCGATTTAAGGCAAATGCCTGAATAATGGTCAGGATCAAAGTGATCAACACATTGGAAGATGGTGAAAAATTAGATCCTAATCGAATACCAACTAATCGATCCAATCCGGGTTCAAATAAAACTGGAGTCAGTTTTTCCGGTAAATGAAAGAATACCCCTAAGCATAATAGAGTACCAACAAAGATAACCAGGAATACATTCAATCCCGAAAGTGTTCGATGTTGGTTAATTAACATAGAGGCCTATTCCTTATTTATCTTTTTCTAGTTTTTTTACTTTCTTATCTATGCTGAATAAATACAATGCTACGCTGATGAAAATAACCAACATAACTGCTACCACAACATAGATTTTTCCTTCTGCACGTAGGCCATCTGCCATTTGTACATTTTCTTGGGCACTTACCGTTAGACTTACGAATAAGGCCAATAGGGACAATAGGAAACTTCTCATCTTAAAAACTATTTCTTTTATCTTCAATTAAACGAATACGGTAACGAAGGCTAGCAATCCAACAACCGATTAAAATCCATCCTATAACGGCCGTATAAAATACCGGGCGCATATAATGGTCCATATCTAAATCCCCAAAAGTTGAATTTCCTCCACTTCCAGGATGCAATGAGTCATTCATCTTTGGTAAGATGTATATCAAGACAATCATGATAGGGAAAGCAAAAATATTGTAGATCGCAGAGATCTTCGCGCGCTTCTGCTCTTCCTCCATCGCATTGCGTAATACTAAGTAGGCTAGATACATCAATGTGGCAATCGCTGCCCCATTCAATTGTGGGTCATTTGTCCATGGTGCACCCCAGGTGATGTTCGCCCAAAGCATACCCGTTAACAATCCACATGCACAAAATAAAATACCGGTATTAACAGCCTCTACCGCGAAAAAATCATACTCGCGCTTGCCTGTATTTAAATATTTTATACTGTAAATAAGGGATATTAAATATAAAACCATCATCGTAAACCACATCGGAACATGGAAATAAACATTACGAATAGTTTCATTTAAAATAGATAATCTGGGAACCGGGCCAAGGAGTCCCGCTACAACGGTACTGGCAACCATGACTACCGCTAATATTTTCCACCAACTCTTTCTCATAAGAACAAAAAATCAATCTCGCCAAAGGTAAGGAAATAAGAGCAAAGAAATAGCAATTGTAACGACATTAATTGCCAATAAAACAGCAATATCAGGCCAACTGCCAGCTAAAAAGCCACCCATTAAGGCGGTTCTGGAAAGTTTGATCAAGATGATCAGCAGGGGAATGATAACCGGAAAACTCAATATCGCCATTATCGTGCTATTGTTCCCAGCCTTGGCACTAATACCTGCAATCATCGTAAATACACTCGCAAAAGAGATACTCCCCAAAAATATACTCAGCAAATAAACCGGTAAATTACCTATCTCGGTCTTGAAAATAAGGTTGTAAACGATAAAAGCTATCCCTGTCATCAAAATCATCACTAACGAATTGTAAATGATCTTGGCAAGAATGATGGCTTTCGGACTGACGATGGAATAATAATATAAATGGCGGTTGCCGGTTTCTTGAATAAAGCTCCGACTCATCGCATTGATCGATGCAAATAATAATATGATCCAGAATAAGGTATTCCAAACAACAGTATCCACAGATTTGAATGATTGATAACATACAAATACTGTGGATACCACATAAAGTAAGATGCTATTGATGGCATATTTTGAACGCCACTCTAAAACAACATCTTTATATATTAATGTTTTTACTTGCTCAATCAGATTCATGTCCTGCAAAGATACAAATCAATCTGCTGAGCAGGTATAGGATAACGCTAGAATTAAGCGTTTTTAATTTCAGATTTTGCTTTATCTGCAGCATCCTCAGCTTTGTTCGCTAGGTTATGTGCCGCATCTGAAGCTTTTCCTGCCCATTCGTTCGCTTTTGATGAAGCTCTGTCCAAGGCATCACGACCCGCATTTTTTGCACGGTCTTTTAAATTTTCTAAATCTTCTTTCGCTGATTTCGCTAATTTCTGAGCGCGTTTTGCCTCTTTCTTAGATAAATCTTTAATTGATTTCGTTAAACTCTTTATTCCATCGTTCGCACGATCTAATTGTTTCTTTCCGTCCTCTGTTCCCAATAAGTAGTATGCTGCAGTACCAACTGCTAAACCTAATAAGGCAAATGCCACTAATCCGTTTCTATTTTTTTCCATGATTCTATTTTTTTTATCCTATTTAGTCTAATATGTTCTGTTAATGATAAACAAGGTATAAGCCAAAATGTTTTTGGCTGTACTAAATTAACAAAAATTAACTTTCAACTACATGAAGGGACTGTAAAGTATAGAGATGATGGTATAATCCGCTGCCTTTTTCCATTAATTCCTGATGCGTTCCCATATCCGAAATTATTCCATCTTCCACAACAATGATCATGTCAGCGTCTCGAATAGTGGACAGTCGGTGTGCAATAATGATCGAGGTACGGTCTTTCATTAATTCAACTAATGCTTGTTGAACCATGCGTTCGGATTCTGAGTCCAACGAAGAGGTGGCTTCATCCAAGATTAGAATCGCCGGATCTTTTAATAAACCACGGGCAATTGCAATTCGCTGGCGTTGACCTCCAGATAATTTTACCCCGCGTTCCCCAACGATGGTGTCATAACCATCTGGGAAATCCATAATAAATTGATGTGCATTTGCACGCTTGGCTGCTGTTATGATGTCTTCTGCGTCTGCATTTAGATTTCCATAGCTGATATTCTCGCGGATGGTTCCACCGAACAATAGAACATCTTGCGGTACAATGGCAACTTGATTTCTAATATCAGTTAGGGCCAGCTCATTAGCTGGAATACCATCGTATTTTATTTGTCCAGAACTAGGTTGATAGAATTGCAGGATTAAAGATGCTATCGTAGATTTTCCTGTTCCACTTGGACCTACAATCGCTAGCTTCTTTCCAGCAGCAACATGAAATGAAATGTCTTTTAAGATGGTCAAATCCGGACGCGTTGGATACGCAAAACTGACATGGTCGAATATAATATCCCCATGCAATTGAATTTTTATATCCTTATCATGTTCATTGACCTGAATATCCTCCTGCGGCTCTTCCAAGATTTCCAATACGCGTTCACTAGCTCCTAAAGAACGTTGTAGACTTGCATATAATTCTGGGAAGCTACCCATAGACCCTGCTACAAACATGGAATATAAGATATAGGTCGTCAGGTCACCTACCGATATTTCATGGATGGAAACTAAAGACGCTCCATACCATATAACTACGATAACTGCTCCAAAGATGGCGAATATGATAAAGGAGGCAAAAATCCCACGATAGGTAGCCCCTTTTACCGCAAGAGCTACGGATTGGTTTAATTTTTCGGCATACCGTTTCGATTCAAAAAACTCGTTGACAAAAGCTTTTACATTGCTAATGCCCAATAAAGTTTCCTGTACGACGGAGTTCGACTCCGCTAATTTATCTTGCGACTCCCGCGATAAATTCCGAATAAACCGACCAAAAATAATTGCCACAATAATAATCAATGGCAATATGGAAAGATTCATCAAAGCTAATTTGGGCGATACCCAAACCAACAATACCACGCCAAAACATAAACTGATGGCCTGCCTTAGAATTTCTGCTAAGGTCGTGGTCATGGTGTCCTGGATTTGTGAAAGGTCTGATGAAAGTCGGCTATTTAATTCTCCTACTCGGCGATTGGCAAAAAAATCAATGGGTAAGGTAATAAGTCGGTGGTAGGTGTCTTTCCTGATATTTGCTAATGATTTCTCAGCGATTTCAACAAATAAACGAATTCGAAAAAAGGAAATAATAGATTGAAAAGATAGGATGATCAAAGAAACACCACCAATATACATCACGCTACCTGCTAACCAAGGGTATTTTTGCCTTCCTTGAGCTGCATCAATCATCGCACCTAATAAGGCCGGAAAGGTCAGCATCGTCAAACTGGAAAGTATCAAGAAGATCATTCCCAATATAAATTTCCATTTGAAAGGCTTGATGTACGAAAAAATCTGTAAAGCTTTCTTTAAAATTTCTTTATTCAGCTTCGGTTTAGGTAAGTCCTCCGAATGGCTGTCTCCACTATTCAATCTCGGTCTGGCCATGTACTATTTTATTTCTCTTTTTGAGCAAAAGTACCAATATAAAAAAGTCTTCTTATCACTATTCCGTCAATTTTTTGGGTTTGTTTCGCTTGTATTGTAAAATTAGGAGGATTATTAATGTAATAATGACAATTCCTGCTAGATAAAGTAGTACTCCGCTACCCGTATCGGTGCTTTCCATCGATTTTAAGGAGTCTCTTAATTTGTCATTCTCGTTTTGAAGCTTGGTAATCGTCTTCATATAAGCGGAGATCTGCGCATCATACTCATTTGCCAAACGTTGATAGCGCTCACTCTGAGCGTCTTTTAAATCCAGTAGCTTCCGCGTTTCAATAAAAATATTGTTATCATTCAATACCAACTCCCTCAAGATATCTATCGATTTCTGCATATCTTTCTTAGTCTTGAATAGACCGAATATGCCGGTTTTCTTCTGTAAGGATTGGTCATATTCCCCAAATCGGCGACTCCGCTCATTCAATAATTGATTCACCCGCTCGCGTTGGGATTCAAAGGTTAAGGAGTCTGATTTTACGACAGTACTGTCTTGTGCGTAGATAAATTGGATAAAAAATGAAAATAGAAAAAATATTAAAAGCTGTTTTTTCATAGAATCAATCTTGATTTTTTTGTTAATCATACTTTATGAGTTTTGATTTACTGCAATTTTTCTGCCTGTTTTGTCGAAATAATGGTATTTGCATCATTTTTAAACTGAGTGAATAGCTTGTTTCGTGAGAGTAAAAGAAATAAAAAATAGTTGTAGCGAATTAATTTTGATAACCGTTACCAATAATAACCATTAACTAATCGCAATTATGAATCCAATTATCAAGCTTATTAAATCTGTTATTTTACTGGTTTTTCCATTGTTGTTATTCACCTTTTTTATGGGCTGTGACAAGATCGAGGAAAAAGGACAGTATGTTATTAAAATTCCAATCCAAAAGAAATTAGGTGAAATCCGAGCGTCTAGTATAAAAATGAGCAATCCATTGCCCATGAATACGACTGGAAAGATTTATTTATATAAAGACTATTTGTTTATTAACGAACCGAACAAAGGAATTCATATCTATGATAACGCAAATCCTTCTTCACCCAAGGCCTTAGGTTTTATTCCGATCGTTGGAAATTTTGATCTAGGTGTTCAAAATGACCTTTTGTATGCGGATAATATTGTTGATTTGATAACCATTGATATCAGCAATATTTCAAAGCCAGTATTGATTGATCGCCAAAAGGATGTTTTTGCAGTTAAGTATATTATGAATGGGGTGGAATCATCCACTATAAAGGATGAATATTTAGTTACTGTAGATTATAGGGATTCTTTGGTCAGCTTTCAAGGTGATCGGGTATATAAACCTGGAGTTGAAGGCGAATTGATCTATGAACATGGGGGTACTGATTATAATTCCTCCAATGGCGGAAATAACAATGTCGTAGGCCAGGCGGGCTCTATGGCTCGATTTGCTATCACTAGCAATCACCTTTATGCCATTTTCCAGGATAAAGTAAAGAATTTTGATTTGAAGAATCCAAAAAAGCCTAATCAAATCAACGCAGTCAGTCTAGGCTTTGGTATAGAAACTTTATTTCCGTACAAGAAGAATTTGTTTGTTGGAGCAAACAATGGGATGCATATCATGGATATCAGCAATCCTATCCGTCCAGTCCATTTGTCTACTTTTAATCATGCTTTTGCCTGTGACCCTGTTGTTGTCAATGATAACTATGCCTTTGTCACCCTTCGTTCTGGGAATGCCTGTGGGGGAAATTCCAATCTATTGGAGGTTGTTGATATCAAAGACCCTAAATTTCCCGTCTTGAAGGAGTCCTATGTGATGAAAAATCCACATGGATTAGCTCTTACTGGTGAACATTTGTATGTCTGTGAAGGAACATTTGGGATGAAATCCTTTAAGGTTTCTGATGTCAGCCAAATCGATAAAAATCTTTTGGAAAATCTGGAGGACTTGAAAAGCTTTGATGTTATTGCAGGTCCAAAATCTTTAATTGTCTTTGGGCCGGAGTCCATTTGCCAATTTGATTATTCTAACAAAGCTAAATTGAAGAAATTAGGCTGTATTTCCATCCAAAAGAAATAATAAATCTTTATGAAGAAATTTTTAACCATCTGTGTTGCTATCCTTGGGATTCTGATAGCAAATCCTGCTACTGCCCAAAAAATGAGATATACCAATCATACCGAAGTGGGAGTCACTGGCTATAACTTAACTTTTAAAGAAGCAGGTTTTAATCTGCAAACTTTTAATGGGATTTTATTAAACCCGGATCTTGCCCTTGGGGCAACTGTGGGGTATGAGGAATTTTCCGTGGAAAACAGAAATAATTTCTCAGTGCTTCCCATATCAGCGGCTGTCCGATATACCTTTCTAGAACCCTCAAAAACTCGAATGATTGCTGCTTTAGATGCAGGATATGGTTTTGCATGGAGAAATAATTATTCTGGAACTGAAATTGAAACCTCTGGGGGGTTGCGTGTAGCGCCTGAGTTGGGGCTAAAGTTCAATACTGGGACCGGCAATACTTTCTTCAGCTTTGCTGTAGGCTACCAATATCAAATAATTAAGGAGGATTGGTCTCAAAATATGGCCCCAATTGGACCAACTTATTATTTTGATTATTTCCCAAATCCTACTGTGGATTACCAAAATGAGGTTAAAATGAATGTTCATAGATTTAGTGTGAAAGTTGGATTTGGCTTTTAATTCACAACTAAGAACCTATTAATTACCAGATAGGATAGATAGACAAGTTGACAACCGCTGGAAGGATGATAGTGGTTCTTGTCAACCTATTTCAGTAAAAGGCAATTGGCTTGTATTTTAGCTTTGTTCGATAGGAATTTTGCTCTAATTCAGGCCTTCTCCGCACCTTCTTCGGACCTTCTTCGGACTTTTTCCTGACCTTCTTCGAAAAAATTCGGACAAGGTCCGGAGAAAATCAGAAGAAAGTGCGATAAAGTCTCTAACTAATTCCGATATAGGCCAGAATTACGACTGAAATAATTCGAAAATAACGCGGTTAACTTGCTCTGAACAAGTTTATTTGATCGGTAAGAAAAACGTGGAACATTTTATGGTTGAGCGTGGAATTTACTTCCTGTCGAGGAATTCAACCAAGATGGTTTCATCTTGATATAGCCCCAGAAGTTGACTTGCATGACCTTTGTTAATGGCAATTTCCAAAAAGTTACTGATTCCGAAGAGGCATAGTTTCTCTCCTTCAGCCACCTCATTATAATGCCAACTCAAATTACTGATGGTTTCATTTCTTTTGAAACGTAGAATAAAGTCTCGTCCTTGTTGAACCTGATTGAATAAATCCTTGCTAATATTACTGATTACATTTCCGAAGGAATCAATAAATGTAACATGTCCTTTGATGCTATTTTGGTTATAAATCGGTTGGAACGTTACTTTTTGGACTGCATTTTCGATAGGAATACCAATATCTTTCAGTTTTCCACCATCGGCAATATGACAAGCTGCTTTGGTCAGGATATCTGCCAGCGGGAAGTGTAGATAACGAAGGTCCTGCATAATATTGATTTCTACCATTTCCGTAGGTTTGTCTTCGCCGGTGATGATGCTAAATATCCCATTATCAGCGCCTACGAAGAAATGTCCATTATAGGCCATGGCCAGATATCGGGAGTCTTCCTGGAATACGGTGTCGATACCGATAAGGTGGACGGTATTCTTCGGGAAGTACGGATATGCGTTATTAATGACGAATGCAGCATGTTGAATACTGAAAGAAGGAATGTCGTGAGAAATGTCTACCAGTCTAACATTCGGCAATTGCGAAATGATACTGCCTTTGAGTGCAGCTTGATAAAAATCGCGATGACCTAAATCTGTGGTTAACGTAATTACTCCCATATTGTTCAGCAAGCCTGAAGCTAAAAAATTATATTGTTATTTTGTTAAGCGAATTACAAAAATAGAAAAAGTAAACCGATTGCTGAATCTATTATGAATTAATACTTGCAAATGCTTTTAATTCTGCTCAATTAGTTTGTATTTTTGATTCAAGAAAGAGTAAAAAGGGCATAATATTTTTGATTTTTTATATCTTTATTTGCACGCCAATCGGACAGGACGTGAAACATTTTGGAAATTAACACGAAAAAAATTTGAGCGAATTAGAAATCAATTTAGATGTTGTCAATTTGGTGACATTATGGGGGGCTCAGAATGAAAATTTTGAGTTTATTAAGAAAGCATTTCCGAAGTTACGTCTGGTAGCCAGAGGGAGTCTCTTGAAGGTTTTAGGTGAAGAAGGAGAGCGGACGAGGTTTCAACAGGTTTTTGATGATATATTAGCTCATATCAACCAATTTCAAACATTATCCTTATTGGAGTTAGAGAGTTTGTTGGGTTCTGTAACTCATATCAAGGCACCTTTGGCTGAAAAAGATGATGCAGAACAGAAGGTTGGATCTTTCAAGGGCGAACCTATTGTTTACGGACCTAATGGTATTGTTGTTCGTGCTCGTACACCGAATCAGCGTCGCATGGTGGATAGCATCAATAAAAATGATATTCTATTTGCGATCGGGCCTGCAGGAACAGGAAAAACCTATACCGCAGTTGCCTTAGCTGTTAGAGCCTTGAGAAATAAGGAAATCAAACGTATTATTCTGACCCGACCAGCAGTTGAAGCTGGTGAAAACCTTGGATTTTTACCTGGCGACTTGAAAGAGAAGGTAGATCCTTATTTAAGACCCCTATATGATGCATTGGATGATATGATTCCTGCAGAAAAATTAAAAGGGTATTTGGAAAACCGGACCATTGAAGTGGCGCCTTTAGCATTTATGCGTGGTAGGACCTTGGATAATTGTTTTGTTATTCTGGATGAGGCTCAGAACGCGACGGATATGCAGTTGAAAATGTTTCTGACTCGTATGGGACCCACGGCTAAGTTCATTGTAACAGGGGATATGACGCAGGTCGATTTACCTAAAAAGACCCAATCGGGTTTAGTGAATGCCGTAAAAATTCTGGATGGAATTGAAGGTATCGATATGATCTACTTGAGTGGTTCAGATGTGGTTCGTCATAAATTGGTGAAACGCATACTTGAAGCTTACGGAGATATTTAGAATTTAAATTAAAGCGTTTCAGACGCACACACAATGAATACAATAAAAGAAACAAATTTTAATTTCAAGGGACAGACAGCATTTTATAGGGGAAAAGTTAGAGACGTATATAGTATCGGTGACGATTATTTAGTCATGGTTGCTTCAGATCGGATTTCCGCATTTGATGTTGTATTACCGAAAGCCATCCCTTATAAAGGCCAGGTTTTAAACCAAATTGCTTCAAAATTTTTATCTGCAACTGCAGATATCCTTCCCAACTGGGTTGCTTCAGTCCCAGATCCTAATGTTACAATCGGAAAAAAATGTGAACCTTTTAAAGTAGAGATGGTAATCCGTGGCTATGTTTCAGGACACCTTTGGAGAACCTACCGAGACGGTGGAAGATTGTTATGTGGTGTTGAATTGCCAGAAGGGTTGAAGGAAAACGATAAATTGCCAAATCCTATCATAACCCCTTCGACTAAGGCTGATGTAGGTCATGACGAGGATATTTCCAGAGAAGATATTATCGCCAGAGGAATTGTTTCCGAAGAGGATTATTCTCAGTTGGAGAAATATGCACATGCTTTGTACCAACGTGGAACGGAGATAGCCGCTGAAAGAGGTTTAATCCTAGTGGATACGAAATATGAGTTTGGGAAAAAGGACGGAAAGATTTATCTGATTGATGAAATTCATACGCCCGATTCATCGCGTTATTTTTACGCAGACGGCTATCAAGAGCGTCAAGAGAAAGGTGAAGCCCAGAAGCAATTATCTAAGGAATTTGTGCGACAATGGCTGATCGAAAATGGATTTCAAGGGAAAGAAGGGCAAAATGTCCCTGAAATGACCGATGAAATTGTAAAATCCATTTCGGAAAGGTATATTGAGCTTTACGAACACATTACCGGCGAGAAGTTTCTATATGCTGAAGAGGGGGATGTCCTAGCTAGGGTGGAGAAAAATGTGGAAGTAGCACTAGAAGAATTATACTAAGCAAATTAATTTAAATCAAGATGAAATTTACGGTAGATAAGTATGATCGATATGTTGTCATAGAGCCTCTTCAAGAGAGGTTGGACGGAGAAACTGCCGCAAGTTTGAAAGGCGAGTTTATGTTGCGTAACACTGGTGGGCAGCGTAATATTGTTTTAGACATGAATAATGTGAAAACGACTGATGAAACTGGCATTCGTACAGGATTATTAGCGCGTCGTTTGTGTAAGTCATTAGGAGGTCTATTTATTTTAACGAATCTAAATGAGGATGTATTGAAATACATAAAATCCTTAGGGCTTGATAAGTATTTGATTATTACCTCAAATATTGAGAAGGCAAAAGATTTGATCTTTGGAAATGAAATCCGCTTGGATTTAAAGGAAGAGCAAGAGTAATATGTTACGATTTGAGGTATTAATCTTAGGGAACAGTTCGGCCACACCCATGTTCGAGCGACATCCTACATCTCAAGTAGTAAACTATAATGAACAATTGTTTTTGATCGATTGTGGTGAAGGCACGCAAATGCAGCTTTCCAAATATGGCATCAAGAGCAACCGCATTGACCATATTTTTATTAGTCATCTGCATGGAGACCATTATCTGGGATTAGTAGGTTTGGTATCATCCATGCATTTGGTTGGTCGCAAAGCAGACCTTCACATTTATGGACCTGCAGCATTACAAGAAATACTCGAATTACATTTCAAATATTCTGAAACTGTAATTCGATATAATATTATTTTTCACCCGACCAATCCTAATCAAGAAGAGATATTATTCGAGTCGAGGATGTTGACCGTTCGTTCATTTCCATTGATCCATCGAATTGCTTGTACGGGCTTTCGCTTTGATGAGGGAAAGCGGGCCGCCAGTTTGAGGGCGGATAAGGTGGAAGCGCTAAAGATTCCCAAAGTTTATTTTGCGGCTTTGAAAAAAGGGATTGATTATGTAGATCCACAGGGAAATGTTTTTGCGGCAAGTGAATTGACCTTGCCAGCACCTGCTTCCCGGAGTTATGCCTTTTGTTCCGATACGGTGCGGCATCCTATTTATTTATCCTCTATTGAAGGAGCGGACCTGCTCTATCATGAAAGTACTTTTCTACATGAAATGCTGGATCGAGCGAAGGAGACTTTTCATACCACATCCTTAGAAGCTGCAGAAATAGCTAAAGAAACACATGTTAAAAAGCTTTTATTGGGCCATTATTCAGCAAGATATCGAACGCTGCAACCCTTATTGGAAGAGGCACAAGCGATTTTCCCTAATACGGAGTTATCAGTAGAAGGGAAATGGTTTTTAGTTTAGTGATTTTGTTTATTTTTAGCCATATTTACAGCTTAAAAAATTTTAGACTAATAAAATGTCCTTCAACTTAACCTCACTTCTTCGCGATAACATCAAGAACCTTGTGCCTTATTCTTCGGCGCGAGATGAATTTAAGGGAGATGCATCTGTGTTTTTGGATGCCAATGAGAATTCTTTTGGGTCTCCACTTCCACATGATTACAACCGTTATCCTGATCCTTTGCAACATCGTGTAAAGGAAAAGCTTTCGAAGATCAAAGGTGTTCCAGCAGAGAATATTTTTCTGGGAAATGGTTCTGATGAAGCGATAGATATTTTATATAGAGCTTTTTGTACCCCTAAATTGGACAACGTTATCTTGGTTCCTCCAACTTATGGGATGTATGAGGTTTCTGCCAACATCAATGATGTTGAAACGAGAAAGGTTAATCTAACCAAAGATTTTCAATTGGATTTGGATGGGATTGCTGAGGCATTGGACGTGCATACTAAGATCATCTTTGTATGTTCTCCAAATAATCCAACAGGAAATAGTATTAATCCAATTGATATTGAAACCTTATTGTTGAACTTTAAGGGTTTGGTTGTTGTCGATGAAGCCTATATCAATTATTCAAAGCAAAAATCATTTACACATTCCTTACCTGAATTTCCGAATTTGGTGATCCTTCAGACTTTATCAAAGGCCTGGGGATTGGCAGCGTTGCGTTTAGGGTTGGCCTTTGCTAGCAAGGAGATCATCCAAGTTTTCAATAAGATAAAACCCCCTTACAACATTAATCAGGCAACACAAGATTTAGTTCTTGAAGCTTTAGAAAACGTAGATGTTGTGAATGAATGGATAAAAACGACCGTTGCTGAAAGGGAAGAACTTTCAAATCGCTTAAAGGCGATTTCTCAGGTAGAACATATTACACCTTCCGATGCGAACTTCATCTTGGTGAAGTTAGCTCAAGCTCAGGAATTATATGGGTTCTTGGTAAACAAAGGAATCATCGTAAGAGACCGGTCTAAGGTTACCTTATGTGAAGGTTGTTTACGGATTACGATAGGGACCAAGGTCGAGAATGAACGATTAATAGAGGAAATCCAACAATTTTATAAATAAGTAATAATGGCTGATCAATTAAAAAGAATATTGTTTATAGACCGCGATGGGACGTTGATACTTGAACCAGAGGATGAGCAGATTGACTCATTTTCCAAGTTGAAGTTCTATCCTGGAGCTTTGCAATATTTACCTAAAATAGCGAAAGAACTGGATTTTGAATTGGTATTGGTAAGCAATCAAGATGGATTAGGTACTTCCTCGCATCCGGAGGAAAACTTTTGGCCGGTTCATCAGTTTGTTTTAGAGGCTTTTTCTGGTGAAGGGGTGACCTTTATCAAAGAACATATTGACAAGACCTTTCCCCATGAGAATGCAGATACACGCAAGCCGGGAATTGGAATGTTAAAAGAATATTTTGATACATCAAAATATGACCTAGCAAATTCCTTCGTTATTGGGGATCGTGTAAATGATGTGAAATTGGCTCAAAATTTAGGTGCCAAAGCAATTTGGCTTCGGAATAATGATGAACTCGGCAAGCATGAGAATGTGGAGATTTCAACCCAATGCATAGGCTTGGAAACAAGTGATTGGAAATCCATTTATGAATATTTGAAGTTAGGCAGTCGTACGGGTGAACACCATCGCAAGACGAATGAGACTGATATTTATATCAAGTTGAATCTTGATGGAAGTGGTCAGTCTGATATTGATACAGGTCTTCCATTTTTTGATCATATGCTGGATCAATTGGCACGTCATGGAGCTTTGGATCTAACGATCAAAGCCAAAGGAGATTTGCATATTGATGAGCATCATACCATTGAGGATACAGGGATTGCCTTAGGAGAAATCTTTTTATCCGTTTTAGGCAATAAGAGAGGGATAGAGCGGTATGCATTTACTTTGCCGATGGATGATTGTTTGGCGCAGGTAGCAATTGATTTTGGAGGTCGTAATTGGATAGTATGGGATGCGGAATTTAAGCGTGAAAAAATCGGTGATATGCCAACAGAGATGTTTTTTCATTTCTTTAAATCCTTTTCAGATGCTTCCAAGTCGAATTTAAATATTCAGGCGACAGGGGAGAATGAGCATCATAAAATCGAGGCTATTTTTAAGGCATTTGCCAAAACGATAAAGAAAGCAGTACGTCGGGATGTTGATAATATGCAACTTCCTAGTACAAAAGGACTTTTATAAAAACGAAATTCGAATATTGGGGTTATATATAGGAGAATCATGATTGGAATAGTAAATTATGGGGCGGGGAATATATTTTCCATTACAGCGGCCTTGAATCGTCTAGGAATATCTTATGGGATGATTAATACGGCTTCGGATTTTGATTTATATGATAAGGTAATCATTCCGGGGGTTGGCCATGCGGGTGCTGCGATGGAGAAATTGGTAGAATCAGGGTTATCGGAAACGATAAAGACTTTGAAGAAGCCTGTTTTAGGAATATGTGTGGGGATGCAATTGATGACTGATTTTTCGGAAGAGGGGAATGCGGATTTATTAGGGATTATACCATTAAAGACGTTACATTTTGAAGGAAAGGTACATGAAAAGGTTCCACATATGGGATGGAACAGTATCAAATTTGAAAATAACTGTCCACTTTTTATGGATATTCCCAATAATTCCTATTTTTATTTCGTTCATTCTTATTACATTGAACACGAATTGACCTATAGCGTAGCGACATGTGATTATGGGTTGCCATTTTCGGCAGCAATAGCAAGAGAAAACTTCTGGGCAGTACAATTTCATCCGGAGAAATCGGGACAAGTTGGGGAGCAGTTGTTGCGGAATTTTAATAATTTTTAATGATTTTTTTTAGACTATGTATATAATACCTGCAATAGATGTTTTGGACAAAAAGGTTGTCCGCTTAAGAGAAGGTAACTATCAGGATGTTACGACTTATTCGATCACTTTAGAGGAACAAATAGAGAAGTATCATGCGAATGGTACCGAAATCGTCCATATTATTGACCTTAATGGTGCAAAGGGAGATTTTAGCAATCAGGAATATTTGTTTGATATCATCCGTAGAACCGAGATGAAGGTTCAATATGGTGGTGGAGTACGTAGTATTGAGAAGGTGAAGGAATTAGTGGATGCTGGTGTTTACCGTGTGATTGTAGGAACACAGGCTATTACAAATCCGACCTTCTTGGAGGAACTGAGTAAGTTAAATGAAGGCCGAATTAAATATGCGGATCATATTGTCATCGCCATTGATGTATTGGATGAGGTAATCAAATACTCCGGCTGGTTAGAAAGTTCGCCTATTAAATTGATTGAGTACATTGATAAGTGTTTAGGCTTAGGGTTTTATCGCTTTTTATGTACAGATATTAGCAAAGATGGGAAATTAGGCGGTGCAGGAGTTGACCTTTATAAGAAATTACTGGACCATTCACCAATTATTAAATTAATAGGTTCCGGAGGCATTAGCTCCATGCAGGATATTGAGGAGTTGAATAATTTAGGTAAAATGGAATCTGTGGTTGTGGGTAAGGCGATATACGAAAACAGGATTACGATTGAAGAGATCAAAGATTGGAATCTAAAAGCCTTAATTAGTTTTTAGGATGCTAGCAAAGCGTATTATTCCTTGTTTGGATGTTAAGGATGGTCGGACGGTCAAGGGGGTTAATTTTGTTGACCTTCGGGATGCAGGAGATCCGGTTGAATTGGCCTGGCAATATTCCCAACAAGGTGCTGATGAATTAGTTTTTTTAGATATTACGGCTACCCATGAACGTCGGAAGACGACGGTTGATCTAGTGAAAGCGGTTGCACGTCAAATTAATATTCCATTTACCATTGGAGGCGGAATTAATGAATTATCCGATGCAGATGTTTTATTAAATGCAGGTGCGGATAAGATTTCAATTAACTCAGCTGCGGTTAGAAACCCAAAGTTGTTGGATGAATTTGCAAAGGCTTTTGGGGTTCAATTTGTAGTCTTGGCTGTTGATACTCGCTTTGTGGATGGCAAGAACTATGTTCACCTTCGCGGCGGTCGGGATATGACAGATATACAGACGGAAGATTGGATCAAGGAAGCCGAGAACCGTGGTGCAGGTGAGATTTTGCTGACTTCAATGGATCATGATGGCACCAAGAATGGATTTGACAATGGCTTATTAAAGCAGATTAATGATTCCATTCATATTCCATTGATAGCCTCTGGCGGAGCTGGAAATCAACAGCATTTTGTGGATGTATTTCAGCAATCGAATGTGGATGCCGCATTAGCGGCTTCTGTATTTCATTACGGGGAAATATTAATTCCCGAATTAAAAGAAACATTACACGCTAACGGAATAGCCGTTAGACGTTGATCATAATAATAAGATGACAATTGATTTTAATAAAGCTGATGGACTCGTTCCGGTTGTAATTCAAGATAATCAAACCCTTGAGGTTTTGATGTTGGGTTATATGAATGAGGAGGCTTGGAAAAAGACACAAGAGGAGAAGAAGGTAACTTTCTTTTCCAGAAGTAAAAATAGACTTTGGACCAAAGGTGAAGAGAGTGGAAACTTCCTACATGTAATCAGTAGCCATATCGATTGTGATCAAGATACGATCTTAATTAAAGTTGATCCGGTAGGTCCAACTTGTCATACTGGTACTCGCAGTTGTTTTAATACAGAGTTTAATCAAAACTTCCTGCTTCAATTGGAGCGTATCGTGCAACATAGAATAGACTTTCCAAGTGATGAGTCTTATGTGAATCGCCTAAGGTCAAGGGGAATCAATAAAATTGCTCAAAAAGTAGGTGAAGAGGCTGTAGAAACAGTAATTGCGGCTTTGACCGAAACAGAGAAAGATTTTATTAATGAGACTTCGGATCTGATGTTCCACCTTATTGTCTTGTTAAAAGAGAAGGGTATGAGTTTGGAGACCATTGCCAAGAATTTGGAAAGCAGACATCAATAGTTTAAAAATATTTGAAATTAGAAGCAGGTCCTCAACTGAAAGTTAGGGACCTGTTTTTATTTCTAGGCTATCCGAGGTATATTTGTATACCATGAATCCAGACAAGATTAACATCAACTTAAAAGGGACATTAACAGGTCATCAGAATCCAATTTTTACATTAGCCATTTCAGAGCTTCATCCGGAGATATTATTTACGGGAGGGAATGATAAGGGAGTGGTTCAATGGGATTTGAAAACGATGAGCTTTCAACGGATTTTATGTAAAGTTTCTAGTTCAGTATATAGTTTATTGACCATTCCAGGAACTAGCTTGTTAGCGATTGGGATGCGTTCTGGGCAGGTACTAGTTGTGGATACAGTTGACCAAATCTTAAAAGCCAATTTAAAGGTTGATTCCGGTGCGGTCTTCTCCATAAAAACTATTCCGGGCAAGAATGAAATGATTGCTATTGGTGAGGAGGGTTATGCCTATGTTTGGAGTTTGGAGAGCTTTGAATTGTTATATCGATTTAAGGTTTCTACAACGACGGTTCGGGTCATTGAACCAAATAGTGCTGGAACCATCATAGCATTTGGGGATAAAAATGGTGAAATACATTTGTTTGACGCGAATGATTTTCATGAAATATGTTCCAAAAAGGTACATTCCCAATCCGTGACCAGTTTACAATTTGACTTTCAGGACCAATTACTCTCGGGAGGGAGGGATGCCAAGCTGGTGAAGTCAGATCTAGAATTAAAGCAAATCCAAGAGATTGTACCCCACATGTTTACGGTATATGGAATTGAGCAGGGCAATCCGAATCAATTGGTTGCTACTGTAAGTCGAGATAAAACGTTAAAGATTTGGCGTGCAGAGGACTTAACATTAGTTAAAAATATTTCGAGAGATCGAGCCTTTGATAGCCATTATCTTTCCATCAATGCCATGTTGTGGTTTCAAAACCAGATTTTCACGGTAAGTGATGATAAAACGGTTAAGATATGGTCGGTGGATCTTGAATAATTACCGGAATTTGCTTTCTACGAATACTGCATCGGTAATACACAATCGCGGTAGATATCACGGCTAATCCCATGGCGATAAGTAAATATGGGCCTAAATCAAAATTTTGCGAGATAGGATTGGTTTTCGATTGGTCATAAACTCCGTAACATCCCCAAGCCAATACCGCTGATACCGATGGTAGGTAATTGTAATAGGAATAAGTCAGCATTACGATACTTAATATGGTCAATATCCCCAGATTTAGATAAAAGAATAAATGATCTCCTAAAGACAGGCTTAATTTGGAAAGAATGATAGCTGAGTTAAAACCAAGGACAAAGATCAACCAGCCGGTATAAACGCCAAATCCTAGTCTAATAAAATACCTTGTAAAAGAGTTTGAGGTTAATTTTTTAATTTGGATGCGTTTATTGATTAGGATAAGCGTGAATAAACAAATACAAGAATATAAGATAGACCAATAGAAATAGTCATTATGCTTCAAAGTCATGCTTAATCCCAATGCTAGTTGGTTAAGGATGAGCAGATAATCGATTTTTTGAACTTTTCTGATGGTATTCTCATTGGAATTTGTTGGCTGACTTCCCACATACATGAGATACGCTGCGAGGACCATGTTGAACGCAATAAAGGTCCAAATTTTATAGGTAAATTTCGCAGGGGTTAAGTAGGATGGGTAGAATGCTATGGTGTCCGTAAAAGAATAATTAAACAGAAAACCATTTTCCAAGCATGCAATCCATAAAAAGTTTATGGCTACTATCACTAAATTCAATAAAGATAACGTCTTTGGTGCAGCCATATCTGGTTAATAGTTATGTGTTTGGCAGCACAAATATACATTATTTACTTAGAATTAAGAAGCTCTAAAATTTGAATTAAGTATTGCTTATCGATTAAGTCGAAGGAATTTAAATCTTTACTATCGATGTCAAGGATTGCCATACACTTTCCGTCCATGAAGACTGGTAGTACAATTTCAGATTTGGAAAGGGAGCTACACGCAATATGTCCAGGAAACTCGTCTACATTAGGGACGATTAAAGTTTCTTCCTTCGCCCAAGCCGTGCCACAAACACCGCGGTTATGCGCAATTCGAGTACATGCAACAGGACCTTGGAAAGGACCTAAAACCAATTCATTTCCTTCCACTAAATAAAATCCTACCCAAAAGAAATCAAATTGTTCTTTTAAGGCGGCACAAATATTTCCAAGATTGGCAATCAGGTTGGTTTCACCATGAAGAAGTCCTTTAATTTGGGGTAATAAGGATTGATATTGTTCTTCTTTGTTACCTTTTGCGATTTGTAAATCTTCAGCCATGCTGTAATTATTAATTTTGTTGCAAATATACAAAAAGGTGTGGTTAAATAGATTATTGCTAAGGATGATGACCTTAAAATTATAGGATAAAAAAAAACCGTCAATTTAATTGACGGCTTTTAAAGTTCGTTTAATTTAAAGAATAAATGCTATTTACAGTTTTTTCAATGCTGCTTTAATTAATTGTTCTACGGATAAATCCGGTTCTGCGGCATAGATCGATTGAAGCGCTTTTTCGGCCTGAGCCTTCGGGAATCCCAGCATGACCAAAGCTGTTAAAGCTTCTTCAGCAGAAGAAGGTTTACTGATTGGAAGAGGGATAAGAGCATCTGGCCCTTGTTTTTTAAGTTTATCCTGAAGTTCAAGAATTACTCTTTGCGCCGTTTTAGGACCGATTCCTTTAATTTTCTGAATGATATTCACCTGACCATTCACGATAGCTTGTTGAATTTCTTCAGGAGTAATTGAAGAAAGCATCATTCTTCCGGTATTGGGACCAATTCCCGATACCGAAATCAGATGATGGAACAAATGCCTTTCTGCTTCAGTAGCAAAGCCAAATAGCGTTTGGGAATCTTCGCGGACTTGAAATGAAGCAAATAATTTACATTCTTCCTGGTCCTTAATCTGACTGTAAGTAGTTAAAGAAATATGTAAATAATAGCCAATCCCACCCACTTCAAGAACGACATGGGTAGGGGCTTTAAATACTAGTTTACCTTTAAAATATTCGTACATAAGCAATGCTTATTGATTTTTAGATTCTTTTTCATGTTCAATGGCATCTACCACAGCAATGGTAACCATGTTTACAATTTCACGAACCGAACTATCCAATTGTAAAACGTGGATAGGTTTGTTCATACCAAGAAGAACTGGACCCACAGCTTCCGCATTACCCACCTCTTGAAGAAGTTTGTAAGCGATGTTTCCTGATTCCAGGTTCGGGAATACTAAAGTATTAGCAGGCTCACCATTTAAAGTTGAGAATGGGAAGTTGTCCGCTAGTAAGTTTTTGTTTAAAGCGAAGTTTGCTTGGATTTCACCATCAGCTACAATTTCAGGATGCTGTTTGTGCAGGATACTTACCGCTGCTCTTACTTTGTCGGAGATATCACCAATATTCGAACCGAAGTTAGAGTAAGATAACATCGCCAAACGCGGTTTGATATTAAAACGCTTCACTGCAGAGTCCAATAATACGGAGATATCGGCTAATTCCTGAGCGCTAGGGTTTGAGTTCACTGTTGTATCCCCAAAGAATAAAGGACCTTGGCTAGTCAACATGATGTACATTCCAGCTACTCTGCTACCTGGTTTAGCACCGATAACTTGTAATGCTGGGCGAATGGTTGAAGCATAGTTACGAGTCAAACCAGAAATCAAAGTATCAGCATCACCAAATTCTACCATACTTGCAGCAAAGTAGTTACGGTTGGTCATTAACTTTTTAGAATCTAATTTATTTACGCCTCTACGTTGTCTTTTTTGGTACAAGTGGTCCGCATATTTTTCGAATCTTTCTGTTTTGATTTCAGATTGAGGATCAATAATCTCCACTCCATCCAACTCAAAGCCATATTCCTGAATTAAGCTATTGATTTTTTCTTGGTTACCCAATAAGATTGGGAAAGCAATTCCTTCTTCCTTAACGATTTGGGCAGCACGTAAGGTTTTGTAATTATCAGCTTCTGCGAATACCACACGTTTAGGATTAGATTTTGCTTTAGCAGTGATTGTACGGATCAAACGATCATCTTTTCCTAATCTTTTGCGTAATTCATCGCGGTATGCATCCCAATCTTCAATTACCTTACGAGCAACACCGGATTCAATTGCTGCTTTAGCAACTGCTACGGAGACTTCGGTAATCAATCGAGGGTCCGTAGGCTTAGGAATTACGTAATCAATTCCGAAACGGATGTTATTTGTATTATAAGCAATGTTTACTTCTTCAGGTACAGGTTGTTTAGCTAATTCAGCGATTGCTTTCACTGCTGCAATTTTCATTTCTTCGTTAATTGCAGTAGCTCTAACGTCTAAAGCACCACGGAAGATATAAGGGAAACCTAAAACGTTGTTTACCTGATTAGGGAAATCAGAACGTCCAGTACCCATGATAATATCGTCACGAGTTTCAATTGCTAATTCATAGGCAATTTCAGGATTAGGGTTTGCCATTGCCAGAACGATAGGCTTCGGAGCCATGCTTTTCAGCATTTCTGGAGTCATAACATCTGCTGCTGATAGACCGATGAATACATCTGCATTATTAACAGCGTCTGCTAAAGTATGGATATCGCGGTCAGTAGCCCATTCTGCTTTTGTAGCATCCAAGACTTCTCTATCCTTACGGATCACGCCTTTACTATCCAACATCACAATATTTTCTTTCTTAGCACCTACGGCAACATACATTGCGGTACAAGAAATTGCTGCTGCACCAGCGCCATTTACGACGATTTTAAGGTCAGCAATATTTTTACCTTGTAATTCAGAAGCATTGATCAGTGCAGCACCAGAGATGATAGCTGTACCATGTTGGTCATCATGCATTACAGGGATATTCATTTCCGCCTTCAGTCTACGTTCGATTTCGAAACATTCAGGGGCTTTAATGTCTTCAAGATTAACACCACCAAAAGTAGGTTCTAATGCTTTAACGATATTTACGAATTCATCTACATTTTTAGTGTCTAATTCGATGTCAAATACATCAATGTCGGCAAAGATTTTAAATAATAGTCCTTTACCTTCCATTACTGGTTTACCAGCTTGCGCACCGATATCACCTAGTCCCAATACGGCAGTACCGTTACTAATTACAGCCACCAAATTTCCTTTGGCGGTATATTTATAAGCATCTTCGCTATTTTCTGCGATTGCTAAACAAGGTTCAGCTACCCCTGGGGAATAGGCCAAAGATAAGTCTCTTTGCGAACTATGAGGTTTTGTAGGAACGACTGCAATTTTACCCGGACGCCCCATTGCATGGTAATTTAAAGCGTCTTTTTTTCTGTTGATGTTACTCATTACAATTTTGGTTTATTCTATATTTCGTGATTATCACCTCGTAATAATCTATTTTAATGCATCTAATAATTTAAACATTCTCTGGCGCATCTGTCCAGCAGGTCCTTGGTAGTTATTAACCAACAAGGCGAAGGTATATTCCTGACCATCACTTGCTATCTGATAACCAGTATAACCTAAAACACCGCCAATAGTACCACTTTTCATTGAAGTATTATTAATTTTTGGTAATGATTTCAAGAATTCATCATACCAAGGTCTTCCTTTAGCATACTGCATGATCTTAGCCATAGCTTGTGTGGTCACTCTATTTTGCGGAGATAATCCAGAACCATCAAAGGTATTGATGGCGCTAGGTGGGATAGAAAGCTTGTTTTGCCAGTATTTTGAGACCAAATTCGCGGCATTTTCCGTATTGAAATCCATTGCTGAAACTCCACCGATTAGTTTCAATAAAGCCTCCCCGTAAAGGTTAATGCTTTTTTGATTAAACCAATGAATAATTTCTCCCATTCTTGGAGATTTCGTGGCAAGAATAAGGTTTCTATTTCCTTGCATCAGTGATAATGAATCGATGTTCATTAATCTTTTTGCAGTTGTTACGGAGTCAGCGATTAAGATAGAATCTCTTTGGAGCACATCATACAATGAATATGCGAGGTCCAATGCTGGGTCAGGAACAGAGATTTCAATTGTTTTTTTAAGGTCAGCGCCATAGGTCCCTCTCAGGAAAACATCGGTGGAGTAAGGTGCTGAATAGGCATATACCTTATCCCCGGAGCCATTGGATCCGGTTTTAACTTCATTAATCAAGTTGTAGAATGGGGCCTTTTGGACAGGGTTTAAAGTTGCTGGTTGACCCGGTTTTGAACTTGTAAAATTGATGCCGAGTTTATTTTCTTTCCAGTTTAAGGCAGAAACACCTGCGCCATAATAATTTCCGATATCGGTCCACATCCAAGTTCCTGGAACATCGTATCCATTAAAAAGTTTATCATCAGCGATGATTTTGCCATTGATGTTTTTAATGCCAAGTTTTTTGATGGCTGCGGCCCAATTGGCCAGGATTACTTCCGGTTTGGTTTGTGGATATCGGTCACTGCCAAGGGTAGGGTCGCCTTTCCCGTCAATGATGATATTTCCATTTAAAGTACCTAAGGAGTCAATTTCTCCGGTATAGGAAAGATCCGTTTGGAATGTAAAATCTGCTCCCAATAAGTCTAGTGCCGTAATGGAGGTAATCACCTTCAAGGTTGATGCTGTTGGCATTCCAATCTGATTATTGCTATCGAAAACAATCTCACCAGTTTTAGAATTGATGACGGTCAGGGATGCCATTCCATTTTGAAGAGATGGGTTTTTAATGAAGGATTCAAAAGCTGTTTTAACTTTTGATTTTACTTCTTGAGCCTGTACAGATTGAAAACTAGTCAGGCTTAAAACCGCAAAGAAATAGAAAAATGAAAAAAATCTTCTCATAGCTAGCAAATATCGTAATCTACTGCACAAGTAGTGCATTTAAATTGTAAAATTTCAAATGTATGATGAAGTAAACGTATTAATTGTGAGAGTTTTTATAACTTGCGATGATTATTAAAAATTACATAATGAAGTACATCGATAAGTTAGCTTCCCTCCGACAAGAGATGAAAGAGAAGGCTGTAGATGCCTATATTATTCCTTCCTCTGATCCTCATATTAGCGAATACCTTCCAGAACGATACAAATGTATAGCATGGACCTCAGGTTTTACCGGTTCAGCTGGGACATTGGCCATTACGCAGGATTTTGCAGGATTATGGACAGATTCACGCTATTTTGTACAAGCTAATGAGCAATTGGCAGGAACAGGTTTTGAATTGGTTAAACTCCAGGTTCAAGGTAAAGCTGAATATGCGACCTGGCTTGCGAAGAAATTGAAAAAAGGAGATACTGTAGCTTTTGATGGGAATTTAGCTTCGGTTGCAGTTGCGCAATCGGTTCAATCTGAATTGGAGCCATTAGGAATTAATGTAAATGGTCATCTAGATTTATTAGAACCTATTTGGAACAATAGACCAGAACTTCCTAAAGAAAAAGCCTATTTATTGGATGTAGCAAGTACTGGACAATCTACCAAAGATAAATTAGCAGTAGTAAAAGAGAAGTTAAAAGATAAACGTGCGGATTTGCATTTTGTATCCTCGCTAGATGATTTAGCTTGGATTCTGAATATCCGTGGGAATGATGTGCATTGTAATCCTGTCGTATTAGGATTCTTATTAATTGAGACAGATAAAAATACCTTGTTTATTGATCAGGAGAAATTAAGTTCTTCCGATCTGGCGTCCTTAAAGGAGTCTGGGGTTGAGGTTTCAGCATATCATTTGGCATTTGATGCGATTAAGCAAGTGAAAGGCGAACGTATCTTATTGGATCCTAAGCGTACTTGTTTTGCAAATTATGACTCAGTCCCTGAAGGTATTGAAATCATTGAAGATATGAATCCATCGACTTTGTTGAAATCTATCAAAAACGAAGTTGAGATCAATCATACTCGCCATGCCATGGTTAAGGATGGGGTTGCATTGACTAAATTCTTTAAATGGGTAGAGGAAAATGTAGGTACAGGTGAATTGTCAGAAATTTCCATTGCTGAGAAATTACAAGATCTACGTGCAGCATCTGAAGGCTTTGTAGATATTTCATTTGATACCATTGCTGGATATAAAGCGCATGGAGCATTACCTCACTATAAAGCTACAGACACAAGTAATTCAACATTAAGTGCTGAAGGATTATTATTAGTGGATTCAGGCGGTCAATATAAAGATGGTACTACCGATATTACCAGGGTAATTTCATTAGGTAATATTACTGCTGAGGAGAAAAAGGATTATACCATTGTTCTAAAAGGTACTATTGAGGGTTCTCAAGCAATTTTCCCGGTTGGAACGAAAGGTTATTCCATCGATGCAATTACCAGAAGACCTATCTGGGAAACATTTAGAAATTATGGTCATGGCACCGGACATGGTGTAGGATATTTCCTGAATGTTCATGAAGGACCGCAAGTGTTCAATATGGCAGCAATCGATATTCCGGTAGAAGAAGGGATGATTACATCCATTGAACCAGGTTTATATAGAGAAGGACATTACGGAATTCGTATTGAGAATCTGGTATTATCGAAAAAAGTGGAGAGCAATCAGTTTGGTGAATTTATGGACTTCGAGACGTTGACCATTTGTTATATCGATACCCAATTGGTAGATAAAAGTTTGTTGGATCAAAAACATGTAGATTGGTTGAATAAGTACAATGCATGGGTTTATGAACAATTGTCGCCGAAATTGGAAGAAGCAGAAAAAAATTGGTTGAAAGAAAAGACCAAAGGAATTTAAAACGAAACGGGCTGTTAATTAACAGCCCGTTTTCTTTCTATGGTTAGGGATTATCACTATTTTTTATCCATCCAAATCCTATTAAATAATATGGGGTCGTCGGCGGAAAATTCGATGGTTAATTCCTGTGGTTTAGAAATTTTTATTTTTCCGACGGGAACATCCAGGAATTCTTCTACATACCAATTTTGATTGGGTTCAACGGTGATTTTTCCGTTGGGTTGTATGGTTGAAGAAATTTGGGTGTTGTTTTCCAAGATATGGATTTTGGTTGGTTTATCATTTCCATTGTGTAAGGAGGTTTCTAGGGAATATTCTCCGGCTTCGGGCAGATAGACTTTCCATATGACCTTTTGATTTGCTTTTAAGATTAGGTGGTCGGGTTTGGTGCCATCGAAGGCTTTGAATTCTAGACCTTTTGAAAGGTGGTTTTTCGCATTGAGCGAAAATCCTCCGAAAGTAGATTCAGCAGCGACATCGGTGTTGAATTGTAGTTGATCAATGGTTACTTTCAACACAGAGACATAAGGGTCGGGCTGTTGATCAGGTAAGTGAATATGGAGGATCGGGCCATATTGTTCAAACTTAAGGGGCTGAGCAGTATTGCCATTGAGGACTTCAATTTTTTTTGGGCTACTTTGGATTCCTGTTACTCTTAGGATTTTATCCAATGGCCAATTATAAACGTGCAGGAATAGTTCTTTAGTTTTGTTGTTGATGGTCATTTTTCCCCAATCGTGTTGAGAAAAACGAATTGGTAAGCCATTGTTGAAATATATAGCTTGGCCGTATTTATTTAGCCATCCGCCCATATCCAGTAATCTTTGTACACCTTCATACGGCACAGTTCCATCCGCTCTTGGGCCGATATTCAAGGTGTAAGATCCATTTAGACTAACATTGTTTATCAAGGATTGGAATAGCTGATTGGTAGATTTCCATTCGTTTTCAAGAGCATTGAATCCCCATGAGTGGGCAATAGTACCTGGGGTCTCCCATATATGGTCGGTATAAGCAGATCCGAACTGGTTGTCACCTAAAGTTTCAAAATCTACATGTTCATTTTCAATAGGGAATCCAAGTCTGGAATTGATTAAACATTTGGGTTGCAATTCGTGGATCAAATTGGCTAATTGGTCCAATTGTTCCTTTTTGATAATGCTTTGTTGATAAGGAATCCACATGTCAAACCACATCATGGCGATATCACCATAATCAGTAAGCAATTCACGAATTTGAGGGATTACTTTTTCTTGCCAATATTGGTTGTATTGCGCATCAGTAACACGACCTGTGACTTCCTGGTTATGATTCCAGGCATAAGGGTGTTGCCAATCGATCCAATGTGAATAATAGAAACATAATTTGATATTATGTTTTTTACAAGCTTCTGCAATTTCTTTGATCACATCTCTATTTGTTCCACTAAGTTTAGGCAAGGAATAATCACTGACTTTACTATTCCATAGGGCCACACCATCATGATGTTTGGACGTAATGACAATATATTTCATACCGGCTTTTTTGGCCAGAAGCACCCATTCTTCAGGGTTTATTTTGTTCCAATCAAATCTCTTTGCTAATTCACCATATTCAGCTTCCCCAATTCGGTTTCTATATCGGATCCATTCCGCATAATTGTTGGGGTGTCGCAGTCTTTCGCCTTTCCAAATTCCTTCGGTGGCACTGTATAGTCCCCAATGGATAAACATACCGAAGCGGTCATCTTCCAGCCATTGGGCTTTTTTTGTTTGAGAGAAGGAGGGTAGGGAACTGAGAATAAAGAGTAGTACAAGAAGATAATGTTTCATAATTAATAAATTTGAAGGTCCACATGTCGGGGGTTCAGTCCGACAGGATTAACAGCACAATATTTTGTAAAAATAAAAAAGCGATCGAATATGTATTCGATCGCTTCCTAAAATTACGAAGATTTTATTGTTTTTTAGCCCACCAAAGCGGAGTAGATACTTTATCCTCGCCACCTAGTAAACCAACAGCTTTCTCATAATTTGCTTCATCAGACTCTCTGAAAGTCGAAGGATAAGGCAAACGTTGAGGGAAGAATTTCACGTTATTAGTCATGAAGTTACCACTGTTCAAATCCGGAAGATTTGGAAGCGGGTTTTCAATAGCAGGGTTTTCAAAGAAAGGAAGACCTAATCTTCTGTGGTCATTCCATGCTTCTAGAGGTAACCAAGGCATATTAGCAATGTATTTTTGGGTAATGATTTTAGTTAAAGCATCATTACGTACAGTTCCATTTTTGTAAATAGTATTTACTGGATATGCAATTGTTGTAGTTCCCGCAGCTTTGGTATACCCATCGATGTAAGACATGCTACGAGAGTTTCCTGGCTCAGTGGTATGGGTGAATTTCACGGAAGTACCTACATTATTATAGTTTGTAGAATTCAAGTACTCTGTAGCAAATTGAGAAACCCCATTGTATTCAAAACTTGCTTTCACACCATTTTCGTAAGCTTGTTGAGCGGTAGTACCGGTAGTCCAACCTTTTAATGCAGCCTCAGCAATAAGGAAATAACTTTCCCATGAAGCAAAGAATACTCTTTTGCTACCACTCGCTCTGTAAGCTTGGGACAATCCTGGGATTTTACCAACTTGGATTGTTCTAATTTCATTGGCTGAACCTTTAGCACCGAAGTCACCAATTGCTTGAGCACTCCAAGTATTCTTAACATCTAATTCAATATCACCAGCAGTTCTTTTTAATTTTACTTTAGTGATTTTGGCATCATCAGTCCAAGAAGGGTACAATGAAAATTGTGGGCTATTTACATCTCCAGGTATATAGAAAGTTTTATACGCTCTAGGGTCAATGGTATTTGGCAATCCATCGAAGAAATAGCCAGCCATTGGGTCGTTAGTTTTCTGGGAGAAGTGTTCCAATAATCTTAATCCGGCATAGTTTGCTGGTTTAATTTTAGGAGCAAAAGTAGCTGCTAATTGATTCGCGGATTTGATACCACCAAGACCTACATAAAGGTTATTTAAGGTAGCAGAAAGGACTTGTCCATTCCATTCACGACTCATAACACCTGAAAGGGGATCCCATCCTGGTCTTTCAGCCACATCAAACATATCTTCAGCATTTTTGATATATTTTCCAGTAGCTACAGCGCTTTCAAATTCAGTTTTTGCTTTTGTAGGATCAACCTCAGCAATTCTCATTGCAAGACGCATTCTCATTGAGTTTGCATATTTAACCCAGTTATCCAAGTCGAATGCATAGGCATTATCATATTTTTTGTAGTCTGAAGGAATTGTTGCTGAATTGATTTTACTCACAGCATCTTTTAATTCCTCTAACATATAATAATACACATCCTTTACGTTGGAATACTCAGGATTTTCGCCTTGGAATCCATTGATTGGAATAGGGCCAAAGTTGTCCGTTGCTTCACTCATCAAATATGCTCTCCAAATTCTAGAAATTTGAACAACATTATTAATATGTGCTTCTGCAGTGTTATCTGCGATTCTTTTATTACCTACTGTAATTGCAAGGTTTACATTGTTCAACCATTGAGAAAGATAACCTCTACCCCAATAGTCAGATGACCAACCATCTGAGTGAGTTCCACCAGCTAAACCAGTAGATAGGTGCTGTCTCGCAGCTGTTTTCCAGTAAAGAACGAACATCCGTTCTGCGATATGTGGATCTTGTTGAGCACCAATAATGGCATTATTCAGCAAGTACTCGACGCGAACTTGATCTTCATTAACTTTTGTTGGGTCTACATTCAGTTCTTCAAATTTAGAACAAGAAGCCAAGCTAGCAGTAAGCATGATGGCAAGACCTATTTTTGATATAATATTTTTCATTTTATTGACCTGTTAAATTTTAAAAACCTAATGTTAGGTTAACAAAGTATGAACGCGATGTCGGTGTTGCGAAGTTTTCAAAACCAGTTGCGTTGCTATTGATAGAGAATACTGATTCAGGATCTACCCCATTCGCATAGCTTTTAATCATCCAAGCGTTGTTTACTGTGAAAGCAATACGAGCGCGTTGAAGGATATTGCTCTTCAATACTGAAGAAGGCAAGTTGTAGCTAAGGGTAATATTTCTCAATCTGATGTTTGTAGCATCGTAGATATTCGCTTCGCCGATACCCATGTTACCAGTTGTAGCCACTTGCGTCCAATATTGTTGCACGGTTACTGATTTTGTGTTTTGCGTGAAGTTATTACCATCTTGAATAACACCATCTACTACGAAGTCAGCACGTTTTCCATCAGTAACAGTTGCTGCTGCGGTACCATTTGCTTGTAAGTTTACATTCGTTCCGGAGAAGAATTCACCACCAAAGCGACCATCAATTTGGAAGCTTAATCCGATGTTTTTGTAGCTAAATGAGTTTGTCCATCCTGCTAATGCTTTTGGCGATTGGTTACCCAATACTTGACCATCCACACTTTGAGGAAGTCCATTACCATTCAGGATTAATTTTCCATAATGCGGACTATTTTGATCATCCACTCTTAAGAATTTAGAGCCAATAATTTGACCGAAGATTTCATTAGAAATAGCACGAACTGCGATGTTATCAAAACCACCTAGGTTATAGTATTCAATTTCCGGAGTCAATTCAATGATTCTATTAACGTTTTTAGAGAAGTTAACCGATGAATTCCAGTTTAGACCATCATCAGATCTTAGGATTTGACCATCTAAAGCGATTTCAAAACCAGAGTTTTGGATATTACCAGCATTGATTTTTTTCGCTCTAAAACCACTCATAGGGTTCATCGGGATATCCAATAATTGGTTTGTTGCATTGTTTTTATACCATGCAAAGTCGATTCCCAATCTGCTATCCAATAAACGAGTATCAAAACCAAACTCTAAAGTTTTAATCAATTCACTTCTTACATTAGGGTTGTAAAATACCTCTCCTAATCCAGAAGTTGTGTTGCCATTCGGGTCACGACCAATATCATATGCATTAAAGATTTGGTAAGGTCCCATGTCATTACCTACTGTTGCATAAGAAGCTCTTAATTTCAAGAAGTTAATTGCCGAAGGTAAATTTCCGCCAGATTTTCTGATTAAATCAGATACCACTAATGATGTACTCACAGAAGGGTAGAAATATGAGCGATATTCTTTAGATAAAGCTGAAGACCAGTCATTACGCCCGGTAACATTTAGGAACCAATATCCATCGTAATTAAGTTCAGCAGTACCGTAAAGGGAATTGATTTGTTTTCTGTTGTTATATTGGTTAGGAGTTGGATTTCCTTTTCCGTTAGTAACATAGAAAAAGTTAGGAACTTCAAGTTCACCTACGCCTACGCCTAGGAACGTTTCGTCACTACGCATGATTTGACCGAATACTGAACCATTCACTCCCCATTTACTTCCATTGATTTCGTCTTTTCTAGCATGTAAAGCCAAAGTAAAGTTTTTCTCAGCGAACTCAGTTTTACCAGTTGAATAAAGACCTGTGCTGCTTAAAGGGCTGCCAGAATAAGTTTTGTTTTCAAATCTTGAAGCATAGGTATCTAATCCTGCACGACCTTCAATATCTAACCAATCTGTAATCTTGTATTTGATGTTTGCATTGCTTAAGAAACGATTTCTTACGTCGTTATTTAAGTTATATTCTGCTAACCAATAAGGGTTAATAGAGTTTGTAGTTCCGTACCAACGCATTTTACCAGTATTGTCTACTGGGTTTTTATAGTCAAGGATGTTGATGGATCTAGGCATTCTGAACAAAGTTGCGAACGCGTTAGAGTTGTTTTGACCAGAGATAGGACGGTTAGTAGCGTCGTTGTTCATGTATTGAACTTTCACTTCTGTTGACCAACGTTTGTTAGGTCCGAAAGTAGTAGATACTTTAGACATCAAGTTCAATCTTTCTAAAGAAGAACCAGGGATTTTACTTTGGTCATTCAAATAAGTTGCTGACGAGTAAATGTTGGTTTCACCGATTTGTTGTTGGAAAGCAACGTTTTGAGTGTGGTTAAATCCAGTTTTGAAGAAGTTATTGATGTTATCATAGGCCTGGTATTTATTTCCATCGATAGCTTCACCCCAGTTATTGGTACTGATAGCGTCAAATACACCATTTGATCCTTGTCCAAAAGCACTTTGGATTTCAGGAGTCATGAATATTGTTTCGAAACCTACAGTAGAGGAATAAGTAATTCCAGTTCCTTTTTGTGCTTTTCCAGATTTTGTTGTAATGATAATAGCACCATTACCTGCTCTAGATCCGTATAATGCGGAGGCAGCACCACTTTTTAGAACTGACATACTTTCAATGTCTTCAGGGTTAATATCCCCTAATCCATTACCCATATCAGTACCTGGGTTCCAGAAGTCGTTATTTACTTTACCATTTCCACCTTTAGCACCTAAGAAGTTATTCATAGGCACTCCATCGACAATAATCAAAGGTTGGTTATCGCCAGTTAAGGAGTTATTACCACGAAGGGTGATTTTTGTGGAAGATGCAGGTCCGCTAGAACCTTTGATAACTTGTAAACCAGAAACTTTACCAACTAGGGCATTCGCAACGTTAGTTTCTTTTGCATCAGTTAGTTGTTCGGATTTAACTTCTTGGAATGAATATCCAAGGGATTTACGTTCTCTTTTGATACCCATTGCCGTTACAACGACTTCGTCGATGTTACTAGCATCTTCCTGCAAGTTGATATTCAATGAGGTAGAGGAAACCGTTGCTTCTTTAGTTAGGTATCCCATGCTAGAGAAGCGGATTTTTTGGCCATTGTTGGCTTCAATGGAGAAATTACCTTCACTATTTGTTTGAGTGACTTTGTCAGTACCGACAACCGACACGCTCACGCCTGGAAGATTTGCTCCGTTTGGACCTGTTACTTTCCCTGTAACAGTTTGCTGTGCAAATAACGTAGAAATACTGATTAGCATCACTATTGTTAAGCTGCAACATTTAGAGTAAAAATTGCTCATTTGTTGATGATTTAAGTAATTAGTCTGTTAATTGTGTTTTATAAATGTGTTTGTCCGCATTTAAAATGCAAATACAGGTTGACCCTAGTAACTGCATGTTTTCAGTGTTAGAAAATTCGATTTGAGTATTTTGAGAAAGTCTTTTGATACTAAATTCCATGATTGCACTTTGAATTTTTGGTAAGAGGACATCTTTCGCTCTTGCACCACGTCCGCTAATGAGTACCATTTGCGGATTGATGATATGGATAAGCGTTGCTATTCCTTTACCAAGCATATAACCGATTCTGTTGATAGCTTCCATGGCTAATTGGTCACCTAATATGGCGGCATCAAGGAGATTATCGGCGTTAATAAATTTTTGTTGGTTATAAATTTCCTGGAGCGAAGAAGGGTCTCCAGCGATTAATGAGTTAGTGGCGAATTGTACCGCGGCTAAAAGAGAAGCTTCAACTTCGAGGCATCCTTTTTTTCCGCAGGAGCATAGTTTGTTGGAGTCCGAAAGGGGGATATGACTAAACTCACCTGCATATCCAGAGTGTCCACGGTAGAGTTCATTGTCGAGGATCATTCCAAGACCTACACCCCAATTGAGGTTTACTACCATGACATCTTTATTAGATTTTGCTTTTCCAAATTTATGTTCTGCAATTGCGATTGCAGAAGAGTCGTTTTCAACGAAGGTTGGTAGATTGAATTCCTTTTGGATGTTGGATTTCAGATCATAAAAAGGTGAACCACTGCTATAAGAATTATTTATTCCGGTATGGCTGTCGACAAAACCTGGGATAGTAATGCTTATTGCATAGATAAGAGATTTATCAAAATCTTTAATGGTTTCATGGATCAGTGTGATCAGTTTTAGAAAAGCATTTTCATTTTTAAGATCAATGATCTCGGTTTTGATTTCAGTTTTGAGCTCGTTTTTAAAATTAACAACAGCTATAGAGGTATAGAATTGATCAATAGCTACGGAAATGATGTAAGGTAGGTGTTTTTCACTAGGTATAAATTGCGCTGCACGTCTACCTCCAGTAGAAGGTGCTAACCCATCTTGTTCAATAAGTTTTAGTTGTAAAAGTTTATTGACGGCATTGGTAATATTCGGCACACTCTTTCCGATCGAGTTGCTGAGCTCTGCAATCGATTGCGGATTTGAAAAATACAACCGCTTAAGTATCGTTAATTTAAGGCTATCCAAGCTGAAATTGATTATTTAATATTGGGGTAAAGTTAAAGTAAAATTAAATTAACTACCAAATACTTTTTAAATATATTAAAAAGTGACGCAAGTCATCTTTAATTTAGTAGTAAACAGGGTTGATTTGTTGCGTTTTTATGCGCAATTGATTAATTTTCTGGTTTAGAGTGCGCATTTGTGACGGTTTAATTGTAACTTCGGTTGAATATAAATTATGAAACAGCGTTATTATTCTTTAGATGTCTTTAGGGGAGCGACAGTTGCCTTAATGATTTTGGTTAATAATCCAGGGACATGGTCGTATATGTTTGCACCATTGAAGCATGCGCCATGGCATGGTTGCACTCCTACGGATTTAGTTTTTCCATTTTTTCTATTTGCAGTCGGCAATGCGATGTCCTTTGTGATACCGAGGTTGCAGGAAGCTGGAGATTCCGTTTTTTGGAAGAAAGTAATCAAGCGGACGATATTGATTTTTCTAATTGGCCTTGGGTTAAATTGGTTTCCATTTGTACATTGGTCAGATGGTACATTACAATTTAGAGAATGGGTAAATAGTAGTAATCCAGAGCAGGGAGTTCGGATCCTTGGGGTATTACAACGGATTGCTATAGCCTACTTCTTTGCTTCAGTATTAGCTTATTATTTTAAGCCGAGGACGTTGATTTATATTTCTGCAGCCATATTGTTAGCCTATTGGGGCATTTGTGCCTTATTGGGAACTGGCGATCCATATTCCTTAGAAGGATGGTTTGGAACAGCTATCGATAAGCAAATATTAAGTGTTGCCCATATGTATAAAGGTGAGGGAGTTCCATTTGATCCGGAAGGATTAATGAGTGCGATGCCAGCTGTTATACAAGTTGTTTTTGGATATTTGGCAGGTGTATTTATCAAGAAACAAGGGCAGGTTGATTGGTTGTGGACGAAAGTTCCACAGAGCAATGAGCCACACTTTAAACTATTGTCAGGGATGTTTGTGACGGGTTTTATCTTGGTTGTTTTAGCTTGGACCTGGTCCTTAGGTTTCCCAATCAATAAGAAGATCTGGACAAGTTCATACGTTTTATATACGACAGGGTTAGGGATTATGACCATTGGCGGCATGATTTGGTATATTGAAGTTCAAGGAGTGAAGAATTGGTTGACGAAGTTTTTTGATGTATTTGGGAAGAATCCACTGTTTATCTTTGTTTTAAGTGGGTTATTACCGAAGACATTGGGTTTGATTCGGATTCCAAGCGGAGTAAATGATTTGGGAGAGACCACTTTCACAAGTCCTTTATCATGGTTTTATAAGAATATTTGTGCGCAGATTCCAGGACCTCCGGAATTGGGTTCGTTTTTCTACTCTTTATGTTTTTTAGTGTTGATGTGGTCGATCTGTTACTGGTTGGATCAGAAGAAAATCTACATTAAGGTATAATTCCAAGCTGTTGAGTATTAGAAGTCTAATTATTTGAACAATAAATTTTTTGTTTTGGTAATAAGATGTTAACTTTGCAGCCAATTAATAGAATTTTTAACGCTTTAATATTATTCACGAAATGTATTTAAGTAAAGAGTACAAAGCTGACATCTTCCAAGAATTTGCTGGAGCAGCTGAAAACACAGGTTCTGCGGAAGGACAAGTAGCTTTATTTACAAAGAGAATTGCTCACTTAACTGGGCACTTGAAATCAAACAGAAAAGATTTTAACACTCAACGTTCCCTACAAAAATTAGTAGGTAAGCGTCGTTCATTATTAGCTTATTTGTACAAAAAGGATATCGAAAGATACCGTGCTATCATCAAAGCATTAGGCTTACGTGATATCATCAAATAAGACATCTGTAAAGAGCTTTATAAAGGGGATTTTGACTTGGTCAGAATCCCTTTTTTATTGCCTATTATTTTTTGTTTGAGGAGCTGATTGTTGGACTTAGGATATTTGTTGAGTAGTTCTTTATTATAGATTAATAAATTTTAGTTGGGCTTATGAATGCTGGGATAAGGTTTTAAAATTTCGGTGAGATAGGAGTGGGCAATAAATTTTTAATTACATTTGTGCGATTAAAAAGGTCAATATTAATTTGGTGCATTAAAAATGACGCAAATGCATCACAAAGAAAAAACAATGAGTTATAACGAAAAGAAAGTAACAATTGAGATGGGTGGCGGACTAGCTCCCATTGAATTGTCGACTGGTAAATTAGCGAAGCAAGCTGATGGGTCAGTAGTATTGAAACAAGGAGCAACGATGTTGCTAGCGACTGTTGTTTCCTCGAAGGAGCCAAAAGCAGGCGCGGATTTTCTTCCATTATCAGTAGATTACCAAGAGAAATATGCGGCTACAGGTCGTATCCCAGGTGGATTTTTACGTCGTGAGGCAAGGTTATCAGATTATGAGGTTTTGATTTCACGTTTAATTGATAGGGCATTACGTCCATTATTCCCAGAGACCTACCATGCTGACACGCAAGTGATGGTAAGTTTAATTTCTGCGGATAAAGAAATTATGCCAGATGCGTTAGCAGGATTAGCGGCATCTGCTGCGATTGCGGTTTCAGATATTCCATTTAATGGACCAATTTCTGAAGTGCGTGTTGCGAAAATTGATGGCGAATTGGTAATCAATCCAACGGTTTCAGCTTTGGAAAAGGCGAGCTTAGAATTTATCGTTGCGGGATCTGCACAAGATATCGTGATGGTAGAAGGAGAAGCGAAAGAGATTTCAGAAACTGAAATGGTAGAAGCGATTGCTTTTGCCCATGAAGCGATCAAGAAACAAGTTGCTGGACAAGTAGAATTAGCAAACCTAGTAGGTTCAGGAGAGAAACGTGATTTCAATCATGAGCCATCTAATCCTGAATTAAAGGATGCTATCTATGCAGCTACTTATGAGAAGGTTTATGAAGTTGCTAAATCAAGATCTAGCAAGCATGAGCGTACAGAGAAATTTGCGGAGATTGGTCAATCATTTTTCGAGACCTTAGGAGAAGAGCTAGATGAGGATACAGAATTCTTAATGAAGAAGTACTACCATGATGTTCAATATGATGCAGTTCGTAATCTAGTGTTAGACGAAGGAATTCGTTTAGATGGTCGTGATGTACGTACCGTGCGTCCTATTTGGTCAGAGGTAGATTATTTACCAGCTGCACATGGGTCAGCGGTATTCACTCGTGGAGAGACACAATCATTAACTTCAGTTACTTTAGGAGCTAAGGATGATGAGCAAATGATCGATGGAGCGTTTTTCCATGGATACAATAAATTCATCTTACACTATAATTTCCCAGGATTTTCAACAGGTGAAGTTAGACCAAACAGAGGTCCAGGTCGTCGTGAAGTAGGACATGGTAACTTAGCAATGCGTTCATTGAAACAAGTTCTTCCTACAGAAGATAATCCATACACGATTCGTGTAGTATCTGATATTTTAGAATCCAATGGTTCTTCATCAATGGCAACAGTTTGTGCTGGTACATTAGCGTTGATGGATGCCGGAGTTAAGATTGCAGCTCCTGTTTCAGGAATTGCGATGGGCTTGATTACCGATGAGAAAACAGGAAAATATGCTATTCTTTCTGATATTTTAGGTGATGAGGATCACCTAGGTGACATGGACTTTAAAGTAACGGGAACTGCGAATGGTATCGTTGGTTGTCAAATGGACCTTAAGATCAATGGTCTTAAATGGGAAGTATTGACTCAAGCATTAGACCAAGCGAAAGAAGCTCGTTTACATATCTTAGGTGAAATGGCTAAAACTATTTCAGCTCCACGTGAAGACTACAAACCACATGCACCACGTATTATCCAAATCTTAATTGATAAGGAATTTATTGGCGCAGTGATTGGCCCAGGTGGTAAGATCATTCAAGAGATGCAACGCGAAACTGGTGCTACAATTTCAATTGAAGAAGTAGAAAACAAAGGTGTTGTTCAAATCTTTGCTGATAATAAAGAGGCGATTGACGCTGCCCTAGCGAGAATTAAAGCGATTGTTGCTAAACCAGAAATCGGTGAGATTTATGAAGGTAAGGTGAAATCTATTATGCCATTTGGTGCATTTGTTGAGATCATGCCTGGTAAAGACGGTTTATTACATATTTCAGAAATTGATTGGAAACGTCTAGAAACAATGGACGGTGTGTTTAAAGAAGGAGATATGGTGACTGTTAAACTTTTGGATGTTGACAAACAAGGTAAAATGAAGCTTTCTCGCAAGGTTTTATTGCCTCGTCCTCCAAGAGAAGATAAACCAAAACAAGAAAACAAGCCGCAAGGTGAATAAATAAAAAAAGAGCAACGAAAGTTGCTCTTTTTTTATTTAGTAGTTAGTATTTAGTAGTTAGTATTTAGACTTTTGCATGGATGAATAGGGTTTTGCTAGGGTGTAAATTTATTGTGTCAATTAATATGTATTTAGAGTTTCCTTGATTTCTTTGTAAATTAATGGAATGAAAAACCTACTAAACCTAATCCTAATTTTATTTCCAATTATACTTCTTGGGCAGGATAATGACCTGAAACTATGGTATGAGCAGCCAGCGAGTAAGTGGACTGAGGCGTTGCCATTGGGGAATGGTCGTCTTGGAGCAATGATTTATGGTCGCTATGATCATGAATTAATACAGCTCAATGAAGAGAGTCTTTGGGCAGGAAGTAAGATCAATAACAACAATCCACAATCTGCTGCGCATCTAAAAGAGATTCAGGATGCTATTTTCAATAGCCGATTTGATGAGGCCAAGGAATTGGCCAGTCAATATATGGTTGGGACACCAGCTCGAATACGCTCGTATCAACCCTTGGGTAATCTTCGCGTTGATTATGATTGGGTTGGTGCAAAAGTCGATGGCTATACTCGGGAATTGAATTTAAATGAGGGGGTGCATCGGACAACTTTTAAGGTGAATTCGAATAAGATTGTTCAAACATCCTATATATCAGCGGTTAACAATACATTTTTTCTGAATTGGGAGTCGGCAGAGCCGATTTCGTTTACCGTTAGTCTGGATAGGAGTCGAGATGTTATTGAATATAATACCTTTAAGTCTGGGGCCTATTATTCGGGACAGATTCAAGATTCTGTAAAAAAGGATTCTGGTCCAGCGGGTTCTCATATGCGATTTATTGCTGGAATAGATGTGATGAGCATAGATGGAGCCTATGAGGTTTTCAAAGAAAATGGTCGTGCTGGTATCCGATTTAAGAATGTAAAAAAGTTAGAGTTAGCCTTTAATGGGCTGACGGATTATAATCTAGCGAAGTTGGATGTTGATCCTAGCAAAGATTTAAAGAAGGAATTAGATCTTCATTTTGAACTTTTAAAAGGGAAACATGTTTGGAATTACTTTAATCGTCATGTTTCTGAACATAAACAAATGTTTGAGCGCGTAAAGGTATCGCTGAATGGGGAGGATTTTTCAAATTTACCTACGGATAAGCGATTAAAGGCATTTTCTGCAGGCAACCAAGATTTTGGGATGCAAACCTTATTTTACCAATACGGGCGGTATTTGTTGATGTCATCGAGCAGACCACCGGCAAAATTACCAGCCAATCTACAAGGAATTTGGAATCAGGAATACGAAGCGCCATGGAATTCAGACTTTCATACCAATATCAATCTTCAGATGAACTATTGGCCTGCCGAAACGGGTGATTTAGGGGAGACCAGTCTTGTATTAGCCAATTTTATGAAGGAAATCATGAAGCCTGGGGGAGTAACTGCTAAAGAAATGTATGCTGCTCGGGGATGGACGATCCATCATTTAACGGATCCATTTGGGAGAACGGGAGTGGCAGATGGTGTTTGGGGTGTTTCGCCAATGGCAGGTCCTTGGATGACCTTTCCAATTTTTAGGCATTATGAATTCAAGGAGAATGAATCCTATTTAAAAACTGTGGCTTATCCGATATTGAAAGGCTCATTGTTATGGGTTTTAGACTTCTTGGTTAAATCGCCAGATGGCTATTTGGTAACAAATCCTTCGCATTCACCAGAGAACGAGTTTAAGACCATTGTGGACGGGAAAGAAGTTCGGTCACAATTATCGTATTCCAGTACCATAGATATAGAAATAATTTTAGAGCTGTTTGATAATTTTGAGAAGGCAGCTAAAATTCTTAAACAGGATAAAGAATTGCTGGCAGAGATTGCGAGAGTTCGTAAGCAGTTGCCTCCGATCCGGGTAGGAAAGAGTGGTGCTATTCAAGAATGGATCCATGATTATGAAGAGGTTGAACCAGGTCATCGCCATATGTCCCATTTATTGGGGTTATATCCAGGGCATTCTATTAGTTCCAAACAACCAGAATTATTTGCAGCAGCGAAGAAAACCATTGAAAACAGGCTTTCTTCGGGTGGTGGTCATACTGGATGGAGTAAAGCTTGGATTGTGAATTTCTATGCGCGATTATTGGATGGGGAGAATGCGAATAAGCATTTGAAAGAATTAATTGGTAAAACCTGTTTACCAAACTTGTTCAGTACGCATCCGCCATTTCAAATAGATGGTAATTTTGGAGGAGCTGCAGGATTAGCCGAGATGTTGGTTCAATCGAAGGAAGATGAAATCCAATTATTACCAGCTATACCTTCAGAATGGAAAAGTGGGAAGGTTGAGGGGTTTATTAGCAGAGGGAATAAGAAGCTAAGTTTTGTATGGGAAGAAGGTGAAATAACGAGCCTTCGGATTATTTCAGGAAAGAATGAGACTATCAAAGTTCGTTTTGGGCAGATAGTAAAGGATTATCAATTAAAAAAAGGGGATAATGAATTAACCTTTTAGGTGAAATAGATTTCTGTTTGAACAGCTAGTATTTTGGTTACTCATTGGAAAGAATAGTTTACTCGATAACCAGAGGGGTTTACTCATTGTTAAAGAATTTAGTTTGCAAATCATAGTAGTTTAGTTTGGCCGAATCAAAAGGAAGAATTAAATGATATTATTATGAAAACTAAATTTTTAATGATTTTAATGGCGCTGATCATATTTGGATCAGGTTCATGTAAGAAGGGGGATCAAGGAGAGATGGGACCCGTAGGAGAGAAGGGAGATAAAGGAGATCGGGGAATCACTGGTACGAAGGGAGACGATGGTTCTATGATTTATAGTGGTACTGTTGTCCCTGCAAATACTTTGGGTAAGAATGGAGACTTTTATTTTAGGAAAAGCACAGGTGATTTATATGGTCCCAAAGTAGCAGCAGGTTGGGGTAGCCCGACCAAGTTGAAAGGTGCAGATGGTAAAAATGGTACGAATGGGAAAAACGGTTCTCAGTTTCTATCAGGGACGACCATTCCTGCTACCACGTTGGGGGTGGTTGGAGACTTTTATTTTAATACTAGCCAAATGATTCTATATGGACCAAAGACTGCGACAGGTTGGGGGGTAGGAGCTAATTTAAAAGCTCAAGCTAAGGTGATGTATTCAGGATGGAGAACTGTGGTTCGTATGATAGATACTGCTTTTGACAATACGAGGGTTCGAGCAGCTCATATTTATGAACCTCACTTAACGGCAGATGTAATAAAAAACTCAGCCATACTTGTTTATTTGGATTATGGGCAAGGTCTATATCCATTACCTTATACATCTTATGCAAATAATAGAATGTCAACCATTACATTTCACACAAAATTGAGGGAGTTTGTCATTATGAGAATGGTTTATGATGGAGGTCCTACGATGTCAATGAGCAGTTATATCCAGTATCGATATGTGATTATTCCAGGGAATTTTTATATGGGTTTGAAGAATAAAAAAGTTAATCTGAAAGATCCAGTTGCGGTCGAAAAGGCCCTACGAGAGATCGACGAATAAGTTCAATAAAAAAGGGTGTCATTTTGACACCCTTTTTTATGATTAAGATTCTTATTATAACATCATTACGCCTGGAATTTCTCCCACTTTTTTGTAATATTCAATTACTTCATCTGCGCTATTGACATAGTTTTCAATTGATATTGAGGTATATTTCCCACCGGAGGATTTTTTCTCAGAAAATTTTGCTGAAGCATGCGTAAATAAAGCTTTTACTTGATCAGCTTGATCTGAATCTGATTTCACAATAAATTTAAAAGTATAGATGGAAGGGAATTGCTCCACTTCAATCAGCTTATCTTTAAAGTTTTTGTAGAAATCTTGATTATTGCTATCGTCTTGTATGTCTTTAATGTTGATGTTGTTGTTTAATTCATCCATGTTTTTCTTCTCCTTTCCCATGATTATCAATAAGTGTACCTAAGGCCAATATATGACAAAACGTTAGATTATCGGTTTTGTTTAGTTTTCCATTGAAGTCGGCAAGGATTTCTTTTTATTTCCTAGTTTAAAGTTGGGTTTATCTCCCATTTTGAATTCCAATGTTCCTCCTTTCAGCATATCCTGATGGTTGATATAAGATTTTTTATAAGGTTTCCCATTTAAGGTGATGGATTGAATATAAATATTCTGTTTGTTGTTGTTATTGGCGATTATGGTAAAAACTTTTCCATTGGGCATGGTTATTTCAGCTTTATCCAGCACAGGGCTTCCAAAGACGTATTCACCATTAACGGGGGAAGCAGGGTATAATCCCATCATCGACCATACTGCCCAAGCACTCATTTGTCCGGCATCTTCATTTCCTGCGTATCCATCAGGTTTGTCATGATACATGGAGTCGATTATTGCTCTTACCTTTTCTTGCGTTTTCCAAGGCTTACCTAAATAGGAATACATGTAAGCGATATGGTGGCTAGGTTCATTCCCATGGGCATATTGACCTATAAAACCGCTTGCATCAGGAGATTGGTTTTCACCAGTCATATAGGATGGTGTTTTAAATAATGTATCCAACATTCTGTCTAAGCCATCTTTTTTCGGGAATAGTTTAGCAAGTCCACGGACATCGTGCGGGACAAAGAATGAATGTTGCCAAGCATTACCTTCTATGTATTGGCTTTTAGAGAATTCATGTTCAGAGTAAAAAGGGTCGAAAGGTTCCACAAACTTTCCATCTTTTAACTTAGCACGCATGAATCCAGAATTCGGATCAAAGAGCTGGATATAATTTTTAGCACGTTTGGTATATTCTCGATATTCTTTATTCTTGCCTAATTTTTTAGCGACTAAAGAAATACAATAATCATCGAAAGCATATTCCAAGGTAGAAGTTACTGATCCTCCATTGACATCTTGAGGAACATAGCCATATTGAATATAATCAGGTACTTCTCTGATTTTTTGGTTAGCACTTGCCAGCATGGCTTGAAAAGCTTTTTCCTGATCAATTCCAGGGATATCTTTCAGGACAGCATCTGCAAGGACAGGTACGGCATGGTAGCCCGTCATGGTATTGGTTTCGAAAGTACTTAAATCCCAAACTGGCAATAAACCATTTTCATCATAGAATGCCAACATACTATTCATCATGTCGGTATATCTCTCAGGTTGAGTAATGGTGAACAGCGGTTTTAAGGCACGGAAAGTATCCCATAATGAGAACAGCGTGTACCTTTGGCCGTTATTAGGCATTTTATGGGTCTCACCTTTATAGTTTTTATATTCCGAATCTTGGTCGGAATACAAGGTAGGGGAGACAGCAGTGTGGTAAAGAGCAGAATAGAAAATCTTTTTTAAGGTTTCATCCTTAGATTCGACTTTTATTTTAGCAAGTTCCTTTTCCCATTGGTTTTCTGCGTTTTGTTTGACCTGATTAAAATTCCAATTAGGGATTTCCTGCAAAGCCAATAATGCTTTTTCAGTAGATGTTGTAGATAGGGCGACTTTTAATTCTATCTCAGTGCTTCCAGGGAATGTAAATTGGGCATTTACTGCATTTATTGGGCCCTGTCTGGAGTCATTGGTTTGTCCAATTTTTTTGGAGTTGGATTTTTGTCCATTTAACAAATACGATTTGAAGTCCTTATTAAAACGGAGCGCAAAATATATATGTTGCTGATTAGCCCAGCCATAGGAGTATCTTTTCCCGATTGCTGTACTATCATTTAAGATTTGGATTTCGGTATCCATAGGTCTGTCCCAGTTGAATGCATGTCCGAGATCCAAACGTATGGTAGGGTTTGCAGCGTTTGGAAATAAGTACTGATGATATCCAACACGTTCAGTTGAGGTAAGATTAGCTTGAATCCCATTATCTAATTTTACTGCATAAAAACCTGGGCTAGCATTTTCATTGTCATGAGAGAATTTTACTCTGGTATCCAGGTCTTTTTGAGGGATAGGATTTATTAGAGGCATAATCGCAATATCAAGCCAATCTCCAATTCCCGTTCCACTGAGGTGCATATGACTAAATCCAGCGATTGAATCTGCGGAAATGTGATATCCACTCACCCAATCCCAGCCGTTTTTTCCATTATCTGGAGATAATTGGACCAATGCAAACGGGACTGTTGCACCGGGATAAGTATGACCATGTCCACCTGTACCGATGAAAGGGTCTACATATTTTGTCAACTGCTGAGCGTTTGATTTTCCGATAGTTAGGGCGATCAATGCAGCGGACATAAAAATTTTTGTGTAAGATTTATAATGTAAGTTCATAAAAGCCGTTATAAATAGTGTACGAAAACAAATGTACGTTTTTAAACCTAATAAACCCTTTTAGCCAAATTTTTAGCATTATCTTTAGCATAAATTTGCTAAAATTTAGCCGAGTTTATATATTTGATAGATTTTGAATTGCATTTTTATTAACCTAACATGAGAAAAAGAATATTAATTAGTGACATTGCCAAAAACCTTGGTGTATCCGTAACGACAGTTTCCTTTATATTAAATGGGAAAGCGAAGGAGAAGCGGATCAGTGAGGGATTGACAAAGCGTGTACTAGATTATGTAAAAAAAGTGGGTTACAAGCCCAACCAATTAGCCCAGAGTTTACGCACCGGTCAATCCAAGATATTGGGTTTGATTGTTGAAGATATTTCCAATCCTTTTTTCTCAAATGTAGCCAAGTATATTGAGCGTATTGCTTATGATAATGGTTATCATATCATTTATTGCAGTATGGATAATGATGAAACGAAGGCGAGAGAATTGATTCAATTATTTTATGACCGCCAGGTAGATGGGTATATTATTACTCCGCCAGAAGGGTTAGACGATACCTTGGCGAATTTGATCAAGAACAACGTTCCTTTAGTGTTATTTGACCGATATATTCCACAATTGGAGACGCATTATGTTGTGTTGGACAACTTTAATGGTTCCTTTGATGCGACGAAGCATTTATTGGAGAATCCGATGAATAAGCGCGTTGGTTTTGTATCCTTATATTCGAATCAGACACAGATGCGAGATCGTTTGGATGGATATATGAAGGCGATTGATGAGTATCAGCAACAAGCTTATATTAAAAAAGTGAAGATTGATGAGAATGAGGATTCGGCGGTTGATCAAATTCACGATTTTATTAGTGCGAATAATTTGGATGCGGTTTTATTTGCGACGAATTATTTGGGGATTGACGGTCTGAAAGCGGTGAAGAAGTATAACATGAAATTGCCGAATATGGTAGCATTTGATGACCATACGTTATTTAAGTTATATGAGCCGGGGATTAGTGTTGTTACACAAGATACCTCTGCGATAGCGAATGAGTTGATTCATACGCTATTGAACGAGATCAAGGGAAAAAATAAGGAATTACAAAAGATTGTAATTCCTAGTGAGTTATTGGTTCGCGGGTCCTCAGTTATTTCTGAGGAGACGCTGGAACAAACTTCATTGAAATAGAATTCACGCAGTGCCTAGTGTTTTTGGAGGTGAAATTTTCGCCTTCAAAAACATGGCCTAAGTGGGCACCACAGGCGTTACAAATAATTTCAGTTCGGCGACCATCGGCGTCGATTACTCTTTTCACCGCACCAGGGATTTCATCATCGAAGCTAGGCCATCCACAATGCGATTCAAATTTATCTTCCGAATTATAGAGGGGTGCGTCACATCTTTTACAAACATAAGTTCCCTTTTCTTTGTTGTTTAACAGTTCCCCGGTAAAAGGTCTTTCGGTTCCTTTTTGGAGGATTACATACTGTTCTTCAGGGGTTAATTCGTTGTATTTTTTGTTTTGGTCCATGTTTTCATGCGCTTGATTTGATTGTGAATGGGCACAACCAGATAAAATAATTAAAATTAATATGCAATATATTGCTTTCATAGAGGGACTAATTTACGAAAATAGATAATAAGAAATATCAATTGAATGTTAATTTGTGTTGTCCTAGAGCGCTAAAAGCGGTTCTATTTAGAATGATTATAAATTGACAAATTACGTCATCAAATTGTCAGGGATTGCTTAATAAGTTATACTTTTGTGCATTGTTTTGTACGGTATTGAGTACATGTACTGGAGAGTCAACAATTAATTATTACACATAAAATAGTATAAAGTGCTAAATATGAGAAATATCTCATCCGTTTTGGGAAGACTTGCGAAGTCAATATCAATCAGTTTGGTATTGTTATTTGCCGTTACTACTACCACGCAGGCGCAGGATGCTGCGAATGGTGCAGCGCTATTCAAGTCGAATGCGTGTAATTCATGTCACGCAGTTGGTAAGAAATTGACTGGTCCAGATTTAGCTGGCTTGTCAGAGCGCCGTGAAGAAGGATGGATTGTTAAATGGATCCACAACCCGCAAGGGATGATTGATTCAGGCGATCCACAAGCAGTTGAGTTGAAATCTCAATTTGCTACAACGATGGCTCCTTATGCAAACCTTTCAGAAGGTGATATTAAGGATATCATTGCGTATTTGCAAGCAGAAGAGGTTAAGCAAGCTGAGAAGAAAGCTGCCGCACCAGCTGGAGGCGCAGGTTCTGGTAGTTCAGATGCGAACAACTTGATGATCATTGGATTGATTGCTTTAGTTGTCGTAGCTGTTGCTGTGATCTTTGCGTTGAACAGAGTAACAAAAACATTAGAGCGTGTTATTGAAAATAACAAGGCAGCGATTGATGAAGCTCAAGCTAAAAACGACGAAGAAGGAGAGAGCGGTTCTGTAAAATTTGCTAAGGCATTTTTAAAGAACAAAAAGCTAGTATTCTTTGTGGTATTAATGTTTGTGGGCTTATTAGGAGTTGCTGGTTGGAAAACTATGTGGAACGTAGGTGTTCATGAGGGTTACAAACCGGTTCAACCTATTAAATTCTCGCATCAGATTCACGCTGGGGTTAACCAAATTGAGTGTCAGTATTGTCACGGTGGTGCCTTTAAATCTAAAAATGCTTCTATTCCATCTGCGAATGTTTGTATGAACTGTCATAACACGATTACAGGATCAGATCATTACGATGGCGAGATTTCACCAGAGATTGCAAAATTATACCGTGCGGTAGATTGGGATCCAGAAGCTAGAACTTATGGAACAAATACAAGACCTATTGAATGGGTTAGGATTCATAATTTACCAGACTTTGCATACTTCAACCACTCACAACACGTAGTTGTTGCGGGAGTAGAGTGTCAAACTTGTCACGGACCTATCCAAGATATGGAAGAAGTTTATCAATATTCTCCACTTACGATGAAATGGTGTATTGACTGTCACAGAGAGACATCTGTAAATACAGACAATGCATATTACGATCAATTGATCGAGGCTCACGATAAGTTGAAGAAAGGTGAGAAGATGACAGCTGCAATGATCGGTGGATTAGAGTGTGGTAAGTGTCACTATTAATAAATTAATTTAGAATAACGGAATCTTATATATAGCTTAAATGGAAAGCAATAAAAAATATTGGAAAGGTTTAGAGGAATTGAATCAAACTCCTGCTTTTGTTGAAGGAAGCAAGAGTGAGTTTGCTGAGCCTATTCCCGTAGAAGATGTGTTAAATGAAGCTGGTTTAAGTACCAAGACACCTCGTCGTGACTTTTTGAAAGCTTTAGGTTTTGGTTTAGGGGCTGTTACATTAGCAGCTTGTAACCGTACGCCAATTCACAAGGCAGTGCCTTATGTGATCAAGCCAGAGGAAGTAACACCAGGTGTGCCTAACTTCTACGCTTCTTCCTTCAATGGTCAAAGTGTAATTGTTAGAACAAGAGAAGGAAGACCTATTTCATTGGAAGCAAATCCAAATGGAATTGGTTTGAATCAAGGTACAGACGCTTCAACATCAGCTGCAGTACTTGACTTATATGATATGTCCAAATTACAGAATCCTCAAATTGGAGGTAGAGATGTAGAATGGGCGAAATTAGATCAAGCGGTAGTTGATGCATTAAATAAAGCTCAAGCAGCAGGAAAGCAAATCACAATTGTTTCAAATACAATTAACAGTCCTTCCTCATTGGCAGCAATTGCTGCATTAGCAGCTAAGTATCCTGCAACACAACACGTACAAGTTGATGCAGTATCTTATAGCGGTATCATTGAAGCAAACAGAGCTTCATTTGGTAAAGCAGTTGTTCCTACTTATCATTTTGATAAGGCTCAGGTTGTTGTTTCAGTAGCAGCAGATTTCTTGGGCACATGGGTAGCAGGTGAAGAGCATACACAAGATTATATTAAAAATCGTGACTACAAATCACTAAAAGGTGGTAAGATGTCACGTCATATTCAATTTGAATCAGGCTTATCAATGACTGGTTCAAATGCAGACGTTCGTATTGCGATTAAACCTTCGGAAGAAGGAGCTGTATTAATCAGCTTATATAATGCAATTACTGGACAATCTATTGCTGGCGGTACAAACAATGCAAAAGCAAAAACAGCGATTACGCTTGCTGCAAAAGAATTATTGAACTCCAAAGGGTCTTCAGTTGTTGTTGCAGGATCTAACGATATCAATGTTCAAGCCTTAGTAAATGCGATCAATACAGCATTAGGAGCTTATGGAGCAATTATCGACTTAGATAATTTCTCAAAACAACATCAAGGATCTGATTCAGCATTCCAAACATTCTTAACTGCTGCTAAAGCGGGACAAGTAGGAGTAGCGATCTTCTGGAATACAAACCCAGTTTATGATTACTTTAAGGCTGAAGATGTAAGTGCTGCAATCAAAAAGATTGATTATACAGTTTCTTTTGCAGACCGTGCTGACGAGACAGCTTCAGAATTGAAAGCTATCGCGACCAACAGTACATTCTTGGAATCATGGGGTGATGCTTCTGCTAAAGAAGGATTATTCACGATTGTTCAACCTACAATTAATCCAGTATTCAATACGCGTCAAGCGGAGCAAAGTTTAATCAACTGGGCTGGATTGAATAAAGCTATCCACGATTTCGTAAAAGAAAACTGGGAAGCTAACATTTTGGCTGGTACAGGAAAAACTTGGAAAGATGTTTTGCAACAAGGTTTTGTTTTCAAAGGATCGACTACAGGTTCATCATATGCAGCTAATGTAGATGTAAATGCTGCTGCAACAGCGATTGCAAATGATGCAAAACGTGTTGCTGGCGGAGTAGAATTAAAAGTTTACGAATCACCAAATATTAGAGACGGACGCTGGGCGAACAACGCTTATTTACAAGAGTTGCCAGATCCAGTTTCAAAAGTAACTTGGGATAACTTTGCAGCTATTAACCCGGCAGATGCTGAGGAATTAGGTGTTAAAGAAACAGGAAAAGTTACAGTTGAGGCGAATGGTTATAAAGTAGACCTTCCAGTATTGTTACAACCAGGTCAAGCTAGAGGAACTGTTTCAGTTGCGATAGGATATGGACGTACGAAAGTAGGTAAGGCTGGTAACAATGTAGGTGTAAATGCTTATCCATTTGCTAGTTTAGTAAACGGCACGATTCAATTTACTTCAAAAGCTACGATTTCGAAAGCTTCTGGAATTTATGAATTGGCTCAAACACAAACTCACCACACTATTGAAGGTCGTAACATTATTCGTGAGACTACCTTTGCAAACTACTTAAAAGATCCTAATTCAGAATCAGGACGTTTTTCTGATAAGCACCAAACTTATGACTTATGGAATAAGTTTGAGCAGCCAGGCCACCGTTGGGTGATGGCGATTGATTTGAACGCTTGTACAGGATGTGGATCATGTATTGTTGCATGTAGTGTTGAGAACAACGTACCTGTTGTAGGTCGTGATGAGGTTCGTCGTCGTCGTGAGATGCACTGGTTGCGTATTGACCGTTATTACACACTTAATACAGGTGAAGGTAAATTAACGAAAGAAAAAGAGATTGCTAAGGCAGAAGGTTATGACTATGAGGATGTAACAGTTGTTTATCAACCGATGTTATGTCAGCACTGTGAGCATGCGCCTTGTGAGACTGTATGTCCGGTATTAGCGACAGTACACTCTTCAGAAGGATTAAACCACATGGCTTATAACCGTTGTTTTGGTACAAGATATTGTGCGAACAACTGTCCATATAAAGTACGTCGTTTCAACTGGTTCAACTACTGGAATGATTCTCGTTTTGACAATTATTTGAACAACGAGTTCACCCAATTAGTATTGAATCCGGATGTAACCACTCGTTCACGTGGGGTTATGGAGAAATGTTCGATGTGTATCCAACGTATCCAAGCTGGTAAATTGCAGGCTAAAGTAGAGAACCGTAAAGTAAAAGACGGGGATATCAAAATGGCGTGTCAATCAGCATGTTCGGCAAACGCAATCATCTTTGGTGATGCAAACGATCCAGAGTCAGAAGTTTCTAAAGCATTACGTAATGAGCGTGTTTATTATGTGCTTGAAGAAATCAACGTACAACCAAATATTGGTTATATGACGAAGGTAAGAAACACATTTGAAGCATAATTTATTCTAGACTGAAATAAAATAACTATGTCATCGCATAACGAATCAATATTAAGAGAACCATTAATCACCGGCAAGGATATCACCTATGCAAAGATTACAGATGATATCTTACTTCCGGTTGAAAATAAACCAAACAAAGCGTGGTGGATCGGTTTTACCGTAGCTGCCTTAGGCGCGATGTTATGGGTTGTGAGTGTTGGATACACGTTTTGGACGGGTATCGGCGCTTGGGGATTAAACAAGACAGTAGGTTGGGCATGGGATATCACCGACTTCGTATGGTGGGTTGGTATTGGTCACGCTGGTACTTTGATCTCCGCAGTATTATTAATTTTCCGTCAGAACTGGCGTAACTCCATTAACAGATCGGCTGAGGCGATGACAATCTTTGCCGTTATCTGTGCTGCTACCTACGTTGTAGCTCACATGGGACGTCCATGGTTGGCATATTGGATTTTCCCATTGCCAAATCAATTCGGATCATTATGGGTTAACTTTAACTCACCACTAGTATGGGATGCATTTGCGATCTCTACATACTTCACAGTATCCTTAGTATTCTGGTACTGTGGTCTATTACCTGATATTGCATCGGTTCGCGACCGTGCTACAGGTATCAAACAAAGAGTATATTCAATCTTATCATTTGGATGGAATGGTTCGGTTAAAACATGGCAACGATTTGAGATTGTTTCCTTGATTTTAGCAGGTATTTCAACTCCATTAGTATTATCAGTACACACGATCGTATCCATGGACTTTGCTACCTCGGTTATTCCAGGATGGCATACGACGATCTTCCCTCCATATTTCGTTGCAGGGGCGATCTTCTCAGGATTTGCGATGGTACAGACCTTATTGTTGATTTTACGTAAAGTAATGAACTTTGAGGACTACATTACGATGTTCCACATTGAAGCCATGAACAAGATTATCATGACTACAGGATCAATCGTAGGTATTGCTTACTTAACTGAGTTATTCATTGCATGGTACTCAGGATCAGAATACGAGATGTATGCATTTGCAAACCGTATTGCTGGACCATATGCTTGGGCTTACTGGGCGATGATGACCTGTAACGTAATTTCACCACAGTTATTCTGGTTTAAAAAGATTCGTACAAGTATTCCTATTTCATGGATCTTATCGATTGTAGTAAACATCGGTATGTGGTTTGAGCGTTTTGTAATTATCGTAACATCATTACACCGCGATTACTTACCATCGTCATGGGCAATGTTCTACCCTACATGGGTTGACGTAGGTATCTTCGTAGGATCAATTGGACTATTCTTTACCTTATTCTTATTATTCCTTCGTTTCTTACCAGGTATTGCGATTGCAGAGGTTAAGTTATTGTTGAAAAGCTCAAGCTTACAGCATAAAACTAAACTTGTACAAGAAGGTGCATTCCCTGAGGAGCAAGTTGAGTACTTCAGAGATTCATTGGAGAAATATGATTCAGTAACAGAATCGGATATTAAAGCATTACATCAAAAATAATAGCAATGAGCAATACAAAATATATACTAGGTAGTTTTGCTGATCCTGATGAAATGATGCATGGGATTGACAAGTTGCAAGCAAACAATATTAGCATTTACGATTGTTTCACACCGATGCCAATCCACGGGATTGAGGCTAAGTTAGGTGTTAAACCATCAAGATTACCCATTGCGGCATTTATTTTTGGTGCATTGGGAACATGTTTAGGATTTAGTCTTTTGTTTTACACCATGTCGTATGATTGGCCGATGAACGTAGGGGGAAAGCCATCCATGCCATTACCAAACTTTGTTCCGGTAACATTTGAGGTGACTATTTTATTATGTGCCTTAGGTATGGTTGCAACGTTCTTTTTCCGTAATCATTTGTTTCCAGGCCGCGCACCACGTGTAATGGACTTGAGAGCAACGGATGATCGTTTTATTATTGCAGTAGATGCGAATGAAAATACTGACCATGCGTTGATCGATGGCTTATTGAAAGAAGCAGGAGCAGTAGAAGTTAAGTACAATGAAAGAAAATATGTTAGTTATGAATAAAAAGAATTTTCTTGGAACTGTATGTGTTGCTGTGGCTTTAACAGCAGTTGTTTCTTCATGCGGAGATGGCACCACTCGCAGTGCAGGATGGGAATTCTCACGTAATATGTATGATCCGATTGCTTTTAATCCGGATCAGCCAAATAAGAATTTTAAGAACAATATTACTGCTCAAACTCCGCCACAGGGTTCTAATCCGATTGGATTTGACCGTTTTGATTACGGGAATTCTGTTGAAGAATATGAGCGTGCAGGATTGGAGTTGAAGAATCCAATTGTTGTAAATCCGACTCACTTGAAAGAAGGTGAAGCCTTATACCTAACCTACTGTGCGGTTTGTCATGGTAAAGAAGGTGCAGGTGATGGAACCATTACAAAAGATAGAGAGGTTGAAGATTCAAGAGGTAAGCGTGCTTTAGAGAACTTTCCTCCGCCGCCATCCTATCAAAAATCAGCAGGAACTCCATCTTCAAGAGGAGGACAAATGTCTGAGTTAACAGATGGTAAAATTTACCACACTATTACTTATGGTTATAATGCGATGGGCTCACATGCCTCTCAATTATCTCCAGAGGAGCGTTGGAAAGTGGTAATGTATGTTCACGAATTACAAAAAAAATAATTTAACATCGATATTATAAATGGGAACTCACAATCATCATCACGATTATAATTTCAGCGAGCAATTTAAATTCGCAGGTACCGCTAAGGTCCTGAGTTTAGTTGCGATCGTTGTAGGGATAGCCGCAATTGCATTTGGCTTACTATCAAGTGACCATATAATGGTTGAGCGTACATATGCCAATTTATTATTGATGGGATATTATTTTACTTGTGTTTGTGCAGCTGGAGCGTTTTTCGTTGCCTTACAACTAGTAACTCAATCAGCTTGGTCTGCGGGATTAATCCGTATTCCACAAGCAATGGCTAGTATTTTACCGATTGCTTCAATCATTTTATTAATCATTGTAGCATTAGGTTTATCAACACATAATTTATACCACCACTGGCATGCAGATGGATTAACAGATCCAAACAGCCCGAACTATGATAGTTTAGTTGCTGGAAAATCTGCTTTCTTAAATGTACCAGGATTTTTAATCCGTCAGATTATTTTCATGGGTAGTTATAGCATTTTTGCTTTTATCCTTGCGAAATTATCTTACAATGAGGATTTAGCAGGTGGATTAAATTCTTATAAAAAGAGCTTTAAATTATCGGCTATCTTTTTAGTAATCTTCGGATTTACTACCCCAATTTGGTCATTTGATACCATCATGTCATTAGAGGCACACTGGTTTTCAACTATGTTCGGTTGGTATAACTTCGCAGCAATGTGGGTTAGTGGATTAGCAGCGATTACTGTAATCTTAATTTTGCTTAAAAAAGCAGGTTACATGAATTGGGTTAATGAAAACCACTTACATGACCTAGGTAAATTAATGTTTGGTTTCTCAATTTTCTGGACCTATGTATGGTTTGCACAATTTATGTTGATTTACTATTCAAACATTCCAGAGGAAACGGTTTATTTCTATAAACGTTGGGAGCCAGAATATAAGCCTTGGTTTTGGATTAACATTATTATTAACTTTGTGGCGCCATTATTAATATTGGTTGACCGTGATGCAAAACGTAAGCAAAATATGATGTTATTCGTATCGATCGTATTATTGTTGGGTCACTGGTTAGACTATTATATCATGATTATGCCGGGTACTGTTGAGAATCACAGAGGCTTTGGTATTGTTGAGATTGGTACTGCAATAGGATTTGTTGGAATCTTTACTTTCTTAGTTCTGTCGAAATTGAGCAAACATGCTTTAGTTCCGAAGAATCACCCATTCTTGGATGAGAGTTTACACCATCAAATTTAATAGAGATTAAGTTGAAATAACGTTCAAACGTGTCATAAGAGATGAAGTTTAAATTACATAACAGATTTAAGTCCTTATTTGGAGGCTTATTAGCTATTAACCTATTGTTTGCTGCTCCTGCGATGGCTTCCATTCAGGATCAAGCAGCTGATACAGCTAAGGTTGAGCAAGCGGCAACACCTGCAGTTACTGCAGATTCGGCTGCTGCCCCTGCTGACAGTTCTGCTGCGGCTGTAGCTGCAACAGATTCAGCTAGCGTTTCAGCATCAGATACTTCAGGCAGCACGGTAGTACCTGCTGCTACAACTACACAAAAAGAAGAAAAGAAAATTGATCCTCAAGTATATAAGAACTTGACTTATTATATTTTACTTTTCTTATTTATCTGTACAGTAGTTGCAGTAATTGGTAAAGTACAGTCAATCTATGTATTGACTAAAAAAGTAAATGGAAAATACAATCCATTGGCAAATAACACGCTTCAAGCGGGATTGTTATTTGTTTTCTTGGTTGGATTTTTAGGATTTGTATACTACGGATACGCAGTATGGGGTAGCTGGTCATGGAGACCTGCTGCAACAGAGCATGGTAAGGATATCGATACGATGTTTATCATCACTACGGTTATTATTACCATCGTATTAGTATTGGTTCATATTTTATTATTAACCTTTACCTATATCTACAGAATGCGTGCTAAGCGCAAAGCGTATTTCTATCCTCATAATGATGCTATTGAGAGATTATGGACGATTGTACCTGCAGTTGTATTAACAATTTTGGTATTGTTCGGATTCTTTACATGGCGTTCAATTACTAATATCCCTGAAGATTTGAAGAAATCAGCATTACAGATTGAGGTATTAGGGGAACAATTTATGTGGACAGTACGTTATCCAGGAGCGGATGGTGAATTTGGTAAGCGTAATTACAAATTAACTACACCATTAAACTCATACGGTATTGACTATAATGACAAGACAGCGTGGGATGATGTGAAAGGTGATGAGATCGTAATTCCGGTTAACAAGCCAGTTCGTTTCCACATTATGTCTAAAGATATTATTCACTCTTTCTATATTCCTGATTTCCGTGTTCAAATCAACGCAGTACCAGGGATGACAAACTACTTCCAGTTTACACCAACCATCACAACTGATGAGATGCGTGATAAGATGAATGATCCTCAGTATAACTTCGTAATGTTATGTGCGAAAATCTGTGGAGAGTCTCACTACAACATGCAGAAGAATGTAAGAGTTGTTACAGAAGCTGAGTACAAAGAGTGGTTAAGCAAACAAGCTAAATTCTTCACTGAAGACCTTCAAAAAGAGTTTGCTCAAGCAGAAGGAGAAAACACAGAGAAGAATGACCGTATCGCGGCTTCATTAAATTAAATATAACAGAGAATTTAAATAGAATATGTCAACTACAGTTATATCGCACGACGCAGCTCATCACGGATCACATGATCACCATCATGAGACGTTTTTGACGAAGTATATCTTCAGTCAAGATCATAAGATGATTGCTAAGCAGTTCTTGATCACTGGTATCATAATGGCGGTTTTCGCTATGATCCTGTCGATTTTATTCCGTATTCAATTAGCATGGCCTGATCATGAGTTTCCAATTCTTGAGGTTTTCTTAGGAAAATGGGCTGAAGGGGGTCGTATTAGACCGGATTTTTTCCTTTCATTGGTGACCATTCACGGTACCATGATGGTATTCTTTGTATTAACAGCAGGTTTATCAGGTACATTCAGTAACTTGTTAATTCCTTATCAATTGGGAGCTAGAGATATGGCATCTCCATTGATGAACATGTTATCATACTGGTTTTTCTTTACAGCATGTGTGATCATGGTTGCTTCTTTCTTTATTGAAAGTGGACCTGCATCTGCTGGATGGACGATCTATCCTCCATTATCGGCGGTGCCTAAAGCAATTGCTGGTTCTGGATTAGGGATGACCTTATGGTTAATTTCTATGGCTTTATTTATCGCTTCACAGGTATTAGGTGGTGTAAACTACATTTCTACAGTGTTAAACATGCGTACTAAAGGTATGGAATTATGGAAAATGCCTCTTACTATTTGGGCGTTCTTCTTAACTGCTATCGTAGGTTTATTATCTTTCCCGGTATTAGTATCCGCGGTAGTATTATTATTCTTTGACCGTTCAGTAGGTACTTCATTCTATTTATCAGACTTAGTTGTTCAAGGTACTATTCTACCTAACGAAGGTGGTTCACCTATCTTGTTCCAACACTTGTTCTGGTTCTTAGGTCACCCTGAGGTATATATCGTAGTTATGCCTGCATTAGGTTTGACTTCAGAGATTATTTCTACAAACTCACGTAAACCAATCTTTGGTTACCATGCGATGGTTTATTCATTAGTAGGTATTACAGTATTATCTTTCATCGTTTGGGGTCACCACATGTTCGTAACAGGTATGAGTCCATTCTTGGGAGGTGTATTTATGATCACTACCTTGATTATCGCGGTACCTTCCGCTGTAAAAGCGTTCAACTATATCGCAACATTATGGAGAGGAAATATCCGTTTTACTCCAGCGATGATGTTTGCAATCGGTATGGTTTCGTTCTTCGTATCAGGAGGTTTAACAGGATTGTATTTAGGTAATGCTGCATTAGATATCAACTTACATGATACTTATTTTGTAGTAGCTCACTTCCACTTGGTAATGGGTTCTGCATCTATCTTCGGTATGTTGGCGGGTGTTTATCACTGGTATCCAAAAATGTTCGGTCGTATGATGGACGAGCGTTTAGGATATTTCCACTTCTGGTTAACATTCATTGGCGCGTACTTGGTATTCTTCCCAATGCACTTTATGGGTATTGACGGAGTTCCTCGTCGTTACTATGCATTTACTGAATTCCCTTTCATGGAGAAATGGGTATCAGTTAACTTATTGATTACTTGGGCAGCAATTGTTTCAGCTGTTGGTCAGGTAGCATTCTTGTGGAACTTTTTCGGATCAATTTGGTGTGGAAAGCGTGCTCCGCAAAACCCTTGGAATTCAAATACATTGGAGTGGACTACTCCAGTAGAACATATTCACGGAAACTGGCCCGGAGAAATCCCTACAGTATACCGTTGGCCATACGATTACAGTAAGCCTGGAAATGATCTGGATTTCATTCCTCAAAGCACTCCTCTTTCTCAAACAATGAGTTCAAACTTATTGCATGACTGGGATGGCAATGAAGAAGGAATTGCGGCTCAAAAAGCTTACAATCGTGAGCATAACAGAGAAGAAGAAGGGTAGGTTATTACCTACCTCTCTTTATACTTTTTAATGTAAAAGGAGAGATCTATGTATCCAGCAGCTGAAAAGCGTTTTATACGGATAAATAAGATCACGATTTTCGTTCTTTTCTTAGTAATAACAGCAGGTGGTGTCGTTCGGAGTACAGGTTCAGGAATGGGCTGTCCGGATTGGCCAAAGTGTTTCAACAGGATTATTCCGCCGACCGATGTTTCTCAATTGCCTGAAGGCTATGAGCAACATTATGTCGAAGGTAGAGTCAAAAAGAATGAACGATTTGCAAAAATGATAGAAGCCTTTGGCTATTCAAATCTAGCAGATCAGATTCGACACGATGAAACCATCCATGAACATGAAGAGTTCAATGCTGTAAAAACTTGGACAGAGTATGTTAATCGTCTGACTGGAGTTTTAGCCGGTTTCAGTATGCTGTTTACAGCAATATATTCTTTTACTTATTGGAAAAAGAAAAAAGCCATAGCAATATGGAGCGTTCTTAATCTTATTGTCGTTGTGATACAAGCCTGGTTAGGGTCAATTGTTGTTTCAACAAACCTAACACCTTGGGTCATTACCATTCACATGTTGTTAGCATTGATAATCGTTTGTATAGCAATTCAAACGTACTATTGGGCTATCAAATTTAGGAATGACAAGTACTTGAAAAATAGAAATCAGAGTTTCACTTGGATTACATTGATTTCAATTGCACTATTAGTTGTTCAAGTTGTGTTTGGGACAGAAGTCCGAGAAGTGATTGATCATTTGAATCAACAAGGACTTCCGCGGAGTGAATGGATTGAATCCATTGGGTTGCCTTATCATACACATCGCATCTTAGCATATGTTACTTTAGCTTTGACTGTATTTTTATACTTCAAGCTTAGAGCATCTGAGTTGAATGGAACAGTTCAATTTAATTATGCCAAGATATCGTTAGTGTTGGTTTGTATACAGATGTTGTCAGGAATTATTTTGGCAAGGTTTCATGTTCCTGCAGTTGCACAAACAGTACATTTAGTGATTGCAAGTTTATTGGTTGGAGCACAATATTATTTATTGTTGATTCTGAATAAGCCATCAAAACTTACTTCAGCAACTGTTTAAGGATATATTTTGACTATGAAGGAATTTATTTCAGATTTTAATAAACTTGTCAAGCTGAGGCTTACGCTAACAGTTGTGTTCTCTGCTTCGATTTCGTTTTTAATTGGAGCTACACAGCAAGGAGATATAATCTGGTTTAATTGGGCATTATTAACGATTGGTGGGTTTTTAGTAACTGGTGCGGCGAATGGATTTAATGAGATCATAGAAAAGGATCTTGATAAATTAATGAAGCGTACCGAGGATAGACCACTTCCAGCAGGAAGAATGACCACCGGACAGGCATTGATTTTAAGCGTGTTCATGGGAATTGCCGGAACGTTAATCTTAGTGAGATTGAATTTTATTGCAGGTTTACTTTCAGTATTTTCAATTTTCTTGTATGCATTTGTGTATACCCCGTTAAAGCAAAAATCACCGATCGCCGTTTGGGTCGGCGCAATACCAGGAGCATTACCTCCACTAATTGGATACTATGCTGCATTCAAATCCGCAGGTTTCGGATTGGCATATGCAGAAGTTAGTGAACAAGCAGTTGTTATTACTCCATTGGTTTTGTTTGCAATTCAGTTCTTTTGGCAATTTCCCCATTTTTGGGCCATTGCTTGGGTGTCGGATGATGATTATAAAAGAGCAGGTTTTAGGTTATTGCCTACAACCAGAAAGGATAAATTATCAGCATGGTTTATATTTATCTCATGTTTGTTAATGATTCCAATTGGTTTTCTACCAATGTATTATGGAATAGGAGGTTGGGTTTTTACCATCTTATCCTTAATCGGTGGATTACTTTTCACCTGGTATGGTCTGCAACACTTACAAAAAATGGAAGTAAGTACAGCAAAGAAGATTATGTTTACATCTTTTGCCTACTTACCACTAACCCAGTTAGTATTGTTGTTTGACTTTATACCTTTTAAATAAAAAATGGAATTACAATTATCTATGGATAAGCAAGAGTTGATGAATGAAGAACTACTAAAATCAAGAAAAGCTAAGAAATTTAATCTTTGGCTTGGAATAATCGGGATGTTCATGATGTTTGCTGCTTTAACCAGTGGATTTATAGTATATACCGCAAGTGGAGTGGATAAAGGGATTAAAACTATTCTACCACATGCATTTATTTATAGTACCACGGTAATTGTATTGAGCAGTATTAGCATGCACTTTGCTTACAAAGCGGTAAAAGCTAATCAGATAGCAAAACAAAAGATCTTTTTACTAATTACTATTGTATTAGGAGTCGTGTTCTTTTGGTTGCAAGTTGAAGCTTGGTCAGTGTTGTTCCACAGAGGGATTACTTTTGTAAACAGCAATGCATCACAATCGTTCATTTACGTATTTACAGGCTTACACTTAGCCCACATCATAGCCGGAATATTGGTGTTGGTTAGATGTTATATTGGAGCAGTTAGGAAGATTGCTTTGGATAACAACATTTTCCGGATGGAACTTGCCTCGATTTTTTGGCATTTTCTAGATCTATTATGGATTTATATTTATGTTTTCTTACTTTTGAATCAATAACAGTAAACAATGAGTACAACAGTATCGCAATTGGATAAGGTAAAACAAGGACCTTGGAGCGGAGGTAAATCACCTTGGAACTTAGAGTATGGAAAGATCATGATGTGGTTTTTCCTAGTATCAGATGCATTTACATTCTCTGCATTCTTGATTTATTATGGTGCTCAAAAATTTGCGCAACCTAGCTGGATTGATGCGGATAAAGTATTCCAATCGATTCCGGGGATCGCTGATTCAGGCCAACCGTTGGTTTTTGTGGGTATCATGACCTTTATTTTGATTATGTCATCCGTAACGATGGTTTTAGCCGTTGAAGCAGGACATCGAAATTCGAAACAAGAGGTTGTTAAATGGATGTTGTGGACTATTTTAGGTGGTCTTATGTTCTTAGGCTGTCAAGCTTTAGAATGGTCTCACTTGCACCACATGGGATTCTGGTTCGGTCAAAACCCTGCTACAGGATTAGAAGATCCAGATGCAATCGTCACAGCATTACAGCCTTACTTTACTAAAGACATTTCCTACACAGCTGCATTGCAGTTCTCTAACTTATTCTTTACCATTACAGGTTTCCACGGATTCCACGTATCGATCGGTGTATTGTTGAACATTATCGTGTTGAGCATGACCTTAAACAATACGTTTGAGAGAAGAGGAACTTACTTGATGATTGAAAAAGTAGGTTTGTACTGGCACTTTGTAGACTTAGTTTGGGTATTCGTATTTACCTTCTTCTACCTAGTATAATTTTTGTAGGATTTAAAAAACATCATTGAACATGACTAATCACGAACATATATCAGAGCACGATGCGCATGCGCATGGCGAAGGAATGGATAAAAAACGTATCTGGAGTGTATTCTTTGTTCTATTAGCTTTAACAGCATTAGAATTCTTAATCGCTTTAGGATTTGTACACCACTGGGGAATCCTACAAAAAGGTATGCTAGTTAATGTAATTTATATTGCATTGACATTAGTAAAAGCATATTACATCGTAGCATTCTTCATGCACTTGAAGTTTGAGAAATCTAGCTTTATTGTCACCTGTGCTGTCGTATTTTTCTTTATTATCTATTTCATTATATTAATGTTGGTTGAAGGTGGTTATTTACACACTGTAATGACTCATCAGCCTACTTTCCCACATAAATAAGCATATAAGTAATGAGTAAAACTACTCGTTCGAAAAATATATCAAAATTAATAATCCTGGCACTTGTTCTATTTGTGCCAGGTTTTTTATATATACTGGTTAACAAAATGGGCTCTAATGAGTATCTAAAGTTACCAGTGTTCGGAGACAAAAAACTTTCTGGTGAAATGAGGCGAGTAATGGGGAGAGAAATCCCGGATACTATTTTTCATCAGTTATCCCCGGTAGAATTCATGAATTATGATGATAAACCGGTGAAATTTCTAGGAACAGATACAGCCGTATCTGTGGTTCATTTATTTTATACAAGAGATCAAGGATTATCAAAACAGCTGGTTCACGATATGAGTACCATTGCTGCTAGATTCAAATCTAATCCGAAAGTTGAACTATATTCTATTTCTGTAGATCCACATGACTCTGCATCGGATCTTCAAAAATATATTGCTCCTTATCAAAAAGGAATCAATCCACATTGGTTCGTTGTTAATAAACCAAGTGTAGATATCTTTGATTACGCAAGGTCGTCCATGTTAATAGAAGCAATGGCAGTTCCGGGAGATAGTAGCAAATTTATTATCAGTAATCAATTTGTTCTTATTGATTCGCAAAAACGAATTCGTGGTTTTTATGATATCTCATTGAGATCTGAATTAGATCGTTTAGAGGATGAAATTAAAGTTCAATTAGTAGAAGAGGTTAGAAATAATCCATTAAAAGTAGAGAGAAAGTAATTATGGGAATGACAGAAGAAGAAAAGAAATATAAAGGAATAATTTGGACCCTGTCTATTATCATTCCTTTAGCAGTGGCAGCGTTATTTGGCATTAACCTTAAGAAAATGGGCTACGATGTAGAACCACTTAGCTTTTTGCCTCCTATCTATGCGACCATCAATGGACTTACTGCGGTTTGTTTAGTAATTGCGGTAGCTGCGATTAAGCGAGGAAATGCAAAAATGCATGAGAACCTGATTAAGTTATGTATGGTTTTCTCATCCTTATTCCTATTAATGTATGTAGCCTACCATATGACGTCCACTTCGACCAGTTATGGAGGAGAAGGAGTCATTAGATATGTGTATTTTTTCATTCTTGTGACACATATCATTTTATCGGTGGTCATTATCCCATTCGTATTATTTACTTTTGTTAGAGGGATTGCTGGTGCATATGAACGCCATAAGAAATTGGCTCGCATCACTTATCCAATGTGGCTTTATGTTGCAGTAACAGGAGTAATTGTGTATCTGATGATTTCTCCTTATTACACTCATTAATAATTTGAGATATGAAAAAAGTTTGGATTTATCAGGCAGATCGTTTTTTTACTCAACCGGAGCATGAAATAGCTCAGGCTAAGTTAGATTCTTTTATCAAAGAGTGGACTGCACATGGTAGTCAATTAGCTGGTAAGGCAGAAATTATTAATAATTTGTTTATTGTTCTTACAGTAGATGAAGAGATTGCTCAGGTTACTGGGTGTTCAATTGATAAATCTGTAAGGATTTTGAAAGAGTTGGAGGAAGAACTTAATATAGGATTGTTCAATAGAACACTGATCAGCTATAGAGATAATGAAAACAACATTCAATTGGTGTCAAGAGATGTGTTTGAAGCCTTGTGCAAAGAAGGTGAAGTAAATGCTGATACTATAGTTTTCAATAACTTAGTTCAGACAGAAGGCGATTTAGCAGAAAAATGGGAGGTACCAATGAAAGACAGTTGGCACGCCACGGTATTTAAATAGAATTCTTATCAAAAAAATATAAGGCTCTACTGTTCAGTAGAGCCTTTTTATTTTAATGTAAAATCTATTATTTCTTATCAATACTAAGTTTACCTGGCCCCATAATAGCGAAGGCAATATAAACGATCATAAATTCAATTGCATGGGATGCACCTGATAGTCCATCTCCTTTTGCCAAGTGGTTCAAAGTAGCGACTAACATGGTTATTGCAAGAATTATTGCTGCTGGGCGTGTCCATAATCCGAGCATCAATAGTAAAGAACCTAATGTTTCTGCTAATCCGGCACTGAATCCAAAAACCGTAGGCATGAAATCTATCCCTAAATTTGCCATTGATTTTCCAATACCAGCCCATCTTTCGGGGCCACCCATTAATTTTTGTAAGCCATGAAATGCAATCATCGTCAATCCGAATCCTAAGCGAATGATCAATAGTCCTAAGTCAATTCTTGAATTTTTCATAATTATTAATAGTTATTGTAACTGAATCGAAGATACGTATTCCTAAAAATAGCATTCTTACCATAGATCAAGAAGATAATTTTTATGATTAAAAAAATTATTTTGGCTATTCTTCATGAAAATGTCCTAAGTGATAGTAGAATACTTCAATTTGCCTTATCTTTGTTTCCTAAGCCAAAAGGGCTCTTTATTAAACATTAATTTGCAATCAAATTGGATATATTTAGTAAACAACGTTATACCATTACTTCGGCCTTGCCATATGCTAATGGCCCATTACATATAGGTCACCTTGCTGGAGCTTATATTCCCGGCGATATTTTCGTACGTTTCTTGCGCTTGAACAACAAGGATGTTGTTTATGTATGTGGATCCGATGAGCATGGGGCGGCTATTACCATCAAAGCAAAAAAAGAAGGTGTAACGCCTCAAGAGATTATAGATAAATACAACCAACAGATCAAAGAAAGCTTTGAAGAGTTTGGAATTTCATTTAATATCTACCATCGTACCTCAGAGCCAATCCATCATCAATTATCACAAGAATTCTTTTTGAATTTATATGAAAAAGGTGAGTTTATTGAGCGATTCTCTGAACAATATTACGATGAAGAATATCATCAATTTCTAGCAGATCGCTATATCGTTGGAACCTGTCCGCATTGTGGAAATGAAGGAGCTTATGGTGACCAATGTGAAAAATGTGGTACTTCCTTAAATCCTACGGATTTAATTAACCCTAAGTCTACACTTAGCGGAAAAGCACCAGTACTTAAAGAAACCAAACACTGGTATTTGCCATTAGATAAATATCAACCATGGTTGGAAAAATGGTTAATTGAAGGCAAAAAGAATGAGTTAAAATCCAATGTTTTTGGACAATGTCAGTCATGGTTAAAATCAGGATTACAACCACGTTCAATGACTAGGGATTTAGACTGGGGAGTAGATGTTCCATTGGATGAAGCGGAAGGAAAGAAACTATATGTATGGTTGGATGCTCCGATAGGCTATATTTCTGCCACTAAACAGTGGGCAATTGACGAAGGTAAGGATTGGGAAAAATATTGGAAGCAACAACCAAATGCTGAGGATAACTCTACATTAATCCATTTTATTGGTAAGGATAATATCGTTTTCCACTGTATTATCTTCCCTGCAATCCTTCATGCTCATGGAGAGTATATTCTTCCTGAGAATGTTCCTGCAAACGAATTCTTAAATCTAGAAGGCGATAAACTATCTACTTCTAGAAATCATGCGGTTTGGTTACATGAATATTTAGAAGAATTCCCAGGAAAACAGGATGAATTGAGATATATGTTAACCTCGATTCTACCGGAAACTTCAGACTCTGAATTTACCTGGAAAGATTTTCAAGCACGTGTTAACAATGAGTTAGTAGCTATTTACGGTAACTTCGTGAACCGCGTAATGGTGCTTTCACATAAATATTTTGATGGAAAAGTATTGTTGGGTTCTCCATTGACAGAATCGGATTTAGCGGTTCTTAAAGAACTTTCTGCTTTGCCAGATTTGATTAAGCAATCCCTTTCGCAATACAGATTCCGCGAGGCATTGGCTCAATTTATGAATGTTGCCCGTTTGGGGAATAAATACCTTGCTGATGAGGAACCATGGAAGGTCATCAAACAAGATGAAGAACGTGTGAAAACAGTTCTTTTTGTTGCTAGCCAAATCGTTGCAAACCTTGCATTGTTAGGTCAGCCTTTCTTACCATTCACAAGTACCAAGGTATTTGAGATGTTAAATCTAGCGGCGAAAAGCTGGGATGATGCAGGTAAATCGGATTTATTAGAATCAGGGCATCAATTAGGTGAAACGCAATTATTGTTTGATAAGATTACAGACGAACAAGTAGAATTCCAACTGAATAAATTAGCAAATGCTAAGGTGAGCAATGCTTTGGCAGCACCGAAAGCAGAACAAAAAGCTAATATCAACTTCGACGAGTTCATGAAAATGGATATCCGTGTTGGAAGAATCTTAACTGCGGAAAAGGTAGCTAAAACTAAGAAACTATTAAAACTGACTATTGATACAGGTATTGATAAGCGCACTGTAGTTTCGGGAATTGCGGAATACTTTACTCCTGAGGAGATTGTTGGTAAACAAGTTTCTATTTTAGTGAATTTGGAACCTCGGGAAATCAAAGGAATACAATCACAGGGAATGATCTTGATGGCAGAAGATGCTGATGGTCGTTTAGACTTTGTAAGACCGAGTACTGATATCTCCGCTGGTAGCATCGTGAGATAATTAGATACGCTAAGAATATATTGAGAGGTAGCCAATAATTAGGCTACCTCTTTTTTATTTGGGTCAGTTCCATTCGTTTCTTTGAAAAAATAACTACTTATAGTCTTTGATCCAAAGATTAAAAAGAACGCAAATACCAAGCGAATCAAGGCAATCCAGAGGTAATATCTATCAAAACCGAAATCATCAGCATTGTTTTGGACTACCATAACCTGGCGGATTATTCCAGAAATAAATATTGGGAATTCTGTAATCATCAGGTAAACCCCAAAGGATATCAAAATCACTCGAAAGCTATTTTGAGTATTCCCTGAAAAATCAATATCCTCTTCATTCTTGAAGGTATTCTGAGGTAATTTATTCAATATTTTATCCGTCTTAAAAACAAAAAAATATGAAATTGTGAAGACGATCAAAAAGTATAGTAGGTTTAATAATAAATCAGAATAATTTTCTAGCTGAAATGGCTGCTCAAAGGAGTATGGAATAAAGAGATAAATGAAAAGACTCTTTAAGCTCTCCAAGCTATAGATAAAAATAAATATCCCAATCGCTTTAAAGAGTAAGTCATATACGTTTCTAGCTTTCATAATTTGGTGGTTTTATGCAAGTTAGTGAAATAATGCTGTTATAAAAAGGAGAGCAGATCAATTTTGATCTGCTCTCCTTTTTTATATTGTCCGTATTCTTATATGACTTATTCTTTTGATTTTCCAGTACCACTGATAAGTACCATGAGCACAAATAAAACAAAGGAAGGTACTACCCAACCCAATTCATACTTAAAAAATGGAATATGATTTAAAGTTGAAAGAGTGGCCTCACTCAATAAGTTAAAATGCTTTGCTAAAGATAGAGTTGCAATCACCGTAGAGGCGATCAATGCTGCCACGTATGGTTTTTTATTCTTCACAAACGTTCCAAAGAATACCGTGTAAAGAACCAGAGTAATCACAATTGGGTAAACAAAAGTTAAAATAGGATAGGCAAAAGTGATAATATTATCCACACCAGTAATTGATAAGATACAAGATGCAATACAACATACAGTCACTAATAGCTTATAGCTCAATTTTCCATTGGTCAAGGTCGAAAAGAATGTTCCGACAGCTGATGTCAATGCGATTGCCGTTGTCAGACATGCTAATGCGATACTGATTGCAATGGCGATTGTTCCAAAGGGTCCCATGATAGCACGGGAAATATGGATTAATAGTTCAGATCTTTTAATCGCAAGATCTTCAATTCCAGAAGTTGCGCCAAGGTAGATCAAACCACCGTAAATAATAAATAGACAGGATGAAGCCAAGATCCCAGCGGCAATAACCACTTGGTTTTTGGATTTAATTGTTTTGTAGCCCTTCGTTCTGGAGGCTGTAATAATGATTCCCGCAAAGATTACAGACGCTAATACATCCAATGTTTGGTAACCATCTACAAAACCCAAGGTAAAAGATTGCTCAGTATCCAAGGACGACTCCTTAAAATCTGACATTGGCGCAAATATCCCCATGCCAATCAAACTAATCAATAAAATTAACAGGAGTGGAGTCAAAATATTACCGATGATATCGACGACTTTAGAAGGTGCTATGGTAAGCAACCAAGTAATTGCAAAAAAGCCAATAGAGGTCCATAAGGGATCTGAATTGGGAAAGGAAGGTAAAATTCCGACCTCAAAAGTCGTGGCTGCTGTTCTTGGGATGGCAATCAATGGACCGATACATAGCATGATGATGGTCCCTAGAACTGGGGAAAGGAAATGATTGATCCGAGTTCCTAAATCTTGGAAAGATTCTCCTGAATTGACAACCGACAAAATCCCGAAAAAAGGTAATAATATCCCAGTCAGTCCAAAGGCTAAAATGGTGATCCCGACATGATCTCCAATTTGTATTCCGATATAGGGTGGGAGTAATAGGTTTCCAGCTCCGAAGAACATGGCGAATAAAGCAAATCCGATGGTGATAATATCTCTCGTTTTCTTCAAAATAATCAAGTGTAAAAAATTTCAATTAATTGTTTGGCTTCCTTGACATCGTGAACCCGCAATAGCTGGGCTCCTCGTTCAAGCAATAAGGTGTTAAGTGCGATTGTTCCAGGTAATACTTGGTCGGCGGTAGAATTGATTTTTTTATAAAGCATAGACTTTCTAGAAATACCTCCTAGGAGGGGCAATACAAAATAGTGCAGCTCATTGATGCGTAACAGCAAATCATAATTTTGGTCTATGGTTTTTGCAAATCCATATCCAGGGTCAAGAATAATATCCTTTACACCCAACTGTCTTAATTTGGCGATGCTTTTCCCCAAACTAACGGCTACATCATTGACAACATCATCATAATCGGTCAATTTCTGCATTGTCGCAGGTGTTCCGCGCATATGCATTAATATATATGGTACTTGTAGTGTTGCTACGGTAGTAAACATTTCCGGATCCAAGGTCCCACCTGAAATATCATTGATAATATGGACGCCAGCATCCACACAGGCTTTTGCGACATCAGCACGAAAAGTATCGATAGATAGAATCGCCTTCGGAAAATGTTTATGAATGGATTCAATAATAGGGATGGAACGGTCCAATTCTTCTTGAGGACTAATTTCCTTTGCACCAGGGCGACTTGAATAAGCTCCAATGTCTAGAATATCAGCACCTTCAATTAATAATTTCTCCGCATGGGCAAGAGCTAAATCTTCCGATTGATGCTGGCCGCCATCAAAAAAAGAATCTGGTGTCAGATTTAGAATCCCCATGATTTTTGGAGTTTCAAAGGTCATAAGTTGATTGCCGAGTCGGATGCTCTGGCAAGGAACGGTCTGAAAAACTGACATTTACGTAAGATTAATAAAAAAATAAGGCTGCAAATTCTCATTTGCAGCCCCCAAAATAAGTCTTTTAAGTCTACTTTACAACTAGAACACCATCGGCAACTAGTGAAATGTCTTTTCTAGGCTTGTCGATCTTGGCAATTTCTTCCTTGCTCTTGCCCATATCTTCAGCATAATGCTTCTGCCATTCAACCGTAGTTTCTTTAACTTTAGCTTTTCCTTCCAGAACCACTGTTTTACCAATTAGGTCCTGAGGAACAAAATAACCATAGTCCGTAAATCTTACCATGATAGGTTCTTTGCCAGCTTCTGTCTTTAAAGTCAGAAAACAGCCCTTCTTGGTGCAAACCTGAACCACTTCACCTTCAACTTTTCCGGTGTAAGTCTCCTGGCTAGCTAAGTTCTTTTCAAGTTGCTTAACAGTGATAGCGCCTTTTTTATCTACTTTTTTCCCGTAATTCACTCCAGCCTTTGCCGGTTGAATTGCAGTCTGCGCATTACTGATAGCAATAAATGCTAATGCACAAATAAAGAATGAAATAATCTTTTTCATATTTACTTTCTTATAAATTCAAATTTACCACTAGGGTCTAACTTCATAATCGTAGAGGCAGTCCCATTCGACAACTCTTGTTGACCAAATTTAACCACATAATCTACGCCTTGGATAATATCTTCAGATATTTCTGAAAAATTCCTGGCTGAAGGCTCTCCACTGATATTTGCTGACGTCGAAACGATTGGCTTACGAAACCTTTGTAACAGTTGTTCACAAAAAGGATGCTTTACCACCCGAATGCCAATACTACCATCCTCTGCAATCGCATTCGGCGCTAGATTTTTAGCATTGGAGTAAATAATCGTCAATGGCTTTTCGCTTGCTTCCAATAACTCGTAAGCTACTTCAGGAACCTCACGAACATAACTAACCAATTGATTGTCATTCCCCAATAGGATGATCATGCTTTTGCCCTTATCTCTACCTTTTAAAGCAAATATTTTCTCTACAGCCTCAGGGTTTGTTGCATCACAACCAATTCCCCAAATCGTATCAGTAGGATAAAGAATCAAACCACCAGATTTTAAAGTTTCTAAGGCCTGGTTTAAATCTTCCTTATCTATATAAGGTCTCATTGCCATGGATTAAACCGCAACATTATGATCACGAAGCGCATCATTCAAAGATGTCTTCTTATCTGTAGACTCCTTACGTTGACCAATGATCAAAGCACAAGGAACCTGATATTCTCCTGCTGGGAATTTCTTGGTATATGATCCTGGAATAACCACTGAACGTGCAGGAACATATCCTTTATATTCAATAGGCTCTGGACCTGAAACATCAATAATCTTAGTCGATGCTGTCAATACAACGTTTGCACCTAGTACAGCCTCTTCTTCTACACGAACACCTTCAACAACAATGGCTCTTGAACCTACAAATACGTTGTCTTCAATAATTACTGGAGCAGCTTGAACAGGCTCTAATACCCCACCAATACCAACACCACCGCTCAAGTGAACATTTTTACCAATCTGTGCACAAGATCCTACCGTTGCCCACGTGTCAACCATCGTTCCTTCACCCACATAAGCACCAATATTCACATAAGAAGGCATCATGATAACACCTTTCGACAAGAATGAACCATAACGCGCAGATGCTCCTGGTACTACACGAACTCCTATTTCCTTGTAATTCGTTTTCAGTTTCATCTTGTCATGGTAAACAAACGGATCATTCTTGATCACCTCCATGCTACGGATAGGGAAGTAAAGAATGACAGCCTTTTTAATCCAATCATTAACATACCAAGACTCACCAACTGGCTCTGCAACACGTAGTTCACCTTTATCCAAATGTTGGATAACGAACTCAATGGCTTCGTAATATTCTTTGTACTCTAATAATTGTCTGTTTTCCCAAGCTTCTTCTATTAATTTTTGAAGGGTTGTGTTGTCTAGCATAATATTGTTGAAACTAATTTTAAATTAATAACAAATATGGAGAATTTTAATGATATGTGAGTTACAAGAGGGGCAAAATTAAGAAGATATGACTATTTTTGTAGGATGGCGGAAGTATCAGACAAATTGCGGATTGATAAATACTTATGGGCAATTCGTATATTCAAAACCAGAAGTTTGGCAACAGAAGCTTGCAAAGCTGGTAAAGTTAAGCTCAATGGGCAAAATGTAAAGCCTTCAGCCGTCGTGAAAGTCGGTGAAACCTATAGCGTGCAAAAAGGAATCGAACGGAAAGTCCTCAAAGTAACTGGTTTACTTGAACGTCGTGTAGATGCTAAAACGGCTATCCAATTTTATGAAGACCATACACCAGTAGAAGATACCTATGCTTTTAAATCGTCTTTCCATGCCCCAATCTTAAAAAGAGACCGCGGAACTGGAAGGCCAACAAAAAAAGATCGACGTGAAATCGATGATTTGAAAAGTGACTGGTGGGACGAAGAACAAAATGAAAATTAAACTTGAATTAAAATATACTTTCTGCTCTGTATTATGCTTGTTAATCTTGATTTTCCAAGGTTCAACAGTAAGCGCTAATGCAGTTATTAGTCCTAAGGACTCGGTTGAACGCGAACTTAAAAAAGTTCTGGGTAGAAAAATCGAATTCGAAAAGGAAAAATTATTGAAAATATTCGATATCAAGGAACGCCTTAAATTAATGCGTACGCCCAATGATCGATATGAATTCCAGGAAAAATTGTATAATGAATTCAAGACCTACCAAATTGATTCCGCAATATTTTATGTCAATGAGAATAAAAAAATTGCGCAGCAGCTCAATGATATCGTTAAAAAAAATGAGGTAGATATACAATTAGCCGGGTTATACTCTTCTGCCGGTAGATTTATTGAGTCCAGTGAGATCCTGAAAGGAATCCCTCGACAAAGCCTCTCAAGCGAACAAGAAGCTGATTACTATCGTGCATTCTCCGATTTTTATTCCCATTACGGACAAAGTACAAACCATTACCCGTACTTTACTTTAAGTGGAATCTACCGCGATTCTTTGTTGAGTGTACTCCCTGTTGATTCCAGAGAACATCGCATCAGCTCTGCAACGCGAGCATTGTTCGGTAATAATTATGATAAAGCCGAAAAAGAATTATTGCAGCTATTAAGTGAATATAAAGAACCCCAGCATGAAAGAGCTGTTATTGCCTATTTTCTAGGCCTACTCTATAAAAATAAAGATGACCAAGAAAAGGAAATCTATTATTTGGGTCTTTCTGCAATTACCGATATTAAAAATACCGTAAAAGATAATGCCTCCTTACAAAGTTTAGCACTGGTTTATTTCGAGAGGAACGAAATTGACAACGCTTATTTGTTTATTCAAGAAGCGATGGAAGATGCTTTGTTTTGTAATGTGAGATTTAGGACTATTGAAAACTCATCATTTTATCCGATCATCAATTCCGCCTTTCAGGAAAAAGAACTCGCGAATAAAAATCAACTCAAGAATTTCCTATATACCATTTCCTTCATGTCCATCCTCCTATTGGTCGCTTTCATTATTCTCTATATGCAGATGAAGCGTCTGAAAAGAACCCGAAAGGACCTGAAAAGCCTTAATAATGAGTTGCAAGGCCTAAATGGGCAATTGCTTAAAGTGAATCAGGACCTTCAAGAATCCAATCATATCAAGGAAGAATATATGGCTCAATTCTTTGAATTATGCTCTTCTTATATTGATAAACTGGACAATACCCGGAAAGGAATATTAAAGAAAATTTCCAATAACCAATTGGATGAACTCAGCAAAGAGCTCAAATCTCAAGATTTTATCAAGACCGAATTGGACGATTTATATCACAATTTCGATGTTATCTTTTTAAATCTATATCCAACCTTTATTCAGGAGTTTAATAAACTCCTAAAACCCGAGGAACAATTGACATTGAAGCATGATGAATTGTTAAATTCTGAACTCCGAATCTTTGCTTTGATTCGACTAGGAATTTCCGATTCTACCAAAATCGCACGCTTCCTTCGCTACTCTTTGCGGACAGTTTACAACTACCGTGTCAAGGTTCGAAATAAAGTTTTAGGGAGCAAAGAGGACTTCGATGAACAGATTAAGGAGATCGGTAACCTAAAATTTTAGCAAAATCCTTTACTTTTTTTCTTTTTAAAAGCGTCTAATAGTCTGTAAAACAATGGTTATTGCTTTACTTCAGTTACTTTTTTGATTTCACAGCCGCCAAATGCTTAATATAACTTAGCACCCTGCTTAACTTTGGATTGGGAAGTTTAGGTATTGCCTAAATTATTTTATTAATCTAATAACTGATTATAAGACGTATGAAACTTTTTACTAAAGTTAGTATCGGTCTTTTCCTTTTTATGATATCTGTTTTTTCAAATTTTGCATTCGCGCAAAATGGAATCAAAGTTTCTGGAAAGGTTATAGACGAAGCCAACAATGAACCTATTATTGGCGCTACAATCACCGTTATCGGAGGGTCAGCATCTACCTCTTCGGATAACACTGGACTATTTACACTCGAAAATGTTCCAGCAAACTCTAAAATTCGAGTATCCTTCCTAGGCTACGATAGCCAGGAACAGGTCGTACAAACCTCCTTAATGACCATTGCCCTAAGTGCAGTAACAAACACTTTGGAAGATGTGGTGGTTATTGGATATGGTTCTGTCAAAAGAAAAGATGTAACAGCCGCTATTTCTTCGGTATCCATGGAAGACGTTGACGAAAGACCAATCGTCAATGCCAACCAAGCGATTCAAGGTAAAGCAGCGGGTGTAACGGTTTCTCAACCTTCTGGTGCTCCAGGTGGTGGAACCTCGATCCGTATCCGTGGAACGACTTCTTTCAACGGAAGTAATGACCCGCTTTATGTAGTAGATGGGGTAACTGTTGACAATATTAACTTCCTTTCGCCTACAGATATCGCCGATATGCAAATCTTAAAAGATGCATCTTCAGCTGCTATCTATGGATCAAGGGCAGCAAATGGGGTAATCTTAATTACTACAAAACAAGGTAGAGTAGGAAGTCCTAAAATCTCATTAAATGCCTTGGCAACTCAGAACCGAGTAACCAGCAAAATTACGCCTTTAAATACTGCGCAATACAAAGAATTGATGGATGAAATCGGAATCGTGAAATTGCCGGACGGATTGACCGACCAAACAAATTGGTTTGACGAAACTTTCAGCAACGGATTAACCCAAGATTATCAACTTTCAATCTCTGATGGTTCTGAAAGAATCAAATACTTCCTTTCAGGGGGTTATGTAGATGATAAGGGTATTGTGAACTCTACTTTTTTCAAACGCTATAACTTCAGAGGAAACATTGAAAATAAAGTTAGGGATTGGTTGACCATTAATGCCAATTTCTCCTACGCAGATTATAATGGAAATGGAATGGTTGAAGGTACAGGTTCCAACAGAGGCGGAGTAGTTTTAGCAACTGTCAATACCCCAACCTTTGCGCCTATTATGGATCCATTCAATCCAAAACAATTCTATAATAACTTTTATGGATTGAATGTTACTTCGCCATTGGAGAATTTAGCAACTACAGGAAATAATAAAAATCGTGAAAACCGATTAATCGGTTCAGGATCAGCAACGGTACACTTTGCTCCAGGCTTAAATTTCAAAACCTTATTTGCTATCGATAGAAGGAATGCGTTTTCTTCAACTTTCTTGGATCCATTGTCTACCTCATGGGGAAGAAATCAATATGGAGAAGCAACGGATTCTAGAAATATGAACACCGTATTAACCTTTGATAATACCTTAACCTATAACAAAAGCATCAATAAAAACAACTTTGAAGCGATGGCTGGTTCAGCCTGGTTAAGTTCATTATATTCCAGTAGTTTTATAATGGGTTCTCATTTTAGGAATGACCTTATTGAAACCCTGAATGTAGCCAATAAAATTTCTTGGACAGGAACGGGTTCTGATGCATCGGATTGGGCGATGATGTCTTATTTCGGTCGTCTATCCTATAATTATGATGGAAAATATTTAGTTACTGCCAATTTAAGGTTTGATGGATCATCTAAATTACATCCTACCCGCCGTTGGTCATCTTTCCCTTCAATTTCTGCCGCTTGGAGACTTTCATCTGAAGAATTCCTGAGTGATGTTACTTGGATGAACGACTTGAAACTACGTGGTGGTTGGGGACAAACGGGTAACCAATCAGGTATTGGTGACTACGCTTACCTGCTTCGCTACAATATTATCCGCTCCCCTTGGTTTGAAGAAGGAAAAACAAATGATGTACCTTCCTTTGTACAAGCTAATCTAAGAACTAAAGATTTAGGCTGGGAAAGAACAACCCAAACGGGTGTCGGATTAGATTTTACGGGTTTTAATAATAGATTGACCGTAAACCTAGACTACTATTACAAGAAAACAACAGATATGTTGATGTATGTTGATATACCGGGTAGTGGTAATTTCACCCAAATTCAAAGAAACGAAGGGGTAATGAACAACCGTGGTTTTGAAACCAATATCAATGCAGATATCCTTAAAGGTGAATGGTCTTGGAACTCCGGATTTAATATTTCATTCAATAGAAATAAATTCGCCGAATTAAAATTGAAACCTGTTTATTTTGATGCCAATACGACGGATTATGTGAATGAATCTGTGGTAAGAAATGAGGCTGGAAAACCTTTAGGAGGTTTCTTTGGATATGTAAGTGAAGGCGTTGATCCTGAAACTGGTAACATGATTTACAAGGATATCAATGGTGATGGTAAAGTAACAGTGAACGATAAAACATATATCGGTGATCCAAACCCTAACTTTACTTTCGGCTTTACAAATTCCGTTTCTTACAAAGGATTTAACCTGAACGTCTTTATCCAAGGATCGCAAGGTAATGATATTTACAATGTGTCTAGAATGGATATGGAAGGGATGTATGATGGTAAAAACCAATCTACTCGGGTATTACAACGTTGGAGAGTACCAGGCCAAATAACAGACGTGCCAAGAGCAGGTTATGATATGAAAAACTCATCTTATTTTGTAGAAGATGGAAGTTATATCCGCTTGAAAAATATTTCCCTTTCTTATAACATCAAAGCACCAGCTTTATCCAGAATTGGAATTAATAAATTGGCTCCATTTATCTCTGCCACTAACTTAATCACCTTAACTAAATATTCAGGCTTGGATCCAGAGGTTAACCAGTGGGGAAATTCAGGTAGGGTGCAAGGTCTAGATTGGGGTACTTATCCTCAAACTAGGTCATTCGTGTTTGGATTAAATATGGAGTTCTAAGATTATGATGATGAGAACAATGAAATTTAGTTTAAAAAATTTAATGATAGCTGTACTAAGTACAGTTTTCATCTCAAGCTGCTCTCTTGAAAAGGATCCTCTTGGTCAATATTCTGAATTGACTGAAGGAGTAAATGAAGAAGGAGAAAAAGTAGTCTTTAAAGATAAAGCCGCTGTAGATGTCTATATGCAAGGTTTATATAATATCCTTCGTGATAGACAGGAACACTGGTATCTAGACCAAATGCTGATCGCTGAATCACATTCGGATAATGCATATGCCGGAACTACTGGTGCGGAAGTAGTGCCTTATGAAAATAATGGTATTGAAGGTTCCAATTCAGTAGTACAACGTGATTGGAATCGGTATCTGGAAGATATTGCGAAAGTAAATATCTTGATTGTCAATGTGGATTCAGTGAAAGATAATTCCCTATCTACAGCATTAAGAAAACAATATAAAGCTGAAGCTCGAATTTTAAGAGCATTGGTATACTTCGATATGGTTCGCCTATGGGGAGATATCCCTTTGGTTACTACCGTAGGTAGAGATATTACAGCTGAAAATATTGAAGAGGTATATAATGATTATTTCCCGAGTCAAACTCCTGAAAAGGAAGTGTATGAGTTCTTGGCAAAAGAACTTGAGGAAGTTATCCCAGATGCGCCATCCAATAATTCAGCAAATAAAACCAAGTTCTCCAAATCTGTTGCCCGAGCTTTATTGGCAAAGATTTATGCAGAAAAACCTATTCGTAATTATGCGAAAGTAATTCAGTATGTGGATGAACTAACTTCAGATGGTTTTGAACTGGAAGCAGATTATAAGAATTTATTTGGTGTGAAAGATGGAAATGCCGAGCCGTTGATCAGAAATAGTAAAGAATCGATTTTAGAAACGCAATTCTTTGCTGGAAATGGTAACTGGGTAACCTGGATGTTTGGTCGCGATCTTTCTAACTACAATAGCAATTTTACATGGGCAAAATGGATCACTCCTTCAAGGGACTTAATCAATGCATTCAACCGCGAAGGAGATGAGATCCGCTCTGCTGAGTCTATCGTGTATTACGAAACGACTTGGAGCAATTATTATCCGGCAAACCATTATCCTTTCATGTATAAAACACGTTCTGCATTTAGTAATATTATCAAATTACGCTATGCTGACTTGTTGTTGTTGAAGGCTGAAGCTTTAATCAATGGTGACTCACAAAATCTAGCTGCTGCGGCAACCATCATTGATCAGATCCGCCAAAGGGTGAAACTTCCTAAATTAACTAATGCCTCCAAAGGAAGCAAAGATGCTATGTTGACTGCATTGTTGTCTGAAAGAAGATTAGAACTAGCTTTCGAAGGACAACGTTGGTATGATTTAGTTCGCTTGAACAAAGTGGAGTCAGTGATGAATGCTGTTTATGCTAAAGATTCTGGAAGAAAAGCACAAGTTTATCCTTTTACAGAAAACTCATATCGCTTGCCAATTCCGCAATCTATCATTGACGAAAACCCTAAAATCAAACAAAATCTAGGTTATTAATATTTTACGATGAATAATTTAAAGAAATATATATTAGTTGCCAGCATGTTTTCCAGTATTCTGACGGCATGCGGTAGTGATACTGGCAATGGTGGCGGTGAACCCGTGACTCCGGTTGAACCTACGAAAGGCGATGTGTTGGTTTACACAACAACAGGATCCTTAAGCCATGACTTCAAAAAGTCCTACCTGGATTTCAGTAAGAGTAGTAATATGGGAACTAAGACCATCAAGATTGATGAGAGCAAAAAATTCCAAACAATGGATGGTTTTGGCGCAGCAATCACGGGTTCTACAGCATATAACTTGTTGAAAATGGCACCTGCTGATCGTACGAAATTTCTGAAAGAAACTTTCTCTATGACGGAAGGAATGGGCCAAAGTTATATCCGTATCGCTATCGGATGTTCGGATTTCTCACTAGATGAATATACTTTAGCAGATGAACCAGGTATCGAAAATTTCGCTTTACAATCTGAAGAGCTGGAATATGTTATCCCTGTTCTAAAAGAAATCCTAGCTATTAATCCCGATATCAAGATCATGGGTTCTCCCTGGACTCCTCCAAAATGGATGAAGGTGAATAACCTAACGGAACTAAAACCTTATGACTCTTGGACTGGTGGCCATTTGAATCCTAAATACTATCAGGATTACGCGACCTATTTCGTAAAGTGGATTCAAGCAATGAAAGGTCATGGAATTAATATTTATTCCATCACTACCCAAAATGAACCATTAAACGATAAAAACTCAGCTTCATTGGTTATGTTCTGGAATGAACAACAGGCTTTCGTGAAAAATGCCCTTGGCCCGAAAATGAAAGCTGCAGGATTGACCACAAAGATCTATGCATTTGATCATAACTATAATTATGATAATATGCCGGAACAACAAGATTATCCGATCAAGATTTTTGAAGATCCTGCTGCTGCAGCTTATTTTGCAGGTTCGGCATACCATAACTACGGTGGTGATAAAGCAGAATTGTTGGATATCCATGCCAAAGCGCCAAATAAGGATATCATCTTTACGGAAACCTCCATCGGTACCTGGAATGACGGTCATGCCTTAGGAAAAAGATTGTTGGAAGATATGCGTGAGGTTGCCTTGGGTACTGTCAATAACTGGAGTAAAGGGGTGATCGTTTGGAACTTGATGTTGGACTCTGAACGTGGACCAAATCGCGAAGGCGGTTGTCAAACTTGTTATGGTGCTGTAGATATCAGCAAGGCAGATTATAAAACCATTCGTAAGAATTCACACTATTATATTATCGGCCATATGTCTGCAGTGGTAAAACCAGGTGCAGTGCGTATCGGATCTGAAGGATATACGGATGCTGGATTGTCCTATTCAGCCTTCAAAAATACAGATGGTACTTATGCTTTTGTTATTGCCAATGCAAACGGAAGTAATTCTAGAATAGTAATTGAGGATGGAAAGAATCATTTCACTTATGATATTCCAGCTGGTTCTGTTGTTTCTTATTCTTGGAAAAAATGAAAAAATTAATCAATTATTTAGCCTTCTCACTTCTTCTGAGCTTAATGTTCTCCTGTAAAGAAGATGAGTTAATCGTACCTTATGGCGGTGGGGAACCTGCCATTGAAATTGTAAAAAGTCCTACAGCATCTTTATTTGCTGATAGCTTACAATTCTCGGTAAATGTATCAGATAAAAGTGTTGCTTTATCAACTTTAAAAGTACAGTTATTGTTTAATGATGAAGTTGTTTCAGAAAAAACAATCCGTACTAAGGATGCTGGAGCTTATTCAGGTAAACTATTTGTTCCATTTTTGAAAAATATCCCTAATGGAACTGGTTTATTGAGATTTACGCTTCAAAATGTTCAAATGGTAAGTACAACCCAGGAGAAAGTAATCAGTCTTTCAAGACCTGATTTCCCTTACCTAAACTTGGTAGCCGAAGGGAAAACTTACCGAATGGCAAAAGTTGGCCCTAATCAATATGAAGTTACTGATGACTTCAAAATGAAAGCGCCAGCTTATATTGAGGCTCCTAAAATCGGTGAATTTGGAAATCCAGTGCAATTCGGATGGGAAAATAAAGCTGTTCTTCAAGGAATTAATACCCCTATTCCATTTTCAAATGGATTTGATGGAGTATATAAGATTTCATTCAATACCCTGACCTATGTTGCAGCACCTTTCTTACGCTATGCGTTGAATGATACTGACATGCAGATGATCGATGATAATAACTTCTCGGTAGATCTTACTGTAAATAAAGATGAAGAATTGATCTTTGAAGGTTTACCAGCAGGATGGTGGGTAGATAAAGATTATATCCGTCAGGATGGTAATAAATACTATTTCAATGCAATGTCTGGCAAATACCGCTTTATCGCAGATTTGAAAAATAAATATGTGAAAGTGGAAGCCATGAATGGTAATGATCTAGCTCGATTAAATGCTGATGGTACGGGTGCAATCTGGATTATCGGACAAGGTATCGGTAAACCTACAGTTGCAGGGAATCAAGTTGATTGGAATCCAGGAAATGCAATCTGTATGACCCCAATTGGTGGTAAGAAATATCAAGTTACCGTAGTGGGTGGTCAATCTATCAATACCAATGATATCAACTTTAAATTCTTCCATGAAAAAGGTTGGAATGGGGAATTCAAAAACACAGACCTGACAACGGAAAGTGATTTGATTTTAATTGGAGATGGTAAGAATGGTCGTGACCCAGGAAACTTAGGTCTACAAAAAGATAAAACCTTAGAAGCTGGAGCAACTTACGTCTTCGTAGTTGACCTGTCCGCAGGTAATAATAAAGCAAAACTTACAGTGACAAAACAATAAAACTTACTAACAGTTCGGATTAATTAGGGGTGGATCAAGGCGTTTCCACCCCTTTTGTTTTTGTAGGATTTAATTCCAATCTTTGTTTTAAACTAAATCTGATTATGAAATATAGTGTGACCTGCTTATTAATTTTAATGAGTATTATGACGAATTCTACAGCTTCTTTTGCCCAATCCAAGTCCAAACCCAAGTATGTTTTGGCGATACACGGCGGTGCCGGGACTATTCTTAAAAAGAATATGACTGACTCTTTGGAGAAAGCCTACATTGATAAACTTACAGAGTCTTTACAGGCTGGTTACGATCAGATCAAACAAGGAAATTCAAGCCTGGATGCTATTGAAGCAGCAATTCATGTCATGGAGGATTCACCTTTATTTAATGCTGGAAAAGGTGCCGTTTTTACCAATCAAGGTAAGAATGAACTAGATGCAGCCATTATGGATGGCTCCAATTTAAAGGCTGGTGCAGTCGCTGGAGTTACAAACATTAAAAACCCAATATCTGCTGCAAGAGCCGTGATGGATAAATCTGAACATGTGATGATGGTTGGGAAAGGTGCCGAAGAATTTGCCAAAAATAACGGAATTGAAATCGTTGATCCTTCTTATTTCTGGACCAAACAACGCTGGGATGGACTTCAACGTGCCTTAGAAAGAGATCAAGAAAGAGCTGAACTCGATCATGATGATCAAAAGGCATTCTTACCCCCATATAAAGATGAGAAATTCGGTACAGTAGGTTGCGTAGCATTGGATAAACAAGGAAACCTTGCTGCAGGTACCTCAACTGGTGGAATGACCAATAAGAAATTTGGAAGGGTAGGTGATGCTCCAATTATAGGTGCCGGAACTTATGCAAATAATGCTACTGTAGCCATCTCTTGTACGGGATGGGGTGAGTTCTTTATTCGCTCTGTGGCTGCCTTTAATGTGTCTGCAAAAATGCAATATGCAAAAATGAACCTCGCAAAAGCTTCCCAAGAGGTTATCGATGAAATCGGTAAATTAGGTGGTGACGGTGGTATGATCGCCATCGATAAAAATGGTGAGGTTGCCATGCCTTTCAATACGGAAGGAATGTACAGAGGTACTGTGACTGCCGATGGGAAAATTACCGTAGAAATCTATAAATAACCCTTTATTCTGGAATAGAATAATAATTCAGATACCTGACGATGCTATTAGCTCTTCGATTGATATAATTCGAAGGTCTTCTAGCATCCCACTTTTGTGGGCTTGGTAAAATAGCAATGATCAAGGCAGCTTCCTTTTTAGTGAGGCTTTTCGCCGACTTATGGAAATAATACTTAGCAGCAGCTTCTGCTCCATATACTCCTTGACCTGTTTCGATCACATTTAAATACACCTCCAGAATCCGCTTTTTACTCCAAAATACTTCAATAAGTACGGTAAAGTAGGTTTCTAGCCCTTTGCGGAACCATGAACGTCCCGGCCATAAGAATACATTCTTCGCTGTTTGCTGACTTATTGTACTTCCTCCCCGCAATCGCTTGCCCTCTTTGTTCTTTTCAAATGCCTCTTTGATGGCTTCTGTATCAAAGCCATTATGCGTCATGAAATGGGCGTCTTCTCCGGCTAAGGCCGCACGTTTTAGGTTGTCTGAAATATCATCATAATCCAACCATTCCCTTTCTAATTTCCAACCTTTTCCGTCTGCTTTCCTTTCAAACCCACGTTGTAACATTAAATAAGTAATCGGAGGGTTAGTAAATCGAAGGGCAATGACCCAAAGTATAGATAATACAAAAAAAGCGATGATCCCACGTAAAACCCAGGGAAGGACCTTGGTTTTAAGCTTTGTCATGAAGGATGTTTTGGTTTGCTTTTTCCTGTTCTTTGTTGTAGAACGCTTGATTGCCATTACTTTGAAATTTTATGCAAACATAAGATGTATTTTTTAATTTTTATGTCATTTCCGCAATGCTTTTTGACATCTCCTTTTTTTGCAAATCCCTACATTTCTGCTATTTTTACAACTTATACAAAAATAGCGTAACCTTGGCAAAAGCAAAGAAACAAACCCCTCTAATGCAGCAATATAATACCATTAAGGCCAAATATCCTGGCGCCTTATTGTTGTTTCGAGTTGGGGATTTTTATGAGACGTTCGGTGAGGATGCTGTGAAAGCAGCCAAGATTTTAGGAATTGTACTTACAAAAAGAGGAAATGGGTCTGAATCTGAAACCGCATTAGCTGGTTTTCCACATCATTCCCTGGAAACTTATTTGCCAAAATTAGTGCGCGCAGGCCAACGTGTGGCCATCTGCGACCAATTGGAAGATCCTAAACAAACCAAAACAATCGTAAAAAGAGGCGTGACTGAATTGGTTACTCCTGGTGTTTCTTACAATGAAAATATTGTACAGCAAAAATCCAATAACTACCTCGCTTCCATTTTTATGGATAAACAGGCCATCGGGATTTCTTTTCTAGATATTTCAACCGGTGAGTTTTTGGTTGCCCAAGGCTCAATTGGTTATATCGATAAACTATTACAAGGTTTTAAACCAACCGAAATAATCCTTCCTAAAAAACAGTATAAGGAGTTTTTAGAACATTTTGGATCAGGTTATTATACCTATACCCTGGATGAATGGCCTTATACCGGTGATTATGCCTCCGAAAACTTGTTGAAACATTTTGAAGTCAATTCCATGAAAGGCTTTGGAATCGACAGGATGCCAACGGGAATTATTGCGGCCGGAGTTGCTCTTCACTACCTAAATGAAACTGAACATCGAAACCTTCAACATATTTCCAATATCTCCAGGATTGAAGAAGACCGTTATATGTGGTTGGACCGATTTACCATTCGAAACCTCGAACTAATTAGTTCAACGAATGAAAATGCCATCACCTTATCCGATGTGCTCGACGAAACTTCTTCCCCAATGGGAGCAAGATTGTTGAAAAGATGGATTGTCATGCCTCTAAAGGATGAAAAAGCCATCAACGAAAGGTTAAAGGTTGTAGAAGATTTCTATAAAAATCGTTCGTTAAGAGATCAATTGGTTCAAGAAATCAAACAAGTGGGCGACTTGGAAAGGTTAATTTCCAAAATAGGTCTCCAAAAAGCCAACCCAAGGGAAATTATTCAACTTAAAAGAGCATTGTATGCTGTTGAAAAACTGAAGGAACTCTGCCAGGAACAGGAATCTGAATCCCTGAAAGTGATTGCTGAGCAGTTAAATCCTTGTTTAATTATTCGCGATAAAATAGAAAATACGCTTCAGGCTGAACCGCCGGTAGCATTGAATAAAGGGAATGTCATTGCTGATCAAATCGATCCTGATCTGGATAAACTCAGAAAGGTAGCCTTTGGTGGTAAAGATTATCTACTCGAAATCCAAAAAAGAGAGGCTGAGGCAACTGGAATCCCTTCCTTGAAAATAGCCTTCAATAATGTATTTGGCTATTATTTGGAAGTAACCAATACGCATAAGGATAAAGTCCCTTCTGGCTGGATTAGAAAGCAAACCTTGGTGAACGCAGAACGATATATCACGGAGGAACTAAAGGAATATGAAGAGCAGATTTTAGGTGCTGAGGAAAAAATCCAGGCTATCGAAAATCGGATCTATGCAGAATTGCTGCTAGCCATTTCGGAATACATCAAACCTATTCAATTAAACGCTCAATTATTGGCAAAACTGGATGTTCTATTGAATTTTGCAATTATCGCAGAAAAGAATTTCTATGTTAAGCCCGATGTCAATTCCAGTAGAAACCTGGATATTAAAGGTGGGCGACATCCGGTTATAGAGAAAAACCTGCCTATTGGTCAGGATTATATTACCAATGATACCTTCCTTGATCCGGAAGGGCAACAGATTATTATCATCACGGGTCCAAATATGGCTGGTAAATCCGCCTTGTTAAGACAAACCGGGTTAATTGTGTTAATGGCGCAAATCGGATCTTTTGTTCCAGCGAAGGAAGCTTCGATTGGAATTGTTGATAAAATCTTTACTCGAGTAGGGGCCTCTGATAATTTAAGTTCGGGTGAATCTACTTTTATGGTGGAAATGAACGAAACGGCAAGCATTATGAACAACCTGTCGGACCGTAGCTTAATCCTATTGGATGAAATTGGTCGTGGTACCAGTACATACGATGGTATTTCTATCGCATGGGCTATTGCCGAATATTTACATAATCATCCTTCTTGCCGAGCAAAAACATTATTTGCTACCCATTACCATGAACTAAATGAGTTGTGTAATTCCATGCCTCGCATCAAGAACTTTAATGTGAGTGTGAAGGAAGTGAATAACAAAGTGATTTTCTTGAGGAAATTGGTTCCTGGAGGCTCCGAACATAGTTTCGGTATCCATGTTGCCAAGTTAGCTGGTATGCCGCCAAAACTTATTGGAAGAGCCGGTGAAATCCTAAAACGCCTGGAACAAGAACGTACCGGTGGTGAAAAAATCAAGGATAGCATGCGTAAGATTCAGAAACAAGCTTATCAATTGCAAATGTTTGCCATTGATGATCCGGTGCTCGAAAAAATCAGGGATATGCTGAATAACCTGGATGTGAATACCTTAACGCCAGTTGAAGCATTAATGAAGTTGGATGAAATTCAACGCTTGTTGAAAAACTAAGATGATTCTTATTGATTAGTATCAATAAGAATCATAAATATCATAGCTGATGTTATTAAAATTATAACTCAATCGAGGGTCTATCCGAATGATCATACTACCCCGGAATGTTTCTCCGGAATATAGTGTTCGAATGGGTACCTCATTGAAGAATGTCGCCCCATTATGACTAACTAAGGAGAATTCCAGATAATAGTTTCCATCTTGCCCTTGGTAATAGTCCAAATCAGAGAGATTGCTAACTGCAAACTCTACACGTACGGCATCAGGACCAACATCATACACATCTATCAAATCAACCGCAAAATCTTCTGGATAAAATAATGGCCCGTCAATATATTCTTTTGAACAAGCTGAAAATAGTCCAACGACCATAATCAATGCAACGATTCTAAGTATTTTTGTTTTCATATTCTGTCCGTCTTTAGAGAAATAGACTTGGTAAAATTCATTTAGATTAATTGCTCAAGATAAAATTTGATCAAAAGCCATTTTTTACAACAAAAAAGCACATTTAGACTTACCTTTGTGGCATGGGAAATATCTTCCAATTCAAAGAGTTTTCAGTAAATCAAGAGCATTGTGCCATGCGTATCAATACCGATGGAGTATTGCTGGCCGCCTTGACAGAGTCGGATTGCGCGGCACAAATCCTTGATATTGGCACCGGAACCGGTGTAATTGCTTTAATGTTGGCCCAAAAGTTTACTGCCGCTGAGATATGGGCCGTTGAAATTGACCAACAAGCAGCAGCTCGAGCGAAGGAAAATTTTGAAAATTCCCCATTTAAAAATCAATTAAACATCGTTAACTCGGATATTTTCCATTGGAAAACAGACCTGAAATTTAACCTGATCGTTTCTAACCCTCCTTTTTACATCAATTCACTACATAACCCCGATCCCCGGAAAAAGGTTGCCAAACATGCCGATGTAGAATTCTTTAAAGGAATGTTCGAATTTGCAGGAAATAGATTGTCAGAGGATGGAAAGTTACAGATCATAGTTCCTGTAGAGTTGTTGGGATTTATGGTCGAACAGGGAAAACTTAATGGTTTGAACCTTTGCAAACAAATCGATATCCAATCATTCGTTGATTCTGAACCTTTTCGATGTATCTTGAGTTTTGAAAGACAACTGAAAACTTTAACGAAGAATTCCTTTGTCATTTATCAAGAACGCTCACAATATTCTGAGGCATATAAACAGATTTTAAAACCTTATTTCTTAGCTTTTTAATATGAGGATTGGATTGATATCAGATACACACGGTTATCTGGATGAGGCCGTTTTTAAACATTTTGAAAATTGTGATGAAGTCTGGCATATTGGAGACTTTGGCTCCATGGAAGTCATTGAAAAATTAGAAGCATTCAAACCTTTACGGGGGGTATATGGAAATATTGACGATAAGGATATCCGACTTAAATTCCCCGAAAACCTTAGGTTTAATTGCGAGAAAGTGGATGTTTGGCTGACTCATATTGGGGGTTACCCTGGAAAATATAGCCCCTTGGTCAAAGCAGAAATTACTAAGAATCCACCTAAATTATTTATTAGCGGACATTCCCATATCTTGAAAGTCCAGTTTGATCCTAAACTTCAATTACTTCACCTGAATCCTGGAGCTGCAGGAAAACAAGGTTGGCATCAGGTTAGAACCCTCATGCGATTTGAAGTTAATGGCGATAAAATCGAAAATTTAGAAGTGATAGAATTAGGAAGCAGGGCACTATAAGCTATCCCTAACCTCCAATAAAAAGCTCTTAAGTCCTTCCAAGGATTCAATAATCCTTTGGTTTTCTCTTGCTTCGTTCTTGTTGCTTCTTAAGAATTCACGTGCTCCCTGTAAGGTATAGCCCTTGTCCTTCACCAAATTGAAGATAATCTTTAGATTGGCAATATCATTTTGCGTGAATAGGCGATTCCCCTTTTTATTTTTCTTAGGCTGAAGAATGTCAAATTCACGCTCATAGAAACGAATTTGAGATGCATTTACACCGAACATTTCAGTGACTTCCCCCATGGTATAATACAGCTTGTTAATTTCTCGTTCTTTGTACGGCATGAACTTTTCGTTTTTGTGTAATAACAAATATACAATCTAAGTTTGATAATCAAAAAAACCATGATTGATATAAAGTTAAAGGCTATTTCGTAATTTTATACTTTAGATGAAAGGTAAAGTGATCGTAAGTAAATTCTGGACAAAGTTCTTTTCCATTGGAAAGGCACAAGCCATTACTATATTCCCTTTTATTTTCCTTAAATATCGCTCAGACCTAAAAAATCAAGTTCTCCTGAATCATGAACGAATCCATGTATTACAAGCAATTGAACTGCTTATCCTGCCTTTTTATTTGCTCTATCTGCTGGAGTTCTTCATAAGATTTATTCAATTTCGAAGTTTTACCCGTGCTTATCTTAATATCTCCTTTGAGCGTGAAGCTTATGAAAATGAACATAACCTTCAATACCTACAAAAAAGGAAGCTATATAGCTTCCTGAAATATGTAACAAGGGATAAAGCTTAGTTTATAAAGCCTACCAATTGTCCGTTCTGAATGGGGAAACCGGTAATCCCGTTGAATTGAATAAGTTCGGCATCGCGATTTCCGTAAACCCAAATCTTACCGCAACTGGGTTTTTAACCTCCGCCGATTCTACAATTAATTTATCTCCTTTAATTTTTCCCTTCGCTGGTTTGAATTCCTTATTAGCTCCGGCAATAAATAAATCTGTAATTTCTCCCTTCGAGGTTAACTTACCCTCCAGATTATTAAAACTGATCTCAATCGCATTGCCTTTAATTTCTTGAGATTTATAAATCGGCGATTTATAATCCTTGAGTGGCTTGTTGTAAATTTCAGCAAATGCCAGATCAGCTAGACGTTTTGCCACTGCCTTCTTTTGGATAGGATGGATATCCTGTATATTATCTACAAGGTCTGTAATCACAACCATTCCAGTTTTTGGTAGTTCCATCGCTGTTTTCGCTTGTTGCTCTCTCAGGTATGCAGCCAAAGGTTCTTTGTTGTTATACTGAAAAGGGGCAATCTGAACAAAGTAAAAAGGAAAATCCTGATTCCAAGCTGATCGCCAAGAGGTAATCATCGTCTTCATCAGTTTATCGTATCCATCCCAGGTACCCACATTACTTTCGCCCTGATACCAAAATGCGGCTGTCAGATTATATCCTGCAAATGGATGTACCATTGCATTCCATAATACGCCACTATTGTGCGGACGCCAATCATTGGCGCCTTGAATTTTTGCTCGTTGTAATAAAAACGGATCATTCTCTATTAAATAGCTTGGGGTCCATACTTCTGCTGCTGTGCCGCCCCAGCTTGAATTGATAATCCCTACGGGGATATTTTCTTCTCTATTGATATCTTTACCGATAAAATAACCAATGGCTGAAAAGGGCTGTAAGGACTCCGCACTCAAGGTTGCCCATTTATTGGAAATTTGATCCTGTGGAGTGTAAGAACCATTTCTGCTAATATGTAATAAGCGTATATTAGGGTTTTTCGCATTCGGCATCTCATCAATGATTTCCTTTAAATTCTGAGCGGCTCCCCATTCCATATTGGATTGCCCTGAACATAGAAAAACATCGCCTAATAAAATATCAGATAAGGTTATGGTCTCTTGATTGGCAATAACTTTTAATTCGTAAGGACCACCAGCTTTTCCTTCTGGGAGTTTGGTTCGCCATTGACCATCACCGTTGGTCTTTGCAATAACGGTATCCTGAAACCAGGAACCAATGATTTTTACATTACTGCTGGCCGGTGCCAATCCCCAAAAATTTATTTCAGTTTCACGTTGTAATACCATATGGTCTGAAAAGAAATTGGGAATTCGTAATTGAGCAAGAACTTCTTGATGTAAGGCAAAAACCGCCAATAGGGAAACAATTAAGGTTTTCTTGAGATTCATGTGAGTTTAGTTAGGTTTATTGTTATCTAAATTTAATAAAAAAATCTCATTCTTCTCTAATATCCAATTAGCAGAAAAATTCAATAGGTGATTGGTTCAAATTCTGCAATCCCTCGGATATCCTTCGGGGTTAATCCGGACCTTGGCCGAAAAAATTCGAGCAAGATCCGGCTTTTGTCCGAAGGAGGTCCGAAGAAGGTCCGGGAAAACTCAAAATTAGAACCCAATATGAACCGTATTATTATCCTATTTAAATCCCACTGAAATTGTCGGTTTAATCAAAAATGGAGTATAAAAAAAGAGCGAGGGAAATCTACCTCGCTCTTTAAATTTTATTTTTTGGAATCTACTACTTCACCATTTTTAGGAAAGTAGAGACTTTTTCTTTCAATTGTCTTCTGTCAACGATAAAGTCTAAGAAACCATGTTCCAATACGAATTCAGAAGTTTGGAATCCTTTAGGAAGGTCTTTCTTGATTGTTTCTTTGATTACACGTGGACCAGCAAAACCGATTAAAGCACCTGGTTCTGCAATATTGATATCACCAAGCATAGCATAGGATGCGGTTACACCACCTGTAGTTGGGTCAGTCAATAAACAGATATAAGGTAATTTTGCTTGTGCCAATAAGGCTAATTTAGCGGATGTTTTCGCCATTTGCATCAATGAGAATGCAGCTTCCATCATACGGGCACCCCCGGATTTGGAGATTAACATAAACGGTAATTTATGTTCGATACAATAATCAATCGATCTTGAAATCTTCTCACCGACCACAGAACCCATAGAACCTCCGATAAAGGAGAAATCCATACAAGCAACAACCAAATCTTGGCCATTTACTTTACCAACGGCAGATCTTAATGCATCATTAAGGCCTGTTTTTGCTTGGCTATCTAATAATCTGTCCTTGTAAGGTTTCGTGTCCACAAAGTTTAATGGATCACCAGCTTTTAGGTTCGGGAATAATTCAGTGAATTCGTTGTTATCAAATAATATGGAGAAATAAGCAGTTGAACCAATACGGATATGGTAGTCACAATAATGACAAACATACTTGTTTTCAACTTGTTCCACATTCAAAAGAGGTTTTTTACAATTTGGACATTTATTCCACATCCCATCTGGTGCCTCTTTTTTGTTTTCTGTTGCAGTATGTATACCTGCTTTATTTCTTTTAAACCAACTCATAGACTCATGTTAATTCGGTTTACAAATAAACGAAAAATATCTAATATGTGTATTTAGAAAACGAAATGATGGAAATTAAGGTGAGAATAGGTCAATAAAAAATGGGTAAGCTACCTCTATCGCACCGCTCAACCAAATACCCTTGCTTTGTTCCCAACCTGGGGGAGTCAATGGGAGCTGGTCGTAGAGGACTTACCCACGGCAAAATTAACAAAAAATTAATCTTTCCGAAAAGAAAATTGCATTCTCGCTGTATTCGGCTGAGGTTCAACCCGAAAATTACATTTTGTCCCTTTGATATTCCCCCCGAAGTGCGAAATATCCAAATACCCCAAGCCCAATCGAGATGATCGGCGTCAGGATAAATAGGATGATAATTCCAAAAACGACATCTTCTTGTTTTCCGGAAATAATTTTTGGCAAACCAAATTTGGCTATGCAGAAATATGCCGCAAGTAGCGCTAAGGCAATCCAAACTATTCCTAATATTTTCTTTATGCTTTCCATTTTAATTCAAATCTTTTGCTACCATGTTCTTGTTAATATAAAATGCTCCAATCACAAAACAGACCGCTGAAATAATGATCGGATACCATAAACCCTCCAAATAAAAGGTCGGATCGGCGGCTCCCTTTGCATTGGTCGCCAGGTAGGTTGACACCGCAGGCAATAGACCCCCGAAAATTCCATTTCCAATATGGTAAGGTAGTGACATGGAAGTGTATCTGATCTTCACAGGGAATATTTCCACTAAAAAGGCTGCAATCGGGCCATAAACTAAAGTGATATATATTATCTGAATGAAAATTAAGGAAATCAATTTTACATAGTTCCCTCCAGATAAATACATGCTGTTTTTCACAGTGGTCTTTACATTTTCAATTTGATTAGCACCTGCAGATTCACTGTGTTTGATGTGTTCTTCCTTACTATAGGATCCATCTGAATAATATCTGGTAATTGTTTTTATTTCATTTTCATTTTCAGGACTCAGCTCAGTAATGGTTTCTGTTCGTTTTTCAGCCAATTCTTGTTTCAAGCTCGTATCCGTAATCTGATACATGGCTTGATAGATTGGCCGATAGGTGAGGACAGCAAGGAGCATTCCTGTTAACATTACCCATTTTCGGCCCACCTTATCGGAGAGCCGCCCAAACACCACGAAAAATGGAGTTCCAAAAAGAAGGGCTATCCCTAGAATCATATCAGCCTGATCAGAGTCCAGAAACATCACTGTCTTCATAAAACTCATGGAGTAAAACTGACCGGTATACCAAACGACACCTTGACCCATCGCGGCACCAAACAAGGCCAACAAAACAAATTTCAGGTTGTATTTATTGCCAAAACTTTCTTTTAAAGGGTTTGTAGATGTTTTTCCTTCTGCTTTAGCTTTCTTGAATTCTGGAGATTCATCCATATTTTTACGAATCAAGTAGGATACGTAGACCATTAATATGGAAAGTAAAAATGGAACCCGCCAGCCCCAATGGTCAAATTGTGCTTCAGTAAGAATGAACTTGGTCAACAAGATAACCACCAGAGAAATAAATAAACCAAAGGTAGCTGTGGTTTGGATCCAGGAAGTCCAATAACCCCTTTCGCCATTTGGGGCATGCTCGGCAACATAAGTTGCCGCACCACCATACTCACCACCAAGGGCTAATCCTTGTAGTAATCTTAATATGAGGACTATCAATGGCGCCAGGAAACCAATGCTTTCATAACTCGGAATACAACCGATTAGAAAGGTTGCACCACCCATCAGCATCAGGGTTACCATAAAGGTGTATTTACGACCGATTAAATCACCTAATCTTCCGAAGAAAAGAGCTCCAAATGGTCGTACTACAAATCCAGCAGCAAAGGTAGCTAGTGTGGACAGAAAAGCTGCCGTTGGATTGTCTGAAGGGAAAAATTTGGTGGAAATGACGATGGATAGACTTCCGAAAATAAAGAAGTCATACCATTCGATCAGAGTGCCTAGGGAAGAGGCCCCAATGACCTTCCAAATTCCTTTTTTACTAGTTTGTTCTTGCATATAAGTGTTTAGGTTTAAGGTAGTTTATATATTTTTCCCGGTAATGCCTGAATGATTCCATTCATTTCCATTTCCAGTAAAATCATAGCTAGTTTACTTTGTGGCAAATCACAATAAGCCGCAATTTCATCAATTGCAGACTCTTTGCAGTCTTTAAGATAATCAAAAACTCTTTGTTCTTCCATGGACAATTCAAAAATTAATGGAAGTTGTGGGTTGTGATTATTCCCATTCGGTTGGTCATCCCATTGCATCAGCTGCTTGAGGTCCTTGGCATTGCGTATCAAGTGGGCTTTATGATTTCGGATCAACTCATTGCATCCAGCGGAATAGAACAGGTCCACTGAGCCTGGAAATGCGCATACATCTCGGTTATAGCTATTGGCGATATCAGCCGTAATCAAAGCACCACCCTTTGTTGCCGCTTCCACCACGATCGTTACATCCGCAAGGCCAGCAACGATGCGATTACGCATTGGGAATGTGGTTTGTCAGCAATAGTTCCAGAGGGATATTCACTAATCAAACATCCCTGAGAGCTGATTTTTTCAGCAATCTCCCGATGGTCAAAAGGATATACTCGATCCAAACCATGGGCTAACACAGCTGCGGTTTCCAATCCTTCATCAAGGGCAGTTTTATGGGCAATAATATCAATGCCATAAGCAAGACCACTAACCACCAGGATGTCCAACTCCTTTAACTCATGAATCAATTCTTCGGTTAGTCTACGGCCATAGGAGGTCGCATTTCGAGTTCCGACAATGCTTACGGTTTTTTGCTTATTTAATTGACATGAACCCTTTTTATAAATAATTAGGGGAGCATCCTCACAGTGCTTTAATCGAGAGGGATAATCTACATCTTCGAACCATAATACTTCAATCTGATTCTCGGTAATAAATTGATATTCTGCTTCTGCTTCTTTTAAATAGGACTTTGAGATTAATTGATTAATAGAATTTTTATGAATACCAGGAATCAAGGCTAATTCCTTCTTTGGACATCTGAATATTTCTTCCAAGCTCCCACAATAAGCCAATAACAATCGACTTGTTTTAGGACCTATACCTTTAATCTTGGTTAAGGCAATTTTTTCTATTGCATTCATTTTGGTTAGCTTAGGACTAAAGATAATCAATCGAATTCCTTCTGCAAAATCAATAAAGTTTAATTGATTACCTTTGTAAAAAAAGAAATACCATGGAATTGCAAGAACCTTTTGATATAGAAGTTGGCGACATAACTTATTCGGTTTTCCCTGATGAAAAGGATACCTACACTGTTTTTAAAGATGGGAAAGAATATGTTCAGATCATTAAAGACACCGAAACATCATGGTTAAAATTGAATCCTGAAACTGGATTACCCTTGTTTGGAATGGACGAGGAAATTAATCTGATTGGGGCAGAGATTAATAAAAATTTGTAACGTAGGGAAAGATATAAGGGCGTATGCACTACGCCCGTTTACTACATTGGTATGTACATGACATATTTTGTTTCAAAGAAATCTTCTTTGAAATAATGAGGGATCGGGTGCAATTCGGCTTTTACTCTAGCTTCTTTGATCTCTTCTTTTAAATCACCGCCCTTTAGATAAAGGATTCCATTAGGAATACTGTTTTTATCTTGTTTTTCGATTTTGTTTCTTACCCAAGGAATAAAATCGCCCAGGCGTGTAACAGCTCTTGATACCACAAAATCATACTTGTAATCCAATTGTTCGGCACGAATATGGTCGGCTTCGACATTCTTTAGTCCAAGACCTGCTGCCACTTCACGCACAACCTTAATTTTCTTTCCAATAGAATCTACCAAATGGAACTGAACCTCCGGAAAAAGAATCGCTAAAGGAATTCCGGGGAACCCACCACCTGTACCTACATCCAGGATGCGCGTTTTTGGAGCAAATTCTCCGACGAATTTACCAATTGCCAAGGAATGCAAAACATGCTTCAGGTATAGGCTTTCAATATCTTTTCTGGAAATAACATTGATTTGGTCATTCCATAAGGGATATAGTTCTTCCAGTTTGGCAAATTGTTCTTTTTGCGTTTCAGTAAGTTTTGGAAAGTAATTATAAATAATGTCGACTGTAGGATTCACGATGTAATAAATTAAGGGTTTTTATTTCCAGGAAACCTGTTTTTTGGAACGGTTAAAGAGTCCATTAAAACAGATATAAAAATAATAATATAGATCTAATATCGGCAACCAAATTAATAGGTCGCTGACTGCTAGTTTTTTGTAGATAGGGTTAAAGATCAAGAATTGGCAGATCAATCGGATTAGATAAGCCGCCAATGCGATGTACCAATAGCTTGGGCTGACTGCCACTGCAACAATGATCGCTAGGTAAAACAAGAGGGCAGTGACCAATTGAATTCCCAACATACTTTGATGCCTACCTTTGTATAAGGTTGATGCGCCTGAATGTCTAGCTTTCTGTTTGTAATATGACTTCCACGTTCTTTTTGGATCAGAATATACAAAAGCATCTGGGTGGATATTGATTTCCACATTCCGTCTATTCGCATTGGCATTGACAAAAAGGTCATCATCACCAGATTTGATATGCATATGTTCAGTAAAGCCCCGCGCCTTAAAGAACAAGTCTTTCTGATAAGCTAAATTTCGACCAACGCCCATATAAGCATCCTTTTTTAAAGCATAGGATAAATAGCTCATGGCTGTATGGCTTGTTTCAAAACGGATAAGACGGTTTAAGAAACCCGGGAATTTGAAATAAGGAGAATACCCTAATACTATTTCCTTGTTTTCAAGAAATGAGCCTGCCATTTCCTTTAGCCAAAGCCTGCTATTAGGTTGACAATCCGCATCGGTCATCAAGAGGTAAGGATGTTGTGCCCCTTTGATTCCCATTGTTAAAGCGAATTTCTTGCTATGCTTTAATTGAATATGCTCTTTAATTTCAACTACCTTCAGATGCGCATATTTTTCGGTAAAATCCTTTAATACCCATTTGGTATCATCTCCAGAGCAATCATTGACAACAATTACTTCGAAATTGGAATAATCCTGTTCCAATATTGCTGGGAGGTAGGTTTTAAGGTTTTCCTGCTCATTATGAGCGCAGATAATTATGGATACAGGTCTATCATTAGCGGTATCTTGATGAGATTTGACCTTATGGAGCGCTAATTTTCCATAGACAAATAGAATAAAATACAACTGAAAGATCAAAAAGAGAGCTAGAACTCCATAGGGAATCAGCGAAATATCCAATTGTGTAAAGATCTGAGCGTTCATAAAATTAGGTTCAAAGATACAGGTTATCGGTTAAATAGTTTGTGAATTGTTAAGAAATTCGAATTAAAGGGCTGATATGTTAATCGCAAGGAATTTTATAGTATTTTTGCGGTCGATTAAGGAATACTATGAATTTTACGCTTCAAGCACAAGATAAATTTTCAAGAGCACGAGCTGGGGAGATTGAAACCGCCCACGGGAAAATCCAAACGCCCATTTTTATGCCAGTTGGAACAGCAGGAACAGTGAAAGCTGTCCATCAGCATGAATTGGTGAATGATATCCAGGCACAGATTATTTTAGGGAATACCTACCATTTATATCTTAGACCAGGATTGGATGTCTTAAATAAGGCGGGAGGATTACATAAATTTATTAATTGGGATCGTCCTATTCTAACAGATTCGGGAGGTTACCAAGTTTATTCCCTAACAGAAGTTCGTAAAATCAAAGAAGAAGGAGTAACCTTCAGGTCCCATATTGATGGTTCGAAGCATTTGTTTACCCCCGAGAATGTAATGGATACCCAACGCATTATCGGTGCAGATATCATTATGGCCTTTGATGAATGTACTCCCTATCCGTGTGATTATCGCTATGCGAGAAGATCCATGGAAATGACACACCGTTGGTTAAAGCGTTGTTGTGATCGTTTTGATAGTACAGATCCATTATATGGTTATGATCAAACCTTGTTTCCTATTGTTCAAGGTTCTGTATACAAGGATTTAAGAGAGAAATCGGCTGAAACTATTGCCTCTTTCAATCGTGAAGGAAATGCCATTGGCGGTCTTTCTGTCGGAGAACCTGCTGAGGAGATGTATGCAATGACCGAAGTGGTGACGAATATTTTGCCACATGACAAGCCTAGGTATCTGATGGGAGTAGGAACTCCAGTGAATCTTTTGGAGAATATTGCCTTAGGAATCGATATGTTCGATTGTGTAATGCCTACGCGCAATGCGAGAAACGGGATGTTATTCACCCAAAATGGTATTATCAACATCAAGAATGAAAAGTGGAAGGATGATTTCAGTCCTATTGAGGCTGAATCTGATTTGTTGGTGGATCAAATCCATAGCAAAGCATACTTGAGACATTTGATTAGATCTCAAGAAATTTTAGGTGCACAAATCGCTTCATTACATAATTTACATTTTTATCTTTGGTTAGTGAATCAGGCTAGGGAAAAAATTATAGATGGCACTTTCTATGATTGGAAAAACAAGATGGTTCCAGTATTAGGTCAACGATTATAATAAATAAGAGAAGCATGTTTAAGATCATCGATCGATATATCATGAAAAAGTACTTAAGTACTTTTGTATTCACAGTTGCGATTTTCTGTGTCGTGATTGTGATTTTCGATATATCCGAGAAAATTGATGATTTCAATAAGTATGGTGCTACCATGACGCAGGTGTTTTTTGAATACTATGCGTTGGGGAGTTTGCCATTCTTTATCAACATGCTGACCCCATTATTTAATTTCATTGCTGTAATTTTCTTTACCTCGAAGATGGCCGATCAAACGGAGATTGTACCAATCTTAAGTGGAGGGATGAGTTTTAATAGGTTGTTAAGGCCTTATATGATTTGTGCGGCATTGATTTTTGGAATGACCTTATTATCCAACGTTTACATTATCCCCTTTACCAATAAGGTGAAGGTGAATTTTGAAAACGTTTATGTGAAACCGAATAAAGTAAGTACCACTTCCTCGTCGATTCACATGCAAGTGGATTCCAATACTTATGTGTATATGGGTTCTTTCGACACCAAATCTAAAGTAGGTTACAACTTCAGTCTTGAGAAGTTTGACGGAGACAAGATGATGGAGAAGCTGATGGCTGAGCGAGTAACCTGGGATTCTGTTGCTCGAAAATGGAGTTTACATACCTATACCACTCGTGAGATCAAGGGATTGAAAGAGGAAATGTTGAGTGGGGAGAAGAAAGATACCACCTTGGATATGCGTCCGCAGGATTTCGAATCCTATGAGGATGTTTTCACCACGATGGATCAGCATGAGCTTAATGAGCGGATCAGTAAGGAAGAAGTTCGCGGAACAGGGATGATGAATGAACTGTTGCTCGAAAAATACAAACGAATTATTAACCCGTTTTCGGCTTTTATTTTGACTTTGATTGGGGTTTCCTTGTCGTCGAAGAAAGTCCGTGGGGGGATTGGCTTGAGTTTAGGTTTAGGGATCGGCTTAAGCTGTATTTATATTGTACTTGAGCGATTTTCAAGTATGTTCTCTATTAAGGGAGGTTTGGATCCTTTGATTTCGGTATTAATTCCCAATGTCATCTTCTTGATATTGAGTTTTTACTTATTGAAAAAGGCGCCGAAGTAAGCATATCAAACCATGTCACAATTGACTATCAACCGCAATACATTGATATTGCATTTCACCGTATTAATTTGGGGATTTACGGGAGTATTAGGGGAATTAATTACTGTTTCCGCCCTTCATTTGGTGTGGTATCGGGTTTTAATCGCCGCAGTTTCACTTGTTATCTATTATTTCTTTAAACGCAAATCTTTATTGGTTTCCAAGGGTCAATTGATGCAATATTTAGGTGTTGGATTGATTGTTGGATTGCACTGGGTTTTGTTCTTTCACGCCATCAAAGTGTCCACAGTTTCGGTGACTCTGGTGACTTTATCCTCCGTAACGCTGTTTACTGCGATATTGGAACCAATCATCAACCGAAAGCGTATTTCCATTGCGGATGTTGTGGTCGGATTGGTAATTATATTTGGGATTTATCTCATCTTTAAATTTGAATTTAAATACTTCTGGGGGATCGTATTTGGCTTATCCTGTGCGTTTTGCGCCAGCATATTTTCCATTTTAAATTCGCGGATGGTGAAAAAAGGAAGCCCAACGACAATTACCTTGTATGAGATGATTGGAGCATGGATTGGGGTTTCCGTTGTGATGTTATTTACTGGAGATTTTGATGAGCAGATGATTCTTAGTCAGTCGGATCTTTTATACCTATTATTGTTGGGGGTGGTCTGTACAGCAATAGCTTACGTATTGGGAGTTGCGGTTATGCGGGAGCTTTCTGCTTTTACAGTGGCCCTGACTACGAATATGGAACCTGTTTATGGAATTATCCTGGCATTGCTCATTTTTGGACAAAAAGAAGCCATGAGTACAGGTTTTTATTTTGGTGCAGTGATCGTTTTAACGGCTGTATTTATTTATCCTTACCTAAAGACAAAAATCAAAATTTAATTTTTTGTTGATATTGGCTTTATCCTAAAGTTACAATTAGTTGCTTATGCAAACGTTTGTTCAATTTATGCAAACGATTTCGTTCTATGGATAAGGGTTAATTTTTTACTTAAACTTTTACTTTCAGAAACTAAATTGTGATATCACAGAAGAGGTATTGCTAAATATTTAATTAAGTAAAGTTTATGAAAAAGAGATTTTCAAGACCATTTTTTCCATTGAAAAGATCTCATTTAGTTGCAGGAGCCGTTATTATTGGGTTAAGTTTACCGGGTAGTTCTTCTGTTGCGAATGAGTTAAACAGGGATGAAGTGGAGAGCTATTCTTCACAGCAAGAAGTCAAAGGAAAGGTGACTTCAGGGGGAGTGGTTTTGCCAGGGGTAACAGTGACTGTTAAGGAAGATCCTAGCAAATCTACTTCAACGAATGCTTCAGGAGAGTTTAGCATTGCGGCCGAAAATGGTCAGACCTTAGTTTTTACGGCTATTGGTCATGAGAAAAAAGAGGTTGCCATTACAGGAACTACTGTGAATGTGGAGCTAAATTCTAGTGAGGAGAATATTGACGAAGTCGTTGTGACAGGATATTCTACTCAAAAGAAGGGTGATATCAGTGCTTCAATTGTATCCTTGGATCAAAAGAAACTGAAAGATACCAAGTCTCCGAATGTTTCCAATCTATTACAAGGAAAGGTAGCTGGGGTTGATGTTGTTGGTACAGGTCGACCTGGTCAACAAGCGAACGTGAAGATTAGAGGTCGTAGCTCTCTTTCATCAGGGACCAACCCATTATGGGTTGTTGATGGTGTTATTACACATGGGGTAGCCAATATTAATCCAAATGATATTGAGAGTATTTCGGTGTTAAAAGATGCTGCTGCAACGACACAATATGGTTCCCGCGGGACAAACGGGGTAATCGTTGTGACTACAAAACGAGCTTTACGAGAAGGAGAAGGAACTTTTTCAGTTAACCTTTCTTCGGGTATCAGTAAATTTAATTTTGGGAATTTTGATTTGATGAATTCTCAAGAGCTTTGGGACTATTATCAAACTTTCCCTAATCAAGACGATATTGATGATAATGTCAGCAAGGATGTCTTGAATAATGATTACAATTGGTTGAAAAACGGAACTCAAAATGCTCCTGTCAATGATTTTTCAGCTAGTTATATGGGTAAAACAGACAAAACTTCTGTTTTTGCCAGTGCCAATTATTATGGTGAAAAGGGTTCAATCAAGGGATATGATTTTGAAAGATTAACAGGTCGCTTCAATGTAGAGCATAAGCTGACTGATCGTTTGACGTTCAAGCCTAAATTAAATGCTGCTTATACGACCTATACGGATAAACAGCATTCCCTATACAATATGATGTTCTATTTGCCATGGGATAATCCATATAATACCGATGGAACTATCAAAAATCCGCAGGCTCCAGATGCTACGGTAGCTTGGTTTGGTCGTGACCATACCAACTATTTGTATGACCTGCAGTATAACTATGGGAAAGGGCAGACTTTGGATATGCAAGGGAATTTTGATTTCTCCTACAGGATATCAGATCGATTCACATTCGAATCCATGAATAACCTAACTTATTATAATCAAACTGCAATGAGATATGCAGACCCTAACTCCAATGAAGGACGCGGTAATAAGGGAACTATATATCAATTTTCAGATAAACGTATTACAAGGTTCTTCAACCAAATGTTGAAGTATAATGAAACTTTCGGAAAGCATACGGTTTCTGGTTTTGCGGCTTATGAGTATTCAGATTATGTTTATTCCAGTCAAAATGCGACAGGAAAAGGGATTGCACCAGGATCTGAGATTTTAGGAAATGCGGCTAGTGTATTGGATTTTGGAGGTACAAAGAACGATTATTCCTTTCAATCAGGAATCTTGCAGGGTACCTATGGATATGATAACCGTTATAATGTGATGGCCTCCTTCCGTGTGGATGGTTCTTCCAGATTTGGTAGGGAACAACAGTATGGAGCGTTTTATTCAGTGAGTGGTGCTTGGAATATTAATAATGAAGCCTTCTTCAATGTTCCATCAATCAACTTATTACGTTTGAAAGCTTCTTATGGGGGTGTAGGAAACGTGCCGGTTGATTATTATTCTTCATTTGCTACCTATGGACTTAATGCGCAATATAATGGAGAACCAGCTGCAATTCAGAAAAATTTCCAAAATGCACATGTAAGCTGGGAGAAATCCTACGATGCGAACTTAGGTTTAGAATTAGGAATGTTCAATAGATTAAACCTATCTGTTGATTTATATAATAAAAACACAAGTGGTTTACTTTACTTCGTTGACTTTCCATCCACAGCTGGTTGGGACGGATATTGGTTGAATATTGGTGGATTGAGAAACCGTGGGGTTGAAGTTGCCTTGAGTGGTTCTGTATTTAGTCCGGGAAATCCATTTCAATGGGATTTAGGGGTAAATATTGCACATAACAATAACCGCATTACTTCCTTGAAAGACGATCAAGATATTCCAAAAGGAAATATGAGATTTTCAGTAGGACATGATGTTGATTCATGGTACATGCGTAAATGGGTTGGGGTAAATCCTGAGAATGGGGCTCCATTATGGGAATCCGTGAATGAGGAAACCGGAGAGGTGTCAACTACTTCAGTTTACAATGATGCTACATTACAATTTGTGGGAGCTGCCACACCTAAGTTTCAAGGAGGATTTAACTCGGCAATGACCTACAAAGGGTTTAATTTGAATGCTAATTTTGCTTATCAAAATGGAGGAATTACTTATAATGCTGCCAGAGAGTTGTTTGATTCAGATGGAGCTTATGCATCCTATAATCAGATGATCTTAAAAGATGGTTGGTCAAGATGGTCTCCAGAAAATCCTAATGCTACACATCCTAAAGCAGAATATAATAATACGAGTCTTTCAAACAAGACCTCTTCAAGATACTTAGAAAGCACCAATTTCTTGAGATTAAGAAATGTGACCTTGGGTTATACCTTTTCAGAGAGTCTAGTTAATAAATTAAAATTAAAAGGATTGAATGTTTATGTTTCAGGAGATAACCTATGGACATCGACTAAGTTCTCTGGATTGGATCCCGAGGCTGCAATCTTAGGAAATGATAACGCTGTAGATAAAGCAGGGGGCGGTGATGCCACTTCTCAATATCCAGCACCAAAACGCTTGGTTTTTGGGCTTAATCTAACATTTTAAAAGAAAGAACGATGAAGAAATTATTCATATTAAGTGGGGTTGTTGGTTTGTTGATGACATCTTGTTCTTTGGATAAGGAGCCATATAATGCGTTGACCAATGAAAATATAGAAAATACCGAGGGTGCCTTAAGGGCTTTACATTTGGGGAATTACCATAGTTTGAAGGGCTGGGTTGAAAACTGGCACCGTGTTACGGAATATCCTGGAGACAATGTTTCTTTAAGTGGTACGACGACAGATAACCTTTTTTATAATTATAACTATAAGAGAGTTGTCAATAATGGTCGGGTAAATAATTACTGGGAAAACTCATATCGTGTAATTGCAGGGACAAACTTGTTAATGCAGAAGCTAAAGGAGGGTGAAGATGATGATCAGGATCAAATGATTGCTGAAAACCTTTACTTGCGTAGCTTAATGTATTTTTATTTGGCGAATGTCTTTGGCAAGCCTTATACGCAAGATCCACAATCTTTGGCAGTACCGATTAAATTAACAGATGATCCATTTGAGGTATTACCACGAAATACTGTAAAAGAGGTTTATGATCAGATTGAGAAAGATTTATTGAAGGCGGAAGGATTGTTTAAAAGCTATAAGAGCAATGTTTACGCGAGTGTTTATTCTACCCAAGCTTTACTAGCAAGAATTTATCTGTTTAAGGGAGATAATCAAAAAGCCCTTCAATATGCGAATAAAGTTATTGAGTCAGGTAAGTTTAGTTTATTGGCAGGGTCAGAATATAATAAGCTAACGGTTTCTGTTCCTGAGGAGAATAAGGAAAATATTTTTGCGATTAAGTTTGTCAAGGATCTCGATTATGCGGATGATGGTTGGAATACGATTGGGTCCATGTATGCAAATATTCTAGGTTCTGGATGGGGAGAAATGTATGCATCCAGACCATACTTGGAGGAAGTGCGTAAGTATCCAGAAGATGTACGATATAAAATGATTCAGCCAGTTGTAGAGAAAGCTGATGAATTGCATGCGTACTATGTAAATGACACGTATAAGTATGAAAGTGTTCAGGTTGTTCAATCAGGTTCAGACTATTCTTATACCGAAGGTGGAGCGAAGAAAAACCTGATTAAGGAATCGAATGGAGCAGGGGCATTCCAATATTACATCCAAATTGGAGGTAAGAAAAGAACGGTCTTGATCGATAAGAAGTTGGCGAACAGAAATGGATACCTGAAGTATTTTGTTCTTAAATGTTCAGGCCAGGAAGGGCAGGCACATTTATGGTCACCAATTATTTCCAGATTATCGGAGATTTATTTAATCCGTGCTGAGGCGAGTGCTAAATTGGGTGATGTAGCATCGGCATTGAAAGATGTAAATGTCATTAGACAACGAGCAGGCATTCCATCAGCAGGACTATGGACAAGTTCCAATTTAAAGGGACAAACAGCATTGGATGTTGTATTGTTGGAAAGACAACTGGAATTGGCATGGGAAGGTCATCGTAAATTTGATGTTTTCAGAAATGCCAAGACCATGGATAGAAAATATCCAGGAACCCATACTGCTGGAAGTAGCCCAATATTAAGTATTGATGCGAAAAGTAATATCGCCATTGAATTTATCCCAGAACAACAAATAGTCTTGTCGAACGGGGTTTTAAAACAAAACCAATAGACAATAAGAATAAGAAAAGCTAATGAACTCATTAGCTTTTCTTATTAAATATTATCCTAATTATTTAAAGTATTGAGACTTTATTTATCATATTAAAAAAAAGAAGCAATAAAAAAGGACATTTTAACCATTTTGGAAAATTCTTAAATTTTACTTTTGATAAATGTTTTGTTGCTTAAAAGGTACAATGTAACAATGTGATTGCATAGTTGAGTTAGGAAGATTTCCAATGTGTTAAAAAACTCTATAAATCAAATTATTATGATAGTTTCTCAAAGAAGTTGGGTTAAAATTTCCTACTGGAAATATTTAAGTTTTAGGAATAAATTTTCTATCTTTCAGCATTATTTGACGAAGTCAAGTCTCTTTATAGATAAATTTATGAAAGTATTTTGATTGGATTAACCGCCAATCAAATTCAAAATAGAATTTCTAACTGTTAATTTTCAAAACTAATTTTAGGTCAACCTCACAGGTTGACCTATTTTTTTTGTGTAATGCCTGTCATTTTGTGATTTCTCACGCAAGATGTGCGATTTATCCTTAACTTTGTACCTTTACAAGATACCTGAAATTGTTGCCGTGAGGTAACGAATTAAAAGAAATATGGCAAATATCGTAGCAATTGTTGGAAGACCTAACGTTGGAAAATCCACATTATATAATCGTTTGACAGAGAGTAGGAAAGCTATTGTTGATGACTTTAGCGGAGTTACTCGCGATAGACATTATGGTCAAGCGGAATGGATCGGTAAGAAATTTACCGTTATAGACACTGGCGGGTTTGTTCATGGTTCGGATGATGTATTTGAAGCAGCGATCCGCGAACAAGTTCTGATTGCTATTGATGAGGCATCCGTTATCTTATTTGTTGTGGATGTAACCACAGGAATTACAGATTTAGATGATGAGATTGCAGACATGTTGAGACGTAGTAAAAAACCTGTTTATGTAGTCTCAAATAAAGTAGATAGTGCAAAGCAAACAAATGATTCAGCAGAATTCTACTCCTTTGGTCTAGGTGATATCTACAATATCTCTTCCATGACTGGATCTGGAACAGGAGAATTATTGGATGCGGTGGTTAGCAATTTTGAAAATGTAGAAGAAGAAGATTCTGAACTTCCGAAATTTACGATTGTAGGTCGTCCAAACGTTGGTAAATCATCTTTGACAAATGCCTTATTAGGCAAGGAGAGAAATATCGTAACTCCAATTGCGGGAACAACACGTGATTCAATTCGTATCCATTATAACCAATTCGGACATGAGTTTTTATTGGTGGATACTGCCGGTTTAAGAAGGAAGTCCAAAGTTAACGAGGATATCGAGTTCTACTCGGTGATGCGTACGATCAAGGCTTTGGAGGATTCGGATGTAGTAATCTTAATGATCGATGCCAAAGATGGCATCGAGGCTCAGGATATCAATATTTTCCATTTGGCGGAGAAGAACAAAAAAGGGATTGTGATCTTGGTGAATAAATGGGATACGGTTGAGAAGGATCATAAGACTGCCAAGGAATTCGAACAATCCATTAAGAGCAAGATTGCTCCATTTACAGATGTGCCTATTTTATTTACATCAGTAACCGAGAAACAACGTATTTTCAAAGCTGTGGAAACAGCGATGGAGGTCTATAATAATAAAACGAAGAAAATCCCGACTTCTAAATTAAATGATGTGATGTTGGAAATTATTGAGAATTATCCACCGCCAGCAACCAAAGGGAAGTATATTAAAATTAAATATATCACACAATTACCAGGAAGATCGCCAATGTTTGCTTTCTTCTGTAATCTACCTCAATATATCAAAGATCCTTATAAGCGTTTTGTTGAAAACAAGTTAAGAGAGCACTTTGATTTTACAGGAGTACCTATCCAAATATTCTTTAGACAAAAATAATCAGTTTCAATCATCGTATGGAGCATAATTTAGTATTATACAATACGCTTACCCGAAAGAAAGAAAAGTTTGTACCTATACATCCGAATATGGTTGGGATGTATGTTTGTGGACCTACTGTGTACAGCGATGTACATTTAGGAAACTGTAGGACTTTTGTTTCCTTTGATTTGATTTTCAGATACCTGGTTCATCTTGGATATAAAGTACGTTATGTGCGTAATATTACGGATGCGGGGCATTTGGAAGGAGATAATGATGAAGGGGATGATAAATTTGCGAAAAAGGCAAAGCTGGAGCAATTAGAGCCGATGGAGATTGTCCAAAAGTACACGATTGGATTCCATGATGTTTTGCGTTTATTCAATACCATACCTCCAAGTATAGAGCCAACAGCTACTGGTCATATCTCGGAGCAGATTGAAATGGTTCAGGAGATTATCAAGAATGGCTTTGCTTATGAGGTCAACGGAACAGTTTACTTTGATGTGGAGAAATATGTCAAGGAGTATAATTATACGATTTTAACCAACCGTAATCTTGAGGATCTATTGAACAATACGCGTGAGTTAGGTGGTCAAGATGAGAAAAGAGGTCGTTTGGATTTTGCCTTATGGATAAAAGCCAAACCCGAGCATATCATGCGTTGGCCATCACCATGGGGAGTAGGCTTTCCAGGCTGGCATATTGAATGTTCGGCCATGAGTAGAAAATATTTGGGTGACCAATTTGATATTCATGGTGGCGGAATGGATCTGGCAGCGACTCACCACACCAATGAAATAGCACAATCAGAAGCTTGTAACCATACTAGTCCTGCGAAATATTGGATGCATACCAATATGTTAACAGTGAATGGAACAAGGATGTCAAAATCTGCGGGCAACGGATTCCTTCCGGGGGAGTTGTTTACAGGGAATCATCCTTTGTTGAATAGAGGTTATTCTCCAATGGCCGTTCGTTTCTTTATGCTTCAGGCGCATTATAGAAGTACGCTTGATTTTTCCAATGATGCTCTAGATGCTGCGGATAAAGGCTACAAACGATTAATGTCTGCCATCGGTCTTTTGGATAAGATTGTTACATCGAAGACTTCGAATTTCGGGAACTTGGAGGAGATCAAAAAACGCAGTTATGCCGCCATGGACGATGACTTTAATAGTCCGGTGCTTATTGCAGAGTTGTTTGAGGTAGTTCGTATTATTAATTCGATCTATGATGGGAAGTTAAACATTAGCGAGAGTGATTTACAAGCGCTAAAACAGTACATGCAGGACTTTGTGTTCGATGTATTGGGTTTAAAAGATGATCAAATTGGAGAGGGTGATAATATGGAGGATTTGATGCAAATTATTATCAATTTGCGCAATGACGCAAAGAAAAACAAGGATTTTGTGACCTCAGATCGCATCCGTGAGCAATTGACTGCCGCAGGTATTCAATTGAAAGATAGCAAGGATGGGACACTTTGGAATAAGATTTGATTAGTAAGGTAAAAATTAAAAGAATGATTAATAAAAAAGGCTTAACTCTTTTAGCCGCAACGCTAATTTCTTTTTCGAGTTTTGCCCAACTACCTGAGAAGGTAGGGGGACTTCTTTCGGTTGATAGAACAGCTGCTAACCTTTCTAAAAATGAAAGTCCATATGCTGGACTTAAATATATTGTTGATAAGCAAACCACATTCTTGGTTCCTTCGCCTGTAAATGCGGCAAATTACCTTGACAATAGACCAAACTTACCAGATCGTTTATCCTGGAACCCAAATTTTGCCTTAGTTTCCAGAAGTTTGGACTGGGGAGTTACTTCGGGCCCGATAGAATTCCAGAAGATGGGTGCTATCAAACGCTATGGTCAATACCTAACGGTTTGGCATCGGGATAGAAAAGGTAATTGGAGGGCACATTTACGTGCCGAAGTTGAAAACTACGGTAAGAAAAAGGCAAGTTCTTTGGAATACTACGAGCCAGACGATAAAAACTATCTAAAACACCGTTCGGTAAAACGTCTTGAACAACGAGAAGAAGTTGTTTTACAAACGGACGAATTGTTTTCGACCATTTTGAAAGCAGATACGAAAACTGGATATAATGAGTTTTTGGCGGATGATGCGAGGTTTTATTTTCCTTGGCAGAATGAAATTGAGGGTAGAGACAATGTTATCGCCTTTTTAAAGAAGGAACGGATTGAAATTGATACTGACCCTACAGAAGTAGGAAGAGCTTACAGTGGTGAGTTTGCTTATACCTCGGGTACAGCAACGGTAGGACATAAGGATAAAGTTGTAAAGTTTAGCTATATCCGAATCTGGCAATTGACCGATGAATTTCAATGGAAGGTTATCCTAGAAATGATGTTTGAAAGATAAGAACAAGATATAAAAAATAAAGCCCGATCATTTGATCGGGCTTTATTTTTATACCTGTTATTGTATTAATCTTCTTTTGAAGCTGCTAAATTATTTGATGTTGGAGTAATCCACATTTGTAATTCATCACAGGTTGCAAATTCAGGATTAATATGTACGAATGTATTTTTAGTTTTCTTTTCGAACCATTCGCTTAAGCTTCTACGCGTTTTATCTTCTTGCGCTGCCTCTTGGATCTTAGCGAAGTCTTGTTCTAAGTTTGCTTCATGCGGCGGAATACGCTTTTTAAGGTAAGAGATTTTATAGCCAGATTTGCCAGTTCTTGGATCTTGGAATTGGTAAGGTCTTGATAACTGACCTTCTTTTAAGCTATCGATAGCCATGAATACTTCCTTTTCCAATAAGTCAACAGGAATTAAAGTTGATCTTGAAGGGGATTGGGGGTTGATAACCATACCACCATTGAACTTTGTTTCTTTGTTGTCTGAGTATAATGTTGCAGCCGAACTGAAAGGGATTTTTCCACCTTCAATCTTGTCATAGATGGAATCAATTTTTCCTTTGATACGGTCTAGACTAGCAGTTGTTGGTTTTGTTGTTACCAGGATATGTCTAGCATTTACCTCTTCACCGCGGCGTTCCAGTACTTGTAAGAAGTGGAATCCATATTCTGTTTCAAATACTGGAGATATCTCACCTTCTTTTAATCTAAATGCCATTGCTGAGAACTCTTTAACATAGTTCTCACGAGGAGCAAAGCCTAATTCACCACCTTGAACGGCAGATCCTGGGTCTTCTGAATAGAAACGAGCTACCGTACCGAAATCAGTTCCATCAAGGATTTGCTGACGATAACCTTCAGCTTTAGCTCTAAATACATTTTTTTCTTCTTTGGTTAATTCCGGATAGATGACAACTTCTCCAATTTCAACTTCGGTGTTGAATTTTGGTAAGCTATCTTGATTTAGTCCTTCAAAGTATTTTTTTACCTCTTGAGGAGTAACCGTGATTTTACTGATGATTGTATTTTGGAATTTTTCAGCTTTGATTTGTTCCGAAAGAACAGGTCTCATTTCCTCTTTATATTGTAATAGAGAGCGTTTCAAGAACCCTTCTAATCTTTCTTTACCACCGGCACGACGAGTCATTTCACGCATTCTGGCGTTCAATTGGTCATCAACTTCAGATTCGGATACTTCTACAGAGTCTAAGACCGCTTGTTGAGATAACAATTTGGTCATAATCAACTGTTGTAATGCGGTACACTTGAAGTCATCGGAAGGGGTACCTCCATTTGCCAAATACTGAGAATATTGCATGTCAACATCTGATTGCAAAATAATTCCAGAACCCACAGTCGCCACCACGCGATCAATCAGTTTTTCTTGAGCATTAGCTTGAAATGAACAAGCTAATAAAATTAATATAAGTAAACTTGAAAAGTTCTTCATGTTATGTGTTGTCACGCTAAATCTAAAGTTCAATCGCAAAATTATTAAATATTATGCCTTTTTTCTACTTTTATATCGTAATAATTGTATTAATACCTAAGTCTGGCTAATATATTCGGACTAAATTACTTAAACAGCATTAAACTTCGGGCGATTTAACCATATTTAACAGATGAACAGACCTGTATTATTCTTCTTTTTTCTTTTGATGAACGTCACATTATTGAACGCACAATCCAATCAGGTGCCACTTTACGTAGGCACATACACTTCAGCGGATGGTAGTAAAGGGATTTACGAGTTTAGTTTTGATACCCAAACTGGAGATGCCAGCTTGGTTCGAGAGACAAGTACCGCAAATCCTTCCTTTATTGCTAGGACTGATAAATTTTTGTTGGCGACCAATGAAATGACTGATGGTAGTCAGTCACTTTCTTCGTTCTCCTTGGGCAAGGATGGACTGACATTTATAAATAAATTAGGTTCTGGTGGTTCTGCTCCTTGCCATGTGGTTATAGGAAAGGATGGAACTTTCGCAGTAGTATCTAATTATCTTGGGGGTGCTTTGGATTTATTTCAACTATCTCCGAATGGGGAGATCTTATCCAAAGACGATACAAAGATTTATAATGGGAGTAGTGTAAATAAAGCTCGTCAAGAGTCCTCACATATTCATTCTGCCTTTTTTGGTCCAGATAATTTATTGTATGTATCTGATTTGGGAGGAGACAAAATATATATTCTAGACATCCAAAAAACTGATGGCGGGAAGTTTCAATTTGCTGAAAAAGGTAAAATCAATGTGAACCTAGGTGGAGGTCCGAGACATATTGCGTTTCATCCGAATGGTAAGCTGATGTATTCATTGATGGAAATGACTGGGGATATCGAAAGTTTCAAAAAGAAAAATGGCGTTTGGGAATCTTATCAGATTATTTCGATGCGTTCGCCAGAATTTGAAGGAAAAAGTGGAGCTGCTGATTTGAAGGTATCTTCAGATGGTCGATTCTTATATTCTACAGATCGAATTGACGCAAATACAATTACAACCTTTGCGATTAGTAAATCCGGTAAATTGAGAAGAATTGAAGTGAATTCAGTTTTAGGGAAAGGACCTCGTAATTTTAATTTCAGTCCGGATGAGCGTTTTGTATTAGTAGGGAATCAATTGACGGATGAGATTGTTGTTTTCAACAGGAATCAAAAGACTGGAAAGCTTACTGATTCCGGAAAGCGGATCAAGGCTTCCAAGCCCGTTTGTATCATCTTCTAATTAATCTGTTGCATCATCAGTATGGGCAATATTGTCGTGTGCAGATTTATCTGCCTTTTTAGGATCACTTTCTAAACAGTGAGTCTCCTTATTGTACATCCCTTTTAGTTCATCGACTACTGTTCCTTTCCATAGTGGGATTCCGATAAAATAGGCTGCTTTTCCGATCATATGGGCTGCGATAGGCGCAGTAAGTAGGAGGAAGAAGATGATGGCAATAGATTTAGTGGTTACTGACACATCATCAGGGAACATAATAGCTGCGCAAATCAGTAATAAGCCCACACCCAAGGTGGATGCCTTTACTGTTACGGATAATCTTAAATAAAAGTCAGGCATTCTCAATACACCAATGGATGCAAAGAGAATGGATAAGGCACCTACGGTGCTTAATATGGCGAGAATAATATCAATCATCTTGTTGTTTTTCTATGTAATAGGAAAAGGCGATAGTCCCCAAAAAGGCAATCAGAGCTAGAATAATAGAGACATCCAAAAGGACTTCCTGTTCCTGACGGATGCTATATACGGTAATAATTCCAATCCCAATGGTAATGATAAGGTCTAGTGCCATAACACGGTCCACTACGGATGGTCCCTTAAACAAACGGATAAAGACCAATAATACCGAAATGGTTAATATGGGCAGAATGACAAAATCAAAATAGGTTTCTAAACTCATCGTAATATCTCCAATAATTTTCGTTCAACCCCTGTTTTTAAAGTCCTGATAAATTGCTCTTCATCTTTTAAATACATGACATGGATATAAATCGCCTTTTTATCATCGCTGATATCAATAATCAAGGTTCCTGGTGTCAAGGAGATAAAAGTTGCCAAAATATTGATTTCAAAATCCGTTGTAGTATTCACTGGATATCTGACAATACCCGGTTTAAAGAAATATTTTGGGGTGATTACATCGTAAGCCACCTGAATATTAGCCTTGATCAATTCGAATAAGAAGAAAAAGAAAAAGCTTATGATTTTTGGTACCCTATAGAAATAACGTTGATCGGTTTCATTTCTATTCATGATCCATAGGACTCCAAAGCCAAGCAAGTAGCCAAAGATAAAGTTAGAATAGTAGAGAGAACCCGTCAGGGCTACCCAGATAAAGGATAGCAAGAGGTTCATTAAAAAAAACTTGATCATTGTTCAAAAGCTTTATCGCCCAAAACGGTACGGATGTAAGGGCTAGTGTCCAACAATTCATTTGTAATTCGATCGACCACGGTGATGATATTCTCGGCATTAAAACCAATGTATAGCGTCACTGAGCATAGTATTAATATAGGCAATACCAATAATATTTTCTTAAATAAAGGCAGCTCTTTGAACTTATCTTCGACTACCACATCTTCAGGTACATTCTTCCAGAAGACATCTGCCCACATTTTTGCTATTACATAAAGAGTTACCAAACTTCCGATAATCAATGCCGCAATAAAGAAGTATTGTTTATCCACAAATGCTTCCTGGAACAGGTAGATTTTAGGCCAGAATCCTGATAATGGTGGAATTCCAACTAGAGAAAAGAGCACCAATGCAATCACCAGGGAAATCAAAGGATAATCCTTATAAAGTCCACCTAATTTTTTCATATCCATGGTTCCTCGGACGAGTCGGATATAACCTGCAATCAAGAACATATTGGTTTTCACCATGATGTCATGGATTAGATAAAACACGGTTCCCATCAATGCTATCTTACTGAACATGGCGATACCTCCCAGCATAAAACCAATGTGACAGACAATCAAATAAGAAAACATCCTTCTAATATTGGTTTTTATCAATGCTCCGAAAGCACCTGTTATCACCGTTAAAACAGCAAGGACCATAAATAGGTTTCTGGTAAACTCGTCTGGAATAAAGATGAGGCTAAATACCCTCAGAATGGCATAGATTCCAAGTTTCGTCAAGAGACCGCCGAAAGTAGCGGCAACTGCTGAAGGCGGGGTATGATAGGAAGAAGGTAGCCAATAATAGAGTGGGAAAACTGCGGATTTAATACCAAAACCTAGAATAAAAAAGATGGAGGTGATTCCTACCAGAGCCTGATTGTCAAAATCCCTAATCTTTAAGGAAAGATCCGCCATGTTTAATGAGCCGGTAATCCCGTATAGAATACCAATTCCGGTCAGGAAGAAGGTAGAGGCCAGAATATTCATGGCCATATATTTTACAGCACCTTCCAATTGAGCCTTTCTTCCTCCAAGGGTCATGAGTACAAAGGAAGAGATGATTACCACTTCAAACCAAACATACAGATTAAAGATATCACCGGTTAGGAAAGCTCCATTTAAGCCCATTAAGAGAAAATGGAAGATTGGGAAGTACCCATAAAGCATTCTTTGTCTGCTAAGTCCTACGGATGAAAATATGGATACTGCGAATCCGGCAATAGAGGTCAGCAATACCATGGTTGTACTTAACATATCCGCGACGAATACAATACCAAATGGAGGTTCCCAATTGGAGGCATTCATATGCAAGGATCCTTCAGAATAAACCTTAGCGAATAATCGGATGGCGATCAATAGTCCAATAAAGGCACCACCCACACTGAGGAAACGTTGAGATACGGTTTTTCTCCAGGCAATTAATTGTATAATGGCCGTGAAAAGATGTATGAAAACTGGGGCTAAAATATGGTTATCGATCATATATCTTCTTCTTCCGGCGTATTTAAGTCATCTAAATCATCAGTATCCACTAAAGCATAAACACGTTTTAACAGTACGATCGCGAAGGCTGTCAATGCGAAGCTGATTACAATCGCTGTCAATATCAAAGCTTGAGGGATAGGGTCGGCATAAATATCTTGAAAGACATTGTGGTCCGTATCTATAACTGGAGGTTTGCCTTTCGTAATGGATCCCAATAGGAAAATCAGGATATTGGTTCCATTTCCAAGCAACATAATTCCTAATAATAATTTTACCATACTCCTTCGAAGGATGAGGTATACTCCGGCAGCATACAAGAAACCTAAAACAAGTACAAGTAGTAGTTCCATGGATTAATCCTTCGTTAAAGAAATGGTGAATAAAATAGTTAATACCACGCCAATCACAACGAGGTAAACTCCTAGGTCAAAGAATAGGGCGGAGCCGATCATTCCTATTACTGGAATTTTTTCTTCCCACCATAGTCCTGTCATGGGTGGTAATCCAAAGAAAGTAGGCATAACCACACTTACAGCAGAAATTCCTAATCCAATTGGAATCAGGGACAAGGGTTTCCTGCCCAATATCTTCATGGTCGATTCCGTACCATTGGCAAAGCTGTGTAATACGAAGGCAATAGAAGCCACTAGTCCGCCTACAAAGCCTCCTCCAGGATAATAATGCCCTCTTAATAATAGAAAGAAGGAAAATAAAAGTAAGATGGGTAGCAAATATCGTGTTGCTGTTTGTAATATTATACTGCGCATATCCTTATTCCTTTTCTGACGATTTTAATCTCAATTTTAATAAACTATACACCCCTAGTGCGGCAATTCCCAATACCACGGTTTCAAACATGGTATCAATTCCTCTAAAATCGGCAAGAATCAGGTTTACCACATTTTTTCCTTTCGCGAGGATATAGGCATTCTCACCATAGAAATCACTTGTTTCTGTTGAAATAGGTTCGTAAAGAACTTTTAATGCGATAATAGAAAGAATTGCTCCAAAGCCTAATGCGACGATGCTGTCACGATATCTTTCGCGTTTGGAGGCTAGATTCAAGAAGCTAGGAAGTTTATAGAGAACCAATACAAATAATACCGTACTCAGGGTATCGATTGTAAATTGGGTCATGGCTAAATCAGGTGCACTATAGAAGACATACATCAAACAGATACAGTAGCCGATAACACTCATGGCTACAACCGAAGTAAGTCGGGATGGGGTTGCTACAACGATAATCAAGGCTCCCAAAAGGATGATAACTACGGCTACTTCATAAATTGTAAGTGGCGTGAGGTTATCGAAATCGATTTGAATAGGCCCACTTTGCCATAATTTATAGATCAGCAAGGCTTCTGCAAAAAGGATAATCTTCATATGGTAGGACCGCAGGTAGCCATTATGAAAGAAGTTGCTGAACCAATCGGCAAACCTAACAATATCATTGCTGTATCCGGTCAGGATTCGCTGAGGGGAAATCCCCTGAAGTTTTTCTATCTTATTAAGTCTTAAAAGGCTTGGTTTGTTAGCGAAGTACAGGATTGTACCGGCAGCTAATGTTGCCAAACTCAGGATAAGCACCGTATTGAACCCATGCCATATAGCGAGGTGCATTTCTGTATCGGCTCCAAAGATGCTATTGGCAGTTTGCTTGCTTAATAAATCACCCACCAATCCTGGTAATAGTCCGAATAGTAATCCTAGGCAACCTAAGATCAGTGGAGGAATCCACATGGATTTATAGGGAAGATGGAGTTTTTCGTATTCCGATGGTAATTGACCAAAGAAAGGTTTAATTCCTGCCATAAAGCCTGCTGCAACCAAACAAACATTGGTCGCTACAGCAATAATGGTTAGGATCAGGACCCAATTTTTTTCGGCATGTAAAGTTGCTTCATAAATAAGGTCTTTTCCGATAAACCCGAAGGTGGATGGTAATCCGGCACTACTAAGAGCTGCTAAAACTGCCGCGATGGCAACAGGACCCAAGACCTTTTTTAATCCGGCGAGTTTAGTAATATCGCGTGTTCCAGTTTCATGGTCGATAATTCCTGTTACCAGGAATAAAGTTGCTTTGTATAGCGCATGAACCAGTATAAAAACACTGGCTGCAATGACAGCTTCCTTCGTCCCTACCCCCAATAAGAAAACCAGCATTCCCAGTGCTGAAATGGTCGTATAGGCTAAGATAGCTTTAAGATCAACCCTGAAAAGGGAATGTATTGCAGCATATAGCATTGTAAATCCACCGATTCCAGTCAGGCTGTAAGTCCATAATTCTGTTCCACTCAGGATGGGGAAGAATCTTGCCAGGAGATAAATCCCGGCTTTTACCATGGTCGCGGAGTGTAAATATGCAGAGACTGGAGTTGGAGCTTTCATGGCTCCAGGTAGCCAAAAATGGAAAGGGAATTGCGCAGATTTCGTAAATGCGCCTATAAATATTAAGAATAAAATTAAAGGATATTGCGGATGGTTAAGGATGACATCGCGGTATTGAATCAGTTCGGATATTTGATAAGTTCCTGCAACATTGCCAATCAATACTAATCCGGCCAGCAGAAAAAATCCACCCATGCCCGTTATGGTCAATGCCGTCATGGCACTCTTTCGGGAGGCTTCCTGATCATTATTAAACCCAATCAGGAAAAAAGAACTAATACTCGTCAATTCCCAAAAGATAAATAATAAAAAGATATTGTCAGAGAGCACCAAGCCGAGCATGGCTGACATAAACAAGTATAAATAGCCGAAGAAGCGGTCGAAAAAGGGGTGTCCTTTTAAGTAGGTTCTGGCATAGAAGAATATTCCTGTTCCGATTCCGGTAATTAGTAAGCAGAATAGGAGCGAAAGTCCATCTAATCTAAGGTTGAAATCCACACCTAAGGAAGGAACCCAGCTTATTGCTTGAAAAAAAGTTGATCCATCTGCTATTTTAGGGACATATCCTAAATAATACAGGAATAGACCAGTTGGAATCAGAGGAATAAGGATGCTCCAAGATGATTTTAGTCTTTTGCCAAATGGGATTAGCAAAATTGAAGAAATCAAACCTAGAAGTATCGTAAATAACATGGGCGCTTTCTTATAGTATTATGGGATTCGGCTAAAAATAATAAAAAACAGGCATTTTTCTCGCCTCCAAATTGATAAAACTTAATGCAATTCGAAAAAAATCCTCTTTTCTTTTTAAATTTAACTAGTCAATAATTAATCATTATGAATTCTAAACCTATTTCAATTTTAACCCTGCTCTTTGGGTTTTTATTTTTATCGCATTCAGGTATGGCCCAGCAAGGCTATGTAAAACCTAAATTAACAAACAGTAAATCCTGGTCTTTAGTTTTAGTTCCGGACCCGCAAACCTATGTTAAATATGATCGGAATGTGGGGATTTTAAATTTGATGACTTCTTGGATTCGGGAGAATGTTGACTCTTTAAACACCCAATTTGTACTATGTACCGGAGATTTGGTGGAGCAAAATGATTTATTAAATCCGGATACAAAAGCGGCTAACCAAAATAGTAAGCAGCAATGGACCAATACAAGTGAAGCATTTCGGAAATTAGATAATCGAGTACCTTATGTTTTGGCGACAGGAAATCATGATTATGGTCATGTCAGCGCTGAATATAGGTCTACGCAATTTGATAAGTACTTCTCTGCGGAGCAGAATGGATTTAATGCAAAGGCCTTGCGAGAGATTGGTCCTGCATTAAATGGAAATTCAACTGCTGTAAATGCAGTTTTTGAGTTTGAAACGCCACATCCCAAAAAACTTTTGGTTATAGTGTTGGAATTTGCTCCACGCAATGAAGTTCTAGATTGGGCTTTGAAAACCTTGAATCAGGCGAAATATGAAAATCATGATGTTATCTTATTGACTCATACCTATCTGGATAGAAATAGTAATCATATCAAGAAGGAAGGGTACAAGATTGAGGATGCCAACTATGGAGCGGCTGTTTTTGAAAAACTTGTAAAACCATCCAAGAATATACGCATGGTATTTTCTGGACATATAGGTGCTCCTGATGATTTTGAAGGGCATATAGGTTTCAGACAGGATAAGAATGCGGCAGGAAAGACCGTTACACAGATGACCTTTAATGCGCAGGCAATGGGCGGTGGATGGTTTGGCAATGGCGGTGATGGTTGGTTGAGATACTTGGAATTCTTGCCAGATGGAAAGACCGTAAAAGTGAAAACTTTCTCACCGTTATTTGCGATTTCTCCTGCAACACAAAACCTAGCGTATAAAAAAGAAAAAAATCAAGAGTTTGAGTTTTCTTTGGATTAAAGTTGTAAGAATTAAATAGTATATAAAAACCCCGTCACATTCAATGACGGGGTTCTTTTTTGGAGATTATTCTCCTTTATTCTGATAAGATCCTAAAATCAGGTCTTATTTTTTCATCTCTTTAGACCCTTCAATAATAGCCTCAACAACAGTTGGGTCTTGCAGGGTAGAAGTATCGCCAAGATTATTTAATTCACCTTCAGCGATCTTACGCAAGATTCTACGCATGATTTTTCCAGATCTTGTTTTAGGAAGATCCGTTACGAATTGAATAATATCCGGTTTAGCGATTGCCCCGATGATACGTGTTACAGTTTGTAAGATATCCTGACGTGTTTTCTCAGCATCGATATGGTGGTTTGCAATCACATAAGCATAGATCCCTTGACCTTTTACAGGGTGCGGGTAGCCTACGATTGCGGATTCTACCACATCGGAGTGCATATTGATGGCATTTTCTACCTCAGCGGTTCCGATACGGTGTCCAGACACATTTAACACATCATCGACACGGCCTGTGATGCGGTAGTATCCTTCTGGGCTACGGTAACAACCATCACCTGTAAAATACATATCCGAATAGGTAGAGAAATAAGTTTGTCTACAACGTTCATGATCGCCCCAAGTCGTACGGAGCATACCTGGCCAAGGGAATTTGATACATAAGTTTCCTGATACATCATTTCCTTCGATTTCTTCACCATTTTCATCCATTAAACATGGTTGTACCCCTGGAAGCGGTAGCATTGCATAACCTGGAATTTCAGGAGTAATGCCAGCGATTGGCGTAATCAGGTGACCACCATTTTCTGTTTGCCACCAGGTATCCACGATAGGACATTTTCCATGGCCTACCTTTTCATGATACCAATTCCATGCTTCCTCATTGATTGGTTCTCCCACCGTTCCTAAAATACGGAGCGATGAAAGATCTTTGCCTTCCAAGTACTGATCTCCAAAAGCCATTAAAGAACGGATTGCCGTAGGCGCTGTATATAGGATGTTTACTTTATATTTTTCAACGATATCCCAGAATCTACTTGCGTCTGGATAGGTAGGAATACCTTCAAACATCAATGAAGTAGCACCTTGCGAAAGTGGTCCATAAACAATATAACTATGACCAGTAATCCAACCAATATCCGCTGTACAGAAGTACACTTCTCCCGGCTTATATTGGAAAGTATTGGCAAAGGTATAGCCTGTGTAGACCATATAGCCAGCTGTAGTATGTACTACACCTTTAGGTTTACCCGTTGACCCGGAAGTATATAAAATAAATAAGGTGTCTTCAGCATCCATTTCTTCTGCAGGACAAGCTGGATTACCTTGGGTTTCGACTTTCTTGATTTCATCTTCCCACCATACATCGCGACCTTTGATCATAGAAACCGGCGTACGAGTACGGGTCAATACGATTACTTTTTCAACAGAATCACATTGCATTAATGCATCATCCACGATGGATTTTAGTTCCAAAACCTTTTGACCACGGAAACCGCCATCAGAAGTGATCACTAATTTACATTCTGCGTCATTGATTCTATCTGCGATTGAACGTGCCGAGAAACCACCAAATACCACATTATGAATTGCACCGATACGTGCACAAGCTAGAACCGCAATAACCAATTCAGGTACCATAGGTAAGTAAATACAAACACGGTCACCTTTGCGGATATTGTTATTCTTAAGAACATTAGCGAATTGCTCTACTTTTTGAAGCAGTTGTTTATAGGTTAAGACGCGGTGCGCTTCATTGGGGTCATTAGGTTCCCAGATGATTGCAGGTTGATCTCCTAATTTATAGATATGACGATCGAGGCAGTTTTCAGTAATATTTAACTTAGCACCTTCAAACCACTTTATATCGGGATCTTTAAAATTCCATTTAAGTACATTGTTCCATTTTCTTTTCCAAAAGAAATGGTCCGCCACATCCCCCCAGAAAGCTTCTGGTTCTTCTACACTTCTTTTGTAAGCTTCTTGATACTCGTCAAAAGATTTAAGCTGAAAATTCATCTTTTTTTTAAAAATTATAGGTCTACATTATCTTTACATCAGGAAATTATTTAATTCGGTCAATTAGTTATTGAATGCGGAAAAAATAAGGACCTGTATAGCTAATTTAATTTTTTTTCGATTGAAATACTAATTTTTATAGGCTAGGAACAAATATTGACAGCAATTGTTAGGTTACAATGACAAGGTTTTTGAAAAGACTGTATTACTTTTTGGTTCATACGAATGTATTGATTGCGCTTGCAGCAGTTGCTCAATGTGCCTTGACCTATTATATTCTGAATCTACCGGTCAATGACCCGATTCTTGTGATAGAAGGTGCAACAACCCTGTTATTATATAACCTGAGTTTGTATCTATCCTTGCCAAAGGATCCGAGTAAATCTCCATTTCAAAGAACCAGATGGATCGGTAAGAATATGTGGTTGTTTTGGTTGTTAAGTGCTATAGCTACTGTGATAACCATTTGGGCACTTTTTCAGGTACATCTATTGACTTTGTTTTTCTTGGGGTTTATAGGCGTGATAAGTTTGGCTTATGCAGTGCCATTGCTGAAAGTAAAGGGTAAATGGGTGGGTATGCGTCAGATTCCGGGCTTAAAGGTTTTTTATATAGCCTTGGTTTGGTCCTTAAGTAGTGTTGGCTTGCCGGTCGTGGAGTTGTATGCCAATGGCGCCAATATTGATTGGTATCAGGCAAACTATCTTGGACTTGTAAAAATCGTATTCCTAGTCCTCTGTACATTGCCTTTCGATATCCGGGATTATGAACAAGATAGTTTATATAACCTGAAGACGGTTCCGATTCTCTTGGGAAAGCAAAGGGCAATTAATCTATCTTATGGAATAGGCGTATTTCACTTGATTCTGATTCTTTTGTCGCCGAATACCTGGGCAGTGCGGATAGCTTTGCTGATAACAACCCTGTTGATCCTGATTATGTTCCGATTTATTATCTTTTCGAAAGAAAAGCACTATCACCATGTTTATTTACTGGATCTCGCACTGGTGTTACAGTGGTTCTTTGTGTGGTTATTGATTTAGAAAAGCAATAATCTTATCGGCTAGAACATCAGAAAGCTTGAAATAACTTTCAAAAGTCCATCCGGCCACATGGGGACTTAAAAGGACATTATCTCTCTCGATTAGGTTTTGATACCAAGATTGTTCTCCCAATGCTGGAAATTTCTCCACAGGCAAGACATCAAAAGCTGCCGCGATTATTTTTCCTTCATCTAATTTTTTGATAACCGCAGGAACATTGACTATTCCTCCACGAGCTCCCATTAGGAAGAAGATAGGTTTTCTAAAATGGAATAGATATTCATCATCCACCATGCCTTTTGTTTCACGGGTAAGTGGAATATGGAAACTCAATACATCCGCCCGGCGGACAACCTCTTCCATAGAAACCTCTGTTGCATACTGGTCAGAAAAACCAGTTTTATATTTGTCATAAGCAATCACATTGACATCGAAGCCAGAGAGTTTTTTCGCCATTGCTTGACCGTTATGACCATATCCGATTAAAGCTACGGTTCGACCTTTTAATTCATAGCCGCGATTTTCTTCACGATTCCATTGACCCTCACGAATTTCTCTATTTCCACGATTCAGGTTGTTCATCAGGCTGAGCAGCATTCCAATCATATGTTCACCTACAGCATCACGATTGCCTTCATTAGCAGGAATCAAGAAAATCCCTTTGCTCGCCGCATAGGCTTCATCAATATTATCCATTCCTGCACCAGCACGGCCTATCATTTTCAGGTTAGGATTTATATCAATAAATTCCTTATCGACCTGAAACTTCGAACGAATGATTAATCCGTCAAAATTTGGAATTTGTTCTTCAGCTTGCTCTCTAGTGAAATCTGGTTGATAAGAATAGGATATCCCAGCCTTATCTAATTTCTGCAAGAGGATTTCGTGTATATCGTCGACTATTAAAATGTTCATAATGGATACTATTATTTCATGAAGTCTTCTTTAAACACCTTGAGCAATGATTTTTGGTTCATGCTGTCGGGCATTATTTTCATGAGTTTATTTCGGATTGAAATTAGGAATTTATTTTCCCATTGAGCCACATCACCTATGAATTTGGAGGTGTCTGTGATATATTTTGTTCTGGCCAATCTTTTCTTTTCGAAGGTTTCGAAGGCTTGGAGAACAGATTGGTTTTTCATTAATTCTTTGGAAAGAACGGCTACATCTTCCATGGCTTGGCAGGCTCCCTGTCCCATGTTGGGGGTACAAGCATGTGCGGCATCACCAATAATCAGAATGTTTCCAAAAGCGAAGTTTTTGAGGGGTTTGATATCAATAATATCGCTCCATATTAAGTCCTTATCTTGGGTGTTGTCAAGAACTTCCTGTATAGGATTATGATAGTCTGCGAATTGATTCTTCAGATCCTGGACTTGATAACTTTTAAAATCAGGGTTTTGTTGGGGCCCATTAATGCAGGCATACCAGTAGACCCTATCATTTACCATCGGCGATAATCCGAATCGACCCATATGTCCCCAGGTTTCAGATCCTTTCTGGATTTTTAATTGAGAGTTGTCAATTGTAGCACGCCAGCAACTATATCCAGCATATCGAGGTTTTGACCCTGGAATTAATTGTTGCCGAAGTGGGGATTTTATACCATCGGCTATGATAAGATATTTTGTTCTATGGATAGATCCATCTTCAAAAAATACATCTATATAATCTTGCTGTTGTTCGAATTTAATTGCTTTTTTACCAGCAAAAACCGATTCTTGATTTACCTTGGAAAGTAAATACTGGTGTAGATCAATACGATGTATGGCAAAGTTTTTCTGCTCATAGGTTTCGGATATTTTTTTGGTGTTGGGATTAACCAAAATATCTCCTTTTTGATCTAGAATGGCAAAGGAGTCCATGTAATATCCGATTTCTTCGACTTCTTGTCGAATTCCGATATAATCGAGGGCATGCATTGCATTTGCTGCAAGGCCAAATCCTGCGCCAATACCTTTGATAACTTTGGATCTTTCAAAGAGAGTGAATTCACGACCAAGATTTTGGAGGGCAATTGCTGTCGTTAGACCTGCGACACCGGCTCCAATGATGCTAAATTCACTAATGTTGTCCATATCAGAGGCTTTTAGAAATTTCGTTTGTTAGGATTTCAAAATCTTGTACGGTTAAGCGTTCAGCTCTTAATTCGTAAAGTGGATTATCGCTCATTCTATCTTTCGGTACAACGGCTGAAAGGGCATTTCTCAATGTTTTTCTTCTTTGATTAAAGCCAGCTTTCACTACTCTCCAGAAAAGTTTTTCATCGCAATCAAGGGTTTCACGGTTATTTCTAACCATTCTCATAACACCGGAAAGTACTTTTGGCGGTGGATTGAATGCTCCAGCTTTCACTGTAAAGAGATAGGAAACATCATAATAAGCCTGTAAAAAGACGCTTAGAATGCCATATTCCTTACTTCCAGGTTTTGCGACACAACGTTCAGCGACTTCTTTTTGAAACATGCCAACCATTTCGATCACCCGATTTCTTTCTTCAAGGACCTTAAATAAGATTTGCGAGGAAATATTATAAGGGAAGTTGCCGATAACAGCCATTTTTTCGCCGAAATATTTATTGAAATCCAGGGTTAGAAAATCACCATGAATTAATCGGTTTCCAAGTTCAGGGTATTTATCAGCTAAATATTCAATAGATTCATCATCCACATCGATCAGGAAAGTTTCGTATGCTTGATTTTGAAGGAGGAAATCTGATAGTACGCCCATACCTGGTCCAACTTCCAATACCTGATTGAATCCCAAGGAAGGAGTTAATGCTTCAACAATTCGTTGTGCTGCATTTTTATCGTTAAGGAAATGCTGACCTAAATGTTTTTTTGCGCGTACAGAACTCATAGAGAATATTTGACACAAAGATAGTGTTTTTTAAGACAGGAGGATTTCAATATGGGCTTCCATTTGCATGTTAATAGCAAATGAGCCCTAATGTTTATGATTTTTTGCTATTTTTGACTGTATCTAAAAGCATTGACGATGAGTGAAAAACTAAAAATTGGCATTTCAGTAGGTGATATTAACGGAATCGGTTTAGAAGTGATTATTAAATCATTGATGGATAATCGCGTTATGGATTTCTTCACACCCATAGTTTATGGCAATACGAAGGTTGCTTCATTTCACCGGAAGGCAATTGGCGTGAATGATTTCAGTTTTAATGTGATTAATTCTGCAGATCAGGCAAATTCAAAGCGTCCAAACATGATCAACTGTTGGCAGGAAGATGTAAAGATAACCTTGGGCGAACAGAATGAAATTGGTGGAAAATATGCTTTCATCTCCCTAGAGAAAGCTACTGAGGATTTAAAAGCCGGATTAATTGATGCGTTGGTTACTGCGCCAATCAATAAGCATAATATTCAACAGGAAGGTTTTAATTTTCCTGGCCATACGGAGTATTTGCAAGCTGCTTTTGGGGCGAAGGATGTGTTGATGTTTATGGTCAGTGATGAGCTTCGAGTAGGTGTTGTTACTGGACATATTCCTGTGAAGGAGGTTGCTTCTTCCATCACCGAAGATAGCATTCTACATAAATTGAGAATGATGAATGAAAGTCTGAAGAAGGACTTTTGGATTCAGAAGCCAAAGATTGCTGTGTTGGGATTAAATCCACATGCTGGCGATGATGGGTTGATAGGAACGGAGGATAAGGATATCATCAGACCAGCGATTGAGAAGGCTAATGAGGAGGATATTTTCTGCTTTGGACCTTTTCCTGCAGATGGATTTTTTGCAGGCGATGCTTACACTAAATTCGATGCAGTATTGGCCATGTATCATGATCAAGGCCTAATACCATTTAAACATATTGCTTCACGCAATGGAATTAACTTTACGGCAGGACTACCAGTTGTTCGTACTTCACCAGACCATGGTACTGGATATGATATTGCTGGAAAGAATCTGGCATCCCATGCTTCCTTCTTAGAGGCGATATTTGAGGCCGTTCATATTGTAAATAGACGTAGAGAGCAAGAAGTTTTAACCGAAAACCCATTGGCTTTCCGTAGATTATCGAAAGATAGGGACTAAGTTCCTATTTGATTTTACATAGGCGTCCATCTGTTTACTATAAAATTCATTACTTTTGCACTTTGTTGCTATGAGTGAGAATTTAAGTCATCCCATATTTTCCATAATAAGAGAATTAGCCCATCAGGAAGGGGTTTCCTGTTTTGTGATTGGCGGTTATGTTCGTGATCGGATTATGGGCCGACCATTTAAGGATGATATCGATATCCTTGTTCTAGGGAGTGGGATTGATTTTGCGAATAAATTAGGAGAAAAACTACATACTAAAGTTGCTGTTTATAAGTCTTTTGGTACCGCGATGTTGGTATACGAGGGCTTACAAGTGGAGTTTGTGGGAGCTCGTAAAGAGTCCTATCGTAAAGATTCCAGAAAGCCAATAGTGGAAGATGGAACCTTAGAAGACGATCAAAATCGCCGTGATTTCACAATCAATGCGATGGCATTTTCACTGAATGAAAGTGATTATGGAGCATTGATAGATCCATTCAATGGCGTTGATGATATCCAGAATCGCGTAATCAAAACCCCTTTAGCACCAGATATTACATTTTCCGATGATCCTCTTCGGATGATGCGTGCAATCCGCTTTGCTACTCAGCTAAATTTTAAGATAGACGGGGTAGCATTGAATGCGATTTGTGAACAAGCAGATCGGATTCAAATTATCTCTAAAGAAAGAATCACCGACGAATTAAATAAAATTATTTTAGCGGAAAAGCCATCCATTGGTTTCAAGTATTTATTTGATACAGGTTTATTGGAGAAAATATTTCCGGCCATGTATCAGTTATACGGTGTGGAATACGTTGATGGAAAAGGGCATAAGGATAATTTTTATCATACCTTGGAAGTTTTGGATAATGTGGCAGAGATGTCAAATGACCTATGGCTTCGTTGGGCTGCGATTATGCATGATATTGCGAAACCAGCTACGAAAAGGTTTGATAAGAAAGTGGGCTGGACATTTCACGGGCATGAAGACCGAGGAGCGAAAATGGTTCCTAAATTATTTGCTGAACTTAAGCTGCCCTTGAATGAGAAGATGAAGTTTGTCCAGAAACTGGTGATGCTTCATTTGCGGCCGATTGTTTTGGCGAAGGATATCGTTACGGATTCAGCGGTTCGTAGGCTTCTTTTTGAAGCAGCGGATGACATTGATGATTTGATGCTGTTATGTCATGCTGATGTAACAACTAAAAATGAATACAAAAAACGAAAATACCGGGATAACTTTGAGCTAGTTAAGCAAAAGTTGAAGGACGTTGAAGAGCGGGATCACCTTCGGAATTGGCAGCCACCTATTGATGGTGAGGACATTATGGAGACCTTTGGTATTGGGCCAGGGAAGCATGTCGGTATGATCAAGAAGGCAATTCGAGAAGCGATCCTAGAGGGTGATATTCCTAATTCGCGTGAGGAAGCTCTAGCCTTTATGGTAGAAAAAGGAAAAACATTGGGCTTAACCAAGGTTTGAAGGAATTGATTTTTTAAAAAAATATGTAATTTTAAGCTTGAATTAAAGCTAGTCCTATTAAATACATTTTATTAACATGGCGATTTATAGATTTAGAATAACTTTTGAAGACTACGAGGATGTTTACAGGGAAATTGACATGCCTTCAAAAAGTACATTTTTGGATTTACACACACAGATTCAGAAAACTACAGGCTATGAACTGGAGCGTTCTTCATCCTTTTACGTAAGTAATGATCAATGGAAGAAAGGGACTGAAATTGCTTATTTGCCAAATGACAGAAAAAAAGCATCTGGCGTATTGAATGTTGAGGAGATCCGTTTAAGTAAATTTATTGATGATCCACATCAGAAATTCTATTACACGTATAACTTTGACCGTCCTTATGATTTTCATGTTGAATTAATAAAGATTTTGAAAGAGGAGGAAGGCAAAGAATATCCAGCTATCTTCAAGAAAGTTGGGGAAGCTCCAAGAAATTTAACAGCGGCGAATTTTCCAATTACAGCGGAAGAAGACGATGATGATGACTTCGTGCCAGAGGAAACTGAAGAGTATGGAGTAGATGAGGAGGATGATTATGATATGTTTGATGATGAGGAGGGTGAAGAGTCAGAAGGAGAATCGAACAAGTCTAATCAAGATGATTATTAAGAAATAATAGATAAAATTTTTGAATAGATGATAGAGCTATCTATCATCTATTTTTTTTGATATAAAGCTGGATATTTGGCAAGGAAAAATGGAAATGAGTAGACAAAAGACATTAATCGTTGTTGTTGGACCTACGGCTGTTGGGAAAACGGCATTGGCAATTGAATTGGCTAATCATTTTAAGACCTCGATTATTTCTGCGGATTCGAGACAATTTTATCGGGAGATGAACATTGGAACAGCCAAGCCTGACCAGGAAGAATTGGCACAAGCACAACATTATTTTATCAATTCTCATTCGATTACCGAAGATTATACCGCCGGTGACTATGAAAGGGAAGCCTTGATCCGGTTGGCAGTGCTTTTTAAAAGTTGTGATACCGTGGTTGCTGTTGGGGGGTCTGGATTGTTTGTTCGAGCATTGACCGAAGGATTGGATGATCTACCGAAAGCTCCAGAGGAAACCCGAGAAAAACTAAATGAATGGTTTCGTAATGAAGGCCTGGAACCATTAAAGCAGCGCTTGCAGGAAATCGATCCGGACTATTACAGTAGAGCAGATATTGATAATCCACAGCGTGTTATTCGTGCTATTGAAGTATATGAAGCATCCGGATTGCCGATTTCACATTTTTTGAAAAATCAAAAGCCAAATCGTTCGTTTCAAGTTATTACGATTGGGTTAAATACGGATAGAGAGCTATTATATAATAGAATCAACCAACGAGTAGACTTAATGATGGCCGCAGGCTTACTTGATGAAGTCAAATCGTTGATAGACTATAGAGATAAACCTGCCTTACTCACGGTAGGCTATGCGGAGATATTTGACTATCTAGATGGTCATATTAGCTTGGAGGATGCAGTTTCTCAGATCAAGCAGAATTCTCGTCGCTATGCAAAGAGACAAATTACCTGGTTTAAGAAATATGGAAATACCGTATGGTTTGAGCCAAATGAAAAGGATAAAATTATTGCTTATTTGGAAGAGCAATTACAAGATTGAATAAAATAGAAATAGCCCAGGGATGGGCTATTTCTGCTTAATAGTGTATACTTACTAATAGTTAGATGGATTAGTCTTGTTAATATTTCATCAACTTTACATACTTCTAAAAACCTTTCTTTGTCCCTAATTTATGCTTGATAAACAAGCCATAATTATTGATTATTTTATTCAAAATCGATTAAATATAATATTGGATAGGGGGTTGAATTTCGATTTTCATATTTGATGTATAGATAGTGTTGGATGACGTATTTCAAAGATATTGGTAAATCAGGTATAAGAAAATACCTGTTTACAGGTATTTCTGTTCAGAATAATGTTACGAAAACCATTTCGCTATTAACGCAATCGATTGTTAGGGTTTGGTCAACCTGATTTGTTTATCTTAGAATATTTTTAAATCTAAAATATGAACTCTATTTTTAGAAAGCGTTGCTTCTTAATCCCGTTAGTTTTATTTACGTATCAATTGACATTGGCGCAATCCAGAGTTGAAGAATCATTCAATGATGGCTGGAAATTCTATAAAGCCAATAATTCTACATTTTTTACTGATTTTGATAATGGTCAGAAATACTTTGAGAGCCAAGGACAGTGGACCAAATTAGAAGTTTGGGAGGATGTGAATCTTCCACATACCTATAATAAGGATGATATGCAGAAAGACCGTAATTTCTATGAAGGGAAAGCGGTTTATCAGAAGACCTTTACTCCAGCAGAGTCAGACCAAAACCGTAGGACCTTTTTGAAATTTGAAGGCGTAGGTGCGGTTGCTCAACTTTTTGTCAATGGCAATTACATTGGAGAACACAAAGGAGGATACTCCATGTTCACTTTTGAAATAGGTCATTCTATCAATTACGGAAAGGAGAATACCATAACTGTGATTACAGATAATAAATCCAGAAGGGATATCATTCCTATCAATCATTTCTTATTCCCGGTATATGGAGGTATTTATAGACCAGTACATTTGATCAGTACCAACAAAACCAACTTTGTAGTAACGGATCAAGCTTCACCCGGAGTTTTTATTAGACAAAAAAATGTCTCCAAACAATCTGCAGATATTCATGTAGAAGCGAAATTAGAAACACGTGAAAAGGTTTATCAAGATGTGGAGTTTGTTGTAGAAATAAAGGATAATACCGGAAAGGTCGTTGAAACTAAAAAACAGGCAATCAAAATTTCTCCACAAGGATATACTTACATCAATGAGGTTATCAAATTAAAATCACCGCATTTATGGGATGGGGTTAGAGATCCATACCTCTATTCTATTGAAAGTAAAATAGTATCAAAGGGGCAAGAGTTAGATGTTGTTAAACAGCCTCTGGGAGTACGCAGCATAGAACTGATTGCAGGTAAAGGGGTCTTTTTAAATGGTAAAAAGTATCCAATGTATGGAGTAACAAGACATCAGGATCGTGAGGGTTTTGGGTCTGCCTTGAGCTTTGAGCAACATAAGGAAGATATGATGATGATTAAAGAAATGGGTGCTACGACGATTCGTTTGGCCCACTATCAACAATCTTCGGATGTATATGCTTTGGCGGATTCAATCGGATTCCTTACATGGGCAGAGATTCCATTTGTAAACCGCGTTTCATACTATGAGAATGACAATGCGAAACAACAAATGGCGGAATTGGTGAAACAGAATTTCAACCATCCATCCATTTATATCTGGGGTGTACACAATGAAGTTTATTCCAAAACGGCTGATGAACAAGTGCCGGTTTTATCACGTGAATTAAGTGATATTGCGAAGACTTTGGATCCCGATCGTTATACCGTTGCTGTTTCAGGTTACAATGTGATTGACCGTCCTGATAACCTAAGTACAGATGTACAAGGGATCAATCATTATTTTGGGTGGTATGGTGGTAAGATCGAAGATCTTGGTCCTTGGGCTCAAAAAGTACAGAAGGATTTTCCGGAGTATAAAATCATTTTATCGGAGTATGGTGCAGATGGGAATATTGATATTGGTCAGGAAGAGCTGGAGGCACCTAAGGATGTTGTAACTGGAAAATCTTTTCCAGAGAACTATCAAACGGAAACCCATATTCAACAATGGGCGGCCATTGAAAAGAACCCTATTATCCTAGCATCGTATTTATGGAATAGTTTTGAGTTTGCCGTACCGGCATGGAACCGTGGGGGTGTGAATGCGCGGAATTTAAAAGGATTGATCACCTTCGATAGAAAGAGAAAAAAGGATTCATTCTATTGGTATAAAGCAAACTGGAACCCTGAGCCAATGATCTATTTGGCAAACAGAAGGGATAATATGAGAACTCACAAACAGACGAAAATTCAATTGTTCTCCAATCTTTCAAAAGTGCAGGTACTGGTAAATGGGAAAGAATATACAGCTAAACCTGGGGTAAATAGCAAACATTGGGTAGTAGATGCTGTGGAGTTAAAGACCGGAGAAAATATCATTCAGGCGAAAGGAAAGAGCGGAGAAAAGGAATTGACAGATGAAATGATCTGGAACTTGAAATAAACCATTATTTTATGAAAAGAATAGTAAAACCGACTTTATTAGGTTTAGCCATATTATTAAGCCAGCAATCCTACGGTCAATGGACAGGTCCGAAGGTAAAACCGACGAATCATACGGAGGTGAAGTATGGTACTTTGACACCGAAACACCGTACAGATCCGGCAATGGAAGCTTTTAGAAATTATGGGCTCGGACAGTTCATCCATTGGGGATTGTATGCTATTCCGGGAAATGAATGGGAAGGGGTAAGTGCGAGAAAAGGTGCTGCAGCATCGGAGTGGATTAGAACCTGGTCAGGACCTACTGCACCAAAGAATTGGAAAGAAACCTATGATAACCTTTATAAGCAGTTTAATCCAAAGGATTTTGATGCCCATAAATGGGCTAAACAGGCGAAGGACATGGGAGCCAAGTACATGATATTTACCACCAAGCATCATGATGGATTTGCCTTATGGCCAACAAAATATTCAAGCTACAATATTAGTAAATCGCCATATAAGAAGGACATTGTAAAAGAGGTGGTGGATGCTTATACAGCGGAGGGAATCGACGTTTATTTATACTTTTCTATCCTGGAGTGGAATAACCCAGATTATCTGAGTAAGGAGCCTAAAACAGAAGAGGAAAAGAAAAGATTCAATAAATTCTTACAATATACCAAAAACCAATTGCTGGAGTTGTTGAAAAACTATCCCCAAATCAAAGGGTTTTGGTTTGATGGTACTTGGGACCAATCGTGGGTGAAGGCCTATGACTTCACCTATAATTTAGAAAAGGAACTTCGTGAGAAGCATCCTGGTCTAATTATCGGATCTAGATTCAGAAATGATGAGCATGGGAAAAGACACTTTGATAGCAACGGGGAAATTCTAGGGGATTATGAGCAAGGATGGGAAAGGAAGCTTCCTCAGGAATACGAATGGATAGAAGGAAATGATTGGGATGCCGTGATGACGATTCCGCCAAATGGTTGGGGTTATATGAAAGATTGGTCAGGAATCTATACCAAGAGTACTGATGATATTCTCGATATGCTTATGCATACGGTTTCTTTGAATGGAAACTTCGTGTTGAACTTTGGTCCTGATGGTAATGGATTAATGCATCCAGGGGAGGATAAAGTGGCTGCTGAGCTAGCTGAGTGGATGAAGATAAATTCAGAAGCTGTTTATGGAGTGAGACATGTTGATCTTCCGAAAACAAAGCTTGGTTATCTAACACAAAAGGATAAAAATTTATACCTCACGGTATTCAATAGGTCAGTAAACAATATTGCCAGAATTGCTATTCCTAAAAAATCAAAAGAAGTGCCGGTAAGTGCAGTATTATTAGCTAATGGCCAAAAACTTGAAGTCAAACATGCTGATATCGGTTTAGATCTCGATAAGAACACTTACTATGATGTAATAATTCCTAGCGAATTTACTTCCAAGAGAGCATTTGTCATTAAGATGGAGATGGGAGTAGCTTCTTCAGAAGCGGAAAAGCTGATGGATGCAAAAATGTAAAAAGTAATTATAAATATTTTATTAAGTAAAAAAAAACCGGCTGTTCATTTGAACAGCCGATTTCTTTTCTATTACAATTTTACCATTTAGGATTTTGCTCGATTTTATTATTTATTGCGATTTCCTGAGTTGGAATAGGCCATAAATAATCTTTCTCGGGGTCGAACTTCCTTAGATTAGCATCCTGAAGAATAATATTCCCTTTGCTATCTACTGGTGTTGTTGCTGACCATTTTTCTCCTGAGTTATTTAAGAATTCACTAAATAAATAACTTCCCATTAAAGGTTTTTTCATTTCAATCTCTGCTGTTTTCCAACGAATCAGATCCCAATAGGCAAACCCTTCATAAGCCAATTCTACCAGTCTTTCACGACGGATTTCCTCTCTCATGTTCAAGGCGTTTGTATTGACAAATTGGTTGCTCAATTTTGGCATATCAACAAAATTTGGTTGTTCTGCCGTACCGATATTTATTTGAGGTAAACGACCTCTTAATAAATTGATTGTAAGATCTAGATCTGCATCAGTAATGCTTTCATTTAGTTCGTAGGTTGCTTCCGCATAGATTAATAATACCTCAGCATATCTCAAAACCGGTTTGTCAATAAATGATGACTGCAGATTCCAGAATTCCTTGTTTGCATATTTACGGATTCCATAACCACTGCGATGTTGTCTTGGGTTAGGAAGGGTATAGTTACTGCTAGAAATAAATTCATCACCTGGTTTGAAAAGGGTGAAGCTCATCCGTGGATCTTTTTTGTTGAAATATTCTATATATTTCATATCCTTGTTAGGTTCCACATATAACTTAGACTTCGTAATTGGAAGACCATCAGCCATCAAGTAATTGTCTACAAAGTTCTGCGTAGGAAGGATATTGCTACCTTCATAATAGCGTTGTACCGCAGTGCTGGTTACACTATTCTCACGGTTTACACCATATTGTCTAACAATGATATTTTCCTTGTTTGCTGACCCTTCACCTGCCAATTGGAATAGGTTAAAATAAGCATCATCTGTTCTTTCACCTTTAGATCCAGTCTTCGCCTGAGTGAATAAGGAGTGTTGTTTGGAATCCATTACTTCCTTTGCTGCATCCCTAGCAATGGTTAAATGTTTTTTAGCATCCCCGTATTTATGGAATTTCTCTCTAGTTCCTTCAAATAATGCAACTCTAGCTTTAAAAGCAAGGGCAGCAGTTTTTGAAATGCGACCATATTCTTTGGCTGATACTAACTCGCTGCTTGATCTCAAGTATTGGATGGCAACATCTAGATCCTTTAAGATTAAATCAAGAATTTCAGCCCTTGAAGCTCTAGCAGAGAATACTTCCGGATCACCGATTTTAAGGGTTTTTGTAATCATTGGAACTCCTCCGAATCGCTTGAACATTTCGTAATAAAAAGTTGCACGGAAGAAATGAGCTTCGCCGATATACCAATTTACTTCCGTCTCAGCAGCTCCTTTTTCAAGGACTTTAGGAGCATTTTCGATTAATTTGTTGGCTTGGAAGATTCCATAATAATTGTAATCTCCACTTGTCGGAGGAGTAGCTCTTGAACCATCACTAATTCCTGTTCCCGATCCGCTATTGGAATATCCATAACTTGACCAAACATCCTCCGATACATCTCCTGAAGTTAAGCCTGGAAGAGTCGTGTAGAAGTAGTTTGCTGCCATTCTTAAATCACTGACTGTATTCCAGTAATTTCCGTCATTCATGCTAGTCTCTGGAATTTCGTTGACATCACATGAACTGATCCCTGTAAAGATCAAGGATCCTATAATTAAATAAATAAATCTCTTTTTCATAATTTCAATCTTATAAATCGATATTCAATCCAAATGAAACCGTTGATGCAAAAGGATAAGGTGATACTTTACCATCCTCAGGTCTAATTTCCGGGTCGATTGCTCCTTTGAATACTCCTAATTTTGAAACAGTTAGAAGGTCTTCAGCTGACACATAAAGGCGTACTCGCTCAAATGGAAGTTTTGCAAATTGTGCTTTTGATAAAGAATAGCCCAATTGAACATTCTTTAATCTAGCATATGCTCCACTTAAATACCATTTATCTGAATTTTGGAAGTTGTGGCTACCTTCTAAAAATGGTCTTGGGAAAGCCGCATTTCTATTGTCTTCTGTCCAGTAATCCATTTGGAAATCCATTGGTAGATACCAAGAATATAATTGTGGTTGAATCAACTCATTGCTTGGTTTTAAAAGACGTTTACCAATCCCTTGGATGAAAAATGAAAAGTCGAAATTCTTATATCCTAAATAGGCGTTGATACCAAACTGATATCTTGGATTTGTGTCTCCTAAATAAATTAAATCCCCTGTATCACCTAGAGTATTTCCTCCCGGAGTGATTTTACCATCGCCATTAAGGTCTATGTATTTCACATCACCAAGGCCCGGTACTCCATTTTTGTTGATAAATTGTGCGTAGCTAGGAGCATTTTGTAATTCACTTTCAGATTGGAAATAACCATCGGTTTTATAAACCCAAACTGAATTCATTGCATAGCCTTCAACTAGTTTGTTTGAACCTGTATAGACAACGTTGTTTGCTCCGCCATAATGGATAAGTCTGTTTTTGTTATCCGCTAAACTCACACCGACATTATAGTTGAAATCACCTACCTGGTCTCTATAACCAAGGCTGGCTTCCCATCCCCAAGTTTTTAACCTACCATCGTTTGACTTTGGAATTGCAATACCAAGGGTTGCTGGTAAACTTAAGCTAACCAACATGTTGTTGTTATACTTTTGATAGTAATCAAAAGATCCAAATAATTTGCGATTTAATAAGCTGAAATCAAGACCTAAATTTCGCGTTTCAATGGTTTCCCAAGTGATCGCCTGAGCAGGAATTGCAGACTGGTATAAGTAGGTTTGTTTGATGTCATTCAACAATAAGTTTGAATTTGTACTCAATTGTGCAATGTAATCATAGAATCCAACTCCGATTTTAGAACCCACTTTACCCCATGAGATTCTTGGTTTTAACTCATTGATAAAAGGTGTTGCTCCTTGGAACCATTCCTCTTTAGCAACATTCCATCCTAGAGAGTATGAAGGGAATACTTTCCTTCTAATATCTGGCGACAATCTTGAACTTTCATCACTACGGAAAGTAGCTTCAAAAAGGTATTTTTCTTTGTAATTATAGTTGAAACGACCAAAAAAGGATTGTACTTTCTCTCTTTGCGCCCCTTGATTATGCGATTTATTCAATGGGTCTGAAGTAAAATTCAAGCTAGGGCTGTCATTTACATATAGGTTTTTCGTAGAAGCCGTAATATATTGATAATCGTGATCATAGAACTGATAACCTCCCAATACATGGAAATTATGGTTTTCAGCAATTGTAAGGTCATAATCAACTAAGGCCTGTACATTTTGCTTCAGCGTTTTATAATTCGTAATTGAGTAGGAATTAGGGTTGTTTAACTGCGTTTTACTTTTTGCAGTTGGCCCAGAATAATAATCTACAGTCCTTCTGAAGTTACGGTTTTGTAAATCGATACTTTCGCGGCTATACATCAACCTAACCTCTAATCCTTTTACTAAATTATTGACCGTCGCAGTAACGTTATTGAAGTAAGTTCTTTTTAAATCATCATTAAAACCACCATCTTTCATCAATGCATAACCAAACGCAGAGGATGTTCCACTTCTATAATAAGTTCCATCTTCGTTATAGATTGGGAATCTCATTCTAGAGGAATAAAACTGACGTAAAATAGAGTTACCTCCACCGTCTATAGAATAGCCTCCATCCTGTGGGTTATCTGTTTTTTGATTAATGAATGCATTTCCAATATCCAATTTCAAATAATCAGTCACTTGTGCTGAAATATTTGCCCTTGCATTGATTCTTGAAAATTTATCATCACCTACTTTGAACATACCATTTTGGGTCATATTTCCCAATGATGCCATATAGGTAATCTTTTCACTACCCCCTGTGAACTGGATGTTGTTGTTGTAGATATTATATTTCTTTTGAATAACTTGATCCAAGATATTCTCTTGGTTATAAGTTCTCCATAGGTCGTTTGAACCTAAAACGAATGTAGGACCATTAACAGCATAATTTAGATCTTCCTCGTTATATTCCTCAGCGATTCCCGCATTTTTACGCGCTAGGTTAACATAATTCATTTCATCGATCAAGGAAAGTCTGTCTGGCATTGATCCAGGTCTTTGAATCCCTAAATTGCTGGAAAGAGAGATTCTACCTTTTCCTGATTTACCTTTTTTGGTGGTTACTAAAATCACACCTCCTGAAGACGCCGCTCCATAGATTGCTGTCGCACCACCATCTTTCAAGATGCTGATATTCTCTACATCACTCGGATTTAAGGCAACAAATGTTTCTTCAGAACTAATTACTCCGTCGATTACAACAAGTGGTGACACCGAACCGTTAGCAGAAGTTTCCCCACGGACGGAGATGTTCAAACCTTGGCCTCCTGGTCTACCTGAATTTCTGGTAACCACCAATCCTGGTGCAGCGCCTTGAAGCATGTTCGTAATGGTTGGAGAGGGCCTGTTTTGTAGAACTTTAGGGTCAACCTGTGATACAGCACTCGTTAAATGCGATTTCTTTTGGGTACCATATCCTACAACGACAACCTCATCCAATACATCTTCAGAGGAGTCCAAGATCACATTTTTAGCATTAGATGCCGATACGCTCTTCGTTGTATATCCAATAAACGAAAAACTTAAAACGGACGAGCTGCTTGAAACGGCAATGCTGAATTTACCATTTGCATCTGTAGAGGTGCTTTTGTTCTCATTTTGGACAGTAACAGTTACGCCTGAAAGCGGGTTACCATCTTTGTCTTTTACAGTTCCAGATACTTCGGTTTGTAATGATTTATTAAACGTAATATTTGCGTAATTACGCGAAATTTCAATTTTCCCTTCATTCCCGAATGTTGCGGTTGCGAAGAGTAGCGAGGGTGATAATAAAGCTAAATGAATAAATGCTTTAGACCACCTCACTTTAGTAAAGTAGTGATTTTTGTTCATTTCATTTCTGATCAATAGTTGTTAAGAGTTATTTGGCTATTTCGCAATAATGGTAGGAAAGTTATTTAAGAATGAAAGAATGGCTACTCAACACAAACGTTTGTGTTACTTACGAAAACGATTGAGCCTAGACGGTATTTTAACATTATTTTCAAGGAAATTGAAGATTTGATTTCCTTAATAATTAAAAATTTGAATTTTCTTATTGGTGATTTAAGTCGCTTAAAAACAGGCGTTTTTACAAATAAAAAAAGACCATCAAATTTGATGGTCTTTATATGAAGATGTAGATCTGTAAATTATTTAACAATGAAGTTCCATCCAAATGGATCCTCAATTTTACCATATCTTAAATCGTTCAAGTAGGCAAGTACTTTATTGGAGAACTCACGGCCTTCAACCGGAGGTAATTTGTAATCTTGACCATTAAATCCAATTCTATCAATATGGGTAATAGTAGCAGCTGTACCAGCAGCAAATGCTTCGGTTACTGTTCCTGCTTCAATACCTTCCAATAGCTCTTGAACAGATACTTTTCTTTGTTCAGCTTTATAACCCCATTTTTCCGCAAGTTCCATAATGGTTCTTCTGGTTACACCATGTAAGATTGTGTCACCATGAGGAGTAATAATAGTATCACCAATGCGGAAGATTAAGTTTGCTGTACCAGCTTCCTCGATATATTTATGTTCCAATGCATCTGTCCACATGATTTGATCATACCCTTCGTTGTTCGCCAACTGAGTAGGATATAGGGAAAGGGCATAATTACCAGCATTTTTAGAAAATCCAACACCACCTTCAGCAGCACGTGTGTAATGAGTTTCTACTTTTAAACTGATTGGTTTGCTGTAATAAGCTCCAACAGGACAGGTAATAATAATAAATTTATAAGATTTCGATGGATGTACTCCTAAAGCAGCTTCTGTCCCGAACATAAATGGACGGATGTATAAGGCTGTTCCTTCTTTCGATGGAATCCAATTGCGATCTACATCTAATAATTTTTTCAATCCATCCATGAAAATCTCTTCAGGGACTTCTGGCATCTCTAATCTTCTCGCGGATTTATTAAAACGCTCCCAGTTTTTGTCTGGACGGAAGATACTTACTGTTCCATCTTGAAATTTATAACCTTTAATACCTTCAAAAATGGCTTGACCATAATGTAAAGCTGACATCGATGGGCTAACACTCAGGTTTCCGTAAGGTACAATTTTTACATCTTCCCATTGTCCGTTGTCATAATTGGCAACCAACATATGGTCAGACATTATTTTACCAAATACTAAATTATCAAAGTCTACTTGTGAAATTCTTGATTGTTGTGTAGGCTCTACTTGAATAGTGAAATTTTCTATGGCACTCATATCAAAAAGAATATTTATTGCTGTGCAATTTAGGGAAAAATATTAAAAGCTTTATTGAATTCTGGATTATTAATGATTCCTATTTCATATTCCTTCCATTTGTTCCTGTATTTCTTATAAATCAGGCTATTTTATTTAAAATGAAATATGTATGTTTTCCTATCCATAACTGTATACAGTTTGCTATACTGAGAAACTGCTGAAATCGATTGTTAAAGGATTTCTTACCAGTTTTATTTCTCGGTACAATATTTGGATTAGGGCTTATGCTTTTTAGCAAGCAAATGAAAAGGAGAACGAACCAATTATTGGCGTTATAAAGAGGGGATAATGGATGTGCTAAATTTTTAAGGACATCGATATTCATTCTACTCTTTTTTTCAAAAATTAAAAGGCATGTAATTAAAGGTTTAACTAACAAATCCAAAAAATGGAAAGAGAATCGACTGATTTAAATGCTCAAGCCGCTCCGACAGTAGGAGTATGGAAATTTATCCTAGGTTTTTTTATCTACCTATATAAAACAGCAATTCGTCCTTAATTTCACATTGGGACGACATGAAACAAAGCAAAGCCAAATTGGCTAAACAATAGCTATTAAGAAGCTTGGATTAACTTTAAGAGTGGGTCTAAGTATTCTCTGTTATTAGCAAGGCGAGGTACCTTATTCTGACCGCCTAATTTACCCCTACTTTTCATCCACATATAGAAACTACCTTTCCTAGCTTGATTTATTATCGGGAATGAAAGTGCCATGTTTTTATATCGTTTCGCATCATAATCCGAATTTATCTCTCGAAGGGTTGCATCTAAGATTTCTCCAAATCGTTGGAAGTTATCCGGTTCTTGCTCAAATTCAATAATCCACTCATGTGCACCGGCAGTTTTATCATTGAAATAAACTGGTCCTGCTGTATAATCTTGAATCGTAGCTCCTGTTGCTTTACAAGCGACTTCTAAAGCCTGATCAGCATTATCTACAATGACTTCTTCACCAAAGGTGTTGATGTATTGCTTGGTTCTTCCTGAAATTTGAAAACGATATGGGGAAAGTGAGGTGAATTTAATGGTATCTCCGATTTTATATCGCCAAAGCCCTGCATTGGTAGAAATAATCAAAGCATAGTTCTTGCCTAATTCCACTTCATGTAAACACAATGTTTTTGGGTTTTCTTCATGGATTTGATCCATCGGTAAGAATTCGTAGTAAATTCCATAATCCAACATTAACAGCAGATCCTCGGAATCAGAACGATCCTGAAGGCCAAAATAACCTTCTGAAGCATTGTAGTTCTCCAGATAGTACATGTTGTCCGAAGGGATTAGCTTTTTGAATTGCTCTCGGTATGGTCTGAAGCTCACACCTCCATGACTGTAGAATTCTAAATTTGGCCAAACCTCCAAAAGGTTGTCTTTGCCTGTTATTTCAAGGATTCGATTCGCCATGACCATGTTCCATGTCGGCACACCTGCTAAACTCGTTACGTTTTCTTTGATGGTAATTTGAGCGATTTGCTCTATTTTCTCTTCAAAGTTGGGGTTTAAAGTGACCTCAATATTTGGAGTCCTTTTAAATTCTGCCCAAAATGGAAGGTTTCGGATAAGGATGGAAGATAAATCTCCATAGTAGGAATCAGGGCTAAAGTTATTGATCTGGGAAGATCCCCCGATAACCACCGATTTACCCATAAAAACCTTATTCTCGGGTTTGTTATGACAAAAAATCGAAAGCATATCCTTACCACCTTGGTAATGACATTCTTCCAAAGATTCAATGCTAACAGGAATAAACTTACTTCGGTCAGAGGTAGTTCCTGAAGATTTCGCAAACCATTTAATATCTGAAGGCCATAATATATTCTGTTCGCCCTTGATCATCCGATCCACATAGCCTTTAATATCATCATAGTCCTGAATCGGAACTCGATTCTTGTATTCTTCGGGAGTATAGATGCTATTATAACCATATTTTTTCCCCCATTCTGTTGCTTCTGCAGCTGAAATAAGGCTTTGAAACCACTCATCTTGAACATCATGGGGATACTTCATGAACAAATCAATCTGATGCATCCGCTTTTTCATTATCCAAGTAAAAAGAGAATTCAATAAAGCCATAGGGTATTCAGGATATTTAGGTTTTTAGAATTTTTTACGTCTTAATTCGAAGTGTCTACCCAAATAAAATTTACGGGCAAGTTCATTATCCGCAATTTCTTCTGGCGTACCTGTTAACATGATTTTACCTTCTGTCAATAGGTAGGCTCTATCTGTAATAGAAAGGGTTTCTTGAACGTTGTGGTCGGTAATAAGGATCCCGATATTTCTAGTTTTAAGTTTTGCAACGATAGTTTGGATTTCTTCCACGGCAATAGGGTCAACCCCTGCAAATGGCTCATCCAAAAGAATAAAGTGTGGATTTGCAGCTAAGGCACGGGCAATCTCGGTCCGCCTACGCTCACCACCGGATAATAAGTCACCGCGGTTTTTTCGCACCCTATGCAAACTGAATTCCGTTAGGAGTTCCTCCAGTTTTGCCTTCCGTTCTTCCTTATTCGGATAGTGGATCTCAAGTACTGCAAGGATATTGTTCTCTACCGAAAGCTTCCGGAATACAGAGGCTTCCTGCGCCAAATAACCAATTCCTCGTTGCGCCCGCTTATACATCGGGTCTTGGGTAATCTCTAAATCATCTAAGTAAACATGGCCATCATTTGGCTTAATCAATCCTACAATCATGTAAAATGAAGTCGTTTTACCAGCTCCATTTGGCCCTAGTAACCCAACAATTTCTCCTTGTTCTACATGAAAGGAAACATCATTAACGACAGTACGTTGCTTATATTTCTTGATTAAATGTTCTGCTCTTAGAATCATGTGAATAAACCCTTATTTGCAAATATATTTTTTAAAATTGAATTGCCTTTACATTTAGTTGCAAATTCTTCTTCCCACGCCAAGTGTTTTCTTCAATGCTGAAACAGATGTCAAAGGTATTTCCAGAATTAATTTGCCCAACAAACTCGCCTAATCCAAATCCAATACACTCAAATATAGGAGAATCCTCCTGTTTTACAGAAAATTTAAGATGTGTGGTTCCTACAATATACGCATTGTTGCCCATCGTTACGCCCTTGCAAATAAAGGTCGGAGCCTCATTCTCTGGACCGAACGGTTGAAACTGTTGTAACACACGATTAAATTTAGCGTCAATTTCCGAAAGTCTGATTTCCTTCTCGATGGATACCTCTTGCTGAAGCATTTCAGGTTTGATGCTTTTGCTTACAACCTCTTCAAAACGCTGTTGGAATAAACCAATATTATCTGTTGACATCGTTAAACCTGCAGCATATTTATGTCCACCGTATTGGTCTAATAAATCACTACATTCACTTAATGCTTCATATAGATCAAATCCAAGAACAGACCTTGCTGAGCCGGCAATATGTCCATTGGTATTGGTTAAGATAATCGTTGGACGATAGTACTTCTCCGTCAATCTGGAAGCGACAATACCAATTACACCTTTATGCCAGTCTTCTTTATATAGTACCGTAGTTTTACGGGTTTGTAAATGCAGGTTATTATCCAAAAGATCTAATGCTTCCTTGGTAATCTGTAAATCATAACCCTTACGTGTATTATTTTGATCATCAACATTCGCCGAGAATATTTTAGCTTCCGGCAATGTTTTAGCGATCAATAGTTTTACAGCATCCTTGGCATGATCAATCCGTCCAGCCGCATTGATCCGTGGACCAATTTGAAATACAATATCATTTACAGTGAATTGTCCGGATTTATGGGTTGATAAGTTGATTAGAGCCTGAAGGCCACAGGAAGGATTGCTATTTAATTTTTTTAGACCAAAATGGGTCAATATACGGTTCTCACCCGTAATAGGCACGATATCAGAAGCGATGCTGACAGCTACCAAATCCAAATATTGATAAGCTCCATCCATGTTCATACCATTCTGCTGAATAAAGGCTTGAACAATCTTGAAGCCGATTCCACAGCCTGATAATTCTTTGTAAGGGTAGGGGCAATCGTTTCGCTTAGGGTCTAAAACAGCAATCGCATCCGGAAGTTCATCTCCAGGCAAATGGTGATCTCCAATGATAAAATCAATGCCTAGTGAATTCGCATATTCAACCTTATCAACTGCTTTGATACCACAATCTAGGGCGATTATCAAGGTAAATCCATTTGCTTTAGCATAGTCAATTCCAGTATTGGAAATACCATAGCCTTCGCTATATCGGTCGGGAATATAAAATTCTATCCCTGAATGAAAATCTCTGAAAAAACTGTAAACAACAGAAACTGCTGTTGTTCCATCGACGTCATAATCCCCATAGATCAATATCTTTTCCTTGTTTCCAATAGCACGTTCAATCCTGTTGATGGCAAGGTCCATGTCTTTCATCAGAAAGGGGTCATGTAGGTGGTCTATGGATGGTCGAAAGAACTCTTTCGCTTGATCGAAGGTCTCGATCCCTCGGTTAATTAATAATTCTGCAATAATGTGGTTTACACCCAGTTCCTTTTGTAGCTTTTTTGACTTGTCTGCGTTCTTTTTAGGTTTCAGCACCCACCTTTTTTGCATATCTTTGCCTTCTAATAAACGTGTAAAGATACATTATATCAAGGTACTTACCTAATGAGAACCACGATGTAAAATGATATGCACACATAACTGTCAAGATAACAAACAAATACAAATGGCTCGAGCGCACTCACTATTTGAAGGTTCTTACTCTGTAGATAAAAGCAAACAATTTATTCCCTTCGATCCTAAGAAAGATGATCCAAAAGATAGACCTGGATCTTTATTTATCCATGTCCATCCGTTTCTGATTGAGACCAAGGACGGATTGATTGTTTTAGATACTGGACTAGGACTTCGCAATGAAAATAATGAACTCGTCATCCACGAAAAGATCAAAAAACTAGGTTTTTCGGTCGATGATGTCCGTTATGTCCTGATGACGCACCTGCATAAAGATCATGCAAGTGGTATGGTTGATATCAAAGATGGCGTAAAGCGTCTGGCATTCCCAAATGCGGAATATGTCATTCAGGAACAAGAATGGGAGGCAGCTTACAGCTCCGAATCTCCTTCTTATCGTACTGATGTTTTTGATGTCTTGCAAAGAAGTGGCAATATCTTATTTGTAAATGGTGATGGACAGCTAACGCCAGAAATCAGATACGAGCTTTCAGGTGGTCATAGTGAATTCCACCAGGTATTTCATGTGGAAACTGAAGGGGAACATTTTTTCTTCGGCGGAGATGAACTCCCTGAGCCAGAGGAAATTTTCAGAAGCTTTATCGCAAAATACGATTTCGATGGGCGTAGAGCGCGGGATCTAAGAGCGGAATATTGGGCAGCTGGTGCTCCTGAAGGATGGGTGTTTTTGTTTTATCACTCCAAAAACATCGCTGTTGGAAGGCCAGAACAAAGAGCAGATGGTTCTTATAAGATTGTAAATGCCGAATAATCCAACGAGAATCGATATATTTGAAGATAACGAAGTAATAATTTTTCTAATTTTTAATTAAATAATAGAAATCATGTCGATAGTTAGAGAAAGTGACCTAATTGGTATTGGTAAGAAATACCAAATTGAAACTGATGCTGGAGACAATATGGTGGTTGTCATCCATGATGATGGTCGTCGAGAATTGTACCGCCATGACGACGATGACAATGAAACCCACTGTGTAATGACTTTGTCGGATGAAGAATCACGCCAAGTTGCAGGGATTCTTGGAGGTTTATCATACAAACCAAAAGCGTTGGAAACCATTGAAGTGGCATTAGATGACTTACGTATCGAATGGTACAAGGTAGGGGAATCCAATGATGGCGTAAATAAAAGTATTGGACAGCTGGAAGTAAGACAGCGTACAGGTGCCTCAATCATCGCTGCAATTAGGGAAGAAGAAACTATCATCAATCCAGGACCTGATTATGTAATTACGCCTGGTACCACCTTGGTGATCGCTGGAAAGCAGAAGAATATCAAATTATTAAAAGAAATTTTACTATAAGAATTTATGCACAGTAACCTTATCATAGAAATTGGAATTGCCGTATTATTAGTCGCTTTAGTTGGTTTATTAGCCAACAGACTCAAATTTTCAGTAATTCCCTTTTTTATTGTTATTGGTATGGTGCTGGGCAATCAGAACTACCCAGGTTTTGTAGCCGATTTTCTTGCTAAAGTCAATAATGAAAACTTAACTGCCGCTGTTGATTCCGTTTGGTCCTTTCTGACTTTTTCTGAAAGTAAACCCTTTATCGACTTTATGGGCAGATTGGGTGTTCTTTTCCTCTTATTCTATCTCGGACTTGAATTTTCTGTAGGACGATTGATAAAATCGGGTAAATCCATCGTCGCAGGTGGAAGTATCTATGTTTTGCTCAACTTCCTGTCCGGAATATTGGTGGGATGGATGATGAATCTTCCTTTCAAGGAAATGATGGTGCTGTGTGGTATTATGACCAGTTCATCCACTGCAATCGTAGCAAAAGTGCTGACCGACCTGAAACGTACGGCAAATCCGGAAACCGAAGTGATCATGGGAATGATCATGTTTGATGACCTCTTTATTGCCATGCATATTTCCTTCCTCTCAGGATTGATTTTAACAGGTGGAGGCTCATTCTGGACCGTTGCAGGAACTTCCCTGCTCGCATTGGGATTCATCCTTTCTTTCCTAATTTTGGGAAGAAAACTAGTCCCTTTCATTGATAAACTACTGCATGAGAAATCCTCCGAACTGTTCGTTCTAATCATCTTTAGTTTATTGTTCACTATTGCAGGATTCTCTGAAACGATTCATGTGGCTGAAGCCATTGGAGCTTTGATGGCAGGATTAGTATTCGCTGATTCTAAATACCTGAAAAAGATTGAAGGCATCGTGTTGCCTTATAAGGATTTCTTTGGAGCGATGTTCTTCTTTAGTTTCGGTCTTTCCATCGATATGTATTCTCTTGGTGGAGCTGTCGGATGGGCAACCTTTGCTGCCGTCATCACCGTTATCGGAAATGTGGCTTCAGGATATTTCGCAAGCCGTTTCTCTGGCTTAAAACCTAAAAACTCAGTCGATATTGGATTTACCTTGTCAGCAAGAGGGGAGTTTTCAATTATTATGGCAAATATTGGAAAAGCAGGTAAATTATTACCGGTTATTCAATCCTTTGTTGTGGTTTATGTATTGATCTTATCCATCATTTCACCGCTTTTAACCAAAGAGTCTAGAAATATCTGGAATAAATTGGCTGGACAAAATGATGTCCCTAAGAAACCTAAAAAGAAGCTTAGTGATTTAGAAGCTTCTGTCCAAGATAATAATTAACAAAAAAGCGCTGGTGATAAACCAGCGCTTTTTTGTTAATCGTCGTATCCGAATCTCTTCAGGTAGTTTTTCTTACTTCTCCAATCTGGCAGAACTTTCACAAATAGTTCTAAAAAGACCTTTCCTCCGATAAATTCTTCAATATCTTGGCGGGCATAGGTGCCGACCTTTTTAATCATCGATCCTGCTTTTCCGATGATGATGTTTTTCTGTGAATCACGCTCCACAATAATTTCTGCAGCAATTCGGGTAATATGGGCTTCCTCCTTGAATGAAGTCACCACCACCTCGGTACTATATGGGATTTCCTTTTCATAAAGCTTGAATACTTTCTCACGGATAATCTCTGAAACAAAAAATCGCATGGTTTTATCTGTCAACTCATCCTTCTCATAGTAGGGTGGATGCTCAGGAAGCTTACTTTTGATATATGCCATAACAGCTTCAACATTGTAACCCAATAATGCCGAAATCGGAAATACCGCATCAGGATTGATCTTCTCTTGCCAAAATGCAATCTTCGCTTTGACTTCCTCCTCTGAAGATTTATCAACTTTATTGATGACCACGGCAACCGGAGAACTCGTGTTTCTTAATTTCTCTAAAACATCATTCTCATCATACTTTTCGTGGATGTCTGTAACAAATAATAGAACGTCAGCATCAATGATGGAACTCATAACGAAGTTCATCATGGACTCTTGAAGATCATAATTCGGTTTTATTACACCTGGTGTATCAGAAAAAACAATCTGATAGTCTTCATCGTTGACAATTCCAATGATTCGGTGTCTAGTTGTCTGAGCCTTAGGGGTTATGATGGACATCTTCTCACCCACTAGGGCATTCATCAAGGTCGATTTACCCGCATTAGGCTTACCGATTATACTTACGAATCCTGCTTTATGTGACATTATTTGATTTTTTATTTGTTTTACAAAGAAACAAATAATATCTTTGTGCTCCAATTCGGAGATAGTATAATCTACTTTTAAGTAATACCAACGTAGATTTCTAGAAAATATATTGCGGGGTGGAGCAGTTGGTAGCTCGTCGGGCTCATAACCCGAAGGTCATCAGTTCGAGTCTGGTCCCCGCTACTAAAAACAAAAAAGGATTGAGCGCGAGGCTCAATCCAAAAGAAATTCTTAAAATACATTGCGGGGTGGAGCAGTTGGTAGCTCGTCGGGCTCATAACCCGAAGGTCATCAGTTCGAGTCTGGTCCCCGCTACTACGAAGGTTTCAATCGAAAGGTTGGAACCTTTTTTTTTCTATAAATTCGAATCCAAAAAAATGTCAAAGGCAGCCCCTTGGAGCTGCCCTTTATAAAAATGGAAATACTTTATTTCTTACCCTTAGAAATAATAATTCTCTTACTTATACCGCTGCTGAGGTATATATAGCTTCTTTACTTTCTAAAACTGAAGTCCCCATTAAAAACTCATCAACCTTTCTAGCACACTCCCGACCTTCTGAAATTGCCCATACAACCAAGGATTGACCTCTGCGCATATCCCCAGCAACGAATACCTTGTCTACATTAGTCTTGTATTCCGTTTCGCTGGCATCTACATTCCCTCGATCCGTCGTTCTTATGCCCAATTGGCTAAGTAACCCTTCCTGCTGTGGATGTAGGAAACCCATCGCTAGGGTCACAAGCTCACATGGGATCTCTCTGGTTGAACCTTCAACCTCCTTGAAGGATAAAGGTCTGCCTGATGGGTCTAATTCCCATTCTAGGTCAACTATCAAAGCAGCTCTCAAATTGCCTTCATCGTCCCCTAGAAATTCTTTGGTGCTGATACTCCAATGTCTTTGACAACCTTCCTCGTGCGAGCTAGTCGTTTTTAAAAGCATCGGATAGCTTGGCCAAGGCATAGCTTCCGTACGTGCTGTTGGAGGTGTAGGCATTAACTCAAATTGTAGAACAGACTTCGCACCATGTCTGTTTGAGGTGCCAACACAGTCTGAACCTGTGTCTCCACCACCAATAACCAGCACATTCTTATCTTTTGCATGGATCTCCTCTACTTCAATTGCTGAATTGCCAACTCTTTTATTTTGTTGTTTCAGAAACTCCATGGCGTAATGAACACCTTTTAATTCCCTACCAGGTATATTCAGATTTCTTGGTATGGTCGATCCACCTGCAAGGACAATTGCATCATATTGATCCAATTCTGCAGCTGGCACATTATTGCCAACCTCCGCATTGGTTCTGAATTGTACGCCCGATTGCTCCATTATCTCTATCCGACGATCAATAACTGATTTATCCAGTTTAAAGTCAGGAATACCATAACGTAATAATCCACCGATCTTATCATCCCTTTCATAAACAACTACATCATGTCCCGCTTTGTTCAATTGAGCTGCTGCAGCTAATCCTGAGGGGCCTGAGCCTACAACGGCAACGCGCTTGCCAGTCTTCAGGTAACTCTTGTTCGGCTTCACATAGCCCTTCTTATAGGCGATCTCGATGATGTGTTTTTCGATCTCCTCAATCGCGACTGGATTTTTGTTGATGCCCAATACGCATGCTGATTCGCATGGTGCCGGACATATCCGCCCTGTGAATTCAGGAAAATTATTGGTGGAGGTTAAGATCTGGTATGCTTCCTCCCAATTGCCATCGTATACTGCATCATTAAACTCCGGAATAACATTCCCAAGCGGACAGCCTGAATGACAAAATGGGATACCGCAATTCATGCATCGCGCAGCCTGATGGTTTAGTTGTTCTTCGCTAAACGAATGAACAAACTCTTGATAATTCTTTTTTCTGCTTTCCACAGCATCTTTCTGAGGAAGCGCTCTTTCAAATTCTAAAAATCCTGTTGGTTTTCCCATGTTGATGTCCTCCTAGATTATACTGTTACTAATTTCTTATTGACCACATTCTTGTATTCCCTTGGGTATACTTTGATGAAGCGATTCTTCTCTGTCGCCCAATTGTTCAAGATTGAACTTGCCCTTTCACTCTTCGTAAGATGAATATGACGTTTTAATAAGGCAATGATTGCAGTCTCATCTTCAGTTTCCAATGGGTCAAGGTCGACCATCTCCTTATTGCAGTTTTCCTTGAAAGTACCTGCAATATCATAGATCCATGCAATCCCACCGCTCATTCCTGCTGCAAAGTTTCTTCCGGTTTCACCAAGGATTAATGCTCTCCCTCCGGTCATGTATTCACATCCATGGTCGCCAACTCCTTCCACCACAGCTGTAGCGCCTGAGTTTCGGACAGCAAAGCGTTCGCCTGCCTTTCCATTGATAAATAAGTGACCCGAGGTTGCTCCGTAAAGCGCAACATTACCGATGATAATATTATCCTGCGGAACCAAATGGCTTTCCTTCGCTGGATAGATTGCCAATTGAGCACCAGATAATCCTTTTCCTACATAGTCATTGGCTTCTCCCTCTAACTCAAAGGAAATCCCCTTGGTATTGAATGCTCCGAATGACTGACCTGCTGATCCCTCAAATTTAAAGTTGATCGTATTGTCCGGTAGACCTTCTGATCCATATAACTTAGATATTTCGTTCGATAGCAAGGTACCAATGGTACGGTCCGTATTTCTTACCTTAAAGGTTCCAAATACTGGTGTCTTGGTTTCCAAGGCCAATTTCGATTGGTTCAATAGGCCCCAATCCAAAATCATGCTCATACCATGATCTTGCTCCTCAGTATTGTAAAGTGTTTCGCCAGTTGCATTGGCAGCAACATGTAAAATGCCTGAGAAATTGATCTTATTTACTTTCCAGTGTCCTAGGTTCTCTCTTTTCTTTAAGAATTGAGCCTTTCCAACCATTTCATTGATGGATTTGAATCCTAACTCTGCCATGATCTCACGCATCTCCTCTGCCAAGAAGCGGAATAAATTTACCACATCTTCTGGTTTACCAGTGAATAGCTTTCTCAATTCTGGATCTTGGGTGGCTACACCAACCGGACAGGTGTTCAAATGACATTTACGCATCATGATACATCCGCCAGCAACTAATGCAGCAGTTGCTACGCCCCATTCTTCAGCGCCTAATAATGTCGCAATTACTAAATCCCGACCAGTTTTCATCTGACCATCCGCCTGTAATACGACGCGGCTACGAAGTTTGTTTAATACCAAGGTTTGATGTGCTTCCGCCAATCCAAGTTCCCAAGGAAGACCCGCATGCTTGATGGAGCTAATTGGTGAAGCACCTGTTCCACCATCGTATCCTGCAATCAGGATAACGTCTGCATGGGCTTTTGCTACCCCAGCAGCAATAGTGCCGACCCCAGCTTTTGAAACCAATTTCACGTTGATTCTGGCCTGCCTGTTGGCATTTTTTAAATCAAAGATCAATTGTGCTAAATCCTCGATCGAATAGATATCATGGTGTGGTGGCGGAGAAATCAATCCTACTCCCGGTGTAGAGTGTCTTACTTTTGCAATCCAATCATCTACTTTATGTCCTGGTAATTGACCACCTTCTCCTGGTTTTGCTCCCTGCGCCATCTTAATCTGTAACTCATCAGCTTGGGTCAAGTAATTTGAAGTTACGCCAAATCTTGCCGAAGCTACTTGCTTGATCGCTGATCGCATGGAATCCCCATTCGGTAATTTCTGATAGCGGATTTCATCTTCTCCACCTTCCCCAGTGTTTGATTTTCCGCCAATCCGATTCATTGCAATGGCTAATGTGCTATGTGCCTCGTGCGAAATCGAACCAAAGGACATAGCGCCTGTAGCAAATCGTTTCATGATTTCACTGGCAGGTTCTACCTGGTCGATGGAGATTGGACTCCGGTGTTTTGCAAAATCCAATAAACCCCGAAGTGTAAACATTCGTTCCTTTTGGTTATTGATTAAGGTTGCATATTTCTTGTATGTAGAGAAATCATCAGTTCTACATGCTTGTTGTAATAAATGTACCGTCTGTGGGTTCCATAAATGGCCTTCACCTCTTCTTTTCCATTGATAAAGTCCGCCTTCAGGCAATAAGGTTGGTGCAGAGCGGCTGTTTTCAAAGCCACGCCAGTGTTTTGCCAAAGCTTCTCTTGCAATATCATCTAGGTTCAAGCCTCCAATTCTGGAAACGGCTCCGCAGAAATAACGGTCTACAACCTCACTGTCAATCCCTAGAACCTCAAAAATCTGAGCGCCATGGTATGATTGCAAAGTGGATATCCCCATCTTCGAAAAGATTTTCAATAAACCATTGCAGACTGCCTTTACATAGTTCTTCTTCAGGTCATCCCAAGTTAAATCGGTTTCTAAATGACCGATTTCTTTCATCGTACGGATACTTGCCAAAGCCATATATGGATTAATAGCTGTAGCTCCGAATGCTAAAAGACAAGCAAAATGATGAACTTCCCATGCATCCCCAGCCTCCACAACCAATCCTACCGCACCGCGGTTTCCTGTTTTGATCAAATGGTGATGAACAGCTGATACAGCCAATAAGGATGGAATCGCACAATGCTGCGAATCGATCGCACGGTCAGATAAAATAATTACCTCAAACCCATCGCGTACCGCATCGTCTGCATAGCGACAAAGTCTTTCCAGACCGGCTTCTAAAGATCCTTCCTTGCCATCAGCACGGAAATAACTTTGAATAGTTTTCGCCTGGAATACCCCTGTATCAATGGAACGTAGTTTTTCCAACTCGCTGGAGGTTAATATCGGATGCTCCAAAGTCACACAATGACAGAACTTCTTGTCCTCCACTAAGATGTTTCCGGAGTTTCCAATGAAAGTCGCTAAACTCATAACCAGTCGCTCCCTAATCGGGTCGATTGGTGGATTGGTTACCTGAGCAAAGAACTGTTTGAAATAACTCGAGATATGTTGCGGTTGATCAGACAATACCGCCAATGGAACATCAGTTCCCATCGAGCCAATCGGCTCATAGCCCGTCAAGGCCATTGGGGTTAATATCGTTTCAATATCCTCTCTTGAGTATCCAAAGGATAATTGATATTTAAATACAGACTCCTTGGATAGGTAAGTAAATGTAACCCGAGGGTCTGCTAATTCTTCTAGTTTAATTTTATAATTGTTGATCCATTCACCGTAAGGCTGTTGACAGATTAATTCTCCTTTTACTTCTTCGTCAGAACGGATCTTTCCAGCTTCCATATCTACTACAAAGATTTTCCCTGGTTGCTGTCTTCCTTTTTTAATGATCAATGATTCATCAATGGGCAATGCTCCTGCTTCGGAAGCTACTACTACGCGGTCATCTGAAGTGATGGCATAGCGTAATGGACGAAGGCCGTTACGGTCTAAGGTAGCACCAATGATTTTACCATCGGTAAAACATAATGCTGCCGGACCATCCCAAGGCTCCATTAAGGTAGCATGGTATTCATAGAAAGCCTTTTTTAATGGATCCATCTGTTCGTTTCCATCCCAGGCCTCAGGAACTAGCATCAACATCACATGAGGTAAACTACGACCACTGTGGAGCAGTAATTCCACCACATTGTCCAGGCAAGCTGAATCCGATTGCCCGCGGTCTACCACTGGCAATAGAATTTCCATTTCTTCCTTCGTGAAATATGGCGAAGAATAGGCTCTTACACCAGCGTAAAACCAGTTTAAGTTTCCGGTTAAGGTATTGATTTCCCCATTGTGCGCAATCATCCGGAAAGGTTGTGCCAATGACCATGAAGGAAATGTATTGGTTGAAAACCTAGAGTGAACCAAGCCAAATGCTGATACCACCCGAGGGTTTCTAAGGTCTTTAAAGTAGGATCCTACTTGATAAGTGGTTAATTGTCCTTTATAAATTATGGTTTTGCATGATAGTGAAGCGAGGTAAAGTGGTAGGGGATACTCTTGGTGAAGTTTGATTTTTTGGATGATTAAGCGTCGTAATACAAATAATTTCCGCTCAAAATCCTCCGTGTTGGCAACCCCTGTTGGGCGTGAGATGAAGAACTGTACGATTTCTGGCTCTGCTCCCAAGGCCGTAGGGCCTATTCCTTCTCGATTCACTGGAACTGGCCGGAATCCTAATAATTCCATGCCTCTTTCATTCGCAGCATCAGCAATAACTTCCCGGCAAATCCGATTCAGAGCCTCTTCCTTCGGAAGAAATAACATACCTACACCGTAATAACCTGGCTCCTGAAGTTGGATGCCCAGCTTAATACATTCTTCCCATAAAAATTCATGAGGTAATTGAATCATGATTCCCGCGCCATCGCCTGACTCTGGATCACATCCACATGCTCCACGGTGTTCCATGTTCTCTAACATGGTCAAGGCATCTTGTACCTGTTGATGTGACTTCTGACCCTTGATGTGGGCGACAAATCCTACACCACAGGCATCGTGCTCAAACGCTGGGTTATAAAGTCCTTCTTGCTGCATTGTAATATGATAATTTTATAAATAACAAACGAGTTTGCTAATATATGAATAAAATCATAAAATATTTGCAATAATTATAAAAAAAGATAAAGAACATTAAAGTTAATGTAAAATTAACGTCGTTTGATAATTGAAATTGTATTTGTTTCGCCATATCCTTAGAAAAATGAAATATCATTCGCTACATTTGCTATTTGAACTAATAAATTATGTTAATCAAAGAAATTGAAATTTATAGGTTGAGCATTCCGATGGAACCTTTCGTGATTGCTACTGGGGTGATGGAATTTGCGCAGAATACATTCGTGAAGATTATTTCTGATGAAGGCATGTATGGGGTAGGGGAATGTTCTGCTTTTCCAATGATTGTAGGTGAAACACAAAATACCTGTATTGCTCTTGCTCAGGATTTTGCGAAAATCTGGATTGGTAAAGATCCTTTAAATATTGAAGAACGTTTGGCTGAACTCCATCTCTATATTGCTCGTAATGCCACCATAAAATCGGCATTTGATATGGCGCTATATGATTTGGCTGCCAAAAATGCTGGCTTACCACTTTACCAATTCTTAGGTGGAAAACCTCGCGATATTGTAACTGATATTACTATCGGAATCGCTAGTCCGGAAGAAATGGCCGCTAAAGCTAAAAACTTGCACGATCATGCTGCTGTCGCTTTAAAAGTAAAACTTGGAAAAAAACCACAAGACGATATTGCCAGAATTAAAGCCATTCGCCAAGCTGTAGGTTTTGATATTCCAATTCGAATTGATGCCAACCAAGGTTGGAGTTATGAAGAGGCTCTGGAAGCCTTGAAAGGATTGGAGCCTTTGAAAATCCAGTTCTGTGAACAACCTATGCGTACCTACAATGATCATCTATTGCCGCAATTGCGATCTGAAACTATCGTTCCGATTATGGCGGATGAGTCTGTTTATGATCATCACGACGCGGAACGTCTTTGCCGCACGGATAGCTGTGATTATATCAATATCAAATTTTCTAAATCCTCTGGAATTGCCGAGTCCTTAAAGATTCAAGCAGTGGCCCAAGAATTTGGAATCCCTTGTATGATCGGTGGAATGTTGGAAAGCAGATTGGCTTTGGCAGCAAAAACGCACTTTGCTTATGCAGCGCCAAACGTCAAATTCTTCGACTTAGATACCTGCATGGTTGGTCACCTCGAGGATCCTGTAATCGGCGGAATTCAATATGATGGCTATGCCATAAAAATTACCGAAGGTCCAGGAATTGCAGCCGATATCGATCCTGCATTTCTAGATAAATGTGAAAAATGGGTGATTTCTTAAAATATGTATCCCGATGAAAACTTTATGTGCATTAAATAATGATTCTTGGGATTTAGGAACCAGTGAAATCCTGATCCTTGTGATTATGCTGGTCATCTTGATATTCTTGTTTTGGATTATCTCAAAAATCATGAAGACCAAATAATGAATGGGTGTGTTCAAAGCGCCGATTCATTCTCACAATTTCATTTTTTAACATTTGTTAAAAAACAGCCTTTATAGCTTGAAAATCAGCTTTTATAACATCAATAATCCTAGTCATTATTATTGCCATAGCCAATTTTCATCCTATTTAGGCTGATTGAGCCTATTTGAAGCCCCTACACTGAAGGTATTCTTGAATAAATCTGTACCTTTGTGAACATTTATTTGAATATAAGATTATGAGTACACAAAGAGGTCCTATTTCTCAATTTATCGAGAAAAACTATCTTCACTTCAATGCCGCTTCCTTAGTTGATGCCGCAAAAGGATATGAGACACACCTTGCTGAAGGTGGTAAAATGTTAGTTTCATTAGCAGGTGCTATGAGTACTGCTGAACTTGGTATTTCATTAGCTGAAATGATCCGTCAGGATAAAGTAGCTATTATCTCCTGTACAGGTGCAAACTTGGAAGAAGATGTGATGAACCTGGTAGCACACTCTCACTATAAACGCGTTCCTAACTACCGTGATCTTACTCCTCAAGATGAATGGGAATTGTTGGAAAACCACTACAACCGTGTGACTGACACGTGTATCCCTGAAGAAGAGGCGTTCAGAAGATTACAAACTCACCTTGAAAAAGTATGGAAAGATGCTGAAGCTGCTGGCGAACGCTATTTCCCACATGAATTCTTATACAAAGTGGTATTGTCAGGTGTATTGGAAGAACACTATGAAATTGACCCTAAAAACTCTTGGATTTTAGCTGCCGCTGAAAGAAATATCCCTATTATCGTTCCAGGATGGGAAGATTCAACCACTGGTAATATCTTCGCTTCTTACGTTATCAAAGGTGAATTAAAAGCTTCTACCGTGAAATCTGGTATTGAGTATATGATTTACTTAACTGAATGGTACCGTGCGAACTCTGGTGGTAAAGGTGTTGGTTTCTTCCAAATCGGTGGTGGTATCGCTGGTGACTTTCCTATTTGTGTAGTTCCAATGATGTACCAAGATCTTGAGTGGCATGACGTTCCTTTCTGGTCGTATTTCTGCCAAATCTCAGACTCAACTACTTCTTACGGTTCTTATTCTGGCGCAGTGCCAAATGAGAAAATTACCTGGGGTAAATTGGATACCCAATCTCCTAAGTTTATCGTAGAATCGGATGCAACTATCGTGGCACCATTGATTTTTGCTTGGGTATTAGGTCAATAAAATAAATTAACGGAGAAAGGAGATATGTTGGATAAAAATCTAGTAACAGATAATCCGATTGCTATTCAGGCTTTAATGTCTGAAACAGTATTTGATATCCCCGATTCAACAATGCCTATTGTTGAAACTCAATCCGTTGTCTCAAATAATACAACTCCTCAACAGGGCCATTTCCAGGCTTCTGCTGAGGAGTTTGTTTATCAAGGGGATAAATCTACAGGAATCCTCTTTATCCTGCGATATCCCGATTTTCCTTACTTCTCCCCTCAAGCGGAAGAAGCTTTCCTGAAAACTATCGGTGCATTGCAGTTGAATGCTGGAAATGTAGCAGTCCTGAATTTGGCAAATCCGCATAATCCCAATGAATGGAAACGAATTATGCAGTTTTTTCAACCCAAGAAAATTACCCTGCTCGGGGTGGAACCAACTTCCTTGAATCTTCCTGAAATAGGTCATAATTCCTATATGCGTGGTAAGATCGCCACAGTTTTCAATACCTTCAGCTTTGAAGAGATGTTCGCTGATGTCCAGAAAAAGAAATTGTTCTGGATGGAATTCAAAACTTTTATCCAATCTTAATTTTAATTTTTCCCTTCTTCTTTTCTTGATTGCCTAATTAGAATGCTATTTTTGAAGCTTAATTATTTAGCTATGGAATTAGTTTTTGCAACAAATAACGCACATAAATTAGAGGAAGTACAACAGATGGTAGGGAATAAGTTTACTCTGAAGTCACTCGCTGATATTGGTTGTGAAGACGATATTCCTGAAACTGGCGTTACTTTCCAGGAAAATGCCCAGCAAAAGACCGACTACCTATTCAATAAATATCATATCAATTGTTTTGCTGATGATTCCGGACTTGAAATTGATGCCTTAAATGGTGAACCAGGCGTATATTCTGCCCGATATTCTGGTTCTAGGGATATGGAAAAGAATATTGATTTGGTGCTGGAGAAACTAAAAAATGAAACCAACCGGAATGCAAGATTCAAAACGGTGATTTCCCTATACTTGAATAATCAACAATATTTCTTTGAAGGAACTGTGGAAGGCCGTATCATCGATGGTAGAACAGGGACAGAAGGATTTGGTTATGATCCTATCTTTGTTCCAGATGGATTTGATGAAACTTTTGCAGAAATGAGCCTCGAGCAAAAAAACAAAATCAGCCACCGCGCAAAAGCCGTCGAAAAATTTGTAAAATTTCTAAACGATACGAAATAATTTATATCCTGCCATAAAAACATAGTTTTCAAGCTATGTTAACAATGTCTAATTTTTCAACTGATAACATATTATTAATATGTTTAAACAACTATTTGTTACAAAGGGTTAATGTAAGTTAAAAATTACCACATCTTGCGACAGCTATTCTAATAATTAACAATTATCAAATCATTTTATTAACTAATCTTTTTATTGTGTTAATGTTGGCTTAAATCACCGCGGGTACTTTTACGCCAAATATTAACCCGCAATTCAATGAGATTAATTAAAGCTCCAAGGCTGTATTTAGCAGCTTTTTTGCTTGCAGGATTACAAATCCCAAGCTCCCACAGTATGGGTGAGGTTCGATTATTTGTCCAAGACCAACAAGTCTTCTCCGGCAAGGTTACGGATGAATCCTCACACCCCATTCAAGGTGCAACTGTAAAAAATCTGAACTCCGGTATTTCAACCCAAACGGACGTCAATGGCCAATTCAGCCTGAAAGCCTCCAAAGGTGAGTCTATCCAAATCAGCTTTGTCGGTTTTGATAGTAAGATTTTTGCCGTCGACCAGCAGACTACCTTCATGCTGACTTCCAATTCCTCCAACTTAGAAGAACTCGTGGTCGTTGGTTATGGTACCCAAAAGAAAGTTAATCTTTCCGGTGCAGTCGATTTTGTAAGTGGTAAAGAATTAGAAAGCCGTCCTATTTCGAATGTGTCCCAAGGTTTGCAAGGTCTAGTACCAAATTTGAATGTTCAGTTCAATTCCGGTGCCCCTGGTGAAGCCGCAAAAATTAATATCCGAGGGATTACCTCTATTAATGGTGGTGACCCCTTGATCCTATTGGACAATGTGCCTATTAGTTCAGCTGAACTAAATAGAGTCTCCCCTCAGGATATTGAATCCCTATCAGTAATCAAAGATGCCTCCGCCGCAGCTATTTATGGCGCTAGAGCATCTTTCGGTGTAATCCTTATTACCACTAAATCAGGAAAAGGTGCACTCAAAATTAATTATAGCAATAACTTCACCTGGAATACCCCTACAGTAATTCCGAAAAAAATTACTGACCCTTATGTATTCTCCCGTTTATTGGAAACATCAACCGATAATACTCCTTGGGACAACGTGAATTTCTCTGAGCAATATTACCAATATGCCAAAGAAAGGTCCGATAATCCTGGTATTGCCGATGTGAGGAAAGATCCTAGTAACCCGAAACAATGGGAATATATGGGTAACCAAGATTGGACACGTTATTTCTTGTCGGATTGGAATAATACCCATAATCATGACCTATCGATCTCGGGCTCCAGTGAAAAAGTGAATTATTATTTGAGCGCTGGGTATAACCGCCAGAATTCTCCGATCAAAATCGCAGATGATTACTTCGACAGGTATAGTATCCGCTCTAAAATTAATTACAAATTGACGGACTTCCTCTCGGTTGGAAATAATACCGTTGTTGGATTGAATAAAAGAATAAGTCCTTCCCAAATCGATATGTTTGAGATTTACCATGTATTCCCAACCAGTGTATTGAAAAATCCTGATGGAAGCTGGGCATACTCTGATGTCCAACGAAATGTGGGTGCCGGACGTATTGCTGCAAAAATGGTCGATGGGGGACAAAGTAAAATTAATCGTAATGACCTTCAATCTACCTTTAATGCTGAACTTCGCCTTTTCGATAGTAAGTTTAAAATCAATGCCGATTATACCTTTCAAAGAAATACCGCCAATTTTAATAGATATACCACGAAATACAAAATAGGCTATGGTCCCGAGGATATTCGTGAAGAGGGTGAATCCGGTGCATTTCGTCAGGCTGGTTTTTCCTACTATAATGTATATAACATCTTCGGAACCTATAATCAGAACTTTGGTAAACATCATGTAACTGGAGTATTGGGATTTAGTCAAGAGGATTACCGATTGGAAAACTTTACGGTTGAAAAGAAAGGATTGATTTCTGAGCTTTTCCCAACCATTGCTTTGGCAACGGGAACCACCAATGCTAATGAAGAAATTGATAAATATGCCCTGAGAGGTGCCTTTTATCGTTTGAATTATATTTATAATGATAAGTATATCGTAGAATTTAATGGTCGGTATGACGGATCTTCTAGGTTCGCTAAAGACAGTAGATTTGGTTTCTTTCCTTCTGGATCTCTGGCCTGGCTGATCAATAAAGAGAACTTTATGTCAGAGGTTAATTGGTTAAGTCAATTGAAACTTCGTGGTTCTTACGGCGAATTAGGTAACCAATCCGTAACTGACTTTGGTTATATACCGACCATGGAACCTTATGAGTCCGGTTACCTGATTAATGGAAAAATAAACCCTTCAATTAAGGCTCCTGGTTTGGTATCCAAGCGATATACCTGGGAAAAAGTTACAACCTACAACTTAGGACTTGACTTTGGATTTATGCAAAACAAACTGAATGGCTCTTTCGATATCTATCGTAGAAATACCATGGGGATGTTGACCTTCGGTAAAGAGTTGCCTAAAATCCTAGGGGTCAAAGAACCTAATGAAAATGCTGCTGATCTAGCAACCAATGGTTGGGAATTCACCCTTTCCTACAACGATTCCAAAGATGTATCCGGTTCAATCCTGAATTTTGGAGCTACTTTCGTACTCTCGGATTCCTACTCTAAGATTACCAAATTCGACAACCCGAATAAAAGAATTACCCAATTCTATAATGGAATGAAAATGGGCGAAATCTGGGGATTGGAAAGCGATGGTTTCTTCCAGAACGCTGAGGAAATTAGTAAACTAGACCAACAATCCATTATTCCTTGGGGTGCTTTGAGCATTGTACCTGGATGGCCGAAGTTTGTTGACCAAGATGGTAATGGCAAAATTGAAAAAGGTTATATCCTGGGTGATACCAAAGACTTAAAGATCATTGGAAACTCTACACCACGATATAATTTTGGCCTTAACTTAAATGCCAGCTGGAAAGGATTTGATGTTAGAGCTTTCTTCCAAGGAATCGGTAAACGTGATTATTATCCTTTGGATTACCTCTATTGGGGTGTATATCAACAACCCTATGGAAATATTTATTCCCATCTTTTGGATTTTTACCGCCCTAATAATGATTCGGATGCTGACCGTGCGAAACATTCGGCTGCATATTTAGCTCTTGGGCTAGCTGACCAAAATCTAGATGCCAAATACCCTGTCTTACAATCTTGGTTAGCCGATTTGAACCTTGGAACTAGGGTAGATGAAGCACAAGGGGCAGCAATTCCTCAAACCAGGTATTTATTAAATGCAGCCTACCTAAGATTCAAAAACTTAACTATTGGATATAGCTTGCCAAATAGAATGTTGCAAAAAGCTAATGTTAAAAATCTTAGAATTTATGTGAGTGCTGAAAATCTTATGGAATGGTCAGCAGTAAAGGATTTCTTTGATCCTGAAGTATTGAATATCAACACTTATACCGATCCTACCAAAGCCAGAAGAAGGGAAGGTAATGGAGTAATGTATCCATTCCAACGTAGTTTCTCCGCTGGGCTTCAATTAACTTTTTAAAAACCATGAAACAATATATTAAACTAAGTTTTATAGCTATCTCCTTACTTGCTCTAGGAGGATGTAATGATAGCTACCTCGATAGATTGCCTGAAACTAAGGTGCAGAAAGAAAACTTCTTTAAAACAGAGTCTGATCTTGAGATGTATGTTTTGAACCTTTACGATTTTCAGAATAATAGCTTTTATGAGCAGGATGCTACAACGGATAATGCCAGTACAACCGGGAATAAGGAAATCAAGAATATCATGCTCGGAACGGCTTCTGCAAATACAGTTACTACAGGTTGGAGCTGGGAAAAATTAAGGGATATTAATTTCATGCTTGAAAACCTTTCACAGGCAAAGATCTCGGAAGCAAAACTAAAACATTATGAAGGCCTTGCACGCTACTTTAGAGCAAGATTTTATGTAGATAAAATTCAAAGGTTTTCCGATGTCCCTTGGGTAGATAAAGTTGTTAATGCGGATGATGAAAAAGCTTTATTTGGAAAAAGAGATTCCCGGGAGTTGGTCGTGCAAAAGATCATGGAAGACTTCAAATTTGCCTTTGAAAATGTGGAAGCAACCAAAGTCGCCGGAAAAGTGAATAAATGGGTAATCGGTCAGGAATATTGTCGTTTTGCCCTTTTCGAAGGAACCTATAGGAAGTATCATAAATACTTGAACCTTGATAAATCTGTAAATGATTTTCTGACTATTGCTTACCAGACTGCGGAAAACATCATGAACAATGGGGGTTATTCCATCCATAATACTGGAAAGACTGATGCCGACTATGCTTCATTATACAATAGTCCTAACTTGGAGAGTAACAATGAAATTATTCTAGGTCGCTTTTATGCCAATAACGTAATCAATCGGGATCAATGGCCGGGAATGTTTGGTAATTATGAATATTACCCTTTAAGAGATATGGTCCAAAGTTACTTAATGAAAGATGGATCAATTTACACCAATAAACCTGGTTATGAAAAATTCTCTTTCGTGCAGGAATTTAAAGATCGTGACCCCAGGTTAGCACAAACTTATGCAGCTCCAGGATGGCATTTGGTTTATGTAAGCACCTATTCTCAAGGGCCAGGCTTATATGTACAACAGTTGAGTAAGAACTTTTCAGGATACCACCAGATCAAAGGTTTTCTAAATACCAGCGTACAGGAAGATAGATTTAATATCGATATTCCTCTTTACAGATATGCTGAAGTACTTTTAACCTTTGCTGAGGCTAAAGCTGAACTAGGAATCCTCAACAATCAAGCTGATCTTGATAAGTCCATTAATTTGTTGAGAAGACGTGCTGGAATGCCTAATATGACTCTTAATCCTGTTTTGGACCCTAAATTGGCCAATGACTTCAAAGAAACAACTGGACCTCATCAAAGTCTTATTTTGGAAATCAGAAGAGAACGCAGAGTAGAACTTGCTTTTGAAGGTTTCCGGTTTATGGATTTAATGCGTTGGAAAGCTGGAAAATTATTGGAAAAGAAACCGCAGGGAATTTATTTCAGTGGATTGGGAGATCATGATGTGACAGGCGATGGAGTTCCTGATATAAAATTAATTGCTAGCAATCAGTCACTGCCAGAAGTTCGTGAAAAGAATAGTCTGGGGGTAACTCTAAGATACTATAAAGTTGGAAAAATCGGTCAGGATGTATCGGTATTCTTGAGCGATGGAAACTCCGGTTATATTGATGTAGTGGATAAGGTCGGTTCATTTGATGAACCTAAGTATTATTATAGACCAATCCCTAAAAATGATACGGATATCAATCCTAATCTTAAACAGATTTTTGGCTGGTAATAGTTGAAATGCTAGTTCTTAAATAATTACAAATTGTTTTAATGAAAAATCGCTGTCTATTTTGGACAGCGATTTTTTTATGTTATTGAATTTTATTTAAACTATCTGGTTTAACCTTGAAGCTACTATCTGCTTGAACCTTTATCGTACTATCTGTTTTAACTTTCAATGTACTATCTGGTTTTCCTTTCAAAGTACTATCCGGTTGATTGACCGGTTTAACCACTGGTTGAGTCCTCGAAGAATCTGGGACAGTTTTAAAGTTTCCTTTATTTTCTAATCCTTCCTCGACTTTTGGTTTCTCAGCTGGGCTTTTCTGTTCATTCCCAGTTTCTGGATTATCCCCTGAATCTGTAGTTGAACCGGGCTGTTTATCTTTCTGATCTGGAACTGCAGCGGTTTTTACTCGTTTTCTGTTCAACATATCCTCCACAGATTTAGGCCGGTCCTCGGGCTTCCATAAGAAGCCTGGCAAGACCTCAATATCTTGCGTAACCAACTTGAATGGATATATCTTCTGATCAACTTTACGGATGGAAAAATAATCGATTATTTTCTTACCCTCCATAAAAACCTTGATCCGACTACTTCGATCGTGAAACATTTCTGTAATCGTATGCGTCTTGTCATTGGTAGTAAATACAAGGTTCTCCGCATTCCCATCAACAAATATCCGGTCAATATTATTATTGGCAAAAAAGGCGGTTATCTTTCGACCCTTGAGCTGATTGAATTTCAAGGTATCCAAAACGGCGTTGACCATAAAGGCATTGTCCTTTAACAGGGCATTATCCATTTTATTGTTCTTAATCTGCATATAAATGGTGTCCGCATTGATTTGAGATCCATCTGACCAGATCATAGGTGAACCCATAAAACGGAACATGGAGTCGACCATGCCGTAATAAACAGAGTCTGCAACAGCCTGTAAATCCGATTTATAGACCCTAACATTATAATATGCTTTTACAATCCGGGTCCTGGCGGTATCGGAATAGATTTTCGTTGAATCCTTCATGACCGTATCCACAGCCTGGGCTGCCTTGAGGGCATTGTTAAACAAACTGTCGTGCTCCGCCTTCGTAGGCATGACGGCATTCTTTCGCAAGATACTGTCGGCTTTTGTGGAGGCTTGAATACTTGCTGGATCGACAGGTTTTGGTTTTACAGGTGTTTTGGGCGCTGGCTTTTTAACAGCGGGCTTCGAGTTGCTTACTGCATCTTTGCTGACAGCAGGTTTTGCAGCTTCTTTCACAGCAGATTGTGTAACACTGGAATCGCCCGTAGACACCAGGTCAACCTCATCCATATCTCCATAATCCACTTCCACGGTATCTTCCAACTGACCACCATTCCGATCCAATTTCAAATCCAGAGGTCTATAATCCCGAACAAAGATGACCTTTGAAAACAGGGTGTCAGCCGTCATATAGGCGGTATCAATTTTGGTGTTTTGCCGGACGATAGGTTTGGATAAGCTATCCGGTTCTGCCGGTTTAATAATCCCGTTTTTGCTGTCCGCTGATTTTTCCTTCTCCTTCGCTTCTAACTGCTCAAGCTCTTTTTCGCGCTCTTTTTCCTGTGCCTTTTCTAACTTTCTTAACTCTCGCTTGGAAAGATTTTCCTTGTTCACCGTATCAACCTGTACCGAGTCTTGACTATTATCAATGGAATCTGTTTTGACAACATATTTTATGAGTGGCTTATTGGTCATCAAAATAGATTGATCCGCCTCTATATATTTTCCGTATTCACCACTTGCATAAAACTTATCCAAGGTGTCCACAAACAATACATTCCGAAAGGCTTCACCTAGCCCTTTATTACGGTCATAAAATAAACTATCCCCTTTTAAAAAGCGGCTGCCCTCAGTATATAAGTTGTTTTTATTGAATTTTGCAACTCCGAATTCGGTGTTGTATGTTCCCTTTTCTGTGTATAATTTTTCCCCTTGACGCCCATTAATCGTAGTCGGACCAAAGAAAAATGCATCCCTATACATGGTATTATACTGCATGGAGTCCGTGTAGATAATGGTACTGGCATTTCGAACGACCACCTTATTATTGAAATAGGCATCCTTAGTGTTCTCAAAATAATATGCCCGTTGGGAGGTAATTGTATCTCCTTGCCCTATAATTCGGCCACCACCAGTATATGTTCCCTGTTGACTTCTTAAGTTATAGGTCAGGTAGTTGGTGGTCAAGGTACTTTGTGCATCGACCATTTTCACATTTTTCGTCAATACAGCATGTTGCGATGATGCATCGTAATGTAAATGTGTTCCTTGAATTACTGTTCCTGAGGGTTGGGTAATAACAATATTGCCATGAGCCTCAAAAAACTCATTCCCAATATCATCCTTATATAAATCACCGCTATCTGCTGCTAGGGTAGAACCCTTATGTTCATACACAGCATTATAACTTCGAAGAATTTTCTGATTGATAAATCTACTGCTTGACGAAGATACCAGGCGCATTGGGGCATTGTCCGTTGCGGTATTAACGGGGGTAAACTCATCTTGTCCATATGTAGACAAGCATATCATGCTTATTAATAGTACTAATAGGTATCTCACAAGCGCAAAAATATAGAATTAATTAGCAAAAAATTGTTAAACAATAAATTTTAATGCCCCTAACTCAAGATTATTTATTATCTGTAATTTTGGACTATGTCCGTTTCAGAAAGATTAATTCAGTTTATCGAAGATAAGAAGCTCTTGGCCAAAGATGCAAGAGTGATATTAGCCGTCAGTGGTGGGAAAGACTCCATGCTTATGGCTACCTTATTTCGTGATCTAGAAATTGATTGTATTATCGCGCATTGTAATTTTCATTTGCGCGCTGAAGAATCTGATAAGGATGAAGCATTGGTTCGTGAATATGGACAGACATTAGGATTCCCGGTTTTTGTAAATCATTTTGATACGGAAGCTTATGCCTTGGAAAATAAGGTTTCCATTCAAATGGCAGCCCGGGAACTGAGGTATGCCTGGTTTGAAGAATTAAGACAGGAAAATAATTGCCAATGCATTGCGGTAGCCCAACATGCTAATGATCATCTGGAAACCATGCTGTTAAATTTAACGCGATCGACTGGTATTCAGGGATTACTGGGGATTCAACCCAAAAGAGGGTCTATTATCAGACCTATATTATTTTTGACCGCCGATGAAGTTACCGCAGAGGTTAATAGTCGACAGATTCCCTACCGTGATGATCAATCTAATTTCTCGACAAAATATGCTCGTAATAAAATCAGATTGGAGATAGTCCCAAAGTTCAAGGAAATCCAGCCTGAATTTGAATCTATTCTTACTCAGAACATGAAGCATTTTGAAGAAAGCCAACAGCTGATTCATAAAATGATGGACAAACTTCGAAAGGTACTGTTTCGGACGGAAGGTAAGTTTGTGAAAGTGAACCTGAAAGACCTGAAAGAACATGTCGCTGATTCTTATTTAATGTTTGAACTTTTTAGACCTTTTCATTTTCAAAGGAATGTGCTTGAAGATTTAGGTTCGGTTTTCGATAAAGGGATGGGGCAGCTATTTGAATCTGATACTCATGAAATGTTATTGGATCGGGAGGACCTTATTATTCGGGAAAAAAGGAATTCTAATTTTAATGAAATTGTGATTCCTGATTTAACTGAAATCCCAAATATTCAAGGGAAATCCCTGTATTTTATCGAAGATCAAAAGTTTAGCACGAACAAGGATGAAAATGTCGTTCAGTTAGACCAGGATTTGCTTCAATTCCCTTTACTATTGCGAACATGGAAACAAGGTGATGCCTTTAAACCTTTGGGCATGAGTGGGTCTAAAAAGCTAAGTGATTACTTTATCCAGCAAAAATTAAATCGATTTGAAAAAGATGAGCTGCCTATTTTGGTTAATTCCGACGGACAGGTTATTTGGTTGCTCGGAATGCGTTTAGATAATCGCTTTAAAGTGACAGAAAATACAAAGAAAGTACTTACTTTAGTATACAAATAGCAATTATGGAAGAAGAACAAATCTTATTTCAGGAAAAACAATATCTAGGAAGAGACTGGACTTGGATTAGTGTCAGATTAATCCTGGCATTGTTTTGTTTTGTTGCATATTATATCAATTGGGAGCATGTGGTATCCCAGCAATTATTTTTTATTGTGGGAGTAGGGATTCTGATCGTATCCATTATCATGTTGTATATGGTCAGCTATAGGACAACAGTCACCAAGACCCATGTAATTTTAAGTGGTTTGTGGACCACGAGTTTGGTAAAAATTGATCTTAACTCTATTCGGAAAATAGAAAAAGGAAAGTATTCAAACTTTTTCTTTAATAATCCTGTTTATAATTTACATAAGAATGGAAAAATTAGATTCTATTCTGGCGGTAAGGAAGCTTTATGGCTTACCGATAATGATGGGTTAGTGTATGTGATTGGTTCTCAGCATCCGACGCAACTGCTTCAAGCCGTAATAAAGGCAAAAGCAGAAAAGTAAAAAAATGTTAACTGAGATTTTCTTGACAATCCTATCATCTTTGATGTCTTTTATTTATTAAATTTGATTTAAAGCATTTAAAAATGACATTTATATATTTCTTAATATCAGCAGTTGTATTTTACTACCTATTTAAAATTGGGATTCGTCTTTTGATGCCCTTTTTTATGAAGAAGGTAGCCGAAAAGATTATGAATGGTGCCCAAGGGCAATATGCCAATGGTGGGCCTAATCAACAAAACTATAATGATCCTTTTTCTCAGTTCAAACAACAGCAACAACAACGCCCTGACGGAAAAGTACGTGTGGAATACATGCCGCCCAAAGAGCACAAAGCTAAAAAAGGAACCGAGACTGCAGGTGAGTTTATTGACTTTGAAGAAGTAAAATAAAGATTAGCCCAAGGAAAAAGCATATCTTTGCATTGCTATGTGGCTGAAACATCTATCCGTCTTAAATTTTAAGAACTACACAGATTCTTCTTTAGATTTTTTACCTGAAACAAATGCCTTTACAGGGCAGAATGGTTCAGGTAAGACTAATTTATTGGATGCAATCCACTATTTATCCCTTTGTAAATCCTATTTCAATCCCATCGATTCCCAGCACATCAAAAAAGGGGAGGACTGGTTTATGGTTCAAGGACAATTTGATAAAGAAACCGTTATGGATGCGGTCTCATGTAGCATCAAGAGGAATCAAAAAAAACAATTCAAGAAAAATAAAAAAGAATACAACCGCCTTGCAGACCACATTGGCCAGTTTCCTTTGGTCATGATTTCTCCAAATGATTCCTTTATCATCATGGATGGTAGTGAAGAACGCCGGAAATTCGTGGATAATGTAATCTCCCAAACCGATAATCAGTATCTCGATATCCTGATTTCATACAACCGGATTCTTTTAAACCGTAATACTGTACTAAAGAATATTCGTGAAACCGGAGTTTTCGACCTGGGATTACTGGAAGTATTAAATTTTCAGCTCGTCGAAGCTGGAGAGCGAATCTTCGAACGCCGTCAAAAATTTATGGAGGAATTCCTCCCCGAATTTCGTAGATACTATCAGTTCTTATCTGAGGATGTAGAACAGGTGGATCTTGTATATGAATCCCAACTTCAAAATCAAGATTTTCTGGACCTATTGACCAAACAGTTGGACAAAGATCGGGCTCTGGAAAGAACAACCGTAGGGATCCATAAGGATGACTTGCAATTCAGTATTCACGATGGTATGCCTCTGAAGAAGTTTGGTTCTCAAGGTCAACAAAAATCCTTCTTAATCGCATTGAAGTTAGCTCAATATGCTTTTCTGAAAAATAGAAAACAATTCAAACCGCTACTCTTGCTCGATGATATCTTCGATAAATTGGACGAACAAAGAACCCGGAAACTGATGCAACTGGTTTCGGAAGATGAATTCGGACAGATCTTCCTGACCGACACCGACTCCAATAGAATAAGGAAAATATTTCAAGAAATAGGAAAGCCAATTCGTATCTTTGACATTCAAGGAGGTCAGATCAATGGCGAAGTATAATGATGATGCATTTAGGAGAAGTGATGATGTCACCATCAAACAAGCAGTAGAAAAATTATTAGATGTTTATAGACTGAGAAGGAAATATGATGAAACATCCATTCTCTCTGCTTGGCCTGAACTCATTGGAAGTGCAATCGCAAACCGAACCCAACAAATCTATATCAAAGATAAAAAGCTTTTCGTCCGCGTTGAATCTGCAGTCATCAAAAATGAACTTGCCATGATGCGTAGACAGATTATTGGCCGTGTCAATGAGTATGTAGGGAAGGTTGTAATCGAAGAGTTTATTATTCTTTAGTTCTTTTTTTCTTAAACTAATCTATGAAATATTACCTGTCAGCATTGACAGGCTTTATTATTTGGGGAACATTTGCCCTGGTACTAAGGCCTCTCAGTGATTATGGAGCCCTCGACATATTAATTCACCGCGTACTTTTTGCCTCAGTCTGTATCTTATTGGCTTGTTTTATTTTTCGAAGAAAGCAAACCCTCGCCAGTATAAAATATCTCAAGTCCACAAATTCCTCGGAAAGAAAAAAACTCCTCATCAATGTATTGGCAAGTGCCGTGCTATTGGGAATGAACTGGTTTATTTTCATCTATGTCATGAATGCAATCAGTGTGAATGCTACGGCATTGGCCTATCTGATCTGTCCAATCCTGACCACCGTTCTAGCTAGTATCTTCCTCAAGGAACGTCTCGGCAATTGGCAATGGTTTGCTGTTGGATTAAGTGTTGTGAGTTGCCTGCTATTGGCCTACGGTCATTTTCTGGATTTGATCTATAGCTTTTTTATCGCCCTATCCTATGCGGCTTACTTAGTTCTGCAGAAGAATAAATTTCAAATCGATAAATTCTTTACGCTTACCATCCATATCCTGGTGAGTACCATCTTATTGTTACCCATTCTTAGCATTATTGACCCTTCTGTGCCGAAAACTACTGAATTCTATAGCTATATCTTGATAATTGCCATAGGGTACACCATTATTCCACTGTTCTTGAATATCTATGCCCTGAAAGGGCTGGATTCATCGGTTGTTGGAATCCTACTATACCTCAACCCGATCATTAGTTTCTGCCTTGCCATTTTTTATTACAAAGAGGCTATCAATAGCACCCAAATCATTGCCTTTGGATTGATATTGATTGCTGTAATCATTTTTAATATTGCTTATATTTATGAGAGAAGGCGTCAAACGCAGTTAAAAATGGAAGGCTAATGAATTTTAAGCAGCAATTATTACAGATGTTCGAACTCTCTGATGAGCAGGTGGAATTGATTGTCTCCAGGTTTGTACCGGAAGAATTATCGAAGAACCAACTGTTTTTAGAGGCTGGAAAACCCTGTAATAAGCTTAGTTTTATTGAAGAAGGTATCTGTAGGGTATTTAAATGGACTGATACAAAGGAAGTAACGCAATGGATTGGAAACGACGGCTATTTTATTACTGACTTGGCTTCTTTCTTTTTCGATAACCCTTCCATTGGTTCCATTGAAGCCTTGACCCCCACAAAATTGTGGACTTTGAATAAAAAAGATTACCTCGATATCCAAGATTCCATCCCAAATTGGAATGTTATTGAAAAGCGATTTATTGCCAAATGCTTTATGCAAATCGAACATCGTGTGTTTGATTTTATTGCTCTATCGGCTGAAGAGCGATATAACAAATATTTTGAGCAGAATAAATCCTTCTTTAATCAAGTTCCCTTACAATATATCGCCTCTGTATTGGGAATGAGCCCAGAAACCCTAAGTAGAATCCGGAATAAAATTTCTTCTTGATAAATGTCAAGTGCTTCTAGCTGGTGCTGCCTTAACTTTGAGGTATGAAAGAACAAATAGAATCACAAATACTAATCAATGCCCAAATAGAAGCTGTATGGGCGGTATTATCTGACTTTAAAGCCTATCCTGAATGGAGCCCAACCATCGCTGAGTTTTTTGGTAATCCTGAAGTTGGAAAAAGAACTAAAGTATTGCTTGGACAACCCGGTGGCACTAGTATGAAAATGAATCATGTCTTTTTGAAAATAGAACCCAACAAAGAATTACGCTGGCGCGGCAGTCTTATGATCAATGGAATCTTTGATGGTGAACATTATTTCATCTTACAGAATGCAGGAAATAATCAAACCCTCCTTATTCAAGGAGAGAAGTTTTCAGGCATTCTGGTTCCTTTTCTAAAGAAAATGATTCATGGGAATACAAAGAAGGGGTTTGAACTTTTCAATGCAGCCATAAAGGAAAGGGTAGAAGCTAGACTATAAGTATTGCTCTAAATCACCTTTTCCTTCCCGTATTATTTCGAAATCGCCAGAAGTGACATCAACGACCGTGGAAGCAACGTTATCACCGTACCCGCCATCAATCACTAGATCTACCTTATCCTCGAATTTCTCATAGATTAATTCTGGATCTGTAGAATATTCAATGATTTCATCATCATCGTGAATGGATGTCGTCACAATAGGATTACCCAATTCCTTCACAATGTCACGAACGATATTGTTGTCCGGAATACGGATACCCACAGTTTTCTTTTTAGAACTCAATAGTTTTGGTACTTGCGAGCTCGCATTGAAAATAAAGGTGAATGGACCTGGTAAAGCTTTTTTCAATACCCGAAAGACGGTCGTGTCAAAAGGTTTTGTGTATTGAGAAATATCTGTCAGATCATAACAGATAAAAGATAGATTCGATTTGTCAGGCTTTAATCCGCGAATGGAACAAACGCGTTCAATGGCCTTCTGGTTCGTAATATCACAACCAATACCATATACCGTATCTGTTGGATAGATAATCACGCCTCCTTTTCTTAATACCTCCACTGCTTCTTCTATAGCCTTTGGATTCGGATTGTCATTGTAGATCTTTAGTAACATGGATTAGTTTATATAATTGTTGTCAATATTACATAATAAACAAAAACCGTCAAAATAATGTTTGTTTTGACGGTTTTTTATATTTTGAATTATTTCTAAAATTCTGCGTTGTTTGGGGTCCTTGGGAAAGGAATTACATCGCGGATATTGGTCATACCTGTCGTAAATAATACCAATCGCTCAAATCCTACTCCAAATCCTGAATGCGGCACTGAGCCAAAACGACGTGTATCTAAGAACCATTCCATCTCTTCAGTAGGAATGCCTACTTCACCCATTCTGGTGATTAGTTTTTCTAGGTTTTCCTCACGTTGTGATCCTCCAACCATTTCTCCAATTCCTGGGAATAAGATATCCATCGCACGAACAGTTTGTCTTCCATTCGCATCCACTGGATTCTGTTTCATGTAGAATGATTTGATCTCTCTTGGATAGTCTGTTAAGATTACTGGTTTTTTGAAATGCTTTTCAACCAAGAAACGCTCATGCTCGGATTGTAAATCAGCTCCCCAATTCTCAATCAGATATTTGAATTGTTTCTTTTGATTAGGCTTGCTTCTCAATAAAATTTCGATAGCCTCTGTATAAGTTACACGCTCGAAATCATTGTTGATGACGAAGTTTAACTTTTCGATCAGGTTTAATTCAGAACGTTCGTTTTGTGGTTTAGATTTCTCTTCTTCCAATAAACGATTGTTTAGGAATTCAATTTCTTCAGGACATTGCTCCAATGCGTAACGGATTACATATTTCAATAAATCCTCAGCCAAGTCCATGTTATCTTCTAATTCATAGAAAGCCATCTCTGGCTCAATCATCCAGAATTCTGCTAAGTGACGTGTTGTATTGGAGTTTTCAGCTCTAAAAGTAGGTCCGAAAGTATAGATGTTTCCAAATGCTAATGCCGCTAATTCACCTTCCAACTGACCAGAAACGGTAAGATTGGTTGATTTTCCAAAGAAGTCTTCTTTGAAATCAATCTCTCCATTTTCAGTTCTCGGGATATTGTTTAAGTCTAAAGTCGTTACACGGAACATCTCTCCAGCTCCTTCTGCATCCGAACCTGTAATGATAGGGGTATGCATGTAGACGAAGTCACGTTCCTGGAAAAATTTATTCACCGCAAAAGCCAATGCATTACGAACTTTGAAAATTGCATTGAAAGTACCCGTACGGAAACGTAGATGTGCAATCTCACGAAGAAATTCCAAACTATGTTTCTTAGGTTGCAATGGGTATTTCTCAGGGTCTGAATCGCCAATGATTGAAACATCAGTCGCCTTGATCTCAACTTTTTGCCCTTTACCCATGGATTCTACCAAATTTCCTTTTACACGTACAGCAGCACCCGTCGTGATTCTTTTCAAAATCGCATCCGAAGTATTCTCAAAATCAATGACCGCCTGAATATTATTGATAGTAGACCCGTCATTGATAGCTATAAATTGATTATTACGGAAGGTACGAACCCATCCTTTTACAATAACTTCTTTGCCGAAATCCTCTGATTTTAATAATTCTTTAATTCGTGTATGTTCCATTTTGTAGAAAAAATATAAATATGGTCGCCATTTAGGCTTACAAAAATAGCCAAATAATTGATTTATGGGCTATTTTACCCAGCCTTTTTCAATAACTTCTTTCGCATGGTAGGTCAAAATTGATGTCGCACCAGCTCTTTTGAAACTCATTAAGGTTTCTAAAATTACCTGCTCACTTAACCAACCATTGGCAATCGCTGCTTTTAACATCGCGTATTCTCCCGATACATTATATGCTGCAATTGGTAAATCGAAATTATCACTTAATAATTTAATAACATCTAAATACGGTAATCCTGGTTTTACCATTAGAAAATCCGCACCTTCTTGGGTATCTAACTGAGCCTCAATTAGTGCTTCTTTACTATTTGCGGGATTCATCTGATAAGATTTCTTATCTCCTTTTTTCGGTGCTGACCCTAAGGCATCACGGAATGGACCATAATACGCAGATGCATATTTCGCAGTATAGGACATTAAGGATACATTGCTGAAACCATTCTCGTCCAATATAGTACGCAAATAGCCAATTCTACCATCCATCATATCGGAAGGTGCAATAATATCGGCGCCATTCTGTGCATGTGCCAAAGCCATTTTTCCTAATACCTCCAAGGTCTCATCGTTTAGAATTTCACCATTCTCAACAATTCCATCGTGACCATCTGAACTGTACGGATCCATTGCCACATCTGTAACAACACAAGCCTCTGGGAAGTTCTTCTTCACCGCTTCAATAGCTCTCAAGTATAAAGTTCCTTCACGGTAACTTTCAGTTGCATATTTGTCCTTCAAGGACTCTTCAACAGCAGGGAATAAGTCGAATGCCTTTAATCCTAAATTCATACAGCTCTCTACCTCGCGTAATAAATTATCAATCGAATAACGGTAGATACCTGGCATGGAGGATACTTCAACTTTTTGGTTGTCTCCATCTACAATAAACAAAGGGAAAATCAAATTCGATGCAAATACATGGTTCTCTTGAACCATATCGCGGATTACTGCTGATTTTCTGTTTCTTCTAGGACGGTGTAACATGTTTTTAATTTTTATGTAAGAGTAAAGGGGGAATTATCCCCCTTTACAATATGTTTATTAATAATCTAATCCAAATACAGCTTCTGCCAAACCTATTTCATCTGGGGTATAGGGAAGTGTATATTTTAATCCAAGGGCATCAATGGCTTTGGCCGTAGAATGACCAATACAAATAATCTTTTGATCTGGTTCTGCTAAATTCTCACGAAAATAAGCCTCTACATTACTTGGGCTCGTGAAAATTAATACCTCGGCATTGCTCTTGTCAACTTCTTCCTCGATGACCGTCTCATAGATTGGCATATCAATTACCTTCGTATTCTCCGTCAATGCTTTTTGAATGGTTTGTAATGAACCCTCAGCACGTGGAATCAAGACCGTTTGACCATCAACCATTTTCGCAAATTCTTGCGCAATTCCTTCAGTATCAATACCTAAATCGTCTCCAGAAAAGTCTGCAACACGATTGAACTTACGTAAGGTGTCTTCCGAACCTCTTCCAAGAACTCCAATTTTGGTTTTCTTTAAAATCCAAGGCTCTAATTTAAAGAAATGCTCAATGGCATTCTTTGAATTGAAGAAAATCCAGTCCGCTCTTTTAAGAATAAAAGAATCCAATTTATTGATGGTTGGGAAAATGCGAATTAATGAACGTGCATCCACCTGGATATCATGTTTCTTTAAGAAACGTGCTAAATAAGAGTTTTCAGCAAGATCACGCGTGATAAAAACCGAAGATGGAAGCTTTCTGTCTTTCTTATATTTTGAAAAGATTTTGTCTGCCATACCTTCCACGGTATTTGACTCTAGGAATAGACGATCAGGAAAGTCCTCATTCGTGTCAGCAATCGAAGTCCAAGATTGAAATACGCCATCTTTCTTGCGGCAATAGCTTCCTAGTGGAGCATGACAACCGGCATCAAATAAGTTCAATACTTTACGTTCCACTGAAATAGCTTCTGCTACTTCTTTATCGTGGATTTGCTGTAATACATCAAATAACTCTTTATCCGATTCACGGATTTGAATCGCCAATACACCTTGTGCAGGTGCTGGAACTACCTCTACAGGAGCAATTTCCTCAAGATGAAAGTCCGAAAGGTCCATGTTGATCCTTGAAATACCAGCTTTTGCCAATACAATAGCATCGTATTTATCATCGCGTAATTTCTGTACGCGAGTCTGTAGATTCCCACGAAGGTCATCAAATTCCAGATCTGGACGAAGGGATAGCAATTGGGCTTTTCTTCTGTTAGAAGAGGTACCAACTGTGGCATTATGTTTTAAGGAAAGACGTTTTGTAATATCGACGCAGTCCTTATGAATAATTAATAGTTCGGAGGGATCTTCACGCTCAGATACTGCAGCAATGATTAATCCCGGCGGATTTACAGTAGGTAAATCCTTGTGTGAATGAACCGCTAAATCAATTTGACCTGATAATAATTCTTCTTCCAATTCCTTGGTGAAAAAGCCTTTACCTTCCAACTTGTCCAAACGTAGGTGTTGAACAATATCCCCTTGGGTCTTGATGATTTTTAATTCAGCTTCTATTGATATTTCGGCTAATCGATCCTTAACAAAGTTGGCTTGCCATAATGCTAATTCACTTCCTCGGGTACCGATAATTAGTTTTCTGTTCACGTTCAAAGATTTACAAATGAATATTCCGGAGGCAAATTTAAGGAAATAGCCTCTTAATTCTGATGATTTAATGTCAGAATCAGAATATTTTTAAGAAAATTTAATATTAATTACTTTCTGATTCGGCAGATTTTACCAAGATCTCTTTCGCCATAACCATAGGAACTTTGATGTATTTCTTCTCCATATAGTTAATCACCTTGTTCAATACTTCGCGAGCTTGGGGATCTAATTGTTCAACCTCATTTGCAAACACTTCCGATAAAGCCATCGCTTTGATTTCTTTGATCTTCTCCGGAACCTCCTTCATGGCAACCTCGACACGACGTTGTTTCAATAATGGTAAAAATTCCTTAATGTTCTGCTCAATGATTTTTTCTGCATTTTCTAACTCAGCATAACGCTCTTGAATATTTTTCTCAGCAATTTGTTGCAAGCTGCTCACCTCAATATAGTGAATTGGGTGTTTGGCAATCACAGCGGCATCAATATCGTTTGGAATAGCTAAGTCTACAATCACCTTCTTGTCATCCTCGCCATTCAATAAAGATTCATATAAATCCTCATGAATAATCGCTTCCGGAGCACCAGTACAAGTGATCATCATATCAAAACCCTTCTTGTAATTTTTCAATTCACTCAACGGATAAACCTGCGCTTGTAATTCCTCAGCTAAGGCCTGCGCATTGGCAACCGTACGGTTGAAAATCGTAAAATTACTGTATTTATGCTTCTTAAGATACTTTGCTAAATTTTGGTTGGTCTCACCCGATCCTATCACTAGAATTCTTGGGTTATCCTTTAATTTTACTTCACGTAATTTACGGTATGCCAGGGAAACAACCGAAATTGGATTTCTAGAAATATTCGTGAAGGTATAGACTTCTTTGGCAGTTTTTACTAATCGGTCCATCATTAATCTTAAGAAATCTCCGGTAAATCCAGCCGCCTTACAACGATCGTAGGCACGACGAATCTGTGCCAGGATTTCTTTCTCCCCAACCACCAAACTCTCCATCGAGCAGGAAGTGCGGAATAAATGATTTAATGCATCAAGACCTGAATATCTGTTTACTTGTCCCAAATAGCATTGCATACGCTCCGCTGGAACACAAAAATTCATGCTGTCCAAAAATTGGACTACAAAATCATCGTTCAACTCATGCGAACCATAAAATACAAATTCCACCCGGTTACATGTACCGATGTAGAATATTTCAGGAATGTCTAAATTGTTTTTTAAGTTAATAAGGCGGCTATCCAATTCTTCATTGCATATCACCAAATTCCCCAAATCCTTTAGATCAACATGTTTATGGGTAAACGCTATAACTTTTAAATTCTTCAAAGCCTAATTATTTCTCCAATAATTTTGTACTGCAAATGTAGATTAAAAGCACGTTGATATTGTCAAAAATGTGTCAATACAGTGAATTTAGAACGATTATAAATAGTGTTAAAATAATGTTAAAACGCTGTTATAAAGGCTTATACAAAGGGGATTGTCGAAAATTTGTGATGACAATCATTTCTTCATCACACAATAAATGACATTAATTACAGTTTCTGAATACCCAATTCCCCAAAACCGAACCTGATTTCCCTCTTTAAATGCTTTAAATCCTATTATTAGCTTTTCTATTTCCGCTCAAATGCTCATCTTTGATATATAATTCACGTCATGAGAAGTTTAAATAAACCACTTGCCTTAATAGGTTTTTTTGTAGTCTTTTTTTCTGCAATTTTCTGCCCTTTCCTCAAAGTTCCGTTGCAGGCTAATTGGAATCTTTATCAGGTTGATACCGCCTTATTTATGATCACTAATGGTTTGTTGGGACTGTCTGTTCTCTTATTCTTTATGCGAAAATTAAGTGCTTTTCGCATTTCGGCTTTGGTATTGATTGCTTGGATCGTTATTGCATTTATTCTGGTTTTCTTTCAAATCAATAATTATCTAGGATTTAAACTTATCGATGGACTGCTATCGAAAACCCTAAATATAAAATGGGGTTGGGCAGTGCTGTTATTTGGTGCATTATTGATATTATTTTCAGTAGGAAAAAGAGATAAGAAGATAGAGGGATAAAGCGTAAGTAAAAACTCCAGAGGAGTTTAATATTAGTAGAAGAATGTTTTTACGGAATAAGCCCTCGCCCCATGCAATCGCTTAAGCGATTGCATGGGGCGAGGGCTATTTATCTTTTAATTATCTGTGTTACTAATATTGAACCCCTCTGGGGTTCTGATTCGCTATCGTATTTTTGAAAAGGATTTTAGAAGGAGGGCGTATGCGATACGCTCCTACGTATTGGCTGAACAAAAATGGATTCTTCGCTGCGCTCAGAATGACAGAAAAATTGTGTTTGGGTTGAGGTAAAAAAAGATTCTTCGGCTTTGCCGAAGAATCTTTTTTTACCTCAACCTATTTAATATTGTGATTGTCATTCCGCATCGAAGATGCGGAATCTATTTTATGCGATATTTTAACAAACATGCCGCCCCTCTGGGGCTGTATCTTGGTAAATGATTCTTGCTACAAACATGCCGCCCCTCTGGGGCTGTATCTTGGTAAATGATTCTTGCTACAAACATGCCGCCCCGATGGGGCTGTACCATGGTAAATGATTCTTGCTACAAATATGCCGCCCCGATGGGGCTGTATCTTGGTAAATGATTCTTGCTACAAATATGTCACCCCGCTGGGGCTGTCCTTGGTAAATGATTCTTGCTACAAATATGCCGCCCCGATGGGGCTGTACCTTGGTAAATGATTCTTGCTACAAACATGCCGCCCCGCTGGGGCTGTCCTTGGTAAATGATTCTTGCTACAAATATGTCACCCCGATGGGGTTCTTTTCTCCGTTTATGTTTCTCTCGCTTCGTCTCCGCCTAGTAGCCGATGACTATCTCAAATCTCACATCTCATATCTCAAATCTACCTCGCACATCTCATATCTAAATTCTATTACCACTACCTCCCCGGTCTATGCGAAATAAAATGCTGTTTTAATTTATCTAAACCAATATTCTCTTCCACCTTATCCAATTCAAATAACCATGCTTTCTCTGGCAGCACCTCTGAATTTTCCTTGGAATTTATCAGGTCTAGCGGTTTTACTTTCAGGGTCTTTTCGATTGGCGGAAAAGCATTATGCTGTCTGCGTGAAGTTCTAAGGATCTGAAATTCCAAATTCGGCCATTTGTTGATTGCAGAAAAATTACCGGTATAAATTTGGTTGTACTCTCTAGCAGGAACAATATTGGCGAAAATTCCAGTTCTTTTATTTCCGACAGACTCAGAAACGGTAACCATTAATTCGAAGGACGTTTCATTGACGATGAAAAACTTTACCAATCCATCCTTCTGTTCGCCGGTTAAGGCTAGAAAAATGCCTTTCTCAATGAATTTTCCGGTTTGAACAACGGTTGTTGGTTCCTCATCCTCTTCCATCCGCATATTTCCATGGACCAAGGTGATTTTATCCTGCATCACAGGGATTTCAAAACCTGTATCGTCTGTGACACCAACTAATCCATTTTTTAAGAATGCCGTGATATGACCCTCGATAGGTTCATCCACGAATCTAACTAAATCTCCTATTTTATAATTCATCGTAAGCTTTCAATAATATTCACAAAATTATGGATATCCTTTAAATCATTATAAAGGTGTATTCCAATTCGTATTCCTGTTCCCCGAGGAAAACATTTGATTCCCATATTCATGAGGTTAGGATAAAGTTCCTGCGGAATCTGAACATTGATCAATGATGATCTAATGTTTCTTTCAGCAATATATGGTAAAATCAAATCCCTTTCCAACAAGAGCTTATAGGCCTCATCCGATAAAACTTTGATATGGTCCTGAATGTTTTGTAGACCTTGCTTTTTTAGAAAACGCAAGCTGCTTTGTAAAGTACCATGACTTAAAGTATCCTGATGGCCAGGCTCGAAGAAGGTATCCAATATTTTCTTATTTTTCCACATGGCCACCTGAGGTAATGGAACATCAGATTTCAGATCCTCAAGCATCAATTTCAATTGATCACTTAAGAGGATAAATCCATTTCCAAAGCCTGATAGCAACCATTTATAACCCGATCCAGCAAGTGCATCGATGCCTGATTCCTGAAAATCAAATGGCGCCACACCCAAGTATTGGGTACCATCAGCTATGATCAATAGGTTCGGGTGACTCTTTTTAAGGTTCTTGATAAAATCAAGATCTATCATTAAGCCTGAAATATATTGAACCAAACTAAGAACCAATACATCTGGTTTATGCTGCTCAATTCCATTTAATATGGTTTCCTCCAGCTTGGCAGATACTGGAATCGAGAAGAATTTTAATTTTCTGTTGACTAAAGGGTATTGCAGAGATGGATATTCATCTTCCAATACCAAATAGGTAAGCTGCTCAGGAAGTAAATCCAGTAAGGTTGCGAAGGCAAAAGAAAAATTAGGAGTCAGGTAGGTGTTTTCCGGTTTCGAATGAAAGAAATCGGCTACTGTTTCCTTGACAGAATAAATGAATTCAGGTTGCTCATCCCTTAGGTTCGATTTGATTTCAAAAAAGTCTTGTTCCCATTTTTGTCTCCAGGCCAAAGTTTCCTTTGGCAATAACCCATTGCCAGGGGTATTGAGATAAATCAGGTCATCGGGTAGATTAAAGTGTTCTTTGAAATTCATAGGGCAATATTTCTTGATTATGAAGAATCGTTAAATATTCGGACTGGCTGATGGTTTCTGCTCCCATGCTGCTGAGGTGATCCGAAGGAATCTGGCAATCAATTAAGGATAATCCAAAATTCTGAGCTAAGTAGATCAAGGCAATTTTGGAAGCATTGGAGACCATGGAAAACATGCTTTCTCCACAAAATACTTTGCCAACTTGCACTCCATAAAGTCCACCAACTAATTTTTGATCCTGCCAAACCTCGATACTATGCGCATATCCAGCCTCATGTAATCGGATATAGGCTTCCTGCATATCTGCAATAATCCATGTCCCGTCCTGATCTTTCCTTGGCATACTCGCACAATTTTCAATGACAGATTTGAAATCCTGATCAATTGTAATCTTGAATTTATTGGATTTCATGATCTGCTTCATGCTTTTAGAAAGTTTGATTTTATTGGGTACTAAAACGAATCTTTCCAAAGGGGCGAACCATAGAATAGGATTTTCCTCATTGTACCAAGGGAAAATACCATTTTCATAAGCCAATAGGAGGCGTTCAAGCTGTAAATCGGCTCCGATTGCTAATAAACCATCTTCATCCGCTAGGGATGGATGGGGGAAAACCAATTTGTTTTCATCCAATAAATAGGGCATGATATTCTGAACTTACCTATTCCGGTTGTCTAGGTTCTTTGCTGATTTCGTCAAAAATCTTATCCATATGTTCCACGTATTCATTGGTGTCATCTAAGAAGAATTCCAATTGAGGGACAATGCGGGCTTGATTTTTAATACGTGTTCCTAGTTTATACCGAATTTCATTAGATTTTGATTTAATGTTATCGATATCTGCTTTTGCAGTTTTGGTATTTAAAAAACTCAAATAAACTCTAGCGATTGCTAAATCCGGAGTGACACGTACCCTGGTAACGGTAATAAAAGCACCGGGAGCCCAAGAATTGCCCTCACGTTGAAACATTTCTGCAAGATCTTGTTGTATTACTCCAGCAAATCGTTGTTGTCTTTTACTTTCTGTTCCCATCTTCTAATCTGTATTGGGAAAGCTGTATTGCTTTTCCTTGATACAAATATACAGGTTTTCATTGAACTAATGGGATTATCAAGCATCTGCTGTTAATTGAAAAGAGTAGAAGGGCTTAATTGCATATTCACTCACTTTAAATTTCAAACAAGTTGGTCCTTTTACCGCATTTTTATCGGACTTTCTTCGGACCTTCTTCGGACCTTGGTCGGGAAAATTCGAACAAGGTCCGAAGAAAGTCCGAGCCAATACAAAACTTGGTATGAGATTGGATCTATGAAAAAATGAATGCGAATTGAAAATTTAGACATAAAAAAAAGACTTGTCGTGGGCATGGTGACAAGTCTTTAATCAAAATTAGTTTATAATTGGATAGAATAATTCTTTCAAAGTTTTAAGACTTTCCGGTCTATCATGTTTTAGTAATTTGTAGTTGGCTATTAAGCGTAAGTGTAAACTCACTTTTAATATCTTTCATTCCCCTTTACATCACAAACATAGAGCTTTAATTACGTTGTCACAAGATGTTTTTTAAAAAAAAGTAAGTGATTACTTAATTGTAAAACTCTTTGAAATTGCCTATTCCTTTATTAAAAGTTTATTACAATTTAATATTTGCTATCCCTTATCCTCTTGAATGTTAAGTAGGAAAATGTACATTAAAGGTGTGCTAAAACGGAAAAGCATTAACATTTTTTAACATTTAAAAAGTTAAGCTAGTTTAAAATTTATTTTTAAAAACTTGATGAAAAATTAATCATTTTCCATCATTTTAAGGGTGGAATTTGCTTTGAAAAAAATATTAAGTGTTTGCATGACGCTTTTTATTTTTTGGAAAGATTGGCTAATTCTTCTTGATAAGAAAAAAAATGAAGAGGAATGCTGTTCTTGCATATTGCGTAGATATTGGTACTTTTGTTCGACAAGATTTTGAAGATGAAAATTTGGCAAAAAAATATTGATGTAGATTCCTTTGTTGAGACTTTTACCGTCGGACAAGACCGAGAAATGGATATGAACCTGGCAGCAGCCGATGTGTTGGGTTCATTGGCGCATACCAAAATGTTGAATAGCATTGGATTAATGACCGATCAGGATTTGTTGGATGTACAAAAAGAACTCAAGAATATTTATAGAGAAATCTTGGCAGGGAATTTCAAGATTGAAGATTCTGTTGAAGATGTACACTCGCAAGTAGAAATGATGCTTACCGAGCGTATCGGCGAAGCAGGAAAGAAAATTCATTCCGGTCGATCTAGAAATGACCAAGTATTGGTGGATTTGAAATTATATTTCAGATCTGAGATCGAAAGCATCTTTAAGAATACCGAGGAATTATTTCAGGAGCTTATTTCCTTAAGCAATCAATATAAATCTGTATTAATGCCGGGTTATACCCATTTGCAGATCGCCATGCCTTCATCGTTTGGCTTGTGGTTTGGTGCATATGCAGAAAGCTTGGTGGATGATCTTCAGTTATTGAAAGCGGCATGGAATGTATGCAATAAAAATCCATTGGGTTCCGCAGCAGGCTATGGTTCATCTTTTCCCTTGAACAGAACAATGACGACAGAATTATTAGGTTTTGAAGATCTAAACTATAATGTAGTTTATGCCCAAATGGGAAGAGGGAAAACCGAACGTATCCTGGCACAAGCGATGAGTTCCATTGCTGCTACCTTAGCGAAATTTGCCATGGATGTCACCTTGTTTATCAATCAGAATTTTGGGTTTATTTCCTTTCCGGCGCATTTGACCACAGGGTCTTCCATTATGCCGCATAAGAAAAACCCGGATGTATTCGAATTGATTCGTTCCCGTTGCAATAAAATTCAAGCATTGCCAAATGAAATTGCCTTGATGACGACCAATCTTCCGGTAGGATATCATCGGGATTTACAATTACTAAAAGAGAACTTGTTTCCAGCTTTCCAATCCCTAAATGATTGCCTGGCCATTGCGAAGTATATGTTGGAGAATATTAGTATCAAGGATAATATCTTGGATGACCCTAAATACGATTACTTGTTCTCTGTAGAAGTGGTGAACAATGAGGTGTTGAATGGTGTTCCATTCCGTGAAGCCTATCGTAAAATCGGAATTGATATTGAAGAGGGAAAATTCCAACCAGCAAAAGAAGTCAACCATACCCATGAGGGAAGTATCGGCAACTTGTGCAATGATCAAATTGAAAGAATGTTTAAGACCGTAAAAGCTGAATTCGGGTTTGAAAAAGTAGATCAAGCTTTGGAGAGTCTTTTGAACTAGCCTTTATAGATATAAGTAAAAGAAAGCAGGCCATTGGGATTATCTCAATGGCCTGCTTTCTTTTTTATGCATATCCAGCATAAACTCAAGACCTGCCTAAAAGATTCGGTCTAAGCTGAATTGTTATTTTTTTCTATTTCTTGATATTAAATTTATATCTAATTTCACTTTCAAAAACTTCATTCGGATTTAGTCTAACGCTTGGGAATTTTTCTTGATTGGGACTATCAGGATAATGTTGTGCTTCAAAGCAAAGTCCGCCATAGCGTAAGTATTTTCTGCCGGATTTACCTTCATCTTCATGCAGGAAATTTCCAGTATATAAGTGGATGCTTGGTTCAGTACTGAATACTTGAAGTTCAATTCCAGATTCTTTAGAATATGCTGAAGCGATAGGTTCGCTGATGGGTTGTTTATTGGCGAAACTATGGTCATAACCATTAGCAATTTGAATCTGTTCTTCAGGGCTATTGATTTCAGTTGCTAGCACTTTAGGGGTTCTGAAGTCAAATGCTGTGCCTTCCACAGGATATAAATCGCCAGTAGGGATTTGATTTTCATTCAATGGGAGAAATTCATCCGTATTGATCCATACCACATGATTTAATACATCGCCATTTCCTTCTCCATTCAAGTTAAAATAGGCATGATTGGTAAAGTTGACCACTGTTGGAGCGTTTGTGGTAGCCCTGAATTTGATGATGATTTCATTTTCATTATTCAATTCATACGATACCGTTGTTTTCAATTCTCCAGGAAATCCTTCTTCGCCATCAGGAGAAACATAATAGAAGTCGACCTGCTTATTAAAGCTGACTTGTCTATCCCATACTCGGGTATGAAAACCAGTTGCACCACCATGCAAGCAGTTAGTCCCATTGTTTTGATCCAAGCTATATTCTTTACCATCCAGGGCGAATTTTCCATTGGCGATGCGGTTACAGAATCGACCGATTGATGCACCATGATAAACTTCTTTCGCTTCCAGATAACCTTGGATACTATTAAAGCCGAGAACTACATCAATTAAGTTTCCATTTTTATCAGGAACAAGCGCACTTACGAGCCTAGCACCGTAATCTGTTAATGCGATTTGCATTCCAGCACGATTTGTGAGCGTTATCAGATGGGTGTTTTTACCATGCAGTTTGCTTTCAAAGTCCTTAGGGTGAGGTAGTTTATAAGTCGTCATTCTGTTTTTGTTGCTTCTGCTAAAGATAATAATAAAGGGATTCGTTCCAAAGAACTATCATTTTAATAATCGCAAGGATTTTATTATTTTGTTTAAAATCAATCGTCATGTTCAAGATTTCTTTGCTTTTTTTTGTTGCAGGTGTTCTGGTTCTTGCCTTTGCAGTATTTGTTCCTTCCAAAGATTCTTCCATTACGATTAACCTTTATGATACATATTACGTACTATCTTCCATTTCCCTATTTAAATTTTTAGGTCTACTCGGATTAATTTTTTCCGGTTTATATTATTTTACAGAACAGAAGTTATATTCAAAAACTTGGAGCATCATGCATTTAATTAGTTTTATCTGTTTGATTGTGAATGTTTGGACCTGGGGATTTGTGGAGCGGGTATATTTTGGGAATTTTGAAGCCGATGTGTCAAGCCGTTTACCCAATGCGGAACAGGCAGAACGAATAATAAAGATTCAACAGTTCTATGTTGGAACCTTTTTATTGATGGTTTTCCTTCAGTTACTTTATGTGTTGAATTTAGTGGTCGGAATGATCTACAAGAAGTCGAATACTGAAGAAGAATAATTTTTTTCAATCAACCTTTGATTTGCAAAATGTTGAGTTAGAATTTGATGGCGATTCCATTTTTCAGGGGAGGCTTGAAATTTTAAAATGGTATATTTGTCAATCAAAATCTGAGATTTTACATGAATTGGAAACAACTGATATCGGCTAGGCGTTGGGGCTATGAAAGTCGTGAGAATAATGAGCAATTTGATGCGCGTTCTGAGTTTCAACGCGATTATGACCGTTTGATATTTTCATCCCCATTTCGAAGACTTCAGAATAAAACCCAGGTATTTCCATTGCCGGGAGCAGTCTTTGTTCATAACCGATTGACACATAGTTTGGAGGTTGCTTCGGTAGGTCGTTCCTTGGGTAGATTATTTTACAATTTATTGAAGGAAAATCACCCCAATATAGATGAGGAAGCGCCTTATCTACAGGAGGTTGGGAATATTGTTTCTGCAGCATGTTTGTCCCATGATCTGGGAAATCCAGCTTTTGGTCATTCTGGGGAAGCTGCCATTTCAAGTTTTTTTACAGAAGGGCAGGGGAAGAAATACCAGGAATTGGTCAGCAAGGAGCAGTGGGAGGATCTGATTCATTTTGAAGGTAATGCGAATGCATTGCGGATTTTGACGCACGCTTTTAATGGTAAAGACCCAAAAGGGTTTGCGTTGACCTATACGAGTTTAGCTTCAATTGTCAAGTATCCATGTGCCGCCATTGATGGCCATGTCAAAGGTTCGCACCATAGAAAGAAATACGGTTACTTTGATTCAGAGAAAGAAAGTTTTGAAAAAATTGCATTAGAATTGGGCTTACAGGCAGACCCTTCCAATCCGAAGGGGTATTTGCGTCATCCATTGGTTTATTTGGTGGAGGCTGCAGATGATATCTGTTATAATATTATTGATTTAGAAGATGCTCACCATTTAAAAATTCTTTCCTACCAGGAAGTAGAGGATTTATTATTGCCATTATGTGCCGGTGAAGATTTACGGGATCGATTGGATTCCTTGGCCGATACTGCAAGTCGGGTTTCATTATTGCGAGCAAAAGCAATAAATACACTGATTTGGGCATGTGCGAAGGTATTTGTGGAAAATGAGGATAAATTTCTATCGGGGACCTTTGAGAAACCATTGATGGATGCTTTAGATCCGGAAATTGTGGAACAGATGAAAATCATTTCCAAAATCTCGGTTGCGCGGATTTATAATGCGCCAACTGTAGTACAGATTGAGATTGCTGGTTTTAAGGTCATGAATGCCTTGTTGGAAGAATTTGTTCCAGCCTATTTAAAGTCGAATAAATCCATGTTTGACAAGAAGTTGGTAGCCATGATTCCAGAGCAGTTTCATACGGATAAAGTAGATACCTATTCCAAAATTCGGGCGGTGCTTGATTTTGTGTCGGGCATGACTGATGTATATGCGGTCGAGCTTTACCGAAAAATTCAAGGAATTTCAATTGCTTCCTTGGAATAATAGGGCAAAGCTATCGGATGAACAAATTATAAAATGATCCCTAATCATAGGGATGGATTAAATTATTGAATGAAAGTAGTAATAGCAGAGAAACCTTCAGTAGCGCGGGATTTGGCAAGGGTCATGGGAGCTAAGGAAGTGAAGGATGGGTATATTTCGGGGAATGGATTTGCCTTTACCTATGCCTTTGGGCATTTGGTTCAATTATGTACACCACAAGCCTATGGTTTTCATAATTGGTCGGTTTCCAATTTACCGATCATACCGACACAGTTTTCTTTGGAGGTGAAGAAGGTGAAGCGTGATGGGAAGCAGATGGATGATGCCGGTGCATTGAAGCAATTGAATACCATCAAAGCTTTATTGAATGATGCGGAAGAAATCATCGTGGCGACGGATGCTGGACGGGAAGGTGAATTGATCTTCAGGAATATCTATTATTATTTAAATTCTAAAGTTCCTTTTAAACGATTGTGGATATCCTCACAAACGGATAAAGCGATAAAAGAAGGTTTTGCCAATTTAAAAGAAGGGGTTGAGTATGATAGTTTATACATGTCAGCACGCTCCAGGTCAGAATCTGATTGGCTGATTGGAATCAATGCTACCCAAGCATTGACATTAGCGGCAGGAAACCGAGGTTTATTGTCTTTGGGACGCGTGCAGACGCCTACCTTAGCAATGATTTGTTCCCGGTATTTGGAGAATAAAGATTTCAAACCGCAGGCATTTTATAAGATTCAAGCTGGATTTGAGAAAGAAGGAATTCAATTTAAAGCAACTTCCAATAAGATTGATAAGAAGGAGGTAGCGGAAGAAACGGTTGCCAAATTACAGGTGGGCATGAATGCTTCCGTGAAAAACGTAGAAGCAAAGGAAACCAAGGAGCAGCCACCATTGCTGTTTGACTTGACATCCTTGCAACAAGATGCCAATAAGAAATATGGCTATTCCGCAGATCAAACTCTGAGTATTGCACAGACTTTATATGAAAAGAAAGTAATAACCTATCCGCGTACGGGTTCCAGATATATTGGGGAAGATGTTTTTGAGAAGATCGAGGAGTTGTTTCAACATTTGGCGGATACGGCGCAGGAACAAATCGCTGTAATTAGTAAGAATTTGATTGGTGCCAAGCTCAACAAACGTTCGGTAGATGATAAGAAAGTAACGGATCACCATGCGTTGCTGGTCACTGATGAGAAACCAGGGCCTATGCCTATGGACCAACAGAATATCTACAATATGATTGCCAAGAGGATGGTAGAGAGCTTCTCTGAGGTTTGTCTGAAAGATATTACGACCGTCACGATTGATGCTGCGGGCGTGGAATTGATTGCGAAGGGTACTGTGATTAGACAATATGGTTGGCGATTATCGGCAGACCAGGTTGAGTTGCCTGATGAAGATAAGAATACGGATGATCAGGATAATGAAAATGCGCAGTTACCAAAGTTGATTGTTGAGGAGCTTTTGGAGGTATTGACCTTGGAATTGGCTGAGCGGTTTACAAAAGCGAGACCCATCCATACAGAGGCATCCTTGTTAAAAGCGATGGAGACTTCAGGTAAGGAGATAGAGGATGATGAGATGCGTCAAGCCATGAAGGATTGTGGGTTGGGAACTCCGGCGACTCGTGCAGCGACTATTGAAACCTTATTTCAAAGGGACTATATCAAACGAGATAAAAAGAAATTAATCCCGACCGAAAAGGGACTTTCTGTATATTTTCTCGTGAAGGATCGTTCCATTGCAAAAGTGACCTTGACAGGAAAATGGGAGCAGAAGCTGGAGGAAATGCGCGAAAATAAAGTGAGTTATGATGTGTTTATGAAACATATCAAGGATTACACGGCGAAAATCACCAAGGAGCTTTTACAGTTGCGAGTTGCGATTGCACATGAAGAGTTAAAGCCATTGCAAAAAGGGAAGATAAAATGTCCAAAATGCAAACCTGGATCCATTCAATTATACGATAAGGTTGCCCAGTGCGATCATTATGCACGAGGCTGCGATTTCAAAATCTGGCGGACCTTAAATGGGGTTTTCCTCGATGAGAAGGAAATGAAAAACCTTCTGGAAAAAGGGCGTACCTCTGTTTTACAAGGAGTAAAAGGGCAGGATGGGCAGGTAATTTCGGCGGCTTTACTATATGAAAACAATAAGGTAAATATTGCTTGATTTAGTTAACTTAGGTAGATGGATACTATCTATGTTTTTACTGGATTGGGGGCAGACCGTCGGGTTTTCGAAAAACTTGATTTTTCTGGAATGGAGGTTGTTTTCGTGGATTGGTTAAAACCAAGACCTTCGGAAGCCTTTGAAAGTTATGTATTCCGATTAGCAGAGCATTATCAATTGCCAAAACAAGGATCCAATGTCCTTGGGTTATCCTTTGGAGGGATGTGTATTGCTGAGCTTTCCAAGTATTATGATTTCAAAAAAACTGTCCTAATCTCTTCAGCGAAGACAAAAGATGAATTACCTAAAGTTCTGGGGGTATCCAAATTCCTATCCTTACATAAATTATTCTCGGGTGCTGCGGCCAATTTTGCGAACTCCAAGATCTTATATTGGCTTTTTGGATTGAAATCAGAAGAGGAACAGTTTCTGTTTGATACCATGCTGAATGATTCAGACCCGGATTTTCAGAAATGGGCCATCGATAAAATCGTAAACTGGGAAAATACTCATGTTCCAGTCAATTGTCTTCAGATTCATGGCGATAAAGACCGTTTGATTCCCATTCAAAATGTGGATTACAGCATTCGGATTAAAGGCGGCGGTCATTTTATGGTTTGGAATAAAGCCGAAGAGTTGAATTATCCTATTCGAAATTTCTTGTTATAAGTAAATCTGTCCATCAAAGTCATGTTGTCGTCAATTGTAGAAGCATGGTTTTCCTTCTATGAGTTTTGTATTACCTTTGCAGCTTATGGTAAATAAACTCTATAATCCATTTTTGGATTTTCAATTTGACAATAAGACCTGTTTTTTATCTGGTAAATCCTTAAACTCTGAGGATGAGAAAATCCAGGTTTTTCCGGATTGGATGATGCGATCCTTTGATTTGGAGGATAAGCCTTTTAAATTGTTGGATGAGAGTTTAGTAACCTATAAACAATTGCAATTACCCTGTTCAGCAGAAGTAGCAGCTGTATTTTCGGAGGTAGAGCAAAAGGTCGAGGATGCGGTACAAGTTGGATACACTGCTGTAAAAGATCTGGATCAATTGACTTTGTTTCAATGGGTCGGAAAGATATTATATGGAGTTGTTTTCAATGAGATTCAAGTAGGAATAAGACAAGCTTTTCTTTCGGGAGAGTCATTGAATTTTTCTCAGGCATTGGTTCATAAATTTAAGAACCTACATTTTATGTTGCAATCTTTGATTTGCACGATGGAGTTTGAGCATAAAAATCCATTTACCATCCTAGTCCTACCTGTTGATAGTGCTCCTGAAACCTTTATGTACCGAGATGAAATCAACACCTTGATTTTTTCCATTCGTATGAAGGATTTTGCCATCATAGCAACCTTGCAGGATAATGGTGTTCATCAGATCTATCATGAGGAGGTATTGAATAAAGTTGCGGGCAAGGTATTGCATCCGATTCAGTTTGAGGAAATCTGTGCACGTTATTTTTATTCCGCCTATTTATTTAACCGTTTACCAGAGTACACTTATATGGAGGTTCCGGAGAAGGTTTTTGTGGAGCCGATGCCATTGAATGATTGGACACTTAAGCCAATCTTTGATCAATGGGTTGTCAAGACCTATGGACAGGTATTAGAGAACTTTTGGAAACCATGGGGTTATACCTTGTTCGAGATTATTAAAGACCCTGAAAACCCGATGACCTTCATAAGCGATGAGCATGGGGAATTTATTTCAGAGGTTCAACTTCCAAAGTAAAATATAATCATATTCGTTTAAATTTTCGTAACTTAATACTGTTGATTAGTAGAATGTTATGAGGTGGTTTGCCATAATCATATTGATTTTTTTTAGCTCGACTACTTTTGCGCAGGAGAAGCCTGTACAGGATAGTAGTATAGTTCGGGAAGTGGATAAAGTTCCTCAATTTGTTGGGGGGTTAGGAGGCTGGCAGCGATTTTTAGCAAATACAATCAATATTGACCGGGCAATTCTAGAGATGGATAGTGCTCAATATGCTGAGTTTGGATTACGGCAGACTGCAGTAATGGAATTTACAGTATGTGAGGACGGGGAAGTCTGTGATGTGGAGATATTAAATAAATCCAAGATCAGTCCTGCATTTGCCAAAGAAGCCTTGCGCGTGATGAAGCGATCCCCAAAGTGGATTCCCGCAATCAAAGGAGATAAAACCGTTAGAACCCGATTCCGACAACCAATTACCGCTGTTTTAGATGGCAGTTAATTTTAGCTAAAACTATATAGCTACAATTATGACCTTGATTATCGGGGTCTAATGCCTATCTAATCCTTTTTCTATTCAAAATGATACTTTAATTTTCAGGTATTCTTTCGTTTTAATATTAAATTTGACAAACCAAATTAATCGAAATTAAAATGAAAAAACATCCTGACTGACCCTATTATTTTCTCAATAATTAATCTTTCAATAGAGTTTTCGCCTAATTTATTCAATACTAAACATTTTACCTGTTCAGGCACCTGAACATTGCTGCGGCTTAGTTAGAAGAAAACTAAAAGAACTTAACTTATTGTCTTTTTTTTCAGGATTTCATTAAAGATTGCATTGGAATATTTTTATTTCAGCAAGAAATTGGAGTTCTAAATTATTATTAACAAAATCAAAGGGTCATGATCAACCAGCAATTGGAATAAATCACCAAACAATGAATGACCTAGTAAACAAACAATGTAGATGAATTTTACAAAAAAAACTAACCACAACTATTTGAAAGCAGGTTTATTTCTTGCTTTTTTGGCGGGGTCAAATATGACCTATGCCCAGGAAGCAATCAAATATCAATTACCACCTCAATCCATAGTTGATTTAATCGATGCTCCTCAAATTCCGGTAGAACAATTCAGTCCAGATGGTAAATACATGTTAATTCTGGAAGCACCGGGATTACAATCCATTATTCAGGCTTCACAACCTGTATTGGGAATTGCCGGATTGAGAATCAACCCCATCAATAATACCACGGTTGCAGAAAGCTTAGGAACTTTTAAAGGAATAAAAGTTCGGGATTTAAGTACCGGAATGGATTTCAGTTTATCAGGCTTGCCTCAAGATGCTCAAATATCAGATGTTAAATGGTCTTCGAAAGCAGGGGTTTTTGCTTTCCTGAATAAATCATTGCAGGATACCGAATTGTGGTTAGCAGATTTAAATAGTAAATCTGTGAAAAAGATTTTAACTAAAGTAAATGATACTTACGGAACAAGCTATCAATGGAATAGTGACGGTACTGCACTTCTAGTGCAACAGGTTAGTGCTTACAGAGGGGGAGTACCTGTACAAAATCCAGTTCCAACAGGTCCAGTGGTTCAAGAGAATTTGGGTGGAATTACTCCTTCAAGAACCTATCAGAATTTATTGGCCAATGCGTATGATGAATCCTTGATGGAATATTATTTGGGTTCCGATTTGGTTCAGGTGGATTTGCAGGGACAGGCAAAGCCATTGTCCATTAATGGAATTTTTAAATCTGTTTCCTATTCACCAGATGGAAAATATATTTTGACAGAAAAGGTTGTCAGACCTTATTCCTATCTGGTCCCAATTTATTTATTTCCAGCCGAAGTATCCGTTTATTCAGCGACAGGATCCAAAGTAAAGGATATATATACCCTTCCATTGGCTGATAATCTGCCGATAAGCTTTGATGCCGTATTGGAAGGTCCTAGAAATTTTGAGTGGAGAAAAGATAAGGATGCTAGTTTGGTTTTTGTTGAAGCATTGGATAAAGGAAATCCTAATGCATCATCAGAAATTCGGGATGAATTATTTGAATTATCCGCACCATATGATTTGAAGAATTCCAAAAAGATTTACTCAGGTACCTATCGTGTTCGGGATATACAATGGGGAGAAAGTATGGCCATTGTCTCTGAGAATTGGCGTAAGGATCGTTCTTCAAAGCTTACCCTGATTAACCCGAAAAGCAATCAGGTGGTTCGGGTATTATCAACGCGGAAGTCTGAAGATACCTATAGTGATCCAGGGAGCTTTATCAAGAATGCGAAAGGGCAATTATTGAGTGATGGAAAGGGTTCTGTATTTACACAAGGGCAAGGGGCATCTGCCGAAGGGGATCGTCCATTTGTTATGAAATGGAATGTGGAGAATGGAAAGCAGGACACCCTTTATAAATCAAAACGAGGGTATTATGAAGAGCCTATTTTCTTTAATAATACAGGGGTTTTATATGTTTCCAGAGAGTCCGCAAAAGAGGCTCCCAATGTTTATTCCATCAATATCAAGAATAAAAAGGAGTCAAAAATAACTGATTTCAAGGATCCATATCCAAGTATTGCGAAGGTTCAGAAAACATTATTGTCTTATCCAAGGAAGGATGGATTGAACCTTTCAGGAACTTTATATGTGCCGGCAGACTTTAAAAAAGGAGATGCGCCATTGCCAGTTTTGGTATGGGCCTATCCACGTGAGTTCAAAACAAAGGAAGCGGCTGGTCAGGTAAAAGGATCTGCCAATAAATTCCCGAGGTTAGCCTTTCGTTCGCCTGTATTTTGGGTGACTCAGGGATATGCGGTAGTAGATCAAGCGGATATGCCAATCGTAGGAGAAGGAACTGCGGAGCCAAATGACACTTTTATTGAGCAAATAAAGGATAATGCAAGTGCCTTGATTGATCATATTGTAGGATTAGGAGTAGCTGATCGTCATCGGATTGGAGTTGGTGGCCATTCATATGGTGCGTTTATGACGGCAAATTTATTGGCACATACTGATTTATTTGCTGCTGGTATTGCCAGAAGTGGTGCATACAACAGAACCTTGACACCTTTTGGTTTTCAAGGGGAGGCGAGAACCTATTGGCAAGCCAAAGAGACCTACGATGCGATGTCTCCATTTACTTATGCTCCACAAATCAAAAGACCTATTTTATTGACTCATGGGATGGATGATGAGAATTCAGGAACATTTCCTATTCAAAGTGAAAGATTATATGCAGCGATCAAAGGGCATGGAGGAATTGTACGTTTAGTGATGTTGCCGAAGGAATTTCATGGGTATAGAAGTCGAGAAGGGGTATTGCATACCTTTTGGGAACAACATCAATGGTTGGAGAAATATGTAAAAAACAGAAAGAAAGATGATTAAGACTACGATAAAATCCATATTGGTTGCCTTATTGATTGGGCAATTTCAATATTCAACAGCCCAGCAAGTTAGCAGTCCAAAGAGCCATTTTGGCTTTAATATCGGAGACGATTATATGCTTGCGAATTACAAACAAATGGAGGGATATTTTCTGAAAGTAGCTCAGGAATCTGATCGGGTTCTGATTCGTGATGGGGGCTTAACTGAAGAGGGTAGAAAGCAACATTTGATAATCATCTCTTCTCCAGAGAATCTAAAGGAAATTGAAAAGTATAGGAAGATTTCTCAGACATTGGGCCGAGCAGAAGGAATCACAGAGGAGGAAGCAAGGGAATTAGCAGCAGTAGGAAAGCCAGTAGTATGGATTGATGGCGGAATGCACTCCAACGAAATGGTGGGTTCGCATCAATTGATAGAAACCCTATATCAATTGACTAACAGGAATGATGCAGAAATCAAGAACTATCTGGATAAGGTGGTGGTATTGATGTGGCATGTCAATCCTGATGGTCAGGATTTATTGGCTGATTGGTATATGCAATATGAGGATAAGGCGAAGCGTAATATGTCAATTCCGACCTTATACCAAAAATATGTTGGGCATGACAATAATCGGGATTTCTTTATGTTCAACATGAAGGAAGCAAGTAATTTAGCCAAGGTGGTTTATATAGATTGGTTGCCTCAGATTATTTACAATCATCATCAAACTTCGCCAGATGGAACTATTGTGGCCGGACCTCCATATCGTGATCCATTCAATCATGTTTTTGATCCGCTATTGGTGACTGGGATTGATGGGGTTGGATTTGCCATGATCAATCGGTTGAATGAAGAGGATAAACCGGGCTATGTCCGGATGGATCAATCTGGATTTTCAACATGGTGGAATGGCGGCTTAAGAACAGCGCCCTATTTCCATAATATGATTGGAATCCTTACGGAAGTAACAGGTAGCCCTACACCTTCAAATATTCCATTGGTACCAGAGCGTCAGGTTCCGAGAAATGGATTGCCATATCCAGTAGCTCCTCAGGCCTGGAATTTCAAGAAATCCATTGATTATTCAGTATCCATGAATTTTGCGATTCTGGATTATGCTGCCAGAAACGGTGATAAATTGTTGTATAACATCTATAAGATGGGTAAAAACTCGATTGACCGTGGAAATAAAGATCATTGGACGAAATACCCGAAATATGCGGAACAGATTGAGGAAAAATATAATGCAGATTTAGCTGCAGGAACGGTTAAGAAAGAGGAGAGCAATTCTTTTTATCGGACGAGGACTATTCCAAAAAGTTATTATGATGCGATATTCACAGATAAATCAAAGCGTGATCCAAGAGGTTATATCCTATCTGCAGATCAGGCAGATTTTCCAACTGCTATAAAATTTGTGAATGCATTGATTAAATCTGGGGTTTATGTCTATCAGGCGAATTCGGCTTTCTCCGTAAATAATAAGCAGTATCCTAAGGGTTCCATTGTGGTAAAGACTAATCAGGCCTTTAGACCACAGGTATTGGATATGTTTGAACCGCAGGATCATCCACATGATGTAGAATATGAGGGCGGTCCTCCAATTCGTCCTTATGATGCAGCAGGTTGGACCTTGGCGATGCAAATGGGAGTTGATTATGACCGCGTTTATGAAGATATTAATGGTCCATTGAATAAAATTGAAAGTGGGGTATTGATGTCGGCATTGCCGGTTGAGGTTCAAAATTCAAAGGGCGGATATTTGATCAATGCGAAAGCAAATGATGCTTTTTTAGCCATTAATCAATTGTTGAAGTCTGGAGTGAAAGTATATCGGGATTTAGATTCTAAAGATTTTTATGTAGATGCGAAGGCAGCTTCCAAAGTCAAGGAATTTGGCCAGACCTTAGGATTAAAGAGTCAAGCCATTGCAAAAAAACCGAAGCAGTTGAAGGCAGTAGAGTCTCTGAAAATCGGGTTGTTTGATTATTATGGGGGCAGCATGCCATCTGGATGGGTGAGATGGATTTTGGAGCAATATGGTTATGATTATGACTTGTTCTATCCTCAGGATATTGATAATAATTCAGTGAAGGATTATGATGTTTTGTTGTTTGTTGGGCAAGGAATACCTACCTATGGATCAAAGGCAACAGGAAGATCAGTGGATGCAGACCTCGTTCCAAGTCAATACAAACATATGCTAGGTTCAGTAACGGCAGAAAAATCCATTCCAGTATTGAAATCATTTGTGGAAAATGGTGGGCAGATCGTGACGATCGGAGCATCTTCTGAGTTGGTTTATCATTTTGGTTTGGAAGTAGAGAATCCATTGGTGGAAACCAACGAAGATGGGAAGAAAGTAAGATTATCCAATGTGAAATATTACGTTCCGACCAGTATTCTTCGAGCAGAAGTTGATTTAACAAAGCCTGAGAATTATGGCTTGAATCAGGACCTGAATATCGTATTCAATAATAGTCCGGTTTTTAAATTTGAGAATTCGGATAGGCTTTATTCATTGGGATCTATAAAATCCGATCATTCCTTATTGAGTGGTTGGGCCCATGGTCAAGAATATCTTAAAGATGTTAATATCGGGTTAGTATCCAAGGTAGGAAAGGGCAAATTGGTCGCAATAGGTCCTGAAATAACCAATAGGGCACAAAGCCATGGTACATTCAAGATCTTATTCAATCAGTTATATCGTTAAATAGAAAAAGGGAGCTTCAAGCTCCCTTTTTCTATTTATTGTAGTTCATTTCTATTTTCAGGAAACGACCTGTTTCAGAATTTTTTTGTTTTATCAAATCCTCAGGAACTCCCTGGAAGAGTAATTTTCCGCCATTCTTTCCACCTTCAGGTCCCATATCAATTACCCAGTCAGCGGCTTTAATCACGTCGAGGTTATGTTCAATAATCAACACGGTATTTCCACGGTCCACCAATCTATTGATAACGCCCAATAAGACATTGACATCTTCAAAATGTAATCCTGTAGTTGGTTCATCCAAGATATAGAACGTTTTGCCGGTATCTTTCTTAGAAAGTTCGGTTGCTAATTTTACGCGTTGGGCTTCACCTCCAGAGAGGGTTGTTGAAGATTGACCAAGGGTGATATAACCTAAGCCTACGTCTTGCAAGGTTTTAATTTTCCTGTAAATGGAAGGGATGTTTTCAAAGAAAACAACGGCTTCATCGATGCTCATATCCAAAACATCGGAAATTGATTTTCCGCGATAACGGACTTCTAAGGTCTCTCTGTTATAGCGTTTTCCGTTGCAGGTTTCACAGGGAACCTGAACATCAGGTAGGAAGTTCATTTCAATAATCTTCATACCAGCACCCTGGCAGGTTTCACATCTTCCACCTTTGACATTGAATGAAAATCGTCCAGGTTTATAACCTCTGATTTTCGCTTCAGGCAACTGTACATAGAGCGCTCTGATATCAGAGAATACACCAGTGTAAGTCGAAGGGTTTGAACGTGGAGTCCGACCAATAGGTGACTGATCAATTTCAATAACCTTATCGATATTTTCTAGACCTTCGATTTTGTCATACGGCAAAGGTTTCGCTTTAGCACGGAAGAAATGATGGTTCAGAATAGGGTAAAGGGTGTTTGTAATCAAGCTTGATTTCCCAGAGCCCGAAACTCCCGTTACAAGGACCAATTCTCCCAAAGGGATATCAATACTCACATTCTTTAAGTTATGACCTTTAGCGCCTTTTAAACTAAGCGTATGACCATTTCCTTTCCTTCTTTCTGTTGGGATTTTGATTTCTTTGTTGCCATTCAGGTAATCCGTCGTCAAGGTATTCATTTTCATCAATTCCTTTGGCGTACCTTGGGCAACCACTTTACCGCCATGGACACCTGCAGCAGGTCCCATATCGATAACATAATCCGAATGTAGGATCATATCCTTGTCGTGTTCCACCACAAGAATAGAATTTCCGATATCCCGAAGATTTTTAAGTGCACTGATCAAGCGTTCGTTATCCCTTTGATGGAGACCAATACTAGGCTCATCCAGGATATAAAGCACATTGACCAATTGTGATCCGATTTGGGTTGCCAAACGAATCCGTTGGGCTTCACCACCAGATAAACTTTTGGAACTTCTATTTAAGGTCAGATAATTCAACCCTACATCCAAAAGGAATCCAATTCTGGTTTTTATTTCTTTGATTATTTCAGTAGCAATAATGTTTTGTCTATCTGAAAGTTTGGTTTCTACATCGTCGAACCATTCATCCAAGGCCACAATATCCATTTCCGCTAATTCAGCGATGTTCTTATCGGCAACTTTAATATGTAATGATTCTTTCTTTAAACGCGCTCCATGACATTCAGGACATACCACTTGAGTTCTAAACTCATCCAAGCCTTGAGTATCATCGCTGTATTTTGCACTCATTTCTTCAAGCATCTTGAAGATACCTTCAAATTGAACTTTATATTCACGAGCTCCATAAGAACCATAGGATACCGTTAAGTGGATAGGTTCTTCTTCTCCAAATAACAGGTTATCGATAAGTTCTTCGGATAGTTTTTCAATAGGTGTGGTCAGTGAGAAATCATACTTCTTAGCGACAGCCTTTAAAACCGCAAAATTCCAGGAATCCTTAGCGGGTCCCAAGGGAACGATTGCTCCTTTTTGAATGTTGAGGCTACGGTCTGGGATAACGATTTTTTTATCAATTTCATAGATATAACCTAGTCCATCACATTTTGGACAAGCGCCATAAGGGGAGTTGAACGAGAATGTGTTTGGCTGCGGTTCATCATAGGAGATGCCGGATTCAGCATCCATTAAATATCTACTGAAAAATTGTTCTTTATTTTCCTTGTTGGCAATTTTAATGATTCCTTTTGCTGTTTTTAAGGCTTGACCAATGGAAGTGAACAATCTTTTGCGAGAGTCCTTTTCAACAATGATTCGGTCGACTACGATTTCAATATCGTGGATTTTATAACGGTCAACCTGCATTTTAGGAGCGATATCCAATATTTCTCCATCCACGCGAACTTTTGTATATCCTTGTTTTCTGATTTGCTCAAAGAGTTCACGGTAATGACCTTTACGACCTTTTACCACTGGGGCTAGGACATAAATACCTTCTCCATTGAATTCATTTAGGATACGGTCAGTGATTTCATCATCCGACATGCGTTCCATCTTTCTGCCAGTCACATAGGAATAAGCTTCTCCGATTCGGGCATAAAGTAAACGGAGGAAGTCATAGATTTCAGTAATCGTCCCAACGGTAGATCTAGGATTCTTTGAAGTTGTTTTTTGTTCGATAGAAATTACAGGGCTTAATCCTGAGATTTTATCGACATCAGGTCTTTCCATTCCACCTAAAAACTGACGGCTATAGGCAGAGAAAGTTTCCATATATCGGCGTTGACCCTCAGCATATATAGTGTCAAAGGCCAAGGAAGACTTACCACTACCACTTAATCCAGTGATAACAACCAGTTGGTTTCTCGGAAATGATACATCTATATTTTTAAGGTTATGTACGCGGGCTCCAAATACTTCTAATTCACTTTGATCCCCAAGGTCTACTGCTTTTTTTACGGCCATTAATCTCTCCTTTTAGCAAAGTGCAAAGTTACAGATTTTTAAGTAGAGATTTCTAAGATGCTCGTCTCTAATCTAATATTAGGCAGGATTGTTGAAAAGTATTACCTTTAAAATACAAACAAGGCATTTTGAAAAAACTAGACGTAAATAAATCTGAGCGCGAAATTATTGAACAAGCTATAGAACACTGGGAGAAGGAGCAGTTGTTGACGCGGGAGAAATCTGAGGAATTAAAATCCAATATGGATGATAAGGGTTTTGAATGGGGGATGCTAGCGAGATATGCCTTCTGGATTGCCTTGGCATCATTGATATTTTCTGTTGTTTCCTTGTTTTCGGATGATTATTTATCCAAACTGGTAGAGGGTTTTTATGAGACCCCCAATGTGATCTTTTGTTTGGGTTTTGCAGGAGTAGCGGTGTTTTTTTATATTTTAGGTTTCAGAAATAAGGCGAAAAACCCTGGTAAGAATTTTTCAAATGAAACCCTGATGCTTGCCGGAGCATTTTCCACGGCTGCAAGTATTGGATTTTTAGGCCAGGTGTTGGACCGGAATGAAAATCATTTTACCCTCCTGTTTTTATTGTCAATCATCATCTATGCCGTTCTGTCAATCAAATTGACCTCAAAATTATTGTGGGTATTTACCTTGGTTGCCTTGGGGATTTGGTTTGCGACTGAGACCGCCTATCATAGTAATTGGGGATTTAAGTTCTGGGGGATGAACTATCCTTTGCGTTTCACTATTTTCGGCATACTATTGACCAGCTTTGCAATTTTTATTCAACCTAGGATTAAAAAAATCGCGATTTTTCAATCGACATCTTTTGTGGTTGGGCTATTGTATAGCATGATTGCCTTGTGGTTACTTTCCATCTTTGGCAACTATAGTGATTTTGATAAATGGTCGAGTGTGCGGCAATATGAGATTTTCTATTGGGGTTTATTAGGCATTGCTATTTCATTGGGATTGGCGATATACGGAATGAAGACCAAAGATCATGTGTCCAGGGATATCGGTTTCGTATTTTTTATTTTAAACCTGTATACCCGATTTGTCGAATACCTATGGGACAATATCAATAGGACTATATTCTTCTTAATATTAGCGGTTTCCTTTTGGTTTGTAGGGAAATGGGCTGAGAGTATCTGGAAGAAGAAAGAATAAATAAAGCTTTAGTAATTAATTCCGTGTTCTTTTAAGAAGTAAAGGGCATTTCTTTCGTGTTCGACAAGTGGTTTTAACTCGGCATCTGTCAAAGAAGAAGCTACGGAAACGAAGAATTTATTAATATCAGGAATTATCGCTTCTGAGATCATCTGAACACGTTTGATATGGAATTCGGAGGTAATGATAATTAATAGATCTGGATTGTATTCTTCGATAGTTTGTTTGGATAGTGAGAAATCCTCGATGGTATTTCTGGATTCCGTTCCTGGTAGGAATCGTTCAGGGGCTACTCCTTTTAAGTTCAAAAAGTTTTTTGCGTAATAATGATGGGGCTTATCTGTGATATTGAAATGGTCTCCTTGACCTCCAGTACAAAGAATTCGAGCTTCCGAATTACTCATAGATAAGTCGTAGGCGCGGTATAATCTATCCAACGCGATTGCTGAAAGATGACCATACTCATCATTTGGAGCTCCTAAGACCATTATTATCGTTTTCATAAATGAATTAAAATTTTACCCAAAACTATAAAAAAGGTTTGTAATAAAATACAGTTTAATATATAATTCTATAATTATAAAATATTAACCTGTTTTATTTTGATTTCAAGTAGAAATCAATAAAAATAATCTGTATCAGAATTCTGAGTTAATAAAAAAGCCATCCGGCAGGATGGCTTTATATGATGAAAAGAATTTATTCTTACAAGTGGATTACTTCGCCATAAGCGTCAGCAACAGCTTCCATAATAGCTTCACTCATAGTAGGGTGTGGGTGAACCGATTTAATGATTTCGTGGCCAGTAGACTCTAATTTGCGAGCAACTACTACTTCAGCGATCATTTCAGTTACGTTAGCACCAATTAAGTGAGCACCTAGGAATTCACCGTATTTAGCATCGAAAATTACTTTTACGAAACCATCTTTAGCACCGGCAGCAGAAGCTTTTCCGGAAGCTGAGAATGGGAATTTACCCACTTTGATTTCATAACCAGCTTCTTTAGCTGCTTTTTCAGTGAAACCTACCGAAGCGATTTCAGGTGAACAGTAAGTACATCCTGGGATGTTATTGTAATCAATAGGATCTACGTGAAGACCTTTGATTTTTTCGATACAAGTAATACCTTCAGCAGAAGCCACGTGAGCTAAAGCTTGACCTTTTACGATATCACCGATCGCATAAACACCATCGATATTTGTTTTATAGAAATCATCTACTAACACCCGACCTTTGTCAGTTTTTACACCAACTTCTTCTAGACCTAAGTTTTCGATGTTTGGCGTGATACCAACAGCAGAAAGAACAACTTCAGCTTCGATGGTTTCAGTACCTTTTTCAGTTTTGATAGAAACTTTACAAAGATCACCTTTAGTATCAACGGATTGCACTTCAGATTTAGTCAGGATGTTGATACCTGCTTTTTTCAGTGATTTCTCTAATTGTTTTGAGATTTCTTCATCTTCAACAGGGACGATTCTGTCCATGAATTCAACGATGGTCACTTTGGTACCGATGGCATTATAGAAGTAAGCGAATTCGACACCGATAGCACCAGAACCAACAACGACCATTGATTTAGGTTGTTTAGGAAGGTTCATTGCTTGGCGGTAACCGATAATTTTCTTACCATCTTGAGGAAGGTTAGGTAATTCTCTAGAGCGCGCACCAGTAGCAAGGATAGTGTGTTTAGCAGTATATTCTTTGGTAGATCCATCAGCCGCTTTCACTTCGATTTTACCACCTTTTTTAATTTTTGCAGTACCCATGATCACATCGATCTTGTTCTTTTTCATCAAGAACTGGATCCCTTTGCTCATGCCATCTGCTACACCACGACTTCTTTTTACAATAGCATCAAAGTCGGCTTCACCACCATTTACTTTGATTCCATAATCAGCAGCATGATTTAAATATTCGAATACTTGCGCACTTTTCAAAAGTGCTTTGGTTGGAATACAGCCCCAGTTAAGGCAAATACCACCTAATGCGTCACGTTCGATAATGGCAGTTTTGAATCCTAATTGAGCTGCTCTGATTGCTGCTACGTATCCACCTGGACCACTACCGATAACAATAATGTCGTAATTCATAAATATTAATTGTCGTTATGTTTGCAAATACAATTCTTCAAAAATACACATTTTTTATTTAGTCAGGACATATCTTTTCGGCAAGGATGTCATTTTTATGGGCTATATGTCATTTCGAGGTCACTTCCGAATTAAGCATTTCATTTCCCTAATGGTTTTCCTTTTCTTTGCGCTGACTAATAGTAATTTATATGTTAAGAATATTTCAGCAAGTTGCCCTATGGGAGGCAATCTCTACCGTTTTGTTGTTTTTTGTTGCTATGCCTTTAAAGTATTTGGCGGGAGTTCCTGAAGCTGTGCGTGTTGCCGGATCTATCCATGGGTTCTTGGTTGTACTTTTTGTTGTTCTATTGATTGCCTGCTGGCAAACTTACAACTGGAAGTTTGGCCGTGTTGTCAAATACTTCGTTCTTAGTTTAATCCCAATTGTTTCATTTTGGGTTGAGAAAGACCTTAAAAAAGAGATTGTAGCTCAAAAAGCAGCTTAATCCCTTTTCTTGATATCAGGCTCGATCCCCATATAGGCGTAGGTAATTTCTGTTTTGCCATGTGGGGTTGGAGTTCCTTCCGCATCCAAATTGACAAAAACCAATTTGTCAATTGAAAGAATCACCATCCTTGTGATCTTATTACGAACCACGCAACGCATGGTTAGGGATGTTCTACCGAAATTTATCGCTTCGATACCCAATTCAATAATATCGCCTTGCTTCGCCGAACTCACAAAATTGATTTCTGAAATATATTTGGTTACTACATGCGGATTCCCGAGTTGGACGATGGCGTAGATTACAGCTTCTTCATCTATCCAGCGTAATAATGTTCCTCCAAATAAGGAACCGTTAGGGTTTAGGTCCTCAGGTTTGACCCATTTACGAGTATAAAAGTTCATATACAAATATCTGAAAAATAGTCTATTCCTTTAAAGTATAGGGATAATAAAACAATTTTTACAACCTTATGCAGTGGAATATTGCAGTAAAGTGTTGAGTTAAGGTTGAGATGTAATAAAAAAAGGCAAACTGTAAAGTTTGCCTTTTAAATTATGTGATTAAGCGTGGATCGCTCTATTTGCGGTTGCTGCAAGGGCAGCTTCTTTTAATGCTTCCGTAAATGTCGGGTGAGCATGGCAGATTCTACCAATATCTTCAGCCGATGCACGGTATTCCATAGCTACAACAGCTTCAGCAATCATGTCTGCAGCACGAGGGCCAATCATGTGTACTCCTAGGATTTCGTCAGTTTCAGCATCTGCCAATACTTTGATAAATCCATCAGTGTCACCAGATGCTTTCGCACGTCCAGATGCCTTGAATGAGAAATTACCCGCTTTATATTTTTTACCTTCTTCTTTTAATTGCTCTTCAGTTTTACCTACAGAAGCAACCTCAGGCCATGTGTAAACTACACCTGGAATTAAGTTATAATCAATATGTGGTTTTTGACCAGCAATAGATTCTGCAACATAAATACCTTCGTCTTCAGCCTTATGAGCTAACATGGCACCTTTGATTACATCTCCGATTGCATATACGCCCGGAACGGAAGTTTCTAAATGCTCGTTAACAGGGATTTTATTTCCTCTTTCTTCAGTTTTGATACCGATGTTTTCAAGACCTAATCCTTCAGTATAAGCCGTTCTACCAACAGCAACGATACAGTAATCACCTTCTAACACTACATTTTGGCCTTTGGAATCTTCAGCCGTAACAGTTACTTTTTTACCTTTTACAGTAGCACCAGTTACTTTATGACTCATAAAGAATTCCATTCCTAAGTTTTTCTTCAATACGCGTTGAAGCTCTTTACCTAATCCGCCATCCATTGTAGGGATGATTGATTTTGCATATTCAACAACAGAAACCTTAGACCCTAATCGAGCATATACAGACCCCAACTCTAATCCGATAACACCACCACCAATAACGATTAGGTGTTTAGGAACTTCAGTTAAGTTTAAGGCTTCAGTAGAAGTGATGATACGTTGTTTATCAACAGGTAGGAAAGGTAAAGCCGAAGGTTTAGAACCAGACGCAATAATTACATTTTTGGTACTTAGTTCTTCCACTTTTCCATCCGCTGCAGTTACTTTAATTGTGTTTTTGTCAACGAATGAACCTACGCCTTGGAAGCTGTCAATTTTATTTTTCTTGAACAAGTAAGTAATACCTGCAGTGTTTTGATCGATTACACTGTTTTTTCTGTCGATCATTTTTTTCATATCGACTTTAAGGTTGCTTAAGCTAATACCGTGTTGTTCAAAATTGTGAGCAGCATTATGATAGTGTTCTGAAGAATCTAACAATGCTTTGGATGGGATACATCCCACATTTAGACAGGTTCCTCCAAATGTGCTATATTTTTCAATAACAGCTGTTTTTAAGCCTAATTGAGCACAACGGATAGCGGCAACATAACCACCTGGACCACTTCCGATTACGATTACGTCGTATTGCATAGAGTTTTTTCTTTGTTTACGAGGCAAATTTACTATTTAAATGCATATTAAGCGAAGAGAAATGCTATTTAGTGGCTAGTATTTTTTAATTAGACGGAGGGATTACAAAATGGAATAGGAGCTGGGGGAATTTGGATTCTTCAGAGGTAAATAAACGAGGGGATATTGGATTAAGATTGAGAGGCGGAATAAACAAGAAAGGCTCCATTAGGAGCCTTTACAATTGTATTTTTTAGGTACTTGGATTATTCAGCAACGATTTGACCGTGCATAATTCCGAAGTGACCAGGGAAGCTACATAGGTAAGGATAAACCCCTTTCTCTAGTGTGAAAGTGATTTTATCTTCTTGACCTGGACCTAATAATTTTGTGTGAGCAACGATAGAAGATAATGCTGATTTAGGGATATACTCGTTATCCGCAGCAGCAGTAGCTTCACCACCAAAAGTTGCAACATCAACACCTGGTTTCAATACTACCAAGTTGTGTCCCATTGATTCAACCGGCATAGAGCCTACATTTTTTAAAGTCAATTCAACTGGCTCACCAGCTTTAACACGAATTAAAGTTGTATTGAATTGCATTTGATCGTTTGCTTCCACTGTCCATTGGTTTGATAATGTTACATTTTCAATACCAGCCACAGTTTCAGTAGATGTTGTTGCTTCAGGTTCTGTTGTTGTTGTGGTTTCGGTTGAAGCGCCTTCTTCTTTCTTCTCAGCGTTATTGCCACAAGAAGTAATTCCAATTGCTAAAATTAGCGCTGGAACAATAAATAATTTCTTCATAGCTATTTTTAATATATTTTGTACGAATTTAACATAAATTATTGATTTTAACGAGCTTTAAATCATTAAGAAGTCAATTTTGGGTTTTTATTTTTATTCGTAACCTGGATTATTTTCTGATATAATTCAATTGGATCAAATGGTTTTCCGATTACTCCATCCGCTCCAGCTTGAAATGCAGCCGCTTGTTCATGCTCTAAAACAGAAGCCGAAATTGTAATAATTGGAATGCCATGTTTCTCCGGAATGATATTATTTTTGATCTCTTTAATGGCTTCAAAGCCACTCATGATCGGCATATGCGTATCCATCAAAATTAAATCATACTGTTCGCTTTCCACCTTTTCAAGAGCCAAACGGCCATTTTTCACGATATCAACCTTACAGTTCCAACTTCTCAACATATGGGCAAGCATGAATGAATTTAATTCATTATCCTCAGCCACCAAGACCTTCATCTCATCAAATTTCGGGAAGCTGTTGTAGGTAGGGACATCTTTTTCTTTTTCCACCTCGCTTTGTGCGGATTCCTCAAACCATCCTTCGAAATAAAATTCGGAACCCTCTCCATAAACACTCTTGGCTCCAACATCTCCGTTTAACAGTTTAGCCAATCTTTTTACAATTGCTAATCCCAAACCTGTTCCACCGAATTTCTTAGTAATTCCATCATCAGCTTGCTCAAAAGCCATAAAGATTTTATCTACAGAGTCCTCACGGATTCCAATACCTGTATCTTTAACTGCAAATCGTAGTCTAAAGCGTTCATAGTCCTTATCCACAACTTTGATGTTCAATTGGATTGAACCCTTTTCAGTAAATTTCAAACTGTTTGATACGAAATTGCTGATAATCTGCTGCAGCCTTAAGGAGTCATAGTGAATATATTGGGGAACATCCTCATCCAATTCAATATTGAATTTCAGGTTTTTGTGGGTAGCCTTAATTTTGAAGATTCTATTGATATCTTCAATCATCTTTGTTAGGCTGAAGTCCTCAAATTCAATCTTTAGCATTCCTGAATCAATTTTTGAAAGATCAAGGATGTCATTGATGATTAATAGGAGTGAATGTGAAGCATTGTCTAGTCTCTTTAACCAATCTTTTTGTTCCACCGTTAATTCAGAGCTTTTGAACATGTGCATGATACCCATAATACCGTTAATTGGGGTTCGGATCTCATGACTCATATTAGCTAAGAAGATTTCTTTAGATTTTCTAGCCTGTATTGCTTCCTCACGAGTTTTCAAAAGTTCGATTTTAGATTCTTCAAGCTCTTTGTTCTTTTGAATAAGTTCTTGCTGGATTAAAATCTGTTGAACAAAAGATTTTACTTTGGCAATGGTTATTTCAGGGTTAAGTGGCTTATAAAGGTAATCGACCGCACCGCTTTCTAGCCCTTTTAATAGATATTTGTCCTCTTTAGAAATTGCGGTCACCATAATAGCCATGATATGGCTAGTTTTAGGATTTGATTTCAATAGGGATACAAATTCAAATCCATTAATTTCTGGCATCTGAACATCGACAAGTGCAATAGAAATATCATCTTTCCAGCAGATCTTGAGTGCTTCATTAGGATCAGTGGAACTGACGATATTTACATGGTCAACTTCTTGAAGTAAAGCATGAAGACTGATGATATTTTCTTCTTTATCATCCAATATCAGGATATTGATCGTTTTCATAGGTGACATTACATTAATTGGCTGAAGTATTCTACAATATGTTGATTTGAAATAACTTTTACTTTTTTGGAAACCTCAACACCTGCTAATGGCATAGTATCAATAATTGCTTCCTTAGGATTCTGAACATAACAGTCGGCGCCGTGATTGACCAAGGACTTTAATCCTGTTGACCCGTCGTTGTTTGCTCCCGAAAGTAGGAATGCTGTTGCATTTTTTCCGAAGACTGCAGCCACAGATTCAAAAAACACATCGATCGATGGTCTTGAAAACTGTACAGGGTCAGAAATATCCAGTGAAAAAAGATAATCTGGTTCGACCAAAGTGTGATACCCGGGAGGAGCAAAATAGATATGGTTTTCCAATATAGGGAGCTTATCACGAACTGAAATCACATTTCGATTCAGTCTTTTGGATAAACTGTTCTCAATTTTTGTTTCGTATTTAGAATTTCTATGTAATACAATAACAATAGCATCTTTAAACCGGGCAGGTAAATGATCCAAGATCTCAACGATCAGTTCATAAGCCCCTGCGGAACCGCCAATAACGATGATATGTTTTGCCAAATTCTCCATCCTTATTTAATTTTTTGATAGATATTATACTCCTTATCTATCACCTTGAAGTTTTCCATGATTTCATGTCGCATCAATGTTTCTTTGGTCCCCAGGCATAAAAATCCAAATAATGCCAAGGATTGATAGAACAGATTGATTACATGTTCCTGCAATTTAAGGTCGAAATAAATCAATACGTTCCTGCAAGTAATAAGATGAAATTCATTGAAAACTTGATCTGTTGCCAAGTTATGTGTAGAGAATAAAATGTTCTGTCTTAAATCATGATTGATAATCGCTGCATCATATCTTGCGGTGTAGTAGTTTGAAAGACTCTCCGTAGAATTATAGGCATTGAAATTATCAGAATACTCCTTGAACTTCTTAATGGGGTAAATCCCTTTTTTGGCAACATCTAGAACTTTGCTATTGATGTCGGTGCCATAAATAAAGGCTCTGTCACTCAAATTATTTTCCTTCAACAGGATTGCTAAGGAATAGACTTCTTCTCCAGTAGAACATCCCGCGCTCCATATTTTAATGCGTGGGAAGGTTTGTAAGTAAGGGATGATATCCTTGTTCAGCTTATTGAAAAAGCCAGGATCTCTAAACATTTCCGTCACATTGACCGTGACTTCTTGAATAAAGTACTGCTGGAACCCTTCAACATTGATCAGGGCGTTTTTCAAATCCACCATATCCATCTCCTCAAGGTTCATAATTCGTTGAATTCTACGTTTCAACGAAGAACGCGTGTAGCCAGATAAATCAAAATCTGATACGTTTTTCAAGAGGAAGACAATTTCCTCTACCTCGGCGAAACTTAATTCATTTGAACCCTTTAACTCAGCCATACTTGCATTAATGATACTAATTTATCTAAGTCGATAGGCTTGCTGACATAGTCATTTGCGCCTAATTCGATTGATTTCTCTCGGTCGCCTTTCATTGCCTTCGCGGTGACAGCAATAATAGGAAGCTGATTGAACTTTTTGTTTTTTCTGATTTCTTGGATTGCCTCATACCCATCCATCTCAGGCATCATGATATCCATTAATACAATGTCGATGTTTTTATTCTCGTCATTGATGATATTCAAAGCCTCCAATCCGTTATTGGCAATCTCGATCTGCATATTGTATTGTTGCAAGGAAGAAGTCAATGCGAATACATTTCGCATATCATCATCCGCGATCAATACAGTTTTATTGTCTAGCGTGCTAGTACCGTAGTTTTCTTTCGGACCTATTTTCTCAGGATGTTTGATCGGATTATAAGCCGGTGCCGATAATTTATTCAAGAATAAGTTGACCTCATCAATAAGCCTGTTGTTCGATTTGCTTGATTTTAATACCATTGATTGGGTATGGCGCATAATTCTTTCGGTTTGCTCCGTACTTAGATCGTAAGCTGTATTAATAATAACCGGCAGCTTTTCATATTTTGGATTGGATTTGATGATGTCTAACATCTCTAATCCACTTCCATCAGGAAGCTTCACATCCAAGATGATACAGTCCAGATTCTTTTCTTGTTCTAATTTTTTCAATCCTGATTCGACAGTGAATGCCTGAATAACATTGATATTCTGTTCTGCAAAAGCATTTTTGATCAAGTCACTTTGGAATTCTTGGTCCTCGATCAAAAGAATTTTCTTTAAATCTTTATTGACATTAAGTTTAATGGTTTCAAATGCCTTACCGATACTTTCGCCTGTAACTGGTTTTGCCATGAAGCCAATAGCGCCACTTTCCAGGAAGTCTTTTTTGTTAAAGTTAGCAGCAGACATCATGTGTATCGGGATGTGCTTGGTGCTTTCATTGGATTTTAAGGTTTTAAGGACCTCCCAACCATCAGCCAATGGCAGCATGACATCCAATATTATTGCATCAGGAATATGATCTTTAGCCATCTGGATTCCAGCGACTCCGTCATAAGCATTCATCACATTGAAGCCGAATTCTAAAGCAAATTCCTTTAAGATATCTGCAAAATTCACATCATCCTCAATAATCAGAATCGATTTGATCTCCCTGACAGGTTCAACCACTGGTTCTTCTGCTTTTTGAGGCTTTGCAGATTCCAATACTGGGGCTTTCTGAATAGGATTCTTAGGGTTAGCGATGGTTTCCTTCACTATTGCTGTTCCTTGTTCCTTATTTTCTACAAATGGGATGATAAGCGTGAATTTACTACCCTTACCGGATTCACTTTCCAAAATAATACGACCTCCCAATAAGGATGATATTTCCTTAGAAATGGATAATCCTAAGCCTGTTCCGCCATATTTACGACTGGTAGAACCATCTTCTTGACGGAAAGCTTCGAAAATAAGTGCTTGTTTATCCTCTGAAATTCCTTTTCCATTATCCGATACAGCAAAATGTAGATTGCCTGATTGATTGAAAATATGGAGTTTGATTTCCCCATTCTGATCAGTGAACTTAAATGCATTGGACAGGAAGTTTTTCAAAACTTGCTCTAAACGGTATTCATCGGAAACAAATTGTTCCGGAGCCTTACTGATATCGATATTAAAGCGGATTGATTTTTCTTTTGCAACCTCCTTAAATAGGGATTCTAAGTTTGAAACAAAATGTTTGCTCGTAATGCTATCTTTATGGATTTCAACTTTTCCTGATTCAATCTTCGCTAGATCCAGTAATTCATTGATCAATTGTAATAAGTCAGATCCTGCATTATGGATGACAGATGCATATTTTACCTGTTCTTCACTTAGGTTGCTATGTTTATTGTCTTGCAATAATTTGGCAAGAATCAGGATACTATTAAGTGGGGTTCTTAATTCATGGCTCATGTTAGCCATAAATTCCGATTTATATTTACTTGCTTGCTCTACTTCGGTGATTTTTTGTTCTACAATGGAATGAGCATGATTCAAGTCATTGTTTCTTCTTTCCAGCTCAGCAGCTTTTTCGTTCAACTCCTTATTGGCTTGTGAAAGTTCTTCCTGTTGAACCCGCAATTCTTCTTCTGAAGCTTCCAATAAATTGGTTTTGTAAACCAATTCCTCATTGGTAATTCTCAGTTCCTCTTGTTGTGCCTCGAGTTCTTCAGTTTGTCTTTGTGTTTCCTCAAGTAATCCTTCGACAAGAGCATGGCTTTGTCGGCTATGTAAAGCAGAGCCTATTGATCTGCTAGTTCTGGTAAGATAATTAAGGATGCTTTCTTTTTTGTTATCAGGAAATGAACCAATAATTTCAATGATGGCAATACAGAAATCCTCATAAACTACAGGGAATAACACTACATCTGCTGAAATGGCTTTTATTATTCCAGTTTGCAGTCTGCTGTTGCTGATATCAATGGAATTTAATATCCGAGGGTTTTTAGATTCAGCCACTGCACCTAACATTCCTTCGCCCACCCGGACTAAATCAATTTTCTCTTTTGGATCTAAGCCGTGGGACTCCCTTAGACTGAACTCATAGGAGTCAATTTTTCTAATATAAAATGCACCTGCAAAAGCATTTGTAACATCAGAAATGACATTTAATGAAATTTTAGCTATTTCACCTTCTGATAAAACCCCGGAAATGGTATTGTGTAATTTCGATGAGTTAGTAAGTACCCAGTTTACACTTTCAAGTTCTTCGGAAGTTTTGGTGAGGTTGCTATTTAGTTCTTTTTCTTTTTTGGTGTTCTTTCTTAAATACTCTAAAATCCGAAGGGTTTGGACAAAAGCAAAGAAGATACCTAATAAGGAAAGGATTCCGAAAATCGCTGTATAAATGCGGGTCTTATCCAGTTCTTTAGTTTTATGAATGGTCTGATTCTTACGGACTTCGATAATTTCATTGGTGAAATTATTTCTAGCCTCGTTGATAATGGTTTGTTCATTCGCTAAAGATTTGAAAATCTGATCAGGAGTTTCGGATTTGAAATCATGCTGATTAGCTATGATGGAAGCAGTTATTGCTTTAATATTTTCTATAGATTTTGGAGCAGATTGAAATAACGCATTTGGTTTTTCCATCTGAACAATATTTTCATGAATTTTATCAATCAATTGTTCTTCCAACAATGGATCTGAAGAATTCTCCAGGTTTTTATATTTGGAAAGCTTTTGAATATCGAGCTCCCAGTCTTGAATATTTTTGAATTTTATTTGCGCTAGATCAATATAGTCTGTGATACTTGCTGAATACGCACGTTGCTTGTTCAGGAAATACCAATAAGAGAATATGATGATTAAATTGGCGACAACAACACTAACTATAAATTGCCACTTTAACTGACTAAACTTATTCATATTAGAATAGAAGATTAACTTTATTTTTCATAAGTGATAAATATCCGAAATTCATATAAGAGTTTTAATAATGTTTTAGTAATTAAATATTAAAACCAGAATCAAATGTCCTGAATTAAATTGTAACCTGTTTCGGAAAATTTATACAAAGGTAATGAACTAAATAAGAATCAATACTACCTTGAAAGTCATTTATAATTAACATCTTTTGTTTTATCATCATTTTTAGGTCGTTTTCGAAGGAATCTGAATAATACAAAAATCTAAATTTTTGCTATAAATTTCATTTATTTTGGTTAAAAAATTAATAGTTAGTAGTTTAAGAATGAATTTTATCTTAATTTTTGATGAAATTATCCCTTAAATTCCTAAATGCTTGTCGTAACACCTAAAATTAAAAATAGTTTCCTAATCTTTTAATGAATTCTTAAATGTTTTTTCAACTTGAATTTGTTGGAAATTGAATGTCAGGCATAAATAATGCCCATAATCTTTGAAATATTTTTATATCTTTAAGAAGTTTGAAACAATATTAATCTAGAAGTTAATGGATTCACCTATTCAACTAGTTCTAATTATTACGGGGTCAGTAATAGCTATTTTCTTTTTATTGTATTTATTGCCAGTCAATCTATGGTTTACTGCGCAATTGTCCAATGTAAAAATCAGTTTGTTAAACTTAGTTTTAATGAGATTACGTAAAGTACCACCTTCTTTGGTTACCAATGCGATGATCACTTCAACTAAAGCGGGTTTAAAAATCACCTCCAATGAAATTGAAACGCATTATTTAGCTGGAGGAAATGTGAACAAAGTAATTAAAGCTTTGATTTCCGCCGATAAGGCCAATATTCCTTTAGATTTTAAGTTAGCGACTGCGATAGATTTAGCAGGTCGGGATGTATTTGATGCGGTGCAGCTATCTGTAAATCCTCAAGTTATCAATACCCCACCCGTTGCTGCTGTAGCAAAAGACGGTATTCAGCTGATTGCAAAAGCACGTGTAACGGTAAGAGCTAATATTAACCAATTAGTAGGGGGTGCTGGTGAAGAAACAATTCTTGCTCGTGTGGGTGAGGGAATTGTAACCACAATCGGTTCATCTGCTAATCATAAAGAGGTATTGGAAAACCCAGATAGAATTTCCAAGACGGTTCTTTCTAAAGGATTAGATTCAGGTACTGCCTTTGAAATCCTTTCCATTGACATCGCGGATATTGATATTGGTGAAAACGTGGGGGCCAAACTACAGACAGATCAAGCGGAAGCTGACTTGAAAGTCGCTAATGCACGTGCTGAAGAGCGTCGCGCAATGGCAGTTGCAACAGAACAAGAGATGCGTGCGAAAGCCCAAGAAGCGAAAGCAAAAGTGATTGAAGCTGAATCTCAAGTTCCTATGGCAATGGCGGAAGCTTTTAGAAATGGAAACCTTGGAATTATGGATTATTACAAAATGCAAAATATCCAAGCTGATACAGATATGAGAACATCAATCTCAAAACCACAGGGTCCAGATAAAAAATAACAATCAAATAATGATTGCTGGAAAAGCCGTGATTAAGAAGAATTCAAAACTCTTAATCATGGCTTTTTTTCTAAATGAAAAAACCCTGACGATGGGCGCCAGGGTTTGATACTAACCAATTATAAACCTAAATTATGAAAAGACAATTTTAAAATAATTCTACTTATCCTTCGAATTATGCAACAAAGGTACGTCGAGAAATCACATTTGTCAAGGATTGTACAAAAAAAGTTTCCCTTGCAACCATTTTCTGACAATTCTCTGATTTAAGTGTTTAAACAAATAAATAAATGGCGTAATCGAATTAAGTTTTAAAGAAATTCGTCTCTATAATTTATTTAATTTTGAACATATTGATTAAATATGATATTAAAGAAGTTTGCTGCGATTAAAGCAGTCGTATTAGATGTTGATGGTGTATTGACAGATGGCCGGTTACTAGTAACCGAAGCCGGGGAGCAGTTGCGTAGCTTTTTTGTTAAAGACGGATATGCTATGCAATTAGCAATCAAAATGGGCTTGGATATTTGGGTTATCTCTGGTGGTAGTTCTGAAGGGGTTAGAAAAAGACTGCAAGGCTTGGGAATTACTGAGATCCATTTAGGGGTGAAAAATAAAATGGATGTCCTCAATCAACTGACAGAAAAGTATCAATTGAATTTACATGACTTAATGTATGTGGGAGATGATATGCCTGATTATGAGGTTATGCAGGTGGTAGGAGTTGCCGTTTGTCCAAATGATGCTGTTGATGATATCAAAACCATTTCCCACTATATGTCACCAAAAAATGGAGGTGAAGGAGTTGTGCGCGATGTCCTGGAAAAAATCTTAAAACTTAAGGGGCGTTGGGGTGTTCAAACTGAAATAAAAAGTGTTTAATGATTATCCAAGATAGATTAAAATCAATTCCAATCATTTTAGGTTCCAAATCTCCTCGACGTAAAGAGCTTCTTAAGTCAATGGATCTTAATTTTTCAATTGAGGTTAGGGAGACTGATGAATCCTTTGATCCCGAATTAAAAGCGATTGAAATTGTAAAACATATTGCTGAAGCAAAGCTTGCAGCATTTAATGAGCCTTCTTATTATGATAAGCTTATTATATGTGCAGATACCATTGTAGTTGATCATAATTTTGCTGTTATTGGTAAGCCTAAAGATGAGGCTGAAGCTAAAGAGGTGATTGCTGGACTCAGTGAGAATGATCATAAGGTCTATACTGCGGTAGCCATAAAGTATCAAGACCAAGTCTGTTCCTTTGTGGAAGAAACTAAAGTTTGGTTCAATAAGCTAAGTACCGAGGAAATAAATTATTACGTGGATCATTATCATCCACTGGATAAAGCAGGGTCCTATGGAATTCAGGAATGGATAGGTAGGATTGCCATTGAAAGAATTGAAGGTTCTTATGAAAATGTAATTGGACTACCAACTGCCAGATTGCAGAAAGAACTAAAGAAAATGTTTGGTATATAACCAAAAAAAGGCGGGAATATTTCCCGCCTTTTTCATTGAATTAAATTTATTTAATGTGATAACGAATTCCAGTGTAGAACATTCTACCTGCAATTGGTCCCCAAAGCATATTGGTATCAAAATGTTGTCCAAATGGTTGGTCAAAAGCTAGAATAGGATCTTTTTGGTAAAAATTACTCAAATTCTCCCCACCAATGTAGATATCTATGTTTTTATTCTTACCCAAGGTTTTGCTCACCTGAGTGTTCATCGTAACATAAGCATCAGAATAATTTGCTAATTGATATTCTACCGGATTGCTACTCGTGTTTGGTAATCTCTTCTTACCAACCACATTCAAGGTATAATCAAAATGCCAACCTGAGTGGGTATTATAAGCTAGATTCATAAATCCACGGTGTTTCGCAGTCAATGGTTTTTGCAAGCTGCCTGATTTGAACTCAGTCTCTACATCCAACATACGGTAAGCCATTCTTGCTTCAAAATGTGCTGCAGGCATAAACCTGAATTCTGCTTGAAGACTATTTGAATAGGATTTACCATCAAGATTGTAGAAAGATACCTCACGGGGATTTTCAAAATCAACGACCACTTGATTCTGGAAATTATTGTGGAATAATTCTACCGATACTCCAGACTCTCTTCCGAACAATTGGAAGCTTTGATCAATAGTAAACCCAGTATTCCAAGATACCTCTGGTTTTAACCCGTACGCTCCTTCGCCATTGGCTAGATTTGCTAAGCCTGCGATACTACGGCTAGATGCAAATATTCCTAAGTTTTCAGCAAAGATATTCGCCGTGCGTTGTCCTCTTCCTGAACTCAAACGAAGGGTTGTTCCAAGTATAGGCTCATAACGCAATACTGCCCTAGGTGTGGTAAACCAACCATAAAGATTGTTGTAATCTTGACGAATCCCTAAAACAGCATCAAATTTTTCACTAGGACTAAAGGTATATTCTGCAAAAACTCCTGATACCGCTTCCTTTCTACCAAAGTTGTAGTCGAAATCATCGCTAGAATTAATGCGTTTCAGGTCCTCATCATATTTATCATATTGAACTGAAGCTCCAACCTTATATTTATGGGCAACATCACCTATGATGTCTTGAAACAATAGATTGGCATAGTATGAATTCTGTTCATTATCATAAGAGTTCAATCCAAAGAAACTTTCTTGTTTGTATTGGCTAGCAGATAATTGCAAGCCGATACTACGGTGTTTATTCGTAGGGAATACATAGCCTAGCTTACCAAATCCCTCAATACGTTGGTTTTTGAATCCTAATCCGTATTTATTGGTCGTGAATTTATCAGTGCTTTCATTAAAATCAATCTGTCCACCAACACGATCATCATGTAGAAATTTGATTCCAAATTGCGCAATGATTCCTTTGCCATTTTCAAAATGCCAACGATTAACACCGGAGAACAAATTACCCACAGGCATATCTCGGAACCCATTATCACTGAAGTTCATCTTTTTATTATACATGAAGTTATCATGTAATAATAATCCAACTGACCACTTTTCATTGATATGATGGGCTAAGTTCAGGTTAATATCCGTACGTCCCATATTATTGGCGTAGGCATTAAAAAACAACTTCTCGCTATTATGAGGTTTCTTAAGTTCCACATTAATCTGTCCAGCCATGTTTTCAAATCCATTGGCTACAGAACCGATTCCCTTACTGATATTAATGGCTTCGATCCAAGTCCCTGCAATACTGTTCAATCCCAATGGCGCGGCAAAACCTCTTGGCCCTGGTAAACCTTCTACAGTCATTTGCGTATAAATCCCAGCAAGACCTAGCATCTGAATTTGCTTACTTCCCGTTACAGCATCACTGCTCACCACGTCAACCGAAGCATTGGTCTCGAAGCTCTCACTTAAATCACAACATGCTGCTTTGAAAAGTTCTTTTGCTGTAATGGTCTCAACTCGATTAGGAGTCAGCTTCGAAATGTAATTAGATTTCTGTTTTTTACTGATGACAATCTCCTGAAGTCGATTGTTCTTAGCTTGAACGACCAATACCTCATGCAGATTCTTAACCTCAATAGTATCTCCTTGCATACTCGCATGGGAAATTACCAGGTTTCTATAAGGCTTTTGGTGCATGATTTTAAACACACCGTTCTCATTTGTTTTTACTTTTTTTGAAGGGTTGTCCGCCCAAAAAATAGTGACTTCAGCAATTGGAGTTAAATCACCTTTGTCATTTTCATTAACCACAACTCCAGTGACTTCATGGTCGTGATCATGGTTATGACCGCCATCCTCATCATGCTTATGTTCTTCACCCTCATGGGAATGACCTTCTTCAGAATGATCATGATCAGCATGTTCATCATGCTGATGATTTTCTTCAGCGTCCATTCTCGTATAGAGACAACATTCATGTAGCTCTTCATATACCGCGTCAGGAGCTCTAAACTCTTTAGTGTCATGGCCCGCAGCGGAAATTCCCTGCTTTATCTTGTCTAATGAAGTTTTGCTAGAATCAAAGCTTACCTTCGCCATTCCTGATTGTACATCCCAATCAATAGATTTAGCACCGGCATCTTTTCCAGCAGTTTCAATTCTCTTCTTACACATGGCACAATTACCAGAAACTTTGAAGCTTTCAGTGATTGTCGTGTTTTGGGCATTCACAGCTGTGCCCACAGCAATAAAAATAAATACGAATAAATATCTAAAAATGTGCATTATATCATTGTTATTAATAATTCAAAAAATTCAAACTCGATTTTGAGATTATTAATAATCAAATGATGAAACTACAGTTAATAAGATATACAGAGTGGTTTTCCGCGAATAAGGCGGGCTTGAAAGGTTGAGGTTCCTCAGGCTTTTCATTTAAGACTAATTCCCATTGGTTTAAAATCCATGGAATTAAAACTATGGCTGGTGAAAAGTCAAAAATACTTCCGAACAACATCTTAGACCGGGTTTGGTCATTCTCAGAAGTCAGTTCTAAATCTACCTTGGAATCTTTACAAGAATGGTCGTCCTCACATTGTGACTTGCTCTCATCATGAGAATGGTCATGATCTTTATGCAAATCTATACACATCGGACAACTGTCATGTGATACTTTAGCTTCCTCCAAAACAGAAAATTGAGTACTTTTTCCACAATGGTGCATATGTATACTAGCTCCTGTACTACATACAGAATAAATCAATAGTAAGCATATGGCTACAATTTTTCTCATGACGACCCCAAATATAAGGAACTCAATATTAATATGTGGATAATTAATTGTAAATTTTTCTTGTCAAAAGAATTCACACTATTTATATTAGAATTGACTTAGTACTTTATAAACCTTTTTTTATGGAAACAATAGCTGCACATCCAAATCTGCTATATTTTGGCTTGGTAAGTCTTGTATCAGCAGGAATCTTGGTAATTTTCCTATTCAACAAAATTCTGAGAAGAGTTAATTAATATTAATTCATGGCTTTTTGATATCTCTAAGCCATGAATTTTTTGATGAGCTTAAAAATTCAGACAAAAATGAACACATTAAAGGGGATGAAATTTCATCCCCTTTTTCTTATCCTTTTATCGAACTTATAAATTCCGGAATCTTTTTTAAATAATCTTCCTCTGATAATAACTTAACAAAGGCAGTTCCAATGATGGCAGCATTTGCATATTTAGTCGCCTTCTCAAAGGTATCTTTGTTATGGATCCCAAACCCTATCACAATAGGATTCTTCAAATCCATATCCTTGATCCTTTTAAAATACGTCTCTGATTGCTCCTGAACATTTAATTTCGTTCCTGTGGTTGCATTCGAGGATAATAAATAGATAATACTGGTGGAAAGTGAATCAATTTTGCGAATGCGGTCCTCTGAAGTTTGTGGAGTTACCAGAAATACATTGCTAACATTGTTCTCCTCAAAAACGCCTTGATACAATTCCTCATACTCATACATCGGCAAATCAGGGATTATAGTACCATTAACACCAACTTCTTTACAGGCCTTACAGAAATTTTCAACACCAAATTGAATAACAGGATTTACATAACCCATGAGGTAAACAGGGATAGAAACCCTTTTCCGAAGATCTTTCAACTGTTCAAACAAGACCTTTAAGGTCATGCCATTTTTTAATGCTACTTCTGAACTATGTTGAATGGTTGGACCATCAGCAACAGGATCAGAATACGGGAATCCAATTTCTAAAAAATCAGCACCTGCTTTTTCTAAAGCCTCAGCGATATCTAGTGTACTATCCAATGATGGGTAGCCTGCTGTAAAATATATGGAAAGCAATCCGTTTGCTTGTTTATTTAATTGTATCATATTAAAAGCCAAAGTATTTCATGTAATTATCCAAATCCTTGTCGCCACGTCCTGAAAGACAGATAACAACAGTCTCATCTCCCTTGAAGTTCATCTTTTCCAAGTGAGCCAAGGCATGTGAACTTTCGATGGCAGGAATTATCCCCTCTAGTTTTGTCAATTGCAATCCTGCCTGCATAGCCTCATCATCTGTTGCACTCACGTAGGTTCCGCGCCCCGATTTAAATAGCCATGCATGTTGCGGTCCAATACCAGGATAATCCAATCCTGCAGAAATGGAATAAGGTTCAATCACCTGTCCATCCTCTGTCTGCATCAATATCGAACGGCTACCATGTAATACCCCTTCATTCCCTAATACAGTTGTTGCTGCCGACTCTCCGCTATCAACCCCATGACCCGCAGCCTCAACCGCTATCAGTTGCACATCCTCATCGTCCAAGAAATGATAAAACATTCCCGCTGCATTTGAACCACCACCAACACATGCCATCACAATATCAGGAGTCGTCTTCCCCGTTTTCTCTAAAAGTTGTTTCTTGGTTTCCTCAGAAATAATAGATTGAAAGCGAGCAACCATATCCGGGTAAGGATGTGGCCCTACCACAGAACCAATTATATAATGCGTATCCACTGGATTATTGATCCAATCTCGCAAAGCTTCATTGGTTGCATCTTTTAAAGTCTTACTTCCAGAAGTCGCTGCCACAACTTTTGCCCCCATCATCTTCATGCGGGCAACATTTGGTGCTTGTCTCTGAATATCAATTTCACCCATATAAACCACACATTCAAGACCTTTCAAAGCACAAACTGTCGCTGTCGCAACTCCATGTTGGCCTGCTCCGGTTTCCGCAATAATCCGCTTCTTGCCCAAACGCTCTGCCAACAAAATCTGACCAATGGTATTATTGATTTTATGTGCTCCCGTATGGTTTAGATCCTCACGTTTTAAGAAAATCTTCGCATTGTATTTTTCCGAAAGCCTTTGAGCATGATATAAGGGGGAAGGTCTGCCTACATAATCACGTAATAAGTACTCAAATTCCTGCTTGAAGGAAGGATCTTCCATAATCTCCAAATACTGCTGTTGCAATTCCTCAACATTCGGGTACAGCATCTCAGGAATATAGGCCCCTCCAAATGGTCCGTAGTATCCTTTATTATTTACTTGATATTTGCTCATTTCGTATGGTTTTCAATGCTAATTTTAATTTTTCAATATCTTTAAGACCTGGCTCGATTTCAAACTTCGAATTCAAATCCAGACCTACTAATCTTTTATCTTCAAAGTTTATGGCTTCCTCAAGATTCTCCAAGGATAGCCCTCCACTTAAAAAATATGGTTTTTCGAAAGGGTATTCCTTCAGCTTTTGCCAGTTAAAAGCTTTTCCTGTTCCGCCATAAGCCGGACTCTTACTGTCAAACAGGAAAAAATCCACATGGTCCACAAAGGATTCCAATTGCTTCCAATCGAATTCCTCATCAATTCCAAAAGCTTTTATCACTTCCAATCCTTCGGACTTTAGGGCAGATGCCATTTCCGCTGTTTCATCCCCATGCAATTGTACGGCTTTCAGGGATAACCTATTTACACTTTCCAGAATCTCCGCAATACTCGAGTTTACAAAAACTCCTGTTTTTTTAATGTTTTTTGAAATATCAAGGTTTTCTAGGTCTCCAACATATCGAGCTGATTTCTTATAAAAAATATGCCCCATATAGTGGATAGGAAGTTCTAGGAGCTGTAAGATATTATCTGGCTCCTTCATTCCACAAACCTTGATCAAAAATTCTTTAGGCATTAACTAATGTTTTAAAACTGTTCAATGCTTTTAGCCCCAACAAAGAGGCTTCAGCCTCATAATAACAATCGCCAAAGCTTTTCTCTGGGTGGAATGTCTTAATCCCGAAAGCTGCATTTGTCAATACGACATTGTTTTGAATATCTGTTCCTTTTCCTTCAATGATCTGCCTGAATATTTTTGCAGCATCTTCGATACTATCTCCGCCTGCTAGGTCATTCGCATCAACTGCCGTAAATCCTAATTCATCAACTGTAAAGTAGTTTTCACCCTGATTGTTGATCACCTTGAAATCTCCAGTCAAGGAAATCTCGTCATAACCATCCAGAGCATGCATGATACTATATTGTTTATCGGTATTTTGATATAGATAAGCATATAAACGTGCAAGTTCTAAACTAAAAACACCTACGGATTGAAACTTTGGATTTGCAGGATTGGTTAATGGGCCAAGCATATTAAAGAAGGTTTTTACAGCCAATGCCTTTCTAATAGGAGCTACGGTTTTCATCGCTGGATGAAACAATGGCGCATGTAGAAAACAGATGTTGGAGGTCTCCAACTGTTTTTCCAAAACATCCTTATCTGTTGTGAAAGTATAACCTAAATATTCCATCACATTTGAAGACCCACAGCTGGATGATACGCCCACATTCCCATGTTTTGCAACATGATATCCTGCTCCAGCCACCACAAATGAGGCTAAGGTTGAAATATTGAAAGTGTTTTTGCCATCACCACCCGTTCCACACATGTCAATCAGTTCATAACCGTTAAAATCAACCTTATTACAAAGGTCATACATCGCATCTCGGAAGCCACCCAATTCCTCAACCCGGATGCTGCGCATTCCATAGATGGTCATAAAGGCCGCTATCTGATGATTATCATATTTCCCGGTAGCAATATTGGTCAGGATGTCATAAGCTTCCTTTCTGCTGAAGGACTTATATTCAAATAAATGCGCTAGAATTTCTTTCATATTTTGTAATAAAAAAGGGCTTGCCAACAAGGCAAGCCCACTATTATTTAGTTCTTTAATTCAACCAATAGGTGTTTGCCACAACATTATTTGTTGTGCCACCACCAAGTTGTATTGAATTGAATTGTATTCATCGTTAGTTTAACAAATATCCTAGATGTTTTTGATAATTGCAAGAAATCCTAAGAAAAAATGATTATTTGTTAATATAGGACAAAATGTGCGCGTTCATCTCCCTTGGAAACCAAAGTGAATGATCCGATCTTGTCGCCTTCAACATAGATACTGGTAACCAATCTATTTTTATAATATATAAAGTACATGTCATTGACATTCAAACCCTCTGGGTCGATATCGCGAACTTCCTTTCGCGGTAATTGGCTGTAGTTTTTGATCTCAATCTGATCTATATTCTTACTGGTCAGGTTCAACCGGATTTCCTCCAAGCTGACTTCTAGATAGTCATATAATTCATCCGAAGGTTCCTCAACTATGACCCATTTACTCAAAATTACATCCAAAGGAATTTCCTTATTATTTAGGTCATAAATAAAATCCGTTGCAATATCGAGACTGTTAAAATTTCTTTCCATTTGTTCTTCTTCTTCCTCATGTTCATGCTGTGCAAATGATAGGATAGGAGTTAATAAAAGGAAAAAATAAATTAAATAATGTTTCATTCTTTATTTTCTATTGTCGTTCTATTGACCAAATAAATAACAAAAGGATTAATCCATTGCATTAATTTACGAAGCATTAACAAAAAAGCGCCCTTCATCAAGGCGCTTTCTATACCGATTTTTAATATTCGTCTTCGTTGAAAAAGAAATCATCTTTTGTTGGATAATCTGGCCAGATTTCCTCAATGTTTTCATAAGGTTCACCATCATCTTCCAACGCCTGAAGATTCTCAATTACTTCAACTGGTGCTCCTGAGCGAATAGCGTAATCTATTAATTCGTCTTTTGTCGCTGGCCATGGAGCGTCTTCTAAATGAGAAGCTAATTCAAGTGTCCAATACATATCTCTTTAATTAAGTTTCACGTTTTCGCAAAAATAATATTTAATTTAACTAATGCAAGTAAATTATCTTTAATTCTTTGTTAATAACCTTATCTTGCAGTAATTCAGTTTATTAAAATAAAAGAATTCGTAAAATTAATGTCCCTGATTCCAAACTTTTTTCATTTTCTCATAAACTTCCATTTCAATGGAATCATATTTTTGACTTTGACTAGGATGATAGTTGATTGGTTTAAGGACTGAGATATGAATCACTCCGGGTTTGGAGCCAAACCTGGCACCATCATCAAACAATATTTCCCAGGCATTATGAATGACTACAGGTAGGATAGGAGTATGGTTTTCTAGGGCCATCTTAAATGCCCCAGCTTTGAAACTATGAAGTTTAGGTGGATATTCCTCATCAATCTTCCCCTCCGGAAAGATAACTACAGATTTTCCTTCTTTCAATAACTCTGTCGCCCGTTTAAAAGCCTTAAATGCCGATATCTTACTTGTTCGGTTTACAGGAATATCTATGGATTTAAAAAATATCCGGGTTACAGGATTCTTTAGCAATTCAACTTTTCCAACAAACGAAAATTCCTGCGGACATAAATAAGTTAATGCCGTGATATCGAGAATGGATGTATGGTTGGGGCAAATGATATAGGGAATTGACCAGTCTACCGGTTCTTCATAATGGATTTTGAACCGTATTCCAACTAAATGTACACTCAGGATGGATATCCATTTGCGAAACCAAACAATCGCCGAATAATGCTTTATCGGATTTTTTGAAAGGAAATAGAGAATGGGAAAACTTAATGAAAAGAAAAATAGGACAGATATAAAATATAATAACCTATGGATTTTCTTTAAAATTATTAACATATCTTCCTATAACATCGTTTTGCGATGGTATAAAAATATAAAAAGCTTCACGATTGTGAAGCTTTTTATTTTATTTACTTAATTCCGCGTAATATTTATGGAATAAAGGAATAGTTTCAATTCCTTTCAAGTAGTTTTCGATTCCGTACTTCTCATTAGGAGAGTGCAGGTTATCTGAATCTAAACCGAATCCTAAAAGAACAGTTTTAATTCCTAATTCTTTTTCGAATAGAGCAACAATTGGAATTGATCCTCCACCTCTTGTAGGGATTGGTTTTTTATTGAAAGTATCTTCCAATGCTTTTTCAGCTGCTTTGTAAGCAATGCTATCTGTAGGTGTAACCACTGGCTCACCTCCGTGATGCGGTTTAACCTCTACTTTTACTGATTTAGGAGCAATCTTCTCAAAATGTTCTTTGAACAATTTAGTGATACGCTCTGAATTTTGATTAGGAACTAAACGCATTGAAATCTTAGCAAATGCTTTCGATGGCAATACAGTTTTTGCACCTTCTCCGATATATCCACCCCAGATTCCATTAACCTCCAAAGTAGGACGGATACCTGTGCGCTCAATCGTAGTGAAACCTTTTTCACCCCATAATTCCTGAACTCCTAAGTCTTGCTCATATTCTTGAACATCAAAAGGTGCTTCATTCAATGCTTTACGCTCTGCATCGGTCAATTCCAATACATCATCGTAGAAACCTGGAATAGCAATATGATTGTTCTCATCATGTAAGGAAGCAATCATTTTTGAAAGAATAGTCGCTGGATTGGCAACTGCACCACCATAAACACCAGAGTGTAAATCACGGTTTGGACCAGTTACTTCAACTTCTACATATGAAAGACCACGTAAGCCAGTTTCTAGGGATGGGTTCTCCAAGCTGATCATAGATGTATCTGAAATTACAATTACATCAGCTTTTAAGCGCTCTTTATTTGCATTCACGAAAATGCCTAAGTTCGCTGAACCAACTTCTTCCTCGCCTTCGATCATGAATTTCACATTACATGCTAATTCATTCTCTTTCATCATGTATTCGAACGCTTTTACGTGCATGTAAAATTGTCCTTTGTCATCCGCTGATCCGCGAGCATAAATTTTACCATCGCGAACAGTAGGCTCAAAAGGTGGAGTCTCCCATAATTCAATAGGATCTGCCGGTTGAACATCATAGTGTCCATAAACTAAAACTGTCGGTAAGCTTGGGTCAATGATTTTCTCCCCATATACGATAGGATAACCTGCAGTAGGACAAATTTCTACCTTGTCTGCGCCAGCATCCTTAAGTTTTTGAGCTACAAATTCTGCCGTATTTAGTACACCTTCCTTATACTGTGGGTCAGCACTAACTGATGGAAAGCGCAGTAATTCAAATAATTCTTCTAAGAAGCGATCTTTGTTTGCTTCTACATAGTCTTTGATTTTTTGCATTTCAAAAGTGTTTTTACAAAGGTAATGAAATATATTTTTACAAATGATGTAACTTTTCCTTTCTTCCTCCGACATATTATTTTAGAAATTTTTAATGAATGAAAACTCATTCTTAATGGTCTTGTGTTAAATGATTGTTAAATACTTTACATTTTCCTTTTATTTCTCACAATAGTGATAATTTAGCTTTGCCTTTATTTGATTTGAAACTTTAACTTTTTTATGAAACTACTAACCAAAGTAATTCTAAGCCTTTCCTTCGGTTTATTTTCACTTGCAAGTTTTGCCCAGACCAAAATCACGGGAACAGTCGTTGATGAAACTGACAAAACAAAACTTACTAACGCATCAGTCATGCTTTTGCATGCCAGAGACTCCATTTTGGTCGACTTTACACGTGCTAATCAAGATGGTAAATTCACCTTAAATAATCCTGATACTTCGGATTATTTGCTCATTGTGAGTTATCCCAAATTCGGAGACTTTTTTGAAACTATTAATAAAGGCTCCGGCAACAAAAACCTCGGTGAAATCGGTTTACAAAGTGCCGCCAACTTAATCGAAGAGGTTTTGGTAACTGGTAAAATTCCAATCGTAATCAAAGGGGATACCGTAGAATACGATGCCTCCAGCTTTACTACCGAGAAGAATGCCAAGGTGGAGGATCTATTAAAGGTTCTACCCGGGATTTCAGTCGATGCGAGTGGTAAAATCACGGCTCAAGGTAAGACCGTTGAAAAAGTACTGGTCGATGGGGAAGAATTCTTTGGGGATGACCCGAAATTGGTAACCCGGAATATTCGTTCGGATATGGTAGATAAAGTTCAGGTTTTTGAAAAGAAATCCGAAGAAGCTGAACGTACTGGGGTGGATGATGGCCAACGCATACAAACCATTAATGTTAAATTAAAAGAAGACGCTAAAAACGGAATGTTTGGCTTATTAGAAGGTGGCGGCGGTCTGGATAATAAATCCGGATATTACATGGGTAAAGCTGCTGTCAATAAGTTCAAAGGTTCTCAGAAAATCTCTGCTTTCGGAATTACCTCAAATAATGGTACAACGGATTTAGATTGGCGTGAAGCTGAAAAATTTGGTATTGATAATAGTAATGTTACTGTTCTTGATGATGGTGGAATTATGATAACTGGTGGTGGGGGCTTTCTCAACAATACCAATAGAGGACAACCTCGCGTATTAACAGCTGGTGTTTCCTTCATGGATGCTTGGAAAGAAAAAAATCATAAACTGAACTTAAACTATAAATATGGTTTAGCAGAAAATGAAGTGACCACCAATTCCATTAATCAGACAGCATTAAAAGATGGTCTTTCCTATTCTGAAAACAGTAATCAAGATGCTTCCAAAAGTTTAGGACACCGTTTTAATACCAAATATGATTATAAAATCGACTCGTTAACGACCTTGACCTTACGTGTTGCAGCGTCGAAAATGAAAAATGAAAATAACACTTCTTTGAAAGGGGAAAGTTATTTGGATGGGGTATTAAGATCGGAAAATGATAGAACACAAGATATCACTTCCAATAGTAATGATTTCAATTACGATGCAAACTTCACTAGGAAATTCGCTAAAGAAGGTCGTTCATTCAGTATGAAGTTCACTGGAAATAATGGGAAGTCTGAAACGGATATGTTCCTAAACTCTTCTTTGGTAGATAAAGTTACTAACCAGGAACAATTGGTTGACCAGTTTAAGGATAACACGTCGAATACTAGCTCTATTATGGCTGGTGCAACATATTCAGAACCTATTTCCAAGAAAATCAATATGGCTTTAGGATATGAATACACCAACTCAAAAGCACATTCGGTAAATAGTGCCTATAATAAAGATGCTGATGGTAATTACACAGAGTTTGATGATATCTTCAGTAATGATTTTAACTTCAATACCGTTCGTAATGCAGCTAATCTAACCTTTAACTATAAGGCTGAAAAAATCGAGTTCAATCTGACCAACAATATCAGACATGATGATATGTATCAGAAAAATAACTTGCAGAATAATGAAATGAGCAGAAATTACTTGACTTACAACCCAAGAGCACGTTTCAGATATAATTTCTCAAAAGCAAAGTCATTGAACTTGTCGTATAACAGATCAAATTCATTACCTTCTTTGTTCCAGATTCAACCGCTTAGACAAAATGAGGATCAAATGAACCAGTATTTTGGAAATGAAGAATTAAAACCATCAGTATCCAACAATTTCAATCTGAACTATTTTTACTATGATATGTTGAAAGGTAAGAATATCTATTCTGGAATTGGTTTGACTCAAACCTTAGATGCAATTCAAACAGATGTGGTAATTTACCCTTCTTCACGTCGTGAAATGTACTATGTGAACTCGGACAAAGCCATGTTAAACGGTTATTTATACGGTGGATATTTCTTCGATCTTATCAAAAAGCATCAGATCAAAATGAGCCTTGGTGCAAATGGTAACTTGAATAATTACTATAATAAAATCAAGGACTTAACCAATGCTGCGAATCCTAATGAATTTGAAGAAAATAAAAATATCAGCTATGGATTCAGTGGAGATATTGGTTTTCAAAAAAGTACGACCAAGGGATTTGACTTTAATATCAGTTTTTCTCCAGGGTACAGAGTGATGGAAACAACTTTAAATCCAGAATTGAACTCCTCAGGTTTTACTTTTGATTCTTACGGTAGATACACTTATTACCTACCAGCCAAGATTCAATTTACTGGAGAGATCAATTTCGAATATGAAGCTGCGACAAAAACATTACCAACAGATTTCAGCCGTCTTAAGTTTAATCCAGGAATACAGAAGAAGTTCATGAAGAATGAAAACCTGACTGTTAACTTCTATGTGAATGACTTATTTAACCAGAATGTTGGCTTTAGCAGAAGACAGACTGGTCAAGGATTTACCCAACAAACATTCAATAATATCTCTAGATATTACATGTTGAAATTGACTTGGGAGTTTACATCAATGAAAGGAGCTGAGTAATTATGAAAATGAAAAATATTATCACAACCATATTATTAGCAATCTTAAGTGTTGGATTTGCTAAGGCACAATACGCATTTTTCCCTGAGCAAGGGGTAATCACTTACGATAAAACGGTTCACGTCAAGAATCTGATGCGTAGACATCTTCAAACTTTAAAGGATGATAATTTCTCCAAAAAGTATTTTGAAGAAATGATGACGAAAGCTCCTGAAACAGCGGTATTAACCAAGAAGCTTTCATTTAGTGGTCCTGAAATCAGTGTAGAGCCCGTAGAAAAGGAGCAGTCACAATTAGTTTCCAATTTATTGAGAATGGGATTATTGGATTACGGTGCTAAGATCTATCAGAATTTGGATAAGAATGAATCCTTATTGACCATGGAAATGGGTGGATCTCAAGTCAACATAAAGGACTCTTTGACCAATGTGAAATGGAAAATCACCAACGAGTATCGAAACATTGCAGGCTATGATTGTAGAAGAGCCAATGGAGTCACTTTAGACTCTGTGTACGTCGTTGCTTTCTATACTGACCAAATCCCTACCTCTGCTGCTCCAAGTACCGTACATGGATTGCCAGGTATGATTCTAGGTCTAGTAGTTCCAGAGCAACACTTCAACATCTACGCCACCAAGGTTGAGATGACTGCTACAACGGTCAACTCCAATATTTTCAAAAAGAAAGCTGAAACCATGACCCGCGAAGAAGCCAGAGTTCGCTTTAAAGAAATCTTCGGCCGCTGGATGACCGACAAACAGTTCAGCCTAATTATGGCTGCCATGCTGCTCTAATTCCAACAAATTTTATATATTAAGTAACTCAATTAATGATGATGCAAAGAGCCAAATTTATTTGGCTCTTTTCTTAGTATTTAGTAGTTAGTATTTGGTATTTAGACTTCCTGCCTGTCCCTTATTTTAGTAATTAGTAGTTAGTATTTAGTATTTAGACTTCCTGCCTATCCCCAAATAGCGTTTCCCGTTTCAGTTTTTCGACTTTCAGACCATATCCTTCCCCCATTTTCCTGGCCCATCCTCAAATCCTCCAAATCATGGTTGAAGACAAAAAAAAATCCCGGCTTTTTAAAACCGGGATTTTTATGCTCTAATTCAACGAATTATTTCTTTGAATCGTTTTTCTTCGAAGTAACTTCGTTACGAATGTCTTGAGCTAAAGTTTTGATTTCTTGTAACCCTTTACGAACACGTGTTCCTGCTGCAGAGTTTCCATTATTGAAGAATTTTTCTGCGTCAGCTTCGATTGAAGCTACTAGCTCTTTTAATTTAGTGTAGTTTTCCATTTTTTAATTAATATAATTTTAGTTTTTCTTAATTAATTCTCTAATATATCATAAATATACAAAAGGAAAGCAAACAATGCGAATTTTAAAATGTTTTTTTGTGTTATAAACGCCTTTTTTGTGGCATCTACTCTACTATTTTCAATTCGTCAATAATGTTTTGTGCTCCCGCAAACTTGTCAATTATGAAAAGAACATATCGGATATCAACCGAAATAGTGCGTTGCAACTTAGGATCAAAAATCACGTCTCCTGCCATTGCTTCAATATTTCCATCAAAAGCCAAGCCAATTAATTCTCCATTACCATTTAAAACTGGGGATCCTGAGTTACCACCGGTAATATCCTGATCACTTAAAAAGTTAACTGGGAGATAACCTGCTTTATCAGCATAACGTCCAAAGTCCTTATTTTCATATAATTCCATTAACTTTTTAGGTAAATCGAATTCCTCATCTCCAGGTTTATATTTTGCAATAGTACCTTTCAATGTGGTATAAAAATTTTGCTTAGCATCGTTTCTTTTATCTTTCGGAAGGGCGCGAATGGTACCATAAGTCAATCTTAAAGTCGAGTTCGCATCCGGATAATATTTACCATTTGGATCCATTTCCAATACTCCTGCGATATATTTGCGGGATGCAGTCAAGAACTCATCGTTCATTTTTTCTGCCTCTGGAGAAGTCTCACGGTATTTATCCATCAATGCTGAGGATAACTTGTAAAGAGGATCTGAATCAATTAATTCTGCCTTAGGGTTCTTTAGGTACTCAGCTAATTTTGCTTGTGAACCAAATACAGAATTATCAAATGCTGACTGAATATCCGATTGGAAGTTTCCACCGTTTTTGCTCGCCATATCGCGAACATAAGTTGAAATTTCGCCACCTTTTGCAGCATATAAGTTTAACTCATCTGCTAAAACATCAACCTCTAATGGCATGTGAGCCTTTTCATAGTTGTCTGCAATAAATGCTTCCAAACGTGGAGCCATCTCTTTGCGCTTAGCTTCATTTTCCTGAGCATATTGTTTTAGACCAGCGCCTAATGAAGCTGGCATAGCTGCAAATGTCGAAGAACGTAACATACCAACTAAATAGTTGTCTTGTCTCGCCTTATCATTTGTTTTTGCATAGTAATCATTGATGACTGCTATAACATTGCCATACTTCTCCTTGTTCTCAGCACGGTTTGCCCATTTGTTGAATTTCTTCTCTTGCTTACGCTTCGCTGCGGCTGTCTTGTGTTTTTTCAAGGCATCGATCATTCCTTGTCTATTCTTCCAATAGTTGGCAACTCCAGAATATTTAGAAGCATAGTTTAATTTTACAGCTTGGTCTTTATCCATGTATTTTTTCATGGCATCCATACCTACTTTTGAAGCTTCAACCCATGCAGGGTATGCGTAGTTTACATTTTGGTCAATACCTGCTGCGTTCATCCAACGGTTTGTACGACCTGGGTAACCTAAGATCATCGAGAAATCTCCATCTTGGAATCCTTTGATACTTACTGGTAAGAATCTTTTTGGTTTCAAGGGAACATTATCCTTTGAATAAGCAGCTGGATTACCATCTTTATCAGCATAAACACGGAAAATCGAGAAGTCGCCGGTATGACGTGGCCATTCCCAGTTATCTGTATCACCACCAAATTTACCAATGCTGCTCGGAGGAGTACCTACTAAACGAACGTCAGTAAAATCTTGATAAACGAAGTAGTAATATTCATTGCCATTGTAGAATGGACGAACTGAAACTACATATTTTCCACCCTCACTGTTTTCTTGTTGAATTTTTGCAATCTCTTGATTGATTACTTTCTCACGCTCTTTTTCCGACATCTTGTCGTTTACTAAGCCCAAGATACGTTTTGAAACATCATCCATACGTACGAAAAAACGTACGAATAAAGATTTAGGCTTTAATTCTTCACTGTGATTTTTAGCCCAAAATCCATTGGTTAAGTAATCGTGTTCAGGAGTTGATAATTCAGCAATCGCACCATAGCCACAGTGGTGGTTGGTAAATACTAAACCACTTCCAGATACAATCTCAGCGGTACATCCACCATTAAATTGTACGATAGCATCTTTTAAGCTGGAATTATTGATGCTATAAATTTCTTCGGCTGTTAATTTCAAGCCTTTCTTTTGCATGTCAGCTTCGTTCAGACGCTTTAGGTGCATCAGGAACCACATGCCCTCATCTGCAAATGAGAAGGTACTAACGAGCGTTAGCACACATAGTAATACTAGTTTTTTCATATCAACCTTTTTATTGGTAAACAAATTTGCTGGAATTTATGCGCAAATCAAAATGATTTGTAAGGAAATCAGCGCCATGCATGTCCTTGGATTTAACTATCTTTGCCGAGATGGCGTCATTTGAAGACTTTAAATTTAATAAGCAAATCCTAAATGCTATAGCTGAAGCAGGGTATACAACCACCACTGAAATTCAGGAAAAAGCAATTACTCCAATCCTCGCTGGACAGGATGTAATGGGAATTGCCCAAACCGGAACCGGTAAGACCGCTGCATTTGTCCTACCTATGTTGATGAAGCTGAAATATGCCCAAGGAAATGATCCTAGAGCCTTAATTTTAAGCCCAACCAGAGAATTGGCAATGCAGATTGAAGAACATATTAAACAGTTCTCAACCTATTTAGATCTTAGAACCGTGCTTCTATATGGCGGTTTGGGACCTAAAACCCAAAAAGAACTCCTTAAAAATGGTTGCGATATTATCGTCGCTACTCCAGGTCGTTTCCTAGATCTATATCTGGAAGGGGATATTAATGTGAAAAGCTTGAAATTCCTCGTTCTGGATGAAGCCGATAAAATGATGGACATGGGATTTATTGGAAAAATCCATAGAATCCTTGAAATTGTCCCTAGAAAAAGACAAAACTTATTGTTCTCAGCGACAATGAGTGAACTGGTTAGAAAAATCGCCGGTGACTTCTTGGCTTTTCCAACCGTTATTGAGGTAACGGAACAAGCAACTCCAGCAAAAACAGTGACTCAGGAACTGTATCATGTTCCAAATCTGAAAACAAAGATCAATTTATTGCAACATTTCTTTAAAGATGATGAAACCTTCAATAGAATCATCGTTTTTTGTAAAACAAAGGTTGTTGCTGACAGAGTATATTCTTTCTTGGAACGTAAGTATGGTCCTGATGATGTTCGGGTAATTCATGCTAACAAAGGGCAGAATACCAGAATTAACTCCATCAACGCCTTTAAAGATGGTGAAGTACGGATTTTGGTGGCAACGGATGTTGCTGCTCGAGGATTAGATGTTTCTCAAGTCAGTCACGTGATTAATTTTGATGTGCCAATCGTAATCGAGGATTATGTACATCGAATTGGACGTACAGGTAGAGCATTCCAAACCGGAGATGCCATTACATTTTGTAATCCTGCTGAGGAATATTACATCTCAAAAATTGAAAAACTTATCCGTCAATCTATTCCTGTCAAGGAATTGCCGGCGGATGTCATTGTTGAAAAAACACCTTTCGATGAAAAACAGTCCATCGCTAGGGAAATAGATAATCAGAAGAAAAAAGATGACCCTGATTTCAAAGGTGCCTTCCACGAAAAGAAATATGTGATAAAAGCGAACAACGCCAGAAAATCAAGCCGTGGAAAAGCAAAACCTGGAAATAAAGGGAACAATAAACCAGGGAAAAAGAGATGAAATTAACCCCTCTGAATATAACACTAGCTTGTATTTTGGTATGGGCAGTCTCTGAAATGGGAACCGGTGAAAAACCTTTGTTCTCTTGGGGAATGCTTCTTATTTTATCCATTGTATTAATTGTCGTAGACATCCTTTTCCGTTTATGGACCAAGAATGTACAGCGATTATGGATGATGCAAATAGGGTTTATTCTGGTCGTGGGAATTGTTTCAATGTTAATAAAATTACAGTTTTAGATATGAAGAAAGCAGAGATCAAACTCCAAATCGAGTTAGATGATAACAATGTGCCTGATACTATTCAGTGGAGTTCAACGGATGGACAAAATACAGAAGTGCTTCCCGCAAAAGCTATGTTCTTAGCTCTTTGGGACGCCCAATATAAAAACTCTTTAAGAATTGACCTTTGGACGAAGGATATGCCATATGATGAAATGAAACGTTTCTTTTATGAAACCCTACAAACTTTAGGAGATTCTTTCCTAAGATCATCTGGCGGTGACCCAATGGCTGAAAAGATTATCGGTGATTTACGCGATTATTGTGCTCATTATGCCGATAAGATGGAAATCTTAGAACAACAAAATTAATTGAATCCGCCAATTCCGTAATTGGCAAAATGTAAATATAATATGGATTACTTTTTAGTGAAATCTGAACCATTTAAGTATAGTTGGGAACAATTTAACAAGGATGGGGAAACTTTCTGGGATGGAGTTCGTAATTATCAAGCCAGAAATAATCTGAAAGCTATGAAAAAAGGAGATCTGGTTCTCTATTATCATAGTAATGAGGGTAAAGAAGTCGTTGGCTTGGCGAAGGTAATCAAAGAATTCTACCAGGACCCTACTACTGAAGATGAACGCTGGGTAGTCGTGGACCTGGCTCCAGTCGAAACCTTTAAACATCCAGTTACCTTGGAAACCATCAAAGCCGACCCTTTACTTCAGGATATTGCTTTGGTTCGTCAAGGAAGACTTTCCGTAATGCCTTTAAAAGCTGAAGAGTTTGACCGTATCGTCCAACTCGGCAATGCTGAATAAAATATAAGAAACTCCCAATCGGGAGTTTTTTTTGCTCAATACCTAACCTTATTGATAATCTAAAAAGCAGACTTCGCTCATTCTAATCTGATAATTCAAAAATTAAAAATAACTTTATACATACTAAACTATTAATAACCAGTGGTTCAGCGTATGATAAAGGCAGTAATTTTGGATGATGAAATTCGCGGAAGCGGATTATTGCAGCATAAATTGCAGGAATTCCAGGAATTGCTACAAGTAGAAGCTGTATTTAATGACCCTCAGGAAGCTCTGATAGAACTTCCGAAAATAGAATGTGACATCCTTTTCCTGGATGTTGAAATGCCTTTCATGAATGGATTTGAGTTTCTCGAAAAACTTGGTCAATTTGAATTTGAAGTCATATTCGTGACTGCATATAATATCTATACTCTGGATGCACTCAAAGCCAATGCATTGGATTATCTTTTGAAACCTGTTAATAATGAGGAACTCCGAAAAGCAATGGTTAAGCTTGAACTTCGGATTTCCCAAAAGGTTAAACTGAAAAAGGCCGATTCCAACGAAAATCACCTCCATACCAGTAGAATTGCTTTACCTACAGCTGAAGGTATCCACTTGGTGAGAAAAGATGATATCCTAAGAATTGAGGCGATGAGTAATTATAGTATTTTTTACCTCAATAATTTATCTAAAATAATCGTTTCCAGAACCTTAAAGGAATTTGAAATGTTATTAGAGAATACCCAATTGTTTAGAGTAAACCGGAGTGTCATCGTGAACCTGGATTATGTCGTTAAATATAGAAAAGGGGAGGGAGGAACAGTAGAGTTAGAAGATGGTTCCGAGATCGAAGTATCTCCGAATAAAAAAAAGCAATTGATGGATAGGTTATTTACATCATTCTGATGCCAAAATGAATTTTAGACTTTTTTTGTCCGTTTTATGTGCCTTGGTTTTTATGTATTCGGGAGTGAAGTCTCAAAACCGAATCTATAATTTCTTGCATTTTACGGAAAAAGAAGGGCTCAGCAGTAATGAAATTCATGGTATTGCCGAAGATAATAATGGTCTAATCTGGATGAGTGGCAGAAATGGACTTTCCTATTTCGATGGACATTCCTTTAACCATATCAAATTTGATAGGAATAGTGATATCCTAATGAATTATCTAGGAAATTTGACCATTGATGCGAAAAATAGAATCTGGATAACCACCAATAGCCGCGGATTGATCTGTTATGATCGTACCAAGCCTGAAGGGGAAAACCTAAAGGCTTATCAGGCAAAGGTGAGTAATAAGGGCTTGATCAAAACAAATCTCTATGATGTATTGGCATCCAAATCTGGACTGATTTATTTTTCTGGGCAAGAAACCGATCTCCAATCCTTGAACCCCGAAACAGGAGAAATTAAACAGATTTCAATCCCTGGAATTGACAATAAAAATTACCTCACTATTTTTAGCTTGGATGAAGATTCCTTAGGAAATATTTGGATGGGAACCCGTTATAATGGATTGATTTATTACAACCCAAACACTCATGCCTCCAAACAAATCGACTTAAAAAATCCTGGTGAGAATGCAGTTGATGGCGTAGTATTGAGACCTGATCGATTTTATACCGGATATTATGATTATGACCTGATTTCAGCAGATTACAACTTTCAACAGGTTCAAACCTCAATCTTAGGTTGGAACAAAAGCATCAATTATTATGACAACAGTGTCAGTAATATCTCTTATTGGCCGGTTGAAAATAAAGTTTTGATAGGTCATGTTTCCAATGGGTTATATACCTATCAAATCGATAATCAGAAGGTCGAACATATCACTTTAAAAGACCTTATGCCTTTGATGTCCAAACCTATGCGCGTCCATGACTTTTGTGTCGTCAAGAATGGTTACTGGATGGCGAGTGATGCTGGCTTATTTTTTTATTCTAGCCAATTAAATCAAGTCAATACCTTAATTCCAAATTTGGATAATAATCCCATTACAGAACTTTTTCGCTGGAAAGGACAGCTATGGTATAAAACCGAAAACTCCTTTGGTGAGTTAGATGAAGATCTAAAAGTTCGCAAGTCATCTTATTCGTTGAATTCCTTAAAAATTGGAAAGGTTACTGCCAATGAAACTGGAATCTATTTCTCAACGCTTGATAATGGGGTTTATCAATTTGTTGATCCCAAGACTGGATTGGTCCCATTGGAAATCTCCGGCGATGTTTTTGGATTCAGAAAAGCAGATTGTAATTCTATTCTATTGGATACTGTTGCAGGAGAAAAGGTCTTATGGATTGGGTCATGGAATTCGGGCTTGTATAAATATCATCTCCAATCCAAAACTATTGAACTGTTTGACGTGGCAGATGGTCTCCCTGATCCTAAAGTAATTTGTGTTGGAATGGATGCTAAAGGTTCTATTTGGTTGGGCATGGATGGCTATGGGCTGGTTCTATTGGAAAATAAAATAAAACCAAGATTTCTGCAATTCTCCCAAGGCCAAAAAAAGGAAAAATCTATTCAATCCAATACCGTCTTTTCCTTTTTCCTCGATCATGACAATAGGTTTTGGTTCTGTAATTCCAGCTCTGGGATAGCGGAGATTATTAAAACTCCTGAAGGTTATGATTTTGTTCAGTATCCTGAACAATCCTTGCAGCCATGGTTGTATACTGTCAAAATTCAACAGGATAAGAATGGTTTATTTTGGATGAAATCATTGGATGGTACCATGCTGTTTCAACCCCAAAAGAAACAATTTTTCCATCTCAATGAATCTGCTGGAATCTATCCTCCTGAAGAAATAAAAACGCATAATTACTTTATTGATGCAGATCGAATTGTTTGGTGTACGGATTCAGGACTTATTTCTGGAGCATTGCCTAAGTTCCAAGCTGAAACCGACCCTATGATCAAGGCTTTGCTCAATAAGTTTACTGTGCAGCATCTGGATCGTAGTTATGAATTGTTAAAGAATAGTATTCATCTTAAACCTGATGAAAACAACTTCTCCATCAGTTTTTCTGCAGCTGAGCAGATTATTAATCCCGACCTGAAATTCCAGTATCGTTTAGTCGGATTTGATGAAGATTGGATTAGCTCTTCTTCTGACCTGATGGCCTTATACAATAATTTGGAAGGTGGGGATTATGTCTTTCAGGTTCGCGTAGCAGATCAATTTGGAAACTGGTCTTCAACAATTAGGAAGATCCCAATCAAGCTGGACTCCCATTGGTATGCCACTATTTGGTTTAAAATTTTCTTTGTGCTCTTATTTGTCTCCATTATTAGTTTATTTTTCCTTTATAGGATCAAAGAACATAAGAAGATCAATAAGCTCCAAGCTGATTATAATAAGAATTTGAAGGAAGAGTTGATTCGGAATGAAATAAAAATCAAAGAGCAAGCTGCAGATATTGAAAAAGAGAAACAGGAACGACTTGAAAATGATTATAAGCAGAAACTTTATGAAAGTGAGTTGAAAGCCATCCGCTCCCAGATGAATCCTCATTTTATCTTTAATGTATTGAATTCCATTGAGGCATATGTGGTCGAAAAAGATAGTAAAAGCGCCAGCGACCTGATTCAAAAATTTGCCAGTATCAGTCGGTTGGTTCTAGAGAATTCTCAATTTTCAACCGTGAGTCTAAAATCTGAAATTATGTTGTTAAAACTTTATCTGGAACTCGAACAGGAACGCTTTAACCATGCATTTGATTTTGATATCGCCTTGGATGATAATCTAAATAATGATGATATTAAAATTCCTTCCATGCTTATTCAGCCTGTCGTTGAAAACGCGGTTCACCATGGGGTTCGCCATTTAAAAAAGAAAAAGGGATTGATCAAGATTGTCATCCTGGAAGATGAAAACAAGATTATCATCAAAATAATGGATAATGGCTTAGGCTTCAAGGAAAATTCAAACCTTAAATCTTCTGCGTTTAAACAGAGTTCATTTGGCTTAAAGGGGGTTCTTGAGAGAATCAATATCATCAATAGTAATTATTCAAGTCCAATAGCTTCCCTGGCCATTGAAAAATTAGTCCATGAGGATGCCTTTACAACAGCAGTGATCATCACTTTACCGTTGAGCCCTAAAATAAAATATCCCGATTGATGGACCGGGATATTTCTGTTAGACTTTATGTTCGAATAAATTGACCAAATTCTTTATTTCCGTTGCATTTTCTGGTTTTAATTTCCCAGCTAATAACAAGCGTAATTCTCTTCTTCGCATCGCTTCAGCAAATAAGGTCTTTTCCTTTTCTGATTCCGGAATCAATTTTGGGATAGCCTTAGGGCGATCATTCTCATCAATGGATACAAAGGTATAGTAAGCCTCATTGGACTTCACCTTGGTGCCTAAAGGAAGGTTTTGAGCGAAGATTTCCATTCTCACCTCAACTGAAGTGTTGAATGCACGGGTAACCTGCGCTTCGATCGTTACAACTTCCCCTAATTTGATGGAGCGTTTGAAGGAAACATTGTCTACTGAAACCGTCACAACCTGATTATTACAATGCTTCTGTGCTGCCATCGCAGCGCAAATATCCATCCAGTATAATAATCTACCACCCATTAAGTTTCCAAAGGTGTTGGTATCATTGGGAAGAACTAATTCGTTCATCTCCGTATAGGATTCCCTTGCGTATTTCTCTTGCATGATTATGATCTATAGTATGAATATTGTTGTTCAATAAATTTTAATGAGTCCAAAAAGGATGTTGGCTTATAACCCAATTCCTGAATGGCTTTACTCAAGATAAACCCAGTTTTCTGAGGACGGTTTTTAGATTGTCCTATTTCTTCAGCTTTTATTGGGCTAATTAAGCTCTTGTCATAGCCCCAAAAGTCAGCAACCGCTTCTACAGCTTCCAATATGCTATACATTTTATCGCTGGAAATATGGTAGATGCCCTCGGCATTTCTTTCAATACATAAAATACATGCCTCTGCCAAATCATCAACCCAAGTTGGCATTCGCCATTGATCCGAAACTACTTTGATAGCTTCCTGATTCTCTAGCTTGGATTTTGCCCAAAGTACTAAATTGGATCTGTTGCGGTCTGCAATAATTCCGTAAACCAAAATGGTTCTTAATATCGCTGCACGACAACCAGATTCTAGAATTGCTGCCTCAGCATCCAATTTGCTCTGTCCATAGGCATTGCATGGATTGCTGGCCGCCGTTTCATCATATGGCCCCGCCTGTCCATCAAATACAAAATCGGTTGATAAGAAAGTAAAGTGGATGTCGTCTTTCAAACATTGTTGTGCAAGTGTTGCAACGACTTCTACATTTAATTTTTGACAAGTCTCCGCATCTTGTTCACAGGCCTCTACGCTGGTCATAGCAGCTGTATGGACGATATGTGTCGGTTTAAACTTTGCTATCAGCTCCAACAATCTATCTGTGTCCAATAAGTCCAACTGAACAAATTCATAACCCTCCTGTAAAGGATTTCTATTCGCTGAATTCGAAGTACAACATAAACTATAATCGGTCTTTTGAATAATGAAATCTGTCAATTTCTGACCTAAGAAGCCATTAGAACCTGTGAGTAATACCCGTGTTGATTTTGAACCTAGTTTGTCCATTGGAAGTCCATTTTAGGTTGTTTCATTGAGTTGTCCAAGACATCAATTTCTAATTTCAAAATAGCTTCCATGGCTTTGTAATCTATCTTGTCTGCATCGTCAGTGGGCTTATGATAATCATCATGTCCTCCGGTATGGAAGAATAATACGGGGATATTCTTTTTATAGAAAGAGGTTTGGTCGGAACCACCATTCCCGTCTTTGCTCTTATTGAACTTGATTGTACTGGTAATTCCCTCGAATATTTTTGGAAAAGCAGAGCTAGTTCCATATCCGATAACCGCCAAACCATTATCTGGATTGTATCTTCCAATCATATCCATGTTTAACATCCATTGGATAGAATTTAATGGAATAGTAGGGTTCTCCGTGAAATGCTTAGAACCTAATAATCCTAATTCCTCTGCTCCAAATCCTATGAACAACATGTTAAAAGGTTCTTTGATATCATTTGTAGCATAATGTCTTGCCAATTCCAAAAGACCAGCTACGCCAGATGCATTGTCGTCAGCTCCATTATGAATTTTTCCAACTCCTAATGAATCACGGGAACCGCCGATATGACCCGTTCCTAAATGATCATAATGTGCACCAATCACAATGGTGTAATCCGCTGAATTATCTAGGAAACCAATAATATTATCCGATTTACGCTCCGGATTATCAACCTTGACTCTTTTGACCGTGGCAATAAAGTTTTGACGATAACCTTTTTCACCCTTGGGGCTTAACTTATATTTTTTGAAATATTTCTCCACATAATCTGCCGCCTTGGAAGAACCTTTCATTCCGGTTTCTCTCCCTTTCATTCTATCAGCAGATAAATACTTAATATGTTTTTCTAAATTCTTGGGATTTATTTGTGCAGTTGCCCATATTGGTGCTGCAAAAAAGGCCAACATGATGGCAACAGAAAAGAGTACTCGGAAATTTTTCATGTCCAAATATACGGATAAAGCTAAAAAGGGAAATAATTAGCTTGGTTAACTTTGTTTAATCGAAATGTTAGTCTTCGATGATTTCACTATTGGCATGTGATTTCTCCTCATGTTCTTCCTTGAAATATCTTTTTTGGAAGATCAGGATTAAGAATACACCCACTGAGATTGCAGAGTCTGCAATGTTAAAAACTGGACGGAAGAACAAGAAGTCCTCGCCACCCCAGATAGGAAACCAAGTTGGGAAAGTACCGCTTAAGAGCGGGAAATAAAGCATGTCAACCACTTTTCCATGTAGGAAAGTTGCATAGCCGCCAGCCTCTGGGAATAGTACAGCCTTGGAGAACGGTGTACTTTCACTAAATATTAAACCATAAAATGCACTATCAATGATATTGCCCAGTGCTCCAGCAAAGATTAATGCCACATTCAGGATAAAACCACGGTTATATTTATTCTTGACCATATAGTGAAGACCGTATCCAATACCCATGACCGCAATAATACGGAAGACACTCAGAAATAGCTTGCCATATTCACCGCCGAATTCCATACCATAGGCCATGCCTGGATTTTCAATGAAGTGAATCAAAACCTTATCCCCAAGAACTTTGAAGTCTTGGCCAATAGTCATGTTCATTTTAACCCAAAATTTAGAAATCTGGTCTACAAGTAAAATAATAAGTATTAGTAGTACGGGCTTGGTATATCCTTTCATAGCATACAAAAATGGTCTTTGCTTTTGATAACAAAGACCATTTATTTAATCTTTTGCTTAATATTGTTTGTTCTTCGCCTCAATACTCAACGTGGTATGAGGGACTGCTTTCAATCTTTCTTTCTGAATTAACTTTCCAGTCTCTCTACAGATCCCGTAAGTTTTGTTCTCGATACGAACTAATGCCGCTTCAAGATTGTCAATAAATTTCTTTTGACGCGCCGCTAATTGGTTGATTTGCTCTTTCTCCAAAGTCGCTGAACCGTCTTCTAATGTCTTGTAAGTACCTGCTGTATCGTCAGTTCCATTTGCATTGCTATTGCTTAATGAAGTCGTTAATGACGTTAATTCTTCTCTAGCAATACGTACCTTCTCAAGAATTATTGCTTTAAATTCCTGTAATTCAGCATCACTGTACCGTGTTTTCTCTGTGTTTCCCATACTTTAAATTTTTTCTATTGATAGCAATAAATTCTCTCCGTCAATCTCGATAGCATCTCCATTTGCCAGCGCACTATCGAAACGTAAACTGTCGGCCAAAATTTCCGTACAAATATACGAGAAATTATTATCTACAGCTTGTTGAATTTCAGTATTTTGACTTAAGGTTACATTTATACGGTCGGTAACTTCAAATCCCTTCTCTTTCCTAAGGTTCTGGATCCGATTAATCAACTCTCTCGCCATCCCTTCATCCTTTAACTCAGCAGAAATATGAACATCTAAGGCTACCGTCAATCGTCCTAAATTTGCAACCTGCCATCCCTCTACATCTTCTGCTATGATGTCTACATCTTCGCTGCTAATTACATATTTCGTGCCAGTTAACGCAATTGAACCATTGTTTTCTAAAGTTTGGATTTCATCAGCACTCATCGATTGAATAGCCGCAGCTACCATCTTCATATCCTTACCTACCTTAGCACCAAGTACTTTGAAGTTCGGCTTGATCTTCTTTTTAATGATCCCAGTGGTGTCAGTAATAAATTCAATATCCTTGATATTTGTCTCCGAAAGTATCAAATCTTTTACTTTCTCCACCTTTTCTTGGAAAGAACTGTCCAGTACAGGCACCAATATTTTGCTCAATGGCTGTCTTACATTGATTCCTGTCTTTTTACGTAGGGATAAGGTCAATGATGAAATATCCTGAGCCAAGCCCATACGCTCTTCTAATTCTTTATCTACCAATTCTTCATGGTAAACTGGATAATCGGCTAAATGAACGGACTCAAACTTCTCCTTGCCCGTAGCAGCATTTAAATCCAGATATAATTGATCCGCAAAGAATGGAGAAATTGGAGCAATTAATTTTGAAATCGTATCCAAACAGGTATATAAAGTTTGGTATGCTGATATCTTATCTTGTGAGTATTCACCTTTCCAGAAACGACGACGACATAAACGAACATACCAGTTGCTCAAATGCTCATCTACAAAGTTCTGAATCGCACGCGCCGCCTTGGTAGGTTCATAATCTCCATAATATCCATCTACCTCTTTGCTTAAGCTATTTAATAAGGAAATAATCCAACGGTCAATCTCTGGACGATGTTTTAATGGAATTTCTGGTTCAGCGTAATTGAACTTATCGATATTCGCATATAAAGCAAAGAATGCATAGGTATTGTATAAGGTTCCGAAAAACTTCCGACGAACTTCATCCAATCCTTCAATATTGAATTTCAAGTTATCCCAAGGTGCTGCATTGCTGATCATGTACCAACGCGTAGCATCTGCTGAATATTGGTCGATTGTAGTAAATGGATCAACTCCATTTCCTAAACGCTTGGACATTTTGTTACCATTTTTGTCCAATACCAATCCATTCGATACTACATTCTTGAAGGCTATCGATCCGCGAACCATGGTAGATATCGCATGCAAGGTGAAGAACCAACCTCTTGTTTGGTCAACCCCCTCAGCAATAAAATCTGCAGGGAATGCTGAAAAATACTCATCCTTGAATGGTAGTGGATCACCACTTTCTAATTTATCGTAATCCAAACCCCATTGTGCATAAGGCATGGCTCCGGAATCAAACCATACGTCAATTAAATCCGGCTCACGGAATAATTTCTGCCCCCCATCAGAAACCAAGATGATATCATCTACATAAGGTCTGTGTAGGTCTAATTCCTCAGTGCCAAATTTATCTAAATAGGATTTGTTGGTAGCTTTCTCATCTGCTGTTAAAACATCTGAATTTAAGGAAGCTTCCAAATAGGATTTCAATTCTGGCATGGAACCAATACAAATCTCTTCGTTTTCGTCCTCACTTCTCCAGATTGGTAGGGGAGTACCCCAATATCTTGAACGGGATAAATTCCAATCCACCAAGTTTTCTAGCCAGTTGCCAAAACGGCCTGTGCCTGTAGCCTCTGGTTTCCAGTTGATGGTTTTATTTAATGCCACCATCTCATCTTTTACTGAAGTGGTCTTGATAAACCAGCTATCCAATGGATAATATAAGACTGGTTTGTCAGTACGCCAACAGTGTGGATAGGTGTGCTCGTATTTCTTAACGTCAAATGCTTTGTTCTCTTCTTTCAGCTTGATTGCAATCAAAACATCAGTAGGGCGGAAATCTTTGTCAGCACGTTCTTCATTGGAGTAATATTCCTCCTTTACAAAACGACCTGCGAAATCAGTGATTTCCTTAACAAATTTACCTGTTTTGTCTACGGTAGGAACTTCCTTGCCATTCTCATCAAGAACCATGATCGATGGAATACCATTCTCACGAGCTACTCTAAAGTCATCTGCACCATAAGTTGGGGAGGTATGCACGATACCTGTACCATCTTCTGTGGTTACAAAGTCTCCAAGGATTACTCGGAATGCTTTCTCTCTCAATTCCTCCGAGGTCACATATGGCATCAATTGATGATAACGAAGACCTTCGATTTCTGCTCCCTTGAATTCTTCAACGATTTCCCAAGGAATAACCTTGTCGCCAAATTTATAGTCTTGGAAGGATACCTGTTGTCCATCAGCCTTAAAATGCTTTGAAATTAAATTCTTAGCTAAGATGACAGAAACCGGAGTTCCAGTATATTGATTAAAGGTTTTTACCTTAACATAGTCGATATTCTTTCCAACTGTTAATGCACTATTTCCTGGAAGAGTCCAAGGGGTAGTGGTCCACGCTAGAAAGGCAACATCCTCATCCGGATTTTCTACTAACCTTTCCATCATAGGATGGATTTGTTGTTTATCAAGACGGAATTCCGCAACGATTGTTGTATCCTTTACGTCTTTATAAGTTCCTGGTTGGTTTAATTCATGTGAACTTAAGCCAGTTCCAGCAGCTGGAGAATACGGTTGGATGGTATAGCCCTTATAAAGGAGTCCTTTTTTGTAAAGGTCTTTTAATAAGAACCATAAAGTTTCAATGTATTCGTTTTGATAAGTGATATAAGGATGTTCAAGATCAACCCAATAGCCCATTTTTTGGGTTAGGTCATTCCATACATCTGTATATTTCATGACTTCCTTACGGCAGGCATCATTATAATCTTTAACAGAAATTTTCTTGCCAATATCTTCTTTCGTGATTCCTAAAGTCTTTTCAACAGCAAGTTCAATAGGTAAGCCATGGGTATCCCATCCACCTTTACGTTTAACTTGGTAGCCTTTTAGGGTTTTATAGCGACAGAAAATATCCTTGATGGTTCTCGCCATAACATGGTGAATACCTGGCATCCCATTCGCGGAAGGCGGACCCTCATAAAAAGTATAGGGTTTGCTGGCTGGTCGATTGGATATACTCTTCGCAAAGATGTCGTCGGACTCCCAACGTTTTAATACTTCTTTGCCTATTTCTGATAGATTTAACTGCTTATATTCCTTATACATCACGTACTCTAATTCTGTTTTTTAAAGGTCGCTAATTTAATGAAAATTTTGTTAGTTCCTGCCTTGTATAGCGTAATTCCTATCAGACATTCCACATCAGCATTTCAATAGGCCAATATGCAGTCCCAAAAAATCTCCAAAAAATCTAAACGCTAATAAAATGGGTTATGGATAAATTCTCAAGATTTATAAAAATAAATCAGGAAAAATAGGAAGGTGTGAATATGTTTATTCCTAAAACTGAGTCTAAAAACCTAGTAAGAATTGTAATCTAGCAATAATCTCTATTTCTATTTAAGGATTGAATGAGGTCTAACTACTAAATCTAAATACTAAATACTAACTACTAACTACTAGATACTAGATTAAAAAAGGCTTCGCCAAATTTCGACAATTTCAATAGTTTGTTTTGCGTAGGAGTCTAAAATTAAACAACAGATTTGGGTATTCTCTCTAGCGATATTGTTTCAATAATTGTCAATTATAAAGACGAAACCTTTTAACGGCAATAATTTTATGCAGAGAAGCTGCTACCGCAGCCACAAGTGCTTGATGCGTTAGGATTATTAAATGTAAATCCGCGAGCATCCAAACCGTTTCGGAAATCGATTTCCATTCCTGCCAAATATAATCCGTGGGCTTTATTCATAAAAACACGGATACCTTGGATATTGTACTCGGTATCACCATCTTTTTGTTGGTCGAATCCTAAAATGTAGCTCATTCCAGAACAACCCCCACCTTCAACACCAATACGAAGCCCGAAATCAGCACTGATTTCTTGTTGCTCGATTAGTTTATTTAGTTCGCTTAGTGCACCTTCGGTAAAAGTTACCGGAGCTACAGCTGTCATATTTTCTGAAGCCATATTTTTTTCCTCTGAATTTACTTCTGCAAAAATACATCTTTTTCAGGTTATTTGTCTATGTCAAACCTGATTTTGACAATCAATAAACACTCGGAACAGCCTGCCTATACGAATGAACCAAGATTCCCGTTAAGAATTAAGAAGGCATTCGGGTCAGCCTAATTTCTGATAATTCTTATCAAAATGGCAATTCCTAAAATTCAATCGAGAAATTTAGGTAATTATAAGCCCATTTCTTTGTAATTATCTATATTTGCAACAAATTTGAAATTTTAATATCCCCCAATAAAAAATAGCAATATGGAAAGAGATCAATCCATTTTTAATCTAATTGCTGAAGAGCTAAAACGCCAAGAAGAAGGTATTGAGCTTATCGCTTCAGAAAACTTTGTGAGCAAGCAGGTTATGGAAGCTGCTGGTTCTGTTTTGACAAACAAATATGCCGAAGGACTTCCAGGAAAACGTTACTACGGAGGTTGTGAGGTTGTAGATAAAATTGAAACAATCGCAATTGACCGTGCTAAAGAATTATTCGGTGCTGAATGGGTGAACGTTCAACCTCACTCAGGTGCACAAGCAAATGCCGCTGTGTTCTTAGCAATCTTGAAACCTGGTGATAAAATCTTAGGATTCGATCTTAGCCATGGTGGTCACTTAACGCATGGTTCTCCAGCAAACTTCTCCGGAAAACTTTACCAACCTTTGTTCTATGGTGTTAAAGAAGATACTGGATTAATCGACTACGAAAAGTTAGAAGAAACTGCTCGTCAAGAAAAACCTAAAGTAATTATTTGTGGTGCTTCTGCTTATTCTCGTGATTGGGATTATGCTCGTATCCGTAAAGTAGCTGATGAAATCGGAGCACTTGTTGTCGCTGACGTTTCTCACCCTGCTGGATTAATCGCTCGCGGTTTATTAAATGATCCAATTCCTCACTGTCATATCGTAACAACTACTACGCATAAAACCCTTCGTGGTCCTCGTGGTGGTATGATCATGGTCGGTAAGGATTTCGAAAACCCTTGGGGTATCAAAACTCCAAAAGGTGAAACTCGTACAATCACTCAATTATTAGACTTAGCTGTATTCCCAGGTACGCAAGGTGGTCCTTTGGAACATACTATTGCGGCTAAAGCGATCGCTTACGGTGAGGCTCTTTCTGATGACTATTTAACGTATATCAAACAAGTGAAAGCGAATGCTGCAGCACTTGCGCAGTTCTTCGTTGAAAAAGACTATAAAATCATTTCTGGCGGTACTGACAACCACTTAATGTTGGTAGACCTAAGAAATAAAGATATTTCAGGTAAAGATGCAGAAGCTGTATTAGGCTTAGCAGGTATTACTACGAATAAGAACATGGTACCTTTCGATTCACGTTCTCCGTTTGTTACTTCAGGTGTTCGTTTCGGAACAGCTGCAATCACAACTCGTGGTATCAAAGAAAATGAAATCATTCAAATCGGTGAATTGATCGATGAAGCATTGAACAACCGTTCAGATAATGCTGCCCTTGACCGTATTCACGGAAAAGTAAAAGAAATGATGGCTCAATTTCCTTTATATAAATAATAATTGAGTAAAAATAACTTTCAAATGGCTCCAAACGTTAAATTTGGAGCCATTTTTGTTATTAGTTTTTTATGTGAAGAAATGTTAAAATTCTAAACCTTTTTTTGAATAATCGGAAATTTTAATTCTCTTTGATTCTACAACATTAAACAAATCGCTTATCGAAACACAACTACGCTTAAACTAAAATATTACAAAGACATAGAAAACTCTTACATCATTTGTGGAGGCATAATTATGAAACTATTGAATAAGAAAAGTGACCAGGAACTGGTACAAGCGTATGTTAAAGGCGAAGAAAGAGCCTTGCAAGTACTATTAGAGCGTTATAAAACGAAAATCTATACTTCTATATATCATCAGGTAAAGGATCAATACCTTGCTGAGGATATTTTTCAAGAGACTTTTATCAAAGTTATCAATACCCTAAAAGCTGGTCGTTATAATGATGAAGGTAAGTTTTTACCTTGGGTAATGCGTATTGCCCATAATATGGTAATTGACCACTTTAGAAAAGAGAAAAGAGCACCAAATGTAATCAACAATGATGGATTCGATATTTTTGAAGTCCTTCAATTCTCGGATGATAGCGTTGAAATGAAAATGGTCAAAGACCAAAGAGATGTAGATTTAAAGAAAATCATCCAGTTATTACCAGATGATCAGAAAGAAGTACTGATCATGCGATTATTCTGTGACATGAGCTTTAAAGATATCGCCGATATCACCGAAGTCAGTATCAATACCGCCTTGGGAAGAATGCGATATGCATTGAGTAATCTCCGCAAAATGATCGAAGAAAATAATATGATGTTTCAATTAGGATAGAAATAAACATAGGATTAAGATTAATAATTTAAAGAGGTCTGCAACAGCATTGCAGGCCTCTTTTTTTTGAGCTTAAGTATAGGTTGGAATTCGATACTACTTCTAGTTTTATAGGGTATAAATTTTGGTTTTTACCGGGCCTCCGCCGGACTTTCTCCGGACCTTTGCCGGATTTTGTTCGAATTTTTTCGAAGGAGGTCCGGCGAATATCCGGCACAAGTCAAGAGAAAGAATGAGCTTGTCCAATTGCCATTTCTTATTAGAATAAATATAGGTTTGAAAACTTAGGGATATTTCAGGTTCATTTTGATGAATAAAATGGATAGGTAGTTTATTTCCTCGAAATGATAATTGTGATTATTTAGGTAAATCCTCTGTCAATTTGTCCAATTTATGTACATTTCGACTTGTTTTAGCGGGATTTTTTTCTTTCTTTGTAGGGAAATCGCATTTGGAATTAGTTTTGTTATAACTATTGAAAATAGAAAATTAAGATATTGAAGATATGTATTGGATAATTTTTATCGGAATCATGCTAGTGAGCTGGATAGTTCAGTTTACTTTCAGAAATAAGTTTAAGAAATACTCGGAGATGCCACTGTCATCAGGGCTATCAGGAGCAGAAATTGCGCAGAAGATGCTCAATGAGAACGGGATCAATGATGTTCAGATTATTTCCGTAGAAGGACAATTGACTGACCACTATAATCCGGCGAATAAAACGGTGAATTTGAGCCCGGATGTATATCACGGACGTTCTGTTGCGGCTGCGGCAGTAGCGGCTCACGAATGTGGACACGCCGTGCAACATGCGACCGCTTACTCTTGGTTGCAGTTCCGTTCTGCTATGGTGCCGATCGTGAGTGTTGCATCTAAGTTGACAACTTGGGTATTGATGATTGGTATTGTTGTGATGGTTTGGCAACAGATCCCTTGGGTTTTAGCCATTGGGGTTGCTGCATTGGCATTAACGACTATATTTAGTTTTATCACCTTACCAGTGGAGTTTGATGCATCTAACCGCGCACTTGCTTGGATGAATGCCTCCAATGTAACGCATAGTACGGAAGAACATGATGGTGCTAAAGATGCTTTGAAATGGGCAGCTATGACTTATGTAGTTGCGGCTCTTGCTTCCTTAGTAACCTTATTATATTATGCTTCCATTCTTTTTGGAAGACGTGATTAAGGAATAGCTTTAAAAAACGCTAAGCCCCGATTGAAAAATCGGGGCTTTTATTTATTTGAAATTATGCAATCGCTTTTTTTTCGTCTATTTATCCGCTGAAAATTCAGGGATATTAGACGTAAAATCTTAAATTAAAAAAGCAAAAAGCTATATTTGTAGGATTAAGTCAAATCAGGTTTAAACCTAAAGTTCTCAGTGCTAAGCTGGGGATGGAACAAAGTATTGATTTTTAGAAAGTTAAAAGATGTTTTCAAATCTACAGGATAAATTAGACAGGGCCTTTAAGGTATTAAAGGGGCAAGGGAATATTACAGAAATCAACGTTGCGGAAACCATGAAGGAAATTCGCAAGGCATTATTGGATGCCGATGTGAATTACAAGACTGCCAAAACGTTTACCGATGACGTAAAACAAAAAGCATTAGGTGAGAATGTATTGACCAGTATTTCGCCAGGTCAGTTGCTGACTAAGATCATGAACGATGAGCTTACAGAGTTGATGGGTGGAACAGTTACTGAGCTTGAAATCACTAAAAATCCTACTGTTATTTTGATTGCTGGTTTGAACGGTGCGGGTAAAACGACCTTCTCTGGGAAATTGGCAAACTTTCTAAAAGCTTCAAAGGGTAAAAAACCTTTATTGGTTGCGGGTGACGTTTACCGTCCTGCTGCCATTGACCAATTGGAAGTTTTAGGACAACAAGTTGGAGTTCCGGTTTATGTGGATCGCGAATCTACAGATCCTATTGGAATCGCTGTTGCCGGTGTGGAAGAAGCAAAACGCAATGGTCAAAATGTGGTAATTATTGATACCGCGGGTCGTTTGGCAATCGATGAGGCTTTGATGAAAGAGATCACTGCTGTAAAAGATGCTACGCAACCACATGAGATCTTATTTGTGGTGGATTCCATGACTGGTCAAGATGCGGTGAATACAGCAAAAGCTTTTAATGATCGTTTAGACTTTACAGGGGTTGTATTAACCAAATTAGATGGTGATACTCGTGGTGGTGCTGCACTTTCCATTAAATCTGTTGTCAACAAACCGATTAAATTTATTGGTACAGGCGAGAAGATGGAAGCATTGGATGTTTTCCACCCTGACCGTATGGCATCCCGTATTTTGGGTATGGGTGACGTTGTATCCTTAGTAGAGCGTGCTCAACAACAATTCGACGAAAAACAAGCGGCGGAACTTCAGAAGAAAATCCGTAAGAATAAATTTGATTTCAACGACTTTAAATCACAAATCCAGCAAATCAAGAAAATGGGTAACATGAAAGATTTGATGGGGATGATTCCGGGAGTTGGAAAAGCAATTAAGGATGTAGAGATTGATGATAATGCGTTTAAACCTATTGAAGCGATTATTGATTCGATGACTCCATTTGAACGTGAGAATCCAGATGCTATCGATACAAAAAGGAGAAATCGTATTGCTAATGGATCAGGAACTAGCCTTGATGAGGTAAATAAACTGATGAAGCAGTTCTCAGATATGCGTAAGGTAATGAAACAAATGTCAAATCCAGGTATGGCAGCGAAGATGATGCGTAATATGCCAAAAATGCCAGGAAAGCCATTTTAGTAAATAGAACAAGGATAATGAAGGGGTTGTAGAGCATTCTACAACCTCTTTTTGTTTATTGATGCGCAAGAAAACTAAAATCCTATACATTTGAATGAATTAATTGTTAATTTTGTAGCATGGACGACCCCGGGCAGATATCGGAATATGGTAAGATACTCTTAATGGCTATCATTGGTATCGTATTGGTTAGTGCCACCATGTTCCTTGCTCGAATCTTGTCTCCAAAAAATCCTAATCCTATTAAATTAAGTACTTATGAATGTGGGGAAGAAACCACAGGGACTTCTTGGATACAATTTAATCCACGATTTTATGTGATTGCATTAGTGTTTTTACTGTTTGATGTAGAGTTGATTTTTATATTTCCATGGGCTACGGTTTTTGGAAATGCTGAGATCAATGCGATAGATCCACGCTGGGGATGGTTTACCTTAATTGAAATGGCAATTTTTCTAGCTGTATTGATTGTCGGATTAATCTATGTTTGGCGGAGTGGTGATATCAGTTGGATCAAGCCAAAACATCAAAAGCCAGTGGTGATGGTTGGAATTCCGGCATCGGCATATGATCAGTTGAATGCGAAGGAATATCAAATCAAGGATTTTAAGGAGCAAGAAATAGAAGAGGTTTTGGCCGAAAAAGCTGCTTCACCTGTGAAATTAGGATTTAAACCGAAATTTAAGAAACCAAGTTCAGAGTCATGAGTTTAGACCAGCAATTGCAACAAAATAATGGGGTTATCATCGCCAAGATGGATGATCTATTAAATTGGGCTAGGCTATCCTCGATGTGGCCTATAAGTTTTGGTATTGCATGTTGTGCCATCGAGATGATGGGTGCAATGGCAGCTACCTATGATTTAGACCGTTTAGGCGTTTTCCCTAGGCCTTCACCGCGACAATCAGATGTGATGATTATTGCCGGGACGGTGACTTTTAAGATGGCCGACCGCATTAAGAAATTATATGAACAAATGCCGGATCCGAAATATGTGATCTCCATGGGTTCATGTTCAAATTGTGGTGGACCGTATTGGCAACATGGCTATCATGTGGTAAAAGGTGTAGACAAGATTATTCCTGTGGACGTCTATGTTCAAGGTTGTCCACCAAGACCGGAAGCTCTTATCGGAGCATTTTTAGAATTACAAAAAATAATAGAACAACAGTCTTTATTGAAAGGGGATATTTTCCCGATGGAAGTAGAGCAATAAAATAATTATGGCAAAAGATTTTTATGGTGATTTACGCCTGGGAATTTTAGGCGGAGGCCAGTTAGGTCGAATGCTTATCCAAGAAGCAATTAACTTTAATGTGAATGTGCATGTGTTGGACCCAGATCCGAATGCACCCTGCAAGAAATTGTGTAATCAATTTGAAGTTGGTTCGCTAGCTGATTTTGATACCGTATATAATTTCGGTAAGGATTTGGATATGCTGACCATTGAGATTGAAAAAGTAAATGTGGATGCATTAGAAGCCTTAGAAAACGAAGGGGTTTTGGTTTATCCGCAATCACGCGTTATTCGTTTGATTCAAGATAAAGGATTGCAAAAGCAATTTTTTAAACAAAACGATATTCCTACTTCGGCATTCCAGTTTGTTTCCAATAAAGAAGGATTGGCAAATTGCCAAATCCCATTGCCTTTTATCCAAAAGCTTCGTAAGGATGGTTATGATGGTAAAGGGGTGAAGCGAATTAATTCTCCGGCTGATTTTGAAAATGCCTTTGAAGGGCCATGTATAGTGGAAGAATTGGTGCCCTTTGAAAAGGAGATTGCCGTTATGGTGGCTCGTAATGATAAAGGCGAGATGATGACTTTCCCAATGGTGGAAATGGAATTCAATCCACAAGCGAACCTTGTAGAATTCTTGATTTCTCCATCGACTTATTCTTTCGATATTCAAATGAAAGCAGAGAGCATTGCTATGAAGATTGCCAATGACCTACAGATTGTTGGAGTTTTAGCAGTAGAAATGTTCTTGACGGCAGAAGGAGATATTTTAGTGAATGAACTGGCTCCAAGACCTCATAATTCAGGTCATCAAACTATTGAAGGTAATTACACTTCACAATTTGGTCAACATTTAAGAGCGATCTTTAATTTACCTTTAGGCAATACAGCATCTCGTGCAAATGCCATTATGGTGAATTTATTGGGTGAAGCAGGTTATGAAGGATTGGCAAAATATGAAGGCATTGAGGAAGCATTGGGGATTGAGGGAGTATATGTACATTTGTATGGTAAAAAATATACTAAGCCATTCCGTAAGATGGGGCATGTCACCATTGTCAATCAAGATCGTGCGATTGCCATTGAGAATGCACGGAAAATACAGGAATTGATTCGAGTAATAGCTTAATTTTATATTGATAATCATGGAAAACGCAAAAGTAGCAATCATCATGGGGAGCAAGTCTGACTTGCCAATTATGCAGGATGCCATTGAAGTTTTAAAATATTTAGGAGTTTCTTATGAGGTGAGTGTTGTTTCGGCACATCGTACGCCCAAACGTATGTTTGATTTTGCGGAGCAAGCAGCAGGTCGCGGCTTAAAGGTTATTATTGCCGGAGCTGGTGGCGCTGCACATTTACCAGGTATGGTAGCTTCCATTACTCATCTTCCTGTAATCGGAGTTCCTGTAAAGTCTTCAAATTCCATTGATGGCTGGGATTCGGTATTATCTATTCTACAGATGCCAAACGGTATTCCAGTTGCAACAGTGGCTTTAAATGCAGCAAAAAACGCAGGTATTCTAGCCGCACAGATCTTAGCAACTAGTGATGATGCCTTAGCAGGTAGAATCTTAGAGTTTAAGAAAGAGTTGAAGGATAAAGTTGAAGAGAGTGCAGAGGAAGTAGAGAGATTAGTTTTCTAGACTTTCAAAAGGTATAGAAAAGGCGGAAAAGTTAATCTTTTCCGCCTTTTTTCATTATTTAAAAGTTTTTTGAACGTAGTCATAACTTTTCTTGATACTCGCGTATTTATCAGGCGCATAGATATCATCTTGTTCTACGAAGGCATATTTTAAGCCACTTTCATTTGCAAAATGCGAGATAGCGGTAAAATCAATACTTCCAGAACCGACCTCAGCATATTTAATGCTCTTCATAGTTTCCATTAGATCCAATGTATCTCTTTTACCAGTTTTAGGATCAATTTTATTGATGTCCAATGGCGTTGAGAATGCTCGGTCCATATCTTTGACATGCCATAGTGGGAAACGACCTGGGTGTTTCGAGAAATAGGATTGCGGACTGGCACCAGCTTTTGTAATCCAGAACATATCTAATTCAAAGACCACCAGATCTTTTTCAGTAAAGGCTAACAGGACATCAAGTCCATTTGTACCATTACCGAATTCTTTAAATTCCCAGAAATGGTTATGATAGCCCATCTTGATACCTGCCTTTTTGGACATTTCGCCAGCTTTATTAAGCTGTTCAGCCATGTATTGGTAATCAGTTTGGTCAAGTTTGTTCAATTTGTGCATTGGAGGAACAGGTGCAATAATATATTCCTGACCTAGGTTATGCGCAATTTCGATGTATTTCTCAATGTTTTCTTTATCCGAACTATCTTTATCCAAATACTTGCCCAAATCATAGTGTCCACTATGGGTTTTCAGGTTATTATCATTCAAGATTTTCTTAAGTTCATCGACGGAGATGCCCCAGAAAGTACCATTATTAGGGTCAGCACCATAGGTTTCTACGTGTGTATAGCCGATTTTGCCAACTGATTTTAATACTTCTTGAGGGTTTTGTGCGAGAAGATCTCGAAGAGTGAATAACTGTAAACCAATGTTTTTAAGAGGAGAGCCTGATTTTTTGTTCAAGCTGTCACAAGAAATCAAGTGAGGAGCAACAAGACCGCCAACTAATCCCATGCTCGCAAGCTTGAGGAAATTTCTTCTTGATTGTGTCATGCAGAATGTTTTTATTAATTGAATATAGGTAAATTTTTAATAAAAAAAGGATTCTTAATTTAAGAATCCTTTCATAATAATTTTTAAAAGATTGCCTTAGATGGTCATGATATCTTTTTCTTTGATTTCAGCTAGTTGATCAACTTTAGCGATAAAAGTATCGGTTAGTTTTTGAACCTCTGCTTCACCCACTTTGATTTCATCTTCTGAGGCACCGTCGTTTTTCAATTTCTTGATTTGTTCATTTCCATCTTTACGGATGTTACGGATTGCCACACGACCTTTTTCAGTTTCTTCTTTTACTTTTTTCACTAAATCACGACGACGTTCTTCAGTAAGCGGTGGAACAGCTAAGCGGATGATTGAACCGTCATTTTGAGGGTTCAAACCGATATTAGAGTCCATGATAGCCTTTTCAATTGTTGAAAGAAGGTTTTTTTCCCATGGTTGTACAACGATGGTTCTTGCGTCTGGTGTGTTTATGTTGCTGACTTGCGATAGAGGCGTTGCAGTGCCATAATAATCAACATAAATTCCATCAAGCATACCAGGACTAGCTTTACCTGCGCGAATCTTGGTTAATTCAGATTCTGTATGAGCTACAGCTTTCGTCATACCGTCTTTGCAGTCGTCCAGTTGAAGTGAAATTAATTCGTTCATATCTTGATTTATTATTTGCTTTTAATTAATTACTAACCACAGTTCCTACATGTTCACCATTGGCTAACTTCAATAAGTTGCCGGGTTTGTTCATGTCGAAAACAATAATAGGTAGGTTGTTTTCTTGACAAAGCGTAAATGCGGTCATATCCATTACATTCAGTCCTTTTTCATATACATCAGTAAAGGAGATATGGTCGAATTTCTTTGCCGAAGGATCCTTCTCCGGATCTGCAGTATAGATACCATCTACACGAGTACCTTTTAATACCGCATCTGCATTGATTTCAATGGCCCGTAAGGACGCCGCAGTATCGGTCGTGAAGTAAGGGTTACCTGTACCAGCACCGAAGATCACGATACGGCCTTTTTCTAAGTGACGTACAGCACGTCTGCGGATAAATGGTTCACAAATCTGTTCCATTTTGATCGCTGTCAATAGACGAGTTTTCATGCCAACCTTCTCTAAGGCATCTTGTAATGCCATGGAGTTGATTACGGTGGCCAACATTCCCATGTAATCCGCTTGAACACGGTCCATTCCTGCTTTTTCAGCACTTAACCCACGGTAAATGTTACCTCCACCGATGACGATGGCGATTTCCATACCTAAGCTATGAAGTTCCTGAATGTCTTTTGCGTATTGTTGAACACGATTAATGTCGATACCGTAGCTTTGCTCGCCCATTAAAGCTTCGCCACTAAGTTTAAGTAGGATGCGTTTGTATTTCATATTTGACTTTTTGGAGTAGTTCCAAAAGCCAAAGATATGACTTTTTGCTTGCGATTAATTAGATTTATTTCCTTTTTTTACCTTTTCGATAACCTCGGAATAAAAATCCTCATAAATTGGCACTATTTTACTTAATTCAAAGTCCTTCGCTCTTTGTAATGCATTCTCCTTAAATTCATTCAATCGTTGACAATCCTCCAAAATATAAATGGAGTTCTTCGCCATATCATCTATATCCCCAACATCGCTTAAGAAACCGCTAAATCCTTCTTTATTCAACTCTGGAAGCCCGCCCGTATTGGATGAAACAACAGGCACCTTACATGCCATGGCCTCCAAGGCTGCAAGTCCAAAACTCTCTGATCCCGATGGCATCAAGAATAAATCAGCAATTGATAAGATTTCCTCAATGGCATCCTGTTTTCCTAAGAAACGGATACAATCCATAATGCCTAATTCCCGTGCTAGTTCTTCGGCATTTCTACGTTCAGGACCATCACCCACCATCAACAACTTGCTTGGGACCTGCTGTGTAACTTTATGGAATATGCGAACCACATCTTCAACGCGTTTTACCTTCCTGAAGTTGGAGGTATGAACGATGATTCGTTCTTGATTAGGAGCAATTGCTTTTTTGAAATGCTCATGATTCTTATTGTGGAATCGTTGTAAGTCGATAAAGTTGGGAATGACCTTAATACCATTGCTGATATCAAAGTATGCAAGGGTTTGTTCTTTCAAGTTTTCTGATACCGTCGTAACGCCATCGGATTTGTTGATGGAAAATGTTACCACTGGACTGAAACTTTTGTCCTTTCCAACAAGAGTGATGTCAGTACCATGCAGCGTAGTTACCACTGGAATATTGATTCCATATGTTTCCAGAATTTGTTTTGCCAAGAATGCTACCGATGCATGTGGAATAGCATAATGCACATGCAATAAATCCAAACCCTCAAAACGTACGACATCCACCAGTTTACTTGCCAATGCAGTTTCATATGGTGGAAAATCAAATAAGGGATATTGATTAATGGCTACTTCATGGTAAAATAAATTCTCTGAGAAGAAGTCAAGTCTTGCCGGTTGGCTGTAAGTAATAAAGTGAACCTGATGTCCATTGTTTGCCAATGCTTTTCCTAGCTCTGTCGCGACAACACCACTTCCTCCAAAAGTTGGATAACATACTATGCCTATCTTCATATTTCTAGTTTCGTTTATTAAAGATAATAATGAATGTAGATACTCATGCAAAATTTTTAGCGGAATGGGAAAAATTGTAATTTTATTACAAATGCATGTAAATAAAGAACAGTTGATACAGGAATTGAGTTTCAAAACTTCTCGTTCCGGAGGTAAGGGTGGACAGAATGTCAACAAGGTTTCCTCAAAAGTTATGTTGAATTGGAATGTGGATGAATCTTCGGTATTCAATGAGGATCAAAAAATGCTTATTAAGGAACGCTTGGCCAATAGAATCTCCAAGGAAGGGCTGTTGCAATTGGACTCTAGTATTGATCGCAGTCAGTTGAAGAATAAAGAATTGGTGATCGAGCGTTTCTTTAGTATCCTGGAAAATGCGCTTAAATTAGATGCTGAACGAAAACCTACGAAAATCCCCAAATCAGTAATTCTCAATAGATTGGATCGTAAGAAAAAGCAATCCTCCAAAAAGTCTGATCGTCAATGGCGGTTTGAAGAATAAATATGACGCAAGCAATGCGTTTTACCGAATATTTTAAATGGCACCGATCTGGCTTTTAGGGAGCAGGGCACATGCAATGCTTTTTACTGAATATAATCGAACCGATCCCGGTTTCATGGGAAAGGGTGCATGCAATGCGCCTCTACACATGGTCTTTTATAAAAAAAACAAATTAATCCTTCTGATAATCAATAAGTAACGATTTTATTTTTGTTTATAACTAATATTTTAGTTGTATAACTAAAATATTAGTTATAAATTCGTTTTATAATCGATTATAGGCAATATTGTCTTTTTTTTAAACTATTACAGAATAATGAACGAGTTAAAAGAATTAACAAAGGCTGAGGAGCAGATCATGCACAGTTTATGGGAATTGGGGGGTGGATTTGTCAAGGATATCATTGAGGTGCTACCAGAACCGAAGCCGGCTTATAATACAGTATCTACCATCGTAAGGATTCTCGAGACCAAGGGTTTTGTGGATCATGAGTCTTTTGGGAAGAGCCATCGCTATTTTCCAAAGATTGAAAAAGAAGAGTATAAGAAGTTAATAACAGGAAAACTCTTACAAGGGTATTTTGAAAATTCTGCGAGCTCCATGCTTTCATTTTTTCTAGAAGAAAAGAAGTTGGACGTGCAGGATTTGGATGAAATCATGAAACTTATTGAGAAGCATAAGAAATAAAATCGAGTATGACTTACCTATTGATATCTAACCTTGCCTTGCTGCTATTCTTTTTAATCTATCGGTATGGATTAAGGAAGTTTACTTTCTTTAGTTTGAATCGCTGGTATTTATTGAGTAGCGTTTTGATAGCCTACCTATTTCCACTGCTGTTGTTTGTAGAATTTCAGGTTCCTGAGCTTGTTCAGGTTACACTGCCTCTGCTTGATTTAACAACAAAGGAAATATCCAGCACAGCTGAATCTCCCGAAATGTATGGGAGCAGCACGAATTGGATGGAAGTCATTTATTGGCTTGGAGTAGGGGTTACGCTTGCTTGGTTTGGTTTTAGATTATTCAAGATAACCAGCAGAAAGTATGCGAAGCAAGAACAGGGGAATTATTCCTTTTTAGGAAAAATTCATCTGGATGTCAAGAGAGAAGATTCGTCGCTTATCCAAGCGCATGAAGAAATTCATGTGAAACAAAGGCACAGTTTTGACCTTATTTTTATCGAATTATTCCGAGCATTCAATTGGTTCAATCCAGTTTTTATATGGATTCGAGATGAACTTAAATTCCAACATGAATGTATAGTTGATGCTCATTTTGATGATAATAAGGTTGCCTATGCGGAACTATTATTGGCTTATGCCATGAATGTACATCCATCAAGACTAAGTCATGAGTTTTCCAATAAATCATTACTTAAAGAAAGAATTAAAATGATATTCAAACATAGATCAAATTCAAAAAACAAGGTATTTTATTTAAGTATTTTACCCTTGGCCATGCTGCTTGTTGGGTTAATCGTGAATTGTAAATCTCCGGAAAAAGAAAAAGCTGCTTCGGATAATATGGTTAGTGAGAGTACAAGTCCTCAGGACTCTGCAGATGCTAATCAGGCTGCTTCAGCAGAAAATGATAAGCAAATATCAAAGGAGGATATTCCAGATCCTGTAGTCACATATCCAGATAATATAGTCTATGACTTTGATAAAATAGAAGTTTATCCAGCTTATCCTGGAGGAATAGAGAAATTTCGCAGGGAGGTTGCAGAAAATTTAGTTTACCCGAAGGAAGCACTTGATGCAGAAGTTGTTGGAAAAATTGAACTTTCCTTTGTAATAGATAAACAAGGTAATTTGACTGATATTCAAGTGGTCAAAGATTTAGGCTATGGAACTGGCGAAGCGGCAATCAAATCATTAAAGAGTACAAAAAAATGGTCGGCTGGAATAATTAATGGCAAAACGGTAAATGCTAGGTACACACTTCCAATCCAAATGGACCTAAGAAATCAATAAATCCACTAATTTATTATGTACATGCTAATAAAAGCTCTCATCAAGTTTTTACTGGGGATATTATTGCTCATGTTTTTTTCCTGTAAAACACAGGAATTTGCGAAGAACGGCTATTTCACAGGTGAAGTTGATAAGTATTTCAATGAAAAAGAAGGGCTGAATGTTTGGCTTTACCGATCATTTCAACCTAGAGATACTGGCAATACTGGGTTAAGAATCCATAAACTGTATCCTTTGGATCAAAGTATGATGAAATTGGCAGGTTTAGGAAAAAAGGGAGATAAGGTTCTGTTTTCTGTTGTTCCTGAGAATAAGCCAACCTATAATTTGTTAGCCGTAAAACATAAACGAAAGAGGTTTGATGTAGAAGATTTTGAAAAAAAGGAATATAAAAAAGCTCCTTACTACGAAAAAGACTATTCTTCATCAGGATTGATTGTAAAGCATGTTTATATTCCTTATGATCATCACAAAGGCTTGAGTCTCTTGTTTTATGCCTTAGAAATAGAAGGAAATTTAAGAAATAAACCTTTAGATAGGTTCAATTATTTGGCAGGAATCAATGCATTGGAGGTTCTAGAATCAAAGTCCTATAATCCTTCTTGGCAAATTTTTGATTGTGATGAGCATGAAAGAAAGGATTGGGTACTAAAACCGAACCCTGATTTGCTGAAGGATCGGAAGAGCATGTACCTGAAATTATATGATATCTATGGTCCCAATAAAACCATTTCTTATTTTAAAATTATTAAGAAGGATGATGTTGGTCCAATTTCCTTAAAGTTATGTCCAAATGATTATGAGCTGGAATATTATGATGAAGCTGGAAGTTTATTAGAAAAGGACAGTTTTAAGATTGAGAAAAATAGTCTTTAAGATTTCTCAATTGAACATAAAAAAGCCATTCGGAATACGAATGGCTTTTTAAATCTATTATGAGATTACCTTTAGGAAAGAAAAAGTTTTTCTAATTCCAAAGGTGCAACATATTGGCCGTCTTTGTACACGCGCATATTACCACCAGATATTTCATCAATTAAAATAATCTGATTATTTGTTTTGTCGTGTCCGAATTCTAATTTGATATCGTATAATTCAAGTCCTTTTTTTGCAAGTTCATCTTTGACAATTCCACAGATCTTTTTAGTCAAATCTTTAAGTTCTTGGTATTGTTCATGGCTCAATAAGCCCAACATCGCTAAAGCATCTTCAGAAATAACAGGGTCTCCGCGTTCATCATCCTTAATGGTTACTTCCACAAAGCTATCCAAGGCTTGGCCTTCTTGGCAATAAGCAGCATATCTTCTTAAAAATGATCCTACCGCTCTGTAACGACAAATAACCTCAAGACCTTTTCCAAATACTTTGGCGTCTTTAACGATCATCTGTACTTTATCAATATCAGAAGAAATAAAGTGAGTAGGAATTCCTAATTTATTTAATACTTCAAAGAAGTAAGTGGTCATTTTTAAGCCAGATCTTCCAGCACCTTCAATTGTCAGGCCGACTGTGTTTGCTCCAGGGTCAAACACACCGTTTTCACCAGTAACATCATCTTTGAACTGAAGTAATATTTGATTATCTCCTAGACTATATACGTCTTTGGTTTTTCCTTGATAGATTTTTTCCATGATGGTTTCTGTTAATTGAGGCGAATTTATCAAAAAAATGAGTTTATTGCCTAAATTATCCGAAAAAACTACGCTATTTGTCTAATTTTAGCGTTCGCAGCTCTCGTTGTAATTCCTCAATTTTATCAATTAAGTGATTTACCACTTCAATTCCCTGAATATTTAATTCAAGTTCGTAATGCCATGTTGAAAAGCGCTCTACATAAACTACCTGCTCTTCTTCCAAATATTCCTGTTCCTCTTGCACAATGATCTCAATCAGTCCGCTTTTATGTAGTTCCTGTACAAATGTGCGTTCTATATTATTGGTCTTGCAGATGTCGATTACTCTAAATAATGTCTTTTCCATCTCTTATTTCTTTAATGAATCCGCTAATTGTTCTACTATTTTCTTTTGATCTTCGGTCAGATTGGTTGGAAGACTGACATGGATTTCTGCATATAAATCACCGAAATCACCCTCTTTCTTATACACTGGGAATCCCTTTCCTTTCAACCTTATCTTAGCTCCATTTTGGGTTTCCGGTTTTATCTTCACGTTGATTTTTCCTGTTAAAGTATCGACAATGGTTTCACCACCCAATAGGGCCGTTGGAAGGTCAACTTCAATATTGGTGTAAAGGTCATTGCCCTTGCGTACAAACTTGGAATCCGGACGAATAGAGAAGGTAATATATAGATCTCCTTTAGGCCCGCCATTGACTCCATCAGCACCTTGACCTTTTAATTTGATTTTTTGACCATCTTCAACCCCTGCAGGGATTGTTATCCGGATGTTTTTACCATTGACGGTAAAGGTTTGTTTATGGGTTTGAGAGGCTTGCAGCAAGGTTAAGTCTAGGGTCGTTTCATAGTCCTGACCACGGTAGCTGCCGCGTTTTCCGGAGCTTCTTCCTCCACCGAACCTAGATCCAAACAGGTCTTCGAAGAAATCAGAGTATTCTCCAGTATCGTAATTACCATTATAATTGTTGAAGTCAAAACCTTCAAAAGGATTTTGACCGCCGCCAGCGGATCTTCCACGAGCACCTTGAGAACGAGCATATTCCTGTTGTGCCTTTTCGTATTCCTCACCATGCTTCCAGTTTTCACCATATTGGTCGTATTTCTTTCTTTTCTCTGGATCGGTCAATACCTCATTGGCCTCATTTATTTCTTGAAATTTCTTCTTTGCACTTTCATCGTTGGGATTTAAATCAGGATGATACTTCCGGGCAAGCTTCCGGTAAGCCTTTTTGATGTCATCTTGGCTTGCGGATTTATCCAATCCTAACACATTGTAATAGTCTAAAAACGCCATATATAATATTGATTTAAAAAAAGAACAAGTTACCTTAGGTTTTGTTTATTAATAGCTTCTCTCAAATTTACAATGTATAACTGTAAAAGTAAAGGATGAAAAGGTAAACAAATTGGTTTATGAAGTGTTAGTTCTAAAAAGGAATAATTATGAATACCAATAGACTATCAAAAGCGATGGAAACATCGTTGATTAAACAAATGACAAAAGAAAATCAGGCATCCCAGATTTATCTATCATTGGGATGTTGGGCAGATACCAAAGGTTATGGTGGAGTGGCAAATTTCTTGTTTCGTCATGCGCAAGAAGAAAGAAACCACATGATCAAAATCATGATGTATATCTTAGAAAGAGGAGGGACGCCGAAAGTGGAGGCCGTGACGGAACATAAGAAACTTCCTAAATCGATGTCAGAATGCTTTGATATGGTCTTCCAACATGAAGTAGATAATACGAATGCAATTTACGGATTGGTGAATCAGTCGATGGAGGAGAAAGATTGGGCGACATGGAATTTCGCGCAATGGTTTGTTAAAGAACAAACCGAGGAAGAGAAATTAGCACTTTCATTGATCGATAAGTTGAAAATTGCCGGTGGTGACCGTGCAACAGATGAGTCTTTATTTGAATTGGATAAATATTTGGGAAATGCACCTGATGATGTGCCTTTGGCAAGAGAATCTACAGCAGATAATCCGGAATAGACATACTTTTATCTAAAATATAAATGGCTCCCAAAGCCAGAACTTGAAAAACTGAGAAGGGCAGAATTAATATTCTGCCCTTTGTTATTTATAAACTCTTATTGTTCTTTCTCGGACTCAAAGTCTTTCTTTGCAATAATTTCCTGCTGCTGGTTTAATTTAGAACTATCCTCCACTTTATTGTCAATCCAAGTATAAAGGAGAGGCATCAGTGAAATCAGAAAAGCACTGATAAATTTAAATATGATTTTGAAAATCATGATTCTCCTTTCTTATTTTGGTTTATGAGCGTTGTAATAATCTAAATTTCCTGAAAGATTCAAATAATCAACGCGCTTGTCATCGGGATATTTGCCAATTATTATATGGCTGAGCCCTTGTAGATCGGCGTTTAAACTGTCGATATGACTGCTGTTTTCAATTGTTAAAAGGCCATTATCAATATTTGCACTTAACTTTTTGAATTTTAAGTTATCTATTCTCAATTTTGATTTATCAGAGATGGATAATGTAAAAGGATGGTTGAAGTTCTGGAAATCTCGGGAAAAGTTATATATAAAAACATCGGAGTTGTTTCGAATAGCAATATTATTGATTCCAAAAGTACTGCTGTCACCAGGGCTCAATGCAATTCTTGGATTCATATTTTCAATAATCAAATTATAAGATTCTGTTGGATTCAAATCTAGCTTTATCGCCATGTAGCCATTTTTATCCATTTCGACTTCTATCGTATCTCCAATTTTTTTATACTTAAAGCTGGTCGTTTGATTGTTTTCAAGGAAGGTGATTTTTGCGGTATCATTGTAATCAACCATAATAGAGCCACCTTTTGATTCGCCCTTAAGTTTAATATTCTTAATGTCTTTTAAAGAAGGGGTTTCTATTTTATCTGTATGGTCAAATGTTTTTACGATTGCAGAAACAAAATCTTTTGGTTTATTAGATATAGGATCTGCGTAAATATAGCCTTGCAAAGGTTTAATTACCAAATAGATTAACCATAGAATGGTTAATGCGGTTATGTATATGATGTTGGATTTTTTCATGTCAGTTCGATTTATAGAGTTCGATTAATTCCTCCTCGGTTATTTTTAAAAGTTTTGCGGTTTGAAAGAATTTTGGAGCTTCTATTTGAATGAAGTTTTCTTTCTTTTCTTTCAGGATGGTTTGTAAGGCGTTGTCAGATACAAATAATCCAAGACCACGCTTATTAAAAATAATTTCGTCTTGTTGTAATTTATCATATGCTCGCATGACAGTATTGGGATTTACTTCAACACTTCCGGCAAACTCTCGGACTGATAGAATTTTTTCACCTATCTGCCATTCACCTGTTAAGATTTTTTCCATGACAATATCAATTATTTGTAGATATATGGGTTTATCTGATTGGAATTGCATCTAGACCTCCTTTTCTTTTAAAAAATAATACAACCCTATGTAACCTAAAGCTGTTGCAAATAATAGTGGAACCCATCTATAGATTGAAACATATGTTTGGTTTGCGATATAGGTGAAATAACCCTCCCAAAAGAATGTACTGATATATAGTCCGATCACTATTGCGAAAGTTAATATACCTGCAGAAATTAGGATACTATATTTTTTGAAGTATAGAATAGCATAAAGGAAAAATGGGAAAATTAGAAAAATTACCATGAGATGTTTGAAATATCCGAGTGCCAAACTTCCAGTATAAAAGACGCTATATTTTGAAATTTCCGTATAAAGCATTCCGTTCTCATCAATAGTTTGAATGACCTGTTCTAGGTAGTTTTGTCTAAAATAAAATTCTACGATATAGTTTAAGCCTAGAATGATCAAATAATTGTAGATGGAAATAAGTGCTGCAATAATGATATAAGAGATCATCTTTTGCCCTGAATTAATAGGGATAATAAAATCATATGTTTTGCGGAAAACTCCAGCAATAAACATTAGGTGAAGAAATGGGGCAACAATAATTAGGATTAATGACCAAGATAAATGTTTTATGTCTCTTAAACCAAGAATCATCGAGGAACTCAATTGTGACTTGTCCACGAAAATATAATTACCCAAATCAGTGGTTATTATTCCTAAAAGGAAGAAGATTATTGCAACGATAGGAATTGAAAAAATCATATACCTATTTGTGGCAAACTGACATTTAATATATTGGGATATGGTTTTCATAATTCAATAGGATTAGGATTGTTTGTAAATGCATTGAACAAAAATTCAATATCTAGTTTCGATTCAGACTCTTGGTTATTTCTCACTAAGTAAAATTGGCCTACGATATCATCTTGGACATAAACTGCCTGACCTGCATCCGCAGAATTTTTACTAATTCGGAATTGTTGTGATAGCGTATGGATATTTTCATCTAATACGATGCTTCCGTTTTTCATGATTAGCAAGTGATCAAAGAGCATATCTACATCACGAATTTGATGGGTGGCAATCAAGAAGATACTTTCCTCATTGATATATCTGCTGAGTAGCTTCCTGAATATTGCTTTAGAGGGGATATCTAATCCATTGGTCGGCTCATCCATCAATAAGACGGAGCTGTTACATGCAAATGCAAAGGAAATATGAACCTTCCTATGTTGACCTAATGAAAGAGATCTTATCCTGGAGTTGGTAGGAATATTGAACTCTTTGATACAGTCCAAGTACTGTTGGTGGTTGTACTTGCTGTAGAATGCCCCATACAACGTTCCAAACTGTTCGATTCCAAGATCCGGTAATTTGCTGTAATCTGGAAGAAAATAAACCTCATTCAGGTATGCTGCATTTCGTTCGGAACTGAGATTTCCGTTGAATTCAATAGTTCCATCTTTTGGAAGCAACATCCCTACAATTAATTTGAGTAAGGTGGTTTTGCCCTCACCATTTAAACCTAATAAGCCATAGATGTTTCCTGGTTTTAGGGTTGTGTTGATATTCCAAAGAATATTCTTGTTCGGTTTATAATAATACGATAATGATTTAATGGTTAGCATAGCGTATTGTTTTAGTGTATTAATGTAGTAGTACACTCCAAATATACACAGGTATTTTATATCTGCAAGAAAAAAATAAAAAAAATATTTTAGGGGAGTATTGTAGGAGAGGGGATTACAAAAGAGAAGGGCAGAATTAATATTCTGCCCTTCTTTATATTTTATTGCTCAAATCTATTATTGAGCAGGTGCTGGAGTTTTATCTACCACTAGTTTCTTATCGCGGTTAGCAATCTCCCAAGCTGTATGGAAAACAAGTTTTTCGCGTTTTGCCATCATTGGGAAGTCGATTTTATCCACCGTATCATTTGGTGTATGATAGTCTGGATGCAATCCCGAGAAGAAGAAAATCACTGGAATACCGTGTTTCGCCAAGTTGTATTGGTCAGAACGGTAATAGATACGCATTGGATCCTTAGGATCATCATACATATAATCTAATTCCATTTGCGTATAGTCATTGTTTGCTTTTTCGTTGATTGCTTTTAATTCAGAGCTCAACATTTCAGAACCAATGGCATGGATATAATTATGATTTCCGTTTAAGTGCTTGTCATCGATACGACCAATCATATCCATATTCAAACAAGTAACCGTATTACTCAATGGGAAAATTGGATTTTGAGAGTAGAAATTAGAACCTAATAATCCTTTTTCTTCAGCAGCAAAGGCCATGAATAAGATTGTTCTTCTAGGACCTTTTCCATCTTTCTTAGCAGCAGCAAATGCTTTAGCCAATTCCATAACTCCTACAGTACCTGAACCATTGTCATCAGCACCTGGGAAGAATGTTCCATCAGGAAGGATACCATCATGGTCATAGTGACCTGAGATAATTACAACCTCATCTTTAAGGTCTGTTCCTTCAATCACCCCTAATACGTTAGGATCATGGAATTCTTCTTTCTTAACACCCATTGTAGCGTCTACAGATGATTTAACATCGAATGAATTTGGCTTACCTGTTGAATTAATAGTTGCAATAACTTTGTCAATCGAAGTATTGTTTGCAGCTAGAATTTGGTTTGCGATATCCATGGTAATGTTCGCAACTGGAATATCCATTGTTGCTTGATTTGCGTTGGATTGCGCGTCACTTGATTTCAAAGTGAAACGACCTGCTGTCATGCGGTTTCCAAATTTGCTGATCATTTCAGCATTTTGAGAATTTACAGCAATGATCATTTTGGGTTTCAATTTGGTCAGTTCTTGAATTCTCTTGAAACGGCTGGTAGACCATTCAGAAGGATTACCAGAACCAGTGATCAAGGAATTACCATTTTTAATTGGCTCACCTTCATTGATCACTAAAACCACTTTACCTGCAATATCAAGTCCTTTAAGGTCATTGTATTTGTCAGTTTGAATACCATATCCTACAAATACAATATCAGAAGCTTTAAAGTCTCTGCTATTGTTGTTGCCTTGGATAAATAGGTCTTTACCGTTTACCAATGGCTTGTTATTGATAATGAATTTATCAACAACATAGGAGTTTCGGATTAAGTCCACAGGTTGGAAATAAGAACCATTTACAGCTGGTTTTAAGCCTAGGTCCTTGAATACATTGGCAATGTATTCCACTGTTTTTTTACCACCTTCTTGACCTGTACCGCGACCTTCAAATTCGCGAGAAGCAAGAATGGTCAAGTGTTTTTTAGCTGACTCTTCAGTCAATAAATCTGCATATTTTTTCTGATTTACCTGCTTGTTTACCGAACAGCTAAAAAGGGTTGGAATTAAGAATGAAAGGATAAGTATTTTTTTCATTATTGTTTTTAATTGGTTATGCACATGAGATTTTGTTGACACGGTTTGCATGGCGACCGCCTTCAAAGTCGGTAGTCAAGAAAGTGCGAACAATACGTTTTGCTAAATCTAGGTCAATGAAACGCGCAGGAATACATACCACATTGGCATCATTATGCTGACGTGCTAATGCTGATATTTCTTCTAACCAACAAATAGCTGCACGGATACCTTGGTGTTTATTCGCAGTAATGGCTACCCCATTTGCACTTCCACAAATTAGAATTCCTAATTCATTTTCCTTGTTTTCTACACTGCTTGCTAGGGGATGCGCATAATCTGGGTAGTCCACAGAATCTGCAGTAGCAGGACCGAAATCCTGAACAGTATAACCTAGTTCATTTAAGAATGTGATTAGAGCTGCTTTATATTCAACCCCAGCGTGATCACTGCCAATTGCGATTTTTTTAGACATGATGTATTATTTTGTATTATAAAATTCTTTTTCTGCTAACTCCTTTGATTTTTTCACATTCGCGGATACCATAATACTTAATTCGTATAGGATAAACATTGGAGCACTCACTGTAAGGAGTGTAATTACATCCGCTGTAGGAGTAATAATTGCCGCAATAACTAAAATGATAACAATAGCATATCTACGGCTGGCACGCATAAACTCTGGCGTCATAATGCCAATCTTCGATAAAATAAAAATCAAGATAGGTAGTAAGAATATAATCCCACAACCTAAAGTAAGTGTGGCAATAGTGGACAAGTAAGAGTCTATGGTAATTTGGTTGGTAATTTCATCACTTAACGATACGTTAGCAAGGAAGTTAACCGACAATGGAACTACGATATAATAACCGAATAAGGCTCCGATGATGAATAGTACTGTCGCGTAGAATACAAATCCTCGTGCTGATTTTCTTTCAATATCCGTTAATGCCGGTTTGATGAATAACCAGATTTCGAATAATAGATAAGGGAAACCTAATGCTACCGCCATCAATAGACAGGAGTTAATCTGTAGCATGAACTGCCCGGCCAATTCCGTATTGATGATGTTGAAAGGAATCTTCTCGACACAAAAACCTTCAAGATTTAATGCTGCTCCAACCTTACACATCATTCGGTAGGTCCAAAAATCCAGACTCTTGGGGCCCATGATTATTTGGTTGAAGACGAAGTCGTAAAATGTAAATGAAAGAATTGCGAAAACGGTTATTGCAATAACGGAGCGGATGATATGCCATCTCAGGATTTCCAAATGATCGAAGAAGGACATTTCTGCTTCGATGTTCTTTCCTTTATTCTTAATGGCTTCAATAAGTTTAATATTCTTGGACATGTATTTTCTATGCGGTAATCTATTCGTTAGAAAACAAAAATACCATTCTTCTCTCGAAGAATGGCATGTTTTGTATATGTAAAGTAAATTTTATACAACCTCCTCATCAGGATACTCCGTAAGGTCGAAAGTTTCCATGAATTTCGTTGTGAAATTACCTGCCCTAAAGTTAGGGTCACGCATCAAACGAAGGTGAAGTGGAATAGTTGTTTTTACACCCTCAATTACAAATTCACTTAATGCACGCTCCATTGTATTGATAGCTTCTTCACGAGTTTGGGCTACACAAATCAATTTTGCAATCATTGAATCGTAGTTAGGAGGGATTGAATATCCTGAATAAACGTGCGTATCTACACGAACTCCGTGTCCACCTGGTGAGTGGAAATTGGTAATCTTACCGGGAGACGGACGGAAGTTGTTGAAAGGGTCTTCCGCATTGATACGACATTCAATTGCATGCATGGTTGGCTCATAGCTTTTTCCTGAAATAGGAATTCCTGCAGCAACTTTAATTTGTTCTTTGATCAAGTCGAAGTTAATAACTTCTTCTGTAACTGGATGCTCAACTTGAATACGAGTATTCATTTCCATAAAGTAGAAGTTGCGGTGTTTGTCAACTAGGAACTCAATTGTTCCAGCTCCTTCATATTTAACCGCTCTAGCACCTAGGATAGCAGCTTCCCCCATCTTAGCACGCAATTCTGGCGTAATAAATGGAGATGGAGCTTCTTCAACTAACTTTTGGTGTCTTCTTTGGATAGAACAATCACGCTCAGAAAGGTGACATACTGTTCCGTATTGGTCACCAATCACTTGGATTTCAATGTGACGAGGATCTTCAACGAATTTCTCTAAGTACAATCCATCGTTTCCGAATGCTGCACCTGACTCTTGACGAGCAGAATCCCATGCGTTTTCAAACTCTTCGTCTTTCCAAATGATACGCATACCTCTACCACCACCACCAGCAGTTGCCTTTAAGATGACAGGGTATCCCATTTCATTTGCGATTTTTAAACCAGTTTTTACATCTGGTAATAATCCGTCTGAACCAGGGATAGTAGGTACACCAGCCTTTTTCATGGTTTCTTTAGCGGATGCTTTATCTCCCATTTTCTCAATCTGGTCGGCAGTAGCACCAATAAATTTGATGCCGTACTCAGCACAGATAGCGGAGAATTTAGCGTTTTCTGATAAGAAACCGTATCCAGGGTGGATTGCATCTGCATTTGTTAACTCTGCAGCCGCAATAATATTTGGAATATTTAAATAGGAATCTTTACTAGCAGGAGGACCAATACAAACAGCTTCGTCCGCAAAACGAACGTGTAAACTATCGCGGTCAGCAGTAGAATATACTGCAACACTTTGAATCCCCATCTCTTTACAAGTACGGATAATTCGAAGCGCAATCTCTCCTCTATTTGCAATTAATATTTTTTTGAACATAATACTGTATGATGTAACACTTTATCTCTTAGCACAATAAAAAAGTTTCTGGAATTACTCCGGAAACTAACTAGGATCTACTAAGAATAAAGGTTGGTCGTATTCTACAGGTTGTGCATCATTTACTAAAATCTTCACGATTTTACCTGATACTTCCGATTCGATTTCGTTGAATAATTTCATGGCTTCAACGATACAGATTACCTTTCCAGGAGTTACTTCATCACCTACGTTGACAAATGAAGCTTTGTCTGGACCTGGAGAACGGTAGAATGTTCCGATAATTGGAGACTTAATAGTAATGTATTTCGAGCTTTCATCCGCAGGAGCTGCTGGTGCTGCAGGAGTAGCCGGAGCTGCTGCAGGTGCCGCAACTGGTGCTGCTACAGGAGCAACTTGAGCTGCAGGAACTGTTGCAGTTACGTATGTAGGCTCTTGATTAGTCTTTATCGTAATTTTAAAATCTTTCTCTTCGATCGATACTTCATTCACACCCGATTTGGAAACGAATTTGATCAGATCTTGAATTTGTTTAATATCCATACTCATATGCTAGTAGGTTTGTTTAATAATTTTAAAAAATAAATAGCTATAAAGGTAATAATAAAATGCTGATTAATACGCCCACCTTAAATAAATGGAGCCCCAAGTAAAACCACCACCAAAGGCAGCAAGAATTAAATTGTCTCCTTTTTTAAGCTGGCTTTCCCATTCCCATAAACATAGTGGAATAGTGCCGCTCGTCGTATTACCGTATTTTTGAATGTTTACCATTACTTTTTCCTCAGGTAATCCAGCGCGTTCCGCAGTAGCATCAATAATACGCTTGTTCGCCTGATGTGGTACTAACCAATTAACATCTTCAGATGTCAATTTGTTTCTTTCCATCACTTCAACAGCTACATCAGCCATATTGGTTACTGCAAATTTAAATACTGTACGACCTTCTTGATAAGCATAGTGTAAACCAGCATCAACAGTTTCGTGTGTTGCAGGGTTCAATGAACCACCGCCTTTGATATTTAAGAATTGACCGCCTGATCCGTCTGTTTTTAAAACAGCGTCAATCAATCCGTTTCCTTCTTCATTTGGTTCTAATAATACTGCACCACATCCGTCACCGAATAGAATGCATGTATTTCTGTCTGTATAGTTGACAACAGAGGACATCTTATCGCCACCAACAACCAATACTTTTTTGTGTTTTCCAGACTCAATAAATTGAGCTCCAGTGGTTAATCCGAAGAGAAATCCCGAACATGCTGCTTGTAAGTCGAAACCCCAAGCTTTTTTAGCACCGATTTTGTCTGCTAAGATGTTGGCAGTCGCCGGGAATAGCATATCAGGAGTACTGGTACAGAAGATAATTAAATCAAGATCCTCGGCAGAAATCCCTCTTTTCTCCAATAAACCCTTCACTGCTGGAACCGCTAAATCAGAAGTAGCCTTTCCTGGATCCTTTAATATTCTTCGCTCACGAATTCCTGTGCGGGTTACGATCCATTCGTCGTTAGTGTCTACCATAGTCTCCAACTCTTTGTTGGTCAGGATATAGTCAGGAACGTAACCATGTACTGCAGTAATAGCTGCGTGAATTTTAGACATATTTTTTAGTTAAATGCAGATTTGATCTTCTCAATAAATTGTGAGGCGATCATATCTCTCGACAATAATACCATATTTTTAATTGCCTCTGGACTTGAAATTCCATGGCCAATGATTACAGGGGCATTGACCCCAAGAATTGGGCTGCCACCATATTGCTCGTAATTAAACCTATCAAAGAATTGATCTTTAAATCCTTTCTTCAACGTAACTACATAAAATGATTCAGCTAGCTTGAGCACTACATTGCCAGTATAGCCATCGCATACAATTACATCGGCATGATCACTAAATAAATCACGTCCTTCTGCATTTCCGATAAAATTGATTTTGTTGTTTTCTTTTAATAGAGGGTAGGTAGCGATGGTTAGGTTGTTTCCTTTTTCTTCTTCTTCACCAATGTTCAGTAGTCCGACCTTTGGTGAGGGAATGCCATATACATGTTCTGCATAAAGGCTTCCTAGGATAGCAAATTGGTTCAGCATTTCTGGTTTACAATCTGCATTCGCTCCGACATCCAATAAAATTCCAAATCCGTCTTTCAGCTTCGGAACATTGGTCGCAATTGCAGGTCGTATAACGCCTGAAATAGTCTTTACACTAAACATAGCACCGACCAGCATGGCGCCGGTATTACCTGCTGAAGAGAATGAATCAATCTCTCCATTTTTCAATAAGTCAAATCCCTTGGCTATTGAAGAGTTCGGCTTTTGGCTGATTGCTTTTGTGGGATGTTCGTGCATGCTGATATTCTCAGGTGCATGAACATAATCAAATTTTGAGGGGTCAGATCCAGCTTCGGCAATAGCTTTCTTAATCGCTTCTTCATCGCCAAATAGGACAATTCTTTGCGAATCATCCAACTGTTTTTGAGCTTCAATCGCTCCTTTGATATTTGAATCTGGAGCAAAATCCCCCCCCAACACGTCTAATCCAATCTTCATTCGTTATTATTTATATTATTCAATAATACGCAAAAAACATCCCAAGTGAAAGTTAATAATATAAAATATTATACTTTTTTGGGATGTTTTTAAGAAAGATGTCGTTAGACAGCAGCGGTGTTCTCAATAATTAATTTACCGTTGTAGTATAAGTTACCGTCTACTGTATATGCGTGGTGAGGTCTGTGCACCGCGCCAGTTTCTTTACAAACAGTTAAGCTAGGTAATTCAGCTTTATAGTGTGTTCTTCTCTTGTCTCTTCTAGATTTAGAAGTTTTACGTTTTGGATGTGCCATCTCGTATTTTTTGTTTTAGTTATTTTTAATATTCTTCAATGCTTCCCAACGAGGATCAATGTTTCCATTGTCTTCCTCAGACGAGCTCTCTTCTTCATTTTGAATCATGTCCAACATCTCTGGATCACATGCTATCCCATCCCCGTTTTCACTACACTTGGGGTAAGGTGGAACTGCCACATTGATATACTCATAAAGTAATGGGGCAATATCTAATTCATAATCATTCTTGGATAAGGTAATCACTTCTTCTGTGTCCTCGTTCCAATCCTCATCGATGAATTTTACCAAAGCACGTTCCTTAATGTGAACAGGTGAATCAAAGGTCGATAGACAAACATCGCAAGTCAGTTTTATTGTGCCTTGAATGTCGAAATTAGCTATCAACATGTTTTCCTGTTTCTGCAAGTCGACAACCGCTTTCAGATTGCCTTCCTGTACTAAGGAATGTTCGTAACATGCAAAGAACTTCTCGTCGATTTCAAAGTCAAAACTGTGCTTACCTGTTGAAAGACCTGAAAATGGTATTCTGTATTTTTTTAGATACTTCACAATCTTGCATTTGAGCCTGCAAAAGTAACGATTAATTAAGTATAAATGAAATTTATTTTAAAAAATCGTTTAGGCTATTCGTAATAATTTTTTCCTAATTCAATTTTCGGACGATCATTCGCCATCCGCCATTTATTGGTGTCTCGCAAGGAGTAGGCACAACCGCAGTATTCTTGCATGTAAAACCTCTCTTTTTTGCTGATTTCCAACATCCGTGCAGAGCCGCCTTTCTTGCGCCAGTTGAATGTCCAATACTCCATATCCGGAAACCTGGAAGCTGCCCTTAAGCCACAATCATTGATCTGCTCCATGTTTTTCCATCTGGAAATCCCCAGAGAGCTTGAAATAACATCAAAGCCATGCTCAGCAGCATATTCGGCAGTTTTCTCAAATCGCATATCAAAACACATCGTACAACGACTTCCGCGCTCTGGCTCGTTCTCCATGCCCTTTGCCAGTTCAAACCAATGATCTACATCATAGTCCGCATCAATAAATGGAATGTTGTGTTTCTCAGCAAAACGAATGTTTTCCTCTTTCCTCAGATCGTACTCTTTCCTTGGGTGAATATTAGGATTATAGAAATAGATCGTAAAATCTATATTGGACGCAATTAATGCCTCCATTACCTCACCAGAACAGGGAGCACAGCAGGAGTGAAGCAAAAGCTTTTTCCCTTCGTTGGGCAATTCCAACTTCTCTCTTACAAATTCTTTGTTCTCCATTGCTTTATAATCTATTCTGCAATTTTACACAAATCCTTCAATTTAACCAACTTTAACAATCTTAAACGCTTAGGTAGCCTACGACAAACGATAATTTTATACATTTGTAATAAATTATTTGTTTTATGAAACTAAGGTACCTATTTGTTCTCCTCGCAATCGCCACAGTGATAGGGTTTTATTCCTGTGAAAAAGACGATGATGAACCTCATACCAGCAATAATATTTCCCGACTTTATATATCCTATTCTGATTTTAATGAGAATCTAGGTTCTACTAGATTTAATAATATAGTCTTGTTACCTTATTCGGATACGACAGCAGCAGAAATGAGTGTTGGTGCAAGCCCATTTTTATCAGGTGCTAGAGGTGGTAGAACCATCTATTTCAACCCTAGTGCACAAAAGATTTTTCAAGCATCATTTAACACTACAGTCGTAGATACATTTATTTATAAACTCTCAATTGGGGAGACAGGTGCCTTGAGTAATGATAGAGGACAAATTCGTCAATCTGTATTACAATCTGTTCGTGGCTTAGTATTTCATCCTAGTTTGGATAAATTATATGCAATTGATAATGGAGGAACTAATCCTATGTTTTATGCCTTTGACAGACCAAGAGGATTGGAAGAATTCAGAAAACCTGGACAGAAATTTCAATTCCAAAATGATATTGATCCATGGGATGTGACTATTGTAAAAAGTGGCTTAGTGGTAAGTAAATCTGGTGCAAATGGGGGAGTGGAGATCTATGATGGGTTGATTATTAGCCGAGATTCTACCATAAATTCTGTACCGCCTTCAAAAGTGTTGTCTGTTTCTGGTACCCAAGGTAATATTCGGGGGATGTCTGTAGACACTGTTAATAATATGATGGCTTTGACAGATTTTCTTCAAACTGGTTCTGGAAGTAATGTTACTTATCAAGGACGGGTTTTGATTTTTGATGACTATGCTAAAATCAGTCAAGCCACTGGTACTATCACACCTACCCGAATCATCACAGGTGCGCTGACTGGATTAAAACAGCCAGTGGATGTAGAACTGGATTTCAGAAAAGACAGTAAATATATTTATGTTGCTGACCGAAATTCCAAAGCCGTTTATCGTTTCTTAAAAACAGATAATGGAAATGTGGCTCCAAATGCGACTTATCAGTATAAGCAAGCTGGACGAGCGGATTTTTCTACCCCAGAGGGCATATCCTTAGACGCAAGGAATTAAAAGATATAATAGTATCGAATAGGAAGACGAGGTTATTGAATCTCGTCTTCTTCAATTAAAGCCAGTAGAGTTTCAACCTCAAGCCTCTTTTCCGCATTGTCTACATGCTCGTAGGCAGCAATCAAATTCCTTAAAACCCGCTTAATAATGGAGATATTATCACAAGGCAGGGTATAGTTGTCCGATAATGGTAGATTAAGTTGTCTCAGGAAGGCATAAATATCCTCCTCACGCATAATTTGCCCTCTATTGAACACATTGATATAAAACTCAACCTTATCATGATTTTCACCATCTACATAAGCCAGTACAAAATGTTTGGGCAAGTTCACACCATAGATCGGAATATCTAGTTTTTGTGCTACCAATGCATAGATGCAAGCTAAGCTAATAGGATTCCCTTTCTTGGTTTCAAGAACCTTATGGATAAATGAATTTTGAGGATCATGATAATTGGAAGTATTCCCCGAGAGACCAAATTCCCTGAACAGAATATTGTTCAACAGCTTTACCTTTTCCACCGGGCTCATATCATACATCAAATGATACCAGGCATTCCGACGAATCTCCGCTAATTGATAATAAACTTGTTCTTCATGAAGATTCGGGTATTGATACCGATTGATGATGAGTAGACCTTCCAGCAGATCCTCCGAATTATTGAGTTTCCAGAGTTGTAGGTCATTTTTGACTTGATCGTACTGAATTCTATGAATGATATTCTCAATCCGACTTTGGGAAAGCGGGTCAAAAGAAGATTCCCACGAGTGTTCCAACAAAGGGATTACCTCAGGCCCACAGGTGATTAATTTGTGCTCTATTTCTTGAAAAATCTCCCGGTCGGGATCATCCAAAAGATAGATGAGTGCCTTAATTTCTTTTTCATTCACAATGAAATTTACGAAATAAAAGGCAATCCCAAAAATCCTTCACAATATTGTTATTTTAACTGACCATCCAACATATTCAGGATCGACTTACCGTATTCTGCATTCTTCTCAGAGTGAGTTACTTGTATAATGGTCATCCCTTCATCATTCAGTTGTTTGAAAAGTTCCATAATTTCTTCGCCTTGCTTGGAATTCAGGTTTCCAGTAGGTTCGTCGGCCAATAGTAATCGCGGTGAACCCGCCAATGCTCTGGCAATTCCGACTACCTGTTGCTGGCCACCTGATAATTGCGCAGGAAATAAATCTTTCTTCCCTACAATATTAAAACGGTCCAACATATCCGATACAATGCTCTTACGTTCTGATGAAGATAAATTTTTATAGATCAATGGGGTTTCAATATTTTCGTAAACGGTCAATTCATCAATCAAATGATAAGACTGGAAAACATAGCCTATATGTGATTGAAACAACTGAGAACGCTTTTTTGCTTTCATATTCAGCACATCTTCACCCATAAAAGTGTAACTCCCCTCATCCGGTTCATCCAACATCCCAATTACATTCAATAGGGTAGACTTCCCAGAACCTGAAGGCCCCATAATGGATACAAAATCCCCTTCATTGATCTCTAAATTGATGTCCTTTAATATAAAGTTCTTGGCACCTCCGACACTGTACCATTTGAATATGTGCTCTAGTTTAATCATGTTTTTTTATAGTATTTAGTATTAAGTATTTAGTATTAAGTATTTAGTATTTAGACCTTTCCTGCTCCACATGAACGTCTTAAATCATCTTATCCTTTCCAATCAGGTTAATATCTCAAATCTCATATCTCAATTCTCAAATCCATTCAAGGGAACAGCCCTTGATTCATTCATCTCTCAAGCTTTTCACTGGATTTTCATTTGATGCCTTAAATGATTGGCAGCTAACAGTAATAAATATTATCAATAATAAGCTAAGAACTGCAAGACCAAAATACCAGAATTTTATTTCTATATGATAGGCAAAATTGTTCAACCAAGATCCGATTAAAAGGTAAGCAATTGGTACTGCTATTACAGTCCCAATTATGAATATTATTAAGAATGGTTTATTGAGTTGGTAAAATATAGAGTGAACAGAAGCTCCCAAGACCTTCCGAATGCTCATTTCTTTCCTCTTTATAGATACTTGGTAAGCAGACATGCTAAATAAACCTAAACAAGCAACAATAACTGCTATTAATGTGAAACCATTGAATGCCTTTTGCAATTCTATTTGTTTCTTTTGCAAGCTGGCATAGCTTTGATCCATAAATTCATAATCCAAAGGCAATGCTTCCGCAGCGGGATTCTTCAGCCACTCCTGTTTTACGGTTTGAATTGCCGCTTCGGTTTTTCCTATTGCAGTTTTTACGATCAATGCTGATTTAAATCTTCCTTTTGCACATTCATCTTTATAGGAATAAATGGTTGGATTCACCTTATTTTCAAATCCATAGGCAATACTATTTTTTACTACACCGATAATTTCAAAATTAGCATCACAGCCCTGAATAGTAGCTCCTATAGGATTCTCCATACTCCAGGCTTTTGCGGCAGCTTCATTAATCACAGCATAATGTTTACTGGAATCTGAAACTAATTTGCTCATGGATATATTGTCACCACCGACCAAGAAATTCATGTTTAAGGTTTGAAAAAATTCAGGATCAATACCTACATGATCTAGATCATGTTTTTCATTGTTATTATTGAATTGAAATTGGGCTGGCAATTCTCTTGAACCAGGGATATTTGTAGCCCTAGCCACAGATTCTATACTTGGGTCTTGCAGCAATCGCTGCTTGAAGTCATAAAAAGATCCATCCAATTTATTGTCGTAATACATCGCAACCCCAATAAAATTGATAACCTGAGATGGTTCAAAACCTTTATCGGTTTCTCTCATAAAATTGACTTGCTGTCGCACAACAAACATCCCAGTTACAAAGATAATGGCAATAATAAATTGCGCTATCATCAAGGAATTTCGAAGGCGGTTATTCATGCCAAATGACAAGTTATTTCCTTTTAAAAGTTTTACCGAATTAAATCCTGATAATGAAATCGCCGGATAAATCCCTGAAATCAAGGTGCAAACTAAAATACCAACCAATAACTGACCAACTGTTTCATAGTTCAGCATATACTTCAGTAAATCATCATTAAACCATTTTTGTAGGGCATTACCAGCAATGAATATCATAAAAAAAGATAAGATTGCCGAAAAGCTAGTTAAGATGAATACTTCCAAAAGTAATTGTCTAATTAGGGCAAATCTCGAACTTCCAAGGATTTTCTTTATGGCTAATTCTTTAAGTCTTTGATTCGCCTTCGCCATCATCATATTGGCGAAATTTGCACAAGCAAGAACTAAAATAATAACCGATAGGACACCTAGAATCCAAACAATCAAGTAATTCGTATTGCTACCCGCTTTTGGTTGTAAGTATAGGTTTTGAAGCGGATCTAAATAGACCTTACCCTTAGCAAAAGCAGAACTTTGAATCCTTTCCTTCTTGGAAAATTTGCTGGTAAATAGGTCATTTATTTTACTGGTTAATTGCTCGATATCAGTACCCTTTTTCACTTGGATAAAGGTTTGAGCTAGATAAGGATTTCCTTCTTCCTCCGTTTCTATTTTTCGGATAAAAAGAACGTCTCCATCGATAATGGAAAGCTCTCTTTCTTGAACTAACCCATAGAACGTGTCATGAACTCCCATGGCAAGACTAAGTGCTGGAACTTTCTTGGGCTCACTAAAATCTTTATATTCCTTAAAAAGCAATTTTGCAATTGGCTCTTTTATTAGATTCGCTTCATTCTGCTCCGCATTTTTGTACAATGGACCGTTCTTATTTTCGAATTGAAATATCCTTGCCAGGGAAGAGTCTATTGCTAATACTTTTTTTATATAGACGGTTGATTCCCCAAATAAAGGATATTTTCCCCATGTAAAATCAACCTTTCTCCCAGCATATTCTATTTCCGGGAAATTATCTTTCAGCGTTTGTGCAAATGAAGGAAGCATATCAACACTGTAATCTCCGTTGGCTTCCAGACCAACTTGATAAATGCGATCATAATTTGGATTCCATTTATCATAGCTGGTTTCCCGATTGATATATTGATAGGATAATATAAACCCAGCGAACCCGAGTGTTAGACCAAGGATATTCAAAAATGAAAACACCTTATTCTTCCAAAGATTTCGCCATGCGATTTTAATATCATGCTTCATCATATCGATTCCTAAATTATTACTAAAGTTCTCTAAATAATATTTTACAATCGCCTTGCCATAAATATAATGGATTGATTTTCACTATGATGTTAGCCGAATTACAAAATCTCCTGTTCGATATCGAACAGTTTTCGTACGGAATTGAACGGTCATTTAGGAGAGCCATTAAATTACTCATCCCGCAAGCTATCCACAGGATTTGTCAATGCTGCTCTTATTGTTTGGATATTGACCGTTATGAGGGTAACTACGAGTACGATTAATCCTGCTAGAATAAAAAACCACCATTGAACATCAATTTTATAGGCAAAGTCCTCCAGCCATAAATTACAGAGGTACCAGGCAATCGGACCAGAAATCATAATCGCCAAAATAGACATCAAAACATATTCTTTCGAAAATAAACTCGATATTCTATAAATGGTTGCTCCCAAGACTTTGCGGATTCCGATTTCTTTATTCCGCTGTTCAACACTTTGATAAATTAATCCCGTTACTCCTAACGCAGAAATAAACAGCGCAAGAAATGAAAAGAAAGTGAAAAGTTGAGCTTGTTGTGTTTCCTTTGCATATGATTTGGCAACCACTTCATCTACCCATTCATAGTTGATTAAACGATCTGGGAAGTGGCTTTTTAAAACATTGTCTATAGCCGTTAAACTAGCCTTTTCTTGACCTTCCTTGATCTTGATCAAAACATTCCCCCATGAATTCAATTGAATCGCCGTAATGACGGTAGGCACTTGTTTCTTATGGAAAGATTCACTATGAAAATCAGCAATTATCCCAACTGGAATGATTCCTAAATCTTCATTCAGCTTTCCTAATTCAGTAATTCCCAGCCTATTTGCAGTGCTTTCAGTAATTAAGGCATTTCGAATCGGATCCTGACCTTCTTTCGCTAGATCACTGTAGCCTTCATAATCAGAGGGTCTTAAATATCGACCTTTGGTTAAGCGTATATCTAGTAATGAAATTAAATCGGTATCTCCGGTAATAAAACTTACCTGAATTTCCTTGCCAGGGTTATGGATATCCTTAATAGATCTGGCCATGTATCCAGAACCAATATTTGGAGTCCAACTGGTTATACTAGTCTTTTCCACACCCGGAATTCTAGACAATTCATTTTTGATTACCTCAGGACCAGCTCCAAAACGAAAGGTTTTAATACTAAGTAAATTTTCGGTGTTCAATCCCCTTGGAGTTGATTGAATTAAATTCAATTGAGATTTAATAGTTATTAAACCAATTATTACAATCAGGGAAATGCAAAACTGTAATACGATCAACGTCCTTTTTGTAAATACCTCTGAAAAACTGGATTTTGATATTTTATTCTTTAAGGCATCAGCAGACTTAACATTCGAAACTATCCAAGCAGGGTAAAGCCCAATGACAAGGCTCAATACCAAACAACCTGCAAATGATAGAGCCAGAATAATGGGGGTTAAGCTTTTGATATAGGAAAGATCAGTATTCAAAAACTTCTCCAACGGCGATAATCCCAATAAATAGAGTATGGAACTCAGTACAAAGGATATCATGAAAAGTATGCTGGTTTCTGTTAATAAACCTTTTATCAATTGACTTTTGCTTGCTCCCATAATCTTAAAAAGATTGATGGCTTTCACCTTTCTGATCGTCCGAATTGCATAAAGGTTTATGAAATTAATACATGATATCACAAGTACCAGGATTGCTATCCCTTGAAATATCAAACTATTCTTTTTATTACCACTGATTTCTGTCATGCCGAGTGGTTCCATATAAATTTCCTGCAGCGGTTGAAGTTGGTAGCTAAGTTTGTTTTTTTTGGAGTCGTTTAGAAAATTAGTGTACCACTGGTTGGCTTTTATTGAAAATTGAGAAACATCCGTGCCTTTTTTCAACAAAATATATTGTTCCATATAGAAACCATAGCCATCTTTACTCAATTCCATTGGATTTTTTGGTCCCAATTCAATAGCGGAGGTTCTAAAGATGGAGTTCGAGGGTAAATCATCGATTACTGCAGTTATTACAAACTCTTCCTTTTTAGAACTAAAAGGGTTTGCATTGAATACAACTTTTCCGATTACCTCCTGATCTTTAAAGTATTGCTCCTTGAAAGACTTGCTAATCACTAGGTTTTTCTTTCCTTCAATGATGGGTACAGGTTTTCCCTCAAGAACCTTGAGATCTAAAAGGTCAAAAATATTTGCATCAGCCCTTAATGCTGGAGCCTCGAAAGGCTCACTGTTCGAACCTTCAGTATTCAAATAAACCTTGCCAGAAATGATGGCGCTTTCAGATTCAACTTCAGGAAAGTTTTTCTTCCACTCGCTCGCAAGATTGGCATAAGCACTGGGAATCCTGCTTTCTAAGCCTTCAGTGCTATCCAAGGTGGTTATTCTATAAATTTGAGAAGAATTTTTCCAACTTTTATCAAAAGAATTTTCCTCGATAACTACCGAAAAAACCAGCAGACACAAGGTAAATGCAAGCGTTAAACCTATAATATTTATCCAACTATACGTGCCGTTCTTTTGAATATTTCGAACCGCTATTTTTAGTGTATTCATTTTTTTAAATATAAAATAAGTCCTTAATACTTCCTCGCCTTTCCGCTCTCTCAAATCTCAATACTCAAATCTCATATCTATTCAAGGGCAAAGCCCTTGAATTACTCATCCCTCAAGCTATCCACCGGATTGGCTTTAGCGGCTTTCAAGGATTGGTAGCTCATGGTAATAAATGCTATTAATATGGTTGCAATAGCAGGAATCACAAACATCCACCAAGAAATTTCAATTTTATAAGCAAAATCGTCCAACCATTTATTGGAAGCCCACCAAGCAATTGGTGAAGCAATCAAGATGGAAATCAAAATCAACTTAATGTAGTCTTTGGATAATAATCCAATTATTCCAGAAATAGAGCTTCCTAAAACCTTTCTAATTCCTATTTCTTTAGTGCGTTGAGCCGTTGAAATAGTGACCAAACCAATTAACCCCAGACAGCTTAATAAAATGGTTATCCCAGTTGAGAGGTTGATGATTTTAGAGAATTTATAATCTGTTTCATACATCTGACGGATGTTTTCATCATAGAATTTAAAAGCAAATGGAGCATTAGGGTAAATATTCTTCCATTCTTTTTCCACGATATCCAATGCAGATTTCCAAGTCTTTGGATCATCATGAAGTCTGATGCCGATTTGCAAAAGTTGTCCCCTTATATTTGAAGCCAGCATGGCAACACCACTTTTCTCTGTATGAAAAGTCTTACTGTTGAAATTGGAAGTAACTCCGGTAATGGTGCGGTCCCTATCATAGGCTTGAACTGGCTTTCCAATCGCTTCTTCCGGACTTTTGAAGCCAAGTTTCTCAATGGCTATTTCATTAAGTATTATGCCTGTCGATGTATCCGCGATGGTCATATTTCTTCCTGCAATTAATTTTATGCCATAGACATCATAATAATCCTTATCAACAAATTTAAATGGAACATTAACTTTTACAATTCCTGTATCAGCAGTAGAAGAAACAAAATTCCCCCAATGGTCTTGTGATAATGGTAAATGACCTAGTGCAGCTCCAGAAATCTGAGAATGTTTAAGTAATGCTTCCTTAAAGACAAACGGATCCACATCAGCGTTTTGGTCAGCCTTCCATGGTAAAGAAATGTTTATTAACGCCTGATGATTGAAACCTAAGTCCGAGGACATGGTATGTTTCATTTGCATACCAATAATAAAGGTGGTAACAACAAAACATTGCGCAATAACAAATTGAAATACGATAAGAACCTTTCTGATGGAAATACTACCTAGCGATAGTTTGCCAATCCCTTTCATCTTGATTACCTCAGAAATCTGAACCTTGTTAATCAGATAAGCAGGATAGATACTCGAAACGGCAGTAATGAAAACCAATAAACCGACAAGGAAAATAGACACTGCCATAACATCTGAAAATGAATTCAAATTCTCAGGCAAAAATGATTGGAAAGTTTTTTCAAAAACTTTTGTAATTGGCCATGAAAGGAGCAAGGCCAGTGTGGTAATAAAGAATGTTTCTACAAAAAAGGATTTGGTGACATCAAAAGGCTGTTCTCCCAATGTCTTTCGAATGCCAATTTCTTTCGCGCGATATGGTACTTGTGAAGTAGTTAGATTGATATAGTTGATAGTGGCTAATAAGAGTAGAAAAATACCTATTCCAATAAATCCGTAAACTAATTTAATATTGGTGCTATTCTGGAGGCTTTTGTCAAAATGAACATCAGCTAAAGGAGTCACGCCTGCTCCTGCTTTAAAATTCATTTCGTCAAAATCCTTTTTAGTCATTTCATAGATTTTGTCGCTAACCTGCTTGACAAAAGCATCCTTGCTTTCTACTGATTTTAATTTAACAAACAGGGTGTAATTTGACATAAAGGACTGCCACATATCATTGTAAAAGTTATTCTCATTTACTTTGATGAATTCCTTCGCCAAAAAACTACTTGGACTTTCCAGATCCTTCACTACCCCTGCAACAGAAAAGAGTGTTGTGTCATACATTAATGTTTTTCCAACAACCTCTTTGGGATCTATATTTGGGAAATACTGTTTTGCTCTGCTAGAAGTTAAGATCACCTCATTAGGTTCCTGTAATGCGTGAGCAGGGTTTCCTGCCAACCATTCATATGGAACCATTTTAAAATAATCACTCGTGGTCTCAATGATATTTTTAGGATCTTCTATCTTAAAGGTCTCCTTCGACTCAGCACTGTTCGTGATTTTCGGAATATATCGCATATTCACTGGAACAGTTAATTCAACATTCGAAAGGTTCTCTTTGATATATTTAGCTAAAGGAACAGGCACTCCATCAAAGCGGTCAGTTGACTCTACTTCATAGAATACGCCATAAACCTTAAATATTTTCTCTCTTTCAGCATGGTTCTTGTCAAAACTCAATTCATAATTTACAAGCCTGAAAACAATCCAACAGGCACTGATCCCAATGGCCAGACCAATAATATTTAGGAAGGTAAATAACTTATTCTTCCATAATTTTCTAATAATCAGATTTAAATTTTTCATAATCTATGCTAAATCAAAAAATAATTAATATCTCAAATCCCACATCTTAATACTCACATCTATTTCCCTTTCCACTATCTCAAATCTCACATCTATTCAAGGGCAAAGCGCTTGAATCACTCATCCCTCAAGCTATCCACTGGATTAGCTCTTGCAGCTTTAAATGCTTGCCCGCCAATAGTCATAAAAGAAATAACCATGGTAATCAATCCGGCAGCTAAGAAAATCCACCATTCAATCTGAATATGATAGACAAAGTTTGTAAGCCATTTATCCATTGCCCAATACCCCAAAGGAATAGCAATGATAAAAGCTAGCAACACCAGTTTTAAAAAGTCAGAAGTCAACAGGGTAACCAATTTACCCACTGATGCACCAAGAACCTTGCGTATGCCAATCTCCTTTATTCTTTGTTGCGCGGCGTATGCTGAAATTGCAAAAAGACCAATACAAGCAATTACCACAGTTACCAATGCAAAGAGTTGCATGATTTTAGTAGTCTGTTGTTCTTGTTTATAAAGCGCTGCATAGTCCTCATCTAAAAAATGGTAATTAAAAGTAGTATTAGGTAGTATTCTGCTGAATGTTGACTCAATATCTTGAAGAGCTTGAGTCGTATTCGCACCAGCATTTATTTTTATAAATACATTTCCAAAATAGCTGTATTCCGGAAAGAGCGCGACTGGTCTAACTTCCTCCTTTAAGGATGCAAAATTAAAGTTGTCTACAACGGCTTTGATCGGACCAATACGTCCATTAATATTGACTGTTTTCCCGATTGCTTCCTCCGGAGTCTAACCAATCTTTTCTGCTGCCATTTTATTGATTATGATGCCTACTGATCGGTTAGCTGAAGTATCTCTTGCTTTGATGATGTCCGTTTCATTCAATCCCTCACCCGCAAGGATAGGAATCTCAAAAACACTTAGAAAATCTTTCTCAATTGGTAATGCTGTGATATCCATGCTGAAGTTAGGCTTTTTCCCTTGAGAAGTTTCCAAGGAATAACCGCCTTGAACATTGACAGGTGAATCGTAAGAAGCGGAAACTCCTTTGATCGATCGCTGATTTCTCAGTTCATTCTTTAACGTCTCCAAGCCCTTTGTTTTTAACACATCACCATCCAATACCACAATTTGAGATCGATTCAAACCTGTATCCATAGTTTGGATAAATTGCATTTGACGATATGCAAACAAGGTACAAATCACTAGAAAAATGGAAATACAATATTGGATAGTGATTAATATTTTGGCAATAGGAAACTTTGCTTTATTAGACTTTAGTTGGCCTTTGATTACATTGATGGGTTTGAATTGTGCAATTACCCATGCTGGCCAACCTGATGCCATAAAATTTAATACAATATAGAATACAAATACAGCAAGGTAGAAATAAGGATTGGACCAAATCTCAAGCTTCATGGGAACCCCCAGATAAACACTAAAAACTGGTAATAATAACCAAGCGAGTAAAATCCCAAGGATTAGAGCAGTGCCCACCATTAATCCACCCTCAATGATAAATTGATTGAAAATACCATTTTTATGAGCTCCAATAACCTTTCTCACTGCAATTTCTTTCGCTCTTTCTGTAGCATGCGATAGGGAAAGATTGGTGAAGTTTACTGCTGAAATCAATAGCAAGGCAGCTGCCAAGAAACCAAAAATATAAAGATAGAGTAGGTTCCCTGATCCTGCAGCTTTGGAATGTAAATGCACAGTTTGAATGTTCTCAAGGTTTATTTTTATTTGATATCCCGCATCATACTGCTCCTTTAATTGCTGCTTCATAAAAGCATCAATCTTTTCTTGCAATACGATTTGGTTAACATGCTCCTTTAATAAGACAAATGTGATGTCGTTCGCAGAGCCCCACTGTGGTTCCACCTGATACCGTGATAAACCTTTATTCGACAATAAAGCTGAAAAATAATTCTCGGTATAAGTTGGTAAATCAGCAATTACAGCAGTGACAGTCCAGGGCTTTTTGTCAATCATTATGGTTTTGCCGATAGGATTTCCATTGGCAAAATATTTCTTAGCCAATTTCTCCGTCAATACAATATCATTCGGATTTGATAAAGCCGAATTTGTATTCCCTGAAACTACCTGGTAGTCTAATACTTTGAAGAAATCTTCATCAACATACTTTAATCCTGATTCCTTAATGGATTCTGAACCGTTCTCAATTAAAGCCGCATTATTATAGGTATACATGCGCACAGCTTTTTCAATTTCAGGAAATTCCTTCGCAAAAATTGGAGCAACAGCGGTAGGAGTTACTTGCCAATAGGTGTAATCAGCGTCTTCGGGCGACTTTACAGAGGAGGTAACAAGGGAAACCCGATCCGAATTAGCTAAAAACCGGTCATAACTTAATTCATGATATACATAGGCTAACAACAGTAAAAAACAGGTTATTCCTAAGGCTAAACTTGCAATATTGATAATCGAAAATCCCCTGTTTTTTCGAATATTCCGGATGGCTAGTTTTAAATTATTCATGCTAATATTGGTTATTGTGACTTTTGATTAAATGCATTCATGATTGAAGCATTTACTCAGTAAATCAAAATACAATACATTTGCCATAAATGTATTGTATTGATAATCAGTTGTATACGGTTAATACATAAAAACACAATGTTCGATATCGAACGCTTTTTGTTCGCTACTGAACGATGAATTAAAATTTCACCTCTCAATCCTCTCAACCCTCTCTCACCTTTCCACTATCTCGAATCTCAAATCTCACATCTCACATCTATTTCCCTTTCCACTATCTCACATCTCAATACTCAAATCTCACATCTATTCAAGGGTTTGCCCTTGAATATTACTCATCCTTCAAGCTGTTCACAGGGTTGATTCTTCCAATTCTTAATGCATGATAACAGATCGTGCTAAAGGCAATCAACAAGCTCATACCACCAGCTACAAAAAACACCCATGGCTTAATATCAATTCTATAACTAAAGTCAAGTAGCCAGTTGTTCATTGCCCACCACGCAATTGGGGAAGCGATGATTATGGCAACAAAAACAAGTTTAATAAAATCTGCAGACAGCAATTTTATGATACCTGGAAGGCTAGCGCCTAATACTTTTCGGATACCGATTTCTTTTGTTCGTTGTTGGGTTACAAAAGCTGCTAATCCAAACAATCCCAAGCAAGCAATAAATATGGCGAAAACTGCAAAGGTTGAAACTATGGCTTGCGTGCGCTGAACGTCGGCATATAGGTTCTCAAACCCCTCGTCTAAGAATGTATATTGAATTTTCTGATTTGGCGAAAAACTGCTCCATATTTTATTGATTTCAGCAAGGGTTTGTTCAAGGTTATTAGTATTTAGCTTGATGGAAATCATGTTGGGACTTCCACCAACCATCAAAGCCAATGGTTTTACAGCATCCCCCTTCATATCGCCAAAAATAAAGTCTTCAACTACACCAATAATAGTGAAGGTTGCAAAATTCCGGATCTTGGCTCCGATGGGATTGGTTATGCCGAGCTCCTTTACCATTTTTTGGTTGACAACTACAGCGCTAGAGTCGGTTGGCATCTCCATATTAAAGTTCCTGCCTTCAATAAGTTTAATACCGAAAGTTTTAAGGTAATCCTCATCGACCAGCCAGTTTTGCCCGCCAATGCCGACATCCTCATTCTGCCTACCATCAATCCAATAGGCGTTGCCATTACGTCTTACACCATCCAACATAACGGGTAAATAATCCCCAACAGACACCGAAGCAACTGTAGATATACCTTTCAATTCCTCCTTCAGTGCCTTTTGTTTACCATCCAAAGTCCCTGTTCCTCGTAATACTAAAACCTGTTCTTTGTTGAATCCTAGGTCTTTATGTAGTATGTATTTTACCTGTTGACTGATAATTAATGTCCCAATTATCAAGATAATAGAGGTCGAAAATTGAAACACGACCAATCCATTTCTGAACCAGTTATTGCCAGATTTTAAATTTAATTTTCCCTTCAATACGGCAATTGGTTTAAAGGAAGAAAGATATAATGCGGGATATACGCCGGAAATTACACCAATAAAACCTCCAAATAATAGGAGAGAAGGAATAAAGAATAAATTGTTCCACGGGAAATTTAAGGATTTGCCAGCTATTCCATTGAAAGTTGGCAATAGCAGATAAGCAATTGCGATGGCAAGCAATATCGATATCAAAGAATAAATTAATGATTCTGTAATAAATTGCCAGATCAAAGCACTACGGTCTGAACCAATCGTTTTTCTTACCCCAACTTCCTTAGCCCGAGTGTTTGCATTTGCAGTGGAAAGATTGATAAAATTGATAATGGCAATAATCAATATCAAAGCTGCTATTCCTGCAAAGACATAAACCATTTGAGCATCACCTCGATTCTGATTTTCAATCTTATTATTTTGGATTCCTTTCGAATGTAAGTGGATATCCTTCAAGGGTTGTAAGGTCATCTTCGCTGACTTCCAAATTTCTTCATTGACAGCCATTCCTGCCTGTACTACTGCCGGTCGATAATGTTCATCAATATAAGATCTAGATATTTTTTTCTCCAGCTGAGCAATATCAGTTCCAGCTTTTACCTTGAAATAAGTTCAATAATTAGACGCCAACCAGTTCTGTTTCTCCCCAGGATAAGGCTCATGACCATTTAAGGTCATAAAGAAATCAAAACCATAAAAGTTTGAATTCGTTGGGATATCATCTATAACAGCCGTTATGGAGTAACTCTTAGATTTATCATTATTGAGATAAATGTTCTTTCCTGTCGGATCTCCTTTGAATAACTTCTCGGCCTTACTTTTAGTAATTACAATAGTATTGGGATTATCTAGGGAATGATTTAAGGTGCCATAAACCGTTTCCATCGGAAACATATCCATAATGCCTTGGTCGACAAAACAAAATCCTTCCTCACTGAACAACTCGGGATTTTCATTGGTCGAAACCTGATTACTGCCCGCACCAAACAGCGGATTTGATAATACCCGACCATAGGAAGTAATTTCTGGAAATTCCTCCTTCAATTCAGGTCCGGCCGGCGCAGGCATTGAAACGCCCTTCTGTACCACATTATCCCTGGTAATAACTCCAACAACCCTAAATATTTGATTCGAATCCTTGTAGAACTTATCATAACTCAATTCATGCTGTATATATAGCACAATCAATAAGCAAATAGCCATGCTAAAAGCAAACCCACCTATTTTGATAATGGAATAAAACCTTTGATTCTTAAGGTTCCTCCACGCGATTTTTATATTGTTCTCAAACATAATAGTAGTATTGTGATATGAGAATTGAGATTTGAGAAGCAAAGTTTCAAACCTAATTCAACTAGTAATTTCTTCAATCTAAATTTTCAATAATAACTGTAAGGTTTTATCCTTCGCCTTTCCACTATCTCATATCTCACATCTTACATCTCAAATCTATTCAAGGGCTTTGCCCTTGAATTATTCATCCCTCAAGCTGTCCACAATATTTGCATTGGCTGCGCGAAAGGCTTGCCAAGCGATCGTAGACCAAGCTATAAGTACCGAAACTCCTGCTGCTAAGGCAAACATCCACCATTGTATATCGATGCGGTAAGCATATGTTTGTAACCATTTACTCATAACCCACCATGCTATAGGTGCTGCAATAAAAAATGCAAGCAACACCAATCGGATAAAGTCTTTGGAAAGTAGCATAATGATACTGGAAACAGATGAACCTAAAACCTTACGAATGCCTATTTCCTTCACCCTATTGTTGATGGTCAATAATGCTAATGCAAATAATCCCAAGCAGGAAATCATAATGGCAATGCTTGTTCCGCTGATAACAATCCTTGAAAACACTCTTTCATTCTGGTATAAGTTCTGCGTGTTTTCATCCAAATAGGTAGGCTCTACCTTTGCCTTTGGATTTACTTTCTTCCAGATTCCATTCAGTTTATCCAGGGTTTCCGCCAATTGTTTAGTCTCAACGCGAACAAAAATATATTGAACATTAAATACATTAGGATTTACAGAAACTGTTAATGGATCTACTTGCTCCCTTAGATTCTGGAAGTTGAAATCATCCATAATGCCTATCACCGTGCTTCCTTCATTGAGGTCAATCTTCTGACCTAAAATCTTATCTTCTCCACCCATAATAGCAGCCATTTGCTTATTGATAATGACAGCATTACTATCAGTACCAAAAGATCGATCAAAATCTCTCCCCGCAATTAACTTGATTCCTAAAGTTTTTAAATAATCATAATCAATACGCATATAATTGGTCTTGATTTCTTTGTTTTCATGCTCAAAACCAAATATGCTCCTTTGAACCGTTCCATCTTTTCCTTTACCAATATTAATATCCGCAGCACTAACCGACTTCACCCATGGTTGTGAACTCAACTCAACCCGCATTCTCTGAAGTGCATCTTCCTGATTAATGCCTGATCCAATTGGAATACTGATAACTTCAGTCTTATCAAATCCCAGCGGTTTGTTTGAAATATAATTCAATTGAGTACTTATTACGATCGTCGCTATAATTAATAGAATAGCTATTACAAATTGCAAAACCGTCAATGAGCTCCTTAAACTCGAAGCCTTGATTTTGTTGGACCCTTTTAAGGATTGAATGATATTGCTACGGGCAGCTTTCATCGCTGGTAGACCTCCAGCAATCAAGGATAACACAAAAAATACCAATAGATAGATGATCAAATTCTTACCTGTAAATAGGTTAGTAATCTTCAATTGGTAATTCATGTTGGCATTGAATTGCGGAAGTATGAGGTAGGCTATAAGCAACCCAACTAAAAGGGATAGGATACATAAGATTAAAGATTCTAAGGTAAGTTGTTTCACAATATCCCATGTGGTACCACCTAATGTTTTTCGAGTTCCAATTTCACGATTCCTGCTGATGGAATTTGCTAATGATAAGTTAATGAAATTGGAAGCGGCAATAAATAATATCAACCCGGAGATTAATAATAAAATCCAAGGATAATTTGATGATAATGAATTTTCAGGCCCAAAATCATTTAAATGGACTTTTGAAAGGGGTAATAAATGAAAACTGTAATAACTGCCATTAATATCTGTCTTTGCACCATCACGTTTTAAACGATCAATGTCTTCTTTGAAAAACTGCTCCGTAAATGCTTTTGTTTCCCTTGCAAATACGTCATCATTTACTTTAGCTTTCATCTTCACATAGACCTCATGGTCCATATTGTCCCACGCTTGAGCCGATTCTTGATACCTAGGCCTATTTTCGAATCTATATAAGGATGAGAATTTTAAACTGGAATTTTTAGGATTATCTTCTAAAACAGCACCAACAGTTGCTGCCTTCCAGGTGCCATCCAAATTGACCTCTACTTGCTTTCCTAAAACATCTGCCGTTCCAAATAGATTCTTGGCCATCGTTTCAGTCAGTACTAAATTGCTAAGATCATTCAGAACATTCGTACTTCCACTCAAAAACTCAAAATCGAAGATCTTAAAGAAATCAGCATCCACAAATCGATTCATGGAAGAAAACTCTTTATCCCCATTCTTCAATATAATAGTGCTATTGGCATAGCGCGTAATATTTTCTATACTCGGAATATCCTTTTTTAACTGTGGTGCCAATGGTGTCGGCATCGAGCTATCACTTCTTTTTCCCGTTGTCGGCTCTGTCGTTTTATACAACATCGCAATCCTTTCCCCATCCTTATGAAAATTATCATAAGACAATTCAAACATGCCTGTCAAAAACAAAACAGTAGACGCAGCAATTGCAACCGCCAATCCAATGATGTGAATCGCACTTAAGGATTTGGACTTTATTATAGATCTCCAAGCTGTTTTAAACATTTTAGATGTATTAAGATGTGAATATTGTGATATGAGATGCAAATTCCATATCAATTCTTTTTTGCTTTAAATTGTGATTCAATTCATTTGCCATAGTTGTAAATGTCTGTTAGGTAGTGTTTTAAATGTTTTGGCGGTTGAGGATATGTTCATTATCGGACAGTGTAATGTCCAGCAATGGACAGGATGTCAAGGATTTGAAGAAGGACCAAGATCAAGCGGAATGAGAAACTTCCCTAACTTAACCAAAGCGGGGATATGGGGTTTGATAATACAGGGCGAAATACCTTTCGGAAAAATGAAACGTTTTGTACGGGCGTATTGGATACCCCCTTTTTGTAATAATATGGCATACGTTATTTTATTATCCTTGATGGTCTGAAATCGGAGGGGTTCTGAGCTGCGCCGAAGAATCTGTTTCTTAAAACCCAATTTCGGTGTCATTCCGCATCAAGGATGCGGAATCTATTTTAGGCGCTATGTTTGACCAACATGTCGCCCCTCTGGGGCTGTGTCTTGCTGAATGATTCTTGCTACAAATATATCACCCCTTTGGGGTTTGATAATGGAGTGTGAAATACCTATCGGAAAAATGAAACGGATTTGTACGGCCTATTGCATACGTCCTTTTTGTAATAATATGGCAAATGTTATTTTATTATCCTAGATGGTCTATTAACGGAGGGATTGATTCTTCGGCAGAGCTCGGATTCCTATTCAACCCTTTATGGGTTGCGGAGAAAAAAACTCCAGAGGAGTTTAATATTAGTAATTGGAAATATCTAAGTAATAAGCCCCGAGCAAAAGGAATCGCTTTAGCGATTGCTTTTGCTCGGGGCAATTTAACTTTATGGTATTGTGTTATTAATATTGAACCCCTCTAGGGTCCTATTCCTCGTAAATATAATCCCGCACATGGATCGCCTTTCTACTATCTCAGATCTCACATCTCAATACTCATATCTACCTTCCACTATCTCAAATCTCAGGTCTCAATACTCATATCTACCTCACTCATCCCTCAAACTTTCTACTGGGTTTACTTTTGCAGCTTTTATGGCTTGATAGCTTACTGTAAGCATAGCGGCAACAATTGCTATCAACCCACCAAAAACGAATGGAAACCAAGAGATCTCAATGCGGTAGATAAAATCTTCTAACCATTTATTACATGCCCACCACACAATAGGGGAGGCAATAAGGATAGCAATCAGTACCATCTTTACAAAATCCTTTGAAAGAAGCCCTACAATTCCTGTAATGCTTGCACCTAAAACTTTACGTATTCCAATTTCCTTCGTTCTTTGAAATGCTGTTATTGTTGCTAATCCAAAAAGACCTAAACAGCTTAATAGAATGGCAATTCCTGTACTGATATTGGTAATCTTTTGAAGTTGCTCTTCCTTTTTATATAGCGCTAAAATGGATTCATCATAGAATTTAAATTCTATATTATCGGCAGGAAAGAATTCTAGCCATTTAACTTTAAGATTAGCGATTATGCTAGGCCATTCTTTATAGTTTGCCTCATTTAAACGAATATTGAAGGTACCAGAATAAGGACCTGTCATCATGGCCAACGGTTCCATCACATTGTAGAAATCTCTTGTATGGAAGTCTTGAACAACTCCAACAATTGGAAATTTCGAATTATTTTGTTCAATTAACTTACCAACGGCTTCTTGTGGTGTTTTAAACCCAAAACCTTGCAGGGCTGATTCATTGATGATGTATCCATTAGTCGTATCTGAATTGGATAAATTTTGTCCTGCCAATAACTTTATTCCATAAAAGTTTAGATATTTCGAGTCTACTTCTTTCTTAAAAAGAATCTGTGAAATAGGTTCATCGGCTTCATTACTTATATATCTAAAAGGACTTGAACTGTATCCATCAGCCAATGGACGATTGCCAATACTTACCTCTTCAACTCCTTTTAATTTTTCTAATTCGACAGCTAAGGTTTTTTTCTTGGAAGCAAAGTTCTCCGAGCCAAAATACTTATATGGAATATCTGCTAATAGCACAGCATCTTTTTTAAATCCTAAATCCTTTTTGACAGTAAATTGTAACTGCTGACCAATAATAATTGCCGCAACAATAAACACCTGTGCAATAATAAATTGGAATACTATTAATGCCTTTCTAAGGTTAAAGTTACCATTGCTAGTTCCAACATTTCCCTTGCTTCGAAAGATATCAATAGCATTCACCTTAGTAATTAGCCAAGAAGGATATAATCCAGCGATGAAAACTGTAAACAGTAAAACCACGAAGATAAAGGAACCAAAAACAATAGGATTGTTATACGCAATGGCATTTTGACTGATTAAATCTCCAATTAAAAAGTAACCAAGTTTTGAAACAAAGTAACTCACAAAAATTGAGGCCGAAATAATAATCAAAGTCTCTATCATCATTTGAGCAACTAAGCTTTTTTGAGAGCTACCCAAAGTCTTACGAATTCCAATTTCCTTAGATCTTTGTGGGATTTGTGCTGTTGTTAAGTTTATATAATTTATACATGCCAAAAGAAGTAAGAATATGGATACACCTATAATTCCATAAATAACAGATTTACTAGTTTTATCCATTCCATACTCTTTCATAAATGTTGAAAAATGGGAATCTCTTAGTGGTAAAAAATCTATGATTCTATTATATGAAAATTGAGGGTTACGCTCTTTTTTAAACTCATCATATTTTCTGTTGGTAATATTAATAATTTGGGTTAAAGCGCTTTTTAATTTACCTTGACTTTCTGCTTGAATATATATCCTATCAGATCCATTCGTATTGGTCCAACTACCCAACTGATTGTCATTTTCAGTCTTCTGAAGTTGGAAAAATTCCTTACCGGAAAACTCTGAGGGGTAATCTAAGTTTGCTACAATTCCACTTACTGTTTTTTGTAATGTATCTGAATATATCAAAGTCTTTCCGATGATCTCGCTACTTTTTAAATTCGGGAAATATAGTTTAGCTCTTTCCTCGGTTAAAACAACCTGATTCGGATTGGATAATGCACCAACCTTATTCCCTGCCAACCATGTATAAGGAACCATTTCAAAATAGGATTCCTCAGTTTCCATCACCTTGCTCTCAAAGTCGAGTTCTTCAACTCGCTTGGGTTGACCATTACCTTCCGGAATAATCACACTCTCCGTATAAAATTGAAAATATGGAACGACCCTCTCCAACGACGAAACATCTTCTTTCAATGCAAAAAATACAGGTCTTGACATCCCGCCATTCCATGCGTCTTCTTTATCATCAAATTTAAAATGACTAATAACCCTATAGATATTTTCATGGTTAGGATTGGCCTTTTCATAGCTCAACTCAAAACTGACATACTTAAATATCACCCAACAAGAACTGATTCCTATCGTCAATCCTAAGATATTTAGAAATGTAAATAACTTATTTCTCTTTAAATGCCTAATGCTGTTTTTGAATAATAATTGAAACATAATGGTAGAATTGAGTAAAAGATAAATTCCAGTTTTATTTATGAATTAATTCAAAATCAATTCATTTGCCATAGTTGTAAGTTGTTGTAATAAAGAATGTTGAGTGTTTGGGCGGCTGATGATATGTTCATTATCGGACAGTGTAATGTCCAGCAATGGACAGGATGTCAAGGATTAGAAGAAGGACCAAGATCATGCGGAATGCACAACTTCCTATAAACTAACCTAAGCGGGGATATGGGGTTCGATAATGCAAAGCGAAATACCTATCGGATTTTTGAAACGGATTTTAGGGGCGGATATATTGAAAGGAGGCCGTATGCGATACACCCTAACTTATTGGCTGAACAGAAATGGATTCTTCGCTGCGCTCAGAATGACAGAAAAATTGTATTTGGGTTGAGGTAAAAAAAGATTCTTCGGCAAAGCCGAAGAATCTTTTTTTACCTCAACCTATTTAATATTGTGATTGTCATTCCGCATCGAAGATGCGGAATCTATTTTAGGCGTTATGTTTGACCAACATGTCGCCCCGCTGGGACTGTACCTTGGTGAATGATTCTTGCTACAAATATTTCACCCCTCTGGGGTTCTTTCCCTAGTAAATATTATCCCACTCATATCTACCTTTCCACTATCTCACATCTCCCATCTCAATACTCATATCTATTCAAGGGCAAAGCCCTTGAATTACTCATCCCTTAAGCTATCCACAGGATTGGCTTTAGCGGCAAAGTAAGTTTTTGAAGATAGTACAAGGGTTGCAACAGCGGTTAGTCCAAAGCCTGCAACTACGAATATCCACCATGAAAGTTCTGTTTTATAGACAAAGTCATTCAGCCATTCATGCATAAAATACCAAGCGATAGGGAAGGCTATCAAGGAGGCAATGATCACCAGCAACAACAGGTTTTTTAATAATAAAAATATTATCTGGCTGATTGAAGCGCCCAGGACTTTCCGGATTCCTATTTCTTTGACCCTTTGGTTGGTGATAAAAACCGCTAGACCAAATAACCCTAAGGATGCGATTGTAATGGACAACCAAACTGCCCAACTCAACAGCTTCGATAGGTTCTGCTCCGTTTTATAAAAACTGGCAATCATATCATCAACGAATTTATAGTCGAATGTGTCTTCTGGATAGATCGTCTTAAACTTAGTTTCGATTTTACTTATAGCATTTTTCCAGGATTCAGGGTGATTTTTATCTAATGCAACATGCATCATATAGCCCGAATTACTGCTCCAATACATGGTAGGTCTTACGGCTTCACGGGCAGAAGAGATATTAAAGTCCTTCATCACCCCGACAATGGTCGTTTGGCCATTGTTGAAGGTTTTGCCAATGGCATCCTCAGGTTTTTTTAAACCAAGAAGTTCTAACATCTTGAAATTGATAATACTTTCCGAAACGGAGTCAAGAACTCGAACGTTTCTACCCGCTATTAGCGGAATATTATAAACCTTAATAAAGTTCTCATCTCCGTTCCTGGCATCGAAGGTAACCATTTTCTTGTCCGAAGTATTTTGGTCATACTCCATTCCTGAGCTCATATAACCATTGAATGCCGGCGATTGATTGCCAAAACTAACCGCATTTACTTCAGCTAAATTTTCCAATTCGGTCCTTAAGACTTTTCCCTTTTGCTCACGGTCAAAATTTGGAATATAAAAAGTAACCACAGCATCCTTATTGAAACCCATATCCATATTAATTGCATAATGGATCTGCTTGGATACCACCAATACGGCAATCAAAAAGACTTGTGCCAAAACAAATTGGAAAATGGTCAATCCTTTTCTTACCCAGGCGCTTCTACTCAGATTACGGTTTTTTGTGGCTTGATTTTTCAAGGCCATAATAGGAGAATATCCCGTTAGGACCCAAGCCGGATAAAAACCTGCGATACAGGTAATGACCAGCAGTTGAAGAACTAAAAATCCTATGATTTCCAAAACTGGAATGGACGAAACGGTAAATCCTTTAGGAAGAAAACCTTCAAAGGCATGAGTTAATATTGGCAACATTAAAACCGATAATATCGTAGCAAATCCTGCAACTAAAAATGTCTCCAATAGAAATTGTCTTACCAAATTTGACTTCTTTCCACCCAATGTTTTCCTGATTCCAATCTCTTTAGCACGCTCTGTAGATTGAGCCGTAGAGAGATTGATAAAATTAATAGCTCCTAAAGTAAGTAGGAATACCGCTAATAAGATTAAATTTCTTAAGGTGGATTCTTTTACAGCATTGTAATTGAATTTAATGTCAAAATGGACATCCTTTAAGGGTTGAAGGATAAAATTATCCTTCCATTCATAATTATTTTGTTCTTTGTTTTTACTTAAGATCCCAGCAATTACTTTTTCAATATTTTTAGGGGAAGTTCCCTGTTTTAATAAGAGAATACACTGATTGCCGCCATTATAATTACTCCATTGATCCCAAGATTTTATCACTTTCAAGGAAGCATTGTTTTCTACCGTTGAAACAGAAATAATTCCGTCATATTTGAAGTCAGAATTCTCTTTCATATCAGCTACGACAGCTCCAACAGTCAATTGTATACTATCAGAAAATAAGATATTTTTCCCGATCACCTCACTTGCATTAGCCTTTGGAAACAGAACCTCAGCTTTACTTTGGGTAAGAACAATCGTATTAGGCTCTTTTAGGGAATTGATATTTCCCGCTAAAAGAGCATGTGGAAATATGCTAAAGTATTTTTCATTGCTAAAGGTCAAGCCTTCTTCATTTGGAAACACCTTTTCTTCCTGATCAGCTTGCTTTTGGATTTTTAACTTCGTAGTGCCTAATTCCAAATTCGGAACAACTGCCTCTACACCTGTTAATTCCGTTTGCATCGCTCGGATCAATGGAACCAATACAGCATCGCCCTTATACCCCCCATCACTAACAACCCGGTATACCCGGTCTCCATGCGGAAGATGCTTGTCAAAACTAAAATCATAGCGAACCATCAGAAAAATGATCAAGGTCGCACAAATTCCAATAGCCAAACTTATAATACTAATTGATGAAATCAGAAGGTTTTTCTTTAAGAATCTCCAAGCTGTATTAAATTGGTTCTTTAGCATATCATTTTTTATTATTACAGTTAATAAACTTTATTTCTCAAACCTCACACTGGCTTTTAATTCGTTAACCGGTAAGGGTACATATTCAACCTAAATATTTATAAGGCATTGCCTTCTAATATTTTCACACCTAAATGGGTTGCCCCGAAAAAACTCCAGAGGAGTTTAATGTTAGTATATAAATATGTTTATGCAATAGGCCTTGGCGAAGAGCAATCGCTTAAGCGATTGCTCTTCGCCAAGGCAATATGATTTTATGGCCCAATGCTACAAATATGTCACCCCTCTGGGGTTCTTTCCCTAGTAAATATTATTCCGCTCACATCGGCTTTCCACTATCTCAATACTCATATCTCAATACTCACATCTACCTTCCACCATCTCAATACTCACATCTATTCAAGGGCAAAGCCCTTGAATTACTCATCCCTCAAGCTATCCACCGGATTTGCCAAGGCTGCTTTAATGGACTGGAAACTAATGGTCGCTAGCGATATAAGAATAGCTGCTGCCCCTGCGATTACAAAATAGTACCATTCAATATTGATGCGGTATTCAAAATCTTGCAGCCAATTATTCATTGCCCACCAAGCAATAGGCGAAGCAATTAAAATGGATATTATTACCAGTTTGATAAAGTCCATGGAAAGGAGAGTAGTGATCTGAGGAACCGAAGCTCCTAATACTTTTCTTACAGCGATTTCCTTCATTCTGGTTTCCGCCATATAAGCGATCAAGGCAAGAAGTCCCAAACAGGAAATAAAGATGGTCAGGCCAGCAAAGAGCATCGCAATAGTACCTATTGCTTGAGCTTCTTTGAATTTATTTTCAAATACCTTATCGATAAAGTGATAGGAGAAGGGATAATCAGGATTGTATTTCTTGAATATGCCTTCAATTGTTTTTAAGTTGTCACTGGTAGAACGTGCTGGGTTTAGACGGTAATGAACAACACTAAAATAGGAAGATGGACCTAAAATAACCGTTGGTTCGGTTTTACCAAATGGTGATGCCATCACAAAATCTTTGATGACTCCTACAACAGTCAGCCTCCTGCCATCTCCATTAATAATGCTTCCCACAGGGTTTTTTAACTTCAATGTCTGAACCGCTGTTTCATTGATTAATACAGCATTACTATCTGTAGGAAATTTGTATACATCAATATCTCGCCCATTGATTAGGGTAAAACCTAAGGTTTTTACCCCATCAGCATCAGAACTGAAGCGATTAAAACTAATTTTTTTATCATCTTCCAAGGAGGCATCAGATGTAAACCCCCAGCCTGAACTATAGCGATCAGTAACTGGAGACATATTTTTGGAGACAGAAATCACAGCATTGCTTGAAAGAAGTTCATTTTTGATGCTTTTAAAGTTTTTCTCAACATTCCCTTCTATTTCTGTATAGATTAATCCATTTTCTTGATATCCACGATCTCTTTCTTTGCTATGATCAATCTGTTTATATACCACAACCGTTGCAATAATCAAGATGATAGCTAACGTAAATTGAACGATAACCAATACCGAGCGCATGCTAAGTCCTTTGGTAGTTGCCTTGAATTTGCCTTTCAACGTACTTATGGGTTTAAATGCTGAAAGAAAAAATGCAGGATATGCTCCCGCTATTAACCCTGTGAATAAAGCAAAACCCAATAAAAACAACCAGGTTGAGGCTGTTAAAAATGAAATAGAGATATTCTTAGAAACTAATTCATTAAAGTGTGGGAGAGCAATAATAATGATGATAATCGAAAGTACAGCTGCGAGAAGGCTAATGAGAATACTTTCTGTCAGAAACTGGAATATAAGACTCTTTTTATCAGCCCCAATAACTTTTCTTACGCCAACTTCCTTTGCTCGACGCTCAGATTTGGCCGTACTTAAATTCATGAAATTGATACAGGCAACCAATAGGATAAATCCTCCTATCCATGCAAATAAATTGACCAAGTCAATTCTGCCTGATTTGAATTCTCCACCTTTACCATTATTATATAAGAATTGATCCTTATATGGATAAGCAAAAATATCAACCGTACTTCTAATTGCTGAAGATGATGAATTGTTGTCACCATTGATATGGTCTCTTGTAAAACTCTTTATCTTATTGTTGAAATCAGAAAGTGATACTTCATTTTTTAAAAGGATATAAGTAAAAATGGAATTGTTGTTCCAATTTTCATCATAATAATTGATGCTTTTAGCATATTCCCAAGAAATTAACCCTTCAAAATCAAAACTTGAATTTGATGGGATATCCTCGATAACGGCTTGCACTTTGACCTGATCAACTGAGTCGATTTTTATGATTTTACCTATAGGATCGTCATCACCAAAAAGGTCTTTAGCCTTCTTTGCAGTTATAACTATTGATTTTGGATCATTAAGTAAGTTGGTCTTTTCTCCCTTCTCAATGGGAAAACTGAACATATTAAAGAACCCAGGGTCTACAAATGATAACTTGGTTTTTAATTTTTTATCTTGGTAGGTTGTCAAAAAATAATTCTCGCCGCTATATCTTGAATACGTTTCAATATCTGGAAATTCTTCTTTCATAGAAGGACCAAGTATCTTTGGAGTGTAAACCCAAGCAAATTTTGAACCTTGGTGCTCGTCCCTATTGCTCATAATATACAAGCGATCACTTTTCTCATGATAACGATCCATGGTCAGCATATTCTGTAGCCATAGCAAAATCATCAATGCTCCAGCCATACCTATAGCCAATCCAACAATATTAATGGTCGTAAATCCCTTGTTTTTCAGGAGATTTCGCCAAGCTATTTTTATGTAGTTCTTAAGCATAATGTTTTAATATTATTGATAGTTGTTTTGAAATAGAGGAGATTTTCGCTGATCGCTCCACAACTATTAGGATTTTACTTTTACAATTAACCTCAGGAAAACTGATGATTGTTTTCTTCTGGCAAACACGGTCGAACAATACTTCCGACTTTATAATAGTTGATGCTACTTCTCTTTTAATTGAAAATTCCTTGCTATTCTCTGCATACCAAGCTCCATCAAATGGAATGTATTTATTAAATGCATGTTGAAAATTTAACCATGCCAATCCCGTCAAGAGCATTGTGATTCCTAGACCCCAAACCAGATTTTTATTTATAATTTTCTTACTATTCTTTAGAAAATTTAGGGCTCCATTTATTGATTGATTTCCCATGGTCTTTGATTAGTTTTCAGATACCTAAATACCTGTGATTATTATTTCTATTAATATCTGTTTGGTACTTCCAATTCATTTGCCAAAATCATAAATAATTGAAAATCAATGCTTTGTGTGTTTTGGCAAGATGGTATATGTTCGTTTTCGGACGATTAGTTGTTCGATTTTGAATAAAGGGACAACACGCTGGTCATCCCTTACTTATTAATTAGGTTATATATTATTCATCTCGTAAACTATTCACCGGATTTGCCATTGCGGCTTTGATAGCTTGATAACTCACAGTTAGGATTGTAATCAATAAAGCCAATACGGCGGTAAAAACAAAGATTTCCCAGCTGACATTGATTCTATAACTATAGGTGCTGAGATATTTATTCATGACCCAATAGGCGATAGGAAAAGCAATCATACAGGCAATTCCAATTAGTAAAATAAACTCTTTCGACAATAACCTGGTAACGGAGAATACGGATGCACCTAGTACTTTACGCACTCCGATTTCTTTGGTTCTGCTTTCTGCCATATAGGCTGCCAATCCAAATAAACCAAGACATGAGATAATAATTGTCAGCCCTGCAAATAGTGCTGCAAGTTTTCCGGTTTTTTGGGTTTCCTTAAATTTCAAAGCATAAGCTTCGTCTACAAATTTGTAATCAAAAGGAAAATCAGGATTATATTTTTTGAAGATGGCCTCTGCTTTTTGCAGGGCCTCTGTTGTCGTCAAGTTCGGATTGAAGCGGATATGAATATTATTCATCCAGCCGCTAGCTCCTTCAATAACCAAAGGTTTAACAGGTTCAAAAGGAGATTCTTGAATAAAATCTTTAATAACCCCAATGATTTGGAATTTTCTTCCACCATCATCGAAGATTTTGCCAATAGGATCTTGGAATCCCATGACCTTTGCTCCTGATTCATTAATCAAGGCGGACATAGAATCCGTAGGGAATTTGGTCAAATCAAAATCGCGACCTGCAATCAAGGTGAAACCTAAGGTTTCAACTACCTTATCGTCGCCGGTTTGGCGGTTAAAATCAATAATGCTATTTGGATCCTTTCCCTCCCAAGTGAAGCCATTCCAACCACTCCAACGCTCAGTTAATGGTGACATTAATCGGGTTATGGATTGCGCTACATTTTGATCCAATAGTTCATGCTTGATCAATTCAACATTTTTGGTGATTTCTCCAACCTCTGGAACATAGATGAGGTTCTCTTTTTCAAAGCCAAAATCTCGATCTTGGGCATGTTTAATTTGTTTTTGGATAACAACAGTACTCACGATCAATATCAAGGCAATGCTAAATTGCGTAACTACCAGGATCTTCCTCGGGTTTATTTTTTGCTGAATACTATATAATCGACCTTTTAATACCTTGACCGGATTAAAGGATGATAAAAAGAAGGCAGGATATATACCAGCTAAAATGCCAGTGAATAAAACAAATCCGCCGAGTAGCATCCAAAACCTAAAATCATGAAACGGAATCCTGAATTTCATTCCCACTAAATCATTAAAGGATGGAAGGACCAGGATAACAAGAATAAAAGCTATTAAACCTGAAATACAAGCCAGTAATAATGATTCTGAAAGGAATTGAAAAACCAAACTTCTTTTTTGTGCACCTACCACCTTTCTAATGCCAACCTCCTTTGCTCTCTTTTCACTTTGAGCTGTACTGAGATTCATAAAGTTTATACAAGCAATCAATAAAATCAAGCTGGCAATCAGGATAAATGTTTTTACCATTTCTATCCTTCCACCGGTTACTTTTCCGTTTTCATATTTGTTGTATAAATAAGAATCTCCAAAAGAAGTTAGAAAATTCTTTGTTTTTACATCCGAATGCCTTGGAGTAATATCCTTTATTTGTTCTTGGATTTGAGGGAGCTGCTTTTTATCATTAATCTCCACGTATAAGTCAACAGAACTATTTCCCCAATGTTCATCTGAAAAACCTAGTTTTTCCATCAAGGTCCAAGGAACATAGTATTCATAGCCTTGAAAAATAAAATTAGGTTCTGTTTCCTTGATCACTCCTGTGACCGTAAGGATGTTGGCACTATCGAGTTTAATGGTTTTCCCCAATGCCTCGGTAGTTCCAAAGAGATTATCTGCAAGTTTTTCTGTTAATACTATGCTGTTGGGGTTTATTAACATGGTATTTCTATTCCCATTGTATAATGGTAATTCAAACATGTTCAAAAAGGAAGAATCTACAAAAACACCTATCCTCGCTGGTACTTTTTTATCCCCAACTGTAAATAAGAACCCTCTGGTCCTACTTAGTCGGGATACGTTTTTTATCCCTGAAATTTCTTCTTTTACAGTGGCCGCCAATGGCTTCGGTGTTGAAAACCAAGTTGCCGTATCCTTATCTGTTGCTTCCTGACTACCAACGATATAGAGATGATCTGTTTTCGGGAAATTCTTGTTGAATCCAAATTGAAAATTAACCCACAGCAAAATTAACATGGCTGATGCCATACCAATCGCTAAACCAACAATATTTATGGATGTAAAGCCCTTGTTCTTCTTTAAGTTCCGAAAGGCGATCTTAAAATAATTTCTTAACATAATTTTATTTATTTAGCGATTTGGTAAAGTATTATACTAAACTGCTGTCGTCGTTTCCAAGATTACTTGTCCATCCAGCATACGGATGACACGGTCTGAGAATTTTGCGTCATGTTCAGAGTGTGTAACCATAACGATGGTGGTTCCAGCTTCATTTAATTCGGTTAATAGTTGCATCACCTCATTACCATTGCTGGAGTCCAAGTTACCTGTAGGCTCATCGGCAAGGATCAACTTCGGATTGTTTACTACTGCCCGCGCAACAGCAACACGCTGTTGCTGACCTCCAGATAGCTGCTGTGGGAAGTGGTTTCGGCGATGCATGATCTGAACCTTTTCCAAAACTTCCTCAACACGCTTTTTACGCTCTGCCGCAGGTACATTGGTGTAAACCAATGGAAGTTCCACGTTTTCAAATACTGTTAATTCATCAATTAGGTTAAAGCTTTGGAAGACAAAACCAATGTTATGCTTACGCAAATCCGAACGCTTATTTTCCTTGAAGTGTGCAACCTCAATATTGTTGAAAAGATAACTACCTTCATCCAAATCATCCAATAAACCGATAATGTTTAATAGGGTAGATTTTCCACAACCCGAAGGGCCCATTACAGCAACAAATTCACCTTCCTTAACGTGGATGTTCACATCGTTTAAGGCAACGGTCTCTACCTCCTCGGTACGGTAGAATTTTTGAAGATTGGTTATTTTTATCATGTGTTTCTTTGTTTAAATAAATTAAAATAGAGTTTTATAATAGGTATTTGTTATTCGCTTCGCAATGTTTTTGTTGGGTTGCTTGTTGCTGCCCTCAAGGCTTGGGAACTAATGGTAAAGAGGGCGATAAGTAATGCCAATCCTGCAACGATAAGGAAAATCATCCAAGGCATATCCATGTGATAATTATACCCCTTTAACCAGTCCTGCATAAACCACCAGGCTACAGGAAAGGCAATCAAACATGATATCCCAACTAAAATAATAAATTCAGTGTTCAACATCTTCACAAGTCTACCGACTGATGCACCCAGAACTTTACGGATGCTGACTTCCCGCGCTCTTTGTTCAGCTGAAAATGAAGCCAATCCTAATAATCCCAAACAGGAAATAATGATGGCCAAAATAGAGAACAAACTAGCTAACTTTTGCAGCATCATTTCTGAAGAAAAATAGTTGTTAAAATCATCATCCAAAAAGGAGTAATTGAATGGAAAATCAGGGTTATACTTCTTCACGATTCCCTCAATCTCTTTCAATACCTTTGGAAAGTCGGCTCCCGTTTTCGTTTTGATGTTTAATATGCCATCTTCTACGCCAAAGGCTTGTCCTATAGACAGAGGAGCCAAAACCAAAGGTTCTGCTTCATCATAAATACTGTTGTAGACATAATTTTTCACAACGCCTGCAACGGTTAATGCTTCTCCTTGAAACCTGATCAACTTCCCGGCTACTAAGCCATCTGGTTGAATCAGTTTCGCCATGCTTTCATTGATCAAAACCGAACTGCTATCGCCTAAAAGATTAGGTCTGAACGATCTACCATCCATGATTTTCATGCTCAAGGCATCTACAAAATCTTCATCTACAAAGGAAAATCCTATCAAGATCGAAGACTTCGGATCTTTCCCATCCCATTCGAATGCAGAGGTATTAGAACCAACTTGCAAGACGCTGCCACGACTCAATCCTACAACTTCTACATTCCCGGTTGCCTTCAATTCTTGTTTGATTACAGGAATATGTTTCGACATATCCCCTAAAATATTCGTCATAATAACCTGACTCCTGTCAAAACCTAAATCACGGTCCTTGGCATACTGAATCTGAAGGTAAATGACAGAGGTACATATCATTAAGATAATGGCTGCTGTAAATTGTGCAATGACTAAACCTTTGCGGATAAGATTGCTTCTTCCAGCTTTTCTCTTGCCTCCTTTCAAAGTAGTCAATGGATCAAAAGAAGAAAGGAAAAATGCTGGATAACTTCCAGATATGATCCCAACTACCAAAATAATGGCCGTAATAAATCCAATTTGCTGCCAATTGCCAAAATCAATAGCAAGCTCTTTGTTGACCATGGTATTAAATGTTGGTAATCCTAGTTTAACCATTCCGATAGCCAAAATGCCGGCAAGAAATGCGAAAACAATGGATTCACCCAAGAATTGCATAATCAAGGAGCCCTTCTTGGCACCAACAATCTTACGCATGCTGACTTCTTTTGCTCTTTTTTCAGATCTTGCAGTCGACAGGTTCATGAAATTGATACAGGCAATTAATAAGACCAACCAAGCGATAGAAGTAAATAATCTAACGTTTTTTATTTTTCCATCTTTTTCAATGCCTTGTTCAAATCGATCGTACATGCGCCATCTTTCCATCGGGTAAAGGAAATTCTCCGAATTAGCTTCTTTATCATTGTTAATCTCGGCTATATAATTCTTAACCTTTGCATTCACTGCATTTAAATCTGCATTTGGCTCTAATTGAACAATGGTTTGGATGCTGTTATTTCCCCAAGAGTCATATCCAAAATTTTTATTAGCTTCCAGTATTGTGAAATTCAGGAGCCAATCATATCGATAATTCGTGTTTTTTGGAAAATCCTTGGTAACAGCTGATACGGTATAAACTTGATTGTTGTCAAACTTGATCGTCTTTCCAATAGGGTTATCATCATTGAAGAAGCGTTTGGCCGTGGATTCGCTCAAAACTATACTGCTTGGGTTATCCAATGCTGTTTTTGCATTTCCTGCCAAGAATTCCGGATTGAGGATACTGAGAATTTCTGGATCCACATAATTTCCAGATTGGTAGATCTGTTTATCCCCAACCGTAAATAGTTTTGTATTGCCCCAGTCAATCCTACCTGCATTAAGAATTCCTGGAATATCCTTTTTTATCGCTTTAGCAAATGGACCTGGCGTAGCGCCAAATACATTGATGTTTCCATCATAAGTCTGCTTTGACTTGGCTACATAGATGTCCCTTTTATTGCTGAAATAATCGTTGTAGGAAAGCTCATCTTGAACCCAAAGGAAAATTAGGGCAGTTACTGTAATTCCTAAGGCTAAACCAAATATATTCAAGAAACTATATCCCTTGGTTTTCCAGAGGTTTCTAAAGGCGGATTTAATGAAGTTTTTAATCATAATTTAATTGTTGGTTGTTGATTGCCTTTAATTTTTCATTTATTCATTTGGACTTTTACCTTGTATAACTGCCGTCATCGAATTAGCAGATCAGTGACGACAGTATTAAGGTAAAATCTTATTGCTTTATATTCAATTCCTGTATCTTATCATAGGTTTCATAACTCGATACCACCACTTTATCGCCAGGTTTTAATCCATTCAATACCTCATAGTATTCTGGATTTTGTCTTCCTAATTGGAGATCGGTGCGGTAAGCTGTTTTACCATCTTTATCCAATTTGAAGATCCAGTTTCCAGCAGTTTGTTGGTAGAATCCTCCTTTTGCCAATAAGATGGCTTTGGTTTCATCACTCAATGCTAAACGAATGGTCAGGGTTTGTCCACGACGGATGCCTTCTGGTCTTTCTCCCACAAACTCCATGTCTACTTGGAACCTTCCGTCTTTCACTTGGGTGTAAACCTTTTTGATTCTCAATTCATAGGTTTTATTTCCAATTGAAAATTGTCCTTTTAGATCGGGAAAGATGCGGTTGATATAGTGTTCATCAATTTCTGCTCTTACCTTGAATCCGGTCAGTACATCAATCTGTCCCAAACGTTCCCCAGGGTTTTTATTTTGTCCGACTTCCGCATCAAAGGAGGTCAATTGCCCATCAACCGGAGCACGAAGGATTAGATCGCCCACCTTTTTACGCATCAGATCCAATGCTTGCTGCGTACTTTGATAGGTTTTACGGTCTTGGTTCAACTTCTGGTTATTTGAAATTTCATCCTGTTTCAAGATCTGCTTGGTCAATTCCACACGCTCTTTTTGGTAATTATACTCGTTCAGCGATTTCTGATATTCCTGCGATCCAATAGCTTTCTCTGCCAATAGTTTTTTATTCAATTCGTAAACACGTTTCGATTCTTTATATGCTTGTTCAACATCCGCCATCTGGTTTTTATTGGAGATGGAAGCTTGTTGGGCATTGGTCTGTGCAATTTGTGCCTGTGTCAATAGGTTCAATACCTGGGTTTCATTCTGTACCAGACTTAACTCCATATCTGTATTGGAAAGACGCATAATCGGATCCCCTTTATGAAGATGAGCACCATCTTCCACATATTTTTCTTCAACACGGCCTCCTACAGAAGCATCCAGATAAATGCTGCTGATCGGTAATACCGAACCGTTGATCGGAATAAATTCTTGAAATGTATCTTCTTTTACCTCGAAAATGGAAATACGCTCAGCGTCTACATTCAGTTTACTATTTCCACTGGTGTAATAGTAACTAGCTCCAATCAGAGCGACAATACCCGCAATTCCGGCAATAGTCAATATTCTTTTGGTATTCCACTTATTCTGTTTAATCGGTCTGTCCATGTAATTCTATATTCAAATTTGATAAATGCATAGACAAGGTTGTGCCAAAGTTTTAAAACAATGAAAATCAATCGATTAAATAATTTTACCCTTTAATTACTGTTCGAAAGCGAACAGTAATTGTGCGATGCTGAACAATCTATTTAGAGATTATTAAAAGGACATATAATAATAAATGGACAAGCCCGAAAACAAGAATTTCCAAATAAATTTTTAGGAATTAAGCTTTATGGCTGAATTCGAAAAAAATAGGGGAAAAATTTGGGAGTTATTAAATGTTTTCCCGGATTTTCTAGGGACTTTCTCCGGACCTTCTTCGGATCTTGTTCGAATTTTTGCGAAGAAGGTCCGAGGAAGGTCCGATAAACCTGTGGAGATAGGTAAATTTTGCTTTGAATAAGAATTGTATTTAGCCTGAATACGACTACAGCGTAAAAATTCAATCCAATCGTATTTTGAGTGTTCATAAGCGAACACTTTCCTGTTCGAAGCCGAACAGGTTAACTGAACTATAAATATTAATATTTTGAAAATCAGCGTGTTAATTATTTGGCACAGCCTATGGAATGGAGTGGGAAATGAAATTTAGATGAAAAGAAATTACTATTACGTAATCATATTTGTTTGTTGTTTAGTTAGCACGGCAAAAGGACAGGGTGGCTCCCTGTCCTTGGCCGATTGCATTCAGCAAGCAATTCAAAATAACCCAAGCCTGAAAAGAAATGAACTTGTTGTGGATCGTGCTGATTTACAACATAAACAAGCGAAATATGATCGCTTGCCTTCCTTGAATGCCAATGTTGGCCATGATATATCCCAAGGAAGGACTATTGACCCGACTACCAATCAATACATAGATAAAAACAATAGCTCAGGGAGACAGTCCCTGAGCTTAAACGTCCCGATTTTTAACGGATTTGCGATTATTCATAATATTCGGATGCGTTCCAATGCCTTGGATGCTGGAAAATTGGAGTATGAAGGATTTGTAAATGATTTGAAGCTGGATGTAATTGAAGCTTATGTAAAAGTATTGACGGCTCAGGATATGCTGGTGCAAACCGAAGGTCAATTAGCAGTTACCAAAGAGCAACTCCACCGAAATGAAATCCTGAATAAGGAAGGTGCTACCAATCCTGGGGATCTTTACGATATCAAAGGACAATACAGTAGCGACTTGAATACAGTAGAATTAACAAAGCAAACCTTAAATGATGCTCGGGTAACGCTTGCTGGCTTAATGAATATTGATGTCAATAGCCTTACGGAATTAGAATCCATAGATATCCCTGCCGAAATACAGGTGAAAAGTTCGGAAGAGTTATTTCAACAATCCTTAAATGCCTTGCCTCAATACAAAGCTATGGATTGGCGAATCAAGGAAATGGAAGAAGGAATTAAGGTTGCCAAGTCTAATTACTGGCCTAGCTTATCCTTAAGTGGTGGAATGAGTTCCAATTATAGTCGTGAAGGTGGGGCCGTTTTCAATCAGATTAAGAATAACTTAAGCAAAGGCGTTGGATTGTCTTTATCCATTCCAATATTCAATCAATTCAAGAATAGAACCCAGGTTAGATTAGCACAAGTATCTTTAAGTGATGCTAACCTGAACCGAGATATTTTGAGAAATGAGCTAAGGATGCAGACGGCACAAGCGGTATTTAATTTGAACACAACCCAAAAGAATGTGTTGAATTTGCGCGATCAGGAACTTAGTTACGCTGAATCCTTTAGAATCGCAACGGTTCATTTTGAAGCCGGCAATAGCAACTCCGTAATTTATTTAACTGCTAAGAATAAATTAGATGCCACCCGCAGTCAATTAATTATCAAACAGTACGAATGGTTGATGCAAAAATATGTGAATGATTATTATGCAGGTTCATTAAATTTATAGTTAACTTAGCTTGCGATGAAGAAAGCGACCATTTTAGTTGTCGATGACGACCAAGATTTATTAACTGCCACACGAATCCTATTAAGACCAAACGTTAAAGAAGTATTAGTAGAACATAATCCAGAGCGGTTAATGAATATCCTGGAAAAGAATCCAGTGGATATCGTTATGCTCGACATGAACTATAAGAGTGCGATTAATACTGGGAACGAGGGTTTGTTTTGGTTGTCGAAAATCAAGACCCATTTTCCGAAGGTTAATGTTGTCATGATTACAGCTTATGGGGCAGTGGATTTGGCTGTTAAATCCCTAAAACAAGGCGCTTCTGATTTTATCGTTAAGCCATGGCAAAACGAACAATTATTAAATACCCTAAATACCATTTACGAAGAGAGTAGACCTAGCCAAAAGGATAAGGTTGTCATTAATCCTCGAGACCAGCATGGTATTATTGGAAATTCTGCTATCATGGAGGATTTACAATACAAGCTGGATAAGGTTTCACCGACAGAGGCGAATATTCTGATCTTAGGTGAAAATGGTACCGGGAAAGATTTGATTGCCAATGCTATTCATCAACGTTCATTACGGGCGAAAGAGGCTTTTGTTAAGGTGGATGTGGGATCATTGACTGAAACCTTGTTTGAAAGTGAGCTTTTTGGATATAAGAAAGGTGCATTTACCGATGCACGTGAGGATCGAAAAGGGCGTTTTGAGCATGCTGATGCCGGAACTTTGTTTTTGGATGAAATTGGAAATATCAGTTTGCAACAGCAAGCGAAATTGTTGAGTGTTCTACAAAATAGAGCAGTAGTTCCATTGGGATCAAGTCAGCCTATACCAGTTGATATCCGATTGATTTCCGCAACGAATGTGCCTTTGAAGGTGCTTGCTGATGAAAATCGATTTAGAAAAGATTTAATCTACAGAATCAATACCTTAGAGATTCAGGTACCGCCATTGCGAGAAAGGGTAGGCGATATCCCGCTATTGGCAGAGCATTTCCTAAAATTCTATAATGGGAAATACCATAAAAATGTAAGTGGATTTGAATCCGATGCCTTAACCAAATTAAAAGCTTACCATTTTCCGGGCAATGTCAGGGAACTACAATATAGCATTGAGAGAGCTGTAATTATGTCTGATCAGGCGAGTATTCGTGCAGAGGATATCTTATTTTCTCCGATTGAGCAACAGATTGAAGAAAAGCCCATCCTAAATGACTTCTCCTCGCATAACCTGGAAGAGATGGAACGTAAGGCCATCAAGTCTGCAATAGATCGGTTTAATGGGAATATCAGTAAAGCAGCCAAGGAATTGGGGCTTACTCGTGCAGCACTTTACCGTAGGTTGGAAAAATATAACCTGTAATCAATGAACAGGCTTGCCATAACAGATTTTTTTAAGATGCTGTTGCTTATAGTCTTGGCTATAGGGATCGCATTTTTAATTTTTAAAGGATTCTATCTTTATGCAGGTCTTGGCTTTTTCTTTCTCCTCATCATTTCTTTCCGCATGTTTTCAAGACATCGCTTCCTCTTGAAGCAGATGGTCGAGTTTTCAGAAGCCGTCAAATACCGTGATTTTACTAGAAGATTTGTTGTCAAAAGTGAAAAAACTGCTGAAGGAAAGCTGTATTCGGCTTTTAATCAGATCAACGATGTTTATAAGAATATCAGTATAGATCAAGCGCTACAGCACCAGTATCTGAATAAAGTGATCAATATGTTGGATACTGCCATCATCTTTTATGATGCGGATTCAGGCAAGGTAATTTGGTTAAATGATGCCTTTAAGGATCTTTTTCAGGTACCGCACTTGGGAAATATCTCCGGCATGGAAAAGCGTCATCCTGAGCTCTATCAAAAAACCATGCAGTTGAAAGTTGGGAAACATCAAATGGAAACTGCCCATTCCAGCAAGGGAAAGATTAAGTTGCTCATGCAAAGTTCTGGCTTTGAAACCCAGGATGGATCCTTCAGAATTATTGTTTATCAAAATATCAATGAGGCCATTGACGAAACTGAAACCAGGGCATGGCATAAACTACTTCGGGTTCTGACCCATGAAATCATGAACTCTATTGGGCCCATTAGCTCATTGGCTGAAACCTTACATGATCGTTTGGAACATTGGGAAGGTGAACAAGAAATTGATGATCTCAAACTAGGTATTTTCACCATCAAACGTAGGAGTGAAGGCTTATTGCAGTTTGCCAAGAGTTATCGTTTGATCAATAAAGTCGATCAACCACAATTTTCAGAGATTTTAGTGATTCAGCTTTTCGAGAATATCTATCAATTATTGGAGCCAACCTTGATCCAGAAGAATATTGATGTTGATATTATCATTAAGAATACGCGGATGATTCTGAGAGCGGATTTGAACTTATTGGAGCAGGTTATCATAAACCTGTTGTTGAATGCAATTGAAGCGGTCAAGGAAGTTGAAGAGCCCTATATTAGTTTGTCTGCTATTGAGACGCGGGATATCATCCAATTGAAGATTCAGGACAATGGTGGGGGTATGTCTCCAGAGATTCAGGAGCAGATCTTTACGCCATTCTTTACCACCAAGAAAACCGGTACAGGAGTGGGTCTGACCTTGAGTAAACAAATCATGTTGATGCATGGTGGAAACATTTCCGTGGACAGTAAGGAGGGTGAAGGAAGTACTTTTACCCTACAATTCTAAAGCAATTTGTATTTTTGTGCCGCAATGCGGTATCTTTTCAATTATATCTATCATTTTTTGATTTCCAATAGTCGTCATGGCACACATTCTCCATTTGTGTATGCGTTGGCTGAAAAAGTGATCTATAATCCTACCTTTAAAAGCAAAAATTTCGTAGAATTCCCAGAGGGATTTAAGGTTAAGTATTATTCCAAACTAAAGAATATCCTGAGTTTCTGGGAAATTGAAAAGTTGACTGATGATTTAAAGGAAAACGATTCCGAAGCCTATTGGGTGAAAAATATCCAAGATCAGGAGGAGTTAATATCCCTTATTGATTCTGGAAAGATTCTGATTATCCATGAGCCATATAAGCAAATCAAGAAATGGAAAACCCTAATCTCCAATGAGGAGGTTACAGTTTCCATCAATTTATTTCATTTTGGAATCTTATTGAAAAGAGAAGCCCAACGTAAAGAAGACTTTTTATTGAGGTACCTGAATTAGGAAAAATTAAAAAGCTTCACTTATACTGAGGTAGAAACCAGATTGTCTTTTTTCGCCGGGTCTTTGCTCGCCATAGGCGTAATCAAAGCGGATACTACTATTATGTTCCAAGCTGAAGAAATATCTGAGCCCAGCACCAAATGATGGAACCAAACGCATATCATGTTGTTTGGAGAAGGTACTCCCTGTTCCCAGAAATCCATTGATCCCAATTCTTGGGTGGAATCTATATCTTAATTCTGCTTGAGCAGTCAGGTAATTTTTATCCTTATATCGACCAAGGTAGTAGCCACGCATGGTCATATCACCGCCCAAATCGCGCATAACATAAAACGGAACATTCTTTCCATAGGTACCCCGGTATAAACCCTGAGCTGCAACTGTCAATTGTTTTGTAATCGGGTAAAAGCCGCGAAGATCTAATTCTACCTGATTCCCTATAAAGTTGTCTTTTCCAAATAAATTAGGAGCTACGCTATATTTTGCGCGGGAGTAAAACCCTTTGGTAGTGTAAGTGGTATTATTTCGGGTGTCATATAAGGCAGAAACCCCGATAGCTAAATATTGTCCACCTTCTTTACCATAGACTTCCGGGGATTCAAAGACGCCACCGGCTTCCATGTCATTAAATTGAAAATTCTCGTAATTCAAGTTCAATCCGGCATAAAAGTTAGGGGCGAATCTTTTTTCACCATCTAATTTGATGCGGTAAAGTTTTTGATCGAGGTAATCTTCATCGGATTTCCAGGTGTCATTTCCAATTCCGTAGAAGTTAAATGGCCAATCTCTGAATCGCATTTCACTGAGGATATGGTAATCATTGTTTTTGGTCCAGATGTCGGAAGTTAACTTGATATTTTTTTGTTTTTTGGTGGTAAGTGTTCCAATGAGTGTTACATTGGAGGTTCTGCTATCAAGATTTTCTTTATCAATATAGAAGTTATAGGTCCCTGCGATACCATATTCGAAACCTGTTTCCTGGGCATATCCGATTGCTGGGAGTACGACGAAACTTCCGGAACGGGAAGAATCTTTCTTGGAGGAGACGAACTTTTGGATGAATTTTTGGACGATGCCATTCTTTTCTTGGGCATTACTTTGGGAAGGAAAGCAGGTAATGGAAGTTAAAATGGCGCAGAGTATAGTATATTTTTTCAAATCAAATGCAGTTAAAGGGACAAATATAGGGTATTGAATTGAATGGGATATGAAAATTATTTACTTGCATATCAATGATATGGTTTTCAGGAGCAAAAAAAATGACCAAATATTTTTGATATGTTCAGCGGTTAGCTATCTTTGCAACATCAAATCGGGAGAATAGGTACTGAAATGATGTTGTTCTTTAAGTAGAAAAAAAAATAAAAATAAAACTTGCGAATATCAGATTAATATTAGATTTTTGCACTCGCTATCCAAGGATAGACGTTCTTTAAAACAGAAAGTTTTATTAAATTAAATATGCCTCCTTAGCTCAGCTGGTAGAGCAACTGACTTGTAATCAGTAGGTCATTGGTTCGATTCCGATAGGAGGCTCAAAACAACGCAAGTTGTAGGTCTGGAGGGGTTCCAGAGCGGTCAAATGGGACGGACTGTAAATCCGTTGCTTCGGCTTCGAAGGTTCGAATCCTTCTCCCTCCACCAAAAAAGTTTGTCCTTATCCTTACGGGGTTCCTGAGTGACAAACTCTTAAGCGGAAGTAGCTCAGTTGGTAGAGCGATAGCCTTCCAAGCTATAGGTCGCGAGTTCGAACCTCGTCTTCCGCTCAATTTATAAAACAAATCTAAGTCTCTGTCTTCTTAAACATTTATTTTTAAAAAGGGTAGAGGCTTATATCTGTAAATAAGCTTTTTGTAAGCCGAAGTAGCTCAGGGGTAGAGCACTTCCTTGGTAAGGAAGAGGTCGTGGGTTCAAATCCCATCTTTGGCTCGAATACATAAGTTTTGTAACTTTGTAAGATTAATTAAAAGAAATATTTTATAATTACTAATTCGCATAAACATGGCAAAAGAGAAATTTGACCGTAGTAAACCGCACTTAAACATTGGTACTATCGGTCACGTTGACCACGGTAAAACAACTACAACAGCTGCTATCACTAAAGTTTTAGCTGATAAAGGTTTTTCAGAGGCTCGTTCATTTGATTCAATTGACTCTGCTCCTGAAGAGAAAGAGCGTGGTATCACAATTAACACTTCACACGTAGAATACCAAACAGCTAACCGTCACTATGCACACGTTGACTGTCCAGGTCACGCCGATTACGTTAAGAACATGGTAACTGGTGCTGCACAGATGGATGGAGCTATCATCGTAGTTGCTGCTACAGATGGTCCTATGCCTCAAACTCGCGAGCACATCCTATTAGCTCGTCAGGTAGGTGTTCCTGCGTTAGTAGTTTTCTTGAACAAAGTAGACTTAGTTGATGACTCTGAGTTATTAGACTTAGTTGAAATGGAAGTTCGTGAATTATTATCATTCTACGAATTCCCAGGTGATGACGTTCCTGTAATCAAAGGTTCTGCATTAGGAGCTTTGAACGGTGAGACTCAGTGGGTTGATTCAATCATGGAATTAATGGACGCGGTAGATAACTACATTCCAATTCCTCCACGTTTGACAGATCTTCCTTTCTTGATGCCTATCGAGGACGTATTCTCAATCACTGGTCGTGGTACAGTTGCTACAGGTCGTATCGAAAGAGGTGTAATCAACTCTGGTGATCCAGTTGAGATCTTAGGTATGGGTGCTGAGAACTTGAAATCTACAGTAACAGGTGTTGAGATGTTCCGTAAGATCTTAGATTACGGTGAAGCAGGTGATAACGTAGGTTTATTGTTACGTGGTATTGAGAAAACTGATATCCGTCGTGGTATGGTTATCTGTAAACCAGGTTCAGTAACTCCTCACACAGACTTCAAAGCAGAGGTTTACGTATTGTCAAAAGCAGAAGGTGGTCGTCACACTCCGTTCTTTAACAAATACCGTCCTCAGTTCTATTTCCGTACAACTGACGTAACTGGAGAAATCACTCTAGAAGAAGGTACTGAAATGGTTATGCCAGGTGATAACGTAACTATCAGTGTTAAATTGATCAACGCTATCGCAATGGAAAAAGGTCTACGTTTCGCTATCCGTGAGGGTGGTCGTACAGTAGGTGCTGGTCAGGTAACTGAAATCGTAAAATAATCTTTAGAGATTATCTACATAAGAAATAAGCTAATTAGCTCATGCTAATTAGCTTATTTTTTCAAAGATTATCAGTTTTTTGTTCGGTTATATAGCCTGCAAATCTATTCATGCGGAATTGGTAGCATGAATAATTTTCTGATTTTCTGAGGTTTAAATCTTTCTGTTTCCTGATGCTCAGGGAATCGAATTGGTAGAATCACAGCAAGGATTTTACCATAAAAAAATCTTTCGAAAATCGGAAATAAATTGAAATAATATTTGCTGCAATGGGGTCTAAAGCCTATATTTGCAACATCAAAAAAATCTACACGGGCATAGTTCAATGGTAGAATAGAGGTCTCCAAAACCTTTGATCTGGGTTCGAATCCTGGTGCCCGTGCTAATAAAAATAGAAACTTAAAAAATGGCAAAAGTACTTGATTTTATTAAGGACTCTTATACAGAGGTTACCGAGAAAGTGACTTGGCCTACTTGGGCTCAACTGCAAAGTCATGCGGTTATTGTACTTGTTGCATCTGTTATTATTGCATTGGTAATTTTCATAATGGATAAAGCATCAAGCAATGTAATGGAACTGCTGTACAATACAGCGTCTTAATTTTCTAATCCAAACAGTATTATGGCAGATCAAAGTTTAAAGTGGTACGTTGTGCGTGCTGTGAGCGGAAAAGAGAAAAAGGTAAAACAATACCTGGAAGCTGAAATTAACCGCTTAGGCATTCAACATTTGGTAACACAAGTGTTAATCCCGATGGAGAAATACTACCAAATGCGCGATGGCAAGAAAGTTGCCAAAGAACGTAACTACTACCCTGGATATGTTTTGATCGAAGCGGCATTAGACGGTGAGATCGAACACGCAATCAAAAACGTAAATAGCGTTATCGGATTTTTAGGTGATAAAGCAGGTAATGCAATCCCTTTACGTCCAGCTGAAGTTAACCGTATCTTAGGTAAGGTTGATGAAATGGCAGAACAAGGTGAATCCATCAGCGTACCTTATTACGTAGGTGAAACCGTTAAAGTAAATGACGGTCCTTTCAACGGATTTACAGGTGAAATTGAAGAGGTTCATGTAGACAAGAAAAAATTAACCGTAATGGTGAAAGTATTCGGTCGTAAAACTCCTCTTGAATTGAACTACATGCAAGTTGAAAAAGAGTAATAGATATTTAGGAGTTAGTATTTAAGACTGACAATATAAATAAAGTAAACAAAAGCCTTATCCATCTGGATAAGGCTTTTTGCTTTTCATAAATTTTTAACCCTATTGTCCTGGGGAACATTCAGGGCCTCCCAAAGGCTCTCATTCTATGCTGATAATTTGTATATTTAGCAATTGAATCACCTGAATTAATGATGTTACATCCTGAAACCAACTTGCCTAATTTAACGGCTCCAAAGAAAATTCGTGTTCGCGCAATTGATATCATGCGAGGCTTGACCTTGTTTCTGATGTTGTTCGTCAATGACCTCTATATGCCTGGTGTTCCAAAGTGGATGTTGCATACCGAAGCACAAGTGGATGGAATGGGGTTGGCGGATTGGGTGTTTCCGGGATTCCTGTTTATGGTTGGAATGGCAATTCCATATGCGGTAGCTGCGAGACGCAAAATAGGCGAGCCAACCTGGCAAATCTGGTTTCATATCATCAGTAGGTCCATAAGTTTGATCATTATCGGGCTTCTGGTAGTGAATTCTTCCAGTTTAAATCCTGAGTTGACAGGTATGAATAAATTACTTTGGTTGGGCTTGGTCTATGTCTGTATATTTCTCATCTGGAATAATTATCCTAAGGATAAACATCGCAATTTATTTATCAGCTTCAAGTGGATTGGAATCATTGGTTTGGTCATTTTGGCCTATTTGTTTCGATCCGGCACAGCAGAATCAGTGGGTTGGTTTGAAAAAAGCTGGTGGGGAATCTTAGGACAAATTGGTTGGGGGTATTTGGTTGCCGGATCAGTTTACCTCCTCCTAAAGGACAAATTATGGGCAGCCTTTTTGGCCATTATATTCTTTTTATTGCTGAATGTTTCCTCCCTGAATGGATGGATCCCAAATATTATTTCTTTCCAAGAATTCTTTGATGTGGTGCTGCATGGTAATGTACCGATGATTGTGCTTTCAGGATTGGCAGCAACCCTCATTGTTAAAAAGTATTCAGCGGATTGGAGGAAATTGGCTATTTACTTAACCTTATATGGATTGGTCAGTTTGATATTGGGATTGATCTTCCATCAGTGGTTTATAGTTTCCAAAATTCTAGCTACCCCTTCTTGGGGGCTCTTGTGCAATGGAATCAGTATTATACTATTTGTCCTGATATATTATCTGATTGATGTACGAGGGAATACAAAATTCAGCAAGCTTTTTGAATCTGCAGGACAGAATTCATTGACCACCTACTTGGCACCTGATCTCATCTATTTTGTGGTTTGGGGCTTGGGAATTCCATTGTTTTTCTATAAACAGATGGACCATATGTGGTTGGCGGTACTAGGTTCTTTGGTCTGGGCATATCTTATGCTCTGGTTTGGAATCCTTTTGAACCGTATGGGTATTAAACTTAAACTCTAATAATAATATGAAAAGAAATCACATTAATCAGCTTTTGTTCCTGGGTTTGATTTTATTGCTTGCAGTTCCATTTAGCCTGTTTGCAAAAAATAAGAAACCTGTTATTATTGCCTATGTCACTTCAGGGAAAGGACCCCTTCCGGATCCGAGCCTGATTAGTCATATCAATTATGCTTTTGGACATGTTAACAAAACTTTTGATGGAGTAATTGTGGATAACCCTGAGCGTTTGAAAGAAGTAGTTGCATTAAAGAAACAAAGTCCAGATTTGAAAATACTTTTATCCATTGGAGGATGGACTTCGGGTAGATTTAGCGAAATGGCAGCAGATGCCACTAATCGATTAGGTTTTGCGCGTGATTGCCAAAAAATTGTGAAGGAGTTTAATCTGGATGGGATTGATATAGATTGGGAATACCCAACCAGCAATGAAGCTGGAATTTCATCTTCTCCAGATGATACCAAGAACTTTACCTTGCTGATGAATGACATTCGGAAGGCGATAGGGAAAAAGAAACTACTGACCCTTGCTACCATTGCAGATGGAAGGTTTATTGACTTTAAGGCGATCGATAAGGATATAGATTTTGTGAATATCATGATGTATGATGTTTCGAAACCTCCATTGCAACATAATAGTCTTTATGATTCTGATTTGGCAGGAAGGATTACCCTTGTGGGGGCATTGCAAGCACATATGGATGCAGGAGTACCAAAGAAAAAGTTGGTGATGGGAATTCCATTTTATGGAAGAGGAGATAAGAAGCAAGTTAGTGATTTCGTATTGTTCAAGGATGTGCCTAAGCTCACCCAATTTGAGGAGAAATGGGATGATCTATCCAAGGTTCCCTATTTGGTGGATAGCACAGGAACTCTGGTGTTGACTTTTGAAAATGAGAAATCCATTCGTGAAAAAGCGGCATATATCAAATCCCAGGGAATATTGGGTGCGATGTATTGGGAATTTAAAGGCGATGATGCGAACCTGACCTTGAGCAAAGCCTTATATGAAGGGTTGAAACAGAAAGAATAAACAAAATGTCATTTAAATTGTTGATATTTAGGGAATAGTGAATTCCTTTTCTGTTTAAACTAAAAATTCAAGCTTATGGAACTTACAAGAATAAAACCCAATTATTTGGGCTATGTAGGGATATTTTGTCTCCTGAACATCGGTCATATCGGATTTGCTCAAGATAATGAGACAGCTTATTTTTCAGATATTACAGAGAGTAGTTTGCCCCTAGATCCAAAAACACATGCCTTGGATGTGGCATTGGTTGATGTCAATGGGGATGGTTCCCTGGATATTGTCCTTGCTTTAGAAAATCAGCCCAACAGATTATATATCAATGATGGGAATGGGAATTACAGCTGGAAGAAGGATGTTTTTGCCAATGAAAACAATGATACCGAACATGTTCGGGTTGCAGACATGGATAATGACGGCTTTGTGGATGTGGTATTTGTTGCTGAAGATAATAAGACCCATGAATATTACTTGGGCAATGGAGATGGTACATTTCGAAATGTATCGGACCGCTTACTCGGAAAGAGCGAAGGGAATGGTTTAGATATAGGTGATGTGAATGGGGATGGTCTTCCTGACATTGTCATTGGGAATACAGGAGAAGGAGCTCGCACCTTTGTTTGGTTGAATGATCCGGATAAACCTGGATATCTAAAGAATTCGCCAGCGGGTAGTGTTCCGGACAATCATGATGAAGTGCAGTCGGTGAAATTATTTGATGCCGATGGGGATGGTGATCTGGATATGGTCTTAGGAACCGAAACACCGCCAAGTCGCTTATACTTCAATGATGGGAAGGGAAATTTTACGGAGAAGGAAGGTGCATTACAGACTTCGGAGCCCTTGCATAGTCGGGAGGTGATTGTATTCGATGCGGATGGAGATGGCAAAGAGGATATCTTTTTTGCGAACCTGACGAGTAATGGTGGACAGAAGGAGCGGAATCCAACCGGGAGATTATTTATTAACAAAGGGGATGGGAAATTTGTAGACGAGACGGACTCCCGGATTCCGGCCTATTCATTTTCGACTTACGCGTGTAATGTGATTGATTTTGATCGGGACGGGGATATGGATATAATATTAAGTGCATTAAAGATTCCGCCATTTGAGGCGATGCAGGTTCAGGCCTTGCGGAATGATGGTTCTGGGAAGTTCAGTTTTGCGACGGAGGAGGTTATTCCGAAGGTTACGGTAGAGCGGTCTTGGGGGATTGATGTAGGGGATGTGAATGGGGATAAGATTCCGGACTTAATGATAGGTGCTTGGGGGGACCAAGTTCGCTTATTACTAGGTAAATAAAAAAATAAAAAATACTTTTTTATTATCAGATATTTAGTTATCTTTGCACCTCGTTTGGTTGCAAAACTATGTTTTGTGGCTATCGAAAATTAAATGTTACGTTATTGCTTCCAACTTACTAACAAACATTTAACAAATTAAATCACAGAAAAAATGGCAAAAGAAGTCAGTGCGTTAGTAAAATTACAAGTGAAGGGCGGAGCTGCGAATCCATCTCCACCGGTAGGACCTGCATTAGGTGCTAAAGGTGTGAACATTATGGATTTCTGTAAGCAATTTAACGCTCGTACGCAAGACAAACCAGGTCAAGTATTACCTGTTGTGATCACTGTATATGCCGACAAATCTTTTGATTTTATCATTAAAACTCCACCGGTAGCTGTTCAATTAAAAGATGCGGCTAAGCTTAAGAGCGGATCGGGAGAGCCTAACCGTAAGAAAGTTGCTTCCATTACATGGGATCAAGTAAAAACGATTGCGGAAGATAAGATGCCAGATTTGAATGCATTTACTGTAGAATCAGCTATGAGAATGGTTGCTGGTACAGCGCGTAGTATGGGTATCACTGTATCTGGTGATGCTCCTTGGAAAAATTAATTAACGAAATCAGTTTAAGACAGTGGCTAGATTAACAAAAAATCAAAAAGCGGCACTATCCAAAATTGAAGCTGGTAAGGCATACTCTTTAAAGGAAGCGTCAGCTTTAGTTAAAGAGATCACCAACACCAAATTTGATGCTTCTGTGGATATCGACGTTCGTTTGGGCGTAGATCCTCGTAAAGCAAATCAAATGGTTCGTGGTATTGCAACATTGCCACACGGTACTGGTAAGACGGTACGTGTATTAGTTTTGTGTACTCCTGACAAGGAGGAAGAAGCTAAGGCGGCAGGAGCAGACTACGTAGGTCTTGATGACTATATCAGCAAAATCGAAGGTGGTTGGACTGACGTTGACATTATCATCACAATGCCTAGTGTTATGGCGAAAGTAGGTAAATTGGGTCGTATTTTAGGTCCAAGAAACTTAATGCCTAACCCTAAAACAGGAACAGTAACTACGGAAGTAGGGAAAGCTGTTACTGAGGTAAAAGCTGGTAAGATCGACTTCAAAGTTGACAAAACAGGTATCATCCACACTTCAGTTGGTAAAGTGTCTTTCGACGCAGATAAAATCTATGATAACGCATTAGAAGTGTTACAAACAATTTCACGTTTGAAACCATCTGCAGCAAAAGGAACGTACTTCAAGAGTATTCACATTTCTTCAACTATGAGTCCTAGTATTCATATTGAAACTAAATCAGTAGCAGGAATTTAATCATGAGAAAAGAACTTAAACATGAAATTGTTGAAGCTTTAGCAGAACAGATTAAATCTTACGGTAATTTTTACATTACTGATACTGCTAATCTGACAGTAGAGAAGGTGAATAATATTCGTCGTAAATGTTTCGAGCAGGGAATCGAGATTAAAGTTGTGAAAAACACTTTAATTAAGAAAGCGTTGTTAGAGGCTGGCGTAGATTCAGAAGAGATCTTTGGCGTATTAAAAGGAGCGTCTACATTAATGTTTTCCGAAACAGGAAATGCTCCAGCGAAATTGATCAAACAATTACGTAAAGAAGGTGAAAAACCAGTATTGAAAGCAGCATACATTCAAGAGACTGCTTTCGTAGGTGACAACCAACTTGATGCATTAGTAACTCTTAAATCTAAGGAAGAACTTATTGCAGACGTTATTGCTTTACTTCAATCTCCTGCGAAGAATGTTATTTCTGCACTTCAATCAGGCGGAAATACAATTTCAGGCTTAGTAAAAGCTTTAGAAGAAAGAGGCTAACGAACCCTCACATTAACAAACGTTCGTTAAATTTTAATTAACAATTTTTTTAAAAGAACATTCAAAAATTCAAAATAAAATGGCAGATTTAAAACAACTTGCTGAACAGTTAGTTAACTTAACAGTAAAAGAAGTTAAAGAATTAGCTGATATCTTAAAAGACGAATACGGTATTGAGCCTGCTGCTGCTGCTGTAGCTGTTGCTGCTGCTCCAGGTGCTGGTGATGGTGCTGCTGCTGCTGAAGAGAAAACATCTTTCGATGTTATCTTGAAAGAAGCTGGTGGTCAGAAATTAGCTGTCGTAAAATTAGTTAAAGATTTAGCTGGTTTAGGTTTGAAAGAAGCAAAAGACTTAGTTGACGGTGCACCTAAAGAATTAAAAACTGGTGTTTCTAAAGACGAAGCTGAAGCTTTGAAAAAACAATTAGAAGAAGCTGGAGCTGTTGTTGAGATTAAGTAATCTCGCATAAAGCACCAAAAACTTAGACTCTGATAGTCCAAATCTATCAGAGTCTATTCCTGTTTATAAATATTTGTATGGATCAAGCTGCTGCTGATGCTTGATCGGAAGGCTAAATCAGCAGATGTTAGCTCAGTTTTTTAAAACTAAATTCTTATTCCCTTGGCAAACAATAATATTCAAAAAGAAAGAGTAAATTTTGCGACAAGTAAGAAGGTAATTGATTATCCGGATTTCTTGGACGTGCAATTAGAGTCTTTCAAGGAGTTTTTTCAATTAGAAACTACTTCTGACAACCGCCATCAGGAAGGGCTTTACAAGGTTTTCGCAGAAAACTTCCCTATTTCTGATTCAAGAAACATCTTTGTGCTAGAGTTTTTGGATTATTTCATTGATCCACCGCGTTATGATATTCAAGAGTGTATTGAACGTGGATTGACTTATAGCGTACCTTTAAAGGCTAAATTGAAGTTGTCTTGTAATGATGAGGAACACGAAGATTTCGAAACCATTGTACAAGACGTGTATTTAGGAACTATTCCGTACATGACTCCAAAAGGCACATTCGTGATCAATGGAGCTGAACGTGTTATTGTTTCTCAATTACACCGTTCCCCTGGTGTGTTCTTTGGTCAAAGTAGACATACCAATGGTACTAAACTTTATTCTGCTAGGGTTATTCCTTTTAAAGGTTCTTGGATTGAATTTGCTACAGACGTGAATAACGTGATGTATGCTTATATCGATCGTAAGAAAAAATTCCCAGTTACTACCTTGTTACGTGCAATCGGATTCGATTCGGATAAGGAAATCTTAGAACTTTTCGACCTTGCAGATGAAGTAAAAGTTAGTAAATCTGGATTGAAGAAATACGTTGGTCGTCGTTTAGCGGCTAGGGTATTGAACAAATGGACAGAGGATTTCGTGGACGAGGATACAGGTGAAGTAGTATCTATCGACCGTAACGAGATCATCCTTGAACGTGAAACCGTATTAGAAGAAGACCACATTGACTTGATCATCGAAGCTGGTGTTAAATCCATCATCTTGACAAAAGAAGATGAATCGAACAATGCGGACTATTCAATTATATATAACACTTTACAAAAAGATACTTCGAACTCAGAGAAAGAAGCGGTAGAACATATCTATCGTCAATTACGTAACGCAGAACCACCTGATGAGGAAACTGCACGTGGTATCATTGACCGTTTATTCTTCTCGGATAAACGTTACGATTTAGGGGATGTGGGTAGATACCGTATCAACCGTAAATTGAAACTTGATACTCCTTCTGACACGAAAGTATTAACTCGTGAAGATATTATCGCTATCGTGAAGTATTTGATCAACTTGATCAATTCAAAAGCTGAGGTGGATGATATCGACCACTTATCTAACCGTCGCGTTCGTACGGTAGGTGAGCAATTATATGCTCAATTTGGAGTAGGTCTAGCTCGTATGGCTCGTACTATCCGTGAGCGTATGAATATTCGTGATAACGAGGTGTTTACACCTACTGATTTGATTAATGCTCGTACATTATCATCAGTAATCAATTCATTCTTCGGAACGAACCAGTTATCACAATTTATGGATCAAACCAACCCATTGGCTGAGATTACGCACAAGCGTCGTTTATCAGCATTAGGTCCAGGTGGTCTTTCAAGAGAGCGTGCTGGTTTCGAGGTACGTGACGTTCACTATACGCACTACGGTCGTTTGTGTACTATTGAAACTCCAGAGGGTCCAAACATTGGTTTGATTTCATCATTATCTGTTCATGCGAAGATCAATAACTTAGGATTTATCGAAACTCCATACCGTATCGTTTCTGATGGTAAGGTTGTAGTTGATAAACCAGTTGTTTATTTATCAGCAGAGGACGAGGATGATAAGACAATTGCGCAAGCAAATGCATTATATGATGATAAAGGTAATTTCTTAGATGCGAAAGTAAAAGCGAGATATGAGGGTGACTTCCCGATTATTGAGCCTGAGAAATTAGACTATATGGACGTTTCTCCGAACCAGATTACATCAATTGCAGCTTCATTGATTCCATTCTTGGAGCATGATGATGCCAACCGTGCATTGATGGGTTCGAACATGCAGCGTCAAGCAGTTCCATTGTTGCGTCCGCAAGCACCGGTTGTAGGTACAGGATTAGAAGCTCGTGTAGCGAAAGATTCACGTACATTGATCAATGCTGAAGGAAATGGTACAGTAGAATATGTAGATGCACAAGAAATTCACATCCGTTACGATAGAAACGACAATGATCGTTTAGTATCATTCGACGACGATGTGAAAGCATATAGATTAACGAAATTCAAGAAAACCAACCAGAATACTTGTATCAACTTGAAGCCGATCGTAACGAAAGGACAACGTGTTGAAAAAGGACAAGTATTATGTGAAGGCTATGCAACTGAAGATGGTGAATTAGCATTAGGTAGAAACTTGAAAGTAGCGTTCATGCCTTGGCAAGGATACAACTTTGAGGATGCGATCGTAATTTCAGAGCGTGTTGTATCACAGGATTTATTCACTTCATTACATATTGAGGAATTCGAACTAGAGGTTCGTGATACAAAACGTGGTGAAGAAGAATTGACTGCAGATATTCCTAACGTTTCAGAAGAAGCTACGAAAGACCTTGATGAAAACGGGATTATCCGTGTTGGTGCTGAGGTTGGCGAAGGTGATATCCTTATTGGTAAGATTACACCAAAAGGAGAGTCTGATCCTTCACCAGAAGAGAAGTTATTACGTGCGATCTTTGGTGACAAAGCGGGTGACGTGAAGGATGCTTCCTTGAAAACTCCACCATCTATCAAAGGTGTGGTTATCGATACGAAGTTATTCTCTCGTGCGAAGAAAATGTCTAAAGAGGTAGAACGTAAAGCTTTAGAGAAATTAGAAGTAGCTCACGATAGAAATATCAAGATTCTTAAAGATCGTTTAGTTGAAAAATTATTCACGATCGTAAATGGTAAAACTTCACAAGGTATTTACAATGTTTACAAAGAGTTATTGGTAGCTAAGGGTGCTAAATTTACTCAAAAGATTCTTACTGATCTTGACTATAACAACGTAAATCCTACAGGCTGGACTACAGATGATGACAAGAATGATATGATCAAACTTGCATTGCACAACTACAACATTAAAGTTAATGAGGAGTTAGGTGCATTCAAGCGCGAGAAATTTGCAATCTCTGTTGGTGATGAGCTTCCTTCAGGAATCGTTCAGATGGCAAAAGTATATGTTGCTAAAAAACGTAAGCTGAAAGTAGGAGATAAGATGGCGGGACGTCACGGTAATAAGGGTATTGTTGCACGTATTGTACGTGATGAGGACATGCCATTCTTAGAAGACGGAACTCCAGTAGATATCGTGTTGAACCCACTAGGGGTACCATCGCGTATGAACCTTGGACAAATTTATGAAACTGTATTAGGTTGGGCCGGTCAAAAATTAGGTGTTAAATTCGCTACTCCAATCTTTGATGGTGCAGAAATGGACCAGGTAGAAGAGTGGGTTGAGAAAGCAGGCTTACCTAAGTCAGGTCGTACATACCTATACAATGGATTAACGGGTGATCGTTTTGACCAACCTACAACAGTTGGAGTAATCTACATGTTGAAATTAGGACACATGGTTGATGATAAGATGCACGCACGTTCAATTGGACCATACTCGTTGATTACACAACAACCATTAGGTGGTAAGGCACAATTCGGTGGTCAGCGTTTCGGTGAGATGGAGGTTTGGGCATTAGAGGCATTCGGTGCTTCCAATATCCTTCAAGAGATCTTAACTGTAAAATCGGATGATGTTGTAGGTCGTGCTAAAACTTACGAGGCAATCGTAAAAGGCAATAACTTACCAACGCCATCAGTACCAGAATCGTTTAACGTATTGGTACATGAGCTACGCGGATTAGGTTTAGATATCACATTGGATTAATCAAGCAAATAGAGCTTAAGAAGGTGCATAACCTTCTTAAGCTTTCACATACAGCTTTAACTTTTTACTAAGTATGTCTTACAAAAAAGATAACAAAATCAAAAGTAACTTTACATCGATTACGATCAGCTTAGCATCTCCAGAGACTATTTTGGAGCGTTCAAGTGGTGAAGTTACTAAACCAGAAACTATCAACTACCGGACTTATAAACCAGAGCGTGATGGTCTATTCTGTGAGCGTATTTTCGGTCCAGTAAAAGACTACGAATGTCACTGTGGTAAGTACAAGCGTATCCGTTATAAGGGAATCGTTTGTGACCGTTGTGGTGTTGAAGTTACAGAGAAGAAAGTACGTCGTGAGCGTATGGGACACATCAACTTAGTGGTTCCAGTAGCACACATTTGGTACTTCCGTTCTCTACCGAACAAAATTGGTTACTTATTAGGACTTCCAACGAAGAAGTTGGATATGATCATCTACTACGAAAGATACGTGGTTATTCAAGCAGGTATCAAAGAAGAAGATGGTATTTCATACATGGATTTCTTGACAGAAGAGGAATATCTAGATATCTTGGATACTCTTCCTAAGGAAAACCAATACTTGGATGACAATGATCCTCAGAAATTCATCGCTAAGATGGGTGCAGAGGCCTTGGAAGATTTGTTGAAACGTCTAGACTTAGACCAGTTATCATACGATCTTCGTCACCAAGCTGCGAATGAAACTTCACAACAACGTAAAAACGAGGCATTGAAACGTCTTCACGTTGTAGAGGCTTTCCGTGGTGCAAATGATCATATTGAGAACCGTCCTGAATGGATGATTGTTAAGATCGTTCCTATTATTCCACCAGAGTTACGTCCTTTAGTTCCTTTGGATGGTGGTCGTTTTGCGACTTCAGATTTAAATGACTTATACCGTCGTGTTATTATCCGTAACAACCGTTTGAAGCGTTTGATCGAGATCAAAGCTCCAGAGGTAATCTTACGTAACGAGAAACGTATGCTTCAAGAAGCAGTAGACTCGTTATTTGATAACTCACGTAAGGTGAATGCTGTTAAAACTGAAGGTAACCGTGCTTTAAAATCTTTATCGGATATCCTTAAAGGTAAGCAAGGTCGTTTCCGTCAGAACTTATTAGGTAAACGTGTTGACTACTCTGCTCGTTCGGTAATCGTCGTTGGTCCTCACTTGAAATTACACGAGTGTGGTCTTCCTAAAGATATGGCTGCGGAGCTTTACAAACCGTTTATCATCCGTAAGATGATTGAAAGAGGAATCGTAAAGACCGTTAAGTCAGCGAAGAAAATTGTAGATCGCAAAGATCCAGTAGTATGGGATATTCTTGAGAATGTATTAAAAGGACACCCAGTATTACTAAACCGTGCGCCTACGCTTCACCGTTTGGGTATTCAGGCTTTCCAACCAACCTTAGTTGAAGGTAAAGCGATTCAATTACACCCATTAGTGTGTACAGCGTTCAACGCCGATTTCGACGGTGACCAGATGGCAGTTCACTTACCATTAGGTAATGCTGCAATTTTGGAAGCCCAAATCTTGATGTTGGCAGCACACAACATTCTTAACCCTGCAAACGGTTCACCAGTTACAGTACCATCACAAGATATGGTATTGGGTCTTTACTATATTACTAAAGGCCGTAAGACTGATGACAAGCTTGTGATGAAAGGTGAAGGAAGTACTTTCTATTCAGCTGAAGAGGTAATCATTGCCTTGAACGAAGCGAAAGTAGATCTTCACTCATTCATTAAAGTTAAAGCTCGCGTTAAGACTAAAGAAGGAGAATTCAAAGATCAAATCATTGAAACGACTGTTGGTCGTGTGATCTTCAACCAAATCGTTCCAGAAGAGGTAGGATACATTAATGAGCTATTGACTAAGAAATCCCTTCGTAATGTTATTGGAGAAATCGTGAAGAACACGGGTATGGCTCGTGCAGCGAAATTCTTGGATGACATGAAAGAATTAGGATTCCAAACGGCATTCAAAGGAGGTCTATCGTTCAACCTACAAGATTTGAACATTCCTGCTGCGAAAGCTGATTTGATCACTCAAGCGACAAACGAAGTTGAAGAAGTAATGAACAACTATAACATGGGTTTCATTACGAACAACGAACGTTATAACCAAATCATCGATATCTGGACGCGTATCAACAACAAGTTGACAGCACACGTTATGGATATCCTTTCGAATGACAACCAAGGATTCAACTCTGTATATATGATGTTGGATTCAGGAGCTCGTGGTTCGAAAGAGCAGATCCGTCAGTTATGCGGTATGCGTGGTTTGATGGCGAAACCTCAGAAATCTGGTACTTCAGGTGGTGAGATTATCGAAAACCCGATTCTTTCAAACTTCAAAGAAGGTTTGTCAGTATTGGAGTACTTTATCTCTACCCACGGTGCTCGTAAAGGTCTTGCCGATACAGCGTTGAAAACAGCCGATGCGGGTTACTTAACTCGTCGTTTACATGATGTTGCTCAGGATATGATTGTTGTTGAGCAAGATTGTAACGGTTTACGCGGTATCTATACAACTGCGCTTAAGGATAATGATGATATCGTTGAACCATTGTACGACCGTATTTTAGGACGTACTCCATTGAACGATGTGGTACATCCTGAGACAGAAGAATTGATCGTTGCTGCGAACGAAGATATCACTGAAGAAGTTGCTGAGGCTATCGAGAATGCAGGTATTGAAGGGGTTGAAATCCGTTCAGTATTGACTTGTGAGTCTAAGCGCGGAGTTTGTGCATGTTGTTATGGACGTAACTTAGCGTCAGGAAAACGTGTTCAATTAGGTGAAGCTGTAGGTGTAATTGCTGCACAGTCAATCGGTGAGCCAGGTACGCAGTTAACACTTCGTACGTTCCACGTCGGTGGTACGGCTTCGAACATTGCTGCAGAATCATCGATCATCTCTAAATACGATGGTAAAATCGAATTTGAGAACGTTCGTACTGTAGAAAAAGAAGGTGAATTTGGTCCTTACCAAGTAGTATTGGGTCGTTCAGGAGAGATTAAAGTGGTAAATGAAGACAGAAAAGTTCTTTACCAACAAATCATTCCTTACGGATCTAACCTATATGTTTCAGAAGGTGAGAAAGTTGATAAAGGAACTAAGTTAGTAGACTGGGATCCATACAACGCTGTAATTATCTCTGAATTTGCAGGTAAGGTAGAATTTGATGCAATTATCGAAGGTATTACTTTCCGCGAGGAATCTGATGAGCAAACTGGACACAAAGAGAAAGTGATCATCGAGACTCGTGATAAGACTAAGAACCCGACGATCAAAGTATTGGATAACAAAGGCGAAATCATTCGTTCATATAACATTCCAGTAGGAGCTCACGTTTCAGTATCTGATGGACAAAAAGTAAAAGAAGGTGCGATTTTAGTTAAGATCCCTCGTTCTACAGGTAAGACCCGAGATATTACGGGTGGTCTTCCTCGTGTAACAGAGTTGTTCGAGGCTCGTAATCCTTCAAACCCAGCAGTAGTAACTGAAATCGATGGTGTTGTAACCTTGGGTGGTGTTAAACGTGGTAACCGTGAAATTTCAATCGAGTCTCGTGATGGACAAGTGAAAAAATACCTAGTACCACTTTCGAAACACATCTTGGTACAGGATAATGACTTTATCAAAGCGGGTATGCCACTTTCAGATGGTCAGATTTCTCCAGGTGATATTTTATCAATCAAAGGCCCATCAGCGGTTCAAGAGTACATTGTAAATGGTATCCAAGAGGTTTACCGTCTACAAGGGGTAAAAATCAACGATAAACACTTTGAAACAATCGTTCACCAAATGATGCAAAAAGTGAATATCGAAGATCCAGGAGATACTCGTTTCTTAGAGAAAGAAGCTGTAAACAAATGGGACTTCATGGAAGAAAACGATTCACTTTACGACAAGAAAGTGGTTGTAGATGCTGGTGATTCTAAATCATTGCGTCCAGGCCAGATCGTAAATCTTCGTAAATTACGTGAAGAAAACTCAAGCTTGAAACGTCAAGACATGAAATTAGTGGAAGTGCGTGATGCAATTCCAGCGACTTCAAGTCCATTGTTACAAGGTATTACAAGAGCTTCCTTAGGTACGAAATCATTTATCTCGGCTGCATCCTTCCAGGAAACTACAAAAGTATTGAACGAAGCTGCTATCGCAGGTAAACGTGATAACTTATTAGGATTGAAAGAAAACGTAATTGTTGGACACTTAATCCCTTCAGGAACAGGTTTACGTCAGTACAGTAACATCATCGTTGGTTCTCGTGAAGAATACGATCAGTTATTAGCTTCGAAAGAAGAAGATTAATCTGAGATTAATTAGGAATGTAAATTCCTTGAGATATAAAAAAGCCCAGCTCGAGTAGCTGGGCTTTTTTTATGAGCTGATTTTTAAATTGTACATCCTAATGAAGGGGAGGAATTCACGGTTTGTACTCCAAAAATTAAAACATTATTAACATTTTCATCTTATATTTGTTGAACTAATTATGACTGACATCGCATCTATCGATTTTATTATTAATCAACTTGAATGGGATTGGAACGACTTGTTGAAAGCCGTATTATCTCTATGTGCAGGATTTGTTCTCGGATTTGAGCGAGAATGGAAAGATAAATCTGCTGGGTTTAAAACCATTTCTATTATCTGTTTGGGTAGTACTTTATTTTCATTGCTTTCTTTTAAACTGGGGGCTGGGGAATCAGAAGACGCTACACGGATAGCTTCCTATGTGGTTTCAGGAATTGGTTTCCTGGGTGCGGGTGTAATCTTTAAAGATGGGGTCAATGTGAATGGATTGACTACAGCCAGCATTATCTGGATGTCTGCAGCCATTGGTATGGCCATCGGATTCGGAGTTTATATAATTGCTGCTATCTTTTTATTGGCCTGTTTTGCCATTATTGTTTCTGGTCCATTATTGAATAAATATGTGATCCATAATATCGTAAGATTGGTGAGTGTGAGTATGGAGCGAGCGGATTTGGATGCTAAGGATGTATTGCTTTCGGAAATTAAGCCCTTGGCAAAACATATCAAAATAAAAAAGCAGACCATGTCTGCTGAATTATTGACGATTGAACTTGAGGTTCTGATCGATAAGAGAAATATCCGAAGATTTGAGCGAGCCATCTTGGAAAACAAAAAGCTCGTTGAAATTAGCCTTTAACTTCTTGTTTTTCGCGTTTTGCCCAGCTCAAAAGCTTACTGCAGTTTTCTGAAATTAGTCCGAACTGGTATTCTCCATTTATTTTCACGAATAATTTAGAGCCTAAGCCTACCGCACTTACACCTGCGTCAAACCATTTGCTGATACTTTCCTCTGAACAATCTACACCACCAGTTGGCATGAATCTTAATTTTGGGAAAATGGGTTTTATACTTTTTAAGAAGCCTGGGCCCAAGGTATCACCTGGGAATAGCTTGATAAAGGTACATCCTGAGAATTGAGCATCGGCAATTTCAGTGGGAGTCATACATCCAGGAATCCAGAGGATTTCATTTTTTTTGGCCGTTGCAGCCACGCATTCTGAGAATATAGGACTTACCAGGAAATCGGTTCCCAATTCAATGAAACGGTCCGCATCGTCGCCATGCATGATGGTTCCGATTCCTAATTTAAGGTCTGGGAAATGTTCCTCTTTGTAGTTCCTTAAGATCTTGAAGTTTTGTTCTGCAAAAGGGCCTCGGTTTACAAATTCGAATACACGGATGCCACCAGCATAACAGCTTTTTAATACCTTGATACAGGTGTCCACATCATCATCATAAAACACTGGAATTACCGGACTTTTAAGAATCTGATCGATTACTTGATTTTTCATGTTAGATTGCTTTTCCATTTCCAAAATCTCCTTCAACAAATAGTTTTTGAAACCCTGCTGCTGTAGCAAAGTTAATAATTTCCTGGGCTGACATTTCATGTTTTAAGGCATGAATCAAACCCGCCATAAATGCATCTCCGCTACCAATTCTATCAATTACCTCGTAGGTTTCATGGGTATCCGAAATTCTGTCCTCCGTTCTACTATGATAGGTGCCGTAAAAGAGGTTGTGTTTGGCATGATCCATAAACCTGAACGTATTGGCTATATGTTTGGCTTTTGGGAAATGGTTAAAAATATAGGCTGCCGAGATCTTTGAGCTCTTGGCGTAAATTTCTTTGGTTGTTTGCCTGTCCAAACCAATTTCTACAGGACTTCCTAACATCGTGTTTGCCGCCCAGATATTTCCCATGATAACATCGCAATAGGAAACCAAAGTAGGCATGATTTCCAATGCTGTTTTGCCATATTTCCAGAGTTTACTGCGGAAGTTTAGATCGACAGAAATGATGAGGTTTCTAGCTTGTGCTTCAATTAAAATGGCTTCCATCAGATTGGCCATTTCTAGGGAGAGGGCAGGTGTTAATGCTGACCAATGCAGCCAGTCAACATCTTCGAAAAGAAGGTCAAAATCTATCTCTTCTTTTTGGAGCATGCTGAAGCTCGAATATTTACGATCGTAAATAACTTCCCCATTGCTTAAGCCATTCGCGGATAGCAGGAAATAACTTCCAATGCGGTCTCCTGAAGTAAGTGACTTGGAACAATCTACCGATAAGTTTTGCATGGTTTCCTTGATTTCGGTTGCCAGTGCATTATCGGGGAAAGCGCTAAAGAATTGTACTTTATCGCCCATTTGGCCTAATCCTACGGCTACATTGGCCTCTGATCCTCCGGGATATATTTTTAACCGATTGTCGCCTTTCTCAAAGATGTGTTCATTTGCACTTTGAAGGCGGTATAGTATTTCTCCTAATGTTAATATCTGTGGCATAGGTTAAACTGAACAACAATATAATAGTTTTTGATGGATAGTTCGGGGGATTTTACGAAAACGTTTAAGTAATAATCCTGATTCTAATGCCTTTAATTCCCTATAAAATCACTATTATTGAGTATTAATCAACCATAAACTATGAGTATTCTAGATCAATTCTCACTAAAAGATAAAGTTATAGTCATTACTGGCGGGACCGGTATTTTAGGGAAATCCTTTGTGAAAGCACTTGCTGAGGCAGGTGCGAAAATTTGTATCCTCGGTAGAAATCAGGAGAAAATTAACGAGAGAATCAAGATGGCCACTGATTTGGGCACTGAAGCTATTGGGATTGTCGTTGATGTCATGGATGAAGAATCTGTCAAAGGAGCAAAGAAACAAATTGTCGATCATTTTGGTAGCATCGATGGGCTTATTAATGCTGTTGGAGGGAATATTCCTGGAGCAACCATTGCTGATGATCAAAACATCTTTGATAATAAAATTCAAGATACCATTAAGGCTATTGAGTTAAACTTGTATGGAACTATTATTCCTACTCTTGTGTTTGGTGAACTGATCGCTGAAAAAGGAGTAGGGTCCATTATCAATATTTCTTCTTTGGCGGCTTCTCGCCCTTTAACTCGTGTTCTTGGATATACCGTTGCCAAGCATGCCATTGACGGTTTTACGAAGTGGATGTCGACAGAATTGGCATTACGCTATGGCGATAAAGTTCGCGTGAATGCTATTGCACCGGGCGTATTTTTAACTGAACAGAACAGGACTTTATTGACTAATTCGGACGGTTCATACACTGATAGAGCACAGAAGTTTATTAATGGAACTCCATATAGAAGATTGGGTGATCCTTCAGAATTGGAAGGTACATTGGTGTTTTTGTTAAGTGATGCTTCAGCATTTATCTCTGGAGAAATCATTTTTGTGGACGGTGGATTTAATTCCTGGTGTGGCGTATAATATGGAAAATAAAAAATATTTAGAACAAACTTGGCGATGGTATGGTCCGAATGACCCTGTTACATTGCAGGATGTAAAACAGGCCGGAGCAACAGGAATTGTATCGGCATTGCATCATATTCCACATGGTGAAGTATGGCCACTGGAAGATATTCAAGAGAGGAAAAGGATCATTGAGGAGGCTGGACTGACTTGGTCCGTTGTTGAATCAGTTCCTGTTCACGAGGCGATAAAAACCAGGTCTGCTGAAGCGGGAGAATATATCGAACGGTATAAGAAATCGCTGGAAAACTTAGCGGCATGCGGAATTAAAACCATTTGTTATAATTTCATGCCGGTGTTGGATTGGACGCGTACGCAATTGGATCTGATCATGAAAGATGGTTCTAAAGCTTTGTATTTTGATTGGATCGACCTTGCGATATTTGATATTTATATCCTGAAACGTGAGGATGCTGCTCAGGATTATTCTGATGAAATACAGCAGTTGGCGCAGGAGAGATTTGCTGGGATGAGCGAAGCGGATAAAACTGATTTGCAGTTCAACGTGTTGATGGGTATTCCGGGTGAGGCTGATCTTTCACTTGAGTCCCTACAACAAAGTATTGATATCTATAAAAATATTGGCAGAGAAGGATTGAAACAAAACCTGCTTTACTTTTTAGGGGCAATTGCGGATACTTGTGAGGCGAATGGAATTAAGATGACTATTCACCCAGATGATCCTCCATATGCGATCTTAGGGCTTCCTAGAGTGGTTAGTAATGAGGAGGATTTAGTTTATTTGATTACGGAACAACCGAAATCGTTTAACGGTATCTGTTTCTGTACAGGTTCTTTGGGGGCTGGTCCTAAAAATAATCTCCCACAAATACTGAATAAGGTTAAGCATAGGGTTTACTTTGCGCATCTAAGAAATGTTAAACGGGATGCTATCGGAAGTTTTTATGAAGCAGACCATCTGGATGGGGATGTAGATATGTATGCTATCGTCAAAGGCTTGAGTGCAGAAAATCAAACTAGGGAGGTTGCTATTCCATTTAGACCTGATCATGGTCACCAAATGCTTGATGATATCAACAAAGTAACCAATCCGGGCTACTCCGCTATTGGAAGACTTCGTGGTCTGGCAGAGCTAAGGGGATTAGAATTGGGAATCATTAGATCTTAACCTAGGGTCTACCGACATAAACTACTAATTATGAATACGAGTAAACCTACGAAATATAGGTGGACGATTTGTGCATTGATATTTTTTGCCACAACCATCAATTACCTTGATAGACAGGTTCTTTCGCTAACATGGAAAGATTTTATTGCTCCTGAATTCCATTGGACCAATAATGACTATGGAAATGTAGCGGCCATCTTCTCCATAGTATATGCTATTTCAATGCTGCTTTCTGGTAGGTTCATCGATAAGTTGGGGACGAAAAAAGGCTATTTATGGGCAATTGCCATTTGGTCCGTGGGGGCTATTATGCATGCCTTCTGTGGAATGATTACTTCTGGAGTGTTAGCAGGTGAATGGTTGGTTAGTTTTGGAAGAGCAAAGGAGGTGATTGCTGGAATAGAGGATGTTAGTAAGGTTGTCAATATCTCTGTAACCGTATTTATTTTTGCGCGGATAATATTAGCCCTAGGGGAAGGCGGTAACTTTCCGGCGGCCATGAAAGCCTGTGTAGAATATTTCCCAAAGAAGGATCGAGCCTTTTCAACTTCCATATTTAATTCAGGAACGACAATAGGAGCTTTGTTAGCTCCGCTTATTATTCCAGTTATTGCTGCTAAATATGGTTGGGAAATGTCGTTTATCATTATTGGAGCATTAGGGTTTATTTGGATGGGCTTTTGGCAATTTATGTATAAGAAGCCGGAAGAAAATCCGAATGTGAATGCGGCAGAACTCGCCTATATAAAGCAGGATGTAGATCATGGAGAAGTTAAAGAGGATGGTTCTGTTCAAGTTAAATCAAAGGTTTCGGTTCGGGAATGTTTGAAGTACAAACAAACTTGGGCTTTGATCTTTGGTAAGTTCTTGACCGATGGGGTTTGGTGGTTTTTATTATTCTGGTTTCCTGCGTATTTAAGTTCGGTTTATGATATTAAATCCTCAGATATTGAAGGGCAGGTGGCGATATTTGTATTATATGCGATAACCATGTTATCTATTATTGGAGGATGGTTGCCGACCTATTTTGTGGAAAAGAAAGGGATGGAGGTATATGCAGGTCGAATGCGGGCAATGTTGATTTTCGCATTTTTTCCTTTGTTGATTCTATTCGCGCAACCATTAGGAGAGTATTCTTATTGGTTTCCTGTAATTCTGATTGGTATTAGTGCGGCAGCGCATCAGTCATGGTCTGCCAATATCTTTTCCGCTGTAGGAGATATGTTTCCTAAAAAAGCAATTGCAACAGTTACTGGGATTAGTGGCTTAGCTGGAGGTGTTGGGTCATTCCTGATCAATAAAATTTCTGGAGTTCTCTTTGATTATGCAGAGCAAACGAATATGAAAGTATTTGGTTTCGAAGGAATTGAATCGGGCTACTTTATCATCTTTGCTGCTTGTTCAGTAGCTTATCTGTTGGCTTGGGTGATTATGAGATCACTGGTACCAAAGATGAAATTGATTCATTTATAAAAAGAGCGCTAAGGGCCTTGAAATATTAACCATTAAGGACATAAAAAAATAAGGAGCGAATATTATTCGCTCCTCACTTTTAGATTGTATTCTTATAAAATTCGAATAGTCCTTGAATGTTTCCTGAGCTCAGGATTGGCATGGCTGATTTTAATATTTCTTCTTCCCATTCCCACCATTTCATTTCTAACAATAAGGAAATTTCCTGATCTGAAAAGCGTTTTCTGATTTGCTTCGCCGGATTCCCACCCATAATAGCATAAGGCTCCACATCTTTGGTAATGAGTGCGCGACTACCTATAACAGCGCCATCGCCAATCTTTATACCGGGCATTATCATCGCCTCAGTACCTATCCAGACATCATTACCTATGACGGTATCCCCAGCGGGTAGAAAGCCATTTTCACTACCATTGAAACTCGCTACTTCTGGCATGAAATGGAAAGGAAAGGAGGATACCCAATCATATCGGTGGCCTTGGTTTCCCGCCATGATAAAACTTGCGCCACTCCCTATCGAACAAAAGGAACCAATGATAAGTTTGTCGGCAGCTCTTTCATCAGGGAATAAATATCTAGCGCAATCATCAAATGAGTGCCCATGGTAATAACCTGAATAGTAAGAATACTTGCCAGCAATAATATTGGGATTTGTATTATAGTTTTGGATTATTTGTCCTTTAAACGGACTTTTGAAGTGATTTTTCATATTAGCATTTTTTATTATTAACAATACAGAATTGGGCGAATGAATCGCCTATTCTATTAGAATCTATGTGCTAAATAATGCTAATCTGATTTTTTCATAATCCTAAAATAATGATTTTTATTTTATTGGATGAATCAAACCTTCTAATCCTTTTTAAATAAACTTGGCAAAGCTGGTTTTTTTCCTGATTTAATGGCTTTGATAAATGGTAAAAATTCATTCTTATACCAAGGGATATTATCTCGAAAACGATCTGTCAATCGACCTTCCAAAGTTTCATAGATTTTCAGAGCCTCTTTTTCTTTACCTTGTTGAATCAGGTTATAGATAAATAATAAGCTTATGGAGTACAGATCATTGATCAATAAGAAATCATTGATTGGTTCCATAGCTTCAAATATTTTGATATATGATGCAAAGGATTTAGAAAAGAACAGCTTTGGAAACTCTTTATTTATCTTGTCGAAATATCTTGTTCCCAATCCTTCGAGATAGTTTAAGAACTCTTGATTTGATGCAGCGATTTTTTTACTTGTAGATTTTAATGGGAGAACCCATAGTCCAATGAAGTTGAGTTTCTTGTCGAGTTCATCACTGGAAATAAATTCAAAAGGATTGGTCTTAAAATGAGCGTCATTGAGATTCATGCTCAGCGACTTTTCCTGCCACTCTAATAGTAAACCATGTTGTACATATTGGGTAGCATAAATAGAACTTAAATCCACATCTAAGCTTATTTCTGTGAAGAAACGGTTAGTTCTATTATCTACGGATAGATCTTTATACCATACCCAACTGTATTTTTCTGACGGTTGCTCAATATTTTCCACCAAAAATGTCCAAGAATTTTTATCCATCATCTCCTTTGCCATCGTTGAAATCATGTCGATATGTTGTGGTAATTCAATCGCAGCCTTTATTTCTTTTTGATAGCTAGCATATATTTTTTCGATTGATTTTTTAGTATCCATCAAAAAACTAACCTTAGCTCTTTCGTCGGAATCTGACAGATTAGATAATTCATTTGAAAGTCTAGGGATTTCAAAATCAGTATCCTTCTGTTTGACATTTAATAAATTAAAATTTATGTTGAAATCCCGAAGTTTTAATAATTGTTCATCCTTCAACCAGTCTTCAAAACCTTTGGGTATTCCATCTTCAGTACCAATGTCATAGTCTAAAAAAGCATTGAGAAAAGCTAGATAAAAATTATGCATTAAAGGAATATTTTCATTTTCTTTAGCCAGTTGAATCATTTGAGACACTAACTCAAGTACTGGGATTTCAGTTGGTTTTTCTGGAGCTTCTTTCCAAATTCCAGTAGCTAATAGTCTTTCCCAAGTTTGTGATCCATATTGAGGGAAAATATATCCATCTTCTTGAAAGAGTACATCGGACTCCTCGTCGTTGATATCACTGAGGATCCAGTCGGAATCTTCTAAGTTTTTAAAGTAATCAGGATTTTTCTTGTAATCAGGGTGTTGATCTATGGGAAGCTTCTTGATGAAACCAATCTTTTCTAAAAAAGGAAAACAACGTAAAACCGTATAACTTGTATCAAATCTGTTTTGGAAATTATACAAATTAAAAATGATGTTACGTTGTTCTGCTGCTGAAAGCTCTGTTCTTTCTATTAAATGAACGGAGTCTTCAACTAAATTTTCTATTTCATGATAAGACATAATAACTAATCCTTGTCCAATCCTAAAGATGCGAAACTAATTCGTGAAGTCTTTATGGTATCAAGGGTTTAGCTATTTACAAATCATCTACATTTATTGAGAAACAGTTATTTCTTCTACTTTTTGGTTGACAAAAATCTTATTTAATAGCAATTGTTTTATTGAAGTTGGATCTACGGTTTCATCAAGGTCATCGAAGTTACCAATTAAGATTGGGTAGTACTCTTCATCAACATCTACGATTCCATGTGATCCTTTCACCAATGTTGCATCCAAAGGTGTAATGTCAAGAACTGCAGCAAAGCCGATCTTCTTCAGAATCAATTTCCCAATCGCTCTAGATTTAGAAGTCATAAACATTTCCACTGGATCATATCCGGGTTTCTTGTGGATATCTACCATTCTTGCATAATCTGGTGCTACGGCATCATCCTCCCAAAAATAATAAGTAAACCAAGCATTTTTATCAGCCAATAATACCAAATCTCCTGAACGATCATGGTCGATATGGTAAGCTTTCTGACCTTCTTTATCTAATACTTTCGCAACTCCTGGAACTTTGGCTAGCAATGCCTTAAGCTTATCCTTGGTTTCTGAAGTTTTAGTATAAACATGGGCAATTTGGTGATCAGCAACTGCAAAAGCCTCAGAGGCTCCAGCATCCAATAATTCTAATCCTCTTTCAATTCGAATATCAATTAATCCTTCTTTTCTCAGGATTCTGTTGATGTGAATAGGTTGGTTTACTGGTCCTATTCCATACTCAGATAATAAAACAACCTCGACATTCCGTTTCTGAAAGAATGTAACCATTCTTTCTACGAGTTCGTCGATTTGCTTTAATTCTGCAGGAACATTTTCTCCTTTGGGACCGTATTTCTGCAAGCAGTAATCTAAATGAGGAAGGTAGACTAAATTGAGTGTCGGCTGATGTTTTTCTTCAACATACATAGCAGATTCTGCTATCCAATTAGAAGAAGTAATATTGGCATTTGGTCCCCAGAAATTGAACAATGGGAATTTTCCGAATTTTTCTGTCAGCTCATCCCGAAGAGTACTTGGATAAGCATAGCAATCGGGCATTTTTCTACCATCTGCTAGGTAATTTGGTCTAGGGGTCGCAGAAAAATCAGCATCATTGTACATGTTGTACCACCAAAACATCTGTGCACAGGTGAAATCAGCATTCTTTTTCTTTCCAGTCACCCAGATATTCTCGCCTTGCACCAACTTATTGGATTGTTTCCAGAATTTTATTTCTGAATCTGTATGATCATACCAACCATTACCTACTATCCCATGTTCACTGGGTGCAACACCTGTCAAATATGTTGTTTGCGCCGAAGTTGTTAATGCCGGTAATACCGGTTTAATCTTCCTTAATTTATTTTGTTTGATGAATTTTTCAATGAAGGGAGTATGTTCTCCAATAACAGAACTTGAAAGCCCAACAATATCAATTAAAGCAATTCTTTTCATTTTAACTCCTTATTTTGTCCAATAACCAATTTAGTTCCCTCGCAATAGATTCCTCAATCGGGGCCTGCAATGATTTGGGTAAAACACCCCATGTATAGGTTTCAACCTCGATGTGATTAGTTCTTGGTTCAGCCTTATGTAATTCTATAACTTCTAAAATATCCTTTTGGGTAGAATCCAACTCTCCATAACTCTCCAAAAATATCGGAACATGAAAGTGGCTTCTCCACTCCACATGATTCAAATCATTGGAATCGTTCAATGCCTCCGGAAGATCCATATACTTAATTAAATTTCCTTCATTATCCTTGGCAATTACCTGATGAAGATAAATCGGTTCATTAAATTCTTTCAATTTGGCTTTCTGTTTCTCACGCTCCTCAGGATTTTCAGAAAGCTCAACTTTCAATGCAGAACTAACTTGAAACTTACCAATTTTAATATTCAGGTCCTTTAACTGTTTCATGCATTCCTGATGATTCTCGTATTCTAAGGCAAAATGACAGACGTCATAACAGATACAGATGTATCGGTTTATGATAGCAGTTGCTTGTTCTGAATCCAATTTATATTTTTCCTTGAAAAAGCCGATTGCCATAGGCAACAATTCTTGCTGGTACCAAGAAATAAATTCTTGGGAATTTTCCTGCATACCATCTGGTTCCGGTTCGATATCAAGATGCATATATCGGGTCGTAGAGACCTCTTTTTGATAAAGGTATTCTGCGATTTGAAGAATATGTCTAGTGCATATATCCCGTTTCCTTTGCCATTCAGCACTATTTTGTTCATGCCAAAAACGATAGGACAGTGGAGAGGTTGAAATTCCACCTTCCTGTCTTTCATCCAATAGTTGGCTCAAAATGTCAAATAGTTCCTTGGTATATTCAAAACGTTCTTTGGTTGTCCAATCAGGTGCATGCACCTGATCTTTCACCTCTTTAAGGTGAAAGTCTCCATACGGAAAACCATTCATCGTAAAAACATAGATATTATTGTTGGATAGCCAATTTTTGAATTCTTTCATCTCTTCAGGATGATTCAATTCCTTAGCTGCTTGCGCAGATAGTCGCAAGCCTAATCCGAAATCTTGATCTGGAGAAACTGCTGCCTTTATTTTAGGAAGATTTGTTTTTAATTCATGGAAATGATCTTTCCATGACTCTCCCGGGTGAATATTACTACAATAAGAAAGATGAGAATTAGCTAGCTTCATAAACAGGATTTTGATTTTGACAGAAGTTCTTTAAGAAATCAATCGCTTGAATAATCAAATCATAATCCAAATGATGATAATCTTTTCCTTTGCCTAATTTTTCCAATAATACAACTGTTAATTTACCACCTAAATGTTCTTGGAAGTCCAATAAACCAGATAATAAAATAAACCTAGCTTCCTCAGAATCCAATATAGGATGATAAATCGGCAGACCTAAAGTGTTAAGTAGACTAACTACTCGGATAGCTTCCTTTTCAGAAATATTACCAATTAAGTAGGAGTAAAGGACATCAATGGCAATTCCAATTGATACAGCCTCACCGTGCAAAACCTGGAAGTCAGTCATCTGCTCAAGCTTATGTGCACTCCAATGTCCAAAATCCAATGGTCTGGAAGACCCTAGTTCAAATGGATCACCATTACGGATATGCTCCAGATGCTTATCAGCACAGCGATAGATTAAATCCTCCATTTCTGCGGAGTTTCGCTCTTTAATCTTCGCGGCATTATTTTCAATCCATTCATAAAAACTCAGATCCTTAATTAAAGCAACTTTAATAGCTTCAGAGACACCCGCTATCCAAGAACGTTCATCTAGCGTTTGAAGGAATTCATAGTCATTGAATACCGCTTTAGCAGGAGTAAAGGTTCCTAAGAAGTTCTTTTTCCCTTTATAATTCACCGAATTCTTAACCCCAACGCCCGAATCATTCTGTGATAGTACCGTTGTCGGAATCCGGATATGTTTAATTCCGCGGTGAGATATTGCAGCAGCATAGCCAACAAGATCTAATATTGCTCCACCACCGATTCCTACAATGTAGGAATGTCTGTCAATACCATATTGGTCCACCGCCTGAATGATGGAATCCAGGCAATTGCAATCGTTTTTACAGATTTCACCACCAGGGATAACCAATGGCTCACTGGACAGAATAAAGTCCTCAGACTCCATAAAATAATTATGGATTTGTTCAGCAAGGTTTGGATGTTTATCCATAAATCCTGCATCGATGACAAAAAGAATCTTTTGTTTAAATCCAGGGTTACTATGTTTGGCAAGGAAATCTTTAAAAAGGTTATTCCCCAAGGAGAAAAGCCCTTTCGTAAAAAAGATATTATATTGATATTCAATAGTGAATTTTTGTTCTAATACACGTTCCATGTGACTTTGAGTTTAGGTTACGGCAAATTTTTTAGCTAAGTAAATAGAAATTGGAAGAATGGCACAAACGGCTAGAGCTAATATCCAAAATCCCGATATGGCAATCCAGCTGGCATTCATCAATATGAGCGCTAATACACCGAATTTCACAGCTTTTCGAACATCCATAGGGTCCAAAGACTTTAAAGCCTTGAATAATGGACGCGCGATCATTATTGTGAAAAACAAAATGAATATTATAGCTAAATAATTCTTGCTGACAAATGTAAAATAGAGTAAGGTCAGAATAACCATGGCATATAAACCAATTGAAACCAACATAGCGGTTTTATTATTCCCGTAAACCTCTCCTCGGCTAATATTTGTTACTGATGCAATATAAATAATAGGAACAATTGCGATATACCAGTACTCCAATGAAGCAGGTAATAAGGCCATTCCCAATAATAAGTTTAGTCCACGACAGGTTCCCATGACGATAGGCCCAGCGATAAAATGATGTTTTGCTTTACCATTGTAGAGCAAACACATCAGAACGATGGCAAGGGAAATGGTAAATGCCGAAACATTGATCAGAAAGGCTAATGCACAGCCAATCGCAAAAGCAACTGTCCCTAATATAGCGGCAGAAGACTTCTTGATTCTTCCAGAAGGAATCGGTCGCTCAGGCCTTTCCACCTGATCCAATGCAGCATCAAACACATCATTGAATACTATTCCGCCAGTATACAATAGCATACTCGAAATGGTAATCAAAATCAGATTATTTACCTCTGGTAAATCATGATGTAAAAACAAACAGGCAATGGCGACGCCCGCAAGGACATCGGAAATGGCTGTTAAAACATTGGACGGCCGGATTATTTGGATCCATGGTTTCAACATACGCCCTGGTAATTAAGAAATAATAATAGAATCCTTGTTTAACCTAGGCTGTTGACCACCACGTAAAATGGTATTCCCTTCAAACTTCTCGTTCGGGTCTGCAATGAAAGTCCTATCTAAGCTGTTTAAATCCAAATGTTTACTTACTTGAAATGCATCCAATGCATTCTGATAGGTTACTTTTTCAATATCCTCCTTTGAAATACCATGTTGAACCATTAAGGCTGCGGTTTTAGGCACTGCCAATGGATCACTGATTCCCCAATCCGCAGCGGAATTTACCATGATACGCTCAGAACCATATTGTTTCACGATTTCAACCATACGTTCATTTCCCATTTTCGTAAATGGATAAATGGTAAATCCAGCATAGAATCCACGATCTAAAACTTCTTTGACTGTTTCCTCAGAATTGTGGTCAATGATCACCGTTTGAGGATCTAGTCCATGTTCGATGGCGATATCCATGCTACGTGTTGTTCCTCTGGTTTTATCACGGTGGGGGGTATGCACTTGAACTGGAACTGAAGCTTCTTTAGCCAGTTCCAATTGTGCTCTGTAGAATTTTTCTTCAGCGGGGGTCTGATCATCAAAACCAATCTCTCCAATCCCTAGAACCCCTTCTTTATAAATAAAGTGTGGCAATAATTCCATCACTTGTTCAGCTAATGCCTCATTGTTTGCCTCCCTGGAGTTTAATCCAATCGTGCAGAAGTGTCTAATTCCGAATTGTGAAGCTCTAAATCTTTCCCAACCGATAAGACTACTATAATAATCCTTAAACGTATCGATACCTGTTCTAGGTTGACCAACCCAAAATGCAGGTTCAATTAATAACAAAACCCCTGCATCAAACAGTGCTTGGTAATCATCCGTCGTTCGGGAAACCATATGAATATGCGGATCCACGAATTTCATCCCTTTAATTAATTCAAAGTCTAACGGCATTGGTCTACCCATGCTCGCCAGGTCTCTATTTAATTCTGTACACATTACTGACTGTTTTTTAATTTTTCTCTAATAATTCTGGGCGTATAGTGATTTGCTGTTTGAAGATTTCTTCAGCGCGTGGAGGTAAATGATCCTTCGCCAATTCCCACAACATGGGGTGAATCTCTCGCTTGGCAGAATCGCGTTCATATATGTAATCGACAATGGAGTTTGCAAGATTTACATTGTTCCTTTCGTAAAGACCATAAATCTTCTTAATCTCTTTGCCTGTAAAAAAGCTTTTTAAAACTAATTGGTTCCAAGCCTCTTCGCTCAAATAGGTCGCCGGAAACTTATTCTGTTCCATGATGGCTCCCTGAACCGGGCCGATATTATTACGTATGCCTTCTTGGCAACGTTCAATCCAAATTCTTGGGAATTGATAAATATTCAATGCAGAATATAGAGCCTCGAGCTCTTGCATATCCGCATAATTGAATAGCTTCTCAATAAAGGTAAAATAGGGTTCTTGTTGGTCTTCGATCAAGCCCAATAGATAAACCCTTGCAAGTCTAAGTACGGTCCAATTATCAACAATCAAGGGATTGCTTTCCTCTTGGACCATACTTACTAATTTGTCCTTGCTAGTATTTAATTTCCTGCTTAGTGAGGAAAATATTCTGACGAAACTTGTAGAATAATTATCCGCAATATTTTGTTCACATTCCTCTAAATAGCTCTTCTCTTCTGCGGTTAGCAGTTCGAATAAGGTATTTCTCACTTGTTCTCTCCATTCCATATTGCGTATTAGATTTTATTATTTTATAATTTTAATCTGCATGTCTTTATACTCCACTTTCATTGGAGGTCCTACATGCACCTGAACCCCAATCAAACCTTTATCCTTGCGGTTTTCAGGATCATTATCAATTACCTCAGCGATGATCTTTCCGTTTACATAATGGGTTAGTTTATTGCCTTCAGCAACGATTTCAAGGTCATTCCAATCATTCGGTTTAACGATGGTCTTCAATTCCTCAGGAGTAGCAACAGAATCAAGGACTTTCATATTCGTCCAGGCATTGCCTTTTGATTCGCCTTTTACTCCGTCAGCAGGATTTAAGATCTCCGTTCGTTGACCGCGATAAGCTAAGGTTGTGCGCTTGCGCTCTTCGTAGTTTTGACCTGTATAATTGTTCTTACCGTCAATATCTGCCTGATAACCCCTAAGGGCATTCGGTAGCTCCGTAAAGCGATCGCTTCTGTAATTTACACCACTATTTCCATTTTCGGAAATTTTAAATTTAGTTTTCAACGAAAAGTCGCCTACATCACCTCCGTTCCAGATCAAAAATGTATTGTTTTTCAATGGTTCTTGGTCTTCGCGGATCTCGCCTGAAAGAACTCCATTTTCCATTTTCCAATAGGTGCTGTCACCTTCCCATCCCGATAAGGAGTTCGGTTCGAACATGGCGATATAGCCCTGCTCACTCATCGTGTTTTCTGTGGAAGTGCTGTCAGTCGCATTGTTTTTCTCTGCTGTATTTCCATTGCAGGAGCTTAGTAAAACCGTAGCAGTTAAGCAAATACAACTAAATTTGAATATTTTTTTCATGATGGATTTTCTAGTGATTATTTGTTTTTCCATTCGACATGGGTGTCTTCCCATTTCCTGTTTTTTGCAGAATTGATTACTGCCTCACAAACCTTCTGAGTTTCCAAAGCATCCCTAAATGTTGGGTGACATTCTTCACCTTTTTCTAGGCTTTGTAAAAAATCTGCTACTTGATGAACAAAGGAATGTTCATAGCCTAATGACAGTCCCGGAACCCACCATTTATCCATATATGGTTGGTCACCATCCGTTACGTGAATTGACCTCCAGCCTCTGACGATGGAATCATCGGCATTATTGAAATATTCCAATCTATTCATGTCATGAAGATCCCATTTCAATGAACCTTTCTCACCATTGATCTCAAAAGTGAACAAGGCCTTATGTCCGCGAGCATAGCGCGTAGATTCAAATAATCCTAAAGATTGATTATCGAAGTGACAGTGGAAAATACAGGCATCATCAATTTTTACATCTTCCATTTTGCCCGTTTCTTCATGCATACGTTGCTTCACAAAGATCTCCGTCATTGCCGATACATCCTTGATTCCTCCATTCAACCACATGGCCAAGTCAATACAGTGAGCCAATAGATCTCCCGTTACTCCTGAACCAGCAGCATCCGCATCCATTCTCCAGAATGCAGCACCTCCTTGCGGAAGGTTTTCATTGATGGTCCAATCCTGTAGGAAGTTACTGCGGTAATGGAAAATCTTACCCAATTTTCCACTATCCACAATTTGCTTCGCCAAAGTAACAGCTGGTAAACGACGATAGTTGTACCATATCGTATTTTTAACCTTATTGGATTCCACAGCTTCCACCATTTTCTCGCCTTCTTCTAAAGTTCGAGACAATGGTTTCTCACATAATACCATCTTTCCAGCAGCTGCTGCCGCAATCGCGATTTCCATGTGCATATTGTTGGGAGTACAGATGTCTACAGCATCGATATCATCCCTCGCTATTAATTTCCTCCAATCAGTTTCATAGGATTCATATCCCCATTGCTCAGCAAAAGCTTTCACTTTGTCTTCACTGCGGGAACAAACAGCCTTTAAAACTGGTTGATACTCCAAATTAGGGAAGAAGTTAGGTACGCGTTTATATCCATTCGAATGTGTTCTTCCCATAAAACCACATCCAATTAATCCTATTCTTAATTCTTTTTTGCTCATGATTTTTTGTTTAGAAAATTATGCTGACCAGCCATTTACATCGCGAACTTCAATCAAGGTTTTCAAGATTGAATCCCATGTTTCTTGTTTATGCATCACCTCATTCGGGAACATACAGCCATCCCAACAGATATGATTAAATGCTTTCGTTGGGTTTCCATTTTCATCTTTCATCCAGAATCCAGCATCTTTGGCAATATCCAATCTGCCATTTGGATCCGTTGGCAAACAATGTCTTCCGGTTTTATCGTGTGAACCTGATCCGAATACCGTTCCATCATTTTGTGCCACATGGAAATCAATCGTCCATGGACGCAATTTCGAGGTTAAAAACTTCAATCCTCTTTCTAATTCCTCCCGATCATCCCACTGAAAATCTGCTTTCAAGATGCGGTCTTCCGGAGCATTATATCCCAATAAATACAAGAATGTATGCGACATATCCGCTTGAAATCCCATATTTTCACGATCTACCATTTCCAAGGTCTCCAACATCGTTTTCCAACTCTGCATTCCACCCCAGCAGATTTCTCCTTCAGCAGCAATGCGCTCACCATATTCAGCAGCTGCATCACAAGCTCTACGGAAAGTATCGGCAATCAACTTCGTGTTCTCAGTAGGGTTTTTCGCCCATTCTTCTACACTGCTTGCCGAGTCCACACGGATTACATTATTTGTTCTGATACCTTCTTTACGAAGTTTATATCCAAATTCCGCTGCTTTTCTTACGACTTCAACAAAACGGTCACGGTCAGTTTGTGAACCCATTGCTGAACCACCATCAGGTGGCCAAATAGGAGCGACCAAGGTACCGATAGCCAAACCGTAGGTACCACCAATTTTATCTACAACTGATTTTATATGATCATCAGAGGTGTCTAACTTAACATGCGGATCAAATAATCCTAAGTCAACACCATCGAATTTTACTCCATTTACTTCGGCCTTCGCTGTTTTCTCCAATAACTCATCCAATGAAATGATGGGCTCATGGTCTCCTTTTCCTACAATGCCTGGCCATGTAGCATTGTGTAACTTTGGGAAATTGTTCTTGCTCATAAATAATTGTTTTATCAATGATTAACCTTTTACATCTAAATCAGGATTATCTGGTCCGAAATGTTTCAACATCACAATAGGATCGGTGCTTGAATGATTTTGAATCACCACACCGCGTTTAGCAGCCACTTCAGAAACAAAATACTCATCAAAAGTCAACTGTCCATAACGGATTAATGCCGGAGTTTCAATGGTCCAATCATTCATTTTTCCATATCCTTGCATCATAATCAATCCATAGGCAGCCGAATCTTTGATCGTCACTGTTTGTCCAGGGAATACTGTTAATTCTTTCGCACTAAATGCAGTTGATTTATAGCAAACCCATTTTTCTGAATATCCTGCAGCTTCCATTTCTTTTTCATCATGAACAGGTTTTGGTGCCATGAATCTATTTTTCATCATATCAGGATCCACATTTAAATCCCAATCAATGATATCCATTAAAGCATCATAATCACCCTTCATGTTCTCAGGAACACCTTTCCATAATAATTCTTCCGGAATGATCGCTTCATTCACCAAGGATTGATACATCGCGAATACATCCGACGCTTTCTGCGGTTCATAAGTACACATACTTCCAGGAGCATGTAGCAAACCTGGAGGAACATCCCATCCAGTTCCTGGCTCTAAACGATAAGCTTGTGAGTAATTGGTGATTTTATTATCCCCTTTGCTGAAATTCTCCAAACATTCTTTGATGGTTTCTTTGGATGTTCCCGGAGCGATTCCCATAAAGGTATATGGAAAATCACCACCGTGATTATTCAACTGAGGAGGGAAGTAATAGGCTTCCGGTTTTCCTTGTTGTTCAATTAATGCAGCTTTTTCATCATTGTGATGGATATGGTGGGGTAGTGGCCCCATATTGTCGAAAAACTTCGAATACATTGGCCAGCTTTGATACTCATCCCAAAGACGGTCACCAATTAATTTCCCCTTCAAATGATCCACACAGTCCGATAATAAAACCTGCTCTGTCTTTCCATTTTCCTCATAGACCACAAAACTCAAACCCTCAAACTCACCAGTTAATGGACCATTCTTAGCAGGTGTCGTTGATGAAAACCAACGCTCATCAATACCACCACGTTCTCCACCTAGCACATAATAGTCGTCTGGGTGAAGTTTAATTCGTCGACCAGGTACACAAAATGATCTCGGTACCCAATTCGGAGCTAATCTCAATATTCCTTTTCCTTGTTCGAATGCCTTTTCAATGATTTCCATTCTTTTGATATTTATAGGTTTATATACTTGTTTACAAATTCGTTGATGGAGGTAGAGTTATTCAATATACTGATTTCTAAGTTATATTTCCTCTTTTCTCCGGGTTTCAACTGGATTAATTCCCCGCGCTCACGCATTAATTTCTGCCCTAATGGTGGGTGACTTCCAGGTTCCATCCCTGTTACATATTCTCCTTTGCCCCAATGTTGCCAATTGGTCAACCAAGGCAATTGTTCCTTGTTAAAACTAATTTTCAATGCAAAGCCTAACTTCTCATTGTAAATTCCGCAATCCACTTTTCCAGATGCATCAGCATCCACATCGATCAATGCGGCTTCTTCGCCAGAACCGCTGTGATCCTCACGGGGCTCCTGACAGGTCCGGAAATCCTGACCTTCTTTAAATATTTTATTCGCATCTCCTGTTTCACGAGATTTCCACGCTCCTTTCCAAAGGAGTTTCGTCCCGGCATCAATAAAAGGCCATCCAAAATTGAAATGGTATAAAATCATATGGGAAGAATTGATATTACCAACATTTTGAATTTCATCATCCAAATAAATGGTAGGATGTCCTAGAACACATCGAATAGTGCGCTTAATTTCGATGTTATCGCCTAGGGGATGGCCTTGAAAAATCTTTCCGGTAATGGACATTTCAAAATCTCCATTTGCTATATCCGGTTGTTTTACTGAAATGAGTTCTGCCGGGCTATTGCTGAATTGATCATGCAATCCGCGCTCGCCATATTCATCCGATTCTGGACCTCCAACATGGGTTATCCCACAGGTGGTCAATAGGCCGCCGCCAAAGGTTCTCAGCCAATCAATGCCTTTATCTGAAAAAGGTTGTGGAGCGGTTACTCCCAATCGACTTAACCAACTCAAGTTAAACTGGTTGAATGAAGCATCTGCAATGTCCAGCCCTCGGTCTATCACAACTTTAAATCGTAATCCTGCACCTGTGTTTATCCAGGCTATCCGAGTTCCCTTGCCTCTTCCATTATCTAAAATAGAAGTTTCAATGCCTCCGACCTGCGCCACATGGGAGACCTTATTCAACCAGTCTTGATTTGAGTTTTCCAATTCTTTAAATTTTATTTTTTCTTATAAACATCACTATTCTCATTTCCTCCTGACATCAAATACGCCATGATATCTTTTACCTCATCTGGATTCATTGAATTCAATGTTCCTGGAGGCATAATCGATACTTCCGAACGATTCATCGACTTGACATCACTCTTCGCAATGGTCTTCGTCACTTGTGGAGCATATGGATTTTGCGAAATCACATAATTCTTCTCATCCTCACTCATTAAACGTCCTAATAAGTTAGTACCGTCTTTCATGTGGAATAATTTAGACTCATATTGGTCTGAAATAACCTTACTAGGTTCGATGATCGCTTCCAACATATCGCGTTTTGAGAAACGTGTTCCTAATTGTGTCAAGTCTGGACCTACTGATCCACCTTCGCCTTTGACGGTATGACAAGAACCACATTTTACTGCAAGGAATAATTCTCTACCACGTTTGAAATTACGTTCTCCCGTATTCTCGTCCACTACTTTCAGCGCTGAGTCAATTTCCCAGCCTCTTCCTGGACCTTTTGGACCTTCAACTTTATCAGCCAATCTGTTTCCTTGGGCATTGATCAAAGAGTCTCCAGACATTTTGCCGTACATCGCCAATTGATCTTGTGGCACATTCTTCAAGGCCATTTTACGTGCATTATCGATGAAACCGATGTAACTGTTTCCTCCTTTGAATCCAAAGGCTTTGTAAAACCAATTGAAATATTGTTCTCTAAGTTCTGGAGTCCAACCCACGCTGGTATTACTCAAGGCAGTTGCCATAAAGATTTGTTGCGCAGGTGGGATATTAGCCAACATATCAGCGATATCCAATCCATATTGCGGGTTTCTTAAAATCAAATTCGAAGAATTCATAAAGCTGGTTTGCGTGGTGTCATCCTTCGCATTTGCCAATAATTCTAAAGATTTTTTAACAGCCGGTTCACTATTTAACGCAAGTAGAATCTTCGATAATTCTCTGTTCATGTAATTTGATTTCGCCGGATAGAATGGTTCCAATCGTTGTGCTAATGCTGCTGCATCTGCATCATTGACCTTACCCATACGGGCAATCACAAGCTCATAAACTCTCAATAAATTCTCCAACATCTTAGGCGTGATTTTCTCAACAGGAATTGTAGCCAATTTCTTCATGATCTGAGGCTGCATGGATGCATCCGCCACATGTGCCATAGCCACCATTACTTCTGTCAAACGAACCACATTGCGCTCTGCAAAAACTTTGTCTTTCCAAGTCTCAAATGGTTGATGCTCCACAGCAATGCGTGCTGCATAACGGATATGACGATCTTCATGACCTAGGTATTCCCATACTTTATCCACAGTGCCCGTTGGAGATGGTCTATGGTATTGCTCGATTTCTCTACGCAATTTTACTAAATCAGATGGCTCCGATTTTTTAACTTCATTGTTGATCTTTTCACGATCTTTATGATATACACGATATAAATCTGATTCCAAACGACGACCACCAGTCAAGAAATATAAACTTCCATCAGGTCCAATTGTACCATCTGTAAGTGGAAGTGGAGATCCTGAAATAAACTCCTCAGCCTTCGCGGTATAACTTGATCCCTTAGGTTCTAAATGGATAGCATAGATAATCCCGAAACTCCAGTCAAATGCCAATAAGCTGTTTCTGTATTTTTCAGGGAACTTCGCTTGATTAGGATTGATAAAGTTGGTTGGTGAACCCTGTCCAATGTTCAAGGTTGCAGGTAGGTTATCCAAAAAGCGTTCATCCCACTTCGCATCACCTTTTCTCCAACCATATTCAGCACCACTGGTCACATGCAGTATACGCGTAGGACGATACCATGGCATACCAAAATCCCATTCCATATCGGAATCATAGGTGAATAATTCACCTTCATTATTGAAGGCAAGGTCAAAGCCATTACGCATACCTGAAGCAATCAGATCCCATGATTTACCTTCTGAATCTGTTTTTGCAATCCAGCCTCCATTTAAATGTGAGTCAGAATCATGACCATGAGTGTCCAGGATATACGGTATTAAATTATCAACCTTATCACTTGGCAATGAACGGTAATTGTCCATTTTAGGAATGGTTGTAAAGTTTCCGGCGATTACATAGATCATGGAATCCGGTCCTAGGACAATACTGTGTGGGCCATGTTCCCCTTCGCCATCCAATGCCATCAACTGCGTGATTTTATCCAATTTATCATCGTTGTTGGTATCCTGCAAACGATACAAGCCCGATCCTTTTGAAAGATTCTCATTAGGACGGTGGTTAATCATAACATATAAGCTGTTATAAGCCCAAAGCAACCCTTGTGCGAAGCCCATTCCAACTTTTGTAGAGGATGTATCCTTCGGATCACGACCCTCAATAGGAAAATCTAGTGCTTCGATTTTAGGCTTTACCGTTGAGTCCGACCCAAGTGGCGGCAATTCGACCCGGAATAACCCGCCAAATTGATCCGATGTGATCATCCGACCTTTATCATCAAAAGTCATTGATACCCAGGAACCTTTTTTGTCATCCGAAGGGCTATAGATATGTTCGATCTCAAAACCTTCCGGCAAAACGATTTTATCCGTTTTTGGATTCGGTTCTTTGACCACTTCTTTTTCCTTTTCTTGTTTACATGACCCTGCTAAAAAGAGGAGAAGCATAGCAAACAAATACGATTGTGCTCTTTTAGTCTTTATCATTTGGTTTTTATGTTGTTTTATGGTTTATAACAGCTTTTTGATTTACCAACCCTGATTCTGAGGAATTCCATTAATCTGAATTTCTCGCTGCGGAATTGGGAACAATAGTTTAAATGGTTGAATGTTGTAAGATGCTGCACTTAATCTGGTTAATCTCTTCTTCTCTTCAGCACCATGAGCGGTCATTACTTCTATAGCTTTTCCCGTTCTTAACAATTGATACCATCTATGATCCTCAAAGGCCACCTCAATACGTTGTTCTTTTGCAATCGCATCACGCAATGCTTCTTTGGAAAGTCCAGCTAATGGTTGCAAGCCTGCACGTTTGCGGACTAGGTTTAGGTTAGCAATAGGATTTCCGCTTCCAGCTTCGTTCTGAGCTTCTGCCAATAATAACAATACATGCCCGTACCGGTAAACTGGCCAATTCTCATTCGAACGCCCATCCTCAATATAAGGTGGATGGTAAAATTTCTTAATGAATGGAATCTTGCCTCCAAATGCTACCGACTCCTGGAATTTCGAATTCGAAGGGTCAGAAAACAATTGAATAGATTTATCACGACGGTTATCTCCTTGCTCATAGGCATTGTAGATACTTGGAGTCGGAATATTACTTCCGCCTAAGTTTCCAGAATATCCTACCAACTGCATTTTCGCATTGCGAGGACCAAACATGTAAATGAAATTACTGTTCTCGCCTTCTACCGATTGATCGTATTGTATCTCAAAAATCGATTCTGCATTATTTTTGTTCGCTGGATTGAAGCAGGATGCATAATCTGGCATCAAGGAATAACCTAATTTGGTTACTTCCTGAAAATTGGTTACTGCTTCAGCATATTGTTTTCTGGTCAGATAAACATCGCCCAGTAAAGTATATGCTGCTCCTTTGGTTACTCTTCCAGCATTGTTCTTTTCATAGCTTGCCGGTAAATTGGCGATCGCATCCTTGGCATCCTGAATAATGACAGCATAAACCTCATCAACGCTTGCTTTCTTACCATCGGTGAAAGCATCTTGTGGATTTGCCACCTCTTTTGTATGCAAAGGAAGCTCACCAAATAATCGGACAAGATGAAAATAGGCAAATCCTCTGATAAATTTAGCCTCACCGAGGTATTGTAACTTTATTTTTTCATCCGAGAAGGTAACTTGATCAATTCTGCTGATAATTACATTCGCCTGTTGGATGATTCCATAGAGATTTACCCAAGTCGTATTGACGTAATTATTGGATGAGGTAATCAAGAATTCATCAATCTCCTCACGCTGTTGTGCACCACGGTCGGTTTCATCATACTGATAATTGGTATTGTCGGAACGCATTTCGGTCATCGCCCAGAAATCACTGGTATATAAACCTTGTAATCTACTGTAAACACCATTCACCGCGCGAAGGACTTGCCCCTCGTTTTCATAATAATTATCTCCACTGGAAAATGTATAGGGTTTTACATCCAATAAATGGTTGCAGGAAGTGCTCATGCTCAATAACCCTAGACCTAAAAGAATATATCTTAATTTCATAATCTTTGTCTCTTAAAAGTTAAAATTCAAACCTAATGTGTAGATCTTCGGAACAGGGTATGCCGAGTAATCAATTCCCGGTACCAATGGCGATGTGTCACCACGGTTAATGTTTGTTCCTTCTGGATTGCCTTCATATCCTGTAAATAAGAATGGATTTTGAAGGTTCGCATAGATCCTTAGGTTGTTAACAATTCCTCCTATACTTTTTGGTAGGGTATAACCAACAGTTATGTTTTTTATCCATAAGTAGTCAGTTTTGTCAATGAATAGCGAGTGTGTATCCCGATACATAACACGACCTCTACCTGTACCATTGGTTGTTGGTACCAATCCACTTCCTGGATTAGATTCTGAACGCCAGCGATCTGCAACTTCCTTTCTAACATTGAATACACCATCGATGTTATCTGTATAGAATCGCGTCGCATGTAGCATTTCTTGTCCTTTCGAACCTACCATCATAACTCTTAGATCAAAAGCTTTATAAGTCAGGTTATTCGTCATCCCGAAAGTGAAGTCTGGATATGGATTACCAATGACATCAAAGTCGTCATTTGGTGTAATCTGTCCATCACCATTGACATCTCTCATTCTTAAATTCCCCGGAATGGCACCTGGAAACGCTGCGTATTGGTCAACTTCAGCTTGATTTTGATAGATTCCTTCTACAACATATCCGATGATCATACCTACTGGCTCACCGATACGGGTAATATTTGTGAAGTTACCCTCTGAACTCGCCCCTGAATAAATAGGATCGGTACTACGTCCTAAGGCAATAACCTTATTCCGGTTGAATGAGATGTTAAAGTCGGTGTTCCATGTGAAATTATCCTTCACGATGTTGGCTGAACTTACTGAAAACTCATATCCTTGATTTTCTACATCTCCACGGTTTTCAACAACAGATCCAAATCCTGATGATTGTGGAATTGGGGTTCCCAATAAGAGATCCAGGGTATTCCGCTTATAATAGTTGGCAGTGAAGGACAAGCGATTATTCCAGGTGCTAAAGTCTACACCTATGTTCAATTCTTTCATTCTCTCCCAACCCAAAAAACTATTTCCTAAACTATTCATCGTACGACCTGGTGCTAAACTACCTCCGAAGACATAATTTGCAGTTCCAATGCCGCTCAATGAAGCATAGTTTGCAATGTTGAAGTTTCCTGATCGACCGAATGATGCTCTAAGTTTCAATTCATTTATCCATTCCTTGTCTTTTAAGAAAGGTTCCTCAGATAAACGCCAACCTACTGCTACCGAAGGGAATGAACCCCAACGGTTGTCTTTTCCGAATCGCGATGAACCATCTGCACGATAAGATGCAGTAAGGATATAACGATCCAAATAGGAGTAATTCACCCTCGCCAAATATGAAATCAATGCCCAGTCTTCAATACCTGTTCCTCCAGTAATTCGAGCAGCAGCATTTAAAGTCTGAATATCATCATCCGGAAATTGACTTCCATTGAAATTGGCATTCTTATTTTTTTGTACCTGTACTGAATATCCCGCTAATGCTGAAATCGAATGACCACTTTCAGTGCTGTAATCATAATTCAAAGTATTCTCATTCGCCCAGTTCAGGTAACTGCCACGCCAATAGCTTCCACTTGGAATTGTTGGCCCCGGAGCATTTTGATTAGGAATAGTGGATGGTCTGAAATATTCACCACTTTCGTCTTGATAATCTACGTTGAAGGTTGTCTTGAACTTTAAATTATCCAAGAAGCTATATTCAGCATAGGTGCTCATTAACATTTTAAGCTTTGAGCTCTTGTTGGTCCTTTGATTCAGATACATCACAGGGTTCGGGTTTCCGAATGTTCCTGCTGATTGAATGTATGGCACATAGGAGCCATCATCGTTATAAATCTTTCCAACCGGTGTTGTAATTTCAAAGAATTCATCACGACCTTGTCCGTTGATTCCACCTTCTAAATACGATAGCGTAGGGTTGATGTTCATCCCTAGTTTAAGTTTTCTGAGGAAATTCCCTTCTACATTTGCCCGGATTGAAAAACGGTCAAATCCGGAATTCAACATAACTCCTTTTTGGTTGAGGTATCCTGCTGAAACAAAAGAGCGAATACTTTCATTACCTCCTGAAAAACTCACGTTAATATCTGACATGGGTGCAATACGAGTTACCGCATCATACCAATCTACACCTTCACCCAATGCTGCTGGGTTGCGGTATTCTTCTGGGATATCATTTATTGTTGGTTCGCGGCCTTCCTCGAATCTGATCTTATCTTCGATGGCCTCCTTGCGGAACTGTGCGAATTCCGCAGCATTCATTAAATTAGGTCTTCCTTTTTGTGGAACTTGTTGCAAGCCTGAACTGGCAGCAACATCGATCTTCATCTTTCCATCCGAACCTCTTTTGGTGTTGATCAAGATTACCCCGTTTGATCCGCGAGAACCGTAAATCGCTGTCGCCGATGCATCCTTCAATACCGTCATGGATTCAATGTCATTCGGATTCATGGTCGCTAATGGATTTCCACGTTCTGAGGATGAACCTGGAACCGGGAAACCATCAATTACATATAATGGCTGACTTCCAGCACCAATAGCACTCATACCGCGGATTTGAATCTTAGGACCTCCACCAGGAGTACCATTGGATGTACTTACCGACACCCCGGCGATTTGTCCTGAAAGTGCCTGATCCGGACTCGCCAATGCTTGTCCTTTCACGTTTTTCATGGAAACCGCTGCAATGGATCCCGTAACATCCTTTTTCTGTTGACTACCATAACCCACAACAACAATCTCGGAGATATCCTCACTGCTGCCTTCTAAAGAAACGTTTTGTGTTCCGGCAGCATTGACTACAATTTCCTTCTGTGCGAAGCCAATATTGTCAAAAGTTAAGGATTGACCTTTGTTCAACTCAATTTCATAATTTCCTTCAGCATCCGAAGCGGTCGCTGAAGTGGTTCCTTTCACACGAATGGAAACCCCTGCCAAAGGCATACCTTGAGCATCAGTCACCTTTCCTGTTACCTTAATTTTCTCTTGAGGAATTGCGGTCAGTGAACTGAAGTCCAAACTATGGCTCATGGAAATATGAAATGTTTCTTTATCCATTGATGAATAATTTGTGGTCTCGGAATGTCCCACCTGAGATAGTATCAGTGCTGGGAAGATTAACGATAATTGCAAGAATCTCTTCTTAGGTTCAGTTCCGAAAGTGAACCCAAATACCTTCCTGAATGTTACGGAAGGCGCAATGAATCGATGGTTTTTAGTTTTGTTTAATTGGTCATATTGCATACCTTTGCAAAGTTAAATGGTTAAACAATAAAGAGTTTCGACCCTCTTGTGACGTTTAAAAAGACCATTAATAATATAGAACCGATGGTGCGGGAACACTATCGGTTTTTTTATATAGGTCTCAATCCTTGTTATTTATCAATAACAAATCATCCTTTTTCTAAGTTATACATGTTTTAGTCTTCATTTGGTTTATTGGTAACCTAGGTTGTGGGGTTACCAGAATTAGTTATTTAATTAGGTTGCCTATCCTTAAAGGCTTGATTCAAATATAAATATCCAATTTAGGTTGAGCATCCTGCACCGTCCTGTTTAAATACCCTCATGTAAGAGCAGGATAGTCCTTTCCATCCGCTTGCTTAACTTTAAAAACATTTTCAGAATTATAACCTATTCTACCATGACACATAAATTTTCTCTAATACTATTCAGTATTTGTTTATCATTTTTTGTCTCTCATGCTCAGCATAAATTGAGTGATGGCTCCAAGCATATCAGCCCAATGACCCGGGAATATATCTATCCAACCCGTATTGTTTGGCAAGATGGCCAGATCAATGCTTCAGATAATTTAATGCTGGACGGAAATGGTCAGGCAAATTTGAATAACGAGCATATTACCATTCTTAAAAATAATGCTACGCAGACCAGTTCTGTTCTTTTGGATTTTGGTAAGGAGATTAATGGTGCTGTAGAAATTATCACCGGCATGTGGGGCGGAGGAAATACCCCTAGAAATGTACGGATAAGGTTAGGAGAGTCTGTTTCTGAGGCCATGTCGGAGATTGGTGCCAAAGGTGCTACAAATGACCATGCTATGCGAGACATGAAATTGCAACTACCATGGTTAGGCAAAAACCAGACTGGTGAATCGGGATTCCGTTTTGTTCGGATCGACTTTTTGGACCCGGAAGCTGAATTACATTTAAGAGAAGTTAGAGCGATTGCTACCTATCGTGACATCCCTTATCTCGGGACTTTCAAAAGTAGCGATGAGCGATTAAATAAAATCTGGGAAGTAGGAGCATACACCGTTCACCTGAATATGCAGGATTATTTATGGGATGCCATAAAACGTGATCGTCTGGTATGGGTGGGGGATTTACATCCTGAGGTAGCAACAGTAAATACAGTTTTTGGATATAATGATGTTGTTCCGAAAAGTCTGGATTTAGCAAGAGAATCAACTCCGCTTCCAGGTTGGATGTGTGGTATCAGTACCTATTCCATGTGGTGGATTGTATTGCACTATGATTGGTATATGGCACATGGTGATCTAGCTTATTTGGAAGAGCAAAAACCATATCTGCAAGGATTGGTTAAACAGATCTTGAGCAAAGTGAAAGATGGAAAAGAGCAAATGGATGGGACTCGCTTTTTGGATTGGCCTTCCAGTGAAGATAGTTTGGCCGTACATGCAGGATTGCAAGCAATGACCATATTAGGACTTGAAAAAGCTTCTCAAATAAGTACTTTCTTAAATGATCCTGAGACCAAAAAACTTTGTGATGATGCCTTGGTGAAAATGAGAAAAGTAAAACCCGATCATAATCAATCCAAGCAGGCAGCAGCATTAATGTCATTGGTGGGATTAATGGATAAAGAAAAGGCTTATCAAGATGTATTAAAAGTCGGTGGTGCGAAAAACTTCTCCACTTTTTATGGCTATTATATGCTGGAAGCCATGGCCAAAGCAGGTAAATATCAGGAGGCAATGGATATCATCTCCGAATATTGGGGGGCCATGTTGGACTTAGGAGCTACTACCTTCTGGGAAGATTTTAATATTGAATGGCTTCCAAATGCAAGCCGTATTGATGAATTGGTGCCCGAAGGAAAGGTAGATATTCATGGCGATTTTGGGGCATATTGCTATGTTGGACATCGTCATAGTTTTGCACATGGCTGGGCTTCAGGTCCTACCTCTTGGTTATCCGAGCATGTACTTGGAATCAAAGTAGCAGAACCAGGAGGCAAGGCTTATACCGTGAAACCCCATTTGGGAAATCTAAGTTTTGCTGAAGGTACTTTCCCTACTAAATATGGTATCATAAAAGTTAAACACACAAAAGATGCAAATGGAAAAATAATTTCCGAAATTGAAGCACCTAAGGAAATTAAAATAATAAGATAATCCGACCATGAAATTATATCAGCTATTCTACTCTTTTTCCCTTTTTCTTCTCTTGCAATTGAATTTTGCTTGGGCCAATATTCAACCTACCTACTTGCGCACGGAGTATAAGGTTAATCCTTTCGTGGAAGAAAGCAAGCCCAGGTTAAGTTGGGAATTGCAAGGCAAGGGATTCAATAAGTCTCAGATGGCCTACCAAGTGCTGGTAGCCAGCACGGAAGCTTTATTGAAGAAGAATCAGGGTGATTTATGGGATAGCAAAAAAGTAACCAGCAATCAAACTAATCAAATTGAATATTCAGGTAAGTTGTTGAAGTCTGGACAACGTGTTTTTTGGAAAGTTAGGGCCTGGGATGAGAAGGATAGAGCGGGAGATTGGTCAGAAATCCAATATTGGGAATTGGCGAAGCCTAATCCTGACGATTGGAAAGCTAAATGGGTGGGTATAGATTTGAATCACTTGGCAAAACCCGGAGAATATCATCTACCTCCATCGCCCTATATTCGGAAACAAGCTAATCTGAAAAAGAAAGTAAAATCAGCTCGTTTATATATCAGTTCTTTGGGCTTACACAATTTTTATATCAATGGAAATAAAGTGGGTGAAGACTTCTTTGCTTCTGGATGGACGGATTATAATAAACGAGTTTATTATAATGTTTACGATGTTAGTGAATATCTTAATTCAGGAGAGAATACTTTTGGCGCCATACTTTCCAGTGGTTGGTATGCAGGATATTTAGGCTACGCCTTATTGGTAGGCTCACCTCAAGTCCATCAGTTCTATGGCAAATTCCCATTATTAAAAGCTCAAATCGATATACTTTATGAGGATGGTACGAAGGAAGAGGTTATTACTGATTCCAGCTGGAAAACTGGTACAGGAGCAATTCTAGAATCTGATTTTTTAGAAGGTGAGAAACATGATGCAACCAAGGAACCGATTGGATGGAATAAGGTGGGTTTTGATGATTCCTCATGGGCAAATATCCAGGAATTTCCGGACAGAAAAGGTCAGCTGATTGAGCTTTATCCAAGTAATCCTGTTCGTATTCTTCAAGAATTACGAGCAAAGTCTGTGAAAAAGATTGCCGAAGGGAAGTACATCATTGATTTTGGACAAAACTTCGCTGGCAATATTCGTCTAAGAATTAGTGGATCCAAAGGAGATTCCTTGCAGTTTAGATACGGTGAAATGCTCTTTCCAGATGGAAAACTGATGACTGATAATTTAAGAAAAGCAAGAGCTACGGATACCTATATCTTAAATGGTTCAAAGAATGAAGAATGGAGTCCAAGTTTTACTTTTCATGGGTTTCAATTTGTAGAAGTTTCTGGTCTGAAGGAAGAACCTAATAAGGACTTCTTAACTGGTTTGGTATTAAGTTCTGACCTGGATCAGGTAGGGCAATTTCATTCTGATAATAGTATGTTGAATCAGCTATATAGCAATATTCTGTGGACGCAGAAGGCGAACTACCTGGATATCCCTACGGATTGTCCTCAACGTGATGAACGCTTGGGCTGGACTGGGGACGCTCAAATTTATATGCGCTCAGCAATTTTCAATGCCGATGTTGCTCCATTTCATAAAAAATGGATTCAAGATTTAAATGATGCCCAGTGGTCCAATGGAGCTTTCCCGATTTATGCTCCTATGCCCGTAAATAATCAGGGCGAAGCAGCCATTCGTGCATCGGATGCCTTCTCTCCGGGATGGTCTGAAGCAGGAATAATCTGTACCTATGAATATTTCAAAGCCTACAATGATTTACGCATTGTCCGGAAATCACTTCCCTATATGAATAAGTTTATGGCATTCCTCAAAGCTAGAACCAAAGGCAGTGTTTTGCGGGAAGGTTCCTTTGAAGATGTCAATCCTAAAGGAGGATTTGGCGATTGGTTATCGGTAGGTGAAAAAACTAGCCCTGACCTATTGGCCACGACTTATTATTTCTATTGCAATAAATTAATGGCCCAGATGTGCCGAGCCATTGGGAATATGCGACTTGCTCATGATTATGAAAAAGAATCCCATGCAGTAAAACTTGGATTTAAAAAACATTACATGGACCAAGATGGTAAATTGAAAACCAATGCCGCATTTTATGGTAATGGAGAAGGTTATGTTGAAGGGCAGAATGGATTTTCGGGACATACCCAAACAGCATATGCGAATGCCTTATACTCTGGAATTTTAGATGAGGAAGATGCTAATTTAGCAGGGAAATATTTACGGGACTTACTGGAAGCAAATGGCAATAAATTAAGTACTGGATTTTTAGGATTCAAACCTTTATTGCCTGCCTTAACAGCTTCTGGTTCTTCGGATATGGCTTATGAGCTTTTGCAGAGTACCGAATATCCTTCCTTGGGATACGAGGTTGTGAATGGCGCAACTTCCATTTGGGAGCGTTGGGATAGTTTTACTAAGGACAAGGGCTTTGTACACAATGCCGCGATGAATTCCTTTTCACATTATGCTTTCGGCTCGGTCAATGAATGGATGTTTGAGCATTTGCTAGGCATTCGTGCCAAGGAAAATGGCTATCAGGAAGTATATATACAACCTGAGATTGGTGATTTTGGAATGAAATCAGCTTCCGGATCTTTCCGTTCCATGTCGGGAAATATCAAAAGTGCTTGGACAAAATCCGATAAGGAAATTGTGCAGGAGATTGAAATTCCGGTAAATGTGAAAGCCGTTTGTATCATAAATTCGGAGAATACCCAAAATATCATTGTCAATGGGGAACCCGTTGATCGGAATAATTTGGTCTTATCTGTCAAGAAATTAAATGGCCAGATCATGGTTGAACTAGGTTCGGGGAAGTACGAAATCAAAACTAAAATATGAAACAAGTCGCTTTTAAAATGAAACTCATTGCCGGGAATGAGGCGGAATATCTTCGCAGACATCAGGAGATATGGCCAAAACTAGCCGATTTACTAAAGGAAAGTGGGGTTTCAGACTATGCAATTTATTTAGATCCTGATACATTGGACCTATTTGCAGTTCAAAAGTTAAGGGCTGATTTTGATGAGGATAAATTAAAGGATAATCCAATCATGAAAGAATGGTGGGAATATATGAAAGACCTCATGGAAACGAATCCCGATTATTCCCCAAAAACTTCTATCTTAAAAGAAGTATTTTACTTACCTTAGGTTTTATACTTGTAAACCTATATTGAAATACTTTAGAACTTATGACTTCCAAGGTAACTGATTTCTTGAAAACTATTCAGATTAGTGACTTTTCAGCAACTCCAAAATATAAACAATTGGCAAGTGCCATTATCGATGCGGTAAAAATTGGAACACTGGAAAAGGACGACATGTTGCCTTCAATCAATGAGCTTTCTGTTTACGTCGATATATCCAGGGATACCGTAGAAAAAGCCTATAAATTCCTTAAAAATGCGGAAGTAATAGCTTCTATTCCTGGAAAAGGGTATTACATTGCCACTGCGGATGTCAAACAAAGACAGAAAATTGCAATTCTTCTCAATAAACTTAGCGCCCATAAAAAGATCGTCTATGATTCCTTTGCCAGGGAATTAGAAGATGATGCTGCACTCGATTTATTTGTCTACAACTCCGATATCACTTACTTGAGAACCTTATTGGGTGGTCTAACCAAGACTTATGATTATTATGTTCTTTTTCCACACTTTAAAGAGGGTAGGGACCAAGCTCCGGAGATTATTAACAAGTTGATTCCTAGAGAGAAACTCGTTTTGTTGGGAAAGTATATTGATGATATTCAGGGTGATTTTGCTGCAGTATATGAAAATTACGAAAAGGACATTTATGGTGCTTTGGAAGAAGCATTACCTTCTTTAAGTAAATACCATACCCTGAACCTGATCTTCCCAGATAATAGTGATTATCCGAAAGCTATCATCAAAGGTTTCTATAAGTTTGCTCAACAGTATGCTTTCAATCATTCATTGGTCAGCGAGCTGGACAAAGAAAAAATTGAGTTGGGAAGCTGTTATATCAATATAGCTGAGGACGACCTGGTGAAGTTATTGGATAAGATCATTAAGAAGAACCTTAAAATCGGTCAGGATGTGGGTGTCATATCCTACAATGAAACGCCATTGAAAAAGTTTATTCTGAATGGGATTACCACAATTTCTACCGACTTCCAGATGATGGGTAAAATGGCGGCTGAACTTATCAAAAATAGATCCAAGGAACATATGGAAGTGCCTTTTTACCTAAAGCAAAGACCTTCCATCTAAGATAGATTTTCCTTTAAAACATTTTGCCTAGGTTAACTGTTCATAACCAAGCAAAAAATCACAAAATGAAAATCTTCAAGTCCATTATCTTCACCCTATTTGGTTTAGCATTTATCTTCTTCGGAACGGCAAAATTTGTTAATATCATTCCTCCACCCGAATTGACTGAAGCCCAATTATCCATTACAGAAGCTTTGGTGAAATTAAAATGGTTAATTCCTTTGGTAGGAACCATGGAAATAATAGGAGGGCTCTTGGTTGCCATCCCTAAAACGAGAGCCTTAGGAGCTATCGTATTACTCCCAATCCTGATTGGTGTCGTCCTGCATCATTTAACATTAGATCCTGCAGGAACACCTATGGCAGCTGTCCTTGGCCTGATTGATATCTGGATCATCGTCGATAACCGTAGAAAATATCTCCCCATGATAAACCAGGCTTAACAATAGATTCAACTGTTCAGTCTTTCTTCTATCTCATTTCTCACATCCCACATCTCATATCTAAAACTACCCTTTCTACTATCTCAATACTCACATCCCACATCTCATATCTAAAAACAATAAATGCGAGCATTGCTCGCATCTATTGTTTTTATTTAACCGGGTACTCTTTAAAAATTCCTTCGACTACCTTGGGAAGATTGTTGATTGACTTTTCTGGGGTATTGATTTCGCCAGACCCTCTAGCTTGCCAAACCACCGAATTTGATTTTCGGTCTAAGGCTTCAATAATCAAGTGGGAGTAACGAACTTTCTCTTTACCCACAGGGTAAGATCTTCCGCCCCAGCCATAGCCCCACCAAGGACTATAACCCCAAGGACCTCCCCAGCCCCAACCAGCGTTACCATAAACCATTCTACTCTTGTTGTTCACAATAGTGATGTAACGGAATAAAATGTCCGGATTCTCCTTGCTATAACGCATTCCACGCGCTTCTAATTCACGATTGGCACTAGAAAGAATATTGTTCCTTGCAATATCATTCGTAAAATAGTTTTTTGATAAAGAATCAACCGGTGGTAACCACCCATAGGTTTTATATTGCGAGAAGTCCAAGGTTTGAACTCTCGTAGTATTATATTTATACGAGCTACAGGCGCCTAGAACTAAGACAACCCCTAGTAGCATAACTGACCAAAACTTTTTCATAAATCTCAATTTATTGTATTAGACGTAATTAGCCTTATAAAGTTTAATCTTAAAATGAATATTTTGCCACCAATGGCATTGATCTCCCTGGACCAAATGCTTTCGGGCTAACCCGCAGAATGGGAGGCGCTTGAAACCTCTTGAACTCCGCATTGCAAAGTAGATTATTCACCCGATTTACCAAGGCTTCATCGAAGCCTAAATTGATGACATCTTCCCTTGATTTTTCCATCTCAATCAGCTGGAATAAAATAGAATCCAGGATATCATAATCCGGCAATGAATCGGAGTCCTTTTGATCTGGTCTCAATTCTGCAGAAGGTGGTTTTACAATCGTATTGATTGGAATTATCTCGCGTTCCCGATTGATGTACTTCGCCAATTCATAAGCCTGAGTTTTATATACATCTCCGATAACACTTAATGAACCCGCCATATCCCCATATAAGGTTCCATAGCCTACAGCCGCCTCACTCTTGTTTGATGTATTCAGTAAAATGTTTCCGAATTTATTTGAAATGGCCATTAACAAGGTTCCCCGAGTTCTAGCCTGAATATTTTCCTCTGTCGTATCTTGTTCCTTCCCTGCAAAAGTCTCTGCCAAAGAACCCTCAAATGCTGAGGCAATATCTTTAATCGGAATTATCTTATGTTGACAGCCCGTGTTTTCTACCAAATCCAAGGCATCTTTCAAAGAATGGTCCGTTGAATAAATGGAAGGCATTAAAATAGAAAGAACATTTTCTGAACCCAAGGCTTCACATGCCAAGGCGGCAACCAATGCCGAATCCAATCCTCCAGAAAGCCCTAGAACAGCAGTTTTAAATCCAGATTTCTGGAAATAATCTTTTAATCCTAAGATGAGAGCATTATGAATCAAGGATATTTCTGAAGTTTTAACCGGCTGATAAGTTGAGCTACTGCTGAGATCATTATTCTGTAATTCTACATATTGAAGATCTTCTTCAAATGCTTTTAATTCAAGGATGACCTCCGCTTTTTTATTTAATGCCAAAGAGCGACCATCAAAGATAATATCAGTTTGCGCACCGATTTGATTCACATAAATCAATGGCGCACTTCCCTTGATGACATTCCGCATGAGGACGTTCTTTCTGCTGTCAAAATGCGTATATGAAAATGGAGAGGCAGCAATATTGATGATCAAGTCTGGATTTTCTTTCGCCAATTCCAACATAATATCACCCACATAAGAATTTGGTCCATCATCATCCCACAGGTCTTCACAGATGGTTAGGGCAATAGTTTTCCCTTTGAAATTTATGCAACTGACATGCGGATTAGGCTCGAAATAACGATACTCATCAAAGACATCATAATCTGGTAATAAACTCTTTTTGCAGATGTTTTTGACTTCGCCATCTTCGATCAAGAGAGCCGCGTTGTATAAGAGCTTACCTTCGCCATCTTGATTGGGTACAGGCGCTCCAATTATACAAGCAATACCTTGACAATGTTGGGCGATGGACTCAATACTTTGATAGCATTGTTTTAAGAATGCGGAGTTGCGAAGTAAGTCCTTTGCTGGATAACCAGAAATGGCTAATTCAGCAAATACAATAAGTTCGGCACCCGCGGTTTTGGCTTTTTGAATGGTATCAATAATTTTCTGATTGTTCTTTTCAAAATTTCCAATATGGTAGTTAAGCTGTGATAAAGCAATCTTCATAAAACCTGAATTTAATGTAAAAATAGCAATTAAATTTAGTTTTAACCTAAATCTGAATGGTCAAATGCGTGTGAAAAAGGGCAGGGATAATGGATTTTTAGGAATGGATTAATATCGGAGAATGACCAAGGATAACTCAGGTCAAATTTTTATTTCTATCGGATTTTTGGCGGACTTGGGTCGGAGTTCCATCGGACCTTGTTCGAATTTTTGCGGCTATTGTCCGAAGAAGGTCCGGAGAAGGTCCGGCTGTGATCCGGTAATATTATGAATTATGGCTGTATTATTTACGAGTATAAATAGGAGTAGAGGGTACAAAAAAAAGGCAATCGAAAGATTGCCTTTTTTGTAAATATTATTTGATTTTTTGTACTAGTACTGACTTTTCAATTCAGTTACCTCAATGTTGAACACCAATGGTGAGTCAGCAGGAATCTCTCCTTTTGTTTTATTGTCATAACAGTAAGGAGATGGAGCAATAAATCTGATTTTATTGCCTTTTAACAATCCGTGTGGTAAAATACCTGAGAATGAATTTTTAGATTTGTTTTGTGGATAAAAAATGTACAACCAAGCTGGAATTACATTATTAATTGCCATTTGAGTAGGTGTAGTTTTTTCATCAAAAACTTTACCATCCATTAATTCACCTTTGTATTTGATGTTAGCAATTACAGGAACCCAAGAGTTTGCTGTTGCTACATATTCATAAGTACTGTCTACTGTTGAAGGTAATACTTCATACCAAATACCTGTAGCACTGTCTTTCTTTGCATTTGCACCAAATTTTTGTTTTGCATATTCTTCAAGAATTGGCGCTTGCTTTTTTAATGTAGAATCAATTCGTGCATTTTCTTCTTCTTGAGTCGGACCATCATATTCATCTGTTTTCATACAAGAAGAAACAGAAACCACAGCTAAAAGAGCAATAACGAATAATTTTAAGTTTTTCATATTTGTTTAAGTATCTTAATTACGTAACGGTAAACGAGTCTAAATTTTATTTTGCTACAGCTACGGATATAAAATTATAAAATATTTAATATTTGCTTAATACTTAGATAATTAATTTTTTTCGATTTGACGGAAAAATCTGCGTTTAACAGCATTGTCATAGGGAAAATAGCCTTGTTCTTTTCTCCGATTAATATTTGTGCAATAGGATGAAATTTTCCAGTTTTTTTTATTTTATGCTCACTTGCATAAGTTTCGCCATCAAACTTCACCGTATCGACCGACTCTGCATCAAATTCTACAGCATAATATTCTTTATTGAGCTTTTCAATGACTTTTGGGTCCTGAAATGTTTCATTCAGCATTTTCTTGCAATAGGCACACCAATCCGTATGCAAGAATATTAACACAGGTTTAGGGTTCTGATTTAAGGAGTCACTCAATTGTTCAAAGCTAATCCAATTAATAACAGATTCGCCTGGCACTTGGGCCTTAAGCGAACCTGTCATCATCAGGTAGGTGAAAATGAATATTTGTAACAACCTCATTAGTGAAAATGTCCTACTTTAATACCAAATGTTATTGTCCTTGGTCTTGATGGACCATATATATAGTTGGAATCACGTAGTGCGCCCTTATCAAAGTCTTTTTGAAATGCGTTGAATATGTTCTGCATTCCACCGAATAGTTCAATGCTGAAGTCTTTCTTTAAAGAGAAAGTATAGCCTAATCTGAAATTGGCTTCAACAAAGTCTGGTGAATTCTTAAGAACCATTTCTTCGCCTTCCAAGACATGGGGAACAAGCATGCTGCCGGTATATACACCCGTAATATCAACATTAAATGGTTCCCAAGGTTTCCAGTTTGCATTGAAGTAACCGTAAACATTAGGTGTGCGAACGAATTTCTTGCTGCTTACATTCTCAGCAGGAGTCTTTCCTTCATACAATAACTGATCATCTGCATACTCAGAACGTTGAATGGTTCCACCCATCTGAAAGCTATACTTTGAAGATGGAGCAATGTTCAATTCCAGGTTGGATCCATACACTTTGGCTCCTGTACCATTTCTCATTTCCTGAATGATTAAGTTTTCATCCTCCGAGGTCATGATATTGGTGAATGGGTTTTGTAAATCTGTATAGAATCCTTCAACCAATAAGCTGGTTTGAACAGCGCCGAAATTCTTAGTGAAATTCAAGGATCCCGTGTAGGCGTTCGAATATTCAGTTTCCAAGTTTTCGCCTATTAATACAAATACTTGTTGACCACCAATGGAAGTAACGTGCATATCTTCATTGAAAGCCTGTGGAGCTCTAAATCCACGCGCAAATCCACCGCGGAATTGAAGATAATCCGTGATATCATATAAAAGGGTTAATCTTGGACTAAATGTTCCAAAATTTTGAGCTGAGTTGCGGTCGTAACCTGCTAATTTATAGCTTCCATCGACATAGGTGTAATCATAGCGTGCACCAATCAAAGTTTTTAGATTCTCTAAAATATTCCATTCATACTGAGCATATGAACCCAAACCATGAGTTTTCTGATCAATCAATCGGTCGTAGCCCGGAATATTGTCCTTAGTACGGTTGTTATTGTATTCCACTCCGGCAGTGATCACATCTTTTTCAAAGGTATAGGTGTACTGAGCGCCTACGACCATTGCAAAATCGTCCGTATCACCATAGGCATTGGAAGCAAGGATACTGTCTTGCGCAGTTCTTCCACCGCCTAAACCACCATAAAAGCTTTCTCTGTCCGTAACCTGTCCAGAACCATAAAGCGATAATTTATGCTTATAATCCTTGGAATAATGGTCATAAGTCAAACCTCCAATAAAGGTATTTGTTCTTAATTGTTCCGTAACATCTGTAAAGTGAGGTGCTTTATCCAAATGATCACCTCCTCGGCGGAATTCATTTAAGGCACTTAGATCTAAAGTGATTTTATTGAATTCTGAAGGTTTAAAAAATGCCTTTGTTCCAAAGGTGATGTTTTTCAACTTGGTCATTTCAGAAAATCCATCGCCATTCGCATCGTAGGCTTCACGGTTACGGTGCATTCCATAAAAAGTTGCCCCAGCCTTCAAATCATTATCTACATAGGAAGTATTGAAGTCAATGGTGTTGTCCCAAGCAGAACCACCAATGATGGAGTTGGTTGATTTGATTTGCCAATCATTCTCAACAGGATCCTTAGTAATGATGTTTATGGTTCCGGCAATGGCATTTGCGCCAAACAAAGCCGATCCACCAGAACGAACCACTTCAATTCTATCAATCATGGAGGTTGGAATTTGATCCAGTCCATAAACCGAGTTCAATGCCGAGAATACTGAACGACTATTGATTAGAATCTGAGAGTAGGCTCCCTCCATACCGTTCAAGCGGACTTGGGTGAAGCCACAGTTTTGGCAATTGTTTTCAACACGTACTCCCGGTTGATAATTTAATGTTTCAGACATGGCTACCGACTGGGTTGCTGTAAATAGTTTTGGACTCAAAACATTTACGATAACCGGTGCCTTTTTTCTTTCCATTCCATATCGGGAAGCACTAACTACGACTTCATTCAGATTCAAATTATCTTCATGCAGGGTAATAGTGATTCCTGTTTGGGAGCTGGAACTGATTTGTTTTTTTGTTGTTTGATAACCTACGGCTCTAACCGTTAAGTTTTTATTTTGATTTCCGTGTAAGTCTAATTCAAAATACCCCAGACTGTCCGTTGCGGTTCCAACTTTGGTTCCTTCCAACTGTACCGTTGCATTGGGGATTCCATCTTGTTTATCGTTTATGATACGACCTGAAATTTGGGCAAATAAAGCCTGATTACCTAGGCCTAGGCATATTAAGATCAGGAAATTCCTGAGTAAAAGTAATTTCATATATATTTTAGCTGTTCTGTTTTAGCTGAATTTGAATACCCAGACGGTATAGGAACCCAGCAATGAGTAGGAACATAATTGTCCTACAAAAAATAAATTAACATTGACGATATGCTGATGACCTCTGACCATAAATAAGGGTTAGAGGAAAGCATCATTGTCAATCCACGAAAAAATGATTAAGCTAAAATAGAGGGAGGGCCACGTCCAGCGAAGATGTTATGGACTTGGAGAATAATATTAAAGGTCCTAATTCCAAATTCTATAACGTTGAATTCTGGAAGAATAGGGGCTTCAAATACATAAGGAGACCAGTTCAGATAACTTCCCTGGAATACGATATCTAGAAAACGAATTTCAGCATCGGAATGGTGATGATGGTGTTTTTTTTCGCCTAGATTATAAGGGTGGATGTGAGTGACAATTTCACCGGTCGAAGTGACCTCTTTGTGCATGAAGACTACACCACTAGTAATGATACCACACATCCATACGAGAAGGAAGCTGGCAACAAATTGGCGGTATGAGGTTAGTCTATGCATGCACAAGTCAAAAGTATGCTAAAATTAGCATAAAAAATGCTTTTATTTCTGTTTAAACAATTTTATTATGCTCATCAGGGAATACTAGGAGAGGTTTATGGTTTCTAGCCTCTTCACGTTCCATAAGTGCATAAGAAATAATAATGACGATATCTCCCACTTGCACTAAGCGAGCTGCGGCACCATTTAAACAGATAGTTCCGGTTCCACGCTCACCAGGGATAACATAAGTCTCAAGCCTTGCCCCATTATTATTGTTTACGATCTGAACTTTTTCGTTGGCAATAATATCGGCAGCATCCATTAAATCTTGGTCAATGGTTATACTTCCCACATAATTCAATTCAGCCTGCGTAACGCGGGCTCTATGAATTTTTGATTTCATTACTTCTATCATCATGATACAAAGTTAGTCTTTTAATATAAATCGGCTTAAAAATTATTCTAATGAGAAAGTAATATATTGTCGATCAGGCGGACATTTTCTACCCAGGCAACGATCAGAGCAACATATTCCTTTCCGGCTTCGATTTCCTGAGCCGGAGCTAAGGTCGTCGTTTCACAAATGCTTAAATATTCCAACTCCAGAGCAGGGTTTGCAGCAATGATTGCTTTTGCCTTGTTCAACAATTCGGAAACGGATTGATTTCCAAAATTATCCTTGATATAGCGTAGGGATTGAATAATAGTTAATGCATTTTCTTTGCCTTCTTCGGATAAACGTGCATTTCTGGAGCTTAGCGCCAATCCTTTTTCACTTCTAACAATGGGGCAGATAAGCAGTTCGATATCCAACTTTTTGATTTCAATCATTTTTTGAATGACCATAACTTGTTGAAAGTCCTTTTGACCGAAGCAAGCTTTATTCGGTTTAACCAAATCAAATAGTTTATAAACGATTTGTGTAACACCTTGGAAGTGTCCAGGGCGGTGTTCACCTTCCCAGATTTGATCTAGATTTCCGAGGTCAATATGCCATTCAGGGTCATTTTCGGGGTACATTTCTTCGACAGAGGGCATGAATAGAATATCACAGTCCACGGATTCGAGCAGAGCGATATCATTTTCAATAGGACGGGGATATTTTTCCAGGTCTTTAGGGTCGTTAAATTGGGTTGGATTAACGAAAATGCTGCATACGGTGATATCGGTAAGGGGTTTTGCAAAGTTAATTAAGGAGAGGTGTCCTTGGTGCAAAGCGCCCATGGTTGGAACCAGGGTAATGACTTTGTTTTCTTGTCGGATTCCACTCAATTCTTGTTGGAGTTCCTGTTTAGTGCGAAAAATTTTCACGGTCAAAAATTAAAAATAAGCTGCAAAAATGGGGAATAATCTTTAAATTATAAAATGATGATTTTTAATCAATTGTAAAATTGATAAATTAATTGTATCTTTGTAGACCGATTTTACTATTCAATAATATAAAAAACAGTTGGAGATGGCAAAAACGAAAATCTTGTTTATAACCCATGAAATGTCGCCTTTCCTTGAATTAAGTAAAATTTCTGAAATAACACGCCAGTTACCACATGCTATGCAAGAAAAAGGGTTCGAAATCCGGATCTTGATGCCGCGTTTTGGTAATATTAATGAGCGCAGAAATCGTCTTCATGAAGTGATAAGGTTGTCGGGAATGAACATTGTGGTGGACAATAATGATAATCCGCTAATTATTAAGGTAGCATCATTGCCAGCGGCGAGGATGCAGGTGTACTTCTTGGATAATGAAGAGTACTTTCAGCGGAAAAAAGTTTTTCGTGATGAGCAAGGAAAAGGCTTCGCAGACAATAATGAGCGGTCATTATTTTTCTGTAAAGGCGCTTTGGAAACCGTTAAGAAATTAGGGTGGTCTCCAGACGTGGTTCACTGCCATGGTTGGTTTACAGCGATGGTACCTGCTTACTTGAAAACAGTTTATCAGGATGATCCGACGTTTAAAGACTCCAAGGTGTTCTTCTCATTGTACAATGAGGAATTCGGAAATGATTCTTTAGGAACGAAGTATGCAGAAATGGCTGCACAAGCAGATATCGATGCGGACAAGTTGAAAGATTATGGCTCAGGTAGCTACGTTGACATTTACAAAGGTGCTCTTTCCTTTACTGATGTTGTCGTGAAAGCTGATGCTGAGATTCATCCAGAAATCCTTTCTTACATCCAAGAAAATAATATCCGTACCTTCGAACCATCATCTGATGAAGACTATGAGGCTTTCTCAGACCTATACGATGAGTTCGTAAACGAAGAAGTTTCAGCGTAAAGCTGAAAAAAATTAAAGAGACCAAAAAAGGGCAGAGATATGATCTCTGCCCTTTTTTATTGGGGCATCTGCGATACGCCCCTACGAATGGCTGACTAAAATAGATTCTTCGGCAACGCCGAAGAATCTTTTTCCCCACAACCCAAATTTAATGAGATTGTCATTCCGAATCGAAGATGAGGGATCTATTTTTTTGGCAAGGTGAAATAATAAATATGCCGCCCCGCTGGGGCTGTACGTTAGAAAATGCCATTTGCTACAAATATGTCACCCCTACGGGGTTTGATCATATATGGATGGATAATCATAAAAGGGCGTATGCGATACGCCCCTACGAATGGCTGACTAAAATAGATTCTTCGCTGCGCTCAGAATGACAGCAAAATTGTATGGAGGTTGTGGGGGAAAAAGATTCTTCGGCAACGCCGAAGAATCTTTTTCCCCCACAACCCAAATTTAATGAGATTGTCATTCCGAATCGAAGATGAGGGATCTATTTTTTTGGCAAGGTGAAATAATAAATATGCCGCCCCGCTGGGGCTGTACGTTAGAAAATGCCATTTGCTACAAATATGTCACCCCTACGGGGTTTGATCATATATGGATGGATAATCATAAAAGGGCGTATGCGATACGCCCCTACGAATGGCTGACTAAAATAGATTCTTCGCTGCGCTCAGAATGACAGCAAAATTGTATGGAGGTTGTGGGGGAAAAAGATTCTTCGGCAACGCCGAAGAATCTTTTTCCCCCACAACCCAAATTTAATGAGATTGTCATTCCGAATCGAAGATGAGGGATCTATTTTTTTGGCAAGGTGAAATAATAAATATGCCGCCGCGCTGTGGCTGTACGTTAGAAAATGCCAATTGCTACAAATATGTCACCCCTACGGGATTTGTTCATATATGGATGGATAATCATAAAAGGGCGTATGCGATACGCCCCTACGAATGGCTGGTTAAAAATAGGCAGGTCTCAAATCTCACATCTCCCATCTCATATCTATATTATTGCTATCTTCGCTATTATGAAGATTAAAGTTGGATTTGGTTTTGATGTCCATCAGATGAAGTCGGGACATCCATTTGTGGTTGGTGGGGTAACATTAGACCATCATGCGGGTGCCTTTGGGCATTCTGATGCGGATGTATTGGCGCATGCGATTTGTGATGCTATTTTGGGGGCTGCAAATTTAGAGGATATCGGTTATCATTTTCCAAATACGGATGACCGTTGGAAAGGGGCGAATAGCTTGGATCTGTTAAGACATTGTATCAAATTGATAAAGGAGAAGGGTTTTGAGTTGGGGAATATCGATGGGATGCTATGTTTGGAGGCGCCAAAGATTAAGCCTTATATTCCGCAAATGAAAAAGAATATCGCTGAAGCGGCAGGAATTTCTGTTGAAGATGTTTCTATCAAGGCTACAACGAATGAGCAAATGGGATTTATCGGACGTGAAGAAGGGGTGGTCGCTTATGCGGTTTGTTTGTTGGAGAAAACAAATTATTGATTAAAACGTCTAAAGTAATTGATTGCAATAATTGTGGCAATCAGTGCTAAAAGACTTCCAAGATAAAAAGGTGCGCTCGGTAAATATACCGGGCCATTTTTTTTGGTGAAAAAGGAGAATAGACTGGTCATTAGCAATGGGCCAATAATGGCTGTCAGACTGATGATACTGGTCAATCCGCCTTGGATTTGACCTTGTTCGTTGGCGGGGGTATGGTTGGATATTGAACTCTGCATGGCAGGTCCGGCGATACCGGCAAAAACATAAAAGATACTGGCAATAAATAATCCCCAGGTTGAGCCTGCTATTCCAAATGCTAATAAGGAACCACAGTATAAGAAAAGTCCGAATATTATACTTTTGGGAATTCCGACTTTTGGAATTATGACACGGATTAATCCGGCCTGTACGATGGTTAGCAAGACGCCGATGATACCTAATGAGTAGCCGACCATACGCTCATTCCATTGGAATTTTTCCATGGTAAAGTAGGACCAGGTACTCTGGACAGCATGTGCAGCGATATTGATCAGGAAAATACAAATCACCAGAGGCATGATGACAGGATATTTTTTAATATGCCTGAAACTTCCAACGGGGTTGGCATTTATCCAGCGGAAATTGCGGCGATGTTCTTTTGGAAGGGATTCCGGGACCACGAAATAGCCGTAAATAAAATTTAGGAAGGTTAATCCTGCAGCGGCGAAAAAAGGATATCGAGGACCGTAATGGCCAAGAACACCTCCGATAACAGGACCAATAATAAATCCTAGGCCAAATGCCGCACCAAGGAGTCCGAAGTTTTGGGCTTTCTTTTCTTTGGTGGAAACATCGGCGATATAAGCGGCGGCTACCGTGTGACTAGCACCAGTGATTCCGGCCACTAGACGACCTACAAAGAGCCAGAAGATACTGGGAGCAAAGCCGATCAGTAAATAGTTGATGGTAAATCCAAAAAGAGAACAAAGCAAAACCGGCCTTCTACCATAATGGTCACTTAGATTCCCTAGTATGGCAGCAAAAAAGAACTGGGTAAAGGCGTAACAAAAGGTCAGCCATCCCCCATAAGAAGATGCTTGACTCAGGTCGCCATGGATCAATTCTTTAATCAAAGCAGGCATCACCGGGATGATGATTCCCAGACCGATGGAGTCTAAAACGACGGTGATAAAGATAAAAAGTAAACCTGCTTGTGATTTTATTTTTGGCATATACGAAAACTAAGATAGTTAATTTTATGCCTTGAAATGTTTTTAAAGGGATAAAATATAGGTTTGTTCCAAAATTTTTAGAACTATCCCTGGTAAGTTTTATTTACATCAGGAAAAATATGGTATTTTTGTTGTTGCCAATTGAGATTTGGCACACTTACTGTTTATAGGGAAATGGACTTAAAGTAGTAAGGGTAAGTTCGTTGTTTCATTAAATTTACAAATGAAGAGAGAATCAAAAAGTAGTAAACTTACAGAAGAGGATGTAAAACGATATACGGGGATCTTTTGGAAAGTGTTGTTGGGAATTGTGTTGTTTGGCTGTTTATTCCTCCTGAGTGTTAGAATAGGAATATTTGGTAAGTTGCCTACCTTCAAGGATCTTGAAAATCCAAAAAGTAATTTAGCTTCAGAAATTTTGACCGATGATAATAGAGTCTTAGGGACCTATTTTGTTCATAACCGGTCCAATGTTAAATACACTGAGTTAGCTCCAGCTTTGGTTCATGCCTTAATTTCTACGGAAGATAAGCGTTTCTATGAACACTCGGGTATTGACTATTCTCGTACGATGTCTACCGTTTTATTAACCTTAGCAGGTAATAAACAAGGTGGTAGTACCATCACTCAGCAATTGGCATTGAATTTATTTGCCGAGAAAAGAGAGAAAAATTCCATCAAAAGGATTATGCAGAAGTTTCAAGAATGGATTACCTCCGTTCGTTTGGAAAGAAACTATACCAAGGAAGAAATCGTCATGATGTATTTCAATACGGTTGATTTTGGGGCATATAACACTTTTGGGATTAAATCTGCAGCCCGTACATTCTTTAATTCGACTCCGGATAAACTTACACCAGATCAATCTGCTTTATTAGTAGGGATGTTAAAGGGTCCAGGATATTACTCTCCGGTTCGTTACCCTGAAAGAGCGATTGCAAGACGTAATTTGGTGCTTCAGAACATGAGGGATCAGAATTTTATTACAAACGAGGAGTTTGACAAGTATAAAGCTCAACCCTTAGGATTGAAATTAACTATTTCAAACTATGGAGAAGGATTGGCGCCATATTTTAGAGCGGTCTTAAAAGAAGAAATCAAGAAAGAATTCCAACGATTGGCGATTACTAAGCCAGATGGTACTCCATATGACTTGGATCGTGATGGATTGAAAATTTATACGCCGATTAATTTTAAAATGCAACAGTATGCTGAGGAAGCTCAGAAAGAGTGGATGCGTCGTTTGCAGAATGAATTTGATAAACAATGGCGTCGTAGAAATGCCTTTACTGGAAAAAATGCAAATTTACTAGTTACCGGGATGAAGCGTTCGGATCGTTATCGAGTATTGAAGGCTGAAGGTCTTTCGGAAGATCAGATCAAGAAGGATTTCGAGAAGAAGGTTCCAATGAATTTATTTACTTGGAAGGGTGCTGTAGATACGGTAATGTCTCCAATGGACTCGATTAAATACACGAAATTATTCTTGCGTAATGCGATGGTTTCCATGGAACCGCAGACAGGATATATTCGTGCATGGGTTGGTGGTGTTGATTTTGAGCATTTCAAATATGACCAAGTAAAATTAGGTACACGTCAGGTGGGATCCACAGCGAAGCCATTTGTCTATGCCTATGCGATTGATAATGGTTATGGACCATGTGTTTCTGTACCGAATCATATGCGTACTTATGGGGATTGGACACCACGTGGTACTACACAAGGCGGTGACCCTATCACCTTGAAAAATGCCATTAAATATTCACAAAACTTTGCATCGGCATATTTAATTAGTGAGGTGGGAGCTGCGAATGTGGCGGACTTGACTAAGCGTATGGGGGTTAATTCAAATATTCCAAACAATCTTTCGATTGCATTAGGTTCTTACGATGCCTCTCTATTCGATATGGTTGGTGCTTATTCAGCCTTTGTAAACCAAGGGACTTGGGTAGAGCCAACAATGATTTTGAGAATTGAGGATAAAAACGGCTCGCCGATTTACGAAAAGGCACCGAAAGTATTGAAGGCCTTGAACAGTGAAACTGCTTATGCAATGGTTGATATGCTAAAAGGTGTTGTTGATGGTGGTACTGGTTCTCGTTTGAGATGGGATCCAAACTTTGGTGGTTTGAAAAACCCAATTGGTGGTAAAACCGGTACGACAAATGACAACTCGGATGCTTGGTTTATTGGTATTACACCAGAATTGGTAACAGGGGTTTGGACAGGTGCTGAAGATCGTGGTATCAGTTTTAGCAGTATGCAATATGGACAAGGTGCGGCGGCTGCGATGCCAGTGTTTGGTTTATATATGAACAAAGTATATAAAGACAAGGATCTGAGCTATTCGCAAGAGGATTTCCCTCAGCCTCCAGGTGGTATCACGCGTTTTGAAATGAACTGTTCGAATTTTTCACAGTTCTATGGAAATGATCCTTCAAAGAATGATACCCAAATAACAGATGATGATAGGTTAGGTTTTTAACCGATTCTTTAATAAATTAGACCAGACCTTTATTCTTCGAAAATAAAGGTCTGTTTTTTTTGCTACGATGGAATTTGACTATAAGAAAGAATTAACAAAGATACCCCATAAACCAGGGGTTTACCAGTATTTTGATAAGGACGATACGCTGATCTATGTAGGAAAGGCGAAGAACCTGAAAAATAGGGTGTCCTCTTATTTTGTCAATGAAAACCAATTGAATAGCAAGACCAGGGTATTGGTTAGAAAAATTCAGCGAATTGCTTTCACCATTGTAGATACTGAAATTGATGCTTGGTTATTGGAAAATAACTTGATCAAAAAGCATCAACCCCGGTATAATGTGATGTTGAAAGACGACAAGACCTATCCTTGGATCGTGATTAAAAATGAACCTTTCCCGCGTATATTCTGGACCAGAAAATATATTAAGGATGGTTCTCGCTATTACGGACCATATGCCTCTGTTGGCATGATGCATATTATTCTGGATATGATCCGGGAGTTATTTCCTTTAAGAACCTGCAACCTGAGTCTTACCGAAGAAAATATTTCCAAAGGAAAGTTTAAGGTCTGCTTGGAATATCAAATTGGAAACTGCCTAGGTCCATGTGAAGGTTATCAGTCTCAAGAGAATTATGACCAGAATTTATCCGATATCAAAGATATCCTGAATGGCAAAATTGCCGTGGTGACGAACCGGATCAAAGAACAGATGAATGATGCGGTACAGCAGATGGACTTTGAAGCGGCTCATCAGCTCAAGGTGAAGTTGGACAAGCTATCGAACTACCAGAGTAAATCTACGGTTGTTAGCTCCTCTATTACGAATGTTGACGTATTCAGTATTGCTTCCGAGGATAATTATGCATTTGTGAACTTTTTGAAAGTGGTTAATGGGGTTGTAATTCAGACGCAAACCGTTGAATTGAAAAAGCGTTTGGATGAAACCAATGAAGAATTATTGGCCATTGCCATTCCTCAGTTAAGAACTCGATTCCGGAGTCATTCTCGGGAAATCATCGTTCCGTTTGAATTGGATATTGAAGGCAATGAAGATATCAAGTTTCATATCCCCAAATTAGGAGATAAGAAAAAGTTATTGGAGCTATCGCAAAAGAACGTTGCTTATTTTAAGAAAGAGCGTTTGTTGCAGTATGAGAAATTAAATCCGGATGTAAAAACGGATAGGATTTTAAAGCAAATGCAGAAAGACCTTCGCTTGCCACAATTACCTAAACATATTGAATGTTTTGATAACTCGAATATTCAGGGGAATTTTCCAGTATCGGCGGTTGTGGTATTTAAGGATGCGAAGCCATCGAAGAAGGATTATCGCCATTTCAATGTGAAGACGGTTGAGGGGCCGAATGATTTTGCGACGATGGAGGAAGCTGTTTTTAGGCGCTATAGAAGGTTGTTGGATGAAGACCAGACTTTGCCACAGTTGATCATTATTGACGGTGGTAAAGGGCAATTAGGGGCTGCATTGAAGAGTTTAAAGCTGTTGGGGATTGAGAAGCAGGTGACCGTGATTGGTATTGCTAAGCGTCTGGAGGAACTCTATTATCCGGGGGACCAATATCCCTTGTATTTGGATAAGAAATCCGAGACTTTGAAGATCATCCAGCATTTAAGGGATGAGGCCCATCGATTTGGTATTACCTTCCATAGAAATCAACGGAGTAGGAAAACCTTTGTTTCCGAGTTGGACAATATTCCAGGAATTGGGAAAGTGACTGTTGAGAAGTTATTGAAAACATTCAAGTCGGTCAAGAAAGTCAGAGAAGCTTCAGAAGAGGAATTAAAAAAAGTGCTTAATCTAAAACAGATGCAAGCACTTAAGGAATATTTTGTGGAGAAGAATTAGGGATTACATAAATCCTAATTCCAATTTCGCTTCTTCAGACATCATATCTTTGTTCCAAGGTGGGTCGAAGGTAAGTTCTACGATTGCTTCTTCGATGCCTTCGATTGCAGCAACTTTTTCTTGCACCTCGTCCATGATTTGTCCTGCCACAGGGCATGCCGGAGCGGTTAAGGTCATTACAATCTTAGCTTGTTTATTTTCCTTGGTAATGATTTCATAAATCAATCCTAAGTCCAAGATATTGGCTGGTTTTAGTTCTGGGTCATAAATTGTAGCTAAGGCCTCTTGAATTTGAGGAGCCAAGCCTAATCTATCCATGATAATAATGTTCATATCTTAATTTTTTGATTCAGCCAGTACCTCGTTATAGATTTTTTCAAGTTCGTTCATAACGATAGGTTGGCTATATTTTTGTAAATATTCTTTTTGGCAGTTGGCCTTGATCTCAAGGATTTTCTCTTTGGGAAGTGACTTCCACTCTGCCAATGTTTTTACCATATTGATATGGTTATGCGGGTCGAAAAGTAAACCCGTATACAAAGGTACGACCATTTCAGTTAAAATACCAATACTACTGGCAATCACCGGAGTTCCCAATGCATAAGCTTCTAAAACCGCCAAAGGCATCGATTCATAGCAAACCGATGGGACAATGACCGCGGAGGCCGATGCAATTTGATTGCTCAGGGTTTGTTTGTCCTGAAAGCCCATATATTGCATGTTCGGACTATTGCTGACAATTAATTCCACTTCTTTTTGTAAAGGTCCAGTGCCAAAAATCTTAATCTTATGATCAGTTGCCTTCCAGGCATGTAAGAGTGGTATTATTCCTTTTTCTTCGGATAGCCGGCCTACATAGACAAAGTAATCAGATGGATATTCTTTAGTCACTTCAGCAACTTTCACAAAGTTGGGCTTTACCACAAATTTGTCCAAAGGGACATTCAATTTGGATTTGGCGAATATGGACTTTGAGAATTCGGATAAGGTAATAAATCGACTAATGGCATTGAATGTTCCACGTTTTCGATGAATCCAATAGGTAAATGCTGTCCAAAAGGTTTTGAAGTAAGAGTTTTCAAGGACTTTCTTTTTTACAGCATCCCAAGGAAAATCTGAGTTGATGGAGTTTAGATAGATATTTCCATCGTAAAAGAGTGTCGCAGAAGGGCAGATTAACCTGAAATTATGCAAAGTCATTAGCATAGGGATCTTCATTTTTTGAATATGAAGAATAAATAAGGGTCCCAAGGCATAATGCATATTATGGATATGAATAATATCAGGTTTAAACTCGTTGATACGTTCTTTGATTTTCTTGACCTCTGGCCAATTGATAGGGTAGAGCAGGTATTGCAGATAGCCTTTTAGCCCTTTAACATTGCGAACCGTATAGAGATCCACCTCATGATTTTTTCTCAATGCCTCCATTTCTTGGCCCATGACAAAATCTTCGCCGCCGATGTGTTGGTATTGATTGTGGATAATGAGTATTCGCATAAATAGATCTCTAGAATTTCCTTGCAATTTACACAGTAAATGGTTAAAATCAAATCCATAAGGTGGGGCTATTCCACCTCAATTTCTTATCTTCGTGCTAATTTTACAAGATTATGTTTGAACAGCATCCCTATGGTAAGTTGATTGGTGAGTACATTCAAAATGCTGAATTCCCGAAACAACCTGCCGATTTATACGATCCGATAAAGTATATTCTTTCTTTAGCTGGAAAGCGAATCAGGCCTATGTTGGTATTGATGGGCGCTAAGTTATTTGGCAAGGAGAACCTTGAAGAGGTTGTTCCGGCGAGTATTGCCATAGAGTATTTCCATAATTTCTCGCTTATTCATGATGATATCATGGATCGGGCACCCTTGAGAAGAGGGCAGGCGACGGTTCATCAAAAATGGAATGATAATGTCGCGATTCTATCCGGTGATGCACTTTTGGTCAAAGCTTATCAGGAATTAGGGAAAAGTCCAGCGGACCGTATCCCTGATCTATTACAGGTTTTCAGCAAAATAGCCTTGGAAGTTTGTGAAGGTCAGCAGTTGGATATGGATTTTGAGAAGACTGCACATGTTTCGGAGGATGACTATTTAAACATGATCCGTCTGAAGACTTCGGTACTGTTAGGTGGGGCATTGCAAATGGGCGCAATATTGGCACATGCAGATGCAAATCAACAGAAGTTGATATATGATTTTGGAGTAAACCTGGGCATTGCCTTTCAGCTTCAGGATGATTATCTAGATGTGTATGGAGATCCTAATACCTTCGGAAAGCAAGTAGGAGGTGATATATTATGCAATAAAAAGACCTACTTAAGGATAAAGACAGAGCAATTAATTGACTCCGATGCTCGAGTAGAATTTGAGGAGTTGATTCAATCGGATTCAATTTTAGATACCGAAAAAGTTAGCCGCATGAAAAATCTTTATGCACAATTTAATATTGATGGCTATGCTGAGGAAATTAAGTTACGGTTTATGGACCTGGCTTACAATAAATTGGATGAAATTGCCGTTCCTGAATCGCAGAAGGAAGAATTGAAGAAATTAGCAGATACCTTGATGCATCGCACGCGCTAATTATGAAAAGTCCTAGGATTTTTATAATTTGGTGAAAACAGTATAAAATAAACAGAGTTAAGGACGTTAATGGAGCCATTAAAAATTACCATATTTCAAGCTTACCTATTTTGGGAGAATGTCGATAAAAACCTTCAAAATTTAGGTTTGAGGTTATCTTCGTTGCGTGAAAAAACAGATCTGATTATTTTACCTGAAATGTTCAACACAGGATTCACGACCAATGTGGAAAAATGTGCTGAGCCTATGAATGGAAAAACCATGCATTGGTTGTTTGAAACCGCGAAGAAATTTGAATGTGTGGTTGCTGGTTCATTAATAATAGAAGAAGATAGTAAATATTTCAATCGTTTTGTATGGATGTCTCCAGACGGAAGTTTTGTACACTACGATAAACGGCATTTATTTTCGATGGCTGGGGAGGATAAAGTTTTCACTCAAGGTCAATCCAGGATAATTTTTCAATTGAAAGGTTGGAAAATCTGTCCGATGATTTGTTATGACCTGAGATTCCCAACTTGGTCTAGAAATCAAAATGGCGCATATGATCTGATGGTTTATACGGCAAGCTGGCCAGATAAGCGTTCAGCACATTGGCGAGCATTGATTCCTGCGAGAGCAATCGAAAATCAAGCATTTGTAATTGGAGTAAACCGAGTAGGGCATGATGGGAAGGAAGTATATTACTCTGGAGGATCTATGTGTATCTCTCCGAATGGTGATGTCGTTTATTATAAACCTGAAGATGAGGATTTGTATACATTTACATTAAATCCTAAAGATTTGGAAGAAAGTAGAGAGCAATTTCCTTTCTTGAAAGATCAAGACCAATTTAAATTCTTATAGTTCAAAAACAATAGGATGGAAAATTGATTCCTAAGCAGTTTGGAATCAGAATGGACGATTAATCCTTATAAGGCCTTTCAAGGACTGCTTGTTGGATTATAGCTTGGCGTAAGTTGAAATGATGGACCACATCCAGCGATTCAACCTCCATTGGCTTACTTTGTGCCTTTTGTCTTTCCTCTTTCAATCTTTTTTCGGCAGCACGTCTTTGTTGTTCTAATTTTCGTTGTCTTACCATTTCCACTTCATCATAAGTTGGAACATCTGAATAGATTTCAACGGGCTTTTGATGAGATACCAAGGTAGGCTTTTGAACAGGCTTTGCTTTAGCGGGTTGAGGAACTGCAGCTGGCGGTGTTTTAAATGGATTCTCTGTTTGGAGCTGCTTTTTAAGCTGTTCCATCCTTTTTTTAGCTTTTTCTTGCTCCTCTTGGTAGCCTTGATAAATCTTGTAGATTACACTACCAATAACGATAAGAATGATTAAAATTGGATTATCCATATCCATAAAAATAAGGTTTTTTATTGAAAGTTCATGCTTTTTGGGAACATTCAAAAAATAATAAGTTTTTTATGATTCTATTAATTTTTGCCTATTCTTTTTCGATGTTATTAAACATTGATAAATAAATTTGTAAATACCGCAATTAATTATTTAATTGCATCAACAACTTTTTACCATATTAACCTGACATGATGACAAATGAAATTTATTATGCAAGTGAATTCTATTCATTCTTAACGGGGAGAGTTTCGACAGCAATTGGCAGACGATTGCAAAGAAACTTTAAGGATAGTGGACTTCATATTACAGCAGAGCAGTGGAGCGTTTTGTACTTTCTATGGGAGTCCGAAGGGCTTAGCCAACAAGAGATTGCTAAATTAACCTTTCGGGACAAACCTAGTGTCTCCAGATTAATCTCCAACCTTGAAAAACAAAAATTATTGGTTCGCGTATGTAGTTCGGGAGATAAGCGTGCTAATCAGATCTATTTGACTGCACAAGGGCATAAAATCAAGGATAAGTGTATGCAACAAGCAGAAAAAACTATCTCCGAAGCATTGAGAGGTGTTGATAGAACTTCTATGCAACAGGCTCAACAACTATTAGAGATAGTTTTTAATAACTTAAAGTAAGACTGGATTAATCAAAAACCTCCGGAGCGAAATCGCTACGGTTATTCACCAACTTACCTGTATTTTTAAAGTATATATCTTGGAAGCTTAGGGTATTCTGACTATCTACCTTACGGAAGAATTTGTCAGCATTAACCTCATCTAGGCTATTGAAACCACAGGCTTCCATGATTTCTACGGTTGCACGTAGGGTATTACGGTGGAATTGTGCTACACGCACGTATTTATCATCCACGTTTAAGCCTTTGTAAAGGTGTGGTTGTTGGGTTGCAACACCTACCGGACACACATCCTCATTACATTTCAAGGCTTGAATACATCCTAATGCGAACATCATTCCACGAGCACTATAACAAGCATCTGCTCCTAAAGCAATAACTTTAAGGATGTCAAATCCAGTTACGATACGGCTGGACACGATGATTTTGATATGTTTCTTTAATCCGAAATTGATTAAGGTCGTTGTAACAAAGGCAAGTGCATCATATAACGGCATACCCAAGTTGTCCGTGAACTCCAATGGAGCAGCACCCGTACCACCTTCAGATCCATCGATAGAGATAAAGTCAGGCATGATTTGCGTTTCTTGCATTGCTTGACAGATCTCGATAAATTCTTGTTTATCACCAATACATAATTTGAAACCAACAGGTTTATAGTCTGAAAGTTCGCGTAATTTTTGGATGAAGTTCATCATCTCTACTGGTGTTTTGAAAGAGCTGTGCGCTGGAGGGGACATAACGTCGGTTCCAGGAACAACGTGACGAATAGCAGCAACTTCAGGCGTGTTTTTCGCTGCAGGAAGAATACCACCATGACCAGGTTTTGCACCTTGTGATAATTTCAACTCAATCATTTTTACATAAGGGCGAGTTGATTTTTCACGGAAAAGATTTGGTTCAAAATATCCGTTTTCGTCTCTACATCCGAAATATCCAGTACCTACCTGCCAAATTAAGTCACCACCATTAATATGGTATTGTGAGATACCACCTTCTCCGGTGTTATGAGCAAAATTTTGAAGGGCAGCACCTTTGTTCAATGCCGTGATTGCTGTGCGGCTCAAGGCACCATAACTCATCGCTGAGATATTGAATACACTTAAGCTATAAGGTTGCTTACAAGCAGCATTTCCGACCGTGGTACGAAGATTATGGTCTTCAATATGAACTGGGAAAATACTGTGAGCCGCCCATTCATTACCGACTGCCTGCGGATCACTCTGCATACCGAATGCTACGGTCTCGCGTTGGTTTTTCGCACGCTGGTAAACGATGGAACGTTGACGTCTGTTGAAAGGTCTACCATCTGTATCAGATTCCCAGAAGTATTGTCTTAATTCAGGACGGATAGATTCCAAGAAATAACGGAAGTATCCAACAAGAGGGTAGTTTCTCAAAATCGCATGTTTCGTTTGGAAACTGTGATATAATGCGATTACTAATAATGGGAAAGGTATAATTAATAACCAAAACCATTTAGGAGTAAAGATGACACCAAAAGAGATAATTATTAAGTTGATTAAAATAATAATCCCTAGGATGAGTTTTCTTACTTGCATGATGTAAATATTATGCTAAACTTATTATAATTTATTACCACAGTTTAGGTTCCGCCATAAATGTGCCATAAAAGGAACGAGAACCCTGTAACCGGTTATTTGGATGCAAAATTAGCAAGTTCAGGGGGGATTATGAAAAAATTAGTGAGAAGTTTAAAGATTTAGTGAATTGATAATTTTATGATTTATTCTCTCTTGTTTTTATAATAAGGTCCGATATTTTTTGGTAAATAAGTTGCCAATCAGGATGGGGACTAAGAAAGTTGAAATGTGTCAACATGGTAGTTTGGTCATTTCGGACTGCTGGACCTGTCTGAACCTGGCTAGGTTCGTGATTTTGTGTTTTTTCTGCCGTTTCCTGAATAATCGGGCGAATCAAATCAAAGGATAAATTGTGCTCCTGCAATAGTTCATATGATACTTGGAAAAGAGCATTGCTGAAGTTATTAGCAAATACCGCAGAAACATGAAGCGCCAATCGCTGGGAACTGTCACATGGGAATACTTTGTCGGAAAGTTGCTGGGCTAGCGCTGAAAGTTTTTGTAAGACCTCAGGTTGATTTCCCTCGATTCCAAAAGGCGTACGGCTCAAGTCCAGAGCTTTGCTTTTTGAGAAACTCTGTACCGGATAGATGACACCATGATTCTGGAAATGTTGAAGAATGGAAATATTGGTCGCCCCAGAGCAATGGGCAATAATTCCATTTAGTTTGCTAGGTAGTTTTCCTGCTAACTCAGGTAATGCAGAGTCAGAAACAGCCAATAAATACAAGTCGGCATCTGAAATGAGGTCATCGAGGTTATCAATGGCCTGTGCAGATAAAACATTAGCCAATGCGTCGGCATTGGCTAATGTTCTACTATATACTTGAGCAATATGATGTCCTGCATTTGCGAAAGCTTTCCCTAAATGGGTAGCAATATTTCCACTACCAATGAGGACAATATTCATTATGCTGCTATTTTATCTTCTTTATTTTTATTGTCTTTAACACGACGGTAGATTGCCATTCCGAATCCAATCGTCATCACGATGGTACCACACCAGAAGAAGTTGATGTAAGGGAATTTGATTGCCTTAAATACCACCCATTTCTTTTCAGGTAATGGTTTTTGATATGCCATCAATTCCAATTTGTTTTTCTCAGGCATAATCTTCGTGAATCTGAAACGTAATCCTTGCTCTTCAACATCTTTGTAGAAATCAAAAGTATTACCACCTTTGATTAAGAAGATCGGTTCAACAGGGAATTCCTTTCCTTCTTTGGAAACTACCTTGATTTTCATTCCAACCAGGATGTCATCATCAGCTTTTGGCATGTTTTCAAGCTTAGCATCCTTGTTGATGCCTTGAATTACATAGAATCCATTTCTATAACGTAGCGTATCACCCACATTGACTTCATAAGTCGCAGGTTCTTCATAATCTTCGAAACCAGCACTTCCACCTTCTTCAGGATTATGTTCAGCAGGTTTCTGAGAATCAGAAGCAGCAGCCGTAATAATCGTGTAGATATCATGAGTTAGGAAGTGTTTTGTACCTGGAGTACCAATCAAACCACCCATTTGTGGGTTGTTTTGAGCAAATGGTTTTAAGATAAATGAATTTTTGGTGTTTCCAGTTTCTTCATCAATCTCGTCATATTTGATCTTATAATAAACATTGGGCTTAGCTACGGAGTCACCGATATAGGTGATTTTGTATTTACCCATGTCTACAGGTTCGCCTTCAGTAAGGAATAAGTTATCACCAGGTTTTTCTACTTGGTCAAATCCCGCAACAGCAATATAGTTACTGCTATTTACCGAAACAACCTCGTTGGTAGCAGCGGCAATCAATGCACCGATTAATAATAAACCAAAACCGATGTGAGATACTGCTGAACCCGCCAAACGCCATTTTCCTTTGAATGAATCTCCTAATATTCTCAAGTTAACCAGAATACAGAACACCGAAGTGAATGTAATCAGGATGAACATGATATTGGTATAGATATTTGTGAAATAAACGATGATTGCAGAGATAATCAGTGCAAAAACAAAAGAAGCTATGGTTGCTGCCCAGAATTTTTTACTGTCTGTACGTTTGTATTTTAAGAATTGTGTAAATGCTGTTAATAACATCACCACTACGGCAAAGGCGCCTTGCCATTTGTTGTAGTGAGGAATTGGGTCAACTGGAGGAGCGACTTTGGTTCCAAATAACGCATTGAACACCGGAATAGACGTCGTTGCAATCATTTGAACACAAGCAACGGTAAGAACCAATGCTCCGATAAACAACCAGAATTCACGAGAGTAGATTTCTTCTTCTTTTTTCGTGCTCGGCATGTCTTTTCTTCTCCATACCAATAGGCCAATCATGATCAGTAGGAAGACCACATTGAACAAGATCAACTGTCCGGACATTCCTAAGCTGGTGAAGGAGTGTACGGAGGTTTCACCAAGAATACCACTACGAGTTAGATAGGAGGCATAGATCACCAATACGAAGCTGATTAGGGCCAAGAATACGGAGGTGAAATATGCATGGCCAGTATTCTTAAAAGCTACCATCACGTGTACAGCAGCGATCAAGGTCAACCAAGGGATAATTGAAACGTTTTCAACAGGATCCCATGCCCAGAAACCACCGAAGTTCAATGCTTCATACGCCCAGAAAGACCCCATGATAATACCTGCTCCGAGGATCATCACAGCAAAGAGTGCCCAAGGTAATCCTGGATTAATCCATTCTTTATAGCGTTTTTGCCATAAACCGGCAGCTGCGTATGCGAAAGGAACAATCATGGATGCAAAGCCCAAGAATAGAGTTGGTGGGTGGATAACCATCCAATAATTCTGTAATAAAGGGTTAAGACCACGACCGTCTTTAATCATGGATAGGTAGTTCGGATCTTTTAAGATCGGCCAATCCATAGCGTCTCTAAGTAGGATAAACGGTGAACTACCAATACGAGATCCCAATATTTCAACTCCTAAAAGCATGGATGCCAGGAAGAGTTGACATAGCATGACAAAGGTCATTACTGGGCTTTCCCAGCTTTTCGCTTTGAATACTAATATGGAGCCCATTACGACTTGCCAGAACATCCATAACCAGAAACTTCCTTCTTGACCTTCCCAAAAGGATGAGATGATGTAATGCGTAGGAAGGGTCATTGAGGAATGGGCCCAAGCGTAATGGTAAACAAATAAGTGATTGTAAATGATATAAAATAGGGTGGCACCAATTACGACGATGGATAAGGCGTTTAACCAAAAACCAATGCGCCCTAATTGTTTCCATGACTTTTCTTCAGGGTATTGAGTTGCAAAGAAATAGGAAATGAAGGATAATAATGCTGCTCCAAATGAAAGGACTACGAAAAACTGTCCAATTTGACCTGGAAGTAGATTTTCTCCAACGTAATTTACGTCCATAAAATATTGAGGTATAGGATTCTTAATTTACTGATGCTGTTGCCGGGGCCGCGGAAGATTCAATAACTTCCATCTGATCTTGATTGTATTTTGAAGGACATTTCATCAAAATCTTGCTGGCATGGAAAACTTTACCTTCCATTTTTCCGGTCAATACGATTTGCTCGGATCTTTCGATATCCTGTGGTTTTGAACCCTTAAATACAACCTGACATTCCGTACTGTCGTTATCAAACATGTAAAAGGAAAAATGATTAGCGTCCTTTACAGGATCATAATGCAGGTCCTTTTCTTTATTCAAAACACCTACCACATATAATTCTGTATTCTTTTCCTTCGCCTCTGTAAATGTCGAATATGTACTAGAATCGGTATAGATCACAAGTATCATCGCAATAGCTATCGCTATAATTACAATTAAAATGATCGAACTTTTCTTCATCTCTATGTGAATATAATATTAACCAAATGCAAAATTACGAAATAGTAGGGCAAGCAATGAATTTAACAAAGAAATTGAATTATTTAGAATGGTTCTAGTTAATGATTATTTTATATGCTATAATGTTGTTTATTAGCGTGTTAAGGGTTTTTATTCAAATCGTTTCAGTTTGTCTTACTGGATGTTGACTGTAAAAGGATTGTAATATTAGTGATTCAAATTAAGAAGCTCCTTCAAATCAGTTGGTTTGAAGGAGCTTCTTGATATTAGATATTTCTTTTTGTCGTTATGCTTCAGCCTGTTCCGGATTAAACTTCTCCCCGGAGAATCTGGTAACCAACATAGCAGCAACTGTATCTCCAGTAGCATTTAAAACTGTGGCTAATGGGTCAACCAAAGCCCCAATAATCAAGATGGATGGAACGGCTTCGTTTGGAATTCCATAGATTGAAATCATCAACATTTCTCCGATAAACCCTCCATTAGGAATACCTCCGGCAACCATCGAAACCAAAACCGTAATACCCACCGCAGTAATCAATGTGGAAGGTTCGAAGAAATCCCAACCTAGGATTGAGAAGGCTACATAGATTTTAAGGATGGATGATATGGCTGAACCATTTTTATACAAGGTATTTCCCAATGGAACTACGATTGAAGAGATCTCTTTAGGGATACCAATTCGGTTAGATGCAATTAGGTTGGCTGGCAAAGTTGCTAAGCTGCTACAGGTACTGATTGCAGTTAAAGATGGCGATATATTATGTTTCCAGTAAGATTTTACACCAGAGGATCCTTTGGCAACAAATGCATATATACTGAAGAATACCAGGAAAAACACGATTCCAAAGCCATAGTAGAAACCTAAAGGTTTTGCATAGAAACCGAATAATTCAGGCCCCAAAGTTTTAACCTGATAAGCAAAATAAGCTCCTAAACCAATTGGTCCAGCTTTCATTACTAGGATAAGTAGGTTTTCCATCACCTTATTCCCTGCATTCAGGAAAGCTGTAAACTGCTTGCCCATTTCTCCTGATTTACGGGTTGCAGTTCCAACAAGCAATGCGAAGATGACGAAAGCAAGGATATTTTTTCTGGAAAGGAGGTTAGCAAATTCATCAACCGTCAAGAAACGAACGATACGGTCCCCCCAGGTTTCATTGGCATTTGTGGAAAGGGCTTCATTCACAGCGGAACCATCCGAGATCGCTGTTACTGGGAAAGCCCATAAACCGGCGATTGTAGCTACTGCTGCAATGACAATAGTACCTATAAAAACCGCTGTCATTACCCCAATGGTTTTACCTAATTTGTTGCTATCCTCAATATTCGCAATGGAGGAGGAAATCGCAAAAAACAAAAGCGGGATGACTGAAACGAAGAGTAGATTTAAGAAAATATCACCAATAGGCTTTAGGAAATCTACCATTTGAGGTAGGAATATTCCAACAAGACTACCGATGGTAATACCTATCAGAAGTAAGATGATACTTCCGTAATTTTTTAAAATTTCTTTCATTTAAGTAATTTGTTCAAGCTAAAATACTTGTTTTTATTTTAGATTTGCCAAAAATATATAATGGAATTCGTTAAAACAGCAGATGGCTCAAAAACTTTGTATCATGCAGAGGTTGGTGAACACTATCATTCCAAACATGGTGCCCATCAGGAAAGTATTCATGTTTTTTTAAATACGGGATTGCGTTTTTGGTTAGAAAAGGAGTCTAGTCAATCGGCAGCTGTTTTAGAGATTGGTTTTGGAACAGGCTTGAATTTCTTGATGACCGCCGATTACTGTTCAAAAAACGATATTGAAGTTAATTATGTTGGCATCGAAGCCTTTCCTTTAGCTGAGGATTTGATTCAACAATCAGAATATGATCAATATATTTCGCAGCAAGTTTGGGATAATTTCATTCAGAATTACTCGAATGCTATCGATTCTCAAGTTGATTTGGATGAAAAGATCCACTTAACGATTGCTCATCAAAAAGTAATGGCATTCACAACAGAACAACGCTTCGATGTGATCTATTTTGATGCCTTTGCGGAGATACACCAACCTGAGATGTGGACTCCTGAGACTTTGGCTCATGTGTGTCAGTTCTTAAAACCAGGAGGGGTATTTGTTACTTATGCGATTACAGGAAACTTGAAAAGAGCGATGAAGGCCATCGGCTTCACGATTGAAAAAGCGCCTGGTGCTCCTGGAAAACGTGAAATGTTGAGAGCAACCAAGCTTTAAAATGCTGTTAATTCTTATTAATCCTACCTAAAGGTCTGCGATTTTGTCCTTCTGATTTCGTTAGATTATCACCTAGATCCTTGCGAGCCTCATCCGCGATTTCCAATAACTTCTCCAAGATTTCAGGATTTTGCTCAATGACATTATATCGTTCTCCTGGATCTCGACGAAGGTCATAGAGTTCCATGGTCTTAACCTGAAGTTCGTTGTAATTCCCCCCAAAACCGTCATTTCCCGGAAGTACTCCTTCATAGGATCTTGATTTATGAGGAAAAACCAACTTCCAGTTTTCAAAACGAACAGCCTCTAAATCATTTTGGTTATAGTAGTAATACATCGATTTTCTGGATGCTTCAGCCTTCGGGTCATTAATTTGTGATAGGAAACTAATGCCATCAATTTGATTGGGATTTTCGGAGTAATTGGTGATTTCTGCGATGGTTGCAAAAATATCCATACTACTTGTCAGGTTATTATTGATACGACCTTCTTTGATTTTACTTGGCCAATAAACGATACAAGGCACGCGTTGACCACCTTCCCAACTGGCTCCTTTCCCTTCTCTAAATCCCCCTGAAGAGCCATTGTGGTTTCCGAAGTTTAGCCAAGGACCATTATCACTTGTGAAGATTACAATGCTATTGTCGCTCAATCCATTTGCTTTTAGGGTTTCCAAGATTTGTCGCATGGAATCATCGATTTCATGCATAACATCGCCAAAGAGTCCTTGTTCGGAGGTTCCTCGGAACTTTTTGGAAGCTGCAATAGGAACATGTGTCATGCTATGCGCCAGGTATAAAAAGAAAGGTTTCTTCTTGTTGTTTTTGATAAAATCAATCGCTTCCTTGGTATAGGCTTCTGTTAGCAAAGCTTGATCTTCCAGGTTGTTTATTTTCATTACGGTATCCGGAATGTTTTGACCTTCTTTTATTTTCAATAATGGTAATACAGGATATTTTGCTACATAACTATCTGGTTTTGCTGGTTTTCCATCAAATCCTACTGGCCACATATCGTTCGAATAAGGGATACCATAATAGGAGTCAAAGCCTTGCTTGGTTGGTAGAAATTCCGGTTCACTTCCTAAATGCCATTTCCCGATTATCTGTGTCGCATAACCTTTGCTTTTAAGCATCTCCGCCATGGTAACCTCATCAGGATTAAGCCCTACTCCGGTTTTTGGCATAAATGCTCCACTGATTCCCATTCTGTTTGGATAATTTCCGGTCAACAATGCTGACCTTGAAGCAGAACATACAGCTTGCGGAACCAAGAAATTGGTAAACCGAATTCCTGTATTCGCCATATTATCCAGCGTTGCTGTCTGATAACCTAATGCCCCTGTTACACCAAGATCGCCATATCCAAGGTCATCCATAAAAACAAGGATAATATTGGGTTTGGATGTGTTCTTTTGCGCAAAGGCCGTATTTAACAAGACACTAAAGACCAGAAATAGTGAAAGTTTAATATTCATCAGGTTTAGGAATTTTAACTAATATAAAGAAAAGCCGGCTGACATCCATAATATGCTGCTTAATATTAAGGAAAACAGTAAATGAAAAGGAGTGCCAGTGTCTAAATGGGAAGGGTAGAAGAGAACTTATTTATTAAGTTGTCTTGGAGTTAAATAAAAAAAGGTCGGTGAGGATATTCCTCAGCGACCTTTTTTGTTGTTGTGTAGTGTTTCTTAGTGACCTTCGTTACCATCAGCACCATGAGCATGACCATGAGATAATTCTTCAGGAGTTGCTTCACGAGTATTTAAGACTTCGATATCGAAGTTTAATTTCTTTCCAGCCATTGGGTGGTTTAAGTCAGCTACAACTGCCTCAGGAGTTACTTCTACTACAACAGCGCGGAATTGATTTCCTTGGTTGTCTTGTAATGGAAGAACTTCACCTACTGGAGGAAGACCAGTTTCTTTAAACATGTCTGCTGGTAATTGTGCAATTGCACGCTCATCGCGTTCGCCATAAGCATCAGCAGCCTCTAATTCGAATGATTTTTTATCACCAGCAGCTAAACCAGCAATATTTTCTTCAAATTTAGGTAGCATCATGCCTACACCATATAAAAATGTTAAAGGATTTTCAGTTGTTGTTTGCTCTACAAATGTTTTTTCACCGTTATCTTCAATTGTATGAAGTACGTAATTCAATGTTACTACATTGTTGTTTTCTACTGCCATTCTGATTAGATTGTGGGAACCTATCCCTGTTTATTATTTATTAATTCTATAATATTTGATATTGATGACTGCGGAAGACTACAAGTCTTATTTTGACAAAGGTATGCTTTGGCATCCGCAGGGTTTTTATGCTCTAACAAAGGAAGACTGCTTTTTGTTCCTCCCAAAGTGATTTTGTTAGGAATATAATATTGATCGAGTTCCTCTCGCCAGCTCTTGGCATCCTCGCCTGTGATAGCGATTTCCCAGAGTCCAAAATGTAATTCTAATAGTTGGATTGCCCAATTTGAATAAGCCGAACCATAAGATTTAATATGCGGAAATACGTTTGCAAAAACTCTCTCTGCAATCTCCGTGTACCTACTATTATCAAATAATACGCCGAGTTTAAATAAACAACGAACGAAAGTCGATGAAGAAGCAGGGATGACATTGTCCATAATCTCACTTTTGCGAGCAATTAGGACTTCAGCGTCTGCAGCACTATAATAGAATATGCTTTCCTTGGAATCAAAAAACTGCTCTATTGCTAACTCTGAATACGATTTTGCTTTATTCAACCAATCTTCCTCGAAGGTAGCTTCGTATAATGCAATATAAGCTTCGATGGTAAATGCATAATCATCCAAAAATCCGAAAATTGTTCTATTCTTATCTGACGGCTGGTGAAGAAGTCTGCCATTTTGGCAACAAAGCTCTTCAATGAATCCTGCAACAGCCTTTGCCAAGTCCAAATAATGGTGATAATTGAAGGTTCGATAAGCATCCACCAGTCCTTTTAAGAAAAGAGAATTCCATGTCGTTAATTGTTTATGATCTAAACCCGGACGAATTCTCTTACTTCGGTAGTTTAACAACTTTGCTTTGATCTCTTTTAAATGGCTTTGCCATTCTTCTTCAGTATATCCAGCCTCTTTTATGAGTTCCTGATCTTCTGAACTAACAAAAGGAATATTGATTTGCTCCTCGGTCCAGTTACCACTTTTTTTGATGTTGAAATAATTCCGAGCCAGCTCTGCATCCGCACCTAGGAAATCGAATTCTTGATCTTCAAAAGTGTAGAATTTTCCTTCCACACCTTCCGAATCAGCATCAAGGGCAGAGTAGAAACCGCCGTTCGAATCTAACATTTCCCGTTCGGCCCATGCTATAGTTTCTTCTACGACATTTTTATACAAGATAGAAGGTCTGTTCTGATAAGCCTCGCTATATAAACTCAGCAATTGTCCATTATCATAAAGCATCTTCTCAAAATGAGGGACATGCCAACGGCCATCTACTGAATATCTCGCAAACCCGCCGCCTATTTGATCATAAATGCCGCCATTAGCCATTTTTTCTAAAGTGAAGTGGACATGGTTTAAAACTTCTTGATCATGATTGAGAAAGCCATAGCGTAGGAAGAATATCCAATTGTTTGGCAAAGGAAATTTAGGTTCACGGAAATAACCACCATTTTTACCATCAAATTGTTCTTTCCAGGGTTCTACAACTTGAAGGATATCTTCTAATTTATATTGTTCGGGAATACTTTGAATAGGGAGTTTTTCGGCTTGTTTAATGCCTTGGGTAAGGCGTTCAGCATATTCGATAGCAACTTCAGGTTTTTCTTCCCACATTTGGGCAATTTGTAACAAAACCTGCTGCCAATCCTGAGGTTTGAAATAAGTTCCACCATAGATAGGCCTTCCATCTGGTAAACAAATACAATTCAATGGCCATCCTCCTGAATTCGTCATCAGTTGTACTGCTATCATGTAGATCTGATCAATATCAGGTCGTTCCTCACGATCAACTTTTATTGAAACAAAGAACTTATTCATGGTTTGAGCAATAGCATCGTTTTCGAAGCTTTCCCTTTCCATGACATGACACCAATGGCAAGCAGAATAACCAATGCTGACAATAATTAATTTATTCTCAGCCTTTGCTTTATCCAATGTCTCCTCTGACCATGGAAACCAATGGACAGGATTATGTTCATGTTGCTTTAAATAGGGGGAGTTTTCACCTTGTAGTTTGTTTGCCATAACATACGAAGGTAAAAACTATTATTTTAAAATCCCTACCAGCTTGGCAGTTCCGCCAGCAAGCATTTTAAAGGATAAATCATCTTCCAACTGCAATTTAGAAGCATTTGAAGTCGCAAGTTCGATCTCCGAATGACTTAAATAGTTCGTCAAATTCGAAAGTCCCGGATTATGTCCAAATACTAATAAAGTATCATATTTGTCAGCTACAGTATTGATAACCTTGAGAATATCCATAAAGTGGGCTTCATAAATATCTCTCGTTTGTTGGATTGCATCCTTTGGATAATTTAATACCTCACAAAATATCTCAGCAGTTTGAATAGCGCGGTTTGCTGTAGAGGAAATCACTAGGGTTTTATCATCAATTTGAAGCGTTTTCTTTAGCTCTTCTGCAATGCGATGTGCTCTTTCGCGACCTTTCTTCTGTAAATCTCTGTCAAAATCATCCTTCGTAAAAGTATGTTCTTCAGCCTTGGCGTGTCTGATAAGGTATAGTGTATTCATGATATTATTAGCTTGTAAGGTATACAAGATAAAAATTTAATAATTAATAAATCGTTCTGAAATTGTTAAGAAATAGTATTTTGACAGATGTTTATTAACTTCGTTGAAAATAGTGGTACTGGTTAATAAGTAAAATGGATTTTGAAAAAAAAATATCGCTAATAGTAGGATTAAAAAATAATTTAGACTACACTCAGTCATTCTACAAAAGATTACGCGAATTATATAAAGAGGTCGAAGTGGTATTTGTCAGTTATGGTAGTACCGATGGAACCCATGAGTGGTTGGATAGTTTAAATGATAAGAATTTAAAATATTATTATTCCGAAGAGTCCAAGTCACTATCTCACACTTATAATAAAGGAGTTGAAATATCTACTTCAGAACTAATTAGCTATCTGCATAATGATATCATAATTGGTAAGGGATTTTTGGAGGAATTGGTGAAATCATGGCAAAAGGATGCTGTGCTCTTCTATTCGCTTGTGGAGCCACCAATTTTTGCAGGTGATAAAAGAGATTGGAAAACAAATATTGATTTTGGAAATGATATAATGAGCTTTGATGAGGAAGGCTTTGATAAGTATGTTGAAGAGGAGGCTCATAAGCAACAAAATCCTTTTGAAACCAATGATGAAAGTTTCTTTATATGCGTCGAGAGACAATGGTTAATTGAGATGGGGGGGCTTGATACTTTGTTTTATCCAATGTTTTATGAAGACTCGGACCTTATAATGCGGTTTTATCTTCAAAATGCAAGGTTTATTGTTGTACCGAAAGCTATTGGTTATCATTTTGTCAGCAAAACTTCTAGGTATTCCAAGGAATTTGAAAAAAAGACAAAAGCTATTGAGGAATTGAGTTTTAAGAATTTTTTCAGAAAATGGAGATGCCATCCCAATGGCTCTTTTAAAAAGGCATATGACCTAGTTGCCGTTGTCGAAAATGCAACTGTCGATGGAATGTTTGAAATTGAACCTTTTTTCGCGAAAGTATATTCTGATCTTGGTAAAAAAAGTTATGTGGATAAATATCAAACAACCACAAAAATTGATTTAACTGAAAGATTGGAATCAAAAAATAAACTCCAGAAACATGATGTAATAATCTATTTGGATGAAGGAAAACTGATAGAGAAGGATTACTTGCGGATAAAAGACTTATCTGATATAATTGCAAGAAATGAAATAAAATCAAAAAAGTTCATCAAAAGCCTATTTAAAGATTATTCGAAAATTAAGACAGGGAATATTTCTGGAAAAATAAATAATTTTCGATCTTTGGAAAAGAATTTTCCAATAGTTGTTAATCAAAAATAAATTTATCCTAGTGTCTATATTTTCATATTTAATTGGCAAGCTTCCTTCCATCACATATGCAATTACTGTATGTAATGAACGATTGGAAATCAAAAAATTATTGGATTTTTTAATTCCAAGAATTAGACAAAAAGATGAAATCGTAGTTTTACAAGATGTAACGAAAAGAGATGAGGGGGTTTCCGAAATTCTAAGTAATTATGGAAATAAGATAATTAAGGCAGAGTCAAATTTAAATGGAGATTTTGCTACATTTAAAAATCAGTTAATAACATTGGCAAAGTGCGAATATCTGTTTCAAATTGATGCCGATGAAATGTTGCCAGATTCGCTTGTTGAAAAGTTGCCAGGTTACCTCGCGTTAAAGTCTAAATACGATTGTTTCAATGTTCCAAGGATCAATACTGTAGAAGGAATTACAGAAGAACATCTCAAAAAATGGAACTGGAAACTAAATGAAGATGGATATATTAACTACCCAGACTGGCAGGCAAGGATAATAAAGCTCAAAACCGATTATCCAATTAAGTGGCGCAATAAAGTTCATGAGGTTTTGACCGGTTATAAAAAAATGGGACGGTTAAAAGGTAAAGGGTATGAGTTTGCTATTATTCATAAAAAAGAGATAAATAAACAAGAGCAACAAAATGCCTATTATGATAAAATCTTTTAGGGTTTTTATTCCCAAATGTACTTTTTATCTTTTCCCAAATATCGATTTTTGAAATTCTTGAATTTGACTTTCATTTGTATGTAAGGCAGATTTTTAATCGATTCCAACTTATCATTCAATAAAGAAATTTCTATTTTTTGCTTTGAAATTTCTTGCAACAAATCTTTACCTGACGCTTTTTTCAAAAGGTTGTTTTGAATGAAATTTAAACGGGCCCTCATTTTTGCACCGATATATTCTGGACTATTTCTTTCTTGTATATCCTTATTGCCTCTTGATGCTAATTTGTTTGCTTCCATTGGATTATGGAAAACAAACTTCATTTTTTCTGCAGCGTCCGCAATGTCAGGTTCAGCCCACATATCCTCCGCACTGCTGAATTTGTTGTAAAGTTCGGCAGATATCAGCTTGTACTTAACAAGAAATCCATTATTGATGTTCATAAAATCCTTATTACCTGAATAGTCGGTCGCAATGACAGGTATGTTCAGATACATGGCTTCAGCCATGGTTAGCCCAAACCCTTCAGATCTGTGTAATGAAATGAAACAATCACATTGTTTGATCAAACTATGAATTTCTTCCCTGGTTAATGTTTTTTCAATATAGATGATTGATGCGTTCTCCGATAATCTTAAATCAATTAACTGTTTTTCAGATTCAAAGTTTGGTCTTTCAGATGCTTTGATAACCAACTTTACGGTAGGATGGTTTTTTCCAAAGGCAAGTTCATAGGCGTCAATTACCCCGATTGGATTTTTTCTTTCTATAGAGCTGTTGTAATCAAAAATGGTAAGGAAATAGTAATTATCCTGACTTAAATCAAAATAATCTCTATCATGAGGCACATTTAATATCTCAATAGAATGTGGAATATTGATTACAGGAATGGGGGAATACAAACTGATGGACTCTGCAGAATAATTGCTTGGCGTCCATATTTCATCAAATAAGTCAAAATACACATGAGCTACCTCTGGAAATCTTTCCAGTTCCCAAACCCAAAACCCAATATTATACTTTCCTTTGAGATAAGTATCCGAATAATTCTCAATGAATGAGGTTAATTTATCAAAGTTTAATTGGACAATATTAATTGGATGAGAATTTTGGTTGCTCAAAACATCTACTTCCTCATGTTCTTGATCTAGAATTTCCTTATTAATATTATGATTGAATTCATTAATACATGTGGAAATATTGGCTGCTCTTAGTGCTCTAATATTTGCTCTAGTGCCTTCACCAAGACCAAATTGTTTATTTATATACCCAATAATATTTATAGCAAGTTCTTTCATCGGCATCTGTAGAAATCTAATCCATCTCTAATTGTTAACGCCTAAAAATTCAAATTGCTACAATCTGGATAAACTTTTTTAAGATTTTGAGTCTTTTTTGATGCCAAAATCAGTCCATGTTTTCTTCTGATCAATGGTTTCTTCTAGTATGAGGTCATTTTTTGCAAGATTATCTTTGTTGTTTTCTTTGTGATAGAGATGATATGCAACTGCAGCAAATTTTAAAAATCGCTTCTTAACTCCACTATTCATCAACCTAAAAGCCATTTCAGAATCTTCTGCCCCCCATCCTTGAATGCTTTCATTATATCCATTAACCTTTATAAGGTCGCTTTTCCAAAAAGACATATTGCATCCCCTCAAGATCTTAGGTTGATTTTTTTTGTATCTATCAGCCAAAAATCTAGAAAGAAAACCAGAACGCATGCTATTTAGAATAAAAGATAACGGAAATTTACTCCTATCAACTTTAATGGTCCCTTTTTGTTCCAACAATTCTTTACTCTGTTCTTGGTCTACCCAAACTCTACTTCCACATAGAAATGCATTCGGTTCAATTAAGGACAGATGGTCTGAAATAAAATGAGGGTCTAATAGGATATCTCCGTCAATTTGTATAATATATTCAGACTGTGCGGCTTCAATCGCTTTATTTCTTATCACGCTCAAACGAAACCCTTCATCTGGATGCCAGATGTGATGAATGGGAAGTTTAGAAAGTGATTTTAATCTTTCTACGGCCTGTTTTGTAGCTTCTCCAGATCCGTCATCTGCAATTAAAATCTCATCGGGTAATCTATCTTGGGCTAGTATGGTTTGCACACATCTTTCCAGTGCTTCTGGCCAATTGTATGTAGAAACCATAATGGCTACAGTATTCGGTCTTTTCGATAAATCACTCATTCTAATTGTTTAAATATTTGTCTATTCCACTATCAACCCAAGTAATATTATCTTTTTGAGTCTGTTCCATGATTTCCTTATTTCGCGCCTCTTGATTATTGTTCTTTTTCTCCGGATGATAAAGATGGTAGACAATTGCAGCAAATTTAATGACTGATTTTTTTACCCCAGTATTCATCATCCGTAAAGTTAAATCACTATCCTCATGACCCCAACCTTCATACGCTTCATTATAACCATTCACAGCAAAGATATCCTTTCGCCAAAAAGACATGTTGGCGCCTCTAGCATAATAAACTGGAAATGAATTCTTATATCTGTTCAAAAGAAAATTTGACAAGAGAGGGAATCTAATGCCATTTTCAATTCTTTTATTGCCTCCACCGAGTAATTTGGGATGAACATTGTTTTCTTCGATTAACTTCTTGGAATATTCATCACTCAACATCACACGACTACCTTGCAAAAGATAATTCGGACGAGCAGCTTTTAGGTGGTCACGAATAAAATCTTTATGCAGAAAGACATCTCCATCGATCTGAATGAGATATTCATATGCTGCGACCGCAAAGCATTGATTTAGAATCATCGATTTTCTAAAACCGTGATCCTCTTGCCATAAATGTTTGATGGGAATAGGAAAGCTGCTTCGAATGGATTCAATTAATTCTTTTGTTTCATTCGTAGAACCATCGTCAGCAATAATAACTTCCTTTGGAAGGATGCTCTGCTCTAGAATGCTTTTTAAGCATAAATTCAGTGCCCCCGGCCAATTATAGGTAGCAACAATAAGCGAACAGTCCTTTATCTTCATAAATCCTTTAGCATATAATATTTCAATTATATATATTCTTGTCTAATTGTTAAAATATATTTTTGATTTCTATCTAGCTAAAGATTTACATAGCTTCAATCAATTTCTTTAATCTGCCCATGATCAAAGGCCAAGAATAATTTCTTTGGACATATTCCTTTGCTCTGGCCTTGTTCAATTCTATAAGTGTTGGATCTGAAATATATTTATGTATTTTCTGATGAAAATCTTTCTCACTCATATAGGCTTCCGTTGCCCCTTCGCTCTTGATGGAATGGCCAAGCAAAACATCTGATTTACTATTTACCAATACTGTCTTACCAAGATCCATTGCCTCCAGTAGAAGTAATGATAAACTTTCATTCCTTGAAGGGTTAACTATTAAAGTCGCATTTTTTATCAATGATACTTTCTCTTCATCCGTCACAAATCCCGTGTAAATGATGTCCGGATGTTCGATTTTCTCTTGAAACAATCTCCCCGTTAAAACTAGTTTTAGATCTGAGGGATGTTTCTCTTTGTAAGAAATAAACCAAGGAATCAATTTATCCATTTTAGACCCGCAAACTCGTCCAAAATAATGTATATATCGCTCAGGTAAATTGAACTTTTCTTTTAATTCCGCTAATTGGACCTCATTTTCAAAATCAGTCTCAACGCCAACTGCGAGAATACTATTTTCAGACATTTTGTTCCCAAATATCTTAAGGCTTAACTGGTGCTCCTCTTCCGTATTGAATCCAATATGCTTTACACTCGTAAATACATGGGTGTGAACTGAACGAAATACATCGCCCTCATTGTGTACCGTTGGAATCAACAATGTTTTTTCTGGGGCAATTCTAGCTCCAAAAACAGTATGCGGATAAACATAAGAGAACAAAATTATTGCCTTATATTCTTCTTTATGCGTTTCTAAATAATCCAAGAGATCTTTTGAATAGAAACCATGGCTTTTAAGTAGGTTTTCTTCATTTTCAATCCCTAAATTCCAAACCGGATTCATATTTGCAACTGATTCTAAAAGACCCAATCGAAATAAATTCCTCCTTACCTTTCTTGAAAATTTAGTTTTCTTACGCCAAATATTATGTTCTTTGGCATCAAATGGCTTACAGTCAAACCTCAATACATTTACACCATTAAGGTTTTCCCGATTATCCTTATAATATGGCTCAAAAGTATTGTAATTGATTGTTTTGCTTGTCAAAACATCCACCTCATAATCATTTACTAGTCGTTCAGCCAGCATTTTGCAATGATATTCAGCCCCTCCATTTACTTCTTTCCCGTATTGACAGACTAAAAAACAGATTTTTTCCATATTATGTTAAACGTATTTCTAATCCTAATTTGCTATTATCCTTTTATTTTTCCCTTCACCCTTTCCACAACCATTTCACTTGTAACCAAGTCAATCGCCTCAACACCATCACACAAGCATGATTTATTGCCATAAACCGAGTTTGGTCTATTAGGATGTTCCTCCTGAACACAATCTTCCAGTAATTGACCATAACCCAAGAATCCAGCATATGGATGAGTTGCCCCCCAGATTGAAATACAAGGAACTCCCATTAAGGATGCCATATGCATCCCAGAACTGTCCATACTGATCATTAAATCCAAATGTGCAATAATATCAAGCTCTTCTCTCAGCTTATATTTCCCAACTACAGAATGAACGTTAGGATATCCTTCTGCCCATTTCTCTGTTATTTCCTTTTCCTTCGAGCCACCACCAAATAGTACAACTTCAATGCCTAATTCAGCCAACGCTTTGATTACGGCAGCCATTTTCTCAAAAGGTAGAACTTTGAAGCTGTGTTGCGCAAAAGCAGAAATACCAACTTTCTTGGAATTTGATGCCAAGATCGGCATCATTCCTTGCGGAATTAATCGATGTTGTTTTTGAAGTTGATGACTTAGTTCGATGCGGTAACCTAATGCTCGAAAAACATCCGCATAGCGTTCCGTTGTTAGCTTCAAAGGCTTAAAAACTTTGTTTTTATCTCTTGTCAAGGCTTTCTTTTCCGGTCTTCCCTTATCCAAAATCCGAACCTGATATCCGGCAGTTTTGAAAAGGAGATCCAAAAACCTAGACCTGATATTATTATGTAGGTCAGCAACCTGTGCAGCCTTATATTTTTTTAATTCATTGAACAACTTGACAAGTCCTGCTACCCCTTTATGCTTTCCTTTGGGGTCAATGGGATGAAAAATAACCCTTGGAATCCCTTCAAAAAAGGCAGAAAAAAACGGACGTGAAACCATAATGATCTCAGTGTCCGTATGCTGTTCTTGAAATTCCCTTAAAACTGAAGCAACCATGGCTACATCACCCATTGCTGAAAATCTAGTGACCAGGATACGCCTCATTTCCAATGAATTATTTCTGTGCCCCGTATAGTACAGGATTTAAGTTCGGGTCGTTGTACATCTTCATTTGCTTGTACACCTTCATATATTTCTTGCCGCCTTGAATATCACTCAATAACTCATCGATACTTTGTGATAAATCCTTGCGCTGTTCCAACAGGATATTCAACTTTTCCTGGCAAGCCTCCTGATGTGCTTTAGACACATCCGTACGCAAGGTCTCTTGCCCCATATGATAAATCTTCAAAGCCAGAATCGAAAGCCTATCAATTGCCCATGCCGGACTTTCAGAATTGATCTTTGCATCAGGTTGAGCAACGACATCCTTGAATTCCTGCAAATAATAACTATCAATAAATTCCACTGTATCGGTACGTTCTTGATTTTGTCTGTCAATTCTTCTTTTCCAGTATAAACCCTCACGAGGATCAATATTCGGATTCCGGACCACATCTTCCATATGCCATTGAGCAGTATCAATCCAGCATTTTAAATATAATAAATGCTCCAAGCTCTCGCGGCTGTATGGATTCACAATCGGCTGGTCAATCTTATCGTGAACATGGTAATCTTCAATTACCTGCTGAAAAATGTTGTTTGCTATTGAAGAGATCATGTACAAATATAGTATTTACTATTTAGTAGTTGGCATTGGAAACCTCCAAAACCTCCTAAAAACGATACTTATTTAATGGATATGCCTACTTTATTTTTTGAGAAAGATTCAATAATTAAATCTTAAGAAACTAATTGCCAATAGCTAAATACTTTAAGAAAATACTCGGGAATAAGCCCAATACGATTATTGAAATGGTTAAAATTACCCCAATAACCAACATCGTCTTACTGTAATTCTCCTTGGGCTGAATTTCTTCTTCTTTATTTGATTTTAAGAAAGCGAAAAGAGGGATTTTAAAATAATAAAATAAGGATATTACTGAAGTTAATGCGCCAATGATTAATAACCATAAAAAGATTAAATCTGTGCTATTTTGATAGATTTCAAAGATACTGCTAAAAACCAATAGCTTTCCAACAAATCCCGCAGTAGGAGGGATTCCCACCAATGAAATACCTAGAATGGAAAAGCAGGTGAAAATAACAGGTAGTTTTTTACCCAATCCAGTATAGGAGGAAAAGGCAGTGCTACCTAATTTTTGTTCCAAAACATCAATAAAGGCAAAGCTTCCCAGGTTCATCAATACATAGATGAAGATATAATAGAAGAGGATATCCTGCTGACCATTGGTATATCCAATAATAGCCATCAACAGAAAACCAGTATGTCCAATGGAGGAATAAGCCATCATCCTTTTGATATCTGTTTGTCGCAATGCAATCAGATTACCAAATAACATGGTCACGATGGCGACTACGGAAATAAACATAAAGGTCAATTCCGAGAAGAAGAATGGTGTACTGATCCAAGCTGCAGCCAATCGACTCATCAAGATTATCGCCGCTATTTTAGGAACTGTGGATAAGAATGCTGTTACTGGAGTCGCTGCTCCCTCATATACATCTGGTGCCCACAGGTGGAAGGGAACAAAACTTAATTTAAAACCTATCCCTGTAAAAACAAACAATAAGGCTATACTGCACATCACCCCTGGAGCAGCAATTAATCCTTGAATATGTCTCGGACTCGCAAAGTTTAAATCCCCTGTAAACCCATAAACCAATGAAAGACCATAGAGCATGACTGCCGAACAAGCAGATCCAAAGAGGGCATATTTCATTGCTGCCTCAGCCTGCTTCTTATTTTCTGAGAAATAGCCTACCATGATATAGGAACTTATGGAAACCATTTCAATGGCAATAAATGCCAATAACCAATGTGTGGTCATCGAAATCAGGTTCATCCCAATACCCGCAGCTAATAAAATACTATATAAATCGCCCTTCCGACGAGTAAATTCCCTATGTTGGAAATATTGTTGAATAAATATTGCCGAAATAAATAGACCAAATGCAATGAAAAGCCTCGCAAAATAAGCGGTCTTATCAATGGTCAACATCCCATAGAAGCCGTAGTTTGCATAATCATGTTGGGAAAATAATATGACCGTAGACGCGATTATACTCAAAAGACTGATAAAGAAGGATGAATGCTTCCAATACTTATCAAAAAATAAGGTACAAGCGATACTCAATAGGAAGCCAATGGACAGGGTTAACTCAACCTTGAACAAGGGTACCGATCGAATAATCTGATCTATATGGTCCGAAACTTGAAAAGCAAAATCGTTCATTTCCCTAAATCCCTACAAATATGCTGTAACCAAATCCAATAAACTCAACACGGAGTTGTTTAATACCCCAAAAACCAAGGATGGCATTACTCCTAATAATAAGGCTAATGCTAAGGTTGGAAATAAGATTATCTGTTCTCTTTTATTTAAATCCGTTAATTCGGCAACCCAGGTTTCTCCACCTTTTAATCGTGTTTGTCCAAAAAACATACGTTGTAAGGTCCAAAGGAAATATGCCGCACTCATCAGAATTCCCAAGGATCCGAAAATAGCCATCCATCGTGGAATTCCCGTCTGCATACTTTCAGCATTAAAGGTCCCAATAATGACAAAGGCCTCACCGATAAACGCTGAAAACCCTGGTAAACCTAGTGAAGCAAAAAATGCAATCGCCACATAGGCTGTATATTTTGGCATAATGCTAGCCAATCCTCTAAAATTGTAGATATATCGGTCATGAACACGGTCATACAGGACTCCAACTAAGAAGAACAAGGCTGCCGATAAAAATCCATGACTCAACATCTGAAACATGGCCCCAGAAATACCTTCCGCAGTCAGGGAGGATATTCCCAATAACACAAACCCCATATGTGAAACCGAGGAATATGCAATTAATCGCTTCAGGTCCGTTTGTGCCAAGGCATTCAATGCCCCATATATAATGGATACCACACCTATCAACCCCAACCACCAATTGGCATCAGCCATAGCATCTGGAAAAATCCCCAGACAGATCCGAATGACTCCGTATCCACCTATTTTTAATAAAATTCCGGCAAGGATAATCGAAACTGGTGTAGGTGCTTCTACGTGCGCATCAGGCAACCAGGTATGTAATGGGACAATAGGAATCTTGATGGCAAAGGCAATGAATAATACGATAAATCCTATCATCCTTGCTGGAATCCCTAATATCTCATTGGCATTCCCTAAGAAATCAAAGAAGGATCCCGGAACATAATTCTCAGGATTCATCATATATAACATATTGAAAGTATGTGCTCCGGTATGTGGGTTTTGAACTGAGAAATAAAGCCCAACAATAACCAATAACATAAATACGGAACCAAATAGGGTATAAATAAAGAACTTGATCGCAGCATATTCCCTTCTTGCTCCGCCCCAAATACCAATCAAAAAGTATAATGGAAGCAGCATTACCTCGTAGAATACATAGAATAAGAAAAAGTCCAATGCACAGAAAATACCCATTACTGCAGTATTCAATAGCATCAACAAGGCAAAATATCCTTTTTTACTTTTCTCCATATTCCATGACGCACCTACAGCCATCAACATGACAAAGGAACTCAGCAATAGCAATGGCAATGAAAAACCATCTACACCCAAGAAATAATCGATCTCCAATTTACCCATGGAGCCTAAACTCAGCCTAATCCATGGCAATTGCTCCACATACTGATATGTGGATACCTCATTAAAGGCACCTGCAGATCCCTCGAAATTGGCGTATAAATAACCCGCCAATCCAAATTGAATCAAAGTGACCAGCAAAGCAATATATTTGAAGCTCTGTCCCAATCGGTTCGGAAGCAACAAAATGCCTGCAACAGCTAGCAAAGGCAAAAATATAAGTAAGGATAATGCACCCATCTTATTTTAATATCAAATAAATTATTCCAATTAATAATACCGTAAAGGCGAAACCCAAATAGTTCTGTAGCCTTCCGTTTTGTACCCATCTTAATAAATGTCCAATGTAATACGCCGTGCCAGCAATACTATTCACTAAACCATCAACCAGGTTCTTATCTATCCAAGCACTGAAATTTGCCAACCCTCTGGTTAGGCCTGCTAAGAGATTCACAAATCCATCTACAATATTTCGATCAATCCAATACAAGCCATTACTCAAGCTCAACGTGCTATTCACGAACATTTTTTGATATCCTTCATTCAAATAACCTTGATTTAAGGATATTTCAATCCAGCTATTGTTCGGATTCAATGGATAATTGTTCTTCACATACCAGTTCCATCCGATTACCCAAGAAATCGCCGATCCTAATGTTATTACCACTGGTAAAATCAAGTGTAAAGAATGCATCTCCGAAAACGGATATTGCACATTAAAACCAGCTAATATAAAAGAGTGATGGTAAGCCAATGGATTCCAGGAAAACACGATGAATAAACAGCAAATCCCTAAAAAGATCATAGGACCTATCATCGTTGAACTGGCTTCATGCAGATGCGGTTTCTCCAATTTAAGTTTAAACTCTCCAAAGAAAACCTTAAAGATCAATCGACCAATATAAAATGCAGTTAGAATACTTACTATGGTTAAGGCAATTGGAATAATAAAATATACTCCGCCATGATGCGCAGCCCATTCAAAGGCAGAAATCAAGATTGCATCTTTTGATAGAAATCCAGAAGTCAATGGAAATCCTGCCAATGCCAATGAAGCGATTAACATCAAGATAAAGGTCTTCGGCATCCATTTTCTCAATCCACCCATATTGTTGATATCCTGAGGGTCGAAGTCTAAATTATGGGTCTCTTTTAAATGCAGCATTTCATGGATGACAGCTCCTGCCGCCAAGAATAGTAAACATTTGAAAAAGGCATGTGTCGCTAGGTGAAACATAGCAGCATCCCAAGCGCCTACACCTACAGCAACTACCATAAACCCTAATTGAGAAATCGTGGAAAAGGCCAAAATCCTTTTAATATCACGTTGCCCCAAGGCAAAATAAGCAGCAATAAATGCGGTGATTGTTCCAATGATAGCAATGATCAATAATGCTGTTTCATTGAATAACGGGAATACGGTACATAATAAAAATACCCCTGCAGCAACCATCGTCGCAGCATGAATCAAAGAGGACACTGATGTCGGACCTTCCATCGCATCAGGTAACCATACATGCAATGGGAATTGTGCCGATTTAGCCATCGCACCAACAAAGAAACATAAACCTGTAAAGGTCATCCAGCCAGATGGAATGTCAGTAGTCTGATAGAATAATCCTTCTTTGCCAAATAACTCAACCAAGTTTAAGCTGCCATAAAAGCTATATACAGAAGCAATTCCTAATAGAAATCCTAGGTCTCCAATCCGGTTGATGATAAAGGCTTTCTTGTTTGCTTGTACAGCAGATTCTCGCGTAAACCAAAACCCAATCAATAGATAGGATGCAAAACCAACCAACTCCCAAAAGATATACATCATAAAGAGATTGTTGGAAATCGTTAATCCCAACATCGCAAAACAAAAGAGACTCAAATACATCCAATAACGATGAATCCCGGGGTCTCCTTTCATGTAAGAACGTGAATAGATATGAACGGGTAATGCAATCACACATACGATCAATTGCATAAGAACCGTCAGGTTGTTTAATAAAATACCTATGGTGAAATTATGGGTGCCTATCGTGAACCAGGAATAATTCGATGAGATAGGCTCTGAACGCCAAATTTCCATAAATACAAAAGCGACCGAAAATAGGCTGCTGAGGATTATGGAGGCTAGGGCAATATTTCCAGACTGATCCCGCTTACCCAAAATAGCCTGCGCTAAAAACGCAAGCAATGGAAGTACTACGACGATAATACTTCCCAGGATAGGTGATATGTTTAATAAATCCCCCATCAGTCTCTTAAATCTGTAATATTTTCAGGGTTAATACTCTTATACTTTCTATATAGATTTAGAATAATGGCTAAACCTACTGCAACGGATGCTGCGGCCAATACAATGGCAAATAATGCAAAAACCTGTCCGCTATAGTTGATTTTATCATACCTGCTGAATGCTACTAAATTCAGAATCGCTGCATTGATAATAAATTCTATTCCCACCAAAATCATAATCGCATTTCTCTTGGCTACAATAGCGTACAGTCCGATGCAAAATAAACAAGCCGATACTACTAGAAAATGGGTCAAGGTAATCACTTCGGATCCTCCTTTCTGGAAAGATGAGCCGCCCCAATCAAAGCCGCTAATAGAAAAATGGAAATTACCTCAAAAGGTAGAATATATTGGGTCATAAATTTTAAGCCCAATTGATTGATGTTGTTGTCAGTGGATTTTAAAATGTTTCCACTTCTAATATTTTCCGTAATCCATTTTGGCGTATTCTCCTGCCATTCGATAATCCCATAGATCATAACGCCTAAAAATCCCAAACATAGGATTAAGGTTTGCCAATTAGGTAGGGATAGGAATTTACTCGATGTGTTTTGCAAATCGGCCAAAAGTTCCTTGTTGGACAACATAAAAGCAAAAATCATTAAGATCAATACCCCACCAACATATACCATAATTTGGGTAATGGCAACAAAATCTGCTAAAGCAAAAATAAATAACCCCGCCATTCCAAATAGAACAACGAAGAATAAGAATAAGGCTCTAGCTGTGTTTTTTAAGCTAACTACCAATAAAGCCGAACCCAAGGTCAATGCTGCAAAGGCGTAAAAAATGGCTAACTCCATTATTTATTCTTTGCTGCCTCCTTCTCAGCTTGAAACTTCGTCCACTCTTCCTTACGTTTTTTGATCTCAGCATCCGACATCTCTGCGAATGAATAGGTCAAATCCGCAAGATTGCTGGTAACTACATCGTATTTATCGGTCATGGTAATACACTCCGTCGGACATACAACGGTACATAATCCACAGTACATACATTTTGCCATGTCGATATCAAACTCCGCAGCATATAATCTCTTTACCGATCCATCTGAAGTTTTTCCTATCGCTTCAGGGGATTTAATGGCTTCTATAGTGATACAATCAACTGGACATGCTTTGGCACATAGATCGCAGACTATACAATCGTCTATTTCTACATCCAATTGATACCGTGCAACCTCTGGAATAGGCATGGTTACTTTTGGATATTGAACCGTAGTCACTCCCGACTGCTCATCAAAATAATGATCTTTTTTGATGTCCAGCGATCGACGAGCCTTTCGGGCACTAAAAAGGTGCTTCACTGTTAAAGTAAGTCCTTTTAAGGCCGTTGCCACTCCTTGTATGGTCGTTTTTAAGATCAATTATATCATAATTAAAATTCGCCATAGCCCCGATATTGCCATGCATACGAAAGCTAATGGAATCAATATTTTCCAACATAAAGTCATCAGCTGATCAGCCCGGAACCGTGGAAGGGTCCAACGTATCCAAATCTGAACGGCAACAATGAACAATGATTTTATCAAAGTCCAGAATACACCCCAAAATGGTCCCGTTGTCCAATCTGCCAATCGAACGGCACCAATATTTGGTAAAATGGTATTCCAGCCTCCTAAAAAGATAACCACGCCTAACATGGCTACCAAAAACATCATGGCATACTCCGCAAGAAATAAAAAGGCAAATCGAATGCCCCCATATTCTGTATGAAAACCGCCAATAAGCTCACTCTCCGCCTCTGGAATATCAAATGGCGCCCTATTACACTCCGCCAAGGAGGCAATGAAAAATATGGCATAACTGATCAAGAGGTGTGGAGCCTGGAAAATGTTCCAGGATAAGATCCCCCCAATGTCATTGACCTTCCAGAAACCTAAAAAGTATATATCTTGATCTGCCCATATCCCTTGATTGAGGGCAATCTCATTTAGATTCAATGTTTGTGTGATCATCACAGCTGCGATCAACGATAATCCTACCGGCAATTCATAGGAGATCATCTGCGCAATGGCTCGAATAGAACCCAATAATGAATATTTATTGTTGGAACCCCAACCTGCCATTAATATCCCGATCGCATCGATGGAAACAACGGCCATAATAAAAAATAATCCGGTATGGGTATTGGACGGTAATAGATCAGGACCCCAAGGCACTACGCTATAACCAATAAATACCGCTACGAAAATAATAATCGGCGCGATCGCAAATAATATCTTATCCGATGCTGCCGGAGAAATAAATTCTTTCTGAAGTAATTTAAGGATATCTGCGATGGTTTGTAATAACCCGAATTTTCCCGTTTCCATCGGACCAAGACGGTCCTGTACGAAACCTGCTATCTTACGCTCAGCATAGACTGCAAAAAGCGTAAACAAGGCAATAAACAAAAATATTGCTACAGGTGTTAGGATATTCAAGATTAAGCTGTCCAATCTTCTTTTTAGATTAATTCTTAATTAGCTACAAACATAAGGAAATACCATTAAATAAGCCATAACTAATATCATTTTGAACAGCATTCAGTGCAATTTTTTAAAATATTGTTATTTCGGACTCTCATGGAATCCTTGCATGGTATTTGCATTATCTCATAAAATATATGATGGTACAATGGACAATCTGTTGAATTATCATTCTGTATTTTCCTGAAATCACCAATTATTGATATGGATTTTAAGGAATTTTAAAAATATTTTAAACCTTTTGAAATATTTTGGGTATTTATATAGTAGTTTAAACAATGTTATCTATGAAAAAATCTATTTTTAGTGTATTAGCAGTAATCACAATTTTATTTGCAGGATGTGCAGGAGCAAAGAAAACAACTGGGAACCAAAATCCTGACTTCGCTGAAATCACTGGAAACAAGTGGCGTTTAATTGAATTAAATGGTAAAAAAGTTCCTGAGAAATTAAATGGTAAAGAACCATTCTTAGTCTTTATGGCGGAAGAATCTCGCTATTCGGCTTCAGGTGGTTGTAATACCATGGGCGGTGAATATGTTATTGCAGGTACAAATCAGATATCTTTCAAACCAGGAATGTCAACAATGATGGCTTGTGAAGATATGGAAACAGATAAATTATTAGCTGAAGTATTCAAAACAACAAATAACTATTCGTTAGCAGATGGAATCTTATCGCTAAACGTTGGTCGTAGAATGCCATTGGCGAAATTCCAAAAAGTGGATGCAGAAGTGAGTCTGGAAGGAACTTGGGAATTAGATTATATCGCAAATTCATCGAAACCTTTCAATGAATTGTACCCTGATAAAAAACCGACCCTAATTTTTGATGCCGGTTCTACTAAAGTTTCTGGAAATGCAGGTTGTAATACCTTCAATTCTTCTGTAACAGTAAATGGTAAGAATATTAAATTCGGTCCGCTTGCTACTACTAGAATGGCATGTCCAGGTGAAGGCGAGCCTTTATTCATTCAGTCTTTGCAAAAAGTGAATGTACAAAGTGTAAATGATAACACCTTAACATTGATCGTAGGTGATATCGCAACCATGCGCTTCAAAAAAGTAAAATAAGACAACAATTATCTAGATAAACAAGGGCGATGTTTTTACAAACATCGCCCTTGTTATTTTATGGAATCTTCATTGTTTGAGGGATTCATTTATGAGCTTTTGCTCCTTATATTTTATTTATTTTCCAGCTTCCTCTTCTACCCAAAGGCCGTCGGATTTAATGATATCAATCAACTCATCCAATGCCTTGGCTGATGAAACGTTCCTTTTTACCACTTCTTTACCACGGTATAGGGTAATCTTATCTGGACCTGCTCCAACATAACCATAATCAGCATCCGCCATCTCCCCAGGACCATTGACGATACAACCCATAATACCGATTTTTAACCCTTTTAAATGATTGGTCCGGCTACGGATCATTTGAGTAGTTTCTTGAAGGTCAAATAAAGTTCTTCCACAACTTGGACAGGAAATATATTCTGTTTTTGAAATCCTGGATCTTGTCGCTTGAAGAATACCAAAGGATACCGAAGCAATCTTATCCGTCGGAGTAGCTATTGAATCCAACCAAATTCCTGATCCTAATCCATCAATCAATAAGGCTCCGAAATCTGTCGCCGCATATAATTGAATTTTCGAAATTGGTTCCTCCGGATCCATGATGTCACCAACAGGACCTGAAAAATCTGAAGCAGGATAACTCCTTTTTAATATGACCGGACAATCAATACCTATCTCTTGCAGGTTAGCAAAAAACTGCCTTTGATCCGCCATTCCATGTAAATGATCCGTCTCTAATATAAAAACTGTCGTTTTATCAACCTGCAGATTCGCAAATTCTTCCGACTCCAATTGATCATTGCTCACATAGATCAAATTCATGGCTGAATCTTTCAATTCAGCAGTATTGAATTCTTCAATGCTATAAATGGGATGGATATTGGTTTTATTTTCTAAACCTTTCCAGGTTTTGTAATTATACAATTGTTTTAAATTCCCTGGCATCGTAAAGGATGGCAAGGAGTCCCCTAAATAAACAAAATCAACAGATTGATCACCCATATGATATTTGTCTAGGATCGCATCGTATTTATAACCTACGTCAGAAAGTATAAAAGGATCTTTTAGATTTTTAGTCGACAGGTCAACAATGATTCTTGGAACTAATGATCCTCCAATAAATGCATTTACTTCCTGTGAGCTATAAGGTTTTGTTTCTTGCGAAGGAGCAATCTTGATAATTTCTCTTTCTTTGGATTGTTCTAATTCCTTAACTCTTTTACTGTATCGGTTTACCAAGGCAATTGCAACGGGAGCCTCTTTTTCTGGTTCTTCCGTTAGTGAAACCCGAACAGTATCGCCTAAGCCATCTTCCAACAAGGTTCCAATTCCTACCGCTGATTTAATTCGACCGTCTTCACCATCACCAGCTTCAGTCACACCAAGGTGTAAGGGGTAGTTCATGTTTTCAGCAACCATTTTCTCAACCAATAGGCGATAAGCTTGCACCATCACCATCGGGTTGGAAGATTTCATGGAAACACAAAGGTTATAATAATTTAAATCTTCACAGATCCGGATAAATTCCAATGCGGATTCAACCATGCCTTCCGGAGTATCCCCATAACGGCTCATAATCCGGTCGGAAAGTGAACCGTGGTTGGTGCCAATCCGCATGGCTGTGCCATATTCCTTACAGATGTTTACCAATGGAGCGAATTTCTTGTAAATCCGATTCAACTCTCCTTGATATTCTGAATCTGTATAATCGATTTGATCAAATTTCTTTTTATCAGCGTAATTTCCTGGATTTACCCGCACTTTTTCGACGATTCTCGCGGCTACCTCAGCAGCATTAGGGGTAAAATGGATATCAGCAACCAAGGGTACAGTATAACCCCTTGCCCGAAGTTCTTTTTTAATATTCGCTAGGTTTTCAGCTTCCTTGATACTAGGTGCGGTAATGCGTACATATTCACAGCCTGCATCCACCATCTTGATGGTTTGCTCCACCGAACCCATGGTATCCATGGTGTCAACCGTGGTCATACTCTGGATCCGAATCGGATTATTCCCGCCCATTGGAATATCCCCAATCTGTACCTCACGGGTAAAGAATCGTGAATATTCCGTCTTGCTGTTGCAATAACCCCCAGCTAATGTTGTCAGATGCTTACTTTCCATATCAAGGCAAAGTTAGCTAATTTTCAGATTTAGTATCGTAATATCGATAATGAATTTGCAGCACCCGCAACTTTGATATCATACTTATTGGTTTCTTGATCAAAATTCTTGCTCTTGCGGACATCATCGATCACAACATCTACATCCTCGTATTTATTGTTGGAGAATAAGGCGTCAGTTTCTACTTGACATGCTGCTCCTTTTGGTAAGTACAATATTACTTTTGATGCGGCGGTGTTTACTTCAATGTCACAAACACCATCAGAAGGCTTTGGAAGATATAAATTCAAGGAACTAGCACCTGAATTTACTTCTAGTTTTCCAATCCGCATTTGCTTGAAATCACCAGTGATGGCTGCAGCACCAACATTGAACTCTAAATCCCATAGCGGTTTTGTGTTCAAGGCAACTTCGATCAAGCTGTTGTTGTATTTGTTGTTTTTCATCTTGCTGGTCAACTCCATGCTGACATTCTTTTCTCCCTTGCTTTGTAAGTTTAAGGAAGCAGTTGCCTGCGCAGTTTTGGCATCCAAGATCAAGCTTGAGTCTTTCCCAGCGCTGAAATTGTATTTTGCTGCTCCACCATTGATGGTCAACTTTGCAGTTTCGGTATCTTCACTTAAGTTCTGTGAAACAACTTGCGTAAATGGACCTTCAATATCATCACCGGTATTCACTTCGATGTTTCCAAGACGGTCATAAAAAGTATCCTTGCTGGTAATTCCTTTGTAGAAAATAATTCCACATAGGATAATATTGGAAGCGATGACAATATATTTCGAATATGTTCTTCCTTGAAGCAAGAGACTTATACCTATGGATACTAATATTAATGGCCATAAGTTAATAATGCCGTAGAAGTTGAAATCTATAACCTTCATGTTGTGTAGCAGAAAAACTAATCCTGCAAATACCAACCATATACCTGTTGCAATTTTATTGTTCATTGTTTGTTAGCTTTGTTGAACCAAAACTACTACGATAATACAAATTAATTAATGGAAAATAGGCTTGACTCTTCATTTTTTCGGTAAATGAATTAGTTTTGTCGGTGAAAAGATTCAATGAGAATTTGTATCTTGAACACGTCCAAAACATTTTGCTGGACCATTCGTTAGAAATAGTGATTAAAAACAAAATATATAATAAAACCAACGTATGATATTTTATTATTTTGGTGAATATCTCTTGCTACTAAAAAAGGTTTTTCGGAAACCTGAGAAAATGAAGATTTATTTAAAGGAAATCTTCCATGAAATGACAGAGATAGGAGTGGGGTCGTTGGGCTTAATTGTGATTATTTCTACCTTTATTGGTGCGGTAATGACGATGCAAATTGCCTTTCAGTTGGTGTCTGACTTGATTCCAACCTCAGTAATTGGTCAAATCAACCGTGACTCCAATATTCTTGAATTAGGACCAACCATTTCTGGCTTGGTATTAATGGGTAAGGTAGGGTCTTCTATTTCCTCCCAAATCGGATCTATGCGCGTAACGGAACAAATTGATGCCCTGGAAATCATGGGTATTAATGCGGCCGGATACCTGATTCTTCCTAAAATTATTGCCGGAATTATTATGGTACCTGCCTTGGTAATTTTTGCCATTGGTTGTGCCTTGATTGGCGGTCTTTTGGGGGGTGCATTATCTGGTGCTGTAACCCCGGATGATTATATCGAAGGGATCCGCGGTGGATTTAATGGCTTTACCATGGTGGTCGCAATGGTGAAAGCAACCGTATTCGGCTTTATTATCACCTCCGTTCCTGCTTATAAAGGGTTCTATGTGCGTGGTGGTGCCTTGGAAGTAGGACAAGCCGGTACCAGAGCCGTGGTAATCGGTTGTATTTCTATTCTAGCATGTGACTATTTAATCACTGCTTTAATGTTGTAATTCTCTATGATCGAAATAACAAATATTCATAAATCTTTTGGCGATAATGTGGTGTTAGATGGTATTGATGCCATTTTTGAACCCGGTAAAGTCAGCCAAATCATTGGTGGCTCCGGTTCTGGAAAAAGTACCCTGCTCAAATGTATTGTCGGACTCCATCAACCAAACCAAGGGAAGGTGTTCTTCGATAAACAGGAATTCACCAAAATGGACTTCGAAGAGAAAGTACCAATCCGTAAGGAAATTGGAATGCTCTTCCAAAACTCCGCCCTTTTCGACTCCATGACCGTTGAACAGAATATCGTCTTTACCCTGGATATGTTCACCGAAATGAGTAAAGGCGAAAAAATTGATCGTGCTAATTTCTGTCTTGAACGGGTAAACCTCGCTGGGAAAAATAAACTCTATCCTTCGGAATTATCGGGAGGGATGAAAAAAAGAGTCGGTATTGCTCGTGCCATAAGCATGAGCCCCAAATATCTGTTCTGTGATGAACCCAATTCCGGACTTGATCCTGCAACATCCATCCTCATTGATGAACTTGTGCAAGACCTGACAGAAGAATATAAATGTACTACGGTCGTTGTAACCCATGATATGAATTCTGTAATGGGAATCGGCGATTATATTCTATTCCTCTACAAAGGGAAGAAATATTGGGAAGGCTCCAATCAGGACATGTTAAAATCCGATAATAAAGAATTGAACGACTTTGTTTTTGCTAGCCCACTGATGAAAGCTGCTCGGAATACCTTGAAAAAAGATGAGTAATTCCTTTTTCTTTGAATTTCCTATCTTTGCAAAATAATTTTCATTAAATAAAGCATCTTGAACAACGATACCCAAATTCAACTCCTTACACCACAACATTGGAAAGATTATGAACTAATCGACTGTGGTGATTTCGAAAAATTAGAACGTTTTGGTGAATTGATCCTAATTCGTCCTGAACCTCAGGCTGTATGGCCAAAGGCATTGGGGGATGCTGAGTGGAATAAAAGGTACCATATCAAGTTCAAAGGTCGGTCGGCAACTTCTGGAGATTGGATGAAAAAAAATCCTAAAACCCCAGACCGCTGGCATATCCAATATAAAAATGAGGATGCAGCCATAAAATTCAGACTTGGATTAACCTCTTTCAAACATGTGGGAATCTTCCCTGAACAAGCTGTCAATTGGGATTATATCTCAAATTCTGTAAAATCATTCAAGACTCCGAAACCTAAGGTATTAAACTTATTTGCCTATACTGGCGGTGCTTCTTTGATTGCAAAAGCTGCTGGTGCAGATACAACCCATGTTGACTCCATCAAACAGGTGGTAACTTGGGCTAATGAAAATCAAGAACTCTCGGGATTGACCGACATCCGTTGGGTGGTGGAAGATGCCTTGAAATTCGTGAAACGTGAGCTGAAGCGTGGTAATACCTACAACGGGATTATTCTTGACCCTCCAGCTTATGGACATGGTCCTAAAGGTGAAAAATGGAAACTTGAAGACCATATCATGGAGATGATGCGTGATGTTGTTCAATTACTGGATCCAAAGGAACACTTCCTAATCCTGAATACCTACTCATTGGGATTTTCATCAGTAATCGTTGAAAACCTGATCAGAACATCATTCCCACAGGTGGAAAACCTTGAAATCGGAGAGTTGTTCCTGCAAGCAACCGCTGGTCCTAAACTTCCATTGGGAGTATTCGGGAAATTCCGAAAAATAGCAAAGTAAAATCTAAAAAAATATAAAGTAAAAAGCCATCGATTGATGGCTTTTTTGTTGTTCATAGGTAGGTTTTATTTATTACACATTTTAAAGGGCACATTCATCCGATTTAAGTTCAAATAATGCTCCTGCGATTTTCCATAGCACCTGACACAGAAAACTGTATTGCAGGAGCGTTTTCACTATTTAGACCTAAACCTTTAATCTCTTTCATTGTTGCTTCGCCTCCTCCATCCATATTCCAAAAATCCAATTCAATCCCTCCCAAATCCATATCTCCCAAACCCTCAAAGCATGCAACCTTAATGTCCGCAAATAACAAAACATTCAGCACCTAAAAAGTAATAGTAAGCAAAGAGAAAATATGATATTGGTCACAAGGTTGATAAATCAGATGTGAGATATTAGATGTGAGATTTGAGAAACCTGCAGCAAGAAAACAGAATGGACATTAAAGTTTAAAAGCAATCCACTTTATTCTGGGACTGCCCTTTCTACTATCTCATGTCACATATCTCAAATCTCAAATCTTGCTTTAGCCAAAAACAATTGTCCTATTACCATGCAGCATCACTCTATCCTCTGCTAGGAGTTGGATAGCGCTGCTGAGGACTGCTTTTTCGATTTCGGTACCTGCTGTGCGCATGTGCTGGACATCGTAGCTGTGGTCGATGGATTTGGTGTTTTGAACGATGATGGGTCCTTCATCCAGGTCGTCGGTGACAAAGTGCGCGGTCGCGCCGATGATTTTAACACCGCGGTCATGAGCCTGTTTGTAGGGATTAGCTCCGATGAAGGCAGGTAAGAAGGAATGATGGATATTGATCAACTGTCCTCTGAATTTGGAAACAAAGTTTGGTGACAGGATACGCATAAATTTCGCAAGGATAATATAGTCTGGAGAATAGCTGGAAATCACTTCGGCGAGCTCTTCTTCAAACTGTTCTTTGCTCTTGTCTAGATGGCTGACATAGTGAAATGGGAGATCAAATTTCTCGGTGAATTCCTGTAAATTATCGTAGTTGCCAATAACGGCTACTACTTCCGCAGGCATGGTGTTAAAATAATTCCTAACCAGAATATCCGCCAAACAATGATGCTCCTTGGTGACCAAAACCACAATTCTTTTTCTTTGGTTCGGATTAACCATCACCTGACTGTTGGCTGGTAACCTCGCCGTTAGCGCCTGATGAAGAACCTCCGAATTGTAAAGTTCCCCAGCACAGACTACACGTACAAAGAATTTCTTATTGGCCTCATCCACAAATTCGCGCATGGTGACAATATTGAGCTCCTGCTCCGCCAAAACATTCGAAATAATGGCAACAAGTCCAACGGCATCCGTACACTGGATGAGAATTAAGGTTTGCGTATTCATGTAGGTTAGGTTGTAAAAATGGGAGGAGAAATCCTCCTCCCCAATATGTTATACGGCTTCTTGAACCGCGTCTACCAAATCCTCCTCGGTAGATTCTTCTTTTGTATTGACCATGTCATCCTCCGTATCCAACTCAACACGTAAGTTGTTTACAATATGAACCTGACGGTCAGGGGTATTCTTACCCATATAATATTCCAACAATTGTGGAAGCTTATTGTCTTTTGATAGGATAACAGGTTCCAATCGGATATTCTCGCCGATGAACATGCCAAACTCCGATGGCGAAATCTCACCCAGTCCTTTGAATCGTGTAATCTCTGGTTTGCTACCCAATTTGTTGATCGCAATTACACGCTCCTCATCCGAATAACAATAGATGGTTTCCTTCTTATTACGGACCCTGAATAATGGCGTTTGCAGAATTGAAACGTGTCCTGCTTTTACAAGCTCCGGGAAAAATTGCAGGAAGAAAGTCATCAAGAGTAGACGAATGTGCATTCCATCCACATCGGCATCGGTTGCTATTACGATATTATTGTATCTTAAGCCTTCGATACCATCTTCAATATTCAAAGCATGTTGCAATAGGTTGAATTCCTCATTCTCATAAACGATTTTCTTGGTCAAGCCATAAGAGTTCAAAGGTTTCCCTTTTAAACTAAAGACTGCTTGGGTTTGAACATCCCTTGATTTAGTAATCGACCCGGATGCAGAATCCCCCTCAGTGATAAATAAGGTTGTCTCTAGGTTACGCTCATGCTTATCACTGAAGTGAACCTTGCAATCTCTTAGTTTTCTATTATGCAAGGAAGCTTTCTTCGCCCTTTCATTTGCTAACTTCTTAATTCCGGCAATATCCTTACGCTCACGCTCAGATTGAAGGATTCTTTTCTGTAAAGCCTCCGCTGTTGCTGGATTTTTATGCAAGTAATCATCCAATGCTTTTTTTACAAAGTCATTGATGAAGGTACGAACCGTCGGACCATCAGGACCAATATTGGTCGATCCTAATTTAGTCTTGGTTTGTGATTCGAAAACCGGTTCCTGTACTTTGATGGCAATCGCTCCGATGATTGATGCACGTACATCCGAAGCATCAAATTCTTTTTTGTAGAACTCACGAATGGTTTTTACAACCGCTTCACGGAATGCCGCCTGATGGGTACCGCCTTGGGTAGTATGTTGGCCATTGACAAAGGAATAATATTCTTCCCCATATTGCTGGCCATGGGTCATGGCAATCTCTATATCTTCACCACGTAGATGAATGATAGGATAACGCATGCTTTCCGTATCGACGTTGCGTTCCAATAAATCTTTTAATCCATTCTCAGAAATAAAACGCTGACCATTGAAGTTTATCGTTAGTCCTGAGTTTAAGAAAACATAATTCCAGATCATGTTTTCCACAAATTCCAAGCGATATTTATAGTTTCGGAAAATGGAGTCATCTGGATAGAAGGTTACAGAAGTACCATTCCGTTGTGTAGTATCCTTTTGTTCATCCGAAACCAATTCACCTTTACTGAATTGTGCAATACGAGTGACGTTTTGTCGATAAGATTGAACCGAGAACTGATTAGATAGGGCATTGACTGCTTTTGTACCAACACCATTCAGACCTACCGATTTTTGGAAGGCCTTACTATCATACTTACCACCGGTATTGATCTTGGAAACTACATCCACAACCGACCCGATTGGAATACCACGGCCATAATCGCGTACCGTCACTTTATTTTCATTAACAGTAATATCAATGATCTTTCCAGCGCCCATCACAAACTCATCGATGGAGTTATCGACTACCTCCTTCAATAATACATATATACCATCATCATAGGCGGATCCATCGCCCAACTTCCCTATATACATCCCCGGACGTAGTCGGATATGCTCCTTCCAGTCTAAGGACCGTATGCTATCTTCGTTATATGTTGTCATAATGCTCTTCGATATTCTTGAACCATCGCAAAAATATAAAAAAGTTAATCGACTTTTGCACAACACTTTTGCACATTTAATTCAACAATCGGCTTTTATTGGTTAGAAATGTTGAATAAACACTCAAATCATTGCCATTAAGAACTTATTCCCGAGGACAATCCTGCCCCACTTTTCCACAATGATGTTGAAATCTAGCCTGTTTCACTTGAAAATAAGCTTTTAACCTCTTGATTCGTAGCTTGTTGGACTGCTGTTTTTATGGGAGAATAATCATGAATTATTATAGCTTTCATTTTCTAAATAAGACCTGAAATATATAGGGTTTAATTAACGGTTTTATCGCACTTTCTCCGGACCTTCTTCGGATGTCCGTCGGATCTTGTTCGAAATTTTGCGAAGAAGGTCCGGCGGAATTCCGACGGAAATCCGAAAGGTCTCCGGGAGAAATTATAGTTTGACCAAAATTTTTCTCTTATTAATCCTGAAGAAGTAGGTAGTGTTAATTTTTGGTTGCGGTAGATCCTTAGGTTTAGGCAAAATAAAAAGGGAGGTTTGTGATAAACCTCCCTTTTATGGTATTTAAAATATTTTTAGATTCCTCTACCGAAATCGTCCTGTACACGTACGATATCGTCTTCATCTGATGGATTTGCGGCATCCGTATGTTGCCAGATTTCAGCAACCACGCCGTATGATCCTAGTCCTACGAGACGGTGTCTTTCACCTTGTGATAAACGGATAGATTCACCTTCTTTTAAAATCTTTAATTCATGCTCCTCATCAGTAGGGCTGGTTACAACGCCAACTTCACCGCGAATAACTCTCCAAATTTCGGCTCTACGGTGGTGATACTGCCATGATAAGCGCTTATTTGGTCCTACAATCAATACTTTAGGGCTTAATTTTCCTGAAATTTTTAACTCTTGAACATTTAATCCCTCAAAGTAAGCGTCGGCAAACTCCTGTGCCTGATCCTCGTTGATCACAAAAAATCCACCCCAAGGTCTATTCTGATCTTCACTCTCAATCTTGAATCCCTTGCTAGTCAATTTATTTGATATCTCTTGAAATAGTTCGCTTTTATCTATATATGTCATGGTTACGATGTTTACTTACGTGAAGATAATATAACTTTTGTATTAAAACAAGCCTATAAAAAAGTCTAACAAATGATTTCCCTTATATTTGCAGGATAACAAAAATCTTCATGTCACAAGCATTCGATTCTCAAAACGATATTTTTGCCAAAGCCGTTGCGTTCGTCAATCAAACGCAGCAACCCATTTTCTTGACAGGAAAAGCAGGAACCGGGAAGACCACCTTTCTAAAGTTCATTCGCGAGAATAGCTATAAGAAAATGGCCATCACTGCACCTACAGGGGTCGCTGCCATGAATGCCGGCGGTACAACCTTGCATGCCTTATTTTGGTTGCCCTTTGGTGTCTTTATCGAAGATTATCCCCTGCAATGGGAAGATAAAGACCAGTTTATCTACAATAAACATCGATTGTTTAGCACCATTAAATTAACCAAGAATAGAAGGGCTATCCTACAGGAGCTAGAACTCTTGGTGATTGATGAGGTTTCCATGGTTCGTGCAGACACATTGGATGCCATTGACGTTATTTTAAAAAGTGTGCGTAGGGATATGCGTCCTTTCGGAGGAGTTCAGGTGCTGTTCATCGGCGACTTATACCAATTGCCACCGGTCGTGCAAGATCGAGAATGGCAGGTCCTTCGCGATTATTATTCCAGTGTATTTTTCTTCGATGCCAAAGTGTTCAAGCAACAACCTCCGATCCTGATCGAGTTGCAAAAGATTTATAGACAGCAAGATTCTGCTTTCATCGATATTCTGAATAAAATCCGGAATAACGAAACGGCACAAACCGATTTGGATGCTTTGAATGAGCATTATAAACCAGATTTTACGCCACCAGAAGGGGAACAATATATAACCTTAACCTCGCATAATCGCTTGGCTGATCAAATCAATCAGGAGAAATTGGAAAGTTTGGAAACCAAGCTGCACCAGATTAAATCCATCGTAAAAGATGAATTTCAAAATGGCTTATTTCCCGCGGAAGAGGTTTTGAGCCTGCGCATTGGAGCACAGGTCATGTTTATCAAAAATGATGTGGGTGACGAAAGAAGATATTTCAATGGAAAGATCGGGACCGTCAAGGATATACAGATTGATAAGCATAAGGTAATTGTTTCCTTCCCGAATGGGGAAGAGGATGTGGAAGTGAAAAGGGAAACCTGGGAGAATATCCGCTATTCCTACAACAAAGGGGATGATAAAATTGAAGAAGAGGTATTGGGGACTTTTTCACAGTTTCCTCTGCGGTTGGCATGGGCGATCACCATCCATAAAAGTCAGGGATTGACTTTTGACAAGGCAATTATTGATGCTGGAACCTCCTTTGCGGCTGGTCAGGTCTATGTTGCCTTGAGTAGGTTGACGGGCTTGGAAGGTTTGGTATTACGTTCCAGAGTGCCTTCTTATGCTATTCGAACCGATTTCCAGGTGGTCAGCTTTATGAAGCAAATGGAGGCTATGGGCGATCTTGATCCGATCTTACAGGAAGCGCAAAAGCGATACCTGGGTCAGATCTTATTGCAAAGTTTCCGTTGGACAAATCTCTGTGATGAAATCGAAGCCTTAATCCTCGAACAGGAAGGAAAGAAAATTGAAGGCAAGGAAGAAGCGGTGGTATTTCTAAAGGGTCTCCTAGGAAAGCTCAAAGCACAAGAGCAGGTTGCCAATAAATTTATTACGCAATTATATAAAATGTTGGCTCAGTCGGAGATTGATTATGAAAAGATTTGCGAGCGTTCCAATGCTGCGGTCAGTTGGTTTATTCCGACCTTCAGCAAGGAATGTCTGGAACCGATGGAGAAGCATATTGAGGAATGGAAAATTAAGAAGAGAACCAAAAAATATATTTCCAGTTTGAAGAGTATCTTGTTGGATTTCAAAAGAAAGCATGAACAATTGAAACATAGCCAGACCATTGCAGAAGCCTTGAATAAATCTTCAGATGAATTGACTGAGGAATTGTTGAAATGGAATAAGCCCAAGGAAAATCTGGAGAAGGAAGTAGAAGAGAAGGAGAAGGATACGAAGCAGATTTCATTGGATATGTTTATGGACGGGATGGATATCGAGGAGATTGCAACCAAGCGAGATATGGTCATTGGGACCATTTATGGTCACTTGATCAATTTCATTGGGTCCGATATTGAGGCGACAGATTTGATGGCTGAAGAAGAGCTTCAGCGGATAGTGAAAGTGTTGAAGGATCATCCGGAAGCTTCGGCGACGGAGGTGAGAACCATTATGGATTCGAAGGTTGATTATCCTCAGATCAGGATTGCTCAAAAGTTTTTAGAGGTTCAATAGTTGTTACGAAAATTTATTCAACAGGGCCATTAATTTGTGTTTTTCAAATTATTAGCGAGAAAGATTGAAAAATATTCCTCAAAACAAACAGCCTATTCAGATTTAATTATCTTTGTTTCTTTACACATCTACAGGATATTGAAGGAAAGCAAGCCAAATAAGAAGGTCAACAAATGGTTGGTGTTTACCTCCATGCCATTTCAAATGGGGGTAACGATCTATGTTTTTTATTGGTTAGGGACCTGGTTAGATGAGAAATATGCTGTGGAAGGGGAATGGTGGATGAAAGGATTGACCATGTTTGGGGTTGTACTTTCCCTATATCAATTTATTAAACAAGTAAATTATATCAATAAAAATGAATAGATACCTGCTTTTATTGCTCGTTCTGATTGGGGTTACGGCAGTTAGTTTTGGAACCCACTACGCGGTTTTGAAGATGAATCATCAGGATCATTGGTGGATTGGATCCGGCTATAGTCTGGAAGGCATGTACACCTTTGGAGCAATTGCCTCCGTGGTCATGGTTTTGATTTTATTGATCATTGACTATGCGATGCCGGTGCAGGTAGGCTTTGCATTTTTAGTGGGCATGACCCTAAAAGCGGTGGGCAGTTATGTGTACATCCATGAGGGTATAAATTTATTGGAAAATGATTTTATTGAATTAAATTTTTTGGTAGTATTTTTTGTTTATTTACTGTTTGATGCCTTCGCTGCATATTATATTGTAAATCAACAAGAAACAGCGAATAAAAACTAAATTTTTAAAAAGTTTGAACAAATCTGAATTTATGCCAAATAAAATTGTAATTTTGCGCAAAATTTGTCATAATTCAACATTATTTTAAAATGGTGAGTCTTAAGAAAGTACTTTTATTATTTGCGGTAATTTTGTTTACTGTTAATCCCTTCCGTTCAGTTGCTCAAGAGGCACACTCTCATGGTGAAACATCTAGTTCTGAGGAGATTGAAGCTCATATTCAACACCACTTAAAGGATGATTATTACTTCAATTTCTTTACTGATTCCAAGACTGGAAAGAATTATGGCTTCCCATTACCAGTTATTTTGATCGATGGTGGGTTGAAGGTATTTTCTTCAGGTGAATTTGACCACGGTAAAAAAGTGGTTTATAAAGAAGGAAATTATTACAAATTATACCATGGCAAAATCTACAAAACAGATGCTGCAGGTACGATTACTTATGATGATAAACATCACCCAACCAATGCTAAACCTTGGGATTTCTCTATTACCAAGAATGTTTTAGGATTGATGTTGGCGGCTTTATTGTTGTTTATCGGCTTTATGAGCTTAGCAAAAACTTATAAAAATGGTTCAAACGTAGTTCCAAAAGGAATTGGACGTGCATTGGAGCCATTAGTTTTATACGTAAGAGATGAGATGGCGATTCCTAACATTGGACATCGTTATAAAGAATTTATGCCATACTTGTTATCGGTATTCTTCTTGATTTTCTTATTAAATATTTTAGGATTGACGCCACTAGGCTTAAACGTAACTGGAAATATCTCTGTTACATTGTGTTTGGCGTTATTCACATTTGTGATTACCAACTTCAAAGCAAATAAAGATTACTGGAAGCACATTTTCTGGATGCCAGGTGTTCCTGTAATTTTCAAGTTTGTCTTAGCACCAATCGAGGTATTAGGATTGTTCACCAAGCCTTTTTCCTTGATGGTACGTTTATTTGCTAACATTACTGCAGGTCACACGGTAGTAATGGGCTTGATTGCTGTTGTTTATTTGTTGCAACACCAATTGACGGTAGTAGGATCGGTGAGTGTATCAGTACTTCTAACCTTATTATTATTCTTATTAGAATTATTGGTAGCATTCTTACAAGCGTTTATCTTTACGATGTTATCGTCCTTATTTATCGGGATGGCAGTCGAAGAACATTCGCATCATTAATCGAATTTTTTGTTAAATTTTTAAATATAAAATTGTTATGATTCCAAATTTAGTAGGAGCAGGTTTGATCGTTATCGGAGCTGGTTTAGGTTTAGGTAAAATCGGTGGTTCAGCAATGGAAGCTATCGCTCGTCAACCAGAAGCAGCATCTAAAATCCAAACAGCGATGATCATCATCGGTGCCTTATTGGAAGGTTTAGCATTCGGTGCTCTTCTATTAGGTAAATAAGCTTAGCTTATTCAAAAAACAATAAATACAACTTGCAACGGTTGGTTGCAAGTTGTGTTTATCAAAAGACAAAAAATTTAAATTCAAAAATATAATAACGTAAATAAATGGACGCTTTAATTCATGATTTTTCATTCGGGTTATTTTTCTGGCAACTGATCATTCTTTTGATCGTTATCTTTTTGTTGGGAAAATTTGCTTGGAAACCGATTGTAAATGCTTTAGAGGAACGCGAAAAAGGCATCACTGATGCTTTGGCTTCTGCAGAGAAAGCTAAATTGGAAATGGCACGTTTGACAAATGAGAACGAGAATTTGTTGAAAAAAGCTCGTGAGGAGCGCGATGTTATCTTAAAAGAAGCGAAGCAATTGAAAGATAAAATCGTTGCAGAGGCGAAAGAAGTTGCCCAAGTGGAAGGATCAAAATTGATCGAGCAAGCAAAACGCGAGATTGAAGATCAAAAATTAAAAGCTTTGGCAGAGGTTAAGAATCAAGTTTCAACCTTATCTTTAGATATCGCACGCAAAGTTTTAACCAAAGAATTCGAAGACCAAGGCAAGCAAGAAGCTTTAGTGGCTGACTTGATGAAAGATGTTAAATTAAACTAATTGGTTACCGAATTTAAAAATTAACGTATGTCAGTTTTCAAAGTAGCTTCAAGATATGCAAAGTCATTAATTGACTTATCGCAAGAGCAACAAAGCCTGGATGCGGTTAAAGCAGACATCGAAGGTGTTATTGCGATAATCAAATCCAACACGGAATTGCAGGCAGTTTTAAATAATCCGATTATCAAAACGGATAAGAAACTAGCTATCTTGAAGGCTTTATTTCAAGATAAAGTAAAACCAGAGATATTGGAATTCTTCAATATCATGGTGAGAAAAGGTCGTGCAGAGATAGTTTATGCTACAGCCTTGGAGTTTATTCGTGAATACAATGAGGTAAAAGGTATTGTTCATGCAGAAGTTATTTCGGCAAGTCCATTATCAGAAACCAACCTTCAAGCCTTAAAGCAAGAGATTTCATCACAAATCAATGCTGAGGTTATTTTAGCCAATAAAGTAGATAAATCCTTAATCGGAGGCTTTATTGTTAAAGTTGGAGACAGGCAGATTGATGCCAGTATTCAAGGAAAACTTAATAAGTTAGAAAGACATTTCGAAGTTCAAGGAGTTTAATCCTGCATTCGAGAGAAAGATATAATAGAATCAAAAACCCCTTATACGAATTACAACAATGATAGAGGTAAGACCAGATGAAGTTTCGGCAATTCTAAGAGAGCAATTGTCAGGCTTTAAGTCAGCAGCCGAGTTAGAAGAAGTGGGTACCGTATTGCAAGTAGGTGACGGTATTGCACGTATTTACGGCTTAACAAAAGTTCAATCAGGAGAGTTGGTTGAGTTTGCGAATGGACTACAAGGTATTGTGATGAACTTAGAAGAAGACAACGTAGGTGTTGTACTTTTAGGTGCATCGGATGAAATTAAAGAAGGTGATACTATCAAACGTACCAACCGTATCGCATCTATTAAAGTAGGTGAAGGTATGTTAGGTCGTGTGGTAAATACATTAGGTCAGCCTATCGATGGTAAAGGCCCAATTACTGGAGAGACTTTCGAGATGCCAATTGAGCGTAAAGCTCCTGGGGTTATCTACCGTCAACCAGTAACTGAACCATTACAGACTGGTATTAAAGCAATCGATGCCATGATTCCAATCGGACGTGGACAACGTGAGCTTGTAATCGGTGACCGTCAAACAGGTAAAACTGCTGTTTGTATCGATACGATTTTAAATCAAAAAGAATTTTATGATGCTGGTCAACCAGTATTCTGTATATATGTAGCTGTTGGACAGAAAAACTCAACTGTTGCGAACATTGTTCGTACGTTGGAGGAAAAAGGTGCTATGCCTTACACAGTTATTGTTTCTGCATCTGCTGCAGATCCTGCACCTATGCAGTTCTACGCGCCAATGGCGGGTGCTGCTATCGGTGAGTACTTCCGTGATACAGGTCGTCCGGCATTGATCGTTTATGATGACTTGTCAAAACAAGCGGTTGCTTACCGTGAGGTGTCTTTATTATTGAAACGTCCTCCAGGCCGTGAAGCATACCCAGGAGACGTATTCTACCTTCACTCTCGTTTATTAGAGCGTGCTGCGAAAATCAATAGCTCTGATGAGATTGCTCGTAACATGAATGACTTACCTGAATCTTTAAAAGATAAAGTTAAAGGTGGTGGTTCATTAACAGCTCTTCCAATCATTGAAACTCAAGCGGGTGACGTATCTGCATATATCCCTACCAACGTAATTTCAATTACTGACGGTCAGATCTTCTTGGAATCAAACTTGTTTAACGCAGGTATCCGTCCAGCGATCAACGTAGGTATCTCTGTATCACGTGTAGGTGGTAACGCGCAGATTAAATCAATGAAGAAAGTTGCTGGTACTTTGAAATTAGATCAAGCACAATACCGTGAGCTAGAAGCTTTCGCGAAATTTGGTTCTGATTTAGATGCTGCTACAAAAGCAGTATTGGACAAAGGTATCCGTAACGTGGAAATCTTGAAACAAGGTCAATATTCACCAGTTTCAGTTGAGAAACAAGTTGCTATTATCTACGCAGGTACAAAAGGTTTATTACGTAATGTTCCTGTAAACAAGGTAAGAGAGTTCGAAGAAGAATTCTTGACCCAATTAGAGCAACGTCATCCAGAAGTATTGTCAGCGCTTAAAGCTGGTAAATTCTCTGATGAATTAACTGATGTATTAGAAAAAGTAGCTAAAGAATTAGCTTCAAAATATTAAAAGGATCTGAGATTGGAGAAATGAGATTTGAGGAAGTAGAAAGTATTTTCTAGGTTTCAAATCTCAGTTCTCAGATCTCATGTCTAAATTTGACATATGGCAAACTTAAAAGAAGTTAGAAATCGTATTACCTCCGTTACCTCTACGCAACAGATTACCAAAGCGATGAAAATGGTATCTGCAGCGAAGTTGAAGCGTGCAACCAATGCTATCATTCAATTGCGTCCTTATGCGACAAAATTGAGGGAGATTTTGGCTCAGGTTTCAGCCTCAGTAGAAGGTAATAACTCGCCTTTCACCCAAGATCGTATTCCTACCAAGGTATTGATCATTGTGGTAACCTCGAACAGAGGTTTAGCGGGAGCTTTCAATGCTAATGCCATTAAAACTGCCAATAATTTAATTGCATCAAAATATGCTGATCAATTCGCAAGAGGAGATGTAAGCATCATCGCAATCGGAAAAAGAGGCCAGGATTTCTTCAGTAAGCGTGATTTCAAAGTTATTGGTAATAACAATGATTTATTCAATAACTTGGATTTTGAAAACGTTTCAAAAATCACTGAATATGTGATGGAACAGTTTAAAGAAGGAAACATTGACCGTGTTGAAGTAGTTTACAACCAATTCCGTAATGCAGCGGTTCAAATCTTGACTTCAGAGCAAATTTTACCTCTTTTGCCTGAAAATAAAGAAGAAGATTCAGTTGCCGAATTGGACTACATCATCGAGCCTTCCAAAGAGAAAATCATTGAGGAGCTTATCCCGAAAGCAATTAAGATTCAGTTATACAAAGCTGTACTAGACTCACATGCCTCAGAGCACGGAGCACGTATGACAGCAATGGATAAAGCAACAGAGAACGCAGGTGATTTGCTACGCCAATTGAAATTGTCGTACAACCAAGCGCGTCAAGCAGCAATTACAACAGAATTAACGGAAATCGTTTCTGGTGCTGCAGCCCTTTCAAATGGGTAATCAATAAAAATATTAATTTGTATAAGGAAAGCCGTTATTGTAAAATAACGGCTTTTTTGTTTGATGAAATAAAGGAGAGTATATGAAACGGCGGTTCAATTCGTTTTAAAAATCCGATATACAATCCGCTATGAATTTTCAAACCCCGTAGGGGTGACATGTTTGTAGAAACACGATTATAACACAACCCAGCCCCATAGGGGCGGCATGTTTGTCTAACAAATCGCTTAAAATATATTCCGCATCGAAGATGCGGAAAGACAATTTTCCAATTTTCCATCAAATAATAAAGGGCGTATGCGATACGCCCCTACCAATATTTGATAAAATAGATTCCGCATCGAAGATGCGGAAAGACAATTTTCCAATTTTCCATCAAACAATAAAGGGCGTATGCGATACGCCCCTACCAATGTTTGATAAAATAGATTCCGCATCATCGATGCGGAATGACAAACACAACTTTTCTGTCATTCTGATCGCAGCGAAGAATCTATTTCAAATTTACCGCTAACCCTACAATTTATCTCAGATATCCGACAGCGGAGATGAGAACCCCAGAGGGGTTCAATATTAGTCACGCGGTTATATAAATGAATAGCCCTCGCCCAATGCAATCGCTTTAGCGATTGCATTGGGCGAGGGCATATTGGGATAAACACATCTTTCTACAAATATGTCACCCCGCTGGGGTTTCTTTGTACAAATATTAAATTCCTCTGGATTTTCTTGTCGCATACTCCCATTTTCAAATACGGATATCAGCCTTGTATTTTCAAACCCCGTAGGGGTGACATATTTGTAGAAACACGATTATAACACAACCCAGCCCCATAGGGGCGGCATGTTTGTCTAACAAATCGCTTAAAATATATTCCGCATCGAAGATGCGGAAAGACAATTTTCCAATTTTCCATCAAATAATAAAGGGCGTATGCGATACGCCCCTACCAATGTTTGATAAAATAGATTCCGCATCATCGATGCGGAATGACAAACACAATTTTTCTGTCATTCTGAGCGAAGCGAAGAATCTATTTCAAATTTACCTCTAACCCTACCATTCGTTTCAGATATCCGATATACATTCCGCTATGAATTTTCAAACCCCATAGGGGTGACATATTTGTAGCAACACGATTATAACACAACACAGCCCCATAGGGGCGACATGTTTGTCAATAACCCGCCTCCCAACAAAATCCAATTATTAAAAACTAATCCCCGGTATTCCTGTTTTTTATATTAAGAGGATTCGAGTTAATATACTAACAATATTATCATAATATTAAGCCCGATTGGGTTTGTATTTCTGACTATTATCGTAATTTTGTCAAAATATTAGTTTTCTATTTGCTCTGTGGGGTAAATTTTTAATTTTGTGGTCTTAATAGCTATCTATCGCGCAATTGTAGGGTTAAATCATTAACCTTTGGTGAGAATGAAATTATAGTAAGAAATGGCAAAGAAGTTATATGTATCAAATTCGACGGAATCTTCACGGATGTTCAAGAATGATTTTCTTGAATCTCTAACGAAGGTTCATTATAGTGTTCCAATCATTTTTTGGATCCCCGTAAAGATTTATTTTATTTGGAGGGCCTTGGTACCGGGAGAGTTGTCCGTAGGAACGGTGGTCATGTATTACATCTTTGGATTACTTTTTTGGACGCTTGCGGAATATGTTCTTCACCGTTGGGTTTTTCATTATGAACCATCCTCGAAATTTGGGAAACGCATTCACTTTATTTTTCATGGGGTTCACCATGATTTCCCGAAAGATCGCTTGAGACTGGTGATGCCCTTGTCGGCGAGTATTCCCATGGCAGCAATTATCTATTTTATTTTTAGCTTTTTCTTTTCAACTTATACTTTGGCGGCCTTTTTCTCAGGATTCCTGCTTGGGTATTTGATTTATGATGAATGCCACTATGCCATGCATCATGCTAATTTTAAATCGGGATTATTCAAAAGAATCAAGGATCACCATATGTTGCACCACTATTCAGAACCAGAAAAAGGTTTTGGGGTAAGTTCAGCAATCTGGGATGTGATTTTTGGATCAGGTTTCTCAAAGAAGAAAAGCGCAAGTACCGAAAAGAAAAAGGTGAATGAATTAAAAAATGTACGGGAACAACAATTAAATTAAAAACTATATGCAAAAGGGCTCAGATTCTGAGCCCTTTTAATTTATCTTAAAATTCGCGCGGTCAATGAATGATTACCAGCGTATCAATGCTGATCCCCAAGTAAACCCAGCCCCAAATGCTGCCAGACAAACGAGGTCACCATCTTTAATTTTTCCGGCTTCCCAGGCTTCGCAAAGTGCAATCGGCACCGATGCGGCAGTGGTGTTTCCGTATTTCTGGATGTTGTTGAATACCTTGTCATCCGTTAATCCCAGGGTCTTCTGTACGAATTGAGAAATCCGTAGGTTAGCCTGATGCGGAATCAGCATGTCTATATCCGTAGTCTTCAATTTATTTTGAGCAAGCGCCTCGCCAATGACTTCCGGGAATTTAACAACAGCTTTTTTGAATACAGCTTGTCCATCCATATAAGGGAATGCTGAACCATCGTCCAACATTTCTTTGGTCATTAGCATTTCACCCAGCTCTACATCCGGCCATTTAGGCATAGCATCACCAAGGTAATAACCAGCAGAAGCACCAGGATAGTACATGGCTAATTTCTCAGCTTCGGCACCATCAGAGTGAAGATGTGTACTTAAGATACCTTTTCCTTCTTCTGTACTCGGTTGTAAAACCACTGCGCCAGCACCATCCCCAAAGATGACAGAAACTGCACGCCCTCGCGTTGAAAAGTCAAGTGCGAAGGAATGTTTTTCAGAACCGACAACCAGGATGTTTTTGTACATACCGGTTTTAATAAATTGGTCTGCGATAGAAAGAGCGTAGATAAATCCTGAACATTGGTTTCTAACATCTAGGGCACCGATTTCTTTCATCCCCATTTCACGTTGTAACAGAACGCCACATCCTGGGAAATAGTAATCTGGAGATAGGGTTGCAAAGATGATAAAGTCAATTTCTTCAGCAGTGGTATTTGCTCTTTCAATAGCGATCTTAGAAGCCTCAACCGCCATGCTTGTGGTTGTTTCCCCAATTCTGTTGGCATATCGACGCTCCTTAATACCTGTACGTTCCTGAATCCACTCATCACTGGTTTCCATGAATCGTGTCAGGTCATTATTGGTATATACGTTCTTGGGAACATAATATCCCAAGCCCGCGATTTTTGATTGAAACATAGGTCTAACTTTAATAAACAATTCAGCTAAAATACTGATTTATTTGAAAAATAAGCTATTTTTGCTCTATGAGCGTTGAAGTTGAACAAGAAACATTTACCCTTGAAGAAATCCTGGCGGTGACCAAAGATTCAAACAAGTTAATTTTGTGGAACGATGATTTCAATACCTTTGAACACGTCATCCATTGCCTGATGCATTACCTTCAATACTCGGAAACAGAAGCCTCCAGAATTGCATGGACCGTTCATACCAAAGGGAAATGTACCATTCTCGAAGGTTCATTTACCGAAGTTGAAGTCTATCGCAAAATCCTTAAAACTGAAGGGCTGACGGTTTCTGTAGAATAATTCTCCCCCTCGTAATAATGCAGTTACGTGCATTTAACTTTCTTAATTAATGCGCAACTTTGTGGCTTAAATCACAAGAAAGTTCTAAGATGCTACTTAAAAAAACCTTCAGCAGTTTATTTTTATTAATTCCTATTATTTTATTTGCCCAGAAAGTCGATATTCAAGGTCGTATTTTGGAACAGGACAGCTCCGCAGCCATTGGTGCTAGTGTGAGTTTATTGTCAACAGTAAATAACGCCTATATTCGCGGTCAACAAACTGGTTCTAATGGTACTTTTTCTATTTCGGATGTAGATCCAGGAACATACAATCTTCAGGTGACTTATATTGGATTTAAAACTTATACCCGGAATAACTTTGTAGTATCTGCGGGAAAGAATATTAATCTTGGTTCCATTGTACTGTCCGAAGAAGGGGAGAAGATTTCAGAAGTTGTCGTTCAAGGAAAAGTTCCGGACTTGCAAATTGGGATCGATAAGAAAGTCTTCGATGTTTCCCAGAGCATGGTCAGTGTGGGTGGTTCTGCCCAGGATTTATTGGGGAATGTTCCAACGCTGCAATTGGAATCCGATGGTAGCGTCAGCTTAAGAGGTTCGACCAACGTCCGTTTTCTAGTGGATGGAAAAGAATCCGCAATGGCAGGTTCAGATATCAATTCCTTCCTACAATCCTTACCTGCGGATGCGATTGCAAAAGTAGAGATCATCACCAATCCATCAGCCAAGTATGACGCTGAAGGTCAATCAGGAATTATCAATATTATATTAAAGAAAAATGCTCGTTTAGGCTTAAATGGTTCGGTGAATGCATCGGGAGGATCGTATGAGAATGCCAATGCCGGAGTTACCTTGAATTATAGAGATGGGAAGGTGAATTATTTTGGTAACTACAACTTCAGCAGAAGAAATAGCTTGGGAAGTGGATTTTCTGATAATATTGATTATATCAATGGTAGCATTACGGATAAGAGTCCAAGAACGCAAAGTCTTGAAGAAAGTAACCGATTAGGGTATAACCATACGGTTCGATTGGGTACTGACTATTATATGAATGATAAGACGACTTTAAGTTTGACGACAAATTTAAGTTTAAGAGATAATGAGCGTGGGAATGATATTAACTACAATTACTGGAATGTTCCGGGATTGGGAAATAGCAGTTTCCGTAATTCCTTGCAAAATGAAGATGATTTAGGGATTGATGCACAAGCTGATTTCAAGCGTACCCTAAAGCGCGAAGGTGAAGAATTGACGGCGAATGTTTCTTTTGGATATGATACAGAAGATGGGGTGAATGATTTTCATCAAACCTTTGCCAATGGGAATGCGGATTTAAAGCGAGTTAACAATACTTCTGAAACTGGCAAGAACTGGAATATGCAATTGGATTATGTGTTGCCATTTGGTGAGAACCATAAATTTGAAGCTGGATATCGCAGTATTCTTAGGTATTCCGATGAGAGTCAATACTCGGAGGAATTAGATTCCCTTACTCAACAGTTTCTTCCAGATTATCGGATTACCAATGATTTTGATATGAGCAGTACAGTTCATGCTTTATATGCGAATTATCAAAGACAGCTAACGGAAAAGTTAGGTGTACAATTGGGATTGAGGGCTGAGCAGGCGAATTTAAATACAAACATCTATTCACATGATTTAGATAACCCATCCGTTATTAAAAAAGACCAAGGAAAACTGGATTACTTCAGATTGTACCCAAGTGTATTCTTGAGTTACTCGGTAGGTCAAGGCAAGGGAGATAAGGTTCAATTAAGTTATTCAAGAAGGGTTCAACGTCCAAGAGGATGGCAAGTGAATCCGTTTATAGATGTTTCGGATGTTCAGAATTACCGTCAGGGTAATCCTAATTTACTTCCTGAAGATATTCATGCAACAGAATTGAGCTTTTCAAAATTCTATGATAAATGGAATTTTATATCCTCAGTATTTTATCGTCGTGTGAATGATCAGACACAGCCTGTAATTTATGATGAGAATTTGATTTCAGACATCGTGGGTGATCGTACGAATGTGACCTATATGAAATGGGAAAATGCTTCTGACCTGGATGCGATGGGTTTTGAATTGATCACAAAGGTAAACTTGACCAACTGGTGGGATGTAACTGCTAATGCGAATTTATCTCATATGACCTTTCATCCCAAAGAAGGTTTAGGCTTAGTTGGTAGAGAGTCATTCAATTGGAATGGGAATCTAACGACCAATTTCAAATTTACGCCAACCTTTTCGGCACAGGTACGTGGCGACTACAGAAGTGGGATGAAAACGATGCAAGGGGAGATGAAGCCTATGCGTGGAGTAGATGTGGCCATTAAAAAAGACGTGTTAAAGAATAAGGGTAGCTTAATGTTAAATGTTAGAGATGCATTTAACACGCGTAAATTTGAGATGCATAATTACCTGCCAAACAGAGATATGCAGTTTTCACATCGTTGGATGAAACGTATGATTACCTTATCCTTTACCTATAGATTTGGCTTGCAGAATTTTGGTAGAAAAGACAGAGAGCAGCAAGGTCCAGATATGGATGATATGGGTGGGCAACAATTTTAATACTTGATTTTACGATAAGAATAATTAAATTAGACTTTTACTTAATCAACTTTATACTATGAAAAGAAACTTTATGTATGTATTAGTGGGCGCGATTGGATTGACCGTTGCTTCTTGTGCTACAAAGAATTCAACAGCGTCAAAGGGAGCGGATGTTCCTGCCTATGAAGTACTGAATCTGCCTAAAGTATCCCTAAAAGATTTTAAAAAGAACTCCTCAGGAGCATACGTTTTATTTGATGGATCTTCACTAAATGGCTGGAGAGGCTATGGTAAGGACCATGTTCCGAGCAAATGGGCAATTGATAACGGAACATTGAAATTTTCTAAAGCACCTGCAGGTGTTCAAAACCCTGAAGGTGGCGATTTGATCTTCGCTCATGATTTCAAGAATTTTGAATTGGAATTTGAGTGGAAGATTTCAAAAGCTGGAAATTCAGGAACTTTCTTCTTAGCGAAGGAAATCAAAGATCAACCGATCTATATTTCAAGTCCGGAATTTCAATTATTGGACAATGAGAACCATCCTGATGCGAAAGCAGGGGTTGATGGAAACCGTAAATCATCATCTTTATATGATATGATTCCGGCAAAACCTCAAAATGCATTCCCAGCAGGAGAGTGGAATAGAGCTAAAATTGTGGTAAACAAAGGTAAAGTGACTCATTACCAAAACGATGAAAAAGTTGTTGAGTATGAGTTGTGGACTCCAGAATGGACCCAATTATTGGAAGCTAGTAAATTCAGCAAGGAAAAATGGCCTTTGGCATTTGAATTATTGAATAATGTTGGTGGTAAGACAAAATCAGGTGTGATTGGATTCCAAGATCACGGTGATGATGTTTGGTTAAGAAATATCACTGTAAAAGAATTATAATGTTTATTCTCAATAAATATTGGAAAGAGAGCCTTTTGAGCTCTCTTTTTTGTATCCTTTCGGTCATAGGATATGGTCAAGAAACCAAATGGTACGATGTTTTGGAAGCGAAAGCATTGGAAGGAAGGGTGAAGGCTGTTGAGACAGCGGATGGTTATGCCCGCTTACCCTTAAATTTAAAAGGGGAGGTGCGAGAGCCCGTTTGGAATCTCGGACAGGATGGAGCCGGAGTATATCTTGAATTTAAAACTTCTGCGAAGTCTTTTGTAGTAAGATATCAAGTATCCAAGGGTTTGAATATGCCCCATATGCCAACAACTGGAGTGAGTGGCTTGGATCTATATTCCAAAGCTTCAGATTCGAAGTCCTGGGAATGGATTTATGGAAAATATAATTTCAAAGATACCATCTCCTACACCTATGAGGATTATGGTCAATACCCGAATAATATCTATCGATTGTATCTACCACTTTATAATGCTGTAAAGTGGATGGAAATTGGCGTTTCAGCAAATGAAAAGTTGGAATTTCATCATGCTGACCTCAAACCCATCATTGTTTATGGAACTTCCATTGCGCAAGGAGCATGTGCTTCTAGACCAGGATTGGGATGGACGAATTGGTTAGGTCGAGACTTTGATCAGGAAGTCATCAACTTGGCATTCAGTGGTAATGGACGATTGGAACAGCCAATTCTGGATCTAATCAAGCAAGAAGATGCTGCTGTTTTTATTTTGGATTGTATTCCCAATCTATCAGTTTCTGGAGAAGATGGAGAACGAAAATTGACTGGATTGATTGATAATGCTGTATCAACGATTCGTGCAGTCCATCCTAAGACGCCGATCGTTATTGCTGCACATAGTTCAAGTGAGGTTCCAGCCGTTTTAAACTTGAAAAGCAATGCAGATTATCAAAATCGATCCAGAGTGGCTGAGAAAGCCGTAAAAGCTCTCCAAAAAAATGGAGATAAAAATCTTTATTGGCTTTCTGAGAAAGAAATAGGATTGGATAATAATTCTACGGTTGACTATGCGCATCCCAATGATTATGGGATGGAAAAAATAGCGAAAGCCTATAGTAAGCTTTTGAAAAGAATTTTGAAGTAAAAAAAGTCAGCAGCTTTTTCTTAGAAAAGCTGCTGTAATTCTTTTAGATCTTTGATCATGTGATTGACATCATCGGGTTTCTCCAACTCGAAAGGATTGAAAAAGATCGCTTCAAGACCAGCGTTTTGAGCTCCTCTGACATCCGCATCCAGATTATCCCCAATCATCACAGCTTCTGTTTTATTAGCCTTTCCGTTGTTTAAGGCATGTTGAAAAATCCGGATGTCCGGTTTGTTGATTCCGATAATTTCCGAGATCACAATGGTTTCAAAATAAGGAGCAAGATTACTGTGTTCCAATTTTTTCTCGCAAGCCTCCTTAAATCCATTTGAAATCAGATGTAAGGTATATTTATCCTTAAGATAAGTTAAGGTTTCATGTGCATTTGGAAACAGGTTTTTCTTCGTTGGGCAGATTTCAAGGTATTCTTCTTCAAATGCCAGTGGGAAAAGCTCAGGATCGACCCCCAATTGACTAAATGTATCTGCGAACCTAAGTTTCCTTAAGGTTGGCTTATCAATTTTACCATGGTGATACAGATTCCAAAGTCTATGGTTGTTTTCTGTATACGTGGCGATAAACTGATTGGAGGTTGGGGAATTGAACAAATCGTCAAAGGAATACCTGTAATAAAGTTCATGCAATGTTTCTTCAGCATTTCTATCAAAATCCCAAATGGTATGGTCTAAATCGAAAAATAGATGTTTTTTGTCGTTGAACATGTGCAAATATACGGGCTAATGCTTGCTGTATCAACCGGGAATCTAAGTTTACTGTCATAAAGTTGGGCTAACTTTCTAATAAGGCCGTATTTGAGTACATTTGCGCAGTAATCAACAGATATGAAGAAAGCTTTATTTCTATTTTATTTTCTTGTCTTTTATGCGATTACCCAATTGTTATGGTGGGGCTTTATTTTGGTAAAGTTTGAACCAGACCGCAAGGGGATGATTATTGGTGAAGGACTGATATTCCTATTGATTTTTATTTGGGGTGCTTTAAAGCTTAAGAAATATGTAAAAAGGGAACATGAGATCAGTCAACAGCAACAAAATTTTCTTTTGGCAATCACTCATGAATTGAAATCTCCTTTAGCTTCGGTAAAGCTTTATATTCAGACTATCTTAAAAAGAGATTTAGATCGGGAACAGCAAAAGGTTTTCTTGTCCAATTCATTGAAGGATATTGAACGTCTGGATGATTTAGTGGAGAATATTTTATTGACCACAAAACTAGAGAATAGGGCTTATCAGCTTCCAAAGGAGGCTTTTAATGTTACTGAATTAGTTGAGCAAATTGTTGATCGATTACAGAAGAATGCCTGCAAATCTCAAGTTATTAAATTTGATTTGGAGGAGAATATTGAGTTAAAGGCGGATAAGTTTGCCATCAGCAATGTTATTACGAATCTGATAGAGAATGCGGTTAAGTATTCACCACCTTGTGCTACGGTTTATGTGAAGTTGAAAAAACAGGGAAATAACCTCTTATTTTCGGTAACGGACCATGGTGAAGGAATACCGGATGATGAAAAAAAACTTATCTTTAATAAGTTTTATCGCGTAGGAAGTGAATCGACCCGTAAAACTAAAGGAACTGGTTTGGGTTTATATATTGTTAAGACAGTATTACAAAAACACAATGCTACTATCCGCGTAAAGGATAATACGCCTACAGGTAGCATCTTTGAAGTTATTTTTGAAAATTATGCAAACTAAACAACGAATACTATTAGTTGAAGATGAAGAGCATCTGTTAGAAGCTATCAAGTTAAATTTAGAACTTGAAGGATACCGTGTTACTACGGCTACAGATGGAAAGAAAGCATTAAAAATATTTAAGGAGGAGCGTTTCAATTTAATTATTTTGGACGTTATGATTCCTGAGATTGATGGCTTCCAGGTAGCAGAAACCATTAGGCTTCAGAATTCTGAAGTTCCTATTATGTTTTTGACTGCCAAGAACAGTTCTGAAGATCGTATTACCGGATTGAAAAAAGGTGCCGATGATTATTTGGTAAAACCATTCAATTTGGAAGAATTGATTCTACGCGTGAGCAATCTAATCCGTCGTGGTATGAAAGGGGAAGACTTGAAAGAGTTGAATTCTTATACCATTGGTGATAAAACAATTTATTTTAACTCCTTTGAACTACATCATGCAGATGGTAGCATCACTTCCTTGACGAAGAAAGAGACGATGTTGCTAAAACTGTTGATTGAACGTAGAAATGAGGCTGTTTCCCGTGAGCAAATCTTAGAGACAGTTTGGAATTATGATGTTTATCCTTCAACACGGACCATTGATAATTTTATCCTGACTTTTAGAAAATATTTTGAACCTGATCAAAAACATCCAATTTATTTCCATTCCATTCGTGGTGTTGGATATAAGTTTACAGACAACTCGAACTAAATAGATGACCAATCAAGCTCGAAAAATAGTGATCGCAATTGCGATTGCTTTTCTATTGTATGCCATTTATGCCAAGCATTATAATATTGCGGTTTACATCTTTGGAGGGATTACCTACTTAGTATGGAGCTATTTAAAGGAAGGCAATGTTTATTTGGCTACACAAGCTTTTCACAAACAAGATTACGAGAAAACCAAAAGGTTACTAGCGGATATCAAGAACCCAGATAAGCTTCGAAAAGGGAGAAGGAATTTTTATGAGTTTATGATGGGGAATATCGCCTTGAAGGAAGAGCGGATTGAGGAGGCTGAGTATCATTTTCAGTTAGCATCGCGATTACCATGGCGTAAGGACAATGAGAAGGGGATGGTGTTGATTAATCTGGCGAATATCAATTTAAGGAAACATGATTACGAACGTGTTCAGGCTTATTTAGATTTAGCTGGTAAATTAAGACTAACTGCGAGACAGCAGTCAATAATAGAGAAAATACAAAACGAAGTAAATAAGAATAAGTAGTGGACAAAAATTTGAAGAACGATCTATTGATTCGCGCTGCATTATCGCAGCCTACGGAACGACCTCCAGTATGGATGATGCGTCAAGCAGGAAGATTTATGAAGGAATATTGGGAAATCAAGAACAAATATTCTTTCTTGGAGATGTGCAAAACTCCGGAGATTGCCGCAGATGTTACCATGCTGCCAATAGACCTATTAGGTGTTGATGCAGCTATTTTATTTTCGGATATCTTGGTTACGGCCGAGGCCATGGGGGGAGACCTATCCTTTGAACAAGGTGTTGGTCCGAGATTCTCAAATCCGATAAGAACTGTTCAAGATGCCGAGAATCTATCGGTGGATTGTTTGGATAAACTACAATATGTAGGTGATGCCATTAAGGTTATCCAAGGGCGTTTGGACGGAAAAGTGCCATTGATTGGTTTCGCAGGAGCACCATTTACCATTTTAAGTTATTTGGTAGAAGGTGGATCTTCCAAGGATTTTAAATTGACAAAAACCTTGTTGAACAATCAACCGGAATTGGCGCATTCCATCTTGCAAAAAATTGCTGATGTAACGGTAAACTACATGAACATGCAGATTGAAGCCGGAGTAAATGCACTACAATTGTTCGATAGCTGGGCATTGGCTTTATCATGGAATGATTACCATGAGTTCTCCCATAAATACAACAAATACATTATTTCTAGATTGAACAGAAAAGATATACCTGTAATTTCTTTCTGTAAAGGTAGTTCGGTATTTGCACCAGTTATGGCTGAAGCGCAACCTGATGTTGTATCAGTAGATTGGAATGCAGATTTATTGAATATCAAAAAGTCTTTACCAAGCAATATGGCTGTTCAAGGAAATCTTGATCCATTTGTACTTTATGCAGATAAACCAGTCATCAAGAAAAAGATCTTAGATCTGTTTGAGCGTATGCGTGGTGAGAATGGATTTATCTTTAATCTAGGTCACGGTATCATGCCGGATATTCCTTTTGACAATGTGAAATATGCCGTTGAAACCATTAAGGAATTCAGATACTAAGCATTTAAAATATAAACAAAAGGAGCTGTCACTAAGTGTCAGCTCCTTTCGTTTAAACAGTGAATTCATTACTTGCTCATGTCAGTAATTGCTGATTTAATTTTTATTTTTGAGAATTAATTGAAATTATGGTCTATCTATACGCGAAAGCAATACATATCATTTTTGTAATCTGTTGGATGGCTGGGTTATTCTATATGCCAAGGTTATTTATCTATCACACCGAGGCCAGGAAAAAATCAGCAGTGGAGTATCAGGTATTGCATAAGCAATTTGTGATTATGGAGAATAGGCTATGGTGGGTTATAACGACTCCTTCCATGTATATCGCTGTAATTTCAGCCTTAGTGATGCTACATCTCAATCCGGGACTATTATCTGCGGGTTGGATGCAGGTGAAATTAGGTTTTGTGGCCGCATTAATTGCCTATCATTTTATTTCTCAAAAGATTATGTATCGATTGAGAGATGAAGTTTCCAGCTGGACCTCCACGCAGTTGAGAATGTGGAATGAGGTATCTACCATTATATTGTTTGCTATTGTCTTTTTGGTGATTCTAAAGTCGACCATAGGTTGGGTATTTGGAGTTCTCGGAATTTTTGGATTAGGAATTTTACTCATGATACTTGTCAAACTTTACAAAAAGTACCGTAAAAGTAAGGGTGAACAAGTTGATTAATATTTATGTTATGAAGAGATTACTTTGGATTGTAGGAGTTATTATGCTGCCGTTACTTTCAACAGCTCAGGAACATGATTGGGCATTTGGTTTATATAGCGACTTGAAACTGGACGATCCATCCTATGATGCCAGCTTTGGGGTTCAGGGGAAGTATGATTTTACCAATAGGCAGTCTATACAGGCACAATTTCACGGTCGTGGAGATTTATTAGCAGTTGGAGCTGATTATTTGGTCAGCATCCTGAACAAGGAGAAATCCAATTTCAATGTATTTTTAGGTGCAGGTCTAGGACAGGAATTTTTCACTTATGATTATTCTGTAGATGGCGATAATGAGGAGCCTATGCGTAGAAAAGAGAACTTTACCAAGGTTAATGGACAGGTAGGAATCAGTTATTACTTTCCAACGGTAGATTTATCCCTTTATACGGGTTATAAAGTAAAATATCAGTTCAAGGATGAGGTAACTGAACCCAATTATATCATGTTGGGATTACGATATCATATTTGGTAATGTTTTGGAGGTTAATTCCCTCCAAAACAAATGTATTTTACTTCGATATATTCATCCAATCCGTACTTAGATCCCTCTCGACCTAATCCAGATTGTTTAACTCCACCAAATGGAGCAGAAGCATTTGAGATCAATCCAGTATTCACACCGACCATTCCAGCTTCAAGTTGTTCTGCAACTCGGAAACATTGATTTACATCCTGGCTAAAGAAGTATGCCGCCAATCCAAATGGCGTATCGTTTGCTAATTTAATAGCTTCCTCTTCCGTCTTGAATTTGAATAAAGCACAAACAGGTCCGAAGGTTTCTTCAGAGGCTATCAAACTGTGATTAGGCATATTCGATAATACAGTAGGTTCGTAGAACAAGCCTTTGATTCTTTTACCACCCGTTTCAATTTTTGCCCCTTTATCCAAAGCATCCTGAACATGTTCTTCCACTTTTTCTAGACCTTCAGCATTGATCAATGGACCTACTTGGGAGGTTTTCTTTAACCCATCTCCAACCTGCAACGCTTTTACCGCTGCGCTTAGTTTTTTAGTGAATTCAGCAAAAACATCTTCCTGAACATAGAATCGGTTGATGGATACACAAGTCTGACCGGTATTTCTAAATTTACCTGCAACAGCACCTTCTACAGCTTTATCAATATCAGCATTATTAAAGACCAGGAATGGTGCATTACCACCAAGTTCAAGTGATATTTTTTTAATGGTAGATGCTGCTTGTTCCATTAAGGTTTGTCCAACCGAGGTTGAACCTGTAAAAGATATTTTACGGATTTTATCATTGGTTGCGAGTTCTTTACCAATTCCACGGCTATCTTTCGAAGTGATAACATTCAGTACACCTTTAGGTACCCCCGCCTGATCTGCTAATTTTGCCAATGCAATTGCTGAGAATGGCGTTTGAGATGCAGGTTTCAATACCACGGTACAACCTGCGGCAAGTGCAGGACCTACCTTACGGGTAATCATAGCCAAAGGGAAATTCCAAGGCGTAATAGCAGCAACCACTCCAACGGATTGTTTGATGGTTTGCATTCTGGCATTTCCAGCAAGGGAAGGGATAGTTTCACCATAAGCACGTTTAGCCTCTTCGGCAAACCAGTCAATAAAAGAGTTTGCATAGTCCACCTCAGTGAGTGATTCACGAATTGGTTTGCCACTTTCCAGAGTCATAATCTCTGCCAAATCCTGCTTATGCTCATTGATTAAATTATATAAGTTTCTTAGAATTCTAGAACGCTCAGCAACAGGTGTATTTTTCCAAGAATCCCAAGCTTTATGGGCACTATCAATAAATTTCTTACAATCTTTAACTGTTAAGTCAGGCAGGTTGCCCACGGGTTTTAAAGTTGAAGGATTAATGACTTCAAATGTTTTATCAGATTGGATGAAAGAACCGTTAAAATAAGCCTTTTGAATTAATAAGGGATTTTTCATAGTGATTTTATTATTCCAACAATTAGGAGAGCCGATAGTTTATCGGCGATGTTGGATGTTATTAAAAAAAATGGAGGTCCCAAGACCTCCACTTTGTATTTTTAGAGATTGCTTAGGGTATGACCCATTTTATCTCTTTTAGTTTTCAAGTATTCTTCATTGTACTTGTTAGGTACAATTTCGATAGGCACATTGTCTACTATTTCTAAACCATAGCCGATTAATCCAGCACGTTTTGTTGGATTATTAGACATAAGACGCATTTTCGTTACGCCCATATAGCGAAGGATTTGTGCTCCCACACCATAGTCGCGTAAATCAGGTTTGAAACCTAATTGAAGATTTGCATCCACGGTATCAATTCCAGTTTCCTGAAGTTTATAAGCATGTAGTTTATTCACAAGGCCGATTCCTCTTCCTTCTTGATTCATATAAACAACTATACCTTTACCTTCTTTTTGGATCATCTCCATTGCTTTATGCAATTGAGGTCCACAGTCACAACGGCAAGATCCAAAGATATCACCTGTAACACATGAGCTATGTACTCTGACTAATACAGGTTCATCTTCCGCCCATTCACCCTTATATAAAGCTAAGTGTTGTTCGCCGGTATTTTTTTGGGTAAATGCTTTCATTTTGAAATCACCCCATTCGGTTGGCATATCTACACTTACTTCTTCTTTAATTAAGGTATCGTGTTTTAAGCGATATTCAATCAGATCTTCGATAGAGACGATTTTAAGGTCGAATCTTTCAGCCACTTTGATTAAATCAGGAAGACGAGCCATTTCGCCATCATCTTTCAGGATTTCTACCAATACTCCAGCAGGTTCGAAACCCGCTAAACGTGCTAAATCCACTGAAGCTTCAGTATGTCCAGTTCTACGCAAAACCCCACCATCTTTGGCGATTAAAGGGAAGATGTGACCAGGACGACCTAATTCTTCAGGCTTAATATTAGGGTCAATTAATGCTTTGATTGTTTTCGAGCGGTCCGATGCGGAAATACCAGTGGTACAACCATAGCCTTGCAAGTCAACAGAAACAGTGAAGTTCGTTTCATACACTGCGGTATTGTTGTTCACCATTAAACCAAGGTTTAATTCTCTACAACGCTCTTCAGTCAATGGAGCACATACCAATCCTCTACCATGGGTAGCCATGAAATTAATGATTTCTGGAGTGGCATTACGAGCTGCGGTTACAAAGTCCCCTTCGTTCTCACGGTCTTCATCATCTACTACAATGATAACCTTTCCAGCTTTTATGTCTTCGATTGCTTCTTCAATCGTATTTAATTGAATTTTCATTTGTTTTAAATATTAGTGCAAAGGTAGGGCTTAATAACCATTATTTTATAAGCAAGTTGTCATAAAAACTATCCTCAAGACTCATATTTGGCAAGGATCTCCAATTTGAATTCTTTGAAAGAATAATATTTTGAGTTTACCAAGGAGCACCTATCCGATATGATTTGATGTTTTATTATAATAATTGATTTGTTTGTTATGATAGATGTTTATACAATCATTTTTTAAAAATAAACTATTCCTAACAATACTCAAAATTTAGGTTTTATTTGATTCCTGTACTCACTGGGTTTAATATGATAATATTCAGTATACACTTTGGAGAAGTGATGCGCATATTTAAAACCGGTTAGGAAAGCTATTTCTTTGATTTCGAGGTTTGAATTTGTCAATAATTCATGTGCTTTGCGGAGTTTATTTCTACGAATATAACCGAAGACAGTATCGCCAAATAAGTCCTTAAAAGCATTCTTGAGTTTGAATTCATTGATGGCGAATTTCTTGGTCAAGATTTTAAAGGTCAATTCCTGATGGAAATTTTCATCCAAGAAATACTTGACTTCCAGGATTTGATCGATATCCTTCTGGTTCCATTTAGGATGATTGATACTATTCGTTGCACCTGAGAATACCGTGATCATTAATTCCATTGCTTTGATCCGAATAAACTGCTTGGCAAATTCCGCTTGGTATTGATGATTTAATAATTCATGAATCAGTTGCATTTGCTTCGGATTAATGATGATTGCTTTTTTGCAGAAGGTATAATTCTGTAAAAGGAAATGCTCTTTAAGTTGGAGGTCAGAAAATCCTTGGGTTCTTAATAATTTGAAAAGTTCATTAGGCTCGATGTAAATATCCAGGACTTTTCGAGGACAGTTATAAGTTAGGAAACCATCCGTATGTTCAATCTTGATAAATTGATAATGGTTGGAGGGGATAATAATAAAATCCTGTTGTAGGCTTTCAAAATGTGAATAGCCTTCAATTTCAAACTGGACCTTGATGAGTTGTGAATTATGTTTAACTCTTAATTTGAAAGGTTTTAACAGGTTCCATTCTTGATAACTGACCGAAATGGAATCGTCATTATATTTCATTAAGCGGCCTTCCAGAAATTCATTCTTTACCAATTTTAGATCAAAACCATTGGTTACATGGTTGTTATCCGCCTCGGTTAACAAATCATTTAATTCTTCTTTTCCATATAATTCATGGAGCGTTACTGTTTTGATATTATCCCTTATTTGTTGTTGAATTTCCACGCTATGTTATCGATGCATGTTCAAATGTAATACTTTTGCTCCATTATTTTTAATTAATCTAAATAAGTTTATATATGGTATTTAAGTTAACAGACCATTATATTAAAATCACACTGACTATTTTAATATTATTTTCATTACCAGCATTACTATTAGCACAACAGACAGGAACGATTGAAGGAGAGGTGTTTACCATCGATGGGAAACCATTTTCTTATGCATCCATCCGATTGCGAGACACAAAATTTAATACTTCGGTAAATGAGCAAGGAGAGTACAAATTAACCGCGCCAAAAGGTGAATATATCCTGGAGGTCAGCTATGCGAATTATACAGTTTCAACAGTTGCAGTTAAGGTTCAAGCAGGAGAAACTACAAAATTAGATCGAATCACGGTTCAATCAAAGTCAACACAGTTACGTGAAATCATTGTATCTGATATACAACGGAATAAATTTGCGAGGAAAGAAACGCAGGATATTGCTCGGATGCCCTTGGCGAATTTAGAGAATCCGCAGGCCTATAGCGTCATTACAAAAGACTTGATGATGGAAACATCAGCTACGGATTATATTACGGCAATGGCACAAGTACCAGGGGCGGTCATTGCGAATGGCGTGAATGATAGTGGGCATGGTGTTTTAATGCGTGGATTCTCCAATACTAATCAAGGTGGTTCCAATATGGTACGGAATGGTATGCCTGTTGAATCGAGAGCGGTTTCAGAAATCTTTAACCTGGAAAAAGTTGAAGTGATAAAGGGGCCATCTGCCACCTTGTTTGGAGCTCAATCTTCTTCATATGGTGGTATCATTAATAATGTGACCAAAAAACCTTTTGAATCCTTACGTGGTGAGGTGAGTTTTACGACGGGAAGTTTTGGAATGAACCGAATAACAGCTGATGTGAATACTCCATTGAATACAGACAGGACGGCATTGGGTCGATTCAATGTTTTGGGGATGACCAATAATGGATTTCAGAATGAAGGAAAGACCACAGCTATGGGATTCGCAACAAGCTTATTGTTCAAGGCCAATGGTAAAACAACGGTTCGATTGGATGCCGATGTGTATAATACAACCAAACCCTTGGTTGCCTTTTTAAGAAACACCAATAAGCTTTCCTATTCCAATATGAAGGAATATGGAATGCCATATGATAGGTCATTTACGTCTGATGATATTGCCACCAATCGGACAAACGTGAATATTGGAGCCGAGATTGAGTATCAGATCTCTCAGAATTGGTCTTCAAGGACTTCCTTCCTTTACAATAATACGGGAGATAAGGGTTCTATATTTATGGTTCCCATGATTGTTGATGATAATCGGGTAGAACGCCGCTATCGAATTTTTGATGATTACAGTATGAATTTTACTGCCGTTCAGCAGAATTTCAATGGTTCTTATAATATAGGTTCGGTCAGTAATAAAGTCTTGATTGGTGCTGATGCAACGTTCTTCAAAGACAAGAATTTATATATGGTTCCTTACTTTGCGATTTATGATACGGTGAGTGTTAAGGATCAATATTGGAAGCCCTTGACCAAAGCAGAGGTCGATGCTTCAAGGCCAAAGCGTAGTTATGGCGATGGCTTGGATGAGAGCAATTATCGCGTGATCAGTGGTTATATTTCCAATGTGACTAATATTTCAGATCGCTTATTTGTGATGTTAAGTGCTCGTGTAAATGCATTTCGCCAGAACGATTTGACAGCCTATAATCCAGGGCAGCCACAGGTTGTCAATGAACAAGGGAAAGTGGAGCAAAAAGCAACAGAACCATCCTTTGAAGTAGAAGAAGGGTATTCACAAGTGAATGTATCCCCGAAGTTCGGCATTGTATTTCAGCCAATAAAAGATAAGGTTTCAGTATTTGCCAACTACATGAATAGTTTTTCAAATATTGGTGCCTCCCAAGGATTGTCCAATCCGAGTGATCCAGAATCAGATCCTATATTAAAACAATGGAAACCCGAACAAGCCAACCAGATTGAAGTTGGTTCCAAATTGGAATTGTTTGATGGTCTTCTAAATGCCTCCGTGAGTTATTACAACATTACAGTTAAAGATAAGTTAAGGTCGATTATTCCAGGAGTGAGTGTTCAGGACGGAGAACTGACCAGTAAAGGAGTAGAGGTAGATGTGATAGCAAGTCCGGTTCGGGGATGGAATATTATTGCTGGCTATGGATACAACGATAGCAAGTATGTTATTGCTGCAGAGAATCAAGTTGGCAAGCGAGATGCATGGAGCCCGAAGCATGTGGCGAATTTTTGGACCTCCTATAAGTTTTTAGACAATGGAGTCAAAGGATTGGGATTTGGAGCAGGGCTGAACTATGTAGGCGATGTCTTGATGAATATGCAAGATGATTTTTATGTGCCACAATATACTGTAATAAATGCGACCACATTTTATGACCAACCAAAATATCGTGTTGGGTTAAAATTCAACAATATCGCTAATATAAAATACTGGGATGTGTATGGGAAACCCCAAAGACCATTTGAGTTTTTAGCAAGTCTTTCTTTCAAATTCTAATTTGATTTTTCTAATGCTAAGCTACTGCAGGATTTATTCTGCGGTAGCTACTTTTTAAAACCAAAAGATAACATACCACGATGCAAAACTTTGATTTGAAAACAAAACCAAGGCTCAAGCCGACCCTTGAAGATGAAGGGAGAAAATCTTCTGGACCTTCGAAGAAAAAAGGCAAAAGTTGGTTTACAAAGATAAACGCTTGGCTACATCTGTGGCCATCCATTGTTTCCGGATTAATTGTGGTGTTTGTCTGTTTGACGGGCACCATCATTGTTTATTGCGATGAGATAATAGACTTTACAGCAGGGGATGCCCGATATGTGGAAGTCGGAAAAGAGAGAGCCACTGCCGAACAGATGATTAATGCTATTCATGAGGTAGATCCTAAATTGAGGCTATCCCAAATGGTTTTCTTCAATGATCCGAATCGATCCGTCAGAGTGCGTGCATTTCATGATGATAGCAAGAAATTAAACTTTATTTATCTCAATCCTTATACGGCTGAAGTACTCAAGGTGGACTATACTGGGCATTTCTTTTATGTGATGGCTCATTTGCATTCAAACTTGCTGAATAGAACTTATGGCGGTTGGGTAGTTTTGGTCTCCACGGTCATTTTCTTTATCAGTTGTATTACGGGCTTGATTTTATGGTGGCCGAAACGATGGACCAAGAAGACCAGACAAGACAGTTTTACCATCAAGTGGAAGGCAAGGTTCAAACGTCTAAACTACGATTTACATAATGTGTATGGGTTTTATTCCTTGCTATTATGTTTCATTTTAAGTGCAACAGGTATTATTATCTTTTTCCATTCCTTGGGAGATTTGATTATTAAATCATTTGGGGGCTCCGCGGAACATATGGAAGAGACTTTACCAAAAGTACAGGAAGAAAAGACCTCGCTAGACTTTGCACAGTTTGCTTATCAATCCTTGGACAAAAATCCTGAACAGAAGAATGCTTCGATATGGGTTTATAATCTCGAAGAAGTCGGAGCCTATGTATTTCAGATGGGTGTTTCGGGATTGAAAAGTACAGAGCATTTAGACATGGAGATTTATGATCGATATAGTGGTGAAGCACTTCATGTTGAGCAGCCATATGAAGTACACGAAAAGGTGGAGAATTATATCTGGCAACTACATATGGGGCAATGGTGGGGCCAGTTTGGGAAACTATCCACTTTTATTGCGGGAATAATAGCGACCTCCTTGCCGATAACCGGATTTCTGATTTGGTGGGGTCGAAGAAAGAAGAAAAAGAAAGTATCAAGAGCTTAAGATATCATACCTATGAAAGCAACAATAAATCATTTCATTTTAATCTATTTACATGCAGTTACAATTCAAATTATGCAGCATTTTTCTGTTGTTTTCTATCATTGTCCAAGCTCAGAACCAGGTTCAGGGTATTGTGCAAAATGATATTGGCGAACCTATTCATCAAGTTAGTGTACAATTAAAATCGATACATACTGAATTTCAAAAATCAACATCCAGCAATCAAGTAGGTAAGTTTAACATAGATGTTCCCGATGGCGAATACGATATCCATATTTCACATTTAGCTCATTCAACTTATAGAAAATCAGGATTGAAGGTTGGTTCGAGTGGCATTAACCTCGGCTCTATTACCCTATTGCCCCAAGCTCAAACCTTGGAGGAAATTGAGATCAAAGGTGAAAGGAGGCTTATTGAACGCTTCTCGGATCGAATGGTGATCAATGTTGAAAAAAGTATCCTTGCGGATGGTATGACGGCATTAGAGATTCTACAAAGAGCGCCAGCAGTCAAGGTGGATGATGATGGGAATATCAGTATGCGGGGCAAATCCGATGTTGCTATCATGATCAATGGTAAGTTATCTTATCTATCTCCAAAAGACTTAGCGACCTTGTTGAAAGGAACTTCCTCATCCTCCATTAAAAGTGTTGAACTCATTACGAATCCTTCCGCCAAATATGATGCACAAGGATTGGGCGGGATGATTAACATCGTCATGAAAAATGAGAAGAAATCAGGGTTCAATCTTTCTGTCAATAGTTATGGTGGAGCCGGTCGGAAAGCCAGATACGGTGGAGGATTTACATTAAATAGTCAAAGAAACAGTTGGAACTTTTTAGTTGGCTATGATAAAGGTTATCGGGGGGAACGCGAGTATCGCACCTTTAATCGTTTTTTTGAAAAAAACGCCAATGAGACGTTTCCACGGAAATCCATTCAATATTCGGATACCGATGAACCCTTGGAAACCAATAATGCCAAAGTCGGGATTGATTATCAAGCCACAGAAAAACTAAGTTTGGGAATTGGTTGGACTGGGAGTTTTGGAACCTATAAGAATTTCAACCAAGGATATAATAATATACTGTTCAGTAACGATGAGTTAATATCGAATTCATTGACTAATAATAGTAATGTGAGCCGTTGGAATACCCAGACCGTTATGGGGAATGTGCAACAAAAGATTGGAGACAAGGGTAGTGTCTTATCTGCGGATTTTGAATACCTGTATGGAGATTATCAATCGGATCAGAATTTAATCTCTGATTTTCAAAAGACCGGTTTTCAAGAAGCATTCGAGTCGAGACGAAAAAATCGAACACCTTCGGTAAGTAAATTATATGTTGGAAAAATTGATTACCTCCAACATATCAATGACCATCAGCGGTTAGAAGTTGGGTGGAAGAGTAGTTTTGTGAATGCGGATAATAATGCGATCAATGATACTCTTCGGGTAGGAGATTGGGTTCGCGACAAGACCACCAGTAACCATTTTCTCTATGAGGAGCATATTCATGCGGGCTATTTAAATTATCATTTAGAATTTAACGATTGGAATATTACGGCAGGACTACGTGCTGAGAACACATTTTCATTGGGCAAGCAATTGACCAGTCAAAAACAACAAGAAAGAACCTATACCAATTGGTTTCCAAGTGCGGCAATCAGTAAGAAAATAAATGATAAGCACCAGGTTCAGTTTTCATATAGCAAGCGGATAAACAGGCCTGATTATGATGACCTGAATCCATTCCGATACTATGTGGATGCTTTTGTTTTTTATGAAGGTAATCCATTATTGCAACCTGAGATGGCCAATGCATTTGAATTTAATTATAGTTTCGGAAAGAACTTACATGCCTCCTTTTATTATACCAGTGTGAAGGATGTCATGACCAGTGTGTTGACTCAAATTCCGGAGCAGAATGTTACCATTCGTTCAATTTCAAATATTGAGGGATTCAGAAATAAGGGGGTCAATTTGAATCATTCCTATAGTCCATTAAGTTTTTGGACCAGTATCAATAATGCCAATGTCTTTGAGAATCATTTCTTTGGGGAGTTCAATAAAGAGTCTATCAATAATAGATCTTGGTCCTATTCCCTACAATCGAATAATATTTTCAAATTACCGAAGAAATGGTCTATTGAGTTAAATGGACAGTATAATTCAGCGGAATCGGATGGTGTATTTCGTCGAAAAGGCTTTGGTTTTGTTTCATCCGGGCTGATGAAGAATGTTTGGAACGACAAGATTTCATTGAAATTTGCGGTGAATGACATTTTTAAAACGATGACTTATCGAACCGAATCGCATGCTTCGGGAGTTAGGATGAATCAGAATTTTGATTTAGACTCGCGGACTTTTATATTTTCTGCAAGCATCAAATTGGGAAAAGATTTCAACGGCAAGGAGAGACGGAAGGAGAGTGAGGAGCAGAATAGGCTCAGAAGTGGGAGTTAAACTTGGTAAACGAAAAAAGGGCTTCTAAGATGAAGCCCTTTTCTATTTACAATGTAATTATATTATACTAAGAAGGTCTTTTGAGTTCTTTCTTTTTGACAAAGAAGCCTACAATTTTATTCCAGATTGCTTGGGCTTTCATTTTGTATTGGTCGGCATCAAATAATGCGGAGTCCGAGGTTGACTTATAGGTCAAGAAAATAGCCAGCGGGGTGAGGACAATGATTGCCATCCACATTCCCAACATTGGAGTTAAGCTGGCGTCTTTGGCAGCTTTTTCCGCCAAGGTCGCAATAACATGATAGATCAGGAAGAATATAATCGCCATTACTACGGGTAGTCCCAGACCACCTTTACGGATAATGGCACCAAGTGGAGCCCCAATACCAAAGAGCAACAGACAGGATACGGCTAGGGTAAATTTCCTATGCCATTCAATGTCATAGCGTATATCTTTTTCCGCATAGGGCATAAATTCAGCCTCGCGGTTGGCCGCCATGTCCTTTATCTGCCGAGCCTGATTCAGACCATTGTTAATCGCCATCCTCAGCTGCCCATTTTTTTCAAGATCAGGCATGCTGACCTTCGAATTAGTTTTCTTAGGGCCATTTTCCCGATAATATTGGGAGTAATAATTGACATAACGTTTGGCCTCCAAAGAATTGATCCGTTGCAAACTATCGATGGAAATTTTATTGGAGTCAGAATATAGCTTTAACTGTTTCAGGTTCAGCATCTGATGATGAGAACGAAATAGGTCCTGATCTGTTCTATTCATCTGGAAACTTCCCATGTCGAACTTGGTAGTCGTTTCTTTAAATCTAAAGCGTGTAAATTGCTGACGAGGGTCATACCTTTTGGCATTCTCCACCCGAGCATCTTCGTATCTTACACCGTCTTTTAATTCTAGAACCATATAGTTATTATCCGGAGAGTTCTGAATAAATCCTTCCTTGGCAAAGGTGACATTTGTTGCAGTACCACCAGAAGGATGTTCATAAATCATCAAATCCTTCAAAGTAGTCCCATCTTCGCTCTTGCCTTTTGCACGAATAGAATAGCCTGGGATAGTATTATTAAAAACACCGGGTTTAATAAAGAAATCGGCTTTTTTCTTACGTACATCGTACAGTAAAGAGCCCATTTTCAAGTTAACCACCGGCAGAATATAATCGGAGAAGAAAAATGAACCAGCACTGAATAAGCCTACCACAACAAATAATGGGGTCATTGCCTTACGTAGGGATACTCCTGCAGCTTTAATAGCGACCAATTCATAGCTTTCACCCAAGTTTCCAAAGGTCATGATCGAGGAAAGCAACATGGATAGTGGGAGAGCCATTGAAAGCTGTACAGCACATTGGTAGCCCAATAATTCCAAAATTACATACCATTGAAACCCTTTCCCAATCAGGTCATCGATGTACTTGAATAAAAACAGCATCAATAGTACAAACATGACAATAAAGAAAGTCACCAAGAAGGGCTTAATAAATGCTTGTAATATGAGTAAGTTTACTTTTTTCATGTAATTTTCAAATCACCATTTGAATCTATCCTCCATGGAGGATATGGTCTAGCTGCAAAGATACAATTTTTGCGTTCTCAAAAATGTTAGAAAAAAGTTAATGTGCTTGAAAATATTGGTTTAATAGTTTGGTGTTTACTGTTGGCTTAGGAATACAAATTGGCCTTCAAGTTTAATTGAAGGCCTACAATTATCTTATTCTTAAGCTCCAATCACCCTTTGCAGGTAACCTATGGAGTTATTCCAAATTAATTTTCTATCATCCAGATTATCTTCCTTAACATAGTCAGTTACGCTTAGTGCTACATCATTTGTCAATTCATCCTGAATGATTTCGATTTCAAAGAAATACGGTTCATCATCCAACCATTTGAATTTCACGCTTTTGTTTTCTTTTGTAGCCACAAGTTTTGCACGATGAGATTCATTATCCCAGATAAATTCATAGATACCATCATGAAAATTCACATCGTCTGCGAACCATTGAGCAAGCTCATTAGGTTCCTGAAGGTAAGGGAAGAGGATTCTAGGAGAAGAATTTAATACATATTCTAAATTTAATTTAATCTTTTCTGCCATTTGATATGTATAAGTAGATCTATAATATTTTTGTTAGTAATCAATAAGTAGCAAATTCTGCTACTTTTTGTAAGTATAATGAATAAATCCAATATTCAAAAAAATCTATTTAAAATCTTTTATTCACAAAAAGGGCATTATTAACAGTTTGAAAGGGAGTAGAAAGGGATTATTCTTAAAAATTCCTTAAAATTCTTAGAGGATCTATCTTTTTGAGTATAAATAGATTGTAAGGAATAAATGTTTAATTGGCTGTATACGCACTAAAATTGTATAAAATTTTCTTTGATAATTATTCCTTATTGCTATCTTTGCATACCGAAAAACGGCGGGGTAGCTCAGATGGTTAGAGCGCAGGATTCATAACCCTGAGGTCGGCAGTTCGATCCTGCTCCCCGCTACTGGAAAAAAGCTCAGCTTACGCTGAGCTTTTTTAGTATTTAGTAGTTGGTATTTAGTATTTAGACTTCCTGCAGCCGTGCCTGAGGGGATGAGACTTTCTATTCGAGGATTCCTATTTTTTTAAATCCTTCTAATCATGTACATGAATTCATATATTAGTATGTTGTTAACACATTGTTGGCCAGTTTATTGATGGCTAAAAAATCGTAATTTCTAAAGGAATGCAGTGTATCGGAATACTGACATTGATGATGTTAACAAAAGTACATGGGTAGTGGAGATTGATAAAGGGCAATTTTAAACGGATGAGCTATGAAAGGTTTTATTTTTTTGATTACAATCATCATAACATTATGTTCCTGTGAGCGTAATGATATTGAAATTAACAATTCTAGCATTATTGGCGAATGGAAACTAATCCAAAGAGAACAATTCGGAATAAATTCTGAAGGACATTATGAATTGTTTACAACTGATTACCGTTCAGAAAATGTGATATATAATTTCCAAAAAAACAATTTGTTAAAAATTAGCGGCGGTGAAAAGATAGGATATAGTAATGGTGAATTTCCATACGAATTCAAAAAAGATTATTTAAGTGGTTTTCCTTCGGCTGAGGAAACTAAAATTAACCTTGTTGTTATGCATGGTTCAAAATGGGTTTTTAATTCTTCAGGATCTCAAATTACTTTGGATAATTCTTACGTTGATGGCGCAAAACTCACTTTTGAAAAGAAATAAAAGTAATTTACAACCCTAAAAAATAAAATCAGTTTTTGTATTCTTTTCTAGTTCAAATTTTATTTTTCTAATAAAAGAGAAAGCACTATTTATTCTTTCTAAAAATTTTTTTAACTCATCAAAATTAAAGACATCTGTCCATTTTATAAAAAGGCTTCAACTGGTCCATTACTAATAGTCCCTGTGATTTGGCCTTTACAGTAATCTATATGATTAATTAATTTACTAAAGGTTTTCTTAATAGTTGTTCTCTAATAATAAGATAATTGAAATATCTGCAATGGTATATATTAGGTAAATTGATAAGACTTAAGTTTTATAATTCGGTGGTTGTCAAATAGCTGATTATATGAATGGAGATCTTTATTTGCTTTCGAATTGTTCAATTCTCTTCTGCATTGTTTTTTCTGTTTGAAGAATATCTTTTAAAATCAATTCTAAGGTTAATTTAGAATTCTTATCCACCGCATGTATGTTTGAATAGAGAAAGCTCATTAAAAAATCACTTTTTTTATTAAGTGTTGCTTTTTCATCTTCAATGTTGGAGAGTAAGGTTATTTTATCGTAATCAATTAAATCAATTTTGGAACTTGAAACAGATTTCCAAGCATTTGTCTTAATTTGGGGAATATTTATTCCATTAGATTTATTTACAACATCCATAATGGAGATGTTTTTATTATTAGAATATAATCCAAGGGAATCAATTAGGGATTCATGTTGCGGGATAATTGTCTTAATATCTTCCTTTGAATCTTTAAGTTCACTATTTATCGTTAAAAGTACTTGGTTTATGTAATTTTTATCCTTTCTGTCTGTATTCCAGTTGTCAATAAATAATGCTATTAATATTCCAGCAATTACTGGAATTATTTCTTTTAAAAAATGAATACTATAATCCTTAATTTGTTTTTTCATTAATGAAGATTTATGGTTGTCAAATTAAACAAATAATATTTAATTCCCTTCTTGGTTCATATTATGGCTTACAAGGAATTTGATAACTATCATTAAATTTTATCGTTGTATCTCTATATAAAAATTTTATTGCATGATGGTTGTTGTATCTGGATCTAATTCTAAAAGTATTTTCTGATAGAACTTTTTGATAAAATTTCCCAAAATCTTGTTGTGTTATTTTTGTTTGACCATAGACATAAGAGTAAATTTTATTAAGTTTTCCAGAACCATTTATTGAAAATGTCATTTTAATATATTCTCCATCAGTTTTCAAAGTAGAATAATTACTAAAGAGAAGAAGAAGATTGTTATAATCATACGAATTTTTAAATTCCATGGTAGGTAAAATTTCCTCAACTGGTGTACCATTAATATTTGATGGATTACTACCTAAATTTGGAGCATTTTGAACAGAAATAAATAGTTCATCTGCATTAAGTGGAGAAATTGATACTTTAAAAATGGTACCATTATAAGAAAAAGTTCCAGGTCTGACTAAATCCTGGCTTTTGCAGAATATAGTGGTCAGTAAAAGCAGAAATGTAAACATTAATTTAATTTCATTCATAATTCATGATAGGCTTACGAGGAATTTGATAACCTGATTACTTCTGACTAATAATCTCTTTTAATTTCTCAGGATTATTTTCATACGCTGCAATTTCTCCGATATGATCTTCTATAAACGATATAAATATTGGGTTGACCTCCAGGTTTTTATTTTCCTTTTTGGCTTTGATATTTTTGTAGATGTAGATTGGTGTTTTAACTAATCCAAATGGTAATCCCCACCAGCCTAATAGACTCGTCATTAAAATAGCTTGATTATTTTTTTTGTCTAAGCAAGATGGGCATCCAATTATAGGTTTATTTTCAGTTGCTGTAAAAAAGACAAAGCTTTTTACGGTGTGGACGCTGGAAGCCATTAACTTTTCGGTGGTACTGCCGCAAATAGGACAAGGCAAATTTCTTAAGATTTGCGCATAATATAATAATTCTTCTATAGTGTATTCCTTATTCTGTGCTAACAGCCCTTGATAAATATTGGGGTCAAGATTTCGTTTTTTGATTTCTTGCTCAATAATGTCATATACCTCAGGAAGTAGCCCCGTTGCATTTGTAGTGGCTACTCTAATGAGTTCATTGTCCGACATTTTTTCATAATTCGCTGCTATTGCTTTTAAGTCCATGTTTATTAGTTTGGGAAATGCTTGTTCTGCATTGTGATAATAGGCCTAAAAGTAGATTAATTAATTTTTTAAAGCAATAGGAATAGAACGTAATTAACACGAAGATTCTAGAGAATATATTCTCCTTTTTTAAAAACTACCTGAAAAGAAAAGAATGCTATTGAGCAGCAGTTAAATCATTATTATCAATGATGTATTTATTTATTGAATTTCACTGATTTATCCATGACTATAAATTTAAGATTGACATGTTTATTGTCCTTGGATTTCAATTCAATTTTATTTTCCTTTTTTAATTTTTTATAAAATTTTCCTAGGTCTTGTTGCGAGATTTTGGTCTTGGAATCAAGATAGAAAAGAATTTTATTGATTACTCCTTGGCCATCTGTTGAAATAACCATTTGGATATATTCGCCATCATTTTTTAAAGTTTCGTAATTTCTGAACAGAGGTAACAATGAATTATAATCATAGGAATCATGGATTTCCAAGGTCCTTAAAATTTCTTCCGTAGAAGTTCCATTTATGTTTTCTGGATTTGTTGAGATTTCAGGACCATCTTTTGGGGTAATTAATAACTCTTCTTCGTTGTCAGGGAGTTCTGAAACTTCAAATTTTGTTCCTTTAAAGGTGAAAACTCCAGGTTTTATAGGACTTTGGCTTTTTCCATAAGAGGAAATAAGAATGAATAAAGAAGTAAATAATATGCTTAATAACTTACTGTTCATTTTATTGCGATTTATGTAAATGTTTCCTCAATATAAGAAATAATCCAGGAAATTGCTGAAGCTCTTTGACTTGGGGAAATAAATCTTTTCAATCAGCAATCCCATCTTATAATTTAATACCTTTGAAATATTCATCAAATTAACCTATAGAAGATCAGATGTCGAAAGAGAAAGAATCTTTTAGTATTCAAAAGCGGGTAAAAAGTTTCGGGTACTCCATTGCAGGGTTGAAACATCTTTTTTTATATGAGCATAATGCAAGAATCCATTTTATTGCAGCTGTACTGGTTATTCTTGCGGGATGGTATTTTGAGGTGAGTAGGATGGAATGGTTGGCAATTGTATTGTGTATAGGCTTGGTTATTATTACAGAAACACTAAATACAGCGATAGAGGTTGTTTGTGATTATTTATCTCCAGATTTTCATCCGAAGATTAAAATAATAAAAGACCTGGCTTCCGGGGCGGTTTTGGTCAGCGCTATGACTGCGGTGGTCATAGCAGCAATAATTTTTATTCCTAAACTATTGCTGCTAATCTATTAATATTATTTTTTCATTAAGTAATTTGCTACTGCTTCATAAGCTGGCAGGGAATGGGCATCGTTGGCTGTATTGCTTGCTACCGGATGGGAGGCAAGTCGAACCAATACCATTTCGGCAGTTGGGTCGATATAAATGGTTTGTCCATGTACTCCTCGAGCACAGAAAGCTCCATTTTTGTTATTAGAGATCCACCACATATTTCTATAGCTCCAATTTTTCAGGTTTGTATAGCCGGCTTTTGCAAAATCAGATTGTTTTCCACCCTTTCGAATATCTTCAATCACTTCCTTTTTTAAGATTTGCTTGCCATTAAAATTCCCGTTATTTCGGATCATTTCTCCGAACATGGCTAAGTCCCTTAAATTGGCATTAAATCCGCCACCTGCGAAGGCAATTCCGGAACGGTCGATTTGGTAATAGCCATCATGATGCGCTCCAATAGGTTGCCATATTTTTTCGGAAAGCAGTTCAGGGATACTTTTCCCGGTTGCCCTACTGATGATCCAGCCCATTGCATCGGTATTGATGGTTTTATATCCGAATGCTTCACCATGTTTCCCAGCTTTTTTAACGGTTTCCAAAAATTCATAATAATTTTTTGGGCCATTATATCCTTCAGGAACAGGAACAGGATTTCCAGCAGCGGAGAAGACCCAGATATCTGCTTTGGGATCAGCATAATCTTCACTGTAATCCAGGGAGGTGGTCATATCTAGAACTTGTCTTATTGTAGCATCTCCGAAGGCTGAATTCTTGAGTTCGGGCACATAATCCTGCACTAACTTATTTTCATCCAGCACGCCCTCAGCGACCAAACTAGCGCCCAAGGTTCCGGTAAAGGTTTTACTAACGGACATTACAGCATGAGTTCCCTCTTGATCCAGTTCAGCGAAATATTTTTCATAGACAATTTTCCCTTTGTGGAGAATAATCAATCCATCGGTATAGTTTATTCCCAAGGACTCTTGAAATGATACTGGTTTTGTTTCTCCTAAAGGAATAAAACTTAATTGGTCAATATCATTATCAATGTTGCTTTGAAATGTATAGGGAGTGCTGTAGTTCGCTCTGACAACTTTAGTTGGCATGAACTCTCGCATGTGGCATACGCTATAACGGAGGCCAGGAAATTGAAAGAAACTTCCATCAAATAAGGATAAGGTACTGTCTTTTGCCGGAGGAGAACCCTTCATCCAGCCCATAGTTTTAGGGTTGGATTGTTCAGCGTTTAAATAGTTTTGTGCGCTCAATGAAGTACAGATTGTAATATGAAGTAAACAGAATAATAACTTTTTCATTTTGTTCAAAGTTAAGCTATATTGAACTAATAGAGGAAAGTCAAAAAATGTTTTACTCTTTATTTGAATATTTGGGACTTGTATTCCGTTGGGGTAATGCCTTTTACAGATTTGAATATTTTATTGAAATTGGAAAGGCTATTGAAACCACATTCATAGGCAATATTGGTAATCTGTATGCTATTTTCAGCAATCATTTTACAGGCCTCACTAATCCTAACTTCGTTTACAAACTGTATAAAGGTCTTCTGTGTCCTAGATTTGAAGTAGCGGCAGAAGGCATGTTTAGACATACTTGACATATCCGAGACATCGGATAAGAGAATCTCCTTAGGATAGTTGTCAAATACATACTTAAATACTCTTTCGATTTTATTGTTATCGATCGGATTATAATTATTGGTATAGCCTGTACTTGAGATGGATTCGTATTCAGAGCAATTGAGTAGAATTTCGATGATTTCGATAAGTAAGATTGTCTTTTGAGGGCCATAAGGAAGTTTAACAATCTTCACAAGTTTCTTTTTGAGTTCATCTTTAGTTTTACCATAAAAGATCAACCCTCTTTTAGAGAGGTTAAAGAAAGCTTCTAATTTCGAGGTGTTAAAAAACTGAGCAAAAGCCTGAACAATGAGAGCAGGTTCAATATAAAGAGCCAAAGATTTGGCTTCATTGTGCGTTGGGGTATTTATTTGGTCGTTGTGCCACACATGGGGGAGGTCAGAACCAATGAATGTCAGTTCGTCTTTTAGGAAACGATCTACGTTGTCACCAATAATCCTTTTACCTTCACTTTTGACGATATATGTCATTTGACAAGCGCTGTGGAAATGGAATTCTGTTGAGAAAAATGGTCTATTCACCTCTCTTGTCGCGAAGGTAGCAATTTCGGAACCTTCTAATATTTTGGCATAAACAGGTTTCATTTTTCGATAGATTGGTGGTTATTATTGCCTCCAATATACTTGAAATAGTTCGATTATCGAAAAAGATAAACTACATGTTAATATAGTGTTGGTATTTGTTAATACTGGCAAAGTTCAGTAATGGAGTTTATATTATTTTCGTGTATTCTATTTTCATAGACAAGACATTTAACGAATTGATATGTGGGGAAAAATTAACCTAAACCTACTTTTTATTGGATTAATCTCTTTCCTCATATCAATTTCGTGTCAATCTGAAAAGCATCAAGTCTTACGATATGCATCAATTACAGGCTTGAAGTCAAATAAAGTAGATGAATATAAAAAGTTGCATGCTGCTGTTTGGCCTTCAGTTTTAAAGAAGTTGAAAGATTGCCAAATACAGAATTACTCGATATACCTAAAGGAAATAAAAGGAGAATTTTTTCTCTTCAGTTACTTCGAATATACTGGAGATAATTTTGAGCAGGACATGGAAAAAATGGCTGCTGATCCGGAGACGCAAAAGTGGTGGAAAGAAACAGATCCCTGTCAAATTCCGTTGGATGATGCGAAGTCAAAAGGTGAGGTTTGGTCAGGAATGGAAGAGGTCTTCCATATGGAATAATGCACAAGAGTTAGTTAGTCAATATAGTTTTTAATTTGGTTTAAATCCACCTTGGGGAAGGTGGATTTTTCTTTTTATGAAACTTTTTAAAACTTGAAAATTATCCATTATTCGGTCTAATAAGGTTTCTTTCTATTAAAAAACAAGTCAATATAGTTGCAATACCAGGCAATATAGTTTATACCCTAAATCGTTTTTGAAAATACCTTTGGGAATAAATCTAAAGAAATCTTTCAATTATGAAGTTAAGAGCTCAATTAACCATGGTCTTGCTGGCAATATTAGGGCAAGCAATAGGCCAAGAGAAAGGGATTTTACCCATCTCATCGACTACAGCCAATAAATTTCAGGTAGATCAGATCAATAGGAAATATGGCATGTTTATCCATTTTGGGATCAATACTTTTCATGATCAAGAATGGACGGATGGTTCTAAGCCTGCCAGTAGTTATAATCCATCGACCATTGATGCGAAACAATGGGTTGCTACAGCAAAGGCTGCTGGAATGAAACATATTATTCTGGTTTCCAAACACCATGAAGGCTTCTGTTTATGGGACAGCAAGTATACTGACTATGATGTTGCGAGTTCGCCAAATAAAACCAATGTGGTTGAAGAAGTTGCGAAGGAGTGTAAAAAGCAAGGGGTCAAACTGGGGCTTTATTATTCCTTATGGGATAGGAAACAAAATGCTGATGTTAAAGATGTAAAGGCGGATAAAGCCTATAATGAGTATTTATTGAAGCAGCTTGAGGAATTATTGTCCATCACCGGGAAGTATGGACATATTGTAGAACTCTGGTTAGATGGCGGCTGGGAAAAGGAAAATTATCGTTGGCCTACTCAGGAGATTTATTCCTTAGTAAAAAGTAAAACTCCAGAATGTCAGATTGGTATCAACTGGAGTATAGGCCTTCCAGAAAATGTCGATAAACATCCTGTCCTCCCAAATGATCAAAAGGACTATTTCCCGATTCGATATTTCCCGAGTGATTTCAGGCTTGGTGATCCATATTTACCTCATAATCCAGATCCTAAATTATTTGTAGCACAGGGTAATGTTTATTACATGCCATTTGAAACTACTGTTGTTCTTGGAGAGCGATGGTTTTATAACACGACGGATAAGAAATACAAAACCCTGGATGAATTGGAGGATATTTACCATAAGGCTACTAGTCAAGATAATATCCTTATTCTGAATGTTGGTCCGAATCGGGAAGGTCGGGTAAAAGATGGGGATGTTGATATATTAATGAAATTGAAAGACAAACTTAAACTATAAAAAATTTAATCACCTAAACTAAAAACTAAACCTAAAATGATTTTAAAGTATAACATCCAGGACAAAAGGTTTCCACTGAGTACTGGGGCGGGCAGCGATGCGATTCATAAGGATCCGATTTATTCCTATGCAGTAACCCAATTAGTGGATGAAGCCGGGCGGGTTGGAACTGGTCTTGCCTTCACTATAGGGGCTGGCAATGAATTGGTATGCCAGGCGGCGGCCTTCTATGCGGAGAAGCTTAAGGGGCGTGATATTGAAGAGTTGATGTCCAATTTTGGGCAGGTCTTCAATGAATTGAGCAATGAGCAGCAATTCCGTTGGCTTGGTCCACAGAAAGGGGTTGTTCATCTCGCCCTTGCCTCTATTACCAATGCATGTTATGATCTCTGGGCAAAGACTCGTGGAGTTCCATTATGGAAACTCTTGATTGATTTGTCTGCGAAAGACTTGGTCAATACCTTGGATTTATCTTATCTGGAAGATGAACTGAGTAAAGAGGAAGCCCTCCATTTATTGGAAGAAAATCTGATGACGCGAGAAAATCGGATGGGGATTTTGGAAACTGGATATCAAGGCTACGATACATCAGTAGGATGGTTTAATTATTCAGATGAACAGGTTCGAATAAATTGTAAGAAAGCCATTGATAATGGTTTTTCGGCGATGAAATTAAAGGTAGGTAGTAAGGATGCCTTACGGGATATTCGTCGGGCAAATATAGTACGTGAGGTTGCGGGAGATGATGCGAAAGTGATGTTGGACGCGAATCAACAATGGACTTTTCCTCAAGCAGTTTCAATTTGCCAAGAATTGAAGGAGATGAATCCTTATTGGGTGGAAGAACCCACGCATCCTGATGATGTTCTAGCTCATCAGAAGTTGGCAAAAATGGTATCGCCCATAAAAATAGCTATGGGAGAGCATGTGCCGAATAAGGTTTTATTTAAGAATTATCTTCAATTGGGTGCCGCTGGTTTTATACAGGTTGATGCGGTTCGAGTAGGTGGGGTGAGTGAATTTCTGACTGTGAGCCTATTGGCACGAAAATTTAATATACCAGTAGTACCCCATGTTGGCGATATGGGTCAGTTGCATCAGCACCTTGTACTTTTCAATCATGTGAACTTGGGACATGAGGCTCTATTTTTGGAGCATATTCCGCATTTGAGATCTCATTTTGTACATCCAGTTAGGCTGGAAGACGGTGTTTATAAAACCCCAATGGAAGTTGGGAGCAGTTGTGATTTAATCTAAAGGCGATGTTGGGAGGCATAGATTTAGGCATATCGATATTTTATATCTTATTTATTCTAGCCGTTGGAATATGGGCCGGGATGAATAAAAAAGGTAAAAGTCAGGTCAATACTGCTGCTGGATACTTTCTGGCAGGTAAGTCATTGCGTTGGCCGGCAATCGGATTGGCTTTATTTGCCACCAATATTTCGACTGTTCATCTGGTAAGCTTAGCACAGAGTGGTTTTGATACTGGCTTATTGAATGGGAATTTTGAGTGGATGGCAGCATTTACACTGATTTTATTGGCTCTATTTTTTGTTCCCTTTTATTTAAAGTCAGGAGTTGCCACGCTGCCAGATTTTTTGGAGAGACGCTATGATCGAGCGAGTAGGGATTGGTTGACTTGGATATCCATAGTTTCAGCCATCGTGATCCATATTGCTTTTTCGATGTTAGCGGGCGGGATAGTCCTCAAGACCCTATTTGGGTTTAATATGTATCTGAGTATTGGTATGATCTGCATTATTACGGGTTTGTATACCATATTAGGAGGCCTAAAGGCGGTAGTTGTCACCGAGTCTATTCAAACTCTTGTATTATTAATAGGCGCATTTATAATAACCTATGCTGCATTTGATAAAATGGGAGGCTGGCAAACCATGCGCGAAGTACTGGATATGGAAGGGCAGATGGAACGACTTTCGATGTTGAGGCCAAGTGGAGATGCTAGTGGGATGCCATGGCAAGCGGTAATTTTAGGTTATCCGATTTTAGGAATCTGGTATTGGTGTGCTGATCAGACTATCGTTCAAAGAGTTCTAGGTGCGAAGGATGAGAATCATGGTCGAGTAGGGGCTTTATTCTGTGGGTTTTTGAAAATCTTGCCGGTTTTTATTTTCGTTCTGCCAGGTCTTTTTGCATTTACATTATTTAAGTCAGGTCATCTGGATTTAACGAGTTTAGGAATGGATGCAGCAGGGAATGTGAATTCAAAAGGAATCTACACCTTGATGATTACCCAACTCTTACCTTCAGGACTCATTGGGGTTTTAGTTGCAGCCTTGCTTTCCGGATTAATGAGTCAGATTTCAGGAGCTTTAAACTCCATTTCTACCATGGTAAGCTATGATATCTATAAGCAAAAGAAACCTGATGCTACCGATAAGCAATTAATCAGAACTGGGAAAATTTCAGCAGTTTTTGCCATGATTTTATCCCTGGCATTATTGCCCTTGCTAGATAAATATGAATCTATTTTCAACGGGATCAATGATGTGATTGCCCATATAGCACCGCCTATTACCTGTGTGTTTTTATTGGGTGTATTCTGGAAAAAAGCATCTGCAGTCTCCTCGAAATGGACCTTATGGATAGGTTCCATCTTAGGACTTTTGGTCTTTTCGGTCAATAAACTGATGCCGGAATCTTTGATAGGTCATATTCCATTTATGATGATGACCTTTTATCTTTTCATCGTTTGTGTAATTATCCAAGTTACCCTTTCACTTATTTTTCCGGTTCAACATACTGCAGAAAGTCAACAATTGTATTGGAAAAATCCTTTGGATCCCTTACGTGGAGAAGCTTGGAAAGGAATTGGAAACTATAGATTGTTATCAGGACTATTGCTAGGAATGGTGATATTCCTTTATATTGTATTCAGGTAAAAATGAAAGCTATGGCTGAATTAAATGGGAAAGTGATATTAATTACTGGCGGAACTGCAGGAATAGGGTTGGAATGTGTCAAAGCCTATGTGGCTACAGGAGCTTTGGTGACTTTCGTTGGTTTGGATACGGAATCCGTTGAAAAAACCATAGAATTACTTCCTGAGGGTCATTTGGGGATAGTGGGAGATGTGACAAAAGCGAATGAAGTAGAGTTGATGATAGAAAGGACCATAGAGCAATATGGCAGGATTGATGTTGTTCACAATAATGCAGGATTAGCGAGTCCTTCAAAACCACTACATGAAACCAATGATGAGGAATGGGATCTTTTAATGCAAGTGAATGTGAAAAGCATTCTGTTGACTACTCGCTATGCTTATCCCCACCTGAAAATGAGTAAAGGCTGTATTTTGAATACCAGTAGTTTGGTGGGTGAAATTGGTCAAGATAACCATGCTGCCTATGCAGGAACCAAAGGAGCCGTCAATGCATTGACGAAGTCTATGGCGATAGACTATGCGAAGGATGGTATTAGGGTTAATTCGGTGATGCCGGCAGCGGTAATGACTCCAATGCTTAAGAATTGGATTGAGGAGCAGCCGAATCCGGAGAATATGGTTGGATTTTTAAATGATATTCACTTGTTAGGATATTGTCCTGAAGGAAATGTCATTGCTGATGTTTGTGTTTTTTTGATTTCTGAGAAGGCAGGATTTATTACAGGTGTGAATTTGCCAGTCAGCGGTGGAGCAGAATTAGGATATAGAAGAATTGAGAAGGGTTAAGTCTTGGGTTATTTTACAGGTTTGAAAGTCATCACTGTATTATAGCCATGCATCACTGAATCATTTTTGAGTTTCAGAGTCAACTCATCCTCAGAGAGGCTAATGATTTTATAGCTGCTATGAATAATCAAAGAATCTGAAGAAATATTCATCTTATTGAGTACCTTTTCATTGACACGGTAGGAAAGGGTTATTGTAGAGTCAAGTCCATTAAAAGTATAATCGCCCCAATATTCTGAAGTACGTATAGCTAATGGGTTCATACGGCTTTGGGCGTCCATATTTCCTTTTACAGAATCTTGAACGATATGACTATACTGTGTTCCGGTAAAACTTAGGGTGGTAGTCCGATTGTAGTGTTCAGGATTGCTGTTATCAGTAAAAACTTCATCGATCAGAACATTGTTTTTCCAGATGTATTTTTCCAATAAGGCTTTGTTGAATTCACCATCAACAGGGGACATATCTTCCTCCTTACACCCAAATAAGAGTGTGATAATAAAAAAGAGTAGGATTTTTCCTTTCATGTTAATTCCCCAATTGGTGAAAATAATGGTATTCCGGTTAATTTACTTTGATTAATTAAATTTACGTCAAAGTCTTTTGTTATCAAACACTTAACTGATTTTTTTGTTTGAATGGATTGATATTCAAATTTATATGTGCTCTCAATCCGAAAGCAAATGTGGTAATTTTCTTTTAAGAAATAAAATATTTCTGAAATTAAATTGATAAATGCCTTCAAAACAATTATGCAGAATCAGCAATATCTAATTAATATTTCCAGGTCTTAGATTAGCCAAGATACATTTGAGTTTTCTTTTATTCTGATACTTAGTATATTACGGAATAGTGAATAACCATCATGTTGTTGTCATACTCCTTTTGGTCAATACGGGTTAGGGAATAACTTTGATTTATATCCTCAAACAATTTGGTTCCTGATCCAACTATCACAGGATTTAATTTTATTTTAACCTCGTCCAGAAGTTTATTTTTCAAGAGCCAGCCAGCTAATTTTCCGCCACCACATAAATAGATGTCCGAATCAGCTGTTTGTTTTAATTCTTTAATTCGATTAACATCGAGGGCTAATATTTTGACTTGTTCATGGAGTTTTTCAATCTTTAAATTGTTGGAGAGGATATATTGAGTCATATGTCCATAAGTTGGAGAAGGTTCTCCAGGTTTAACACCAAATTGATATCCAAATTCATAAGTATTCCTTCCCATCAAGACATGTTTAAATTCCTGGAGATCATTGATATATTCCTGAACGGCTTCACCTTCATAGGTAAAGGCACTAACATCGTCATTGGGACCAGAAATAAACCCGTCAATGGAGGTTGCAACGTAATAAATAATCTTTCTCATATGGTTTCCTTTCTGAATTTATGTTAGGTTAATATTTTGTTTTATTTCGACCTCTTCCAAAAAATATTGATCATGGGAAACCACGATCAAAGTACCGTTAAAAGATTTAATGGCATTGCTAAGTATCTGAATATTCTGAATGTCAATATTGTTTGTAGGTTCATCCAAAATGATTATGTCAGGTGCTTGACTGCTGATATTGAGGCAACATAGTAATAAGCGCATCCGTTCTCCACCACTAAGCATCAGGCAAGATTTATCCCAAGTCTCCTTGGAAAACAAGAATCTGTTCAAACGAATCTTGACTTCATGTTCCATCAAACCAGATTGATTGAAGGATTGTGCCATGTCGTAAATTGAAATTGTCGATTGAATCATGGAATAATCCTGATCCACATATACATATTTAAAGTCATTCTTAGCGATTTGTCCTTCGGATGGAGGGATTTTTCCAATCATCATATTGATCAAACTGCTTTTCCCCGAGCCATTCTTGCCATGTATGGCTAATCGATCTGCATATTTCACCTGAAAACTTAGGTTTTCCTTCCAGAGGTTTCTGTTGTTAATTTTTAAGTTGACTTGTTTGAGGTCGATTAGAGTTTTGCCGATGGTTAATCCAGATTCCTCAAATCCGAATTTCATTTGGTCAATCTCGGGAAGATTGGCTCTAAGTTCTCTTAGGTTTTGATGAATTCCGGATATTTTTTCCTGATGTACACCTTTTAATTTAGAACTGCTACCTTCAGCTTTATTCTTCAATGCGCCCATCAGAATCTTGGGGATCCCTGCTTTTTCCTGTTTCTTCTTGCCACGCGCATTTAATTTGTTCTGTCGTTCCAAGGCTTCTCTTTCCTTTTCTTTTGCTTTTCGAAGTTCTTTTTCCTTTGATTTTACATCATGGTCCAATGCATTTAAGGCAACTTCTTTTTGCTCTGCAAAGAACTCGTAATTGCCACCATACCGGGAAATCCCGGATTTACTCATTTCGGCAATTTCGGGAAGTAAGTTTAACAAAGCCCTGTCATGACTTACTATTAATAAGGTTTTATTGCAAGATTCAATAAACTGATAAAGTTGATTTCGGGAATCTAAGTCCAGGTGATTGCTTGGCTCATCCATCAAAATTATTTCTGGTTCATGAATGGCAATGCCGGCTAGAAAGACTTTCGTTTTTTGTCCGCCACTTAAGGTATTCATTGGACTATCAAAAGCGAAACCAGCTAAACTCCATTGTTCTAAGGCTTGGGAAACCCGATCTTCTATTGTCCAGTCATCATTCAAGATATCCAAGCTATTTTCAGAAAGATTACCTTCCAATATGTCATGGTAAGCCTGGAGTTTATCTGCTATCCCCAATGCCTGTGCTATGGTTTGATCATTGTATCGATCCTGGAGTTGGGGTATATAATAGGGTAAACTACTTGTCTGAATAGTTCCGGAATTTAAATGGACTTCAGTAGCAATGGCCTTGAGTAGGGTAGATTTTCCTACACCATTATTACCGATTAATGCTATTTTCTCCTGATTATTGATAGTCAGGGAGAGATCATGAAATAATACTTCTTTGTTGGGATGAATATATGTTGCGTTCTGAATAATTATCATAAATCCTTTCGCTTTGAGATAAAACCATTGAAAGCTATGAATAGCTTTTGTTGATAGATTGCGGAAAGAATTTGGGTATTACATATATTCTATTTGTGATTTATATTGAGACAAATATAGGAATTATTTTTTTACTCCCTTTTTTCTCAGGTATTACATGTTTTCTATGGTTCTGAAGGTGAGGTTAATCCTGGAGCCATGCACTGTTTTTGTCGGAGGAAGTCGATGCAACCAATGATCTTGGGTTTGATCCTTCATAATCAGCAAGCTGCCACTTTCTAGGAATAGGTCAATTTTTTCTTTGGTTGATTTATGTTTGAAGGAGAACTTTCGTTCGGCGCCAAAGGTAAGAGAGGCTATGGCACCATGTTTTTTCAGGTCCTTCTCGCCATCACTATGCCATGCCATTCCTTCGGAACCATTATGATAAAGATTCAGAAGACAGGAATTAAAAGTTTCACCAGAATGGGATTCAACAAGGGATTTGAGCACTAAGAGATCCTCAGTCCAGGGTAAAGCGATCTTTTGAATATTGGAATAGCTGTATTCAAAGGAACGGTCACCATACCATGCAACCTTTCTTTTTGTTTCAATGTGCCTGCCAAAGATAATTGCCTGATCATTTTTCCATTCAATTCCATGTAGCAATTTCTCAAAATATAACTGCGGCTCCTTACAGATTACACCGTAATAATTCACTGTACCATCATAGGGTAAATGATTTTTGGAAGGCTCTTCGGTATTAAATAGTTTCATGGTGATTTTCAACGTCTGTATGTGCAAATTCCCATCCCAGCATAACAGTTTTTCTCAATGGTTTCCAACGGTAGCCGCCTGTATGTCCAGAGGTTTGGATTACCCTATGACATGGAATTAAATAGGCAATGGGATTACTTCCAATGGCAGTTCCGACGGCACGTGAGGCTGAAGGATTACCAATTTTGGTAGCAATGTCTTTATAGGTGTTTAGCTCGCCAAGCGGGATGGATAATAAAGCCTGCCAAACTTTCAACTGAAATGCCGTCCCCTTAAGGTGTAGTTTTATTCGTTTTAAGGAGTTGTTCTTCGGATCGAATATCGATAATGCTTCAAGATGGATAGGTTGAACCTGCGCGATGAATTCGGCATTCTCGAAAGAATCCTTTAATTCTTTGATTCCTTTTTCATGATCTTCCACAAATGCCAGGAAACAAATTCCTTTTTCAGTGGAAGCAATCAAGCATTGTCCAAAGGGACTGTCCTGAAAGCTATAGGAGATGCTTAACCCTTCTGCACCTTGCTTGAATTCCGCAGGAGTCATTCCTTCAATTTGAACAAACATGTCATGCAACCTACTGGTACTGCTTACTCCAGTCATTAAATGGGTGTCAAACAAAGTCCTTTGTTCCTCTTTCAGTAATTTCTTTGCATAGCTCACCTGGATGTATTGAAGGAATTTTTTGGGACTTGTTCCCACCCAATCCGAGAATAAACGTTGAAAATGAAAGGGGCTTAGATGAACATGTTCCGCAATTTCCTCCAAACTAGGCTTATCCTGGAAATTATCCTGGATAAACTGAATTGCTTTGGCAATTCGTTCATAGTTTAATTCTTGTTGCGTCTTTTCCATATTCAAAGATGATAAGTAATGGGATAAATAAAAATCCGATTCTTGCTAAGTTACGAGAAAATGAAAACCTAAAAGAGTGCATTTTATGGTTATAAGATTAAATATCATTCAATAAAAATGGGCACTGAAAAAATCAAATGCCCATTTTTTTATCTCGCCCTCAAGTTTATCTCGCCAAATAACCACCATCTACCGGATAGTAGGATGCGGTTACGAAGGAAGCTTTATCTGAAGCTAGCCATAATGCTAATTCAGCAACTTCCTCTGGTTTTCCAAGTCTTTGAAAAGCATGTTGAGTTTCTAAAAATTTTAAGGAATCAGGATCCAGATTGTCATCCACTAAAGGGGTGGAGATAAATCCGGGTCCAATGGCATTGATTCGAACACCCTTGGTTGCATATTCCCAACCAGCAGTCTGAGTTAAACCAACGACTCCATGTTTTGCAGCAACATAAGCAGAGGATTTTGCAAATCCTACAGCACCTAAGATTGATGCCATATTGATAATACTACCACCTACTTTCTCTATTTCAGGAAGCTGATAATGCATACCATAGAAAACGCCATTTAAGTTGATGTCGATTACTTTTTTCCAAGCTTCAATGGACAGATCAGCTACCGGATTGGATTCACCTCCAATACCCGCATTATTAACGGCGATATGTAGTGCTCCAAAATTCTCTATTGCTGCCTCCACAATTTTTTTATTATCCTCGGCGGAAGATGCATCTGCTTTTATAAAGATTAGATTTCCTTCGCCGTGGTTGTTGATCAAGTCATTGCCTAACTTTTCGTTTAAATCCGCTACAACTACTTTTGCACCTTCTTTAACAAAAAGTTCAACAATTGCTTTGCCTATCCCGGAAGCACCTCCAGTCACGATAGCCACTTTGTCATTTAGTTGTTTCATCTTGTTCTCGTATTATGTTTTAATTAAGATACAAAGAAATGAGCTGCGATTATGTGATGATGGTCATCCAAAAAGCTGATTATGACTTTAATAGGAAAGACCTGTCAAAAGCTTACAATCTTTTGATAAAATTTTGATTTAGTTTCTCTTGCTAGCCCATAATAATGCCGATATGGAATTACAGAATCATTGAAGTATTCTCAAAAAATAGGTTATTCCTTTTTGTCGTATGGATCTCCTGCTAATATTATCGAATCTCCCTTCCCAAATTCATTAGAATACACTTTGATTAACACGCCAACAGATGAAAGAATCAGAGGACCAAAAATCAATCCTAACATCCCAAAAAGTTTTAATCCGAGGAGAACACCAAATACGGTAATTAGAGGAGGGACATTTCCTAAGGTTTTTAGGATAGTGAAACGAAGGATATTATCAATACTTCCAATTAATATGAAACCATACAATAGAATTCCAATTCCATTCGCAGTTTCGCCTCCAGCAAGGGTAATTATGCCGAGTGGCACATAGATAGTCATAGTACCTAAAACGGGAACAATGGATGCAATGCCGGTCAGCATTCCCATTAAAATAAAGTTTTCAACACCGAAGATCCAATAACCTAATACCGCAACCAAGCCTTGGAAGAATCCTAGAATTGGAATTCCGATAGCATTGGAACGAACCATTGAGTCAAATTCTTTCCAGAGTTCTTGTTTACTTTTTGGCGAGAAGGGAACTCCACTAGCGATATATTTTTCCATCTGTCTGCCATAAACCTGCATGAAATACAATACGAATAAGGCGACAATAATATTGATCATTACTTCTGCTACAGAGTTTAATATGCTTGGTACGTATTTGGTAAACCTTTGCAACATCGCTAATAGGGCTTCATCCGACATGTCTATATCCTTTAAGAAAGGCTTATCGGCCATGTATTCCTTGAGGAGATTAAACTGTGATACAATTTTATCGGTATTATTTAGGAAACTGGTTATTTGCGGAACCAAATAATCCACTAATGCCCAAATAGGTAAAACAATAAAGACAATGGAAATCAGAATAAACAAGAGGCTAGTCAAAATCTTATTCCATTTTCTCTTTTCAGTTAGCTTGAAATAACTGTTACGGAAAAGCACATATAAAGTGATAGCACCAAGAAAGCCAGGTAGGTAATAGTAAAGGTTCTTGAAAATTAAAATACAGACCAGAATGATAATTAAAATTAGCATGATCTGGTTGATAGAGTTGTTGTTTATCTGCTTCGTTCTCATATTCGCGGAAATCTATAGCAATTTAAGAAATAGATGTGAGAAGTTAGATGTGAGATTTGAGATAGAAAGGGGGAATAGGGTTTTTAAAGAAGATAGATGTGAGAAGTTAGATGTGAGATTTGAGATAGGAAGGGGGAAATAGGGTTTTTAAAGAAGAGAGACGTGAGAAGTTAGATGTGAGATGTGAGATTTGAGATAGGAAGTTTAATATCTCAAATCTCTTATCTAATCCCATATCCCACATAAAACAAAAAAGCCCATCTTTAAGAAAAGATGGGCTTTTTGTTTTATGTGAAATGCTTACGCGCCTAATTGTACACGTTTGAAAGCAGTTACAGTTAATCCTTTAGCAACTGAGTCTAAGAATTGAGCGATAGATTTTGAAGAATCTTTCACGAATTCTTGGTTCAATAAAGTATTTTCTTTGTAGAATTTGTTCAATTTACCTTGAGCAATTTTTTCTACCATTTCTTCTGGTTTACCTTCAGCACGGATTTGTTCTTTAGCGATTTCAAGTTCGCGTTCGATAGTTTTAGTATCTACACCGTCTTTATCGATAGCAACCGGGTTCATTGCAGCGATTTGCATAGCTACATCTTTACCAGCTTCTTCAACTCCGTCAGCATCAGCAGAAAGGCCTACTAATACACCTAAACGGTAGTTACCGTGGATATAAGCAACAACTTTATCAGCAGCAACAGTTTCGAATTTAGAAACGTCGATTTTCTCACCGATTTTACCAGTTTGCTCGATTAATAAGTCAGCGATTTTAGATCCACCGATTTCTAATGCTTTAAGATCTTCTAGAGAAGCAGGGCTGTTCGCTAATGCAGCGTCAGCTACTGATTCAGCAAATGCAACGAAATCAGCGTTTTTAGCTACGAAGTCAGTTTCGCAGTTTACTTCTACTACGATACCTGATTTGCCATCAGCAGCAGCTTTAGCAATGATTACTCCTTCGTTTGAGTCGCGGTCTTGACGGCTAGCAGCAACTTTAGCACCTTTTTTACGTAGGTAGTCAACAGCAGCTTCGAAATCACCATTAGCTTCCACTAATGCTTTTTTACAGTCCATCATACCAGCGCCAGTTTGTTGACGCAATTTGTTTACATCTGATGCAGAAATTTGTACTGACATAGTATATTTTTTGTTAAAATTACAATTGATGTGTTAACCATTCTTTGTTTTTAAATGAACAGAATGTTAACTTTTTAATATTGAATAGGTTTTTGCTTATTAGCAAAAAACCGGAAAGACAGGAGCGGTAAAAGGAAGCAGATCTTCCAGAAACCAACACTTGTCTATCCGGCTTATGTAATAGAATAAGATTATTCTACGTCTTTCGCTTTACGAGTGCGTTTTCCTGGAGTAGCTTCAGTAGCTTCACCATTGTCTACTGCAGCTTTAGCAGCAGCAGCTTCTTTTTCCGCATCCTCTTCTTTATCGCGCTTGCGCTCTTCTAATCCTTCGATAATCGCTTTACCAATTACGCTAGCAATTAAGCTAATTGATTTAGTAGCATCATCGTTTGCAGGGATTGGGAAGTCGATGTTAGTAGGGTCAGAGTTTGTATCCACCATTGCAAAAGTAGGGATGTTTAATTTCATCGCTTCTGCAACTGCAATATGCTCTTTCTTAACGTCGATAATAAATAACGCAGCAGGCAAACGGTTTAAGTCAGCAATACCACCTAAAAGGTTTTCTAACTTAATACGCTCACGTTGAATCATCAATTTTTCTTTTTTCGACAATACATCGTAAGTGCCATCTTTTTGCATTTTATCGATGTTTGACATTTTTTTGATTGATTTACGTACTGTTGCAAAGTTCGTAAGCATACCACCTAACCAACGTTCCGTAACGAAAGGCATGTTTACTGCTTTTGCTTGTTCTGCCACGATTTCTTTCGCTTGTTTCTTTGTAGCTACGAATAAAACTTTACGACCTGATTTCACGATTTGTTTAATCGCTGAAGCTGCCTCTTCTAATTTAGTAAGAGTTTTGTTCAAGTCGATGATGTGGATACCATTGCGTTCCATGAAAATGTACTTAGCCATCTTCGGATCCCACTTACGAGTAAGGTGACCAAAGTGAACACCTGCATCCAATAATTCTTGATATGTTGTTCTTGCCATTTTTTGATCCTCCTTATATTAACGTTTACTGAATTGGAATCTTCTACGTGCTTTACGACGTCCTGGTTTCTTACGCTCAACCATACGGTCATCACGTGTCATCAAACCTTTAGAACGTAAAGCAGGTTTAACTTCTGGGTTAAGCTCTACTAAAGCTTTAGCAATTGCTAAACGAACTGCTTCTGCTTGTCCTTTAACTCCACCACCTTGAACGTTAACATTGATGTCAAAATTTGCAAGAGAATCAGCTACCAATAAAGATTGAGTAACGATGTATTGCAAAGGTAATGTCGGAAAATATTCCTTGTAATCTTTACCATTCACGGTAATATTTCCATTGCCAGCTGTTAAGTAGATGCGGGCAACAGCAGTTTTTCTTCTTCCTGAAGTGTTAGTTGTTGACATAGTCGTTCTCCTTAAAATTTAACTGGTTTTGGATTCTGCGCCTCATGTTTGTGCTCTGTACCTGCATAAACATAAAGGTTTTTAAATAATTGACGTCCTAAACGGTTCTTAGGCAACATCCCGCGAACAGCTTTCTCGATGATGCGCTCAGGGTGTTTAGCCATTAACTCTTTTGGAGAAACGAAACGTTGACCACCTGGGTAGCCTGTGTAGCGAACATATACTTTGTCGCCTAATTTGTTTCCAGTCAATCTAATTTTGTCTGCGTTGATAACAATTACGTTATCTCCACAGTCTACGTGTGGGGTGAATGAAGGCTTGTGCTTTCCACGAATCACTTTCGCAATCTCGCTTGCCAAGCGCCCCAAAATCTCGCCTTCAGCGTCAACAACGATCCATTCCTTGTTAACGGTGTTCTTGTTAGCAGAGACAGTTTTGTAACTTAACGTATTCACTTGCTTTTATTTAATTAATTAATAATGTTTTAATCCTTTTGTAATCACTACAAAGAGGTCTGCAAAGGTACAATATTTTAATTTAATTCTCAAAGCCAATTTTACTTTTTGTTTTGATATCGATGCACTATTGTTTTTCAAACCCCAAGATCCATGAAAGTACATTCGTATTTCTTCTAAATCAACCCTTTATATTTTAGAGTAACTTGCGTATTAACGGGTATTTTTTGATGTTATTTCGGACTTATATGTTTAAAATTTGAGTCAATTAAGAAAGGATATTTTTGTTAATGGTTAAACTATTAACATAATTTAAGGTAATACGGATTAAACTTTTCTGCATTTTTGTGCTCTTTAAAATTAATTTATTACCTTGAATTGCCTTAGACCGAGCGCTAAGCATGATATAGGGTGGATAATTAAAGTAAATTAGATGAGAAGATCACAATGGTGCAAACCCCTGGTTCTGGGAATATTGCTGATGGCGGGACAAGTGTTGTTTGCGCAAGATTTGAAAGAAGATAAAGGATATAAGGAGCAATTAGCCTCCATAGAATCCAAGTTGAAGAGCGGTGATTTGGCCAATGCTTTACAGAGTATAGAAGAAACTCTGCAGAAATATCCGAATGGCGCAGAAGTTTACTATGCTAAGTCCTTATTATATGCACAAGCCAGAAACTTTGATGTGGCCTTGCCTGCAGCTCAAGAGGCTGTAAAAATATCTCCTGAGAATGTAATCTATAATAATCACCTTTTAGAGCTTTATAAAAGTAAGGGTGATTTCAATTCTGCAATTCAGGTTTTGGATGATTTCCTAATCAAACAACCTAATAACCCTCAGGTGTATCGTGAAAAAATCATGATGCAACATGCAGCAAAAAAATCCGAAGATGCCTTAAAAACTTATGAAATCACCAAGGAAAAGTTTGGTGAAACGGATACGTTGGATGTTTTAAAGGCTGAAATCCTTATGGACTTAGATCGTCCAAGTGAAGCCAATGAATTATTGCAATATTGGAGAAAGAAAAAATCGCCGATCAGACAAGTCTATAGTACACTGAGTTATATTCTCGTGGATCAGAATAAACCCAAAGATGCCGTTTCGGTTCTTGAAGAAGGTTTGGTCTCGACGAAAGATGATTTGCTGTACCTAGATATGGCCGATGCGAATATGGCATTGAAAAAGAGTTCACAGGCATATGATAATATTAAAAAAGCCTTTCAATCTGATGCAGTCAACTTTATTGATAAGCACCGTGTCATGATGAACCTGGTGAATAATAATAAAGAATTCAGTAAGGATCAACTTCAAGATCTTTCGAACACCTTGGTGTTAAAACACCCAAGGATGCCTGATAGCCATATGTTCAAGGGGGATATCATGTGGATGCGTGGTGACCTTGTTGAAGCGAAATCCCTGTATCTAACCACCGTAAGCATGAACCCGCAGCATATAGAGGCTTGGCGAAAACTTATCAATGTGGAGTTGGCCAAGAATGAATTGGACGAGGCTATTGTGGATGGAAATGAGGCTTTGAGTCATAACCCTGGAAATGTAATCATCACTTATTTTGTTGGTATGGCTTACATGATGAAGAAGGACACCGATAATGCAAGATTATATCTTGAAAGAGCATTGGATCAGAGTGGTAATGAAAATGACTTTGTGAAATCGATGGTGTATGGAGGTTTAGGTGATTTATATCATGAAATCAAAATGGAGTCTGCTTCTGAAGTTGCCTATGATGAAGCGATTAAATTGGATAGTAATAACGTAACGGTATTAAATAATGCAGCTTATTATTTGTCTCTTCAAAAGAAAGATTTGGATAAAGCTGCGGATTATGCGAAACGCGCCAATAAGATGGAACCAAATTCTGGAACTTTCCAGGATACCTATGCATGGGTATTATTTCAACAAGGAAAATATCAGGAAGCATTGACCTGGATTGAGAAATCTATAAAAAATTCAGAACCATCAGGAGTGTTGTATGATCATTATGGTGATATCCTAATCAAGTTGGGTAAGACAAAAGAGGCTGTAAAGCAATGGGAGAAAGCAATGACCTTGTCAGAAGGAAGTTCCTTAGATAAAGAAAAATTAAAACAGAAAATCAGTGAGAAGAAATATATTGAGTAGAATAAGTTTGATTTTGGCAGTTTTCATGTTGGTTTCAGCATGTGCCAGTAAGAAATCGACAGTTAAGAAGCCTGATGCCGGAGTGACTGCGAAGGGAAAGGACTTGTTGAATACATACGAGTTGAATAATTTGAACTTCATTACCTTTTCTGGGCGTGCGAAGGCTAAGGTACAGGTTGGAGAAGAGACTCAGAATGTAACTTTGAATATCCGTATGGAAAGAGATAAGGCTATCTGGATCTCAGTAACGGCCTTATTGGGAATTGAAGCGGCAAGAGTATTAATTACGCCTGATAGTGTAAAGATTATCAATAGATTGCATAGTGAATATATTGCTAAACCTTTCTCCTATATATATAGGTATACCAATCCGGGAATTTCCTTCAGAATGTTGCAGGATATTTTGGTTGGCAATATTTCTACAGAGATGCTGAGGACGGATCAATTACAGATTGCTACCAGCGATGAGGATGTTCAGGTAATAGGGGTGAAGGACGGTTTGACCTTTCATTATGGAGTGAATAAGAGTAACAGACCTACCATATTTAATTTGATGGAATTAGGGAAATCTGATAAACTGGAAGCCCATTATGGTGATTTTGCATTGATAGATGGACATAATTTTCCGCAGAGATTCACGTTAAACATTGAAGGAAGTGGTACGAAGGTGTCTTCAGATATGCTTTATAACAAATCAGAATTTAATAAAACGGTGGAGCTGAATTTCAGTATTCCTTCGAGATATAAGGCTATCAACTAATTAGAATAGCCAATAATGTAAAGAAATTATGTTTTTATTATTTTCGTATTAACTATATCCTTATTTTTGGAAGTTCTATAAAATAGAGGCGAAAGAATTTAACATTTCATGGATTTTAAAAAGATTGTACTCAGTATATTTTCCTTATTGCTATTTGTTGGTTTAAGTTACGGACAAAGTAGTTTGGAATTAAAGAAACAAAGGGAAAGAATTGATAGGGAAATCGCTGAGCTTCAAAAAATATTAAGTGCTAAGACACAGGAGAAATTATTATCACAGCAAGAGGTCGCTGCTTTGAGTAAGCAGTTGGACTTGCGGGAAAATAAAATCAGTACCATCAACTCTGAATTACGCATCATCAATAAAAATATTTCTTCGAATAATGCTATCGTCGATAAGCTAAAAGCGGAATTGGAGAAAATGAGACAGGATTATGAAAAAATGATCCTTTTCGCCTTTAGGAATAAGAACTCCTATAATAAGATGATGTTCATCTTTGCTTCTAAGGATTTTAACCAAGCTTTCAAGCGTGTTAAATACCTTCAACAATTTACGGATGCCAGAAAGATTAAGGTTGCGGAGATAGAAGGAACGAAAAAGCAAATCGAGTTGAAGATTGCGCAGTTGGAAAGAGATAAAAAGACTCAACAATCGTTATTGAAAGAACAGGAAGCTGAACGTAATACGATTGCAAAAGATAAAGCGGCACACTCGCAAGAGTTAAATCAATTAGCAAGGGAGGAGCGTACTTTCCGTGGTCAATTGACGAAGAAGCAACAAGAGAAGAAACGTTTAGATGCAGCGATTAAGACTGCGATTGCCAGAGAGGTAGAAGCAGCACGTCGTGCTGAGGAAGAGCGTAGAAGAAGATTGGCAGAAGCGGAAGCTAAAAAGACAGGAACGACTGTTACAGAAGCGGAGAAAAAAATCGAAAAGAAAACTGGTTCAGCGGTGTTAAATAATTCACCGGAAGCGACCAAGTTATCGGCAGGATTCTCTTCGAATAGAGGTCGTCTTCCATGGCCTGTAGGGCAAGGAAGTGTAGTACGTAATTATGGTAGTGTGACGGTAGAGCGTGGAGTACGTGACTTCTATGATTACATCCGTATTCGTACATCCGATGGAGCTCCAGTAAAAACCGTGTTTGAAGGTACAGTACTGCAAGTAATCAATATTGGATCCTATGCAGTTGTTGTTCAACATGGTGAATATTTGACAGCTTATTCTAACTTGAAATCGGTGTCAGTCTCTAAGGGACAAAAGATCTCTACAGGTACCGTAATTGGCGCTGCAGACTCCGATCCAGAGGTTGGATATTCATACATTGATTTGAGTGTTTATCGCGGTACAACCTCCATGAATCCATCAATATGGATAGCAAGATAGTTACATGGATTTAAATATTTTATCTATATATTTGTTAGATATACCAACAGAAAAGAATTAGTAAATTAGTAGAATATGTATACATCAGGATTATTATTTATCGGTACCAATGAGATTATTATTATCGTGGTATTGGCGTTATTGTTATTTGGGGGAAAGAAAATTCCTGAATTAATGCGTGGGTTAGGACGTGGCGTGAAAGAATTTAAAGAAGGCCAAAAAGATGATCCAAATGCTGAAAACAACACAAATACAACAGCTAATAATGATACAGTTAACAAACAAGGTTAATTCTATTCATTAAAAGATTTTATAAAGTTTCACTAGATATGTTCGTTATCTGGTGAAACTTTTTTTTTATGCTAACCAAAGGAATTGGCACAGATTGCCAACGATAAGCGAAGAACTAACACAGATAGTTTACAGTACTTAAATACTTATGAACAAAAAAATTAGTTTCCTAGTTACAATAGGCTTGTGTGTGATGAAATTGGGATACACACAGGAACAACAGTTCGAACCTCATAATTTCGGCGAAACTTTTCAGGCTAATATTATTGACCAAATTGAAAAGGACAAAGAGAAAACATTTTTATTACTCGACTCCGTAAAGCAAGTTGCAGGGAGTTCGGTTGTGTTTAATGAGGAAGATGTCAATATCGCCCAGCGTATTGCCCGAATCCAAAAAACTGTTCCCTTAGAATATAACGCTCGCGTTAAAGCCTATCTGGATAAGTATATCTCCAGAAACTACAAACCTTACATGGAGAAATTACTCGGATTAAGCGAGTATTATTTCCCAATTTACGATCAGATCTTTGCTGAGCAAGGATTGCCGCAAGAAATTCGGTATTTATCAGTCATTGAATCCTCCCTTAATCCGCATACAGTTTCCACTTCAGGAGCTGTGGGACCCTGGCAATTTATTTATGGTACCGCAAAGGTCTATAACCTGACCATGGATTCGAATTTTGATGAACGTAAGGATGTGTATTCAACGACCTATGCTGTTTCAAGTTATTTGAAAGAAGCCTATGATGAGTTTAACGATTGGTTGTTGGCTCTTGCTTCTTATAACTGTGGTAGGGGATGCGTTCGCCGGGCAATAGTGCGTTCCGGATTGAATAGCCCTAATTATTGGGAGCTTTCGCCATATCTACCAAAAGAAACTCAAAATTATATTCCCAAGTTTATCGCGATGACCTATGTCCTCAACCATGCTGAATTGTATGGATTAAATACAGCGGTCAATGATTTACAATCGGATCATAAAGTGTTGATGTTGGATAAATCCATCAACATGAATCAGGTGGCTTCTGCTCTGACCTGTTCAACAGAATTGCTAAAGCAATTGAACCCTGGCTACAAGCGCGATGTGGTGATTGCAAGTCCAGAGAAACAAAGAAGGTTGGTTATTCCAGTGAATGAATCCATGAGTGATTCTTTAATCTATGCGGCTTTGCACAATCCGCAAGATGAAGTAATTCAAAAGGCGATTGCAGCTGTAGAGGTGAAAGAGGATAAAAATCATCTGGTAGCTAAGGGCGAAACCTTACAGAGTATTTCAAAGAAATATGGTGTAAGTGTACAAAACTTAATGGCTTGGAATCATTTAACCTCGAGATCATCGATTGTAGGGCGTGAGATTGTAGTGTCGAGAGCTATTGACGAGGAGTTAACCAAAAATGTGGTTGCTGCTGTAAGTCAGGCTAAGACTGTAGCCAAAAAGAATCCAACCTATGTAACCTATGTTGTAAGAAAAGGGGATACCTTGTCAGAAATTGCCGGTAAACATCGTGGAGCTACGATTGGCAAGATTAAGTCAGATAATAACCTTCGAGGGTCAAACCTTCGCATAGGTCAGAAATTGAAAATTTATAAAGGTAAAGGCTAAGAAAAAATCGAGGGATTACCTAAACAGATACTAGTAAAAATGGAAGATGCGGCTATGATAAATATGCCGCATCTTCTTGTTTATCGAATTCTTCCAAAACGACCTCTACATGTTCTTTGAGGATCGTTGAAAGTTTTAATCCATAGTAATCACTGAATACCGGGAACTGATGGTGGCTACGGTCAATTAGAACGGCTGTACGCATTCTTTTTAATGGAACGTTAAGAAAGACGCCCAAACCGTAAGCTAAGGTCCTACCGCTGTTTAAAACGTCGTCTATTAGAATAATAACTTTGTTCTTGGCAGTTTCCACAGGAACGTCTGTGATAGCTTCCAAGCTACGCTTTGTTTTTTGAACAGTTACCTTGATCAGCTCATAGTTTTTTTCTGGAGCAATTTCCTTTAATAACTTTTGTAGGCGTTCCGCAAACACATAACCACGGTCCGCAAGTCCAACAAGAACAATGGAAGATTCATCAAAATTGTCTTCTATGATTTGGTAAGCAATACGCTTTGACTTTTGGTGAATCTGCTCTTTATTGAGAATAAGTGTTTTCTTTGATGACATTGTTGCTTTTTCTATTCGTGTCTTATTAAAGGAATTCATGTGTATACTAGATTGTAAAATATAATTAGCACATGAATGCTTTTGATAGGGGTAAATTTAATAAAATTTTAAAAAATAAAGTCCGAAAGCATGACTTTCGGACTTTATTTAATATTATATTTTTTGTTTGATCTAGTGAAGATTGCTTTTGCCAGTAGGATTAGCATCAGCGGTCATGATACGCTCGTTATCCTCTAATTTAGGACGGCCACCATTATAATAATATCTCTTCCAGTAAGCTTCATTAAGGTTACTTACCATCACACCTTTACTTGAAGAGGCATGTGCAAATTTATCGTCTCCTAAATAAACTCCAACATGTGTAATACTTCTACTTCTAATTTTAAAGAAAACTAGGTCTCCCGCTTGTAAATCATTCTTGCGAACCGGAGTTACATTGGAATACTGATTACGGCTATTATAACCGATTGTTGTGTTGAACACATTCTCGTAAACTGCCAACGAAAATTTTGAACAGTCAATACCTCTTTTAGAATCTCCACCCAAACGGTATGGAGTTCCTAACCATTCGTAAACAAATTGATAAAGTTTTGTGTTCGTAGTAGCGTTTGATGCAACGCCCATTATTTGAGAGAAGTATTCTTTTGCTAGGTTATCAGGGTCGGAGGATTTTTGGCTGGTTTGAGCCTGCGAGAATAGACATAAGCCTATGAATAGCATCACTGCCACTAGTTTCTTTGTTTTCATTAAATCGCTAATTTATACAACCATAAGCTCTCTGAAATCTTCATTTTTTTGTAATTTTTCAAACGAGCTGAAGCAAATCTAATACATACTGTATAGAAATCAAAACATTCTTAAAGAAATTTAACAAAGTTTTAACACTTTTAACATTTGCATTTTTTCGATGTTCAATCTTCTATTTATCGAAAAACGCTTAAAAACTTGCCCTATTCTAATAAATCACCTGTTTTAATGTTTTTTTTAATTTTTTTAATAAAACTATCTGATTATCTAAAATTTAATAATATATTTGGAAAAACAAAAGCAAAATTAATGTTAAACGCATCTATTATTATTACAATTATCATTACCACCGGGGGAGAAGCCAGGAGGAAGTGACTCTATTGTATAGTAAATAGTACAGATATTAGAAGCCTTCCTCATTTTGAGGAGGGCTTTTTTTATTTTTAAAACAAACAAAACAGTAAATAATCAGAGCAACTAAAGCATGAAAATCCTAAAATTTGGCGGAACATCCGTAGGTTCCGTAGAAAGTATCAAGGCCGTATTGGCAATCGTTAAAGAATCCTTCGAAGCCGGAGAAAAACCATTGGTTGTTTTATCAGCCATGTCAGGAATCACCAACCTATTGACAAAAATGGCCGAAGACGCTTCTGAAGGCAAGTCCTTCATAGAGGATCTGAAGGTGTTGGAAGAAAAACATTTTGAAGTCGTTAAGAAATTAATCGCTGTAAAATTCCAAAATCCAGTATTGACCAGACTTAAATTATTGGTCAATGAACTTGAAGATCTTTTACAAGGTGTAGCAGCTCTCAAAGAGTTAAGCAATCAAAGCAAAGACCTGATCATTTCCTATGGCGAGCGTTGCAGTAATTATTTGGTTGCTAAAATCATGGAACAAGAAGTTCCTGAAGCCGAATATATTAATGCTTCGCATTATGTAAAAACAGACTCCAACTTTGGAAATGCTCATCTAAATGAACCCTTAACAACTCAATTAATTCAAGCCCTTGCTCAAACACATGCTGATAAACTCCTATTTGTAACTGGATTTATCGGTTCGAATGAAAAAGGTAGAATTACAACATTAGGCCGTGGGGGATCAGACTATACAGCGGCTATTTTCGGTTCGGTGCTCAATGCTTCCGCCATCGAAATATGGACTGACGTAAATGGAATGTTGACTGCGGATCCTCGTATTGTTAAAAAAGCATTCTCATTGCCAGTTTTATCTTATACAGAAGCTATGGAACTATCCTATTTTGGGGCGAAGGTGATTTATCCTCCGACAATGGTTCCTGCCTTCATGAAGAAAATCCCTATTGTTATCCGTAATACCTTCCAGCCAAAGTTTCCAGGAACGGTTATTCAATTTGAAACAGGGAAGGCAGCATTCCCAATCAAGGGGATATCTTCTATCTCTGATGTTTCAGTTATCAATCTAACAGGTAGTGGAATGGTTGGTAAATCAGGCTTCAGCGGTAGGTTATTTACCTTGTTGGCGAGAGAGCAGATCAATGTGATCTTGATTACGCAGTCTTCTTCTGAACATAGCATCACCTTTGCGGTAAATCCAAGTGATTCCCAAAAAGCAGTTAATCTAATCCAGAATGAGTTTGAATTGGAGCTACTGGCTAATAAACTCGCTATGCCTGTGGTGGAGGATAATTTATCCATCTTGGCAATCGTAGGAGAGAATATGAAGCGTACGCCAGGGATGTCAGGTAAATTATTCCATGCTTTAGGTAGAAATGGTATCAATGTTCGTGCAATAGCACAGGGATCCTCTGAATTTAATATCTCTGTTATTATCAATAAGGAAGATTTATCAAAAGCTCTAAATGCAGTACATGATGCCTTCTTCGCAGAGTTGAAAAAGACGCTGCATGTATTTAATATAGGTACCGGAAATATTGGCTCTACTTTGTTCAGTCAATTACATAAACAACATTCCTTCCTTGAAGATCAAAATGATGTTGAGATTAAAGTTGTGGGTATTTCAAATTCTAGACGCATGTATTTCAATGCTGATGGGGTTGATTTAGGAAACTGGCAAGCAGAAATGGATGCAAATGGAGAGGTAGCTGACTTAGCAACCTTTATCTCAAAAATGCAGGAAATGAACTTGCCTAACTGTGTATTTATCGATAATACAGCAAGCAAGCTTCCGGCAACTTATTATGAGAATATATTTAAATCCAATATTTCAGTTGTAACCTGTAATAAGATTGCCAATTCTGGAGAATATGCACAATATAAATTACTCCATGAAACTGCCCGCAAACATGGCGTTGATTTCTTCTATGAAACTAACGTAGGGGCAGGTTTACCGATCGTTCGCGTCTTGAAGGACTTGATGATGAGTGGAGACCAATTATTGAAAATTGAAGCTATTCTTTCCGGAACTATCTCTTATATCTTTAATAACTTTAAAGGGGATGCATCCTTCTACGATGTGGTGAAAAAAGCACAGGAACTGGGATACACTGAACCGGATCCACGGGATGACCTTGGTGGAATAGATTTCATGAGAAAGATGTTGATTCTTGGTCGTGATGCTGGTTATCCAATCGAGTCTTCAGATGTGCAGTTAGGAAATATCCTTCCTGAAAGCTGTTTGAAAGCTTCTTCGGTGGATGAGTTCTATGCAGAACTGTTGAAAGCGGATGATTTCTTCAATAACATCAAGCAAGAAGCAGAGCAGCAAGGAAAGGTAATTCGTTATATCGGAACGCTGGAGAATGGTAAAGTAGCCATCAGCTTACAGATGGTCGATGAGAGTCATCCATTTTATGCCCTATCTGGTAGTGATAATATTATCTCATTTACTACGGAACGTTATAAGGAAAGACCATTGGTGGTGAAAGGACCTGGCGCAGGAGCAGAGGTGACAGCAGCTGGTGTATTTGCCGATTTAGTCAACGTAGGTGCATAATTCAAAATCATAAAAACTAAGAACATGTCAAATCCTGAACAATTAATAAAAAAGGAAAATACATTGAATCCAGATAATTGGTTAAAAGAAGTACGAGTTTTTGCACCTGCAACAGTGGCAAATATGATTTGTGGCTTCGATATTTTGGGTTTTGCTGTTGAAAAACCTGGCGATGAGGTATTCATGCAGCAGGTGGAAGAGGTAGGGGTTAGAATCCGCTCGATCAAAGGAGACGATGGCCGTTTGCCATTAGATCCGGATAAAAATACAGTGAGTGCCTGTGTAAAAATGCTATTGAACCACCTAGGGATTGAAAATGAAATAGGTGTTGAAATCGATTTAATCAAGCATATGCCAATTGGTAGTGGATTAGGTTCCAGTTCCGCAAGTACGGTTGCCGGATTATTTGCCATCAATGCTTTGCTTGGAAACCCATTGACCAAAAACGAACTTATGCCATTTTGTGTGGAAGGGGAGAGATTGGCTTGTGGCCATGGACATGCAGATAATGTTGCTCCGGCATTAATGGGCGGTATCACCTTGATTCGTGGATACGAACCATTGGATATCATCAGTTTGCCCGTTCCTGAAGATTTAGTTGCCGGAATCGTGTTCCCGCAAGTGGATGTTCCGACAAGGGATGCTAGGCAGTTGATCAAAGAGAAAGTTTCTTTAAAAGATGCTGTCAATCAATGGGGAAATATCGCAGGATTGGTTGCGGGTTTATATAGGAGCGATTATGATCTTATTGGTCGAAGCATGCACGATGTGTTGATTGAACCAACCAGAGCAATATTGATCCCGGAATTCTATGAGATGAAACGAATCGCCATGGAAGCTGGAGCTTTGAGCTTTGGTATCTCCGGATCGGGACCATCTGTAGTTGCGATCAGCAAAGGTGCTGAGGCTGCTCAATTGGCAGTGAACCGTATTCAGGAACATTTAACAGCGAATGGAATTGAAAGTTTACAGTTTGTATCTGCTGTAAATGCTGAAGGACCAAAAATTCTTTCTTAAATCTAAACTTATTACCATGCAATTTTATAGTACAAACAATAAAAATCTAAGAGTATCCTTCCAAGAAGCCGTTTTCAATTCTCTGCCTCAGGACAAGGGACTTTATATGCCTGAAAATATTCCAACTTTAGATCCTTATTTCATAAAAAATATACAGCAATATTCATTTCAGGAAATTGCTTTCCAAATTGCGAATGCCATAATTGGCGACGATATACCTGAAAAAGACCTGAAAGCTATCATCGAGGATGCAATTAATTTTGATGCACCATTAAGGTTCCTAAGTCCCGAAACAGCAGTTTTAGAACTTTTCCATGGACCTTCCTATGCATTTAAGGATTTCGGTGCAAGATTTATGAGCCGGGTTATGGGCTATTTTTCGAAACAAGGGGATCAGTTATTAGATGTCTTGGTGGCTACTTCAGGTGATACCGGTGGGGCAGTGGCCTTAGGTTTCCTTGGCGTTGAAGGTACGAGAGTGACAATCCTATACCCTAAAGGCAAAGTGTCCAAGGTTCAGGAAGAACAATTGACAACCAATGGACAAAACATCAGAGCCTTGGAAGTGGAAGGAACCTTTGATGATTGCCAAGCTTTGGTCAAACAAGCATTCAATGATCCTGAATTGAATCAAAAGCTAAGACTTACCTCTGCTAATTCAATCAATATCGCACGATTAATCCCGCAAACCTTCTATTACTTCTGGGCTTATGCTCAGTTGAAATCGCAAGGAATGGGTGAGGTCGTATTTACAGTGCCAAGTGGAAACTTTGGAAATATTGGTGCAGGTTTATTAGCTTTTAAAATGGGCTTGCCCGTTTCGCATTTTGTCGCGGGAACCAATGTTAATGATACGGTACCTCGTTTCTTAAATTCGGGATTGTATGAACCTAAGGCTTCTGTACAAACTCTGGCAAATGCTATGGATGTTGGAAACCCAAGCAACTGGGTGCGGATTCAAGACCTTTTCCATAATAACCTTTCCGAATTGCAGGGAATGATCAGTTCATACACCTACAATGATGAAGAAACGAAAAAAGGAATGGATGAGCTATATGAGCAGTTCAAATATGTGGCTTGTCCTCATACAGCAATCGCGTATCTAGCCTCCAAAGCTTACAGAAAAGACCATCCAGGTGAATATGCCTCAGTGTTCCTATCCACGGCACATCCATGCAAATTCCCAGAAGCGATTTCAGAAGAGGTTTATAAAGAAGTGAAACTTCCAGCAGGAGCAGAAAAACTACAAGGATTACCCAAGTTAGCTGAAGAATTGAAAGTAGATTACGTCGCTTTCAAAGCTTATTTAATAGAGAACAATTAATATCTTCTTTAAATAAAAAAGGATCAGTCCATTAATGTCGGATTGATCCTTTTTTTATTCTAATAAAGCAAGTTATTCCAAAGTTGCCAATATTTCTTCCAACTTATCCAGATGGAACCTGATTTTCGCTAATTTCCCAGTCCTTGTATTGATGATCATATAGGTAGGGTAGCTTTGTACAGATAAAGAATCTTCCAAAACTTTTACTTCCGACTTATCCAACCAAAAATTATCGTATTTCTTTGGTTCTTTGGCTAGGTGGTTTTTCCAAACATCTTCTTTTTGATCTATGGAGAGCCCAATAAATTTGATGTTCTTTTTACTTGTAATTGCTATCCTTTCATACTCCGGATGCTGTTGAAGGCAAGGAACGCACCATGTTGCCCAAACATCAATTACTATATAGTCTGCTTCCTTGTATAAATCTTTGATATTGAGTTTTTCATTCTTGAGGTTACTTAACTTTAACGCTGGGAAAGATATGTCAGTCATCGATTTATTCTTGTAATCTACCATATCATATTGATTCTGTAACTCATTGATTTTGCTCTGAGAAAGGTCCTGTTCTTTAACTTTGGCTATTAATTGCTCAATCCGCTCCAAATGCTTCGGCGATAATTCTGGAAAGCCTGTAGACATAAACGGATTCGTTAAAAAATTACCCAAATATTCAACTGTCAATAAGGAATTCGGGTATTTATTTAGTGCATTGATCTTTTCATTAAATCCCCATTCTGTAATCTCTTCTAGTGAGAACTTCTTTTCCTTGTATTTTTCTCTTTGTTGTATTTGGATGGCATTCATTTCAGCTAGTTGCTTATTCAATTCACTATCCTCTACAGATGCTTTTTTCTCTTTTGCATCTAAGGTTATTATCATGTTTTTATTATCCACGATTATAGACAATGCATCTCTTTCATAGTTGATTTCCTTTCTTTTTAACAATTCATCATGTAACTCATCGAATGTTGGATATTCATTTTTGCTCAGTACAAAGAAAGAATGGTTTACCTGTTCCTTAGGCAATTCAACAGGTATCTTAAATTCAAAAGTATTGTTTTCCAATTTATGAACTTGAAAGCCATTAAAACTTGATAGGTGTATATACTGAATACTATCGTCAAGGTTATTGATGCTTCCTTTGATGCTTATCTCTTGGGCCACTACGGATTGAAAAAGAACCGCAATAAAGAGGACTACGGTATTGAAAAGTTTCATAAGTTGTTTATTAGATGGTTATATGAATTTAATGAAATTAATTATTGAAAAAGAATAAATGATCCAACATTAAGAAAAGTGTGGAGGTTAAATCAAGAAAAGAAGGATGTTATTCAAAGTTTTTTATTCCATGATGAATTAATTTCTTTCAATTCTATTTATTTTTGCAGTCATGAATAAAATAATCCTGAACAAAGGAAAGGATAAAGCTGCTTGGCAATTACATCCATGGGTCTTTTCCGGTGCAATCTCAGCTGCCCTGGGGAAACCGCAAAATGGAGATATCGTTTCTGTTTTTAATATAGAAGATGAGTTTATTGCCTACGGAATTTATAACGGAAACTCTAGGGTTGCTGTTCGTTTATTGGAATGGGATCCTCGAAATGAAATTAATGAGCAATGGTGGCGAAATCGTGTAACCAAGGCTGTTAATAACCGTAAGTCCCTCTTGAATGAGCAAAATAATACGGTCCGTTTGATTTTCGCAGAAGCCGATTTCCTTCCTGGCTTAATCGCCGATAAATATGCTGACTTTATCTCTGTTCAGGTGCATTCTACGGGTATCGAAAGAGTGAAGGATATAATTGTAGATCAGTTAGTGCAGTTATTACAACCACAAGGAATTTATGAACGTAGTGATTTAAAGTCTCGTGAATATGAAGGCTTGCCGGATACCAATGGAAAATTATTCGGAATTATGCCGCCTGAATTTGTGGATGTCATTGAGAATGGAATACATTATCAGGTCAATATCGCTGAGGGGCAGAAATCGGGATTCTATTGTGATCAAAGAGAAAATAGAGCCATTACAGCAAAATATGCCAAAGGAAAATCGGTATTGGATTGTTTCTGTTATTCCGGAGGATTTACATTGAATGCATTCCATGAGGGCGCATCTTCTGTGACCTCTGTAGATAGTTCTGCTTTGGCGATTGAAACCCTTAAAAACAATGTAAAGAATAATGGCTTCGATAGCAGCAAACATATTGCAGTGCAATCTGATGTTAATAAATATTTGAGAGAGCTGGGTGAAAAAGGTGAGAAGTTTGACCTAATCGTCCTGGATCCACCAAAATATGCTCCATCAAGAGCAACCCTAGATAAAGCTTCTAGAGCGTATAAAGATTTAAACCGCCGCGGATTAATGCTTCTCAACAGTGGCGGACTGTTAGCAACATTCTCCTGTTCAGGAGCTATGGATATTGAAACTTTTAAACAAGTGATTGCCTGGGCTGCGTTGGATGCCGGAAAAGAAATTCAGTTTATCTATCAATACTGCCAACCCGAAGACCATCCCGTTCGAGCTTCTTTCCCTGAAGGTGAATACTTGAAAGGATTATTGGTCAGAGTAGTCTGATTTAAACAGAAATGAGATATGAGATTTGAGATTTGAGAAATTTCTGGCGATAATTTAACCCGTTTAATATCACAATACTCACATCTCACTTCTCATATCTAATAAACAAACAAAACCGCCTCAGAAAAACTGAGGCGGTTTTGTTTGTTTATTATTTTATCAGATTCAACCAGGCTTCTGCCATAAGGTTGGCACCTGCCATCGTGGTGTGAACTCCATCTGTTGTCCAATAGCCACCATCTTTATTTCTTTTTAATCCTTGATCGAAAATCGTTTGATACGGCAAGAATATAGCTCCATATTCCTGAGCAATTTCTTTGGCGGCATTCAAATATTTTGGAAATTCAGGATACCATGCATCCGTTACATGTTTTACATTTTTAACACCGAATGGTTCAATAATAATCAACTTAACATCTGGAAGGGCAGCTTTTGTTTTATCAAGTAACTCTTTGTATTGAGCTTTATATTGCTCAGGTGAGTTTTTCGCACCGCTATCCATTGTTCTCCAAAAATCATTTACCCCAATCATAATACTTAGGATATTAGGCTTTAGATCCAATGCATCAGTTTGCCATCGATTGATTAAGTCAGGAACACGGTTACCACTGATACCGCGGTTATAAACCTTGATATCCTTATCTGCATATTTATTTAACAAAGTACTTGCCGCCATGAATGCATAGCCGTTTCCGAAGGCATTGCCATCATTTGGCTTTAGGTTTTCTCTATTACGACCAGCATCTGTAATGGAGTCGCCTTGAAATAAGATAACATCCCCTTTGTTGATCGTTAATTTTGCTTTAGCACCGGTTGAAAAATCAATAGCATTTGCTAAGGAAGTCCCTAAGCCGGCTGCTCCCAAAGTCAACAAGCTCTTCTTTAAAAAGTCTCTTCTGTTTTCCATTGTTTATAATAACTAGGTTGATTGTGTTAAAGCAATTTACCTATTCTAACAGAATTTTTCAATCCCTTCCCTAATTATTTTGCAGGAATGTATAATTTCCTCATCACTGATGGTCAGCGGTGGAGCTACTCTTAGAGCAGTTTCACAGTGAAGATACCAGTCAATAATTAATCCCTGACTTGCACAATAATTACTGACTTGATACACTTGGTCAAAGTTCTCCAATTGAAGACACATCATTAATCCCAAGCCACGGATTTCTTTTATCTGCGGAATATTGAGTTCTGTTCTGAATAAATTCGCTTTCCGCTCCACATCCTCAACTAATTTCTCATCTCGAATGACTTTTAGGGAGGCGCGAGCAGCTGCACAACTTACAGGATGTCCACCAAAGGTTGTAATATGCCCAAGCATGGGGTTAGATTTGATGACATCCATCATTTCTTTTGGAGCAACAAAGGCGCCTAATGGCATTCCACCACCTATTCCTTTAGCTAACATTAGAATATCTGGAATAATGCCGAAGTGCTCAAAAGCAAATAGTTTTCCTGTTCTTCCAAATCCCGTTTGGATTTCATCAAATATCAATAGAGCGCCAGTCTCAGTACATTTCTGGCGTAAGGCCTGCATGTATTCCTTGCTTGGAACTCGAACACCTGCCTCACCTTGGATTGCTTCCACTATGACTGCTGCGGTTTTATCCGTAATCTTATCCAAGTCAGTAAGGTTATTGTAGCCTATAAAGGAAACCTCAGGCAATAGGGGAGCATAAGCTTCCCGATACTCATCATTTCCAATTAAACTTAATGCTCCTTGCGTACTGCCATGGTAGGCCTGCTTGGCAGCGATGATCTCCCTGCGGCCTGTAAATTTCTTGGCAACCTTCATCGATCCTTCAACAGCTTCAGCACCAGAATTGGTGAAGTAAACCGATTGAAAGCTTTCTGGAAGAACTTCTAGAAGTTCTGTTGCGAACTGGACTTGCGGTGCTTGAACAAATTCACCATACACCGTCACGTGCATGAAACGATCTAATTGTTCTTGAATGGCCTTTAATACTTGTGGATGTCTATGGCCAATGTTGCTCACATTGAAACCAGAAACCAAATCAATATATTTCTCTCCGTTTGGCCCATATAGGTAAACTCCTTCAGCACGATCAATTTCTAATAATCTTGGTGAATCTGAAGTTTGGGCAGTGTTTTTTAGGAAGAGTTCTCTATTACTTATCATGATGTTGCAAAGATAGGTATAAAGCCTACAAACCTATAACTTATCCTATTGGAAAATAGTTTAGGCACATCAAAAAAAAGAAGCTCTAAATGGAGAGCTTCTTTCTTAATGTCTTCTACTGTTGAGTTCTTTGTAGAGCAGTTCAATAAATTCCTGTTCTACGGCAAAGAACTGTGATGCTCGGGCTTGCCCGACGACATCAGCAAACTTCGCCCGATATTTCTTCTTTATGTCGACCTCTTGTGCATCAAATTCAATAACATCATTATTTGATCGAAAGGAATTTCCTTGGGATTTAGAATTCTGATGTCCTTGCGATTTCTTTGATTTCACACTCCTGATTTCTTTCGAATACATATTGTATAAGGGAAAGAACTGTTGTGCTTCCACTGGTGTTAACCGTAATTGTTTAGAAATATAAGCAGCCTTTTGGCGTTCAATAGCATCAAACCTTTCCTGACGTGACTGTCCATTCGCAACAAAACAAGCTATACAAATCAAACAAATTGTTGAAATAATATGTTTTAAACGAATCATTATAAATTATAATTTAAGTAATCTTCTAAAACTTCCTTATCAATCCCAGATCCCACCTCTTTTGACTCTTCTGGTTGATAGATATACTCAGCATAGTATTCTAGATCAGAAGCATCGCTGTAATTGGAAAGGTAGTTGATAATTTCATCCTCAGGGATTTCATTCAACGACATCATTTCCGTTTTCATTGGTTGATTCTGATCTGCATTATATACAGATACAGCAACTATTGCAGCAACGCATGCAGCCGCAGCGGATGTCAACCAAGTAAAGACTTTTCTCTTCTTCCCAGATACTGAAGTTTCAGACTCATTACGCGAAGGCATTTGAATAACCTTCTTGTCCTGTACTTTGTCAAGAATAGCATTTGACATCTGGTCAAAATATCCCGCAGGTACTTCAAATCCTTCTGTCGCTACCTGAGCCTTCAATTCCTCCGTATAAATCGAAGCCATGATTTGATCATCTGCCTCTTCAAAATAACCTTCAGGAACTGTAAATCCAGGTTCTGCTATTTCTAGGGTTAACTCTTCTTCTTCAATTCTGTTTAGAATCCGAGCAGTCAAGTTATCAAAGTAACCAGCCGGAACATCATTTTCTTCCATCGCTTTCACCTCTTCAATATGAACTTGGGAAAGGATTTGCTCGCTCATCTGATCAAAATAACCCTCAGGAACATTGAAGGCAGCAACATCTCTATACTGGTCAATCTTTATCTGACCTAATAGTTGCGATTCTTGTTGTTCAAAGAATCCACGAGGGGTGCTCAATCCTACTTTTCCTGTGTCTGAAATCTGATCAAGTTTAGCGAAGAATAAACTTCTTTCGGTTAGCTTTTCAAAGTAATTTTCAGGTACAATGAAAGGGTTGACACGCAACGAGTTAGGTAGTTGGTTGTCTCCTAAATTTTCGTAATATGTGTTATTTTCTTTCATAGTACCATAATAGATGGTTTTTGCGGCAAAAGGTTTAATCGTTTGAGGCAAAAAAGTTCTCTATTTTTTTAACTGCTAAATGGTATGAAGCCTTTAATGCTCCTACGCTTGTTCCTAACACCTCGGATATTTCCTCGTATTTCATATCCTCGAAATACTTCATGTTAAAAACCAAACGCTGTTTATCAGGCAAGGTTAATAAGGCCTGTTGTAGCTTCATCTGTGCCTTGTCACCATTGAAATAAGCGCCGTCAGCCAATGAATCAGCTAAATAAGCAGAGTTTTCATCATCCAATGAAACACTCTGCTTTTGTTTTTTCTTGTTCAAAAAGGTAATACACTCATTGGTAGCAATGCGGTATAACCAAGTGTACAATTGAGAATCTTCCCTGAATTTCTCAAGATTACGCCATACTTTGATAAATATATCTTGTACAACATCATCAGCATCGTCATGGTCTATAACCATTCGTCTGACATGCCAATAAATCTTTTGCTGATATTTTTTTAGCAGTAAACGGAATGCCTCTTCTCGAGTCTTTTCATCCGCAAACTTGGCTATTATCAGGGAATCTTCCATAGATTGTTATTTTCTTGTAATTACTTTACGTACTGCATTTACAATGTTTGCAGCATTTAATCCGTATTTCTCCATCAGTTGTGCCGGAGTACCTGATTCGCCAAAGCTATCGTTTACTGCAACATACTCTTGTGGAGTAGGTAATTTCTGTGCCAATAATTGGGCCACACTGTCGCCAAGTCCACCCAAACGATTGTGTTCCTCTGCGGTAACGACACAACCTGTCTTCGTAACTGACTTTAATACAGCTTCTTCATCCAATGGTTTAATCGTGTGGATATTGATGATTTCAGCACTGATGCCTAATTTCTCCAATTCCTCACCCGCTTGGATAGCTTCCCAAACCAAGTGACCTGTAGCAATAATCGTTACATCTGTTCCTTCGTTTAACATAACTGCCTTGCCAATCTCAAATTTTTGATCCGCAGGAGTGAAGTTAGGAACTACTGGACGACCAAAACGTAAATATACAGGACCTTCATGGTCTACTAACGCAACAGTAGCTGCCTTTGTTTGGTTGTAATCACATGGATTGATCACAGTCATTCCTGGCAACATCTTCATTAATCCGATATCTTCCAAAATTTGGTGTGTAGCTCCGTCTTCACCTAGGGTTAAGCCCGCGTGTGAAGCACAGATTTTTACATTCTTACCTGAATAAGCAATGGATTGACGGATCTGGTCATAAACACGACCAGTAGAGAAGTTCGCAAATGTTCCTGTGAATGGAATCTTACCACCAATGGTAAGTCCTGCAGCAATACCCATCATGTTAGCTTCCGCAATACCAATTTGGAAGAAACGCTCAGGATAAGCTTTTATAAAGTCGTTCATTTTCAATGAACCAATCAAGTCAGCACATAAGGCTACTACGTTCTCATTTTTCTGACCAGCCTCTAATAACCCGGCGCCGAAACCTGAACGTGTATCTTTTGATTCTGTGTATGTATATTTTTTCATTACTAATACTATCGTGTAATCAATGATTAATAATCACCTATCGTTCTAGGGATTTGGTTTAATGCAGATTCTAATTGCTCATCATTTGGAGCAACACCATGCCATTTATGTGAACCCATCATGAAATCAACACCTGACCCCATTTCTGTGTGTAATAAAATGATAACTGGTTTTCCTTTTCCTGTACGTGATTTAGCCTCATCTAATCCTGCGATTACTGATGCCATATCATTTCCTTTGTCTACCTCTAAAACATCCCATCCAAATGCTTCCCATTTCGCACGTAGGTTGCCCAATGATAATACATCATCAGTAGAACCATCAATTTGAGCACGGTTATAATCTACAGCAGCAATAATGTTATCTACTTTATTGTGCGGAGCATACATCGCAGCTTCCCAAACCTGTCCTTCTTGCAATTCTCCATCACCCATCAATACATAAACTAAATTGTTGTCTTTGTTCAACTTTTTAGCTTGTGCCGCACCTAACGCAACTGATAAGCCTTGGCCTAATGAACCCGAAGCAATACGAATTCCTGGAAGATGCTCATGCGTAGTTGGGTGACCCTGAAGACGTGAGTTGATTTTTCTGAAAGTAGCAAGTTCGCTCACTGGAAAATATCCAGCTCTAGCCAAGGTACTGTAGAAAACTGGAGAAATGTGACCGTTTGACAAGAAGAAAATGTCTTCCCCAATGCCATCCATGTTAAAAGATGGGTCATTTTTCATTGCGTGGAAATACAAGGCCACAAAATAATCAGTACAGCCCAAGGATCCACCCGGGTGACCTGATTGGCATGCATGTACCATACGAACGATGTCTCTTCTTACTTGCGAAGCGATCTGTTCTAGTTTGTTTATATCTGCACTCATTTTAATTATAAAGTTTCGATTATTTTGCCGATAAAGGTAGTGATTTTTAATGGAGTGCCCTTGAAAAAGCTGAATTATTTAGCCCTTAATCCCAACTTCTAAAAGATTTTTGTCCACAATTCACATTTATGAAAATTTTAATATTCAGGTTCGCATTGAATTAATCGGAATTTACAAAAAATAATAGAAATGTTTAGAAAAACTAAAACCTGCCCGAAACCAATTACCCCAAAGAAAGAGATAGCTCCTGAGATTTTATCAGAAAAGAAAAGCCTGATTTCTCAATCAGGCTTTCCCATTTATTTCTTCAAGTATCTAATAATTAATTTTAATTATTATAAATACTAAATACTAAATACTAAATACTAAATACTAAATACTAAATACTACATCGCATTTGCAACCACTTCTTCAACTTCAGGAACCATACGTTTCAATAAACCTTCGATTCCAGCTTTCAAAGTGATGGTTGAAGATGGACAGCCTGAACATGAACCACGAAGCTCAACCGTAACTGTTCCATTGTCAAATGATTTATAAGCAATAGCTCCACCATCTTGTTCTACAGCAGGACGTACATAGTCGTGTAGCACTTGTTGAATCTTAACTTCAACCTCAGAACCTTCAAAATTAATCTCTTCAGAATGTTCTTCTGGTTTAACCGCCAATTCTGACTCAACAGCTCCTTTAACGAATTCCTTTAATAGGGCTTCGATATCATCCCATTCCGCATCCTCAGTTTTGGTGATTGTAACGAAGTTACTCGCAAAGAAAACACCATTTACAAAGTTGAATTTGAATAATTCCCTTGCAAATGCAGATTCCTGAGCTTTTTCTCTATCTGGGTAATCCAAGCTTCCATTAATCAACAATTTGTTGACCAAGAACTTCATCGTTGCTGGATTAGGAGTACTTTCTGTATATACGTTAATAGTCGCCATGTATTCAAGTTGTAATTAAAGATACAAATATACTGTTTAATCTAGTTGCTATCCGTCATTACTGCGTAAAAGCTTATAACTTAACCCCTGTATAGTTGCTTGGGGAAATTGCTTTCAGCTCTTCTTTGACCTCGTCTGTAACATTCAGTTGATCCACAAATACCGCAATGGTATCTTTGGTCACATGACTGTTTGTACGAGTAAGGTCCTTTAATGCTTCGTATGGTTTTGGATATCCTTCTCTTCTTAAAATCGTTTGAATCGCTTCTGCCACAACTGCCCAGTTGTTTTCCAGATCCTCTTGGAATGCTGTTTCATTCAAAATTAATTTTCTTAAACCTCTCAATGTCGATTTAATAGCAATTAACGTATATGAAAATGGAACTCCTATATTTCTTAAAACCGTAGAATCCGTTAAATCCCTTTGTAATCTTGAGATTGGAAGCTTTGCCGCTAGGTGCTCAAAAACAGCATTAGCTAAGCCTAAGTTACCCTCTGCATTTTCGAAATCAATAGGGTTGACCTTATGGGGCATTGCCGATGATCCAATTTGACCCGCAGTGATCTTTTGTTTGAAGTAATCCATGGATATATAAGTCCAGATATCACGACATAAATCAACTATGATATTATTGATCCGTTTCATTGCATCACAGCTAGCCGCAAAATTGTCGTAATGCTCAATTTGCGTGGTTGTTTGGGAACGGTCAAGACCTAATACTTCATTTACAAATTTGTTTCCGAATGCTACCCAGTCATTATTTGGATATGCCACATGATGAGCATTAAAATTACCTGTTGCACCACCAAATTTTGCAGAAAATGGAACTTGATTCAACAAATGGATTTGTTTTTCAATACGCTCAATAAATACCTTGATCTCTTTTCCCAAACGAGTAGGAGAGGCTGGTTGTCCATGGGTTCTTGCCAACATCGAAACATTCTCCCATTCAGCACTCAGTTTTTTTAATTCATCGATTAATTCCTGAATCGCTGGCTGATAAACTTCCTTTAAGGCATCTTTCCAAGAGTGAGGAATCGCCGTGTTATTGATGTCCTGCGATGTTAAACCAAAATGGATAAACTCCAGGGAATCATGTAAACCTAATTTTTCGAATTCATTCTTTAAAAAGTACTCAACAGCTTTAACATCATGGTTGGTAACCTTTTCTGTATCCTTTATCCATTGAGCATCTTCCTGACTAAAATTACGGTAGATATCACGCAACTTATCATTTAAACTACCATCAAAATGGCTTAATTGAGAAATACCAGATTCTGATAAGGCAATAAAATATTCAACCTCTACTAATACTCGGTATTTGATTAAAGCGAATTCAGAAAAGTAATTCGAAAGATCTTTGGTGCTGTTATAATATCTGCCATCGATGGGTGTAATCGCAGTTAATGCTGATAAAGTCATTTTATTTTCTTTTGTACGGATGCAAAAATAAGAAATAGATATGAAATAGAAGTGAGATTTGAGATATGAGATTTGTGAAATAGATGTGAGATGTGAGATATGAGATTTGTGACAGTGAGTGTAGTACTACTTAGAAAAAAGATTTGAGATGTTTTTGAAGGTTAATATCTCAATACTCATATCTCACATCTCAATACTAAGAAAGTTAATATCTCAATACTCATATCTCATATCTCAATACTACTTTACCCCAAAAACAACAAAAGCTCGTTTCTAAAACGAGCTCTTGATGTATTTTTAAAAATTTTGTTCGGATTATTGAACGTTTTTCAAAGAATCAGCGATTGAATCACCAGTAGCACGTACTGAATCAGCAACGTTTTCTAATGAATCAGCAACGTTTTCAGTTGTTGAATCTACAACGTTTGACAAAGAGTCAGCAGTAGCTTCAGTTTTAGTTTCTGCGTTGTTACAAGAAGCAACAGCGATAGTTAATGCTAAACCTAAGAATCCGAATTTGAATAAATTTTTCATTTTTAATTTTCTATTTAGTTGAAACAAATTTGTTTATTTAATTCTTAATACCCAATACCTAAAAAGGTAACCCAAGAAATAAAGTTTTTTTAAAATTTTTATTGAACCTTTTGATTTTCAGTCGTTTGATTTTAAATATTTTCCTTAAGGCAGCGCAAATATACTACTGTTTTGCTGATTTGCAACAACAAAAAACAAAAATTGTTATATTTCTGTTAATTTTTTAAAAGAATGTTATGCTAGAAAGACTACAGAATATCCTAAAGCTCATGAAATCAGTCGATTTGGAGCAATTAGACAAGATTTCAAAGAAGGTGGATTTGGCGGAAGTTTTAGGTGCTGTTTCTAAAATGGACGAAAATCAACTTAAAATGGCCATGAAAATGTTGACGGGAAGTAAAAAGAAAAAAGATCCTCCGCCAATTAATGCTGATTTTTACGATATCTCCGCAAAACTTTCCGAAGAAGATAGAGCCTTACAAATGAAAGTTAGATCTTTCCTGGAAACTGAAATTAAACCTATTGTCAATAAATATTGGCTACATGATGAGTTTCCATTTGAAATTATCCCCAAGTTAAGAGAACTGAATGTCTGTGGTTATGTATATGATGGCTATGGCTGTGCAGGTGGTACATCCCTAATGGATGGAATTATCGCTGCTGAATTTGGCCGTGTCGACCCTTCAATCGCAACCTTCCTAGGTGTACAAAGTGGATTGGCAATGGGCTCCATCTATATGTGTGGATCCGATGAGCAGAAAAATGAGTGGTTGCCAGCAATGCAACAACTGAATAAAATTGGAGCATTTGGACTGACAGAACCTCTGGTTGGTTCGGCAACAGCAGGTGGATTAACCACTACTTGTAAACGCGATGGCGATAATTGGGTGCTGAATGGTCAGAAAAAATGGATTGGAAACTCCACATTCTCTGATATTACCATTATCTGGGCAAGGGATCTTGATGACCAGCAAGTGAAAGGATTCATCGTCCGTAAGGAAAACCCGGGATTTGCAGTAGAGAAGATAAAAGATAAAATGGCCCTTCGGATTGTTCAAAATGGATTAATTACTTTAACAGACTGCGTAGTGCCAGAATCTGATCGCCTGCCAAATGCCAATTCCTTCAAGGATACAGCTAAGGTATTGCAGATGACAAGGGCAGGGGTAGCCTGGATGGCTGTTGGATGTGCTAGAGGAGCTTATGAAAATGCTTTGGACTATACTATCAAAAGAGAGCAATTCGGTAAACCAATCGCTTCATTCCAGTTGATTCAAAATCATTTGGTCGAAATGCTCTCAAACCTTACTGCCATGCAAACATTGGTATTCCGCTTATCAGAATTACAGGATGACGAGAAATTAAAAGATGAACACGCTTCCCTGGCAAAGGTATTCTGTACATTAAGAATGCGGGACATTGTCTCCAAAGCCCGTGAGGTAATGGGTGGGAACGGTATCCTCCTGGAATATAATGTAGCTCGCTTCCTTGCCGATGCCGAAGCTATCTATTCCTACGAAGGAACCAAAGAAATCAATTCCCTTATCGTCGGCAGAAGCATCACAGGCTTCAGCGCGTTTGTATAAGGTAGATATGAGATTTGAGATTTGAGTATTGAGATAGTAATCGGATTAGTATTGAGATTTGAGATGTGAGTATTGAGATAGAAAATTGATTAGTACTGAATAATGAGATTTGAGATAATCTCATTCTTTCTACTATCTCAAATCTCAGATCTAACATCTCAAATCTGAAATAAAACAAAAACTCCTCGGTCATTTGGCCGAGGAGTTTTTTGTTTTATTTCTTATCCTTATTCTGTTGAGCGGCTTGTTGAGCTCTCATCATTTCTTCCATTTTCTTTTGGAAGGAAGACTGTTTCTTTTCAGCTTTAGGTTTCTTTTTGTTTGCTTCGATTCCTGCAAGGATTTTATCGTCATTAACAAATTGACGGATAATAACCTGAGTTAAGAACGTAAGTACTGCTGATAAGAAGTAGTAGTAGTTCAAACCTGCTGGGAAGCTATTCAATACAAAGAAGAATACTAATGGCATGATGTATCCGATGTATTTCATTTGATTGTTTACTGCACCAGATGTCGAGTTGTTATACCAAGTCGTTAACAAGGTAGTCAATGTCATCAGGATACACATAAATGAAATGTGATCAACTCCTAATAAAGGAAGAGGAGCGAAGGTTATCGGCGCATCGTATGTTGATAAATCTTTAATCCAAAGGAAGCTCTCACCACGTAATTCAAATAAATTCGGGAAGAAGAAGAAGAACGCTAAAGTGAATGGCATTTGAAGCAACAATGGTAAACATCCACCCAATGGGTTAACACCAGCTTGTTTATAAAGCTTCATTTGCTCTTGTTGCAACAACATTGGATTGTCATCACCTACTTTGGCTTTAATTTCATCTAATTGTGGCTTTAACACACGCATCTTACCCATGGATTGGTATGATTTGTAAGTTAATGGGAACATTAGAAGTTTTAAGAACAAGGTCAGAATCAAGATCACAATACCATAGTTCATGTTGAATCCGTCTAGGAAGTCAAAAATTGGAACTGTGATAAATTTATTGATCCATCCCATTGGTCCCCAGCCCATATTGATGATCTTCTCGAATCCATTTCCTTCTGCTTTAAGCGTTTTATATTTGTTAGGACCAAAGAAGAAGCTGAAGCCATGTTGGCTATCGTTTTGTTTGTTTAAAGCTAATTCCGTTGTAGCACGATAATGCTTTACAACGCTGTCTTGCGTAATTAGTGTAGATTTAAGATCTGCATTCACAAACCCTTCCTTACTAGTCAAGATACTCGAGAAGAAATGTTGTTTGAAAGCAATCCAAGAAAGTTTCTTTTCAACCTTTTCCTCATCATCACTTGATTCCGATAAGTGGTCTACCGAACCATCATCTTCTCTATAGAAGATTGCTGATTTCTCACGCTCGGACTTTACATTACGCTCTTTCTGCAATAATGTAGTTTCCCAATTTAATAGTACTTTATTAGAATTAACATCTACTAAACTTCCAATGCCTACAGTTTTAATGTCGAATTGAACGTTGTAATCATTCCCTTTTAAGGTATAGATGTAATCAATGTATTTATCTGCAGCATATGAAAGACGCATAGTTACCGATTTGGAATCTTGTCCAGCAACAGAAACGCTAGCTCCTTGTGCTTGGAAAAATAAATCGTTCGTTTTTACAGCTTTCCCTGGGATATTGAATTCAAGACCAAAACGATTGTCATTACCTTCAAATAAAATAAGTTTTGAACCATCGAAATTAGTCTCTCCTTTTAACTCAACTGATTTTACTCGACCTCCTTTGTTGGTCAAATTAACTTTGATAAGCTCGTTCTCTAAAGTCACGATTTGTTCTGAACCTACGGAGGCTGCCCCAAATGGTTGACTTAATAAAACAGAGTCAGCAACTGCAGGAGTCACGGTAGTAGCGGCTTTTAATGAATCGCTAATCGGAGCTAATCCGTCTTTTGCTCTTTTGATTGAATCTTGATGTTGTTGCTCTTTCTTAATCTCAGCATCAGAGGGCTTCAAAAAATAAAAAGAACCTGCCAAGATGGCGAAGATAAAGATGAAACCTAGAATGTTATTTCTATCCATTGTTTATTAATTACTATAAATATGTAGAGGTCGAAACTCTACTGTGATTTCTTATGCGTTAATGCAGCGGCTACAAAGCTAACAAAAAGTGGGTGAGGATTTACCACTGTTGACTTTAATTCTGGATGAAATTGTCCAGCAACAAAGAATGGATGGTCCTTCAATTCTACAATTTCCACCAATCCTGTGCTTGGATTGATACCTGAGGCTATCATTCCGGCATTTTCGTAATCTTTTAGATACGCATTGTTAAATTCGTAACGATGACGGTGTCTCTCCGAAATTTTTGACTTTCCATAAACCCCATACGCTTTCGTTCCTTTTTTGATCTCACAATCGTAAGCTCCTAAGCGCATTGTGCCACCCATATTTTTGATGTTCTTTTGCTCCTCCATCAAATTGATAACTGGATGTGGGGTATGCTCGTCCATTTCAAAGCTGTTTGCTCCTTTTAATCCTAGGACATTTCTACCAAATTCAATAACTGAACATTGCATTCCTAAACAAATCCCAAAGAATGGAATTTTGTTCTCACGAACGAAACGAATAGTTTCTAGCTTGCCTTCCAATCCGCGTTCTCCAAATCCAGGAGCTACTAAAACACCATCTAGGCCTTTTAATTTCTCCGATACATTCTCCTGGTTAACACTCTCAGCAGCGATATATTTTACCTTTACACGGGTCTCATTGGTCGCCCCTGCATGGATAAATGCCTCCGCTATGGATTTGTAGGCATCTGGTAATTCAACGTATTTACCTACCAAACCAATATTAACCTCGTCAGTTGGATTTTTTAATCGGCCTAAGAATGATTTCCAGTTCTCTAAATCCGGCTCATTCTTCGTAGAAAGTTTCAATTTCGCCAAGACAGTCTTGTCCAATTGCTCTTTCAACATATTCAATGGTACATCATAAATCGTAGGTGCATCAATAGATTCAACTACTGCATTGATATTCACATTGCAAAACAATGCAAGTTTCTTGCGGATATCATTGTTTAATTTATGTTCTGTTCTACAAACTAAAATGTCTGGTTGAACACCATATTCCAATAAAGTCTTTACTGAATGTTGTGTAGGCTTAGTTTTTAACTCACCAGCTGCTGCAAGGTAAGGAACTAAGGTCAAGTGGATTACTAAAGAGTCGTTATTGCCCAACTCCCAACGTAATTGGCGTACTGCCTCAATAAATGGTAAGGATTCAATATCACCAACGGTACCTCCTAATTCAGTGATGACGATATCATATTCTCCAGACTGTCCCAATAATAACATGCGACGTTTGATCTCATCAGTAATATGTGGAACTACCTGAACAGTCTTACCTAAATAGGCACCCGCGCGCTCTTGCTCGATCACATGGCTATAAATACGACCGGTAGTCACATTATTCGCCTGTGAGGTCGGAACATTTAAGAAACGCTCATAGTGACCTAAGTCAAGATCGGTTTCTGCACCATCTTCTGTAACATAACATTCGCCATGTTCATAAGGGTTCAACGTTCCTGGATCAATATTGATGTACGGGTCAAATTTCTGGATGGTTACTTTTAAACCACGTGCTTGGAGAAGCTTGGCAAGGGAAGCTGCAATAATTCCTTTCCCTAACGACGAAGTTACGCCGCCCGTAACAAAGATATATTTAGTCATAACAATAATGGATTTCTAACTTAGATGCCTAGATAAAAAGCATCGTTCATCTGCTCTATGTACGGGATACAAAGGTACGAAATTTTATTAAATATGGGCCAAAAAAAAACTATCCAACGCTTTTGCCCGCCTAACAAAACCATTGTCAATCACTTGAACCATTTTTTATCCATTTTTTTACTTAAATCAGATATCTCCAGCAGTAGATTTCTGCTAACTTTATCATAAAATTGAATTTTATGGAATATAGAAGAATGGGTAAAACTGGCCTCCAGCTAAGTGCATTGTCATTTGGCTCCTGGGTTACCTTTGCTCGACAAACAGATGATAATACCAATGAAAGGCTAATGGCTCAAGCTTATGAGGCCGGAGTAAACTTTTTTGATAATGCCGAAGTGTATTCTGCAGGGCTGTCTGAAGAAATGATGGGCAGGGTATTAAGAAAATTGAATTGGGATAGATCCTCCTATGTATTATCAAGTAAAGCCTTCTTTGGATGGAAAGGGCTGGATAAAAAACCTAACCAGCATGGCTTGAGTAGAAAGCATTTGATGGAAGCTTGTCATGAAGCATTGGAAAGATTGCAAGTTGAGTATTTGGATTTATACTACTGCCATCGTCCTGATCCTAATGTTCCAATTGAAGAAGTGGTGCGCACGATGAATACCTTGATCCAACAAGGTAAGATCTTTTATTGGGGAACCTCAGAATGGTCCGCTTCTGAAATCATGGAAGCACATATGCATGCTAAAGAAATGGGATTGGAAGGACCTTCTGTCGAGCAACCTGAATATAATTTATTCAATAGAAGGAAAATCGAAGTGGATTATGCTCCTATCTTTAAAAACATCGGAATGGGAACCACCATTTGGAGTCCTTTGGCATCGGGATTATTGACAGGTAAATATAATGATGGTATCCCTGAAGGATCGAGAATGTCATTGGAAGGCTATGAATGGTTAAGGGATAAGGCGGTTGTCAATGATAAATTGAACCGGGTAAAGGCATTGGGAGATTTCGCTAATGAGTTAGGCGTATCCTTGCCAACATTATGTATCGCCTGGTGTATTAGCAATCCGAATGTAACAACAGCAATCCTTGGAGCGACCAAAGAAAGTCAGCTCACAGAAAACCTGAAAGCATTAGAGGTTTTGCCTTTGATAACGGCGGAAGTCAAGGAAAAAATAGACGAGATAATGGGAACTAAACCCGTCGTAATTCAAAATTAATTGGAAGAAAGAATCAATAAATAAGGGCTTCGCGCATTGCAAAGCCCTTAAATATAATTCTTAAAGTCTCTCGATTATCTTTTTGATTTGATACGAGCAGCTTTTCCGGTAAGACCACGTAAATAAAATAATTTCGCGCGACGTACTTTACCAATGCTGTTAACTTCGATTTTCTCAATGTTTGGAGAATTTACAGGGAAAATACGCTCTACGCCAATACCGTTAGAAATTTTACGAACGGTAAAAGTAGCATTAGCTCCTTCGCTGTTTAATTGAATTACCACACCTTGGTACACCTGTACACGCTCTTTATTTCCTTCGCGAATTTTATAATGAACGCTGATGGTATCTCCGGCTTTGAAAGCGGGATTTTCATTTTTTACTACCGCTTGTTCTTCTACAAATTTTACTAAATCCATGATTCTGAGTAATTAATAACGATATTTAACCTGTAAAAATCGGAATGCAATATTACAGCTTTATTTTGATATTTGAAAATTCTTTTTTAAAAATATTCTACTTTCCATAGAATGCCTGCAAAAGTAAATAAAATATAAAAGATTCCCATACCTATTTCACAATATCTCTGAATATTTTTGTTATTTCTTCCTTAGCCCAAATTAAACTACATAAAATGAGTTTGTTATCTTTTTACCCTAAATTTTTAGACTCTTTCCTCTTTCTTAAAAAACCAGAAGGAATAAGTTCGCATTCTCAAAATTTCTATTCTACTTATATAAGTATATTCTTTAATTGCTCATACAAATAGCCATTGGAACACATTTCACTACTCCTATTTAATGAAATTTGACACCTCTTTTTAGGGCTGAAATAAAAATATTATTCAAATTATCAGATGTTTACATATAAAATGAAATTTAACTATTGGATTTAAAAAATATCCCCTTATATTTGTGCCACACAAAACAAAGGTGATACCTTTTCGGGGTGTAGCGTAGCCCGGTATCGCGCCACATTTGGGATGTGGAGGTCGTAGGTTCGAATCCTGCCACCCCGACACAAAAAAGCTCGACTTTCGTCGGGCTTTTTTTGTGTCCGGGTGTGGCAGATTCGAACCGGGGTTCGATCCGTAGGAGCTTCAGGGTAAGAGTTTGGGGCTCGCGGGGCTGAAGCAATCCTGCCACCCACTCTAGTATTTAGTAGAAAGTATTTAGAATTTAGACACAACCGTACAAAAAAGCTCGACTTTCGTCGGGCTTTTTTTGTGTCCGGGTGTGGCAGATTCGAACCGGGGTTCGATCCGTAGGAGCTTCAGGGTAAGAGTTTGGGTTCGCGGGGCTGAAGCAATCCTGCCACCCACTCTAGTATTTAGTAGAAAGTATTTAGAATTTAGACACAACCGCACAAAAAAGCTCGACTTTCGTCGGGCTTTTTTTGTGTTCGGGTGTGGCAGATTCGAACCGGGGTTCGATCCGTAGGAGCTTCAGGGTAGTGTTTGGGGCTCGCGGGGCTGAAGCCAACTTTTCTCGCTGCGGGTAAGAGTTTGGGCCTGGCGGGGCGCAGCCAATCCTGCCACCCACTCTAGTATTTAGTAGAATGTATTTAGAATTTAGACACAACCGCACAAAAAAGCTCGACTTTCGTCGGGCTTTTTTTGTGTCCGGGTGTGGCAGATTCGAAAGGGGGGTTCCATCCGTAGGAGCTTCAACTCGATTAACATTTGAAAAAAAACTCGTGGTTAACAGATAGTTATCCATGCTATCTCATCAATTAAAGGGTTTATATAAAGGATGGATTTTGTAAATTAGCTTCGTTAAACGATAGTTTTTTAAAGATTTTTTAAGTTTTTTAATATAACAAGAAGTGTTAATGTCATATTGAATAATAAAATGAAGAAATTAAACTTGATTATTTTGCAAATAGTAATATTGTTTTCCCAACAGGCATTTGCACAAAATACAGTTGATAGCATTGATGTTTTTATCAAAAGGAAGATGGGTCAACTTCAAATACCTGGTCTTCAATTAGCAATTATTAAAGATGGGAAATTAGATAAAGTGGCTAATTATGGTGTTGCAAATATTGAACACCAGATTCCTACTAATACAAAAACTACTTTTTCTATTAATTCAATGACGAAAGCTTTTGTTGGGGTGGCTATAATGCAATTACAAGAACAGGGGAAGTTAAATATTGATGATTCTATTTCCCTATATATAACAGACATACCAGAAACTTGGGAATCAATTACAATCAAGCAAATTTTGAGTAATGTTTCTGGGCTTCCTAACAATATTGATGAGAAAGAACAAGTCCTTGGTGATGGTTCAGAAAGTTTAAATTGGAAAATGGTTAAACAACTTCCTTTGGAATTTAAACCTGGTGAAAAATTTAGTTATAATCAAACAGGATATTATATTTTAGGAAGAATTATTGATTCCTTAAGTGGTCAAAATTTTACTCAATTTATAGAAGAAAATCAATTTAAAACTTGCGAGATGTCTTCAACTGTATTTGGAGATTCATTCGACATTATTCCTCACAATTCAAATTCTTATTCAACGCTAATTAATATTGACGGAAAATGGATAAATGATGGAAAATTGCACAATGCTTATGCTTCATTTCCTTTATTCTTCCGGACTGCAACTGGAATCATTTCAACTGCAGAAGATTTGAGTAAATGGTTAATAGCCCTACAAAGTGGAAAATTATTGAAAAATAAAGAAAGTATAAATCAAATGTTTACTGCCACAAAATTAAATAATGGAAAATTTGGAGGATTCAATAAATTGACAAATGGTTATGCATTAGGTTGGCCAACCGTTGAAAGAGATGAACATCCTGCAGTTTCGCCTGTTGGAGGCATGCGATCTGCATTATTTGTGTACCCAATAGATGATTTATCAATAATAATTTTAACCAATCTTCAAGGATCAAATCCAGAATGGTTCATAGATGAGATTGCCGGCTATTATTTTCCTGATATGAAAGTAGAAAACGGTTTTGGATTCAGTATGAATTTGAAATTATTCCGAGAAAAAGTTATTAAAAGTAATTTTCAAAATATTTTTAAAGTTTACCATAAGTTAAGCCAATCTAATAAAAATTTTATTTTAATGGAGGATGAAGTTAACACCTGGGGATATCAATTAGTAGAGCAAAATAAAATAAATGAAGCTCTGGAGGTTTTCAAATTAAATACCTTTTTATTCCCTAATAGTTGGAATGTATATGATAGTTATGCTGAGACTCTTGAATCTATTGGAAAACAAAAAGAGGCAATTATTAATTATAGAAAATCTTTGGAATTAAATTCAGAAAATGTAACTGCTCGTAAGTATTTGGAGAATAAAAAATAATAAAAAATCCAACCTTTATTTTATTGATTATGAAAACTAAAAATAATTAGACTAATACCATTTTCAGTAGAAATATAAGATGTCAATAAAACTTAACAAGAATGGATTTGAAATCACAACAGAAAACGATAACCATAAACAAAAAAGCTCGACTTTCGTCGGGCTTTTTTTGTGTCCGGGTGTGGCAGATTCGAACCGGAGTTCGATCCATAAGACCCTCACCCTCTACCACATCCTAACCCTGATAAAATATAGAAGACAAGTATAGTCTGTTAAGTTATTGTGAAATCTAAAACTTGCAATATATCAAAGCCGAAGGGCAAAAGAAATTTTTTATTTTCGTGAGAATTATTGTTTCACTATATCACGAATGCAAAGCCCTAAGTAAATTTTATGAGTACCATATCAAAACAATCTATTGTTCTTTTTTCTCCTTTTGTTATTATTATAGTAAATATTTTCTCTGCATTAATTTTTGGGAAACTAATTGGTAAATGGTCTTTCATTCCATTAATTATTATCGAATGGTTTCTCTTTTTATTCTTCATTCTCAAATTTGGAGATAGATCATCCATAAAAAATTGGTTAAAAAAAGGAAATACAAATTGGTTATGGATAATAGTGACTTTATTCGTTGGGTTAATTCCAATTCCGATTTTTATTAAACATTATCATTTATTACAAGATTGGACCATATTCATCCCATGGCTACTTCTAGCCCTCATAAATCCTTGGCTTGAGGAGTTCTATTGGAGAGGATTTCTGACTGATGCAACTAAGAATTGGAATAGTATATTATCGATTCTATTTTCTAGTATCGTTTTTGCAGGCAATCATTTTGTATTCGGTATAAACTCAGAAATATTTAGAGGAAGTGCTGTCGTAATTTCAACCCTTATTATGGGAATAGTTTGGGCCATAACCTATAAAAAAACGAATAGCTTAAGATGGGTTATTTTATCTCATTTTCTGGTTGACTTTTTTAACTTATCTGCACCAGCCTTTCTCGATTTATTCAGAGCCGAAATGTAACCATTAGAAAAGCATAGATATGAATGATTGGTATAGAAGAAAAACTTGGACTAAAACTGACGAAGATGAATTCTTCGTTAAACTTGGACGTGCAAGAAAATATAACCGGCCCCAATATTTAAGAGTTCAAGCTGGAGAACTTATGGCAACTGAGGATAATAATCTAATATACATTGCCGAAATGTTGCTAAATAGGATCTTGACAGAATATCCCGAAAACCAAATGGAAAAAAGTTCAGTTTACAATTCTTTAGGTCAGATTAATATTTTAAGAGAAAAATATGAAACTGCCTTAGCTTATTTCCAAAAAGCACTTGACGCTGAAAAAGAATTTCCACATTCTATTACATCTGCCTATTTGAATTTTTCTGAAACTGTTATTCGAACGAATAAAACAGAATTATATGAAAAAGTTGAAAATATATTTACCCAAAAAATTAATAATAACGGCTTATATTTTCCAGTTGAAAATTATATTATGTATTCAGTAATGGCGGTAATTGCAGAGTATAAAAGGGATTTTGAGCAAGCACAGAATTACGCAGAAATAGCTGAAAAATATGCTACTACTCAAACTAATTCCCTCTGGAATCCGAAAAAGAAAAAGATAGGGGTTGTAAAAAAACGAAAAAGTTGGTTAGATAAGCTAGTAGGACGGAAGTAAATATTATTTTCTTGATTCCTTAAATAAACCATAAATTACATCCTAACCTAATTTCAAATCTATGGCAAACAAAGTAATAAATCGTGATGCTAAAATTTCTAATAAAATATTTGATGATAGAAGTCTTGAAAAGGACTATGCCACATTAATACCAATTCTAAAAGAGGGAATGCATGTTTTGGACATTGGATGTGGTACTGGTGCAATATCCAATGGTATAGCTAATTATGTTGGACCAAAGGGTTCTGTGGTTGGAATTGATAATACTGAAAAATTTATCTTAAGTGGTCAGGATACCTATTCAGATACTAAAAATTTAGAACTGCAGCATTGTGATCTATTTAATTTTCATTCTGATGAAAAATTCGACTTGATTGTGTCTGCAAGAACCTTGCAATGGTTGAGTAATCCAAGAGAGGCTATATTAAAAATGAAGGAATTATTGAAACCTGCTGGTCAATTGTCCATCTTAGATTATAATCATGAACAATTGGAATGGGAACCTCGACCTCCTATAAGCATGCAATTGTTTTACAAAGCTTTTTTGAATTGGCGAGCAGATGCGGGAATGAACAATCATATTTCTGAAGATCTAGCCGACTATTTCAAAGATGCTGGATTTAGTGATATCGAAACCATTAATTCCGATGAAACATACCAAAAAGGAGATGATAATTTTATTTCAAGAATTGGAATTTGGTCTAAGGTTGCCAACTTAAAACAAGTAGTAGAGGAAGGGTATATTTCGGAAGAAGATAGATTGAAAGCTATCAAAGAATACGATGAATGGATCTTGGATACTGCGAAACGCATGACCATGAAATTAAAAGAAGTAAGAGGTACTAAGGCTATCTAATATATTTAGGTTGATTTGGCCCAATTAATATTAAAATGCCTGTGTTGTAGCATTTTTAGAAATGCTATCGTCATTATTAAAAGCTAATTATCAACATTAATTATAACCTTATGAAACTAAAGAACTTATTATTCCTCTTTCTAATTACATTTCTGTCTAGCTCTTGTGAAAAAGATGATATCGAATTTAATTCGGAATACGAATCGAGCCTGAAAGCCTTCAATACCTTTAAAGCCCAGAATAATAATAGTTATCGCTATGTAGAAAGTGGTTATACATATGATGGCTTTTCTTGGGAGACTACCATTACAGTAAAAAATGGGACAGTAGTGAAACGCGAATTTGAATACCTCGTTTTTAATAGTTTTGAAAAACCAGCAAATGGTTGGACAGAGAATGACCTAGATAAAATTATTGCAAGAGGTCCTAAAGACTATTTTGAGACTTTGAAAGAAGAAGGTATTTCCTTTTTGGACATCCTATCCTTTACAGAAGAAAATGGCAAGTTTACAGGTCAAAGTAAATACCCCCGTGCTTTCTCCGCCATTACTTTGGATGAAATTTATGAAAGAGCAAAAAATGAATGGTTAATAAAAAATGATAATGTAAATGTATCTTTTGAGAATAATAATAACGGAATGATTTCCTTAGCTGGATCTTGGCTTAAAGTCTGTAATGATGGTTGTTTTAGAGGGGTGAGAATAAAACTTATTGAACCTTTAAAATAAACATACATCTGGGATTATGCAGAATATAAAAGGGATTTTGAGCAAGCACAGAATTACGCAGAAATAGCTGAAAAATATGCTACTACTCAAACTAATTCCCTCTGGAATCCGAAAAAGAAAAAGATAGGGGTTGTAAAAAAACGAAAAAGTTGGTTAGATAACCTATTAGGCCAGAAGTAAGTATTTATATCTTGAATCCATAAATAATACTCCCCCTTCTGTAGCATTTTTAAAAATGCTATCGTCATTATTAAAAGCTAATTATCAACATTAATTATAACCTTATGAAACTAAAGAACTTATTATTCCTCTTTCTAATTACATTTCTGTCTAGCTCTTGTGAAAAAGATGATATCGAATTTAATTCGGAATACGAATCGAGCCTGAAAGCCTTCAAATCTTTTAAAGCCCAGAATAATAATAGTTATCGCTATGTAGTGAGTGGTGATTCATATGCTGGCTTTTCTTGGGAGACTACCATTACAGTAAAAAATGGGACAGTAGTGAAACGTGAATATCAATACCTCGTTTTTAATCGTTTTGAAAAACCAGCAAATGGTTGGACAGAGAATGACCTCGATAAAATTATTGCAGACGGCCCTGAAAGCTATTTTGAGGCGCTGAAAGAAGAAGGTATTTCATTTTTAGACATCCTATCCTTTACAGAAGAAAATGGCAAGTTTACAGGTCAAAGTAAATACCACAGTGCTTTCTCCACTATTACTTTGGATGAAATTTATGAAAGAGCAAAAAATAAATGGTTAATAAAAAATGATAAAGTAGATGTTTTTTTTGAGAATAATAATAACGGAATGATTTCCTTAGCTGGATTTTGGCCTAAAGGCTGTATGGATGATTGTTTTAGTGGGGTGAAAATAAAACTTATTGAACCTTTAAAATAAACATTCATCTAGGATTATTAATCTTTAGAAAATCTTTTCCCATTGGCAATAAAACAAATAACCAAAAGAATCGATATTCTGATTCTTTTGGTCGATAAACACTTTTTTTGCTGCACTATTTTTAAGTGTCTTTATTGGTGAAATTCAAATTTAAAACCCTTTGCTTTTTCCAAATTTAATCGCATCCATTAAAGAAAAATGAATCCCAAAGGTTACGACTGTACCATTGCTTTCCCAATCTAATTCATTCATAGGAGTACTTCCAACCACCTGCAATTCTGCTTTGATAAATTTGTATCCAGCACGTAAGGTTAAGGCCGGTTCAAAGAAATAATGCCTTTTCTGCGTAATTTCTGTCAATCCTTGTTGCGATATATATTCCGGACTCATGCCGTTGGCATCAAAATTACTGTATTTAATGCCTGAAATCCTCGTTGCCAATCCAATATCAAAATAGGGAAATGTAACATTGATACCCGGTTGAATAAATAACCTGTTAAAATTCATGTTGACATCACTGCTCAACTTTCCGCCACCATAACCTACATAGGTGTCAGCAATCAATCCAAAACCACTCTCCCTATTGATAATAGGGTAATATCCCCCAACTCCACCTTCAAATAAACCCGCATTGGCATCAACATCCCCCTTCGAAGGATCCTCCTCCCCAAAACTATAATTGTAATTCGAATAGTTTACCATTAACCCTAGATATTGAATAGGGGAGTAGGCTGTTTGTAGATTTAAAATTGAAGAACTGGTATTTGTCCCATTTAAATCTCCTGAACTCGTCGTTCCCGAAATGCCAATTTTTAAATCGCCCTTCTCCTTCATCATCGGAGCATTGACCGCATTCGGTTGATAATAATAACGACTACATGAGCTTTGTAAATAATTCAATCCTATAAGCCCAAGGATAATGAATAGTGATTTTATCTTTAATGTCTTCATTTTGTAATTCCTTTCTGATTGGTTAATTCAAAGTGACGACATTTTAGAATAGCAGAAAACATCCAAAAAGAGGATTTTATCCAAATCCCTTTTTTGGTGTATTTCCATAACCTGAAAAGGTGATATTCCCATTAGAAACCTTATTTTCTAGTGATTTACCTCCTTATTCTAACAGATTTAACTGTAAATTAGATTGATGAAGATGCATGGACTGATATGGACACTGGCAGTGAATATGCTGTTCTTCCTGTTTTCTGTAAAACTGGAAGCCCAGACCATTCTATTGCCCGATACAGCCAATCATTTGAATATCGCCCAATCAACCGCTTTCTTTTATGATGAGTCTGCAAATGATTCTGTACCCCCAGAAAATCAATTCCAACCCTTTCAGGAACCAATTTATAATTTCGGTAAAAAGGATGGCAACCTATGGATTCGGACAATACTAGCAAATCAAGATTCTATCAAAAGAACCCTGTATTTGGAATTTACCAATCCCAACCTCAATTCCCTGACCTTATATAAAAAGTATGCTGATCGCATGGTATTGGTCAAAATTTTAGGTTCCAGTTATCCTTATCATAACCGATCGGTCAATCATCAAAATTTAATATTCCAATTGGAATTGGACCCCTTAGAAATTGCTAATTATTATATTAAGGTCCATTCCAATTATTCGGCAATCAACTTTAACCTCCTGCTCTGGGATAAACATGAACGAGAAGGATATTATTTGAAAGAAACCACCACCATTTCTTATTTCTTTTTTATTACAACTGCTTTCCTTTTTGTTCTTGGAATAACCTTAATCCTAACCAAGGAAAAGAAACAATGGACTTTCTTCTTTTATATTCTTTTTGGTGCCTGTTATATCTACTCAGACCTGGGCTTATCCTACAAAAACCTTTGGGGTAATTATCCGTCGATTCAAAATATTTCCAGCTATATCTTTACTAATCTATATCTGATTTTTGGAGTGAGCTTCTTCAGGGAATATTTTGTAACCAGACGATTTGTGCGGAAACTTGATCAGGTATTATGGATTTTTGTTCTTTGTTCTCTAGCCTTGACCATAATTGCAATGGGTTATCAATGGATTCCACATGGTCTTTTTTCGCTGATCCAAAAATTGAATACAATCATGTTTTCAATGACCTGTGCTATTATTCTGTACATATTAATAATTTTATTGACGAGACAGCGGAATAAGACCGAAACCATTTGGTTTATGATCGCATTTGCCCCACATGCTTATACCATTCTTACTACCAGTATCCGTCAGTTGGGACAATATTATTTTAATTTGGAACTCGATATAGTCTCCAAGGTTCCCTTCTTTCTGTGGACCATTCATGTGCAGAATATGATGCTCTGGTCCATGGTCTGGGAGGTATTGATTGTATTTACATTGATGATGCTGCGGCTGAAAAAAATGTATGAACAGCACAATGCAATGTTACTTGAGCTCGGAAAAAAACAAGAGGAAGACACGAAGCTTCTTATGGCGACCGTCGAGCAGGAAAGGAAAAGAATTGCCCAGGAATTGCATGATAGCTCCGGGGTTCAGCTGTCAGCTATCCGCATGAAATTAACACATCTCGAAGATCAATTGGAAAATAAACTTATGAGTGATAATATTCGAAAATTAATGCAGGATGTTGATCGTGTAAATTCAGATATTAGAACGATTTCCCATAACCTGATGCCAATTTCATTGAGCAAATTGGGGTTGAAAGCGGCTATCCAAGAATTGGTCAATCATGTTAAATCCAGTTATCCAGCCATAAAAATTAATCTGTTTCAGCAATACGATTCTAAAAAATTAGCTCCAAACAAGGAGGTTCATATTTATAGGATTATCCAAGAATTGCTGAATAACATGATCAAGCACGCCATGCCTACGGAGATAAATATTCAATTGATCCAAAATGAAGCAGAGCTAATCATAAGTTTGGAAGACAATGGTAAAGGCTTTATTTATAATCCGGAAAAAACTACAGGTCTAGGATTAAAAAGTATTCTTACCAGATCCCAATTGATCGGAGGGAAATTTGAAGTCGATAGCAAACTGGATGCTGGTTCTTTTTTCTCCATTACTTTGCCAATTCAGGATTAAAGTAGCTGATTTTTATTGGCAAATGTGATCAACTCCGTTATTTTCTTGACTCCGCATTTGGCCATGATATTCTTGCGATGGGTATCCACGGTATTCGAACTGATAAATAACTGATCTGCGATCTTGTTGCTGGAATTACCCTCAGCTATGAGCTTGAGGATTTCCAACTCCCGATGCGATAGGTTGAAACTATCCTTTTTCGAATTTTGATCAAGGCTTCCTGATTCCTCATTCATTAAAAAGGCTTCAACGACTTTATTCTGAACCTGCTGGTCAAGATGTCTTTTGCGTTCGTTGACTGCTACAATAGCCTTTATGAGTTCCTCCTTCGCAATGTTTTTTAATACATAGCCTAAAGCTCCTTTTCGTAGGGCCTCTCGGATAAGCTCCGTATCATCGTAGCCGGTAAGCATTAATATTTTCTGTTCAGGATTCTCTTCTAAAACAGCTTCTATACATTGAATCCCGTCCATATCAGGCATATTGAAATCCATCAATATCACATCAGGACGGTTCTGCTCAATAGATGCCAGCAGCTCCTTGGGGTTGGTGCAGGATTGAATATTGCCAAATTGCGGATGCCCACTCAATATCATGACCAAACCATCGACTATAATCTGTTGATCCTCGACAATGAGCAAGTTTATAGGAACTGATGTCGTCTTTTCGTCCATAGGATAAACGTTGCTTCTCTACAAGATACTAAAATATCCTTAACTCTTTTCGATACTTCTTTTGAATTTTGAAGAACTTTTATTTTGGAATTTTTGTATCTTTCTAAAAGATTAACAATTCCCTCGTTGTATATCTTTTTTTTAAACCTAAAACATTATTCATAAATGAAAAGAAAAGATTTTATTAAAAGTTCAGCTGTACTTGCTGCATCTTCTTTGTTTTTTCGAAGTCAAGCCTTTGCCAATCAAAACTCACCTTTGAGAATCGGTCTTATCGGTGCGAATGGTATGGGCTGGTCAAACTTAAATGCAATTTTAAAGATTGATAAAGTGACCTGTACAGCGCTTTGTGATGTGGATGAAAATGTACTGAACAAAAGAAGCAACGAACTCGAACAAAAGAATATCAAAGTCAAAAAATATATTGATTATAAGGACTTGTTAAAAGATCCGAATGTTGATGCGGTTATTATTGGAACCCCTGACCACTGGCATTGTATGATCATGGTCGATGCTGTTGCTGCTGGAAAACATGTTTATGTGGAAAAACCGCTCGGAAACTCCATCAAGGAATGTGAAGTAATGCTTGCAGCCGACAAAAAATACAATAAAATTGTTCAGGTCGGCCAATGGCAACGTAGTCAACAACATTTTAGGGATGCAATGGGATTTGTCCATAGTGGAAAATTAGGGAAAATCAGATCTGTAAAAGCATGGGCATACCAAGGATGGATGAAGAGTATTCCGGTAAAACCGGATTCTGCTCCGCCTGCTGGTGTGCATTATGATAAATGGCTGGGACCAGCAACTAAAAGACCTTTCAACCCGAATCGCTTCCATTTTGACTTCAGATGGTTCTGGGATTATGCTGGCGGACTGATGACTGACTGGGGAGTTCATATGTTGGATTTCGCATTGATTGGAATGAAAGTTTCAGACCCGATTTCAATCATGGCAACAGGAGGTAAATTCGCATATCCTGATGATGCCGCCGAAACTCCAGACTCCCTAATAACGGTATTCGCTTTTGATGATTTTTACTTGCAATGGGAACAAGCTACTGGTATAGATCTTGGTCCCTATGGAAAAGATCATGGCGTTGCCTTTATCGGAAACAATGGAACCCTGGTCGTGAATAGAGGCAGTTGGGAGGTAATTCCAGAAGGAGGTAGGATGCAGGCAGTAATTCCTCAACCTTCGAAAGACAATGGATTGGAAAAACATATGGAAAATTTTGTTACCGCAATCCGAACCAATGACAAAAGTATCCTCCATGCTCCTGTCGAAGCAGGTGCTCATATCGCTATTCTTTCCCAAATGGGAAATGTCGCCTATAGAACTGGAAAAAAACTCTATTGGGATAAAAATAAAGCCAGATTTACAGATGAGGAGGCTAATACTTATTTAGCCGCTAAATATCATAATGGCTATCAATTGCCCAAAGTATAAGAATAAAATAAAAAAGCCGGCTTATACCGGCTTTTTTATTAGGTGATTTCTTAATCTTCTTTTAAACGGTGAATAGGATTACCCCTACCTTTTTTGTATAAAACAAATAATATTATTCCTGCCAATAATGTCAATAGGATTAAGATCGGCAATAAAAAATTCCATGCTGAAATTTCTATTCTAAACTCATAGTTGTACAACCATTTTTTCATCATCAAGAAGCTGATTGGTACTGCAACGAGGATAGATGTGAAAAATAAAAGGTAATATTCTTTAGAAAATAATATCAGTAAATCTGATAGTTTTGCGCCTAATATCTTCCTCATTCCAACTTCCTTGCTTCGCGCAGTAATGGATAAGGAAACTAAACCTAAAATACCCAAACAAACGATGATTAATGTAATTACCGTTGCTGAAATCGAAGCTCTGTACAATTGCAATTCGGTTTCATACATTTTTCGAATATTCTCCTCCATAAAATGATATTCAAAAGGTGCTTCAGGCATCAGGAAATGCCATTTCTTCTCAATATTATCAATCGAACTGGATATCGATCCGGGTTTCATGCGAATATTGAAATACCTATAGAGATTGTTTTGTGATACATTCAGCCAAATAATTGCCGTGTTAGGACTATGCATGGAATTAGGAATAAAGTTTTCAGTTATCCCAACTACGCGCACAGGATCAGGAGTGCCATTAAACTTTAGATTTCTACCAATTACATCATCAGCATGCTGTATGCCCAATACATTCATCGCTTTTCGATTCATTACCACTTCTTTCGGTGCCATCGAATCAACAAGGTCCGAACTGAAAAAACTGCCAGCCAACATTGGAATCTGATAGGTCTCAGCAAACTTGGAATCGGAAATGATCATTTGAGAATTAATGGGCTCGTCGGACTTATCCATTAAGGCTATTTCTGCCTTCCCAACGATATTATTTGGCGTTTCATAAGATAAACTGATCTCTTCAACCTCATTCAGCTTCCCTAGTTCTTGTTGGATGGTTTGTGTTTTCCGAACACCTTCCGGACTCCAATCCCGTGTTGTTTGGACCGTTAGTATGTAATCTTTATTATATCCTAAATCACTATTTACAAACAAGTGGATTTGTCTAGCAACGATAATGGTGGAAGTCAAAATAATAATGGCGGTGGTAAATTGAAGGAATAGCAAGGTCTTTCGGAGACTCTGTTTGTTTTTTACTTTATCAAACTGAAGTTTTACAGAATTCAATAAACTGTTCCTTGAAAGTTTAATTGCTGGATAAAAGCCAGAGATTAAACCTATTAAAATTGAAAATAAGAAAATACCCAAATAAAAATAATAAGGCAATTCCGTTATCTGGGGTAGTTTTCGCATAAAGATGTTTTCAAATAAGGGCTTGGCAAACACATATAATGGAAAACAGATTAATAAAATCAAAACAAGGAGAATGACATATTCCGTAAGTAGGAGGCTGGCTATCTGATTGGAACGAGCTCCCATAATCTTCCTGATGCCAATTTCTTTTAAGCGACTTATGTTTTGACCTAAATTGAAATTGATAAAATTAATAATAGCCATCAACAGGATGAATCCGGAAATGTAAAGGAGGATATCAATCATTTTTTGAATTGCACCATTATTGCTCTCCAGATAATAGGTCTTGAGAGGTTTTAGATCCGGACTGTAATTGTCTGAAAATACCTGGTCAGTATGTTTGCCCACTAAGGTTTTAATAGCTGCTTTGAGTTGATCTAAAGAAACATTCTTTTCCAATTCTACGAATCCTACGATATAAGGATTCTCCCAGCTATCAAGCTCTCGACCAAAATATTTCTCGGAAGCAATAGGTAAAAAGAAATCCCCTTTTAAGCCTGGAGTTAACTCCTGAACTGAATTTCGGTAATTTGGTTTGATGATCCCAGTTACTTTAAAATCATGTTTCTCACCTTTGAAGTTTCTAATGGAAAGTTGTTCTCCCAAAGCATCTATCCGACCAAAGTACTTTATCGCGGCAGCCTCAGTAATAACTAATGAAAAAGGATCAACCAAGGCGGTATTTACATCTCCAGCATGCAGCTCAAATCCAAACATAGCTAAGAATGTGGGGTCACCTAAACTAGCTGATTCCTCAAACTTATCTGATCCATTGGAAACAATGCAGGTCAACCCGTCTATTCTATAGTAGTTTTTGACTAGCTGTGGATATTCTTCTGCCAAAGCTTTAGGAAGTGCCCCAAGGGTAGTGAGCTCAATTCCTAAACCTTCTTTTTTATACGTGCTCTGTAATAAATATTGCTGATCCTTATTTCTTAAATGGGCATTTACCTGCTTAGCATCCCAAATGTAGGCGCCTACGATCATTATGAAAGTAATTCCACAGATTAATCCGATTAAATTGATAATGTTCTGTAGTTTTTTCTTGCTAATATTTCGCCAAGCAATTTTTATATAACTCCAATTCATTTTTTAGGATTTTGCAAATGCTGATTAATAGTTTAAATATGAAGCTCGAAGAGCAATTTCATTGCCATCGGTATAAGTTGTTTGTTTTTAATAAATTACGCTTTATTGTAGCCTTTATTGTGTTCGTTTTCGGACAGCTTATGTTCAAAAATGAACGTGTGGGGCATAAAAAAAGCGGAGTAGGATTTCTCCTACCCGCTTATTATACTACCCATTGAATTTTATTATAACTTTTTGTTTGTTGAATCCCACCATAATCTGGTTCCACCATTATCAGGACCTCCCAACATTTTTACCGCTTCATTCACCGCAGCGCTATTGCTGTTATATTCTCGCTCAGGATATGGCATTCTGCGAATTCCAGGATTCGTAGGAATGGTGTTATTGCTGTAGTTAACCACTACTGGAAATAAAATTGGATAGCCCGACCTACGATATTCGGCCCAGGCTTCATCTCCATCAGGAAACATCGATATCCATTTCTGGGTGATGATTCTTTCTAACTTTCGATCCTTGCTATCAGCCTCATTCCAAGCAATGGTGATCGTACTTAAAAACGGTGAACCCGCTTTGATATCATTTTGCCCTGCTTTGATTGCCTTTGGATCGATGTAAGGCATAGGCTTGTCGCTTGAATTATTTTTATAAGCCGTTGCTGCCGCACTCAATCCGTACATTTCAAATGACCTATCGATTCCCTTTTCATAATTGCTCTTCGCATCCCCAGCATTGCTCCATCCTCTCAAAGCAGCTTCAGCTTTTAGAAACCAACTCTCGGAAGAAACCATTAATTGCATTTTATTTGGTAATGGGAGAAGTTTGGAATAATTATCATACCTGCTCTTTGCATCGATGTCAATACCTGTCCTGATCCCTTTATACTGTCCTTTGACAGCAGGATCAGTAGCCTTTTCAAACAATTTTTCCATACGTGGATCCTTGTATCCACCTAAAAACGATTCAATACTAGCGTGCATCCTGGTATCACTCCAGGTCGTAGTAATAATATTTAAAGGATGGTCGGTACTCAATTTGATAAAGCAATTGTCAGCCGTGGACTCTAGTAATCCTCCATTTTCTGGATTTAGCGCTTTTTCACCTTCTGTTTTTGCCAAAGCTGCATCTTTGAAGGCTACTCGTAAGGCTAATCGTAATCTCAAGGTATTCGCAATCCTTAACCAACGATCATAATTGTTGGATGTATAGGCTAAATCAGATTTTTTCATTGCCGCAGATACTTCTTTCCCCTTGTAAGTCTTTAAAATAGTCGTTGCGGTATCCAAATCCTTGAAAAAGTTCTTATAGGCATCTTCCTGATTATCATAATGAATTTGATCGGATTCATCTGGTGCATTATATTTACTATAGATAATTGGCCCAACTTTGTCCGATGTTCTATGCATGGCCGAAACCTTAAGAATCTTAGCAAAAGCAAAAATATCCTTCATCTTTTCATCATTTCGGGTCATTAGTTCTACTCGAAACAATGGATTCATGGCGCGGATATAACGGTCAACCCATAGGGAAGAATACCAACCCGGAACCAAACTATAAGTCAGGTTATTGGCATTTCCTACAAAGGGTGCTTCCGCTCCAAAATACCCGCCATAGGCATCACTCGTCAAGTTGTTCGATACCTGATATTCTCCAACATTTTCGGATAAGATCGCTCGCTGACCTTGTGCAAGGAAAGAAGCGACCAAGGCAAAGTCTCCCATGGCTTCTTCATCCGTAACACCTGCAGGATTTGTATTTAATTCTGTAAAGTCCTTGGTACAGCTCATGGTCAGGAATAAACTACTCAATAATATTCCCGACAATTTATAATATGATTTTAATGTCTTCATTTCGTTTCTCTTGGTTATTAAAAGGATACTTTTAGGTTTAGTCCATAGCTACGTGTTGCTGGTAAGGAAAAGCTGTCATAGCCTTGTGCTCCAACACCAGTGGTCGTATTCAACTCTGGATCATAGGGCGCATCATTGCGGAAGAAAAATAAATTTCTACCTGTCAATGAAATCGATGCACTATTTACACCTTTCCATTTGATTGGTAATGCATAGGTCAATGCGATCTCACGCATCCTGATATTCGTAGCATCATAAACCTGACCCTCGATTATACCATCGCGATTCCCAACGGCACTATAATATGCTTGAGCAGGAATCTTTCCTTGCCATGGGGTTCCATCCACCTTCACGGCAGGGATATCCAATCCACCTGCATCTCTCGCGGCAGCACTTTCCTCACTAACACCAAAGGAATTTAAATACCCGTCTGTTACTGAAATTACTTGTCCGCCAAATCTAGCATCAATCGTAAAACTCAATCCGAATTTTCCGTAATTGATCGTGTTATTCCATCCCACAATGGATTTAGGATTGTTATTGCCGATATATCCTTCAGGTCCAATTTGTGGCCTACCAGTGTCATCAACAACCATAACGCCGTTACTGTCTCTTAAAAATGTTCTTGCCCAAAAATCCCCAAATGATCCATTTAATCTCAGAACATTGAAATTACCACCTACGGAATAACGCTCCCCAAGTTTCGGGGCTAACTCCAAGATCTTATTTCTATTTGCAGTGAAATTTACCGAGGTATTCCAGGTGAAATTATCCTTCTTAATCGCATCAATCCCCAAGGCAGCTTCTATACCCTTGTTCTCCACATTTCCTGCATTCAAAAATACCGTGGTATAGACCTGACCAACTGTTGCTTCATACGAAAAATACTGATCCTTGGTATTGGTTTTGTAAAGGGCTAAATCAAAGTTGATCCGATCATTCCAAAATCTACCTTCATACCCAACTTCATAACTTCTACTGATTTCAGGACGAAGTGGTAAACCTTGATATGGACCCGAAACATTGGCATTCAGGATACCGGTCGCTAAAGTATTGGTCGGAATGGTACTATAAATTCCCACATCGTTTCCTACCTCTGCCATGGTTAACCTAAGTTTACTGTAGGTAATAAAGCTTGGCATTTTTATCATGTCTGAAAGGACTGCCGATAAACCTGCGGACCAATAGAAATATCCTTTTTTCTCCTGCGGTGTATTCGCTAGGGTAGAGGCCCAATCGTTACGTGCGGTCAAATCCAAAAAGATCTTATCCTTATATCCTAAATTGGTCGATGCAAAAAGAGATTGCAATTGCCTTCTGCTAATGGATTCGTTCAGGACATTGATGGGTGCATCACGGTATATATTGCTGAGCAAAAACTTATTCGCCACGGCTAGTTTTAACTGATCTAAATTCCATCCGTTGGAACGGGTATCGTTAATGGATGTTCCTGCAGTAAAGTTCAAATCCCAATCCTCAGCAAAGGTCTTATTTCCAATGAACAATAAATCTCCATATAACGCTGTGCTTTCTGTTTGATCGCGGGTATATCGGCCATTATCATTTAAGACACCTTCAATTTTCTCACCTGATAAAACTCCCTGCGTACCTGCATAGACATGACGCTCCCATTTATCCCAACGTTTGTTCAAGGTACCTCTGGCACTTACCGATAACCACTCATTAATGTTGTATTTTAATTGCCCTTGGGCGATAATATTATCTCTCCATTGGAAAGTCGGATTCCTATTCAACACCCAAAACGGATTCTGTGAATGATGCGTTCCTGTCAACCCTGCATCCGCATTGATATTCCACCAATCTTGAAGGTATAAATTCCGTGTCGGGGATAGGTATTCGTAATTATTCTTGTATTTGTCAAAGTCCAAGCCTCTTGGGAAAAGGTATAAACCCGCAATAGGATTAAAATATAAACCCGAAGATGGACGATTATGAATGTCTTGTCTGGAGTACATCATACTTCCATCAAAGGTTAATTTATTATCGAAAAAATTGGTCGAATTTCTAAAAGTCGCTGAATGCTGCTTAAAAGAATTGGTTGGAAGAATTCCTTTATTGCTGGTATTACCATAAGAGAAATAATTTTGCATCTTTTCGGTTCCACCACTCAAGGAAATGGTATTGATTAAGGTCGTACCTGTATTAAAGAAGTTGTCCACTGGATCTTGAAAGGAACCTTTCTCACCCCAGCTCTCTTCAGAATCTTGGGTGGTCTGACCATATCGGTATTGTAATTTCGGAAGATAAAATGCTTGATCCGCGGTGATGCTGGAGGATACATCGATCTTTAGATTTCCTTCAGCACCTTTCTTGGTGGTAATCATAATAGCTCCGTTGGCACCTTGACTACCGTATAAGGCTGATGCGGATGCTCCTTTCAAAACATTGATGCTTAGGATGTCATCGGCATTCAAGGTACTTAAAATATCCCCTCGATCTGGGCCGCCACCAAAGGCTCCTTCTGAACCACTACCCCCTGTATTGGTGATTGGGAGTCCATCGATTACATAGAGAGGCTGATTATTCCGGTTGGACTTAAATCCCCGAAGAACAATATTAACCGAACCTCCAATACCGGAAGAACTTCGATTGATTTGCATCCCGGATACCTTACCTGTCAGGTTGTTCATAGGATTCGCATCTTTTACCTTGGTCAACTCTTCCCCTTTAACGGTTTGTGTAGAGTAGGTTAGGCTTTTAGATTTTCGTTGTACCCCAAGTGCAGTTACTACGACATCATCGATGCGAGCAGTCTGAGGACTCATCGAAATATTGATCACTGAATCAGTCGCTGATACAGTTTGCTTTACAGTGTTGTAGCCCAAAACACTGATGCTTAGATTTACAGAGCCTGCGGGTGCCTCTAAACTAAATTTTCCTGATTCGTCGGTCGAAGTGGCTTTCTTGCTGGCATCTAAACGAACAGTAGCACCAACAATCGCTGATTTTGTTTGTTCATCAACAACGGTCCCTTTTATTGTTCGTTGCTGTCCATAAGTTAATTGTATAGCAAATAGCCATAGAAATAGATGGGTTAGTGTTTTATACATAATTGAAGTTTATGAATGTGATTTTATTGTAACGACAATGATACAATGATTACAAAACGTACATATGGGGGATATATTTTGTCTTTTTATGTTAAAAATTCAAGTAAAAAGCTTTTCAAAAGCGCTTGTAATCATATGTTACTGTAAACTAATTGGTTATATACTGAATAAATAATTAATAATTTTTAGCTACTAATCTCAAATTAATCCTGCTTTGATTTGGCGGGTAAAAATAATATTTTGAACAGAAAATAATTTAATTTTGAGTAGTTGTTTTAGGTAATGGTATCCCAATAGAGAAATGAGTGGGGGGATGGCTCTTTCTATTCAAACTCTAAGATTTTATCCATATTTTAACTTTAAAAATTTGAACTATGTTAACATTAGCTTGCCCTAAATTGCCCATGCGCGTCAAGACAGTGACGAAAGAATATTATTTGAATCAGTTAGGTTTCCAGGAAATTGGATTCGCAAACTTTGAAAGTTATATGATCTTGAAAAAAGATAATGTGGAACTCCATTTTTTCATTTTCTTGGATCTTGTTCCTGAAGAAAATTATGGACAAGTTTATATTCGTGTAGACAATATTGACCAATTGTATCAGGAATTAATTGAAAAAGGGGTAAATATTCATCCAAACGGCAGCCTTGCTGTCAAACCTTGGGGGCAAAAGGAATTTGCAATCCTCGACCCTGATAGTAACCTGATAACTTTTGGACAAGCCGTCTAATTCTTCTCTTTCGCTTATTTCAATTGAACTCCTTTAGCTCCTGATAAGACACCTTAAACACTTGTCAGGAGCTTAACATATTTTTCACCTTATGTTTCCTTTGAATTAATAAAAGATAAATTTGTCTTTTATTAATTCTTGTTTTAACTTTGTCCAATCAAGTCATCAAATTGATTGAGTTCTATCGGGAAATCCTCATATCCAATTTGGACAAAAATGATGATTTGATGTGAATGCTAAGGTCATAACAAATTAACATGGGTTCAATTTTAACTTTTAATTTATTCCATTCTGCTGCGGATTCAGCACATGGTTTACTCCTCCAATCCATTTTCTTTCACTCCAAAATCAGTCCGATTGAGTTTTGGCTAGGATTTCTCTTATTGATTTTCCTGTCCATATTGATCGTGGTTCTGCTTTTGATTGATCGTATTAAACAAATCAGTACTTATCTATTAAAAGAGAAATCAAATTTCTCTCAAAACCCCTTCAAGAATGCTTTACGGAAAATGAACTCAAACCAAATTGCTCGGATCCTTAAACACAAGAGTAAACAAGAAATTAAATCTTGGTTACTGGCCTTTTTCCTTTTTGGCTGCTCTTTATTTCCGCTCGATTCCTTTGCTCAAACCGTTTCAATTGATGGTATCAGTGAATCCGTTTGGTCTAAAGCGGGTGTGATTATTACGTTGGTTTTGCTCTTGATACCGACTATTTTTATTCTAGTTTTGTTGTTTGTTAGAATCAATAGAAAGCTAACCCATTTAAATATTCAGGCCCAAAAAGAGGAAGCAGATTTAATCGTGCAGGAATTGGAAAAAAGGCCTTTAGCTGAGGTTCAAAAAGAATTGACCGCTTTTCAGGAAGCTGCCGATTATCAACTGGAGGAAAATCTCCTCGCTGGAAAAGATCCCGCGGAAGATCCAAAAGGTCTACTGACCCTAAATGAAGTAGAAGGTATTCCAATTGTTTCCAAAAAGAAAAAAGCTACCCTTCGTACAAATTTTGATGTCAAGTTATCGAAAATGGTGAATTGCTATCTAATCTCCGCCACCTTTTGGCTGGTATTCGGAACTACTATTGGTGAATATCTTGGCTTTAAATTCGTAGCTCCTGATATGGAAGACTTGAGTTGGTTGAGCTTCGGCCGACTAAGACCTGTTCATACCAATGCTGTATTTTGGGGTTGGGCATCCTTAGCCATGATCGGCTTAGGATACTATGTAGTACCAAGGGTGAGTAATACAAAACTCTTTAGTATGAAATTAGGCTGGTACAGCCTGTTCCTAATAAATTTGTGTGTAACTCTGGGGACCATCGCCTTGATGGCCGGAATTAACAATAGTGGTGGCGAGTATAGGGAATATATATGGCCTATTATGCTGCTGTTCGGAATTGCATTGGTATTAACACTAATCAATTATTATAAGACCATTGCAAATAGAACGACAAAAGAAATCTATATCTCAAATTGGTATATCGTATCAGCGGTAATCTTTACGATTGTCATCAGTTTGGCAGCCTACTTACCTTTCTGGCAAAAGGGTCTTGGTGAAACAATTATCCAGGGATATTTTATGCACCAAGGGGTAGGAATGTGGTTTATGCTTTTCTGCTTAGGCCTGGTATATTACTTTTTGCCCCAGCAATTGAATAGGCCTATCTATTCCTATAGCTTAGGTATCTTGGCTTTCTGGACCCAGATTCTTTTTTATACCCTCATCGGTAGTCACCATTTTGTCTTTAGTTCGATTCCTTGGTGGTTGCAAACTGTTGCAATCGTCGGAAGTGCAGGAATGGCAATCCCTGTTATTGCGGGTACAACCAACTTCCTGATGACTTTCAAGGGATCCTGGTACAAATTAGGAGATAGTTATATCCTTCCATTTTTCTTGGTCGGTATTATCTTTTACTTCACCGGATCTATGCAAGGAACAGCAGAAGCCTTCCGCGAAACTAACCTGATCTGGCACTTCACCGACTTTACCGTTGCACACTCACACCTGACCATGTATGGCATCATTAGCTTCTTCCTTTGGGCATCAATATATACGATTGTACCCCGCTTTACTGGAAAAGAAGCCCCACAGATTAGTATTGGTGCACACTTCTGGTTCGCATTTATTGGTATGCTCATGTATACCGTTCCATTGATGTATGGATCTACATTGAAAGGGATCATGTGGCTGGAAGGTAAACCATTTATTGATGGAGTCATGTTTATGGCGCCTTATTGGTTATGGAGAGCGATAGGAGGTAGTTTGATGTGGCTTTCCCACCTCATATTTGCATATAACTTATACAAGATGATGGTCCCAGTCAAAGAAATAGACATCGCGGAGGAAATAACAACCCAATTTGAAAACCAGTCAACTCTTAGAGTTCAAAAATAAAACTATCGATCATGAATTTTTTTGACGATCATAAAAAACTATTTATTACAGCAACCTTGTTCTTCGTGCTGCTGACCGTCTTCGTGGCCATTCTTCCAGCATTGAATAACCAGCTGATTAATGCGCCATTGCCGGACTCTGAACCACTTTCCGAAGATGCCATGGCTGGTAAGTCTCTTTTTATTGCCAATGGATGTGTGGCCTGTCATACCCAACAAGTCAGAAATGTGGATATGGATAAGGTATTCGGTCAACGTCCCAGTGTAGCGGCAGATTATGCCCGAAACGAACGAATGGACCTGTGGAGAAACACTGCGACCTTAATGGGAACTGAAAGAACAGGGCCTGATTTAGCAGATGTAGGTAATCGCCAACCAAGTAAAGAATGGAATCTTGTCCATCTTTACAACCCTAGAATTGTCGTAAAGGAATCCATTATGCCGGCTTACCCTTTCCTGTTTGAATCGAAATCCATTCCAGGAAAAAATGATGTAGTGGTAAATATTCCTGAAGAATTTGCTCCTAGTAATGGTCATAAAGTTATTGCCAGCAAAGAAGCTTTGCAACTAATTGCCTATTTACAATCTCTGAAACAAGTTAAACTGGAAGCTGATGTTCCAGAATTTCTATATAAGAGGAAAGCTCCTGCCGACTCCAATTCGGGTGCAGCTAATGATGAATTAGACGGAGAGGCACTTTATGTAGCTCATTGTCAAGCCTGTCATCAAGCCGATGGCAATGGGCTACCGGGAGCTTTTCCACCTTTGAAAGGTAGTCCCGTAGTAACTGGCGATGACCTCGAATTGTATGTGGATATCATCATGAATGGCTACGATAGTAGACCTGAATATGGTGTTATGGCCCCAGTAGGTGTAACCGCAGGATTTACTGAAAAAGAAGTCGCCGCAATTATTAATTATGAAAGAACAAGCTGGGGAAATAATGGCAAGAAAATTAAACCAGAAGATATTAAACAAATTGTTGATTTCGTAAAAACTCAATCCAACTAACATGAAGAAATTTCAATTAACCCTACTGTTTTGCTCTATCTATTCTTTCTTGATGGCATGTCCCGTTTGTGAACGAAATCAACCCAAAATTTTTCGCGGCTGGGCGCATGGAACAATGCCAAAAAGCGATCTTGAATATGTATTGGTCCTCGCTATATTCCTCATCTCGGTTATTGCACTGATCCTTTTTATTAAAATGTTGATCAAACCCGGTGAAAACCAAGCAGACCATATTAAAAGAGGTATCTTAAATCCTGAAAACTATGAGCCAAAAAAGTAAAATATTCATTTTTATCGATGATGAAAATATCCCAATTGCAGAAACTTATAGTCCTGTCAACTTTGAATTGGATACCCATAAATTAGCCGATGGGAAGCATCAGTTAAGAATTGTCAGTAAAGACCCTGAAGGTAAGGAAGGAATTCGAATTATTCCTTTTGAAGTTCGTAACGGTCCTGCAATAGAAATCACAGGAATCAGAGAAAATGCGGTGCTTGACGATCGGGTGCCAATTATGATCAATGCCTATGGAAAAGGTAATTCAGAAACTTTTCTCATTGACGGTAGTGAAACCCCGCAAGGTATTCCTTGGTGGGTCTGGATTATTATGATTGTATTTATAGGTTGGGCCATGTATTATGTTTTTATGTTCCTTCACCTTCCAAGTGGAGGATAATAATTTATCTATTTTTCTATAAACCTTCTAGGTTCGGAATTGATTGATTGTTGCTCTGTTTGATTTCAATTCAATTCTGAATCTCAGAAGGTTATTTTTTTACCCCTTTTTTCTCATATAAGCAATTTAGGTTGTTACAATAGTAAATTTTAGTTAGCTTAATTTTGCTTAATAAATGTTTAAATTTTAATTAGTTTGAAATTTAAAACGCTTTTTTATTAGATAATTATATTTGTAGGTAATAATCTAATATTATCTTGAATTCCCCAAAAAATGATTTTGCAAATAAATTTCTATGCTTTATTTTCATCCTAATCAAATTAAATTCTAACCTAAAATGATAAAGATGAATTAAAACTAACTTACCTCCGAACACCTGAAAAACAAACAAATAAACCTTAATTAATGCCTATTTAGGCAATCTTTCAATTTCAATTATTACTATTATGACTCAAAAAAATCGAACTTTTTTTGGGGCAAAATCCTTTTCGATACTGACCGTGTGCTTATTATTAAGTTCCCCGGATGTATTTGCTCATAAAAAGGATATTGCCAATATTGTTGTTGGGCATCGACAACAAACTGTTTCCGGATCGATAAAAGACGAGGCTGGAAACCCAATCGTAGGGGCTACTGTCCTTGTTAAAGGGACTACGAAGGCCACTAGTTCTGATGCAAAAGGCGAATTTTCAATTTCCGCTAATAATGGAGATATTATTATTATTCGAAATTTAGGTTATTTGAGCCAAGATATTACTGTCTCAGGAACCCAACCCCTTTCCATCACGTTACTCCCTGATAATGCCAATATTGATGAGGTTGTTGTGATCGGATATGGTACTCAAAAACGGGCCAATATTACTTCCGCTATATCAACGGTAAATGGAGATGCCTTGAAGAATGTTTCTCCATCTAATCTTTCTAACGCCATTGCTGGTCGTGCTCCCGGAGTTAAAGTAACGGGTACTTCAGGCCTTGCTGGTGCAACATCAAAAATTAGATTCAGGGGAAGTTTTGCCGAACCTTTATTCGTTATTGATGGGATAGTGCGTGATAAAGCTGCATTTGACGCCTTAGAAGCTAATGAGGTTGAACAAATGTCATTCTTAAAAGATGCAGGTGCGGCTGCAGTTTATGGAACTCGTGCAGGTAATGGGGTTGTGATTGTCACAACAAAAAAAGGAACCGTAAAAAAACCTGAATTTAATTTCCAATCCAATGTCGCTATTGGAAACCCTACAATGACCCCTTTGGCAGATCTAACCACAGCCACTGATGAATTGATTTATCAAAATAGAGTAGCAGAATTTCAAGGTCTCCCAATCCCTAATGGTGATGAGGAATTCAATTATTTCAAGGATAAAAGCTATAGTGTAAACGATGTTATCTGGAGAAATCCTGTAAGTCATCGCCAGTCTATTTCAGTCTCCGGTGGTAGTGAAAAAATTACTTATTATAACCTTTTGAGCTTCAGAAATGAAAATGGCTCCTATAAATCCATCGATCATCAAAAGTTTAATTTGAGATCAAATGTCTCCGCGAATATTACCGATGCCTTTAGTATTGATATGAATATCTCTGCTAATCAGCAAAATTCTAATCGCTTCTATTGGCCTTTCAGTACCTCATCAAATGATGATGATTTTGATGTTTCCGATTTCTATAGGGTAACTTTCAACTGGCCAAAAATGTATCCATTCTATCTGACGCAAGATGGTACGCCAAGTGATACGCCAACTGAATTCCCTGTACAAACTCCAATGGGAAGCTGGCAAGCATGGAATGTCATTGATCAGGTAATCGGAGACCGATATATTGACCGAAAAGTTCGACAGATCAATCCTATATTGTCTCTTAACCTAAAGTTGGATAAATTGATCCCTGGTCTATCGACCAAATTTGTAGGAAGTTATATCGCTGAGGATTACCTCAGAAAAAGATATATGAGTTTCCAAAAGAACTACACTTTCACTTCCTTGAATCCTGACGGAAATCCATTTATTCCGGCACCTCCTTCTGAAGATCGAATCAATATTTTCACATTTAGCCAGCAGAATCCATTTATGGATTATTATACGCAGCGGAAATGGGAATATCAAATGAACTTCTTCTTGAATTATATGCAAACCTTTGGAAAGCATGATGTTGGAGCAACCTTGGTATTTGAACAAGGAGAAAAAGGATATACCAATATCAATTCCATGGCGCAAAGTCCTATTACTCCTTTGGACCAAATGCATGTGTATCCGACTGACCGAAACTTTAGGTCAACAAATGGATTAGAAGGAATTGATGCTAGACAATCTGTAATCGGTCGTTTTAATTATGCCTATGGAAGTAAATATCTTCTTGAAGCCTCATTCCGTTATGATGGTGCGGCATTGTTCCCTGAACAAAAAAGATTTGGTTTCTTCCCTTCAGTTTCTGCTGCTTGGAGAATCTCTGAAGAAGAATTCTTTGCCAATATCAAGGACAAAATTTCAGATTTGAAACTTCGTTTCGCCTATGGTGCAACAGGTAATTACCTCGACGTAAATGGTAACCCTATTAACCCATTCTCATTTGTTGAGAAATATACCACTACAACCGGATTTATCTTTGGAGATCGTTATTATAATGGTTTAGCTTATGGTTCTACCCCTAATCGCGCAATCACTTGGACTAAATCCGAAAGTTATAACCTTGGTCTAGATTATGGTTTTATCAATAATAAGTTAAATGGTTCAATTGAAGTCTTTAAACGCTCTGAATCAAATATTTTAGGTCCAAGAACAGTTTTATTACCAGATACCTATGGACGTGCTCTAGCACCTGAAAACTATGCTGCTAGAAGTTATAAAGGAGGTGAGATTTCGATCAACTGGAATGATAGAATCGGTGAAGTTGGATATGGAATCTCGGGTAATTTAGGTTATGCGGTGGATCAATGGGATATTTTTGACGAACCTGCAGCCTATGCTGACGGTGGTCTGGAACATTTCAGATCCAGAATCGGAAGACCTAATAATGTGATTTATGGATTGAATTCCTTAGGAATCGTGAGAACCCAACAGGAATTAGATGACCTATTAGCCAAAGGATTTAAAACTTATGGAAGAGATCCGTATTTAGGAATGATCTTGTATGATGATATTCGTGGACAAGGATATTCTGATACCCCCGATGGAAAAATTGATGAAAATGATGTCACCTTGCTATCGACCAATAACTCGCCACGATGGGATTATGGATTGGGGTTAAATGCTTCTTGGAAAGGAATTTCTGTGAATGCATTATTCCAAGGTGTTTTCAATTATGATCGGATGATTTCTAACCAAGAAGGTGGGGGTATGCGTCAGCATGGTGGTACCTTTAGACCGTATTATCCTATCTGGGCTGATGATGTTTGGACTACTGAAAATCCAAATGCCAAATATCCTAGACCGGTCGGTTATAATTGGGCTGAATCAGGAACTAATCCTTCATCCTTCTGGATGCGTAGTGGTGCATTTTTCAGATTGAAAGATCTGAATGTTGCCTATCAATTGCCAACTAGTTTCACTGAGAAAATAAAAATGAACAGTATCAATGTATTTTTCAATGGTACTAACCTATTTGTATTCTCACCTATGACGGAGTTTCATGACCCTGAGCAATTGAATTATGACTCTTACCCATTAATGAAGACGTTCACCTTTGGCTTGGACATTAAATTTTAACCGGAATTAATCATGAAAAAGATATTATTAGTAGCAATTGGACTATCCGCCATCTTTACTTCCTGTAAAAATGTGTTGGATATAGAAGACCTTCAATCATTAGATGAAGAGAAGGTGTGGAAAGATCCAAATTTAATCAATGCCTATATGGCGAATTTGTATACGGTCTTTGGAAACTGGAATACCAGCGCTGATGCTTATAGTGAACAACTCGTTGGAATTCCAATGCAGTTGAATACGATCACTCCAACTGCAGGACCTTTTAAAACGTGGAACTATACCAATATCCGAAAAATCAATACGGCTATTCAAAAAGTACAAGAGAGTACGAGCATTACTGAAGATGTTAAAAATAAAACCCTAGGAGAAGCTTATTTCTTAAGGGCATACGTATATTTTGATATGTTGAGATTATATGGTGGTATACCCTATATTACTATTCCTCAGGATGCAAAAACTGATGATTTGAATACACCAAGGAATTCAACCAAGGAAACATTTGATTTATTGGTAAAAGATTTGGATGAAGCTATCAAATTATTGCCGCAGACTATAGAAAAATCCTCCTCGAATTATGGTAGGATTGATGGAAACTTTGCAGCAGCTTTTAAAGCAAAAGTTTTATTGTATAAAGCTTCACCGCAATTTAATCCTTCAAATCCTTTTAATAACGCCTATTGGAAAGAAGCTCATGCTGCAAATAAAACTGCATATGAGCAATTGATAAAAAATAGTTATTCATTGACCCCTGATTATGCGAATATTACTTTACAAGAGAAAGGACCTGAGGTGGTCTTTGCAGTGATAAATACCTATCCTAATAAAGTCGCGAACTGGGATTATGGAGTGAGACCAGGTTATGAAAGCCGTGGACCTGCTGGGGCCGTACCAACTTGGGATTTTGTAAAAGAATTTCCAATGAAAGATGGGAAAATCTATTCAGATCCAACAGGAAAATATTTTAAATCTGAAACTGATTTCTTGCAATCCTACTGGATGAATAGAGATCCTAGATTTGATAAATCAATTGTTTGGAATGGTAAGATTTATGAAGTTTCAGGTAAAGCCGGTAAACGTCAGTATACCTCTTTAGGGATTGCAGATGCATTGGATAACTTTGGAATTAACCCCGCTGCAGGTATAAACTCGACCAACCAAGATCGATATAGTGGTTTCTTTATTCTGAAGAATAGTAAGCTTTCCTTAAAGCAAACGGAGGTGGAAACTCAATACGATGTGGATTTTGTGTTGATGCGACTAGCAGAGGTTATGCTTAATTACGCAGAAACAGCAAATGAAACTGGCGACTTAGCTACTGCACAGGAAATGCTGAACCACTTGAGGAAACGTGCTGGTATCGAACCTGGAGCTGATGGAAAATATGGTGTAACTGCTTCCAACCGTGACCAAATGCGCGAAGCAATTTTGGCTGAAAGAAATATTGAACTTTGTTTTGAAGGTCATCGCTTTTGGGACTTGAGAAGAAGCAATAAATTAAAAACACTTGATAAGGGAACAAAATACGGCGTTGAAGCCATAGCGATTAATGCCGATGGTTCTGAAATGGATATTAAACAAGCGAATACCCTTGCAAAAACCTATCAGTTGAAGGAAGCTAACTTTAAATACAGTATCCTTCAAGTTCCTAAAAATGGGGTGAAGGTAAGTGAAGTGCCTGATACTTATTATTTCTTTCCAATTCAACAATCTATCATTGATAGAAATCCAAAAGTTCTACAAAATAAAGATTGGGGTGGAACATTCAACCCAACCATGGAATAAAATTATTTAAATATTTAAGAAGGACTGCTCAAAAGGCAGTCCTTCTTCTTTAAATTTTATTTTTTACCATTTGGTAATTGAGAACCTCTTCATGTTCAGGTACTTTGTTTAAAACAAAAATTACTATCATGGAAAATTCTCAGGTATTATTAACTGGAGTAACAGGTTTTCTTGGAACTCATACGGCAATCGAATTATTGAATAGAGGATATAGGGTCAAAGGGTCTTTGAGGGATATTAAAAGAGCCGACTCCATCCGACAACTTATTGCAAAATATACAGATCATAGTGATCGATTGAGTTTTATCCAGGCAGATCTCCTCCAAAAAGAAGTATGGTTGGAGGCTTGCAAAGGTATGGATTACATCATCCATGCAGCTTCTCCATTTCCAAGGGAACTCCCCAAGGACGAAAATGAATTAATCATTCCTGCGCATGACGGAACCCTAAACGTACTCAAAGCTGCAAATCTAAATGGGGTAAAACGTGTGGTCTTGGTTTCCTCCATTTCAACAGTGGTTTATGGAAAGAATAGGGGGGATTTGAATAGGATTTTCACTGAAAAAGATTGGACGGATGAAAAGAATAGCCAGGATACCATGCCTTATTTCAGAAGCAAGACTATTGCAGAAAAGGCGGCTTGGAAGTTTATTGAAGAGGAAGGAAAGGGCATGGAATTGGTGAGCATTCTGCCTGGAGCGATGTTAGGTCCAGTTTTAGAGCATGATTTCGGAACTTCAGCAAATATCGTAATCAAGATTCTTTCTGGAGGTATGCCTGCAATGCCAAAAATTGGCTTTGAAATCGTAGATGTACGATCTGTGGCTCAATTGTTGGTGGATTCTATTGAATTAAAACAAGCTGCTGGCCACCGTTTTATGGCTTCCGCTGGACATCTGACTATGAAAGACCTAGCCTTAATATTAAAAACTCAATTTCCTGATCGTAAAATCAGTAGTAAGGAATTGCCGAATTTTATGGCTCGGTTAATCTCTATTTTTGAACCTGCATTAAAACCCGTTTTATTAGATTTAGGTTTGAAAAGAAAGGTGGATGCCAGTAAAGCCAATCGGATCCTGAAATGGAATCCTTATTCTATGGAAGAATCTATCCTAGCATGTGCAAACAGTGTTATTAATCTTGGAATCGTTAAGTAAATGCAAAAGCTAAAATCCATATTGAAGTTTGGGGCAATCTTGTCGGATCAAGACGTTGATGAGATTGCTGCTCACTTTAAAAGTAAATCCCTGCGGACCTCCGAATATTTCTTGGAAATAGGTCAAATTGCACATGAAATCGCTTTTATTGAATCTGGAATTGTGAGAATCTTTAAACCAGATCAGGAGGGAAATGAAATCACAAAATATTTCTTTAAAGAGAATCAATTCTTTGTTGATCTCGAAAGTTATTACTCAGCAACACCTTCAAGTGAAGCATTTCAAGCTGTAGTTGATACCCAACTTTTTACTATCCATAAGTTACAAGTTGAAAAGCTCTGTGAAAAAATTCCTAATTTCTTTATTTTTCTAAAAAGCATTACTGAGGCTACCTTATTGAATAAAATCAAGGACAATGACTTTCTAAATTTTGGAAGTTCAAAGACGAAATATCTAGAATTTGTACGTCGATATCCTAACTTAGCACTTCAAGTTCCTCAGCAATATATCGCATCCTACCTAAAAATAACGGCACAATCCTTAAGTAGAATTCGAAGAGAAATCAGTCAGGATCGAAATTGATTAAATTCTTAAACCCAAAAATTATGTATTCTTTTCTTAAATCCAGTTTTGTATTTCTATTGACCCTGTTCTTTTTACAAAGTCAGGCTCAAACTGATAAACAACCTCATATTATCATTATCCTCGCAGATGATTTGGGGATAGGCGACCTGTCGACTTATTACAATAAGTATGAAACCCCTTATTTGGATCAACTTGGAAAAGAAGGAATCAAGTTTAGCAATTATTATAGTGCCTCACCAATCTGTTCCCCCTCTAGAGCTGGATTGTTAACGGGACAGCGTCCAGCAAAACTACATTTCACCACCTTTCTAAATACCCGCGAAGATAATCGAAAAAAACAACAGGTTGATTTCTTGGATCCTAATGTTCAAACTATGGCTAAGGTTTTGAAAAATCAAGGATACAAGACAGCGCATTTTGGGAAATGGCATTTAGGTGGTGGCAGGGATGTTACGAATGCTCCAAACTTTGATCAATATGGTTTTGATGCATGGTCTGGAACTTATGAAAGTCCGGATCCTGATCCCGCAATAACCGCCAGTAATTGGATCTGGTCTGACCAAGACAGTATCAAACGCTGGAATAGGACCAAGTATTTTGTGGATAAAACCCTTAATTTCCTGAAGGAAAATAAAGAAAAACCCTGCTTTATTAATGTATGGACCGACGATGTTCATACCCCCTGGATTGCTGCCGATGATGAACAAGGAAAATACAATTGGAAACCTCAAGAGGAGCGTAGTTTTAAAAATGTTCTCAAAGAATATGATAAGCAGATCGGGAGATTAATGACCGGATTAAAGGACTTGGGCATTGATCAAAATACCCTTGTTATTTTTATTAGTGATAATGGACCCTTGCCGAATTTTCGACAAGACCGCTCTGCAGGATTACGTGGAAGTAAGTTATCCTTATATGAAGGTGGCATACGCATGCCCATGTTGATTCGTTGGCCAGCAAAGATCAAAGCAAATCAAGAAGATCAACAAACCATTATTTCAGCGTTGGACCTGCTGCCGACCTTGGCAAAAATTGCAGATGCCCCCATAGCTGAAACCAAGGTCTTGGATGGCCAAGATGTAAGTCAGGCTTTTTTTGGTTCTCCCATCAAAAGAAAAGAACCATTAATCTGGGAATATGGAAGAAATGATTCCACGGTTTTCAGTTTCCCGAAAAAAATCAATCGAAGTCCTGCCTTGGCCTTACGAGACCAAAATTGGAAATTCTTCATGAATGAAGATCAATCGGAGATGGAATTATACGATTTAAGTTCAGATCCTCATGAACAGCATAACCTTGCAAGTGAAAGGAAGAAGCTCGCCAAAAAATATGCGAAGATATTAACCAAATGGTGGTCGAATCTACCTGAATTCACTGTAAAATAATTTCAAAAAACTAAAAAATAATCGGATTGCTATCTCGGTTTGGTGCTAAATGAATATTCGAGATTTGGACTGTTTTTCAACAGTTCAAATGGCACGTTCTACCGGACTTTTTCCGCAGCTTCGCCGGACCTTCTTCGGAGCTCCTTCGAATTTTTGCGGACAAGCTCCGACAGAAGTCAGAAGAAGCTCTGAACTAATATTGAATTCGAACTAAGTTTGAAAGGAATCTCTTAGATTTAGTTACTTCTATGGAAAATTTAATATTTCGAAAATATCATCATTTTTAGCTTTAAATCGAGGTTTGTTCACTTTGGAGGTTGAAAAATCAAGAAAAATATTGTCAATGTTAATTTTATTTACAGGAATGGTTTGTTTTTCTTTTCTTTTTTTAGCAAATTGATTTTTATTACAATTATTGATGATCCACGACCAATGGATTTATGAATTATGAAGGACGGAAATCTAGATAGAGCATTTTTTCAGAAATACTATAAACCCCTGTGCTTTTTTGCATGGGAAATGGTGAATGATTCAGATTTAGCGGAGGATTTGGTTCAGGATGCTTTTACTGCCTATTGGAACAATAGAAGTAGGGTGTCCATTGAAGAAGATTCCATCAAGGCCTTTCTGTATAGTTCGGTGCGACATGCCGTGTACAATATTCAGCGTAAGAATAAAGTCATTCAAAAATATTTTAATCGCTTGGGAAATAATGAAATTGATACCATCGATTATGAACATCAATTGATTACCAGTGAGTTTTTTGCTGAACTTTATAAAATAGTTTCGGCCTTGCCTGCAAGTTGTCAGCAAATTTTTAATTTAAGCTATGTTGAAGGTTTGTCTAATCAACAAATTGCGGATGAATTATCCATTTCTGTCAATACCATCAAAACCCAAAAACAACGCGCCCTAAAAGTTATCAGGCAGAATCTGAACCCAGAATTGATGGTTGTTTTTGCTGCATTATTTTTTTGTTAAAAAAATATTAAATACTTGTCACCCCTTTTCGTGATTTAGGTTTCTTGTACTTAAATTATGAAAGACCAATCATTTTATATTTCTAAATTATTAATCAAAAAACATCATTCTTTTCTTACAAAGGAAGAAGAAGAAGTGTTGAATACTTGGTTAGCCTCTAATCCGAAGAATCAGGAATTAGCGAATGATTTATTGGAGAAAGCGAAATCAGGTGTTGACCTATCTATTTTCGAAAAATTCGACGAAGAAGCTGCATTTCAAAGTTTTCAAGCAAAGAATAAGGGTCGCAGATTTGGGTTTCTTGCCTATGCTGCTGCTATCTTATTCGCAATTGGACTTGGTTATGTGTTTTTCTTGAATAAACCTGAAGCTGCGGATAATCGTTTTACGCAGATCGAAAGTGTTAAACATCAGAACGACGTATTGCCAGCAGGAAATGGCGCCTATTTATTTAATGAAGAAGGTGAGCAGGTTCAGGTTGAAGGCAATGTAGTGGTTCAAAAGAATGGGGATATTTCCAGCGAAAAAGGAGAGTCCTTGTTAGGCAAGGAAGATCAACCTTCCATGGAGAATACCCTGGTTGTTCCTTCGGCAAGATTTTTTAATTTGACATTATCGGATGGTACCAAAGTCTGGATCAATGCGAACTCCCAACTTCGCTTTCCATCGGTATTTAGTGCGCATGAGAGAAGGGTGAAGGTGAAAGGGGAAGTTTATTTTGAAGTTGCCAAGGATGCGGAAAGACCCTTTTACGTAGAAAGTGAAGGCGCAGAAATCAAGGTTCTAGGAACACACTTCAATGTAAACAGTTACTCAGCTTTTTGTAAAACAACCTTGGCCGAAGGAAAGGTCCAAGTAAGCAATGGCAAGAAGACAGTTGAGCTCATCCCTGGGGAACAAGCCATTATTTCAGAATCCAAAGTGGATGTAGGGGAAGCAAATGTCGAGAAGGATTTGGCCTGGAAGAACAATATTTTTCAATTCAAGGGGGACAATATTGTCAATATTGCGAAGCAATTACAGAATTGGTATGATTTGGAAATTTCTTTCTCAAAAGAAGTTTCATTAACCCAAACCTATACAGGAGAAATTAAAAGAGATGCGAAATTATCTGAGGTACTCAATATGTTGGAGTATGTCAGTAGCCTCGATTTTAGAATTCAAGGAAACAAATTACTTATCCTAAATAAATAACTATGAAATAAATTACTACTAAAAAATTATGAAAAAAAGAGAACAGAGATGTAGCAGCATCCCTGTTCAAGACTATTAAGCTAACGCGAATTACTAATTATTAACATTAACTCAACAATCAAATGTATGAATAACTTAACATTTGGCAAAAGGCGAGGTATGCAATCTTATTCCCTTTTTCCAAGAATTTTCCGAATTATGAAAATTACGACAGCGTTGATGCTAATTGGGCTGACTTGTGCATATGCTAGTGGTAAAGCTCAAAAAGTTACGCTTGCATTGAAAAATGCAAAGTTGGAGGATGCCTTTAAGGAAATTTCTAAACAGACTGAGTTTAAATTTCTTTATAATGACAACCTTGTAAAGCATGCTCGAAGGGTAAACCTAAACATTGAAAATTCTCCTATTAAGGAGGCGGTTTTATTATTATTGAAGGATAATAAATTCAATTTTCAAATAATTGGTCAAACCATTACGATCAGTTCTCCAGTTGTCAATTCCGCAAATGTAACTTCTGTGGAATCGAATACAAGCATGGAACAAAATACAGTAACTGGGGTTATTCGTTCGGACCAAGGGCAGGTTCTTTCCGGAGCTTCGGTTTTAGTGAAAGGTTCTTCCTCAGGAACGACGACGAATTCGAACGGTGAATTCAGTATTCAGGCCGCATCGAATGCGACCTTGGTTGTTCGGTATATTGGATACCAATCTCGTGAGATCCCAGTAGACAATAGAAAAAACATCAATATTACCTTAACGGCAGTAAGTAATACTTTAGAGCAGGTGAATGTAGTTTCTACAGGTTACCAAAATCTAGATCGTAAATTATTTACAGGTGCTACAGCTAAAGTAAATGCCTTAGATGCAGAACGTAACGGGGTTCCTGATATTTCCAGAATGTTGGAAGGACAGGTTGCAGGGGTATCAGTACAGAACGTATCTGGTACATTCGGGGCTGCTCCTAAAATTCGTGTGCGTGGTGCAACTTCTCTATCCGGTGAAAATAAGCCTTTATGGGTTGTGGATGGAATCATTTTGGAAGACTTAGTGAATATTTCTAATGAAGCGCTTTCTACTGGTGATGCAAATACCTTGATTGGTTCATCCGTTGCTGGATTAAACCCTGATGATATTGAATCATTCACCATCTTAAAGGATGCTGCAGCTACTGCGATGTATGGTGCACGTGCGATGAATGGTGTAATCGTTGTAACCACCAAAAAAGGTAGAAATACCGATGGAGTAGCACAAGTAAATTACACAGGTAACTTTACTACTTATTTGAAACCGGAATATAGTCAATTCGATATCATGAACTCTGCTGAGCAGATGTCCATTTTGTTAGAGCTTGACAATAAAGGTTTCTTTAACCACAGTGCAGCTTCAAGAAGTAAAAACGGAGGAATTTTTTCCAAGATGTACAACCAAATGTATATCTATGATGAATCGAATGGAACATTTGGATTAGAGAACACACGTGAAGCTAAACTGGGATATTTAGAAAGATATACCAAAGCAAATACCGATTGGTTTGATGTATTATTTAAGCAATCCTTATTACAAGACCATTCTGTTAGTATTACATCGGGATCTGCGAAATCACAAACGTATGTTTCTACCAGTTTTATCCATGATTCTGGTCAGACCTTAGGGGATAATGTAAAACGTTATACAGCCAACATTAGAAATAACCTGAGATTTAGTGAGAAATTCTCGGCAGAGTTGTTAATTAATGGATCCGTTCGTGATCAAAGAGCTCCAGGTACATTAACTAGGGAGTCCGATCCAGTGTATGGTAAATATTCCAGAGATTTTGATATCAATCCATATTCCTATGCGTTGAATACCAGCCGTTTGTTGACTCCTTATGATGAGAATGGAAATTTAGAATATTTTACAAGAAACTATGCTCCATTTAATATTCTAAACGAGCTTGATCAAAACTATTTGAAATTAGGAAATATGGACTTAAAGGTTCAGGGTGGACTTCGTTATAAAATCCTTCCTGAATTGACAGCATCCGTAGATGGAGCTTATCGTTATGCGAGAACAGAAAGACAGCACTATATTCTAGAAAATTCGAATATGGCGCAGACTTTTAGGGCGGCAGGAGATGCAACCATTATGGATGGTAATGATTTCTTATATTCTGATCCAGATTTACCAAACTCCTTACCACAAGTTATTTTACCTGAAGGAGGTTTCTACAATACTTCTTTGAATAACTTAAAGAATTATTATTTCCGTTCAAATTTAGAGTATGATGACACCTATAACATGGACCACCGATTAAATTTATTCGGTTCATTTGAGGTGCGTTATACGGATAGACAGAATTCCGACTATGAAGGGATTGGCTATCAATACAAGAATGGCGGATTAGTAAATCCAAATTATAGATACTTCAAAAAGATGATCGAAGCTGGGGATCCATATTTTGGAATGGGATATGAGTATGACCGTTTTGTTGCTGGGATGTTTAGAGCAGCCTATGCTTACAAGGACAAATATAGTGTTAACGTCACAACTCGTTTAGATGGTTCCAATAAATTAGGTGAATCCCGTGTTGCACGTTGGTTACCTACTTGGAACGTGTCTGGTAAATGGAATATTGACCAAGAAGAATTCTTCAACCAAGATAATGGTATCGTGTCAGCGATTGGAATTCGTGGTACATATGGTTTGGTTGCCAGTCTTGGAAATGCAAGAAACTCAACAGCAATTTATTATAACCAAATTGCTTACCGTCCGTATGAATCTGAAAAAGAAGCGATTACTAATCTTTCCAGTCTTGAAAACAGTAACTTGACTTGGGAGAAATTGTACGAATTGAACATCGGTGCTGATATGCAATTGTTCAATAAAATTGATTTAACAGCAGATTGGTATAATCGTAATATTTTCGATTTGATTGGAACTATTCGTACTTCAGGAATTGGAGGTCAGGGTAGAAAACAGGCCAATTACGCGGATATGAAATCTTCAGGTTTTGAGTTGACTGTAGCAGGAAATCCAGTTCAGAATGCAGATGGATTTAATTGGAGAACCCAGTTTAATTTTGGTTACAACAAGAATGAGGTTACCAAGCTAGAGGTAAATCAAAATATCTGGACCTTGGTTCGTGCTGAAGGAGCTGCGGTTGAAGGCCATGCGCAGAGAGGATTATTCTCGATAGCTTTTGATGGTTTGGATCCTAACTATGGTTATCCAACTTATATTGGTACAGAAGGAACAAAAGACACCTATTTGTACCTACAAAGTGAGGATATCGATTACCTAAAATATCATGGTCCAGTAGACCCAATCTTAACGGGAGGTTTCTACAATAACTTCAGATACAAGAACTTTGGTTTAACAGCATTATTCACATTTGCTACAGGTAACTACATCAGGTTACAGCCAACATATGAATATGCATATGATGATATGGTATCCGTGAGTAAAGACATGGTAAACAGATGGATTATGCCTGGTGATGAAGAAAAAACCAATATTCCATCCCTTTTGGATGGCTTTAGCCTTGGTTATAGAATCAAGAGGCCAAATGGAAATACAGTTGATCCTCGATATACCTACAATCACTATAATTACTCAGATCAGCGTGTTGCCAAGGGAGATTTTATCCGATTAAAACAAGTTCAAATATCTTATATCCTTCCACAAAGCTTCCTTTCCAGGTTGAAGATGAGATCTGCGCAAGTAGCGTTGGTAGGAAACAATATTGCCTTGCTTTATTCAGATAAGAAATTAAATGGAGCAGATCCTGAGTTCTTTAATAATGGTGGTGTAGCTATGCCAGTTCCAAGGCAATATACATTTTCATTGAAGGTTGGTTTTTAAAAATAAGAGAAATGAAAATTAATAGATATATACTATTTGTTTTTGCAGGGGTGTTATTCACGAGTTCTTGCAATAAATATTTGGACCAAAGTCCAGATATGAGGACACAAATTGACGATGTGGAGAAGGTAGCGCAGTTGGTAGGCTCGGCCTATCCATCCTATAATTATTTAGCGATGGCAGAATCCTATTCTGATAACATCCATGATAAAGGAGTTGGAATAGGCAATCTTGATGAACCTTATGTTTCCTATTACAACTGGGTAGACGTGGCCGGTGATGATAATAATACACCTACTCAATATTGGAATGGTGTGTATGAGGGGATTTCTGCGGCAAACCATGCCTTAGAAGCGATTCGTACGAACAACTTTGGTCCAGAAGTCAATCCATATAAAGGGGAGGCATTGATTGCCAGAGCTTATGGACATTTTATGTTGGCTATTTTCTTTGCACAACCCTATAATATTGGCGGAGATAACTCAACAGCCGGGATACCTTATGTATCAGAGCCAGAGAAAGAAGCTTTACCAATGTATACCAGAGGTACAGTGAAGGAAACTTATGATAAGATTCGTCAAGATTTAGAAGAAGGCTTAGCCTTATTAGCTGGCGGACAGTGGAAAGTTCCAAAATATCACTTTACTCCAGCAGCGGCCTATGCATTTGCAGCACGCTTCTATTTATTTATTGGGGAATATGACAAAGCCATTCAAGCAGCAAATCAAATATTTCCAAACGGAGACTTTGCAGGGAAATTAAGACCCATCACAACTACTATTCAAGCGTACAGTTTGGCTCAACAATTAATTGAGTATACCAAAGCGGATAAAGAATATAACTTGTTATTGAGAGAAACCTATTCGGTGTACCAACGTGATGCTACATTCCAACGCTACGGTTATAGCCAGACCTTGTACAATGAGTTGTTTTCAACTCCGGTATTTGAAGGAACTACCTTATACTCCAGAGGTATCAGTTATAGCTCAGGTCAGGATTATACGGTGTATATGTACAATGAGTATTTCTATTTAACAAATGCACAGGCAGGTATTGGTTATCCATATATCATGCAACCATTGTTTACATCGGATGAAGCTTTGATCAATAGAGCAGAGGCTTATGTACAAAAAGGAGATTTTGTTAAAGGTCTCATCGATATTAACCAATTTATAAGTGTTCGTGTAAGGAATTACAACAGTTCAGTTCACAATTTAACAGTTGATAAGGCGCTGAGATCATACGGAATTTCTGATCCTAAGAAGGCATTATTAGAGGCAATCTTAAGAATAAAACGTGCTGCATTTATGAGTGAAGGAATTCGTTGGATGGATATTATCAGACATGATCTCACAGTGAAGCATATTGATCTAGATGCGAAAGATACGGAGACGATTAGAGAATTAAAGCCAGAAGATTTGCGCCGGGTATTCCAAATTCCGGTGGAAGGTAAATTGGCAGGTATTGAACAAAATCCAAGATAACCGTTATGAAAAAAATAATCTTTAGTTTACTGGCCTTATCCTTATTGGTAAGCAGTACGTCTTGCGATAAAAATGAAGTCCTTGATGTGGATATGGACTCATACAATTATGATGATTTTGAGAAATTACCTATTGACGATTATATCAGTGAAAATTTAACCAAGCCATATAATGTGGAGGTCATTTATAGATTTGACCGCAGTCATTCTGATATATCTAAGAATATTTCACCGCCTGTTATCAATCAAGTTCAACCGGCCGTTGATATGGTATTAGAGGGATTTATTAAGGTTTACGAACGAGTAGCTGGACCAACATTTATTAAAACCTATACCCCGAAACAGTTTGTGTTGTTTGGTTCACATGCCTACAATGCCAACGGTTCAGTGACCTTAGGAACAGCAGATGGAGGACGTCGCGTGGTTTTATATGATGTGAATAATATCAATGCGAATAGTCCATCGGATATTAGTCGCCGTTTGCAAACTATTCACCACGAGTTCACGCATATTTTGAATCAGATTGTTCCAATTCAGGAAGCATTCCGTACCGTTACGACGGACTACGTAGCAGATTGGTTGGCAGCTGCCAATACCGATGCGGAAGCAAAAGCATTAGGATTTGTTTCCAGATATTCTAGGAGTAGTTTTCCGGAGGATTTTGCTGAAACCGTAGCGCATCTATTAGTAAAGGGACAGGTTTGGTATGATATCTATGCCGCGGGTTCAACTGCTGATGGTCAAGCTAAGTTAAAGCTTAAACAGAGCCTTGTTGAAGATTACTTCATGAAATATCTGAATATTGATTTCAAGAAATTGCAATATGAATTCCAACAAACGTTAGCGACCAGGTATAATGATCAGTCGATGATGTTCTTGACCTATTTGAAATCCAACAATATCCAAAACTTGGTGGTTGATATGGATGGAAGTGCTACTGCGATGTATGGAAAATCAGAGGCGTTTTCGAAGGTTTGGGAAGAAGTTAGAGCTACATTAGCTCCAATGTATAATAATCGTGGATTTAAGCCAGGTGCATTTACTGTTTCCTTTGTATCGCAGACAGAAATGCAAGTACAGGCCATTTTCTCAGAACGAGATGGATCCACTACTTATATGGCATATTATGATTTCCAGATGATTCAGAATCCTGACGGGACCATTAATTTCAAGTTTGTAGATAAAGGGATAGATCAAACTCAATATAATAATGGACGGTTTGTTTTCGATGGCTTTGCTCCTTTGTTGAGATATATTCAGAACAATACTTTCACTACGAATTGGGTATCGCCGACAATTGTTGGTTCAGGAAACCTTATGAAGTTTGCTGGATTCTATGTGAAGGACAATCCGTCGAGTTATTTTTATGGACCAGTTACACTTAAATAAGAAATAATCATGAAAAGATTTTTATATATAGCCTTTCTTTTTATACTCTTTACGGGCTGTAGAAAGGAGCATGTTGATTTAACCTTTGGGGAGAAGCCTGAAGAAAGGATGAACGAACGTTTAACCGAGCTTCGTACCTTATTGAAATCATCGGAGAACGGTTGGAAGGCAAATTTAATGGTAGGTCTTATGAGCTCATATTCTTTCTATTTTAAATTTGATGATGACAAGTTCTGTACGATGATCAGTGACTTTACTGATGAGACAGCGACGGTTCCCTCACAATCCACCTATCGCGTATTGTGGACTATGAATGCTTCATTATTGTTTGATTCCTTTAATTACATCACCATGCTTCAAGAGCCTTCTTCACAATTCGGAGGTGTCTCGCCAAATGGGTATATGAGTGATATTGAGTTTGAATATCTCAAACAATCCGGGGACAGTATTTACATGCGTGGGAAAAAGTATGATCAATCGTTGGTTTTAGTGAAAGCTACCAAGGCAGAGAGTGATGGTTATATGAATAAAGGGTTAAAAACTTCAATGGATAAGACCAAGCAGTTTTTCATAGATAATCCCTATTCTTATATTTCAATTGACTCCGCTGGCGTAAATAATATGGTTGCTGTGGATTTATATCCGGTCATGAAAACCACGTCATTTTCAACGATGACTAAAGAAAAACTGGTTCGTGGGGAGAATAGTCTCTTTACTTTCAATCTGACAGGTTTGGATTTTACCACGGATAGTGTGAGTATGTTTGGGGTAATTTTCAAGAAAGCAGTTTGGGAAGGCAATCGCTTGTTTATTCACGATAGCAACGGCAAGAAATATGAGATTAAGAACCATACGGAAGCTGTTATTCCTTTGAACAAAGCGATAGGTATTAAGTTCAAGTATTTGTTTTCACCGTATAAGACTTATTTCCCTGGTACATCAGCTGATGGTTTGACGATTTTAAAACGTTACCATGATGGACTATTAAATGGAACCGGATTCCCATTCAATTATGGTGACCTCTATTTTACATGGGATAGTTTCAATCAACGTGTAAACTTAATAGGATTTAGTAGTCAAAATGGAGGAGCATCAGGATGGAACACGACTATTGGTTTCAGTTATGTCTTTGATGAAGCTTCGCAAACCTTCAAATTCAGTAAGCGTTCTAATGCTACTGGAGGTTATGTGTCAGCAATTATGGATCAGATGGAGAAATTCCTATTGGAAAGTAGTTTTAAATTGGATTATTACGAAGAATCTGGCGTTTCTTACGGTAGAATTACTGGAGTGGAAAAACCAGGCGTTGTGATGACCTTTTTGTTATTATAAGTAGATCTAATCTATTATAGGGTAAATTGGTTTGGAGCCGTCTTTATAGACGGCTCCTTTTTTGTATTTAAGGTGCTGTTGATTATTGGTTTATTTATTTTGCACTTGGCTAATTTCTTAGTAGATTTAATTATGCCGATAGCTTTCAAACATCTTTGGCAATTTTATAAGCCGATTTTCTTCATCAATCTTGCCTTGAGTTTGGCGATGAGTGTTCAATATTTAGGATATTATCCCTATGTATTTATGACGGCAGGATATCTGAGTTCAGCAGCGATAGTTCGTTTTTTTGAAGGAAATACCAAGTATCTGTTTTTTAATCTCGGTTTGACCAGAAAGGATTTAGTCCTCTATACCTTTATTGCCAATCTGATAATTTCTTTCGTATTTATTCTGATCTTTTACTATGGATTTAGCCGATAAAGAATTGTTTGTGGACTCTGTTCAATTTAGCTATAAAAGTGACCGACCGCTTTTGACAGGGGGCTATCTAGTGTTAAAAGTAGGGGATATCATTGGATTATTGGGGCGTAACGGATCAGGCAAGTCTACCTTTATGCGGATAATCTTCGGTGATTTACGAGCTCAATATGCATATATCCGATTGAATGGAAAGAAGATTAGGAAAGCTTTTCCATCAAAGGATGTTTGTTATTTACCACAGGATTCATTTTTACCCACGAATTTTACGGTCAAAAAATCAATTGAGTTTATGCTTTCCGATTCCCAACGTATTTCCAATTTGGAACGGGATGAGGTGATCTTTCGTATTCTCGGTAATAAGATTGCAGAGCTAGCGGGAGGAGAATTAAGATATCTGGAGATTATGCTCTTAATGGAACAGGATGCTACATTTATTCTATTGGATGAGCCATTTACGGGTTTATCACCCATTTTAAAGGAGAAAATACAGGCCTTAATAATTGAGAAATCCAGAATCAAAGGTATTTTGGTTTCTGATCATGATTATATGAATGTTTTGGATATCAGTAACCAATTGCTGTTACTGGAAAATGGCGGTTGTCGAAAAATTAATAAGAAGGAAGAGTTGGAACAATTCTATGTTCCCATCGGGACTTTTGATGTTCGCCGAGATCCAAATTTGGAGGCTTAATATTCGGTTTTAAATGGCTTATTCTCCATTAGGCACCTCTAAATTAGTATATTTGCTTAGCAAAACCCTTAAAGATAAATTACATGTCTACAATATTGATAAAGAATGCCCATGTTGTAAATGAAGGCAGCATCCAGGTGTTGGATCTATTTATTAAAAATGGTCGTATTGAAAAGATTGCTGGCAGCATCGACATGGATGCTGACCAAGTCATCAATGCAGAAGGATTACATTTGTTTCCAGGTCTGATTGATGATCAGGTTCATTTTCGCGAACCCGGATTAACACATAAGGCGAATATATTTACAGAAAGTAGGGCTGCAGTTGCTGGTGGAACAACTTCCTTTATGGAAATGCCTAATACTGTACCCAATACTTTGACTCAAAAATTACTTCAAGACAAGTACGATATTGGACAGGATAGTTCCTTGGCGAATTATTCTTTCTTTATGGGAGCCGCCAATGATAACCTAGATGAGGTCTTAAAAACAAATCCTCGGGATGTTTGTGGGATTAAGGTTTTTATGGGTTCATCCACCGGGAATATGTTGGTAGATAATGAAAAGGCACTCGAGGCTATTTTTAGTCAGGCTCCAACCTTAATTGCTACCCATTGTGAAGATGAAGCTACAATTCAGGCGAATCTAGCAAAATATAAAGATCAATATGGCGAGAATGTAAGCATTGAAATGCATCCATTGATCCGTTCTGCCGAGGCTTGTTATCTTTCTTCTTCGAAAGCTGTTGAATTAGCAAAAAAGAATAATACCCGTTTGCATATCTTGCATATTTCGACCGCCAAAGAGACCGGTTTATTTGATAATACCATTCCATTGGATCAAAAAAGAATAACAGCTGAGGCTTGTATTCATCATTTATGGTTTTCAGATGCAGACTATAAAAGCAAAGGGAATTTTATCAAATGGAATCCAGCGGTAAAGACGGCTAATGATCGGGATGCGATTTTAAAAGCAGTTTTGGATGGTCATATTGATGTGATTGCTACTGATCATGCTCCACATACCATTGAGGAAAAATCACAGGCTTATTTGCAAGCCCCATCAGGAGGGCCATTGGTTCAACATGCCCTTCAAGCTTTGTTGGATATGGTTAAGCAAGGGAAAATGACCTTGGAGCAGATGGTTCAAAAGACGGCTCATAATACGGCCATTCTATTTCAAATAGAACAAAGAGGATTTATTCGAGAGGGATTTTGGGCGGATTTGGTCTTGGTAGATTTGAACAAACCTTATACGGTAACAAAAGAGAATATTTTATCCAAGTGCGCTTGGTCTCCTTTTGAAAATCATACATTTACTTCGACTATTGAACATACTATTGTTTCGGGATTATTGGCTTATACCAAGGGGCAGATTCAGGAAGTAGGTTCAGGACATCGTTTACTATTCAATCGTTAACCATGAATAAACGTTCATTTATTAAATCCTTGGGGATAGGATTAGCGGCACTTCCATTAATTGGGAAGACGGAAGCCATGGCTGTTGCCAACCAGTTGAAACCTTTAATTAAAGGAAAGGTCTTAAAAGCTGGTGATACTATTGGCATTATTGCACCGGCGAGTGCAGTTACAGGTGAAGATTCCATTAGCTTGACCAAAGAGGTTCTAGAGTATTTTGGTTTTAAAGTAAAAGAAGGAAAATATATCCGAGAACGCTATGGAAACTTAGCAGGAACGGATGACCAACGTTTGGAGGATTTACATGCGATGTTTGCAGATAAATCTGTCGCTGGTATACTATGCATTCGTGGTGGTGCTGGCGCCTCCAGGTTATTGAAGCGTATCGATTATGATATGATAGCCAAAAACCCGAAAGCCTTATTGGGATATAGTGATATTACGGCATTGATCATGGCTTTTCATGCCAAAATTGGCATGGTTACTTTTCATGGGCCTGTTGGTACAAGTACCTGGAGTAATTTTGTTGCTAAAACCTTTACAGATCAATTCATTGAAAATAAGTTAGTGACCTATACAAACCCTGAGAAAAAAGGGGATGATATTGTTCAGTATAAAGATAGGATTAGCACCATCAATCCAGGAGTTGCAGAAGGGAAACTATTAGGTGGGAATTTGACTTTGATTTCGGGATTATGTGGTTCTGAATTCTTGCCGGATTTCAAGGATAGTATTTTGTTTTTGGAAGAAATCAATGAATCCCCGGAAAAGGTAGACCGGATGTTCTGTCAATTGATGAACGCTGGAATCCTTTCACAAATAAAGGGGTTTGTCTTTGGTAAATGTACAGACTGTTCGCCTTCGGGAGGTTATGGTTCCTTGAACTTAGATCAGATTCTAAGGGATTATATCAAACCATTGAATATTCCATCTTACTCAGGAGCAGTTATTGGGCATATCAATGATCAGTTTTTATTGCCGGTTGGTGTAAAAGCAAGAATTGATGCGAATAAGGGTACAATAGAAATTTTAGAAAAAGCGTTAGTATAATATGAAGTTTTTTGTCATTTCCTTAAGTCTTTTGGCTGCAACGGCCTGCAGTAATCCATTCTCAGGGTCTTCCAACGGGAATATTCCGGGGTATAAATTGGATACTGCGCAGATGAATAAGATACATTCCACCTATAAAGAATCGGCTTTATTTTCAAGAAGATTCAAACATCAGGATGTTGATTCATTGATTCAATTACATAGAAAAAGTGATCTATTTAAGATCACTGAAATTGGTAAATCAGTTGAAGGCCGTTCGATCAATGAATTGGAATATGGAAATGGCGATAAAAAAGTAATGTTATGGTCCCAGATGCATGGTGATGAACCGACTGCAACGATGGCATTATTTGATTTGTTCAATTTTTTGGAAGGCAAAGGGGATGGGTTTGATTCCGTCCGCACCTTGTTAAAGGAAAAGTTGAATATTCACTTTATACCCATGTTGAATCCTGATGGTGCAGAACGTTATTTACGTAGAAATGCACAGAGCATTGATTTAAATCGAGATGCTCGAGCATCCCAAACGGTTGAAGGGGCTTTATTAAAGTCTAGAGCAAAGGCTATTCAACCTCGGTATGGCTTCAATCTTCATGATCAAAATATTTATTACAATGTTCCTGGAACTAAAAATCCAGTGACCATTTCCCTTTTGGCACCCGCTTACAATACGGAGAGAGAAATCAATGAGGTTCGGGAAGGAGCGATGCAAATTATTGTGGGGATGAATAAAATTCTTCAGCAGTATATACCTGATGCCGTTGCGAAGTATGATGATACCTATACTCCTAGAGGGTTTGGTGATAATTTCCAATCCTGGGGAGCTAGTACGGTCTTAATTGAATCTGGCGGATTGAAGGGAGATCCTGAAAAACAGGAAATCAGAAAGTTGAATTTTGTAATCATCCTGAATGCTTTGATGGAAATTGCACAAGGGACCTATGAGAACTATGATGCCAAGGGCTACGAGGAGATTCCATTTAATGCAAGTAATATGCATGATATTGTAATCCGTGGTTTAGAATTTGGTTCAGATTCCATTCCTTTAAAGAGTGATATTGCTATTCGACGTGGTGAAAGCACCGAGGGACGAGATTACTTTGTCCGCGGCCGTGTAGAAGATATTGGAGATTTACCTGAATCATTTGGCTATGATGAGGTCGATGGCGAGGGATTAAAATTTATACAGGGAAAGATTGCGGAGAAGCCGGTTCCGACTTTTGAATCAATAACCCCTGAAATTGCCTATGATCTTTTGAAAAAAGGATATATGGCTGTTCAAGTGACTAGCTTAAAACCGGAGCAGGCGAGTATGTTGCACAACCTTCCAATACATGTTTATGGAGCTCAAGCCTTTGCGACAACGCCAGTAATTGATTTAGGAGGAACAGCAAATTTCTATATTGGGGATTCCAATGCTAATTTAAAATATGCTATCCTAAACGGTTATTTAATTGACCTATCCAAACCGTTATCGGAAATAGGATTGTTAAAGAATAAAGTCCTTTAGAGGGGTTTATATAAACAAAGAAGGGGCATAATCATATGCCCCTTTCTGTTTTTATGGTTTATCCCACCACAATTCAGTGCTTAAAGGCACTTCAGCTGGGACATTTGATCCGTTTTCTGTGATTTCATCAGCAGGGTAAGCTACTCTACGGATAAATTTATCACCAAGGACCGCTCCAATAGGAAGTTTGAAATCCTTGTATTTATAATCAAAACGACGCACATCATTCCAAGCTTCTGCATTCAGATAAGTTACCACGTATTTTTCGCGGAAGATATCCAAAAGGGTCAAGTTAGCTTGTCCTTTAGAGATGGCGGTAATGTATTTAGTTGCATCGGCTGCAGGAACACCCAATTTATCCATACTGGCTTTGACCCCTGCTAGGAATGCAGCATACGCAACAGGTTTATTATTATCCCTGAATGCGGCTTCGGCTTCAATGAATTTCACCTCAGCGTAGGTCAGGATCATTAATGGAGAAGTTTCGCTACTTACCGGAGATTTAGAGCTTATATAGCATTCATCACGGACGGTATTTGCTGCTCCAACATTCCCTTGGCCACTTACAGTACCAACATATACACCATGCACTGTTTTTTCAGTAATCTTTGATACCCGTGGGTCTTCGATTCCGTAGGTTTTTCCATTTAATTGATCAATGAAATTACTACCTAACCAGCCATCAAGGTTGTTTAATAAGTTACTGATTGAAATTGATGCCCAAGGGTTAACACCTTGGAAAGTGCTCATTCCAACGTCTTCGGCATTGGACTCCAATGAAGCTTGCGCAGCAGCCAATACTTGTTTAGGGTTATAAGAGGATTTTTTACTGACTTTATTTAATACACGAGCTTTCAGACCATTGGTAAGTTTGATCCATTTGTCGATATCTCCGCCACATAATAAGTCGTCTTTTTCACTTAATTGTTGGGATGGATCGGCTTTTTTGAAGTTTTCAAGAGCCTTATTGATCAAGTCAACTTGCGCTTTATAAAGATCTTCTTCAGAATCGTAAGGTACAGTCAGGATTGTTTCTTTTCCGAAGGCTTTGCTGTAAGGAGCGGAGCCCCAAGTATCAGCGACTAAACCCAATTGGTAGGCAGTTAATGCTTGCGAAACAGCCAAATGGTGATAAGCACCTACTTCTTCAGATTTGACCATCAAGTCATACAGATCAGCCAAAGCATAGTACAAATTATTCCAAGTAGTGGAGTTGTTTGTGATCTGATAGGTATCTGTATCCGAACCTCCGGATGGACTGGCGAAATATTGCGAATATTGATTATTAAAGTACGCTATTCTGTAATTATTATACGCCGCCTTATGAGTAGCTGTAGATAATAATGCGGTCAAAGGTGGATTTTGAACGAAGTTAGGATTTTCAGTTAAATCGAAATAGTCTTTACAGCTGTTCATTGAGAACAAGGCCAAAGCTAATAACGATATTTTTCCTATTTTGATGAATTTGTTCATGATTTTAAGTATTAAAAGCCAACATTTAAGCTGAATAAGAAACTACGAACTGCAGGATAAGTCATCCCAGCAAAACCTTCGATATTTGATCCACTTGCTGTTGTTGAGTTTTCAGGGTCATAACCTGAATATTTAGTCCACAGTGCAAGGTTATTTCCAATAACAGAAATCCGAGCATTCTTAATAACTTTATTATCTAACCATTGTTGAGGGAGGCTATAGCCGATTGAAACGGAGCGTAGTCTCAACCAAGAGGCATCTTCTACGAAAAACTGAGAGTTTCCACGGAAGTTATCCCTGTAATAACCATTTCCATAATCAACGCCATTTTTAGGATCTTTACCTTGTCCTAACCATACTTCTTTTGTATTCTTGCTTCCATCAGCTAGTACCCCGTCAAATACTTTATAATCATTACGGTCTTCCGTATAATCGGCTTCACCGAATGCGGCCATAAAGTTTCCTAATTGATTATATCGGGATTGACCTACGCGAGCATCCACCAAGATATTTAAGGAAAGGTTTTTATAGTTGAAGGTATTATTCCAACCACCCACCCAGCTAGGCTGCACATTTCCTAATTTTTTAGGTACTGATGTAGATTCTAATACTGGGAAACCATTAGCACCGATCAATAAAGGACGGCTTTCGTCATACTCACGAGTTTTGTCCAATCCTTGAGCGATCTCATCAGCTGTGTAATAACGTTTGTAAGTTCTACCGTAAAGTGTACCATAAGATTCACCTGGACGAATACGCATGGAAACTGTAGAGTTCAAATAACCATATTCCGATGAAACAACGATTTCATCATCTAGGTCTTCGCGAATTTCAAGAATTTTATTTCTATTGATGGAGAAATTGATATTTGAGTTCCATGTAAAATTGTCTTTTTTAACAGGTACCGTATTCAGGGTTAATTCCAAACCACGGTTTCGGATACTTCCAGCATTTATTGATGCCGTTACAAAACCGGTTGCCGAGGTCACAGGTACTTGAATGATTTGATCCCTACTGATAGAATTATACAAAGTAAAATCCAATCCTAGTCTACTTTGAAAGAATTTCAATTCAAATCCAGCTTCATAAGTGTCTGTGAATTCAGGTTTTAACTCAACATTTCCTAGGAGTGCAGGTCTAGTAAAACCAATATATCCTGTAGGCAGGTTGCTATAAGGTCCAAAACCTGAACTTGTAGAATATGGAGGAGCATCCTTACCAATTTGAGCATAGGAGAACCTCAGCTTTCCAAAGTTAATGACTTCCGGAAGAGTGATATGGTCGGAAATTACATAACTAACGGTTGCAGAAGGGTAATTGAAAGATCTGTTTTTAGGTGCTAAAGAAGAAGTTATATCTTGTCTAGAGGTTAGTGTTAAAAATAGAAAATCTTTATAAGTCATTTCTAATTCAGCAAAAAATCCCATCAACCTATATTTTTCAATATATGAGTCGGCCTTAATGATGTTAGCATTTCCTAAGTCGAACCAATTATAGACTGTTAAGTCACCACCTTGTGTAGATGTTCTCTTGATATATCGATCATAAATATCTTGACCAAGTCTCAATTTTGCATTGAAATCTTCATTGAAATCATGTTTGAAGGTTGCAATAAAGGTGCTGTTAATAGCTCTGAAATTATTGCTATAGACATTATAGAATCCACGTCCATCAGCCCCTTCAACACCATTATCATAGACCAGTCTTTCATCGGCAAGACCTTGGTAGCCGATGGCTGTTCCTTCGCGATTATCGCGATAGGCGTCAATCCCTGCTCTATACATTAGGTCTAACCATTTCGCTGGGGAAAAGGTGAAATCGACTCCACCAATAACCCGTAAAACATCATCTTTCAATCTATTGGTATTCGCGACATAAATTGGATTGTCGGTATCACCATAAGATTTCATGGTTCCATTTTCCATCAAGTAATCCCTGATATTGTATCTTGGAGTCCAATAGATTAATTGTTCCGCATATCGGTTTGCATTTCCACGATAGCCACCTGAATTAGATACAGCTAGGGAAGACCCACCTTTAAATTTTTCACTAATAATAAAATTGGTATTCAATCGAGCCTGGTAAGTCTTGAAATCGGTGGACGGCATTACCCCATTGTGTTTCATTTGAGAAAGGGAGGTTAAGAAAGTAAATTTCTCGGATCCACCCGAAATATTTAGGGAGTTACGGAATTGATTTCCGGTATCAAATGCTTCTTCAAAAGGTTTATATAATGTACTTGGATGGGTAGGGTCTACTTTCATGGCTTCTTCTACTGTAGGTCCCCATGCAGGCCAGAAATCATCTTTATTATATACCCCTTTCCAACCTTGGGTATAGGTATCTTGCATTTTAGGGAATTTATTGACATTTTCAAAGCCAACAGTTCCTTGGTAATCAATTTTGAGGGTTCCAGCTTTACCGCTTTTTGTAGTAATGATTACCACCCCATTTGCTCCTCTCAAGCCATATAGGGCGGTTGCTGCACCACCTTTTAGGATATTGATGGTTTCAATGTCGTCGGGATTAATATCAACCGAACGGTTACTCATACCGCGAACTTCAGCGCCACCTTGAACCGAAGTAGAGTTATCCATTAGGATACCATCTATTACGAAAAGAGGGTTGTTGTCTCGGGTTGGGTCGATGGAGTTGATCCCGCGGATTTGGATATTTGCACCTTGTCCTGGAGCACCCCCCGTAGAACTAATGGTAGCACCTGCAATTTTACCCTGTAAGGCGTTTACCAGGTTCGGTTGTTTGTTGCTGTTCAAAGTTTCATTTGTAACACCTTGAGCGGCATATCCTAGAGATTTTTCACTTCTTTGAATCCCGAGTGCGGTGACTACGACTTCATCGATTTCACTATCTACATGTTGTAGTTGTACAGACAGGTTTGTCTTTCCATTGATAGGTACTTCAATGCTGCTGTATCCTACTGCACGAATCGTTAAAATCCCATTACTTGGGGCATTCAAAGAAAACAATCCGTTCTCATTGCTGGCGGTTCCTTGTTGCGTGCCTTTAATAAAGATAGAAGCCCCTACAATTGGTTCTCCTTCGGCATTGGTCACCTTTCCAGCTATGGACAATTGTTGTGCGGAGAGCATCTGTATGGAACACAAGGATGCTACCGCAATTGATAAGCAAGTTGGTAGATTCATTTTTAGAGTTATTGGTTATTTAGATAAACGAATATAACGGATTCATGTTAAAAACAATGAATAAATTGCAAAAATATGCAAGATGCATTGTTGTATTCATTACCTAATGGGGTTATTTTTGCGAATACTATTATAATCTTTGCGTGTTTGTGAAGTTTTTCAGAAAAGGCGGAACTGATATGAGGATCAAAAAAAAGGACGATCACATGTGATCGTCCTTGTCATTTCTAGAATATTGTAATATTAATACCCTGGGTTTTGTTGTGCTTCTAATCCTGGGTTAGCATTGATTTCTACCTGTGGAATAGGTAACAATGTTTTATAGAATTTCCTTGTAATGGTTTTCTCACGGTGGGTCATTGCGACACCAACATGTTCATCATTAAAGGTAATTGTTTTATTCAGGCGGATCATATCCCAGAAGCGATGACCTTCGCCATATAATTCTTTACTTTTTTCGTCCAGGATCATCTGTTCAGTAATAGTTGCTGCGGTTGCTGCTGCCAGGTCAGGAGATCTTTTACGGATTTGATTTAGATATTCAGCTGCTTTTGCAGGATCAGCTGCTTTTTTCTTTAATGCTGCTTCCGCTGCAGTTAAGTACATTTCCGAAAGACGAATCACCTTAATGTTAACAGCAGTATAAGGTGTTTTACCATCACCTGGTTTTTTAGCTGCAGTACCACCTACATACTTATAACAAGCTGCAACGCGGTCTAATTCATCTTTGGTGAATATTCCCCAACGAACATCATTAGGGTCTTGAGCCAAACGATTGACGAAGTAATCAGATGCTGTGAAATTTCCAATAGCGTTTTCATCCTTGTTTCTTAAATAATAGAACCCAAGAGAGGATGAACCTAAATCGCCTTGGTCTTTCATTTTAATGATTTCAAAGATGGACTCAGAACCTTTTTCTTTAGACCAAGAAGCTACCCAATTTTCATTGGAATAAAGGGAATAAGCTTTACTGGCGATGACTTCATCTGCGGCTTCCAAAGCTTTGTCATAATCCCCCATAGTCAAATACACTCGGGAAAGAATTGCTTTTGCAGCGTAGTAATTAATGTAGCCATGATTAATATTTTTAGGCAAGATTGCCGTTGCTGCGTTTAAATCAGCAAGGATTTGCTTATAGACATCGGCTACTTTTTCGCGTGAAGGTTTTGCTGTATCCTCTAATAAAGCTGTTGTAATTGGAACTCCCAATGCATTAGGATCATCCGTATAGGTTTTGCCATAAATTCTCACCAGATCAAAGTACATCATTGCGCGAAGGGTCAATGCTTGTCCTTTTTCATTGTCAAACTTAAGGGTGGAACCGGCAGCTTGCAGTGCTTCGATGTTACTGATAATATTATTGGCTTGCAGGATGGCATTAAATCCATCGGTCCAAAATCCGGAGTAGCTATTATTGTCTTTGTTATGATTAAAAACATAAAAGGCATCTAAACCACGACCTTGGGAAACGATTGTTAAATCGCCACCTTTTGCATCTGCGTATAATAGTATATTACGACCATAAAGAGAACCGGCGCCTAATTTGCTGGTTAAGCCATTGATCATGACTTGGGCATCTTCTACAGTCTTGATCGTAGCCGAGGCTTCGATCGAGTTGGTTGGATCAACATCCAAAAATCCTTTACAAGAAAATAATGATAAACTTGCTAAGGCTATGATATATAAAGATTTCTTTTTCATGTGGATAATAATTGAAGGTTATAAACTGATTTCTAAACCAAAGGTATAGGTCTTACCATAAGGTGTTTCCCAACCTCTCGTTCCATATTGGTTAACCTCAGGGTCTGCCCATTTGAATTTAGAAGACGTTAATAAATTTGTTCCATTGAAGAAGATTCTAGTGCTGCTCAATCCGATTTTATTGGTTATTGAACTTGGCAATCTATAAGCTAGGTTTACATTTTTCAAGCGGATAAAAGAGGCGTCGTATAGGTGACGGGTTGAATATGCAATACCATCCTCAGGGTCATTTCCACTAATCTTAGGATACAAGGCATCGGTATTATCAGGAGTCCAAGCATTCTCATAAGCATAGTAAGAACGGATTCTTTCCCAGTAATAACCGTCTTCAGCGACATCCCTTGAAGCGTGGTCAAATAATTTGCCACCAATCTTATAATTAAAGTTAAGGGATAGGCTAAATCCTTTGTATTCTAAATCTGTATTGATACCACCAAAAGCTTTAGGAATTGGGGTTCCAAAAGGAACATAATCAGCATCTGCTACTTTATTAGTTGCTCCACGACCGTTGTGTAAGAATTCACCTTCAGTTCCGTCGTTGGTATACCAAATAGGTTTACCATTGGTCTTGTCTACTCCAGCCCATTCTTTAAGGTAGAAGGTATAAACGTCTCCACCTTCACGGTAAATAAAGTCAACACGGCCATCGCCACCAGTAGGGTCACTCCAGATAACATCTTGACCTTCATTTAAAGCAATGACTTTAGACTTGATTAAAGACGTGTTTACACCAGCAGACCATCTTAAGTTTTCATTGCGGATGATATCACCAGCAATGGAAATCTCCACACCTTTATTATTAACAGTACCTATATTCTTCAGGATGTTAGAGAATCCAGTGACATTTGAAATGTTCACATCCTGTAATAGTTGTTTTGAATCTCTGGAGAAATACTCCACAGAACCATTGATTCTATTATTGAATAAGGCAAATTCAGTTCCTACGTTGAAGGAATAGCTTTTTTCCCATTTCAGGTTTTGATCTGCAATGGTAGTAATGGCACCACCAGGTTTACCATTGTAATTGAATCCAAAAGTTGCTAAGCTCATATAACCGAAATTTTCGGTTGGTAGAGTACCATTGGTACCATATGAAGCTTTTAACTTAATCTGGTCGATTTGTTGTATATCAGCAAAGAAAGATTCTTTTTTCAAGTTCCAAGCACCTGAGATCGACCAAAAGTCACCCCATCGCGAGTCTGGACTTAATTTAGAAGAAGCATCAAAACGGTAAGATGCAGAAGCAAAAAATCTTTCCTGGAAATTATATTGTGCCCTTGAGAAAATAGACATCATATTATGTCCCCAAGAATAAGCGTTTGCATCTTTTATCCCTGCCGTTGCTACCGTATGTAGGGAGCTGTTCGGAAGGTTTGATCCACTCGCATATTGATAGTCCACCTTATTTTTTTCAGCTTCGAAACCACCTAATAAATCGATGTTATGGTCATCAAAACTTTTGTTATAAGTTAAGGTCGTTGAAGAAACCATTTTCATATAATTGGTGCTGTATTCAAACACAGAACCATTCGCAGTTGCTCCGTAAGTGGTATGGAAGTGTTTGCCACTATAATATAAATGGTCTTTTACTTCAGAATTATCATAAGAGAATACGGTTTTTCCAACCAAACCAGGCGCGAGATTTACGGTTAAGGATGGAGAAACAATCATTCTAAGGGTCTTAGAATTGTTTTCCCATTGTTTATCGTAATATAGCGGGTTGTATCCCAATGATCCAAAACGTAAGGAATATTCATCTCCTGTTTTATAATCCGTAGGCCAGTATAAAGGGAAGAGCAAGTTATTGGCAAGGTACATATAGTTAGTACCATTGTTTCTTGTATCGTTATATCCTTGTTTATCGTTATGGCTTAAATTAAAATTGGTCGCAAATTCTACTTTTTCAGAAAGTTTTTGCGATAGATTTAATCTACCTGCAATTCTTTCATATTCGTTGGTATAAGCACGGCCTTTATCAGTGGTATATGATAAAGAAGAATAGTATCGGGTTTTATCATTTGCTCCACTCACTGCCAGGTCATTGGTTTGGAATTTACCGGTACGGAATAAAGCGTCATTCCAATCGAAATATTTTCCATCTCTATTTTCTACACCGTCTGTTTTACCAGTGATATTAACTTTATCAAAAAGACCGGTTCCATTGGTTTTAAATTCATATCCATGTTTTCCAAATCTATTATTGATGCTGTTTAGGGCATAAGTATTTGCTTGTTCATCGGTATATCCATTTGATGTTCTGTAATCATGGAAGATTTCATACATGTATTGGATTTGATCTTGAACATCTGCAGGTTTATAGTTATCAGTAGCCCAAGTTGGGGTCAATCCAAGGGAGGTTCTAAAATCAATTTTTGGTTTTCCTGATTTTCCTGATTTGGTGGTAATCATTACTACCCCATTTGCTGCTCTTGAACCATATAGTGAGGCTGCGGCAGCATCCTTTAGGACGTTGATGGATTCAATGTCATTAGGATTTATGGTAGACATGATATTATTGGTTGTTCCAGCGAGTTTTCCTTCCATTTGTCCGACATTTCCAGAGGTTACTGGAACACCATCGACCACATATAAAGGTTCGTTGGAGGCGTTCATAGAACCAATACCACGAACTCGGATAGTAGAGGTTGCGCCTGCCTGTCCTGATGTCGTATTAATTTGAACACCTGGAAGTCTACCATTCAAGGCTTGTTCGAAGGAAGTAACAGGAACGTCCTTTGCTTTTTCAGCGTAATTGATATTGGCAGTGGATCCCGTGAAGGAGCTTTTCTTGACTGTTCCATAGGCAATGACCATAACCTCATCAATAGCTTGATCATCTTGGTCAAGCGTAATGTTGATTGTTTTTCTTCCGTTCAGAGGGATTTCCAGGGTTTTATATCCGATATAAGATACAGTTAGGGTGGCATTGTGATCTGCATTTAAAGAAAACAAGCCATTTTCATTGCTGCTGGTGCTGAGTGAAGTTCCTTTTACTGATATTGTCACTCCAACGAGTGGAGTTCCATCAGAAGCAGAAACTTTACCAGCCACAGCAATTTGTTGTGCATTTACGACTTGCATGGATGTACAAGCCATTACACACAAAGTTGTGAGTAAATGATGTTTCATAATTTTGGTAATTTGTTATTATAGGTAAACTATTGAAATATAGGTATTTGTGTCTGTTTTGTTTGTTTGTAGATTATGTGGTAATCAGTAAGTTAAATTTTTTGGATTCCAATTCCTGGACGGTTAGGCAGATGGCATAAGCCATCATTCACGGTCATTCCGTGATAGATATCGTTTCCTATTAATAGAGCGCCGTCTAAGTCCGCCCAATCCACTAAAGGAGCTAATTGAGCTGCCGCCGTAATGGCACAGGATGTTTCAGTCATGCAGCCTAACATAACTTTCATTTCTAAGGCGCGAGCCAACTCAGCCATTTTTTTAGCTTCTCGCATTCCTGTACATTTCATCAATTTGATATTGATTCCAGAGTACACCCCTTTCAGGGCCGGAACATCCCCTAGGCGTTGGCATCCTTCATCAGCGATGGTAGGAATTGGTGAATTTTCAGTCAACCATGCATTTTCATCAATCATCTCCTTAGGCATGGGCTGTTCCAAGAACACAACATTTCTTTCCTTGAGCCAATTAGCCATTTCGAGGGCTTCCTCTTTATTTTTCCAACCTTGGTTGACATCAGCACAAAGTGGGACATCAGTTACTGAACGGATGGTATCAATGATCATTTTATCCGTATCGAGGCCAAGCTTGACTTTCAAGATTTTGAATTGTTGAGCTTCTGCCACTTTTTTACGGATCATATCTTCCGTATCAATACCAATAGTATAGGAAGTCGGAGGGATAAGGTCTGGGTTCAAGCCCCAGATTTTATAAAAGGGTTGCCCCATTAATTTACCAAGTACATCATGCAAGGCGATATCTACGGCTGCTTTTGCAGCGGTATTTTTGCTGTCGACCTGATCGATATAGTGTAAGATTTCTTCCGTTTGGAATGGGGAATCAAAATCAGAAAGATCCACTTTACTGAGGAAATTCATGACCGACTCTTGGGATTCACCAAGATAAGGAGGCATACTAGCTTCACCATAACCAATTATTCCGTCGTATTCCAATTCTGTAAGAACTACAGGAGTTGTGGATCGGCTAAAAGAAGCGACGGTGAATACATGGCGTAATTCCAAGGTATATGGTTTAAAGCGAAGGGTAAATTTCCCCATTTTTTTGCTATGCCAATCGTTGCTGTTCATGGTTATTTTTGGTTGTAATAAGGGTTTTCTTGAATTTTTTGAACTTGTTGGTCTTGAACACCGATGTATCTTTTAGCGGCTACGACTGTTCTCGTTTGGAAGTCGTCATAGTTAGTGGCATCCTTAAGCATAGAATTGATGCGTACGGTTCCAGCAGAGTGAATAAATTCACCATTGCCAATGTAAAGCGCAACGTGTGTTACCCTGGCATTCGGGTTACTATTTTTGCCAGAAGCAAAGAATAGTAAGTCTGCAGGTTTAAGATTTTTAAGTGCTTTTGTTGGGTCAAAATGACCGTCTTTATCGAGGATATCAATGGTTTGTCCGGCCAACACTTGTTGGGAGGCATCCCGAGGGATGATATAGCCATTCATATAATACGCTGTTTTGGTGAAGCCACTACAATCGACACCTTTAACCGAAGTTCCGCCCCATAAATATGGTAGTCCCATCATTGTTTTTGCGCTACTGATAACATTTTCAGGCGTAAGATTGCGAGAGCTAATCCATTTTTCGAAAGTCAAGGCTTCATCTTTAGGGATATATGCTATCCTTTGATCAGGATAGGAGACTTTGTAAAACTTTCCTTCCTCTGCCAGCAGTCCCAGGATATTTCCATAAACGAGGTCAGAGACACGGATGCTTTTAGAATCAGCTTTAGAAAGTGATTTTCCAAATTCAGCAGTATAGATTACTTTGGGAAGCTTTCTCCAGTTTTGCAATTCTGTTTCATTCATTGCAGCAACAGAAGAAGCAGGAACATAAGAGATATAACCTTCTGGAGTTCTAGCACGATATTCGCCATCGACTTTTTGTAATAAGTCCACTTCTGTACCAAGGATAGCTTGTGTTGCCATTTCAGAGGCATTTCCAGGTTTTGTCCTAAAGTTAGCTACAGAAAGATTCACAACCCCATGTTGTTTTTCGCCGACTGTAGCGTCTGGTAAAGGGTTGATTTGAATATGTGCGGGGATATTTGCTGTTTGAGTTTTGATAAATTGACTGGCTTCAGGGACTGAAGATTCAATTACATAGTTATTATTAATAGCATTGGCAGCAGTGATCGCCACAATTTTAGTTCTTTTATCAGGTGCAAATTGTTTTTTTGCATCTTGAACAATAAGGTCTACTTTTTTGTAAATTGTAGAGTCTGTTTGTGCATAAGAAAGGTTGTTCAAACAGATAAATGTGCAGAATAGCGAAGCAATACGTATCATCATTCTAGTCTTAAATATTAGTTATTTGGGTAAAACCGCATAAATATGCGAAATATTGGGCGGATTGAAGCATCTTTTTACGTTTTTTCCTGATAATTTAAAGGAGATAACGCATATTTTACACATAAATTGAGTTTGTACATTGTAAATTGTATTCCTAATATTGTAATATATGCATTCACGAAGAAAATTTATCAAACAAGGTATATTGGGGGCAGCTAGTCTTGGTACGGTTGCTTCGGCGATTTCCTGTCAGGAGGCGGGGAAAGAGAAGAAAACTGTTCGGAAGCCGATAGTAATTTCGACTTGGGATTTTGGTGTTGCGGCGAATCAGGCTGCATGGGAGATCTTGAAAAAGAATGGTCGGGCATTAGATGCCGTTGAGGCTGGTGTTAAGGTTCCGGAAGCGGACTTAAAGAATGTTACGGTTGGTAAGGGAGGCTATCCCGATCGGGATGGTCATGTCACCTTGGATGCATGTATTATGGATGAGTTGGGGAATTGTGGTTCGGTTGCAGCGATGGAGGATATTGCACATCCGATTTCTGTTGCGAGATTGGTGATGGAAAAAACGCCGCATGTGATGTTGATGGGAGCAGGGGCTAGGCAATTTGCATTAGAAAACGGCTTTCAGGCGGAGAATTTATTGACTCCAAGTTCAGAAGAGGCCTGGAAAGAATGGTTGAAGGAGAAGAACTACAAACCTGTAATGAATATTGAGAATAAATCCTTTGCGACGGAGAAACTTCCGGGGAATAAATACAATCACGATACCATTGGGATGTTGGCAATTGATGCGGATGGGAATCTTTCAGGAGCCTGTACGACGAGTGGTATGGCCTTTAAGATGCATGGCCGGGTTGGTGATAGCCCAATTATTGGTGCAGGCTTGTATGTGGATAATGAGGTTGGGGGAGCCACATCGACAGGCGTTGGGGAAGAGGTTATTCGAAATGTAGGTAGTTTCTTGGTAGTAGAGTTGATGCGTCAGGGATATTCACCGGAGGATGCCTGTAAGGAGGCTGTCATGCGGATTGTGAAGAAGAAGCCTGATATTGCCAAGGATATCCAAGTCGGGTTTTTGGCTTTGAATAAAAATGGTGAATATGGATCCTATGCGTTGCAGGATGGGTTTACATTTGCGATTTGTGATTCAGAAAAGCAAGATTTAATAGAGAAAGGTAAGTTTCATTACCAACCAAAATAGAAAATTTAGATTTATTAATTAAAGAAGGCAAAAACAGAAATCTGTTTTTGCCTTTTTATATTGTGTCTACTGTCCTGTGCTGTAAATATTGTAAATTTTTCTGGGGTTATCATTATTTATCCGGCATTTTTTTATTGTTTAACAATATCTTAAAACTACTTCGTTTTAATAACAAATTCTTAATGTCTTTTTAATTAATTTTTATCACGTCAAACCTAAATTTGTTTAAACAAACAAAGTAATTATGGGATTTACAGAATTATGGGATTTATTTTGTGTGTTTTACTAATTATTACGATAACAATAAATTTAATTATAGAAATATTAAAATAATGATTAAAAAATTATTATTTATTCTTACTGCTGCGGTTGTGTTATTTGGTTCATGTAGGAAGGATTTCATTATTGACCAGCAGCAACAATCGAGGGTAGTTTTATTTTCGAGTAAGATTTCGGGTCAGGTTCAGACGAGGGTTTCGGGGAGTTCATGGGATAATGGTGATTCGATTTCAATTTTTATGTATGAGGGCAATACGCTTCATTTAGGTTCAATTTTCAAGGGCGGATTTAACCGTCATTTCATCAGCAATTCATCGGGAAATTTTTCACCAAGGACAGGTTCAGATTCCATCGTATTTCCGGTGGGGAAGGCGGCAAATTTTGTGGGTTTTTATCCTTATCAGGAAACGGATCAATTAGTGATGAAGCTGGATATATCCTCTCAGGAGAATCTTGCTGGGATAGACTATTTATATGGCAGGAATAGCAAGGCTACGAATTTGACTAGTGGTCCGGTACCGCTAGTATTTGAGCGGATCATGTCGAAGATACAGGTTCGGATTCCGAGTCAGGGGGAAGGTGTCACGGCGAAACTGCATGGATTGTCCACTTCGGGGAGTTTTGATTTGGGTAAGGGTGAATTATCGGTTTCAGGTGGCAGTAAGGAAGTTTTCGGGAAAGTGGTTCAATCGGGTTCCGAGGCGGTTATTGAGTGGGTTATATTTCCGGGGCGATTACAGGAGCAATCCAAAATTGTGTTTCAGAATCAACAGGGGGAGACTTTTACATGGGAGATAGGGAAGCAGGCTGTTTCCTTTGAGCGCGGGAATCGCTATCAGTATACCATTAATTTATCAGGTTCTGGGGTTATAAATCCACAACCGAATGTTTCCTACATGGAGATACCGGTGATTTCAAATGCTGGAAAATTGGAATACAAGTTCAAGATGACACCAGATGGTTCCAAGCGTAATTTTTCGATGCTTTATGATACGGAGAACCGCCTAGCTTATTGGGTTGCATATCCCTTAAGTCGGAGTTATTTGGGGGGGCAGAGTCGGACGGATGATTGGGATTACGATCCAGATTTTTCATATGGTTTTCAACCCTACTTAAAAAAAGGGTTTGGCATTACGGGAATAGATCGTGGGCATCAGCTTCCGAGTGCTGATCGCACGAAGAATTATGCGGAGAATGCAACTACATTTTACTATACGAATATGACTGCGCAGGAGGCTACTTTGAATCAAGGGGTTTGGGCGAAGTTAGAGGGGAAAGTTCGGGAATGGGCAACTAGCAGTGGGGTTGACACCATGTATGTGGTCACTGGTGCGCTGATAAAAACAAAAACCGATAGTCGGATTGAATATGTACAGGACAACAATCAAAAGCAGGTTGCGAAGCCTAAATCCTACTTCAAAGCATTAGCGGTAAAAAGAGGGACGGAGTACTATACGATAGGGTACTACATGAAAAATGAGGTTACTCAGACGAACGCATTAATCAGTAGTTATCGGATGACGGTCAGTGACTTAGAGAAGGAGACGGGATATACATTTTTCCCTGGTCTTGCTGAGGAAAAGAAAAAGACGATCAATAATGCGATCTGGAATTAAGACTTACTAAATATCAATTTAATAAATTTCAATGAAAACAAATCAATTATTAGGTGCTGCATTGGCGTTTATCGCCTTAGTTTCTTCTTGTAAGAAGGATGATTACAGGAAATTAGAAAAAGGCAATCCTTCGGAGGTACAGTTTACTTCGAAGATTGTGGGCAACCAGCTGACCAAAGCGTCAGGTACAAGTTGGGATGCGAATGATGAAATCGGTGTTTACATGAAGCAAGGTGTTGGATTAAACAATGCTTTAGCGTCGAACAAAAAGTATGTAACCCAAGGAAACGGAAACTTTACGGCTTCAGGTTCTGACCTTATCAATTATCCAGAGACGGGTGCTGTTGATTTTATTGCTTACTACCCTTATTCGGCTTCTTTAGAAGGTACTTCATTGGGTATTAATGTATCAAATCAAAGTAGCCAGGCGGCGATCGATGTGATGTATTCTGACAATGCGAAGAATTTGGACAAGAACTCGGGTTCTCCGAAATTGGAGTTTGTTCACAAGTTATCGAAGATTGAATTATTGGTAAAAGCGGGAACAGGTGTTTCTAGTTTATCAGGCTTAGCAGTTTCTTACCAAGCTATTCCAACGGTTTCAAGTTTGGATTTAGGAACAGGAGCGATCAGTGCAGGAACAAGTCCAGCGAATGTATCGGCTAAAGTTGCGGCTCAGAATACAGATCAGCTTGTTGAAGCGATTTTAATTCCAGGCGAATATGGTGCTAAGGAAGTGATTTTCAGTATTGGTGCGGATACTTACAAATGGGCATTACCTGGGGATTCAAAATATGAATCAGGTAAGAAATATTCATACAATATTACGCTTCAAGTAGGTGGTGCAGTAAAGGTTGAAGGAACAGCAACCATTACAGATTGGACATCAGTTGCAGGTGGATCTTATACGATTGAAAAAGACAAAGGAACAGTTACACCTCCAGTTACGGAAGGAAAAGAAGAAACTGTTTATGAGGAGACTTTTGGAGATCCAACAGAAGATGTGTCAAGAGTAAGAATTGCTGATTATAAGTATTTCTTAAACAAGACTGTACAATATTCTGATTTGTATACAGATTCATATGTTGATATCCGCAAGACATCAACTATTGGTATGCACGTTTGGATGCCGGCGAACAGAACTACAGGTATCAAGATTGAAAATGTAAATGCTACGGGCTATTCAAATCTTAAATTAAGCTACAGTTTAGCGGCAAATGGCAGCGAGCAACCAATCGGTGTGGTTAAGGTTAAGGTAAATGGTCAGGAGATGACTACTACGCCAAACGGAAATTTAGGAGCGCAGCATGAATTCACGACTATTCAAGTTAATTCAGCTGTTCCAACAGGCAATTTGACGATTGAATTTTCGGCAGATGCTTCGGTAAACAAAGCGGGATATCGTTTAGATAACATCAAGTTATTAGGTACAAAATAATTAATCAAATTCATCAAGGATGGGGTTTGAAGCCTCATCCTTGTACTTTACATTCTTTCGATTGAGATAGGATATGCAAAAGATATTAGCAATTATCTTTTTGTTCATTTTTAGTTTAAGTGCTGGATTTGGTCAAGAAGCTGTTCAGCTTAGGGGCAAGGTGGTTCATAGTCGGACGAAAGTTCCGTTGGTTGGAATTACAATTAACCTGGAGCGGAACAAAATGAGCAGTAGTAGTAATGAGGAGGGGGATTTTGTTTTTGTGAATCTAAGGCCAGGGATGGAGCGATTGATTATTCAGGCGGCAGGGTTCAGGAATTTTGAAATGGAATTCGAATTAAAGGATTCCGAGACTATATTGGAGGACATTGCATTAGATGTTGAGAATCAGATTGATGTACAGACGGTTATGGGGGTCATTGATGACGATGTGATTTCTTCGGAGGGGGACATGAGTTCACAAGATATTCAGGCATCTGTTATTCTTTCCAATGATATTTATTTGAATAAGGTAGGGTTTAAATTATCGCCGTATCGATTTCGTGTTCGGGGCTATGATCCCTTTTATGAGCAGACGTATATCAATGGTGTTTTGGCCAATGATCAATATCGTCGTGTTTTCAATTATGCTTCCATTGGGGCATTAAATGACTTGACCCGGAATGGGGATGTGGTCAATTACAATCAAACAGGAACATTCAGTTTCGGAACCATTGGAGGTTCTGAAAATATCAATATGCGGGCAAGTTCATTTGCCAAAGGGGGGAAGGTTACTTTGTCCTATACCAACAGAAATTATTATGCGCGTTCGATGTTCAGTTATTCGACTGGGCTAAACGACAAGGGTTGGGCATTTACGGGAGCTATTGGCGGTCGGTATTCCGATAAGGGATATATTCCGGGAACCTCGTATCAGAATTTATCCTATGCTTTTTCGATGGAGAAGCAATGGGCAAATGGGGCACATTCCTTATCCTTACTCACTTATGGTTCTCCGGTTGTCCGTGGGCAGCAGGGGTCTTCCTTTCAGGAGGTTTATGATCTGGTGGGGGATAATTTGTACAATCCTAATTGGGGCTACCAAGATGGGAAGGTTCGAAATTCGAGGGTGGTCCATGCCTTTGATCCGAGCATGGTTATTTCGCATCGATGGAAAATAGATGAGAAGACCAGTTTAAGTTCAGGCGGAATGTTTCATTATGGTAGATATAGCAATAGCGCATTAAACTGGTATGATGCGATGGATCCAAGGCCAGATTATTACCGGTATTTGCCATCGAATTTTTCAAGGTTTACGCCTTATCTGGATGTGCGGACCATTGCGCAGTATACCGATTTGTGGAAATCCAGGGATCCCAAGGTCACCCAATTAAATTGGGATGAGATGTACCGGCAGAATATGAACGTGGAGAATTGGCGTAAAAATAATGGGGCGGCCTTGTATATGGTTGAGCGGAGGCATTCCGATTTATTAGAGGGGACGATGAGTGTTACGTTCAACAAATTGTATGATAATAATTATACGATTTTAGCTGGTGTTGAAGCGAGGAAGAGTAAATCTTATCAATATAAGACGGTAGATGATTTAATGGGTTCGAACCATGTTGTTGACTTGGATAAGTTTGCGGAGCGTGAGAATCCGGGGAATGCACAAGTCAAGCAGAATGATCTCTTATTTCCAGACCGCAAGGTTTACCGGGGGGACATTTTTGGATACGATTATGATATTGATGTTCAATCGGTGAATGCTTGGGTTTCGAATGGGTTTCAGACCCGGAATTTGGAAGTTTATTATGGTACGAAGATCAGTTATACTGATTTTCAGCGGAAGGGGAATATGCAGAATGGTCGATTTCCAGATCATTCGTATGGCTATGGTCCGAAGTATGATTTTATAGATTTTACAGTCAAGGGAGGCTTGACGTATAAGTTAGATGGCCGGAATTTTATATCTGCGAATACGGCATATATTACTGAACCACCAATTCCTGATCGTTCCTATGTGATGCCGAGGGTTACGGATCGGGTGGTGAAAGGTTTATCGAGTTCGAGGATTTTTCACAGTGATATTAATTATGTGTTTTCGATGCCACATCTTGCGGGGCGTGTTTCTGTTTTTCAGACCAACTTTTATGATCAATTGGAGCGGATGAATTATTATCATGATTCTCAGCGGACCTTTGTATTTCACAATTTGAGTGGGGTAGATAGGAAGCATCGCGGTATTGAGGCGAGTGTTACATATAGTTTAAATCAGAATTGGAATTTTGATTTTATAGGGACTTTGGCGGAGTATTATTACAGTAATAATCCGATGGGGACTTTAAATTCTGAGAATGGGTTATTGGTGAATTTGGAGGAGCAGGTCATTATGAAGAATCTCTTTGTGTCAGGCACACCACAGGCGGCGGGTATTGTAGCTGCGAGGTACTTTTATAATTATTGGTTTTTTGAGGTTAGCGGGAATATGGTTGGATGGAATTATATGTCACCGGCAGCTTTACGTCGGATGGCTTCTGTTTATACCACGGTAAATCCGTATCAGGAGGAGAGTTTTCAAGCTTATCAGAAGCTAACCCATCAGGAGCGATTGCCGAGTCGGACAACTTTTGATGCTTCTATTGGAAAGCTGGTTTATTTAAAGAACAGAAAATCGTTGAATTTCAATCTTTCGGTGATGAACCTGTTGAATGCCAGGAATGTTGGTACAGGGGGATTTGAGCAGGGTAGATTGGATTTAGAATACCCGGATAAGTTTAGTTCCCGCTATTTCTATATGCAGGGGTTGAATGTTTTTTTCAATACAAGTTATAGGTTTTAAAAATTACAGAGCATGAAAAATATGAGGTTAGTTTATTTGTTTCTATTCAGTTTGCTATTTATGGCATGTGAACGGGAATATACGCCACCTGCTTTAAATGAGCCAACCTATAAAGGGAAGTTGGCTAATATTACGATCAAGCAATTAAAAGATCGTTTCAAGGATATTAAGGATCCATTTTTTCTGGAGGAGGAATTGGTGATCAAGGGAGTTGTTTCTGCGAATGATGAATCGGGGAATATCTATAAACAGATCTATATTCAAGATGGTACGGGTGGAATCAACATTGGCGTAGAGCAGAATTCGGTTTATGCCACTTACCAGGTAGGTCAAGAGGTTTATGTGAATTTGAAGGAGCTTTATATATTAAAATATGGAGGTGAGTTGCAGGTTGGTTTAGGCACGACGAATGCGAATCGGATTTCGTGGCAGAGTTTCAAGGAGAAGGTTCAGATGCATTCATGGCCAAATCCGTCGAATGTGAAGCCACGGCAGGTGAGTTTTGATAAGTTAACAGACGATTTGGTTCATCAATTGGTAGAAGTTACGGATATCCGTTTTAGTAATGGGGGGAAGAAGACTTTTTCTGATAAAGATGCTACTAGCAATGAAGAGATAAAAGATAAATCAGGGAAGGTGTTAATTGTTCGGACGAGTAATTATTCCAATTTTTCTCAGGACTTATTACCGAGAGGAACGGGGAGTTTGGTTGGGATTTTGGGTCGGTTTAATGGGGCTTGGCAATTAATTTTACGAACGAAGAATGATGTTAAGGAATTTGATGGGGAAGATCCAGAGGAGGTGAAACCCGTTTCGGGAAGTTTTTTCAAGGAGACTTTTGGTTTAGGGACTTATCCGTCTGGCAATCGTCCTAAGATCAATGATTTCAAGGATTTTGACATGAAGTCACCGGTTCAATACCGGGATGATTCTGGGACTGCAGATATACGAAGTGTTTCTGGGGACAATGGTGCTCATATTTGGTTACCAGCGAATCGAGATGCCAGCATTGTAGTATCTGGAATCAATACGCAAGGGAAGGGAGAGGTGACATTAAATTATCAACTGACGGCAAATTTATTTGAGCCAACGGCGACTGCTGATCTAAATCAAATAGCCCTCAAGGTGAATGGGCAGCGAGTTACGGTTCCTTCGAAAGTGGTATCCAATTCGGCTGGGGATAATAACAAGTGGTTTACTATCAGTATTCCCAAGCTTCCTCAAGTCAATAATCTGACAATTGAATTTATTTCTGCGGCTTCTGAAAATAAAATTGGTTTCCGTCTAGATAATATAGAGTTGATTGGGGGCGATGGGGCTGTGGGGAAAAAGGAAATAATACTGATTAGAGAAAAGAAGAGTCATGATTAGAGAATTGATGGTCAGGTTCTCCTTTTTGGGCTTGTTATTGATTTCAGGGCTAACCCTACGGGGGCAGGCCAAGCAATATTCGGTTTATCCAATTGCATTTTATAATGTGGAGAATTTGTTTGATACTGAGCGGGATAGTACGGTTTTGGATGAGGAATTTACGCCTAAAGGTGGCATGAATTGGACCAAGGATAAGTACTGGAAGAAGCAAGAAAAAATAGCATCGGTATTAGGGAGGATAGGTCAAAAATATGGTCAGACAGGACCGGTATTGATTGGATTATCAGAGATTGAAAACAGAAAGGTATTAGAGGATCTGGTGAAGCAAAAGGATATATCGCACAGGGGTTATCAAATTGTTCATTATGATTCTCCAGACCGACGGGGAATTGATGTGGCGATGTTATATAATCCGCAATTTTTCAGATATGTAAGTTCGAGTTTAATACCATACAGGTTTCCGGGTAAGGAGGATTATGTGACGCGGGATATTTTAATGGTGAAAGGAGTTATTGCAAATGAGATGGTTCATGTTTTTGTGAACCATTGGCCATCACGTTTTGGTGGGAAGTCTTCCGAATTAAGGGAGTTTGCAGCGAGTCTTGTAAAAAATGCGGTAGACTCTATCCATCAATCAAATCCACAGGCAAAGATTATTATCATGGGTGACCTGAATGATGATCCGGTAGATATCAGTGTGAAGAATGTTTTAGGAGCAAAGGGTAAGCGGGAGGAAGTAAGAGTTGGGGAGTTGTACAATACCATGTATAAGCATTATTCCAAAGGGATTGGGTCTTTAGGTTATCAGGCTAAATGGAGTTTATTTGATCAGATTATTGTTTCAGAATCACTTTTGGGTGAGGATCGTAAGGCATTAAAACTTTGGAAGTCCGAAATTTACAACGCTGATTTTTTGATTAGCAAGGATGGACGATATAAAGGCTACCCATTACGGACTTTTTCGGGGAATTTATTTCAGAATGGGTACTCGGATCACTTTCCAGTCCTTATTTATTTGTTGAAAGAAATTGAGTAGAAAATTATGAGCAGGCATTCCAATATCCTATTATTTTATTTACTTCCGATCATTCTGTTTGTGTCTTGTACGAAAGATTCGGAAAATGAAGTTTCAGCGGAGGTATCAAGAACAGTAATGGTTTATATGTCTGCCAATAATAATTTAGCGAGTGAGGCCATTGATAACCTCAATCAGATGGAATCGGGCTTTAGCGGAGCTCATGGAAAGCTGTTGGTTTATGCCAAAATTTTTGGTCAGCGGCCAAGGATTTATGAAGTAATTCATGATACTTCTGATAAAATCATGAGTAAAGTATTGAAAGAATACCCAGAACATAATGCCTCTGATCCATCAACGATGAAAATGGTATTTGAGGATATGGAGAGTCTAGGACGCGCGAGGAGTTATGCTGCGGTTTTATGGTCCCATGCGACAAATTGGTATCCTGGAAATAAGAAAATGGCCAAGGTTAAATCCTTTGGAGAGGACAATGGTGATACTATGGATGTAAAGGATTTGAAAAAGGCTTTACCCAATAATCTATCTTATCTAGTTTTTGATGCATGTTCCATGGGATCAGTTGAGGTATTATATGAGTTGAAAGATTTGGTGCCCTATGTATTAGCTTCTCCTACGGAGGTCATCAGTGTGGGAATGCCATATGATCAGATTATTTCGCATCTTTTTGATGAAAATGTTGAGCGAGGCTTAACGAATGCTGGACAAGTATATTTTGATTTTTATAATAGTAAACAAGGCAAAATGCGTTCAGCAAGTTTTTCGTTGATAAATATGAAAGAGATGCAAAATTTAGCTGTAGTGATGGGATCTGTGATTAATAGGCAGAATGGCCCAAGACAGGTTATCAGGGCTAATGTGCAAAGGTTGGATTTAGATCCATTTGCTACACAGACTGTTCCAGCATTTGATTTGCTAGATTTTTGTGAGAAGAATTTTTCAAAAGCGGATGTGGAAAAAGTAAAAAAACAGTTGAAAGAAACGGTTTTGTTCAAAGTGTCAACGACACATTTTTTAGGAACTCCTATAGAGGTTTTTTCAGGTTTATCCTGTTATATTCCGATTGAATCCGAATTGGATTTAAATAAATATTATCAGGGTTTAGGATGGAACCAAGCTTCCTCCTATTCGAAGTTATTCCATTGGATGCACTAATTTTTCTATAATTACTATTGATTTTTTAGGAGTTCATATTTGTATATGGCTCCTTTTTAATAAATAAAAAGGGAGAATATTCAATTTGAATATTCTCCCTTTACCAATAAATTTATCGAAGGACTAGTCTTCTTCATCATCATTGGCTCCGAATAAACCAAGTTGACCATTGTTATCCATTTGGATATCATCAGGGTTTGTTATTTCAAATGGAATATCATCCACTGGAGCAGGTTTTTGTTCTGTTTTTTCAGTCGGTTCTGCTTTTGATTTTTCAGATTCCTTTTCAGCAGCTGGTTTTTCAGGGGCTGATTTTTCTGCTTCGATCGGGGTTTCTTGAGTTATCGTTTCATTCAGGGCTGGTTGTTCCGTGATTGAAAGGTCTTTTTCATCCGACAGAAGTTTGATTTTTTGTACTGTATGGAAAGAGAGTCTATTGCCTTGGGCTTTCATACCTTTGACATCAACGATCTCGGTTAACTCTTGCTCTAGATGCTCATGGGTTTGGGATTTACCTTTTAGAATATCCAATGCGACCACTGGTGCGTCGTTGTTGGTCAAGAGGATGAGTTTGCTTTCCTCAGGAATAAATCTCACACGTTTACCAACAGGATTATCATCAAAATTGAATCTTTTGACGAAGTAGGTTCCAGTTTTGGTGTCTTGATGGATTGCTGTATAGATTTGCCCTGGGATAAATTTTTCGAGGCGAATCATTTTCTCATCGAAGTGATTATTCAAATCGAAGTTTGACAACTCGTAAGAACCATCATTTACGGCCATTAAAATTTTGTCATCGCCATCAAATTCACCAAGGAATTTTCCTCTATTATCTGCATTTAATCTTTTCAGGATATCATCATACCAGATTTTTCTTCCCGCAAGGGTAGATACGCCAGCGCTTTTGAAAGTGACTTTTTTCACTGGATATTTGCTGACAATATTTCCTTGGGATGCACGACCTTTAATGGCGATTTCAGCGAAGTCCATATCGAAGTTTAGCTTCCTTAATTTGGTATGCGGTTTAAGCTGGATATTGACAATTTCAGCTTCACCATTTGGATTGGCCGTAAAGTATAGGATTTTAGTTCCTTTACTCGATTTACCGATGTCATAATCCTTATCTCGCGTTACTGCGGTTACCGAGAAACGTTTGATATAGCTGGTGCCGGTTCCTCCGTCTTTGTAAATTGCATTGTAGACGGTTCTTTCATCGCCTTTTTTGAAGACTGCAACATGGATAATGTCTTTGCCCACAAAGATTTTGTCTTGTACTTTTACGACAGAATATTTTCCATCTGCTCTAAATACAATAATATCATCGATATCGGAACAATCAGAAACCAATTCATCCTTACGCATATTGGTACCGATGAATCCTTCTTCGCGATTTACATAAAGTTTAGCATTTGCCAAGGCTACTTGTGTTGCTTCAACTCTGTCAAAAACACGTAATTCGGTTTTACGTTCTCTTCCTTTACTATATTTTCCACGGATATACTCATACCATTTGATGGTATATTCGGTCAAGTTTCTGAGGTTCTTTTTAACTTCTTTTATTTCATCCTCGAGCGCTTTCATCTGATCGTCTGCTTTTTTAACGTCGAATCGGGTGATGCTACTCATTGGTTTATCGATCAATCGTTTATAATCTTCCGCTGTAATTGGACGATAGAATTGGTCGAAGAATGGGCTGAATAATTGGTTTAAGACCTCTACTACGGTTTCGAAATCACCTGCGTTTTCATAATCAGCGTGCTTATACATTCCTTCTTGAATAAAGATTTTCAGCAATGAGCTAAAGAAGATCTTTTCCTGGAGTTCGTGTAGTCTGATTTCAAGTTCTTGTTTCAACAAGCTCTTGGTTTGTTTTGTGTTTTCGATCAAGATATCATTCACGCTCATAAAATGAGGTTTATTCTTCTTGATGACACAGGTATTTGGAGATATAGAGGTTTCACAGCCAGTGAAAGCATATAGGGCATCGATTGTTACATCTGGAGAGATTCCAGGGGCAAGGTGGACGATGATTTCTACGAATTCGGCTGTATTATCTTCAATTTTTTTAATTTTTATTTTTCCTTTTTCATTGGCAGAGACAATACTGTCTATCAATGAACCGGTTGTTGTTCCGAAGGGGATTTCCGTTATTGCGAGTGTTTTTTTGTCGCGTTCTTCGATTTTCGCACGCACGCGGATTTTTCCACCACGTTGTCCTTCATTATACCCAGTAACATCTGCCATTCCTCCTGTTGGGAAGTCTGGATATATGGCTGGTCTTTCGCCTTTTAAAACTTGGATGGAGCCATCGATAAGTTCGATGAAGTTGTGGGGCATAATTTTGGTTGCCAATCCTACGGCAATACCTTCAGCACCTTGAGCTAAGAGGAGCGGGAATTTTACGGGTAGTGTAATAGGTTCCTTATTACGGCCATCATAGCTTAATTGCCAATCTGTTGTATCGGGATTAAAGACGACTTCATTGGCAAATTTGGATAAACGCCCTTCAATATACCTTGGTGCGGCAGCGGAGTCTCCAGTAATGGGGTCTCCCCAGTTTCCTTGGCAGTCGATCAATAAATCCTTTTGTCCCAATTGTACCATGGCATCACCAATTGAAGCATCCCCATGGGGGTGATATTTCATGGTATTTCCAATGACATTTGCGGCCTTATTATATCGTCCGTCGTCCATTTCTTTAAGGGAATGGAGGATCCGACGTTGTACCGGCTTGAAGCCATCATTGATATGAGGCACTGCACGGTCCAATATTACATAAGAAGCATAATCCAGAAACCAATTTTCATATAGTCCCGACAAGGGGATAGTATTGCTTTGTTGGTCTTGATTTGGGTTTGAGTCGTTATTTTCTTCTATATCGTTGATTTCGTCACTCATGAACTTTTCCGTAAGATTTTGATGGGTTTACAGGAATGATTTCTGCAAACCTCGTAAAAATACGAAATTCATTTTATTTGTTTTATTTTTAGGATTATTCTACAATTTATTGAAACCATACTATGAGATACTTTATATTTCTATTGATTTTTTGTTTTTCCATCAACCTTCTTTTTGCTCAAGAAGGGCAGTATGAATTGAAAGAAAATATTTCTTACGTTTCTTCTTCAGCAGATTCTTATAGCAAGGAGCGATGTCAATTGGATGTTTATTATCCGAAGGACAAGAAAGATTTCACGACGGTTTTATGGTTTCATGGAGGTGGTTTGACGGAGGGTCGGAAAGAAATTCCTGCCTACTTAAAGGATAAAGGGGTTGCTGTTATTGGTGTTGGTTATCGTTTGTCGCCCAAGGTGAAAGTTGAAGATATTATCAAAGATGCTGCAAAGGCAGTTCATTGGACCTTTGATCATATTTCAGAATTCGGGGGGAGCAATAAAAAGATTGTTTTGTCGGGTCATTCTGCTGGGGGGTATTTGAATTTGATGCTGGCTTTAAACCCACGGTATTTGGCTGATGAGGGGATTAATGCGGATGATTTATTTGCTGTGATCCCATTTAGTGCGCAATGTATCAGTCATTTTACGGCTCGTTCAGAGCGTGGAATTGGCATCAACCAACCTGTTGTGGATGAATATGCGCCGCTTTATTGGGTTCGTAAGAACGAGGTTCCTATCACCTTGATTACGGGAGATCGGGAGTTGGAAATGGTAGGTCGATATGAAGAGAATGCGTATTTAGCCCGGATGTTTAAGATTGTTGGTCATCCCGACGTGAAGCTGTTAGAATTGGATGGTTATGATCATGGGATGACGTATCCTGCTTTCCCCCTATTACTTAAGGAAATTGCACGTTTGAATAAATAAATAAACTCTTGTTTTGCTAATATTTTTAGTAATTTTGAATTATCTGATAATTGGAATTACTATGGATTTAGTTGATAGCAAGCGTTTTGTGGCTCATTTGGACTTAGACACGTTTTTTGTAAGCGTTGAGCGTTTGAAGAACAGTAAGTTCATTGGGAAGCCGTTGATTGTGGGTGGTATGAGTGATCGAGCGGTTGTTTCGGCCTGTAGTTATGAGACTCGGAAATTTGGGGTTCACAGTGCTATGCCGATGAAGTTGGCATTGCGACTTTGTCCGCATGCCATTGTTGTTCGAGGGGATATGGATAGTTACAGTTATTATTCGAGAGTGGTGACGGATGTTGTTCGGGAAACGGTTCCTGTGATGGAGAAGGCTAGTGTTGATGAGTTTTATGTGGACTTGACTGGAGTTGATCGTTTTTTTGGTTGCAGTCAGTTTATGATAGATTTGAAGAGCAAGATTCAGAAGGAGAGTGGTCTACCGATCAGTTACGCTTTGGCTTCGAATAAGTTGATTAGTAAAGTTGCGACGGATGATGCGAAGCCTGATGGGAAGAAGGAGATTCTGCATGGATTAGAGAAGGATTATCTAGCTCCTTTGAAGATCCAACGGATGCCTGGAATTGGCGAGAAGACGAGTGTTCTTTTATTGCAGATGGGGGTTAGGACGATTAAGATTTTGAGTGAGATTCCGGTTCCGATGATGCATAATTTATTGGGGAAAAATGGGATTGATCTATCGAGGAAGGCAAATGGGATTGATCCTTCACCGATTATTCCATATTCTGAGCAGAAGAGCATTGGTACCGAGGAGACGTTTGTCCAGGATACGATTAATATGCAGTTTTTGAATAGTGAGTTAATTCGGATGACGGAGCGTTTGACGTTTCAGTTACGGAAGCAGGAGCGTTTGACGGGTTGTGTTACGGTGAAGCTACGGTATGCGAATTTTGATACGGTGAGTAAGCAAATGGTCATTTCATATACAGCCTCAGATACTGTTTTGCTGAAGAAGGTCAAGGAGTTATTTGCGAAGCTATATGATCGGCGGATGTTGGTTCGATTAATTGGTGTTCGTTTCAGTCATTTGGTTCAGGGGTCTCAACAGATTAATTTATTTGAGGATACCGAAGAGGCGGTTCGTTTATATCAGGCGATGGACGCGATGCGTGCTCGATATGGCGATGAGGCGATCAAGCGGGCAATCTCTCTAAAAGAGATTAACAAGAAAGACCGTAGTCCGCATTTCTAATTTAATATGGTTTGAAATGCACTACTTTTAAAGAAGGCTTTCCGTAGGTAATATTTTGGAAGGTCTTAAAATATTGGGATGCCATAATTTCCCAGCTATAATTTTCGATGCTAAACTTTTGATAAGACTTGGCCAAGAGCTGATATTTTTCAGGATCAGCTAAAATTTCATTGATTTGTTTTTTCCAGGCTCTCGGATTTTGGGAGGGGAGCAAGATTCCATTTTTTTCATATTGAATAGCATCTGTTATTCCTTCCATTGCGGAGGCAATAACGATTGTCCCTGCGAGTGAGGCTTCGAGGCAAACCAATCCAAAGCCTTCCATATCGCCATTTACGTGAATATTAGGCATCAAGAATGCGTTAGCATGAGCAAGTAGGGACTGTAAATGAGGAAATGGGATTTTACCTAAATGTTTGACCCGACTATTGATATTTTCCTGTTGAAGGAGTTTCCGGATTTCTCTTTCATCCGAAGGGTATCCTAAGAAGAGAGTAATCAAGTGATATGCTCCTTTTGGAAGGATACGGAGTATTTTTTCTATTCTGCTAGCTTTTTGGTTGAAGGGGCCAATCATGAGAAGCTGAAAGTCATCTGTCAAGGTTGGTACCACTTCTTTTAACAACCAGGAGAACCCTTTTCTTTTGACAGGTCGACCGAGGGTAAGCATGAATTTTTTATTGAAGTCAACTTGGGGATAATAGGATTTAATTTGCTCCAGGGGGATGGGTTCAGCATGAGCAATATCATGGTCGACGCCATTTTTGATAACGGTGATCTTATGTTGAGCAATGCCACGTTGAATGGCAGCATTGGCTGTTGCGGAGCTTACGGCAATAATATGATCATATTCATTGAATCGGGTGAGGATTTTCTTCTGGAAATATTTCCAGGGGAATACCACATCGAGTCCATGGATGGTTACGACTCTTTTAAGATGCTTATATCCCGAGTGGAATAAAGCAAGGGAGGCAATAAGTCCATCATTAAAGTGAATTAATTGGATATTGGGATTAGCATGAATGATTTTCAAGATATTGCTATTGAGGTTCCAGAAAAAAGACAATAGGCTTTCCTGATCTTTTTGATATACCAGCATATGCACCTGGGCTTGCGGGTTATTGCAAAAAGCATTAATTAGTTCAAAGGATTGTTTTTCCATTCCACCAGTTGCTGGTGGATACTTATGGCTAACAAATAATATTTCCATTTTGTAAAGTAGCGGTGTTTTTACTATCCTTTTTTATGAAAAGGTAAAGGATGAATCCGATTGCAATCCAAAACAACTGTCTTGTTCGACGTAGAATGGATGCTGATATCCAAACAGAGGCAGAGGTTATACCGATGATTTGGAGCATCATTTTATTTCCCAACTCTTCGAAGCCCAATTGTCCTGGGACAAATGCAGCAGCGCTTTTGAAAACAATAATTCCCATATCGAGCAATAAGCCATGCATAGGGAGGATATGGTAGCCAAGAAAAATAATAATGAGATAAAACTCTAGACTTCCAATGATCCAATGGATTCCAGCGAGCAGATAGGAATACCAAAAAGATTTAGGGTTGGCACGATAAGCAGTTCTGATATTGAAAATAAGCTGAATAATCTTACTCTTTAGTTTTCCGAGGAATGATTTTGGATTTTTTGCGGAGTGTTCAGGTGTTGATTCACCAAAGATGAGCCAATAAAAAAAGGCAAAATTTATAAAAATCAACAGGGCAATAAAGATATAGAATGGGATCCTGATATTTTGTAGGGCCGCCATTCCGATTTGGGTATTGCTAAGCCATAAACAAGCCAATAGGAGCAGAAGGATTTGCGAGAGGACTAGCGTAATTCTAGAAGTTGCAACCGCGCTCAATGCCTTCTCTTTAGAGATTTCATAAGGTCTGAGCATTTCCGCTTTGAGGAGGTCACCCCCGAGAATGCTAGTGGGGTTGAATTGTCCGACGGTTTCACCGACTTGTCGAATCATAAAGAGTCTGAAGAGGCTTATTTTTTTGCGATCATCGGCTAGGCAGGTGTACCAAGACCAAGTTCCGAAGAAATAAGCTAAGAATGTGACTGCAATGAGGTAGACAAATTTATAGTTGATTTTATTGAGTTCTTCCTTTGTTGCTGAAAAATCGGTGTTAAGAATAAATACGGTGATAAATCCAAGGATCACCAGGATTAAAATAAGTTTAATTGTTTTTTTATTAATCCTTAGTTGTTGGCCCATGCCATAGAGTTTAGGGGTTCCGAAGCGAGTTCTTGGATATCGTCAAAATATGTTTCAGCGAGTTTACCCCAGTCTAATTTTTTCACATAGGATAATCCTGCTTGTTGGAATTCTTGTTTAATGCTGTTGTCACTAAGTATTTTATGGATAAAATACACGTATTCGAGGGCATTGTTAGGCATACATTTGTAGCCAGTCCGACCATGTTCGATTAGGCTTGAACTCCCCCCGCCATTGGCGATTACACAAGGTAATCCGGAAGCCATTGCTTCAATGACCACATTGCCATAGGTTTCAGAAGTGGAGGTAAAGAGGAATACATCCGATGAGGCGTATAATTTAGAAAGTTCCTCATGGTCTAATTTTCCCAAGAAGATTGCAGTAGGCATTAGCGCTTGGGCCTCTTCTTTGGCTGCACCATCACCAGCAATAATCAGGTTATACTCGATATTTGACTTTTTGAGCTGCTGATAAATATCAATTAAGGTTTGCACATTTTTCTCCCATACTAATCGGCTGGCGAATAAGATGTTTGGTTTATCGTTATTGCTGATCTTACGGATATAGTTTGAGTCGGCTTTTTCGGGATTAAACAATCGTAGGTCAATTCCACGTTGCCATAAGGTAAGCCGATCGGGTTGTATGCCGATTTCTTTCAATTCATCCATGATATTATTTGCAGGGACATAAATTTTATGGCAACTATTATAGAATCTCAACATTGCTCTACGCATCCAATACTCAGCAGGTCTGATCAGAGAAGATAGGTTTCGAAGGTAATAAGCGATGTAAGAGATAAAATGGGTATGATAAATACTAATAATGGGGATATTCTTTTTTCTGGCGTATTTCATGGCGAAGAATCCCAAGAGGGATGGAGTTGCGATGTGGATAACGTCAGGGGCAAAATTATCTAGGGTTTCTTCGAGTTTCCACTTTGAAAGTTGTGGGACTGCGAAAGAGTAGTCGTCATTGATCGGGATTTTAAAGGTCGGGACCTGGTAAGACTGGTGGGTTCTGAAATTTTCAGGACCTTTACCATAGATAAAAAGATAAGAAAATGCCGCGTGATCGATACGGTTTATGATTTGAAACATGGTCCTTGAGGCGCCATCGAAATCTTCAATTAGGATTTCCGAAAAAAAAGCAACTTTCTTCATTTAGAATTCAATTGTCTATCGGGTAAAAGTATTGTCTCAATATTTCCTTATTGCTAATTTCTCATTAAGCTATTGTGAATGAAATGTTTATGTTTAGTAAAGGCTTAACAGGTTGTAAACATTGAATCAACAAACCTTTAATATTGATTTAAGATTAGATTTAATTGTGTACGATAATTTTGTGATAGGATTTATGAATGATCGATATGTTAATCAACCTTCCTTATCCTCCAAAAAGTAGAGCGTGGCATTTCAGGTTTTTGGTACTGATGTCGGTTATATTTTCCCTTCTCTTTATTTTCAGTTATAAGCGCAGTAATGGTTCAAAGCCGAGTTTATTGGGTCCCACGTTGGAGTTGGAAAAAAGGCATTCTGGGGAATTGAGTTTATTGACGTATAATATTGCGGGTTTGCCTCAGCTGATTTCGAGTGCGGAGACCCCGCGAGCCTCGAGTATCCGAAGCATAGGCGAGCGGATCAACCGCTTTGATATAGTGAATGTTCAAGAAGATTTCAATTATAATTCCGAGTTATATTCATCGAATCTACATTTATTTCGGACGGAGAGTATGGGAGGAGTTCCATTTGGGGATGGTTTGAGTACCTTATCGAAATATCCGATTCGCGCGACGGAGCGTGTTGCCTGGAAGGATTGCAGTGGGAGTGATTGTTTGACGCCCAAGGGGTTTAGCTATACCCGATTAGAAATTGCGAAGGGCGTTTTTATCGATGTTTATAATGTGCATGCTACGGCTCAGGACAATCCGGTTGCAGTTTTGGCGAGGAAGAAGAACTTAAAACAGCTGCAGAGCTATATTGAAGATAAATCATCCTGTGAGGCTTTGTTGATTATGGGTGATTTTAATTCACATTATGCTTTTGGAGAGGACCATGTAGTTTCCTTTCGTGAGGAGATGTCCTTGATTGACACCTGGGCATTGCTTCATAATCGTGGGATGATTCCAGGTGTTGAGTTGAATTTTATGGCGAAGCATGCCTTGACGGTTACAGATTCATGCGAGAGCATAGATAAAATATATTTCCGGAATAGCGATCAGATTGTTTTTACGCCGAAAAAATATCAGGTTGAGCATGATTTATTCAGCACAGCAGCAGGGGAGCCCTTATCCGATCATTGTGCTATTTCGTTAAAGTTGGAATGGGAATTGACTGATTCATTGGGACATTCCGATCCTATTTCTGGTTTATAGTTTAGGAATTGGCGTTAAGATGTTGATAAGTAACAAAAACTTAATACAGAATTCCAGATTATATAATTTGAAGACAATACTTTTATTTCATATAAGTTAATAGATGACCATACTTTTTATACTTGCAGGGGTAATCATAGTTTTACTATTCATTTTTAAGGGCTTGAAGGGGAAATTGATTGAGGTAGCCATTCCACAGGAGGAGACGAGTTCAGAGCGTTTTTTACAGGGGGAAATCTCCTTATTGACTTATAATATTGCGGGTTTGCCTCAGGGGATTTCTGCGGCGAAGTTACCGAGGAAGTTAAGTATTGCGGATATTGGAGAGAAAGTTGCGCCCTATGATATTGTGAATGTTCAGGAAGATTTTAACTATAACAGTTCATTTTATTCTCGAAACTTACATCCTTATCGGACCCAAACAAAAGGGAAGATTCCTGTTGGGGATGGTTTAAATACTTTATCAAAATTTCCTATTATCGAGTACCGAAGGATTCCATGGCGTCATTGTAGTGGGCCAGATTGTTGGACGGTTAAGGGGTTTAGTTTTGCTCAGATTCAACTTGCGAATCAGGTTACGGTTGATGTTTATAATGTTCATGCCAATTCCAGTGATGTTGCCCGCGCAGCGCGAGCAAGGCGCGAGAACTTTCGTCAATTGGCAAACTATATCAATGAGCATTCAGTAGATCGGCCAGTCATTGTGATGGGTGATTTTAATGCCCATTATGCTTATAAGCGTGATAATTTACATGAGTTTTTATTGACCACCGGCTTATCTGATGGTTGGGTTCAGTTTCTTCGGAAAGGAGTTTTTCCAGAGGTTATTCCCAAATTTATTGCGCAACATATGTTGAGTTTGAGTAATGAGACTGAAAGTTTGGATAAGATATTTTATAGAAACAGTGCTCATTTGAAATTTCAGCCGATGGATTATCAGGTAGAGATCCAACATTTCACGAATACCGAAGGAGAAGCCCTATCCGATCACCTTGCGGTTTCCATGCAATTGAATTGGACATGGGAAGATTAGGGGCATTAAAATTTGATTAACCATTAAATATATAACAGTGATCAGCTGAGAATTCCCATTCTCGGCTTTTTTTTATTTTAATTTTTTTGGATAGAGCTTAATTGCCAATAGCAGAGGGTAATTGCGTTCAATATTTTGTTTTATTCTGAGGGATTGGGGCATTTTAACTATTTAATTTTGCTAATATTTTTAGTAAAATGATTTAAAAAATTCTTAATCTTGTAAAATGTTTTTGAATTGCAAGACTTGGTTTAGTTTTCATTATGGGACCTATCCTACGAAGGATTTGGTTGAGCGAGCGCAGTCATTGGGAGTTAAGGCCATGGCCTTAACGAATATCAATAGTACTGCGGATTGTTGGGACTTTGTCTTAAAATGTCAGGAGGCAAAGATCAAGCCTATTTTGGGTGTAGAGATTCGGAATGAGAATGAGTTTTGCTATATACTTTTGGCGAAGAACAATGCGGGTTTATTGGTTATTCAGAGTTTTCTTTCGTTTTATAAGCAGCGGAAGTTGAATTTTCCAAAGAAGCTACCATTTGATTCTGATGATGTTTGGATTATTTATTCTTATGATGATCATCCAGCGATTGAGGACTTGGGTCGTCAAGAGTTAATTGGAATCCGGCAGGAGGATCTAAATAAATTAAATTGGCAAGAGGCCTTATCGGCGGATTGTTGGGTGGTATTGCAGCCGGTGACCTATCAGGATAAGTCGTATTATGATTTACATCGGATTTTAAGGGCCATTGCGAAGAACACCTTATTATCGAAGTTGACGAAGGATGATTATGCGCGACCTAATGAGGTTTTAATCGGTGAAGAGTCTTTGGTTTCCACTTTTGCGCGATTTCCATCGCTTATTAGCAGGACGATGGAGGTTGTCAAGAGCTGTTCGATTGAGATGGAATTTCATGTTGACAAGAACAAGAAGCATTTTACAGCGTCCCAGGAGGGGGATCATGAGTTATTGCGGAAGTTGGCTATCGAGGGTTGCAAGATTCGGTATGGGCCAAAGAATAAACGGGCGATGGAGCGGGTAGAGAAGGAGTTGGGGATCATCAAGCAATCTGAGTTTAATTCCTATTTCTTAATAGTTTGGGATATGTTGCGATATGCTAATGAGCAGGGTTTTTATCATGTTGGTCGGGGGAGCGGGGCGAATTCTGTTGTTGCATATTGTTTACGGATTACGGATGTAGATCCGATTAAATTGGATCTTTATTTTGAGCGATTTTTGAATCCTAATCGGACTTCACCTCCGGATTTTGATATTGATTTCAGTTGGAAGGATCGGGATTCGATTTTTGAATATCTGTTTATGCGTTACGGGCGGCAGAATGTGTCATTATTGGGGATGTACAATACCTTTCAGCGTCGTGCGATTATTCGGGAATTGGGGAAGGTTTTTGGATTGCCGAAGGAAGAGATTGACGAGTTGGTTCATAAGCGGGAATGGAGTGCAGAGGATAAGATTCAGCGTTGGATTCAGAAATATGGTGCCATGTTGGTTGATTTTCCAAGTAATATAAGTGTTCATGCGGGGGGTGTATTGATTAGTGAGAAGCCCTTGAATGAGTATGGCGTCTTGGAATTGCCGCCAAAGGGTTTTCTGACCTTGCATATGGATATGTTTGAGGCGGACCGGGTTGGCTTATTCAAGTTCGATATCCTGAGTCAACGTGGCTTAGGCCATATTAAGGATGCACTGGCATTGGTTCAACAAAATAAGGGCAAGCATATTGACATTCATCAGGTAGATCGATTTTTTGAAGACCCGAAACTGGCGGAGATGATTCGGAAAGCGGATACCATTGGTTGTTTTTATATCGAGAGTCCGGCTATGCGTCAGCTATTGGGCAAGTTAAAATGTTCAGATTATCTGACTTTAGTGGCTGCGAGTTCTATTATTCGGCCTGGTGTTGCGCAGTCGGGGATGATGAAACAATATATAGAGCGATATCATGATCGGGATAAGATTGAATATCTACATCCCAAAATGAAGGAGTTGTTGGAGGAGACTTTTGGGGTTATGGTTTATCAGGAGGATGTGATCAAGGTTGCGCATCATTTTGGGGGCATATCTTTGGAAGAGGCTGATATTCTACGGAGGGCAATGAGTGGCAAATATCGTTCAGAGAACAAGTTTGAATTGATGCGGGAGAAGTTCTTTGTGAATTGTCGGGCTCAAGGTTATGAGGAAGAGACGACGGCGGAGGTTTGGCGCCAAATGGAAAGTTTTGGGGGCTATTCCTTTGCCAAGGGGCACTCAGCCTCATTTGCAGTCGAGAGTTATCAGAGTCTTTATCTGAAGACTTATTATCCATGTGAGTTTTATGTTGCAGTAATAAATAATTTCGGGGGCTTCTATCGGACGGAGTTTTACTTTCATGAGTTGCGGCGGAATGGGGGGATAATTGAGCTTCCCTGCATGAACAACAGTGATTTTCTGACTAATATTCAAGACAACCAGGTTTTTGTGGGATTTATTCATTTGCAAGGTCTCGAGCAGGAGTTTGCCCATAGGGTTGTAGAGGAGCGGCAAAGGAATGGCATGTACAAGAATTTGAATGATGTTCTACAGCGTCTACATCCAGCACCTGAGCAGTTGAATATTTTGATCCGAATTGGAGCTTTGCGTTTTACAGGTCTGGATAAGAAAACCCTGTTATGGGAAGCGAATTTCAGGAATAAAAGGACAGAAAAGGATGATCCCATTACCTTATTTGAAACTGAAGAGATCAAGTTTTCCTTGCCTGATTTCGAGAAAAACAGAATGGATGACCTACGGGATGAACTTGATTTACTAGGTTTTGTTGTTGGGGATTTTTATGAGTTATTGGATCCGATTCATTTGCAAGGAACGATACGGGTAAATCAATTAGATAGCCTTTTAGGGCAACAAGTAAAGATTGTGGGACGCTTAGTAACCATAAAAGAAACGCGTACGATCAAGAAGGAACGGATGAGTTTTGGTACTTTTTTAGATGTTGATGGGGACTGGTTGGATACGGTTCATTTTCCACCGACATTAAGGCAATATCCATTTCAGGGGAGTGGGTTTTATGAGTTGCATGGTCGGGTAATGGAAGAGTTTGGAGTGTTTAGTATTGAGGTTTCTGCGATGCGGAAGCTAGGTTTTAATGTTGGGCAATAGATAAAAAAATAGGCCTAAGGGTTGAAATTTCTTCGCTGCTTAGGCCTATTGCATATTATTTTTATTCTGTTTTTTTATCGTCGTCTTTTTTGTCGAACTCATCTTGGGGAAGATCTTCATAAGGAAGTTCTTCGGATTCATTAATTTCTTTATAGGTTACTTCGGTATGAGGAGTTTCATCGGGAGTATCGACATTGACATTGATATCCATTTCGATTTTTTTCTTGTTTTTAGGCATTCTAACGATTCCCCACTTCATCAGCAGTTCCTGTGTTGAATTTCGTTTAAGATGTAGTTTTTCAGGTTCGCCGATTAGGAATCCGAAGGCTTCCATATTCGGGTTAGCATCGAAGATGACCTTCAATGTTGCGATGAAAGGAAGGGCGATGATCAATCCGGCTAAACCAAATAGCATACCTCCCAACAAGATTCCGATGATTGCCATCAGCGGGTTAATGCTGACTTTTGATCCCACGATATTCGGGGTAATGATATTTCCTTCCAAGAATTGCACGACTTGAAACCAAGCAACCACACCAAGGGCATACAGGGCACTGTCTTTAGTTGCCAAAGCAAATAGGGCTGGTAAAATTGATCCAATAGCAATTCCAATATAAGGTAGAAGCATTAGTAGGGAAGCCAGAGATCCGAAGAACCAGGCATAATCAATTCCCAATGCCATTAATCCAACAGTATTTAAAACTGCTACAATTCCCATTACAGTAATTAATCCGACTAGGTAACTTTGAACTACCTCGTATATTTTATTCAGCACCTCATTGACTTTACTTTGAGGGGATGATTTGAAGGCTTTGAAGAAGAATTCGCGGAAGAAATCGCGATAGTATAGTAGGAAAAAGCTTAGTAGAGGAACTAGGATTGCGCTAGCCAGGATATTTCCGATGGATCCGAAGGTCGTGGAGATCATGCCGCCGGCATTTTCCATTGCTTTTTCACCTTGTTCACGGAGTTTTTCCATGACCTCTGTTCTTTCAATTCCGAATTGGTTTTCGAGCCATTTTTGTCCACCTTCGAGAACAGACAATACCTTATCCGTAATTGCAGAGGCATCTTTTCCAATGAGGATACTTTCATAAACAATAAACCAAGACAGACCTGAGATAATAGCAATGGCTACAATTACGGCCAAGATTGCTGAGAAGGCTTTCCCGAGGCGTATTCTTTCGAAAAGACGGGCTAAGGGATAGAGGGATATTGAGATCAGGATTGAAAAAATCAGGGGTAACAATACGCCCTGGGTGACATACATTAGTGCTAAGATTAAGGCCAGAGCCATTAGGCTGGATGCAAGCTCAAAAGAATAAGGTCTCTTGGTTTGTTTGTTTTCCATATGATTGCTATAACAGGTTATTAGTTTTTTTGTTTTTTGAATTCCAATGTATCACGTAAAAAAATGCGAGTAAGATTATTATTGCATTTCCATAAAATATATACGGAATCCTCAGGATATGATCATGATAAATATAACCAGCAAATAATGCACCAAAACCGATACCAGCTTCTAAGGCGATGTACATTGTTGCCATTGCTTTTCCGCGGTACTGGGGAAGGGAAAGATCTATTGTCCAAGCATTGACTGCAGGGGAGAAGATTCCCGTTCCGATACCATATAAGCAGGCACCAATAACCAAGTGGGTGACACTATTTCCAAATCCAAGATAAAGGATTGAAATTGCAATCACAATCAAACCGACCTTCATCACTTTGATTCGTCCATACCGGTCGGCCACTTTTCCGGAAACAAACCTTATTCCGATGGATGCCAGGGTATAAGCGGTAAAGAACAGTCCTTTGTTACTTATTCCTAGATGTTCACTCCAATCGGGGATTAGAGTCAGGATTACTCCATATGCCGTATAGGAAAGTAAAGTTACTACGGCGGCCGGTATTACACGGAATTCAATAATATCACGGCGTGATATTTTGAGCATTTCAGGGGAGAATCGTTTTTTATCCTTGAGGGTTTCTTTCATGTTCATCACGATGATAATCGAGAAGAATGCGAAAGCAGAGGAGCTATAGAACATCGTGTTGAGATCAAAATTTGATGCGATGTAACTACCGATTGCAGGTCCGACAGCACCACCGATGCTGAAGCATAATCCATGCATTCCCAGGGCTTCACCCCAGCGGTTGGAAGGGATGATATCTGATATATAGGCGGATGTTGCGGTTGGTTTAAAGCCTGTCGAAAATCCATGTACGAGTCTAAGTAAGAAGAATCCAGAGACGCTGCTCAGGAAAGGGTATAAAAATCCGCAGATCACACAAACGGTAGAACCGATTGCCATTACAGGCACACGACCCCATTTATCAGTCAGTCGACCACTGAAAGGTCTAGAGATTCCGGCTGTTAAAGTAAAGAGAGCGATAATTAATCCTTTATGGGCAGCACCACCTAAAGAGGAGAGGTAATTTGGTAATTCTGGAATAATCATGTTAAAGCTAGCTGAGAAAAGCAGCGAGCTCAGGCAGAGCAGTCCAAACTGGAGGGTGTATAGAGGTTGTTCTTCGTTTTCTATTTTATCCATTTTTCTTTTCCATATTTTGTCGAGTCAATTCTGAACAAAATATTGTTGTTGCAACGGCGACATTTAATGATTCTGCATTTCCTACTCTTGGAATGGTGACGGCTTTGTCCACTTTTGGGATTAAGCTTTCGCGGATTCCATTTCCTTCATTTCCCATCATAATAAACCCTTCATCACCGAAATTGGTTTCATAGATGGATTCCCCATTCAATAAAGCTCCAAAAATTGGCATGTTGTTTTTGAGAATAAACTCTTCAAGGTCGAGATAGTGGATTTTTATTCTTGATAGCGAGCCCATGGTCGCTTGAACGACTTTAGGATTATAGGCATCGACCGTTCCAATTGAGCAGATGATATTTTCGATTCCAAACCATTCTGCGGTTCGAATAATCGTTCCTAGATTTCCTGGATCTTGGACATCATCGAGGATCAAACTGTGTTTTCCTTTCAAATTCGTAATGTGCAATTGGTCAAATTGGGGAATTTCTACCAATGCTAAAGCGCCCTGAGGGTTCTTTAATCCACTTATTTTATTAAACTCAGCATCTGTAAGTTCATCAAGTTTTATATTTTGCGGTATTTTGCCCAATTTTGCAGCTGCCTCAGCTGTCGCGAATATTTTACTTATCTTGTAGGAAGAATGTATAAATTCCAAAACGGATTTAATGCCTTCGACCACAAATAAGTTATGCTGAGTACGGAACTTTTTATGCTGCAATGAAGTAATTAGACTGATTTGAGCTTTTGACAACATGGGATGAATGACTAATAAAAGAAGTTTTTTATTTTTTGCAAGTATAACGTTTTTGTCGCTAATTATTGCGTCCTGTCGTTCAGCGAAATATCTGGATGATAATCAGTATTTGGTGACTGATGTTGATTTAAATGGTGTTACGCCTGAGTTAAAAGAGCCAGCGGGACTTTATGTGGCTAACGAAATCCGTCCAAATTCTCCACTATACCTTACTATTTATAATTTATTCAATACTCGAAACGGTCGATATAAAACTGAGAAAATCAAGAATGTGGGTGAGGCACCTAGGGTTCTAGATTCGGCAGTTGTGGAATTGTCTGCGACCCAAATTCAACGATTTTTACAAACAAAAGGTTATTTCAATGCGAAGGTAGAGCCGAAGATAGAGTTCAATAAAAAGAAAGCAAAGATTGATTTCAATGCTGACTTAGGAAACCCTTATACTGTTCGGGAAATCAGTCGCAATGTTCAGGATCCGGCGGTAGATTCCATTTATCAAGAGAAGGTAGTTCCGAATAGTTTATTAAAATCTGGCAAGCGCTATGATGCCGGAGATTTATACCTGGAACGCGAGCGCTTATACACCCAAATGCGAGAGTCAGGTTACTATGATTATTTGCGACAATATATGCGTACGGGAATTGACACAATTGGACTGCCAAATCAGGCTGATTTGTTGATTCAAGTGTCCAACAGGGAGGATTCTACTAAACATAAGATTTATTATATAGATAGCGTGTACTTCACCGTGGAGGCTGCAGATCCAGAATTAAAGCGGAATAATGAAGGGAAATATGACAGCTTGACCAAGATCTTCTATACCGATCAAACTGGTAATTTTAAGTTGAGACCCTTGTCGCGATATGCATTGTTAAGAACAGGGCACAAGTTCAATAGCCGTAATGAAGAGTTATCCTATGACCGATTATATGAAATGAATGGTTTTCGATCTGTAAAGATTAATTATGTTCAGAAAGACTCCAATAAGTTGGATGTTCACTATAATTTGGTTCCGCGTTCAGCCATGAGTAACCAAATAGAAGGGGAGTTTACCTTTAGTTCAGGGATGAGCGGATTCAACGTTGGAAATACTTTTTCCCATCGGAATGTATTTGGTGGATCTGAAACTATCGAGGTCAAATTACGCTATGGGGTTTTATTTGATTCAAGGTTACCAGGAAATTTGGCAGATAAAATATTCAATAATGATTTTCAGGTGGGTGTGAACCTGTCGTTTCCAAGATTGCTTACCCCATTTAGGGTAAGGAGTGTTGGCCGATACGGATTGCCAAGGACCACTTTTTCATCCAGCTTACAGTTGTTTTTTCAAGATCAGACCTATGCAAACCGTTATTGGATCAATAGCTTGAATTATATTTGGTATCAAGCTGTCAATAAGATCCACAGCTTGACTCCAGTTGTTTTAGAGTATAGGCATGGGCAATTAAATGAAGAATTTAAGCAGAGTTTAAATGACCAGGGCTATGGCCTATATGTTCGAAGCAATGACCGTAAGTATTTTGGATTGGGGGCACAATATGCCTATACCTATAATGCTCCGAAGCTGACCAGTAAGGAGAATTTCAGTTATTTCCGTGGAGCCTTAGATGTGAGTGGTAATTTACTAGGATTGTTGGGGAATGTGATGAAATTTGAGCAAAATGAAGATGGTGAGAAGTTGATTTTTGGGGTTCCATTCCTGCAATATGTCAAAGGGGAGGTGGATTACAGGTGGTATAGACATTTAGGCGGGAATAAGCAGTTTGTATTCCGCTTAAATTCAGGGATTGCAGTTCCATATGGAAATAATTCCTCATTGAATATGATCTTTGAGAAGAGTTTTTTTGCGGGGGGGATGAATGGGATTCGGGCATGGCAGGTTAGAACGTTAGGTCCAGGGGGTTACAACCGCTCCTCCATCAATCCTGAATTTCGTGTAAACCTTCGTAACCTAGATCAATTAGGAGAGATCAAGATAGAGTCCAATGCGGAATTTCGGTTCCGGATGTTAAATAATTTCTTTGGTGCCAAATTAAATGGGGCGACCTTTTTGGATGCGGGAAACGTTTGGCGATTACGCGAAGACATCATCAATCCGAATGGAGAATTCCGAGGCGACAAATTCCTGTCACAGATAGCTTTAGGGACAGGATTTGGATTGCGAGTTGATTTGGATTACTTTATTATCCGCTTAGATGCGGGTTTGAAGTTAAAAGATCCACAATTTACAGGTTCAAATCAATGGGTCATCAAGGATTTTTTCAATTCCAAGAAATTCAAACAAGATTACTATCAGACCAACTGGCCAGACAGATATAGTTTTATCCAATACAACTTCGGGGTAGGAATGCCTTTCTAGAAGAGTTCCTTCAAGCTCATAATACTACTTTCGATTAATTGGCGAACATCCAAACCTTTGCTGTAGTTCAGGTAGAAATATACAGCGGCAATAATTAATAGTGTAATCAAGAATCGCTTGAACTTGTAGGCGATGTATAAAATCAGAAGAGGAAGAATAATCAATAAGAATCCACTGATTTTGTAGGGTGTTATTCCTTTGTCGGTCACTCTCAAGAAGAAGAGTTTTCCTAAATCGGAGCCGGCGAATTTATGTTTGAAGAATACGAAGGTAGAAGATTCAATAGGGTTGCTTGTAACAGCGACACCATCAATAAATTTAAGATTTTGGGAAAAACCGTTGATAGTAAAATTGTAATCACCATTTACGGTGTTATCAGTTTTTTCGGCGGTATCAATCGCAATAATTGCCAGTTTACCATTCTGAGAAAGATTTTCTTTAACGGTAAAGTCCTTAATAATTGAGTTTTGCGCCAATAAAAATTGAGGCATAAGGTACATGATACCAAGGCATAAGTAAAGAAACCATCTGTTTTTCATGATGCAATGATACAAAAATGAATGGATTCTAGAAATGTCAGGAAATAAATTCAAGTTTATTAATTGCGGTTGTCTTCTTATCTTTGCTACCGTTATCAATAAAAAAGCATAATTATATGTTGCAATTAAATTACATCCGTGAAAATCGGGACCATGTAGTTGAGAGACTAAAAGTTAAGAATTTCAACGAGGTAGAATTGGTCGATCAGATCATTGCTTTAGACGAACAACGTCGTAAAACTCAAAATCAATCTGACTCTATTGCAGCCGAGGCAAATTCGTCCGCGAAGCAAATTGGGGACTTGATGCGTCAAGGTAAGAAAGAGGAAGCTGAAGCAATCAAATCGCGATCTGCATCATATAAGGAGCAAATCAAGGAACTAACAGAGTCCTTGGATAAGGTTGAAAAGGAATTGCATGACAAGTTGATTCAATTACCGAATCTTCCTTATAAAATGGTTCCACAAGGGTTAACTCCTGAGGACAATGAGGTGGTTTTAGAAAATGGTTCTATTCCACAATTGCCTGAAGGGTCATTGCCACATTGGGAACTAGCGGCGAAATACGATATCATCGATTTTGAATTAGGAACAAAAATCACGGGTGCTGGATTTCCAGTTTACAAAGGAAAAGGAGCTCGTTTACAACGTGGTTTGATTAACTTTTTCTTAGATGAGGCTGCGAAGATGGGCTATCGTGAGGTTCAAGTTCCAATTGTTGTAAATGAAGATTCAGCATATGCAACCGGACAATTGCCAGATAAAGAGGGGCAGATGTATCATGTTACAAATGACGATTTTTATTTAATTCCAACAGCAGAGGTTCCAATTACAAATATCTACCGTGATACGATTGTAAAAAGCGAAGACTTCCCAATCAGACATTGTGGTTATACACCTTGTTTCCGTCGAGAAGCAGGGTCATACGGAGCACATGTTCGTGGCTTGAACAGGTTGCACCAATTTGATAAAGTAGAGCTGGTACAGATTGTAAATCCAGAGAAATCTTATGAAACTTTGGAAGAGATGAGTACTTATGTTCAATCCTTATTGCAAAAATTGGGATTGCCATACCGTGTTTTACGTCTATGTGGTGGAGATATGAGTTTTACCTCAGCGATGACTTATGATATGGAAACTTATTCTGCAGCACAAGAGCGTTGGTTGGAGGTTTCTTCCGTTTCAAACTTCGAAACTTATCAAGCGAACCGTCTAAAAGTTCGTTTCAAAGGTGAAGATGGAAAAACGCAATTAGCACATACCTTAAATGGTTCTGCGCTTGCATTGCCAAGAATCGTAGCAACCCTATTAGAAAATAATCAAACCGAAAAAGGAATCAAGATTCCGGAGGTACTGGTACCTTATGTAGGTTTTGAATATATCTCATAATAAAAAATCCCCTCCAAAAGAGGGGATTTTTTTATTATGAGATGTGAGATTTGAGATAGAATTGTTTAATATTCTTTATTTCTGATTTTATTAAAGAATGATTATAGGATTCTAATTTATTGATTTTTTAAATCTATATACTTTCATCGATTTCGTCATCCATTTCTTTTCTTGGTTCCATTCTCACCAAATATTGATCGTTGTCATCTTCGAAAAGAATTTGAACAACCCAATTCTCTTCATGAGCAATTTTTATAAGGGTTTGTTGGTCAATATAGAGCCAATGAAAAGGTTCTCCCAAGTTTCCCTTGTATTCATATTGGAAATTGATTTCTCCAAAATAATGTTCGGGTCTAGGGATTCTATATTCTTCGTATAGGTAAGAAATATCGGAGCTATCAAAGATCAGTTGTCCTTTGTCAGTGAGGATCGATTTTGCATGTTGCAGGAGCTTCTTAAACCCATCTAGAGTTTCAGCGATCCCTATTCCATTCATTAAAAATAGCAGGGTGTCATATTTTTGATCCTTGAAGTCAAAGAAATCAGCATGGATAATATTCTTTACCCCACGTTTTTCCATGATCTTACAAGCTGTCTCAGAAATCTCCATGGCAACAACCTCGAATCCTTTTTCCTGCAGATATAAGGCATGCACACCTGCGCCAGCACCGACGTCTAAAACTTTGCCATCACATAGTGATAGTGCGATATATTCCAATTCAGGAATATCTTCCTCCTCACGAAAGAACACTTCAATAGGCATTTCTTCGATGTCCCCATAGCTGCTATGCAATAGGAGAGGTTCATTCAATTTGCCAAGCGCATGATAATCGTAGAGGGCTTCGCCATATACATCTCTATTCATGGCCATGGATATTTAAAAAACGTTTTGCCATTTTTATTTCTTCAGGATCACCGGTGTGCTTGTTTGGTTCATCAGAAAGTTTGATTACGGGAGTCCACTCGCCTTCATCAGGGAATGCTTCGGTCATTTTAATGACAATATTCATTCGAGACAGACCTACATCATTGGTGAAGTCTGTTCCAATACCAAAGGAATGTCCAATTTTATCTTTACTGAAATTGACAATTTTCACCACTTTTTCATAATCTAATCCATCCGAGAAGATAATAGTTTTAGTCAGTGGGTTAATGCCTTTGCCTTTGTAATGGTCGATTGTTTTTTGAGCAAATTCGATTGGATCTCCGCTATCATGTCTTACTCCGTCAAATAATTTGCTTAGTTTTTTATCAAATTGCTTAAAGAATACCTCGGTGGTGTAAGTGTCCGAAAGGGCAATCCCCAAGTCGCCCCGATATACGTCAGACCAATTTTCGAGACCTAATAGATTGGCCATTTTATAGCCGTATTTAGCAGCATGGAACATAAACCATTCATGGGCATGAGTGCCGATAGGTTTGATATGGTATTTCATAGCAAAATGAACATTGCTAGTTCCAATAAATGTTTTGGAAGGATGTTCTTTCAATGCTTTAATCACCAGGTTGTGAACTGCGTAAGAATGTCTTCTCCTGGTTCCGAAGTCTGCGATAGTAATATTGAGTTTATCATACTTATCCATTTTGTCATTGACAATTTTCATGACTTCAGCATCATCAACTCTTTTTTGTCCAGTCACCTCATAGTACGTTTCACAAATCAAAGCCATTAGCGGTACTTCCCAAAGAATGGTTCTATACCAGTAACCTTCGACTTTTACAGATAAGTTAGGTCCATCTTGGGTAATTGTTACTTCATCGGGGTCATAATGATATCCTTGAAGAAAATCAAAATAAGTAGGGTCGATATACGGACAAGTTTTGGCAAAGAAAGATTTCTCGGCGGCAGTAAGCTTTAGATTTGCCAATTGATTTACAGCTTCCCTTAGTTTTTCTGCAAAGCCTTCAGGGAATTGATGTTTTCCGCGGTTGATAAATTGATATCGTGCTTTCGCTTTCGGAAAGAGTTTCACAACAGCATATTGCATTGTGAACTTGTAAAAATCATTGTCTAAAATGGATGTAAGTTTCGCCATTTACTGTAAAAATTATTCTTGTGCTTTATTGAAGTTAACAAAAAGGAGGCACAAAAATGCTTTTTTCTCTTTTACTAAACAAAAATGAAGGTTGATTTTAACTCAAAAAAAGAAGTTGAAAGGTTTTAGGAAATGAAGTGAAAATAAAAACGGTCCGCCAATCGACGGACCGTTTTAACAAATTGTTTCAACTAAATAAAAATTTATCCTCTATTTCCTCTTCCTGAACCACGTTCAGCACGTTGGCTGTTGGATGGTCTAGCAGAAGAACGAGATTCATTGGAGCTACGTTGAACTGAAGGACGGCTTTGAGGTCTTTCAGAAGAACGAGCTTGGAATACTCTATTTTGTGACCTAGATTCTTGTCTAGGTTGACGTTGTTCTCTTTGAGGAGCCGATTGTCTTGGTTGACTACGGTTCATGGATTCATTTCTAGCAGGTCTAGAACTACGATTCATGGATTCGTTTCTAGCAGGTCTAGAGCTACGGTTCATGGATTCGTTTCTAGTAGGTCTAGAGCTACGGTTCATTGACTCGTTTCTAGTAGGTCTAGAACTACGGTTCATAGATTCGTTTCTAGTTGGTCTAGAACTACGATTCATTGACTCGTTTCTAGAAGATCTAGAGTTACGGTTCACGGATTCGTTTCTAGAGTTAGAACGGTCCATTGAAACTTGACCACGAGAAGTTGGTTGACGATCTCTAGTGCTGGTTCCTCTTTCTACTCTACCAGAGCGAGAATTATTGCTGTTTCCACGTTCGGCACGGCTTGAATTTCCACTTCCGATATGCATTTCACGTTGGCCGTTTGCATTTCTGGTAATTCTATAACCATTGTTGCTTCTTTCGCTATTTCCACGTCCAGAAGTTCTGCTTTTCTCTACGCGATTTGCTGGAGATCTGTCATTCGAACGGGAGTTACGCGAGTTTTCAAGGCGACCACTTCTGTTAGTTAGAGCGCGATCGTTGCGGTTGTTTCGGTCAGGACGGTACATTGAAACTGAACTACGACTAACACGTGATGCCCCACGTCTATTATCGAAGTTTACATTTCTAACATCAACGCGTCTACCAATATGTCTTTCGATGTCGCGACGAGCGGGACCACCGTAATAACGATTGTTGTTTACAATATAGGTGTTATTGATGATTGTTGTGTTGTTATAGATATTACGACGACCATAAGACCAATGTCTATTTATATAACGATCATAGATTCGGTTCGTTGGAATAAATACCCATAAGTCAAGTGGCAATCCAATGCTCACATTTACACTTACACCAGGGCGCATAGGAGCCCAACCGTAGTATCCACCACCGGTACGCCAATCTACCCAAGCAGGTCCCCATTCATATCCTGGAATCCATGCCCATCCTCTATGGGGTCTGTGAATCCAGCGACCATAGTGGAATGGCGCCCATCCCCAGTCATAATTTGAAACCCAAGTGTTACCATATTCGGTCATTGTCCAATAACCGTTAGAGCCATAAGGTCTGAAATCATCATCTTCATCTGGATACCATACATTTCCATATTCATCATCATAGTCCCAGTCACCATACGGATCCAGTTCTTCATGAAAAACATCGAAATCGACATCATCATAACCTTGGGCAGCGGCAGGTTTCATGCTGAATAACCCAAGAAGCATTATTAGAAATGCGCTGTATATTGTGGATGTTTTCAAATTTTTCATATGTCAAAATGTTTATTTTTCACCATAATTTGTAGGTATGACATGAGGTTTTTAGGAAAGGTTTAATTGTATAATAATTTTGTCAAACTTTTTTGCTGTGAAGCTGTTTCTGCTAATATTGAATACAGTTTCCGCATGGATAATAGAAATTTTGTACATTTGCCACGAAATATTTCCGATTTCAATATTGAAGAAATACGATAATACAGATAGTTAATGGCTAAGAAAATTGAGTCCTTATTACTAGAGTTTGCGAAGATTCACCGCTTTCTGATGCGTTTTTTTCGCGAAGTGGTGAGCCCACCTTACGAGTTTAAAGAGATCATCAGACAGTGTTATGAAATTGGATGGAAATCCTTTCCTTTGATTAGTTTAACTGGATTTATTGTTGGTTTTGTATTTACCAAGCAGTCTAGGCCCTCATTGGAGGAGTTTGGAGCAGCATCTTGGCTACCAGCATTGATTTCAATCGCTATTGTTCGGGCCTTAGCACCATTGGTGACGGCTTTGATTGCATCTGGGAAAGTAGGTTCACAGATTGGGGCGGAACTAAGTTCCATGAATGTTACTGAACAGATCGATGCAATGGAAGTGTCTGGTACAAATCCATTTAAATTTCTGATTGTTAGTAGAATAATTGCTACAACTTTTATGATTCCTGTTTTATGTTTTTATGTAGCAGGAATTGGATTAGCAGGTGGATATTTGAGTATTATTTCAAAAGATCAATTAAGTATATTAAGTTTTATTACTCAAGTTTTTGAAGCCATTGCGCCAAAAGATATTTTTGCAATGGTTTTCAGGGCTATTGTATTCGGTTTTACAATTGGGTTTGTGAGTACTTATGTCGGTTATTATTCTTCAAAAGGTACAGAAGGAGTTGGTAAAGCAGCAAATAGTGCTGTAGTTGCTTCCATGTTTATTGTATTTATTGAGGAATTATTAATTGTTCAGGTTCTAGCATTAATGGGATAATCATTTATGGAACAGAAAAAACCAGTAGATATTAATTACGAAGATGTTGTTATCAATGTTGAGGGTGTAAGTAAGTCCTTTGGGGATTTGCATGTATTGCGCAACGTTGATTTACAATTATATAATGGCGAGAACTTGGTAGTCTTGGGGAGATCGGGTACAGGGAAATCTGTATTGATCAAATTAATCTCCGGATTATTAAAACCTGATGCAGGGAATATTACTGTTCTAGGAGAGGTTGTCAATGAATTGAATGAAAAGGAATTGCGGGATTTACGTTTGAAAATAGGCTTTTCTTTTCAGAATAGTGCGTTATATGATAGTATGACTGTTCGTGAAAACCTTGAGTTTCCTTTAGTTAGGAATAAAAGAAATCTGACCAGGGCAGAAATCAACCGTGAGGTTGAAGATGTGTTAGATGGGGTGGGGTTGTTGAGGACTATTAATCAGATGCCTTCGGAGCTTTCTGGTGGACAAAGAAAACGGATAGGTATTGCTAGAACATTGATTTTGAGACCTGATATCATGATGTATGATGAACCAACAGCTGGATTGGATCCATTAACCTGTTTGGATATTAATACCTTGATCAATGAGGTTCAGGAACGATATAAAACATCCTCCATTATTATTACCCACGATTTAGCTTGTGCAAAGATGGTAGGTGATCGCGTGGCGATGTTATTGGAAGGTAAATTTGAACGAGTAGGTAAATTCTCAGAAATATTTGATACAGATGATGAGAGAGTTAAACCTTTTTATGATTATAATTTTATAGTATAACAGAATATATGGCAGCATCAGAGAGAAAACGATCGATTATAGTAGGGTTGTTTACCTTTATCGGGTTAATCATTTTAGTTGCAGGGATTTTAGTTATTGGAACTCAGCAAAACAAATTCTCTAAAAACTTGACCGTTACAACATATTTCAAAGATGTAAAAGGTTTGAAAGTTGGGAATAACGTTTGGTTTTCAGGGGTTAAAGTTGGTATTATCAAGGAGATAGGATTTGAAAGCGTTGAGAATGTGCGTGTGGTCATGAATGTGGAGGAGAAATCAAGCAAATTCATTCGTAAGGACGTGATTGCTACCTTGAGTTCAGATGGATTAATTGGTAATGCGATTATTAGCTTAGTTGGCGGGACAGAAGCTTACCCTCAGATTGAAAATGGAGATGAAATCAAGTCTGGAGTTTCAGGAGGAATGGATGCGATGCTGGCTACACTACAAGTAAACAATGAAAACCTTGTGGAAATCACTAAAAACTTCGCCGCATTATCGAAGAATCTTCTAGAAGGAAAAGGTGCTGTTGGAGCGATGATGACCGATGAAACGATTGCTAATAACTTAAAACAGTCGGTTACAACCTTAAATGGAACCATGACTCAAGCGAATCAAGCAGTTAATAACTTGGTTACTTTGACTAAGAAATTAAACAGCAATCAAGGATTAATTCATGAGTTATCCACTGATACTGCAGTATTCGCTAGTTTAAGAGAATCAGCGGCTCAATTGCAAGGAGTTACCCAAACAGCTTCAGCATTAATGGCTAATTTGAACCAAACTACTGAGCGTTTAAATGATAAGGACAATGCAATCGGGGTGTTGACCAACGATCCGGAGGCTGCAAATGAGATCAAGCAGATCTTAAGAAACTTGAACTTGAGCACTGAGAAATTGGATCAGAATATGGAGGCTTTACAAAGCAATTTCTTGTTAAGAGGTTTCTTCAAGAAAAAAGCAAAAGAAGAAGCAGCTGCAGCACAAGATTCAATCAAATAATTTCAAGAATTAAATAAAAAATTAAAAAGCGTCCATAGCAGACGCTTTTTTTATAATTAATATGAGTATTTCAGAAAAGGATGTTCTTTACGAAGACAACCATTTAATAGCGATCAATAAACGAGGTGGAGACATTGTCCAAGTCGATGTTTCAGGAGATGCATCCATGGAAGACATGTTGAAGGATTTTTTAGCCAAGAAATATAATAAGCCGAATGCAGCATTTTTAGGGGTAATCCATCGTTTGGACCGCCCGGTAAGTGGGATGATTTTATTTGCCAAAACCAGTAAGGGTTTGGACCGAATGAATCGATTATTTCATGACCGTAAGGTGGAGAAAACCTATTTGGCATTAGTTCGTGAAAAACCGAAACATCCTAAAGGAACACTTAAGAATTGGTTACTCCGGGATCGGAAGAAGATGATTACCAAGGCTTATGATCGTGAAGTAAAGAATGGAAGTTATGCGGAGTTGAATTATGAGGTTGTTGGACAGTTAGATGGCTATTATTTGTTGAAGGTGAATCCGTTGACAGGTCGTACGCATCAAATTCGTAGCCAACTGGCTTATATGGGATGTCCGATTGTTGGAGACAACAAATACGGCTACCAACGTGGAAGCCATAGACGTACGATTTGTTTGCATTCTAGGTCTTTAAGTTTTGTCCATCCGATCAAAGAAGAAGCGATGATCATTAAGGCGCCATTGCCTGAAGATGGCTTCTGGGAGAAATTTAATGTCCTGATTAAAGGAAACATATAAGAAATTTAGGATAATTACGTTAACTTTGCGGTATGAGTATCATTCATAAATTCAGAATAAGTTTAATTGCTAGTCTATTGAGTATTACGCTTATGACTTTGCCTACTGTGAGTTCGGCTCAATGTGCGATGTGTACTTTGAATGCTGAGAATAGTACGCAAGAAGGCAATACCCAAGGGAAAGGTTTGAATGATGGTATTTTGTTTTTATTAGCAATGCCATTTATGATAGCCGCAGGGGTTGGATTTTTATGGTACAAAAAATTCAGAAACACGAGTGGTTCCAATTCTATGCACATGATAAAACAGATTGAGGAATAAAAAATGATTTCAAAATTTCAAGCTGTTTGTCAAAGTAAATGTCCAAAATGTAGAACTGGGAATATGTATTCTGGTTCAGCATATGGTTTATCAAAGCAGAAAATGCATGAATTTTGTCCACATTGTGGATTTAAATTCGAAATAGAGCCCGGCTATTTTTATGCAGCCATGTATGTAAGTTATGCATTTTCAGTTGCAGAAGTTTTGATGTTAGCCTTGGCTACAGCCTACTTTACAGGAAGTGAGTCCCCTTGGTTATATATCGCAGTTCTGTTCATTGCCATAATAATATTTGCTCCTTTTAATTACCGTTATTCAAGATTAGTATTATTGCACTACCTTTCTCCAAAGGTGTCTTTTGACCCAAAACTATATGGGGACAGAAAGAATAGTGCAAATTTAGGAGGTTAATTATGAGGGATATATTGCATGATGCTGTCAAAAAGGAATGCTTTTTCAACATGATGTGTGCTAATATAGTCCTGGAGTTTCTGAATAACCTGTTCTTTAATCATCTCAATTTCTTCTTCACTATTCAAAATAGTTTGAAGGCAATACGTTTGTCCTTCGTGTGGAGAATGCAGCATTTTTAATAATTTAATGGTGTAGTCAGGGTTTTCATTTAATAACCCTTTCGTCCAATTGATTAATTCTTGATGTACAGAATCTTCTATGATGATGGATACGTTGTATAAAAACATAATTATTTAAACTTTTTTAATGCTGTAAAATTAAGGTTGCAAAAGGAACTTTACGGTATTTTTTTATAATATTTGATTAGAGTCTAAAAAAATAGAATGAATATTAATTACTTGTTCTCTGTTCTACTTATGTTGATTGCTTTATCGTCATGTAAACAAGAGCAGGCTGCACATGTACGTGTCCCTATTGAGGATTTTTTTGTAAAACCTGAAAGAACCTCTTTTAGACTGTCTCCTGATGGGAGTAAAGTTGCTTACTTAGGCGTACATGATCATTGTAAAAATATCTTTATTCTGGACTTAATAGAGCCGGATTCTTCAAAACAACTCACTTATCAGATCAACCTCAATGTCCAAAGTTTCTTTTGGCTGAATAATGATAAGATTATCTTCTCTAATACACAATCCCCAACAGATAGTTTAAGAATGTTTCAAATCAATGTGCGTACGGAAAAACGTCAGGCATTGTTTGAACCGAAGAAATCCAAGTTACGCTGGGTTTATCCAATCATTGAGAAAGACAGTAGTATTTTGGCAAGTATGAATTTGCGTGATTCTTCGCTTTTTGACCTCTATAGAATTTATCTTAATGGGAAAAAGCCAGAATTGGTACATCGCAACCCTGGGAATGTCGTGAGTTGGATTGGTGCACCAGATGCAGTGGTAAGGATGGCATTGACCAGCGATAGTGTTCAGGAGTCCATTCTTTATCGAAATGCAGAAAACCAGCCCTTCAAGGAGGTCATGAAAAATGATTTTGAAACGGTGTTTATTCCGTTAGGCTTTGTTAAGAATTCTCCGAAAAATGTCTATGCCTTATCTAATCAGGAGCGGGATAAATTAGCCTTGGTTGAATTTGATGTGGAAAAGGGAAAAGAAGTCCGAAATATCTATGAGAATGAATCAGGTGATTTAGGAGCTGAAGGATATTCTGCGAATCTGCAAGAAATGCTTTATGCCACTTCTTTTATTGATAAATACAAGAAAAACATCTTCAACGAAACCTATAAAGAGGTTTACAAAAAACTGAAAAAGAAATTTGACAAATCTGAAATTGGCTTTTTGGATAGTGATAAAAGTTTGAATGGGTTCATTGTGAGGGTGTATAGTGATGTTCACCCGGGGGAGACCTATTATTACAATAAGGAAAAGGATGATCTACAATTGTTAAATGAGGAGAATCCGAAGTTGAAAGGGATGGAATTCAATCAGATGGAGGAAGTCGAATTTCTTTCACGTGATAATAAAACCATTCATGCCTATATTACTTATCCGAAGCATAAACGAAAGAATAGTCCGGTAGTCGTTTTGGTCCATGATGGTCCAAATCGGAGGTCTGAATGGGGCTTTGATCCAGAGGTGCAGTTTTTGGCTAACCGAGGTTATGCTGTTTTTCAGGTCAATTATCGTGGCTCCACAGGTTATGGTAAAGAATTCTGGACCGCAGGGTTTAAGGAATGGGGTGGCAAGATTCAATCGGATATCACGGATGGTGTGGCCTGGCTGATTCACCAAGGGATTGCTGATAAAGAGAAGATCGCAATCATGGGGACAGGTTTTGGCGGTTATTCAGCGCTTTATGCAGCGGCCTTTAATCCGTCTCTCTATAAATGCGCCATTTCCTCTTCAGGATATAGTAATCTATTTACCTATTTTAGAGAAATCCCGCCGCACTTAAAGCACTATGTGCAATTGTTTTATAGAATCATTGGGAATCCGGAAACAGAACCAGAGCTTTTCCAAGCTATTTCCCCAATATTTCATGCTGATAAAGTGCGTATTCCTGTATTATTTTTCCAAGGAGGAAAAGATAAATATAGCTCAGTGACGGATGCTAATCAATTTGTTGGTAAATTGAAGAGCAATGAGATACCTGTACGATATATCTTCAAGAAGGAGGAAGGTAAGCGTTTTAGAAATGAAGAGAATATTGTGCAATATTACCAGGAGATTGAAAAATTTCTTGCCGGATACCTGAAGTAGACCATTATGGTAAAGAGAGCTAGTAAATACAGAAAAAACATCGGTTTATTAATAGCCTTTTTAGCCTTTTTGACTGTTTTGTATATCATTTCAGTTTTTTTGGCTAGAACCATGATGTCGAATTTTGTGGAATCCGAATTCTACAACCGTAAAGTCGATGTCTTCGATGCGACCTTAAAGCCCTTCAACAGCTTTTTTAACAACGATATTTCTGAAGTTTCCAATTACCAAGGTTATTTGGATTCTACGCATGCCATCAATTATTCAGAGAATGTTCTGAGGAAGAATCCTTTTGTGGATGAAATCATATTTTATGATGTTCTATTCACGAATCAAAATGCTGCCGTGAGAGGAGTGAGGCTTCAAAACCTATTTATTTATCCAAGATCTATTTTTTCATATAAGTTGGATAAAGAAAATAAATTGGTCAAGGAGAGTATTTCGGGGATGGAGAACCGATTAAATTCGGATGATTTCAATAATATGGCGATTAAGATGGTGAATTTCCTGGACGTCCTGGACGATTCTACCTCTTTAAGTGAAAATGATATTTATAGAATATTTTATAATACAGTACCTGGAAAGATTACTTATTTAAATATTCCACGAGTAAATACCCTTCGTGCCTATAAATCATTGATGGATGATACTACTTCTGTCACCACACCTGTAGCATTTGACCAGGATTTATTCGTTTATAAGGTCAATCCTCAAAAGATTAAAATTGTCAATAATCAACAGCGACTATTTGAAAGTATTAGGATAAAGGCAGTTGCTGATCCAAATGTGATGGAGGAAAAGGCTTATTTATCAACGGATATGCCTTTGCCAGGGGCTTTGTCGGATTATAAATTGCAGTTTGATTCCTCGGAACATTTTTTGAGAGGAGAAATAAATAGAAGATTTTTTCCTGTAGTATTGGGAGTTTCACTTTTATATTTAATTTTATTGTTAATTATTTATTTAATTTATAGGAATATTTCAATAAACAGTAGGTTATTTCAGTTGCAATATGATTTTATTAACAACCTTACACATGAGTTTAAAACACCGGTAAGTGTGATCAAGATTGCGGGAAATAATATTAGAAGTGCGGAGAAGATTAGTGACCAAGAGCGGGCGATGTATGGGAAGATCTTAGATCAGGAGGCGGATAAGCTAAATAATTTAATGAATAAACTCTTGTCTTTCACGCAGATAGAAAATAAATCGTTAAAATTCAAGGGAGAATACATTGATTTGAACAGTTTTTGCGAGGAAGTATTTGAGGCTACACGAATTAAGTATCCGGATTTAAACTTGACCCATCATATTGATGTGGATAGTAAAATGCATACTGATCCGGTTTTATTGAATTCCGTGTTCCAGAATTTAATAGATAATGCTTATAAATATTCCGAAGTTTCGAGAAAATTTATTGATATTAGTGTTCAACAATCCAAAAAACACTTCATTATGAAATTTAGTGATAAGGGGATTGGGATTAACAAAAATGAACTAAAGAATATATTTAAGAAATTCTATCGAGTAAAGAATCAATTTAATCAGGGTGGAAGTGTAGGGCTCGGATTAGCATTTTGTAAAGAGATTACCGAATTTATGGGGGGCGAGATTAAAGTGAGCAGTGAAGAGGGTGAAGGGACGACTTTTACTTTAAGCTTTCCCAAATAATGTTTAGAATACTATGAATAAAGATATAACTATTGCCGTTGTAGAAGATGATGATAACCTAAGGTTTTTGGTTAGTCACCGTCTGCAAACCGAGAATTTTCAAGTGATTCAATGCAGTGACGGTTTAGAAGCAGAAAAAATAATTCTGGATCAAAAACCTGATATCGTTCTATTGGATTGGATGCTGCCAGGAAAGGAAGGGATAGATGTATGTGAATCAGTAAGAAAATCTGGGTTTGAAAACATCATCATTATGATGACCGCAAAATCTCAAGACATCGATAAAATTGATGCATACAGCTATGGTGTAACTGATTATATCACCAAACCATTCAATATGGATGTGTTAGTGGCCATGATTGAGAATAAGGTTCGTTTCTTTGTGCCTAAAACACAAAATGAAGTGTATCACTTTGGTGATACCGAACACCATCCGAATGTACACTCCTTAGTACGTGATGGCAAGAAAATCGAGCTTACCATTCTTGAAAACCGAATTTTATTGCACTTCCTTCAGAATAAAGGTCGCGATATTACTCGTGAGGAATTAATGGAGGTCGTTTGGGGTTATAGTTCAAATGTAAATACCCGTACATTAGACATGCACGTTGTGCGTTTAAGAAAGAAAATTGAGACCAATCCAGATAAACCTTACTACTTACAAACGGTTAGAGGATTGGGTTATAGATTCATCAATGAAGAGAATGAAGATGTAAGTTAGAAATTTGGTTTATTGAATTAAATTATATAACTTCGTCAGAAGAGCAAGACCATGTTGTCCTATTAGTGGATAGTGTGGTCTTGTCTTTTTTTTTGTTTATTAAAAAATTAGAAAACTATAAAAAGAGGGTAAAAGGTTAATATTATGGCAGAAGTAACTTATTACACAGAAGAAGGTCTAACAAAGCTAAGAGAAGAGCTACAATACCTAAAAACAGAAGGTCGTTCAAACATTGCTAAAGCGATTGCTGAAGCGAGAGATAAAGGTGACCTTTCTGAGAATGCAGAATATGATGCCGCGAAAGAAGCTCAAGGGCTACATGAAGCGAAGATTGCGAAATTAGAAGAAGTATTGGCATCTGCAAGAATCATTGATGAATCAAATCTCGATACTTCCAAAGTATTGGCATTATCATATGTGAAGATAAAGAACAAGAAGAACGGAGCAGTGATGTCCTATCAATTGGTATCGGAGACTGAGGCTGATTTAAAAGCAGGAAAGATCTCTGTTAAATCACCGATTGCCCAGGGTCTTTTAGGGCTTCAGGTTGGCGATATCGCGACGGTTGACGTTCCTGCAGGACAGCTGGAGTTAGAAGTTTTGGAGATTTCAAGATAACGATATATAGGTTATGTGCGGTATGCCATAACCGCACTTATCTTAAAATTTATGAGCCCCTCAATCGAGGGGCTTTTTTTGTTTTTAGGGATTTTCAATGGCTTACATCTGAGCATAAAGGCGTTAGGATTTCAGGAATTTTTAAGAATTTGCCAATAATTGTCTGTTTTTAGTATTAAGAAATCATTAAATGTCACATTCAAGTTAAATCTTACGCTGTTATGGGGGCTATTTCCTGTTCATATCTGCACAAAATTATTATCTTTGTTTCTCACGAAATTGAACTATAGTTTATGTCAACCATATTCGCTAAAATCGTTGCAGGAGAAATTCCTGCCTATAAAGTTGCCGAGAGCAATGATTACTTAGCTTTTTTAGATGTAAATCCACTAACAGAAGGACATGTCCTAGTAATTCCCAAAAAAGAAACAGACTATATCTTTGATATTAATGACGAAGAATATATGGGAATGTGGGTTTTCGCTAAAATCGTAGCGCAAGGAATCAAACAAGCTTATCCATGTAAAAAAGTCGGTGTAGCTGTAGTAGGATTAGAAGTTGCCCACGCTCATATTCACTTGATGCCTTTGAATCATGTCCATGACATGAACTTTGAAAAACCAAAGTTGAAACTTTCAGAGGAAACAATGAATACTATTGCAGACAATATTCGTGAAGCAATCTCAACAATAACAAACCCAGCTTAATTTCATAGCGGGAAATATACTTAACTATGCAAGAATACTTGTTGTCTTTTCAACAATTGCTAGATGCTGAATATCTTTTAAGTCACGGTGGGTTCTACATCGTTTGTCTTATCGTTTTTGCCGAAACCGGTCTCTTCTTTGGATTCTTCCTTCCAGGAGATTATTTGCTGTTTTTAGCAGGTCTTTTCTGTGCCCTTCATAAAATAGATGTAGATATTGTTACACTTTATTTCGGCATATTAGCCGCCGGAATACTCGGTAACTTCGCAGGCTATTGGTTTGGCCATCGAACGGGTCCAATGCTGTTTAAACGAAAGGATTCCATCCTTTTTAAACGCAAATATGTCATCATGGCGGAAGAGTTTTTCCAGAAATATGGCGGAACTGCATTAATAATTGGACGATTTGTACCCATTATTCGTACATTTGCACCGATATTTGCAGGTGTTGTACAGCTGAACTTCAGGAAGTTCGTCCTTTATAACATCTTGGGAGCATTATTATGGGTGTCCTTGTTAACACTAACTGGATACTATTTGGGCGTTAAATTCCCTTGGATTATTGACTATGTTGAATATATCATCGTCGGTCTAATCGTCATAGCATTCCTTCCAATTGCAATTGCACTACTTAAAAAGTGGTTGAAAAATAGAAAAACGAAAAACGAAATAAACAAACAGTAATTATTTAATGAGTACACAACATCCTTGGCATCAAGTGTCTCCTGGTGAGGACTTGCCTAACTCCGTAAATGCCATTATCGAAATTCCTAAAGGTTCTAAAGCGAAGTACGAAATCGACAAAGACAGTGGTTTGATTAAATTAGACCGCGTTTTGTTCTCCTCTGTAATGTATCCTGCAAACTACGGATTCATTCCTCAAACTTATTGCGACGATAAAGACCCTTTGGATATCTTGGTTTTATGTTCAGTTGATGTTTACCCTATGTGTATGATCGAAGCCAAAGTTGTCGGTGTTATGCACATGATTGATAATGGTGAACAAGATGATAAAATCATTGCTGTAGCTAAACACGATATGTCCGTAAATTACATTAACGACCTATCTGAATTACCTCCTCATACAATGAAGGAAATCGTTCGCTTCTTCCAAGATTATAAAGCACTTGAAGGCAAAAATGTGACCATCGAAAATCTTTATGGCCGCGCTTATGCCCAAAATATCATCATGGAAAGTGTAGAACTTTACAATAAAGAAATTAGGACTAAGTAACCATTTTCATGGACCTCTCAATTTTATTGTCCCTGTTCTTAATGTTTTCCAGCCTTACTGGGCTAGGACAAGAACAGCACCCTTGGCATCAAGTTTCCCCTGGGAAAGATGTTCCAAATACTGTAACTGCAGTCATTGAAATCCCAAAAGGATCCAGAGGGAAATATGAAATTGACAAGGCTTCCGGAATGATTAAGTTGGATAGAGTTTTACATTCTTCAATGGTCTATCCTGCTAATTATGGTTTTATTCCACAAAGTTACTGTGGCGACAAAGATCCACTGGACATACTTGTGCTATGTTCAGTGGATCTTGTTCCTGCATCCCTAGTAGATGCTAAGGTCATTGGTGTGATGAGCATGACCGATTCTGGAGATCAAGATGATAAAATTATTGCCGTAGCTAAAAATGATATGGCCGTAAATTATATCAACGATATCTCCGAACTCCCTCCCCATACCATGAAAGAAATCGTGAACTTCTTTCAAGAGTATAAAAACCTTGAAGGAAAAAAAGTTATTATTAATAAATTAAGTAATCGAGCTATCGCTCAAAATGTTATATTAGAGAGTTTAGAATTGTACAAGAAAGAATTCGCTAATAAAAACCTAAATCATGGCAATTGATATTTTTTGGACTATCTTTTTAGTGCTTGCAAATGGTTTTTTCGTTGCAGCTGAATTCGCTATTGTTAAAGTCCGAGCCTCTCAAATAGAGCTGCAAGCTAAATCCGGAGGTAATGTGGCCAAAATGGCTAAAAACATTACTGAACATTTGGATGGCTACCTCGCAGCGACTCAATTAGGTATCACCCTGGCTTCCCTAGCACTTGGTTGGGTGGGTGAAGCCGTGATGACCAAAATTGTGCATCAAATCTTCGGAGTATTCAGCATTGAACTTACTGGTAAATTAGCTACTAATCTAGGACACGTCCTTGCATTTAGTATCATTACCTTCTTACATATTGTTTTTGGTGAATTAGCACCTAAATCTATTGCGATCCAAAAACCCGTGGCTACTACAATGAAAGTGGCGCTTCCCCTTCAATTTTTCTATTACATCTTCAGACCTATAATCTGGTGTTTGAATGGCTTTGCAAATTTCCTTTTAAGATTAATCGGAATTCAAGTAAGTGCGCATGAAGCCAGCCACTCTTCTGAAGAATTACAATACCTTCTTGAGAAAGGTAAAGAAAGCGGTGCATTGAACAATGCAGAACATGAATTGATCAAGAATGTATTCGATTTCAATGAGCGGATTGTTAAGAATATTATGGTTCCTAGAACCAAGATCGTAGCGGTCGATAAAGACGATTCTGCTGAAGATTTTATCAATACTGTGACTGAAGAAGGGTACTCACGTATTCCTATTTATGATGATAATATCGACCAAATTATCGGTGTTGTCCATACGAAGGATATCCTTCCTTTATTAGTTAAAGGAAAAGAGGTCGTTCTTAAGAATATCATGCGTAAGCCTTATTTTATCCCGGAAACAAAGAAAATCAATGACTTAATGACTGAGTTCCAACAAAAGAGAATTCAGATCGCATTTGTACTTGATGAATTTGGTGGAACGGCAGGGATGGTGACCTTGGAGGATATTGTAGAAGAGTTAGTTGGAGAGATCCAGGATGAGTATGATGAAGAAACACCAGTTGTTGAGCAAATCTCTGAAACGGAGTTTATGGTAGACGCAGGTGCTAGTGTGCATGATGCCAATGGATATCTTCCTTTAGAATTACCTGAAAGTTCTGATTACGATACTGTAGCTGGATTGGTTTCTCATTTATTTGAAAAAATCCCTGATGTAGGCGATAGTACTGAAGAACTTGGGTATAGATTTACCATTATCAAAAAAACACAGCAAAATATTGAATTTGTAAAACTTGATCTTGTCGAAACTGCAAACGACGAGGACGAAGAATAATTATTGATATTGTGCATTTATTCTATACAGCTGATTTAATTCCCGAACAAAAATCTTATCAGCTTTCTGAAGAAGAAAGTAAGCATGCTGTTCGTGTATTGCGATTGAATCAAGGTGACAAAGTTCAACTCATTGATGGAGTAGGGGGATTCTATGATGCTGAGATTTCAGATCCACATCCAAAAAGAACTCAATTAAACATTCTTTCTTATCAAGCCGAATTTCAGAAGCCGCAATATCATTTGCATATTGCTGTAGCTCCTACCAAAAATATTGATCGTATCGAATGGTTTTTGGAAAAAGCAACTGAAATCGGAATTCAAGAAATTACACCTATTATTTCGGAGCATTCTGAGCGTAAGGACGTAAAAACTGAACGTTTGAATAAAGTAATCGTCTCCGCGATGAAACAGTCTCTAAAGGCTTATATGCCCGTTCTAAACGAAGCTACCTCCTTAGATTCCTTCCTGAAGAATATTGCAGACCATCAATCACTGAATAAAGCCATTGCTCATTGTGTTGAAGATCAAGATAAGAAGTTCCTGAATCAAGAATTTAAGCCTCATCAAAACTACCTTATCCTGATTGGCCCTGAAGGAGATTTCTCCCCATCAGAAATAGAAAAAGCCATTTCTGTAGGTTTTATTCCAGTTTCTCTAGGAGAAGCCAGATTACGCACAGAAACGGCCGCTTTATATGCCTGCGCAGAAATTGCGCTTCTAAACCGTTAGTTTACTAATTCCGCATCAATAATTTGAATCTCGGCATTCCCTTTTAATGGCTCCGGATTAAATTTCATCTTGCCTTTGATCTTGATCGGTTCGTCCGTGAATTTAACAGTACCTTTTTTCATAAAAATCTCTACCATTGGCGGAATACCATTAGTACCACAAAATTGACATTGCGTGATCGGCAATACCGATAACATATAAGTACTGTGGTTTCTTCCACTTACCAATGGAACCATATAACCTGGTAAATCTACCACGGTGTTTTCCAATTTTTTTAATGCAGGTGGATAGGTGGGGGTATAAACTTTTTTATTTCCAACCGTCGAAACCTTATACATCATCTTATCAATGGCCTCCCAGGTGCTGTTCATCATTGGAGTATGATCCGGTACCTGAGCCTCACTGCTATAATTCCCAATCTGAGCCTTTGAAAAGCTCACTGTCATCATCAATACGAATACTGTAAATAAAATCTTCTTCATCATTACTTATTACCTAAAATGGTAGAAATTGTTGTGTTGTATGCTTTCACCGCAGGGATGATCGATGCAATCACACCAATCAAACAAGCAGTAAGCAAAATTAACCATTCTTTACTATAAATCTGGAATGCATGTATAAAGTCAGCACTTTGACTCGTTTGGGTGCTGATCAAATATAGTCCGATATGTCCAATCAATAATCCTAGAATCCCTCCGATACATGTTATTACTAATCCTTCGACAATCAGCATAGTGAATAGTTTAATTTTGCTGGCGCCTAAGGTCCGCATGATGGCAAGATCATATTTGCGGTCTTTCAATGCATTATATAAACTAATAAATACGCTCAAACCTGCAATGATCATAATCACGTATGCCAAGATCTCCAAGGAGTCAATTCCAACCCCCATCAATGAAAATAGACGGGCTGTTTCTAATGCCGGCGATGCCGCTTGCATGCTTGTGGATTGGTTCACCAATTTAGGAACAACCCCAATGGCTGCAGGACTGCTAAATTTCACCAATAAAGCAGTAATTTCTAATCCTTTATCTTGAACAATGTCATCAGCAATACTTTTTACAAATACATCCGATCTTGGTCGCTCGGTTACAAGACTATCTTCAGTTACCTGCGCTGATGGACTTGTTTGAGGAGTTTCGGCTTCATGCGCATGATCGTGGTCATGGTCAGCATGATCATGATCCTCATGTGAATGACCAGCCTCATGTTGATGATCATCCTGTTCATGACTATGGTCAGCATGGTCATGATCATGATCTCCTTCTGCATGGTCATGCTCATGATCATGGTCTTCATGACCAATACCATGAATATCCCACACACTTTCCAAATTCGTCAACAACAGATTGTCAACAATGGATCCTGAAGGTTTTAAAATACCTACTATAGTAAAAGGATGGTCTTCATGAACATGTGCATTTTCAGCCAAACCATGGGCGCCATGAACATTATCACCTAATTTTAATTTATTTTTTCTCGCAGTTTCACTTCCAATGACAACCTCATAACTTTTCCCCCATAATTTCCCTTCAGCAAGTTGCAATTCATACAGGCCCATAAAACTGGTGTCAGTACCTACAATACGATGTCCTTTGAAATTATCTCCTAAGGAAATTGGAACTGCTTTCTCAATAAATGGATTCTGCATCAACTTTTCTGCCTCGGCCAGTTTGATGTTTCCTGTTGGGTTATCTACATGGTATAGCGAACTTAGAATTAATTGCAATGGGCTTCCTTTTGCACCCACCACTAAATCGACTTGCTTACTGTTACTATCCAGTTGTTTTTCAAACGTATCGCTTGTAATATAGATACTGACCAAAATCGCAACGCCAAATGCAGTTAGGATGATACTTAACAAAGTGGATCCCCATTGTTGTGATATGTTTTTCCAAACTAATTGTAATGTATTCATCTTATTGAGCAGCTAATATATAGTTGTTTGTAAATTCATCCTTCAATCTCTTGTCGTGGGTCGATATTAATAAGGTACTGCCTTGTTCTTTCGCCAGTTCCTTGATTAATTCCACTACTAGAAAAGTATTTTTATCATCCAATGCAGCCGTTGGTTCATCCGCAATCAATAAAGCCGGTTTATTGATCAATGCTCTTGCAATGGCCACTCGTTGAACCTGACCCCGACTTAATTCATTGGGCTTCCGGTTTCCATAACCTCCAAGTTGTAATTTCTCCAACAAGGTTTGGATCGCTGAAGCATCCGTAGCAAGACCTGCCAAACTCTGAGCTAATTTGATATTTTCTGTTACATTTAAGTTTTTTAATAAATGAGCCTCCTGAAAAATAAATCCTAGGTTTTGCGCTCTGAATTTATCCAAATCACTCCCCGAAAGTTGGTATAAATTCTGACCCTTAATAATTACCTCGCCAGTTGTCGGTAATGAAAATCCTGCAATTAGATTCAATAAAGTGGATTTCCCAGAACCTGAGTCCCCTAAAACTAGAGTATGCTCCTGGTCAGAAAGTTGTAAATCTTGAAAAGATAATTGGGGACCTTTTGGATATTGATACGATAAATTGGAAGTCTTTAATACAAAATCGCTCATAATATTTCTTTGTTGCAAAATAACACTAATTGTTGGCTAAAACCAATCTAAAGGGTAACAATTTGACTAATAGATGTCTTAACAATTAATTAACCAGAGACTAATATTAACATAATGGAGTGTTAATATTCACGTAACAATGCGATTATACTTTTGCAACATAATATTAACATAGTATGAATTGTATTAAAAAACTATTTTCATTGTTGGTCCTATGCTTAGGCGTATTAATGACTTATGCTCAGCAAGCACCATTTGGAGTAAAAGGAACGGTTGTCGACATCGAGTCTTACCAACCGCTGGCAGGTGTTACAGTAACAATTGCTAACTCCCAATTAGGAACAACTACCAATGACAAGGGAGAATTTTACATCCCGCTACCTAGTGATAAATCTGCAGAATACCTAATTCGTGCAACTCTAATGGGCTACGATGCCCAAGAACTTAACTTTACCCTTCAATCCAACGACACTGAGTTCTTGTCTTTTGCACTTAAAAATGTAGATGCCGTAATCGAAGAAGTCGTGGTAACTAGACGCCGTGAGAAATTCACTGAATTGGCGCTATTGGAAGAAAGAAAAAAATCAAACCTGATGATTGAGTCCATTGGAGCTCAAGAACTTTCTAGAAAAGGTGTTAGCGATGCAAGGGCAGCATTGACTAAAATGGCCGGTGTTTCTAGACAAGAAGGTGTAAGAAACGTATTGGTACGTGGTTTAGGTGATCGTTATAACTCTACTTCCCTAAATGGTTTGCCTTTGCCTTCTGAAAATCCATTGTATAAAAACGTTTCCCTTGATTTCTTTGGTACTGATGTGATCCAAAATATCAATGTGAACAAAACCTTTAACCCGACTATCTCTGGTGATGTAGCAGGTGCAAATATTGATATCTTCACCAAAGAGGCTACTGGAAACAGCTTTGAGATCGGAATTTCGGGTGGTGGTAACTCTCAAACAATCGGTCAAGATAATTTCCGTAGAATTGATGGAACTAACTGGTTCGGGACTCTTCCTGCTGGATCTAAACCTCCACTTGCTGATTTGAATACTTATGGTTTCCAAAATGCTTGGACTCCTTCCCCAATCAAAAACTTGATTAACTCTGGAATCAAGCTAGCAGCAAATAAAAGATTCTTGATTAATAATAATCCTTTAAGCGTATTCTTTACAGCTGGAATGGAAAGTAAATACCGCTTCTATGAAGGTAAATTCCAAGCGGCAAATAACGAAGGTAAACTGTATTTAGATAAAGATTATTCATCGAATGAGTACAATGTATCACAAAACGGTATGTTGAATGTTCGTTACACTTGGAATAATAGTTACGTCAGCTACAATTCACTTTATATCCATGACCAAACTCAAACTATTTGGGATATGTTCGGTATGGGTGAAAATGAATTAGAAGGTGATAAAGAATTAAACAGAAGACAACAAATAAATGATAACCATTTATTTGTAAACCAATTACTTTCAAGATTACACCTGACAGAAAAACTTTCTGCTGATTTAGGATTAGGATTTAACTATACCATCGGAAATGAACCTGATCGTAGAAGTAACAAGCTATTATTCAGAAATGATAAATATGCTTTCCACACTAGTTCTGCAAATAGCAATGAAAGATTCTATTCTTACATGAATGAAAAAGGTTTGACTGCAAAAGCGATCTTATCTTACAAATTAGGTGATAATCAAGATTTTGAAAGAAAAATTGACTTCGGTTATAACGGTAATATTGTAAAGAGAGATTTTAAAGCAACCATCTATACCTTCAAATTAACCCCTCCTTATCCTGAAACAGCTGATATCAATGGGTTAGACAACTTCTTTACACAAGAAAATCTTGGAACTAAATACAATATCGAAACTGGACGTGGTAGAAGTAATGTGGATCCTTTCTATTACTTAGGAAATAAAGATGTTCATTCTGCATTGGCGAATTTGACTTACCAATTCGATGAGAAATTTACAGCATTGGTTGGTCTTCGTTTCGACAAAGTCAAACAAACTGTTACATACAATACCAACGTTGGTAATAGCGACGTGAATGGTCCTTCTATTATAGACAAGAACTACTTATTACCTAGTTTGAACCTTAAATATAGTTTAACAGATAAGATGATCTTGAGAGCTTCAGGAAGTCAATCCTATATCTTACCTCAATTTATCGAGATTGCGCCAATGCTTTATAATGGTCAAAATATCACAACCCAAGGTAATAGTAACTTAGTTCCTTCGGAAGTAATCAATGCTGACTTAAAATGGGAATTATACCCAGGTGCCGGTGATCTAGTTTCAGTAGGTGTATTCTATAAACATATCAAGAACCCAATCTCGAGAATTCAAATCTTCTCTGCTGGTAACCCATTTACATTTGCTAATACAGGTAGCCAAGCAACAGTATTAGGTGCTGAGTTAGAAGTTAAAAAAGACTTATTGCGTACAGCTGGTGACTTTGGTGAAAATGTTCTTTCAGCAGGCTTGAATTTCTCATACCTATATTCTAAACAAAAATTAGATTACTCTTTCGCAAGATTTGAAAGTACCGAAGATATGTTGGAAGGTGCTTCTCCAATCCTAGTGAATGCAGATATCTCGTATAAAGCGTATTTCAAAAACTTTGATTTACAACCAACCCTAGTCTTGAACTACTTCTCTGACCGTATTTATGCATTGGGAACCAATGGCTATAAAAACGTAATGGAAAAAGGATATCCAACCCTTGATTTCGTAATGAATGGTACAATCAACAAGAAATTTGGAATCAATATTAAAGCAGAAAACATCTTAAATCCTGAAAGACAATACAATCGTGAATTCGCAAATGGTGCTCCAAGTATCCTTGTCGAAAGTTTCAAACGTGGAATTGATTTCAGTGCAGGTGTATCTTATAAATTTTAACAATAAATTAATAAATAACTAACATAAAGGTTAATCCATAGCGGTTTCTTTGTGTAGAAATTAAAAGATTATGAAGACAAAATTATTCTCAATTTTAGCAGCTAGCGCTCTAGCATTTACAGCTTGTTCAACTGACAACACAGTTAAGCCAATTGACAAGAAGGGAGAAGAAAACCTTATCGGTAAAATCACTAAAAACACAACTTTAGATGCGAATATCGAGTACACAATGACAGGAGCGGTATATGTTCAAGATGGAGTAACTTTAACTATCCCTGCAGGTACAGTAATTAAAGCATTAGATGGTGGTACTGACGTTTACTTAATGGTTGAACGTGGTGGAAAGATCATGGCTAATGGTACTGCTGACAAACCAATCGTATTTACTTCTAAAGCTGCAAAACCTAAAGAAGGTGATTGGGGTGGTGTATTAATCAATGGTAAGGCTCCAATCTCAGGTGATGCTGGTAAAGTTACAGAAAACAATGCCGAAATCGGTGAAGCATTCAAATATGGTGGTAGTGTAGTGGATGATAACTCAGGTATTCTTAACTATGTTAGAATTGAATATACTGGTGCACGTATTTCTGAAGAAAAAGAACACAACGGTCTTACTTTAAACGGTGTTGGTAACAAAACTACTTTATCAAACATCTACCTTGCTTACGGTGATGATGATGCAATCGAATTCTTCGGTGGTTCAGTAAACGCTACGAACATCTTAGTAGTTAACTGTACTGATGATATGTTCGACTTTACTGAAGGTTATTCTGGAACTGTGAAAAACGTTTATGGTATCCGTGAAGAAGGTTACTTACCTGTAACTGTTGACCCTCGTGGTATCGAAGCTGATGGTAACATGGATGGTAAGGCTCCAACCCATGTAAACCAATCAAACTTCAAAGTTGATGGTATTACAATTATCAACAATGCTCCAGGTCTTGGTGCTAACTTAACAATGCACGATGTATTCAAAATCAGAAGAGGTGCTAAAGCTACAATTACGAATGCTTTCGTGAAATTTGGCCCTAAAACTAATGTCCTTGATGATAAAGGTGCAGTAGTGGTTGACTTAGCTGATTACACAGACAAAAACGGTGATGCAGCTGCTGGAACTTCTATTGAATATACTATTGTAAAAGAAAACAACCTTGACAAAGCTAAAGTAAAAACAGTTACTGGAACTACTGCTACAGCTAAAGACGGTTTAAAAGGTGCTGATGTATCAGCATTCGGATGGACTAAATACAAGTTTTAATCAAAGAAAAAATAGTTTATCAAATACAATTAGGACTGCCATTTATGGCAGTCCTTTTTTTATGTATGGACTGGAGCTTAATTAATCAAAGAATTTACGAGATCTTATCTTCTACTATAAGGTTATTGCACACAAACTTCATATATATAAAAAAATCCTGAGGCGGGGAACCTCAGGATTTCTAACTAACCAATTATTAACCTAAATTATGAAATTTTTACTCTTTTACTCTGTTTGTACTATAATAACGCAAAGCATATGCCGATTGTATTTCTACCTATTGCTATTAACATCTTTTAACAATCCCGTTAGAATTCCATGACAAAAACCGACCCCAAAGACTTTCAGCTAACAAATCCTCACCTTCAGCCCCAGAAAAATAAATCCCCCTGTCAGTAAAACTGTCCTTTCCCACAATACCTATCCACAACAATCAGTATCTGAAGCAACATCTATCCCATCTAGACCCATCTTATCAATAAGGATCCCATCAACACCTTTCTACAAAAATTAATGGCTATTAATTTCTAATCTCTTATTAAACCAACCCCAAATATTAATCTCCATACAATCCCTATCCCCCAAAAAAATATTATTCAGCATTCAAGCAATCATAATCCACACAATTACAACTTCCCTAGAATAGAGTATTAACCCCAATAAAAGAGTAAAAAACCATCCCAAAATAAAAATGGTTTAAGAGATTCAACCCCTAAACCATTTCTATTAATTCTAATATTTTGACTTTATAATCTATTCAATCCCTAAAACTATGCGCCCGCCATAAGTCTAAATACTAAATACTAAATACTTTACTACTACGCTTGCGTTTCATGTTTATGTCTAAACAAAACTGCAAATAGAATAGCAATTACGAGTGTGTATAAAGCAAAGGCTAGCCAGATATGATGCCAATCTTTCAAGTGGATAACCTGATCAAAGATTCCATTGCTTACAGAGACCCCTCTGGAAGTAATGAAATTTTGGAGACTACTGTTATCGGCTGTAGTATCTAAAAATTGAGCCAAAGAAGAGCTGTCAGTAAACGATAGGGTGTAAAACCTATCAATGATCCATCCCGATACCCAAGAGCCAAAAACAGCCCCAAAACCGTTCGTCATCATCATGAACAATCCTTGAGCCGAAGAACGAATTTTGTTATTGGTATTGGTCTCCACAAATAAGGAACCTGAGATATTGAAAAAGTCAAATGCCATTCCATAGACCACACAGGAAAGAATGATCATCCATAAACCTGATGAAGGATTTCCATATGCGAACAATCCAAAGCGCAATACCCAGGCAACCATTGCAATCAGCATAACCTGCTTGATTCCGAATTTCTTCAAAAAGAATGGAATAGCAAGGATGAACAAGGTTTCTGAAATCTGGGAAATCGACATAATGATGGTCGAATATTTAACAACGAAGGAGTCTACGTATTTAGGGAAAAACTTGAATTCGTCCAAAAATACATCTCCATAGGCATTTGTAAGTTGCAATGCTGCTCCTAGAAACATGGAAAATACAAAGAACATGGCCATTTTGAAATTGCCGAAAAGTTTGAATGCTTCCAAGCCCAACAATTCCGATATACTGGCATTTTCTTTAATATTTCTTTGAGGAGGACATTTAGGCAGGTTGAAAATCGAATAGATTCCTAATAGGATAGAACCTCCGGCAGCAATATAGAATTGACCTTCGGTTGCTTTACTGCCACTTAGGTTGGTCATCCACATCGCTGCGATAAATCCAACTGTTCCCCAAACCCGAATAGGAGGGAAGGCTTTAATCAAGTCGTAATTCCCTTGATTTAACGCGGTATAAGCTATGGAGTTGGATAAGGCCAGCGTAGGCATATAACAACACATGCTTAATAACATGACCGTAAAGAAGGAACTAGGATCCTGGACTTGTGCCAGATAAATCAAACATGCAGCATACAGCAAGTGTAGAGCAACATATAATTTTTCTGCATTGATCCAGCGGTCCGCGATGATTCCCATCAGCGTAGGCATGAATAATGAGGCAATCCCCATGGTTGAGAAAATAGCACCAAACTCGGTACCTCCCCAATTTTTAGTCCCAAACCAATAGTTTGCAATTGTAATCAACCATGCTCCCCAAACGAAAAATTGTAGGAAGTTCATGATTGTTAACCTCAGTTTAATTGACATCGTATTTTTGTTATGGATGTTTTAGGTAGAAATTATGATTTTCGCTTTTCTATTTCGTCCCTAATTTTGGCAGCTGTCTCGTATTGTTCATTCTCGATAGCCTTTTCTAGGGTTTTTTCAAGTTGTTCCAGCGTTAATGAGGCGTAGGGTGATGGTTTGTTCTTTGCTGGTTCTTTTTCTTTTTCTTTTTCAACACTTTCGTGTTCTTTCTCCTCGCTTGGATTTTCAGTTTGTTTGTAATTTCCAACGTTCTCAATGTTCTCCAAAAAGGCAAAATCATTGCCCTCAATGACAATACCAGCTGTATTCATGATGAAATCATAGGTATAAATCGGACATTCAAAACGTACAGCCAAAGCTACAGCGTCAGAAGTTCTTGCATCGATTTCGGAGGTTTGCTCGCCATCGGTACAGATTAACTTGGCAAAGAAAATTCCATCTACCAGATTATAAATCAGTACTTCTTCGAGTTTTATTTTGAAAGTTTCTGCAAATGATTTGAATAAATCATGCGTTAGTGGCCTGCTAGGAGTCATTTTTTCAATTTCTACGGCAATGGATTGAGCCTCAAAACCACCAATGATAACAGGTAGTCTACGGTTTCCTCCTACCTCTCCTAGGACAAGAGCGTATGCTCCTGACTGCGTCTGGCTATAGGATAAGCCTACGATATCTAACTTGATTTTCTTCATCGATAACACGTTAACGTGATTACAAAGATGGGAATATTAACAGCAAAAAAAAAGTGACCCTGCGTTTTTTTAGGCAAGGCCACTCGTTCATTGTTTAGTTATTCCTAGTTGTTTTTAATGTTTTTAATCGCTTCTGTCAACTTGGGTACGATTTCAAACGCGTCCCCAACTATCCCATAATCCGCAACCTTAAAGAAGGGTGCCTCCGGATCTTTGTTGATTACTACGATATTTTTCGATGAGCTAACCCCAGCTAAATGCTGAATCGCTCCTGAAATACCAATTGCAATATACAAATTTGGACTTACAACAATTCCTGTTTGTCCTACGTGCTCTGAATGTGGTCTCCAACCTGCATCGGAAACTGGTTTTGAACATGCTGTAGCTGCACCTAATACTTCCGCCAATTCCTCGATCATCCCCCAGTTCTCAGGACCTTTCAGCCCTCTACCGGCTGATACAACAATCTCTGCCTCTGGTAATGAAATCTTATCCGTTGCACGAACAATCTCCTTAACCATAACATTAAAGTCTTGATCCTGTAATTCTGGAGTGAAATCAACGATTTCTACCGAACCAGCATTTTCCTTCAATTCAAAGGCATTCGGGTTTACAGCAATTACCTTAACAGCTGAACTGATGACTTCTGTTGCGAATGCTTTATTTGAAAACGCAGTTTTCTTAACTTCCATTTGCTCTCCATTGAAAGTAGGTAAGTTAATCGCTCCGTCTGCAAATCCAGCATCCAATTTCGCAGCAACTCTCGGTCCCAATCCTTTTCCGCTGAAGGAGTTTGAAAGCACAACGACTTTGGCGCCCTCTTGCTTCGCTGCCGATGCAATGATCGAAGCGTAAGCTTTATTTACAAAACTCTTTAATTTATCTTGATTAGCATCCAACACTTTGGATACTCCGTATTTTCCTAGTTTTTCCAACTCTGATTTCTCTACATTTCCTATGGAAAGTGCAGTCACAGAATCGCCTGACTGATCAGCAATTGCTTTTGCATAAGATGCAACCTCAAATGCTGACTTCTTTAATACTCCATCTGTATTTTCAATATATACTAAAATTGCCATGATAATTTCTTAAGGATAAATGAATTAAATAACTTTTGCTTCACTGTGTAATAATTGAACCAATTGGTCCACATCTTCCACCAATTTCACTGCACCACGTGGAGCAGGTGATTCAAATTTCGAAATGCTCGATAATTCATTCACCGTGATCGGCTCTATTACCTGCAAAGGTTTTGTTCTTGCGCCCATGATCCCACGCATATTTGGAATCTTTGGCTCCGCAACACCTTCGGCTGTACCTACTACAACTGGCAAGGATACTGTTAATACTTCCTTACCACCTTCGATTTCTCTATCGATGGTTGCATTGTTGTCTTGGATATCTAATTTCTTCGCAATCGAAACTGAAGGTAAATTCAATAATTCACCTAATAAGGCAGCAACCTGCGCACCGTTATAATCTATGGATTCACGACCCGTTAAGATCAAATCAAAATTCTGCTCCTTAGCATAATTGGCAATCTGGTTGGCCACAAACCATGCATCTCTAGGCTGTGAGTTAATGCGAACTGCATCGTCAGCACCAATAGCCAATGCCTTTCTAATCGTAGGCTCTGTACTCGCATCGCCAACATTGATTACTGTGACAGTACCTTTTCCGCCTTCTGCCAACTCAACTGCCTTGGATAAAGCAATCTCATCATATGGATTAATGATATACTGAATACCATTACTATTAAAAACTGTATTATCGTTGCTGAATGTTATTTTTGAAGTGGTGTCTGGGACATTACTTATACATACTAATATTCTCATAATTCTTACGTTTTACACAAACCTACATTAATTAACGAGCATTTCAAAGCCAAGAATTCATCGTTTTCCCATCTGCGCTAATATTTGTTAATTGATAAAATTTCAATTAATTAGCTTGTGATTTGATGATTATTTAAAATAACAACCGGTTGCCCTTATAAAATTTAAAATATGGCAACAAAAAGGCTAAAAAACCAATAGTCATAGATTTGTCATTTTCTATGCTAGCATAGTAATTTTTACTTTATTTCCTGACCCTAAACCATTCCCAAATATTATTTACTTTTGTCTATGCAAAGTAGACTCGAACAATTACAGGATTTCTTAAATGAAAGTCCAAATGATCCTTTCCTGAAATATGCCCTGACCATGGAATTCCTGAAATTGGGGGATAAGCAAAACGCAAGAAAAGGCTTTGAAGATTTATTGGAAGCTCACCCTGATTATGTCGGCACCTACTATCATTTCGGAAAGTTTTTAGAAGCTGAAAATGAAAAAGATGCAGGTATTGAAATCTATGAAAAAGGAATCCTAATCGCACAACAAAAAAGAAATTTCCATGCTTTAGGCGAACTGAAAAACGCCCTCTTATTAGCTCAAGGATTACTTGACGACGAAGATTAATGTTAAATTTTATAAAAAACAGAATTGTGGTATCTTTTTTGTTTTTTTATTAGGTATAGAATTTAACTATGCGAGCTTTAACATTGTCATTAATTGGAGTCATCATCTTGATTTTTGGATTTAGTTGTATAAATAACAAGTCCAATGTCAATCAGCTTGTTGGTTCCGAGGACAATGCTATCAAAGGAATCGCAATAGTAGGCACCTATGAAGGGAAATTACCCTGTGCTGATTGTACTACAATTGCGACAGTACTAAATCTGGATAAAAATAAAACTTATTCCATGCGCTACGAATATGTTGGCAAAAGTAGCGAGGTATTTGAAAGTACTGGTAAATGGATAATTAATAAAGACATTTTGAGTTTGGAAAATGTCGATTATAGCTTCAAAATCTCTAAAGGACAATTAAATCAGTTAGACCTCGCCGGAAAAGAAATAAAAGGCGATCTCGCTGAAAAATATATCCTTCAAAAAATAAATTAAGACCTGTTTTCGACAGGTCTTTTTTATTACTCGAGCTTCAGAATCTCTCTATTTTCATGGTTTATTGAATTACATGAATACCTAGTACTAGGTATTTTTGCAATCTTATCGGTTATTTATATTTGGTAAGCACTAATGATGAATTCATGAAAACCAAATATTCCTTTTTTATTTTGCCCCTTCTTTTATTGTTGTTAATAGGTTTTGGACCCCTTTTTCAGGTGTTGAGTGAAAAGAAGGATTCCTATGAATTGGCTCATCAAATTGTCGGTCATTGGACTGCTTACGAATACTACGATAGTAACATTAAACCTAAAGGTGAACTCTCAAGTTTCGATTACTCCCAAATAAATCAAATCAATAAATTGATCACCTTCAATTCCATCGAAAAACCTTGTTCAGATAAACTAAGTAAGATTGAACAACGTTTGGAATACTTTAAGATAAATTTTAATGCCAATGCTAAAGCAGAGATTTATGAAAAGCAGTTTTATAAGAAAAACTCTTTTGATTCTGGATGCCAACAAATGGTCTATGATGAATCCTATAACCAAACCATTAAAGCCAATTGGGAATTGGACTTAGAAGAGGCAAAGCTTATCCTGAATGATTCTACAAATACACATCTTACAACCTTCCAGGTTCTATATCTAGCAAATGATGAAATGCATCTTTCTCTGAAGAAAGGTCATGATTTCATACTTGTAAAGCTGCACAAGGACAAGTAAAAAGAGCTGCCATTTCTGACAGCTCTTTTCGCTTATTTATGTTCGCAGATTTCTTTGACAATCTGCACTACAAAATCAATTTCTTCTTTCGTATTGTATTTGCTGAATGAGAATCTTACTGATGGTCTTTTTGAATCTGCACAGATACCTTGAAGAACGTGTGAACCAATTTCTGAGCCTGAACTACAAGCGCTACCACCGGAAGCTGAAACGCCTTTGATGTCCAAATTGAATAATAACATATCGCCCATGTTAGTACATGGTAATGAAACATTCAATACCGTATATAAAGATTTGTCAGCATCTACTTCACCATTGAATTTTACATCTGGAATTGCTTTGATCAACTCATCCTTCATGTAATCCTTCAATGATTGAATATAGTTTTGATGCTCTTCCATTTCAGCATAAGCAATTTCCAAAGCCTTAGCCAATCCTACAATGCCATAAACATTTTCAGTACCCCCACGCATATTACGCTCCTGAGCACCACCATAAATCAATGGCTTAATTTTGTTACGACTATTGATATATAAAAATCCTACGCCTTTTGGACCATGGAATTTGTGGGCTGCTCCAGTGATAAAATCAATTTTTAAATTGGATAAATCATGAGCATAATGACCCATTGTTTGAACAGTATCCGAATGGAAAACTGCATCAAATTGCTCACATAGCTCACTTACTTTTTTCAAATCCGTTAGGTTACCCAATTCATTGTTGGCATGCATCAAGGAAACAAAGGTTCTTGGATTCTTTGAAAGTAATTCTTCTAACTGAACAAGGTCTACATTCCCTTTGGAATCTACTGAAAGTAGATCTAAATGAATCTTACCTGCTTTCTCCATCTCTTCTAAAGTATGAAGAACAGCGTGGTGTTCTATTGGTGAACTGATTGCGTGAGTAATATTATAGGCTTCAATCGCTCGTACAATTGCCATGTTATCAGCTTCTGTACCGCCTGAAGTAAAGAATATCTCCGATGGAGATGCATTCAATAATTTAGCTACGGATCTACGTGCTTTTTCAACGATGGTTTTCATTTCTCGACCATGTGCATGGATCGATGAGGGATTCCCGAAATTCTCATTCAACATCTGTACCATGACCTCAATAACTTCCTTATCTAAGGCAGTGGTGGCGGCATTATCAAAATAAACTTGCATGTCGGCAAATATAATTATTCAATAGGAAAAAGAAGATATATTTATTTTTTTCTGACAATCATTAAGACAATTGATAATAAGCCTGTTATGAAGGAAAAATAGACTATTAAGTCACTATATTTTGTATAGAAACTCAAGTCTTCACTTAAATTTATTTCTTGGGAGAGAGCAGTTGGTACCCACCAAGAACTCTTTTGAACAATATCACCTCGTTGGTTGATAAAAGCTGAAATACCCGTATTGGCTGATCGAACCACCCAACGACGATTTTCTATGGCTCGTAGCTTCGCATATTGGAGGTGTTGGTCCTTGCCCGAAGTATCTCCCCACCAACCATCATTCGTAATCACAGCGATAAACTGAGCACCTTTTTTAATGTATTCAGCAACATAATTCCCCCAAATAGATTCATAACAAATCACGGGGGCTACACCAATTCCACTTGCTGAATAAAAAACGGAAGGTTCTGCCTGACTGCCATATCCCCCAGTGGTGCCACCAAAATGTTTAAACAAGGGTGTTAAGATCGTTAAAGCCTTCCCAAAAGGCATTTTCTCAGCTCCAGGTACTAATTTTGACTTGTGATAAAATTGTAGCTTACTTGAGCCGTCAACTAATACCCCCGCATTGAAACTATCATAAAATACATTGCCAATGGGTCTTGCCGTAATGGTCTTTTGATCCTGATAGATGACATAGCTCTCAATTCCTGAAAGCACATTGCCATTATGATATGGTTCCAAAAAGTCAACGACCGTCTGGTATTGGTCATATTCTCTGAACTCTTCCTCATTTATCCCATTTGAACCAGAAATTGCTGTTTCAGGCCAAATGAAAAACTCTGTATTTAGCTTAGCAACTTTCTGAGATAGATCCGTCAGGGTCTTTAATTGTTCCTCTGGTGAAATCGGTCCCCATTTTGAATAGGGATCAATATTGGGCTGTACAGTTACTACCTCCGATGGATTTACATGTTCTTCATAACTGCTGTAGCCAATGAATGAACCAATGGCTGGAATTAAAACCCATCCTCCAAAAATTGCCAATAATACCTTTTGATTATAGACTTCGATTTTCTCCTTTCGCTGCCAATACCATAAAAATGCCAAGATATTTGCTACCCAAATCCACAAGGTCCCTCCATATACCCCGGTCACACTATACCATTGGATAATCTGATGGAAGTTGGCAAAACCATTGCCCAAGGTCATCCATGGAAAGGCTAATTCCCAACTCTGATGTAAATATTCATAGGCCATCCAAAAGGAAACCAATCCCATAAAACTGATCAGAATAGAATTCTTTTTCCGTAACTGGTAATACAGACGAAAAACCAATCCCATTAATAATGGTGCAAGAGTAAATGGAATTAGAGATATCATAAAGGATGGAAATGCGCCTAAAAATGCATTCATCGCATTATAAACCCAATAAATTGAGGCTGTATTCCAAATTACTCCAGTTAAGAATGCAAATCCAAATACCTTACGACCTTTGTGCTTATAATCCCCACGGATAATGTTTTCAACCGCTATTAATAAAGGTACAAAAGCAATAAACAACAAAAAGCTTGTATAAGGAATCGGTGGCCATGCCAACCATAATAAGGCTGCACTCAGAATGGATAGAAAATAATTATTCTTCATGTTTTATAGTTGGCTTAAAACCTCAGCTTTTTTGGTTTCATACTCAGCCTGAGTAATAAGCTGCTTATCGTAAAGTGTTTTAAGTTTTTTTAACTTCAAAGTAATCTCATCATCCTCTTCAACCTTGTTTTCCGATACGATTGGTTCCGGAACAGCTGGAGTAGGGGGAGTATAACTATTTGGCTGTTGAAAACCTTGGTTTTCAGGTTTCGAATGCTGCTGCTGATTTTGCTGCGCAAACATAGAATTCAAACTAGGTCTTTCCTCAAATTTTGGAAGTTCTGTAGGACGCTCAGGTTCAATAGGAGCAACAGGTTGAATCGGTTCAACCTTCTCCTCGGGCTTGGTAACCGGAGCATTGAAAACTGGTTTGTTTTCAATCACAACCTTGTTTTCTTTATTTTCAGCTTTTTGGTTTTGTAAATTCGCTAATGCATCCTTGATCAACTGATACAATTTCCTGGCTTGTGTTTTTGGAATGTAATCAATTGTTAAATTTTCTCCCGTAAATGGAATTACCGTAACTTTCGAACCAAAAATCTCTTCCTTAAATGCTATATCTTTAATATCCTTCCAAGGAAAGATTTCAAAATTCGTCGCCAATCCTAATTTGGTGAATTCGCAAAGAAAAATTCTATTATTCGAAACCGTAATACTATCTGGTAATAGATTTACAGCTGGTTTCTTTTGCAATGCAATGTAATTAATGGATTCCCCAGGGGTCAGCATATCTAAAATCTTACCGTGGATCTTTTCAACCACTTTTGCATCCTGTCCATCTTGAACAAATTTGTCGATTTGATAATTTTCCATTGATCTGATATTTTCGTCTTTTATTCTTACCTAATTATTCGTGTCCTGCCACACAGCATACAAATTCTCCCTTGATGGGATTCGCCTCGAAATGTGCTTTTACCTCAGCTAAACTTCCACGGACAGTTTCTTCATACAATTTACTGATTTCTCTCGAAATTGATGCCTGCCTCTCAGCGCCAAAAACCTGGATAAACTCATCGATAGTCTTTAATATTCGATGTGGTGACTCATAAAAAATCATCGTTCTTTTTTCCTCTGCCAAGGATTTCAGCCTCGTCTGCCTACCTTTTTTTACTGGCAAAAAGCCCTCAAAGCAAAACCGATCATTTGGCAGCCCTGAATTTACCAATGCCGGAACAAAAGCCGTAGCTCCTGGCAGACATTGAACATCCAACCCCTCTTTGATTGTTTCGCGAACTAATAAAAATCCCGGGTCTGAAATGGCAGGAGTTCCTGCATCAGAAATTAAGGCTATTTGGTTTCCTTCTTTTAATAATCGGATAATTTCCTGAACCGCTTTATGCTCATTATGCTGATGATGGGCAAAGACCTTTTTATCGATGCCAAAATGCTTTAACAAAGGTGCACTTGTTCGCGTATCTTCCGCTAGGATAATATCAACCTGCTTTAGAACATTGATTGCCCGAAAGGTCATATCTTCCAAATTTCCAATGGGGGTGGGAACGATGTATAACATATGCCAAAGATAACGATAAACTAAGAATCTATTTCGGTATAATCTTCGGACTTAGGAATATTACGAACAATTTCCTTCCATTCATCAGGGATGTTCGTCAATTTACGCTCTATTATATTCATCCATGCCCCATCTACAACCACAACCGCGGCTTTAACACCGTTTTCCTTGAAGATCTCATGACGAAATGAAAACCTTGAATTCAAGCTGTTGAACTTGGTAATAACAACGCTCACTTTAATACGCTCGTCCAATCCAATTTCCCGTAGATAATTTAACTCTTCCCTAAATAAAATAGGTCCAATCTTACGTTTATTGAATTCCTCTAAGGATAATCCCAATTGATTTAACATGTTGCTTCGTGCTTGAGCACAAAAATCCGCATATGCTGAATGACGTAAATGTACATTCGCATCAATTTGTGACCATAACACCTGTCCTTCGTAAAAAATATTGTTTTCCATAAAATCAATCCTAAACTTTTTTTCTAAAAATATGAAAAATATACAATGCTTTGCAGGATTTAATCGATCCTAACATTAACATGATGGTAGCATGCACGCTTTATGAATTGTCCTAATTTATTGCTCTTAATCGCTTTCGTATAACCGCAAAAATGTTTATTAAAGAAAATGTAATATCTTATTTGTTAATATTTTAATAACATTTGGTTAATAGTCTAGTAAACCTCTGTAAATATTTTTGCCCCAATAAATTATTGACTTTATGAGAATATCTCTATTACTATTATTCAACTTAATCTGCTGTATTTCCTTTGCTCAAAACACAGTTTTGAAGGGAAAGATTATGGACAGCAATGATCATTTTTCGTTACCAGGAGCAACATTAAGAATTGCTGAAGGTAACAAATTCACCATTTCGGATGCAAATGGTAATTTTGAATTTTTAAACCTACCTGCAGGAACTTATACTCTTTCTGTAGATTATTTAGGCTACCAACATTATGAACAAAAAATCAATACAACCAATCAAGCCATTGAGATTTTACTAGAACCAGCAAGTAAAACGATTGACGAGGTGCAAGTCATTGGAGATATTGCAAAAGGACAGGCCAAAGCCCTGAATCAACAAAAAAACAACAGTAATATCAGTAATATCATTTCATCAGACCAAGTTGGTCGTTTCCCTGACCAAAATATTGGAGATGCCTTGAAACGTGTGCCCGGTATTACAATGCAAAATGACCAAGGTGAAGCCCGTAATATTATCGTTCGTGGTTTATCTCCTGAGTTAAACTCTGTTACATTGAATGGTGACCGGATTCCATCGGCAGAAGGTGACAATAGAAATGTACAGATGGATTTAATTCCTTCGGATATGATTTCTTCCATCGAAGTAAATAAAACCCTTACTCCTGATATGGATGCTGATGCAATCGGTGGTAGTGTCAATTTGATTACGCGTGCTGCCCCTAATAAACAAAGGATTTCAGCAACATTGGCGGGAGGCTATTCCCCAGTTCGTGAAAAAGCTATTTATAACGGATCATTAATCTACGGTAATCGCTTTTTAAATAATAAAATGGGTATTGTATTGAGTGGAACTATGCAAACCAATGATTTTGGCTCGAATAATATAGAGGCAGAATGGAAAGAGGATGCTGGAAAAGTATCCTTGAATAAAATGCAAATCCGTAAATATGATGTAACTCGTGTTCGTCGTAGTGTTTCTGCGGCATTAGATTATGATTTTAATGCTAGAAATAGAATCGCTTTGAATGCTATGTATAACTGGCGCGATGACCGTGAAAACCGTTTCGCAACAAAATACTCAAAATTTAAATTCGATGAAGCATCAAAGACCTATACCGCACAAGTTGAACGTGAAACTAAAGGTGGTATAGATAATGACCGTAATAAAGGTCGTCGTCTTGAACGTCAAACAGTCATGAATTTCTCCCTACAAGGGGAACACCTGATCTCTTCATTCTTGGATATGGACTGGTCTGCATCTTATTCTAGAGCTTCTGAATGGAGACCAAATGAAAGGTACATTGCTTATGAACAAGCAAAAACTCCTGTATCGGTAGATATCTCTGATCCTTATTTACCTTTTGTAAATCCTACAAGTGCCGATTTGAGCAAATTTGAATTTGGTAAAATAACTGAAAACGAAAATAATACTGATGAAGATGAAATCGGTGCTAAATTAAATTTCAGATTACCCCTATCAGTTATTGATGGTCAAAAAGGTAGATTACGCTTCGGTGGTCGTCTTCGCTTAAAAACGAAAGAAAGAAATAATAACTTCTTCGAATGTAAACCTTCAAAAGGCTTTAATGATATGTCAGCTTTGCCATTAGTAAATTGGAGCGCTAAAGGATGGGACCAAGGTGAAAGATATGCTGCAGGTACTTTTGTAGATAAAAACTACTTAGGTGGGTTAAATCTTCATGATAAATCTCAATTTACCGAAGAGTCTGATCCTTCAGAATTCCTTTCCGTAAACTACAATGCGAAAGAACATATCTACGCAGGATATATTCGTTGGGATCAAAATATTACTGAAAATACAGCCTTGATTTTAGGTGGTCGTGTGGAACATACCAGAATTGATTATACTGGTAATAATGTAGTTGATGAAAAAGAGTTGGAAGGACAGATTCGCAATAAAAACAACTACACCAACTTCCTTCCTAGTATTACTTTAAAACACAATTTTACGGATAACTTCGTTCTTCGTGCAGCTGTAACAACAAGCTTGGCAAGACCTAACTATTATGCCTTAGCTCCTTATGTAAATACTAAAATAGAAGATAAAGAGCTTTTAGCCGGAAATCCTAACTTGAAAGCTACCTACGCAACTAACTACGATGTAATGTTGGAGCATTACTTTAGAAATGTGGGTATTATTTCAGGAGGTGCCTTCTATAAAAACTTGAAAAACTTTATCTACATGTACAATGATAGACGTTTTACCTCAGAACGTTTTAAAGAAGCATTCCCAACATTAGATAACCCTATTCAGGCAGGTGAAGATTGGAACTTCTCGCAATTTAGAAACGGTGAAAAAGTAGATGTGTATGGATTAGAGGTTGCCTTCCAAAGACAGTTGGATTTTCTTCCTGGAAAATTTTTACAAGGATTGGCAATCTATACGAATTATACTTTTACCAAATCAAAAGCTAAAGGTATTTCAGGTGAAAAAGGTGTTTTACGTGAAGGATTGGGATTACCTAGAACGGCGCCGCACATGTTAAACGGATCTTTGTCTTGGGAAAATAATAAATTCTCCGCTCGCGTATCCGCGAACTATACAGCTGCTTACTTGGATGAAATCGGAAGTGATGCGTTTTCAGATGCTTACTATGATAAGCAATTCTTCCTTGATGCAAATGCGGCTTATAAAGTAACCAAGTCTATCCGCATTTTTGCTGAAGCCAACAACTTAACGAACCAACCATTACGATACTACCAAGGTGAAGTACAACGCATGCTTCAATTAGAATATTACAAGCCTCGTTATACGCTTGGTGTGAAATATGATTTATAATGGATAATCAAATGAAGAAACAAATTACATTACTAAGTTTTGCGGCAATCGTATTTGCCTCATGTGGAGATAAACTGGCTCCAGTAGCTGAAAATGCTTTGAAACCAACAGTAACAACTGAAGTTGTACCTAATGACACCGATGACCCTGCTATTTGGGTGAATCCAAATGATAGCAGCCAAGTCATCATTATCGGAACTGATAAACATGAAAAAACAGGCGGTTTGTATGCCTACGATATGGATGGTAAGATCATTAATAAGGTTGTTCCATTGGATAGACCCAATAATGTAGATATCGCATACGGATTCAACTTGGCTGGCAAAAAACAAGATATCGCTGTAGTTACTGAACGTGGTACAGATAAAATCAGAGTTTTTAGTCTTCCTGATTTGAAACCTCTAGATAATGGTGGTATCCCCGTTTTTGAAGGTGAAACGGAAAGATCTCCAATGGGTATTGCACTGTATACGCAATTGGACTCGACCGGAAATAAAATATACGCCATCGTAGGTAGAAAGATTGGACCTTCAGGTAAATACCTGTATCAATACGAACTTCAAGATAAAGATGGAGTAATTGTAGGAGCTAAGGTTCGTGAGTTTGGAAGTTTTCAAGGAGGAAAAGAGATTGAAGCCATTGCGGTTGATAATGAATTAGGCTATGTATATTATTCGGATGAAGGATTTGGAATCCATAAATACTATGCTGATCCAAGTAAAGGAAATGAGGAACTGGCGATTTTTGGTCAAAAGGATTTTAAAGGGGACCATGAAGGTATTGCTATTTATAAAACAACAGATAGTACTGGTTATATTGTAGCGTCTAACCAACAAAATAACTCTTTCAATATCTATCCTCGTGAAGGTGATGCTGGAAACCCGAATCAATACACTCGTATTGCCGAAGTGCCCGTATCAGCAATTGAATGTGATGGCGCTGATGCAATCTCAATGCCGATTGGTAGCAAATTCCCGAAAGGAATGTTAGTTGCTATGAGTAACGGAATGGTATTCCATTACTATAATTGGCAAGAATTTCAGGATATTATTGATGCTAAAAATTAGTAATTTTAATAAAAATGGAAGGCCACGATTATCGGGGCCTTCTTTTTTTGATCCTTATTTAGCTGTTAGCTAATGTTCTTAATGCCTTAAGTCAGTATGCTCGTAAAGGCCAGATTAAGTAAGTTTGGATGGTCGCTTTCATCAACCTCAACCCCTTCAATAGGCCTATTCAATAGTTCATTGTCAGTAATGATTTGATAGCCGGCGAAGTGCTCTTCAATATATTCCGAAATTATTTTCGCATTCAGGGGGAATTTTTCCTGAAATGATGAAAAATCTGTCTCCCACGTTTTTATATCAAGTATTCGTATCGTGTAAAATGGAATAATCGTACTGACAAGTATTGAGTAATATTTGTCTGGATTTCCTTGGATAAAAAAAGTATAATGAAGGCAAAAATGTCCCGCAGCAAAAGCGAAAATATATATTTCTGAATCCAACAACCTGCCTAGTTCCTGTTTGGTGTTAATGAGGTTTGCAGACTCTTGTTCATATTGTTCTTTTAGGACCTTTCTGTTATTTTGAAATTCTTTACTACTTAAATAGTCGGGACTCATAAAAGGAATGCCAAACGGATAATATTTTTTTATTTCGCTTAAAATCTCTCCATAGTTCATTAGCCACAATCTTAATAAATTCTTGATTTAATAAAATGCAATTTTGCATATATAGTATGCGTGATTTCATGATTGTATCAACCGTTTCTCCCAGCTAATTGACAATTCAGTTGAATTTAATAAATAATCTTTAAAATTAATGTTCGATTTTTTATGGGTTTTTGGATGAGGCTTGTTTAAAATATCAATTCAACATGAATTTTAATCTTACATTAATAATAAATATATGCTGTATATTGTATATATAAAGTATATTTACTGCAATTAAAATAAAGACTATGAGAAAGAATATCGACCTTGAAGATAGTGTCCTAACGAAAGTTAAAATTCTATCAGCTTTTGAAGGTATAAGTGTAAAGCATCTATTAGAAAAAGCAGTTTCCTTTTATGTGGAATATAAAGAGCATGAGCGTTTTAAGATGTTGACGGAGGAAGAAAAAGAAGATTTAGGCTTGTTATTGCTAATGCAACAATCAGATAGAAATGATACTTCGACTCGTGAAGAGGTAATGGATATTTTAGACTAATGGAAATAATTTTTTTGCGATCATTTGTCAATGATATTAAAAAAATCAATGACAAATCTATTAAGTCAAAGATCAAAGAATTTATCATTCAGGTAGAAAAGGCTAAGACTTTAACTGAAATTCCTGATATTGTTAAAATGAAAGGATTCTCCACTGCCTATCGATTTCGCATTGGCGAATATCGTTTAGGTTTTTTTAAATATGAAAATACTATTGAATTAGCTCGATTTGTCAAAAGAAACGATATTTATAAGGTATTTCCATAATTCTAAATATTGCTTGTTATAAATTAGAGTCAAGTTAATAGATAATACTTTTTTTGACCTTTTCGATTCTCCTTTATTACATGGTTTAATTTCACATTTGAACGAAAAGGCCAAAAAATATTTCTATACTTAGTTGTTTCTAACGCACCTTACATTCGCAGCTCTCCTATCATTAAATTCACTTACGCCCATAAATAGGTTGAAATCCCATTCTCCGCCTCGGTATCTTGTGACGATAAATTGGGAGGTATCATTCGTTCTGAAATAACCTACATCTCCATAAACTATTGGAAAGGGTGGGAGATTGGAGTTTCCACTTTGATAATTGAAATCTACCAATGCCCGATCTTTATTCCGGTGTCCTGCTGCAACAAAAGTTAAATGCCTATTTGGATAGCGAGGCTCTCCCATTCCAGCAACATTTTCAAAATGCATATACCAACCAGCATTTCCCGGTTGGGAGAACCTTCTCCTATCAGCATAATTAGTTGAACCTACCAATAATGTAGCTTCTATAACGGTAGGGAGCCGCCATGTTTTTTCCGGATAGACTAATTGGCAAGGATCCCAATTACTAGGATTGCCCTGTGGTTGTTGGGGTGGTCTTGTGTCAAAATAATCCCGCTCCAAAAAATTGTTCATTCCCCCGTTGATGTTCTTTATCAGAACATTATTGTACTGAATCCTGTATTTGTTGCGGTCTACATTTGGATTGTAAGTTAAATTGCCCCGTGCCCAATATGTTCCTGAGTACCCTACTGCTGATTCTCTTAATCTCATTTTTATGTTGTATTGTTTTCCAGAAGCGATATTAAATGGAGCATAAAATAAAGGGGTGACCGATTCTATAGTGTTGAATTGACGGTCAACAGGAATTTCTGTGGTGGGATTATCTGGATTTATCATTTGGCTCGTTAAAGTAATATACCTGATAACCGCAACAAAATTCATAGGGCTGCTAGATGGGACTGTTAGAAATTGTTTATACTTCACCCAACCTGTCGGAATGGTATCAGAGATTACGTTATCCCAATTTGTCAGTCTAAAATCAGGAGGTATACTAGTGGAGGTAAAAGACCCATTTACCACATGAAATATACCATCTCTTAAACCTCGAGTTTGCGAAGTGATAAAATCCATCACCAATTCCTTAATGCTGGTGAATGCCCCGCGTGCGTCAATTTCGTATCGAATTGCACTTACCATCCTTTTAAATGTTATGTTGATGCGGTTTTCAGCATTACCATCATCCGATGTACGAATCAACCCGCTCGCGTACAATAGGTCAGTGCCGGCGGTCGTAGAAGTTGCTTTAATGGCTAGAGTGGGATTCGCTGGATCTAAAGTAGGAATCTCCGTGGAATTGTTGAATGAATAGGCAATCCATCGATATTGTTTATTCCGATAAACCGGAAGCGAAAGATTGCTTGCTGCATTGGATTCACCTTGAGCCTCAAAATCAGTGGTATTGCCTTGTGCATCAGTGTTAAATAATAATACCCGAAACCTGGTGTTGTTAGCTAAACGAGTCGTCGTCACTGCTTTCGTTGGAACTCGTTTCGCCTTTTCTTCTATAAAAAGATCATATTCCAATCCATCAATTGCACCTGCATTCTTTTGATAATAATTAAACGTAGTATCGCTATTAGAATGACTTCCTTTGGTAATAATATCCTCGGAATCGGAATTTTCATCCAAGCCATTAATGCCAAAAATTAATCCCTTATCGGAAGGTAAATCTTCTATAGGTCGCTTACAGTTGCTGAATAAGGTCATGCAAATGAAGCCTATCAGAAAAGAAAGGTTGTATCTAGTTTTCATAATCATAAATATTTTTTTGCCAGATCTTTAAAAATCTATGTTGTGGGTATAATCACTCTCGTCCTCCCAATTTTCCACTTCTGGTCGCTGATCTCCAGGCCCCGCTGTTCGAATGTTGCTAGAGGTTATCAGGATATCAAATTCTAAATTAATCCTATGCAGAGTTACCTTGGGAGCCATATATGGTCTTCGGAAAGAAGTTGAAGTGGGACCCTTCAATCGCTGAATTTCCCAATCTAAAATATTGTGTTTGGCCTTCATATATTAATTGGTTTATTGATCTATTTTATTGATTGTTTATCAGTAATCAACCCCTTGTATTTCCTTAATAAAGTGATTTTTAACTAACGATATCAAAATTAGGTAATAATTGTAACCCTTGAAATAAATTATATAATAATAACACAAACTTTAACTTAAATTCCTAAATAAGGCGGTTGAATCAGCTAAAACAATCTTTAAAATTTAATTTGATTAATTTATTGTTAAAATATTGCCTTGAATAGGGAAGATGAATGTAACAAGAATGTTGTAAAATTGGTCGACTGTATTTGATATTCAGGGGTTTATTAAAAAAACCTGACCGTTGCAGGTAGAAATTAATAGTTGGAGAAGGTCTTAACCATAAAAAAGGAGCCGAAAACTTAAGTTTTCGGCTCCTTTTTTATGGTTATTATAGAGGTATTAAATCGAATTTTCTTTTTATTAATTCAGTTTTGATATCTATACTCCGGAGGCTAATTTCATTAAGAGTGCAGTTAGCCAACCTGCATATGTACCGATAGCGTAACTAAAGACGGATAAGATCACTCCTACAGAAATAAGGGATGGATGAAAAGCTGCAGACATGACCGAGGCTGATGCCACCCCACCAACATTGGCCATACTACCAACGGATAGATAGAAAAATGGAACCTTAAATATCTTCGCAACAATAATCAATAATATAGCATGGAAACTGATCCATAAAAATCCTACTATAAATAAACCAGGATTTCCTAGTATGGCCATAATATCCATCTGCATTCCAATGGTCGTGATCAGAACGTAAAGTAATACCGTTCCAATTTTGGAAGCCCCAGCGAATTCCAATTTTTTGGCAGGTGTAAAGGATAAAGCAATCCCAAAAACAGTAGCAAAAAATACCAGCCAAAAAAAGGTGTTCGTTAAGGAGAATTTCTCAGTCTCTGGATAATGTGTTGCCATAAAGTTGGCAACTGGTTCAGAAAGTAAAGTCGCCAATCCAGTTCCACCAAAGGCCAAAGCAATCATAATCATATAATCCTTGGTTTCTGGGATCTTGCTGTTGACTTTCACGCGTTCATCCATTTTTGCTTTCAGATGCTCCACATCTTGGGAATCGGCCTTGAAAAATTTATCAACGACCTTATATTTACTCGCTCCATACAATAAAATGGCCATCCAGATATAAGCGACAAAGACATCCACGGCAATGATGGAAGAAAAAAGTGCCGGAGATGGCTGTAAAATTTCTTTTAAAGCGACCTGATTAGCACTTCCCCCGATCCATGACCCTGCTAAAGCTCCTAGCCCTCGCCAAACTTCATCAGGACCTGTTCCTCCAACAACTTCAGGGGCAACCAGTGATGTTAGGTAAACCGCCAAGGGTCCGCCTAACAGAATCCCCACCGTACCTGTAATAAACATTAATCCTGCACGTTTGCGTAATGCCCACATTTCCTTGAGGTCAAGATTGATCACAAAAAGTATCAAACATGCCGGTAAGAAATATCGACTCCCAATTGTAGTTAGGGGAGAATTTGCCCCATCAATGATATTAAATGAATTTAATAATCCCGGCAGAAAATAGCAGAGTAATAATGGTGGAATTACATTGTAAAAACCTTTTACATATTTATTGGATAAACTAGAGGTATAGAATACTAAACCTAAGATAGTCATTAATAGGCCAAAAACAACAGTTGTGTTTTGTATCAATGCTGTGGCTTCTGTCTCGGTTATTTGCATAAAATTGTAATAATTGTTATTTTGCTGTGAAAATAGCTATTTTTTCAGTTATTTATTGAAATAATCATATTATCAACATTATTAAATCAATCTGAATCCTTCAAAAATAAATCGAATGGACCGAAGAAATTTTATTAAAAATAGTGGTATTGTCCTTGGTGCCACTTCATTAGACCTATCAAATACAAACCTAAACTTCAAGAAAAAAATAAAAGTCGGATTAGTAGGTTGTGGTGGACGTGGAACTGGTGCGGCATTTCAAGCATTAACTGCAGATCCAGATGTGGAAATCGTAGCCTTAGCTGATATTTTTTCCCCACAATTGGAAACTGCCCTCGCTTCCTTGCAAGAAGCGCATAAGGACCGCGTAAATGTACCGGAAAACAAGAAATTTATTGGTTTTGATGCCTATAAAAAACTGATGGCAACCGATGTTGATGTCGTATTATTGGCTACACCGCCTTGCTTTAGACCGGATCATTTGGCAGAAGCCGTGAAAAAAGGAAAACATATTTTCTGTGAAAAACCAATGGCTGTCGATATTCCAGGCGTACATAAAGTGCGTGAAGCCGTAAAGTTAGCAAAAGATAAAAAGTTAAATATTGTTTCAGGCTATTGCTTTAGATATTCAACCCCTAACCGCGAATTAGCAAAACTAATTCATTCCGGAACTATCGGGGATATTTACTCCATCAGTACTTTTAGACTGGGTGGTGAATTAACTGAAAAACCTAAACAAGCAGATTGGACTGATCTTAAATATCAATTATATAATTGGTTCTACTACCAACGCTATTCTGGCGATATTATCGTAGAACAGACCGTTCATAGTATTGATTTTATGAACTGGATCTTAAACCGTGGCTTGCCGAAAACGGTATCCGGAACTGGTGGTAGACAAAGTCGACCTTGGGATAAATACGGAAATGTTTTTGATCACTTCGCAATTGAATTTGACTATGGTGATGGAATGAAAGGTTTCCACTTTGGTAGACAACAAAACGGTACGCAACCTAGAAATTCCGTGGAAGCATTAGGGACGAAAGGTAACTTCAATGTAAGCTTATTAAGTTCTTACCAAATCAATGGTGCGAACCCATGGAAGTTTGAAGGGAAAATGAACAATATGTACCAAACCCAACATGATGAACTTTTTGCCGCAGTGAAGAATAAGCAAGTCATCAATGATGGTGATTTCATGGCTGATTCTACCTTAATGGCAATCTGGGCTCGTGAAGCTGCTTATTCAGGAAGCATTATCTCCTTGGATGAAATCGAAAACTCAACCAAAACCTATGGTCCGAGTGCCGATGAGTATAATTGGGAAATGGCAATTGATACAGCTAGAATCCCTAGACCAGGTTTAGCTAATTCATAATTGAAGAAAGGAATTTTGGAAAAAATTAAAATTTTAGTGGTTGGTTGTGGCAATATGGGGGCTTCTCATGCCAAAGCCTATCACGATATGGAAGCGTTTGAAATTGTGGGTTTAGTTTCCCGTGGTGATTCCAAACTGAAATTAAATGAAAAATTAGGGGCTGATTACCCCTTGTATGAAGATTACGAACAAGCATTGGAGCAAAGTAAGCCTGATGCCGTATGCATATCCACCTATCCGGATACACATGAAGATTATGCCATCAAAGCTTTCCAAGCTAATGCGCATGTTTTTATCGAAAAACCATTGGCTGATACCGTCATTGGTGCTCAAAAAGTAGTCGATGCCGCAAATGCCGTTGGCAAAAAGTTAGTGGTGGGCTATATCCTGAGACATCACCCTTCCTGGATCAAATTTATTGAAATTGGCAAAACCATGGGCCATCCCTTGGTTATGCGGATGAATTTAAATCAACAGAGTCAGGGCTATATGTGGGATGTGCATCGTAACTTGATGAAAAGTTTAAGCCCAATCGTAGATTGTGGGGTGCATTATATTGATGTCATGTGCCAAATGACCAACGCCAATCCGGTATCGGTGAGTGCTATTGGAGCTCGATTGACCGATGATATTCCTCAGGATAATTATAATTACGGGCAGTTGCAGATTCGCTTTGATGATGGAAGTGTTGGTTGGTATGAAGCGGGCTGGGGCCCTATGATTAGTGATACGGCATTCTTTATCAAGGATGTCATCGGACCAAAAGGTTGTGTTTCCATTGTAGCTAAAGAAGCTGGAAAAGCAGGGAATTCAGACTCCGTGGAGTCGCACACCAAAACAGAATCCTTAAAAGTTCATTATGCCGATATCAACACAAAAAATGAATTTATAAAAGCTGATGAATGGATCGATTTGACCGATGAGCCTGATCATCAGGAACTATGTAATCGGGAGCAAAGCTTTTTCCTGAAAGCTATTCAAGAGGATCTGAACTTGGATAAATCCATGCAGGATGCAATCAATAGTTTGCAGATTGCCATTGCTTGTGATGAGTCAGTAAAAACTGGAGGGATAGTAAAATTATAACATGCGAAAATATCTAGTATTGTTAGCAGCTACGGTGTTTAGTCTGTCGCTATTTGCGCAGTCTAAGAAGCCGAATATTGTATTAATCCTTGCAGATGATCTTGGTTATGGAGACCTCAGTGTCTATGGGCAAGAAAAATTTAGTACCCCAAATATTGATGCCTTAGCTAAAAAGGGGATGTTATTTACTGATTTTTATGCGGGTGCTCCGGTATGTGCGCCTTCAAGATCAGCTTTAATGACAGGTAAACATACAGGCCATACTTATATCCGTGGGAATAAGGAGATTGTCCCAGAAGGACAGGAGCCTTTAGCCCAGGATATTGAGACCTTTGCCCTGTCCTTACAAAAAGCAGGCTATTTGACTGCTGCTTTTGGTAAATGGGGATTAGGAATGGTTGGAACCACAGGTGATCCTTTGCGAAAAGGATTTGATGAATTCTATGGGTACAACTGTCAACGTCAATCGCATCGGTATTATCCTACACATCTCTGGGAAAATGAACAACGCATTGACCTGAAAGGGAATGAGGACCTGATGAAAACGACCACCTATGCGCCTGATCTTATTCATAAAAAGTCTTTGACCTTTATTCATAATAATCGGGATGCTGCCCTTTTTATATTTATTCCAACGGTATTACCACATGCGGAATTGATCGTTCCAGAGGATGAAATCTTTGCGAAGTTTGATGGTAAATTTGAGGAAAAACCCTATCAGGGGAGTCCTTATGGTCCTAATGCAGGACCAGGATATACCACCCAAGCTAAGCCAAGAGCAACCTTTGCTGCCATGGTAACTCGCATGGATGAGCAAGTTGGTGAGGTGGTTTCAGCCTTGGAGGAAGAAGGAATTCTAGATAATACCATCATCATTATTACTAGTGATAATGGTTCACACCGCGAAGGTGGAGCTGACCCTGATTTCTTTAAAAGCTCAGGGCCTTTCCGAGGAAATAAAAGAGATGTCTACGAAGGTGGTGTTCGTACGCCATTTATCGTACATTGGCCAGCAAAAGTAAAAGCGAATTCTACTTCAGACCATATCGGTGCTTTCTGGGATATCGCTCCAACCTTGTTGGAAATTGCACAAGCTAAACCTTTAAAGAAAACCGATGGAATCAGTTTTCTTCCAACACTTCTTGGTAAAAAAGGACAAAAGGAACATGACTATTTATATTGGGAATTTCATGAGCAAGGCGGAAAACAAGGACTGAGAATAGGGGATTACAAAGCAATCCGCTTGAATGCCAAAGGGAATCCGAATGCTGAAATTGCCATTTATCATCTTCCTACGGATATTGCGGAACAAAATAATATCGCGGATAAACATCCGGAATTAGTGGAAAAAGCAAAAAAAATCATGGCTGAAGCCAGAACAGAAAGTGAGATTTTTCCCTTTCAATAAAATTATTAGAACATAAAAAAGCGGGATACCTGACCAGGTATCCCGCTTTTTTATATCAACCCATTCCATTAAGGAATATTTAAGTATTTATGAGTTTGTAAGGATATTTCCCATCTTGGATTATCCTTTACGTAGTCAATAATCAATGGAGTCATTTCAGCTGCTTTTGACCATTCTGGCTGCAAATAAAGTTTACAGTTCGCATTAACAAACTTAGCATGATCTTCTGCCCATTGGAAATCGCTTTTATTGAAAACAATAACTTTCAATTCACCAGCAGCACTCAAGACATCTTCTCTGGGGCCTTTGAATTTTTTGGGAGACAAACAGATCCAATCCCAATATCCTGTCAAAGGATAGGCGCCTGAAGTTTCCAAAAAGATCTTGATTCCGGCTTCCTTTAATTTTTGAGTCAGGTAAGTCAGATTATATAATAAAGGCTCACCACCCGTTATTACCACGGTTTTAGCAGGATGTTGCAAGGCATGTTCAACAATCACATCTGCTGAAGTCAAAGGATGTAATTCAGCATCCCAGCTTTCCTTAACATCACACCAATGGCAACCCACATCACATCCCCCTAATCGAATAAAATATGCTGCTTTTCCGGTGTGGTATCCTTCCCCCTGTATCGTGTAGAATTCTTCCATTAAAGGAAGAAATGTGCCGTCCTCTGGAACTTGATTTGACATGTCTCTGAATTTGAGTTGCAAAATTAGCAAAAAATCAAGATAAATGGAATTGTGATTACAAGCACTTGACAGAATCATGAGAAAAGCGTTGGTAAAAAACGGTCTTTCATATTCGTATCAGGTAGGCTTGAAATATGGTTCAAAATCCTAGTTTTATCGGACCTTCTCCGGACTTTCTTCGGACCTTTGGCGGATCTTGGTCGAAAAAATTCGAACAAGGTCCGGAGGAGTTGAGGCCAATGTCCAACCCAAATCAGATAGTGGGATGAAATTGATCCGAATATTTCCCTATTTAGGATATAAATAATCTGCTAGGTTAATTTCTGCTTTGTGTTGATTTCAATAAAAAGATGAAAATCAATTGTGAAATCACTGTAAATAAACTTTTTTGCAGGAAACTTCATTTCGAATTGATTGAAAATTTCCGTATTTTTGTCTTGCATTTATTCAGGTGACCTTTATCAAGCAATATAATTGTACATATTGGAAGGGTCACAATTTTATACAAACAATAAATCATGTTGTAAATGATTAATATTACATTACCTGACGGTTCAGTACGTCAGTATGAAAAGGGTACAACTGCTATGCAGGTTGCCCAATCAATTTCCGAAGGATTAGCTAGAAATGTATTAGCGGCAGAGGTGAATGCTGAGGTTTGGGATTCTTCAAGACCTATTGAAGAAGACTCTTCGGTTAAATTGTTAACCTGGAATGATGATAAAGGTAAATCTACTTTTTGGCATTCATCAGCACACTTATTAGCAGAAGCTTTAGAAGCGCTTTATCCAGGTGTTAAGTTTGGGATTGGTCCAGCAATTGAAACTGGGTTCTATTATGATGTAGATTTCGGTGACCGTGAGTTCTCCTCGGATGATTTTAAACAAATCGAGGACAAGATGTTGGAATTGGCGAAGCAAAAAGAGGTTTTTGAACGTAAAGCGGTTTCAAAAGCGGATGCATTAGCTTATTTCGAGGACAAAGGCGATGAATACAAGCTGGATTTGATCAAGGATCTAGAGGATGGAAAGATTACTTTTTATTCTCAGGGTAACTTTACAGACCTGTGTCGTGGACCACATATCCCGAATACAGGATTTATCAAAGCTATTAAATTGACCAATGTGGCAGGTGCTTATTGGCGTGGTGATGAATCACGTAAGCAACTGACTCGTATTTATGGTGTTACTTTTCCAAAAGCTTCAGAATTAACTGAATACTTGAAGTTTATTGAAGAAGCAAAGAAACGTGACCACCGTAAATTGGGTAAGGAATTGGAGTTATTTGCCTTCTCTGAAAAAGTAGGGATGGGATTACCATTGTGGTTACCAAAAGGTACTGCCTTGAGACAAAAACTTCAGGACTTTTTACAAAAAGCGCAGATCAAAGCAGGCTATGAGCCTGTAATAACTCCGCATATTGGTCATAAACAACTTTATATCACTTCTGGCCATTACGAAAAGTATGGTGCGGATTCGTTTCAAGCGATTAAGACTCCGGTTGATGGTGAAGAGTTCTTATTAAAACCAATGAACTGTCCACATCACTGTGAGATTTACAAGACTAAACCTCGCTCTTACAAGGAGTTACCGGTTCGTTTTGCAGAGTTTGGAACTGTTTATCGTTATGAGCAATCTGGTGAGTTACATGGATTAACTCGTGTAAGAGGGTTTACTCAAGATGATGCGCACTTATTCTGTCGTCCTGATCAGGTGAAAGAAGAGTTCAAGAAAGTAATTGATTTAGTTCTTTATGTATTTGGTGCTTTAGGGTTTAATGAGTTTATTGCTCAGATATCCTTACGTGACCCGGATAACAAAACTAAATATATCGGTTCTGATGAGAACTGGGCATTAGCTGAGGCAGCGATTATTGAATCCACTGCTGAAAAGGGATTGCCTACTGTTGTGGAATATGGTGAGGCGGCGTTTTATGGTCCTAAGTTAGACTTCATGGTGAAGGATGCTTTAGGAAGGAAATGGCAACTAGGAACAATCCAGGTTGACTACAATCTTCCGGAGCGTTTTGAGTTGGAGTACACCGGTAGTGACAATATGAAACATCGTCCAGTCATGATTCACCGGGCACCGTTTGGATCCTTGGAGCGTTTTGTTGCAGTATTGATCGAGCATTGTGGGGGTCAGTTTCCGTTATGGCTTGCTCCTGAGCAGTTTATCATCCTGCCAGTGTCAGAAAAATATGAAGAATATGCTCAAAAACTTTTGGAATCGCTAAATAATTCCGATATTCGCGGTCTGATTGACTTGCGTGACGAGAAAGTTGGGCGTAAGATCCGTGATGCGGAGGTGAAGAAAATGCCTTACATGTTGATTGTAGGGGAGAAGGAGATGGAAAGCGGAACAATCTCAGTTCGTAAACATGGTGGGGTTGATTTAGGTTCAATCACAGCAGAGGAATTTAAAGATTTATTAATAAAAGAAATAACTGTTTAATTAAAGAAACATTTGGCAAAAAGTAACAATTTCGGCCCTAGAGGCCCGATTAGGAAAAAAGAACCCGAACATCGTATCAATGAACATATCCGTGTTCCAGAAGTGCGGTTGGTTGGTGACAATGTAGAACAAGGGGTGTATCCAACAAGACAAGCCTTGGCACTAGCTGATGAGCTTGAGTTGGATTTGGTTGAAATTTCTCCTAATGCTACGCCACCTGTTTGTAAGATTATTGATTACAGTAAATTCGTTTACGAACAAAAGAAAAAGCAAAAGGAAATCAAAGCGAATGCGAAGCAAACGGTCATTAAAGAGATTCGTTTCGGACCGAATACCAGCGAGCATGACTTCGAATTTAAGTTGAAACACGCGATGCGTTTCTTGGAGAGTGGGGAGAAAGTTCGTGCCTACGTACATTTTAAAGGTCGTGCAATCGTGTTTAAGGAACAAGGTGAAATCTTGTTGTTACGTTTTGCGCAAGCCCTTGAGGATTATGGTAAGGTAGAATTGTTGCCGAAGTTAGAAGGAAAACGTATGTTCCTGACTTTGGCGCCAAAAGCTAGCCCCAAAAAATAAGGAGTATCTAACAGATTGAAATAAATTATATAAGTATTATGCCAAAAGTTAAAACCAATTCCAGCGCGAAAAAACGCTTTAAATTGACTGGAACAGGTAAAATAGCAAGAAAAAACGCTTTCAAAAGCCACATCTTGACTAAGAAAACGACTAAACAAAAACGTAACTTAACTACTACTAGTTATGTTAATGACGCTGATATGGGCAACGTTAAACGTATGCTTGCTATCGGTAAATAAGTTTAGAAAAACATTTTATAACAATATTTTTTTAACCGGGTATTGGGTTGTAAGATTGCTGAAAAACGTAACACCTTTTACCAAATTAAATTTTAAAAATTATGCCACGTTCGGTTAACGCAGTTGCTTCTAGAAGAAGAAGAAAAAGAATCCTTAAATTAGCTAAAGGCTATTACGGATCTCGTAGCAAAGTATATACTATTGCTAAAAATACAGTAGAAAAAGGTTTACAGTACGCTTACCGCGACCGTAAAACCAAAAAACGCGAGTTTAGAGCTTTATGGATTCAACGTATCAACGCTGGAGCTCGTCAACACGGAATTTCTTATTCTCAGTTGATTGGTAAATTAAACGCTAAAAACATCGGCCTAAACCGTAAGGTATTAGCTGACTTAGCTTTAAACAATCCAGATGCTTTCAAAGCAGTTGTAGACGCAGTAAAATAAGTTTAAACCGCATCATTTTGTTAGATATTCAAAGCCATTCCTTTTAGGGATGGCTTTTGTTGTTTATATGATTCTTTATTGGGAGGATTCCAAACCTAATTCATCTCCCTTTTCCAAACTGACCTTCTTCAATTCCAGGAGACTTGTTAATAGGACTACCAATGTTAATGCGATCAGGAATATAATTATCTCTTTTTGTATTGATAATTTTAACCTATTGATATATATGCCAAAGATAACTCCGGATACCGCACCTAAACTGAAACTCCTTTTCGTGGATTTTATTTCAATGTTATTCACATGTTTACACTTAGGACAGGTAATTGATTTTTTGTTGAAAATTATTTTTAGAACCAGATTGCTGGATAAATCTTTATCGCAATAACAACAATTTCGGTTATGAGAATTGGTTTTCATACGATGAAGTTAATAATAATTGCTTGGAAAAAAAACAACCGTGACCTGGGCGGGTCACGGTTGAGAAATTAAAGTGTTTGTATGAATTGTAAGCGATAGTTGTTTCAGTATCCGTAGATGCTTTATAAGCAGGGATTGCATCAAGAAATAAGTTGAGATTGCTTGCTCATTTAGCTGTGTATTTAATAAAATAGGTTCTATTTGAAGGCGGTAATAGTAGTAATTTAATGCCCTTACAATATGTATAAGACTATTTCAAAAGGAGATCAATAACGTTAAATCATTATTAATTCAGCGTTTTTGTTATGTTAAAATATGGCGAATTAACCAATATAACAATCGTTTTCATTAGAAAATAACAATAACTAGTGTGTTTGTTAGAGTGTGTGAAAATAAAAAAAAGATTTTTAAACTAAATATTTAAAAATCTTTTTTCTTCAAAAGTATAGTTAGGGGTAGCTTTATGCTAATATGATTTTGATACCGAGGTCTTCGATAGCTTTGACGATGTTTGGGGACACCTTGTTGTCAGTAATAATGTAATTTACGTCAATAAGTTCGCAGATTTTTCCGAGACCTCTTTTTCCGAATTTACTGCTATCTGCCAGGATAGCGATTTTTTGAGAGGTTTCGATCATTTTTTGATTGAGGGTTGCTTCGGGGAGATTGCTGATTGAGATTCCAAATTCGAGGTCAATACCGTCCGCACCAAGGAATAAGATTCCACAGCTTATCTCATCAAGGATGCGAATGGCATATTGTCCCGCAACAGAGGATGAGTTGGATCTGATAAGACCACCGAGTTGTAAAACTTCAATATTTGGTTTGCCACTGAGCTCCAAACCTACTTTTAACGCGGGGGTAATGACCGTTAACATATGCGTAGATTCGATGTTTTTAGCTAAAGTAAAAACCGTTGTTCCCGAACCGATCATAATTGAATCATTGTCTTTGATTAATTTAATTGCGGCTTGAGCAATACGTTGTTTTTCTTCGCTGTTGATGGATTCCTTAACCACGATCGGTCGATCAATGGCGTAGGGGTTGCTATTCGAGGCCCCTCCTTTAATTCTGAATAGCAGGTTTTTGTCTTCTAATACCTTCAGGTCCTTGCGGATGGTTACACTGGAAACTTTCATGGTTTCACAAAGCCAGTCAATCGTAATTTTTCCTTTTTCCTTTAAGCTTTTTAGAATGAATTCGTGTCTGTCCGTGATATTCATCATAATTCATTTAAATAAGTTAATATAAAAGCAAATATAGTTAGGTTTTTCGGACTTGCCTATTCTTTTTTTTTATTTAAAAATATTTCTTTTTTATTCATTTGTTTCTGCATTTGAATTTATTACAGAGAATAATTTATAACAGAATCCGTCTTTTGTCGAAATTCACTTTACCCACCTAATTAGATCCAGGAGATGGCTTTCACAATGTCAAAATGGTCTTGCCCAGATTCTTACTGGTGATTTTAATGTTGACCCCGATATTATCAAGGGTAGTAGAAGGCTTTACTTACAAGTGTTCATTATTTTTTGCATTCCTTTTAGGGTGCCAATAATCAACAAGTTTAGTTAAGGAAAAAAGGATAGAATAAAATTTGGTCTTTTTTAGCTATAAAAGGTTTAATTATGTTAAAAATTGTTTATTTTTATTTTTATAATCTATTAAACCTAAATAAACCTTAACAAAATTAAATGACACAGACGAATTCAATTGAAAAGCTAGGGATACCTAGTAATTTAAAATGGGGCTACCTAGGCATTCTTATTTTCATGATGGGTGACGGTGTAGAGCAGGGTTGGTTGAGTCCATACCTGATTGATCATGGAATGAGTATGGAGCAATCTGCTGCGCTTTTCACGGTATATGGAATCACAATTGCTATTTCATCATGGTTTTCAGGTGTGTTAGCCGAAAGTTATGGTCCGCGGAAATCCATGTTTATGGGTTTGATTCTGTACCTGATTGGGACCATTGGTTTTGTGTCGATGGGAATGGCCAAATTGGATTACAATGCCATGCTTCTATTTTATGCAATACGTGGTTTTGGTTATCCCTTATTTGCGTATTCCTTTATGGTCTGGATTAACTACCGTAGTCCAAAGCAGATGTTAGGTCGTGCTGTAGGATGGTTTTGGTTTGTATTCACGGGAGGTTTGAATGTCCTTGGGGCTTACTATTCAAGTTGGGCATTAGAGCGAATTGGATATGAGAACACGTTGTGGTCTTCGATTATTTGGGTGTTGATCGGGGCATTTTTTGCACTGGTATTGAATCGTGACAAGTTTGAAACGAAAGCTTCCAAAGGATCAAAAGGGCAGGAATTATTAAACGGGCTTACCATCGTGAAAAAGGAACCAAAAGTATTGATTGGCGGAATTGTACGGGTCATCAATACGACTGCTCAATTTGCGTTTCCAGTTTTCTTGCCTATGTATATGGCAGAGCATGGATTCAATACCAAGGAATGGTTACAGATCTGGGGGACTATTTTCACGAGTAACATAGCCTTTAATTTAATATTTGGATTTGTTGGAGACCGATTAGGTTGGCAGCGCACCATTATGTGGTTTGGTGGTGTAGGCTGTGCGATTACTACGGTCTTATTTTATTACTCGCCGGTATGGTTCGGAGGAGCCTATTGGGCAGTAATGGCAGCAGGTATAGCTTGGGGAGGGCTATTGGCCGGTTATGTTCCTTTGTCCGCATTGGTTCCTTCCTTGGTGAAGGAGGATAAAGGAGCAGCCATGGCTATCCTCAACCTGGGTGCTGGTTTGCCGGTATTTGTGGGACCTGCCATCGTAGGATTGCTCATCGGGACCATTGGAAGTGAAGGGGTGATTTGGGTATTGGCTGGATTATATGTGATCAGTGCAATATTAACCAAGTTTATTACGATTCCTGATGCGACTAAGGAATCGAAACAAGAGTTGAAAGTCGAATAGAATTGAGTATAGAATAAAATTGAATTTACAACCTATGAAAGTATTGTTAACTGCGCCTTATGAGAACGAAAAAGCATTGAATGAGCTAAAAGGCCTTTTTGATGAAGTCATTTATCGTTCTTGGAAACCTCATGGGCGTGCCTATAATCCGGCTGAATTAAATGCATTACTGAAAGAAACAGGAGTTGATGCCTTGATTTCGGAGCATGATGAAATTACGGAGGAAGTATTACGTGAGAATCCACATTTGAAATTTGTGGGAATCTGCCGCGGTACTCCATCAAATATTGATTTGAAGGTAGCAACCGAATTGGGAATTCCAGTTTTCAATACTCCAGCAAGAAATGCACAAGCTGTTGCGGAGATGTTTATCGCCAATGTGATTACATTAATGCGGAATACCATGCCAGCTATTAACTGGTTGGAAGGTAAAAATTGGGGCGAAGGTGCACATACTTCTTATTTGGAATTTAAAGGGAATGAATTGGCAGGTAAGCGAGTGGGCATGGTTGGTTTTGGTGCTGTTGGTCAGCATATAGCAAGAATGTTGCAAAACTTTCCATGTGAAATTTATTACTTCGACCCTTATTATACTGATCCGAGCACTGACTATAAAAAAGTTGAACTGGAGGAGTTGTTTTCAAGCTGCGATGTGGTTGGAATACATCTTCCCGTTACTCCTGAAACTACCGGCATGATCGACAAGAAATATCTATCGCTGTTGAACAAGAATTCCATTTTTGTGAATACTGCCCGTGCTACAGTGGTCAACCGTGAGGATTTATTAGCAGTCATTGAATCAGGACAAATCCGAGGTGCAGTTTTAGATGTGTTCTACAATGAACCACCGGATGAGATCGACTATAAGATGATCTTAAACAAGAATGTTATTGCAACACCGCATATCGCCGGCGCAACCCATGAAGTTGAAGACCATCATGCATTTATCATGAACAATAACTTGCAAGAATATTTTCACAAGGGTAATAAATCTATTAAACAACTTGTTAATAAAGCTGTAATAGGGAAAACATCAATTAGCTAATCATGGCAAAAAAAGAAGCTTATTTAATCGTTGATATTGGTACTGGGAATGCTCGGGTAGCTGTTTGTGCTACAGATGGCGAGATCTTGAGTATCAAAAGGGAGAATGTTCATTATGAATCGGATTTGAAATATGATGATTCTATCTATTTCAATCCAGAGGAATTATGGACCCAGATATTAAAGCTATCTAAAGAAGCCTTGGCGGAATCGGGAGAGGTTCAGATCAATGCAATCATTGCAACCAGCCAAAGGGAGGGAATAGTGGTCGTGGATGCCGCAGGAAAATCCTTGTTGGGCATGCCTAATATAGACCACCGAGGCCGTAAATGGGAAAGAGATCTGAAGGATAAAGATTTGGTTTATAACCTATCTGGTCGTTATCCGACTTCTTTATTTTCAGCTTTCAAGCTGGTAGGCGTTAGGGAGGTGTATCCTGAACTGTTTGAACAGATTGTCTCTGTCATGAGTATCAGTGATTGGATTCAATTTCAATTCTCCGGAATCCATGGTTATGAACATTCACAGGCTTCAGAAACCTTATTATATGATGTTGAGCAGAAATCGTGGTCAGCAGCCTTATTGGAACAATTTCAATTGCCAGCGAGTATCCTGCCGGAAGTCAAAGATTCAGGATCCATTCTTGGAAAGGTTAAGCCTGAAATAGCTGAATTATTTGGGATCAATCCGGATGCGGTAGTGGTTGTTGGAGGTGGAGATACGCAATTAGCAATTCGCAGTATGGAGCCATCAGCAAACGATGTGGTTATTGTTTCGGGTACGACTACACCGATAATAAAAATCGTCAATACCTATGAAAAAGATGCCGAGCAGCGCACTTGGACCAGCCGTCATATTGATGCGGATAATTTTATTCTAGAGGCGAATGCAGGGGTAACTGGATTAAATTATCAACGCTTGAAGGAGATATTTTACCCCAATGAAGGATATGATGTTATCGAGAAGGAGCTGGAGGATGCGACATATTCTCAATGTGTAGCTTCCTTGGGGTCCTTGATTGCTGATGAAGAAGAACCATTGACCAAAGGCGGTTTTATCTTCAATGCACCGGTATCTCATCAACTAACTCGTGGGAGCTTTGTCTTTGCGATTTTATGGGATATTGCTTGCAGTATTTATGAGAATTATAAGTTTTTGAGCGCAGTCTCTCCGCATCAAGAATCCTATATATGGGCCTGTGGGGGTGGAGTAGAAAGTAGGAAACTACGTCAATTTATTGCCAACCTATTTGGAAAGAGCATCAAAATCAGAGATACCTTTCGCCAGGCTTCGGTATTGGGCGGAGTGTTCCTATGCAACGATGCATTGGGGGTAAAGAATGTTAGTCCGGAATTATTGGAAGAAGTTCATCCCAAAGACCATGAGGAGTTTGAAAAGCTATATCAAGAGTGGAGAAACGCTCGTAAAACATTTAAACAGGTCATTTCGTAAATGAGTAAATATTTTTTTGGATTGGATGTCGGGACTCAAGGCGCTCGAGTAGTACTAGTGGATGAGAAGGGTGAATTAATCGCATCCGATTCCCGAAAATTCCAGTTAACAGATACCTTCCGTGAAGAACAATCCCCAGCCATCTGGTGGAAGGATTGTGAGGAAATGCTGAGTGCTTTAATCCATAATCTTCCGGAGGAAATAAATAAACGAGATATCCTGGCAATCTCCGTGACATCCACCTCTGGAACTGTTATACCCATGGATTCGCAGAATAATCCTTTGCATGATGCCATCATGTATAGTGACCCTCGTTCTGCAGATCAAGGGCAACGCATTAAAGCTATTGCCAAAAAGCATGTTCCAAATGGATATACAGGTTTTAATGCATCCAGTGGAATCAGTAAAATGCTATGGTACATCGAAAATTTTCCTGAAAAGGTAAAGGACATTGCCTTATGGATACATGCTTCCGACTACTTGGTTGGTCAATTGTCTGGAAATTTCAAAAGCACGGATTATACCAATGTGTTGAAATCAGCTTTCGACCTCGAGAAATTGGAATGGCCAGCCTTTGTAAGCGATGAAATTGGGATTCAGAAATCATGGCTTCAATCGGTGGTTCCATCAGGAACCGTTGTCGGGAATTTATTGCCCGCATTAGCCAAATCTTGGGGAATACCAGAGATTCAGGTCGTAGTTGGAATGACTGATGGCTGTGCTACGCAAATGGCATCAGGTGCTGTAAAACCGGGAACTTGGAACACTACTATCGGCACGACCTTGGTGATTAAAGGAGTGACTAAATCCAATGTGGTTGATCCATTAGGTCGGTTGTATAGTCATCGCCATCCAGAGGGCTATTGGATGCCCGGAGGAGCAAGTAATACAGGTGCGGACTGGATTTCATTGCAATTTTCCGAAGGATTGGAAGAATTGAATCAGGAGGCAGAGCAATTAATACCGACAGGCGAATTGGCATGGCCATTATTGCAAGAAGGCGAGCGATATCCAATTATGGCACCCCAAGCGAAAGGATTTGCACCAAAAGGATTAGAGCGTGAAAAAATATTCGCAGCAAACCTGGAAGGAGTGGCATTCATTGAAAAATTGGCCTATGAAATTATTGAAGATTTATCAGGCGAACAAGTAGATGCCATTTACTCTGCTGGTGGTGGAAGCAATAGTGATGTCTGGTTAAAAATTAGAGCTTCGGTGATGAATGTGCCCATCTACAAATGTAAAGAAGCGAGTGGGGCATTTGGTGCAGCCATCATGGCGGCTTCCAATACCTATTATCATTCGCTTACGGAGGCCTCCGAAAAAATGACGGCCATAGAAAAGGTGGTCCATGCAGACCCAAGGTTGATTGAATCCTATCAATTACAATACGAGAATTTTAAACAGAAGCTTAAAGATTTAAACTATTTATAGATGATTACAATTTGTCTATTGAGGCATGGAGAAACAGCCTATAATGCCGACGGAAATAAGTACTGTGGAAGAACAGATATACCTTTGACTGAAAAGGGATTGTCCCAGGCAAAAAGAATGCAGGAGTTGTTGAAAGATGTGACTTTTGACCAAATCTTTTGTTCGCCTCTACAAAGAGCAAAGAATACCGCTGAAATTGCTTCAGGAACGCCTGAGAAGGTGCAAGTGGATGAACGGTTGATTGAGGTAGACTTTGGGCAGTGGGAAGGAAAGCGTTCTGAAGATTTCATCGCTGAAGACCCGAACTCCTGGTATAATTGGTTATCCGACCCAGGGAGTTTTGAAGCAGGAAGAACCGGTGAAAATGCAAGTCAGGTCATCAACAGATTGGATAATTTCTATTCGGAACTGCTTGATAAATACGATGGACAAACCATTTTGGTCGTTGGGCATAATGGTGTAAATAGATTCTTTATGGCTCATCAACTGGGGATGCCATTGAAGAACTATCGAAGAATTGTTCAGGAGAACTCCGCCTTGACAATGGTAACCTTGGATAAACATAATGGTTTTAATTTGTTAAAACTGAATGCTTAATTTTAGATCTTGAAAAACAACCTATGAAGAAGACCTATTTCGCTTTATTTACTTTAATGGCGTTGATGCAGGGCCTGCCAGCATCTGCTCAGAAATTGCATAAACTCAATTTTAAAAAGGTTGAGGACATGTATGCATATTTTAAATATGCGGATGGCAAGAAGATTATCTCAGGCCATCGTGGTACTATTGAAGAACAAATGCCGGAAAATTCTATTCCATCAATGGAAGCGGTGTTGAAGCATACCTCAGCTATCTTTGAGATTGATCCTCGGTTAACTAAGGATGGAGTGCCGGTCATGGTTCATGATGCTACCTTGGACCGCACAACCACCGGAACTGGGAAGGTGAGTGACTTTACCTGGAAGGAACTTCAGAGGTTGAATTTGAAGGATCATAAAGGAAATGCAACGAAGTATAAGATCAATACTTTGGAGGAGATGATCAAGTGGGCAAAGGGGAAGACTGTTTTAAACCTGGATAAGAAAGATCTTCCTATGGAAATGACGGCTGAAATTATCCGGAAGCATAATGCCTATGCTTGGGTTTGGGTAACTGTACACAATGTTGAGCAGGCGAAGTTTTATTTGGATAAAAATCCAAAGCAATACTTATCCATGCACATTAAAACGAAAGCGGATTTAGAGGCTTTTAAAGCTTCAGGCTTGCCTTATGATCGGATGATTGTATATATCGGTCCGGAAATAAAGGCTTCAAATCAAGAGATGTATAGCTTCTTCAAAGAAAAAGGGGTGTTATGTATGATTTCTTCGGCTCCAACATATGATAAGTTGCCAACTGTAGAAGAGCGTGCTGAAAAATATAGGGCTGTTTTTGCAGATGGAGCAACTGTATTGGAATCAGATTTGCCGATAGAGGTCAGTAGAGCTATTAAATAACCCAAGGTTAATTAAGTTTATAGAATAAGGAAACCAACACTGGTTTCCTTTTTTGTTTTTTAACGGTTATTGAGTGTGACGAAAGTTGTTTTGGTTTAAGTTGTTGTTTATCAGTTGTTAATAATTTTTGTTTGCCTGATAAAGCGGCTTTAATAATCAGTATCTTCGTTTTCTGATTATTAACACATGAGAAAACTAATTTTTCTAACCGTACTCCTACTACTGGTTGGTAGCACTGTTTTATGGGCCCAATCGGCAGTAAATATTAGCAAGTCCAATCTTCCAACTTGGTTGAGAGCAACTAAAATGAAGCCCCAATCCGTTGATTTAAATGAAATCAGTATGGGGTATTATTTTGAATTGATTGAAAGCCAATATAATCTGCAGAACAAGACTCTTTTCAATAGAACCATAAAAGTCGTTACTGAGGATGCTGGAGCGGAAAATGCAGGCCAGGCGAGTGTCAGCTTTGACCCCAGCTACCAAAAACTGGTTATCCATGAGTTAAATATTATCAGAAATGGTGAAGTTTTCAATCGCTTGGATCTTTCCAAATTCAAGACCGTAGCAGTTGAAACTGATCTTTCCAGGATGATATACAATGGCACATACTCCGCTGTTGCTGTTTTAGATGATATCAGGAAAGATGATAAGATTGTATTTTCGTATTCTCTAATTGGTTTCAATCCGGTATTTGAAGGGAAATTCGCCAATACTTTTTATTTAGAAGGATCAGAGCCCAATGGGCTAGTGCATCTGGGTTATATTGTTCCAGAAGGACGTATATTAAACATCCGAAAACATTATAATGCACCAGCAGAGAAACGTGAGGTCATTGGGAATTTGACCTATTATTATTGGGAACAACCCATGATGGCAAATGAACAAATCGGAATATATGCCCCAAGTTGGTATGATAATACTGCCCGTGTGGAGGTTTCTGAATTTTCAACCTGGCGACAAGTAGCGGATTGGGGTAAAAGGATCAATCCGATTCCTGATGTTAAAGCCGGCACTGCCCTCGATAAAGAGATTCAAAAATTCTGGAAGGAAGCAGATGGAGACAGTTTGAAATTTTTTCAGAAAAGTCTAGATTTCGTTCAGAATTCTATCCGTTATATGGGCATTGAAATGGGAGAGCATTCCCATCGAGCCCATCTCCCTGAAAAGGTATTCAACCAACGGTATGGAGATTGTAAGGATAAATCTCTTTTATTGGCGTCCATGCTTAAGCGTAAAGGCATTAGTTCATCACTGATCTTTGCAAATACCTATCAAAACAAGGAATTAGACAAGGTGCAACCAAGTCCATTTGCCTTTAATCATGTGGTCTTGGCAGCTGTAATCGATGGTCGTATGATTGCTGTCGATCCAACGATTAGTAACCAAGGGGGAAGCATCCTGAATCGATATTTTCCTTATTATGGGAAAGTATTGTTTCTTGAAAATGGCAATAAACTTTCCGAAGTAAGTAAACCCATTTCAAAGCATGGTTCCTTTATCAATATCGAAGAAGTAATCCAGATCTTGGATGATGGCAAGGCAAACCTTAAGGTAAAGACCATTTACTATGAGCAGGAGGCTGATGGAATAAGAAACCAACTTAAAAGTACTTCAAAAAAACAGTTGCAGAAGGATTATGAAGATTATTATCAACGGATTTATAACAAAGCCAGGAATGTTAGTCCCTTGACCATTGATGATGATTTGGAAAATAATATTTTGATCATCAAAGAAGAATATCTTTTGGAGGCATATATCATCGAAGAGGATGAGCAAAAGGCAGCTCCAATATATGGCAAATACATTTATGATCGTCTTCCAAAAGTACAAGAAGGCGTCATACAACCAATTGCTATTGATTTTCCCTTTGATGTCCATCATGAAATCAAGATTGTTAATAAGGACAATAAAGCCGTGGGCTTTTTTCAGTCGGAAGAAAAGGTTATAGAACGTGAAACATATTGGTATTCAAGAGCTGAATACCCGGATAAGGATACCCTCAAGATTACCTTCAATTTTCGTAATAATGATTCCTTTATTCCAATGGACCAAGCTCAACAATACCTAGAGGATCATAAGCTGATGGGAGAGGGATTGGGATATAGCTATTTTATTAATAATGATGGATATCTAACGATTGGGTCTTTTAACACCCCTAAAATCTCCAAAATGAATTATGGAGCCCTGCTTGCCTTTTTCATCATCGTTATTGCAACACTGATCTTTTTATTTAAGACTCATTATAAAACAAAACCGACTGGATTTATCAACCTGGACCATGTATCTCGTCGAAATAGTATTGGGGGATGGTTAATCGTATTGTTAATTAGGATTGTCATTACAACATTTGCAATAGTACTCATGTTATTTGTTGCAGAAAACTCAGTTAGTGATAGCTTATGGTCAATGCTAGATAAGGTCGGTCATGCCTATGGCTATTTGCTTCTCTTTAATATAGTCTATTTAGTGTTTCAGGCTGCTTATTTAGCTTTTACTATCTATTCTTGTGTATTGTTGTTAGAACGGAGAGATATATTTCCTCAGACCTATTTTTTCGTGAATTTGGGTGGGTTGGTGCTTCTGATTCTAGCTAATATGGGATATACAATTATTTATCCTGATGGTCTAGCATGGGGTTTTATGAATCCAGCAGACTTTTGGTCTATTTTAATAATTATAGCATGGGCCATTTATTTACGGGTTTCCAAAAGGGTGAAAGAAACTTTTACCGTACCATACAATAAGGAAAATTATTACTATTCAGTAGGAGACGAGTCATCAGATAGGGACTCCTCTAATGGACCTGAGAATCCACCCATGGAAAACTATGGTCCACATCCATTGAATGAATGAAATAGGGATGTTTAAAAAGGTTTATAGGGACTTGAAATTATTGGAATATGTGATGGGGCTGTCTAAAAAGGTCTCTAAAAAAAAATAACCCCGTCATTAAAAAATGGCGGGGTTTTCTGTTTTTTGTCCTTAAGATTTAGTATCTTAAGGTGCACCCAAAAAACAATATGGCAAACATACAATTCAAAGCTCTTCCATCCAATAGTCCGAGTCTATTTCCTGAAAATATTTTTGATCGTATTCCATTGAACCATCCTGTTCGGTTGGTGAATCAGGTTGTTGATCAGTTGGATCTGGATCATATTATCCGACTTTATAAAGGGGGAGGCACTACTAGTTTCCATCCCCGGATGCTCATCAAAGTGTTGTTCTACGCCTATTTAAGCAATATCTATTCTTGCCGAAAGATTGAACGCGCCTTACAAGAGAACATCTATTTCATGTGGCTTTCTGGCAACAGTACCCCTGATTATCGTACGATCAACTATTTCAGGGGGAAGCGTCTTAAGGGGCAAATACAGGAGTTGTTTGCAAGTATCGTCCGGATGTTACATGAAATGGAGTACGTCAGCCTGAAAGTTCAGTATGTTGATGGTACCAAGATCGAATCTGCAGCTGGTCGTTATACGTTTGTATGGAAGAAATCGGTTGAGAAAAACAAGGTAAAGTTAGAAGCGAACATCGCTTCGGTTCTTGCCGATATTGATGCGCAGATTACCCAAGACCAATCTACATTAGGCAATCAAGAAGTTAGCAAGGCTATCGACAGCACGCAGCTGAAGGAAAAGATCAAAGCGATCAATGCAAAGCTCAAAGTGGCCAATAAGTCTACCGATAAGCAGCTTAAGAAACTCGAAGATGACTACTTGCCACGATTGCAGAAATATGAAGAACAGCTGAAAATACTAGGGGATCGCAATAGTTATAGTAAGACCGATACCGATGCTGTGTTTATGCGCATGAAAGAGGATCACATGAAGAACGGTCAACTCAAACCCGCCTACAATACACAGATCAGTACCGAGGAACAGTTCATCACCCATTACAGTATCCATCAGACTACCGCAGACACGACAACCCTACCGGAACATTTGGAAGGCTTTGAGTCCCGTTACGGAAAACAAAGTGAGTCAATCGTCGCAGATGCCGGATATGGCAGTGAGCAGAACTATGAGTTGTTGGAAGGACAGGATATAACCGCTTTTATCAAGTACAATTACTTCCATATGGAGCAGAAGCGAAAGCATAAGCAGGATCCTTTTTCGGTACAGAACCTATATTACAATGATCAGGAGGATTTTTATGTGTGTCCGGCAGGACAGAAACTAAGCTTTGTCGGACAAACAACCAGGGTCAGTACCAACGGATATGCCGCCCAGGTGAGCTGCTATCAAGCTCAGCGATGTGAGGGCTGTCCGATGCGTGATGGGTGTCATAAAGCACAGGGCAATCGTCTGATTGAAGTCAATCACCGCCTTGCTTGGCTCAAGGCTAAAGCTAGAGAAAGACTACTATCGACACAAGGGCTATACCATCGAAGCAAAAGACCCGTGGAAGTCGAAGCGGTATTTGGACAGATGAAAAGCAACAACAAGTTTACCCGCTTTAGTATGAAAGGACTCGAGAAAGTTACTGTGGAGTTCGGATTGATGGCTATTGCCCATAACCTAAGAAAATGGGCAAAAAAGTGGGAAAGCAAAACTTTAATTGGTAAACCTGGTGGCAACAACTCCCTATTTGCGATAAATCAAGCTATCAGCGTGATGAAAAGTACAGAAAATCGACTTGCAGCTTAATATTGTTTAAAATATAATTGAGATCAAGAAAGGTATTAAAACAAAAGAAGGTGCCTTTTTAGACACCTTCATATAAAACTAGATTCTTTTTTGTGAGATTTTTAAGTAACTATAGGTCATCTCACATCTGGCTTAAAGATTACTTTCTTTTTTCAATTTTCTTCTGGTAGTAACAGGTTTAGCTAATTGTTTAGCTTCATATTGTCTTTCCAGATATTTGATAATTTCTCCGGCGATATCCTTTCCCGTTGCCTGTTCGATACCTTCTAATCCAGGAGAAGAATTGACTTCCAGAATAAGAGGACCTCTGGCTGAAGGTAACATATCGACACCAGCAACAGTTAATCCCATAGCTCTGGCAGCAGCAATCGCAGTTTCTCTTTCTGTTCTGGTTAATTTAACAACCTCAGCTGTACCACCACGGTGGAGATTAGAGCGGAATTCTCCTTCTTTAGCAGTTCTTTTCATTGCGCCAACAACTTTTCCATCAACCACAAAAGCACGGATGTCAGTACCTTTGGCTTCTTTGATATATTCTTGGATCAAGATGTTATTTCCTAAACCATAGAACGCCTCAATAACAGAAGAAGCAGCTTTCTTGGTTTCTGCTAATACGACTCCGATTCCTTGGGTTCCTTCCAATAGTTTGATCACCAAAGGAGCTCCACCTACCATAGATATCAAATCATCCACATTGGATGCGGTTCTTGCGAATCCCGTGATAGGTAAACCAAGACCTGCACCTGATAGGATCTGCATACATCTCAGTTTGTCTCTGGATCTGGTGATGGCTTGTGAGGGATTGGCCGAAATAACGCCCATAACCTCAAATTGTCGTACAATAGCAGATCCATAAAAAGTAACTGATGAACCAATCCTAGGGATAATGGCATCAACCTCTGCGATATCTTGACCTTTATAATGAATGGAGGGTTTTGCTTGCTGAATGCCTACATAGCATTTGCTATGATCGATCACTTCGCATTCGTGACCTCTATTAATGGCAGATTCTACTAGTCTACGAGTAGAATATAATGACTTATTCGTCGATAAAACGGCTATTTTCACAATTCTTTATTTGTTAAACAGATAAACGATGTTCCGTGTTCTATATGATATTAGTTGCTAGATTTTTTTTAGATACATCTACCAAGAATTTCCCTGTAATAAAATTACGTCCCAATAACATGGGATAGGACATTGCTGATCGATTTCGAAAGGACAATTTGATATCATATAGCTGGTTGAACATGCGGATCTTGGTCAAAAAGATATAGCGTATCTCCGATTGTCCAAAAGAGCTTTTAACTGTTCTTTCCCGGTGAACTGGGAAAGTCAGCTTCAAGGTCTTTTCGCTGTCTTCATCAGGTCTGATATAGGCGGTAATATATAAGTGGCCGGATTTTTTGACCACTTCCATTTCTTCACAGTGGAGAACGGATGTTTCCGCGCCGGTATCTATCTTTGCATGGATATTGTAAAGACCAAGTTCCGGAAGATCGATAACTTCTGTTCTGCCAATGGTTTTCTTACCTTTCACAGCCAAATCTATTCGTATACAAATTCTCCAAATGCTGAACGGATGGTCACCTGTTTCTTCTCTGAAGATTCTACACGTCCAATAATCTGGGCAGGAATTCCAAATGACTCTGAAATCTGAATAATATCAGCCGCAATCTCTTCTGGAACATATAATTCCATGCGGTGTCCCATATTAAATACCTTGTACATCTCTTGCCACTCTGTATTGGATTCTTTTTGAATCAATTCAAATAGTGGAGGGATTGGAAAAAGATTATCCTTGATCACATGTACATGGTCTACAAAATGCAATACTTTAGTTTGTGCACCTCCTGAACAGTGAACCATACCATCAATTTGGCTACGGTATTTGTCCAGAATTTGCTTGATAACAGGTGCATATGTACGAGTAGGAGATAATACTAACTTTCCTGCTGTCACTTCTTCACCTGTTTCGGTTTTAATTTGATCCGTTAATGCTTTTCCACCTGCAAATACTAAATCATATGGCACCGCTGGGTCAAAGCTCTCCGGATATTTCTCAGCAATATACTTGCTGAAAACGTCATGACGTGCTGAAGTTAATCCATTGGATCCCATTCCGCCATTGTACTCTTTTTCGTAGCTTGCTTTTCCGTATGATGCAAGTCCGACAATCACATTTCCACCCTTGATTTTGTGATTGGAAATCACATCCTCACGTTTCATTCTACAAGTAACTGTACTATCTACGATAATGGTTCTCACCAAGTCACCAACATCAGCAGTTTCACCACCTGTTGAGTAGATACCTATACCCAATTCTCTTAATTCAGCAAGAATTTCTTCCGTTCCATTAATGATTTCAGCAATAACTTCTCCAGGAATCAAGTTTTTGTTTCTACCAATGGTAGATGAAAGAATAATATTGTCAATAGCTCCAACACACAATAGGTCATCCAGGTTCATGATGATCGCGTCTTGAGCGATACCACGCCATACCGATGCATCGCCAGTTTCTTTCCAATATACATAGGCTAAAGAAGATTTTGTTCCGGCACCATCAGCATGCATAATGTTGCAATATTGCTCATCACCTGCTAAAATATCCGGTACTATCTTACAGAAAGCTTTCGGAAATAATCCTTTATCAATGTTTTTGATTGCGTTGTGTACATCCTCTTTCCCTGCGGATACACCTCGTTGGTTGTATTTTAAATCTGACATCGTGCTGCAAAAATAAACAAACCTCTCGATTATTGCGAAAATATTTCGTTTAGAGAGGTTTGTCTTTGAATATATTACTTAATATAAACCAATTCATGAGTTATCTTAAGTTATTTCCTTTAAATAAGTCTTTGTTTCCTTATTCAGATATACCTTTAGGGTTAAATCCATTGTCCTTGACCTTGATCAATTGACTGAATAAACGTTTCATATTGCTGTCAGTACGTGTATCCTCCTTCAAGTATTTTTCGTTTTCCTTGTCAGTAGCAATGATATTGAAGAGTTTATCGTCGAAATAATAATATCTGGCTTCACCAGCTTTTTTGGTCTGCTTCATATCAAATTTAGGATCGATGATATGAGTGTTGTAATTATAGATTTGCTCATATACAAAAGATAGTTTGTTATCCTTTAAATACATGTCTTGTAATAAATACCCACCTTCACCATAGTTTCTGACCTTGATTAATTCAAGGTTGTTGTTTTTAAAGAAATAGGTAGCAACACCACCTTCGGTAGACTCATGAATCTGTGCGGAGTCTATTTTATCCCAGTCTTTAATGCCATTGATTCTCTCAAAGTTTTCCCGAACGATTAGGGTAGAATCTGTGTTATGAACATTCGCATTACTGTCTATTACTGGATTTTCCTGTGTGTTGCTTGTATCAGCTTGATCTGTTCCTTGATTTTTATTTCCTTGACAAGCACTGAGAGCAAGGATGGTCGCTACTGAATATATTGCTAGATATTTCATATGTTTTTATTAATAGTTTGGTAGGGAGGGTGCAAAAATAATTCCAAGGAGGTGAGAATAAACAAAAAGCCCATTGTAAATTTTACAATGGGCTTTATTTGATAGCCGAAGCTAATGTTTTTATTAATGTTTGAAGTGACGAACACCAGTTGTCACCATGGCTACTCCTTTTTCATTCGCCATGTCAATTGATAATTGATCTTTAATGGATCCACCTGGTTGTAATACAGCCGAAACACCAGCATCTCCAGCGATTTCAACACAATCAGGGAATGGGAAGAAAGCATCAGATGCCATCACTGAACCCTTGATGTCAAAACCGAAGGATTGTGCTTTCTCGATTGCTTGTTTCAACGCATCAACACGTGATGTTTGACCAACACCTGAAGCGATTAAAGTACCGTCTTTTGCAAATACAATTGTATTTGATTTAGTATGTTTTACAATTTTGTTAGCAAAATAAAGGTCTTTTAATTGCTCTTCTGTAGGTTTTACTTCCGTTACAGCGGTCATTAATTCAGGACCTTCAACAGTATTGTCTTTGTCTTGTTGAATTACACCGTTCAATAAAGTTTTAAACTGTTGAGCAGGTAATTGAACGTCTTTACGACGAAGGATAATACGGTTTTTCTTAGCAGTAAGGATTTGTAAAGCTTCTTCAGTGTATGAAGGAGCGATTAGAACTTCGAAGAAAAGGTTGTTGATTTCTTCAGCAGTAGCTTTATCAACTTCACCGTTTGTGATCAATACACCACCGAAAGCAGAAACAGGATCACAAGCTAATGCTGCTTCCCAAGCTGCTTTGATAGTAGGGCGTGAGGCCACTCCACAAGCGTTGGTATGTTTTAAGATCGCGAATGTTGGCTCATTAAACTCGTCAATAATCGCAACAGCTGCATCTACGTCCACTAAATTGTTGTAAGAAAGTTCTTTACCATTTAATTTATCAAACATAGCATCAAGGTTTCCGTAGAAAACACCTTTTTGATGTGGGTTTTCTCCGTAACGCAATACTTGAGCATTTTGCTCAGACTGTTTGAAAACGTCTAATGGTTCTTCCTGATTAAAATAGTTGAAAATTGCAGTATCGTAATGTGAAGAAGTATTGAAAGCACGTTTTGCGAATGATTTACGTTGTTCTAAAGAAGTAGCACCTTCTTGAGCCGCTAATATTTCTTCAAGTTCTTTGTAATCGTTTTTCGAAGAGATAATTACAACATCATTGAAGTTTTTCGCTGCTGCACGGATTAAAGAGATCCCGCCGATATCGATTTTTTCAATAATATCTTGCTCTGAAGCACCAGAAGCTACAGTTTCTTCAAATGGGTAAAGATCTACAATTACTAAATCAATCTCTGGAATTTGGTATTCCTCCAATTGTTTCTTGTCGTCATCCAAAGGACGGCGAGACAAAATTCCTCCGAATACTTTTGGATGTAAAGTCTTTACGCGGCCACCTAAAATTGAAGGGTAACCAGTTAAATCTTCAACACGCTCAACAGGGATATCTAAATCGCGGATAAATGACTCAGTTCCACCAGTGGAATAAAATGTAACTCCGTATTTGTTTAGTAGTTGAATTAGAGGTGCAAGGTTATCTTTGTAATAAACTGAAACCAATGCATTTTTAATCTTAACAGGATGATTCATTGTGCTTTGTTTGGAGCCGCAAAGATAAAAATTTAAAATCTAATTTTCTCAATTTTGTTACCTAATTATAACTATGCGGTTAAACAATCTTTAATAATTAGTATATTGGAGTACCCAATTTAAAAACAAGACTTAAACATGAGAAAAAACATCTTCCTATTGTTAGCCGTATCGATGGGCCTTTGCAGCAGTCAATTAAGTGCTCAAGAAAATATAGGCGCCAAAGAAATAAAAACAGCTTCCCCGATTGTTTCCGCAGACAATTCCGTATCATTCAACCTCGTAGCACCAAAGGCAAATTCTGTTTATTTAACAGGAAATTGGATGAAACAGACTTCGCAAGCTGCACCGCAAGTTGAAATGAAAAAAGATGCTTCAGGCCTATGGTCAGTGAGTCAGAATAACATCGGCTCTGATTTATACCTCTATAATTTTATTATAGATGGAGTTCGTATCAATGACCCCTTGAATGTTTACCAAGTAAGGGATGTAAGCAATGTATTCAATTACTTTATTACGAATGGAGGTAATGCTGAATATTATAAAACTAAGGCAGTTCCTCATGGTTCAATGATTAAACAATGGTATCCATCTGCCATTAATAATGCGGAACGCCGAATGACAGTCTATACTCCTCCAGGATATGAGAAGTCCAAGGAAAAGTTTCCAGTCCTTTATTTATTACATGGAATGGGGGGAGATGAGGATGCTTGGCCAACCTTAGGCAGGGTTTCACAGATCATGGATAACTTAATATCTGAAGGTAAAGTAAAACCCATGATTGTGGTTATGCCAAATGGACATACCAGTAATTCAGCGGCTCCTGGTAATTCGGAAAAAGGAGAGTATAAAATAGAGTTTTTTACTCCTGATGTAGGGTCAGGTGATATGGAGACCAACTTTGCTGAAGTGATCAATTTCGTTGAGAAGAACTACCGGGTTAAAAAGAATAAAGCCAATAGAGCGATTGCAGGATTGTCCATGGGTGGCTCTCATTCTCTATTTATCTCCAGTTACTATCCAAATACCTTTGATTATGTGGGATTGTTCTCTGCAGCTTATAGAATTAATGATAAGATAAAAAGAGATGTCTATGATAATTTTGAACAAAATCTATTGACACAAAATAAAAATGGCTATAAGTTATATTGGATAGGAATGGGGAAGGAAGACTTTTTGTATGAGACTGGTGTTGATTTTCGAAAAAAAATTGATAGTATCACAATGGAATATGTGTATCACGAATCCGAAGGTGGACATACCTGGTCAAATTGGAGAGATTACTTAGTGGAGTTTACAAGTCACCTTTTCAAGCCAGTGGGTAAATAAAAAAAGGCCGAAGTTAGCTTCGGCCTTTTTTTATATAATGGATAGTTATATTAATTATATTTTTTTAGAAGGTTTTCAATGACCTTAGGGTAGTGCGTATGCTCCAGTTGTTGACCATTGAATTTAAGGATTTCTAAAGTATCTCCAGGATCTACTCTGAATCTTGCCTGATGGATGATTTCACCCTCATCAAAATTCTCATTGACAAAATGAATGGTTATACCATGCTCATCTTCTCCTGCTTCCAATACTGCTTTATGGACACGGTCACCATACATGCCTTTGCCACCAAATTTTGGTAATAGGGCAGGGTGTATATTAATAATTTTATTAGGAAAACTTTTTAACAAGTTTTCAGGGACTAACCATAGGAAGCCAGCTAAAACAACTAAATCAATTTCAAGTCTTTTTAATAGGTCAACGATTTCATCAGTTTGATAGAAATCATGTTTATCAAATACGTGAGTAGGGATTTCAAAGTTGTCTGCACGTTGTAAAACATATGCATCTGGATTATTACTTAAAACTAAGGCAACTTCAGCGCCGTCAGAATATTTGAAATGCTCCATGATTTTTTGGGCATTTGATCCGGAACCTGAAGCAAAAATAGCAATACGCTTTTTCACAGTGTGTTATCGTTTGAGATATTTAAATAATTATTTGACAAATATAGCTGATTTTTTGCAATAAAGGCCTAATTTGCTGCAACATTGAGGCAAATTTGTTAGATTTAAGATCATTTAGCTTAATTTTTCAGTTATGAGGAATTTTATCTTTACCATGTTTTTAGTATTTGCATCTGTTGGTTTCTGCACCGCCCAGATCCCCGAGAAAATTCCTGCTTTCTCTAAGTTTATTGACATGAATACTGGCGCTAAATTCACCTCTGATTCATTGAACACTCAACATACTCAAGTTTTTATATTATTCGATCCAGGTTGTGGGCATTGTCAAGAGTTAGGACAAGGTATTGGAAAGGCATTGGGCAAGATTCGAGAGGATGTAGACTTCTATTTTATCTCTATGCAAGAGAAGCCTTTGGTGGATGGTTTCATCAATATGTTCGCAAAACCGTTAAAATCTGATAAGCGGGTTAAATTTATTTACGATCCTGAGGGAGAATTTATCCTAAAATTCAATCCAAAGAATTTTCCATCCAGCTATATTTATGAAGCTAAATCTCTACAAATAATCAAACAATTTGACGGCGAAAATAAGGCCGAAAAACTCCTATTATACCTTGAAAAACAGGACTAGAACTATCATAAAGTTAAACTTTTCAGAAATTACTTTTTATTATTAAAATTTTCTTAATAAAACAAAGTGATATTATTTATTTAATTGTTTTCATATATTTACATCGTTAAAAGTTTTAAAGGAAAAAACTATTCTTGATTGGTAGTAAAATTTGATATCTAGCATTGAGATTATTGTTTTTTTAAATGAAATTTATGTAGGGTAATGGAAAGTGCGAATAATGAATACCTAAAAAGAAAAACTAGGATCCATTTTTTAGAGATCATTTGGAGCAAAACTATTGATAATATTACTAACTAGGAAATCGTTAAACTGTTGGGAATGAGTTGTTTTTAGTTTCCTGCAGGATAGTACAAGTTCAATCGGCGATTTAAGTAAGAAAATATTTTCAAGCTGCATTAAACATTTTCAAAAAAATACTGTCTTTGCGAGTATCAACCAACCAAGAATAGAATATTGTAAGGGCCAATTAAATTACAATTTGGTTGATGTATTTATTTATTTATGATTAACATTTATAAGGAATTAAATTACCGTGATAAAGAATCTTTTATTGCGGTGGAGTCTTTAATTAATTCACTTGACCTGGGACCTCAAAAGAAATTGGTTTCTAACCAGTTTCCTGATTGGGTGTATATTGTCAAAGATTATATTAAAGACCATTGGAACAAGCAGATCTCTTTGGATGAATTATCCAAGCTTTGCTCAGTACATAAAGTAACAATATCGAAATATTTCGAAAAATATGCTGGTAGTACAGTACTGCTGTACCAGAGGAAGATACGAATGATTCGAGCATTGGAACTCATGTATATTAGCGGTTATTCGCTAACTGAGATAGCTTTTTTGTGTGGGTTTTCAGATCAAAGTCATTTCACGAGGTACTTTCGTCAAATGATTGGATTCTTGCCTAAAGAGCTTCAGAAGAACTGACGCTAATTTCGTTCTATTTTAAATTTTAAGCATAGGTTTATTTTGTAATAAGCGGATATAAAACAATTGTTTAACATGAAAATATTACAGGGTAATCGCCTTCCAAAACCAAACGGACATTATAGTACAGCTATTGTGTCAAACCATCTATTATTTGTTTCTGGTCAACTACCAATTTCAGCTGACGGAAAACCTTATGAAGATGAAGACTTTGAAAGTCAGTTTACTGTAGTATTTCAGAACATTGAAAATATCCTATTAGCCTCTTCAAGTAGTTTGCACAAAATTGTGAAGGTGACAGCCTATCTAAGTGATGTTAAATTTTGTCCCCAATTTAACGCCTTATTTGCAGACTTTATTGGAAAGCATAAACCAGCGCGAACTGTCATTACAGTTCCAGCATTGCGACATGGATTTAAAATTGAAGTAGATCTAATAGCAGAAGTTTAACAGTATGCACACATTTTATTAAACCCGCATATTCCTTTTCATTCTATATATTGAGTTTAGAAACGATTATTAATTAGATAATCATTTCTTTAATAAAAGTTTCTAACTCAATGTCGATTGAAATAGCGATTGGTTTTTAATTCTTACTTGGAATTACATCAAGAAATCTATTCACTAAACAGAATTGATTCAAAGACACAAATTTTAATGAGAACTAAACAACAAGTAAGGGGAGGATTCGAAAGAATCCTCCCCTTTATTTTTTATCTTTTCCTAAGCTAAATATTTAGCTTATCTCATGTTAAATAGACTATTTAGTTGATAAAACTTTCTCAAGTAATTCAATTCCTATTTCTCCCAAACCATTGCTGGAATTAGATAATAGAATAACTACGGAGTGTTCATCTGGAACAAAACCTACAAATGAATTGGAGCCCGCTGTAGCACCCGTATGATGGTAGTAAATCACCCCATCCAACATATTCATATGCCATCCTAACCCAATGTCTCCATTCGGAGGTACTAAGAAAGTAAACTGTTTGGTCAGATTCATCGCCTTTTGAACCTCTGTCTCCGGATAAGTCAACTGTGCAAGAGTATAGCGAAGAAGATCGTTCAGACTTGATTTTAATGAACCCGCTGCTGACATGGATTGAAAGCTCCAAAATGGAACTTGTTGTCCTTTATCATCAAATGGAGGTGCAATATTTTTATCCTTTGGGTTGATTTTATCCGAAGTGTTGGTCATTTCCAAGGGTGTAAGGATCATTTCCTTGACCATCGTCATGTACGGTTTCTTGCTAATAGTGGACAGTAAATCGCCCAACAATCCAAATCCAAGATTGCTGTATTCATATTCCAATCCTGCTTCCTTGCTTGCTTTGTAGTCCTTTAAATAAGAGTATAAAGCTTTTTTATCATATACAGCATAGGGGTCACTGTCTGAATGCTTCGGAACCTTATTCCAATTGCTGGCCAACCTAGGTAATCCCGAAGTGTGGTTCGCAAGCATTTTGAATGTTATTTTTTGAATGTCTGGATTCTGAGCTACCGAGTCAGGTAAATATTTAGCAATGGAGTCATCCAATGACAATATGCCTTTATTTACCATTTCAGCCAATAAGGTCGCTGTAAAAGTTTTGGTTACTGAACCAATCTCATAAATGGTAATTGCATCAGGCAGGCTATTATTTCCAGGGGTCGTTTCTCCGTAAAAGAAGGTGTTGATTTTATTCTGATGTATTATTGCAACCGACAAGGAATGTGCATTTCCATTTTTAGCATATTTCCGTGCTACTGAATCTACATACAAATCCAAAGGACTTTTTGCTTCTACATTAGAGATGATTTCCTCTTTCTGCGGAACAGCCTTGGCTTCATAAGGCTTTATCTGAAAGCCATTATAGTGCATGGTAGAATCAATAGATAATAACATGCTAAAAGTCGTCTGTTCAAGTTCTACTTTGTAAGTAGCAATTCCCTTACTGAAAGCTTCCTTGGTAACATTTTTAATTTTCCCAAGTGTATATAGGTTCTCCAGCAAGCTTTTCATATTGTCAAGGCTGATACCCTCTTTAAATGATTCACTTGCTAAGTTGTAGATGGAATCCGTTTGTTGCGAATTGTAAAAATACTCAATCCGATTAAAAACCGCTCTATTGTTGTTTTCATCAATAGTTTGGGCTTTTGTAAACCCAGAGGCTGTTAATAAAAGGATAATGAGGAAGTTGAATGCTTTTTTACTCATGCCCAAAAATACAAAACAAATTATAAACCTATAACTTGTTTTAAGCGTGCATATCCAGATTTACTAATATTTACCTTTTCGCCGGTTAGTAAAGTGGCTATATAACTATCCTTTTCCATCGGTTCAATCTTCTGCAATTGGTCCACCTTAACAATAAATGATCGGTGAACACGAACGTATTGTTTTCCGTCCAATTGCTTTTCAAATGAGCTCATGGTTTTATTTTTTAGGAACATGCCATCAGGAGTATGAATCTTTACATAGTCATCATAGGCCTCTAAAAAATTAATCTGTTGAACCGGAATAATCTTGATTTGATTTCCTGTTTTTACAACAATACGCTCCAAGGAACTATCTTCTTCCATAGTTTCCTGCAGTTTAGCAGAATCTATTTTTGGAGCTTGTTGCGTCCCAAAGGAAGCCTTGAATTTATCAATAGCTTTTTGAAAACGATCCGGACGGATAGGTTTCAATAAATAATCAATCGCATTCTTTTCAAAAGCTTTTAGTGCGTATTCATCAAATGCTGTCGTAAAGATAATATGAGGTTGGTTATCCAATAGCTCCAACATTTCAAAGCCTGTCAATTTAGGCATTTGAATATCCAGGAATACTAAATCTGGCTGGTGTTGTTGGATGGCTTTCACACCTTCAAATCCATCATTACATTCAGCCAATACTTCAAAATCAGGATGTTCTTTTAAATATTCCAGCACCATACTACGTGCCAATGGTTCGTCGTCTATAAGGATTGTCTTTATCATAATTGTGGGATTCTTAGGGTGGATATAAATGTATTGCCGTCAACCGCTGTCTGCAATAAATCAGTTCTGCCGAATAGAAGGAATAGTCTTCGCTGAATACTGGTAAGACCAAATCCAGTTCCTTTCTTCTGTTCCGGTTGATCCATTTCAAATGGATTACTGATTTCAATGGTCAGCAGATTGTTCTCTAAATATATACGCGTTTTAATAGTTACTTGATCAGTTACATTATATAAACCGAATTTAATCGCATTTTCTACTAAGGGTTGAAGAATCATAACAGGGATTTTTGCATTAAAAACCTCTTCGTCATATTCAAACTCAGTGCTCAGCCTGTGGCCGAAACGCACTTTTTCTATATCCAAATATAGGCTTAAGTGATTGATTTCTTCTTCAACACTTGTAAATTGTTTCTCATCCTTGCGCATGGTTCCACGCAAAAAATCTGATAATTGAAAAACCATATTCCGCGCTTCAGTAGGTTTGCTACCAATCAAGGCGATGATGGAGTTCAAGCTATTGAATAAAAAGTGAGGTTGTAATTGCTGTCTTAAATTATATAATTCGGCATCACGAACCATGCGCTCACTTTCATCTTTTCTTCTCTTGTTAAAAACTAATTCTTCCTGGATGTTCCAGAAAATATTGATTGTCATTACACAGGTAATGATCAGGAAATTGATTACAAAACGAAAGGGTAGGGAAAAGTCCAGGTAAACCAGGTTGTCATCAGGTGTTACCTGAATAATCAAGATACGGATGATGAGCACACTGATTGCTGAAAAAATCGCAGCCATGGAAAACAGCTTCCAATAGTTTTTATTGTTTGGAAGATAAAACTGCAAGGTACTGTAGATGAGGTATGAAATACCTGTCATGGTCAAGGCACCAATCACTGCGTCATAAGCTGCAGTTACTTTGGCGATATTGGACCATAGCAATAGCCCGTAAACTATAAGAAAGTATAAAACACAAATAATCCACGAAGAGGCATGGATTACATAGCGTTTGGATTGTTCACTAATGGGTTTTTGCATGCCTTAAACTAACTGTTCTTAATCGTTAATCCCCCAAATAAAGAGGTCCCTGTGATATAAATTTTCTTGTTTTCATCTGTAACCACTTCGATCATCGGTCTTCTATCATCAACTTCGCCAAAAATGGAAGAAACATTAGAATATACTTTCCAGTTGGTTGGAACAATGATTTTTGTACTTCCAAAAAGTTGGAAAGTATCAATTACTACCGGTTGTTTCAAATCCGCTTGTAAGAAGTTTAATTGAGTGCTTCCAAATACAGAGGTAATATTTCCGCCCAAGAAGTTCTTGCTTAGGATTACTTTTTTAGTATCACTAAAGAAATTGTCCACCTTTAAATAGTTTTCAAAGTCAGGTAAGAAATTTCTGCCATAAGGTCTATGCTCAGTACCGCTGGCCTGAGCATAGGAATCATTAGGATTTGTTGACGATGGATTATTTGTTCCATCGGTATTTCCTGGTTGATCTTGGTTTACACGTCTATCCCAATCATACTCATCGTTTTGCGGAGGAGTTGTTGGAGGCAATTGCGGGTTGCTTTTGTTACGATTGATCAGGTAAAAGCCTAATGCGATTGCTGCAGCTGGAATTATGAATTTTCCTAAGTGGATATCAAGTTCATTTTTAAGTAAGAATACCGAACCTATAATAATAAGGACTATCGAAGATTTCTTTTCGAATTTTGAATTTACCCCAATTACAAGACCGATAATGATCAATATGGTTTCCCATCCAAACATCCAATTCGGGATGATGTTACCCATATTCATGTTCTTAAAAAGAATGGCTACTCCTAAAAAAACGATGATAAACCCAACTAAATTCGAAGATTTATTGTTTTTTGGTGGCTTTCCGTAATCTGTTTTCGTTGTTTGATTGTTCATGATGTTGTTTCCTTTTGAATTAGTTTACTCAAAAGTATAGCGAATATAAGCATAGCAACAGAGCTAATAGGTCTCTTGGGCATTTTTTTCGGTGAAATACGAGAATTAGTCGGTAAAAACTCAAATCTCTTTTAAGACAACCTCAATTTTGTAGCAATATTTTAATTATTATAATAATAATTTTTAAATAAAATTTGGATGATTGAAATTAATTATTATATATTTATGACTGAAAATAGAGGGTTAAACTTAAATTTTATATTAATCTAATGGGAGATTTTGACAATAAAGAGCGTGAAGAGGTATTTTCAAAAAAGGTGAGAGCGGGCAAACGTACTTATTTTTTTGATGTGAAAGCCACTCGCTCGAACGATTATTATGTGACAATTACTGAAAGCAAAAAACGCTTCGAAGATGGACAGTTCATCAAACACAAGATCTTCCTTTATAAAGAAGACTTTGAAAAGTTTGCTGAAGGACTTCAAGATGTAGTTGAATACATTAAAGCGAACCAGGATGTTGTGGAAAAAAGATATGAGCCAAATCAAGACGATCAAGGTTTTGAAAACAATGGCGAGCTAGTACAAAAAGACAATTACTCTTTTTAATTTAGTTTTGAATAAATTATTAATGGGCCACTAATCATTTAGTGGCTCTTTTTATATTTCGAATAACCAATTTAATCCCTTCGAATTTTACGCCATCGATTTCGTTAAACATGTTACAGGCATTTCTTAACAGATTGATATGAATTTCCTATTTTCGAAGTTTATTGAATCAAATTACAAACTATCACATATGAATAAACTGTTTTCTGCGGCTTGCTTCGCTCTGTTCATCCTTTCCACAGATGCGACAATCGCGCAAACTAAGAAACTTTCTTTTGAACAAGCTTGGAACCAAGCTCCCTCTTTAACTAAAACTATTAGTCGATTCGAAGGTTGGGCGGATGCTAACCACTATATTGAAAGAGCAAATAATCAGCTCTATAAAGTCAATGTTAAATCTGGTAAAAGAGAAAGTTATAGCTACCCTGTCAATACGTCTACACGGGTATTTATCAAGGATAAAGATGTTTATATCCAATATCCTGACTCTCCAGCCAAGCAACTTACCCAATCCCCAGAAGTTGATGAACAAAACCCTACTTTATCCCCAGATGGTAAATATGTAGCCTTCACCCGCAAAAGTGATTTATATGGCCTCGAAATAGCGTCAGGTAAAGAGATTCGCTATACCAATGATGGTACAGATGTAATTTATAACGGTTGGTCATCTTGGGTGTATTATGAAGAAATCTTAGGTCGTCCAACCAACTACCGTGCATTCTGGTGGTCTCCTAACAGTGAAGAAATCGCTTTTATGCGTTTTGATGATACAAAGGTGCCTATGTTCCCAATCTATGTTTCGAAAGGGCAACATGGCTACTTGGAAGAAACCAGATACCCGAAAGCTGGCGATCCAAACCCTGAAGTAAAAGTAGGATTCGTAAAAGCTGAAGGTTCTCCAATTGTATGGGCTGATTTTAACGAAAAAGACGATCAATATTTTGGTCAACCATACTGGAGCTTTGATAGCAAGTCTATCATGGTTCAGTGGATGAATAGAGAGCAAAATAATTTAAAATTCTATGCTGTAAATCCGCAGTCTGGTCAAAAATCTGAAATCTATAATGAGGAACAGCCTACTTGGATCAATCTTGACCATGATGAGCGAATCACTTATTTAGCAGATAATAAACATTACATCTTAAAATCGGATAAAACTGGTTGGGCGCATTATTACCTGTATAACCTGGATGGAAAATTAGTAAATCCTATTACACAAGGTGATTGGCAAGTGACAGCAATCGAACATATCGACGAGAAGGGTAAAGTGCTATATTTCTCTGCCAGAAAAGAAAATTCGGCAACCAAAGACCTATATCGCATTGGTTTTGATGGCAAGAATATGAAGAGATTGACTTTCGGAGATTATACGCACAATGTAATGGTTTCTCCTGATGGAAAATACTTCATTACAAATTATTCCAATATCCTGACTCCAAATAAGGTCGCTTTGCTTGATAACAAAGGCAAAGTATTGAAGGAATTGGCGGATAGCAAAGCTGATGATTTTGCAAATTATAAAGTAGCAAAACGCGAATACCTGACCGTTCCTTCGGAGGATGGCAAGTTCAACCTTCCGGTGATTATCACGTATCCTACGGATTTCGATGAGTCAAAGCAATATCCAGTGATCATGAGTATTTATGGTGGTCCTGATGCGGGAACGGTAAAAAATACGTGGAAAGGTGTGAATGGAGAGTTTTGGTCGCAAGAAGGTGTAATCCAGATTGAAGCTGATCACAGAGCATCTGGTCATTTTGGTAAACAAGGTGTCGCTTGGATGCATAGAAATTTAGGAAACTGGGAATTGGTAGACTATATCACCATTGCGAAATGGTTGAAAGCTAAACCTTATGTGGCTAAAAACAAATTATTGATGACTGGCCATAGCTATGGTGGTTACATGACATGTTTAGCATTGACCAAAGGTGCCGATTATTTTGATTTCGGTATTGCTGGTGCTCCGGTAACAAGTTGGGAATTATATGATACCCACTATACCGAGCGTTGGATGGATACCCCGCAATCTAACCCTGAAGGATATAAAAACGGTTCTATTTTACCTTATGTAAATCAATATAAAGGCCGTTTGAGAATTATGCATGGTGATATGGACGATAATGTTCATATGCAGAATACCATTCAATTGGTGGATGCGCTTACCAGTAGAGCTGTACCTTTTGAATTAATGATTTATCCGGGAAGTAGACACGGTTTTGAACGCTCAAAAAGTGCCTATGATTTCAAGGAAAGAACAAGATTCTATTATCAATATCTTCTGGAAAAACCAATTCCGGAGAATTTGAAATAATAAAAGTTTTAATTAGGCTAAGAATGTAATTTCTTAGCCTTTTTTTTATGTGATAACCGCCTTCAGATAATTGATTCCACCGAAAAAAATTATCATATTTGCAATATTATTTATGACATGCTAGATTTTCTTAAAGACATTACATTTAAAGCTAACGACGTTGTTTTAAGAGCGGTAGATATCCTGATGCGGAATTATATTTCTATCGCCGGTCTCTGCTTTTTACTTTTTGTAACTTCCAACCTTTCTTCCTTTCTAGCATTGTATCTGGATTCTTCCAATCTTTTGGTTAAAATCTGCTTGTTATTATTGTTTGTTGGGGTTTATTTCAGCTTGCAATTGGTACTCCTTAAGAAGGCAATATTTTTAGCCAAGGAAGAAAAAAGTCATGGTATCATGGATTACCTTCCTAGTATGCCGCAATTCTGTTACTATATCTTGGGTCTGCTTTTATATAGTTTGATTGCCTTCGTGGTCTATATCGTGATGTATGTCCTTTTATTCCCGCTGTTATATCTTGGGGTAAATATGAATACTGTTCAAACCGAAATCCATCCTTTCTTAACCGGATTGATTATGTTGTTTGTATTGATCAGAACCACATTCTTTCCATTCTTTATTCTAGAGAATGGCTTCAATACGTTCAAATCATACCGTTTCAGCTTGGCAATGACCAAAGGGAATGTATTGAAATTACTGACAATAATATTTATCGTTGCATTCACTCATCTACTACAATTAGGTACGGAATACATGGGTTATTCACTAGTTTCAAAGATTTTGAGCCTTATCAATGCCTTTGTTATTATTCCCGTGGTTAGTCTTGTCATGTCAATTGTGTATATTGATATGATGAAAGCCTATAAGGGTGGTTCTGACCCATCCCTTATGGATAACATTATTTAAAAATCATTTAAGTTTTGAGTAAAAGAAAATTAGCCATATTAGGTTCTACAGGGAGTATCGGTACACAGACCTTAGAAGTAGTAGAACTATATCCTGATCATTTTTCAATTACTGTTTTATCTGCCGGGAAAAATGCTGATTTGTTGATTCAACAGGCTTTAAAATTTAAGCCAGCAGCGGTGATCCTTTGCGACCAAACAGCTTACGAAAAAGTGAAACAGGAATTGGCAGGGAAGGGGATTGAAGTGCTGTTCGGCGAAGATGCACTGGTAGATGCCATGAAAAGAGACGATATCGATATCGTTCTTACGGCTGTAGTGGGAGCGGCTGGTCTTAGACCTACGGTTGCTGCAATTGAGTCGGGAAAAGATATCGCCTTGGCGAATAAGGAAACTTTAGTTGTCGCTGGTGAATTGATTACCTCCTTGGTAGAGAAACATCAGGTCAAATTACTTCCCGTTGATTCGGAACATTCTGCAATATTTCAATGCCTTGCTGGTGAAGAAGCCAATCCTATTGAAAAAATCATCCTAACAGCTTCTGGAGGACCTTTCCGCGGAAAAACTTTGAATGACCTCTTGCAGGTTACCAAAGCACAGGCTTTAAAACATCCTAACTGGACCATGGGAGCAAAGATCACTATTGATTCTGCTTCCTTAATGAATAAAGGCCTGGAGGTTATAGAGGCGAAATGGTTATTCGGATTGGAATACAATCAAATCGATGTGATTATCCATCCGCAATCCATCATTCACTCCTTAGTGCAGTTTCAAGATGGATCTTTAAAAGCTCAATTGGGCCTTCCGGATATGAAACTCCCAATTCAGTATGCCTTAACCTATCCGCAACGTTTCGAAAACAACTTTAAGAGATTTAATTTCCTGGATTATCCTAATCTTACCTTCGAACAGCCAGATTTACAAGTGTTCAAGAACCTGAAACTTGCTTTTCAAGCTTTGGAAGAAGGGGGGAATGCACCTTGTGTTTTAAACGGTGCCAATGAAGTTGTGGTTGAAGCGTTCTTGCAAGATAAAGTAGGCTTTGTACAAATGAGTGAGGTGATTGAGGAGACATTGTGTCAGGTGAAATCACAAAAAACGTTAAGTTTAGAGGATTATTTGCAGTTCGATTTAGAAAGCCGAACTGTGGCACGAAGTTTAATAGAACGAATTAAATAAATTTAAATAAATTAATAAAAATATAATAGATGGGAATTGTAATCATGGTTGGGCAAGTACTTTTAGGCTTGTCATTATTAATCATCTTGCATGAGCTTGGGCACTTTTTAGCTGCTCGAGCATTCGGAATCAAGGTGGAGAAGTTTTATCTTTTCTTTGATGCCTGGGGTGTAAAATTATTCAAATTCAATTATAAAGGCTGTGAATACGGTATTGGCTGGTTACCATTAGGGGGCTATGTGAAAATTGCAGGTATGATCGATGAATCGATGGATACAGAGCAAATGAAAGGCGAACCTCAACCTTGGGAATTCCGCTCTAAACCTGCTTGGCAAAGATTGATTGTCATGCTTGGTGGTATTATCGTCAATGTGATTGTAGGTATTATTGTTTTCTGGATGTTGACCTTCAAGTATGGTACAACTGACTTAAACAATACCCAGTTATATGGGGTAAAACCAGGTATTATCGGTGAAAAAGTTGGTCTTAAAGAAGGTGATAAAATCCTAGCCGTAAATGGTAAAAAAGCAAACTTGTTCTATCAGGACTTATTGACTTCTGATGTATTGATGGGGGATGCGGTATTGACAGTTGAACGCCAAGGGCAACAATTGGATATTACTTTGCCTAAAGATATCCTGAATGATGTTTCTGAACATAAGAAAAATGAATTGGTTCAACCTATGTTCAAGATGCTTCCAATCACTTTGGTGGAAAAAGGAAGTCGTGCGGATAAAATGGGACTGCAGGTAGGAGATAGCATCGTATCTATCAATGGCGTGCAAGTACAACAATTGGATCTGTTTAAATCAGAATTAGCAGCCAACAAAAATAAAGAAGTTTCCTTGGATGTAGTTCGTAAGGGAAGCCCGATGGTTCTTAAGGCAGCAGCTGATAGTTCCTCGGTATTAGGTTTCTCTAACCTACCAGTTGTTCAATATCAATATGGATTTATGGAATCCTTGCCTATTGGTACTGCCAAAGCATTCTCGGTTATTACGGATAATATCAAGGGTTTTGGTAAGATCTTCAAAGGTGAGGTTCGTGCTGACAAGGCATTATCTGGCCCTGTAGGGATTGCAACCATGTTCGGTACAGAGGTAAACTGGGTTAAATTCTGGAGCTTGGTAGGTATGCTTTCTATGGCTTTAGCCTTTATGAATATTTTACCTATTCCAGCACTGGATGGGGGACATGTGATCTTCCTTTTAGTAGAAATGATTCAAGGAAAACCATTAAGTGACAAGTTCTTGGAGAAAGCTCAAATTGTGGGTTTCTTTATCATTGTGGCCTTAATGATCTTTGTCTTTGGAAATGATATTTTCAAATTGACGAAGTAATTCCAATAAAATAAAAGAAAAGCCCCAAGGTGTAAAACATCTTGGGGCTTTATCGTGTATTAGGAATTGAGATAATTTATAAAAAACAATTGTTTGCAAATTAAAATAATTTGTACCTTTGTCTCCCGATAAAAATGAAAGAGACCTTCTACCCGATAGCGAATCAAAAAGTAGTTTCTACTTCTCGTCAATATATTAATTGATCTGTTAGCCCGTTTGGGCTTTTTTTATGTTTGGGTGTTAAGAAAATCAATCATTAATTTAGTGAATACGTTTTAACTAGAAATAAGAATGACCAACTACAGCAAATTGCCAGCAATTTTAGTCCTAGAGGATGGAACAGTTTTTCATGGTAAAGCCGCAGGTAAAATCGGTACTACCACAGGTGAAATTTGTTTCAACACTGGAACTACAGGTTACCAAGAGATCTTTACAGATCCTTCCTACTATGCACAAATCATGGTTACAACCAATGCGCATATCGGGAATTATGGTATCGATGATGCAGATGAAGAATCTAAAGAAATTCAGATTGCAGGTTTAGTTTGTAAAAACTACAACATTAACTACAGCCGTAAAATGGCTGATCAATCCATCCAAAACTATTTTGAAGAAGAAAATTTGGTCGGTATCTCAGATATTGATACGCGTTCTTTAGTTCGCCATATTCGTAGTAAAGGTGCTATGAATGCGATTATTTCTTCGGAGAACCTAGATGAGAATGCATTGAAAGCGCAATTGGCTCAAGTTCCTTCTATGGATGGTTTAGAACTATCTTCTAAAGTTTCAACGAAAGAACCTTATTATTATGGCGAAGAAGGTGCTCCTACACGTATCGCTGTATTAGATCTAGGTATCAAAAAGAACATCCTGAGAAATTTCGACTCGCGTCAAGTTTATGCTAAGGTTTTCCCAGCAAAAACTACCTTCGCGGAAATGCAGGAGTGGAATCCTGATGGTTATTTTATCTCTAATGGTCCTGGTGATCCGGCTGCAATGGATTATGCTATTCAAACCGTGAAAGATATTTTAGCTGCTGATAAACCAATGTTCGGGATTTGTCTTGGTCACCAAATCTTAGCATTAGCAAATGATATCAGAACGCAAAAAATGCATAATGGTCACAGAGGTATCAACCACCCTGTAAAAAATATTATCGCTAATAAATGTGAGATCACTTCTCAAAACCATGGTTTTGGAGTAGTGGCTGAGGATATTGAAAAATCAGATAAAGTTGAGATCACTCACGTAAACTTAAATGATAACTCTATTGAAGGTATTCGTGTAAAAGGTAAGAATGCATTCTCGGTACAATATCACCCAGAATCTTCTCCAGGTCCTCACGATTCTAGATATTTATTCGATGATTTTATCGCCATGGTAAAATCATAAATAATATAAAATTTTAGAAAAGGTCGTATCCGCAAGGATGCGACCTTTTTTTTATCCTTCATTTTCCAGTGTTATGGCAATACAGATGTTACGGTTGGAAGGTATCGAAATAATTCCTTAGACCTTAGCTCCCTAATATTTATGATTTTAATAATATTATTTCCTCGATGGTGGTAATTTTTCTATCAAATAAGGCGAATGACTTAGATTTTTTCATATTTTTGATTAAGAAAGAATTATTGCTATATTAGTGTCTTAAATACACTAAGTAAGATATTTAAATAAACCACAGATAAAATGAGCTTGATAATTGACGTACATGCGCGCCAGATTTTAGATTCGCGCGGAAATCCTACAATAGAAGTTGATGTAACAACGCAAAACGGTTTTGTTGGCCGTGCAGCAGTTCCTTCAGGAGCTTCTACAGGTGCACACGAAGCTGTAGAATTACGCGACGGTGATAAAAAGAAATACCTAGGTAAAGGTGTTTTGAAAGCTGTTGAAAACGTAAATACTAAAATCGCTAAAGCTTTAGAAGGTGTTGACGTATTTGAACAAAATGCAATCGATAAATTAATGATCGATTTAGACGGTTCTGAAAACAAAGGTAAATTAGGTGCAAACGCAATCTTAGGGGTTTCTTTAGCAGTAGCTAAAGCAGCAGCTCAAGAAAGCCGTCAACCATTATATCGTTATATCGGTGGAGTAAATGCAAATACACTTCCATTGCCAATGATGAACATTGTAAACGGTGGTGCTCACTCTGATGCTCCTATCGCTTTCCAAGAGTTTATGATCATGCCAGTGGGTGCTGAATCTTTCTCTGAAGCTTTACGTTGGGGTGCTGAAGTATTCCATAGCTTGAAAAAAATCCTTCATGACCGTAACTTATCTACTGCTGTAGGTGACGAAGGTGGTTTCGCACCAACTTTCGAAGGTACTGAAGATGCTATTGAAACTATCCTTGAAGCGATCAAAAAAGCTGGTTACAAACCGGGTAAAGAAATCTGCTTGGCATTAGACTGTGCTTCTACAGAATTCTTCGAAAAAGGAAAATATGACTACGCTAAATTCGAAGGTAAAGGCGGTGCAGTTCGTACTATCGAGGAACAAGTTGATTACCTTGCTGAATTAACTGCTAAATACCCAATTATCTCTATCGAAGATGGTATGGCGGAAGATGACTGGAAAGGTTGGAAATTGTTAACTGAGAAAATCGGTGACCGTGTTCAACTAGTTGGTGACGATTTATTTGTTACAAATACAAAACGTCTTCAAGAAGGTATTGACAAAGGTATCGGAAATTCAATCTTGGTAAAAGTTAACCAAATCGGATCTCTTACTGAGACAATCAATGCGGTTCACTTAGCACAAACAAACGGTTATACTTCTGTAATGTCTCACCGTTCTGGAGAAACTGAAGATACTACAATCGCAGATTTAGCAGTAGCTTTAAACTGTGGTCAAATCAAAACTGGTTCTATCTCTCGTTCTGACCGGATCGCGAAATACAACCAATTATTGCGTATCGAAGAAGAATTAGGCAACAACGCTAAGTTCATCGGAAAAGATTTTAAATACGCTCCGAAAAAATAATTATCATATTAAATAGGAAAAGGAACCAATCGGTTCCTTTTTTTTATGGAATAAATTCGCTTTTTACCTACCTAGGATACATCATCTTCATGATAGGATTATTTTTCCACATAGGTTAATTTAATTATTTGACAATCCTTGTTCTATCCTTGTTTTGTTCATCCTAAAATAGTTATCTTTAACCGAATTTAAATTTCTTTGGTTGAGCCTATGGAACGCTTTATTAATACTATTCGTAATCAATATCTAATCGCCGGAGTCGCTTTCATTGTTTGGATGTGCTTTTTCGACCGTTACGATATTACTACCCAGTATAATTTTCAAACAGAAAAAACAAAGCTGGAAAAAGAAAAGGAATACTATACCAACGAAATTGAAAGCATTTCCCAATCCATTAAAGACGTGCAGTTCAATCAAAGTGAAATTCAAAGGATTGCCCGCGAAAAATATAAAATGAAAAAAGACCATGAAGATGTCTATATCCTTACCGAAATAGATGCTCCAGAAAATAACTAAAAAAAGAGCTTGGATTATTTCCAAGCTCTTTTTTGTGTATAAATAAGTTTATCCTTCTAGTATTAATGACTTTTTACCAATGATATTTCTTGATAGGTGTCTGATATAGCAAAGATCCTGTAACCATGATCATGTAATTGCTTAAAAAACTTCTTCCCTCTTTCTTTACCATTCTCGAAGAACCGCTCGTGGGTTTCAACCAGTATCTGTTTGATTGGTATTCCTGAATTCAAAATACCATCCATAACAACGTATTCTGAGCCCTCTATATCCATTTTTAGGACATCTATGTGTGTATGCCCCAAATCCTTTACAATCTCGTTAAAATCCTTTAAAAGAACCTCCACAGAATCCTTCTCATTAACTAGACTATGGTCGTATACACTTCCTGATACATGATCCTTGTTTTTGGGCAAGTGGAAAGTTACCATTTCGGTTTTCTCACCTAAGCCATAAGGATGAAAATAAAACTGCTCCGGGGTTTCATTATTGCGAACATAATTGATGGATTTGGGCGTCGGGTCAAAACCAAACACCTTCGAGCCATGCTTTGCTATAATCGCTTTATCAAAGGAAATATCTTCTCCGATTCCAAAGGAATAAACTATCGCATTGTCAGGGACTAGGCTAGGGTCTACATAAAAACCACCATAACCATTACCATACCATTCCTTAGCACGTTTTTCTTCAACGTCAATAAATGCTATCTTGCCAATACGTGCTTTTACCCAATATTCTAATCTTTTAAGTTTGTCGTTTCTTTCCATTCTTTTTGGTAGATAATTTTAAATATACCCAAAAAATGGAAAAAACCTAAACTTCTGAAATGGCATTAATTATATCATATTGTGTTATGATATTGATCCTACCTAATTCATCTTCCACCAATACGGCCTGCGTATCTTTGTTGATCAATCCAGATATTTTATCAATGGAGGTATTTAAATCCACAAATGGAAATGGCTTGGTAGCGATGTCTTCCACTGCTGAGGATTTTAAGGATGGATTCTCCAATAAGGCTGTCAGGATATCAGATTCAGTAACCTTTCCGATGACCATGCCTTGTTGTGTTACAGGAATCTGAGAGATATTTAAAGACTTCATGGTATTGAAAGCCTCCAAGACCGTTTGGTTTGCATCAGCTGTAATAATTGCTTGCTCACCACGCTTCTTCAAGATGGATTTTGCAGTCAACTTTTCGTCTTTTAAGAACCCACGTTCACGAAGCCAATCTTCATTGTACATTTTACCCATATAGCGAGATCCATGATCATGGAAAATAACCACAACCACATCATCCTCTTTAAGGTCTTGTCCTAATTGCATTAGTCCTGCAACTGCAGCTCCCGCAGAGTTACCAGCAAAAATTCCTTCTTTTCTGGCTAAATCACGCGTCATTAATGCCGCATCCCTGTCAGTCACTTTTTCAAATAAATCAATAAGGCTGAAATCCACATTTTTTGGCAAAAAGTCTTCCCCAATACCTTCTGTGATATATGGATAGATTTCATTCTTGTCAAAAATTCCGGTTTCTTTATATTTCTTGAAGACGGAGCCATAGGTATCTATACCCCAAACCTTAATATTAGGATTCTTTTCTCTGAGGTATCTTGCTGTTCCTGAGATGGTACCGCCCGTTCCTACGCCTACAACCAAGTGTGTAATCTTACCCTCCGTTTGCTCCCAGATCTCTGGTCCCGTTTGCTCATAATGAGCCTTGGAATTGGATAAATTATCATACTGATTTGCCTTCCATGCGTTTGGAACTTCTTTCTCCAAACGGCTTGAAACAGAATAATAGGAGCGAGGGTCCTCCGGATCAACGTTTGTCGGGCAGACAATAACTTCAGCACCAAATGCACGTAAAGCATCGATCTTTTCCTTCGACTGCTTATCCGTAGTCGTGAATATACAACGATAACCTTTGACCACTGCCGCCATGGCTAATCCCATCCCGGTATTTCCTGAAGTACCTTCGATAATGGTACCTCCAGGTTTTAAGAGTCCTGCTTCCTCCGCATCTTCGATCATTTTCAAAGCCATACGGTCCTTAATGGAATTCCCAGGATTGCTGGTTTCAATTTTGGCTAATATAGTGCCCTTTAAGTTTTGCGTTATCTTGTTTAGTTTAACCAAGGGAGTGTTCCCAATGGTTTCTAAAATGTTGTTATACCACATAGGTGAATTTCTGTCTGTTTGTTGTCTACCACAAAAGTAGATATTTTTTAGAACTTCAGATGTTTTACCGTTAATCCATTATTGATTAATTGCTTTAAGGCATCAATACCAATTTTTACATGGGTTTCCACATAAGATTTGGTTACTGTTACATCTGATTTATCAGTTTTTACACCTTCTGGTACCATCGGCTGATCAGAGACCAACAATAAAGCTCCTGTCGGAATTTTATTCGCAAAACCCACCGAGAAGATGGTCGCTGTTTCCATATCGACAGCCATCGCACGGATGCTCTTCAGGTATTTCTTAAATTGCTTATCATGTTCCCAAACTCGACGGTTGGTTGTGTAAACCGTTCCGGTCCAATAATCCCTGGAGTGATCGCGAATGGTCGTAGAGATTGCTTTCTGCAAGGCAAAGGCCGGTAAGGAAGGTACCTCTGCTGGTAAGTAATCATTGGAAGTTCCCTCTCCACGAATGGCTGCAATCGGCAATATCAATTCCCCAACATCAATTTTCTTTTTCAAGACACCTGTTTTCCCTAAGAATAATACCGCTTTTGGATGAATGGCAGTCAGTAAATCCATCACGGTTGCAGCAACCGGTGAACCCATCCCAAAATTAATAATGGTAATGCCATCCGCTGTACAAGTTTGCATAGGTTTATCCTCTCCGAGAATAGGAGCATCCCCATGCATCTGAGAAAATAGTTTGACGTAATTGCTGAAATTTGTCAATAAAATATATTCACCAAACTCTTTCAAAGGTCTTCCAGTATATCTAGGCAACCAATTGTTCACAATATCTTCTTTGGTTTTTAATCCTGCCTTAATAGGGGAGTTAACTTCTTGGATATTCTCTTGGTTTTCAGTTTTCTTTTTAGTCATAATTTCATCCTTTCTTAATAATCTAATAATACAAAAAACCCTCGCAACGTAGGCGAGGGTTTAGGTCTTTATGCAACTTGCAATTTTTTAAAGTCCGTCTTGGCAAATTTGTTCTTTGCGTAATCCAAACTTATCTGCAAGGTCTTGTCTTCTGTGTTTTCCTTATTGCTCGGCGTCTCAAACATCGCGTCCAGCATAATGGCCTCACAAATGCTCCGTAATCCTCGAGCCCCTAATTTAAACTCCCATGCCTTGTCGACAATAAAGTCATAAACCTCAGGTTCAAATGATAATTTAACGCCCTCGTACTCGAACAATTTAATGTACTGTTTTACTAAAGCATTTTTTGGCTTGGTCAGGATATTCAATAATGTTTCCTTATCCAATGGGTTCAGATGCGTCAATACAGGTAGACGACCAATCAACTCTGGAATCAAACCGAAGTTTTTCAAATCTTGCGGCGTGATGTATTTATATAAGTTGTTCAGGTCGATTTCCTGATCTTCATCTTTCATTTTATAACCAACAGTTTGAGTTCTCAATCTGTTTGCAATTTTCTTTTGAATACCATCAAAAGCTCCACCACAAATAAATAATATATTGCTGGTGTTTACCGAGATCATTTTTTGATCCGGATGCTTACGACCACCTTGAGGTGGAACATTCACATTCGTACCTTCCAAGATCTTCAATAAAGCTTGTTGAACCCCTTCACCAGATACATCGCGAGTAATGGATGGGTTATCACTTTTTCTCGCAATTTTGTCGATCTCATCAATATAGATGATTCCACGTTCTGCTGCAGCAACATCATAATCCGCTGCTTGCAACAATCTCGTCAAGATACTCTCAACATCCTCACCTACATAACCTGCCTCTGTCAATACCGTTGCATCTACGATACAAAATGGTACATTCAGAATCTTGGCAACGGTTTTAGCCAATAAGGTCTTACCTGTACCGGTTTCTCCAACGATAATCAAGTTTGATTTCTCAATCTCAGTCTCATCCGAATCAATACGTTGGTTTAAACGCTTGTAATGATTGTAAACCGCTACAGAAATAACTTTCTTCGCATCATCTTGGCCAATCACATACTGATCCAAATGTTCTTTGATTTCCTTTGGACGGATTAATTTAAGAGCAGTTTGAATAGATTTATTCTTGCGTTGCTTAAGCTCTTCCGCCAAAATCTCCCCAGCTTGTTGCACACATCTGTCGCAGATATGCGCACCATCACCCGCAATAAGCATTTGCGCCTCATTTTTACTGATTCCGCAAAATGAGCAATGGATATCTCTATTGTTCGATTTACTCATTGTTTTTATTTTGTTTCTTTCTTAGGTAGCAATACCTCATCTATCATACCAAATTCTTTGGCTTCAGCGGCACGCATCCAATAATCACGATCTGATGACTTCTCAACCCAGTCATAAGTCTGGCCGGAATGATCAGCAATAATCGTATATAATTCTTCTTTTAATTTCAACATCTCACGTAAGTTGATCTCCATATCCGCAGCAACACCCTGTGCACCGCCTGATGGTTGGTGGATCATAACTCGTGAATGACGTAATGCAGCACGTTTACCTTTTGCACCCGCTACTAATAATACCGCTCCCATGGATGCCGCCATACCTGTACAGATAGTCGCAACGTCCGGAGAAATATATTGCATGGTATCATAAATACCTAATCCAGCATATACACTACCCCCTGGAGAGTTAATGTAAATCTGAATGTCGCGTTGTGCATCAGTCGATTGTAAAAACAACAACTGCGCTTGAACGATATTAGCAACCTGATCATTGATCCCATCTCCTAAAAAGATAATACGATCCATCATCAAGCGTGAAAAAACGTCCATCTGAGCTACATTCAATTGACGCTCCTCAATAATATAAGGTGTCAAGTTGCTCGGAATCTGTTGTTGTAACCTAGAAATATAACCATCTACATGTTGGCTACCAATTCTATGATGCTTAATCGCATATTTTCTAAATTCGTTCTTATCTATATTCATTGTGTGTCCTTCTGTCTTTAAACTACTAATATAATATTTATTTTAATATCCAAAATCTTCCTGATTAAAAGATGGCAGTTCCGTTATAAATGTGAAATTCTCCTGCTCGAAATTTATTCTACAATAATAATGCTCAATTCCATTACTGACTAAAAGAAGGGGAATTTTATAAATACTGTTGTAATTTGCGATCTGTTCGAAGACTTTTTCTGTTATTTTGACAGATGGAGCCTTAAATTCTGCCAAAAGTACGCGTGATCCCTCGCGGTTATAAATTACCAAATCACTGCGCTTTTGTAACTCGTTTAAGGATAATCCGCCCTCGATCTTCATCAATGCCATCGGATATTGATAATGCTTGTTCAAATGACTTACCCAGTGTTGTCGTACCCACTCCTCCGGTGTCAACAACAGATGCTTCTTCCGCAGTTCGTCGAAAATGTAATACTGATCCTGTTTTTTGCTGATTTTTGCCGGAAAGGGCGGTAAGTTCAAAGGAACTGGTCTAAACATTTACAAAATTACGAAATTTTCCAACCTTTTCCAACTCCCAAAAGTCTATCAATTTTCGTACTTTCGTACAGCATGAATGTCCAAACCATATTATCAGATATCAAGAAAAAAAAACTAGCACCCGTTTACCTGTTGCATGGTGAAGAACCCTATTTTATTGACCTGATTTCCGATGCTATCGAACATTCTGTCCTAGATGATGCCCAGAAAGGATTCGACCAATCTGTCGTCTATGGAAAGGATACTGATTTTTCAAATATTATCAGTATGGCCAAACGATATCCCATGATGAGCAATCATCAGGTAATCGTGGTCAAGGAAGCCCAAAACCTCAAATGGAAAGATGACGATTTGTTGCAAAAATATCTTGAGCAACCAACACCAACGACTGTTTTAGTCTTTGCACATAAATACAGCAAGTTTGACAAACGGAAAAAATCTTTCAAATTGTTGGAAAAAGCAGGGGTAGTCCTTGAGTCAAATAAGCTCTACGACGATAAAGTTGCGGCATGGATCAGCGAACAGTTGCAAGCCTCCGGTCGGAAACTACATCCTCAAGCTGCGGCATTGATGGCCGAATATCTGGGAACCGACCTTTCTAAGATTGCCAATGAAATCGAAAAACTGCAATTGAATATTGCAGCTGATAAAGAAATTACAACCACGGATGTGGAACAGAATATTGGTATCAGTAAGGATTTCAATGTTTTCGAACTGAATACTGCTCTTTCGAAACGGAATGCCTTGAAAGCTTTTCAAATCGTTGATTATTTTGCTGCAAATCCAAAAAGTACCCCCATGCCTGTAGTGATAGGATCTCTGGGGACTTACTTTACCAAAATTCTAAAATACCATTACCTTCCTGATAAATCCTCGGCTGCAGCGGCCAAGCAACTCGGAGTTCATCCTTTCTTTGTGAAAGAATATGAATATGCTGCCCGGAATTTCAACCGCAGGAAGACCTTCGAAATTATTCACCTCATCAAGGAATTCGATCTGAAATCCAAAGGAATGAATGTTGGTCATCTTACTGAATCCGGAGACCTCTTGACCGAATTGATCTATAAAATCTTAAACTAATTCTTATGCGTAAGTTACTTGCTGTGTTATGCCTGTCCTTGCTTGGCCATCTAGGCTTTGGACAAAATACCTATTATACCGTGATCCAAGCTGGTGGAAATATTGGAGTTCAAATTCCTAAATACGAAGGTAGTTTCAATGGTTATTCATTACATTTTATTTTTGGAAGGAATTTGAATGAAAAAGCATTTCTAGGTTTAGGACTAGGAAATGAAACGCTTCGCGGAGATTATTCTAAATCAGCTAACACTGCGAATGAAGATGTAAGGACGATCAAATACGACCGTAATTTATTCCCAATCTTTATTGATGGTCGATTGCCTTTTATGGATTTTGGTTTGGTATCCAAAGTAGGAGCTTTAGCCAATGTAGGTTATGCTCCAAGTATAGGTCCAGTTTATGATAGAGGATTTATGGGGAAAATGGGATTTTTCTATTTGTATGATTCTATTCGCAAAACAAAGTTTACCGTTTCCGCAACGTATGCAATCCAACAATTACGCGGAAATTTCTATGAATCCAACTTTACCCACCAACATATCAACCTCTCTGTAGGGATTATGTTGAAATAAGATATTCTAATCCATAAGATTGATCCCGACTACTAGTTAGGATAAAATTTTTTTTTAAAAGGTTCTCCATTCTAAAATACAGATGGAGGACCTTTTTTTATTGTATACTAATTCATGAAAAATTCAAGAATAATTCGTCCTACTACCGGATTTTTGCCGGACTTTCTTCGGACCTTCTCCGGACATTGGCCGGAAAATTTCGAACAAGGTCCGGCGAAAGTCCGGCGTAATATCGAATTTGACCTTATGTTGAAAGGTACTTATTGAGGTCTTCAAAAAACAAATGGAATGGATTTTATATTATCCATTAATAGGGGATGTTCCCAATAAGATTCAATCACATGAAACTAGAAAAAGATAAACTTGATATTCAATTAGGAACGGAGTTGAATAAGGAAGACATTTCTATTGAAGTGACCAAGGATGGGCCTTATGTTTTACATGGAAAAGCCCAGATTATTCAACAGTTTATCATCGCTAATAATGCTGGAATATCAATCGCTTATCAGGAGGGGAAAGAATTTAAAGCAGAGGATACCGACACCTACTTATGCCGATGTGGCCTTTCAAAAAACAAACCCTATTGTGATAATTCCCATTTGAAAGCACGAGAAAATGGGGTTGATCTAACCGAGACAGCGACCTTCAAACCGGAATTCGTTACTGCCGAAATTATTGAAGGACCTGTAGTTTCCTTATCTGATGATGAGAAATTATGTGCATTTGCTCGATTTTGTGATAATGGGCAGCGGATCTGGAATGAGGTGATGGAGGCGAATCATGAATCCATAGAATTAAGTGTATCCATGGCTCATCATTGTCCAGCAGGTCGATTAATCGTCTGGGATGGAGGAAAGCCAATTGAAGATAAGGATATCAAACCTCGCGTGGGATTGGTCGAGGATATGCCTAACAGTTGTGCGGGACCTTTGGCATTATGGGGAGGGATTCCCCTGAAGAGTGCTAATGGTAAATATTATGAAGTTCGGAATCGACAAACCTTATGTCGCTGTGGACAATCGTCCAATAAACCATTTTGTGATGGAACACATGCATCCATGGGTTTTCAGGATGGATTAGATAAACAGCCAAATCCAGATGGAGAGGTTTATTAGGTTAATAAATTGGAATCACACTAACTATTTGCAATAAATCCGAGAAAAGAAGACTCTGGATTTTGGAAGTAAAGCAAAAAATAAAAAGGCTCGTTCAATATTGAACGAGCCTTTGAAATTATGGAGTTAACTACTACTAGTGCGCACTTAAACTTTTCTTTTTCTCTTCATCGAAGTTAGCTTCTAGTTCAGCTAATTTCTTTTTACCATAAGCCATTCGGGTAATCACCACGAATAGTACAGGTACAATAAAGATAGCAAGGAAAGTTGCTGCGGTCATACCGCCAAATACTGTCCAACCGATAGTCTGTCTGGAAACTGCACCTGCACCTGTTGACAACATCAAAGGAATAATACCTAAGATAAAGGCTAGGGAGGTCATGATAATCGGACGAAGACGAAGTTTTACAGCATCTAAGGTTGCTTCGACCAGGTTCATTCCAATATCGACCCGTTCCTTGGCAAATTCAACGATTAGAATCGCATTCTTCGCCGCCAAACCGATAATGGTAACCAATCCAATCTGAGCATAAATATTGTTATCTAGTTTTGGTAACAAGGTCAAGGCTAGGATCGCACCGAAAATACCCAATGGTACCGATAATAAAATCGAGAATGGTACAGACCAACTTTCGTATAAGGATGCCAATAACAAGAATACAAACAGGATACAGAGCGCAAAGATCTGAATTGTTTTACTACCCGATTGTTTCTCTTGCAAAGACAATCCTGAGAATTCATAAGAATATCCATCAGACAATGTTTGAGCTGCTACTTCCTCCAATGCACGGATTGCATCACCCGAAGAATAACCTGGGCCAGCTTCACCGGATAATTGGATCGAACGGAAGATATTAAAGTGGTTTACAATCGAAGGATTGGTCGTCAATTCATATCTTACCAAGTTTGAAATAGGAACTGGTTGTCCTTGTACATTCTTCACATATAATTTATTGATATCCTCAATATGCATACGGTAGCTGGTATCAGCCTGCGTTACTACACGGAAGTTACGTCCGTATTTGGTGAAGTCATTCACATAACTACTACCTAAATAAGAAGATATCGTACTATATATATTGGAAACAGGAACCCCCATTCTCTTAGCCATTTCACGATCCACCTGTAACTTATAGTTTGGTGAATTACTGTTGAATAGGGTATAAGCCATTCCGATTTCCGGACGTTGATTAGCTGCAGCAAGGAAACGCCCTACCATTGCTTCAAAGTCCTTAATGTCGACGGTTTGTCTATCCTGGATCTCCATGGTAAAACCACCCGCTGTACCTAAACCAGGAATTGGAGGCGGAGTTGCCGCAATAACTGTTGCCTTAGAGTATCCACGATATTTTCCCATGATAGCTCCTGTGATTTCTGAAACTGTTTTTTCCCGTTGATCCCAAGGTTTCAAGGAAACGAAAAGGGATGCACCATTCGGTTTTGCTGAACGGTTCAATAAGTTCATACCATTAATGGAAGTCACATAATTGATTTCTGGGAAGGTCTCTCTTAAATCATTGGTAAGTTCGGTCAATACCTCTTCTGTACGGGCACTTGAAGCACCCTCAGGTAAACTCACCCCCATAAAGAAGATACCACCATCTTCGTTTGGAATAAATCCGGCTTTCTTGGCACTGAACATCCAGCCTGTACCTACGAAAATACATACCAGGATAATTAATACCAGTGGTGCTGATTTAATGGCTTTTTTTACCCCTTTGGAGTATCTGTAAGTCACTTTATCAAACCAAACGTTGAATTTATAGAAGAACTTGTTCAAGCCTTTAGAATCCTTCGTTGTTGCAGAAGGTTTCAACATGATTGAACAAAGTGCTGGCGTCAAGGAAAGTGCAATAAATGCAGAAAGCATTACGGATACAGCAATGGTTATCGCAAATTGTTGATACAATTTACCTACCATCCCTGGGATAAATCCTACCGGAACGAATACGGCTGCCAAGATCAATGCAATCGCAATTACCGGCGCTGTAATATCTTTCATCGCACGCATGGTTGCTTCTTTCGCATCCATCTTATAATGGTCGATATAATGCTGGACGGCTTCCACCACAACGATCGCATCATCCACCACAATACCAATGGCGAGTACGAATGCTAACATCGTCAAGTTGTTGATGGAGAATCCAAACATCGTAAAGAATATAAACGTACCGACAATGGATACTGGAATCGCCAATAATGGAATCAAGGTTGCTCTCCAGCTTTGAAGGAAGAAGAATACCACCAAGGTTACCAAGATCAAGGCTTCAATCAAGGTGTGGATTACGGAGCTGATGGATGCATTTACCACCGAAACAGTTTCATAACCTACAACATAATCAACACCAGTAGGGAATGATTTTTTCAATTCCTCCAAGGTTTCGTAAATTCCGTCAGCTGTTTGTACCGCATTTCCTCCAGGTGTCTGGGAAATCATCATACCTGAAGCCGTATTTCCATTCACCTTATTGGTAATACCATAGTTAAATTGTCCCAATTCAACTCTAGCAATATCTTTTAATAAAACAATGGATCCGTCAGCATTAGTTTTTACAACAATGTTTTCAAACTGGTCAACTTCTTCCAAATCGGAGTCCATTACAATAGGGTATTCAAATACCTGCATGTTTTCTTGCGGACGAGCACCTACGGAACCACCCGGCATACGCGAGTTTTGCTCCTGAATCGCAGTGTTTACATCTGCTGGTGACATCCCGATATTTGCTAATTTATTAGCATCTAACCATACACGCATAGCAAATGGTTGTCCAAATGCTTGCACATCACCCACACCTGGAACACGTAATAAAGCGTCTTTTAGGTATAAGTTAATGTAGTTGGATAGGAAATTGATATCACGGCTACCATCTGGAGATACCAAGGATACCATCATTAAGATATCCGTATTTACCTTACGAGTGGTTACCCCTAAACGACGAACTGCCTCTGGCAATACGGGTTCAGCAATACTCACACGGTTCTGAACATCCAGCGTCGCGATATCGATATCTGTACCTACTTCAAAGGTTACTGTAATCCTAGATCCACCATCGGAGGTACTGTTGGAACTCATATAAATCATTCCTGGAGTACCGTTGATCTGGCTCTCAATAGGCGTTGTTACTGTTTTTTCTACAGTTTGAGCATCCGCACCAGTATAGGTTGCTGAAACAGAAACCGTAGGCGGAGCAATATTGGGATATTGACTGATTGGTAAGGTTGTGATGGCGATAACCCCAATGATCGAGATCAAAATGGAGACCACCATCGCCGTTACCGGTCTTTTTATAAATACTTCTGAGATCATTCTTTAATATTTTATAGGAATAGCACTTATTTTTTTGGTTGAGCTTGTGGTTGTTGTGGAGTCATTGTTGCTTTATCCACTACTTTTGCACCTGGTTTCAAAGATGAAACTCCGTCAACGACGATTTTCTCACCTGGGTTAACACCTTTTGAAATCACCACTCTATCGCCTAATTTCTGGCCTAAGCTTACTTGTTTCAAATCAACTGTATTACTATCTGTAACGGTGTAAACAGAGAAGGAACCTAATTGCTCGAAGATCGCACGGTAAGGAATTACCACGGCTTCTTCTTTGGAAGTACTCACAACATTTAAGTTTAAGTTCATTCCAGCGCGTAAGGTATTGTTCGGATTATCAAATGTTGCTCTCACCTTCAATGTACCTGTTTGCGGATCTACGGCACGGTCGATTGTTGAAATGCGGCCTTGCGAACCATAGGTACTAGCATCAGGAAGTGTTAAGTTAATTTCTGTGCTCGCCTTTCCGGATTGAAGGTTGCTGAATTCCATAATTTCTTTTTCATTGATTTGGAATTCTACAGCAATCGGGTTAGTCGAACTAATGGTATTCAATAATGTAGTACCTGCAGAAACTAAAGCTCCTGTACGAACTTGTGAAATACCAATATTTCCTGAGAATGGAGCAACGATGTTTGAACGTTGTAAGTTGACTCTAGCCGTAGTTAAAGCAGCTTCTGCTGCTTGAACCTGTGCTTTTTGATTATTGACATCGGTAAATGCATAATCTAATGTTTGTTTAGCAATCGCATCTTTTTCTGCTAATGTTTGATAGCGTTGCAAGTCTTTTTCAACACGAGCTAAATTGGCTTTTGCGATTTCTAGATTAGCTTTTGCCTGATCTACAGCAGCAGCATAACGAACTCTGTCGATTTCATATAACTTCTGTCCTTTGCTCACAAAAGCACCATCAGCTACATTGATACTGGTAATATAGCCAGAAACCTCAGCTCTGATTTCAGTTTCTTGAAGAGGTACTACGTTTGCCGGGTAACTGTGTTGACCGGAAACAATTTCATGTTGGACAACAGCCATGGTAACCGGCATAGCTTGAGCTTGCATCTGACCAGGACCACCTTGCTGTTTTGCGCCTTCTTTGTTGCCACATGCTGTAAAAAACAGTCCTGAGCCTAAAAGTATCGTGGAAAATAAACGAGTCGTATTCATATTGTGTCGTAATTTCTTGTATATTTTGTTGCGGTTGATTGTAATCTTAATTATTAATTTGAACGGTACCCAAAGCTTGTTGAATATCTAGCTTACTAGATAATACGGCATACAGAGAGTTCAAGTAGTTCAGTTGACTGGTTTTCAAGTCTGTTTCTGCAGTCATTAATTCCAGGTAAGTTTTTACCCCTGCATCATATTGTAATTTGATGGTGTTATAAACCTCTTCGGATAACTCAACATTTTCCTTTGCATTTCTCCATTCGTTCATATTTGCGCGGTAAGCTGCCATCGCTGCTGAGTATTGAGCACCAATTTGGTTTTCCAAATTTTCGATGTCCATATCAATTCTGGATTCTTGCAATTCAGATTTTCTAATTTCCTGAATACGCTTTCCACCTTGGAAAATAGGGAAGGTCAGGCTTAGTCCAATGCTAGACTGTGGGAAATTATCTGAATATAAATCTGAGAACGTATTGTTTCTATAGTTAAGTCCGTAGTTTGCAAAAGCTCCTAGTTTAGGAAGGAATTGCCATTTTTGATATTGGGTATTTAATTTCTGGATATCCTTGATAGTCTGCAATTGTCTAAGTTCAACGCGGTTATTGAAATTTAAAACTTCAGTCGTGTCCATTAAGACATTGGATTCCATGTTTTGATTTTCAAAAGATAGCGTCAAACCATTATTAGGATTCATGCCGAGCAATGTTTTTAGAAAATCATATTTATATTTTCTAAACTCTAGGGCTGTTTTCAATTCCGCTTTCGCATTATTCAATGAGATTTGCGCTCTTTTATAATCTGTTTTATCAACTAAACCAGTCTCGTAGCGTGCATTTGCTTCGGTGTACTGTCTATTCAGACGAGCGATATTTTCTTGAATGATATTGATTTGTTCCTCACTGGTCAAGATATCATAATAAGCTTTGCTGACATCAACAACGGTGTTGATCTTGGTGTCTTCTACACTTAGATTATTTTGTTGTCTGATATATTTGGCAGCTCTATTTGCTTGGAACAAGCCTGGGTTAATGATTGCCTGATCAGCTTGAAAAGTCAATGCGGAAGTATTGCTCTGACCCATTGCAATGTTTTGACCATTGATATTGGCTGTTGGTAATTGCAGAAAATGGGTTAGACTACCATTGGCATTGATTTGTGGAAACCATCCAGAAAGGGCAGAAGCAATTTCACGTTCACCAATTTCCTGATCAATCTTTGCTTGTTTGATTTCGATTTTGTTTTCCAAGGCATATTGGATTAATTCATCCAATGTGGCATTACTGTTAAGGTTATTTGTCGTTTGGGCAAATACAGATCCTACAGAGATCGCAGTGAAGGAAAGGTATACTACTAAGTCCTTAATTTTAAAATTCATATATATTATTTTTTAACCCCGTTCCAAATGATTTCTACCATGGTTTCAATTTCTTCGTCGGTAGGTTTTGTTTTTTCATATAAACTGCCTCTAACCAGGGAGATAGCGACTCCTAGATAGGCTGATATTAATAGTCGAACATTTAAATCTTTTAAATGTTTTAAGCGTACCCCTTCCTCCAAAAAATGCATTAGAACGTTTCTTTCTGATTTTTGTTGGAAAAGATTACTTCGGATACCTTCATAGAAAGGTGAGCCATAAAATTGTTCTAAAAATCCGAAGTGGTCTAAGTTGTCCAAATAGTACAGGACTAAGTTTCTCCAGATTTCCTTGAATCGTTTTTCGTATGCGAATGTAGGGTTGACGATTGAAAAAACTTTATTATTAAGTTTTTCTTTACAATACCAGTATAATTCTAAGATCAAATCCTCCTTAGACGGGAAATAATGATAGATCGAGCCTACTGCTACATCGGCATCCTTAGCAATTTTACTCATCGGGGATCCGTGGAACCCATGAATATTGATAAGCTTTAATGTGCTAATAAATATCTGCTCTTTTTTTTCTGTCAATTGAATGTTCATTCGGTTGCAAATGTAGGCTTTTTTTTACGCTAATTTTGTCACGTATTCGTTATAATGGCGATTAATTTATTCCAATGTTAACAAATTGTTAAATATTCAAATTACTCTTGACTGGTGTAGTTTTTACACTTACCTTTGTAGTATCATAATTTAGGTTTATAATTGGTTATTAAAGGTTTTCATTCTCCCCGTTTGAAAACCTTTTTCTTTTTATAGGAATTGAGTTAAAGTATTGATAATGAGGGGTTGAAGGGGGGGGTGTTTCCAGGAGGTGAAAAGAAGAGTTCAATTGATCTTGATCAATGCCTGATCAAGAATCTTCAAAAGATTAAATGCTGAAAAAAATAAAATTTCTTGAGGTCTAAAGACCAAATTTCTAAAATTTTTAATGGAAAAATTAGGTTGAAAAAAAGAATATTTTTCTCTAGGAGAGATTTGATTTTGGTGAGCCCAAAAGTTATTGACCGAGATGAATAATTTTATTTACAATTCTTTAAGAATTCTTCGATCTCTTCTTTCTTGAAATGTGTTTTACTATCACCAAAATAGGTGGTGACATAAGTAAGAACATAAGCGATATCAACCGCTGAGAGTTCAGGTACTCCAGGCATTTGTTGATTATAGGTGACATTGTTGACTTTGATTTCACCGGACATTCCATTTTTTACAATGCAGGCGAGTTTGCTTCGATTTTCATTTAAGTACTGAACATCGGTTAGTGGGGGGTAGAGTTTACCTAATCCCTCAGCATTGGCACCATGACAGTTTTGACAGTGCTTGACATAAAGTTTTTGACCATTGGTAGCATATTGCATCGTTTCCACACTTAAGTCTGAATTACATGAAAACAAGAGGTAAAGCATGGAAACGAGGCATATTGTGCCGAAAGTGAAGCGATTAATCATTATTTATATTCCGCTAGAATAACATCAAGATCTTCCAAAAACTGTTTGACCTGTTCATCATTGGTACCGTCATAGGCACCACGAATTCTTTTCTCAGGGTCAATAATGACTAAATAACCTTGGTGGTCATAACCCCCCGGAGCATTTGCATCTTCCTTGGTGTAAACCATGTATTTCTCAGCAATGCCATAAATATCGGCTTTGCTACCAGTTACAAATTGCCAATGATCATCGTCTACTCCTAACTTCGTAGCATAGTCTTTAAGTACGGATGGTTGATCGTATTTAAAATCAATGCTATGGGAAAGGAAGACAATTTTATCATTGCCTTTATATTTTTCATAGGCCTTCAACAAATTACGTTGCATCGTCGGACAGATACTCGGACAATGCGTAAAGAAGAAGTTGGTGACATAGATTTTATCTTTAAAAAAATCTTGGGTGATAGTCGTGCTATCCTGATTCAAAAAAGAAAAATTTGGAATCGTATGGTAGATGGTATCTACGACTTTTTTGCCATCGACTTCTCTTTCAACAGGAGAACGTTCGCCATAGATGGGAAGTTTCCGTTCAGTTGGTCCGCAAGAAAATAATAAGGTACTACCTAAAGCCACTGCTAATACTCCGCCTAAATACTTTTTCATTGGAATAAGGGATTTTAGTTAAATGCTGCTAATGAAGTTTTAATTTGTTCCGAAACGCGTTCAAATTGTTTTTTCATAGATGTAATTTTATCTACCTCCTTTTGTTGGTAGGTTTCATCCTCATTCATGGCGTCATAATCTTTCATCCAAGTCATCATATGGTCGGTTGCATCTTCGATGCTATCTTTTAGATTGGTCAACTCAACACGAGTTTTTGCAGTATCTAAATCGGCTTTGCTTGTTTTGATGGTTGCCAAGTTCGTGATGATAGAATCAATAACGACCGTTGTTTTGTCGAATTGCGATATTTGAGGCATGATTTCATCATGTATAGCAATAGCTTGCTCAGAAAGTTTTTGATCCTTGTTTTCCACTTGTTTGTTTTGACAAGAAACAAAAGCAAACGAAATTGCTGCACTTAATACGATTAATTTTTTCATGATTAATTAAATTATAGTTCAATACTCGATTTCTCAGTTTGAGTAGGAGAAGGATTTAATGATTCAAAATTGAAGTCGAGGTCACGGATATAGATTTCATTATGAGCTACCGCGCATAATGTACCATGTTTATCGAAGACCTGCGTTTGAAAGGTTCGTACGACTTTTCCCTCTTTCTTAATGGTTCTCAAGGTTTCGTCCAGGGTTTCTTGGTTTAATTTAATACTGACTTCCAGGTCAAACCTTCCCGGTTTTATATAATCAATATGCGCTGTTTTTAACCAAGCTACTGTCCTCGTAATTCCTTGATGTTTGAAGTATTGATCCAAAAGGATAGGGTAGAATGGATCGATAGCGGAAAAGATCGTTCCTCCAAATATGGTTTTATTAGAATTAATATTGAGCAGACTTCTATTGATTTTAACCTCTGCGCCCAGGAAATTATCTAAAATCTTCCGCACCCAAATGCGTTGGAAGAAAAATGGTGGGTATAATCGCAAGCCCCATTTTAAAGTATTTGGAGATACTTTCATGGGCGTAAAAGTACAGTTAATTTCTAAGAAATAACATCCTTCTATTGTAATAAAAGATTCTGAGCCTTATATTCAATAAATATTCCTGAATTATGAACCCTAAGGATGCCAATAAGAATGTTTGGATATTAATTTTCGTAGCCGCGTTAGGCTATTTTGTGGATATCTATGATCTCATTATTTTTTCGATTGTACGGATTCAATCCTTTACGGATATAGGCGTTGCTGCCGATCAAATGCGTACCAAAGGTGAGTATGTATTGAATATGCAAATGGGAGGATTGCTGATTGGAGGGATAATTTGGGGTGTTTTAGGGGATAAATACGGTCGATTAAAGGTCTTATTTGGTTCCATCCTGTTATATTCTATCGCGAACATTGCCAATGGCTTTGTTCAAGATGTGACGACCTACGGTATTATTCGGTTTATTGCAGGGATAGGATTAGCGGGCGAACTCGGAGCAGGGATTACCTTGGTTTCTGAGTCCATGCATCGGAAGAAACGAGGCTATGGAACCATGATAGTTGCTGGTGTAGGTGTATTGGGAGCCATCCTGGCTTATTTTATCTCTGAATGGTTTAGTTGGAGAACAGCCTATTTTGTAGGCGGGGGGATGGGTATCCTATTACTTTTTATGCGGGTGGGCGTTTTGGAGTCGGGCATGTTTTCTTCCTTGGAGAATAAGTCAGTGCAAAAAGGAAAGATTTCCATGTTGTTTAATAATGGGCCTCGATTCCGAAGGTATTTATATTGTTTATGTATAGGTCTACCGATCTGGTTTGTAGTGGGTGTCTTGGTGACTCAGGCTCCAGAGATTGGTCAGGCATTAAATGCTCAAACCACTTTAAGTGCAGGGAAGGGAGTAATGTTTACTTATCTGGGAATCTCATTAGGTGATTTTTTGGCAGGCTGGATGGCACAGATTTTTAAATCCAGACGTAAAGTGGTGTTTATTTATCAGATTTTGATTCTGCTATTCTCCTGTATCTATCTGACAAGACAAGGGATTTCTGAAAATGAATTTCTATGGTTAGCCTTTCTGATGGGATTGGGGGTTGGTTACTGGGCGACATTTATCACGATTGCAGCCGAGCAATTTGGAACCAATATCCGTTCGACAGTTACTACCACAGCACCTAACTTTGTTAGGGGAGCTTTAATTCCATCAACTTTATTATATGGTGTGCTGGTAAACTGGGTAGGAATAATTTATGCGGCAATGATTATGATCGTTCTGCTTTCCTTTATCGCCATATTTGCTTTGACAAGACTCAAAGAAAGTTTTGATAAGGATTTGGATTACGTTGAAGAGTAAGGAACCGAATTTAAAATTAATCAATTCTACCGGGGCACTTCTTGCATCTTTTGCCCTTTTTATATTTTTTACAACATTTTTTAAAGACAGAATCTCCATTGGAATTAAAAGGAGAATGGCCTTTTGAATTCTCAAATGGATTGTTTTCTAAAATATGCAGCTTGATCATGGACTCGTACATGATGCAAAGATAGCTAATTTAGATTAATTAAAAATAGTTAACCTATTCTTTTTCTTAATTCTGTAGCAATGTCGTTTGTGAAAGCTTGGATAATCAAAGGATCATCTACATTATTGTGAATAATTAGATCACATTCATCCCGATGTGGGAGTAAGTATTGATTATAAGAAGGAACCACATGGTTAATCCATTTGTACATGACATCGTCATGGTCGTAACCGCGTTCAATCAAATCTCTTCTTAACCTTCTTTCTAATGCTACGGGTTCATCAGCATCCAAGAAGATCTTGTAATCCAATAATTCATTGATCTCTTCGTAATGAAAAATAAAGAGTCCTTCTACGACCAGGATAGGGGCAGGATTGATCTCAAGCATTTTAGGCTCAAGATCGGGGTTGTTGAATGTATATTCCTTTTGATATACCGTATTTCCATCAAACAGTTCTTTGATATGATGGAAAAATGCGGGTCTATCAATCGAAGTTGGTAAATCGAAGTTATAGAGTCTGTTTTCTTCCCTGGTCTTTGTGTTTGCAGGGATGTAATAATCATCTTGCGAAATCAAGGTGACTTCTTCTTGATTGAAATGATTTAGAAAACTTTTTAAGAAGAATGTTTTTCCAGAACCGCTACTTCCGGCGATCCCAATTACGTAGGGTTTGTCCATTTTTACGCTTGCACTAATTTACTGGAGCGCCGTAGGCAATTTCTATAAGGAATCGTTTATCAAGAGCTCCAATATAGGATGCTGCAGATTTTGAAAGAATCACAATAGCATCTCTGCTTTCTGCAGTATCGGAGAATTTTCCTACAACTTTGGCAAAGGTAACACTTTTTGTCAATGGGTTTGTAATTTTTAATATGGTTCCTACGGGTGCAGTACGGTGTAAGGCTAAATTACTGCGACCACCAGATTCAAGGTTTTCCATCCAGATACCAATACCTTTTTCTTTTTTCTCACGGATACCATAACGATTGGTTTCGAATTCGATTTCTTCCTTGCTAATATTATCTGGGATTGGCAGATTGATCGATGAAGATGGCACTTCCTTCTGGATAACGATGACATCACCATCAGGAATCTTTAAAGTTTGTCCTTCTTGAAGCGTATCAGAATTCAAACCATTCAGTTTTTTGATATTATCGACCGTGGTTGAGAATCTTTTAGCAATAGAAAAAAGGGTTTCATTGGAGCCGACCTTATATTCCGTTAAGATTTTCGCTTCAATGGTTTTTCCATTCGGGTCACCCAGAGGTTTTGATTCCCGGTCTTTATTGGTATTATTTTGAACTACATGAGGTTTTTCATCCGGTTTTTTTTCAGGCTCCTTATATGGGATATATACAGAGTCACCTACCCGAAGATTTTTTTTGTTGTTGGCATTCATAATATCCTTCACAGGAATGCCGTAAATCCGACTTAACTGGTAGTAGGTATCTTTTGCACTAACGCTATGTTCAATAAAAGTTTTTCCGTTTACTACTGTAGTTTTTTGACTTGGATTATTGGATTGTGCCTGAGCCAGAGATACTCCGGCGAATAAAAAAGTGGCAGAAAATATAATAATTGTCTTTCTGAAAGACATGTTGAATACTCTTTTTCTCATCATGAATTGCAATTATACTAAATATGAAACAATTTCTCTCTTGTTAAAAGACATAAAAAAGACCTGGCTCCCCAATTGGAAATAAGGTTGGGGAATCATTTTCTCCATGTCATGAAGTATGACTTGTTGATCTAGTATCTGGTTTAAATTACTTGTTGCTAGACAAAGGTCGTAGCGGGATTTGTTTTGTTTATGGTAGCACCAAAGGAAATGGTGACCACTTTTGCTAAGCCATAGTGGCCCGGTATTATGTTCTTGTTTTAAGAATCTAGGCGTTTGCTGTGAGGTAACAGGATATTGGATTTTATTACAAGCCATATCAAATTGGATTTCATTGGCATTGGCGTATTCACCGGATAGAATTTCTATGGCGATACTTTCGCCAGATGAAATACTACGGTGTCGGGCATGGATATAATCTTTGTAAACATCAATCAATACAAATTCATAGCTGCTAAAAATGACTTGGTTGTTTTCAATTTGAATGATTTGTATGCCTTCCTGCACAGGCGTTTGTTCACCGACTCTTTTCAGGATAAGGTGACCGTTTTGAATAGAGTCCAGGGTCCATTCTTTTCCATCTGCTTGGCATGGATCCATTAAACAATTCCCTTGAAAATCAAAAGCGAAAAAAGAGGCATAGGTAGTTTCCACATCCCTAGTTTCCACAGCTATGTAGGGTTTGACGGAATCAATCTCTATTTTCCAGATATTCGTTGGGAATGCTTTCTCGAAAATTTTATTTATCGTATATTTAGTCATCCGATGACAAGCAAATTCGGTTAAAAATACTACTATGAACAAATTTACAAAATACATTTTAGGTATTCTCGTCATTTGCTTTGTGAGTTTCTTCCAAGCTAAGGCCCAGACGGTTTATTCTGTGCCCCTGAAGGAGGATATAGGTCCCAATGCATGGCGTACCATGAAAAATGCGATTAAGCAGGCGAAATTAAATAAATCAGAGTATTTGTTAATTGATCTTAATACGTTCGGCGGAGCTCTAAATTTTGCTGATTCTATTCGTTCTAGCCTATTAAACGAAAATCAGTTCAAAACTATTGTATATGTTAATAATAATGCGGCATCTGCTGGTGCATTAATCTCATTAGCAGCTGATTATATTTATATGCATTCTGGTTCAAGTTTGGGTGCTGCATCCGTAGTGAATCAAAATGGGGAAATATTACCTGAAAAGTATCAATCCTATATGCGTGGATTGATGCGTGCCACTGCGGAAGCGAAGGGTCGTGACCCTAAAATCGCAGAAGCATTTGTAGATCCTGCCATTTCTGTTCCTGAGTTGAAGGAAGACGGTAAACTGCTGACTTTAACAGCATCTGAAGCTGTAAAAGTGGGGATTGCGAAAAAAGAGATCAAGAGTGAGGTAGACATCTTCTCTGATTTAAATATCGAAAAGCCTCAAATTCAAGAGCATCAAACTACCTGGGTTGACCATCTAATCGGATGGTTAATCAATCCGTTGGTAAGTGGGTTGCTGATTATGGGGATTATCGGCGGAATCTATTTTGAGCTTCAAAGTCCAGGGATTGGATTTGCACTGTTGGTTGCTCTAGTTTGTGGAGCGTTATTCTTTGCTCCATTGTACCTGCAAGGGCTTGCTGATAATTGGGAGATTGCCATCTTTGTTCTAGGAGTCATCCTATTAGTTCTTGAAATATTTGTGATTCCTGGATTCGGAGTCGCCGGAATTGCGGGAATTATATTAGTTTTATGTGGATTAGCCTTCTCAATGGTGGCTAATGATTATTTTGATTTTAAACTTACCCAACCAGGATTATTAATGAATTCCTTTATTATTGTAATAGGAGCTATGATTTTGACCATTGTATTAATGGTGATCTTCGGAAAAAATATACTTCAATCTCCTACATTTAAAAGACTTGTTCTGGAAGATGAACAGAAAGCTACGGAAGGTTATACCTCATCTGTGGCGAAACCTAATCTAATCAATAAGGTTGGGATTACTAAGACCGTTCTTCGTCCAGGTGGAAAAATAGAAATCGATAATGTATGGTACGATGCGGTAGCCTTAGATAGTTATATCGATGTTGGTGAGGAAATCTATGTGGAGAAGCATGAGAACTACAACTTATTCGTTAGAAAGTTATCTGAAAAGAAAGCATAAACAAGAAAGCCCGGAAATAATTTCCGGGCTTTCTTGTTATTTATTTGATCTAGAATTTTGCGCCTAAAGTTAAGACTACATTGGTTCTAGTATTTGTTACATCTGCGGTTGGAGTTGGAGTATTCCAGGTTTTAAAGGAATAAGGTGAATTTCCATAATTGAATTGTTTGAACTGCATTGCTGCGAGATCAATATACAATGATTGGGTAATCACATAGCCAAAACCTAAACTTGCAATATAATCGTCTTGAGAGTCATATTTATAAGGAGAACCTAAATAATGGAATCCAGCGCGAACTGCCAATTGATCTGTAATTAACAACTCACCACCAATTTTTAAATTGAAAGCACCTTTAAAGGAGTTTTTAATCTGGTAATTGGTTTCGGATTCAAATTGTAAGTCTGCATTAGCAACTATTTTACGATATTTAATGGAAGCATAGTTTATATATTCCGCTTCAGCTGAGATTAAACCCTTTCCGAAGAATTTGGTTAATCCTATTGATGACTTCCATGGTGAAATAACTGCATAATCAAAGGATTGCCCGTAGTTTTTGGAACCATATCCAGGATGTAGGGTAGTCGTGGTATTGGGATCTTTATAATAATCGACCAAGGTTTCAATATTACTATCTTCTTGGATTTCAGTCCAAGTAGGAGAGGTGATGTTGACACCAATATTCCAATCCCAAGTTGGCTTGTAAATAATACCTAAGCCTGCATTGATTCCTGTTCCTTTTAAGGTAAGGTCATTAATGTCGGTCAGGTCGTAGGTTATATCTGTGTACTGGTAAGCAGGATTACTAGGTTTTGCAAAGTCAGTCGTTGGATTTTCGGCTTTGATTTCATCTGCAGTTTTAGTCCAGCCACTTTCTAGAAATGTGCTTTTGGAATCATAATTAAAGGATAAGAATCCAAAGCGCGCACCGATATAGAATTTATTGCCATAATTAGCACCAAAAGATACATTGGTATTGTACTTATAGCCGGTGGTAATCAAGTCCATCTGTTGATTTTTGTCATCAGCTTCTAGTGTAGTAGGAAAATATCGACCACTATTTGCAGCACCTTTGTCAACTAAATAGGAATTCCAGAAATCACCAGCAAACTCAGCATCTTCATCCATGATGTCTGTATATGAATGAACGATCGAATTTTGATTATTGGTTCCTAAATACTTCAAATTATCATTGAAGTTGTTTTGTTTGTCGATACTAAGTCCGACATTAAAATTCTGCCAGCCAAAATCTGTATTATTATGCGTAGGGTAGTGGATCACTACACCAATATTTTCAAGACCAAGTTTTCCTTTGGTTTGATTTACTGAATTACCGAAGTAGGTAGCTTTGTTTTCATTGTTCAAATAGTTTAGGGAAATAGAGGCGTCGGATTGTCCGTAGAAACCTAAGCCTGCGGGATTTCCAGAAATTGAACTAATATCTCCACCTAATGCCGTATTTACACCACCCATTGCTTTAAAGCGGGCAGTACCATTTGTCAGATCACGAGAAATCATAAAGGTATTATCGACTAAGGATTGAGCTTGGATATTTGAATAGTTAAAAGCTAATGCGAGAAAGGTTAGAGATAGTAATGATTTTTTCATTTTATGTACTGGTTCTGTATGCTATATTGAAACAAGAATTGCTTCTTGAATATCTTTCTGAAAGGATAAATTGGTATGGCAATTTGGGAAAAAGATATAGCCAATATTAAAAATATTGGCTATATGTAATCCTTATTTATTAGCGTCTGCTTCCGCTTCTTCCTGAGGACGTTGCGCCACCACCGGAGCTTCTGCTACCGCCGCCGGAGCTACTTCCTCTACTAAATCCACCACCACTTGATGAGCTACCGCGGTCGAAGCTACCACTGCTTGGACGTGAAGGAGCTGATGATCTCGTGCTTGGTGCTGATGATCTAGTACTAGGAGCAGATGATCTAGAAGGAGTTCTTTGAATAGTTCCTTGAGATCTGCTAGATCCTGATCTTGAAGATGGTGTTCTGTTGATTGTACCTCTTGAAGATGGAGTTCTGTTGATTGTACCTTCAGATCTTGAACCCGATCTAGATGACGGAGTTCTATTGATAGTACCCTCAGATCTTGAACCTGATCTAGAAGATGGCGTTCTGTTGATAGTACCATCTGATCTTGAACCTGATCTAGAAGAAGGAGTTCTGTTAATAGCTCCATCTGATCTAGAGCCTGATCTTGAAGAAGGTGTTCTACCTATTGTACCATCTGACCTTGAGCCGCTACGATTGGATGCGATGCCTGATCTGCTATTTACAAATCTACCGCTTGCATCTCTAGTCACGCGACCACTATTATTTCTTGGGGCATAGTTCGGAGAATAACTTCTACCAGAAGCGATTCTGTTTCCGTAGTAGTTTCCACCGTATGAGTTGCCATAGTAACCACCATTTCCATAGTAGTAAGGGTGTCCCCAATAGCTATAGTAGGATTGAGGTCCCCAGTAGTTACCCCATCCATAATAAGAAGGGTATCCAAATCCGTAGTATGGGCTTCCCCATCCCCAACCTAAACCATAGTATGGGCTTCCCCATCCCCAGCCGAAGGACATTCCAAATCCGGAGTTCCATCCGAATCCAAATCCAGAATAACCATACCAAGGGTCGAACCATGGATCATAGTACATCATTCCTGGGGAGTTGTAGTAAAATCTGTTGATACGGTTAGCATATTCTAACTCTTCAACACCACCTTCTACATAATCCTCATCTGAATAGTCATCGGCATAATACTCTGATTGTGCAAGGGATTCATCATCCGTGCCATCAGTATAATAGTAATCGGGACTTTGGTATACCGCTCCGTTGTCTCTATTATTGTAGACATCATCCCGGTAAACTGTCCGGCTAGAAGTCGAACAGGAGCTAAACAAAGCTGCAATCGCTAAAGTTAGCACTCCCAAAAATATCTTGTTGTTTTTCATGATTCTAAAACAGTTTAAAATTCGATATTACAGTCATTAATTATTATCTTAGACCCGATTTTATCGTCAGGGTTTAATCTACCAATCAAAATTACAAATTATTTTTTTGCTTTGGTTATTTATGTGTTAAAGTACACTTAAACCCATGTTTTTGGTTAAAATACTATTTAATATTTCGAATGAGTAAAGGGATAACAAGCCGAAGCGAGGATTATTCGCAATGGTACAATGATCTGGTAATAAAAGCCGATCTAGCAGAATATTCTGCAGTAAGAGGATGTATGGTGATCAAACCATATGGATATGCAATCTGGGAAAGAATGCAAGCTGTTCTTGACAAGAGATTTAAAGAAACCGGACATTCTAATGCCTATTTCCCCTTATTTATCCCCAAGTCATTTTTCTCCAAGGAAGCATCGCACGTTGAAGGTTTTGCAACTGAATGTGCTGTAGTTACCCACTATAGATTGAAAAACGATGGTTCTGGAAATATTATCGTGGATGAGGATGCGAAACTGGAAGAGGAATTAATTGTAAGACCTACTTCGGAAACCATTATATGGAATACTTACCGCGGCTGGATTGAATCTTACCGTGACCTTCCGATTTTGGTGAATCAATGGGCGAATGTGGTTCGTTGGGAAATGCGTACTCGTTTGTTCTTACGTACAGCTGAATTCTTATGGCAAGAAGGCCATACGGCACATGCTACCAGCGAAGAGGCAATTGCAGAAGCTGAACAAATGCTGGAGGTATATGCTGAATTTGCAGAGAATACCTTGGCCGTTCCTGTTGTTCGTGGTAGAAAAACTGAGAATGAAAGATTCGCAGGTGCAATAGATACTCTTTGTATTGAAGCATTAATGCAAGATGGAAAGGCTTTACAAGCAGGTACATCACATTTCTTAGGACAGAACTTTGCAAAGGCATTTGATGTTAAATTTACTTCGAAAGAAGGTAAACTGGATTATGTATGGGCAACATCTTGGGGTGTATCAACTCGCTTGATGGGCGCATTGATCATGGCGCATTCGGATGACCAAGGATTGGTATTGCCTCCGAAGTTGGCACCTACTCAAGTGGTTATTGTTCCTATCTATAAAACTGAGGAAGAAAAAGCTAATCTTGATGCGTATGTTGATGAATTATCTGCTGCTTTAAAACAATTGGATATTCGCGTGAAATACGATGACCGCGATACCCAAAGACCAGGATTCAAATTTGCTGAATGGGAATTGAAAGGCGTTCCATTGCGTGTAGCTTTAGGTGCTCGTGATATGCAAAACGGAACAGTAGAACTTGCGCGTAGAGATACTCAAACCAAGGAAACTGTTCAACAAGCTGGACTGCCAGATCGTATTGCAGCTTTATTGAATGATATTCAAGATAACATTTATAATAAAGCATTAACTTACCGTGATGAACACATTACAGAGGTTAATTCTTACGATGAGTTCAAACAAGTATTGGAAGAAAAAGGCGGATTTATTTCTGCACACTGGGACGGTACTGTAGAAACGGAAAAACGCGTTAAGGAAGAAACAAAAGCTACAATCCGTTGTATTCCTTTGGATGCAAAAGAAGAAGAAGGTGTTTGTATTTTCACTGGAAAACCTTCTAAACAACGCGTATTATTTGCGAAAGCATATTAAGAATAAAACATGAAAAACCTTTTGATCTTGGGTTGTGGATGGGTAGGTGAAGAGCTTGCTTACCATCTCAAAAAGAAAGGTTGGAATATCTGGGTGACAACCAGAACAGAAGAAAAATACCATCGGTTGAAAGCCGATGGTATTTTTGCATTTATCCATGATTTTGATAGGGACCTTTACCTGGATTTACCTGTTGATGTCAGTTTTGATGCTGTTTTAAATTCCATTCCAGCCAGCCAGAAAAATTCTGAAGCAGAAATTGAACATCGCTTTTCACATGTTTTTAACATTCTCTGCTCCGTAAACTATAAGAAACATATTTTCTTGAGTTCAGTTGGGGTATACCCGGATTTGGATGGTTCCTTTAATGAAACTTATCAGGAAGAAGAATTAATGTCTCCTAAATTAAGGATGGCGGAGAAGAAAATGATGAGTTTACCTTATAGTATGACCTTTCGATTAGGAGGTTTATTTGGCAAGAATCGGATTTTTGGAAAGTATTTTCAGGATAAAATCGTGAGCACCGGAGATCAACCTGCTAATTTTATCCACCTTGATGATGTTGTTGGATTGATTGAGCAAGCTTTGGAAAATAATATTCCATATACCTATTATAACCTTGTTGCTCCGGAGCATCCTTTGAAAAAGGATGTTATTTTGCGGAGTGCACAGAAATACATGTTCAGTTACCCTTCAGCATTCGAGCCAAGCCATAGTTTTCAGAAGATTATCCAAGGGGATAAGATCATAGATTTGTTGAATTATGAGTTTAAACACCCTTCTCCATTAGAATTTTAATAACTTAGTCAGAAAATAAAAAGCATATGAATTACAAATTTGCAACCAAGGCAATTCATGCCGGACAGGAGGCAGATCCTACAACTGGCGCGGTGATGACGCCAATATATCAAACCTCTACCTATCAGCAAAAAGCACCTGGTGATCACAAAGGTTTTGAGTATTCTCGTGGTACAAACCCTACGCGTAAGGCCTTGGAAGATTGTCTTGCTGCATTGGAAAATGGTAAGTTCGGTTTAGCTTTCTCAAGCGGAATGGCGGCTACGGACTGTGTTCTGAGATTGTTGAAGCCAGGAGATGAGGTGGTAACAGGGGATGACTTATATGGCGGTTCCTACAGAATATTTACGAAAGTATATGAACCACTAGGAATTGTTTTCAAGTTCGTTAATACTTCAGATGTAAAAGCTGTTGAGGAAGCTATTACCGAAAAAACAAAATTAATCTGGGTTGAAACTCCAACAAACCCAACATTGAAATTGGCGGATATTGAAGCGATTGGTAAAGTAGCTAAAGCAAAGAACATTCTTTACGCAGTTGATAATACATTCGCATCGCCATACCTTCAGAATCCATTGGATTTAGGTGCTGATATCGTTATGCATTCTGTAACTAAATATTTAGGAGGTCACTCGGATGTGGTAATGGGTGCTTTGATCGTGAATGATGAAGAACTTTACAAGCAACTTTGGTTTTACTATAATGCATGTGGGGGAACCCCAGGACCACAAGATGCTTTCTTAGTATTGCGTGGTATTAAAACCTTGCACCTACGTATGAAGGCACATTGTGAAAATGGAAGAAAAGTTGCTGAATATTTAAAGAACCATCCTAAAGTAGAGAAAATTTATTGGCCAGGATTTGAAGATCATCCGGGACATGATGTTGCCAAGAAACAAATGAAAGACTTTGGTGGAATGGTTTCTATCGTACTTAAGGGTGCTGATTTAGCAGAGACTTTCCGTATTGCTTCTGGATTTAAGGTGTTTACACTTGCAGAATCATTAGGTGGGGTTGAATCTTTGATCAACCATCCTGCGACCATGACACATGGTTCCATTCCAAAAGAAACTAGGGAGAAAGTAGGAGTAGTAGACAATCTATTACGTTTATCGGTAGGGATTGAAGATGAAGAAGATCTGATTGCAGATTTGGAACAAGCCCTATCACGTTAAATTATTGTAATTATTATTTTATTTGCACACAGACTTTTGTACATTTGTGCAGCTTTAATAGGAGATTATCAATTATGGAAAATACAACTGTAGAAAGACCAGCAAAACATACGGACAATAATGCAAACCGTACTGAATATTATGTATCATTAACTGTTGCAATCGTAATCGGATTAGTAGGAGTGTTTATTCGTTTTGTACCGGATGTTATCCCAGCTTTGGACCAAATGGGTTCTTTATTCTCTTGGGTTGCTAACATCGCAATTCTTGTTGCTTCTTTCTTAGCATTCAAAGTTGTTTTTGCAATCTTAGGATTCAGCAAAAAATAATTGTAAGAAAATATAAAAGAGAGGGCTAAACAGATGTTTAGCCCTCTCTTTTTTGTAGTATTTAGTAGTAAGTATTTAGTATTTAGACCTATGGCTATCTGTAAGAAAAGAGAAAGGGGCAATTTTCATTGCCCCTTTTTTATTTTTGTCTAAATACTAAATACTAGATACTAAATACTAAATACTAGTTTAAAATAGACCAAGTAGACCAAGGAATTCTAGTCAGGATTAAAATCAATCCAAGGATGTAGAATATGATCACTGTTTTATTGGCAGCTTTTTGATCAGTAAGTTTTTTTGCCTTTGAATAACCCATTGTGATCAAAACAAGTGCGATGATCATCATAATTGGATGCTCAAGAAAGTATAATCTTAAATCTCCATTTTTCATGTTTTCACCGGAAAAGCTACTTAATCCTAGTGGGGATACGAAATAAAGTATGATCCCAATTAATCCCTGAATGTGTGCACTGATTAAACCGATCAATGCAATTTTACGGTTGTAGGGTTTGTTTCCGGCGTAATTTGCTATTGTAATTAGAATAGCAACCACTAAAGCTATTAACAATACAATAGCTAAGGTAGAGTGTAGATGTTTCATTCCTGTAAGCATAGTTTTCAATTATATAAACACAAATATACTATTTTGAAAGACGTTTATCGCCAATTTCTTTAAACTCTGATTTTGCTTTAAAGTTAGGGAAGATTTTATCCATACTTAATGTATAGCCAATATCGAAGTAAAGACGGATGTCAGCAAGGATTCCATCGAAGTTCCAATTGTCATCTAATTCGTCGGTTACAGCATGATAACGGCCTGCTAATGCTTTCTGACGGCTTTTAATTACCGTAGTGTCAGTCTCCAAATAATCACCACTGCTACCCATATACAATCCTGGAACACCTACCTTCACAAAATTAAAGTGGTCAGAACGGTAGAAAGAACCAGTAGTTTGTTTTCCTTCTGGTATCATCTTACGGTTAAATTTAGCGCCTGAAAGGATGGCATAATCCTCCAGTTCTGTTTGTCCGGTTCCCGTGATACGGAATCCATTCATCGCACCGACTGGATTGAATGAATCCATATTGATGTTTGCAACGGTCTTATTCAATGGGTAAACTGGGTGTTCGGCATAATATTGTGAACCTAATAAGCCTTGTTCTTCAGCAGTTACTGCCAAAAACACAATACTACGCTCAGGTTGTACTTTTGCAGCTTTAAAAGCTTTCGCCAATTCAAATAATGCAGCAACACCTGAAGCATTGTCGATAGCACCATTGAAAATAGAATCTCCAGCCGTAGCTTCACCAACTCCTATATGATCCCAATGGGCAGTGTATATGATGGTTTCATCTGGCCTTTTCGATCCCTTAATAGTTCCCAATACATTGTTTGATTTGGACTCTCTTAAGGTATTCGCCAATTTAACATTGGTGGTCACATTTAGTGGAACAGCTTTGAAACCTGGTTTTTTAGCTTGTTCCATGAGATCAGCACTCAAACCACCCAATTGAAATAACTTTTTAGTGGTTTCATTCGTAATCCAACCTTGGAACTTGGTAAGATCAGCTCCTTTGTTTTCAGGTACTAAAGATAACCTAGGGCCTGTCCAACCGCTTCTTACGACATTCCAGCCGTAGCTTGCAGCTTCAGTTTCATGAACCAGAAGGATACCAGCAGCACCTTGTCTTGAAGCTTCTTCGAATTTATAGATCCAACGACCATAATAAGTCATGGTGTCAGCTTTGAATAAATTATGATCATAGCGTCCAGGGTCAGAAACCATCACTACGACAGTCTTTCCCTTAACATCTAATCCTTCATAATCATTCCATTTATACTCTGGGGCAACAATTCCGAAGCCTGCGAAAACTAGTTCTGTATTTTCTACATCAATGTTTTCAGCCATTTGGGGAGTGCCGATTACATAATCATCGAGGTATTTTGCTGCAAGTTCACCGTTCTTACCTTTGAAGGTCATGGTTGGATTTACAGGTTTTGAGCTAATCTCAACCATAGGGACTTCCTGAAAGAAAGAATCCCCATTGCCTGGTTCCAGTCCAAGAGATTTAAATTGTTCTTCAATGTAATTTACAGTTAGAGTGTCACCTTTACTAAAAGGTAATCTACCCATAAATTCATCTGAAGATAATTTAGCGACATAAGCCTTATAACTTTCTTCAGTAATGGCCGCAAGAGCTGTCGAGTCTAAACTGTTTTTGTCATAGGAAGAACTATCGCTCCCCGATTTACAAGATGCCAAGCCTAATAATAAGGCCGCACTAATAAATAGTTTATTGTTCATGATGTTTGTTGAATATCAATTTTAGATTCTTTGGTTTTCCGCAATTTAAGAATTAGATTCTAATTCTATAGGTTTTACCTCAGCAATTGGATGAAATAGATAGATTCTTTGGGTTTTTACCTCCATACATTTGTATCTTTTTCTCAATCTTTCCAATTTTTGGAATACCCTTCCATTTTTAATAGTGAAATAGCTGTTGATTTCAATGGTATCAATCGTTACCGTTTCTATTTCGGTGGTATCATAAGATTTCAAGACCTTATACAAGTTTAAATCGGTACAGCTAGAAGCAGCTGGATTATTCATGTATTTAACCAAGGCAATATTAATGTCTTGCGGAAATAGGTTCAGTTTGATAAAGGATTCCATCAAACTTTTGAAATTATTTTTCCATTCTAAGCCATGGGGTTTGACCTTATTCTTGTACATCTGCCAAGTTTTCAAATGGGCAAACTCATGTACGGTGGTAATCAAAAAGGAATAGGGGTTTAGATCATGATTGATGGTGATCTGATGCGGTTCATTTTTAAATGGCGAACGATAGTCGCCCAGTTTTGAAGCTCTGGAACGAGTCACCTTAAACCGACATCCAGTATCATTTATCCATTCAGAAATGATGGGTGCAGCGGCAGATGGTATATACTTACTTAACTGTTTACTAAAATCAGGCATGAACTACAAACTTATTAGTTTTTCGGAGATTTCAGAATATTAAAGGCTTAATTTTACCATGGGTTCAGAATTATTTATATTTGATGAATAAGCTTAAGGACTATTTAGAATTTATTAAATATAGTTTTAAAGTTCAAACAGAAAAGATCGGATGTTAAGTAAACTACAGATAAAAAACTATGCATTAATTGATGCATTAGACATAAATTTCGACCAAAAACTCAATATCATAACCGGTGAAACCGGAGCTGGAAAATCCATTATCATGGGAGCTTTGGGATTGATCTTAGGAAATCGTGCAGAAAGTAAACATTTTTTCGATGAATCTCGTAAATGTATCATTGAAGGGCATTTCAATATCAAGAACTATAATTTAGGAGAACTATTTCAATCTCTAGATCTAGATTATGAGGATGTCAGTTTGATCCGTAGAGAACTTCATGCCGATGGGAAATCAAGAGCTTTTGTAAATGATACCCCCGTTACTTTACAAACCTTGAAAGTGCTTGGCGAAAAGCTTATTGACATCCACTCTCAACATGCAACTTTACAAATCAATACAGAGTCTTTTCAATTATTGGTTTTGGACACTGTTGCTCAACATCAATCGGTATTAACAGATTACAAAAAAAGATATCAGGAATATAAGAAAAGCCTAGGGGAACTGCGTCAGTTGGAAGATGATTTCGCAAAAGCCCAGTCTGAAGCAGATTATCAACAATTTGTATTCAATGAGTTGGATCAGGCCAATCTGCAGGAAAATGAACAAGAGGAATTGGAATCCGAACAATCCCAATTGGAAAATGCAGAAGAGATAAAACGTCATTTTCATGCCGCAAGTATTCAGTTACAAGATGGTGAAATCAATGTTTTGGATAGTCTAAAACAAGTTCAATCATCTCTTCAGAATGGTGCACGATTTTTACCATCTTCGGAGTCTTTATTAGACCGTCTTCAAAGCGCTTTGATAGAGTTGAAGGATTTAAGTGCCGAGGTTGAGCAGGTTGCTGAAGGAGTTACTATGGATGAGGAACGCTTGAGTATAGTTCATGAAAGGTTATCTATCCTTTATGACCTCCAAAAAAAGCATCGGGTTACAACTGTCAAGGAGTTACTTGATCTCAAGTCAGAGCTGGAAAACAAATTGCAGGCAACGGATTCACAGGAAGAACAAATTGAATTATTAAAAGTGAAGATTGATAATCTTCATCAGGATATTTCAAAAATTACAGAACAGTTAACCAAAAACCGACTAAAAGCAACCAAGGTAGTACAGAAAGAAGTTGAAGAGGTGCTTAGTCGAGTTGGGATGCCACATGCACAATTGAATGTGGAGTTGAATAAGCTTTCCAGTTTCAAATCTAGTGGACAGGATGAAGTGTCATTTTTATTTTCAGCAAATAAAGGCCAGTCTCTACAACCTATTCATAAGGTAGCCTCAGGAGGGGAGCTTTCCAGAGTGATGCTTGCTATCAAATCTTTAGTGGCCAAGACCTCAGCATTGCCAACAATTATCTTTGATGAAATTGATACAGGTATTTCCGGCGAAGTAGCATTAAGAGTAGGGGAGTTGATGGAAGAGCTGTCTGAAAACATGCAAGTTATTAGTATTACCCATTTGCCTCAGATTGCTTCCCAAGGGAATAGCCATTTTAAGGTATATAAAGAAGATAAAGGAAACAAAACTAAATCGAATATTGTGCTGATGAGCGAAGAGGAGCGGGTTTTAGAGATAGCACAAATGTTGAGTGGGGCAAATCCAGAAGATACGGCAATTCAACATGCCAAAGAAATGTTGAAATAAAATAAAGGAGCATTATTTAATGCTCCTTTATTATTTCTTAGTTGCCGATATCACCTTCTGTTAAAGTGATTTTCACTCGCATATCATCAGGAGCAGCGTTTTCACCAAACAAGTCGAATGCTTTTAAGTGAACTTTTCCAATCTCATAAGAAGCATTGTATCCATGTCCACGGTTATCAGGGTCTTCTGCAGGGATGTTATAAAAAATACCTTTCTTGTCTTCGAATTGAATTGCAACATCTACCGCACCATCATCATAGATAAAATCTTCTAATTGTGGTAAAGAGAGGACAACTTCAAACGTATTTTCGCTAGTTTTTTTCCAATCCTTGTTGCTCACAGGTTTGTAGTAACTTACACCAGGAAGAAAATTATTGGTAACATATTCTTTTGTACAAGAGCTAAAGCCTACCAATGAAGCAGTACCTATTGCGAGTGCTAATAAAAGTTTTTTCATGAGTGGTAATGTTTATAGTAAATAATTTCATTTATCTTATTTATACAGACAGCTAAATCTGAATAAAGTTTAAATGCTATTGCAAAAACATGACCATTTTTATGAAAAAACGGTAAAAAGCTAAATCTATTCTATTATTGTTTGATGTTTTTTAGTTTGTGGACCGAAAAAATTATGATTGCATTGCCTTCTTTAGTCAATAATTTTTCATCTTTAAAATCAGCTAACATACGGCTGATAGTCTCATTGGCTGTGCCTGCTAATGCTGCCAAATCATCTCGCGAAATTTTGATGGTTACTTCATCCGATTTCTGATCTGATTTCTCAGCCACATTAACCAAGGCATTGGCTACGCGTTTGCGAACCGAGTCATACGCAAAACCTAACATCTGCTCTTCCTTTTCGCGGATATTCTGAGATAATTCCTTAATTAATTTAGAAGCGATTCCTGGTTTTTTGTAAAGTAGTTCAAAGAAGTTATCCTTGTGGATCAAGGCAATTTCAGCATCTTCCAAAGTGGCCGAATTATCTCCGTATTTATCATTCAATAAAACGGATTCCAACCCGAAAAACTGATTTTCTATATAAATATTAGTCGACAATTCACGACCATCCTTATAATTCAGATAGCTGCGTACTTTCCCCTTTTTTATATAGTATACATAGATAGGTGTATCCCCGGACTCATAAATCGTCTGTTTTTTCTTGATGTTCTTTATACGACCATGTTCTACCAGATCCTGAAGTAAAAATGCTTGCTCATGTTCATCCAATCTTAAACTATCCATACTAGGGACAGCCTTAGTCTGTAACTGAGCACGCTTTTTAAATCGACTATCTATCGCATTTAACAATTCCATATCATCAAATGGCTTAGTTAGGTAATCGTCAGCACCCATTTCCATGGCTTTTCTAAGATCAGCTTTTTCAGTTTTAGCCGTTAGGAAAATAAAGGGAATCTGTTGGGTGTTTTCATGTTTGCTCAACATGTATAAAACCCCATAGCCATCAAGCTCAGGCATCATGATATCACATAGAATCAAATCTGGCTTATGTTTAATAGCCATATCAACCCCAGTTTTACCTTCTTCAGCGACTAAAACAGAATACTCACCAGTTAATTCCAGAATCTCTGCTGTACTTTCGCGAATATCACTGTTATCTTCGATTATTAATATTTTCCTTTTTTCCATTACTCTTGGATAAAAAACATCTTAAAAATAGCTCCTTGATTTACTTCCGACCAATATTCCAATCTTCCACCCATCAGTTCCACATAGCGCTTCACAATATTCAATCCTAATCCTGTTCCTGGAATATTTCCCGTATTGTTAGCTCTAAAGAATGGCTCAAATAAACTAACCTGTTGCTCCAATGGAATTCCTATTCCATTGTCTTTCACAGTTACCAATAATTGATTTCTTGCAATTTGCGTATTGAATTCGATAAAGGTATCTTCTCCAGAATATTTAATGGCATTGGAAATCAAATTGATGATACTGTTTTTTAGGAGGTTAGGGTCTATATAGAAACCAGACTCTTCACCTGTATGCTGATAAACAATATGCTGATTTTTCTTACAGATCAATTGCATTTCCTCAGCGATTTCTTCCCCTAGATGGACGATGTTAATGTTTGATTTATTTACCACAACAACACCAGCTTCCAATTTCTCCAGATTAAGGAAATCATTTAAAATGGTGTTCAGTAATTGAACAGACCCTTTTATTCGATTGGTATGCTTTTCAATAGGTCCATATTCACCTTTTTCAACATATCGGTCAATCAGTGAAGCTGATAGTTGTACCGAGCTAAGGGGAGTTCTAAACTCATGGGATGCCATGGAGACGAATCTTGATTTTAGTTGACTCAACTCCTTTTCTTTTTCCAAAGAAACACTGACATCCGCTTTTGCTCTTTCCAGTTCGGAAACCAGTTTGATCAAATCCTTGGTTCTTTCACGAACTTTGAGTTCAAGCTCCTGAGTATGTTTTTTTAACTCATTTTGCGCTTGTTTCTCTTTTGTCAAATCATGAATAAACCCGGTAAAAATCTTACGATCCTTATAAAAAACTTCGCTGACAGCTAGGCGAAAAGGGAAGGTAGAACCATCTTTTTTCAAACCCCTTACTTCACGTCCGATCCCAATGATTCTCTTTCTACCAGTTTCTTCGTAGTTGGAGATATAGCGATCATGGTTCGAGCGGTCTGGCTCAGGCATCAAGACGTTGATATTTCTACCAACGACTTCCTCTGCAGCATAACCGAATAATTCCAATGCTGCGGGATTGATGCTTTCTACAATTCCACGATTATCAATGGTAATAATGCCATCAATGGCATTGTCGATAATGGCTTCTAATAACCTAGCTGATTCCAATACGTTGTTATTTTACTAATTTCTTGTATTTGATACGTTTCGGACCAACATCTCCTAAACGTTTCTTACGGTTTTCTTCATATTCTGTATAGTTTCCTTCAAAGAAGTAAACTTGAGAATCTCCTTCAAACGCCAAAATATGCGTACATATTCTGTTTAAGAACCAACGGTCGTGAGAAATAATCACAGCACAACCACCGAAGTTTTCCAAACCTTCTTCCAGGGCTCGTAATGTATTCACGTCAATATCGTTGGTAGGCTCATCCAGCAATAACACGTTTGATCCTTTTTTCAAAGTGATAGCCAAGTGAACACGATTTCTTTCCCCACCGGATAGAACCCCAACTTTCTTTTGCTGATCTGCTCCATTAAAGTTGAATTTAGAAACATAGGCTCTGGAGTTCATGGATTTGTTCCCCAATGAAATGTTTTCATTTCCTCCTGTAATGTTTTCCCATACCGTCTTGTTTGGGTCAAGGTCATCATGCATCTGATCCACATAACCCAAAGCGACAGTTTCGCCAACTTTGAAGGTTCCTGTATCAGGTTGCTCCTGACCAGTGATCAAACGGAATAGCGTAGTTTTTCCAGCACCGTTCGGACCAATAATCCCAACGATTCCTGCTGGTGGTAAAGAGAAGCTTAGATCTTCAAATAAAATTCTATCTCCGTATGCTTTACTCACGTTAGTGGCTTCAATAACCACATTTCCTAAACGAGGTCCTGGTGGAATAAATAATTCTAGCTTTTCTTCGCGCTCTTTCGTTTCCTCAGAGGCTAGTTTTTCGTAGTTATGCAAACGTGCTTTTGATTTGGCATGTCTGGCTTTCGGTGCCATTCTCACCCATTCCAACTCGCGTTCTAAGGTTTTCTGACGTTTGCTTTCTGTTTTTTCTTCCTGAGCTAATCTTTTAGCTTTTTGATCCAACCAAGAGGAATAATTTCCTTTCCAAGGAATACCTTCACCACGGTCTAATTCAAGGATCCAGCCTGCGACATTATCCAAGAAATAACGGTCGTGCGTTACGGCAATCACCGTTCCTTTATACTGTTGTAAATGTTGTTCTAACCAGTCAATAGATTCGGCATCCAAGTGGTTGGTAGGCTCATCTAATAATAAAACGTCAGGTTCTTGTAATAAAAGTCGACACATTGCTACTCTTCTTCGCTCTCCTCCTGACAAATTGGCAATTAAAGCGTCAGGCTCAGGGCATCTTAACGCGTCCATTGCTCGCTCTAATTTGCTGTCTAATTCCCAAGCATTTGTGGCGTCGATAATATCTTGTAATTCACCTTGTCTAGCCAAAAGTTTATCCATTTCATCTGGATTTTCATAAACTTCCGGAAGGCCAAACTTCTCATTGATTTCTTCGTATTCTTTGAGGATGGATGCCGTTTCCGCAACGCCTTCTTCTACAATTTCTTTAACTGTTTTTGTAGGGTCTAATTCGGGTTCCTGCGCTAAATAGCCCACAGAATAACCTGGTGAGAAGACTACCTCTCCTTGGTAGGATTTGTCCAAGCCAGCAATGATCTTCAATAAGGAAGATTTTCCGGAACCATTTAAACCAATTACCCCAATTTTCGCTCCATAGAAAAAGGAAAGGTAAATGTTCTTAAGTACTTGTTTGGATGGGGGATAAATTTTGTTTACCCCAGCCATTGAGAAGATTATTTTTTCGTCAGACATAGGTGCTTTGAAAGTTTCTTTTTGTGTTTTTACACAAAGATAATGGAATTACTGACAAATTGATAGTTTTAGCGTGATGGCGCAATTGTTGATAAAAAATATTTATAACAAATGGGTGTGAGTTGTATTTTTAGTACATTTATACTGTTGATCACCCGAATTTAATTGAGAAAGGAATTTAATGGAAGCAAAATTTTCACCCCGAGTAAAAGATGTTATCTCCTATAGTCGTGAAGAAGCACTCAGATTGCGTCACGATTATATCGGTACCGAACATCTATTGTTGGGATTAATACGTGAGGGCGATGGAGTGGCAATTAAGATATTGAAAAATATCGGCGTTGACATGGGCGCAGTCCGCCAATCAGTGGAGGATGCTGTGAAAGGTTCTTCCGTTTCACGCTCTCCAATTAGTAATATGCCACTAACTAAACAAGCTGAAAAGGTCCTTAAGATTACTTATTTGGAAGCTAAAATTTTTAAAAGTGATATTATTGGAACCGAGCATTTATTGTTAGCCATATTACGTGATGAAGAGAACATCGCATCGCAAATCTTACAACAATTTAATGTTTCATATAACGTATTCAAAACTGAAGTCGAACAAAATGCTACTGGTATTACTGATGAAGCTTCAAGCACTCCTCCAGGAGGAGATGAAGAATACGCTGATGAAGATTCACAATTTTCTTCACCTAAGAAGGTTTCTGATATCAAATCTAAAACTCCAGTTCTAGATAACTTTGGACGCGACTTAACCAAAGCCGCTGAAGAAGGTAAATTAGATCCTATCGTAGGTCGTGAGAAAGAAATCGAAAGGGTTTCGCAGATTCTTTCCCGTAGAAAGAAAAACAACCCAATCTTAATTGGTGAACCTGGTGTGGGTAAATCAGCAATTGCTGAAGGCCTGGCACTGCGTATTATCCAACGTAAAGTATCCCGCGTATTATTCAATAAACGTGTCGTAACGCTTGATTTAGCGTCTTTGGTTGCTGGAACTAAATATAGAGGCCAGTTCGAAGAACGTATGAAAGCCGTAATGAACGAATTGGAGAAATCACCTGATGTAATCTTGTTTATCGATGAGATTCATACCATTGTAGGTGCTGGTGGTGCCTCTGGTTCTTTGGATGCTTCAAACATGTTTAAACCAGCATTAGCACGTGGAGAAATCCAATGTATTGGTGCTACAACATTAGATGAATACCGTCAGTATATCGAGAAAGATGGTGCATTAGACCGTCGTTTCCAAAAAGTGACCGTAGAGCCTACTTCTATCGATGATACGATTGAAATCTTAAACCGTATCAAAGATAAATACGAGGAACATCATAATGTTACCTATACCCCAGAAGCGATTGATGCTTGTGTGTCCTTGACAACACGTTATATTACTGACAGGTTCTTACCAGACAAGGCTATTGATGCCTTGGATGAATCAGGATCTCGTGTTCACTTAAATAATATCCATGTTCCTCAGTCGATTATTGATATCGAAGAAAAAATCGAGGAAGTAAAAGTGGAGAAAAATAAAGTTGTTCGCAGTCAGAAATATGAGGAAGCAGCCAAACTTCGTGATACCGAGAAGAAGTTGATTGAAGAATTGGAAAAAGAAAAAGCAGCCTGGGAAGCAGAAACAAAAACCAAACGCTACACCGTTACTGAAGACAATGTTGCTGAGGTTGTTTCCATGATGACAGGTATTCCTGTTCAACGAGTAAGTCAATCTGATAGCCAAAAACTATTGAACATGGGTGATTCCATGAAAGGTAGAATTATCGGTCAAGATGATGCAGTTCAGAAATTGGTGAAAGCCATTCAACGTACTCGTGCAGGATTGAAAGATCCTAAGAAACCAATTGGATCATTTATTTTCTTAGGTCCGACTGGTGTGGGTAAAACGGAGTTAGCAAAAGAGTTAGCAAGGTTCATGTTTGATTCTGAAGATGCATTGATTCAAATTGACATGAGTGAATACATGGAGAAATTCGCTGTATCACGCTTGGTAGGTGCGCCTCCGGGATATGTAGGTTATGAAGAAGGTGGTCAGTTAACTGAGAAAGTTCGCCGTAAACCATATGCTGTTGTTCTTCTCGATGAGATTGAAAAAGCTCACCCCGATGTATTTAACTTGTTATTACAAGTTTTGGACGAAGGTCAGTTGACAGACAGTCTTGGTCGCAAAGTGGACTTTAGAAATACCATCATTATCATGACTTCGAATATTGGTGCTCGTCAGTTAAAAGAATTTGGACAAGGGGTAGGATTTACTACTGCTGCCAAAGAAAATCAAGCTGATTCGCATTCAAGAGGAGTAATTGAAACCGCATTAAAACGTGCTTTCGCTCCTGAGTTCTTGAACCGTATTGATGATGTCATTGTCTTTAACTCATTGACAAAAGAACATATCTTCAAAATCATTGATATCGAATTGAGATCTCTATTCGCTCGTATCGAAGGCTTAGGTCATCAAATTAATTTGACTGAAAATGCCAAAAACTATATTGCTGAGAAAGGTTATGATAGTAACTTTGGTGCAAGACCTTTGAAACGTGCTATTCAAAAATATCTTGAAGACCCAATTGCTGAGGAAATCCTTAAAGGAGAACTGAAGGCAGGCGATACCATCTTGGTAGATTTTGATGAAGAAAAGAAAGATATTGTTGTTTCTTCCGCAAAAAAGGAAAAAGATGATGATTCTTCTTTAGCATCTGATGTCAAAAACAATAAGAAAAAAGATTAGTAATACACATATCTAAAATAAAACGAGGGATGGACCAAAAGTTCATCCCTCGTTTTTTTTGATAAACATGATTTATATCACTTTCTGTGATGATGGACTGCATTCGTTTCTGAGGCCTTATCTGCTACTTTTGGAATCATACAACTTTACTTTAGGGATGAGAGTGATTGCATACAACATTTTGGGGCCTGAGAAGGAGCACCTCGCCAAAGCGAATGGAAAGGTACATGATTTGACTTTAATATCGAATGAGTTGAATTTTAGTACCATGCATTATGCGATGGGCAAAGAGGCGATTATCATTTCAGACCGTGATTTATTGGATAGAGTAATGTTATATGAACTCTACAAAATTGGGATACGAAATATTATCACCCGTTCAAGATCCACTGAACATATTGACCTAGATTATGCCGGAGAACTCAAAATGCATGTTGCCAACGTTCCGTATGAAAATACCCTGGAAGGTATTGCCAGAGAAACCATCTCCAATTTAACACAATGGATGGTTGGCGGATGTACGGGGGATGCGTGTCAATGTCGTATAGATTGCAAGAACAAGGTAAATTTAAGAAAATATGGAAACGGAGATTCTAAACAAACTGATCAACAAATATAATGTAGCGGCACCTCGCTATACCAGTTATCCAACAGTACCTTTCTGGGAAAATGAAAAATTCAATGCAGCAGATTGGAAAGATCGAGTTGCCTTAAATTTCTCTAGATCCAAAGACCAAGGAATAAGTATTTATGTCCACCTGCCATATTGTGAAAGCCTTTGTACGTATTGTGGCTGTAATACTCGAATTACCAAAAATCATAAAGTTGAAGATCCTTATATCACCTCCTTGTTGAAAGAGTGGAACATGTATAAGGAGATTCTGCAAGAAGAAAAATTAAAGATTGCAGAGATTCATCTCGGTGGTGGTACTCCAACATTCTTTACTGCCGAAAATCTACATCGATTGATCGCTGGCTTATTGGAAGGAAATGAAAAAACTGCAGATGCATCATTTTCCTTCGAAGCCCATCCAGCAAATACAACCTATGAACATTTGAAAACATTAAATGAATTAGGTTTTAAAAGACTGAGCTTAGGAATTCAGGATTTTGATGAAAAAGTTCAATACATTATTAATAGGCATCAAACTGTAGAGGATGTTGCTCGTGTCATGGAAGATGCTCGTAAGCTAGGATATGAATCCATCAATTTTGATTTGATATATGGATTGCCCTTGCAAACTGCAGAATCTGTCAAGATGACCATTGAACATGCCATGAAATTGAATCCTGATCGGATTTCTTTTTATAGTTATGCCCATGTGCCATGGATTAAACCGGGGCAACGAAAATTCACCGAACATGATTTGCCTGTAGGCGAGGAAAAATTGAATCTATATAAACTTGGAAAACAAATGATTCAAGATCATGGTTTCCAAGATGTAGGTATGGATCATTTCGCGAAAATCGATGATGCCCTTTATCTGGCTTCAATGGATGGGACCTTACATCGTAATTTTATGGGCTATGCCGACCGATATACTCCTTTATTAATAGGATTAGGGGTTTCTTCCATTTCTGATTCATGGACAGCATTTGCCCAAAATGTTAAAACTGTGGAAGAATATCATGAATTAATCGGTCAGGGAAAACTGCCAGTGGTGAAAGGACATATCTTAAATGAAGAAGATTTAGTGATCCGAGAGTATATTTTGGATATGATGTGTCGCGGAAAAGTTCAGCTAAAGGATGGATTTGAAGTGAATGAGAAAATTCTAATTCGCCTGATACCATTAAAGGCAGATGGACTAGTTGAAGTGGATCATCATACCATCCAGATTACAGAAGTTGGGAAATCATTTCTTCGAAATGTTTGTATGGCATTTGATGAGCGACTTCAAAAAACCAAGGAAAGAGAAAACTTATTTAGTCAGGCTATTTAACCTATATTTATATTATGTCGACAAAAGAGGGATTGCAATTAAATACTACCTGTTACCACTGTGGTGACCCGGTAGAAGATGCTGCCTATATTTTAGAAGACCATCGCTTTTGTTGTCTAGGTTGCCAAACGGTTTATCAGATTTTGAATGATAACAATATGGCGAGCTATTATAAGTATAATTCCCATCCCGGTAAGTCTCAAAAAGCCCAGAAAGAAGACTTATCTTATTTAGATGAACCAAATATCATTGCCAAATTGGTCGATTATCAGGATGATGAATTGGCAATCATTACCTTTTATGTTCCCGCGATCCATTGCAGTTCATGCATTTGGTTATTGGAACATCTCTATAAATTAAACCCCGGAGTTAAAAACTCGCAGGTTGATTTTATGAAGAAGCAAGCAAGTATCACCTTCAGGAAAAAAGAAATTTCCCTCCGTGAATTGGTTGATTTATTACATAAGATCGGATATGATCCAAAAATAACCCTACAGGATGTAGTTAAGGAAGGAAAGAAAATCAATCAGAATGGGCTCATCGCTAAACTTACAGTTGCGGGATTCTGTTTTGGTAACTCCATGATGATTTCATTTCCAGAGTATTTTGGAATGGCAGATTTTGAACGCCAGTATTCCAACTTTTTCGGATATATGAATTTAGCATTCGGATTACCAGTCCTATTATATAGTGCTTCCGATTATTTCAAATCTGCCTGGATAAGCCTGAAACAAAAACGACTTAATCTAGATGTCCCTTTGGCGCTCGGAATCTTTGTCTTGTTTTTTCGTTCCGCAATAGAAATCATCACTCAAACCGGTGCTGGATTTATGGATACCCTTTGTAGTTTGGTGTTCTTTATCCTGATCGGGAAATATGTTCAGCAAAGGACTTATTATCATATCTCTTTTGAAAGAGATTATCGTTCCTATTTTCCAGTTGCCGTCACAGTCTTACAAGAAGGTGTTTCAAAACCTACTCAGATTGCAGATCTTAAAGTTGGAGATCGAATTTTGGTTCGCAATAATGAGATTATTCCTGCAGATGCTATTTTACTGAATGGTAATGCTTCTGTCGATTTTAGTTTTGTTACCGGAGAAAGTAAACCCGTGGAAAAGGTATTGGGCGAGGTTGTATATGCTGGTGGACGGCAAATGGGCGAGGCGATAGAATTGGAAGTCGTAAAAGCCGTCTCGCAAAGCTACCTGACCAAGTTATGGAATAACGACAGCTTTAAACAATATGAAAAGAAGTTTGACACCTTCGTTGGCTTCATTTCAAAATACTTCACCATCGGACTTTTATTAATCGCATTTACAGCCTGTGTATTTTGGTTGCTGTCAGGAACTGGGGATAAGGCGTGGGCAGCTTTTACAGCAGTCCTTATTATTGCTTGTCCTTGTGCACTGGCTTTAAGTTCACCATTTACCCTTTCTGCAGCACTCAGTATTTTCGATAAAAATAAATTGTATATAAAAAATACAGCAGCCATCGAGCAAATGGCTAGCATTGATACAGTGGTATTTGATAAAACAGGAACTATTTCTTCGCCAAATGCGTCGAGTATGTATTTTGAAGGCAAGCTAAACTCCTTTGAAAAAGATTTACTGGCTTCCTTGTGTAGAAACTCCAATCATCCTTTAAGCCGTGAAATTATTAAATGGCTCGGGGATGTGCAGATGGTCAATATCGAGAACTACGAAGAAGTTGTCGGTAGGGGACAATCGGGGAAATTTCAGGATTATAGTATCCAAATCGGTAGTGCAAGTTATGTAAATACGGCAAAGGTTGATTTGGAAGGTTCTGTAGTTTATGTGATGATCAATGATGTCTTAAAAGGATTCTTCACTTTAGAACAGTCCTGGAGAAACGGATTATCCGAGGTTATCAATGAATTGAAAGGGGAGAGCTATAATTTGCATTTAATTTCTGGCGATAATGAAAGACGAGCAGATGCTTTGCGTATGATATTTCCATCCAATGCGAAATTGTTATTTAATCAAACACCAGCTGCCAAATTGGATAAAATCACTGCTTGGCAAGACGAAAAGCAAAAGGTATGTATGCTTGGTGATGGATTAAATGATGCCGGGGCATTACGAAAAGCCGATCTAGGGATTGCGGTATCGGATGATATCAATAATTTCTCTCCAGGATGCGATGCCATATTAGATGGGGAGTCCTTTCATTTATTGCCAAGATTTTTCCAATTCAGTAAAGATGCGGTGAAAGTGATCAAAATGTCCTTTGTCATTTCCATCTTATATAATCTTATCGGGCTTAGTTTTGCTGTGCAGGGCACGATGTCGCCTTTATTTGCAGCGATATTAATGCCTATTAGTACCGTTACGATCATATCTTTTACCAGTTTAATGACTCGGGGATATGCAAAACGGAGAAAATTAATTTAACTTTATACTATGAACATCATATTTTTCTTAATCGGTTGTAGTGTTCTTATCGCTTTATTCTTTTTGGGAGCCTTTTTCTGGGCTAGCAAAAATGGACAACATGATGATACTTACACGCCATCAGTAAGAATCTTGTTTGATGACGAACCTTTGGAAACTGAAGTCGAAAATGACAAAAAAGCGACTTCAAAAACCTAAAATCACAGTTTTTTTACATTCCTGATACTTTAATGCTTACAGGCTTGTTTATCTTTGCGCTGTATGTTTCGACTATTGCATTTCTTGGCGCTATTCGGTTACCTCAATGTATTATGCTTGGAGGTAAAATCGATGGACCTCTTTGGTTCTGCTAATATAATTGCCAGTGAAACCTTAGTTGAAGTTGTACTAGAAGAGGTACTTGATCTTTCTCATGCTGATCATTCGGAGAGACTACCGGAGATTATTTTTGATGATTATCGAATCTTCTCATTATTCCTAGGATTAATCCCATTAGTTCTATTTTTTGCATGGCTGGTTTCTCGAATCTATCGAGTTAGATCCAGCATAAATCACCCATTTTATCTATCTAAAACTTTATGCCTTCCCGGCTATTATCAGTTTTTGTATAGATACCGTCCTTTCTAATTAAAATTCCTTTTCACCTCCATTCTGGAAGTGATGTTGCTTGCTATGGGTTTTTCTATAGCCAGCGCCTCGACTTTGTATTCTATTTTATATTAATACCCATATTTTATTTGCTATGAAAAAACATATCATGCTACTATCAGTAGCAGGTTGTGCATTATTTTTTGCGTCATGTACAGCAACTAGTAACGAAAAAACTACTGCTAATGCGCCTAAGGTTGTTCCTGTATCGAATTTAGTTCAATTGGATACTGTGGTTTACAAAGAGTATATCGCAGATATCCAATCTCAACGAAATGTTGAATTGCGTTCTCGCCTAGTTGGATTCTTAGATAGAATCTTTGTGGATGAGGGCGCTTACGTCCGCAAAGGACAAGTCTTATTCTCTTTGGTTGCCGATGAGTATAAAGCTGATCTAGCACAAGCTCAGGCCTCTGTTAGCAGTGCTGAAGCTGAAGTGAAAAAAGTTGAGCTTGAAATGGAAAGAACCCATAAGTTGGTTCAGAAAAATATCGTGAGCTCCACCGAGTATGATTTATTAAAAGTTCAATTGCGTGCTGCAAAGGCAAAGGTTGCTGAAGCAGAGGCCGTATTGAACCAAGCAAGAACAAAATTATCAAACACCCAGATTCGTGCGCCTTTTGATGGCCGAATCGACCGGATTCAACTCAAAGAAGGTTCCCTATTAGAAGAAGGTTCCCTATTGACGACCATTTCTGATATGGCCAATATGAATGTTTACTTTGATATTTCAGAACAAGAATATTTAGGCATTGCCTCAGATTCTACCTTTAATAGAAATAATTTCAAGAAAGAGGTTCAACTGATTCTAGCCAATGGAGCAACATATCCAAATAAAGGAATCGCGGAAATTGTGGAAAGTGAGTTTGAAGCTAGTACTGGTTCAATCTCCCTACGTGCGAAATTTAATAACCCGCAAGGTTTACTAAAGCATGGTGCTACCGGTAGAATTGGTGTTCCGGTTCAAACTGGAGACCTATTATTGGTACATCAAAAATCAGTTTTCGAAATTCAGGACAAAGCCTACGTTTATACCTTGAAAGGGGATACCGTGAAAATGACACCATTTGAAAATGGTCGTCGTGTTGGACATTATTATGTTGTGGAAAACGGATTGCCAGCAGATGCCAAGGTAGTATACGAAGGAGTACAATCGCTACGTGACGGAATGGTTATTCAACCAAGAATGGTTAAAAACTAATAAAGGGAGAGCGATTTTATGTTTGAAAAATTTATTAAGAGGCCAGTGCTATCGCTGGTCATCTCGATCTTTATTACCCTTTTGGGTCTATTGGCACTCTTTACCTTGCCAATTACACAGTTCCCGGATATTGTTCCTCCGTCCGTTGTGGTGACGGCAAACTATACCGGAGCGAATGCCGAAGTAAGTACGAATGCGGTGGCAATTCCTTTGGAAAAAGCAATCAACGGGGTTGCCGGAATGACTTATATGAGTTCGGTTTCCACGAACAATGGTAATACCTTAATTCAGGTTTTCTTTGAAGTAGGTACTGATCCGGATATCGCCGCGGTGAATGTCCAGAACCGGGTAACTACCGTTCTCGATGAATTGCCAGAGGAAGTTATCAAGGCCGGTGTAACCACCGAGAAGGAAGTAAACAGTATGTTGATGTATCTGAATTTATATACGGATGATGTAACTGCTGATGAACGATTTATATACAACTTTACCGATATCAATATCTTAAAGGAATTGAAGCGGATTGAAGGTGTAGGTTTTGCTCAAATCATGGGAATGAAAGATTATGCCATGCGTATTTGGGTGAAGCCAGATCGTCTTTCTGCATATTCCATTTCTACTGAAGAATTGGTTGCAGCATTACGGAGACAGAATATTGAAGCTGCCCCAGGTCAAACAGGGATCAGTTCGGATAAAACAGTCAACATGCAACAGTATGTATTGCGTTATCCAGGGAAATTTACTGAAATCAGTGAGTATGAAAATATTCCTATTCGAGCTAATGTGGATGGATCAATTATTCGAGTGAAGGATATCGCCGATGTTGAGTTTGGATCCCTGGATTATGAAATGGTTTCCAAAACTGACGGTAGACCATCTGCTTCTATTATGATCAAGCAGTTGCCAGGCTCCAATGCCCAAGAGGTAATCCAAAGGGTAAAAGACAGGATGGCTGAATTGAAGGAAGCTACTTTCCCACCGGGAATGACCTATACCATGGGTTATGATGTTTCCAGATTCTTGAATGCATCGATTTCAAGTGTACTAGTGACCTTGATTGAGGCCTTTATCCTTGTGTTTCTAGTGGTATTTATCTTCTTGCAGGATTTCCGTGCTACCATTATTCCAATTCTGGCAGTTCCGGTTTGTTTGATTGGGTCCCTATTCTTTATGCAGATGATGGGCTTCTCGATCAACTTATTGACCTTGTTTGCTCTGGTTCTCGCCATCGGGATTGTCGTCGACAACGGAATTGTTGTCGTCGAGGCCGTCTATGCCAAAATGGAGGAAGAGCATCTTTCACCAATGGAAGCAACATTGGCGGCAATGGATGAGGTAGGTTCAGCAGTTATTGCCATTACTTTGGTGATGTCTGCAGTATTTGTTCCCGTCGCTTTCCTGTCTGGACCTGTTGGGATTTTCTATCGACAGTTCTCTTTGACACTTGCAGCAGCAATTGTGATCTCAGGGATTAATGCATTAACACTTACACCAGCTCTATGTGCTATTATCCTGCGCTCTCCGCATGATAAAAAGCCTAGCAATAATATATTGGATCGTTTTTTCAGAGGATTCAATAATGTTTACAACAGAATTTCCGGAGGATATAAAGGATTGCTCTCTAAGATTGCCGGCCGTCGCGTAATCACTTTATTAGGGTTAGTTATTATGTTCGTCGCAACTTGGGGTTCCGCAGCGATCCTTCCTTCCGGATTTATTCCTACTGAAGATCAAGGGATGATTTATGTGGCTGTTACTACGCCGCCCGGAGCTACAGTCGACCGTACGGAGGCTGTATTGAATGAAGTTGATGCTATTTCCAGAGAATTGGAAATGGTCGAGACAGTTTCCATTCTTGCAGGATATAGTATTGTAACCGAGGTTTCCGGGGCTTCCTATGGTATGGGGATGATCAACCTCAAATCCTGGGATGATCGTAAAGAATCTGTAGATGATGTGATGAAAATTCTTCGTGAAAAAACAGCACATATTGCAGATGCAGTAATTGAATTCTTCCCTCCACCAACGGTTCCTGGATTCGGTAACTCTTCTGGTTTCGAATTAAGATTGTTAGATCGTTCTGGAAATGAAGATTTAGCTCAAACGAACGAGGTGGTGAATGAGTTTATTGCTAAATTGGAACAAGATGAAGTAATTGAAAGTGCTAGTACCACTTTCGATGTTAACTTCCCTCAATATATGTTGAAGATCGATTATGATCAGGCTGCTAAAAAAGGAATTTCTGTTGAAAATTCCATGAATACGCTTCAAACTTTATTAGGAAGTTTATATGCGACCAACTTTATCCGATATGGACAGATGTATAAGGTTATGGTGCAGTCGGATGCTTTCGCAAGACAGAGACCAGAGGATGTTCTGAATCTTTATGTGAAAACTGAAGAAGGCGAAATGGTTCCATATTCATCATTTATGACCATGGAGCGGGTTTATGGTCCGGAACAAATCACGCGCTATAATATGTTTACCTCGGCAATGATCACAGGTCAAGCAGCGCCAGGATTTAGTTCGGGGCAAGCGATTGAAACGGTGGAGCGTATTTCCGCTGAACTCCCACAAGGTTATACCATCGAATGGTCGGGGATGACTCGTGAGCAGAAAATTTCTGGTAATCAAGCGGCTTATATCTTCCTATTGTGTTTGGTATTCGTTTATTTATTACTAGCTGCACAATATGAGAGTTTCTTATTGCCTTTGCCGGTATTACTATGTTTACCTGCAGGTTTATTTGGTGCTTTCCTTTTCCTAAAAGTCTTTGGCTTGGAAAATAATATTTATGCACAGGTCTCTTTGGTAATGCTTATTGGATTATTGGGTAAAAATGCCATCCTGATTGTGGAGTATGCTAACCTCAAAAGAAAACAGGGCATGGATGTTCTTACAGCTTCCATTGAAGGAGCAGTGGCTCGTTTGAGACCTATCTTAATGACATCATTTGCATTTGCTGCCGGATTGATTCCATTGATGTTGGCAAGTGGAGCTGGTGCAATCGGAAATAGAACCATTGGTTCAGCCGCTGTCGGAGGAATGGTAATCGGTACGATTATCGGGGTAATCGTAATCCCAGGATTGGTGGTCTTGTTTTCTAAACGTGAAAAGAAGAAGAAACTTAAACAAGCTACCGTTGCAATTGCGGTCTTACTTTTTATAAGTTCTTGTTCAGTTCCTAAAACAACAGTAGAAAAAGATATTTCTCCAGAGCTTACAGGGCAGGCCGGACAGGTGATGAATGATTCAACTTCTATTGGAAGTCTAGCTTGGCGAGATGTATTTACGGATTCTCAATTGATTTCCTTGATCGATTCGGCATTGATTAATAATCTAGATGTTCGTCAAGCGATCCACCGGATTGAGATGGCACAATCGAACTTTAAGTTTCGGAAATCGGCAATTTATCCAAGCTTGGATGCTGCGGTTGAAGGCGGTTTAAGGAAATATGGCCATTATACAGAATCGGGTATAGGTAATTATGATTCTAATTTTTCAGAAAACTTGACAGATGATGAAAAATTACCTGAACCCTTTATTCCAGATTACTTTGTGGGTGTTCGCTCTTCCTGGGAGTTGGATCTATGGGGAAAACTTCGGAACAGGAGAGAGGCTGCCTTTCTTCAATTAATGTCTGAGAGTGAGTTAAAGCGTTTAATTGAAACTGAATTAATCTCTAGCATTGCCTCTTCTTATTATGAGTTGATTAGTCTAGATGAGAAAATTCAGGTTTATGAACAGAACATTAAACTCCACGAGCGTGCATTAGAAATTATTGAAGCACAGAAGGAAGCCGGACGAGCAGATGAGTTGGCGGTTCAACAGTTTAGATCCTTACTTTCACAATCAAAGGCTAGTCGTGCGCATGCGGAACAAGAAATTTTAGCATATGAGCATCAGATAAATTCCTTATTAGGTCGAGTGTATCAACCAATTTCACGAAATAGAGAACCTATAAACGATGATTTATTGTTTGAAAACTTGGTTGTCGGTTCTCTTGACGATTTATTAAATAATCGTTTAGATATTCGAAAAGCGGGTATGGACTTAAAAGCAGGGTTCCATGAATTGGAATCTTCGAGGTTGGCGTTTTTACCAACGGTAGCCATTAGTCCGTATCTAGGTCTACAGTCTTTTAGTTTCGATAAGTTATTCAATCTAGAGAAATCCGTAACCTATGGACTGTTCGGCGGCATTACGATGCCGATTTTTAGACAACGTGAGTTGAAATCGGAATACGAAAGAATGAAAGCCTCTTATGGGATTAATTTCATTGAATATGAGAAATCGGTTTTGAATGCTGTCAATGAAGTTTCATTAGCGATCAATACGCAGGAAGCGATTGTTGATCGTTCGACACATATAAAGGACCAAGTAGCTGCTTTGGAATCTTCCATTGGAGCGGCAGAAGAATTGTTTATAGCAGGCCGGGTGACCTACCTGGATATCATCACTGCGCAAAAAGGGTTGATTGAAGCACAAGTTGCCGATGTGGATATCAATAAGGAGAAAATGCTGAATCAGGTTGTTCTCTATAAAGCCCTAGGTGGTGGTTGGCAATAAATGGGTATTTAAAATAGATGGTGGGGTGGACTTCGGTCCACCCTTTTTTGTTTAGTGGGGATTTGAAAATATTTTTGAAAAGCAGTTAGCCCCGGTGCTGGTCTTTTATATTCATTCATCTTATTTATTTAGAACCTTTCCTCTCAGTAATAATTTTAAACTAAAATCAATCCTTTACTTCTGCTCTTTGTCAGGGTCGGTTTTAATTACTGTACAAATGAAGGTTGTGAAGATTGTATTAGTATAGGTATTGAATACTTTCGTAATACAGATTTTTAATGCTGTAATAACATCGGTTTTGAATACTGTTATTAGGACGATTTCAAATTCATTAATAATCCAATTTCGAATTTAGTAATACTACAGTTTTGAATTCCGCAATAAAGTCGATTTTGAATACAGTAATACTGCCGTTTCGAATCAGTAATACTACAGTTTCGAATTAAGTAATACTGCCGTTTCGAATACAGTAATACTACAGTTTCGAATTCAGCGATAATTCTGTCCATCTTTTGAACAAATCAGGACCTTCTCCGCACCTTGGTCGGACCTTCTTCGGATCTTTTCCTGACCTTGTTCGAATTTTTTCGGCCGAGGTCCGGCGGATCTGCGGGGGATCTGCGCTAGTGAAGCGCCGGAATGTCGAATTTTGTAGGAACTCCTCCCGAAGTATTTCCGATAATGATTGGGTATATAGATACCAATGGAAATCATATGCGAAAGAACCTACGCTAATATTTGACCAGAATGTATCCCAAACCTATAAGAGCTTCCAACCTCCCTTTTCTACCGTTCATGCCCCCGGAATACCTCCTGGGCAATGAAAATGCAACCTTCCTGAAAATTTATCGTGCAATGTGCTAGCGAGTTACGGTATGCTGCCAAAAATTGTTGCTGGGATGTCTTGGAAGTATGGATGTTTTGTCCCTATCTTTGCACCACTCCGCAAGGGAGGGACGGCTGAAAGGCCACTGACAACAGGGAATGGAACACGGCGAAAAAGGGGTCACATCCAATGCAGCCGGATCTTTTGAAAAAGCGCCTCAAAATTATTTTAAAATAAATTTTGCGGAATCAAAAAAGGTTTCTACCTTTGCAGTCCCAACCGAGGGAAACAGCAATGAGCGCGATGCTCGGAGCGACAAGAAAATGACAGATTGTAGCCTTCAGCGATGAGGGATCCACAACATAAAAAGCCGAAGCGAGATGCCCAGGCGATATAAGTTCTTTAAATGATCATGTAGCGCAGCGACTCGTACGAGAGTACGATAGCTGAACAAAGATTTTAAGAAATCAATTCAGATATCCCGGAGCGGGAGGAAAACATTAAAACAAGACAATTCTATTTATTATAAATAGTCTTGATCTTACACTTCATTTTACAATGGAGAGTTTGATCCTGGCTCAGGATGAACGCTAGCGGCAGGCCTAATACATGCAAGTCGGACGGGATCCAGTTGGTAGCTTGCTACCGGCTGGTGAGAGTGGCGCACGGGTGCGTAACGCGTGAGCAACCTACCCATATCAGGGGGATAGCCCGAAGAAATTCGGATTAACACCGCATGACACAAATTGACCGCATGGTTTATTTGTCAAATATTCATAGGATATGGATGGGCTCGCGTGACATTAGCTAGTTGGTGGGGTAACGGCCCACCAAGGCGACGATGTCTAGGGGCTCTGAGAGGAGAATCCCCCACACTGGTACTGAGACACGGACCAGACTCCTACGGGAGGCAGCAGTAAGGAATATTGGTCAATGGGGGCAACCCTGAACCAGCCATGCCGCGTGCAGGATGACTGCCCTATGGGTTGTAAACTGCTTTTGTTAGGGAATAAACCCCACTACGTGTAGTGGGCTGAATGTACCTAAAGAATAAGGATCGGCTAACTCCGTGCCAGCAGCCGCGGTAATACGGAGGATCCGAGCGTTATCCGGATTTATTGGGTTTAAAGGGTGCGTAGGCGGCACTTTAAGTCAGGGGTGAAAGACGGCAGCTCAACTGTCGCAGTGCCCTTGATACTGAAGTGCTTGAATGCGGTTGAAGACGGCGGAATGAGACAAGTAGCGGTGAAATGCATAGATATGTCTCAGAACACCGATTGCGAAGGCAGCTGTCTAAGCCGTTATTGACGCTGATGCACGAAAGCGTGGGGATCGAACAGGATTAGATACCCTGGTAGTCCACGCCCTAAACGATGATGACTCGATGTTTGCGATATACCGTAAGCGTCCAAGCGAAAGCGTTAAGTCATCCACCTGGGGAGTACGCCCGCAAGGGTGAAACTCAAAGGAATTGACGGGGGCCCGCACAAGCGGAGGAGCATGTGGTTTAATTCGATGATACGCGAGGAACCTTACCCGGGCTTGAAAGTTACTGAAGGATGCAGAGACGCATCCGTCCTTCGGGACAGGAAACTAGGTGCTGCATGGCTGTCGTCAGCTCGTGCCGTGAGGTGTTGGGTTAAGTCCCGCAACGAGCGCAACCCCTATGTTTAGTTGCCAGCACGTCAAGGTGGGGACTCTAAACAGACTGCCTGCGCAAGCAGAGAGGAAGGCGGGGACGACGTCAAGTCATCATGGCCCTTACGTCCGGGGCTACACACGTGCTACAATGGATGGTACAGCGGGCAGCTACACAGCAATGTGATGCCAATCTCGAAAAGCCATTCACAGTTCGGATCGGGGTCTGCAACTCGACCCCGTGAAGTTGGATTCGCTAGTAATCGCGTATCAGCAATGACGCGGTGAATACGTTCCCGGGCCTTGTACACACCGCCCGTCAAGCCATGAAAGCTGGGGGTACCTAAAGCATGTAACCGCAAGGAGCGTGTTAGGGTAAAACCGGTAATTGGGGCTAAGTCGTAACAAGGTAGCCGTACCGGAAGGTGCGGCTGGAATACCTCCTTTCTAGAGCCCGCTCTGGGATCGCTGCGCGACATACATGATCGTATAGAAAAAAAAGACATTCAGAAGAAAGTGCCCACCCTGTGGGGAGTGATTAGTAGTTAGTATTTAGTATTTAGTATTTAGATATTGGCGACGAATAATAAAAACTTCCATACAGACGGTGACACCGAGAGATGAGAGAGATAAGCTAGTCCCGTAGCTCAGTTGGTTAGAGCACTACACTGATAATGTAGGGGTCAGCAGTTCAAATCTGCTCGGGACTACCATCACACGGGGAATTAGCTCAGCTGGCTAGAGCACCTGCCTTGCACGCAGGGGGTCAACGGTTCGAATCCGTTATTCTCCACAGGTCTGGGTCCTTATGGGACGGTTTTGGTCTAAATACCAAATACTAACTACTAGGTACTCCAGATAAAGAGTTCTTTGACATATTGGAAGAAAAGAGATTAACAAGAGAAGACAACAGAGGCATGTCGTCCAGCGATGGATGGCGGCCAATAAGCAACCTATCACTTAGCAAAAGGGGTGATAGCGTGAAGAAAGTAAACAAGGGCACACGGGGGATGCCTAGGCTCTCAGAGGCGATGAAGGACGTGATAAGCTGCGATAAGCCACGGGGATCGGCAAATGCGACTCGATCCGTGGATTTCCGAATGGGGCAACCCGGCATGTTGAAGACATGCCATCAAATGAAGCGAACGCGCTGAACTGAAACATCTAAGTAGGCGTAGGAGGAGAAAATAACAATGATTTCCCAAGTAGTGGCGAGCGAACGGGAAAGAGCCCAAACCAGTATTGTTACGGCAATACTGGGGTTGTAGGACCACGCCATTGGACTGTGCTATGAACTGGAAGCAGGTGGGAAACTGCGCGATAAGGGTGAGAGCCCCGTACAGGTAAAGAATGCAGCCATAGTGGTATCCTGAGTACCGCGGGACCGGAGAAATCCTGTGGGAATCCGCCAGCACCATCTGGCAAGGCTAAATACTCCTGAGAGACCGATAGTGAACCAGTACCGTGAGGGAAAGGTGAAAAGAACCCCGAACAGGGGAGTGAAAAGAACCTGAAACCGTGTGCTTACAAGCGGTCGGAGCGGAGTGATTCCGTGACGGCGTGCCTTTTGCATAATGAGCCTACGAGTTACTCTTGTCCGGCAAGGTTAATGGCTTAAGGCCAGGAGCCGAAGCGAAAGCGAGTCTGAACAGGGCGTATAGTCGGACGAGGTAGACGCGAAACCTTGTGATCTACCCTTGGGCAGGTTGAAGGTGCGGTAACACGTACTGGAGGACCGAACCGATAAACGTTGAAAAGTTTCCGGATGACCTGAGGGTAGGGGTGAAAGGCCAATCAAACTGGGAAATAGCTCGTACTCCCCGAAATGTTTTTAGGAACAGCGTCGGCATATGAGTCTAGCAGAGGTAGAGCTACCGATTGGGTGCGGGGGAGTCAAATCCTACCAAATCCAGACGAACTCCGAATGCTGCTAGATATGGCCGGCAGTGAGGCTTTGGGTGCTAAGGTCCAAGGCCGAGAGGGAAAGAACCCAGACCATCAGCTAAGGTCCCCAAATTCGTTCTAAGTTGAACTAACGAGGTCCGGTTGCCCAGACAGCTAGGATGTTGGCTTGGAAGCAGCCATTCATTTAAAGAGTGCGTAACAGCTCACTAGTCGAGCGGCCGGGCGTGGATAATAAACGGGCATCAAGAACGATACCGAAGCTATGGATTGCAATTTATTGCACTGGTAGGGGAGCATTCCATCGGGGGTGAATCCGCGGGGTGACCCGTGGTGGACCTGATGGAAAAGCAAATGTAGGCATAAGTAACGATAAGGCGGGTGAGAAACCCGCCCACCGAAAGACTAAGGTTTCCTGATCAACGCTAATCGGATCAGGGTTAGTCGGGACCTAAGGCGCATCCGAAGGGAGGCAGCCGATGGCCAACGGGTTAATAATCCCGTACTATTGATAACTGCGATGTGGTGACGGAGTAGTGACACTGCCGCGAACTGACGGAATAGTTCGTTGAAGGGCAAAGGTATTGGACCGGTAGGCAAATCCGCTGGTACAGCTGAAGCCCGATAGTACAGCAAACCCTCGGGGGCGCTGATAGCGCAGGTAAGCAGACTTCCAAGAAAACCCGCTAAGCTCCAGGTTATCAATACCCGTACCGTAAACCGACACAGGTAGTCGAGGAGAGGATCCTAAGGTGCTCGAGTGAATCATGGCTAAGGAACTCGGCAAAATGGCCCTGTAACTTCGGGAGAAGGGGCGCTTCCTCCACCTTCGGGTGGAGAAGCCGCAGTGAAAAGGCCCAGGCGACTGTTTAGCAAAAACATATGGCTTTGCGAAATCGAAAGATGAGGTATAAGGCCTGACACCTGCCCGGTGCTGGAAGGTTAAGAGGGGATGTCATCCGCAAGGAGAAGCATTGAATCGAAGCCCCAGTAAACGGCGGCCGTAACTATAACGGTCCTAAGGTAGCGAAATTCCTTGTCGGGTAAGTTCCGACCTGCACGAATGGTGTAACGATCTGGGCGCTGTCTCAGCCATGAGCTCGGTGAAATTGTGGTATCGGTGAAGACGCCGGTTACCCGCAACGGGACGGAAAGACCCCATGAACCTTCACTATAGCTTAACATTGAAATTGGGTACAGGATGTGTAGGATAGGCGGGAGTAATTGAAGCGGTTTCGCCAGGAATCGTGGATACGACCTTGAAATACCGCCCTTTCTGTATTCGGTTTCTAATCCCGCTGTGCGGGAGACATTGTTTGGTGGGTAGTTTGACTGGGGTGGTCGCCTCCAAAAAGGTAACGGAGGCTTTCAAAGGTAAGCTCAGTACGCTTGGTAACCGTACGAGGAGTGCAATGGCATAAGCTTGCTTGACTGTGAGACCTACAAGTCGACCAGGGTCGAAAGACGGACATAGTGATCCGGTGGTTCTGTATGGAAGGGCCATCGCTCAAAGGATAAAAGGTACTCTGGGGATAACAGGCTGATCTCCCCCAAGAGCTCATATCGACGGGGAGGTTTGGCACCTCGATGTCGGCTCGTCACATCCTGGGGCTGGAGAAGGTCCCAAGGGTTGGGCTGTTCGCCCATTAAAGTGGCACGCGAGCTGGGTTCAGAACGTCGCGAGACAGTTCGGTCCCTATCTGTTGTGGGCGCTGGAAGTTTGAGTGGATCTGACCTTAGTACGAGAGGACCGGGTTGGACGGACCGCTGGTGAACCTGTTATGCCGCCAGGTGTACGGCAGGGTAGCTACGTCCGGGATAGATAAGCGCTGAAAGCATCTAAGTGCGAAACTAGCCACGAGATGAGACTTCCTCATAAGGGTCGTTGAAGATGACAACGTTGATAGGTCACAGGTGTAAAGGTTGAAAGACCAAAGCCGAGTGATACTAATAGCCCGAAGCTTTCCAATGCGGATAGTTCTGTTGTCCTCTCTCTTTTTAACATCCTTTCTTCCAATAACATGTCAATTAGTATTTAGTAGTTAGTATTTAGTAGTTAGACCTTGGGTCTGCTATCAAGGAACGCTCGAAAGTACCAAAAAGATATTCAGGTGCCTATATCGGCGGTGTCCACCTCTTCCCATTCCGAACAGAGAAGTTAAGCCCGCCAGAGCCGATGGTATTGCCGTAACAGGTGGGAGAGTAGGTCGGTGCCTAATTTTATACGAAAGCCCGTTGTCAGAAGACAACGGGCTTTTTGTGTTTTCAGGGGCCTGGATGAATGGAACGGATGGCCCGGTCGGTAGGGGCGTATCGCATACGCCCTTTTGTATTGTTATTGGGTCATGGATTGACAAACATGTCGCCCCGCTGGGGCTTTATCTTGTTATATGATCCTTGCTACAAATATGTCGCCCCTAAGGGGCTTGAACCTCGTCAGCGGTGCAAGAAACTCCAGAGGAGTTTAATATTTGTAGAAAGGAACGTAACATGAAATATGCCCCATCCCAAAGCAATCGCTTTAGCGATTGCTTTGGGATGGGGCTCTTTGTTTTCTACCTTCGGGTTACTAATATTGAACCCCGCTGGGGTTCCTACACATATGCCGCCCCTACGGGGCTTGACCATCCAGGCCGCGAAATGCCTATCGGATAAATGAAACGCATTGTACGGGCGTATCGCATACGCCCTTTTTGTTGTAATATGGGTTTTATGGCCGTTTTTGAATTGGTTTTGGCAGGAGGGCGTATGCGATACGCCCCTACGATTGGCGGGCTAAAAATGGATTCTTCGCTACGCTCAGAAGGACAGGGTCATTGTGTCAGGGTCATGGGTTAAAAAAGGAGCTTCGGCAAGGCCGAAGCTCCTTTTTTAACCCATGACCTAATGTAATGATCTCATTGTCATTCCGCATCGAAGATGCGGAATCCATTTTAGGCGATATGTAGGCGAACTTGACGTTCCTCGAGGCTTGAACCTCGTCAGCGGTGCAAGAAACTCCAGAGGAGTTTAATGTTAGTAGAAAGGAACGTAACATGAAATAAGCCCGTCCGCAGAACTGCAATCGCTAAAGCGATTGCAGTTCTGCGGACGGGCTCTTTTTTTTCTACCTTCGTGTTACTAATATTGAACCCCTCTGGGGTTCCTACAAACATGTCGCCCCGCTGGGGCTGTACCTTGTTATATGTCCCTTGCTACAAATATGCCGCCCCTACAGGGCTGTGTCTTGTTATATGATCATTGCTACAAACATGTCGCCCCTACAGGGCTGTACCTTGTTATATGATCCTTGCTACAAATATGCCGCCCCGCTGGGGCTTGATCATCGAGGCCGGAATGCCAATCGGATAAATGAAACGCATTGTACGGGCGTATCGCATACGCCCTTTTATTTATTATTTGGTTATTGCTTGTCAAACATGTCGCCCCTACGGGGTTTAACCATGCAGGGCGGAATGCCTATCGGATAAATGAAACGCACTGTACGGGCGTATCGCATACGCCCTCTTAATAAACCCTAATATCATTATCTTTCCGCATCTCTGCTGAGGAATCTATTTTTGGCGATCTGAAGAAAAACATGTCGCCCCGCTGGGGCTGGACCTTGTAATACTTACAGGACAAATCTACTCCTCACTTCCTCTTGGATCTGATTGGTTATGAATAGGATATTGTATTTTTTTGGGAGATAAATCAGACAAAACAATAATTTAAAAATCCGTATCTTTGCTGTCCAATGGGTACACAATTAGATAATGGAGTCAAGCCTTATAATCATTATGGGGCTTATTTGAAGGAGAAATACGACGGTCAACGGGTGTTTAAAGTTATTGTTGATGGTAATTTTACATGTCCGAATCGTGATGGAAGTAAAGGTTATGGAGGCTGTACTTATTGTAATGTTGATTCATTTACGCCTGATACAGCAAGGAAGATTCCTTCTATTCGGGAACAGGTTGAAAATGGTATTGAAAGAGCTCGTAATAGTTATGGAGCAGAAAAATTTATCATTTATTTCCAGCCAAATACCAATACCTACGCACCGACGCATTTATTAAAAATGATGTATGATGAAGCCTTGAGTATTTGTCCTGAACATACTCTTGGATTGTCTGTTGGTACTCGTCCGGATTGCTTGGATTTTGAAAAGATTGCGCTATTAGAGAGCTATACGGATCGTCTTGACGTCGATTTAGAGATGGGAATGGAGTCTATTTATAATGATACGCTGGAGCGTATCAATAGAGGCTGTTCGCATGACGAGTTTATATCGACCATGAAGATGTTGGAAAATACATCTTTGGATTTATGTGTTCATACTATTTTTGGTTTTCCATGGGAAACGGAAGAGATGATGCTTAGATATGCTGATGAAATTAATAAGCAGCCTAAGATCAAGTTTGTGAAATTACACCACCTTCATATCGTTGAAGGGTCCATTATGGGTGTGAAGTATAAAAGAGAACCCTTCCACTTATTTAGCTTGGAAGAATACACTGAGTTCCTTTCCAAATTTATTCCCTTGCTAAGACCGGATATCATTATCCAACGTGTATTTGGGATTGCCGATAAGGAATTATTGATTGCTCCAAATTGGGGATTTCCGAAATCAGGCATCCAAACCAAAATTGATAAAGGACTTGAAGAGAGAGGTGTGAAACAAGGTTCAGCGTATAAAGAAGCTGATTTAACAATATAAAAAAAGGGTTGCAGTCTGCAACCCTTTTCTTTTGAAACATCTTGATGATTACCTCTCGACGATTGTTTTTAAATCGGCAGGAGAGTAATAGATTGATTTCAAAGTTTTATCATCGCCTTTACGGAAAACCAAGAATTTACCATCAATTTCTTTATAGTAAGATTCAACACCTTTTTCTAAATAATGTTGTTGAGTTTCCATTGCTTCTTGTTCAGTTTTACAAGCTTTACTCATGTTCGAACGTTGAACTTCATTGAAAAGGTCATTGAATTTATCCTTCAATCCAAATTCTAAGATAGCACCTGAAAGGACATATTGAATATCGCAAAGCGCATCCGCAATTTCTACCAGGTCTTTGTCCTTAATTGCTTCTTCCAGTTCTTTTAATTCTTCAGCGATTAAAGATACTCTCAAGTTGCAACGCGTCTCAGAAGGGATTGTTGGTTGATCTAAAATCGGATGCTGAAAAGTTTTATGAAATTCGGCAACCGAAGTTAAACATTTAGGGTCTGTCATATCAATTGTAATTTTGTTAAAAATACGAAAGTAGGGGCAAATAAAAAAGGCGCAATCTAGATTGCGCCTTGTATGCTATTTCATTAAGTGTTTTAATTGAATAATTTCCTTTTCCTCCAAATATCTCCAACGACCACGTGGAAGATCTTTCTTGGTCAGGTTTGCATAGACTACGCGATCTAGTTTTTCAACCTCATAGCCTAATGATTCAAAAATACGTCTTACAATCCTGTTTTTACCACTATGGATTTGGATTCCAACTTCCCTTTTTGAAGCGCCTACAACGAAGCTAACGTCGTCAGGCTTGATGAATCCGTCCTCTAGTTCAATACCGAATTGAATTTTATTAAAATCACCTTGTGATAAGTTCTTGTTTAATTCAACTTGATAGATTTTGCTGATGTTATTTCTTGGGTGAGAAAGTTTCTCAGCTAAATTGCCATCATTTGTAAGCAACAGAAGTCCGGTTGTATTTCTGTCCAATCGACCCACAGGGTAGATTCTTTCCTTAGTTGCTTTCGCTACTAAGTGCATTACAGTTTTACGTTCTTGAGGATCATCAGTTGTTGTGATATAATCTTTTGGTTTATTCAAAAGAATATATACCATTTTTTCACGTTTTAGGCGTTCGTTGTTATATCTAATTTCGTCCTTTGCAGGATCAACTTTAGTTCCTAACTCGGTTACCACCTCACCATTCACCGAGATTACACCTGCTTCAATCAGCTCATCAGCCTTTCTACGCGAACAAATCCCAGAGTTGGAGATATAACGGTTTAAACGAATTAAGCCATCATCCTCAACATTGAAGTTTTTTTCTTGCTTAGGTTTTCTGAAATTATCTTTGCGGAAATCTTTATCCGATCTACCTTCGTTGTCACGGTCAGAATTTCTTTTGCTGAAATCTCTGCCTTTCCCATCGAATTTTTTGTAAGGACGGTCTGAGTTGAAAGATTTCTCAAACTTACCATCTTTATTGAATTTAGAGTCTTTACTGAATTTTGAAGATCTTTTCGTTGCTTCTTCGCCGTATCTTGATTTTCTTTCAGGTCTTTCCTCTCTATTGAATCTATCTTCTTTATTGAATCTTTCTTCTCTATTGAATTTAGAATCTCTATCCTCTCTGTTAAATCTAGAATCTCTGTCTGGTCTAGAGTCTCTACTAAATTTAGAATCTCTATCTGGTCTAGAATCCTTACCAAATTTTGAGTTTCTATCAAATTTAGAGTCTCTTCCAAATTTGGAATCTCTGTCAGGTCTAGAATCTTTGTTGAATTTAGAATCTCTCGCGAATTTAGAGTCCTTGTTAAATTTAGAATCTCTTCCAAATTTAGCGTCTTTATCAAATCTGCCTTTATCAGAATTTGAGTCGCGATTAAATTTATCAGATTTGTAACTTCTTGATGAGTCGAAGGATGATTTATCGTCCTTTTTATTGTTCTTGAAGCCGTCGGAATTGCTTCTTGATTTTCTGGAGTTGTCCTCTCGACTGTTCCTTTTGCTATTGAATGGCATAATTCGAAAAAATGAGCCACAAAGATAGGCAAAATTTTGACTCATTCCACATTTAAGAGGAATACTTTAATAAATATTAGAAACTGTAGACATATTAGAAGGAAAAGGTCGGTTTGTTTGCTGTAGAGGTGTAAAAATCTAGTTTCTAGTAATTTATGTATTTTGAAGAATCTTAGCCGATTTAAGATGAGAATTTAACCTTTGAATTGTCATAATAAGCTATAAAATTGATGAGTTCTGGTAAATTTAGGTTAAACTTGCGATGAAATGCTCATAAAATACAGTGGAAATGTTACAAAAAAGGCGGATTTGTAAATATTGGTTTAAAGTTGTTTTAACGTAGATTTTACATGGTTTTAACTTTAATTAACTTTCTTTATTAATACTATTGTTTGTGCGTTAAAGTAATAAGCTGTACTTTTGGAGCTTGATTTTTCACCAAGCTACTTTTTGATCGGCTTTTAGGAGTTGCGTGGATAGGGTGGCAGTAAGGGAATGAATGGTTAAAAAAAGAGTATTATGTAGTAGTGCACTTTTGATGTTAATGTTAATGTCGAACTTGTACTCAAAACCCCAACCAGAGACGGCTGATCCTTTTAGAAAGGCATTGGACCTCTCGATGAGAGCCAATATTGCAGATGCAATGGCGACTAACAAAAAAGAGGCTGAAGATGATATTTACAGCCGAATTTCTTTTGCTGAGACCGATATTCCTTTAGAGGAGGTTACAGTAAAGAAAAAACTAGACAAGTACCTGAGTAGGTTTGCTTATCTAAAAAAGCCCACACATCAAATTCACAGAAAAGCGGATCAATTACTTCCCCGCATTGCGAAAATCCTTAAGAGTTACGGTGTTCCAGAAGATTTCAAGTACATTGCTGTAGTTGAGAGTAGTCTGAATCCTAAGACCACTTCCCACAAGGGAGCCGGAGGTTATTGGCAATTTATGCCCGCAACAGCGAGATTGTATGGATTAAAGGTGAATGGAAGTGTGGATGAGCGCTTAGACTTAATAAAGTCTACCCATGCGGCAGCAAAATATCTTAAATCACTACACAAAGAGTTTGGTGATTGGACCTTAGCAGCAGCAGCTTATAATGTAGGTGGAGGAAGTTTAAGATCTTCCTTAAGAAGACAAAACAAGGATAGTTACTATGACTTGAAATTGAATTCTGAAACTGCTGCCTATGTATATAAGATAATTTCCATGAAAGCAATTCTGGAAACTACATAAAGCGCGAAAGCCTAATTTTATGAACAATACCAAATCAGGAAACCTTAGGTTTCCTTTTTTTATGCCTAAAATTTTAGAATGCCTCACTTGGTTCCGTTAATTCGCTATTGATATTAATGCATGCAATCCTATTTGTTAAAAATTTTAATTAAGTTTAGGGTAATGAAATCCCTTATAGGGATTTTTTGTTTAGCAATTGAAAGAGAGATTGTGCTGGATGGGAGAAAACTAAAGAGAAGCTCTATGCTATATCCGAGATTTTTAAACATGCCGATTCAACAACAAGAACACACTAACCTGATATTGACCTCAAGCTCTTACCTTATTTTCTTTAGTTATACGATTTAGCGATTATTCAATTATTACAAAAAGTGATAGGAATCACATTTTCTTACTTCCCATTATCATTAGAATGTCATGGGTAGACTGCTAATTTTGAATCGTTAACTTAATATATAAGAATAATGCAGGTAGAGCAATTTAATTATGACAATAAGATTGTCAGAGATTTTGGAATCGCAACTGTAATCTGGGGGATCGTCGGAATGACTGTAGGGCTAATTGCGGCTTTGCAGTTAGTATGGCCAGAGGTAAACTTTGGACTTCAATATTCCACATTCGGACGTATTCGCCCTTTACATACCAATGCAGTAATTTTTGCCTTTGTGGGTAATGCCATATTTATGGGGGTATACTATTCGATGCAGCGGGTGTTAAAGGCCAGGATGTTTAGCGATGTACTTAGTAAGATCCACTTTTGGGGTTGGCAATTGATTATTGTAGCCTCAGCAATTACCCTTCCATTAGGGCTGACCACTTCGCATGAATATGCAGAAATGGAATGGCCAATTGACCTAGCGATCACCATTATATGGGTGGTATTTGGGATTAATATGTTTGGTACCATCATTCGCCGTAGAGAGAGACATATGTATGTAGCCGTTTGGTTCTACATTGCTACTTTCGTTACTGTTGCTGTATTACACATTGTTAACTCCATTCAGATGCCAGTAGGTCTGTGGAAGAGTTATTATGTTTATTCTGGCGTACAAGATGCATTGGTTCAATGGTGGTATGGTCATAATGCGGTTGCATTCTTCCTAACAACACCATTTTTAGGATTAATGTACTACTTCTTGCCAAAAATGGCTAACCGTCCTGTTTATTCCTATAAATTAAGTATTCTACACTTTTGGTCCCTGATATTTATTTATATCTGGGCTGGACCACACCACTTATTATATACTTCATTACCTAGCTGGGTTCAATCCTTAGGAGTAGTGTTCTCAATTATGTTGATTGCTCCAAGTTGGGGTGGTATGATCAATGGATTGTTGACCTTACGTGGTGCATGGGATAAGGTAAGAACCGAACCAGTTTTAAAGTTCATGGTTGTTGCATTGACCTGTTACGGTATGGCGACTTTCGAGGGTCCAATGTTATCCTTAAAACAAGTTAACGCAATTGCGCACTTTACAGACTGGATTGTTGCACACGTACATATTGGAGCTTTAGGCTGGAACGGATTTATGACCTTTGCAATCTTGTATTGGTTGATCCCAAGAATCTATAAGACTCAATTATATTCTAAGAAATTAGCCAACGCGCATTTCTGGATTGGAACCTTAGGTATTTTATTCTATGCGATTCCGATGTATTGGGCAGCAGTAGTTCAAGGATTGATGTGGAAAGACTTTACTCCAGAAGGAGTATTGAAATACCCTAACTTCTTAGCGACAACCTTAGAGATCTTACCAATGCACATGATGCGTGCGGTAGGAGGATTATTGTACTTGTCAGGAGTAATCTTGATGACATACAACTTGGTTAAAACTGTAAAAACAGGATCTTTGGTTGCCAATGAGGCCGCGGAAGCACCAGCGTTGAAACCAATTGAGAAATCAGAACCATCAGCACACCGTCGTTTAGAGCGTAAGCCTATATTATTTATGGTGTTGTCATTAATTGCCATCTTAATTGGTGGTATTGTGGAAATGATTCCAACATTTACAGTTGCTAATAATGTACCTAAAATAGCATCCGTAAAACCATATACAGCATTAGAATTAACTGGTCGGGATTTATATATCCGTGAGGGCTGTGTGAACTGTCACTCTCAGACTATTCGACCATTCCGTTCGGAAACGGCACGTTATGGTGAGTATAGTAAAGCTGGAGAGTTTGTTTATGATCATCCATTCCTATGGGGTTCAAAACGTACCGGACCAGATTTGCACCGTATTGGGGGTAAATATCCACACAAATGGCACTTTGACCATATGTTGGATCCAACCATTACTTCACCTGGAAGTATTATGCCGCCATATCCTTGGTTGATTGAACAAGATATCAACTATAAGTATTTGACTGGTAAGATGAAGGTGATGAAGAACTTAGGAGTGCCATATTCGGATGATGAGATCAATAATGCCGTTGAGCATGCACAAGCACAAGCGCAGGCTATTGTAAAGGATCTGGAATCAAACGATGTACAGGTAGAACCTACTAAGGAAATCATTGCTATGATTGCATATTTACAACGCATGGGAACAGACATTAAAGCTGAGCCGAAAGCTGCGGAAGATGCAAATAAAGTAGCAGAGAATAATTAATGTAACACAAAAAAGAAAGAGCTATGTGGAGACAAATCACAAATTTACATGGGGATGAGATCTATCTAATCATCTCATTGTTAATCTTCTTAACCTTTTTTATTCTAGTGGCAATCATGTTGTTTACCATGAAAAAGAGCTTTGTTGATTACATGAAAGGATTGCCCTTTGAGGAGTCCGACAAACTGAATGATAATTTACCTGAATCAGAACGTATATGAATTTAATAGTAATCATGAGCAGTGCAATTTCCGGGACGCTGGTAGCTATCGGAACAGGCGACTTATATAATGATATGTTCTATCTGGCAGTTTTCATCTTATTGATTGCTGTATTAATAGCAGCAATCGCCATCAATAGAGCATTGAAATCCATGTTAAAGGTGACCATGCCTGAGGTGGTAAAAGAAGAAGAAAGACTGGCTGTAGAGCGGAAAATATCGAGAAGAAACTATTGGAAAGGAACATGGAATTATATCATGGGCTTAAAGCCAATCGAGCAGGAGAAAGATTTAATTATTGATGACCATGAGTATGATGGAATTTCAGAATTGAACAACCCAATTCCTGTATGGTTTAATGCTTTATTTTATTCTTCGGTAGTCTTTGCGGTGGTTTACCTATTGATATACCAGGTATTTGGATGGGGATTAAATCAGGATCAGGAGTATGAGCGAGAAATGGCTAAGGCAGAAATAGCGAAGCAAGAGTATCTAGCACAGTCCGCGAACCTATTTGATGAGAATACCATTGAGGTTGATGAGACTGGTACCTTGGCAGCGAATGGAAAAGGAATTTTTGCAACCAACTGTGCGGCTTGTCACGGCGGAAGTGGTGAAGGTACAATTGGGCCGAATTTAACTGATAGATTCTGGTTACATGGCGGTGAGATTAAAGATATCTTTCACACTGTAAAATATGGGGTGCCAGAAAAAGGTATGGTTCCATGGGAACAAACCTTAACACCAGCACAAATTGCTGAGGTCAGTAACTACATCATCACCTTGAGGGACAGTAAGCCTGCAAATCCAAAAGGTGCTGAGGGGGAAGAAATCGTGAAGTATGAAAGTGAAGGTGGAGCTGCAGAATCTGCTGAAGGAGAAGCTCCTGCAGATAGTACAGCAACAAATTAAAAAATAGAATCATGGGAACAGTAGTAAATGAGTCCAACCAATCTAAACCAATTGATAAATCGAAAAGAAACTGGGTATATGCTAAAAAACCAGGCGGACATTTCTTTAATTATCGACAGGTTGTGGGGTATGGATTACTACTGTTCTTCTTTTTAGGACCCATTCTAAAAATAAATGGTAATCCCTTCTTGATGTTCAACATCATAGAACGGAAGTTCTCCATTTTTGGGAACATCTTTTACCCACAAGACTTTCATATTTTTCTCTTCGGGATGTTGATCGTGATGGTTTGTATAGTTTTATTTACAGCTGTATACGGTCGAGTTTGGTGTGGGTGGACCTGCCCACAGACGATTTTTATGGAGTTGATATTCAGACGGATTGAATATTTGATAGAAGGAGATTGGCTACAACAAAAGAAATTAAATGAAGGACCTGATACCGATGCCAAAGCATGGAAAAAGGTATTAAAACATTCCGTATTTTTATTGATTTCCTTTATTATTTCCAATCTATTTCTTTCTTATATCATCGGAATAGATGCTCTTTATAAAATCGTAACAGATCCGATTGAAAATCATATCGTGGGATTGATCTCCATTATCGTTTTTACTCTTGTGTTTTATTTTGTATTTGCCTTTGTGCGGGAGATTGTATGTACGAGGATTTGTCCATATGGCAGACTTCAAGGTGTTTTATTGGATGATAATTCAGTTACCGTAGCATACAATGTTCAGCGTGGAGAGCCAAGGGGGAAACAAAGGAAAGGATCTACAGAGGTTAAAGGAGATTGTATCGATTGTAATTTGTGTGTTCATGTTTGTCCGACCGGAATTGATATCCGTAAAGGTCCTCAATTGGAATGTGTTTCCTGTACTGCATGTATCGACGCCTGTGATGCTGTTATGGAAAAAATCAATAAACCTAAGCGATTAATCGGGTTTTATACGTTAGCCGAGGCAGAAGGCAAGGAAACTGAAGATACTGGTAAGAAAAGAAACACGAGAGCAGTGATTTACACCTCGATTCTTGTGCTGCTCATGGGAATTTTCGGATATATGATTTTCAGTCGTTCGGATGTGGATGGAAGGTTGCTTCGTGCCAAGGGAAGTACTTATCAAAAACGCGATGATGGAACCGTGAGCAATCTTTATACCTTGGAAGTTATTAATAAAACAAGCAAGGATTTGGATTTTGATCTTGTCAGTGCAACAGAAGGCGTGAAGATTCAAGTAGTGAATCCTATATCACATTTAAGTCGTGAGGGCAATGCGAAATTAAGCTTATTTTTAATAGCCGATCAAAAGTCAATCAAGCAATACAAAACAGATGTAAAGGTTGATATTAAGGTTGGGGATAAAGTATTAGAAACGATGGAGACTACTTTTATTGCTCCACCAATAAAATAAGGATATGAACTGGGGATATAAAATAGTTTTTGGTCTAGGGGCATTTATGCTTTTCATTATTGGCGCAGGGATTTATATGGTTAGTCATGACAATGATACCTTGGTTGAGTCAGACTATTATGAAAAAGGATTGAATTACGATGAAACCTTTCATAAGAAGGAGAATTTATTGAACGATCATGCTCGACCAAAAATTCAATTGCTGAAGGATACGCTATTGATTCAATTTTCGACTACCGGTAATGAAGGTAATTTGAATTTTAAGCGATTAGATGACAAATCACTGGATCTTCAACTGCCTTTTTTCAGTAAAACGAATCAGTTTAAACTGCCGGTTAGCACGTTTAAGAAAGGGAATTGGAATTTAGAGATTGACTGGGTTCATTCAGACAAGTCCTATATTTCGGATCACGCAGTATTTATTCAATAAGATGACTTATCATTATTTGGCATTTTTTATGGGGTTATTGGGAAGCATTCACTGTGCGGTGATGTGTGGTCCATTGCTTCTTGCCGTTCAAGCAGGACAAAGTATCTCATGGAAAACGACATTTAATAAGTTATTATATCAATTGGGTCGTATTTTGACCTATGGATTCTTAGGTTTATTGCTGGGATTACTTGGAAATGCAGCAACCATTCAAGGTTGGCAGCAAGGATTCAGCTTAGTTACCGGAATAATACTTTTTAGCATAGGCCTATTCTACATGTTTGGGAAAAGTTCAGGCAAACTTGTAGCTCTTCAAACGAAAGCCATTCAGCCATTTGCACGCTTTATGGGGCAGTGGTTATATCGTCCTGGAGGAAGTTTTGTTGCCGGAATATTAAATGGAATCCTTCCTTGTGGAATGGTTTATATGGCATTGGCCTCTGCTGTCAATGCAAATTCCTTAAGCAATAGCTTCCTATTTATGCTATTGTTTGGTCTAGGGACCTTACCCTTATTATTAGTCTTTTCATTTGCTGGGAATTTTCCAAAGCGGATATTCAAAAAGGGCTTTTCCACGGTTTTGCCAATTTTATTTTTAATCATGGGCGCCTGGTTTATTTTACGTGGTGCGAACTTAGATATCCCATATCTAAGCCCCTTATTACAGGTTGAAGGCGCAATGAATTGCGCTTAATAAATATTTCTTTATATCTTGTAGATAGTCCTGCCAGCACTGTGCAAACAAAAGCTGGAAGAATTGGTTTTTAGAAAGAATTCCTATCTATGCACGAACATATAAAGACAGTCATTCAATTTTTGGAAATATGGGGATGGATCCCATTGACCATCATGTATGTGGGTGTCATCATCACCATTTTGATTGAGAACCGCAATCCAACAAAAACCATTTCCTGGGTTTTAGTGATTGTATTTATCCCATTCGTAGGTTTAATACTTTATTATTTATTTGGACAGAAGTTTTCAAAGGTCAAGAAATTAAAGCGGATCAATCAGGAACAAACGCTTCGGCTTAAAAAGGAATTTCAACGCTTGGAACCACTAATGCAGTGGTCTATTCGCAATATACAAAGTAAAATAGGCGATCTCTCCCGAGTTTATTCCTATTTAAAAAATGAAAAATTATCTACTCCCACCTTAAACAATGAAGTAACCTTATTGGTAAATGGGGAGCAAATGTTTCCAGCGCTTTTAGAGGCAATGGAAGCTGCCAAGCATTCCATCCATATGGAGTTTTATATTTTCGATTTAGATAATATCGGGACCAAGGTCTTGGATTTATTGGAGAAGAAAGCTTCAGAAGGGATTATTGTAAGATTAATTGTGGATAGTTTTGGTTCTCCGAAAGTTGTTCGCTACATGCGAAAGAAGAAAGATAGTAAAATCGAATTTCAACCTTTTCTGCCAGTTACCTTTACATCCTTAGCGAATTCAAATTACCGGAATCACCGCAAAATTGTGGTCATTGATGGTTTTGTATGTTTTACAGGAGGAATTAATATTTCAGACCGATATGCCAATCCGAATGAATTTGGACTTTATTGGCGGGATACGGCGGTGAAGATCGTTGGAAATGTAGGCGCGATGTTTCAAATAAGTTTCTGGAATCAATGGAACCAAACCGATGGAGCGTCTTTTAATCTGGATCAAGGATATCTTCGTGAGACACCAGTCGTCACCGATCAATTAAGTGCCGTTGCGTTATCTTCGAGTGATCCAGGTTCGATAGGTCCATTCAATATGGAAGCCTTATTGATTAGTATTGGTGAAGCCAGTGAAAGCATCAAATTATGTACACCTTACTTTATTCCATCAGAAGAGTTGTCTACAGCATTGAAAACTGCCGCAGCAGCAGGAGTAGAGGTGGAACTCATGATTCCAGAAGATGGAGACTCCTGGATAGTACAGCATGCTACCTATTCTTATTTAAAACCATTACTGGAAAGAGGAGTGAAGGTTTACCAGTATCAAAAAGGATTCTTACATGCGAAAACCTCCATCATTGATGGAAAAATCGCCTATGTTGGGACAGTAAATTTAGATTTTAGGAGTTTTTACATTAACTATGAGGTTCAGGCAGTCATTTCTAACCGAGATTTCTGTAGGGAAATGGAAAAACAATATGATATAGATCGGGAAAATTGTGTTTTGATTTCGATCAAAGATTGGAAAAAGAGAAAACCATGGAAAAGAGGAATAGATTCTCTATGTCGTTTGCTTGCACCATTGCTCTAGGTATCTGTTAAATTTCTTTAAGACTTCCCTTGTTCCCTAAAAAATCAATATATTTAGCTTTTCCAAAAAATAGATTATTGATGAATTTAACTAATCGTTTCCTTTTAGCCGTATTCCTAATTACCTCCATATTTTTTACGGCAAGGGGCCAAGAAAAACCTGCAGTTCCAATCAATACTGCAGTTGAAAATGTTCAAAAATATTTCTCAGTATATCCTGTTGAAAAAGTCCATTTACATTTTGATAAGCCATATTACGCTGTAGGAGATACCTTATGGTTCAAAACCTATCTAAATACGAATCTATTCAATTATGATCCCAGTAAAATCATTTATGTTGATATCATCAATAGTAAGGATTCCTTGATGCAGACCCTTAGGGTGCCATTAAAGGAAGGTGCTGGTAAAGGACAATTGGTTTTGGATCCTCAATATTGGTCTCAGGATAATTATAGATTCAGGGCCTATAGTAAATGGATGATGAATTTTGATATGGGTTACTTCTATAATAAGGTAGTGCCAATAGGAGATGCCATCAATAAAAAACTGGGTGCGAATATTACGTTCTTGCAAGAAGGAAATAAGACCAAGGCTACAATTCAATTAAGAGGTCGCGATGGTCAAGCATTAGGACGAAAGAAACTCAATTGGGAGGCGAATGATGGTTGGGATGCTTTTGATAAAGGAAAAGCTGAAACCGATGATTTAGGTCGAATTAGTATAAACCTATCCCATAAGGAAAAGGAAAAGTTTAAGGCGGGTCGCTTGGTACTTCAATTGGAAGATGGAGAAACTGGGCAGTATTCTTTAACGAATGCTTATCAAGATGTTGATATTCAGTTTTTTCCAGAAGGTGGAGATTTAATTTCAGGATTATCGAAGAAGATCGCTTTTAAATCCATGTCTTCCTCTGGAGGTGCAATTGGGGTTAAAGGAAAAATCATTGATAGTAAAAAGAAAGAAGTAGCTAGTTTTGAGGATTTAGGAATAGGTATGGGTGCATTTAATCTATTACCTATTTCAGGTGAGAGTTATAAGGCAGTTGCAACCATTGCCAATGGCGTTGAGAAAACGGTTGATTTACCAGCAGTGGTAGATGACAAGATCAATGTTGTAGCGGTATCTCAAGATAATGAATTTATCAATCTAGGTTTGGTGACGAATGATGCCTATTTCAATACCATTCAAAATAAGCCATATTATGTATTTGGCCAGTTAAATGGTCATTTGATCTATGCTGCGCAAGCTTCGATAAAAAGTCCTGCAGTTTCTGTTAAGATTCCATTAAAGGAATTGCCAAATGGAGTAGTCCAAGTAACCTTGATGACACCAGACGGGCAGCCAGTTTCGGAACGTTTAGTTTTTATTCAGCCACAAGAATTAATCGGAATTCAGGTTAGCACGGATAAATCTGATTACGCTCGCAAGGACTTGGTAAAAATGAAATTAAACTTGGATACGAAGGTTGATAGCCTACCAGGTAATTTCTCGGTGTCGGTAATTGATGAAACCAAAGTTCCATATAATGATGATAATGATAAAGGTATAGTAAGTAATATGCTATTGACCTCAGATCTTAAGGGCTATATTGAAAAGCCAAATTATTATTTCAATCCGAAGAATGAAAACCGATTGGAAGCTTTGGACGCTTTGATGATGACTCAAGGATTTAGAAGGTTTGAATACAAGGATTTGGTGAACGCAAAATTACCACAGGTAAAATTCATGCCTGAGCAAGGAATCACGATTACCGGAATCCTTCGTCAGAATACAGGTAGAGTTCAACCTAATGGAGGATTATTTTTAAATATTCCAGGAGCAGCGATAAAAAAGGATGCTTATACAGATAATTCAGGTCGATATATCTTTGAAAATTTAGTATTTAGTGATTCCCTAAAGGCGACATTGAATGCGAGGGGGAATGATAACTTTAGGAGTTTAGTGATTACACTGGATCCGACATTGTTTCCTGAAATCGATCCGAACAATCCAAATAAGGCTGGTTCAATTCAAAATATCGATGATAACCTAAAAGCGTATTTGGATAACAGCAAGAAGGAGTTTAGGGTGAATAACCTAATAGAAGAAGTCGTGGTGACCGGAACGCAGGAAAAGAAACAAACGAGTAAGGATTTTTCTGCCTTAACGGGATTATCGATGCCAGAGCATCGCATTGAGGGTAGCCGCTTCGGAGGATGTAATGTGTTAAGTATGTGTTTAAATACAATGCTAACAGGAATTACCTTCGATGTCAACTCACAGAAATACTATATTACCAGAAACTTTAATCAGGGTAGCCGGGTTCCGGTACAGTTTTTCTTGAATGGTATGCCAATTGACGAGCCATCGATTAATTCAATTCAGGTAGCCGATATTGAAGCTATTGAGATTTTTATGCGTGATGATTTAGGGACGGTTAGAAATATCTACAATAATGATGGTGTTGTTTCCATTATTACGAAAAAAGAGAAGAAACAACCACGCATGACCTTGTCACAAATTGAAGCGATGTTGCCAAAATCAAATGTAATTGATTTTTATCCTTTAGGCTATGTGAAAGAGCGTAAGTTCTATGAGCCTAAGTATAACACAGCAGAATCTAAAAATACCAATGATTACCGTACTACGGTTTATTGGAATCCAGATGTAAGGATTGATTCCAAAGGAGAGGTAAATTTGGAATTCTTCAATGCTGATGGAACAGGTAAATATAAAGTAGTTGTAGAAGGAAATGACCTTCAAGGTAATGTAGGAAGACAGATTTATTATTATAATGTGAAATAGATGAATTGATTCATCCAACAAAAAAGCAGCAATTTTATTGCTGCTTTTTTGTTGGATATCATCTTACAGATTAGGTCTTCACTCTCAAATTAAAGAGGATCGCAAGCATAATCAACCCAATTCCAAACAGTGCATACATATTATAGGATTCTTCAAAGAAAAAGAAACCAATGCCTAAGGCATAAACGACTCCTAGATAAGTCAAGCTAGAAACCTTAGAAAGGTTCGCATTTTGGTAGGATAGGGTCATATAATATTGTGCGCATTGAGTTAAAATACCAACGAACAAAAGATAGATCCAATCGATTCCCTGAGGCATTTGCCAATTAAAAATAGTATAAATTCCTGCAAATGGAATGGTGATTAATGGGAAGTAAAATATAATCACCAATGGATGTTCGCTGGTTTTTATCTTAGCGATAATGTTATAGGCAAATGCAGCAAATAGAGCTGACAATAAGCCAATCATTAGGTCGAGATTCGAGATCCTTGTGTCGAAACCTTTCATCATTAATACACCGGCTATTGCCATTCCAAAGAAAAGAAATTGAATGGATTTAACTTTTTGATTCACCATAAAGATTCCTAATATGGTTGTAAAAAGAGGGGCGGTATAATTAATAGTAACTGCGGAGGCCAAGGGGATATTTTGCAGGGTATAGAAAGAACCAACCAGTCCAAGGCAACCTGCTATACCTCGCGCAATCAGGAGTTTTTTATTGTTTCCTAGAACTGGGATGTTTTGTTTTTTCAGGATGATGTAGGAAGCGATGAGACTGACGATGGATCTGAACAGAACCACTTCCATGGTTGGTAAATGAGATACCAATTTGACACTAATATTCATTAGGGCAAAAAAGAAGCCCGCCAATAACATGTATTGGATGCTCTTTTTATCTTCCACTATTGTACAGGGTCGCTATGTTTTTTTACAACTTCACGGATACCAGTTTCAGGGTCAATTTCTAATTCAGTTTGTTTGACTAAAACGGCGAATGAGGCAGGTTGGATTCCCTTACCGTATTTGATGGCATATTCTTTCGTGAACTCGGCTCCAAAATAAAGAATGGCAGAAGAATAGTAAACCCATGCTAACAAGATAATGATTGATCCTGCGGCACCATAGGATGTTGCCGTGATGTTTTGGGACAGGTAGATGGAAATAAGATACTTACCTAACATAAACAGCAATGCAGTAAATAAAGAACCACCTAGGATATCTTTGAACCTTACTTTGGCATCTGGTAGGAAAGCATAAATAATTCCAAATAGAGAAGAGATGACCAAGAAAGTAATTGCGGTATTCACCCAATCAATCAAACTAATATCCCAGTTATCCATGAATTGATTAAAGTAATTGGTCATAACACCAATTAAACTCGATATAATCAGGGAGGCCATTAATAGGAATACTAGACCCAAAATCATGGAGAATGAAATTAATCTGTTGATAATGATTTTCAACCAACCTTTTTTGGGTTTTGGTTTCACCTTCCAAATAGAATTTATGGAATTTTGAATATCAACAAAGATTGTTGTTGAAGTAAACATTAGGGTTGCCGCACCGACAATAATCCCAATATTAGAACGGCTATCTAAGGAAAGATTATGAACAGTAGATTCTAACATGGAGGCAATTTCTTTACCAAATATTTGATTTAGTTCATCGATTACCTGATCTCTGGCCCCTTCACTTCCATCCAATGCACTACCATAGAAGAAACCGAGTGTCCATGTTAATATTAATAAGAGTGGACCAATAGAAAAGACTGTGTAATAGGCTAGTGAAGCGCTTAGCTTCATACAATTATCATCGACAAATGCAGTGCCTGCATTTATTAATAAATGCCAGAAGTCCTTTATTTTGGTCCAAATTATTTTTAGCATAGAATATCCTTATTCAGAATAGATTGATTTTATGATCTCTTCATTTTTTTGGAGGATTACTTTTCGTTTAAGGCTTAATTTCGGAGTCAACTCACCAGCATCGATGGTCCATTCCTTCGGCAGTAACTTAAACTTTTTAACCTGCTCCCAATGGCCAAAGTTAGCCATAGATTGTGAGATTATTTGATCATACTTGGATAAAATATCTTCGTTTTTGATTAAATCTTCTTTGGAAGAATAACTGATTCCCTTATGATTGGCGTATTTTTCAAGTTCTTCATAAGCCGGAACAATTAATGCAGCCGGGAATCTTTGGTTTTCACCAATGACCATAACCTGAGCAATTAATGTAGATTCCATCAATTTATTCTCAATAACCTGTGGGGCAACATATTTACCACCTGCAGTTTTAAACATTTCTTTTTTACGGTCAGTGATTTTCAAGAAACCATCTGGAGTAATTTCGCCAATGTCGCCAGTATGCAAATAGCCGTCTTCGGTAAATGCTTCTTTCGTAGCTTCCTCATTGTGGTAATAACCTGTAGTTACACTAGGACCTTTTACAAGGATTTCACCATCTTTTGCAATCTTAACATCTAGATTGTTTAAGACACGACCTACCGTTCCGAATTTTACATCTTCATCTTTCCAGGAGTTTACAGCGATTACTGGGGAAGTTTCAGTCAGGCCGTATCCTTCCAATACTTTAATTCCAGCAGCCCAGAAAACACGTGCAAGTCTTTCTTGAAGTGCAGCCCCTCCAGAAATAATGAGTTTGATATTGCCACCTAAAGCCTCTTTCCATTTGGAGAAGATTAATTTTCTGGCAATACCTAATTGGAAATTATAGAAGGCAGAATTCTTTTTTGGTTCTTGATAACGCAAACCTAAGTTTAAAGCCCAAAAGAATAAGGATTTTTTTATTCCTGTCAAGTTTTTACCTTTTTCAACCACTTTATCGTAGACCTTTTCCAATACCCGAGGCACTGTTGTAAATAAGTCGGGTTTTACATCATTAATGTCAACAACAATATTGTCTAGATTTTCAGCGTAATATATCTGTACACCTCTGGATAGGTAAAGATAAACGACCATCCGCTCGAAAATATGACATAAAGGTAAAAAGCTTAATGCCTTTTTAAATTCTTCGGTTACAAGGTGGTTAGAAGCTTCAACATTTGAAATAATATTGTGATGGGAAAGAAATACGCCTTTCGGTTTACCTGTGGTTCCTGAAGTATAGATTAGGGTTAATAAATCCTCAGGTTGAATTGCATCACGATAGGGTTGCAAATCTTGTTCGTTTTGTTTTCCAAGTTCAATTACTTCTTGATAGTTTTTTCTACCTTCAATTTCGTCGAAGGTGAAAACTTCTAATTCAAGGTTATTTTCTTTTAACGCTAAATCCGCTTTTTTTGCAAGGTCTTCATTGCTTACGAACAGGAGTTTAGCTCCAGCATCATTTAGAATGAAGATCAGGTCTTGATTAGACAGGGTGGGATATAGAGGTACCGTCGCCACTCCCAATTGGTTACAAGCGAAGTCAATAAAGTTCCATTCAGGTCGGTTTCCCGACATCAAAGCGATACGGTCACCCTTTTGGATTCCCTTTGCCAATAAACCTTTACTGATGTTATCGATGATTTCTACGAACTCTTTGGTTGAATAGGTTTTCCAGCCATTTTTTGCACGACCGGCCACCATAATCTCTTTAGCAAATTCTTTTTGGTAATTGCTGATTAAGTCAATTAATCTTTTATAATTGTTCATAAGTTTTTCTCCCCTTAAAAATACAAAAATTGGTTATACATATTGTAGGTATTGACTAATATATAATTTTTTAATCTGATTCTCCGCAAACACACCTAATATTTTTAGTATATTAGCGCTCAAAAAGCAGGGATTATGAACATATTCAGTTTTACGGCTCATTTCGGTTCGGAGGAAGATTGTCGTTTGCATTTCAAGGAGCAGCGTGATAAGGAAGGGGTTGTCTGCAAGCGATGCGGGGGCACTTCCCATTATTGGTTACAGGGTAAATGGAGTTATGAATGCAAAGGTTGCCGTTTCCGCACCTCGTTGCGCAGCGGTACGATCATGGAGAGCTCCAAGCTGCCGTTTCTGGTGTGGTACAAAACGATGTTCCTGATGAGTTGCACAAAAAAGGGATTCTCCACCAACGAACTCCAGAAGCAATTAGGATTGAAGCGTTACGAACCGGTATGGGCGATGGTACACAAACTCCGCAGGGCGATGGGCAACCGGGATGCAAGGTATACACTGGAAGGGATGATAGAACTGGATGAGGGTTACTTTTCGGTGGCCAGTAAGGAAATCGAGCGAGGCAAGGGTACACGTGGCCGGGGAGCCGAGGGAAAGCAGAACGTTGCGGTGATGGCCGAAAGCACCCCGTTGGAAGATATCGAAACGGGCAAAAAGGAGAAGCATGTGCGTTATTTCAAGGCCAGGGTACTGGATAGCCATCAAAGTGAAGGAATCAACGGCGTGGTCAGGGACTGCATGGAGGATGATGCCATCGTATTTTCGGACAAAAGCACTTCTTACGTTGACATCTCCGATCTGGTGGAATTGCACGTCACCGAGAAATCAGACGCCAAAACCACCAAGGAAACACTCAAATGGGTGCATATCGCAATCAGTAATGCAAAACGGACATTGCTGGGCAACTACCATAAAATCAAAAGGAAATACTTACAGTTGTATCTCAACGAGTTTATTTACAAATTAAACAGACGGTATTTTGGAGACAAACTCTTTGACAGACTAGTAATTGCGAATATAACAGGTGCATAAACGGATAATCAGAATCTTTAAACATCCTAATTAACTACCTGCGGATTTTAGGTATTATTATAGAAGCCCCCATGAATAAATCGCTCATCATTTTCGGCATCGTCAACATAACCTCGGACAGTTTCTCCGATGGAGGCCGGTATCTGGCGCCAGACGCAGCCATTGCGCAGGCGCGTAAGCTGATGGCCGAGGGGGCAGATGTGATCGACCTCGGTCCGGCATCCAGCAATCCCGACGCCGCGCCTGTTTCGTCCGACACAGAAATCGCGCGTATCGCGCCGGTGCTGGACGCGCTCAAGGCAGATGGCATTCCCGTCTCGCTCGACAGTTATCAACCCGCGACGCAAGCCTATGCCTTGTCGCGTGGTGTGGCCTATCTCAATGATATTCGCGGTTTTCCAGACGCTGCGTTCTATCCGCAATTGGCGAAATCATCTGCCAAACTCGTCGTTATGCATTCGGTGCAAGACGGGCAGGCAGATCGGCGCGAGGCACCCGCTGGCGACATCATGGATCACATTGCGGCGTTCTTTGACGCGCGCATCGCGGCGCTGACGGGTGCCGGTATCAAACGCAACCGCCTTGTCCTTGATCCCGGCATGGGGTTTTTTCTGGGGGCTGCTCCCGAAACCTCGCTCTCGGTGCTGGCGCGGTTCGATGAATTGCGGCTGCGCTTCGATTTGCCGGTGCTTCTGTCTGTTTCGCGCAAATCCTTTCTGCGCGCGCTCACAGGCCGTGGTCCGGGGGATGTCGGGGCCGCGACACTCGCTGCAGAGCTTGCCGCCGCCGCAGGTGGAGCTGACTTCATCCGCACACACGAGCCGCGCCCCTTGCGCGACGGGCTGGCGGTATTGGCGGCGCTGAAAGAAACCGCAAGAATTCGTTAACTTTTCGGTGGCCAGTAAGGAAATCGAGCGAGGCAAGGGTACACGTGGCCGGGGAGCCGAGGGAAAGCAGAACGTTGCGGTGATGGCCGAAAGCACCCCGTTGGAAGATATCGAAACGGGCAAAAAGGAGAAGCATGTGCGTTATTTCAAGGCCAGGGTACTGGATAGCCATCAAAGTGAAGGAATCAACGGCGTGGTCAGGGACTGCATGGAGGATGATGCCATCGTATTTTCGGACAAAAGCACTTCTTACGTTGACATCTCCGATCTGGTGGAATTGCACGTCACCGAGAAATCAGACGCCAAAACCACCAAGGAAACACTCAAATGGGTGCATATCGCAATCAGTAATGCAAAACGGACATTGCTGGGCAACTACCATAAAATCAAAAGGAAATACTTACAGTTGTATCTCAACGAGTTTATTTACAAATTAAACAGACGGTATTTTGGAGACAAACTCTTTGACAGACTAGTAATTGCGAATATAACAGGTGCATAAACGGATAATCAGTTTTTTTAAAGAAAAACTATGCTTGCAGAATAATTTTTGACTTTAGTTATACCGAAAATCGGTTTTAACCGTTAAAAAATAAATAGTACTTTTGAAGGAATAGAAATATGTTTTTAATGAAAAAAATCTTACAATTATCATTTGTTTTCATCGCATTTATTGCATCTACAAATTTTGCTCATGCCCAATTACCATCGCAACATGCGATTGGTGCTCGATTTGGTTCTGCAACAGGATTAACTTATCGTTATACGATGAATCCAAATAAGGCTCTAGAAGGAATTTTGAGTATTCAAAGTAACTCCGAATATAGCAGATTTAGATTGGTTGGATTATATGAGAACCATTTACCATTATACAATGATTTTTCATGGTTTTGGGGTTTTGGTGGTTCCGTAGGATCTTACTCTGGTAAAGCCTATACGAATAAAGAAGGCCAGCGTTTTGATAAATATTCAGAGATGGCATTAAGTATCGATGGTATTGTTGGGGTTGAATATAAAATTCCACAAGCTCCATTGGCATTATCCCTAGATATCAAACCTTATTTCGACTTTTTACAAGAAAGTGGATTTAGAATATGGGACGGTGTTGGATTTTCTATCCGTTACACGTTTTAAAAATATAAACACCTTGCAGTAAAATGCAAGGTGTTTTTTTATTGGACATTTTGTATTAATTGACTGCCTTTTCGGTGTCAATGGTATTATGTTCTCTATAAATTTTCTCGCCAATTACGCCTTCATCACCTAAAGCACGGCCTTTGATCAACCAGGAGATTCCAAACATCCATAAAGCCAAGGCCTCAAAGACGAGAGTAGAATAAGGGAATAATTTCAAGGGTACCAATACGACACAAATAATAATGGCGTAGCCACAAAACCTATAAATCTTATTTTCATTAAACATGCTTACAGGAATGTCGGTGTTTTTTTGCTGTCCGATGGTGAAAACATTAATGGATAATAAGGCAAAAATTAGAAATAAGACCCCTGCAAAAGCATAATGTAACCAGGTCAGGCTAAAGTTTATCAGGGTACATTTAAGGCAAGAATCCGAAATGGGATCAGTCGGGATAAATGCTACCCCAAAGGCCATCATTCCAGCTATATTGGTAAGTAGGTTGTCGTTTTTTAAAATAGATTTATTTCCGTTTCCTTTGTAACAAATCAAGAAAAGACCTACTGCACATAAAGTACCTGTAAAGATCTCCCGGAGATTGGTATAATAATAATGACTGATGGAAGGTTGTATTTTGGTTGTGAAGAACTTGATTAAGGAAAGCAAAACAAGAATCGTTGGTAAAAAAATACCTAGATAACCTATGGCTCGCCGAAGACGGCGATATGCATACAAGTTATGTTTCTGAATGGGTTTAATTTGCATGGTATCAATTGGTTAAATTTGTAGGTATAGAACGTAGATTCAAACAAATTATGTTTTGATTGTACATTAAATTTAAAGAATTACCTAAAAACTGGTATCGAAAATGAGTAAAGCAATACTTTGGCTGAGTAAAGCATAAAAAAACAGCATCATGTTGATATGATGCTGTTCTAAAAATTATTTTTTAATTACAAGGATAGCCAGATATTTCCAAGCTCTCTTTGTTCCTTAGTGCTATCTTCTTTTCTTTCAATGATATAAGAAACTTTTTCGCTGGCTTTCAGGCTGATGCTGATTTCCCGCATTAATCCATCTCTAGCAACAAGAATACGAAGATTATCGCCAATGCTACTGTTTAGAACGGCTTGGTCTAATTCTCTTCCTTGAGGATCAAGTCTGTTGCCATTGACAGCAACAATCTCATCGTCTACGTTTAATCCGTCATTCCAAGCTGCAGAATTTCTATCTACATTTTTGATAATCGTTCTTCCATCCTGATGAGAAACCTTGATTCCAATACTTGGAGTTTGGTTATTTTGATTTATATCGTAAAATTGATATCCTACTAAATTGAAGTAAGCATTATAATCAATTTCTTCAGTACTATAAACCGCTTCGAAGATTTCAGTCAACGGAACTCCAGCGATTTCCTCTGCTAAATCCTGAAACTCTTTTTCGGTAATGCCACGATTTTCAATTAGGTAATATTTGTCATAAGCCGCCTTTAGGACATTATCTAATCTCTTATTTCCGTTTGTTTTGGCAATGATATAGATGTCAATCATGGTTGCTAACATGGCTCCCTTGTTATAATAGGAGATGCTCACATTGACAGAATTTTCATCTGGTCTATATTGTTTGATCCAAGTGTCAAAACTCGAGAGCCCTACGGATTGAATTTTATGTCCAGGTCGGTTTAAAACCAAGTTAAACTCAGATACCAATTCATTCAGATACTCTTGTTCATCCCTGAATCCACAACGTCTCGTGATTAAATTATCGTAATAAGCTGTGAACCCTTCAAAAATCCACAATAGAGGGGTGTAGTTTTCCTCATCATAGTTAAAAGGGCCAAGGTTTGCAGGTCTTAAGCGTTTGACATTCCACAGATGAAAATACTCATGAGCAACAAGGCTTAGGAAATTGTTATAGGTAATTTTATTGTTGTATGCAGATCTTGAAGCAGCTAGGACAGTTGAATTTAAGTGTTCTAATCCACCATGAGAACTTAGATAGTTATGGGTAATAAAGACATATTTATCATTAGGGTTAGAGCCCCAAATAGAAGTCTCTACTTCTACAATTTTTGTAATATCCGCAGACAGTCTATCCTTATCGTAAGATGCGGTACCTACCATTGCAAATTCATGCGGAATACCTGCGGCATTGAAAGTCCATACATCCTGGTTTCCAATTTCCAAAGGAGAATCAAAAAGGATATCAAAGTTGTCCGCGAAAAACAAATTGATTTTTCCTTCTACCAATTCTAATCCTGTTGAAATTTTACTCCAATAATCTGGAAGATCAACTTTTACGGTAGAGGTATGGTCTAAATATCCATCGATATAAAGAAAAGTTCCTGCAGGACTAATAAAGGCATGTTGATCATCGACAAAATTAGTGCGGACAGAACGTTCAAAACTATATACCCGATAAGAAACTTTGACCTGAGCACCATAGGAGTGAAGTCTCCAGGTGTTTTTATTTGTTTTTTGAAGAGGGATTAAATTGCCAGTTGCGTCTTCCGCTTTAATCTGTTCGATGTTTTTGGCAAACTCACGGATTAAATAAGAACCTGGTGTCCATACTGGCATTTTAAGGTCAAGAAAATCTTGACTAAAGCCATCAATAATCATTTGGACTTCGACATAGTGAGCCTGGGGCTCAATAAATGACAACTGGAATTGTATACTGCTATTACTCATAATTTAATAACGTAAAAAGGGAAACCAAGTTTGGTCTCCCTTATTTTCTTTTATATACTTCAAAAGTATAATCAAACTTATGTTTTTCGTCTTTTTTATGTGGGTCTTGACTCATTAATTCCCACTCATTTGCTGGTAATTCGGGGAAGAATGCATCGGCATCAGAAATTGTCGTATGTACTCTCGTTAGGAGTACTTCATCAGCAAGAGGTAATGATTGTTTATAGATTTCTGCACCACCGATGATAAAGATTTCATTTTCATCTCGGCAATAATTCATTACGGCTTGGACGCTATTGGCAACATCTACTTCATCAGCTTTAAAGTTAGGTTGTCTGCTGATTACGATGTTTCTTCTTCCAGGCAATGCTTTTCCGATGGATTCAAAAGTTTTTCGGCCCATGACAATGGAGTGGTCCATTGTTTTGGATTTGAAGTATTTGAAATCATTGGGTAAATGCCAAGGCATTTGGTTTCCTTTTCCGATAGCATTATTTTCGGCTGCCGCCACAATCAATGTAACTTTAGGATAACTCATTTACGGTATTTGATTTATTAAACAGCTACTGGAGCTTTAATATGAGGATGATGTTCGTAGTTTGTTAGTTCAAAGTCTTCAAACTTGAAGTCAAATATATTTTTAACTTCAGGATTGATAATCATTTGAGGAAGAGGTTTTGGGTCACGGGACAATTGCAATTCCGTTTGTTCAAAATGGTTGCTATAGATATGAGCGTCGCCCAAAGTATGTACAAATTCAGCGGCTTCCATATCACAAACTTGAGCTACCATCATGGTTAATAGCGCATAGGAAGCGATATTAAAAGGTACCCCTAAGAAAATATCAGCACTCCTTTGATATAATTGACATGAAAGTTGAGGTTTCATGATTCCTTTTTCTGGTTGAGCCGGTGCTACATAGAATTGGAAGAATGCATGACAAGGAGGAAGAGCCATATTTTCTATTTCGGCTACATTCCAAGCAGAGACGATAATCCGTCTAGAATCTGGTGAGTTTTTAAGCTGATTAATGACTTGGGTAATTTGATCGATATGACGACCATCCGGTGTTGGCCAAGATCTCCACTGCGAACCATAAACAGGTCCAAGGTTTCCATTTTCATCTGCCCATTCATCCCAAATACTCACACCATTTTCTTTCAGATATTGAATATTGGTTTCACCTTTCAGGAACCAGATTAATTCATGGATAATGGAACGTAGGTGCAGTTTTTTAGTGGTTACTAAAGGAAATCCCTCTTTCAAATTAAAACGCATTTGATACCCGAATACACTTTTTGTTCCTGTTCCAGTCCGGTCTGTTTTTTCAACACCTGTAGTGTATACATGTTCAAGTAAGTCTAAATATTGTTTCATAGAAAATTTCCCTGATTTTATATCCTACGAAGATACCCATTTTTTTGATAAAGTATTTCGGTTTTTGGTATGGATTGAGAAAATCGTTTTCATAATACATTCAGGTGCAGAAATGTGCAAATTAATCATCATTCAATTATCACAATTTTTATACAATTATCATTTTGGATCATTTTATGTATTTTTGCAAAATATTATGGGAAAAAAAGTTGCTTTCTATACATTGGGGTGTAAGCTGAATTTTTCAGAGACATCTTCCATTGGCCGGATCTTTAAGGATGCGGGTTATGAAACTACGCCTTTCAACAGTGCGGCAGATGTTTATGTGATTAATACATGTTCAGTTACTGACCATGCGGATCGTAAATGTCGAAAGGTTGTGAAGGAAGCTTTAAAGCATTCCCCTAATGCCTATATTACTATTGTTGGCTGTTACGCACAATTGAAACCAAAGGAGATCTCCGAAATTCCGGGGGTTGATATGGTCTTGGGCGCGGCAGAAAAGTTCAATATCATTGAACATATTGATGATTTAACCAAAAATGAGAAGGCCATTGTTCACAATGCTCCAATTGATGAGACGAATCAATTTGTTTCAGCCTTTTCTATCGGAGACCGAACTCGTACATTTTTAAAAGTTCAGGATGGCTGTGATTATTCATGTACCTTCTGTACCATTCCATTGGCACGTGGTGCAAGTCGTTCTGGCAAAATTGAGGATATCGTTTTACAAGCAGAGGAGATTGCGGCATCTGGTGTTAAGGAAATCGTATTAACAGGGGTGAATATTGGTGATTATGGCGTTCGAGATGGCAAGCGTCAAGATCGCTTTGTAGATTTGGTAAAAGCGTTGGATGAAGTAGAAGGGATTGATAGGATTAGGATTTCAAGTATTGAGCCTAATTTATTAACCAATGAGATTATTGAGTTTGTAGCACAATCTAAAAGATTTGTTCCGCATTTCCATATGCCATTGCAGTCTGGGAATAACAAGGTCCTTGCACAGATGAGACGTCGCTATAAGCGAGAATTATATGCAGAACGAGTTGCGAAAATAAAATCATTAATGCCGAATTGCTGTATAGGTGTAGATGTCATTGTAGGTTTTCCAGGTGAGACTCGTGAAGATTTTATAGACACTTATAATTTCTTGAATGAAATGGATATTTCATATCTGCATGTGTTTACTTATTCGGAACGTGAAAATACCATTGCTGCTCAAATGGAAGGTGCTGTTCCAGGAGCACAGCGTAGCGATCGTAGTAAAATGTTGCACATTCTATCTGAAAAGAAAAGAAGAGCATTTTATGAGTCGCAATTAGGCTCTATTGATGAAGTTCTATTTGAAGGTGATATCAAAGACGGTTTTATGCATGGATTCTCGAAAAACTATGTTAAAGTACGTACTCCTTATGATCCATTGTTAGTCAATGAAGTAGTTCCAGTCAAGTTTTTGACCATTTCAGAAAATGGAGATGTGGATATTGAAGAGCTACCGGAAGTATTGGTTCATTAAGAAATAAAAGATATAAAAAAAATAGGATGCTGAATTCAGCATCCTATTTTTTTATGCGCTTTAAGCATTTCTACGTCTAAAGCTATCGAATTCTTTATGTAGACGCATCAACTTGAAGGTTGAGCTGATTAATTCGTTTGTTTCCAGTAGAATGGAGAAATACAAACGGCTATTTTTTGGACTGTTTTCAGAAGTTCTAATCCGATCTATCTGTTTATCCAATAAATTGTTTATATACTCCTGAATTTCTTCTCTTTCCTTAATGATTTCATCAATTTTACTAAAATCAAGACGCTTATAAGTCATATTGATTTTTGAGAACCATTCTGCGATTCGCTCAACCACATATTTAAGATCCTTCGCTTGGCTAATCTTCAGTGGTTTATGGTTGTTGTCTACGTGAGATAATGCATTTGAGTTGATAACAGCAACGTTTTCAACCATATCTTGTTGATATCCTAAGGAAATAATGTAATATCGACTACCCTTAACGGAATTATCGTCCAGATTTCGGATATAGTCATACATTGCATTATTTGTCGAGTTCAGGTCGTTTTGAAGCTTTTTAATTAACTTTTTGTTATTGGTTAAGCCATCTAAGTCTTCCTTGATTAGGGAGTCAACAGATTCTTTGAAGAATAGGTTTGTTTTTGAAAAAGTTTCACTGATTTGCTGCGCACTGGTTTCGATGACCTGCTGAAGTCCAATAATATCACCTTTTTCAAGATTAAGTTCTTGCAGAGCTTTAGCCTTTATTTTACGGTCATGGCTTTTTGCATTTCTATAAAGTAATAGCGCTAATACGATCAGGGAGATCACAAAAGTTACGATTCCACCAATTTTCAGGAAGAATGCAAAGACTACTGCCCCCAAGAAAGCACAACCAGCAGTTACAAACCAACCTCCAATAACATGGAATACACCAGATACTCGATAAACAGCACTTTCGCGGCCCCAAGCACGGTCTGCAAAAGCAGTACCCATTGCTACCATAAAAGTCACATAGGTCGTTGATAGGGGTAATTTCATCGATGTACCCAATGCAATTAAACTGGAAGCAACCATCAGATTCACTGAAGCCCGAATCATATCGAACATCGGTTCATCTTTAGATTTCTTTTTCTTGCGGTGAGCGTTCAAAAGCGGGTTTTCAAATTTCTTGTCTAAACTAGCTTGCAAAGTTCTAGGCATTAAATAACTCAATCCTGATCCTATTTTAATAAAGCCTCTTACGATGCTTCTAGAAAGCATATTGGATTTGAATTTTTCTGTACCATCACCTTGGTTAGATAGGCTCATTTCAGTTTCAATAACTGTCTTTGCCTTTTTAGAGGTCCACAGTGTTATTACCATGATAATTCCAGCACATAACAGGATCCAAGTAGGAGCCATAATTTCACTTGAAGCTAGGGCATCCATGGTAAAGGTATCAGGGTTAGCACCTGGAATAGATTGAAAAATCTCAACGGATTGAACCGCTGCAACCGGAACACCGATAAAGTTTACCAAGTCATTTCCTGCAAAGGAAAGTGCCAAAGCAAAGGTTCCGATACCGATAATGACTTTTAAAATATTGTATCCTAGCAGGTTGATGATATAGCTAATGATGGTGAAGACCACAAAAGAACCTGCCAATAACATCAGTTCATGGGTTTGAACCCAATCTTTAACCTCTGATCCAATAAAGGATACGCCTTTTAAACCTTTGATCAGGATAAAATAAGAGATAAAAGCCATGGCAATTCCACCGAAGAATACACCGATCGTTTTTAGTTTATTTTCAAATTGAAAGGTAAAAAGTAACCTGGAGATATATTGTACAGCCATTCCGACCGAAAAGGATATGACGACGGAAAGTAAAATGCTATAAACAATTTCAGAAGCTTTTTCAGTGTTGATATAAGAAGCCAAAGAAGACCAATCGCCATCTTTTATTGCAATATTATAGATGGCAAGACAAATTGCCGCACCTAATAATTCGAAGACGATCGATACGGTAGTGGACGTTGGGAGCCCGAAATAATTGAATACATCCAGTAGGATAATATCCGTTATCATGACGGCGAGAAATATCGTTATTACATCATCAAAAGAGAATTTACTGGGGACATAAATACCACTACGTGCAATTTCCATCATCCCGCTTGAGAAAACCGATCCAAAGAGGATACCCAAACTGGCAATAATCATAATGCTTTTGAAAGGGATAGCCTTAGATCCAATTGCGGAATTTAAGAAGTTAACTGCATCATTACTTACACCAACCATTAAATCTATTATAGCAAGAACTGCTAAGGTGATGAGTACGAGATAAAGATAGTTCTCCATATTTTTGTTAGTTGTTAATCTAGATTTATCTGATGAGCAGATAAATAAGCTGAGAAATAATTTCTAAAACTGCAAGTATAGCGTAAAAACCTTAAAAATTAGCTATTTGTTTTTAAAATATTCTTCCAGAATATCGTTAATAGGATGAAAAGGACTCCTAGCCATTTTATCCAACTTACAGGTTCATTCAAAACTAAGTAAGACATGCAAACAGCGACCGGAAGTTCCACAGCACTTAATACGGCACCCAGGGAATAACCCGTTTTCGGCATTCCATAGGCAAATAATAGGGGAGGAATGACCGTTCCAAAAAAGGAAAGTAATAATCCGTAAGGTAAAATTCCAAGAAAGGTCTCCGGAGATAAGAGGCTTATAGGTTGAAGCGTGATTGCAATAAGGAAAAGTGCTCCAGAAATCATGATCGCACTTTTATGGATAGGGTGATAGTCATTTCCCACTCTTCCATTCACAATCATAAAAACAGAATATGCAGTTGCAGCCAGTAAGCCGTAGCCAATTCCTAGCAATGAAAAAGATTCAAGGGGTTCTTCGATCATTCCTGTGGCTAAAACTGTTCCAGCTAAGATGGCGACAATTACAATAATTTGGCTTAGTTGCGGTTTAACCTTAAAGAATATCAATTCAATAATCTGTCCAATCCAGATGTATTGCATCAGTAGAACAATCGCCAAGGATGCTGGGACCAACTCTACACATTTATAATAGAGGATGCTTACCATTCCGGTACTAATACCACTAAGAAATATTTTCCATTTAGGACTTATAGAAGGGTGATTAGTTTGTGGTTGGATGTTTTTAATTAGTAACCAAGTTGCCCATAAGAAAATTACACCTAATAAGGCTTGTATCCCTGTTACTTCCCCTAAGTTAAAGCCTTGTTCATATGCTTTTTTTACAAAAGTTGATAGAATTCCGAAGCTAGCGGCTCCAATGAAAACAGCAATAGCACCTTTCGTTTTGTTCATGCTGGCAAAAGTAGGTTAAATATCTTCTTAGAGCTAAGGAATAAATAAGTTGTTGACAAAGAAAAGACAATAAGGGATTTCAGTAATTGTTAGGCTGGGTTTGGTTGTCGTAACAAATATTTTGCCCTTTCTGGATTGTTTTGGGCTAATATTAACCTATATTGTGCTGCATCGGCAAAAAAAGAAATAACATTTGTGGAAAAAAAGCGATGGTTTATTAGGTTGTTGGTTGATATTTTTGAGTTGGAGGTTTTGAATGAAGATTAAATACGGTTTATTTTTACTTCTTTTTGCGGGCTTATTATTCAGTTCCTGTGGGGCTAAGCGTAAGACTGCGGGAGGGAATTCCTATGGCAGTGTCAAGCCTAAAAAAGGGGCGCCACTTTCAGATGCGAGTGATGCCCGAGCGAATGAATATTCAGGGAATAGGCTCGATAATTACGCTGAACTTTTAGGAGTAAGGACCAAGGATCTCGATAACAAAAGCCTTTATTTTATGATTGATGAATGGATGGGGACTCCTCATCGTATGGGAGGGATGGATAAACGCGGAGTTGATTGTTCTGGATTTGTAACCTTGATGTATGATAAAATTTACGGCAAGGAACTACCGCGAACTTCTCGGGATATGGCGGATAATGTGAAGAGGAAATATGAGAATCAGCTTAAGGAAGGGGATTTAGTTTTCTTTTCATTTGGAGGAAGAAATATAGATCATGTTGGGATCTATTTGCATAATGGTAAGTTTGTTCATGTTTCAACCCGAAAAGGGGTAATCATATCGAACTTGAACGACAGTTGGTATTACAAGTATTTCAAGCGTAGTGGTACCCCAAAGAGCTAAGGAGCTAAGAGACCTGATGTATTATGACAATATTATGGTCAATAAAAGGCTTTATTCTAAAAATTGCCTGATAAAATGTCTACAAATCCCTATTTTTGTGCACATTTTATAGAGTATCATGTCAGAAAAAACGAAAAAGATCTTTTTAGGCCTTTGTGTCATTGTTCCATTTTTAATTTACTGTGTATATTATTATTCCTCAATGGTAAGAAATGCACCGTATCGCTATTCCGATTTTGATCATATTGAACTTACTTATGGGTTTCCTGATTCCATGTTGAATCATTACAATTCAAAGACGCAACAATATGATTATCTAACCAAGGATAACAAATTGGTGAAGGATACATTGAAGCTTAGAGATAATGATTTGTTGTTTTTGCATCGAAAAGCTCAGGAGTTAGGGTTTTGGAATTTGCCGGATGATATGACGGTTGATTTGACAAAGCGAGAAACTTCAAAGCGTTTGCCGAGGTTCAAATTGACCTATGCCTATAAAGAAAAGACAAAAACTGTCACGTTTGATCCGGATTATCCAGGGCCTACAAAAATGGTAGAGGCGGGTCGAACTACGATTGATGAGGTAATCAGGATGCTGGCGACAGCACAAGCACGATAAGCAAGGGAATTTATTTATTAATTTTCTCTTAACAGTAACTTTAACCGTTAGCCTTACTTTTGAGTCAAGTAATTTGTTTCAATAAATTGTTTGGTGATTTAAAGGTTATTAGGTAAAACAATTAAGAAAAAGGGTCGATGTGATATCGGTCCTTTTTTTTATGTCTTCGATTTTGGGGGATGTTTCTTAGAATCAAGGTGTTAATTTTTTCAAAGGCAAATAGTGTCTGTTAATTCCCTAAAACCAATAGTTTTCTATTTTATTTTATAAGGAAAATATTAATATTAATTATTAATTTGTGTTCAAATAATAAATTATGGAAACAAAAACATTATCTAAATTCATTGCTGAACTAATTGGAACATTTGGTTTAGTATTGTTTGGCTGTGGTGCTGCTGCGATTGCGGGGGCAGATACACTTGCACAAACATCAGGTTTAGGGTTATTGGGGATAGCCTTAGCATTTGGTTTATCGGTAGTGGTCTTTGCCTATGCTATTGGTGGGGTTTCGGGATGTCACATTAATCCGGCAGTAACCTTAGGGGTCTTGGTATCTGGACGTATGTCTGGAAAAGATGCGATCGTTTATATTACAGCCCAGGTTTTGGGGGGTATTTTAGGTGCATTTGTGTTGAAAACTATTCATTCGGGTCAATTGGCAGGATTTCATGCTTCAGAATGGGCGTTTGGTTCCAATGGTTGGGGTGCAGGGTACCAGAATGAGTATGGAATGATGGCTGCCTTCATCACTGAAACCGTTTTGACGGCCTTATTTTTATTTGTTATTCTAGGGACTACTTCCAAGTTAGGAAATGGCACGATGGCTGGATTAGCGATTGGATTTACTTTAGTATTGATCCATATGGTTGCTATTCCAATCACCGGTACGTCAGTGAATCCTGCAAGAAGTTTAGGTCCTGCGATCTTTGCAGGTGGCAATGCTATTTCACAGGTATGGTTGTTTATGGTTGCACCATTAGTAGGTGCTGTAATTGGCGCTATCCTATGGCGATTAATTTACAGCGAGCCAAAAGCGAATTAGCATTATATAATATTCTTTTTATTAATTTTTTGAAAAGCTACCTTTTGGTAGCTTTTTCTTTGGGCTAAAATTCAAAATGATTATCTTCGTGCATGGATAATTTTATTGTTTCTGCGCGGAAATACAGACCAGTCACCTTTGACTCCGTAGTTGGCCAGCAACACATTACCGGTACCCTTAAGAATGCAATTCATAATAATCAATTAGCACAAGCATTTTTATTTTGTGGTCCACGTGGTGTGGGGAAGACTACCTGTGCTCGTATTCTAGCAAAAACAATTAATTGTGAACATATTACGGATTCAAATGAGGCCTGTGGTCAGTGTGATAGCTGTAAGTCTTTTCAAAATGGAAATTCATTCAGTATTCATGAGCTAGATGCAGCCTCCAACAACTCGGTTGATGATATCCGTTCGTTGATTGATCAGGTAAGAATTCCACCTCAAACGGGGAAATACAAGATTTATATCATTGATGAGGTTCACATGCTTTCACAACAGGCTTTCAATGCATTTTTGAAAACCTTAGAAGAGCCACCTTCCTATGCGATCTTTATCTTAGCAACGACTGAAAAACATAAGATTCTTCCAACTATTCTTTCTCGATGTCAAATCTTTGATTTCAACAGAATCAAGGTTGAGGATATGGCGAACCATCTTGCTGCAATTGCAGGGAAAGAAGGGGTTACCTATGAGATGGATGGCTTGCATGTCATTGCTCAGAAAGCTGACGGCGGACTTCGGGATGCACTTTCGATGTTTGACCAGATCGTTAGTTTTTCAAATAAAAACCTTACTTATCAAGCCGTAATCAATAATCTGAATATCTTGGATTATGATTATTATTTTCAGTTAATGGATTCGCTAGCAAAACAAGATGCAGCTAATAGTCTTTTGGTCTTTGATAAGGTGTTAAATAATGGTTTTGATGGGGGACATTTTATTGCTGGACTATCTTCTCATATCAGGAACTTATTGGTAAGCAAGGAACCGAGTACCTTAAAGTTGCTTGAGGTAAGTGAAAATGTAAAGAAAAGATATCTAGAACAGTCTCAAGCATTATCCAGTGGTTTATTGCTATCGGCCTTAAACATTGCCAATCAATGTGAGGTGAATTATCGAAGCAGTAAAAACCAACGCTTACAGGTGGAGCTATCTTTGTTAAAGATGTGCCATATTGCGAGTGCCATACAACTTGGAGCGGAAGGGGTGTCAGCACTAGCTGAATTAAAAAAAAAACTCCCTAACTCAGGTGTAAGTCCTCAATCTGCAAGCAGCTCAATACCAGTATCCACAGGTCATATAGCAAATACAACAAAGCCGGCAGCTTCAATTCCGAAGCCTATGGCAAGTCCTGTTGTTGCTAAACCTGAGCCGGCGGCAAATTCAACGATCCCAAGCAGCAATCCTTCTTCAGAATCTCCAAAACCCGCTTCTAAAGGCTGGGGTAATATTAAAACATCGGTTGCCATTCCTAATTTGAATACCATTTTTGAGGATAAGAAAAAGGATGGGGAGGAAGAGAATGAGTTAGTTGAAGGAAATGAATTCTATGAAGTAACTCAGAACTCATTTTTAAGTAAATGGAATGAGTTTGCGGAAAAACTTCGGTCAGAGAGTAAAATTACCTTATATACGATTATGACTTCCAACGCTCCTGTTTTGGAAGGTTCCAAAATTAAGGTTGAGGTTGAGAATATGGTGCAGATGGAGGAATTGAAGTTGGGTAAGATCGATATGCTGAATTACCTACGGGTTCAACTACGAAATTTCTCTTTGGATATAGATGGCGTAATGGTTGAGAAGACCAAGGAAAGGAAGCCATATACCTCACAGGAAAAGTATCAGGCGATGGTTGCCAAAAACCCTTTGCTTGATGAGTTAAGAAAAACATTTGATTTGGGTTTAAGCTAATCAATTTCTTTTCTACCTTTGTACGAATTATTTGAGGGTGTAATTCCCTTTTATTCATAAATATTACACATGCAAAATTTTCAACGTAGGGACAGGTCGGAGAAACGAGAAACCAATCAAATGGTTTTTGGTATTCGTGCTGTCATGGAAGCTATTGATAGCGGGAAGGAAATCGAATCCTTATTTGTTCAACGCGGGTTATCAGGTCCATTGTTTGCAGAGTTCAAAGCTTTGGTCAAGGAACAGAATTTAGCTTATCAACAAGTTCCTATTGAAAAACTTAATCGTATTACACGTAAGAACCACCAAGGGATTGTTGCGGTTATTTCACCGATTACGTATCAAGATATTGAAGATTTATTGCCAAGTATTTATGAAAAAGGAGAGACTCCTTTGTTATTGATGTTAGATGGGGTGACTGATGTACGTAATATGGGCGCGATTGCACGTACTGCGGAATGTGCGGGTGTTCATGCGATCATTGTTCCTAAGAAAGGATCAGCGGAAATCAATCCAGATGCGATCAAGACTTCGGCAGGAGCCTTATATAAGATTCCAGTTTGTAGGCAAGACTCCTTGCCACGAGTGGCAAGATATCTAATTGATTCAGGGATTCAATTGGTCGTGAGTACTGAGAAAACAAAAGAATCAATTTATGATGTAGATTATACAGCCCCTAGCTGTATTATTATGGGCGCAGAGGATGTTGGCGTTTCAGATGATTTGATTCGTATTTCAGATAAACTGGCTAAGATTCCGATGTTTGGTGAGATTGAGTCGCTTAACGTGTCTGTTTCGGCGGCAGTAGTGATTTATGAAGCAGTTAGACAACGCAATATTTCTTAAAATTAATTGGAAAAATTAAGGAAATCAGTAAGTAGGCAATTTCGAGTCTATCGCTATGTGATGTATCGAGAGACCTTAGTTGACATCAGAGAGCATATTTGGTCCTTTTTTGGGGCATTTATAGGGATTGGGATTATTGCTTTCCTACAGTCCTTGCAATTTTCGGGATTAGAAAACGTATTCTTGATTGGCTCCTTTGGAGCCTCTGCTGTTTTAGTATATGGAGCCATTCAAAGTCCATTAGCCCAGCCAAGAAACCTGGTTGTCGGTCATGTGGTATCTGCTATTGTGGGGGTAACAGTTGCAAAGCTATTGCCGGACGTTATTTGGATGACGGCACCATTAGCCGTAGCCAGTTCGATAGTGGCGATGCAGGTTACACGAAGCTTGCATCCACCGGGCGGAGCTACTGCATTAATTGCAGTGAGTGGAGGAGCTAAAATAACGGAACTAGGCTATTGGTATGTACTTTCTCCTGTGTTTTCTGGCGCATTAATCTTATTGTTAGTTGCATTGATTTTTAATAATATCACTAAAAAGAGGCATTATCCAGTTCGATATTCCAGGTTGAGACGATCTAGAAGAAGGCAATTGAGACAACGGTTTTTAAATAAGCAGACCAATATTTAGAATATTGGTCTTTTTTATGCGTAATATTTGCACGTTTATGCGTTATTTGTTTTGAAATTAAGAATAAACAAATAACTTTACGGTAATCTACCGAATGTCCAATGAAACACCTAACCCTGATGAATAGCTTTGCTATTTTTGCATTATCGCTTGGCAGTACATTTTGTGTTCAAGCTCAGACTTCATTACAAATTGAAAATGCGATCCTGAAGGATCAAAAAAGTTTTTATTACATCAATTTCAAGGAATACCCCAAATCATTAAAGAATCTACCTATTGGAGTTTTTGACTCTGGAACAGGAGGTCTAACAGTCTTAGATGCCTTAGTTAATTTTGATGAGCATAATAACCATTCAAAAAGCAATGGCAAAGATGGGATTCTAGATTTTAGAAACGAGAATTTTATTTATTTGGCTGATCAGGCAAATATGCCCTATGGAAACTACCATTCAGCAAAAAAAGACGATTTGTTGATAGAGCATATTATTAAGGATTTTCAGTTTTTATTATCGAATAAATACTATCCGAGTTATGATTCACCAAAGTATAAATCCGATAAAGAGAAGGTAAAAGCGATTGTGATTGCTTGTAATACGGCCACTGCTTATGGATACAAGGATGCCGAAGCATTTATGCATAAAACAAATCTGAATGTTCCTGTAATAGGTGTTATCAATGCAGCTGCTAGAGGTACTTTAGCGTTGTTTGATAAAAATGAATCAGGTTCAATTGCGGTGTTTGCAACGGTAGGTACGGTTGCCTCGGGAGGATATGAGAGAACTTTGCGAGAACAGATTTCGCAACTGGGTTTAACAGGAGATATCCAAATATACAATCAAGGTGGTCACGGCGTGGCGGAGGCAGTTGATGAGGAGCCTGATTTTATCAAGCGGAGTGCACAAGACCCAAGATCAGATTATCGCGGTCCTGCCTTGGATAATAAAGACTTTCAAATAGATCGCACCTTATTGGATATCTATAATTTTAACTTTGATAAAAATCAAATGTTATGCGATAGCAAGGATACGGAAGACTGCAGTGTGATGCAGATAAATTCATCGGAGAATTATATTCGTTATCATTTAGTGAGTCTTTTGGAGCAAATGCGAAAAACCGAAGGAGCGAAACCTTTGAAATCTATGATTCTAGGTTGTACGCATTATCCATATCTAGTTAAAGAAATCAATCAAGTACTAGCTGAGTTGAAAGAGTATAAAGGGAATGATGGTGAATTTAAGTACAAGGCATTGATAGATGATGAGGTGCATATTATAGATCCTTCCGTTTTTGTTGCCAGAGAATTATATGAGGCACTTGAGCAAAAGGATCTATTTAATGGGAAAGGGGATATGTTGAGAAATTCAGAGTTTTATATTTCCGTTCCAAATCAGGATAATAGGTCTGTTGAATTAGAGGGGCAGGAGGCGAGATTTACGTATAATTATAAGTATGGTCGTCAGGAAAATGAAATTCAGGAGTATGTTAAGGTTGTTCCGTTTGATAAAGGGAATGTTTCGGAGATGACATTAGATCGATTTAAAGCTGTAATTCCGAATACGTATGAATTAATGCGAAATTTTTCAAATGGAAATAAAAAGATGAAGAAGCATAAAGAAAATATCAGAATAAAATAAAAAAAATAAGCTCCTAATTAGGAGCTTATTTTTTTTATGCTTAAAATCTACTTCTAGATTCTCTGTCTCTACGTTTTCCTGAGAAATCACGGAAACCACCACCAGAACCGCCTCTGTCGCCACCTCTATCACTTCTGTCTCTACGACCAGATCCACCACGCGAACCTCTGTCACCACCTCTATCACCTCTGTCTCTGCGGTCACCACCACCACCTCCAGAGCGACGTCTTCCGCCTCTGTCTGAAGAAGGTCTGTCACCAGAAACTTCAATTCTTACATTTCTTCCGTTGAAATCAACGCCTTTAAATCCTTGGAATACACTATCCACGTCAGCATCTAATACTTCGAAGAAAGTGAATACACCTTTAAGGTCTATTTTACCAACTGATTTTCCGGAGATTTTACCTTTATTACAAATAAAAGAAAGCATTTCTCCACGGCTGAACTCATCTACTGATCCAAGGTTGATAAATAATCTAGTATAACCTTTAGATCCAGTACGACGCTCACCTCTTTCAGAACGTTCTCCTCTCGCTTCGCGAGCTTCCATGTTCAAGTCAGGGGCATCTTGATAATAGTTCAAGAATCTGTTAAATTCTAGAGATGCAAATCTTTTGATTACCTCTTCTTTGGATAGGTCTTGAAGACTTTCCATAATTTGAGGTAAGAAAGCATTGATTTGCTCCTCATGTACTTCTACGTTGTGAACTTTGTCCACGATAGAGAACAATTGTTTTTCACATACTTCAGTACCTTGAGGCACTTGCTTGCGGATAAACTCTTTTCCGATAATCTTTTCGATATGACGGATTTTACTCATTTCTTTCACATTGATTAATGAGATAGAAATACCAGTTTTACCGGCACGAGCAGTACGACCAGAACGGTGCGTATAGTTTTCCACTTCATCAGGCAATGAGTAGTTAATAACGTGAGTTACGTCATTTACGTCAATACCACGTGCAGCAACGTCCGTAGCGATTAGAAGCTGTAAGTTGCGCTCGCGATAACGTTTCATTACCTTATCACGTTGCTGTTGCGAAAGATCACCATGTAGTGAGTCGGCGTTATAACCGTCTTTGATCAATGCTTCAGCAATTTCTTGGGTTTCAATTTTAGTACGACAGAATACAATACCAAAGATATCAGGATAGAAATCGACAATACGTTTAAAAGCAGCGTATTTATCTTTTGCTTTAATCATGAAATATTGGTGTTCAATATTTTCGTTCCCCGTATTTTTAGTACCTACAGTCAGTTCTTGCGGATCAGTCATGTAGTTTTGTGCAATACGGCGCACTTCTTTAGGCATAGTTGCAGAGAACAACCATGTTTTTTTGTCGTCAGGAGTTTCCGAAAGGATATTGTTGATGTCCTCTTGGAATCCCATGTTTAACATTTCGTCAGCTTCGTCTAGCACTACATAGCGAACATTGGAGAAATCGATGGCATTACGGCCAATGATGTCCAGCATTCTACCTGGAGTTGCAACAACGATTTGAACGCCACGACGAATCTGGCGTAATTGATCACCGATATTGGCACCGCCATAAACGGCAACCACATGTACGTTATCGATGTACTTGGCAAATTTTTCTAGGTCTCTTGCGATTTGCAAACATAGCTCACGCGTTGGACATAGAACCAATGCTTGAGGTTGTTTTGATGAAAAGTCTAGTTGTTCTAAAAGTGGAAGACCAAATGCCGCTGTCTTCCCTGTACCTGTTTGGGCTAATCCGACAAAATCGTCGTTACCAGTCAGTAATACAGGAATGGCTTTTTCCTGGATGGGAGAAGGTTTCTCGAAACCTAACTCAGTGATGGCATTAACAATCTCATGACGGATTCCCAGTTCTAAAAATGGGTTCATGAAATAAAATATACAATAGGCACAATTGCCTAAGGCGGTGCAAAGGTAACCACAATAATTGATATATCCTAATTTTCAATAGCTTGAGGATTAAAAACTACCATTTTTATTAAAAATAGTTGAATTGGTGATATTCAGTGAATTAAAATATCTTTATTAAAAATTTATTCTTATCTGTTGATATAAGGTATTGGTTTAAAAATCAATACTTTTAAAATAAAATCATTGATATTTTACAAAATGAAGTGAGGAGGCAAATATTTTTCAATAATAATATTTTGGAGATATTAAAAATAGCCAAAATATATTCTGATAAATAATTTCAATTAAGAATTATTGTAAAACAATTGCGGGTTATTAGGGGAAATTTGAACTAATTGGGAGAGTTTGTATTGAATTTATAATGATTCGTTAATTATTTTAATTTTTTTGTAGGTTTGATTCTTTAATTATTCATCTAAATTTATGTGGTATAAAAAATCAATTTCAAAATTAGTTTCTGAGGCGGAGCAGAGTGGGGAAGGTACGCTGAAGCGGACCTTATCGAGCTCGGGGCTTATTGCCTTAGGGATTGGGGCCATTATTGGAGCTGGATTATTCTCGCTGACGGGGATAGCAGCAGCAGACCATGCTGGACCTGCTGTAATGATTTCATTTATTATTGCAGCTGTAGGATGTGCCTTTGCGGGTTTGTGTTATGCTGAATTTGCTTCGATGATTCCGGTTGCGGGGAGTGCCTATACGTACTCATATGCAACAATGGGGGAGTTTATGGCCTGGATTATTGGTTGGGATCTTGTCTTGGAATATGCATTGGCGGCAGCGACAGTTGCAGTCAGCTGGTCTCAATATGTGAATGAGCTGTTCTTGCTCCTGGGAATACATCTTCCTCCAGAAGTTCTTTCGGGACCTTTTGAGGGAGGCGTGATTAACTTACCTGCTATCATAATTGTTTGTTTGCTATCCTTATTATTAATGCGAGGAACACAAGAGTCTTCCTTTGTGAATAATATTTTGGTTATCCTGAAGGTAGCCGTAGTAATTTTATTTATTGTATTGGGATGGCAGTTTATTGACCCAGCAAATCATAGCCCATTAATTCCAGTGAATGAAGGTGAGGAGATGGTTAAAAATGGTCAAATGGGATTTTGGGAGTTCTGGAATAGTGATTATCGGGGACACTATGGCTGGACCGGGATTCTTCAAGCTGCAGGGGTAGTATTCTTTGCATTTATTGGATTTGATGCGGTCAGTACAGCAGCTCAGGAAGCCAAAGATCCTAAAAAAGGAATGCCAATTGGGATTATCGGTTCGTTGATAGTCTGTACTATTTTATATGTATTGTTTGCATACGTAATGACTGGATTAGCACCATATACTATTTTTAGTGGGGATGCGAAACCAGTAGCAACAGCATTTGAAAAAACGGGATATCACTTCTTGAATACAGCGATGATTGTGACTATTATTGCTGGTTATACCTCTGTAATCCTAGTGATGTTATTAGGTCAAAGTAGGGTGTTCTATTCAATGAGTAAGGATGGATTGTTGCCAAAGTTATTCTCTGATTTATCAAAGAGACAAACTCCTTGGAAAACAAACTTGATTTTCATGGTTTTTGTAAGTTTATTCGCGGGTTTTGTTCCAGTATCTGATTTAGGACATATGGTGAGTATAGGAACATTATTTGCCTTCACCCTTGTTTGTATTGGCGTTTTGGTATTGCGTAAAACTAATCCTACCATTGAAAGACCATTTAAAACACCATTGGTTCCATTAGTTCCAATTTTAGGGATTTTAGTATGTGTCTTGATGATGGCTGGTCTTCCGATAGAAAGTTGGGAACGATTAGGGATCTGGATGCTAATTGGAGTTGTGCTCTATTTCTTATATGGGCATAAACATTCAAAGATCAGAAAAGAGAAAGAAGCAGAAGCTTCAGGACCATCTGAATAAAAGAAGATAATATTTTTTTTAAGGGGTAGGGCATTTGCTTTCTACCCCTTTGTTTTTTTAACTTAAGGATATGAAACTTACAGCCATACAACCCATTTTATATAGCAAGGATATTGAGGAATCAATTATTTTTTATTGCGAGGTATTAGGATTCAGGTTAATTTCTAGTTCAGAGAATTTATCCTGGGTCAGATTTCAAAAGGATGAAGTACAACTCATGGTATCAAAAGCTCCAGATTCTGTTTCCTTTAGCAAGCCGATTTTTACGGGGAGTTTATATATGGTTTGTGAGGATGTTTCCGCTATTTGGGAGGCACTAAAAGATACTGTTGAGGTATGTTATGAGCTGGAAGATTTTGAATGGGGGATGCGGGAGTTTGGTATCTATGATAACAATGGATATGTCTTGCAATTTGGCGAGGAAATAAAATAAAAAAGAAGACCTGCTAGCGCAGGCCTTCTTCATGATTGTATGTTGTTTAGCTTATTGCGAATTTATTCTTAGAATAAAGTGAACTCAACACGACGATTTAACTGACGTCCTTCTGGAGTACTGTTAGTTGCAATAGGTTGGTTAGGACCATATCCAGTTGCTTCGATACGTGACGCGTTAGCTCCTTTAGATACTAAGTAAGCTTTTACTGATTCAGCACGTTCTTTAGATAAACGTAAGTTCAATTGTAATGAACCAGTGTTATCTGTGTGACCAGCCAATTTCAAACTGAAGTTTTTCTCGATCAATAGAGCAGCCACTCTGTTTAAAGATTCGTAAGATGTAGGACGAATAGTTGCTTTGCTCAAATCAAACTCAAGGTTTTTAATAGCTTCATCCACTACTTTTCTATCTTCTTCGGTAACAACGATTTTTTCAACTACTTTAGTTTCGTGTTTAACTTCAGGAAGAGGACATCCAGCACCATCAACTTTAGTTCCAGCTGGAGTGTCAGGACATTTATCAAATTTATTTGCTACCCCATCACCATCGTTATCTTCCAAACCAGCATTGATTTCGTCCATATTAGATTGTAATTTTTCATTAGCAGCAACTAAAGCATCGCGTTCAGCTTTTAACTCATCATATTTTGCTGCCATTGTTGCAACAGGGTTTGAATTACCTAAGTAAGGTTTATTTCCATCACCTAAAGCAATCTCTAAACCAGCATGAGCGTAAGAGAATAGGTCATTTTTGTATTGACCACCGCGGATACCGTCGAAGTTTTGGTTAGCCCAATTCAATTGATATCCTAAATCTACGTTAATACCACGCGCAACAGCGAATTTTAAACCAGCATCAACAGGAACAAAAAGTTTTGTTTGAGAATCAGCAGTTGTTGAAGTTTCACCTTCAGTAAGGGTTGTTTCAGAATTCAATGCTCCAATACCCACAGCGAAGTAAGGTTTGATAATGCTGTTAAAGAATCTCCAGTTCGTATTAGCTGCTGTAAACTCACCAGATAAAGCAGCAGACCAAGGAGTTTTAGTTTCGAACTCAATTCCTTCATCTTCATTTACACCACCAACTTTACCGCCCATATATTGAGCTTTAAGTCCGAAAGAAGGTGAGATTTGCTTTTTAATGTAAGCGGAGTAACCAACGTTGTGGTTTAATTTATCGAATCCAGCTCTGTTGAAGCCGAAAATATTGGATTGGTTTAGCACTCCTGCATTTACTCCAACTGACCAAGTTCTGTATTGCGAAGTTGGACCCAAAATGGTAGTACCTTCAACGGTAGCCGTGTTGGTTTGAGCGAAGGTTGCAGAAGAAATTAAAATAGCTGCGGCAATTGCGCTGGCTTTTTTAAAGTAGAGTGTTTTCATAATGTTATATGCTTTTATGTCTTTGGCAAGGCAAATTTGTTGCCAAAACAATTCGTTTTGGCAACAGTGCATAAAATATCATGTGTTTGTAGTCAAAATTCTATACCTATCCTTTCAGTACTCTGGCGAAAAAGGTTGGAATTTGAATGTTAAAAGCCATTTTCTTAATTACATTTGACTCCGTCAATTGTCTGAAAACACTTTTTTTACTTTTAGTAAGAATTAAAATATCTACTTGTTCATCTAATAGGACAGAGGTTATTGCCTGGGCAACGGTTTCTTTCTGTCGCATGAACAAAGTTTGAGGCTTGATAATATAGGAGATATCCGAAATACCTAATTCAGATTCAATTCTATCGATCCAATTTTTAAAATCAGCATCAATATCCTTTATAGGTCTATCCGTTGTGTTAACATGGATTAAAATCAAACGGTAATCAGTTTTGAACAAAGGGATTGCTTGTTGTAATGCAGTTAGCTCAGCCTCCTTGAAATTACATAACAAGGCAACATTGTCTTTTTTGAATTTTGTTGATGTTTCAGGAACTGCTAAAACTGGAGTGGTGGTATTAGAAATGGTGTCATAAGTATTGCTTCCAATAAATACAGCATCTAATCCAGAAGCACCATGTGTCCCCATTACAACGGCATCATAAGCAGTAGCGTTGGTTACAGCCTTGATTTCATCATATAGGTTTCCATCTTTGAAAATGCTATTTAGCTTTACAGATGGGAATTCTTGCTGATATTTTTCAAGGGTTGCAATCATGTTCTGTTCAGCTTCAGGAACTCTAGGGTCATTTAAAGGAGTATCTCCTTTAACATTCGCATAGGTATTTGAATGTTGAGAGAACACATGAATCAAGTCAATTTCCTGACCTGTTTGCTGAGCGATTTCAGCAGCATAATGGATTGCGTTATCAGAATTCTCACTAAAGTCAATTGGTATAAGTAATTTACTCATGCTGTATAGTTTTTTAAATTTTGTCGAAAAATGCGGGTTTGTTTAATTCTAGGGCTAAAGCCTTAGAAACAGAACGCTTAAACAATCTTTCGAAGAATGTTTTTCTACTTGGTGTGATTAATATAATTTGAGGGTTGACCTCAGAAATGATCTTACTCACCATTTCAGGGACAGAATCCAATTCAATGTCTTCTTTGTTGATAGGTTCGGCAATGGTTAGAACCTCGTGGATGGCTCCCATTTCACGAACATTATAAGCCCAAGAATTTAAATCATCTTTTACATTTTCTGGCTTAGGCCCATCTTTGAAAACATGGATTAATGTAAGGTCGTTCGGAATTCCGATTATTTCTTGAAACTCTTTTAGAGTGTCAAGTTCGGCAGCTTTAAAGTTTGTTAATAAGGCTGCGTGGTTAATATCAAAAGTAAATGCTTGATTAGGAATAACGATTACAGGCACTTCTGATTTGGATGCGACTGCGACGGTTGTCGAACCCCAGTACAAGGATTTTAATTGACTAGCCCCAGATGCTCCCATGACAATTAGAGCATATTTCCCAGATTGCGATAATTCAGTCAATTTATCAATGATTAAACTTCTGGAGCATTCAATACTGATATGCAGATCAGGATATGATTTAACCAGTTGTGTTTGGAGTTCCTGAATTTTTTGATCCGCCAATAAGCCGGAACCATTGCTTTCCTCAGAAGAATCTTCACCGACAGAGCTTGTCGTATAGCAATGTAATAGGTGGATGTTATGACCTTTTCCTTGGGCAAGTTGGCAGGCATAATCGGCCGCGAATCTTGCATTTTCAGAAAAATCAGTTGGGACAATAATTGTCATTTCCATGAATTATTTTGTTGTGTGTTTTTCCTGAGATAAATTTAGTAAAAATATGCGTCATATTAATAAAAATTGGCTTGAAGGGGGAGTTTCCTCATCAAATTTAAGTAAGTTTGCAGCTAAAATTAGATACGAATTAAATGACTAGTAGAGATATACGTCAAGCCTTTTTAGATTTTTTTAAAAGTAAGGGGCATCAAATTGTTCCATCAGCACCTGTAGTAGTGAAGAATGACCCTACATTAATGTTTACAAATGCAGGGATGAACCAATTCAAGGAGTTGTTTCTAGGAGAAGCTGTAGCAAAATATCCTCGTGTTGCGGATACTCAGCGTTGCCTTCGTGTTTCTGGTAAGCATAATGACCTTGAAGAAGTAGGGATAGATACCTATCACCATACCTTATTTGAAATGTTGGGGAATTGGTCATTTGGTGATTATTTCAAGAAAGAAGCTATTGAGTGGGCTTGGGAACTTTTGACGGAGGTATTAAAATTAGATAAGGACCGTTTATATGTCACTATTTTCGAGGGAGATGCAACAGAAGGATTGCAAAGAGACGAAGAGGCCTTCAATCTTTGGAAAGCCTTGATTCCGGAAGATAGAATTCTATTAGGGAATAAAAAAGATAATTTCTGGGAGATGGGTGACACGGGTCCATGTGGTCCTTGTTCCGAGATCCATTATGATATGCGCTCAACCGAAGAACGCGAAGCAGTAAAAGGCCAGGATTTGGTAAATATGGATGATCCGCAGGTTATTGAGATCTGGAATCTGGTATTTATGCAGTTCAACAGGCTAAAAGATGGTAGCTTAGTATCCTTACCAGCAAAACATGTGGATACGGGAATGGGCTTTGAACGTTTGGTTCGTGCTATTCAAGGGAAATCTTCGAATTATGATACAGATGTATTTCAACCATTGATTCAATTTATAGCGAAGAAATCAGGAATTGAATATGGAGCAGACGAAAAGACAGATATCGCAATGCGAGTATTATCTGACCATATTCGTGCTGTTAGTTTTGCGATTGCAGATGGGCAATTGCCATCAAATAATAAGGCAGGATATGTGATCCGTCGTATTTTAAGACGGGCGGTTCGTTATGCCTATACCTTCCTTCATTTCAAAAATCCATTTATTCATGAATTAGTTCCAGTATTGGCAGAGCAGTTCAAAGGAGTTTTTGATGAGTTATATCAACAACAGGATTTTGTTGAAAAGGTGATTTTAGAAGAAGAGGTTTCGTTTTTGAGAACCTTGACCCAAGGAATTCAACGTTTTGAATCTTATGCAAGTGATAATAAGACCATTGATGGTGAATTTGCCTTTGAATTATTCGATACATTTGGATTCCCAATTGACTTGACCGAATTATTGGCAAGAGAACAAGGGTTGAGCGTTGATATGAATGGCTTTCAACAAGCATTACTAGCACAAAAAGAAAGATCGAGAGCAGCAACAGCAATTGATACCGGAGATTGGGTTTTGGTGAATGATGATGAAGAAAGTGAATTTGTAGGATATGACTCCTTAAATGCTACTACTGAGATTGTAAAATATAGAAAAGTTTCAAGTAAAGGTAAGGATCAATTCCAGTTGGTTTTGACTGAAACACCATTCTATGCAGAAGGTGGGGGTCAGGTTGGTGATAAGGGCTATATTCGATCGTTGGATACCAATGAAAAAGTAAGTATCATCGATACGAAAAAAGAGAATGGATTGTTCATTCATTTTGTGAACCAATTACCTTCTGTATTAACAGGAAGTTTTGAGGCAGTTGTGGATGGACAGAAAAGAAAAGATACAGAGGCGAACCACTCAGCTACGCATTTGCTACATGCTGCATTGAAGCAGGTATTAGGTGACCATGTGAATCAAAAAGGTTCATTGGTTTCTCCAGATGTTTTACGTTTTGACTTTTCTCATTTTGCGAAATTAACTTATGAGGAAATTAAGCAAATCGAGGATATTGTCAATGCGAAAATCAGACAGGATATTCCATTAAAAGAAGAGCGCAATGTGCCATTCCAAAAGGCGATTGACTCGGGAGTTACTGCATTGTTTGGTGAGAAATATGGTGATCATGTTCGTGTGATTACATTCGACGATACTTATTCCAAGGAATTATGTGGGGGTACTCACGTAGCTGCGACAGGTCAAATAGGTTTCTTTAAGATTCTTTCAGAATCAGCGGTTGCTGCAGGCGTAAGAAGGATTGAAGCCATTACAGGTACACGCTCTGAATTGGTTATTCGGGAGCATTTTGAATTATTGGATAATCTAAAGGAATTGATGAACAATCCGAAGGATTTTGTTTCAGCACTTTCCAAGTTGTTGGATGAGAATAATTCATTGAAGAAAGAAATTGAGAATTACGTAAAAGAGAAGTCTCAAGGTCTTAAGGATGAGATCGAGAAGAAGTTAGAAAAAGTTGGGGATATCAACTATGTTGCTACGATTGTTGATCTTCCGAGCGTGGATGCTGTGAAAACATTGGCTTATACCTTGAAAGGAGCGATTAATGATATTTTCATCGTCTTAGGTGCAGTTATAGATGGTAAGCCAAGTATTACGGTGATGATCTCTGATAACCTGGCGAAGGAAAAAGGAATGCATGCTGGAAATATCGTTAGGGATTTAGCGAAGGAAATCCAAGGTGGTGGAGGTGGTCAACCCTTCTTTGCTACAGCTGGAGGTAAGGATGCTTCAGGTTTAGAAAAAGCGATTTCAAAATCTAGAGAGTACATAAAATAAAGGAATGAAAAAGTTTGCAATACAAATTGGATTACTAGGATTATTGGCAACAACCTTTGCTGCCTGTTCAAATTCTGATACCATTCAAATTTCTGGAGTGATAGAAAACCCAGGTAATGTAAAAGTCGTTAGCTTTTATGAGGGTGATCAAAAGTTAGATTCCACGTTTATTGCAGATGGTAATAGGTTTAAATTTGAGAGGCCAGCTACCCAAGAGCGTTTGCTTACATTGGCAGTTGGGAAAAATAGATATCCCATAATATTAGAACCAGGTAAGGCCGTTGAATTCAATGTTAATCTACAGAGTCCAGAGCAGTATGATATTCAAGGTTCCGAGTTATCTCAAAAATTAAAAGAATTTGCTGTTCAGAAATCACGGATTGATTTTGTGAGAGATTCCTTGCAACAATCATTTTCCAGTGCGACGGCGGATATGGATGCCAATGGTATTCAAAACCTACGTTCGGAGATGTTGATGAAGTTTGAGCCTTTCTTTAAAAACTACATTGCTGAGGCTGTATCATTTGCACAGAAGAATAATGATTTAGCAGGTTTTTATGTCATGAGTACTTTGGATCCTGAAATGGCCGAGCCAGAATTAATAGCTTACGCTGACAAGATCAAGGATGAATTTCCGAACAACCGCTTTGTCAATGAGTTTAAGACAGAGGTTGATAAGTTGAGGAAATTGGCTGTTGGTCAAGTTGCACCAGAGATATTGGCTTATACTCCAGATAATAAAACCGTTAAATTGTCTGATTATAAAGGGAAGTATGTTTTGGTAGACTTTTGGGCTTCCTGGTGTATGCCATGTCGGGAAGAGAATCCAAATATCGTCAAACAATATAATGCTTTTAAAGATCGTAATTTTACTGTTTTAGGAGTTTCATTGGATAATAACCCAGGTTCATGGATGCGAGCGATCGAAGATGATAAATTGACTTGGACCAATATATCTGATTTACAGGCTTGGAGTTCGCCATTGATTATTGATTATTCGATAAAAGGCATCCCTGCATCATACTTATTAGATGAGCAAGGAGTGATTATTGCTAAGAATTTGAGAGGTAAGCAATTAGAAGATTTTTTAACGAAAACCTTAATAAAATAAGAATAGATTGTTAAGTCTATTTTAAGGCTTAACAATTTCATAACTTTTAGGTAACTTTATTTTATAATTAAGTATATACCTTTAGCAAAAAAAACAGCTTATATGGCCAATAATCAAAAGATTCTTGTGGTTGATGATGAATCGGATATTGTCGAACTTATTTCGTACAATTTAACCAAGGAAGGGTACCAAGTATATACGGCTTCGAATGGGAAAGAAGCTATTAAAGTAGCCAAAGAGGTTTTTCCGGACCTTATCATCTTAGATGTGATGATGCCTGAGATGGATGGGATAGAAGCTTGTCGATTAATGCGTTCTATGCCTGAATTCAAACAGGTTTTTATGGTTTTCTTAACAGCGCGGAGTGAGGAATATTCTGAGATTGCTGGTTTTCATGTAGGGGCAGATGATTATATTGCGAAGCCTATCAAACCAAGGGCATTAATGAGTCGGATTAATGCGATTTTAAGAAGAAATACAACAGAGGTCATCGATGATCAGGTGACGGATAAATTAGAGATTGCGGACCTTGTCATAGATAGAGATTCCTTTTTGGTATTTAGAGGAGATGAGAAGTTCGTATTAGCGAAGAAGGAATTTGAGTTATTATACCTTTTAGCTTCTAAACCAAATAAGGTTTTCACTAGGGAACAGATTTTAAAGGCGATATGGGAGGATTCAGTCGTTGTTACAAATCGGACCATCGATGTACACATTCGAAAGCTCCGAGAGAAGATCGGAGATAGCTATGTCACTACGGTAAAAGGGGTTGGCTATAAGTTCGAACTTGAATAAAAAATATTAATTACAAAACCGGACCAGATTGGTTCGGTTTTTGTTTTTTAATGCGCGCAAACGATTGCATGAAGAAATTTTATATATTTATTCAATATTTTAAAACTTAAATTAAAAGAGAACAAAGTATGTGTGGAATTGTCGGTTATACCGGAACTCGCCAAGCCTATCCCATTGTGATAGATGGCCTAAAGAAATTAGAATATAGGGGTTATGATAGTGCGGGTGTTGCACTTCAACAGGGAGATTCCTTGATGGTCTATAAAAAAGCAGGTAAAGTAGCTGCACTTGAAGAATTTGTTGGAGACCAATCTACTGCTGGCACAACTGGAATTGGTCACACGCGTTGGGCGACGCATGGTGAGCCTTCGGACCGAAATGCGCATCCTCACTATTCCAAATCAGGGAAACTTGCGATGATCCATAATGGTATTATCGAGAATTATGCCCAACTGAAAAACGAACTTACTAAAGCTGGATACGAATTTAAATCAGATACTGACTCAGAGGTCCTTTTAAACTTTATCGAAGATATTCAAGCAAAAAATGAATGTGGATTAGAAGAAGCTATTCGTATTGCCTTGAAAAGGGTAACAGGAGCTTATGTGATCTTAATCATTGCTGCCGATCAGCCAGATACGATCATTGCTGCTCGTAAAGGAAGTCCTTTGGTAATTGGAATTGGAAAAAATGAACATTTCTTAGGTTCTGATGCTTCCCCGATGCTTGCTTACACCAAAGAAGTGGTGTATATCAATGATTATGAATTGGCTATCGTAAAGCCAGATGAATTAATCTTGAAGAATTTAGGAAATGAAGTAATTACTCCTTTTGTTCAGAAGTTGGATATTGAGTTAGCTGCGATTGAAAAAGGAGGTTATGATCACTTTATGTTAAAAGAGATCTTTGAGCAACCAACTACCATTGCAGATTCACTTAGAGGACGATTGATTTTAAATGAACATCGTATTATTTTGAGTGGAGTAGATGCTATCCAAGATAAATTAGCAAATGCTCGACGTATCATTATTGTAGCCTGTGGAACCAGTTGGCATGCTGGTCTTGTTGCAGAGTATGTAATCGAGGAGTTATGCCGGGTGAATGTGGAAGTGGAGTATGCATCTGAGTTCAGATACAGAAATCCAGTAATTGGTTCAGATGATGTAATCATTGCTATTTCGCAGAGTGGAGAGACAGCTGATACCTTAGTTGCATTAGAACGTGCTAAAGCTCAAGGGGCTACTATTTTCGGCATTGTGAATGTTGTAGGTTCTTCTATCGCTAGGATATCCCATGCGGGATGTTATACCCATGCTGGACCAGAAATCGGTGTAGCGAGTACAAAAGCTTATACTGCGCAGTTGGCTGTATTAATGTTGTTTGCATTAAAACTTGCTAAGGCAAAAGGAACTATAAGTGACGAACGATTTGATGAATTATGTAAAGAGTTGAACGATATCCCTGAGAAAGTTCAATGGGTATTAGACAACGAAGTAGATAATATTAAAGCCATTGCTTATAAGTACAAGGATGCACGTGATGTTCTATACTTAGGTCGTGGGTATAATTTTCCAACGGCATTAGAAGGTGCCTTGAAATTAAAAGAGATTTCATATATCCATGCTGAAGGATATCCTGCTGCTGAGATGAAGCATGGCCCAATCGCTTTGGTTGATGAAGAATTACCAGTAGTTTTTATTGCGAGTAAAGACGCTTACCATGAAAAAATCGTAAGTAATATCCAAGAAATCAAAGCCAGAAAAGGTATGGTTATCTCTGTTATGACAGAAGGAGATGAAATCACACCTAGCATCTCCAATGATGTGATGGTTGTTCCAGAGGCTGATGAAGTTATAGCTCCATTATTAACGGTAGTACCATTGCAACTACTGTCCTATTACATTGGGGTATACCGCGGTTTAGATGTTGATAAACCAAGGAATTTAGCTAAATCAGTAACTGTGGAATAGTATTATGGGATATATAATAAAATTACCATTAAATCGGATCGGGTATGACTTCATACCCGCCGAATATTTACCAGAAGGGAAGAATGAATACTACCTTCGGTTTGAACAAAATAAATCCAACAAGCAATATCGTAATCTAACCGAGGAGGAAATCCGCATCCTCGAGCTAAACCATAATGAATCTACCAATTGGAATGATGTCCTGGTTACAGATAAATTTCTTCCAAGACAAATCAAAAGATCTAAGTTCTTTGGGTTGATTCGGATTGGTGATATGGAAGAGGTTTATCTTGAATATCGAGATATCCGCTTACCGGCAGGGATTTATAATTCTCAAATTATTTCTTGTGATCTTGGCGACTGTGTGGCACTGCATCAAGTTCGTTATATTGCTCATTTTATTGTTGGAAATGAAGTCATCTTGTTAAATGTTAATGAGATGGAGACCAGTTCCAATGCTAAATTCGGGAACGGTATCTTGAAGGCTGGAGATCCTGATACAAGTCGGATTTTTTTAGAATTATGTAATGAAAATGGAGGTCGTGCCGTATTGCCATTTGATGGTATGCAGGCAGCTGATGTCTATCTTTGGACGCGTAATCGTCAAGATAAGGAACTTCAAAAGCGGTTTTATGATATTACCAATGAAAAATTCAATGATATCAGGGGCTATTACAGCGAAATTGGAGACCGTACAGTTATCAAAAATTCGCATACTTTCAAGAACGTTAAAATCGGTTCTGATGCCTATATCAAAGGAATCAGTAAATTGAAGAATGTGACCATTAATTCCACTTCGGAGGCTTATACCCAAATAGGCGAGGGTTGTGAGTTGGTAAATGGTATCATAGGATATGGTTGTCGTGTGTTTTATGGGGTTAAAGCTGTTCGTTTTATTTTATCCTCTTATTCACAGTTGAAATATGGTGCGAGGTTGATTAACTCATTCTTGGGAGATAACTCCACTATTTCTTGTTGTGAGGTGTTGAATTCACTTATTTTCCCGGCACATGAGCAGCATCATAATAACTCCTTTTTATGCGCCGCATTGATAAAAGGTCAAAGTAATATGGCTGCGGGTGCTACAGTAGGTTCGAATCATAACTCAAGAGGTGCAGATGGTGAAATTATCGCAGGTCGAGGCTTTTGGCCAGGTCTGTGTGTGAGTCTGAAACATAATTCAAGATTCGCCTCATATACATTAATTGTAAAAGGTGACTTCCTGCATGAATTGGATATTAAATTTCCATTTTCTTTAGTAAGTAATGATGTTACTCATGACCGCCTGATTATTGTTCCTGGTTATTGGTTTATGTATAATATGTATGCATTAATGCGTAATACCAACAAGTTCCTAAGTCGTGATAAGCGTTCATTTAAAAACCAATATTTTGAATATGATATCCTAGCCCCGGATACAGTGAATGAGTTGTTTACGGGGATAGAAGAGATTAAGATGGCTGTTAAAAAATCTTTGCAGACAGCTGATCCTTTAGCTTGGTTGGAGAGTTCAGATAAATCATCGGAGGAAATCTTCTTGGATAATGCCGAATTTTCAAAGCGGAAAGTGGTATTGCTAAAGCCTAAAGAATCTTTTCAATTATTCAAAAAGTTGATTCGATATTATGCAGTTTGTCAGGTTTTGGATTTGATAGATCCAGCTGATTTTACAAACAGTATTCGTACTATCGCAACAAAAGGATTGGTAAGAGAAGACTTTGAAAATGTAGGAAGTCAGTTGGTTCCTGTGAATAAATTAAACTCTCTATTACAGAATCTAAAAGATAAAAAAATCAATTCTTGGGATGAGGTTCATTCGAATTACCATCAATTGAGTAGTGAATATATCCAAGATAAGCTTGTACATAGTTTAGCATCCTTGCAAGAGATTACGGAGACAGATTCCACAAATTGGGATGCAGATTTCTGGAATACTCTATTTGATGAAGCATTGGAGACCAAAAGGTGGATATGTGATGAAATCTATAAATCAAGAAGCAAGGATTATCACAATCCATTTAGGTTAATGGTTTATGAATCGGAAGCTGAAATGAATGAAGTTGTTGGGCGACTTGAGGATAATAGTTTTATCAACCAGCAGGCTGCTGAATTTGAAGGATTTCAATCTAAAATAAAAGATTTTAAATCAAGCTTATAAGGTTTGCATTTGATAAAAAAAGGAGAATAATATTATTCTCCTTTTTTTATGCTCTTAAAGTTCTTTGATTTTTATACTTCTAAAGGACACTGCATCTCCATGATCCTGCAAAAGGATATGACCTTGTTCAGCCTCACCAAACTTATTCCAATCCTTATATTTACTTCCTGCAACAAGTTTTCTGAATTCATCAGAGCCACGCACGAATTCCAACATTTTGAAACCGTTTAAATAATATGTAACGTGGTTATCAGGAGTAACTACGATTCTGCCGCGGTTCCATTCACCGATTGGTTTCCTTGGTCTTGGGTTACGGTCGGATGTAATCAGGTCATAAAGTGAGGCCAAAGTACGGTTGCCATCCTTTCCTAATTTAGCATCAGGATGAAGTTCATCATCCAGGATTTGGTATTCTGGACCAATTGCTGAGCCAGCTGTCTTTTCATCCAAGGTAACAAAGTATTTAACTCCAGAGTTTGCTCCAGGAGTCAATTTGAAATCAAAAGCAAGATCAAATGCCTTATATTGTTTATCGGTTATGATGTCACCACCATTCGTGGATTCGGCGCCATCTGATTTTTGAACTTCGATTAAGCCATTTTCAATTTTCCAACCTTTCTCAGGGAATTTATCTCCACGAGCACTATGCCAACCCTGACTGTCTTTTCCATTAAATAATAAGCTATATCCTGCTGCTTTTTCTGCCTCTGACAGATCGTTGGACTTTTTATTTACGATATAAATATCCTGAGGAAATTCTTGAGGTTTTAAGTTGCTGGTTTGGATCTTAATATTTTTAAAATAAACTTTTTTACCATCCAATGAGTCAGGGATGCTATGTACTTGAAGGCCAATAAAACCAGAATCATCCAAACTATCAATTACAAAAGCAGCTGGCACACCATTGACCCAAGTTTTTGTTTCATTACCAATGGCCTCAATACGAAAATGATTAAATTCATTGGGCTTGAAGGCAGTTTTTGCTGCAGGGTTCAGATCCAAAGGATATAACCACTCGCGACGACCTTCATCATAAATTCCGCCAGTCCAAGCTCTGGTAGTAGGGTCAATGTCAAGTTGTCTTCCATACACTCTTCCGCTACCATTATTTGCTGTTGAATCAAAATGGCTCCTAGTTTGAATTCCAGAGTTAGTTGTACTTCCTTCTAATTTTACATCCAATTCTAAAATAAAGTCACCATATTCTTTTTCAGTCACCAAAAAGGAGTTAGGTGTTCCTTTGGTCATTACTCCAACGATCGCATCATCTTCAACATGATAGTCTGCTTTTCCAGCTAAACTTTTCCAGCCACTGAGGTCCTTGCCATTGAATAAATTTTCCCAACCGTCTTCTGTTTTTTTATTTTGCTGACATGAAATGTTCAAGGAAGTCAGTAAAAGTAGACTCAAACCGCTGCTGAACATAGATTTCAAATAGGTTTTTCTCATCATTTATGTGTTTTGTGTAACAGGTTTATAGTTTATTAACCAATAAGGTCGCTTAAATTAGGTTTTTTTTTTATTTTTAAGCTAATCATTCATGTAACATTCATAAACCTAAACATATTACAGATGAATCATTATTTTTCTCGAAGGAGTTTTTTAAAGAAATCCATAATTGCTGGAGGAGCCTTGACTTTGGCCAGTAGTCCTTTAGGCAGTATTGTAATGGCAAAACCTAATGAGCGAGTTAACTTAGCTGCAATTGGGATTGGTTTTAGAGGGGGAGAGATCCTTATGGAACTTCATAAAACTGGGTTATGTAATATCGTTGCACTTTGTGATGTGGATATGGGTGCAAAACATACGGAAGCTGCAATCAAGCAATTTCCAGATGTTCCGAGATTCCAGGATTTCAGACAAATGTTTGATAAAATGGGGAATCAAATCGATGCGGTAACTGTTGGTGTACCAGATTTTTCTCATTTCCCGATTACCATGATGGCATTGGATCTTGGAAAGCATGTTTATGTAGAGAAGCCAATGGCTCGTACTTTTTTAGAAGTGGAGTTGATGATGGAAAAGGCTCGGAAAAATCCAAAATTAGCCACCCAAATGGGTAATCAAGGACATTCCGAAGCCAACTATTTTCAATTTAAGGAATGGACAGAGGCTGGGATTATCAAAGATGTAACCCAGATTGTAGGCCATATGAATATGCCACGTAGATGGCATGGCTGGGATGTAAATATGAAGAACTTCCCGCCTGCAGAACCAATTCCTAGTACGATGGATTGGGATTTATGGCAAATGCAAACCTTGGGTCACAACTATAACAAGGATTTTGTAAATGGACAGTGGAGATGTTGGTTTGATTTTGGAATGGGAGCATTAGGAGATTGGGGAGCCCATATCTTGGATACATCACATGAGTTCCTGAAATTAGGATTACCTACGGAAGTAGGAGCAGAGATGTTAGAAGGACATAATTCTTTCTTCTTCCCAATGTCTTCTACCTTGAAATTTAGCTTTCCAAAACGCAAGGGAATGCCTGCATTAGATATTATGTGGTATGATGGAATTAATAATCTTCCTCCAATTCCAGAGGGCTATGGAGTTTCAGGATTGGATCCAAATATTCCACCGCCAAGCACAGGAAATCTAGAACCTGCAAAATTAAATCCAGGAAAAATTATTTATGGTAAAGATCTTACCTTCAAAGGTGGTTCACATGCTAGTACATTGTCGATTATTCCTGAGTCAAAAGCAAAAGATTTGGCGAATAAACTACCGGAAGTACCTAATACTCCTTCTAATCACTTTGCCAACTTCTTAAAAGCTTGTAAAGGGGAAGAAAAGACTCGTTCTTCATTCGATATTGCAGGACCTTTGAGTCAAGTATTCTGTTTAGGTGTGATAGCACAGCGATTAAATGGAAAATTTAAGTTCGATCCTGTGAAAAAAGAAATTACAAATGATAAATTTGCTAATGCACTATTAATCGGACCACCGCCAAGACAAGGTTTCGAACAATATTATAAAGTTTAAAAAAATCAATCAAAAATAATTAAAGATGATCAAACAATTTGTTTACGGTTTAGCTATCTCAAGTATCCTTGGATTGGGCTTGACTTCATGTCAAAATGGTACACAGGAAAAAGCAGACAACCAAGAGAAAAAAGAAGAGGTGGAACATAATCCTGCATCACAAACTATTCCTGAGGAATCCAAAGAGCTTTTGGGTCGCTGGGATCTTAATGTAGACAAGAATGGAAAACAAGTGCCTTCTTGGATTGAAATCAAATTATCTGGTTTTACTACTTTGGTAGGCTATTGGGTTGGCGATTCTGGCAGTAGCAGACCTATTTCACATATTAAATTGCAAGACGGTAAATTTTCGTTTGCTATTCCACCACAGTGGGAAGGAGGCGAAGGAGATGTTGTAATTGAAGGTGAATTAACAGGTGCAGATCTAAAAGGTACGATCACCAATAACAATGGAGAAAAATATACATTTACAGGAACTAAAGCTCCATATTTGAATAGAACTGTTGCTCCTAAATGGGGAACTCCAGTTGAATTATTCAATGGTAAGGACCTAACGGGTTGGAAGCCTTCTAATGATAAAAACAAATGGGTGGTTATAGATGGAATCTTAACAAATGAAGAAGCAGGTGCTAACTTAATCACTGAAAAATCTTTTGAAGACTTCAAACTTAACCTGGAATTCAAATATCCTGAAGGAAGTAACTCGGGAGTTTACTTAAGAGGACGTTATGAGGTACAAATCGAAGATTCCCCTAAAGATAGACACCCAGGAAACCTTTATTTTGGAGCAATCTACGGTTTCTTGACACCTAATGCTATGGTTACAAACGGGCCGAACGAGTGGAATAATATGGAGATTACCTTAGTTGGACGTTTAGTAACAGTTGCTATCAATGGTCAAACTGTTATTAATCAACAAGAAATCCCAGGAATCACTGGTGGTGCTTTGGATTCTAAAGAAGGAGAACCAGGACCATTGTATATTCAAGGTGATCATGGGCCAATTGAATTTAGAAAAATTACCATTACTGAGGCTCAAAAATAATTTTGAGAGCATGGATTTGTATCAATCCCATCGAGGGTTTACAATCCAATAAACAAAAAGGCTGCTAAATTTAGCGGCCTTTTTTGTTTTAGTCATAGAGTTATTTAATAAATTCTTAAAATATGCTATTGAAAATCAATTGATTAAAACAGTATTTCTCTCAAGTTGTTATTTTAATAACACATGTTAACAATCGATAAAATATAATGATGAAGTATTTTCTGATAAACTTTTTATTTGCTATTTCCCTTACTTTCAATGTTATGTCTCAAACTAAAAGTCCCCATTTAGAGTTGGTTGCATCTTTTGGAAAATCACAACCCATTGGTGTTTCCGTTTCTTCTGATAATCGAGTTTTTGTTTCTTTCCCTCATAAAGAGCCATATTTATATGGTTTAGCAGAAATTATAAATGGTGAAAGGAAGGCTTTTCCAGATGATAAATGGAATGCTACTTCAGGGGATTATGATAAGCATTTTGTCAATGTCCAAGATATCTATGTTGATACCAATGATCAACTGTGGGTATTGGATTCGAAACCTGCATCAGCTGGATCTATCTTTGGGAAGGATGGGAATAATACCTCTCAAGGTCAATTCAAGCTTGTTCAAATTGATTTGAAGAATAACCAAGTGGAGAAAGTCTTTACTTTTGAGGATTTAGATAAAGACAAATCCGGCTTGAATGATGTCCGTGTTGATACTGATAAGCAGTTAGCTTATCTTTCAGATCCTGGCCAAGCCTCTATAATTGTGTTAGATCTGAAAACTGGTAATACGAGAAAAGTATTAAGCAATACTCCTTTTACTGTAACCAATCCAAATATTATTTTATCCTATAATGGACATGAAATGAAGGATAAGGATGGTAATCCTTTTAAATCTAATGTGAATGGTATTGCTTTGACCAAGGATAATAAATGGTTTTATTTTAAACCCATTAATGCCTTGAATCTTTATAGGATTGAAACTAAATACTTGGCTGATTCTAGTATAAAAGAAAATGATTTGTTAGCAAAAGTAGAGGACCTTGGGGAAGTGGGAGTGACTCACGGTTTGGTTGCTGACAAGGTTGGAAATGTTTATTTGACAACCTCCTTGGATTATTCTATTAGACGAATAACGCCAGAAGGGAAATTAGAAATGCTGGTCCAGGATTCTAGATTACTTTGGCCTGATTCCCTTGGTGTAGGTTCAGATGGTTATTTGTATTTTTCTTGTGCTCAAATGCAGTTATTGCCGACATGGAATAATGGGAAGGATTTGGTTCAATATCCCTACGAGGTTTATCGAATCAAGGTTCTATAAGCCAATTACCACGACTACAATATCTTCATTGGAGTATGAAGGGTAGAATTGGCTAATTGCATTGGATTGTTTATAGACTTTTAATTCCTCATAGACGGCATTCCTTAGTGCGCCTTTACCTTTTCCATGAATAAATTTTATTTCCGGATATTCCCAATAAATGGCAGCATCTAGCTGTTCCCTGAGGTAATCAATTGTTTCCATGAGCAATTCATCCAACTCATAATTATCCAAGTCGGCGAGAAAAGCCTCGGCATGTAAATCGACCGTCTTTTTGGGTTTGGGAAGAGAACGCATGAAAGAAGATATTAATTGATGCTTCTGCCAATTAGATTAGGAAGTAATGCTTTCGCCTCATCGATTTTTTGTTCCTGAAGCAATGCGATATAAGGTTCTAGTTTTTTATAAGTCGCAGAATTTGGAGCAAAATCTTTTAAATAAGTATAAGCTTCCTGAAAATATGGTGAAATTTGTTGGCTTTCAATGGCTGGGGTATTATCCATTCCAATCGTAAGGGTTGTGAAGTATTTCTCGTACTCCTTTTGCGCTTTTTCTCCAGCTACTGAACCTTTGGTCTTATTTGCAAAATCTTCATACCAAACGGTTCTTTGAACCAATGATTGGAAAGGAATTGCAATTGCAGCATCATCTGCATAACCTTCCATATTATCTCTTCCAATTTGTTGCAATAATATCTCAAGATCCGATGAAATGTATGGATAGAAATTATCTTGAAAATACAATGGATTAGGCTCTAAGTCAAACATACCTTCAGTTTCACGAACTCTAAAGCCATTACGATTAATTTTATCATAGGCTTTTTCAAGATCTGAAGGAACTGCAGCTTTGCCTCCATCGAATTCAATATTTACTAAGGGTCTGTAGTTTATTTCTTCATCAAATGCGGAACGGTTTCCATACATGGACACTTTATCGATATAATCCATTAGTAAAGCAACTGCTTTATCATTTTCAGGATTTTCTTTGTTTTCGAAGAGCTCCTTGAATTTAGTGGTTGCTTTGCCTACGCTTTCGATGTCAGTAGAATCCAAGGCAAGGATATAATCTTCCAATGCTTCCACCTTTGTTAAATTATATTCTTCAGGATTTTCAACATTTGTTGTATCGGTGCCATTCTCCTCCTTAGTATTCGAAACACAGGCTGTCAGAAAAAGGGATAAGATTAGACAATTTCTAAAAAGTTTCGTCATAATTGTTTTGGAAATTATGTTTAAAGCATGTTTCATTCTTGTTCAAATATCGTATTTAATTCCTATTTAATAGTATAAACGTTGAAATGGGGGTTATTGTGTCGTAGAAAAAGTAATTTATTCTCATAATAATCAATATGTTAATTTAATGTTTCGATTACTATTTGGAAGATTGTAGGTAAAGGTTGTATATTTGTGCCACACAAGAAAAAGGTGATACCTTCTCGGGGTGTAGCGTAGCCCGGTATCGCGCCACATTTGGGATGTGGAGGTCGTAGGTTCGAATCCTGCCACCCCGACAAAAGCCACTGATAATCAGTGGCTTTTTCTTTTTTCGGGCACATTTCGGACAAATTATATCTGAATATTGATTATTCAATAACCTAAGCAAAGTTAAGCTAGAAGAATAACCCTTCTTAAAGAATGATTGGAACATAATGCTTGTTTCTATAGAGCGTGAAAAGTTCATCTTATTCTTATAAAAAATCAAGAGGGCTAGGAGTCTTTTGCTTGTCTATGTCAGTGATATGAGTGTAGATCATAGTCGTTTTTATATTTTCATGACCCAATAACTCTTTTACAATTCGGATATCGATACCTGATTGGATTAAATGTGTGGCATAAGAATGTCGCAATGTATGTACAGAGCCTTCCGACTGAACATTTGCTTTGATCAATGCTTTTTTCAGAATCAACTGTACACTTCGTTCGCTATACTTGCCACCCCTCTCACCTTCGAAGAGGTACTCCTTTGGCTTGAATGCTTGATAATAATGTCTCAAAGTCGCCAGCAATTTGTCTGGTAATGATACAATCCGATCTTTATTACCTTTGCTTTGATGGATTCTGATAATTCCATCGGAAGATTTTATGTCTTTGATTTTGAGATTCAACAGTTCGCTAAGACGTAGTCCACAACTATAGATTGTCATCAGAATAGCCTTGTGTTTTAGATTTTGAGTGTTATCGAGAATATTTCTTACTTCTTCTTTTGAAAAGAATTTAGGTAATTTAGAAAATGATCGTTTCGGGTATAAGTAATACAGTTGGATTTTTTTGTCCAATATCAGTTCGTACATCTTCTTGATTGCGCCCACTAATCCTTTTTGATAGGAAACACTAATTTTCCCATTTTGAACTTTTTCGTTTATAAACGCCTCAATATCTGACAGTGGAATTTCTTCAAGGGAGGGATATTTGCTAACATGTTTAAGAAATATACTAGCGTAATCCTTGTACGATCTAATGGTATTGCCAGCATATCTCTGCATCAGCAATCTCTTTTCGAAGGTTTCAAGTATGATTTCGCTATTCATATCAGGGAAATAGTATTTTATAATATTTTGTTTCGCTATTTGTGCGGTTTTATTTTTTAAATACAAATATATCAATATCTTATGTAGAAAGAAAAGTCAAATAACGAAACACGTATATAGGGTTGGTTAAGCGAAATTTTCCGTATATTCGTTTCGTTAAAACAGATGTTGTTAAACGAAATTTGAAAAAACAAACCTTTTAATATTTGAAAATTTTAGCAATTTTATGAAAGCGGAACTCTACTTACAAAAGATCAAAAATGATTTTCCTCAGATAAAGTGGAAAAAGCATCGCGTACTTACTCACGGATGGGATCACATTATCATTGTTCTTGATGAGAAAATCATTTTTCGCTTCCCCAAAGACAAAGAGTACAAAGACGAGTTTCAAAATGAAATACAATTGCTCCGCTATCTAAAAAAGAGATTCCGTGTAGGTATTCCAGAGTACAAATATATTTCCAAAGACAAATCAATTGCTGGATATGATATGGTACGTGGCCGAGAGCTTACCGTTTCACGTTTTCGTCGCCTCTCCGCCTCGGAAAAAGATACCGTTGCCAAACAACTTTCTGGATTTATTTCAGCCCTCCACGCAACGCCAAAGTCAGTTATGACCAAATACAACGTTAGAGATGAAAACCAAGAAAAAATCTACAAAGAACTCGTCAGTAATGTTAAAAAACTTCTTTTTCCTCGGCTCCGAAAAAAAGACATTCAGCTCATTGAAGATTATTTAGTTGAACTAAAAGACGCTCTCGGCCACAAATATTCAAATGCGCTCGTCCATAATGACTTATCAGCCGAGCATATTCTTTGGGACGATAAACTCAAACAAACTAACATTATAGATTTTTCCGACCGCGCATTTGGAGATCCAGCAATTGATTTTAGTGGCCTATTGGAATATGGACAGAAATTTACTGAGAAAGTTCTTGACTTGTACTCTGGCAAAAAAGACAGTCAGATACTAAAGAGGTCGCAATTGTATTTCAAAAGAGTTCCGCTTTCTATCATGATTGATTCCATGATTGGGTATCCGTGTACCTTTGAGCAAGGGTACACCATGTTCAAAAAAAGATTCAAAGTATAAAATTGCTAAAATTTAAATTATGATCGGTTTGTTTTTTCAAACTCGCTCCTTTCAGTTGCGCCCCGCTGCGCTCTCCTCCCTTCGGTCGTCGGGTCGTTTAACAGCGAGTATACGGTTCGCTCCTGCCGTCGCTCACCCATATTCACTGGCGGTAACGCCTTTCAGGCGATATTATACCGCCAGTGAACATCGTATACTCGCAAACGTTGTTAGCAATCCGCTGCGCTCCTTGCTAACAATGGCTCGGCGACTTACGTCGCTTGCCGTAAGCCGCCGCTTCGCGGACTGCTTACAACAAGCGACTTGGCTAAATAGCTCCGCTTTTGTATCTTCGATACAGCTTCGCTACTTCGCCAATTCGCCGAGCCGTTATGTGTAATTTTAGCCGCAAACGCAGTTAAAACAAAAAGGCTCCGAATTTCGGAACCTTCTTTTTATCATTTCATTTTTCTAAAAAACTTGTACAACAAATCGATTTTATTTGAACAAAGAATTGGCATTGCTTCAAAAAGGGTTTCTTCATCCCATTCCCACCATTTCATTTCCTGCAATTTTTGGATGTCATCATCACTAAATCTCTTTTTTATCAATTTGGCTGGATTTCCCCCTACAATTGAATAAGGTTCAACATCTTTTGTAACCAAAGCACGACTGCCAATAACAGCTCCATCTCCTATCTGAACTCCTGGCATTATCATAGCTTCACTACCAATCCAAACATCATTCCCAACAACTGTATCTCCTGCTTTTTGAAATCCATCTTGGCTTTTACTGAAAACATCAAATTCAGACATATAAAAAAATGGAAAACTGGAAATCCAATCATATTTATGACCTTGATTACCTGCCATTATGAAACTTGCACCGCTCCCTATTGAACAATAAGAACCGATAATTAGTTTATCGACATCATTCCTGTCCGGAAACAGATAACGAGCACAATCGTCAAATGAATGACCGTGATAATAACCAGAATAATAAGAATATTTACCCGAAATTATATTGGGATTAGTTATGTGGTCTTTGATTATTTTTCCTTTAAAAGGACTTTCGAAGTAATTTTTCATTATTTAACATATTTAATTTACAATAAGAGACAATAAGGAAACGAAGAATAATACTAAACTATTCTCTTCCTATACGTTGCGTAAAGTAAATTTGCTAATCTGATAATTTCATCTGACAAAGATACTAAAAAACTACACATAATAACTAAGCTTTCGTTGGGCTTGAAAAGCCAACAATGAAAGCCCGTTGAACGGAAGCTTCGGGAGCTTTTTTGGCAGTCTATGGAGTTATCGTTTTTAGAATTTAGATACACAAAGCAGTTTTTTTAGAAGTACTGCTTTTTTTGTGGGCAGAAGTGGTACTTTGTAGGGTTTAAATGCTGTGATTTTTCGTTTCAGCATATAATTTCCCTTACCCGCAAAGTTTATTTCGCAGAGAAAGTTTGGGTGACGAAAAGAAAATCCTGTGGCGGACCACGTTGCCCGAAAATGGCAATGGCCACCAGGTTTCCTTTTTTGCAACAGCGGCATTTTCTGAGCATAGTCTGGGGAACAAAAACGCTCCGTTCCACTTTTAAACTTTCTTGCAAACCCTGGAGTTTTCCACGCTTCCAGCTGCTGCTTAAAATACCGTAATGGCGGATCCTTACAAATCTTTTCGGCAGGATATGCAGACTGAAGCGTCTGATAAACTCCACATTCGATAAAGTCATTTCTTTTTTCTCGCCGCCTTTGCGGTAATCTTTGTAGGCAAAACGAACTTCTTTATCTGTGACTTCCTTAATCCGGTGATTGCTGATGGCCACTTTGTGCGTGTATCTGCCTAAATATTCGATGACTTGCTTGGGACCACCAAAAGGTCTTTTCGCATACACAACCCAGTTTTTGGAGAAAAGCCTTTCAGTCAAGTTTTGGTCACTCATACCATTAGCTCTCAATAAAGCCACAAACTTCGCACGGAACACTTTGCTCATCGCTTTTACAGAGAAGAGATATTTATCTGTTCGTACTTTCCTTCTCCATTTTCCCTGCTGGCTGATTCCACCACCCGGTACAATGCAGTGCAAATGCGGATGCAAGCTCAGGTTCTGCCCCCAGGTGTGCAAAACCGCAATCATTCCCAACTGGATTCCTTCGGTTTTCCCGAACTGGTTTAAAGTTGCCCAAGCGGCTTCAAACAGGGTTTTGTAAATGAGGGTGGGATTTGCAATGGCCAAACCGTTCAGTTCTTCAGGAAGCGTAAAAACCAGATGATAATAACTGCACGGGAGTAAATCCTGTTCGCGCTTCTGGATCCACTCTTCCTTTTTGTGTCCCTGACACTGCGGGCAGTGCCTGTTCCGGCAGGAATTGTAACTGATGGAAAGGTTTCCGCAGCCGTCACACGCATCGATATGACCACCCAGAGCGGAAGTCCGGCAACAGGACAAAGCCCGAAGTGTCTTTTCCTGATGAACGCTGAAGTTTTTGGCCGGTAAATCGATTTTGCGGAGAACTTCAGCAACAGTTCCGCCCTTACTTCGGGTTTCCATTTTTGCGGCATAAAGCAAACACGGTATCCAAAGGACTGTGCGGCTGCTGATCCGACAGCTGACAGACATGCAAATATTCCATGGTCGATTCAATTCTTTCATGGCCCAGAAGTTTTTGAACCATAATGATGGAAACTCCATCTTCCAATAAATGAGTGGCAAAGCTGTGTCGCAAAGTGTGGGTATGAACCTCTTTGGTAATGCCGGCTTTTTTAGCAATAGTTTTAATCACCCACTGAACTCCTCTTTGACTATAGCGGGAATCGAAATCCGGTGTGCCAGAATCCGGCTGGTCAATCTCTTCAACATTCCTGTTTTGATTTCCGTTGAATAAATATTGAACCGGATTTTCAACTTTAATAAAGGTTTTCAATCCCCGGATTAAATGCTCTGAAAGCGGAACATAACGGTCTTTCCGGCCTTTACCCTGCACAATGTGAAGCATTTTCCGGTCAAAATCCAGATGCTGAAGTTCAATATTCCGCACTTCCATACACCGGAGTCCACAACCGTAGATCAGTCCTATGAGCAGTTTATGCTTCAGGAGTTCGGCGGTTTGAAGCATGCGCCAGATCTCTTCCCGGCTGAGAATTACAGGAAGTTTCTTGACTTTTGGAATGGTGGGAAGATGGAGGTAGCTGTAAGGTAGACCTTCGGTTTTCAGCAGGAAACGCAGCCCGTAAACAGTATGTTTAAAGTACGACTGAGAAGGGGTTTTTGATCGCTTTAGAAGTTCAAAGAGATAATCTTTGATGTCTTCCGGGTCTAATTCGGTAGGGATTTTACCGAAATGAAGCGCTAAGGCGGCAACATGCCTGGAATAATTATCAAAGGTTCGTTTGCTTCTGCCCAGAATGGAAATATTTCTTTCAAAGCGTTGCAGGAGTTCGGCAAAACCATTAACTTCGCTAGAGGCACGATTGAGAAACTTGTTAGTCCTTAACTCCTCCGGAGATTTTTTTTTGTAGCCATTTTATATGTTTTTTAGGGTTTAATAAAAACAAAATTACTAAAACGGCGAATGGGAAAGCTACCGGAGGTTTAGTTCAACATCGCATTGGCAAAATGGCGGGTTAAGTTCAAAATTCAACTTTTGTGCTTTTTATTCCGCCGAATGTGTCCCACATTCAGCTTTTTTTTAATAATTTAGCTTCTGTGGAAACACATCGGCTACGTCACTGCTAAATTGAACTTTCGGTTCAATTTATCCGCCACTTCGCCAATGCGTTTCCCGTTGTTAGCAATCCGCTGCGCTCCTTGCTAACAATGGCTCGGCGACTTACGTCGCTTGCCGTAAGCCGCCGCTTCGCGGACTGCTTACAACAAGCGACTTGGCTAAATAGCTCCGCTTTTGTATCTTCGATACAGCTTCGCTACTTCGCCAATTCGCCGAGCCATTATGGGCCATTTTTGAATGACAATGCGAATAGATACAGACAAACAAATGAATTTACTTAGTGATAAGAACGTTGCAATAATTGGTGGTGGACCCGTTGGACTGACTATGGCAAAATTATTACAGCAAAACGGCATAGACGTTTCAGTTTACGAAAGAGACAACGACCGAGAGGCAAGAATTTTTGGTGGAACCCTTGACCTACACAAAGGTTCAGGTCAGGAAGCAATGAAAAAAGCGGGATCGTTACAAGGATGGCGGTATGATTTTGCGGGCTGATTTGGTAAAAAGTAGCGAGGCAGTCAACATTGAACACGTGACACATACCTTCACTTGGGTTTATCCGCGTCAAGAAGCTGCAGTGAAACCATTTTATATTCTACCGGAGTTTGATTATGGCATCCATCGTCCGGATTTTTTCACCCCTGAGGTACAAACCAAAAGCAACTTGTTTTACACCGATTCAAGAGCACTTTTTCAAAGTCATTCGAAAGGATCTGTTGAATATAAGGTAGATGCTGATTCCACGGTTGTGACTCATTACAAATTGCTTTTGTCAGGGTATTATGCCCAAGAGTATTCAGAAGGGATACTTCGCAATCCAATTAATTTCTCAAAAAAATTCACCCCAACGATCCACAAGGTGGTGGCTCCGGATGGAACCTATCATTGGGTAATTGGTTATTTTCTCACGGAAGAAGAGGCCAGGGGAACACAGGTTCACGATGCAGTAATTCCAAATCCCCGCATGGTGTTCATTTCACCTACAATTTACAAAGTACTTCCATGAAAGTAGCATTGATTGTTGCTGTTGATCAGCAATTCGGTATTGGAAAGAACAATGATTTGATGTGGCATTTGCCTGCAGATATGAAATTTTTCAAAGAAACAACCACGGGACATATTGTGGTTACAGGTAGAAAAAACTACGATTCCATTCCGGAACGTTTTCGGCCGTTGCCCAACCGCGAGAATGCGGTCTTAACACGCAATACCGAATATCATGCTCCTGGAGCAGTTGTTTTTTCTTCCTTGGAATCCTGTTTGGATCATTATAAAAATGAAGTGGAACGAACCGTTTTCATAATTGGAGGCGGACAAATTTACCGAGAAGCTTTAGCGCTTGATTGTGTTCAAGAGATGTTTATTACCCATGTGCAGGGCGAATTTGGTGCAGATACCTTCTTCCCGAAATTCGAAGCTGTCGCTTGGAATGTTGAAACGGTAGCAACCCAAGCAGTGGATGAGAAAAATGCCTATGCGTTTGAAGTGAAAAGGTATTGGAGGTAACGTGATTACTTGATGAGAAATAAGAAATCATTGTCTACCTACTTTCGTTATATTTGATCAAATAAAGAAACAAACCTGCACAAAAACATCAAGTATTATGCTGTTTTGTACAGAAAAGCCGTATCAATAAATAAGTTATGTGTAATTTTAGCCGCAAACGCAGTTAAAACAAAAAGGCTCCGAATTTCGGAACCTTCTTTTTATCATTTCATTTTTCTAAAAAACTTGTACAACAAATCGATTTTATTTGAACAAAGAATTGGCATTGCTTCAAAAAGGGTTTCTTCATCCCATTCCCACCATTTCATTTCCTGCAATTTTTGGATGTCATCATCACTAAATCTCTTTTTTATCAATTTGGCTGGATTTCCCCCTACAATTGAATAAGGTTCAACATCTTTTGTAACCAAAGCACGACTGCCAATAACAGCTCCATCTCCTATCTGAACTCCTGGCATTATCATAGCTTCACTACCAATCCAAACATCATTCCCAACAACTGTATCTCCTGCTTTTTGAAATCCATCTTGGCTTTTACTGAAAACATCAAATTCAGACATATAAAAAAATGGAAAACTGGAAATCCAATCATATTTATGACCTTGATTACCTGCCATTATGAAACTTGCACCGCTCCCTATTGAACAATAAGAACCGATAATTAGTTTATCGACATCATTCCTGTCCGGAAACAGATAACGAGCACAATCGTCAAATGAATGACCGTGATAATAACCAGAATAATAAGAATATTTACCCGAAATTATATTGGGATTAGTTATGTGGTCTTTGATTATTTTTCCTTTAAAAGGACTTTCGAAGTAATTTTTCATTATTTAACATATTTAATTTACAATAAGAGACAATAAGGAAACGAAGAATAATACTAAACTATTCTCTTCCTATACGTTGCGTAAAGTAAATTTGCTAATCTGATAATTTCATCTGACAAAGATACTAAAAAACTACACATAACATCGCATTGGCAAAATGGCGGGTTAAGTTCAAAATTCAACTTTTGTGCTTTTTATTCCGCCGAATGTGTCCCACATTCAGCTTTTTTTTAATAATTTAGCTTCTGTGGAAACACATCGGCTACGTCACTGCTAAATTGAACTTTCGGTTCAATTTATCCGCCACTTCGCCAATGCGTTTCCCGTTATGGGCCATTTTTGAATGACAATGCGAATAGATACAGACAAACAAATGAATTTACTTAGTGATAAGAACGTTGCAATAATTGGTGGTGGACCCGTTGGACTGACTATGGCAAAATTATTACAGCAAAACGGCATAGACGTTTCAGTTTACGAAAGAGACAACGACCGAGAGGCAAGAATTTTTGGTGGAACCCTTGACCTACACAAAGGTTCAGGTCAGGAAGCAATGAAAAAAGCGGGATTGTTACAAACTTATTATGACTTAGCCTTACCAATGGGTGTAAATATTGCTGATAAAAAAGGCAATATTTTATCCACAAAAAATGTAAAGCCCGAAAATCGATTTGACAATCCTGAAATAAACAGAAATGACTTAAGGGCTATCTTGTTGAATAGTTTAGAAAACGACACGGTTATTTGGGATAGAAAACTTGTTATGCTTGAACCTGGTAAGAAGAAGTGGACACTAACTTTTGAGAATAAACCGAGTGAAACAGCAGATTTGGTTATTCTTGCCAATGGCGGGATGTCCAAGGTAAGAAAATTTGTTACCGACACGGAAGTTGAAGAAACAGGTACTTTCAATATACAAGCCGATATTCATCAACCAGAGATAAACTGTCCTGGATTTTTTCAGCTATGCAATGGAAACCGGCTAATGGCATCTCACCAAGGTAATTTATTATTTGCTAACCCCAATAATAATGGTGCATTGCATTTTGGAATAAGTTTTAAAACACCTGATGAATGGAAAAACCAAACGCAGGTAGATTTTCAAAACAGAAATAGTGTCGTTGATTTTCTTCTGAAAGAATTTTCCGATTGGGACGAACGCTACAAAGAATTGATTCATACGACGTTGTCATTTGTAGGATTGGCTACACGGATATTTCCTTTAGAAAAGCCTTGGAAAAGCAAGCGCCCATTACCCATAACAATGATTGGGGATGCCGCACATTTGATGCCGCCTTTTGCAGGGCAGGGAGTAAATAGTGGGTTGGTGGATGCCTTGATATTGTCTGATAATCTAGCCGATGGAAAATTTAATAGCATTGAAGAGGCTGTTAAAAATTATGAACAGCAAATGTTTATCTATGGCAAAGAAGCACAAGAAGAATCAACTCAAAACGAAATTGAAATGTTTAAACCCGACTTTACGTTTCAGCAATTGTTAAATGTATAAAATGGAATAAAACGGCACATAACAAACAAATTGGCAATAGAGCCGGTGAAGTACTTCTATTGAACTTTTGTGCAATGTTGAAGATTAGTAATTCTATTCAACATTTGTGCTAAAAGTCGGCTCCATCGCCAATTTGCCAGCCGTTGTTAGCAATCCGCTGCGCTCCTTGCTAACAATGGCTCGGCGACTTACGTCGCTTGCCGTAAGCCGCCGCTTCGCGGACTGCTTACAACAAGCGACTTGGCTAAATAGCTCCGCTTTTGTATCTTCGATACAGCTTCGCTACTTCGCCAATTCGCCGAGCCATTACCTGCAAGCTGAAACCAAAAATCCGACAAAATAAAATGGTTGAAACATTGATAAAAACATTGCAACAAAAATATCTTATCAAAACAAACACAATTTCTAAACAAAAAGGTGGTTGGGCTTCTTTGGCTTATAAAATAGAAGATGAAAACGAGCATTTTTATTTTTTAAAAGTTTATGAAAAAAGTCGAAAATCAACTTCTTATTTAACGGAACACATCGACCTTTATCTTCCCATTGTGGATTGGCTTGATAATCAAACTCTGCTGAAAGGAAAAATCATTCGATTGATTAAAACGCAATCTGATGATTTTAGGTGCGAAGATGAAAATTATATATATGTTTTGTTTGATTACATTAAAGGAGAAACAGTTGGAGAAAAAAATTTAACCAAAGAACAAATAACTCAATTAGCCGAAATTGTCAGTCAGTTACATCATTTAAAAAAAACTCCTTTTGACCTTTCGCAGATTTCTGAAACATTTGACCTTTCGTTTATTTCTAAACTAAACAATTGGATAGACAAAAACCTTGACCAACTAAAAACGGAAATCAAAACGGTACTGCAACCTAATCTTTCAATTATAAAAAATCAAATCAACGAATGGTATAATTTATCAAATGCTTTAAAGGAAAAAGATTTAAAATATTGTTTATGTCATACAGATATTCATCATTGGAATCTTATCACAGACAAACAAAAATTATATCTTTTGGATTGGGAAGGAATAAAGTTTGCACCACCCGAAGCCGATATTTTCAGCATTTATCAGCAACCTTATTTTGATTTGTTTATCAAAAGATATTATGAACTCAATCCTGATTATCAAATCAATGAAACGGTTTTACAATATTATCTGACAAGTAGAAAACTTCAAGATATTTTTGAGTTTATCGAACAATTACAATTTGACGAACTCAATTCGGAAGAATACAAAATCAACTTAAACTATCTGAAAAAAGAAGTTGATAACATAATATCCAAACCTAAAAACACAGCCAGCAGGTAACAAGGGTTTTGCAAGAGCGGGGCGAAAATACTCCGTTGGAGATTTTCGCTATATTTGTAGCTTAGTGCTTCGGTCGAGATTTTCTGCTGAAAATCCCCGCCCTCGCAAAGCCCCAAACCGTTAGCGGGCATTGTGAAAGATACCAGCATAACAGTTAAACATTGATAAATGAAAAAAAAACTACTTTGGATATTAATTTTAGGACTGATAATAATCAGTTGCAAACAAAGGAAAACAGAAATGAAAGAGAAAATAATTAAAACAAACGGCATTGAACTCTGTACGGAAAGTTTTGGAAATAAGAAAAATCCAGCAATCCTTTTGGTAGCAGGTGCAACCGTATCAATGCTGTATTGGGACACTGAATTTTGCCAACAATTATCTGAAAAAGGATTTTTTGTTATTCGTTACGACAACAGAGATGTAGGAAAATCCACTAATTATGAACCAGGTTCTACTCCATACGATATTGTTGACTTAACTAATGACGCTATTTCAATATTGGATGGCTACAAGATTGACAAAGCACATTTTGTGGGGATTTCTTTGGGCGGACTAATTTCTCAAATAGCATCAATAAAGTTTGCCGACAGAGTTAACTCCTTAACTCTTATGTCATCAGGCCCTTGGGGAGACTCAGACCCAACTATACCTGAAATGGACACGAGTATTTTAGATTTCCATAGTAAAGCAGGTACAGTCAATTGGACAAATGAAGACAGTGTGGTAAACTATTTAATTCAGGGTGCAGAATTAATGAGTGGCAAGAAACAATTTGACAAACAAAGAAGTGAAAAACTGATAAGAGCTGAGTTCAATAGAGCCAACAATTATATAAGTATGTTCAATCACGCTGCATTGCAAGGTGGTGAAGAATATTGGAACAGATTAAACGAAATCAAACAACCCACCTTAATTATCCACGGAACAGACGACAAAATTTGGCATTATAAGAATGCAGGTTTATTACTAGAAAAAATAAAAGGTTCAAATCTAATCACCCTTGAAGGTACAGGACACGAATTACACGTTGATGATTGGAAATCAATAATTGATGGAATAGAAAAACACATAAATGACTGATAAACAAAAACAACGACCCGCTAACAATGTATATAAAAAATAGGCGAAACAGCAGTAAATTCAAGGCTTTTGGCTCGTATTATACTTTGTGCTTAACCGAAAATTTGGCACTTCGAAATCGCCTACTTTTCATATACTAACCGTTGTTAGCAATCCGCTGCGCTCCTTGCTAACAATGGCTCGGCGACTTACGTCGCTTGCCGTAAGCCGCCGCTTCGCGGACTGCTTACAACAAGCGACTTGGCTAAATAGCTCCGCTTTTGTATCTTCGATACAGCTTCGCTACTTCGCCAATTCGCCGAGCCGTTATGCGGCAGCTTAAAAGACGACACCAAACCAGAAAAATCATCTTGACAACCACCCGACTTTGAACTACGAAGGATGAAATTTTTCAGGGACAACTTCCAGCATTTCCAAAAAACAGTTTACCCATTGACTTGGAGACAAACAAACAATTTGAGCATTAAGGTTTAAACCGAATTTTTCCGAAATTGACCTGACCTGACTTTTCCTGAAAATCGACTTTAAAGCTGTTTTTACAGATAAATCAGGTTTCTCTAACAGACAGGAAATAAATGCTAAGTATTTGGCTTTAAACTTAAAATCAAAAAATAACTGTTTTCTTTTAATGTTTAACAGGGCTGATTTGACAGTTGGCGGTGGAAAGAAACTTTCAGGACCTACCTCATAGACAAGTTTCAAATCAAAAAAAGTATGATAGAAAACGGTATATGGACTGTAAAGCTTCCTCGAAAATAACTTTTGTGTAGGTTCTAACTGAAGGACAATGGAACCTCCCAGAAAATTTCCAAGACTCTCAAACATCAGGATTTTGAAAATATCGGAAGTAATGCCATAAGGAATATTTGACACCACTTTGAAAGGAAATTTCGGAACTGCAAAATTCCTAAAATCACAACCGACAACTTGAACATTTCGGGCATCAGAAAATAATTTTCGTAAATGTTCAACCAAAGCTGTGTCGTTTTCAATAGCAACAACATTGTTGGCGATTTTTAATAAATGAACAGTAAGAAACCCCTTGCCTGCCCCAATATCTAAAACCGTATCCTGATTACTTATATTTGCTTGTCTTATTGCATCTTTTATTAGCACTTTATCAATAGTAAAGTGCTGACCCGTAAAACGAACGGGCAATTTCTTTTTTGTCATTAGTAACTTCTTATGTAATCTTCCCTTAGCTAGCTACATTCAAAACTAAAAAATTCCAATCAGATTTGCTATTGCTATCCTGTTGGAATGTGGGAAACTCGGAGAGTTTTCCATATTTCAACAGGAACTCTGTCGGCGTTAATTGTCCCAATGAGGAATGGGGTCTTTCATTGTTGTACATCCATGCCCATGCATCTGCATATTTCCTTATCTCGGGCAAACTGTCAAACATATAGCTATCTAGTACATCTTGCCTGAATGTCCTGTTAAACCGTTCGATCAAACTGTTCTGTGTAGGCTTGCCCGGTTGGATAAACTCCCACTGTATACCGTTCTGCTCACACCATCCCCGCATAGCCTCAGCAACAAACTCAGGACCATTGTCAGAACGGATCTTGTCGGGTTTGCCGCGCCACTCCAGTAGTTTTTCTAGTTCTCGGATCACTCGTTGTGCAGGCAGACTGGTGTCCACCGTAATAGAAAGAGCCTCCCGGCTGAAATCATCGATGACGTTTAGTGTACGGATCGTTTTCCCACTGGCAAGCGTATCGTGCATGAAATCAAGGCTCCAGGTGATGTTCGGCCCAACAGGACACAGCAGTGGTGCTTTTACCCGAGCAGGAAGACGCTTCTTGCGCTTATTCCGCAAATTTAATCGCATGGCGGTGTATATTCTGTAAACACGTTTGTGGTTCCACATATATTGTAGCTTTCGGAGACGGTGGTACATCATCCAGAAGCCCCATGTACGGTGCAGACTGGCCAGCTTTGAAAGCTGCTCGATGACTTCTGTGTCGTCTCTGCGCTTTGCACGGTAATAAAAAACAGACGTACTGATATTAAATACGGCACAGGCCTGCCGTAGGCTCATCCCAAAATCTTCACGGGCATAACCTACAAGCTCACGCTTTTCGGCAGGCCCTAAAGCTTTTTTTCGATAACGTCTTTTAGCACGGTAATCTGAAGGGTCTGCTCGGCAACGATCTTTTTATATTGGGCCAGCTCCTTTTCCATTTCACGGAGTTGTTTGAGCTGAGATACTTCCATACCAGAGTATTTGCTCTTCCATGAATAGAATGTACCTTGGCTAATACCATGTTCCCGGCAAATATCGGAAACCGATTGTCCCGAATCCTGCTGTGATAAAATCTTGATGATCTGCGATTCGCTGAACTTACTTTTTTTCATTGTCCCTAAATTATAAAACTACATTAATAATCGTAGCTATTTATAGGGAAGATTACACTTACAGGTGAATACTTGAATTCAAATCGTGGAGAAGTGAATAGACAGTATTACCCGACAGAGCAACTATGACAACGTAACGCCTTTACAAAAAAGTCGGTACACGAAACCCATAGACTAATTGTCTTGACCTAAAAGAGATTGGAATTTTCAGGACTGCCTATCACTTAGATAGAAGTCCAAGGTCTGCTGAAATACATAATTCAAAAATTGAAATTGCTTGACTGCAAATTTAGTAACTTTGCTTGACAAATTAACGAGAAAGAAGAGAAAATGAAAACCGACCGCATAACATCACCTATACGCAAGCAGGGGTTTCGTGCTTCGTAGGACAGTTAAGTGGTAAATTTAAAGTTCAGTTCTTCGTAGGAAGTTCAGTGGTTAAAATCCCTGCCTGCGTATAGCTGAGAACCGTTATGGGCCATTTTTGAATGACAATGCGAATAGATACAGACAAACAAATGAATTTACTTAGTGATAAGAACGTTGCAATAATTGGTGGTGGACCCGTTGGACTGACTATGGCAAAATTATTACAGCAAAACGGCATAGACGTTTCAGTTTACGAAAGAGACAACGACCGAGAGGCAAGAATTTTTGGTGGAACCCTTGACCTACACAAAGGTTCAGGTCAGGAAGCAATGAAAAAAGCGGGATTGTTACAAACTTATTATGACTTAGCCTTACCAATGGGTGTAAATATTGCTGATAAAAAAGGCAATATTTTATCCACAAAAAATGTAAAGCCCGAAAATCGATTTGACAATCCTGAAATAAACAGAAATGACTTAAGGGCTATCTTGTTGAATAGTTTAGAAAACGACACGGTTATTTGGGATAGAAAACTTGTTATGCTTGAACCTGGTAAGAAGAAGTGGACACTAACTTTTGAGAATAAACCGAGTGAAACAGCAGATTTGGTTATTCTTGCCAATGGCGGGATGTCCAAGGTAAGAAAATTTGTTACCGACACGGAAGTTGAAGAAACAGGTACTTTCAATATACAAGCCGATATTCATCAACCAGAGATAAACTGTCCTGGATTTTTTCAGCTATGCAATGGAAACCGGCTAATGGCATCTCACCAAGGTAATTTATTATTTGCTAACCCCAATAATAATGGTGCATTGCATTTTGGAATAAGTTTTAAAACACCTGATGAATGGAAAAACCAAACGCAGGTAGATTTTCAAAACAGAAATAGTGTCGTTGATTTTCTTCTGAAAGAATTTTCCGATTGGGACGAACGCTACAAAGAATTGATTCATACGACGTTGTCATTTGTAGGATTGGCTACACGGATATTTCCTTTAGAAAAGCCTTGGAAAAGCAAGCGCCCATTACCCATAACAATGATTGGGGATGCCGCACATTTGATGCCGCCTTTTGCAGGGCAGGGAGTAAATAGTGGGTTGGTGGATGCCTTGATATTGTCTGATAATCTAGCCGATGGAAAATTTAATAGCATTGAAGAGGCTGTTAAAAATTATGAACAGCAAATGTTTATCTATGGCAAAGAAGCACAAGAAGAATCAACTCAAAACGAAATTGAAATGTTTAAACCCGACTTTACGTTTCAGCAATTGTTAAATGTATAAAATGGAATAAAACGGCACATAACAAACAAATTGGCAATAGAGCCGGTGAAGTACTTCTATTGAACTTTTGTGCAATGTTGAAGATTAGTAATTCTATTCAACATTTGTGCTAAAAGTCGGCTCCATCGCCAATTTGCCAGCCGTTATGTGTAATTTTAGCCGCAAACGCAGTTAAAACAAAAAGGCTCCGAATTTCGGAACCTTCTTTTTATCATTTCATTTTTCTAAAAAACTTGTACAACAAATCGATTTTATTTGAACAAAGAATTGGCATTGCTTCAAAAAGGGTTTCTTCATCCCATTCCCACCATTTCATTTCCTGCAATTTTTGGATGTCATCATCACTAAATCTCTTTTTTATCAATTTGGCTGGATTTCCCCCTACAATTGAATAAGGTTCAACATCTTTTGTAACCAAAGCACGACTGCCAATAACAGCTCCATCTCCTATCTGAACTCCTGGCATTATCATAGCTTCACTACCAATCCAAACATCATTCCCAACAACTGTATCTCCTGCTTTTTGAAATCCATCTTGGCTTTTACTGAAAACATCAAATTCAGACATATAAAAAAATGGAAAACTGGAAATCCAATCATATTTATGACCTTGATTACCTGCCATTATGAAACTTGCACCGCTCCCTATTGAACAATAAGAACCGATAATTAGTTTATCGACATCATTCCTGTCCGGAAACAGATAACGAGCACAATCGTCAAATGAATGACCGTGATAATAACCAGAATAATAAGAATATTTACCCGAAATTATATTGGGATTAGTTATGTGGTCTTTGATTATTTTTCCTTTAAAAGGACTTTCGAAGTAATTTTTCATTATTTAACATATTTAATTTACAATAAGAGACAATAAGGAAACGAAGAATAATACTAAACTATTCTCTTCCTATACGTTGCGTAAAGTAAATTTGCTAATCTGATAATTTCATCTGACAAAGATACTAAAAAACTACACATAACATCGCATTGGCAAAATGGCGGGTTAAGTTCAAAATTCAACTTTTGTGCTTTTTATTCCGCCGAATGTGTCCCACATTCAGCTTTTTTTTAATAATTTAGCTTCTGTGGAAACACATCGGCTACGTCACTGCTAAATTGAACTTTCGGTTCAATTTATCCGCCACTTCGCCAATGCGTTTCCCGTTGTACGACATAGTAAAACCGAACCAAACAAAATGAAAGTCAGAGAAGAAAAGTTAAGAACAATTATAGAATGGTCGGAGAAAAACGAAGATGTAAGAGTTCTTCTTCTGACAAGTTCACTTGTAAATCCTTTAGCACTTGTTGACGAATTTAGTGATTTAGACATTGAATTTGTTTTTGAGGATAATACAAATTACATTTCAGACAAAAGCTGGACGCTTAAATTCGGAAATCCAATTGCTATGATTGAAGAAGACGAAAGTTGTTTTAACCATAAACACGCAATGAAAATGCTACTTTATGAAGACGGTGTGAAAGTAGATTTTAAACTTTACAGCAAATCAAAATTTATAAAGGAAACGCAAGAGAAAGAATTACCAGAAGATTGGGATATTGGTTATAAAATTTTAATTGATAAAGATGGTATTACAAAGCAAATGCTGAAACCAACTTATCAAATTTCCATTATCAAAAAACCGTCTGAAAAAGAGTTTCAAAATCTAATAAACGATTTTTGGTGGGACACAACTTACGTGGCAAAGTGTCTTGTGAGAGATGAAATATTCTATGCGAAATTTATGTCGGAAACCGTTATTCGCACAGAATATTTAATTCCTTTAATTGAATGGCACATTGCAAGTGAACACAATTGGAACATAACGACCAATAAATATGGACGACTTTTCAAAAAGTATCTTAACCAGGAAATGTGGGCTAAAACAGAACAAACATTTTCAGGGAGCGATATAAAGGAAAATTGGACTGCTCTATTTTCAATGACTGATTTAGTTTCAGAAATAGGAACTGAATTGTCAAAAAAATTAGAGTACAAATACCCGGATAAATTAGAAAATGACATACGAAAATATTTAGCTGGACTAAAACCCAAAACATAACTACGTCGTACAACATCGTATTGGCAATAGGCGGGCTGAACGGCTTCGTATCAACGGAAGTGCAAAATTCAACTTCTGTTCTTCGATTAAAGTTCAGTGCTAAAAATCCCGCCCATCGCCAATACGCGGCACGTTGTTAGCAATCCGCTGCGCTCCTTGCTAACAATGGCTCGGCGACTTACGTCGCTTGCCGTAAGCCGCCGCTTCGCGGACTGCTTACAACAAGCGACTTGGCTAAATAGCTCCGCTTTTGTATCTTCGATACAGCTTCGCTACTTCGCCAATTCGCCGAGCCATTGTTGGTGGCAAGCAATGGGCGACCGTTTCACCGACAGAAAAACTGACAAAAGATGAGTGCAATTACAAAATTCATAGACGGCTACTTGACAAAATCAGGCAGAGCAGACATTGACCCTGTTGAAGCTAATGATTTGCTTGCGAAAGCAGGAATTTTGAAAGACAGCAAAGACAGACCAGGCAAACCGCTTCGGGACTTGTTGCGTAAAGGACAACTACCACACGCTTTTCAAGCAGGTGGTAAAGGTTCAAGTTGGACAATTCCACATTCAAGCAAAGGAAAAAATGCTATTTCAAATTATTCGTCCACTAATCAACAGACAAAAAAAGTAGCAACTGTTAAGCCGACAAAAGCAACAGAAACGACAACCGATATTTCGCAACTAAAAAAACAACTTGAAAAAGCACGTCAAAAATACAAACCCGAAACAGTAAAGTATTTGCTTGTTGCAGAAGCACCGCCAGACAGTTTGGAACGTTTTTTCTACTACGACGATGTTCGCCAACACGACTATTTATTTTTGGGTGTAGCAGAAGCACTTTATCCAAAACTTAAAGAACAATTTCTTTTAAGTGGACGAAGTAGTGAAATAAAAAACACAATTTTGCAGACACTTCAACAAGACAGTTTTTACTTGCTTGACTTGTCTGAATTACCACTTTCGCTTCTTGACACGGACTTGCAATCACAACTTCCGAGTTTGGTTGACAAAATAAATTCTGTTGCGGACGACAACACTCAAATTATTTTAATCAAGGCAAATGTTTACGACATTGCTTTTTATTACTTAAAGCAAAAATTCAAAAACGTAATTGACCAAAGAATTACATTTCCAGGACAAGGCGGACAACGGAAATTTCAAGACGAGTTTAAACAAGCATTAAAAAAAGTTCATTATTTTGACTAAACTTGACAACAAAATTTGCCAGCCACCAACATCGTATTGGCAATAGGCGGGCGAACGGCTTCGTATCAACGGAAGTGCTAAATTCAACATTTGTGCTTCGTATCAACTTTGGTGCTAAAAATCCCGCCCATCGCCAATACGCGGCTCGTTACCAGCAATGTTAGACGACCGCACAATCCCGACAGTTTGTAAAGTCAACGGTGGACTGTCCACTTCACGACTTCGACCTGACTTTGCAGTAACTTTTAAGTTTTGTGCTTTTATTAAACTTTTGGCGGTAGACAGTTCAACGCTGACTTTTAAAGAAAAAAATTATCACGGGCAGACAATCAGCTAAAACGACTGACAACGCTTTTTGAAAATGAGAAATGAATGTAGGCAACGACAATAGACAATAAATCGTTTTAACTTTAGACAATTTTTTAAAACTTAAAAGACACATACGACATGCAAAAAACATATTCAACAATTTTAATTCTATTCGTTTTGACAACAATGTTTACAAGTTGTAAAAAAGAGAGAAATCAAACTGTAACAGTAGTGCGTGACTGCACAGGGACATATTTGCGTTTAGACGGCAAGGACTTTCAAGTTTGCAACCTCGAAAAGGTTTCATCCTTTTCAGACGGGACGGCTGTAACAGCGACTTTCAAGAAGATAAAGGAATGTAACGGTTCAGCAAAAGACGCAATAGTCTGTTACATGCTTCATGCAAACGAAGGTTGGATAGAGGTTGAAAAAATAAAATAGCACCCAGACTTCGATATGGACCATTTAGACAGAGAAAAAAACACTGCTGGTAACAGCACATTTGCAATAGGCGGGGTTTCATGCTCCGCAGACAGTTTAGTGGTAACCGAAAGTTTTGTGCTCCGCATAAACATTAGTGGTAAAAATCCCGCCCATCGCAAATCTGCAAAACGTTGTTAGCAATCCGCTGCGCTCCTTGCTAACAATGGCTCGGCGACTTACGTCGCTTGCCGTAAGCCGCCGCTTCGCGGACTGCTTACAACAAGCGACTTGGCTAAATAGCTCCGCTTTTGTATCTTCGATACAGCTTCGCTACTTCGCCAATTCGCCGAGCCATTGGGCGACATTATACCAAACAGACCGCAAATAAAGACACAATATGACATTTTCAGAATTCTACTCTAACAAAACAATTGAAATCTTGACTAAACAAAGTGCAGGAAAGACAAATCAAATATTTGTGCTTCTTGGACAATCGGAGTTAATTAATAAAACAACTCTTTTAGACAACATAACAGACGTGGAGACTTTTCACTTGAATGGAAATGAAGATCTTTTTGACAAAAATTGGTTTACAAACGTTTTTACAAAATTGAATTCTGAAAAACAATTTCATTTACTTTCCTTTGCTCAATTTAGTTACCTAATCCACTATATTGACAGTTCATTCTTTAAAGACAGAGTAATAATAATTCAAGATAATTTAAGACAACTCTTTCCAATAAATAGGAATGAATATTTGGAGGAAAGCAGTGATGAAAATATCGAAACACGACCAGAAAAAATACCAATTTATCAAGCTGAACAAATACAAATAAAAGATTACTTCTTTTATTCAGTAAAGACATTAAACGATGACTTTACAACTATAAATCTTTTTGAAGAAACGACTAAACTTATTGAATCCGACAATTCAGATTTCGACAATATTGATATTAGTTCGGATCAAACTGCATTAGATTTCTTCTTAAATTCCTGTATTTTAGAGAACAATCTGCAAAAAAATGCAATTGTAAAGATTTATCCTAAACAGCCAATTAATAGCTCAATAATAAAAAATGTTGAAAAGGTAAATTATGTATTAAATCTATTTGGAGGTTCATTAAATCTTCTAAAAGAAGAAATAATAAAAGAAGACTATCAAGTTAATCAGTCAACAAAAGATTTGCTTCTAAAATATTGGGGAGAAAAAGCAGAATTTCGAGGATTAAAAGTTTATCGCAATCCTGACATTGGGAATCAAGTTTCTGAAATTTCACAAGGCTTAATTGTTGAAACAATTATTAAAGAATACGAAAATTCAAAAAGAAATGAAAAAACAAGAGATTTGTTTTTAACTGCACCTACCGGTGCAGGTAAATCTCTTCTTTTTCAATTACCTGCATTTTACGTTTCTCAAAGTGGCGACATTACTATTGTTATTTCGCCATTAATTGCATTAATGAAAGACCAAGTAAATGCAATTATTACAGATCGTAATTTTGATAAAGTTGCCTATTTGAATAGTGAATTAAGTTTGATAGATCGTGAAAGAGTAATAGAAAATTGCCAAAGTGGAGAAATCGACATTTTGTATATGTCGCCTGAACTTTTTATGTCTTACGACATTAAACATTTTATTGGCGAAAGAAAACTTGGCTTACTTGTAATTGACGAAGCTCACTTAATTACAACTTGGGGAAGAGATTTTCGTGTGGATTATTGGTTCTTAGGCAATCACGTTAGAAAAGTAAGGAAATATCACAATCTAAGTTTTCCAATGGTTGCAGTTACTGCAACAGCGATTTATGGCGGTGCGAACGATATGGTTTTTGATAGTATTGATAGTTTAGTAATGCACAATCCACACGTTTTTATTGGACAAGTTAAAAGGAGTGATATAACATTTGCTGTAAATAACCACGATCGTTTTTCTGCAAATTATGAAAGTAATAAACTTGCTCAAACGGTTGATTTTATCAAAAAAATAAATGAAGTTGGTTTAAAAACTTTAGTTTATACACCTTATACAAAGCATATTCGTCAAATAATCGACAAACTTAACAATGACAATCTTGAAATTGCAACAGGATATTATGGTGCGATGCCTGCTGAACAAAAGGAATTTTCATTTAGACAATTCAAAAGTGGTCAGAAAAAAATAATGATCTCTACCAAAGCATTTGGTATGGGTGTAGATATTTCCGACATCGAGTTGGTTTATCATCACGCACCTTCGGGTTTATTACCTGATTATGTTCAAGAAATTGGTAGAGTTGCAAGAAAACCAGAAATTAAAGGATTTGCAGCTTTAAATTATTCTTCTCAAGATCAAAGATTTACAAAAGCACTTCACGGAATGTCTGCTTTAAGACAATACCAAATCAAAGAAGTTCTAAAAAAAATTCACAAAGCATACATTAAAAACAACAAAAGCAGAAACTTGCTTTTATCTGTAGATGACTTTGGGCATATTTTTGAAAATGCTCTTGATCTTGACCAAAAAGTTTTAACGGCTTTGATGATGATCGAAAAAGATTATTTGGCAAAAACCCGATTCAATGTAATTATTGCAAGACCTAAAAAATTATTTGTTCGAGTTTTTGCAAGGATTTCCGATCAACATTTATCAATTTATAGGGCTAAATACGCTGAAACTTTTGCACATATAAGTTCATTAGAAAATGGAAATAACATTATAGAAATTGATTTAGACAAATTATGGTATCAAAACTTTAATGATAAAAGTTTTCCAATAGTAAAACGAGATTTTTATACAGGTTATTTATTCAGAAACGATGGAATTGAAGTAATTCCACAACTAAAAATGTCATTTGAAAGATTAGATACATTCAACAATTTGTATCAAAGTCTACAATCATTATTTGCAAACATTCAAACCATATTTGCAAATTTTGAAGGTTCGTTTTTCAATCAAAAAGAATTGGAAACCGAACTAAATAAATTTTTAAATGACGAAGTGAAAGCGGAAAAAATAAGCAAGTTCATACTTTCGTCTTATTCAGGCAGACTAATTCAACCAGGTGTGATAGAAGCAAATGCTTTTTTACAACAACGCAGAGAAATTGATGGTTATAAATACAGAATTTTCAACAATCAATATTTAGCAAGTTTTACAGCACTTACAAATAGACTAAATAACTTGTTCGGGAATACTGACGAATACATTGTAAATCGGTATGTAACAAATAAAGAATCTAATTCTATTAATTATGTAAGACTTGGATACTTTTTAGAAATGCTCGAACTCGGAACTTTTGAAATTAAAGGTGGAGAAAATCCAATGGTTTTCATTCGTATAAATGATCCATTGAGAATTGAAAGAGATTCTAACAATAATAGTTACAATAATACTCTATTATCAAAAACTTTAGAAAGACATCATTTGAGTAATCAAATTTTTGATCATTTCTTTTTACGCAGTTTTTCTAACGATGAACGTTGGGATTTTGTAGAGGATTTTTTCCTTGGATCAGATGTTGATATTTTATTAGATAAACATAAAGGTGGCGAAGCAAACAATCTAAATATCATAGAATTTTTAGACAATAATTCTATACCTATTAAAGCTGAAGCAACAGAATTAGATGAAAAGAACAACATTCACATTTTTCATCCAAATTCAGAATCGTTTTACAATAGCACAAATTTATTGACAATTGAAAACGAACAAGGAATAAGAACGATGAAAATTTCGGAATGGTTAGTTGAGGATCCTGTTTCCTTTCATACAGTCTTCCAAAAACACAAATTGAAAATTGACGGAAAAATATTTGAAATTTTGGTTTCAAAACTTAAAGCAAACCATTTTGAACATTTTCGTGATAGCCTTGGACTAAATATGCGAATTGACTTTAAAGGTTATGACAAACAAGTAAAAGCAAGCATTCCTTACACTGAAAAACCTGTTGAATTTTACAAATGGTGGTGCGACAATAAAGACCAAGTAACGATAAAATTTCAAGAAAAATTAATTCTATTTGACAAAGTATTTATGCAAAAACCCAACGTATTAAAAGCCGAACATCGGAAAATAATAAACAAATAAAAAATAACGATCGCCCAACAGCAGTTTGGCAAAATGGCGGGTTTAGTGATAAATTCAACGGCAGTTCTTCGATTAAACTTTTGTGCAAAACTGAACATTTGTGCTTTGATTTCCGCCACTTCGCCAAGCTGCAAAACGTTATGTGTCACCCTATGACGACCGTACCAAATAGAAACGAACGACAAAAAGACAAATGCAAAAATATTCAGTAAACCAACATTTAATAGAAACAATTTTAGCTTGGGTAAATTCGGGCGAAATCGCAATTCCAGAAATTCAAAGACCTTTCGTTTGGGACAGCTCAAAAGTTCGTGACTTAATGGACAGTTTGTATCAAGGTTATCCAATCGGTTATGTAATCGCTTGGAGAAACCCGAACGTAAAATTGAAAGATGGTAGTTTAAGCGAAGGAAAAAAAGTTTTAATTGACGGACAACAACGTGTAACAGCTTTGACTGCTGCAATTCTTGGACAATATGTTATCAACAAAAATTATCAAAGAATAAAAATAAAAATTGCCTTCAACCCTATTGAAGAACGTTTTGAAGTACAAAACCCTGCAATTTTAAAAGACAAAGTTTGGCTTCACGACATTACAGACGCTTTTTCTGGAAAAATTAGTTTACTAAAATTAGTCAGAGATTATTTGGCTCTTAATCCAGACATTGACGAAGATTTAATTGAAAACTCATTTTCAAGATTAATCAGCATTGTAAAAAAACCAATCGGAATGATAGAATTAGCACCTGAATTGGATATTGAAACCGTAACGGAAATTTTCATTAGAATAAATTCAAAAGGTGTTGTTTTAAGTCAAGCAGATTTTGCAATGAGCAAAATTGCATCTGACACAGAAAATGGCGGAAACGAACTGAGAAAAGCCATTGACTATTTTTGTCATTTAGCCATTGCACCAGAATTTTACAAGCAAATTGTAGATAACGACAAAGATTTTTCGAAAACCGATTTTTTTCAAAAAATGTCGTGGCTTAAAACCGAAAACGAAGATTTGTACGACCCAAGTTACAACGATTTAATTCGAGTTGCATTTACTTCGCAATTCAACAGAGGACGACTTTCTGATTTGGTAAGTTTATTATCGGGTAGAAATTTTGAAACAAGAAGCTACGAAACAGAAATTGCCGAACAATCATTTTTGAAATTGAAAACAGGTGTTTACAACTTCATCAACGAAACCAATTTCAAACGGTTTTTAATGATTGTGAAATCAGCAGGATTTATTTCGCCAAAACTTATCCGTTCGCAAAACGCATTGAATTTTGCTTATATTGTTTACCTAAAACTAAAAGAACTTGGCGTTAACTCTGTTGCCATTGAAAGTTATGTTAGAAAATGGTTGGTTTACTCGATTTTGACAGGACGATATTCAGGTTCACCTGAAAGTACATTTGACTTTGACATCAAACAAATTTCTCAAAAACCATTTGGCGAATATTTACAAGAAAAAGAAGACGGAGAACTTTCAGACGCATTTTGGAACGCATCTTTGCCACAAAGTTTAGATACTTCCGTTGCAAGTAGTCCATATTTTCACGTGTTTTTGGCTTCACAAGTAAAAGCCAACGACAGAGGATTTTTATCAAAAGACGTTTTGGTTGGCGACTTAATTTCTTTACGTGGCGACATTCATCATTTGTTTCCAAAAGATTATTTAAGCAAAAATGGACTTGACAGAAGCAAATACAACCAAATTGCAAACTACGTTTATATGCAATCGGAAGTAAATATTAAAGTGGGTAACAAACCACCTAAAGATTATTTTGAACTTATCAAAACGCAAATTCTTGACGACAACAAATTGGTTAGTGGACTTTCGACCGAACAAGAGCTTTTGGACAACCTAAAAATGAATTGCGTGCCAACAGAAATTATGGAAATGAGCATTGACGACTACCAAGACTTTTTGACTTTAAGAAGAAAATTAATGGCTCAAAAAATTAAAGAATACTACAAAACATTATAATGCAAAAAGGGCGAACACATAACAGCAGTTTGGCAAAATGGCGGGTTCAGTGCTAAATTCAATGGCAGTTCTTCGATTGAACTTTTGTGCAAAACGGAACATTTGTGCTTCGATTTCCGCCACTTCGCCAAGCTGCGAAACGTTGTTAGCAATCCGCTGCGCTCCTTGCTAACAATGGCTCGGCGACTTACGTCGCTTGCCGTAAGCCGCCGCTTCGCGGACTGCTTACAACAAGCGACTTGGCTAAATAGCTCCGCTTTTGTATCTTCGATACAGCTTCGCTACTTCGCCAAGTCGCCGAGCCATTATTCAGGACTGTTTAAGTTTTTGATCTCCTGACGTTTTTGGTCTATACTGTTTAATAGTTTATTTTCTTCCTCTCTTTTAATCACCAAATTATGGAATTTCTTAGGGTTAAGAGAATGAGTAGAATCGATATGCGATGTTACATGCGGTAGCTCCAATTCTATCATTCGGTAACGCATTTCATACGATTTTCTATCGTCTAATTGTTTGTTCTTCTCGTATAGAACACCGAGACCTAGCGAAATAATGGTAGATAATGCTATCATAACAATGATCAGAGGTGTTGATTTGAGATCAATGCCGTAATGATGTTTTACAATGACCTGATCAGGAATTTCAGCTATCTTTGAAACAATGTCTTTTTCTTTGATTGTTAATACAGCTAATTCCTGTCTAGTTATTGTGGAGATTTCATTAGCTACATCCTGAAGTGTCCCATAATCGTTAATGATCTTAGATAGTACATCGTTTTCTCTTTTAATAAATTGCTTGATCTGTTGTAGTAGTTCCTGATCCTTTGCTCGCATTTCATGAAATTCCTGCATTTTCTTTTCATTTTCAGAAAGTAGGGAGACAATTGTAGGCATTATTCGTACAATATCCTGCGTGATCAAGTCTGTGTTTTCCTGCAATGCGCTTACCTGTTGCTGTATATTTTCTAATTCTGTGTTCATGGTATTAACGTTTTAGTCCGTAATTCTCTTTCTTTTTTCTTTTCTTGATCAACGGATCATCTTGCTCTGGTGTAATTTCGGGGTTCGAAAATAAAGCTGATGTTATGTGACCAAGTGTTTCTCCGATATTTCTGTCTATAGAATGATCCTTCGAAACATAGCTTCCAGAAATTTGATTTAGTTCAATAGAATTATCTATGCTATTTAAAGCCTTGTCGATCTGTCCGAAGCTCAATGAGCGGTCTATGGCAGAACCCCGAAATGTCTGTTCATCTTTGATGAACGAAATACCTTGAACCTCATCCGACCCCAATCTATATTTAAACTGCATTTCCACACCTCTGTAACGGATATAATTTTGTAGTTCCTTCCAGTTTTTACTGTGTCGTATGCCTGCCTTGACGGTGTCGTAAATTTGGTATTTCGTTAGATCATTACCTTTCAGTCTACCTCTGTTGACATTTCGTTTTCCTTCGGACTGCTTAAAGCCATATAATGCATTTAATTCTTTACAAGCTTTAAAGCTCTTATACCGCTGATTGCTATTGGAGATAGTTTTGCCATGATCGTTTACCCGATTAAAAATAATATGGATATGATCATGTTGGCGGTCGTGGTGGCGCACCATTAAGCATTGGGTATCCCTAATATCTAATTTTGATAAATAACGCTTAGCTGCGGATAGCATGATGTCATTATTCAGCTTGTTTTTATCTTCTGTATTCCACGAAAGAATAATGTGTCCGACTGCCTTGCCCAATCTTGGATTCAGCATCCGCTGAAAATTAAAGTCCTGTGTGATGGTCTTTGCCGAATCCGTCCGTAATCCATTTACATGGATAATCTCACTATCTTTTTTCAGGGCGTATCCAACGCATCCGCCGAAAGATCGGCCCTCAATTATCTTCGCTATCATGGTGCAGTAGTTTATTGATACAATGGTCAATGTGATGGATCGTATTTTTGCATTCCTGTGCCACCTCAATCAGTCCAGACTGGTGTGCTTTTTTAGTTAGCTGATTTAGATTGTTCGAAGCCCCAGTAATCGCCCTAAAAGCTTTCAATTGTTCTTCGGTAAACCTAGGTGTAATTTTTCGTAGGATCGCAGATTTGCGTACCCATTCCGATTTGCTCATACCTGCAATTTTTGCATTATGCAAAACTCTGTTATGTTCGCTTTCATCGAAACGGACATTGATCCTGAACTGTTTTTTATTTTCGAGTGCGGGTCTTCCGCCTTTTTTCTTGTTATTTTTCATCTTGTTTCTTTTTAGCTGTGACCATCGGGAGCCAATCGGTTTTGGGGTCACCAAAACACAACCTTGCTTCCTACCTATTCGATAGCTTTCTTCCAGATTGGGTGCTATGAATTTGTTCTTTGTGTGATCTGAATATCAGGTAGTCATTGACATCCTTGATCCTGTTGTCTTGCCTCTGCAATTCTTCCATTCCATTTTTTACGGCATGCGTTTTCTCAAAATGGGTTCGCAAACTGTGGTAAGATTTTAAGCCACTGCTATCTGTGTCCAGATAGCTTGTTATTCTGTTATGTCGCTCTAAGAATGGATATGCTTTTTGCAGATTGGCTGTCGTATTCAGGATACAGAAGTTCGTATTTAGATACGGCTTACCTGCATTCTTTTTTAACGTCATAAAGGACAGCAGATCTGTGAAGCCCTCAAACACAACAACATCTTTGCTACCGTTACCGATCGTAGTGATCCCCTTTGTCAATAGGGAGCGTTTGTCATAGCTGTTGCGCAGTTCGTATCCACCTGCATCATTCTTAAAACAGACGGCAAAGTACGTCTGTCCATTTGCCGTCCTGTAATAGATTTCCTGACAGTATGCGCTGGCAATTTCAATATCTATTTTGCGTACATCGGTCAGATAGTCGATCAGCGCTTTGTTTGTAAGTGGTTTTACGGATAGTATGGTGTACGTCCGATTATTTTCCTGTTGCACAATCGGTACTTTATCCAATACGGTCTGCTGGTGAAAAGAAAGGATATTTTTTCTTTCATCAGCCCAATCCAATACTGTTGATAGGTTGTCCGTGTCCAAAAACTTCATCAGGAAGTCAATGTTGTTACCTCCCAAACCATCCGAATGCGAATACCAGATATTTCTGTGTATATCCACCTTTGTCGAAGCGGTTCTTTCGTTCCCTCCATTGAACGGATTTCTAAGCCATGCTTCACGGCTGTTCATTCTGGCACACGGAATCTGCAGGTAATTTAATATGGATATGAGCGGTATGCGCTTAAGTTCATCACATGTCATAATCGTAATCTTTTAAGTCGGTTTAGTTTAGTCTATTACTATATAGGGTCGGACTAAACTAAACCTGTTTTTTTAGTAATAGAATTCAGGATTAAACCGGTAGGTCTTATCGTTCTTGATGACTATCCGTTTGTTTTCCAGAAATGTCTTCAGCTGTTTGGCTTTATTGATGCCGAAATTGAAGCCTTTTGCTAGATAAGCGTCCTTTAATCTTCGGACAAAGTCATCATAACTGCAGGTTATTTCACTATCGTTAAACATTTCCTGTAACACTTCCCGATGGTTCTCTTTGGAAAGCTCCTGATAGTCGAACCCTTTTCTCGATGCAGTGCCTGACAGGTCAAAGTTCTCGTCCAGTACGGGCAAACCATCATCTATATAAAAGGTAAATGGCTCAAACTCGATATCCCTGATGAACTTTGGAGCCACGGTGCTGTAGTTTGCATCCAGATCGCTTTTGGTGACCTGTAAGATGGATTCTGCCTTATTGTTCAATTCAGTCCCCAAATGGCCTCTTGTGTTGTCATCACCCTTGTTTAAGTGTAGTACGGTATGGATATGGATATTAAGTTCCTGTGACCATTTCATCAGCTTGCCGGTAATTTCAGTCGCTTCCGTTGCATTATTGATGTCGTAAACAAGATCCCTGATCCCGTCTATTATCACTAGACCTATCCTGCCCGCATATTTGGACAGGGCATATTCGATGATACTAATGCGCTCTTTGGTGGGGTATTCCCTCAAGGATATGAATTTTAGGTTTTCATGGACTTCCGTTGTCGGGTAATTTATGAGCTTGTAGACCCTTGAAAGTAACCTGTGGCAATGGAACTTGCTCTGCTCTGTATCGCAGTACAGCACCAATGGACGGTTTATGGGAACTTTGACCTTGTATTGTAATATCTGTTTTCCGCTCAATGCAGCAGCCACCAATGAAATCACATTGAATGTTTTCCTGCTCTTCGCCTTTCCCGTGGATGCGCTGAAATTCCCTAATGTACCGATAACGGAATCGGAATTGCTGATTGTTATCATGATAGGGGGTTCTAAAAATTCATCTGTTATTTTTACTATAGCCCTGTCTAGTGCCGTGGCTGTGTCCTGGTTAAACGAGATCATTATTTACCTCCTTTGTTCCGGTTGTAGCCGGCCATTGAAGCCACTACCTCCTGTTTTTTGAAATAGATCCGCTTTCCCATACGCATGTAGGGGATATGTCCCTGCTTCATCCACTCGGTCAGGCTGACGAGTGAAATGTCAAGTTCGTCCGCCATTTCCTTTTTGGTCAATAGTTTTTCGGAAGATCTGTTCTCGGTGTTGTCCGATGTGTGCTTCACATCTGAAATAAAAAGGTGAAGTTCTTCCCTTACAGCATCCTTGATGCAGTCCCTAAGGGCTTTTTGGTCAAATTGAATCATACTTTGCTCATGTTTACACGTTTAATGATTCGAAGTCGTGGCCACTTTCTTCGAGTGAATTAACATGGGCAAAGTTGGGAAGTATAGAGATAAAAAATCCCCATATCGTTAAACGTCATGGGGGTTTTGAGGGAGTAAAATTAGTTTAAAGTATCATGGAGCTACTTTATGTGTAATCTCGATTGGATTCCTTGATATGGAAATACTTTTCTCTGTTGTGTGATTTAAGCAGTGATATTCCACTTTTTCCTAGAAAATAATCTCTGACAGAATTCCAATTTATTTCTCGATTATTATCCTTAGGAATATTGTTGTCTCCATATTCAAAGTAATTGGAAAGTAGTGATGCCCATGTGTCTGGGCTTCCTTGTAAATAATTTCTTTTGGTCGAAGGGTTTTCTAAATCTTTCATTTGAAGCAAAAGATCTAGCAAGGGTTTGTGATCACCGCTAACAATCTGAACCTTCGTCATTGGTGCTATTGCTTTGTGCTTCTTCTTTTGTTCATTCAATTCAGAGATTTTATCGGCCAGTTCGGATTGTAAACGATCTCTTTGTTCAATGATATTTTTATACTCAATGAAAAACTTGTCCGAACCAACTTCATCAAATAGGAGTTTGGAAAGAACGGTCTTTGTGTCGTTTATGTTTTGCCAATTCATGATTTCCTGCACGTAAGAAACGGATTTTTTAATCCGATCCTCATTTGTTAAGGTTACTTCCCATTTGTCAACCTGTTTTAAGGCTTCTCTAAATTTGGATAGCCTGTATATTCTTGTTTTGGTTATCGTTTTGTAATAATGCAATGTCTCTCTTGATTTAATGTCCTGGTCAACGTACTCGATAACCTTTGTAAGAAATGTTTGCTCATTGCCAAGAGGGTTGTTTTCAAAATAGTATTGTAGGTGGTAACGGTAAAAGGGTAGGTATTCGTTCTCTTTCAGGCTGAAAATACACATCACTAAATAACCTGGGGTATGGAAACGCTCTACTTTCAGAAATCCACCTAAATCAAATTTGTTTTTTCGAAGTTTCCAAGCTTTTCTCAACTTAAAAAAAATTTCTTCCATAGTTTTAAAATTTATTGAGTGCATCGATTAACGAATCTGTGCTTGCCGATTCGTATTTCATTAAAGTCCGTATGTCAGAATGTGCCGTCAGTTTTTGTACAAGCGTGATCGGTACGTTTCTGCTCAATAGGTTCGTTACCATTGATCTTCTGCCGACATGGCTGGTTAGAAAATCGTACTTCCTTTTTTCTATCACCAGCTTCTGCTTGCCCGAATACCGTGTTATCTTGATGGTCTCGTCCAGTCCTGCGAGTTTTCCTACCGTTTTTACGTATTCATTGAACTTCTGGTTGGATATCTTGGGTACGCTGTAACCGATACGTTCCAAGATATCTTTTGCAGGGGCTATATACCCCTCAAAAGGTACGATTACCCTTTTCTTGACCTTTACCGAAATAAAGTCCCAAGCATTGTTTTTTATATCCTTTGGATCGAAGTTGATCAGATCCTCAAATCTTTGCCCTGTGTAGCACAATAGACAGAACAGATCCCGTACTCTTTCCAGACTGGGTCTGTCCGAAAGATCATGGTTCATCAGTTTTTCTATTTCGGATTCGGACAGGGCAATGATCTCATTGTAGGCTTTCTTCTTAAAGTTTGTTTTTTGCGTTTTGAAAACGTCGGGATGCACCAGATAATCATTGTCGTTGCACCACTTTAGGAATACCTTCAACGTGGATATGTATTTGTGTATGGTGTCATTTAGCAAACCTTCCTTTTCTTCATCGTTCGTATTCCTCTTCTTGCTCAGGAACACTTCGAACTGATCGAGAAATTTGCTGTCCAGTTCCCTAAGGACAAGATTTATACCTTTCTGTTTTTCAAAGTCTTCCAGACCTTTGAATACCGTCCTGTATTCTTTTAGTGTGCCGTCTTTGACAAAATTGGATTTATAGGACAGGAACTGTGTTTTTAGGTGGGAAATGGATATTTCGTTGCTTACCGCATTGTCCCTGTCGATACAGCCCTGTATGATCTGTTTATAATCTTCTTTGGATAGAAACTGGTTTTTGTCTTTTTTGCCCATCGCTTCCCGGATGCAGAGGTTGGCAAGGTTGTTCAGTTCGACATTGAATTCCAACGCTCCGCTGGCACTTGGTTTAAGCCTTTCCTTTTCAAAATCCCAACTTTTGGGTAAAATCTTATAGTTTGTCCTGTATTTTATCCTACAGGATTTATCCGGTGAAAAGAATAGATACAGCGCAGTGAGCGATGGATTCCAGAACTTCTGTGCAAGGTTTTTCTTTTTTCCTCCAACCTTGGCCAGTTCCAGTTTGACCTTTTCAGGTGCAATATCAGGGTTATAGGGCTTGTCTAAATAAAAATTTACTTTCATATTTTTCGGACATATTTCGGACAAAAATGCTTAATATTACCATATTTCACCTTTGTAAGGTTAGGTAAAGATAGGTAATAATATTTGTAAATACCTAATAATCAGGTTTAAATAAGGAAAGTAAAAATAGGGTATGATAACGGTTCGAATCCTGCCACCCCGACACAAAAAAGCTCGACATTCGTCGGGCTTTTTTTGTGTCCGGGTGTGGCAGATTCGAACCGGGGTTCGATCCGTAGGAGCTTCAGGGTTTGCGTTTGGGGCTCGTGGGGCTGAAGCCAACTTTTCTCGCTGCGGGTAAGAGTTTGGGGTTCGCGGGGCGCAGCAAATCCTGCCACCCACTCTAGTATTTAGTAGAAAGTATTTAGTATTGAGACAACAGCCGCACAATAAAAAGCTCGACATTCGTCGGGCTTTTTTTATGTCCGGGTGTGGCAGATTCGAACCGGGGTTCGATCCGTAGGAGCTTCAGGGTTTGCGTTTGGGGCTCGTGGGGCTGAAGCCAACTTTTCTCGCTGCGGGTAAGAGTTTGGGGTTCGCGGGGCGCAGCAAATCCTGCCACCCACTCTAGTATTTAGTAGAAAGTATTTAGTATTGAGACAACAGCCGCACAATAAAAAGCTCGACATTCGTCGGGCTTTTTTTATGTCCGGGTGTGGCAGATTCGAACCGGGGTTCGATCCGTAGGAGCTTCAGGGTTTGCGTTTGGGGCTCGTGGGGCTGAAGCCAACTTTTCTCGCTGCGGGTAAGAGTTTGGGGTTCGCGGGGCGCAGCAAATCCTGCCACCCACTCTAGTATTTAGTAGAAATTATTTAGTATTTAGACAACAGCCGCACAAAAAAGCTCGACTTTCGTCGGGCTTTTTTTATGTCCGGGTGTAGAATCTTCTAATAAGCTTGATACAAGTAATTTAGGAGGTTTTTGATCCACCCTCCTAATCAAAATTAATTGATTCAAATTTTATTGAATTACAGAAGAAAGCGTTTTATTATTCAGTTACTTATTTCTACTTTAGAACAACTGTTACATAAAAAACCAATTAATGACAAATTTCAAAAAGATGCTTTCCATTTTGGTTAGCATGACCCTTTCAGCTTATTGTTTTGGCCAAAACATATCCCCTCAAAATAAACTTAATAACCTTGATTCTGTATTTAACAAGATACTGAAGGATTATCATGTATCGGGTTTTTCGGTGGCAGTGGTCCATAAAGATAGTGTCGTGTATTCGAAAGGATTTGGGTTTCGGGATTTGGAAAAAAAATTACCGGCTACTCCTCAGACTTTATATGCAATAGGGTCTTCCACAAAAGCATTTACAGCAGCTCTGTTGGGGAAATTGCTGGATAATGGCAACTCACTAGATGACAAGGTTATTAAATATTTACCATCTCTTCATTTTAAGGATGGCCGTGAATTTCAGGTAACCATTAGAGATTTGATGACTCACAGAACAGGATTAAATAGATATGATTATTCATGGTATGTTTTTAACACGGATTCCAGAGATAGTCTCTTGCAACGTGTAAAATATATGGAGCCTACCGCTGACCTGAGAGCAAAGTGGCAATACAATAATTTTATGTACTTGGCACAGGGTATGGTTGCCGAGCATATTACCAAAAAGAGCTGGGAGGAAAATGTCAAGGAACAATTCCTTACTCCATTGTCAATGAAACGGACAAATTTTGATGTAAAGGAAATGGCAAAAGATCCAGATGCATCCAAAGGATATACAGTAGATGATAAAAAGAACATCAAAGCAATTCCATATTTTGATATTCAGGGTATGGGACCTGCCGGAAGTATTAATAGCAGTGTTATGGATATTTCACAATGGCTTAAATTATGGATTGCAGGTGGGAAATTTAAAGGAAAGGAAATTCTCCCAAGTAAATACATCGAACAAGCTGCCAGTTCGCAAATGGTTATATCAGGAGGGCTACCAGGTAAATATCCCGATATCTACGTGAGTAATTATGGATTAGGCTGGATGATAAGCTCCTATAGAGGTCATTACCAAGTAGAACATGGTGGGAATATTGATGGATTTTCTGCTAGTGTCAGCTTCTTTCCAAGTGATCAGCTAGGAATTGTTGTTCTTACCAATCAAAATAGTTCCCAAGTGCCTGATATCATACGTAATTTAATCGTAGACCGTTGGTTAGGATTATCAACTATCAACTGGAATGAACGAAGTGTTACGCCAGAAAGTAAAGAGGATGAAAAGGAAGAAAAGGTCGATTTAGTCCGAGTTTTAAATACTAAACCATCACACATTAAAACTGACTATATTGGAAAATTTAGTAACCCGGCTTATGGCTCCTTCCAAATAGCACTGAAAAACGACTCATTAAAAATAACATTAGGAAAGCAGCATGCTTTGCTGAGCCATTACCATTTTGATGTTTTTGAAATGCGAGAAATTAATGAGAAAGGAAAAGTAGACACAGCAGAAAGCGTATCGAAAATTAATTTCCGATCAAGTATGGATGGAAAAATTGAAAGCGCTACGATCGATTTGGATGATCCTTCTGGAAATCCAGTTGAATTCATAAAGGAAATTGTGGCAAAAGAAATCCCGAAAGACTTGTTTGAAAGTTATATAGGGAAATACAGTGTTGAAGGAATGAATATCGTAGTGACAATAAAAGAGGGTGTTTTATTTGTTGATGTTCCGGGCCAGACCAATTACGAAACCATTGCGCAAGGCGACCATAATTTCAATTTAAAAGATTTGAAAGGATATTCTATTCGCTTCGAATTTGATGATAATGCTAAAAAAGCTTCTGCGCTTTATTTTATTCAACCCAATGGAACATTTAAAGTAAAGAGAGTGGATAGGTAAGTGGGTGAATTATAACTATAAAGAATTATTTGTAGCTTAGGTTTGTTAAAATTTACCAATTATGAACAAGACATTACTCATTGGATTGTTCTTGATATTTGGACTGTACAGTTATGGTCAAGTATCAACAAATCCAGAATTATCCTACCCAGAGGGTATTTATTCTACCAAAGAAGATTTCCTTAAAAAGACTCCCAATGATACAAAGGAGTTAATAGCTAAAGGTATACTTTGGGGATCTAAAGAAATCACAGATACAATTCCAGATCAATGTTTGTTTTTATACAAACACAATGGCAAGAAATTGAGGAAAACTTTCGCCGTATGTTATAAAGGCAATTTATATTTTCAAGCCTTTTCCATTTTGACCAACAGAGAGAAAAAAGATAAGGCCCAAACAACAAATTTCCCGAATTCTTTTTGTCGAGTTCTTATTGCTGGAGATAACTTCTTATACACTGAACTTGAATTAGCTAACTCTTGGAAGCAAGGCTTGGGCTATGGTTTGGGAGGTGTAGCTGGCGGCGCCATTGCCTCAGCGTCGATTAAATCAAAAGGAATAGTATGGGATGTGAAAAATCAAGAATTTAATATTTTCCGAAGCTGTAAAGATTTCAATAATTTCATCACAGCCCTATACCCGGAAGGCGTTCAGGAATGTAAAGACCAACAACCTGATCTTCTGAAAGTACGTGAAGCTATTGAAATTATCAAATAAACGACGCTCAGAAGGAATTTTTACTTAGAGTGGAAATCTAAGAAGATTATTTTATTTTCTAGGTTTGTCAGGTTTTCATTTATTATTTTTAAAGGATAAAAGAACAGCAAAATGAGTAATAAAATCGCATTCCTTCTCACTTTTCTAATATCAATGAATCTGAGCAAAACTGTTGGTCAGGTTCAAGACAAACCTTTGCAGATTGGTCTGATTGCCGATATTCAATATGCCGATAAAGAGGATGGAAAATCAAGGTTTTATAGATCGTCCATTCAAAAACTCGAAGAGGCAATTTCCTACTTAAATCAAGAATCTATTCTATTTAATGTGGTATTGGGAGACTTAGTGGATGAAGGGCCGAAAGATTTAGCGCCAATTCTCAGCCGTTTAAATGAATTGAATGCTCCACATTTTAACCTTTTAGGGAATCATGATTATCCTAAAGAATATCAGAATAAGCTCTTTAAAACCTTTGAAATGGATAAAGAATATTATTCCTTAGTAAAGGAAGGCTGGAAGTTTATTTTCCTGAATACCAATGAACTCTCTTCTTATGCTGTAAAAAAAGGCTCAAAATTAGAAAAAGAATATACTAAGTTGAAATCAGTTTTATCTACGGAAAGTCGTCAGAATGTGCAGGATTGGAATGGGGGTATTGGAAGCAAACAATTGCGATGGTTGGAAAAGGAATTGAATTCTGCAGATAAAAAAGGATTGAAAGTCATCGTTTTTTCTCATCATCCATTTCTTCCTGAGAATGGATTGGAAACCTTAAATAACAGAGTATTAATCGACTTATTTGTCAAGCATAAAGCTGTCAAGGCGGTACTTTCCGCACATCATCATCCCGGAAATTTTGAAATGTATAAATCTATTCCCTTTATCACTTTAGAAGGGATGGTGGAAACTAAAAGCAATGCTTTTGGATATATGAGTTTATTTCCTGATAAATTAATCATTCATGGACAGGGCAGAATGACAACTAGAGAAGTAAGCTTGAGATAGCTAGCCTGATAAAAAAATACCTCAGAGATTTGAATCAAAATCCCTGAGGTATTTTTTTAAATTATGGATTATACCAGAATGATATTTCTCCCATATGACTTTCTATGCTATTGTCCTGGGTTTTCAATACTCGAATACGAATATATCGAACTGCAGGTATACCTTCGTCCAACTCCACCTTGAATGGCGCAATGCCATTGTCTGTCCTCTTAACTGTTTTAAGTAATTTCCAGCCTTTTGATGTTGATTCTGTTGACCATTTTGGATCAGTAGCTGGAAGGGCAGTAGAAGCATTTTTCACATCATTTATCCCCCATATTTCAAACTCTATCGGATTATGACAAGCACAATCTTGACGACCAGATTCCTCAAACATGGTTAATTGCCTGCTCTCTCCTAAATCAATGGTGAAATGATGCGGTATACTTCCTCCCTCTGAATGATAAATATTTGGAAAACTTCCCAATTGACCATCCCAGATATTCGATAATTTAGTTCCATAACCATCAGCTGGAATATCATTCGGTAAATTAATTTTCACCCACTTTTCTTTCGAAACCATTACATTTTGAACTAAAATTGAATCCTGATTCACATTCTGAAATGAATCTATTGCTCCTGTAATAGGGAGATAAGTGGATTTGTAATAAACTTTAGTACCCAGTTTCCAAGATAAATCGGTCGTTACATCTTCCGGACCAATCACCAGCACTCTTGCTTTATTCTGAGAATCCACATACTTTATTTCTGTATGCATGTAAATAGTATCGGGAGTTCCCCATTCGATTGTCAATTGCGATTTATCCGCTAAATAATCCACTTTTTTAACAGGTCTATTTAATAATGCTGCTTGATATTTTGAACCATAAATATTGACAGGTGGAATTTCAGTAGCTACCGAACGATTACCATTGCCATCATAAGAATAAATGGTAAAAGTATAACTCGATTCCTTTAATTTATCAATGTAATGTTTGACTGTATCGCCTATTTTGAACTTAGAGGCATCAACCTCGGAAGAGTCATTCCCATTATTCCAGAATACTCTGAACTTGGTCACACTTTCATCCAATTCTTTCTTCCAGGCAAGAAGCACACGTCCGTTGCCAGGATGTGCCTTGATATCAGAAGCTTTGCTAGGATAGATCTTCTCGCCATCCTCAATGTATTTTTTATAATCATCCCATTTCCTACAGGATTGACTAAAAATCGCTAATAGGATTATCCCTGTTGCGAAATAAATATATTTTTTTAACATGTTGATTTCATTTAAGTTATTGAGGATCACCCCAGAAAGTGAGTTCAAGTGCATGGAAAAAGTCTGTATTTCCCCAGTTTTTTATGATCTCCATCCGGATATACCGAACTGGAGGAGCATTTAATGGGAAATTGAATTCCTCACCAAGCCCATCAATTCCATTCGCATGGTTTCTATCATCGTCTGAAACTTGGCCAACTGGTAATCCTGATGGTTTTACAGAGTAACAATCCATTAACTTGATCCATTTATCCATTTCTCCAGAAGCATCTGGTACGGTCGCTGAACCATACATGCGCCATTCCTTCGGATTTCCATGTGCATAAAACCAACTTCCAGTACGTTGTAATAATTTAAATCGACTCAATTTTACGACAGCACCTAGGTCAAATGTAAATTTATGAGGCCTTGGAAGGGCACCTTGTAAGGTGTGAAATCCAGGTTCACCTAATTTATTGTCCCACATATTGGACATCACCCAGCCCCATGCAGCAGGCTGGTCGCCAGGAAGCACATATTGCCTAAATTTGGACTTATCCAATATCTTTTCAAATAGTGGCTTCACCTCTTTGTAAACTGTATCAGAATGGTTATTCCACCTATCTTTTATATACACCCCAAAGGTTCTAAGTTCTGGTTCATATCCCCGAACTGAAAAGGATCCGTTCTTGATGGCAGTATAAAAGGTTTCTGTAGGTGAAAACTCATCATTATTGTCCTTGGTCAATATCACAACGGCAATTTTTGACTCCTCAGGGTTTTGAAAAGTTACATTCATCCCACCAAAATCCTCACGAATACTCATGCTCTTGGCAATTGTTCTAAATGTTGGTTCTGAAGGATTTACTTTGATAACAACTGGCTCTGAAAGTCTTTCACTTTTGCTTACAGAAAACAATTCTACTTGGTATTCACCTTCCTTATTGAAACCATCCACGCGAATAGTGTCTCCGTATCTGGAACTTTTTGCTTCCCGTACTATTTCGTTGTTAATAGAATATTTTGCCAAGACATATTGTAAGTCCTGGCTCTTCGGAAGAGTATATGTGATAATCGCTGATCCTGGTCCGTTTTCAATTTTTACATTGGTCACCTGACCCGGTATTTCCCCATCTTTATTAATGGGTTCATGATTATTTAAGTCGCTCTTACTGCAAGAACCAATTAGGCTTAGAACAGCAAAAAACAGTAAATATTTAATTAAATTTTTCATTTCAAATTCATTTAAGGTTACCATCCTGGGTTCTGTACTAGATTTGGATTGTTAATGATCGCATCTTCTGAAATCGGCCATAAATAATCCTTAAGTGAAAATATTGGACTGATCACTGTTTTAACCCGATAATAATTGTCATCATCCTGTTCCAAATCCCATCCTTTAATTGGTAGATTTAAGTAATTCTCAGCTATTTTCCAGCGACGAAGGTTCCAATATCTTTTTCCTTCAAAAACAGTTTCAATCAATTGCTCTCTTCTGATTATATCTCTTAACCCATCCTGTGAATTTGGTTTGTTTGGATTCCGAGCATATTTTGTCCAGCTTTCTTTTACACCCAATAAACCAGCTCTTTTACGAACTAAATCAAGGTTTTTATATACTTCATCACTTGGACCACTATATTCATTTAATGCTTCTGCATACATGAGATATAATTCAGCTAAACGGATAACTGGCCATGGATAATTAATCGTAGTGTAACTGTCAGAATTACTTCCAAAGTCATTCTTGTAGTTAACCAATTTTTTAGGCCAATAACCTGTGATGGAATATAAAGAAGCTCCTAATTGTGCTCCGCGTTGTCCTGCTTTTCCTTCGATAAACCAGGTTTTATTATCATCAAATAAACCATTCCCATACCAGATTCCGCCATCAAAACCTAAGCTTGCATAAAAGCGAGGCTCTCTATCAAAATGTAATTGCACGGTGGACATATTTTCTTTGATATAATATTTCTCCTGAGCCGTTGCAGTGCGAATTCTGGTGAATCTGTTTTCATAGTCATAAGTTTTGTCTTCCTCAATTGGAACTCCCTTATTGCTGTAAAACATCTCGGCTATATGTAAAGGCGGTGCTAACATCGAACGTATCGACTCATTTGTACTTGGTGGCGATGGCAATTTTGATGGATCTCCCGAAGAAATCCTTGCTTGTGCCAATCCCTGTACACTGGATGCCATTGCGTTGCTTGAACCCCAAATTACCTCTGGATTCCATTTATCAGTAATATTCGCTCGCACATTCATCGTTATACGAGTCGAATCTGACATTGTCTCCCCGGAAATCGGCGTGTAATAATATAAGGTTGCACCTGAACTTACAGCCAAATCGATAGCAGCTTTGGTAGCATCCAATGCTGCTTTCCATTTCTCCTTGTCTACATTCGAATTAAATAAGCCTAAGCCATCCTTATTCTTAAAACTTGAGTAATCTTGATTACCATTAAATAAGGGACTGGCAGCAGTGACTAAAACCTGTGCCTTTAATGCCAATGCGATTGGCTTCGTAATCCGACCTAATTCTGAGGCCTCGTTTAATATGTTCTGAGGTAAATCAGTAACTGATTCATCAATTAAGCTAACTATATAACTTACAACCTCATCTACAGGTTGTCGAGAAACACGTACTTCCTCGATCGATGCTGATACTGGCAAACTTTCCTTAATTAAAGGAATTGGCCCATACATTCTAAATAAATAAAAATGATAATAGGCCTTCAAAAATTTCACTTCTGCTATCCATCTTTTGCGTTCGCTCTCAGTCAAATCAGGTACAGTTTCAACATTGTCCAAGAAAATATTACACTCCCGCAATGCCTGGAAATAGGGTTTGCCACCATTCCAGCCATCCCAATAATTACCAAATGGATTGACGATATTCTGCTCACCTCGCTGAATTCGATTTAAACCTATGTCAAAATAGGTGGAAGGGTAGTGAATCGCAAACTCATCGCCTGTAACAAAACCTGGATCCGCAGCCGAATTACCATAGCTAGGAAGATTATTATATACCGTAAATAAATACTTCTCCGCCTCTGAACGCTTTCTAAAAGCATATTCTATAGTTCCAATTCCATCTGGAGTAACATTCAAATAACGTTTACAACCAGTGAAGACAATGGAAAATAGTAGGGGAGTTATTATTAAAATCAAATATCTTTTCATTTAAACAAAAGTTTAAAGGTTAAAAATTCATATTAAGACCTATGTTGAATACTTTTTGCAATGGATAGCCTAAACCATTACCTCCCATTTCAGGATCCCAAAGCTTGAATTTGCTGAAGTTGAAGAGATTACTTCCACTAAAGTAAATCCTGAAATTGGTGATTTTGAATCTGTTCGTAAAGTCTTGAGGAAGAGTATAACCCGCCTCTACGCTTTTCACACGTAAGAAACTTCCATTACGCATAAACCAAGTGCTCGATTGATTGTTGTTCGCAATGGCAATCGTTGATAATCTAGGCCAAACCGCATAGATATCCCGACTTTCTTCAGACCAATGACTATCAGCATAAGCCTGTAACAAAGCATTTTCTCCTAAAAACCCATTGTTGATTCCATTGCCATCATAATTTACAAATGGGGCTGTAGCATAGGGGTCTATCCAAAAGGACTCCCGCGCTAAGCCTTGGAAAAATACCGAGAAATCTAAATTCTTAAACCCAATAGAAGTACCAAAACCATAGGTGATTTCTGGTGCTGTAGGGTATCCGATAGGAACCATATCTAAGGTCGTAATTTGACCATCTCCATTTACATCGCGATATTTAATGTCTCCAGCCTGGTACAATCCGAAATTCTGTCTTGGTGAATTCGCAACATCATTCTCATCTATGAATAATCGTTCTGCGATATAACCCCAGTTTTGATTAATCGACTGACCCACATGTGATTTATACCGATCTACATATTCTGGTTCCTCATATTTTACAAATTCACTGGTAGCAAATGTGAAACTACCGCGGGTTATCATCCAGAAATTTGAATTGAAATTATGAGTGTAATCTAAGGAAAGATCTACCCCCTTTGAACTAGCTTCACCCACATTCGCCATCGTAACAGTGGATAATCCCATGGTTGATGGTATGGATGAACGAGTCATCAAGATATTCTTTCTTCTTTGTTGATAGGCCTCTGCAACGAGATTGACCTTATTAAATAATCCCAATTCAATTGCTGCATTCGTCTGATAAGATTTTTCCCAAGTAATATCCAGATTCGGATATCTGGAAATGGAAACTCCATTGGCGGTATAGCCGTTGTCAAATCCAAAGGTTGCCCCTCGACCTGCATTATCTAAATTAACACTTGAAAGATAGAAAAAGCGATCTTCAGCACGTCCAATGGCATCATTTCCAACCAAACCATAAGATCCTCTTAGTTTTAATTTATTGATGGAAGAGACATTCCAAAATTTCTCATTAGATACAACCCAAGCTAAACCAATAGTTGGGAAGAATCCAAACTGCTTATCTCTATAAAACCGCTCCGAACCATTATAACCAAAGTTAAACTCGCCAAAATAACGATTGTCGTATGCATATGAAGCTCTACCTGAAATACCAATGTTTCGATGGGGAAGCGAAGATTGTAAATCAAAGTTTTCAGTGGTTGATAATCGCTGTTGCATCACAAATACCAAGGTGCCACCAAAATTGTGTTTCTCATTAAATAGACGATTGTAATCTAAGGTCACTTGTCCATAAAGCTCGGTGCTTAGATTTCTATTTTGGTATAATGGCCTGATATCTTCATAATGAGCAGGACCTTCTTTTTCATTAAGGTAGTTTAAGGTGTATTTATCTGTGTTTTTATCATAAATACCAATATTATAGAAATAAGGACCATAAGCCCTAGCAACATCAAAATATGAATAACGGTTTGTACTGAATAATCCTTTGGCATTTAGGCCTTCAGTAATCGAGAATAAATTTTGATTAAGTTCCAATTGAGCTAGCATCCTCGATTGCGAATATTCCTTATATCCTCTCAACATTTCTGCATAGGGATTTAAGTAATAAGAACTTCCTGACTTGTAATTTCCAAATAAAACATGTTGTGAGGCACTGTTAGCTTCATCCGGCGCATAAAATGGTGCAAATAGGGTAGGACTTGATCGTAATGCTTTTTGATACATCCCAGTACCACCGTCTATTGGTCCCTTGTAATCATCAAAAATTCCGTACATCCGAACAACAAGTTCTGTTTTCGGAGTTAATCGCATGTTTACATTGGAACGCAATTGATAACTATTCAACTTAACATTACTGTTGAAGTTGTTTTTTGGATCTACTTTTAAAATACCGTTATCAATATTATATGCTCCCGCAACATAATATTGAGCAATCTTTCCTCCTCCGGTTACACTTAGATTGGATCTTTGATTCGATGTCCTTTCCTTGAACATTAAATCAAACCAATCGGTTGCCGGATAGACATAGGGGTTATTTCCGCCTTCTGCAACCTTATCAATTCTATTTTGGGGATATAATATGTGTGATAAGGGATCTCTTGTTAATTGTGCCTCAGTATATAATTTCATATGAGTCACGGGATCTGCAATGTCAATTTTTTGGGTTGGTGCAGAAATAGAATTCTCTATCCTGAAATTCAGCTTGGTTGCACCTTCTTTACCTTCTTTGGTAGTGACGAAAATTACGCCGTTGGCACCACGTGCGCCATAAAGTGAGGTGGCACTTGCATCTTTCAGGATCGAAAAACTTTCAATGTCATCCGGTTGCAAACGTGCTAAGTCGGTCGTGGTAAGCTCAATGTTATCAATTAAGATCAATGGACTACCACTACCATTTCCAAACGTTGTAACTCCACGTATAAAGAATGAGGCATCATCAGCCCCAGGCTCTCCAGATCGTTGATAGGCAATTACTCCCGAAAGCCGCCCCGCAAATGCAGTTGTTAAATTGCTCGATGGGACTTTTAATTCCTTGGCATTGATTGAAGTGACGGAACCTACAATAGCTTCCTTCTTCTGTTTCTTACCAAAGGCAGTAACGACTACGGATTCAATCTCGGCCGAGGACTCCAATAATGTAGCATTGATTACGTTATTTCCTGCGACAGGAATCTGTAGCTGTACAAACCCAATAGCAGAAAATACTATTATCCCATCCTTTTTAACATCTAGGACGTACTTTCCGTTAGAATCTGTACTTGTTTCCTTCCCATCTGATGAAACACTAATGCCAGCTAGTGGTTTGGAAAGGGAATCGGTTACTAAACCTGTCACAGTAATGGTTTCTTGTGCATTAGCGGACAGATTACTTAAAATCAGAAGGAATATCACAGCAATAGCCACGAAGCCTCCCGAAAACATGGGGTGTTTTCTTTTTTTCATAATTGAGGTTTAAGTAAAAGGTTTAGTTTTTAATGGTTTATATGAAAGTACCACATATAAATTAATGCACTGTCCTGTACTGTTATGCTTTTGTTACAACACCCATTTTCCAAACCCTTACTCTTAGTAATCCCCCATCTTATTTTAATTCCTAATTTCTTTGAACTAAATCTAACTGACTTTCTAATCCCTATTAACTCCCATCCTTTAATCTATTTTTAGACCTTTCACAAAACAACAAGTCAAAAATTAGCCTATATTTAACAAGTGAAAAACACATTATTATTCTTAATAGCCTTCTTTTTATTCATGGCCTCAGCTTTTTTACAAAGCTGTACTGAGTCCATCAAAGGTGAATTAATCGAAAAAAAATTAGTTTCCTATCAAGGTAGAGATACCGTGACTATAGATTTGATGCTCCACAAAAAGCGATTTGTTGGACAATATAAAGTAACTGGCCCTGGTGATTATGTAGTGCTAGGGGAAGTAGAAGGAGAGATAAAAGCGGATACCTTGCTTGGAAGTCTAATCTATACCCCTTATGGCTGGCGTGATAAAAAACGTAAGGCCTTTGCCTTGCTAGCTACGGAGAACCAATACATATCTGGTAAAGGCACTGAATTGATCTATATGGGGATTCCTTATTTTGTAACTAATACACTAACATTTGGTCCAGAGAAAGGAATCTATCAAGTAGTTGATTAACTTTGGTCATCCTAAAACTTTTCAAACAAATCCTGTAGCCTTTTATTTACCTATTTCTTAATAATTTAATAATAGCTTAATCTAGTATCTATTGAATGATATCTTTACGGAATCATGAATTCATTTTTGAAAAATTGATTTTAATAGAATTTTAATGGTTAAGAAAAGTGTATTAGAAAAGCTTCCTAATAAGGAATTGGAAAAATTTATCCTCCCGGACTCTAGAAAGGTTCCTGAAGCAATTAAATTGGCATATGAAATCCTATTGGAAAGAGGACGCGAATTTTCAGATGAGGAAAAGGAAAGGGTAGAAGCTTTTATTGATGGGAAAGTCCAAGAAGAAAACGAAAAGGAGTTTAAGCAAATAAGGGTATTTGATAAGAAATTGACAGATAATGAAAATGCTATCCCACTCTATACCAATTTTGCCATTTTTATGATCAGCTTACTTTTTGGAGTTATGTTTGGATATATCTTAGCCATGATAAATTATATAATTCTAAAAAAATATGGATTGGCGTTTATTTTATTCATTATTGGAATTTTACTTCTGTTCCTATCAATATTCTTAATTCAAAACTACCTGCCCGAAGCCCAATTTTATGATACTTTTGAAAGTTGGTTGTTTGCTACCGTATTAGCAGGTGTTGGATTATTGATCATTCATCTTTTCAATCAGAATTTTATTTCAAAGCAAATGTCCTATAGGTCGAAGTCAATTACAATTCCTTTGATCTTCATTATCATATTTCAGATAGTACGCTTCATCTATGTTGAGAATATACTTAATGATGGCTTTTAAAAGATAAAGACTTGAGAGAGTATATGATTTTTATCTCTCTCAAGTCCATCCAGATTTATTTTTTCTTTAACAGAATAGTGAAGTGTCTCAATATTTCTGATTCCCACACAATTTCAAGACCTGATCTTATTTCTTCACGCCTGTCGAAAATGTTCTTTAAGGCAGCTGCGACATAGTCCAGGTGCTTATAGCTGTAGGTCCTTCGTGGGATTGCCAATCGTAGTAACTCAAGCTTTGGAAAACGATCTTCCCTTGTTTCTGGATCTCGATCTGCCAAAAGAGTACCTATTTCAACCCCTCGAACACCTGATTCCTTATATAATTCGATCGCCAGGGTCTGTGCTGGATATTCCTCACGAGGAACATGAGTCAGAAAATTTAAGGCATCCACAAAAACAGCATGTCCGCCAATTGGTTTCTGAATGGGAATACCATATGCTATAAGTTTATTCCCAAGATATTCCACTTGATCAATCCTAGCTTTTAAATAAGGTAATTCAGTAGATTCTAATAATCCTTGAGCCAAGGCTGCAAGATCCCGACCTGCTAATCCGCCATAGGTAATGAAACCCTCATAAATAATCCCCATGTTTCCACAGGCACGATAAAGCTGTTCATTACGCATCCCGAGGAGACCTCCAATATTTACTAAGCCATCCTTTTTTGCTGACATGGTAAATCCATCACCATATGAAAACATCTCTTTTACGATTTCCTTGATAGTCTTGTCTTGGTATTCATCTTCGCGCTCTTTGATTAAATAGGCATTTTCAGCAAATCTTGCAGCGTCAAAGAAGACTGGAATTCCATATCGATCGGATAAGGCCTTAACGTCCTTAATGTTTTGCATTGAAACAGGCTGACCTCCCGAAGAATTACAGGTTACTGTAATCATACAAAAGGGAATATTTTCCTTTGGATGTGCCTTATACACCACTTCCAATTTCTCTAAATCTATATTTCCTTTAAAAGGGTGGAGGTTATTGATGTCAAAAGCCTCATCAATGGTACAGTCTATTGCATGCGCTTTACGAAATTCAATATGACCCTTGGTGGTGTCAAAATGAGAATTTCCTGGTACCACATTATTCTCCTTTACTAAGATACTGAAAAGCACATTCTCTGCTGCTCGACCTTGATGCGTTGGCAAGAAATATGGAAAGCCTAAGGTATGACGGACAACTTCACGGAGTTTCAGATAGGATTGAGAGCCTGCATAACTTTCATCGCCCATCATGATTTCTGCCCACTGTCGATCAGACATGGCTCCAGTTCCTGAATCTGTTAATAAATCAATAAAAACACGGTCGCTGGCAAGGTTAAAAAGATTGTTACCTTCCTCCTCAATCCACTTTTCACGCTGTTCTCGGCTAGACATAAAGATTTCTTCAACCATCTTTACTTTATAGGGCTCGGCCCATGGTAGTTCCATAAAATTTATATTTGGTTCACTGTTGTTAAAGTTAAAAAATTAATCTAGGAAATCTATGATTGCTGCTTATCAGGAATGGAACATTTTTGTTATAAATAGATAAATATGAAGCTGATAGAAGAGTTTATTCTTGATTTTATATAATTTAGAATGTTTTTAGTCAAATAGACCATCACCTAAACTAATCAATATGAAATCAATTTTGTCAAGCATGTTTTTTATGATTCTTTCAATATCATTGATTGCCCAGGAACCTTTGAAATTGGCTGTTGCGGGATTGAGTCATGGCCATGTGGATTGGGTGTTTAATCGGAAGGACAAAAAGGATATGGTCCTGGTTGGAATTTATGAGCAAAATCCAGAATTGGTAGAAAGATATATCAAACGGTACCAATTGGATAAATCTTTGTTCTTTACGAATTTGGAGGAAATGCTGAAAAAGGTGAAACCAGATGCGGTTTCAGCATTCGGAGCTATCTCTGAGCATATCGATGTCGTTCGAGCTTGTGCCCCCAGAAAGGTGCATGTCATGGTGGAAAAACCATTGGCAACGAATTTTGCCCATGCCAAAGAAATTGAACAACTCGCTAAGAAAAATAATATCCATGTGCTGACCAATTTTGAAACTTCTTGGTATGAAAGCAACCAAAGAATAAAAAGATTATTGGAAGATGGAAAGTTGGGTGAAGTAAAAAAGGTAATGGTGAATGATGGCCATCAAGGTCCAAAAGAGATAGGAGTGAGTAAAGAGTTTTTTGAGATATTGACAGACCCTGCAAAAAATGGAGCCGGTGCTTTGGTGGACTTTGGATGTTATGGAGCTAATTTGATGACCTGGTTGATGAATGGAGAAAAACCCTTGTCAGTTACTGCGGTGGTACAACAAAATAAACCTGAAATATATAAGGAAGTGGATGATGAAGCCACCATTATTCTTCAATATCCGAATGCCCAATGTGTAATTCAAGGATCTTGGAATTGGACATTCTCTAGAAAAGATATGGAGGTTTATGGTAACAAAGGCTACGCCATCGCAGTGGATGCAAAAACACTGAAAACGCGATTACAAGAGAATCAACCTGAGGAAATAATAAAATTGGATAATCGTCCAGCTCCCTACAATGATCCCTTCTCGATCTTAGCAGCAGTGGTCAATGGTTCAATTGTCCTGGATCCATTGGACCAGTATGGGTTGAAGGTCAATGTGACAGCAGTCGAAATCCTCGATGCAGCCATGAAGTCTGCAAAAGAAAAAAGAACTATTCACCTCCGGGAGTAACCTAGTCAAGGACTAAGGCTGGCTTGGCTGATCAGTTGGAGCCTCATCTTTTTCCTCATCCTTTACCTCGTCTTTGCCAGCAAACCACCATAGTGCCGCACCAACTAATACAAAAGCTATTTTAATAAGCCAAGCAGTTCCTTCGCCCCAATTATAAATCCAAATTAAAATGCGAGGCACTGCATTAAAGAAATTCATAATGATGGCTAATATGCCATATAAAAATAAAATTGATCCCAAATTTTTCATGCTATCTTGATTTTGTTTTTGATTGAAACTAGTACCCCTTTAATGTTTGAATTCTTCATCCTTAAAGGTTAATCTAATTTAAGGAGGATTCATTTTTGGAAACATCCCTGAAATCAGGTAAATATTCGATTGACGAATACGATAGTCTAGACATGTATTCATGCCTTGAATAATTTTGAGATTTATTAAATATTTGTTAACTTATTTATTGAATAGCTAAGACTTAAGTGTAAAATAACTGGATTATTGAAAGAATATTTCAAAATAGAAAAGAAAGGAGTTTGGCTTTGACTTTAAAAATTAAAAAAACTGATACTGCTCTCGAAGCATTAAGAAAAAGTGAAATACAACAAGTAAAAGAATATTATAGGACCATTAACATTGATAAAACCGATAGATTGAATCGGACACTTCTCATGAATGCCATTATTTATGGAGAGTTGGAATTAGCAAAATGGGCCATTGATCATCATGCTAATATCAATCATCAAGACACAACAGGTTTGTCGGCCTTGCATGTGGCCGTGGAAAAGAATGAATTTGATTTCGTTTCCCTGATGTTACATTCTGGGGTCCGCGTAGATTTGCAGGACCGCTTCGGAAATACAGCTCTCTGGCGTGCCATGATGGACAATGTAGATATCAATATTATCAACCTATTGATCCAATATCATGCTGACCCCGATCTGAAAAATAATTATGGAATCTCAGCAAGGGATTTATTGAATGAAGAAAACCATAACTGGCCAATCTTAATCAATATATTTAATGAGAAAAATCCAGCTTATCATTAATCAATACCGTTACCGATTTACGTAAAGGTTGTTTTTTATGTGATCTTGCCATTTCTTGATCACTGAACAGGTCTCGTAGGCCTCTTGCTTTACAAATTGCTGTATTAAGGAATCTAAGGTCAAAATGAATTCATCCAGATGAATAAAGTTACCCTCCTCATCCCGATAATCGGATAGAATCTCTAAAAGAAAACAATGCGTCTCAAACTCGCGGAATTTGTTCTGATAGTTTTGGTCGGCTTTTAACCATAACTTCTCAAGCTGAAAACCCGATTTAATATGCATATGGCAGGCGTCTTCGTATTCTGTACGATGCATTTTCAGTTCCTTTTTCATTTTTTCGACTCTGGTTTGCAGATGATCATACATCGTGGATAAATGAATCTGTACCTCTCGTTGTTTTGAAATAAGTGGCATAGTATATTTTTTTGGATGCTCGCAGAATTTTCAACAAGTCAAATTCAATTTTGTTTTATTAATTTATTGATTTATTGTGAATTAAAATTTCACAGGCTTTTTAATCTACCAAATGGATATATTTGAATCTATGAAGGAAGTCAAAATAAATGGGATTGAATTGGAAATATGTGCCAATTCAATTTATTCAGCTAATCAAGCGCAACAAGCAGGTGCAAGTAGGGTAGAGCTCTGCCAAAATTTAGAAAATGGCGGAACAACACCTTCCTATGGACAAATCAAATTGGTAAGAAATCAACTCCATATTGGTGTTCATGTTCTGATAAGACCTAGATCTGGTGACTTCCTCTATACCGATGATGAATTTCAAGAAATTATTGAAGATATCCGATACTGTAAATCTGTAGGTTGTGATGGCGTAGTGATCGGAGTCTTGAATGCTGACGGATCAGTTGATAAGGAAAGAATGCAAGTTTTAGTCACTGAGGCTAAACCTATGTGCGTGGTATTCCATAGGGCTTTTGACCGCTGCAATGATCCTCAACAAGCACTGGAGGATATCATTGGACTAGGATGTGACCGTATTCTAACCTCTGGACTACAAAATACTGCTTGGCAAGGTAAGGACCTCCTGAAAGAACTAATTGAACAGGCAAATGGAAGAATTGAAATTATGCCTGGCTCTGGTGTTGATGCAAGCAATGTGAAGGAAATATTAAATTATACCAAAGCAACAAGTATTCACTCTTCAGCCAAAGTGATAGTGCCTTCGAAAATGATATTTAAGTCAAATTCAGTAACTGGAATGGATGAAGATGAAATCTACAGTTCGAAAGAGAAGGTAGCTGAAATAATTACTGCAATCCAAAGTATGTAGAATAAAATTATGTCCATTTCTTTAATGGATTTTAATAAAAATCAATCATAAAAAAAGCCTGTAGAACTTTCTACAGGCTTTTAATATATTGTCTCGAACCTTATTTTGCGTCTGCAGAAAGGTTATCTAAGATTTCATTGTTCTTAGTGATTTGGCTGTTCTTTGGCATTTTGCTTTTTGAACCTGGTTCAATATTACGGCCAAGCTTTAAAAACTGTACTTCAACGCGTGCAACAGTTTTATTTCTTCTATCTTTTCTTTTTAAACGTGTAACTCCCATTGTATCAAATATTTTTTTATTGTTATTAACGAGGTCGGAAGCGGATTCGAACCGCTGTAGGAGGTTTTGCAGACCTCAGCCTAGCCACTCGGCCATCCGACCCTTTTACCTTTACAGGCATGCAAAAATAGGATTAAATTTTAAAATAAAAAAATCCTTTTTCGCTTTTTGTTTAGGTATTTCCAAATCACCCCTATAATCCCTTGATTTAGAATTTAATTAATCAAAATGGAATTTACTTTTTTAAAATTATAAGTCAATATGCTAAAATTATCCTATTGAATATCAGTGAATTGCGATAACATTAGCTATAGCAGAGGTAATTTGGTCTAAACTTTGCAAGACTTCGGTGTCTCTCAAATAAAAATTTTTAGAGAGCTTTTGTTAAGATAAAAATTATAGATATGAAAAAATTACTACTTTCATTTGGCGCTGCACTTTTATTAGCAGCTGGAGCTCAAGCTCAAACTAGTTACGGCTTAAAAGCTGGTGTTAACTTAAGTAAATACAGTGGATTAAGCGGTGCATTAGATGAGAATCAAAAAAACAATGTTTCTTTCTATGTAACAGGTTTTGCTGATATCCCTGTTGCTCCTCAATTCTCAATCCAACCTGGTGTATCATTACAAGGTAAGGGTTCTAAATATGAGGAAAGTGGCGATAATGCTAGCGGAAAATTAACGCAAAATGTAATGTCCGTTGAAATCCCAGTAAATGCTGTTTACTATATCCCTGCTGGATCTGGTCAGGTATTCTTAGGAGCTGGTCCTTATGTAGGATTTAACGTTTCTGGTAAACAAAAATGGGAAGGTGGAGCTTTCGGACTTGAAGGTTCTGGAGACCGTAAATTGAGCTTCTCAGGTGATGATAAAGATATGAACCTGATCGATGCTGGTGCTAACTTTATGGCTGGTTACAAATTCAATAATGGTTTGTTAATCAATGCTGGTTATGGTTTAGGTTTATCTAACCTTAATCCTGACTCTGATGGAGATAAATTAACTAACCGTACATTATCATTCGGTTTAGGATTCCAATTCTAAGTAAATGTTAGGAGGCTTTAAGCCTTAGTGAATATAAAGGCGACCCATTTAGGTCGCCTTTTTCTTTTCCCAAAACAGAACAATAGGTCAATCTCCAAATGATTTGCTAAAACTTCTATATAAAACTTCATAAACTGGCTTAAACTTTGTAAATTAATTATAATTCAAATATTAAATAATAAAGTAATAAAAGCTGATGATGAAAAGAATGTGGATTACCTGCGTAATCGTTGGATTTGGAATGTTCAAAACCCAAGCTCAAATTAGTTATGGGGTCAAAGCCGGATTGAATCTAGCCAATTACTCCCAAGTTGCAGATGTACTCCAAAAATATCAAAAAAACAACCTATCTTATTTTGTAACTGCTTATGCAGATTTTCCAATTACTTCTCAATTCTCTATTCAACCTGGTATTTCCCTTCAAGGAAAGGGGACTAAATATTCTGGAGAAGCCGAAGGTCTTGAATTTGCCCTAACACAAAATGTAATGTCCCTTGAAATTCCGCTTAATGCTGTATATTATTTCCAAACGGAACCGGGTCAGCTATTTATAGGTGCCGGGCCTTATATCGGATTTAACGTTTCAGGAAAACAGCATGGAGAAGGAGCATTGAACCAGATGTTCACCGGCAGTTCTACCCGCAAGATGACATTCTCAGGTGAAGATCGACAAATGAACCTGATCGATGCCGGATTGAACTTCTTAGTAGGATATAAATTGAATAATGGAATTTTATTTCATGTTGGCTACGGACTTGGTTTATCTAATTTATCCCCGGATAAAGATCAAAAGAATAGCTCTAACCGAGTGATCAATTTTGGAATTGGATTCCAATTCTAACAACTCATACAGTATTATTCGAAAAGTCTGTTCATTTATGAACAGACTTTTATGTTGTTATGCTCTGGAAAATGTTTTTTTATTTAATGTTTGCCAGCAAACATAAACCATCACCTGGATAATCCTTGAATATTATTAGATAAGTTAAAATTATACGCATTAATTTTTCATTTACTACCTTTTATTTAACTGTTGATTGTGAAAATTTGTTAATTAACTAGTTGATAACATATTGGATTGCTTTAGATATCTAGTTTTGATATATAATCTAAAAAAAAAATTAAATATGAAAACAATTTTATCTTCATTGGCGGTTGTTGCACTAAGCATTGGTGCAGCAAATGCTCAAACGACCTATGGTCTTAAAGCTGGAATGAACTTTGGGAAAATAACCAATTTTGATTCCCAAAAATTAAAGCCTTCTTATTTTGTTACTGGTTTTGCTGATATTCCTTTATCTGGAAAATTTTCTATCCAACCAGGAATTTCCTTGCAAGGAAAAGGAACAAGAATAGAAGATGAAATACCCATTTTCCAACAGAGATCCACTACGACAAATAAATCTGATCTCAATTTAATGTCCATTGAAATCCCTGTCAATGCGGTTTATTATGTTCCTGTCGGGAATGGCGATATTTTTCTTTCAGCTGGTCCTTATTTAGGATACAACATCAGTGGAAAAATAAAAAACAGCAGCTCAAACTCTAATACAACCAGGTCTGAGGATGTTTCCTTTAGCGGAGATAATAAAATGATGAATCGCTGGGACGCCGGAATCAATTTTGCAGTAGGGTATAAGCTCTCTAATGGTCTATTGATCCAAGCCGGCTATGGATTAGGTTTATCTAACTTAAATGCCTCCGAAAACTCCAAAAAATTCTCCACGCGTACAATGAACTTTGGAATTGGTTACCAGTTTTAGAGAAGGTAGATTTGAGTATTGAGATGTGAGATTTGAGATATTATGGGTAATATTGGGTTGTTTAGAGAGTTTTAAGTGTTGAAATTTGAGATATTAAGGGTTAAATATCGGTCCTTAACTTATGTTGAGTTTCGAGATTTGAGATTCTCAAGAAATCTTATCCTTCTTTCAAATTTCTCAAATCTCACATCTCCCATCTCATATCTTGAAAAAAACAAAAGCCCATTTTTCAATGGGCTTTCATGTTTTTTTCAAAAGAAATCTATCACACTTTGATTTCAACTTCAACACCTGAAGGTAATTCTAATTTCATCAACGCATCAACAGTTTTTGAGTTAGATGAGTAGATGTCTAACAATCTCTTGTAAGAACATAATTGGAATTGCTCACGTGCTTTTTTGTTAACGTGTGGAGAACGTAAAACGGTATAGATTTTTTTCTCAGTAGGCAATGGAATAGGTCCACTAACAACTGCACCTGTAGGTTTTACTGTTTTTACGATTTTCTCAGCTGACTTGTCAACCAAGTTGTAATCGTATGATTTCAATTTGATTCTGATTCTTTGGCTCATTATATATTTTGTTTTTAAGATGACCCCTGGTTAGAGCTATTTACAACCAGGGATCGGTTTGTTTTTATTCGAATGAATTAGTCTTCGATTCCTTTAACTTTTCCTTTTGACTTCGCAATTACGTCCTCTTGAACGTTACGAGGTGCATCAGAATAGTGATCAAATTCCATTGTAGATGTTGCACGACCTGAAGTAATGGTACGTAATTGTGTTACATATCCAAACATTTCTGAAAGTGGAACTAATGCTTTGATTACTTGTGCTCCGTTACGTGAATCCAAACCTTGCATTTGACCACGACGACGGTTTAAGTCTCCCATTACATCACCCATGTTCTCTTCTGGTGTCAATACTTCTACTTTCATGATAGGCTCCATTAATACTGGAGAACATTTAGGAAGTGCTTGACGGTAGGCCATCTTCGCTGCTAATTCGAAAGATAATGAGTCTGAATCGACTGCGTGGAATGAACCATCAATCAAACGAACTTTCATACCTGACAATTGGTAACCAGCTAAAACACCATTCTTCATGGAAACTTCAAATCCTTTTTGAACTGAAGGAATGTATTCCTTAGGAATAGCACCACCAACAATCTCATTAACGAATTGAAGAGGGTTTTTAACTACATCCCAATCCTCATCTGCAGGAGAAATAACAACTTTGATATCCGCGAATTTACCACGACCACCTGATTGCTTTTTGTAAACTTCACGGTGTTCTGTAGATCCGTTGATAGACTCTTTGTATGCTACTTGTGGAGCACCTTGGTTAACCTCTACTTTGAACTCACGTCTCAAACGGTCAATTAAGATATCTAAGTGAAGCTCACCCATACCTGAAATAACTGTTTGGCCAGTATCTTCGTCAGTTTTTACTACGAAGGTTGGATCCTCCTCAGCTAATTTGTTAAGTCCGATACCTAATTTATCAACGTCAGCTTGTGTCTTAGGCTCAATCGCTAAACCAATTACTGGCTCAGGGAATACCATTGACTCAAGAATGATTGGGTTTTTCTCGTCACATAAAGTGTCACCAGTTTTGATGTCTTTGAAACCAACTACAGCACCGATATCTCCAGCTCCGATTCTTTCAATAGGGTTTTGTTTGTTCGCGTGCATTTGGAAAATACGAGAGATACGCTCTTTGTTTCCTGAACGAGTGTTCAATACATAAGAACCAGCATCTAAGAATCCTGAATATACACGAGTGAAACACAAACGACCTACGAATGGGTCAGTAGCAATTTTGAAACCTAATGCAGCAAATGGCTCAGCTTCTGATGGCTTACGAGAAATCTCTTCACCTGTACGTGGGTCTGTACCTTTAACAGCTTCTTGATCCAATGGAGAAGGCAATAACTCCATAACGAAGTCAAGCATAGTTTGAACACCTTTGTTTTTGAAAGATGAACCACAAACCATAGGAACAATAGCGTTATCTAAAACAGCCTTACGTAAAGCGTCTAAGATTTCGCGCTCTGTTAATGAATCTGGATCATCAAAGAATTTCTCCATTAATGACTCATCATATCCAGCAACAGCTTCTAATAATTTTTCACGGTATTCTGCAACCTCATCAAGCATATCATCAGGAATTGGAACTTCAGTAAAGGTCATCCCTTTATCTGCTTCATTCCAAACGATACCACGGTTGTTGATTAAGTCAACAACACCAGTGAAGTTGTCCTCAGCACCGATAGGTAATTGAAGCGCTACAGCTTCAGAACCTAACATATCTTTTACTTGCTTAACTACTTTTAAGAAGTCAGCACCAGAACGGTCCATTTTATTTACGAAACCAATACGTGGAACTTTGTATCCATCAGCTAAACGCCAGTTAGTCTCTGATTGTGGCTCAACACCATCAACAGCAGAGAATAAGAATACTAACCCATCTAATACACGTAATGAACGGTTTACCTCTACAGTAAAGTCAACGTGTCCAGGTGTATCAATTACGTTTACTTGGTATTTTTTGTTACGGTAGTTCCAAAATACGGTTACAGCTGCAGACGTAATCGTGATACCACGCTCTTGCTCCTGTGCCATCCAGTCAGTCGTAGCAGATCCTTCGTGAGTCTCGCCTAACTTGTGGTTTACACCTGAGTAGAATAAAATACGCTCTGTAGTTGTAGTTTTACCAGCATCGATGTGTGCAGCGATACCAATATTTCTTACTAATTTTAAATCTTTTGCCATGTTTTTTATTGCAGTTTGCCTATTGGCTGATTGTTATTTCTTTTGAAATAAATACACCGACTTTGATAATCGAAAAAATCTATTATCTAAAGTCGGTGTAAACATATTTGATTCTTTTTGTTCAAAATTAGAATCTGAAGTGTGAGAACGCTTTGTTAGCTTCCGCCATCTTGTGCGTATCTTCTTTCTTCTTAACAGCAGCACCTTCACCTTTAGAAGCTGAAATGATTTCTCCCGCTAATTTCTCAAACATAGTTTTTTCACCACGCTTGCGAGCATAAGAAATTAACCATTTCATACCTAAAGCGATCTTGCGCTCAGGACGAACTTCCATAGGTACTTGGAAGTTTGCACCACCAACACGACGAGATTTAACCTCTACCGCTGGCATTACATTGTTAAGAGCTTTTTTCCAAGTCTCAAGACCATTCTCTTGAGTCTTTTGCTCTACTAATTCAACTGCATCGTAAAAAATTGAATATGCGATAGATTTCTTTCCATCAAACATCATGTTATTTACGAAACGTGTTACCTGAACATCGTTAAACTTTGGATCAGGTAAAATGATTCTCTTTTTGGGTTTTGCTTTTCTCATTTTCTTTTCCTCCGTTTATTTTTTCTTACCTTTTGCTGGTGCAGCAGCTGCTTGTCCTGGTTTAGGACGTTTTGTTCCGTATTTAGAACGACGTTGGTTACGACCCGCAACACCGGAAGTATCTAATGCACCACGAATAATGTGGTAACGAACTCCTGGTAAGTCCTTAACACGACCGCCACGAATTAATACGATCGAGTGCTCTTGTAAGTTGTGGCCTTCTCCTGGGATGTAAGCATTCACCTCTTTACCGTTTGTTAAACGAACGCGAGCTACTTTACGCATTGCTGAGTTTGGTTTTTTAGGGGTAGTAGTGTATACACGTGTACACACACCTCTTCGCTGTGGACATGAGTCCAACGCTGGTGACTTACTCTTGTCTACCAGAGCTACTCTACCTTTTCTAACTAATTGTTGAATAGTAGGCATTTACCTGTTTTTCTTATTTGTTTTTGTTAAAAAATGTTTTTAAGTCCGCAAAGATATAAAGAATAATCTAAACTGTAAAGAGTTGTGTGTTAAGTTTTTTAAAATATTTTCGCTTTCCCGAAATTTCCAACCCCATTCACCCTAATCCCATGCCCCCAACAACTAAAAATGCTCCCTAATCGCTTAAGGAGCACTCGTTTAGACCCAAAGTCTTCTTTTTATTTCTTAACTCAATAAGGTGAAGTCAATCTGCCTCTTCTCTAAATCTACTTTCTTTACCTTGATCTGAACCTCATCTCCTAATTGATATACTTTCTTCTTCCTTTGTCCTATAATTGCAAAGTTCTTCTCGTCCAACGTGTAAAAATCATCCGTAATGTCTCTTAATCGAACCATTCCCTCACATTTGTTCTCCTCAATTTCTACATACATACCCCATTCCGTAACTCCAGATACAAGACCTTTGTATTCAACGCCAATTTGGTCCTGTAAGTACTCCGCTTGTTTGTATTTGATCGATGCTCTTTCTGCCTCTGCTGCCTTCTTCTCCATTTGGGAGGAATGCTCAGACATCTTTTCGTAGTGATCAGCATTTACTTTTCTGCCGCCATCTAGATAAAATTGAAGTAATCTATGGACCATCACATCCGGATATCGACGGATAGGGGAGGTGAAGTGAGTGTAAAAATCAAATGCTAATCCATAATGGGAGCTCTTCTTCGTTGTGTAAATAGCCTTGGCCATCGAGCGAATTGCTAGGGAGGTTAATAGATTTTGTTCTTTGGATCCTTCAATTTTTGTTAATAAAGAATTTAGGGATTTCGCAGTTTCCTTGTCGGTCTTGATGCTTAGGCGGTGCCCAAACCTCGAAGCGAATTGTGAAAAGCTTGTCAAGGTCTCCGGATTAGGAACATCATGGAATCTATAAACAAATGGAAGTTTGTTTTTCCCTTTGCCCATTCTACCAATAAATTCTGCAACCTTTCGGTTTGCCAAAAGCATAAAGTCTTCAATCAATTTATGAGCTTCTTTTCTAACCTTGGTGTAGACCCCGGTGGGTTTTCCATTTTCATCAAGGTTGAATTTTACCTCCTCGGATTCAAAACTGATTGCTCCAGCTTTGAATTTACGCTCGCGTAAAATAAATGCCAGCTCATTCAATTTTAAAATCGGTTCGGATAATTCATCCTCTTTTCCTTCAATAATCTCCTGTGCTTGTTCATAGGAGAGTCTTCGGTCTGAATGAATTACCGTTCTGCCAAACCATTGATCATGGACATTGGCCTTTTCATCCAATTCAAAAACGGCCGAAAAACACAATTTGTCCTCATTCGGACGTAAGGAACATAAATTATTGGATAATCTTTCTGGGAGCATCGGGATAACTCGGTCTACCAGATAAACTGATGTGCCTCGTTCAAATGCTTCCTTGTCCAAAGTAGAGTCCGGAGTGACATAATGGGAAACATCCGCAATATGGACTCCAACTTCGTAATTCCCGTTTTCTAATTTTTTAAATGAAATAGCATCGTCAAAATCCTTGGCGTCTGCCGGGTCAATCGTAAAGGTGGTTGTGTTTCTGAAATCATGACGTTTTGCAATTTCCTCTGCGCTGATAATATCGGAAATGGAATTTGCAGCGTCCTCAACAGCTTTAGGGAATTCTAGTGGAAAGCCAAAGTCCGCTAGGATCGCGTTCATTTCTGTGTTGTTCTCACCTTTCTTACCTAAAACACTCTTCACCGTTCCAATCGGATTTTTGGCGTTTTTAGGCCACTCCAAAATAGAGACCAAAACTTTCTCCCCGTTTTTCGCACCATTCAGGTTGTCTAAGGGAATAAAAATATCATGTAGCATTTTCCGGTCGTCGGGCTGGAAGAATGCATAAGTTTTTGAAATATCAATGGTACCTGTAAAATCTGTCTTCGCACGCTGTAAAATCTCTACAACTTCACCCTCTCTTTTTCGACCTTTCTTTCGCTCATAAACATGGACCTTGACGATGTCATTATGTAAGGCTTGTCTTAGTTTTCGAGGGGCTACATAAATGTCACTTTCAGTATCATCTTCCGGAACAATATATGCCGATCCATCAGCAGTCATATCGACCTTTCCGGTCACATAAACATGAAGCTGTTTGAGCTGAAATTTTCCACGCTCGGGTTGGTTGAATTGTCCCGTCCTGCTGCCATCCGTGAGGATGTCCGAAATGGTGACTTTTGAGTCCGTATCTGTGATGTTTAATTTGGCTGCGACTTGCTTATAGTTAAGTGCGGTGTTTCCTGATTTTTCAAATATGTCAACGATCAGTTGGGTTAAAACTTCTTTGTAAGGATTCTCTTTTTTTGATTTCATATGCTGTCGTTTTGTCTGTTCCTTCAGCTGTCTTTTCTTTTATGAAGGATAGGGGAGTGGTCAAATACAAGGGCTATTTTACTTGCCTGATTTTGCTTATCCAAATCCCCGAATCTAATATACTGAAATCTCTCCATTTTTGATTCATTACACAAAATTTGAAGTTTAAAAATTTGAGTTCATTTTAAAATGAATAAATAATTTTATTTAGCTTAATTAAGTATCTGATTTTTAATAAAATATATTGTATTTGCTAAAACAAAAATTGTCTATATTTTTTGTAAACTATTGATTAATAGATGTAAATGAGAAAAGATAGGTTTTAGATGCTATTTTGCTAAACTATTTTATATTATATTTATGTATACTTGAATTTTTGTAAGTTCCTATAAAATAGAGTAGTAAGAATGTTAAAACTAAAAATTAGCAAGAAAAATAAAATTGGTTTAGCAGGTGGTTTTTACTCAAAAAAATTGCTCTTGAATTTCCAATGTACTTTTGAAATTCAAGAGCAATTTATATAAAATTTATGAAATATTACGATGATTTTTTATTGCAATTGTCGCAAATTCCCACAGCATTGATGGCAATGGAATGTAAAGAAAAGTCTTTGGGCAACTTGATTTTTGGAAGCGCAATTTCATCAAGACAGTAGACAGAATTGCAGACTGAACAAATGAAATGTACATGTTGATCATGGTGATGATCCGCCGAACATCGGGTCGAACAGATCGCGTAAGTCGCTGTCCCATTCAGGTCAAAAACCTTATGAAGAATTCCTTTTTCTTCCAGGCTGGCAAGAATTCTATAGAGAGTTACACGGTCGATTTCAGACCCTAAAATCTTCTCTAATTCTGGTTGTGAAATCGCTGAAATTTTTGTCGATATTATGTCCAAAACTCGCAGTCTTGGTTGGGTGACTTTTAGTTGATTTGCCTTTAATAATTGGCTGTATTCTTCTAGTTTTTCTGGAGCCAATTCCGTACTCATATCCGCTTTCATGCTATAAATTTACGCATTTAAATCGGGTATAAAAAAAGCCTCCAATTTCAAATTGGAGGCCCTATATTTTCTCAGGAAAATTCTAATTATTTACCTGCCGCTTTCGCATGGTCAGCCAAGAATTGAGCTAAACCGCTATCCGTTAATGGGTGTTTTAATAACGCTAAAATCGCTGATAATGGACCAGTCATAACGTCTGCACCAATCTTAGCACAACCTAAAATATGTGCACTGTGACGTACTGAAGCCGCTAAAATCTGTGTTTGAAAACCATAATTATCGTAAATCTCACGGATTTCCTCGATTAATCCTAAACCATCAACAGAAATATCATCCAAACGACCAATGAATGGAGATACATACGTAGCACCTGCTTTCGCAGCCAATAAGGCTTGACCAGCCGAGAAAACTAACGTACAGTTCGTTTTAATGCCCTTTTTGCTGAAATATTTAATTGCTTTTACACCGTCTTTAATCATCGGAACTTTAACAACAATCTTGCTGTCCAAAGCAGCTAAAGCTAAACCTTCCTTAATCATGCCTTCGTAATCTGTAGAAATTACCTCTGCACTAACGTCCCCATCAACGATTTCGCAAATCGCTTTATAGTGGTTGATTACATTTTCATCGCCAGAAATACCTTCTTTCGCCATTAAGCTAGGATTGGTAGTTACTCCGTCTAAAACGCCAAGGTCTTGAGCTTCTTTGATTTGTTCAAGGTTTGCGGTATCAATAAAAAATTTCATGATAGTATTTGAATTAATTTGTTTTGTAGAATTCTCTATTATCCTTTTGGATATGCAAAGGTAGTTATATTGTTTTAAGAATTGAAGTTATTGACCTCTAATCCAATTTATTTATCTGATTTTTAATCTAAATTCTGTCCATTTTACAACAATTCTTGCCCTTCCATTGTTATCAATAGTGAATTGTAATATTTTATTCACGCTTTATTGGATTGTTCTCTATTTGAATTTCAATCCTTTATATTTATCTCGCTGTAACAAGAATTCGCATTTCATGCAAATATTTAGATCCCTAAAGTACCCAAACTATCGATTACATGTAATTGGGCAGTCGATATCCCTGTTGGGCACCTGGATGCAAAGAATCGCCATTAGCTGGCTCGTTTATCAACTTACTAACTCTGTCTTTTGGCTCGGATTTGTCTCCTTTATCTCCCTATTACCCTCGCTTGTCCTGTCTCCTTTTATCGGAGCATTTGTGGATCGCCACAAGAAATATAAACTCGTATTGATTACCCAAATAGGATTGATGATTCAAGCCGGTTTACTCGCGCTATTGGTCTATTTGAAGATGGAATCTGTACTTTATCTCTCCATTTTAGGCTTTATTCAAGGTGTGGTAAATGCATTTGACGTCCTGGGAAGACAAGCATTATTGGTCAATTTGGTCGATAATAGACGGGATTTACCGAATGCAATTGCCCTGAACAGCTCTATTTTCAATGCCGCTCGAATGGTAGGACCTGCAATCGGTGGTATTTTGCTCTCAACTTATGGGGAATTAGCTTGTTTTACACTCAATTTTGTCAGTTTTATCCCGGTTATCATCTGCTTATTGCTGATGAAAGTTACGGAACATGTTATTATTATCCCTAATGAATCCTCCTTTGAAGGACTCGTCAAAGGTTTCAATTATCTGAAAAGATCGCCCCATATTGCCTCCCTGATCATTATTTTGTCCATCTCAAGCCTCTTGGTTATTCCTTATACCTCCTTGTTACCCGCCGTGGCTAGGGAATTATTCCATGGTAATGAACAAACTTTTTCTTGGTTTGAAAGTGCTGCCGGACTAGGGGCAATGATTGGTGCAATCAACATGGCAAGGCTAAAAACTGGTGAAAATCTCCGTTATAGAATTATGTTCGCAGCCTTTTTTATGGGAATTTCTTTGGTTTTATTGGCATTTGCCCATTATTTACCCTCAGCCTTATTCTTTACAGGAGCTGTTTCTTTCTCCATGATGATGCAGAATTCTTCCATCAATACTTATATACAAACCCATGCCATGCCCGCCTACAGAGCAAGGGCAATGTCCTATTATGTGATGGCATTCCAGGGAATATTCCCGCTGGGAAGCTTATTAACTGGGGCAATTGCTGAAATTGTAGGCATAAAAAACACCCTCTATATCATGGGAGGGTGCGGAATGTTAATCGGAATAGGATTTTATATCTATTTAAGACTTCATATTCAACGTCGCTTATTCAAGTTTAATTTGCGTTGATTCAGCGTCAGTAAATTCTTACGATAATCAATCCGCGCACCGTAAAGCTTTAAAATATCTCCACCTAAAACCCCAATAACAGGGTCTAAACCTATCTGGTTATAGGCAAAATTTATTGAACTTAAATCCAATACAGCAGCCGTAAAGTTTTTTACTTGCCATTCCGCTAACTTTAAAATAGGAAGGGTAATCATAAAACTCTCCATTGTGTTGGTACCTAGACCGGTAGATAGGATATCGGTATTTAGAAACTCTTCCTCATTGATCCCTGAATTTAATAAGGTTTCTTTGTCTAACACGGTTTTGGAGGCTCCAGTGTCAATTACCATCTTGAATTTCTTGTCAAAAATCTCGATCTCAGTAATAATATGAAAGCCATCGGCCTGTAGACCGATGACTTCAAAAGGAATATTTTGCATTTATATTATAATCTTCTTTACGCTATTTCTTTATAACTCCCTCATCAAATAGCACCTGATTCATCTTTCTAACAGCTTCAGCACTTGCTTTAAACAGTTCTTCTTCTTCACTTGAAAGCTCCATCGGAACTATGCGGTCCCAACCTTTATTGTTAATGATGACAGGAACACCAATATTGATGTCTTCCTGACCATATTCACCTTCCAAATAAACCGACGCAGTAAACAATCTGTTCTGGTTATGAACAATACTTTCGACCATCGCAGCAGCTGCAGCACCTGGCGCATACCATGCTGAAGTGCCGATTAAGGCTGTTAAAGTCGCTCCTCCAACCATGGTTTTCTTAACAATTTCTTGCTCCTCTTCAGGAGTTAAAAAGTCTGAAACAGAGACACTATTCCAAGTCGCATGCTTGATTAATGGAATCATCGTGGTATCTCCGTGTCCACCTATAACGATGGCATTCAGATCATTCGCTGATGCATTTAACTTATCACTGATTTGATACTTAAACCGCGCTGAATCTAAAGCTCCGCCCATACCTATAATACGGTTTTTAGGAAGTCCACTCGATTTTAACGCTAAATAGGTCATCGTATCCATTGGATTCGATACAATTAATATGATAATATCCGGTGAATGCTTGATTAGATTCTCAACAACGGTTTTTACAATATTCGCATTGGTGCCAATCAATTCTTCCCGCGTCATACCTGGTTTTCTAGGAATTCCAGAAGTAATTACCGCCACAGATGAACCTGCCGTCGCTAAATAATCATTCGTAACACCTTTGATTTTTGCATCAAAGCCTAATAGGGCAGATGTTTGCATCATATCCTGTGCTTTTCCTTCTGCAAATCCTTCCTTGATGTCCAACAAAATGATTTCTTCAGCTACATTTTTTCTTACCAGATTATCAGCGGTCGTTGCTCCAACTGCCCCTGCTCCAACTACGGTTATTTTCATATAGTTAAGGGTTATGTTTATATCCATTAAATCTAACAAAAATTATCGTCAATTCAGGGAGAAAACGGTCAATTTAATGTAATTCAATAATTCCAACAAAAAAGAGCAACAAATATTTTGCTGCTCTTTTTCCTAGAATGGATAACCTATCGCTAAGTTGAAAACCAAATTATCTCTTCTCCAATCCCGGTCTCGAATATCGATATATTTGAAGACCCAACGATCATCCTTCGGACGATAGGGAACGCGGAATGGAATCGCAAAATCCGTACGGATAATTAGAAAATCTAAATCCAAGCGTAAACCCAAACCGCCACCTACAGCTAATTCACTTAAGAATTCCTTGCTGAACTGACCGCCCGGTTTATTTTCATCCTTATTTTGTAACCAAACATTACCAGCATCGATAAAGGCTGCCCAATGTAGCATACCCGCAATCTTTGCACGATATTCGGTGTTCAGCTCCAATTTAAAATCCCCAGTCTGGTCAGCAAAGAAATTCTCTTCCCCCAAATTCTCAGGTAATGAAGAACCAGGACCAACTGAACGCGCTCTAAATGCTCTAAGACCATTTGGACCACCAGTAAAATATTGCTTTAAATAGGGTAGGGAACGGGAATTTCCGTAAGAATAACTCGTCCCAATCATAAATCTCGATGCTAGAGTGGATGTCGGGGTTATCTTCAGATAATGCCTTAAATCCGCTTCCGCCTTGATAAATTGAGAATAAGCAGTTCCAAATAATTCCTTGATTTTTCCTTCTTTATAATTTGCCCCTTGGATCAATCCTAATATATTACCTGAAGTATTTAATCCCGCCTTGGCATAAAAGGTGTGTTTCTTGTTCTCCATGGTATTGGTGAAAGTGTACACATAGTTTGGACCAAAGGAAAATTGCGGATCTACAATATGCCTTAAGGTTGGCACCGTATCCATTTGTGCCCTATATTCATCTGAAATACCTCTTGGCTGAACGTAAATAATCTCCGCAAGTGTTAAATTATGATCCTTCTGTTGATTTTCCTTCCAGGCATATCCATAATTCAAGGTCATCGAATTCAAGGTGTAGGCAGTCCTTCGATTTAAAAACTCATATCCAGCTTTTAAGAATGTTTTTGGAATATATTGCTTGCTCGGAGCCCATTTATAAGGAGATAATAATCTTGGCCAGGTAATTCCTACTTCTGCACCATATCGAATATAACTCGAATTTAAGTTCACATTCCCACCTGTCTGCGTCTCATAACCACCAAAAACCGATAACGTTAGATTCTCAAAGCCTTTGAATGCATTTTTTAAAGTCCAATTGGCAGTTACTTCCGTACCATTATAAACCGCTGCAGTTTTTCCAACCAACTCTATACGAATGGATTTCTTATCCATTGGTGTTAAATAGTAATGTACATCCAAGTGATTGGCTGAATCTGGACTGTCCACAAATTCATTTTTTACAAATTTGAAGGTATTCAGGTTCACCAAGTGATTGATCGTCATATTATGGTTCCAACGATTATACATCGCTTCTGGTTCCAAAAATAGATGGTTTGCTAATACTTTCTTACGATATTTGTTCTGTGGATCAATGATATAAAATTTATCATCGTATTTTTCTACACTTCTAGGAACGCGGCGACGATTGCTACCACTGGTTTCTTTGTAGTCCGCAAATACATAAACATTTCCGATATGTTGCGGCTCCTTCGCTTGACGCGGTGTCTCCGGTTTTACGGTCATAAACATATCAACCTTATGATCCCCAATCGTACTATCAACCTCCACCAAAAGATGATCCGGACTAAAATAATAGTAGCCTTTATCCTTTAATCTCCCATCAATCCGGTCTCGCTCATTTAGAATAACGTCCAGGTTGTAATTGCTTCCCGGTTTTAATAAACTCTCATGCTTATGTTCCATAATAGATCTACCTAATCTGGAATTACTATCCACATCAAATTTGACCTCATTTATTCGATAAATAGGACCCGGAAATGCATCGTATTGAATGCTTGCCATCTTGCCGTCAATCAGGGTATCTGAAGTTACTCTCGCCGTGAAAAAACCTAGGTTCTCCATTTTATTACGTAGTAAATTTTCGTTGTATTCCCGATTGACATCGCTCAACAATACTGGCGCCTGACCTTGTTTTTTCAACCAACGACGAATGAAATTATTACTCGTATCTGGACCACCACCCATATTCCATAAACCAACCTTAAAATAAACTCCTAAAAACTTACTATTCGGTTTTGGCAATAAAGAACTCTCCAGATAGGTTTCAAATCCTTCCTTACGTTCCTTCGGAATCGTGTCATTATGAATGACAACATCCCCCTCTTTATAGAACTTATCGCCTTCAGCAATATATTTGGTCGGATTACAACTTGCAATCAATAATAACCCAAGGGAGCAAGCGAATAAATGCTTAATTTTCATGATTCCCTCCTTCCTCTTCTTCATTTTTAATAGCTGATCTATTTGGTTCAATTGTATTTTTTGAAGTATCTCTATTCGTACGATTGCTATCTATTGGTAGACTGCTACTATCTTGTTGCCTTTTCAATTCTAGCTGTTGTTTTTCTTTTTCTTGCTCCTCAATCCTTTTTCTGAATTCTGGACTATGCAACATTAAACTATCACGAATTACCAACCTTACGGAATCCCTATACACAGAATCTGTTTCCATCCGGTCCACATCAAATCTTCTTCTAAATCCGCGGCTTTCCGTATTATAATACTCCTGAAGAGCCTTGGAATTCATGAATAACTCCCTGAATCTGTTATAACTCATGTTGATGATAAATCCTATTCCTGTCTCAACAAACTGACCTTGCAAGGTGGCTTGGTATTGATTCTTACGATAAACCCGAGCAAAATAACGACCATCCTTCGATAATTGATAATCTAGGGAGATATCCCCTGCAATGTTGGATGCCTTTTCTCCTGGACGTGTATTCCCTTCAACCTCAAAATTGGAACCGATAGTTATCTTTAATCGATCATCAAACAACATTTTCGATATCCCAACATTCAAGTCTGTTCTGGTTTCCGCATTTCCTGTTAAATAATCTTCCTCCGAATTCAAGTTGAAATCCAATTCCACGCCTTTAATCAGGTTAGAAGCTAAATTGTTCAACTGTCCTGTCAGGAAGGAACTGACTGTACTTCTGACCATCGCCTCAGTTCCTCCTCCTGATAAACTCTCAAATGGATTCGCCGACATAAATCTACCCAATGCAATCAAGGAGAAGACCTGTTTGTTCAACTCTGCCGGGTCTTCCCGCATATTGGATAAGGCTATATTAACCTTGTTCACCACATCTTGCGATACAATGGCATTATCCTCATCAAGATCTATGTCGAAATTGATCTGTGGTTTGAATAATTCTCCTGTTAATTTCAATAATACATTGAATGGAACCCTTTGCTTATATAAGTTCTGGCTCTCGGAGGAAATTTGATTCTGTACCAATTCTAAAGTGGCGAATTTTCCGGAATATACCGCTGTAATATCCATCCTGGCATCCAATGGGTCTCCATTCCAGGTAATGGTACTTCCTTTCTGGAAACTAAAGTCCTTCGATATTGGTCCAAAGGAGAAGGTATAATCTCCTTTTTCTACCGTAAAGGTTCCTGACATGGTAATCTTGTCATTCGCATCAATACTGGTATTGATCTCCGCAACACCCTGAATATTGAGGGCATCCTGAGTACCTTCATCTAGTATAATCTTGAATTTCGCGTCCGGATCCGTGCTCAGGTTCAAGGCAATATCATATCCCGATAACTCACTGGATACCGTGGTCATCGAATCCAATTGCGCAAAAACATTCGCCCTGGCTGTGTCACTTTTATCCACAAATTTAACCACCCCCTCACGTTGTGCAATTCCCGGATCTTCATTCGGAACAATAAAATTAAACTCTGTCCGATCATTCGCCTTTACATTTCCATCTATCCGTGGTTTGTCCAAATTCCCGGTTATCCGAAGATTGGAAGTCACATACATCTTTCCAAAGAACAAGTCATTATCCAACCTAGTGGAATTCATGACCTCAAAGTCATCAGTGGTCAGGTTTAAATTGAAAATGAAATCGGTATAGGTCGTCGTTTTGATTGTACCGTTTAATCGAGCAACGTTGTTTTTGCTATCAACCAGATTAAATTGACGGAAGGTAATACCTTGATCGTTGAAATAAATCTTCTGATTATCCGCGCGCATATTGGAGTTCAACATGGAGGCATTGATAATAGCATCATGGAATGTTAATTCCCCATTTATTCGCGGTGCGGAAGTCGTCCCAGTAATTTTTAAAGTCCCTGATAAATCTCCTTGCGCATCCCGTAAATTACCTAAACTGAAGGCTTGAATGGTCTGCATCCGCATCGGGTTCAGATTTAAGGTCGCATCTATCTGCATATCGCCCTCTGGTGGTGAAATAACATCTCCCAAAAAGTGTACATCATTGCCGTTCTCCGTAATGCGTACATCTGCCGAATAGGTGTTCTCCTTAATATTATTGACCTTCAATGCCACATTACCAATGGTATCAGTGCCAAAGAAGAATTTATCAATTGTAAGATCCGATACAAAAACAGGGGAGGACTCAAAACGAGAAACCGTCGCGTTACCATTAATTCCACCGCCTAATTTTAAGGTCTCAGATTGAAGCATTTCGGTAATAGTCTCAATCCTAAAGTTGTTGAAATTAAGGTCAATAGGAGAGTTGGATGTCGAATCCTGCGATTGAATTCGAAGTTCCTGACCTTCATTGCTCAGGATAAATCCACTCGCACGAACCCCTTTTTCTCCAAAACTGATGATATTGTTTGGCTCGATGTCCCAATCCTCATAATTCAGCATTAATCCATCTTCCTTCAATGAGATATTATAGCTGTTGTTCGCTACTTGCATCTTCGCACCTAAATGGTACTGTTCCTTATCTTCCTTGTCCTTGATCCATAATCCAAAATCAACATTATTCTCTACCACACTACCACTCATCACTGTATTGCGTAACTCGATATTGTTGATCAGAATATGGCCTATCAAGGCATTATAATATAAAGTACTATCCGCTGTAATGATATCCACACCGACATTCTCAATCTCCGTACCGGCATAGGTGACCTTCGGCGCCAGTAACTTGGCCATCAAGGAATGATCAGCACTATTGAAGGTACCATCTAAAGTTACATCTTGTAATTCTTGTAACTCCGGTAAGAAGTCTCGGATAATCCTCGAACGATATAATCGAGCTGAAAACTCAAATTGCTGTGGCGAATACTCATACTTCTGTTTAATCCCGGAAGGATTGTAATAGGTTTGAATAATATCCGAGATGGAAGATCCCAACTCGGTCAATTTATAACTTCCAGTCAAATGCGCACTTAAAAACTCCGAGTTTAAGATTAAAGTGTTCTTTCCAGTGTCAGATTGGGCTGTCAATGAAACCGTATCCAAGGAATAACGGTCTTTTTCATAGGCAATTGAAGAGTTCGTCACTAATAGAGAACCATTCAGATTATCTAAGTCCAATGCTTCAAAATCTGCTGTAATTTTTCCATGATAACGAACATTCTGATCCATTAACTTCAGGTTCTTGAAGTTAATGCTATCAATCATCATCTCAGCATATAACTTAGGAAATTGGCCACGCATATCCGCTTGGATATTTGCATCCAAATCTATATTCGGATCGGGACTCTTGATGGTTCCGGCAATATCTCCTGAACGTGCCGTCAAATCAAAATTCACATCCTTATAACTATAACCCATGGCATCAAAACGGTTCAACGTTCCTAAAACATCCGCCTGCATGGTTTTTGGATTTAAACCCGTACCACTCACCTGAGCCTGAGCCGAAACATATCCAAGAACAGAGTCTTGTTTCAGGAATTCTCCCAAATTGAAGTTGTCAACCGTCACAAAAGCATTATAGGTGGTATCCCTGCCCATGTTCAATTTACCATTGACTGTAGCATTCCCCTGTTCTGTAATCAGCTTCATGTTGGTGTCAAAACCTTTCATCCCGCCTTTGAACGTACCTGTTAAACTAATGTTTCTAGGTAACTCAATGCTATCTGGTAATAAAGATGGAGCAATTAATTGTTTTAGATCATTTCTACCTGTAACCATTTTTTTAAGGTTCAGGTCGATATACATTTTTTCTACATCAGGTAAACCCTTGATATGCGCAGTGGCAATCACATGGGTATTGGTTAATGTCTTGAATTCAAATCGAGGAATTCGAAGGTCATTCAACTTACCCATTACCTTTCCGTCAATGTAGAATCTCTTGTTCATAAGAGGTTTCATTACCTCTTCTTTTTCAAGATCCGGAGCCAATAAACGGATATCCTTCATATCAATATGGCTCTTTTTGATATTCGCATTGATGGTCATTGCTGCTGGATTATTCGAAACAGCATCCAATGAAGGATAGGAGATGATTATCTCGTCCTGAATTAGGGTATTTGGCGTTTGAAGCAATAAGTCCTTGATCGTTGCGCCTGTATTTGTATAAACAAAATCACCCTTTAGTTGCTTTAAATTAAAGCCCGAATGATCTTTTATGGTAAATCCTTTCAAATCTCCCGAAATGGAATCTGTGGAATAGTATAGTTCATCAAGTGCACCCGCAATGTCAGTTAACTTCAAATTGAAATAATCAATTCCTTTGGTTCGAGCTTGATTATCATCCTTGAACCAAAAATTACTTTTCTCAATGGCTAATTTATCAACAGAAACTTTCCAGTTATTCGAACTACTGGTAGTATCAACCTTGTCATCAAAGGTGTGTTCACGAGTCGTTTTTCCAAATAAAACCTCGGAATCGGAATCTGATAGTTTAATCTCTTTTAATTTGACAAGTTCTTTATTTAAATCAATTTGCTCAATATTTCCTGCTAAATTCTTGATGTCGAATTTACTCTGCATATTGATGGCCTTGTCATCATACTTTATAAAGATGTTTTTTAAATCAATCGTCTTGATATCAATATTAGGTAGGAGCGAAGATTGTTCTACACTGGTACTTGTTATCCCAAAATCTGAAGCTTTTAAGGAGTCTTGGGAGGTAATGACTGCCCACTGTTTAATATCTGCGGACAATCCATCGATTTTTACATTTGGCATCCCGAAGGACATATTATTTGTTAAATCGAATTTTGAAACCCGTGTGTCAAATTTATTTAAATATATATTCGCTGATGTTCCAATGACATCATCTTTATAGACAAAATTGATTTTTTCGAACTGGACTTTGTCAATATCAAAAGTTAAAGCGGAAGTAGAGTCTGCAGTAGGCGTACTTTCTTTTTCGGAGGCAAAAGCGGCTACGATATAATCAAAATTAAAACTGCTATCAGGAAGGGTCCTGTTGATTTTTGCAGTAATACCTTTTAGCTGTAACTCATTAATCTCAACCGTGTTCTTCAATAATTTCCACATATTGATATCCACCATTAAAGACTCTCCAGCTATTAAGGTATCCTTTGATTTATCCGCAAAAAAGACATCGTTCAACTCAAGCTTTTTTGGGAAATTAATATAAATATGACCAATATCTACCTGAGTCCCAAGCTTGTTTTCTAAATAATTCGAAACCTTACCAACCACATAATTCTGTACAGATGGTAAACGGATAAGAAAAATAAGAAGTAAAAGTAAAGCAATTATGGAACCTATAATCCACAAGACAGTTTTTAATACTATTCGACCAAATCTATTCAAAGCCTGAAAAATATCCTTTTATATATAATTAATGTTGTATCTCTTACTAACAGCTATTTGCCACATTTGTTTATTAATAAATCAATTTAATCGCAGCATAATATCCTTGCAAATATAGACTTCTGAAAGGAAATTACGCTAGCTTTCTTTATTGTCTTTCGGTGAAATAAAGCAAAGAATGTACCGTATATTCTATTAATAATCAATTTGTTTACATTAACTATCGTGTTTTAGGAATGCTGAAACCTTAGTAAACTATTATTTAAACTTATTTATTCAATGATTTTTATTTTTTCGTAACCAATTAATTCCAAAAAAATAAATCTCGATAGTTTGTAATATTTAATAATATCTGTAGCGATTTCATTTCAAGCTATAATCCAAGCATCATTATTTTTTAAGTATTCTGCCTCTTTTCCCCAAAAAGATTACCTATATTTAAGTACCTAGATCAATCTATATTAAAAACATGAAAAGAAAACATTTTATTACCACTATTTTAGTAGGAGCAAGTTCAGGTGCTTTATTAAGTTCTTGCGCTAATGAAAGTGCAGGCTCTAAATCTGAAACTCCTGCTGATTCAAGCCAATCCAATACCGAATCCCAAACTCAGGTTCAATCAGATGAACTCCATGCCGGATTGATTGTTCACTCTGTTTATTTTTGGTTAAAAGAGGGAATTACGGCCGAAGAAGAAAAAGAATTTTTGGTATTCTTTGATGAATTGAGAAAAGTTCCAGGACCTAAAGCCCTAGAAATTGGAAAACCTGCACCGACAACGCCACGCCCTGTAGTCGATAATTCATTCTCCTATTTCCTATTGGTTACATTCAATAATATGGATGAAATCAATACCTATGAGAATCATCCTGACCACTTAGCAGCTTCGGAGAAATTCTCTAAATATTGGTCAAAAGTAGAAGTTAAAGATGCCATCTTGATGTAAGGTGGCAGTATTAAAATATATAAAGGCCATTGGATCTCCCAATGGCCTCTTTTTTTACAGTAAAAAATCTAAGAAATTAGTGTACTTCTATATCTGTACTTTGAGTGTTTTCCTCTTTATTAGGAGTTTCAGCTGAATCATTGTCTTCAGGCTTGTCACTGCGTTCAACAGTGATCTTACACTCTGTTAATAAGGCTGCAATCGCTCCCACAGCGGCAAAGATGGGTGCCAATACAACCCCAATTACACCTAGGGTTACTGGAAAACTCATAATGTCTTTGCCATGTTTATCAGCAATGCTGATTTTCGTAACGTTGCCCTCAGCGATTAAATCCTTGATTCTTTTTAATAAGTTCTCTCCTGTTACTGAGAATGTTTCTTTAATTGACATAGTTGTTCGTTTTTATTTGATATACAATTCGTTGTTAAATTTATTTGATAATCAAAGATAAGAGTTGTACAACGTTCTCAATATGCTGATTAGGTTAATCGGTATAAATTTTCGGTAACTGCCTAAAAAATATCGGTGAAAATTCTAACGACCTCTTATTTGCTGATTTCTTGGATGATAACGACTATCCCCATCAATAAAACAAACCAACCAAATGCAGGTTTTAATTTTTTGCCATCAATCCGCTGGCTAAGTTTTGAACCTATTAGTATTCCTATAATGGCTATGCTTGATAAACTTAATAAAAATGTCCAATTGATTAAATGAAAGTCTAATTTCCCCAAAAATCCAAATAGAGAGTTTGCCGCGATTATTAATAAGGAAGTCCCTACCGCTCTTTTCATCGGCATTTGATTAAAGATAATCAAAGCCGGGATGATTAAAAATCCACCGCCAGCGCCTACCAAACCACTGATAAAACCTACGCCAGCACCCTGGATGATTAAAGGTAAAATACTAGAGTTTTTTGGCTTGCCTTCTACATTATTTCCCCTAATCATTTTGTAAGAAGCAAATAACATCAATATGGCAAACAAAAGCATAATCCCCATGTTTTTGGTGACTTCGAAACTCCCTAGCTGAAATAAATGTGCAGGAATCGCCTCAATAACAAATAATCGAGTCAAGAAAACCGTAATAATCGATGGTAAACCGAAATATAATGCTGTTTGGAAATCAACCAGATTATTCTTGAAATATGGAACCGCTCCAACCGCTGAAGTCGCGCCTACAATAAATAAAGAATAAGAGGTTGCCAATAACGGATCTATATGAAATAAATACACCAATACAGGTACGGTCAAAATACTTCCGCCGCCGCCAATTAAGCCTAGAGAAATCCCAATACCGATCGATGCTATATATCCTAAGTATTCCATAATATATTTTTTGTACAGCAAAGGTCAGAGAAAGATTGCCAGAATTCAGTTACTTTAGTTACAGAGGAAAACATCTTCTGCTAATTCAGTCCTAAGTAACATTGGTTACTGTATTAGCAATAATTGGAACTTAATTTTGCATAAACTTTTTTTTGAAGACTATGGAATTAATTATGGGGCCTTGGCCTTGGTACGTAGGCGGCGGAATTGTCGCATTAGTAATGATTGCTTTAATATTATTAGGTAGAAGCTTTGGATTCTCATCCAATTTTAGAACCATGTGCTCGGCAATGGGAGCAGGTAATTCATGTAGCTTTTTTCAATTTGACTGGCGAAAACAAAAATGGAACCTGCTTTTTCTCGTAGGTGCTATCATTGGGGGATTCATCTCCGCTCATTTCCTTTCGGATAATCATATTCCCGAAATCTCCGAAGTAACGGTAAGTCAATTAAAGGAATTAGGCTTTGAAAGTGCGGGACAAGCCTATTCCCCAACAGAAATATTCAATACATGGAATGTGAAAACCATCGCTATCCTTGCTATTGGTGGCCTGTTGGTAGGATTTGGAACTAGATATGCCGGCGGATGTACCTCCGGACACGCAATTTCTGGATTAAGTGATTTGCAATGGCCTTCATTAGTCGCAGTAATTGGTTTCTTTATAGGTGGTTTAACCATGGTTCACTTGTTGTTCCCTTTGATTTTTTAACATGAAAAAATTAGTATATATCGTATTAGGTGTCATCTTCGGAATGGCAATGTATAAAGCAGAAGCAGCTTCTTGGTTTAGAATTTATGAAATGTTTAGCTTCCAATCCTTCCATATGTATGGATTTATGGCAACAGCATTATTGATCGGATTGCCTGCCGTGCAATATTTTAAACGTAAAAAAGTAAAAGATGTTAAAGGGGAAGAAATCATAATTGCACCAAAAAACAAATCTATCCCTCGTTATTTAATTGGAGGTATTATCTTTGGCCTAGGCTGGGCTTTAATCGGCGCATGCCCAGGACCAATTTTTGTCCTAATAGGTTCAGGATTATATAGCATGTTGATCGTCGCTGCTTTTGCAGTGCTCGGAACTTATCTTTATGGACTTGTAAAAGATAAATTGCCTCATTAACAAGTTGCTGTGTAACAAAAGTAGCTGTCAATCATTTCAAACTAGGCTAGTTTTGTTATATTAAATTAATCGTTATGATAAAAATATTAACACTCCCAGAGTTTAAAGCTCAGATAGAAAATAAACCTGTTCAACTTTTGGATGTTAGAACAGAAATGGAATACGATTTAGGGAAAATCGAAGGATCAACACTTATCAATGTTCAGTCTTCAGATTTTGAAGAATTAGCAGCTCAAAAAGTGAATCTCGATGAACCTATTTATCTATATTGTCGATCGGGAATGCGTTCGCAGATCGCCGCAAAATTGTTGGAAAATATTGGTGCGAAAGAAATATATGACCTCCAAGGAGGATATGTTGCCTGGATCCAAAACAACAAATAATTAACATTAACTAAGACAGATTTATAAATTATTAAATTAAAAGGATACTATGTTTTTTCAACAAGTTTATGATAAAACCTTAGCGCAAGCCAGTTTCTTTATTGGCTGTCAAGCAAAAAATGAAGCTATTGTAATTGATGCCAAAAGGGATATTGATACCTATTTGGAAATTGCAAAGCAAAATAATATGAAAATCACCCATATCGCTGAAACGCATATTCACGCTGATTTCTTGGCTGGATCTCGTGAATTAGCAGAAGCAACAGGTGCTCAGTTGTACTTGTCAGATGAGGGTGGTGAAAATTGGCAATATGAATTCCCGCACGTTGGACTTAAAGAAGGGGATCTTATTAAAGTAGGAAATTTAAGCCTTGAAGTTATGCATACTCCTGGTCATACCCCGGAAAGTATCAGCTTCTTGTTAAGAGATCATCCTGCTTCGGATGAACCCGTTATGATTTTTACTGGAGACTTCGTATTCGTAGGTGATATCGGCCGCCCAGATCTATTGGAAGAAGCCGCTGGATTAGTTGGTACCAAAGAAATTGGTGCTGAACAAATGTTTCAATCCCTTAAGAAATTTGAAGCTCTACCTGATTATGTGCAAGTATGGCCAGGTCATGGTGCCGGTTCTGCATGTGGTAAAGCTTTAGGAGCTGTGCCTAGCAGTACAGTAGGATACGAAAAATTGAGAAACTGGGCATTCCAATTTGCTGATGATTACGAAGGATTTAAAAATTACCTCCTAAGTGATCAACCCGAAGCTCCAGTGTACTTTGCAATGATGAAGAAACTAAACAAAGTGGATAGACCTCTTTTAGTTGAAGTTCCTGAACATCCAACCCTTTCTGTGGAACAAGTGGATGATATGAAAGATATTACCTTGATCGATACGCGCCATAAAACTGAATTTGCAAAAGGTCATTTGAAGAACTCCATTAATATTCAAAATAATAACTCTTTGGCAAATTGGGCAGGATGGATGATCGGTTACGATGAAAATATGGTAATGATTGCGGATGAAGGTAATCAAGAAGAAATTACCCGTAAACTGATGCGTATCGGATTGGATAATATCAAAGGTTTTGTTACCGATTTAAATGATGCTGAACTGGAGAAAACAAATCTTGTAGATGCGGATACAGTTGAATCCATGAAAGATAATGCAGACACTGTCTTACTGGATGTACGAGGCTTATCGGAGTTTAAAGCTGAACATATCCCAGGTGCTGAACATCGCTTTGTAGGCTCGTTTAGGAAGAGTTTACCTACTGATATCAAGGACAAAAAGATTATTATTCAATGTCAATCTGGAGACCGTGCAACCATTGCAGCGTCCTTCCTTGAGAAAAACGGATTCGACAAAGTTTATAACTATGCTGGTAGTTTTATTGACTGGAAAAAGCAAGGGAAAGAAACAACAAAATAGTATATTTGAGTATGAGTCTAATAGAAAACGCTTATACAGGAATATTAGAACCCGCCTTAATTGAAGAAATTGAGGCGGTTGCTACTTTAAAGACCTTCCAATCGGGAGAAATCATCGTTGATATTGGTCAGTATATTCGAGCAATGCCTTTGTTACTTACGGGGGCTATCAAGATTATGCGTGAGGATGAAAAAGAAGGCGAATTACTGTTGTATTATCTCGCCAAAGGGGAAACCTGTACCATGTCCATTGCCTGCTGCGTAGGGAATAAGAAAAGTGAAATCAGAGCTCAGGCAGAAATGGAAACCACAGTGGCGATGATTCCCAATCAATACCTCAATGAATGGTTAGGAAAATACAGCTCCTGGCGGAACTTTATCCTCAATAGTTATTCTTCCAGAATGAATGAAATGCTGGGAGCAATCGATAATCTTGCCTTTTCGAAAATGGAAGATCGAATCATGAACTACCTGAAAGAAAAAGTGAAATTAACTGAGGATCGGATTCTAACAGTCACCCATCAGGATATTGCAATGGACCTAAACACTTCTCGTGTGGTGGTGTCCAGAATCTTGAAAAAACTTGAAAATGAAGACAAAATCGTTTTGTTGAGAAACGAAATTCGGGTCCTCGTCTAGACTAGTAACATTCTTGAAATATTTTTTATTTCCTAATATTAGCCCTAACTTTGCATTTATGCTTAACACAACAATCGGGTTCAACCAACAACTACCGCTATTCGCAAAGATAATAGGGATAGTATTGTTGTTTGTCTTAACCTCATGTCCGATTAAGGCATCAATCAAGCAAAATCTCGCGCAGGAAACCAAAACTGAAAGCAGAAATAACAAATCTGCGAAGCCTGATTCTTGGATTGACTATGAAGCGGCTGATTGTAGCGTGGCTACCGAGCAAATCAATGCTCACGATTTCATGGTTAAACAATTTCAGGTACAGCCTGCTGTATTTGCTTTATTTAACCTTGCCTTAATCCTTTTCGCTTTCCTGCCTAGGAAAGATGTCGAAAATTTTCATTGGAATACCCCAAAACTGAATTCCAATGACTTATTCCTACAATTTCGTCGATTAAACTTATAGAATTGCATTCCTAGCAAGCATTTGTCCGAGGACAAATGTTGATGACCTGGATGTGGACTTTTCTGTCCGTACCATTTTTTCATTGGACTAGCTCTGGTCAAGCTGTCAATCAATACAAATTTTAATACTTAATATGGGTTTAAAAATCAATAGCCTATTGATCCTCATGGGATTGTTCTATGCTTTCCAAAGCAATGGTCAAGACCTTCAGCATCTTTGGGAGAAAACTAGGAATTACTATAAGGGATTTGATATTCAAAAACAACAAATCTTACTGGCAAAACAAGATAGTATTGCTCAACAAATAAAATATAAACCTCAGGTTCAAGCTCAATTGCAACAAGGGCTAAGCTCTGTGGAAGGAACCTCAGGTGCATTTTTGCCCCTGCCGGGAATCCTCAATATCTCTGGGCCAAACCAATTGCAAGGTGCCTCCAGTACCTTTAATCATTTCCTTTCTGCTAGCATGAATTGGGATCTGATCAACTTCGGTAGAAAAAGCCTGGACAAAGATATTTCCCGTAGTAAAATCGATCATTCTAGATTAAAAGAACAAGAATTCGCCTTTAATATCCAACAGAAGTTAACGAAGCGATATATAGAATTCCTATTTTTTCAGGTAATGGATGATTGGTATCAGAAACATTCTGATCGCTATCAGTCCATTTTGGACATTAGCAAAGGCCTTGCAAAAGCTGGGATTATTCCAGGAGCAGACACCTTATTGGCAACTTCTTCCCTAAAGAATGTGGAAAGTAACTTATTGCAAATCCAAGGTAAACTGAATGGGGCCAAAATCTTATTGAAGGAATTTACCAATGAGGATATGCTAAATAATTCGGAATCAAAAAGTCAGGCATTTTTAGAACTAATAGGAAATACACAAGTTAATGCACAGGATCATCCTTTGGTTTTGATGAAAAAGAAAGAGGCTGAGGCCTTGGACCTATTGGAGAAAAAACAAAGTAGGGAAGTTCTGCCTCGAATTATGCTTTTAGGTGGACTTGCGAATCGAAGCTCAGGAATTACTTCCAATGGTTATGTACATAGTGCCTATCCTGAAATCTATAATGACTTTGCAAATAACTATTTCGTAGGTGTCGGACTTACCTGGAACCTTCAGGATATGTTTAGATCAAAATCGGATAAGAAGCATTATAGCCTGAAGCTTCAGAATAACTTATTTGAACAGGAGCTTGTTCAAAATGAAATCAATAGTCAATTAGGTCAGTTAAATGCAGAGATTGCTGCTGCTGCCGATGGAATCCATGAATCCAATGTCAGTAGAAGACAAGCCGAAGATGCTTTTAATCTGTATAAAGCACGCTATGAAGGTGGTTTAATCAATCTCGCAGAACTGTTGCAGGTTCAGGAAATCCTCCTGCAAACGGAAAGACAGAACCTAACAGCTTACTTAAATTATTGGAATCTGCAGGTAAATAAAAGCTACCAACAGGCTGATTTCAGTCAATTGTTTAATCATTTTTAAAGAGCCCCTATGAATTTAATACGTTTTGCTTTAAGAAGACCAATAGCCATCATGATGGTAATCTTTGCGATTGCCTATTTCTCTTGGCCGGTCATCAAAAAGATTAAAGTCGATATATTTCCCGAAATCGAATCTCCTGCCATGTACATCGCCATGCCTTATGGTGGTTTATCACCTGCCTATATGGATGGCTTTATGGCGAATGAATTTCAAAAAGTCCTGCTCTTTGTGAATGGTGTTAAAGAGTTGGATTTTAAGAGTGTACAAGGTTTGTCTTTAATGAAGCTTACCTTCTATCCCGGAACAGATATGTCTCAGGCATCTGCAGAAATCAGTATGCAGGTTTCCCGGGCGATGGGTTTCTTACCTTCTGGTGCAGTACCACCCATGGTCGTACGATTCGATGGTAGTTCCTTGCCTGTTGGTCAATTGGTCTTTGACTCTGACCAACACTCGGTCACCGAACTCCAAACCATGGCAGTAACCAAAGTGAGGCCCATGTTTGTCAATATTCCTGGTATTACAGCACCAGCTCCTTTCGGAGGGAATATGCGTAGTTTGGTCGTGAATATTGATCCTCAAAAAATGAAAGCGCATGGCTTGAGCCCAGAGGAGGTAACCTTGGCGGTCACCAAAAACTCCATGCCCTCACCAGCAGGAAATGTCCGGATTGGTGATAAAAATCTAATGGCACCAATTAACTCAATTTCTAATGGGGTTGAAGAGTTCCTGGAAACCCCAATCAAATCCTTGAATGGAAGAACAATCCTAATTGGGGATGTGGCAACCGTTATGGATGCAGCCGATCAAACCGTCGGATATGCTATTATCAATGGAAAAAGATCAGTTTACCTTCCGATTATCAAAAAACCAGATGCTTCGACCTTGGATGCGGTGGATAACCTGAAGAAGTCTTTGCCAATGCTAGAAAGCTTATTGCCGGAGGGTGTCAAGATAACCTATGCCTTTGACCAATCGGTTTATATTTCAAGATCCCTTTCTAACTTGATTTTTGAAGGTGCCTTAGGTGCTTTACTGACTGGGTTAATGGTCTTTTTATTCTTACGTGACCCTCGGGGTGCATTGATCGTAATCTTAACAATTCCGATCGCGATTATTACCGCTGTAATCACATTACATATGTTTGGACAGAGTATCAATATCATGACCCTGTCTGGTCTGGCGCTCTCCATTGGTATCCTCGTCGATGAAGCCACGGTGACTATCGAAAATATACACCAACATATGGAACTCGGAAAGAAAAAGGCTAAAGCCATTTTGGACGCCTTATTGGAGATATCAGCACCAAAACTCCTGATTCTATTAAGTATTCTTGCCGTGTTGACCCCAGCGTTTATGATGGAAGGTATACCGCGTGATATGTTTATGCCTTTGTCAATGGCAGTCGCATTTGCCATGATTGCATCCTTTATTTCTTCTCAGACCTTTGTGCCGATTATGGCTAACTGGATCATGAAAACGAAGAAACATCATGCTGGAAAGTATAAAAAATCATTCATTGATAAAGTAGGTATAAAATATACATTTAAGCTGCGTTCTTTCTTTGGAAAATCCAAGTTGATTTCCATTCTCTACGCTGTTATTGCCCTTCTATTGGTATTTGGAGCCGTAAGTATTTTAGGAACGGATATTATGCCGAAATCTGAAGGTGGTGATTTTCAGGTAAGATTACGCATGCCGGATGGTACTCGATTGGAACGCACGGAAGAGACCGTAAAATCATTGACCAAAAGTTTAGTGGCGCAACTTCCTGAAAATAGTTTGAAAATATCATCCTCCTTTGTCGGGATGCATCCTTCAGCTAACCCTATCAACCCGATCTTTTTATTCACCAGTTCAACGGGGGAAGCAGTAATGCAATTGTCCCTCGATAAAAAGAAATTGGGCATGAAAACAGATGAGTTCAAGGAGTTCGTGAGAAATCATGTTCAGGAAAAATATCCGGATGCCAGAATTAATTTTGAGCCAATAGAACTGATGGAAAAAATAATTGGACAAGGTTCAATGACTCCTGTGGAGGTTAAGGTAAGTTCTGCTCAGTTGAAAAATGCTGAAAAATTCGCCGAGAAGATTAAGACGGAGCTTGCTGCCTATCCATTTCTTAAGGATGTACAAATATCTGAACCGCTTCATTATCCTACCATTGATATCAAAATCGATCGCCGTAGGCTTGCTGAATTTGGACTGACCGTGCAAGAAGTTTCTAGAAACTTGGCCGCAACCACCTCTTCCACGCGATTTACAGATAAAAACCTATGGGTCGATCCTAAATCGGGATTGGTGTTCCAAGTCCAGGTTCAAGTCCCTGAAAATATGATCCAAACACTTCAGGATCTAAGATCCATACCCGTAAAACAAGGTTCTTCAACTCCAGTTCTTGAGGATATTGCAACCATTACTGCCAATGAAGTTCCAGCTCAGGTTAATCGTCGTGGACCAAATCGGTATGTGAGTATTCTCGCTGATATCCATGAAAAAGACTTGGGTGCTGCAAATAAGGCAGTCAATGAAAGCTTGAAAAAAGTAGGAGAACCACCGCGTGGAACCCGGATTTGGAAGGAAGGAAACTTGCCGTTATTGGAGGAAACTTTAACTGGATTGCTGTCGGGTCTGTCCATTGCCATCGTTGTTATTTTCTTCATGATGTCTGCTTATTACCAATCTGTAAGGGTCAGCTTGGTTATTCTTTCAGTTGTTCCCGCAGTTATTGCAGGATCATCAATCATGATCTGGATCAGTGGAAGTACCTTAAATCTACAATCCTATATGGGAATAATCATGTCTATCGGGGTGTCGGTATCGAATGCAGTATTGTTGATCAATCAAGCAGAGTGGTATCGCAAGAAATTACATCTTCCGGCATCAAGGGCTTCCTTGTTGGCCGCGAAATCTAGATTTCGCCCCATCTTGATGACCGCCTTGGCCATGCTGGCGGGAATGACGCCAATGGCCCTTGGAATGGGAGATGGTGGTGAACAAGTGGCACCATTAGGCCAAGCCGTAATTGGTGGACTTGTGAGTTCAACCCTGACTATCCTATTAATAATCCCATTAATCTTTAGCTTAATCATGAATAAAGCATCATATGGTTCACCTTCGTTAGATCCAGATGATTCCAATAGTAAATTCTATTTAGAAAAATAAACAATGAAAAAACTTAGCATATTCGGACTTGTCTTGTTATTGGCTGGTTGCCAGGCAAACAGTGAGGAGACAAAAACTAAAAAGGAAAGTCCTTCCGAAAATACAATTTCCGTAAAAGTTGTTCAACCTATTGAACAACAACCTTCTTATACCTTGAAATTGCCAGCAGAGCTACATCCTTATGAATCTGTGGATGTGTTTGCAAAGATCAAAGGATTTGTGCGGAAAATCAATGTTGATGTGGGAGATCAGGTGCGAAAGGGGCAAATCCTGGCGGTACTGGAAGCGCCGGAAATGGATATCCAATCTACAGCGGATCGCGCAAAATCTCAACAATTACGAGCAAATTTTGAGGTTAGCAAAAGTCGATATGACCGACTTAAAAAAGTTAAAAACCAAAGTGTAGGTGCAGTCTCTGATTTGGAATTTGAACAGGCTTATGGATCCATGTTGAGAGATAGTGCTGCATTGGAAGAAAGTAATTTCTCCTATAAAAAGTCTAACCAAATGCGTGAATATTTGGTGGTTCGGGCGCCATTTTCCGGAATTATTACCCAACGTAATTTTTCGGTAGGGGCGCTGATGGGGGATACTGGAATGCCTTTCTTTAAATTGGTGGATAATAATAATTTGAAACTCAAGGTGGTTGTCCCTGAATTACATGCGCAGTCAATCTCTGATAGTACAGTAGCCCAGTTCAAGGTCTTAAGTATGCCTGATTCGGTGTTCAAGGCTAAACTTAAGCGAAATGCCTTGGTGATTGATCCCGTATCAAGATCCTTAGCCCTTGAATTTGATGTGCCTAATCAAAGCCGTGCCTTGAATGGTGGCGATTATACCGATGTTCAACTCAATTTAAAACGAAAAAGACCGACAGTCTTTGTCCCTCAAAGTAGTGTGGTAAACTCTCAATCTGGGGTGTTCGTTCTGAGACTTGACGAAGCTAATAAAGTGGAACGCGTGCCAGTTGTTCTGGGTCAAAGCCAGGAAAATGGAGTGGAGGTATTTGGTGATCTCAAACCTACGGACAGAATCATTGAAAAGGCCTCCGAAGAAATAAATTCAGGTCAAATTGTACAAATAGTCAAATAATCTTAAGAAATTTAAATATGAAAACGAAACAAATCTTATTGGGAATGTCCATGTTGGCCCTTTTAGCGGTTGGTTGTAATACTGCTGTCAAAGAGCAATCATCGAATGATTCTATCGCAAATAAATCGAATACGGAAGAAGTTACAGAAGCTAAGTTGGTCGAAAATGCGAACAGCATAAATGCTAGTTTCAAGAATATTAATGGAGAAACGGTTTCGCTTCAGGATTTAAAAGGTAAAGTTGTTGTCATGAATTTTTGGGCAACCTGGTGTCCTCCATGTATTGCGGAAATGCCTTCACTACAGAAATTACATGAGGAGCTGAAGTCTGAAAAAGATATCGTATTTATGGCTATAGAAGTTGATCAGGATATCGATAAAGCTGCAAAATTTATGGCTAAAAATAAATATACCCTTCCGCTTTATACCGTAGATGCAGAATTGCCGGAGGAATTAATGTCCAACTCCATCCCGATGACCGTTATTTTTGCAAAAAATGGTGATATCATTGGAAAACAAGTAGGCATGATGGATTTTAAATCTGAAAAACTTAAACAAGGATTGATAGATTTAACGAAAGAGAACGAAAGGTAAATCTTGCTTATTATTTAAAAAATAAGAAAATAAAATAAGAAAAAAGAGTCAATTCCAAGAATTGACTCTTTTTTTATGCAGGATAGTACAGGATGGTAATATCTAACTGTCTAATTATATTGTCTTAACACTATCAAAGAAAATTATTAATCAACTAACACCAATTATTAAACTCTTAAAACCAAATAATAAATAGCTTACACTAATTTATAGAATTAAAACTAACCATTTACTTAAACGAAAATTATGTTCAGTATCAATCTCTCGATGATGCGTATTGGCCATTTTTTAGGTGCTTTTGCTTTCGCATTATTGATTCTTTCAAGCTCTTGTAAAGATGAAAAAGCCGAAGATGGCATCAATGTCCCCTACGATGCATCAAAACCAATTAAAGTTGATCTCGTTTACCCCGATTCCGGGAAATACCTGGAAAAAGTAATGATTACCGGTGATAATTTTGGAACAGACCCCTCGCAAATTCGGGTTTGGTTCAATGGTAAAAAAGCTGCCGTAGTCGGATCAACCGGCAGTAGAATGTATGTCTTGGCGCCCCGACTTCCTGGGGATACCTGTAAGATCTCTGTCGCCATCGGCGATGACTCCATCGCTTATAATAAAGACTTCTTTTACAAAACTTCGGTAACGGTAACAACGCTAGCAGGGAACGGAAGCCGCGATACTTATCGCGATGGCGACCTCACCCAATCCATCGTTGCACCAAGGTATTTATGCGTGGATAAAGATGATAATATCTTTATCATTAATCGGGTGCCAGACCAATATCATGTTGCCAGAATTGATGAAGAGAAAAATGAATTGATTACGGTGGCAAGAAATGTAATTGCCAACGTGCCAGCAGCAGATCCGCTTACCGGCATTATCAGTTTCCCAACGGAAACCACGGTAGGTTCCTATTACTCCTTAGACCCAAAAGAATTCTGGGGACCTAGGATTAGAGAAATGAGATGGCCCGCATCTGGGGACCGCCCAGAAAATGGATGGAAACATTCCATGGTAGTAAATCCTTCCGATGGATTTATTTATACACGTTACTATTATGGCCATATCGTAAAAATCAATCCTCGAACATATGAGGTCGAAACTATCTTTAAAACCGAACAAGGAGATAGCTACGGCCTAACCTTTAGTCCTAATAATCCGAATATCCTTTATATTTCATTTTTTGGAAACTCAGGGGTCAATGCCAATAGTATTTGCAGTATCGATGTAACCAAACCTGAGACAACCTTTAAAAAATTGTCCGGATCCACTGCAGGTGGACATCGGGATGGAAAGCTGGAAGTCGCCCAATTTAGAAACCCGGAGCAGATTTTTACCGATGCCGACGGGAATATGTATATCGCTGATAGCGGAAACCATTGTATTCGTAGAATTAATTCAGAAGGATTAGTTGAAACAGTTCTTGGAATGCCCGGAACGGCAGGCTGGAGAGACGGAGGTAAAGAAGATGCCCTGTTCAATAACCCTACTGGAATCGGAATTAGTTCCGATGGGTCAGTTTATGTAGCTGATTTTAATAATAATCGTGTTAGAAAACTATCCATTAATTAAAAGCCTAAATTCTACATTATGAAATTTAAAATCCTTTCTCTGTGGATGGTAATTCTATCATTCTCAGTTTTGTCGGCCTATAGCCAAGAAAGTTATAATATAAGTGGAACGGTATTGGATGATTTAGGGAACCCGATTCCGGCTGTTACCATTTATCTACGTGATAAAATCAGTATTGGTACATCTTCTCTGGAAGATGGTAAATTCACCATCAAAGCCTCCCGAGGTGATATGTTAGTGTTTAAACATGTCGGTTTCAAGGATATTGAGTACCTGGTGACTGAAGCAAAATCAGATTTAACCATACAATTCAACGAAAAGGCCGAAGAAATCGACGAAGTAGTGGTTGTCGGCCTAGGTCAGCAACGGAAAATATCCAATGTTGCCGCCGTTACGAGTGTGGATGTGAAAGCCCTGCAAACTCCAGTGGTTTCTATTGCCAACCTTTTAGGAGGTAGAGCGGCCGGGGTAATCTCCTTGCAAAGCAGTGGTGAACCTGGAAAGAATATTTCAGAATTCTGGGTAAGAGGGATTGGAACCTTTGGTGCCAATTCGAGCGCCCTGGTTTTGATTGACGGATTGGAAGGAAATATTAATTCCATCGACCCAGCAGATATTGAAAGCTTTTCCATCCTGAAGGATGCCTCTGCAACCGCGGTATATGGCGTAAGAGGAGCAAACGGGGTGGTATTGATTACGACCAAAAGAGGACAGGCAGGAAAATTAAGTATAACTGGAAGGGTAAATGCTTCTGCAAACTTCTTGCCTCGTTTACCGGATTATTTAAGAGCCTATGATTATGCAAGATTGGCAAATGAAGCCCGCGAAGTCAGAGGTGAAACACCTATATACTCAGGAGTTGAACTTGATATCATAAAAGATGGCTTGGATAGAGATATGTATCCAGATGTTAGTTGGCAAGATCAGGTCCTTCGGAATAATGCTTACCGGAAAAGTTTCTATGCCAGTGCTCGTGGTGGTGCGCAAGTAGCTCGTTATTTCTTGAGTTTAGGGATGAGTGATGAAACGGCAGCTTACAAATTTGATGATGCCAGCGTATATGCGTCAAATGCAGGTTATAAAACCTATAACTATAGAACCAATATTGATCTTGAACTTTCTCCAACTTCGACCTTATACTTTGGTACAGATGGATTTCTTTCGGTAAATAATACGCCAGGGGTAGCTTCTACAGATTATATCTGGTATGCCCAATCCAATCTGAATCCCTTGTTAATTCCTTTGGTTTATTCGGATGGGAAATTGCCTGCTACATCCACGACTGGATCCTTGCGCTCGCCATTGGTGATGATCAACCATATGGGAAGAAGATCTAACCAAGAGTTTCGTGGTAAATTTACTTTAGCATTGGACCAAAAGTTGGATTTTCTGCTACCAGGCTTGAAAATTAGAGGTCAAGGGGCTTATGATATCGTGAGTTGGTTTAATGAGTCTAGATTGATTTCTCCAGCACTATTCCAAGCAGTTGGTAGAGATCAGCAAGGAGAGTTGATTACCATCGAAAGGTCGCCTGCACAAGCGATTTCTTATGGTAAATCCACTAACCAATTCCGTAAATATCATTTTGAAAGTACCTTGAATTATGAGAAGAAAATTAATGAGGATCACCGTACATCGGCCCTTGTCTATTATTATTTGAGTGATCAAAAAGAAGCTGATAAGGGGACAAACAACCTAAGTGCAATTCCAATTCGCTATCAAGGGGTTTCCAGTAGGTTTACCTATGGGTATCAGGATACCTATATGGTGGATTTTAACTTTGGTTATACGGGTTCTGAAAACTTCCAACCAGGTAAACAATATGGATTTTTCCCTTCTGTTGCCGCTGGATGGGTGCCCTCAAATTATAAATTTGTAAAAGATCACCTTCCTTGGATTAGCTTCCTGAAATTTAGAGGATCATTTGGAACTGTAGGTAATGACCGTATCACCAATGACCGCCGTTTCCCATATTTAACCATGGTCAATAGCTATATAGCTAGTCCTTGGGGATCTTCCGCATTATTGGATGCCGTGAATGAATCGGTTATCGGAGCAGATAATTTACAATGGGAAAAAGCTGAAAAAGCCAATATTGGTATGGAATTGAATTTATTTAACGATAAACTAAGCTTTATTGTCGATGTATTCAATGACCAAAGAAATGGAATCTTTATGCAAAGGGTTCAGGTTCCTGATTATGCGGGGCTGACGACCATGCCTTATGGAAACGTTGGTCGGATGAAGAGTATTGGTGCTGATGGGAGTGGTTCTTATAAACATACCATCAATGATGATATGAGCTTCACCGTGCGAGGTAACTTTACCTATTCCAAAAATAATGTCCAAAACTGGGAAGAAGCTAACCCTAAATATCCTTATCAGGAAGTGTCAGGCTATCCGTATGGTTCCATTAGAGGTTATCAATCCTTGGGACTATTCAGAGATTGGGATGACGTCAATAATTCACCGGCTCAATTTGGAAAAGTACAACCAGGGGATATCAAATACAGGGATATCAATGGGGATGGGGTAATCAATTCTGATGACCGGGTTCCATTGACGCATAGCACCTATCCATTGTTGATGTATGGATTCGGTGGTGAGTTCAATTATAAAAAGTTTACCCTCGGTGTCTTATTTAAAGGTACTGGTCAAACGGATTTCTTCTATTCTGGAAATGGAATAGGTACCGGTTATGTTCCTTTTTTCAACGGTGTTAATGGGAATGTGCTGAATCTGGCAAGTGATCCTTCGAACAGATGGATCCCAATGGAGTATGCACTTGCAAATGGTATCGATCCATCCTTGGCTGAAAATCCTAATGCCCGTTATCCAAGATTGACCTATGGAAATAACACAAATAACTCACAGCTTTCAGACTTCTGGAGAGGAGATGCGCGATACCTAAGATTGCAAGAGGTTAACTTAAATTATAATTTAAGAGCCCCATTCTTGCAACGCATAAAAATCGCTTCTGTTGATTTTCAGCTCGTTGCCAATAATTTAGTTATTTGGGATAAAGTCAAAATTTTTGATCCGGAACTTGCTTATAGAAATGGGGAGGTGTATCCGATTCCAACGTCCTTTATCTTTCAAATGTATCTAAACCTTTAATTTCTGAAACCATGAATACTTTCTTTAAACATATAAAATCATTTACGATAGTCCTGATTTTAATAGTCGTTTCTACATCCTCATGTAAGAAGTTTCTAAGTGTGGATGATTATTTCAGTGATGAGCTGAAACTCGATACGGTTTTTTCGCAAGCAAGATACGTGGAAGCCTACCTTTGGGGAACGGCGAACCTTTTTCCAGATGAAGGAAGGTTACAAAATAACTCTCATACTCCCGGACCATTTGCTACTGACGAAGGTTTTACTTCCTTCCTAACATCAAGTGGTTATAGTGGAATGCGATTCGTATTAGGTGAGATTACAGCTACTAGCTTATACTCTCTCAATCAATGGGGGAATTATTATAAAATCATTCGTAAATGTAATACCATTTTCAACCGAATTGATGAGGCTAAAGATCTAAAGACGGACAACCGTTTTAAGATCTTGGGATATGCACGATTTATCCGTGCCTATGCTTATTACAATATCTTAATGGATTTTGGTCCCCCAATTTTATTGGGTGATGAAATTATTGAATCAAATGCTCAACTTTCGGATTATGATCGTCCACGTGCTACCTACGATGAGGCAGTAGAATATATCTGTAATGAATTGGAGGAAGCTGCTAAGTTTTTGCCTAATTCAGTTCCCTTGGTTGAATTTGGATTACCTACTAAATCAGCAGCTTACGGTCTGATTGCGAGAGTGAGATTAATCCATGCCAGTCCATTGTTCAATGGAGGTGAAAGTGCAAGAACCTATTTCGGTACTTGGAAAAGGTCGACAGATAAGGTAAACTATATTTCTCAGAACTATGATGAAAAACGTTGGGCATTAGCTGCTGCGGCTGCCAAGCGCATAATTGATCTGGGTGAAACCGGTATGTTCAGGTTGCATGTGGTTCCTGCAGATTCAGAAACCCCGGAATTACCAGAAGGGGTGACTTCGGATCCGAACTACTATCAGCAATGGCCTAATGGAGCTGCAGGAATTGATCATTATCGTTCCTATTCTGAGATGTTCAACGGCGAATCTGTTGTGCCTGTGAATGCAGAGTATGTCTGGGCCCGAAGAAGTGGAGCCTTGGTTGATGAAACCAGAATGTCCTTCCCCCAAAAATTGGATGGATGGAATGGTACATCTGTGACTCAAAAAGTCGTGGATGCTTATTCCATGGTCGATGGTCGTGAGATCTCTAACTCAAGCAGCAATTATCCATATACCGAATCTGGCTTTACCAATACGACCAAAGTATTCTCAGGGTTTCGCTTGAATGCCAATGTGAGCAATATGTATAATAATCGAGAACCTAGATTCTATGCAAGTGTTGGTTTTTCTGGAAGTTATTGGACCATGTCTTCATCCACTTCTTCAGGCTATTACAACCAAACCATTGAATATTATTTTGATTCTCCGAATGGTAAAGGTTCTGTTAGTAGTCCGGTGGATTTCCCGATTACCGGCTATGTTCTGAAAAAGTTCATCCATCCAACGGATGCTTGGGGTGGAACCAATGCGCGTAGAATGGATAAAGCATTTCCAATTATTCGCTATGCTGAAATATTACTTTCATATGCAGAAGCATTGAATAATATCAATGGTTCGCATACGGTCGAATTGGACGGAAAGCAATATAATATCAGTCGTGATCCGGAAGCGATCAGGAAAGCTTTCAACCCAGTTCGTTATCGTGCTGGAATACCAGGGATTCGTGGAACTGAAGGCAAAGCCGCAATCCAAAGGTTGATTGAGAAGGAAAGAATGGTGGAGTTCTTATTTGAAAATAGAAGATATTACGATGTACGAAGATGGGGAATAATGGAGCAGGTTGAATCTGTGCCAATCCGCGGAATGAATATCGAAGGCTCTCGTGATGTTTTCTTTAACCGGGTGATTCCTAATACCTCGAGAATTGGTGCTAGAATCGTGAATAAAAGGTTAGCTTTTGTACCACTTCCACTGAATGAAGTGCGATTGCTACCTTCTTTAGATCAAAATCCAGGTTGGGAAAACTAAAAACCATTGAATTATGAAAAGAAAAAACATCAATATAAATAAATTCAATACCGGGTTTTGGAAAACGGTATTGTTTGGGGGCCTAGTTTTGTCCATATTTCAATCATGTAATGATGATGAAGTATATGAAAAAGAACAATATAAAAATGTATTTGCCTTAATCAGTGAATCGGATAATGTTGCTCGAAAGTTTCATAAGCTTGGCGAAGAGTCTATAGGTTATGTTGCGGCATCCTTGGGTGGAACTGAGCCTATTGAAAAAGGTATTGAAATCAGTCTGGTTGAGGATAAAACCTTAATCGATCAGTTCAATTTGGTGAATTTTGATACCGATGTTTCTAAATATGTACGACCGCTTCCAGCTGATAAATACGATATTGCCAGTTTAAAGTTTAACATTCCTGCAGGCGAGATTTCTGGAAGATTACCAATCAAAATCAGACCTGATGGGTTATCGCCGGATTCATCTTATTTTATTCCACTCCGTGTGCAATCTTTTTCTGCCTATGAAGCGAATCCGAAAAAGAGCTATATCCTGTATAGCGTCCGGACAAAGAATTATTATGCTCAATCAGACGGGACAAGCATTTATAGCATGCGTGGGAAATATAGAGAGCAAGGTTCAGCGTCGGAATTAGAAATGCCCGGAAATAAGGTCATGCATCCCATTACTAAAAATTCAGTACGGGTGATGGCTGGTAATGAAGCCTTTGAGTCCAATGCCAATGTCATTAATCAAGGTGCCATTCTAATTGAAGTAAGTTCTGACAATAAGCTCACTATTAAGCCTTATAAAAACATCGTTGTTAATCAGGTAAACGGAGATCCTGATTTTCCGAATATCTTCAAAATTGATGATGATGGTTTTAAAACGTACAAGACTTTCTTGCTGCGGTATAACTATGTTTCAGGAAATACGGTGGTTGAAATGAAAGAAGAGTTAAGACTTGAATTTAAGGAAGAGGATGAAATTGAAAATAAATAATACCTCCAGTTATTATGGACTTAAATTTTAGAAAAATGAAAAAATTAATAATATATGGCTTGGGACTAGTATTGTTGTTGAGTTTCAATAGTTGTGAAGAATATATCCGAACGGAAGTTGTCAAGGAGTTATACGTGAATAAATCCATCATCAATGGTTTTGTCGGCGAGGAGGTCCAATTAATTGCTAGCCCCACAGATGGTAGCTATCAGTTCAAGTGGAGTTCGGAAGATGAGAAAATCGCTACGGTCTCCCAAGATGGAAAAGTCAAACTCACCGGTGAAGGATTTACCAATATCGTCGTAGAAGCGGGGGATATTAGACAGAAGGTAGAGATTTACTCTGTCATTCGTATCAGCCTGAAGGATATTGTGTTGAGCGATACGGATTTAGAAATGACGCCAGGTGAGAAGAAAATCATCACTGTTCAGCGAGTTCCAGATAATGCAAACGATATTCCGGCGGCAGTATGGAGCACTGAAAATAGTGCTGTTGCAGTGGTGAATGAACTGGGTGAAATAACAGGGGTAGGAGAAGGACAAACTGCTATCCTATATACTGTGGGTCCAATTGTTAAAAAAGTAAATGTTATGGTGACCTTTACTTCGCCTTTCAACGGGCCTCATGTCTTGCAAACCGGAAAACAAACCGAGATTATGGCGGCAGATTTTGATTATGGTGGTTTAGGCTATGCCTTTAATGATGATGAAGGCAATAATATTGGAAATGATGATTACCGTCGAAGTAAGGGAGATTCCAAAAGTAAACCAGTGGAAATTGAAGGCAATGGAAATAATATTGGCTATATCAGCGCTGGGGATTGGTATCAATATACAGTGGATGTAAAAGACGCTGGTAAATACCTGTTCGATGCATCCTTATCAGCTAATGGCGATGGTCTATTCCATCTTGAAGTCGATGGTGTTCGTGTTCCTGGAGATATTCAAGCTCCTAACAATGGCAGCTGGAACTCATGGAGGTACATTCCAACAACTCCTGTCGAAATTAATCTAACCGAAGGAAAACATAAGATAAAATTTGTGGTAGATCGCTCTGGCTTTAATTTAAGAGCCATCCGATTTAGCAAATAAGGCAGGATTTTATCTTGCCAAAGGAAACAATAACCTGAACAGTAACAAGTTTTATAGCTTGATATGTTCAGGTTGTTTTTTATTAAATTTAATCTTAAATAATTAATTATGAGGAGTCTTTGGGTTTTGCTAATGATCTTTTTGAATGCATTGAACTCTTCAGCGCAGGTCAATCTATTGAAAGATCCAAGTTTTTCAAGAGGCTTTTCTGTGTATATGGTTGAAGACGGAGTTCCTAACCTTCCTTTAACCATTAAAAAAATAATTGTAGTAGACTCTAATCAACATCAAGGTCCAGTATGGCAATTAGCGCAATGGAACAACTATAATAATAAAATTGAAAATGCCGCTTACAGTAAACAAAAGGGCATCGATATTTATAAAACCAGGTTTGGGAATGAGTTTCGAATAGATACAGCCAATAGGATGTTGCGATTGAAATTAAACACTTCTTCAGAGTATGGAAAAAACGAAGTAAGTCCCGATAATCCAAGAAAAGAAGGTCAGAAATGGCCACACTTACTGATTTCGCAGGATATTGAAAATCCAGCAGGTCGTTTGGCAAATCTAAGATCTGTAGAAATGCAAGTCACCTATGCTATCCTCGCGGTAAAGAATAATCATAGCAAGAAAAATTTTAATAAGAACCTGCATTCAGCCCAATTTCAATGGTTTCTTTCCATAAAGAATAATAATCAGGCTTCAGCAGGGTTTGGGGATTATTTTTGGTTCGGACTTTCCTTATATGATTTTAGGCATCAATTTGCGCCGCAATATGCCAACAAGGATTTCAATACTACCGCAAAGTTCATTTATATGCCTGATATGAAGGAGGTTTTAGGTGAAAACAATGTTAGTAAAGTTGGTTCTAAAGGTCAAATGCTGAAATACGATGTTTTCCCTGAAATCAAAAAAGCATTTCTTTTGGCGAAGGAGAATGGTTTTTTAAAGGATAGTCAATGGGAAGATCTCCATATTTCCCATTGTAATATTGGTTGGGAAGTGCCTGGTTCTTTTGATGTAAGCGCCCAGATTCAAGATCTCGGAATTATGCTGACCGAATTACACAATTAGATTCCTTTGCCAGGGGTATTTCTTCTATAAATTTTCTCCTTAAAATTCCCAAATCTATTCCTGCTATTAATTCAGTGTTCTGTATCAGAAAAACTTCAGGAAATATTCGAGTCAAAATTGGAGTTTCTGGGGACTTTCTCCGGACCTTCTTCGGAGATCAGTCGGATTTTGTTCGAGTTTTTTCGAAGGAGGTCCGAAGGAACTGCGGTCATTCTCCGACCGCTTCCTGAATTTGAATACTATTCATGTCGTATATGCATAGAACCGCATCATAAACCGAAAACAAAGTGATTTCTTAATAGGTTTATTTTTCTTAACAAATCTTATATGTTAAATAATTATTTTACAATCGTTATGAAATGCTGTTTTTTGAGTGTGTCTAGTAAAATTATTATTGATGATAATATAAGTAATTGATAACCATAATTATATATCGCTAATATTGAACGGAAAATTTAATTTTATTAATAATTATTCGGCACAAAATGATAAATTAATGTTTAAAATTCTTTTTTTTTATTAATTAATCGAAAACATATTCTTAATATTGTATTAACAAACCTTAATTATTTTTGCCGTTATAAATCAACCTAATAGTGTGAACTATGAAAATGAAATTATCCTTAATTGGAATCTTCTTTTTTTCGGTTAGCTTATTACAAGCACAGACTGATGATGGCATTATGCGTTTAACAGAATTCGCATATCCAAAAAAACGGCAAAATCTAACTATTCCCGATGTCAATGGCTATCAAGTATTGAAATGTGATTTTCACATGCATACGGTATTTACCGATGGTCATGTATGGCCAAATGTGAGAATTCAAGAAGCCTGGCGTGAAGGGTTGGATGCTATTTCATATACCGAGCATATGGAATATAATCCCCACAGTGCGGATGTAAAGGTAGACCACAATCGTTCGCATGACTTAGCTGTTGAACTGGCAAAGGAGAATAATATTGTTTTGGTCAAAGGAACGGAAGTAACAAGACAAACGCCTCCAGGACATTTTAACGCTTTGTTTATTCAAGATGCAAACGAATTAGTATCGGATAACAATTCCAATTTAGATCAGGAAGCAATCGACAAGGCTTACGCCCAAAAAGCATTTATTTTCTGGAACCACCCCGGATGGAAAGCAACTGCAATTCCAGGGTCCTATGAATGGATTGACTTTGTTGAGAAGATGTATCAAGAGAAAAAGCTGCATGGAATTGAGGTTGTAAATGGCTTAGGTTTTCATAAGAAAGCATTGGATTGGGCTTTGGACCGTAATTTAACCATTATTGGAAATACGGATATCCATAACCTGATTGCTCATGATTATAACATCGAGAAGCAAGGTGTGCATAGAACGATGACACTGGTCATGGCGAAAGATCGTACAGCTGCCGGAATCCGCGAGGCATTGGAAGCTGGTAGGACGGTAGTTTGGTCAAGTAATTACCTGTTTGGAAAGGAAGAAAATGTTAGAGATCTAGTAAAAGCATCGATTTCAGTTTCTCCAGCTTACCATGAGAAAACCAATGCAAAGACCAAGGTAAAAACCAATTATTACGAAGTTAAGAACAATAGTGATTTATATTTTGAGTTGGAATTAAAAGCAGGGAATGGCACCAAGAGATTGGTTTTATATCCAGAATCCACTCAAATCTTGACTGCCGACGCAGGGCAATCGAATTTAACCTATGAAATAATATCAACATTTATTCGGAGTGATAAGCATTTACAATTTGACATCAATTTAAAGTAAAAAGCGAATTCTAATTTTATGAAATCTTACATACCAATATTTCTATTGGCGGGGACTGTTTTGTCCTTACCAATCCAAAGCTCGGCTTCAAAATTGAGGACAGAGTTAATGAATTCAGTTGATTTTCAACAAACTATTTCGGGGAGGGTAGTTGATGGGAGTGGAAATCCAATTGAAAGCGCGACGGTTGCTATTCAAGGCAGCAATCGTGCTACAGCGACGGATAAGAATGGTCAATTTACCTTGGAAAGTAGTAAATCCAATGTGACATTGGTTGTCTCATTTGTCGGCTTCACCACCAAAACCCAACAGGTTTCAGGGGATTTGAACAATGTGGTTATTCAGCTGGACAACAAGAACGATCTAGAAGAGATCGTGGTTGTCGGGTACGGAACTCAAAAGAAGATCAATTTGACCGGAGCCGTTTCACAGGTAACCTCAGAGGTTCTTGAAAACCGCCCTGCGGCAAGTTTAAGTAGGATGTTGCAAGGAGCACTTCCCAATTTAAACCTAAAGATGGTTGATGGAAGTCCGACGCGCGGAGCAACTTTCAATGTGCGTGGATCAACCTCGATTGGTGCTGGAGGTAGTGCCTTGGTGTTGATTGATGGAGTAGAAGGAGATCCCAATATGATCAACCCGAATGATATCGAAAGTGTAACGGTATTAAAAGATGCCTCATCGGCAGCAATTTACGGGTCCAGAGCTGCGTTTGGGGTGGTATTGATTACCACGAAAAACCCGAAAGCCGGAAAAGCAACCGTAACCTTAAACTCTAACTTCTCAATGAATAACCGGGTGGTAGAACCAAAATTGGTGACCAATGGTTATGAATGGGCAAAAAACTTTAATGAAGCTTTTAATGCCTGGTATGATTATAAATCAACTCCAATTTCCGTAAATAACATATATCCATTTTCATTGGAATATTTGGAAGCTTTGAAACAGCATTCCGAGAATTCTGGAGGCGAGGAAGTTGTTTTCAATAAGGCGACGAATCGTTATGAGTATTTTGGAAATACCGATTGGTACAATATGGTTTATAGAGAAAATATGCCGAGTACCGAACAAGCTATGAGCGTATCCGGAGGAGGAGAAAAAGCATCATATTTCCTATCTGGCCGATATTTTCACCAAGGAGGATTATTCAATTTTAATCCAGACAAGTTTAACAAGTACAATATCCGTGGAAAAGGAGATGTCAAAGTTACAGATTGGTTGACCTTCCAGAACAATACAGAAATCAGCAGTTATGATTATCACTATCCTATGTTTGCAGATGGTGATGGCAATATCTGGAGGCAGTTTGAGCATCAGGGGTATCCAATGGCGGTAATTTATAATCCTGATGGAACTTATACCCATTCAGCTGCATATACCGGAATAGCTTCCTTTATTGAGGGGAATAACGCTTCTGACCTGAATAATACCGTTTTGCGAAATACCGCAGGAGTGATTATCAAACCGGTTAGCGGACTAACGCTAAAAGGAGATTTCACCTATTCCAGAACTTGGGAAGATGAGCAAAGAACCAATAATTATATCAATTATAGCAACTCACCGGGAGTAATAGATCGTTTTGGTCGAAGCTTATTGAGACAATTGGGCGAGCGTAAAAAATACCTTGCGGGGAACTTAACGGCAAACTATACCAAGAAATTTGCAGATAAGCATGATATCAATGCCTTATTAGGTTACAACGTAGAAACTCAAACCTTGAAAAAGTTGAATTCACAACGGGATGGTATTATTTTACCGAACAAACCGGATTTCAACTTAATGGATGGTTTGAATTTTAATATTACAGGTGGTGGTAATGAATGGGCATATTTGGGGTTATTCTACCGTTTCAATTACGCTTACGATAGTAAATACCTGATTGAGTTGAACGGTCGTTATGATGGATCGTCGAAATTTCCTGAGGACCAACGATTTGGTTTCTTTCCTTCGGTGTCAGCGGGATGGGTTGTTTCCAATGAATCGTTTTTCCAAGATGCAAAACCCTTGGTTAGTAATTTGAAGTTCAGAGCTTCCTATGGTTCATTAGGAAATGGAAACGTAGTACCATACCGTTATCTAGAACAGATGTCGGTGGCCAAAACCGGAGTAATCCTAGGGGGTGTTCAACCAAGTTATACATCCATTCCAGGAGTTATTCCATCCGGTTTAACCTGGGAGAGATCCACAACGTTTAACGTGGGTGCAGATTTGGGGTTCTTCGATAATGCCTTGAACTTTACTTTCGATTGGTATAACCGGATGACTTACGATATGTTTACCGTGGGTGAGCCATTACCAAATGTTTTTGGTGCGGCTGTTCCTTATGGAAACTTTGCGGACTTATCGACAAAAGGATGGGAATTGACGGTGAATTACAATAATCAATTTGAATTAGCCGGAAAACCATTTAACTGGGGGATCAATGGATCTTTATGGGATAGCAGATCCCATATTACTCGCTTCAACAATCCAAAAAAATTATTGAACAACTATTATGTAGGTCAGGAGATTGGTGAGATTTGGGGTTATGAAACCTTAGGTTTCTTTACTTCAGAAGAAGATGTTGCCAACCATGCAGATCAAAGTTTTATCCGTAACTCGAACAATAATGTTTGGTTACCTGGAGATTTGAAATTTGCAGACTTACCAAATCAAAACGGAGAAGTGGATGGTGTCATAAACTCAGGTGATAATACCGTAGATAATCCTGGAGACCGTCGCATTATTGGTAATAATTCAGCACGCTACCAATTTGGGTTTACCTTATCCGGAAAATGGAATGGGATAGGTTTATCGGCATTTTTCCAAGGGATTGCAAAGCGTGATTATTATTTCTCACCAGAAGCAGGCTTGTTCTGGGGTCCTTACAATAGACCTTATGGATATCAGCCAATCAAAATGATGGAGGATATGTGGTCAGAAGAGAATCCAGATGCTTATTTCCCTAGATATAGAGGTTATACCGCCTTGGGTACTGACCGTTCATTGGGAGCACCGCAAACCCGTTATTTACAAGATGCTTCTTATTTACGATTAAAATCATTGACCATTGACTATAATGTGCCACAAAAATGGTTACAGAAAACCAAGTTAGCCAATGTACAAGTCTTTGCAAGTGCGCAAAACTTATTCACTTTCTCAGGATTGTTTAAACATACCGAGAATTTTGACCCAGAAGTTATAGAGAAGCCAATTGGTGAATTAACCAATGGTTCAGGAGAGGGATACGCCTATCCACAATTAAAAACAACAACTTTTGGTCTTAACGTAACATTCTAATTCTACCATCATGAACTCAAAAATTAAATATAGTATATTAGGATTGGCTGCGCTGGCATTTACTTCATGTAGCAAAGATTTCTTGGACCGTGAGCCATTTGATAAATTAGTTCCAAACACTTATTTCACAACAGAGGCTGATTTACAGCTATATGCAAATTCCTTCTATCAACAATTTATCCCATCTGGATTATCCATTGTACAGGCGGATGAAATGGGTGAATATACCTCCAAGAATAATTCACCAAAATTTATCTCGGGAAATTTCTCAGCTGTTGATCAAGGGGCATGGAGCTGGACGAAACTTCGGAATATCAATTATTTCTTAAGTAAATACGATAATCCATCCATTCCAGAAGAAGCAAGGAAGCATTACTCAGGGGTTGCCCGGTTGTTCAGAGCCATGTTTTATTTTGATATGGTCAAAGATTATGGGGATGTGCCTTGGTATTCAAAGCCATTGGCAACAGAAGATAAAGAGTTATTATATAAGGGTCGCGATCCCAGACATGCGGTAATGGATTCTGTTCTTGCGGATTTGAATTATGCGGTAGCCAATATTCGTGATAAGAAAGACAATACCTCTTCCATGATGACAAAATGGGTAGCCTTGGGGATGAAATCCAGGATTTGTCTATTCGAAGGGACCTATCGCAAATATCATCCAGAGATCAAGTTGACCAATACAGCAGAAAAATGGTTGACCGAGTCGTTGAATGCTTCCAAGCAGCTTGTGGATTCAAAGCAATACTCCTTATACAGCACAGGCAATCCAAGCAAGGATTACCGAACTCTATTTACGAGTGAGAATCCCGTTTCAGGAGAGGTAATGTGGTCCAATGTTTATAATAATGCTTTAAAGAGATGGCATGAAATTACCTGGAAATTTAATTCAGCTACATTTGGTGCGAGATGGGGATTGAATAAACAATTTGTCAATACCTATTTGAATGTGGATGGAAGCCGTTTTACAGATCAAGCAGGATATGATGAGTTATTATTCGTAGATGAAATGAAGAATCGCGATCCACGATTATCACAGACGGTTCGCGGGTTGGGTTATAAACGTTCAGATGGATCTGCAGCACCTGCAAATTTTGGGTATACCTTTACAGGTTACCATATTATGAAATTCAGTTTGGATGACAAGCGATTAGATGGGGTAACAGAGGGGTACAATTCCATTACGATGATGCGTTATGCGGAGATCTTACTGAATTATGCGGAAGCATCAGCGGAATTAGGTAAATTAGCAGGTGATGCTGCCCTGTGGAATGAGACGATAGGAGCATTACGGACTCGTGCGGGAATCAGTTCAAAACAACCTGCAGATGTTGATCGTTATTTGCAACAGGTTTATTTCCCTGAAATTTCAGATAAATACTTGTTGGAAGTTCGCAGAGAAAGAGGAATTGAATTGGTTTATGAGGGTTTACGTTATGATGACCTGATGCGTTGGAAAAAAGGAACCTTATTAGAGATGCCATGGAAAGGTATTTATGTACCGGGAATGGATCAAGAAATGGATCTAGATGGCAATGGAACGCCTGATGTATCCTTTGTGACCAAAACACCATCAAGTCCAAAACAAGGAGTGTCCTATTTTGTTGTTGATGGAAAAGCGGCGAAATTGACTGAAGGCAGCAAAGGACATATTATCTGGCGAGCAGACGAGAATCGTAAGTTTGATGATAAAAAATATTTGAAGCCAATATCAAATGCGGATTTAGTAGTGAATCCAGATCTTGGTCAAAATCCCGGATGGTAATCCACCTAACTATTTAATTGAAAATAAAGCGTCCTTAGAAATTCTAGGGACGTTTTTTTATTGATTTTATTGATTCGCGACAAACATATAAAATTTCCTTGTTGGATATTTTTTACAGCGGATGGGCTAAAAGTTGGTCGGTTGGGTTAAGTCCTTACATAGATTTAATATTTTTATTACAATTTCTTTACACAAAAAACGCAAAGTACCTATTCGTTAATACTGGCTTAACATTTTGTTAATTCTTAATTTTCATTTTTGTGGAGATGAGAAAAGGTATTAATCGCATTTTTCCAATCCTAACCCTGTTAGGTACTACATTTTTCTATTCATGTAGTAATAATTCCAATTCAATTAAGATGAAAGGCTCTGATACTGAGGTTAATTTAGCAGTTAATCTAGCAGAGAAGTTTACCAAGCTTGATCCTACCTTCAGTATTGCCATTTCGGGTGGTGGGTCTGGATTAGGGATAACCTCCTTGATGAATGGTCAGGCTGACATCGCGAATTCATCGCGACCACTTTCCCAGGAGGAAGTTCAACAATTCAAGGACAAGAAGATTGATATCAAGACTGTTGTGTTTGCCGAGGATGCGACTGCATTTATCGTACATAAGGATTTACCCTTGGACTCCATCGATGTAGAGACCTTGGCTAAGATTATGGATGGCAGTATTCGTAATTGGTCTGAAGTATCAAAACATGATGCTCCCATTAATATTTATGGACGTCAAAGTAGTTCGGGAACTCATTCGTTTGTGAAAAAGAAGCTGAAGATCGAGTTTGCCAATACGGCAAAAGAGATGACGGGTAATGCACAAATTATTGAAGGGGTAAAGGCAGACCGTACTGGGATAGGTTATGTAGGTGCAGGCTATGTTGCACCCGAACCAAAGGAATCTCAAGGAATTAAGATATTAAAGATCAAGAAAGATAAACAAAGTGAATCCATTTCACCCATGGATCAAGATGCAATCAACAATGGGGTTTATTACTTTCAAAGGCCATTATATCAGTTTATCCTAGCAAAATCTTGGGATAAGGTTCGTCCGTTTATCAATTTTGAACGCAGTCCAAACGGCAGGGTATTGATAGAGGATCATGGTTATTACATATTAGAAAATCAAAAAAATGAAATATAGAGCGAGACTGTCGATGGACATATTTTTCAAATACGTTTTCAAGGCAACGGGATTCTTAGTATTGGCTTTATTGGGCGGGATTCTAGCGATGTTGGTTTACAATTCGTTTTCCTTTTTCCTGGATGTAAAGCCTTTGGATTTTATTACAGGGATGGAATGGAACCCTACGGGGAAGAATCCAAAGTATGGGATGGTTCCATTGATCCTAAGTACCACGATCGTGACATTTGGGGCGATGTTAATTGCGATTCCTTTGGGGATTGGGACAGCGGCATTCATTGCTGAATATGCGAGTCCGAGATTAAAGAATATTTTAAAGCCAGCGATTGAGATGTTGGCGGCGATTCCGTCGGTCGTTATTGGATTTTTGGGAATTGTGGTTGTGAGTCCGGGGATTGCGAGTTTAGCGGATTTATCCAATGGTTTAAATGCATTGAATGGTGCGATTTTATTAGCTGTAATGGCCTTGCCCACGATTATTACAGTTGCAGAAGATGCCATCCATGCTGTTCCAAAGACTTATAAGGAAGCGAGTTATGGGGTTGGAGCAACCAAATGGCAGACCCTTTGTAAAGTAGTCATTCCTGCGGCTGCGCCGGGTATTATTGCTGCGGTAATGTTAGGGGTTGGTCGTGCGATTGGTGAAACTATGACGGTTTTAATGGCAACAGGAAATGCATCCATCTTGCCGACGAGTATGTTTGACTCTGTAAAAACGATGACCGCGACGATTGCGATTGAAATGGGTGAGGTGCCTTATCAGACCACACACTATTTCGCACTATATGCGATTGCTACCGTATTATTTATTATGACCTTGGCTGCTAATATGTTAGGCGAGTATTTTATTAACCGATTCAGAAAATATCATGCAGCATAGAAAACTTAGATTCTCCAGTATTATAGAATGGGGGACATTATTGACAAGTACCTTATTGGTTTGTTTTTTCTTGGTTGTAGTAATTTGGGAAATTGTTTCCAAGGGATCAAGTCAGTTGTCCTGGAGTTTTGTCAGTGAGGTTCCTTCAGAAGGGATGACCCGCGGAGGTATCTTGACACCTATCATCGGTACAGTTTTATTAACCTTGATTACTGCATTATTTTCGATTCCATTTGGAGTAGCATGTGCGATTTATTTGCAGGAATATGCAGAGGATAATTGGTTAACCAGAACCATCAGGGCTTCTATTCGGAATCTTTCAGGTGTTCCTTCCATTATTTATGGATTATTTGGATTAGCATTATTTGTTCAAGCCATGCATTTTGGGACTTCCTTGATAGCTGCGGGATTAACCTTAGGCTTATTGTCCTTGCCTTATATTATTACCACGACGGAGGAGGCCTTGATGCGGATTCCAAATAGTACGAGGGAAGCAGCCTTAGCGGTGGGAGCGACCAAGTTTGAAACCATCAAGGATGTGATTATTCCATCGGCCATGTCTGGCATATTGACAGGGGTTGTTTTAACCCTTTCGCGTGCAGCAGGTGAGACTGCTCCGATATTATTTACAGGGGCAGCGTTCTATATAAATGGGACGAGTGCTTTTATCAATCAAGAGTTTATGGCCTTGCCATACCATTTATATATGTTGTCAACACAGCATCAATCGATCGATGAGGTTCGTCCGATTGCCTATGGTACAGCCTTGGTATTGATCATTGTTGTCTTTTTATTAAACCTGACAGCATTTTATATTCGTTACAAGTACAGAAAAAATGAAAACTAAACTATCCGCAGAAAATCTAAACATCAGTTTTGGTACCAAGCATGTACTGAACAATGTGAATGTGGAATTTGCTGAGAATGAAATCACAGCCTTAATTGGCCCTTCGGGATGCGGAAAGAGTACCCTATTGCGATCATTCAACAGAATGCATGACTTATCACCTGATGCAAAAATCACGGGGAGTCTGAAGTTGGAGAATTTGGATTTATATTCGAGAACTGTTCCAGTTACGGAGATTCGAAAACGTATTGGCATGGTATTCCAAAAAGCGAATCCATTTCCCAAAAGTATTTATGAAAACATAGCCTACGGATTAAAGATCAATAATTTGCCACATGACAAGGCTGTTATTGAGAAGGCCTTGCGTGAAGCCTTTTTATGGGAGGAGGTCAAGAACGACTTAAAGATGCCGGCCACTCGGTTATCAGGGGGGCAGCAACAGCGCTTGTGTATTGCCAGGGCAGTTGCCTTACGTCCGGAAGTTATCTTGATGGATGAGCCTTGTTCTGCTTTGGATCCGGTGAGTACCTTAAAAATTGAAGAACTAATCATGCATTTGAAGGAGAAATATACCATTGTGATTGTTACCCATAATATGCAACAAGCTCAACGTATCGCTGATAAAACAGTTTTTATGTATTTGGGTGAGGTTAAGGAAGAAGGGTTGACCAGTCAAATTTTTGGGAATCCGAACAATGAAGTTACTGCAAATTATATCACTGGCCAATTTGGCTAGGGGATCAAAAATATACGCTGCCGTTCCCTCTTAGTTTATTAAGTAGTTAAAATGAGAATCTTGAAGTACAGCGGTATTTCAAGATTTTCTTTTTTAGGTATGGTGATTTTATTTAATGTTATCCATCCAATTAGGTTATTATTATATTAATTAACTCATAATAAAAACATTAATGTTAGATTTTTGTTAAACAATTAAAATTATATTTGATTAATTAGAATTTAAATTATCTTTAACCATTAAATAATTAAGTTATGAGAAATTTATTTATTATCTCTGGCATGCTTGCTTTCAGTATGAGCAGTTGTGGTTTAAAAGGCTCTGGGGAAGCTGTTGTAGGGCCGCAATTGTTACCTATAGAATTTGTAGGGGAGCAAGATTCCACGATTCAAAATCCAAAAGGAAAAGCTATGTTGTATGCTGCTCCGGCGAATGTAGCAGATGTAGAAGCTACCTTAATTGCTGAAGTAGATTTTGAAGCCTCTTCAGTTCCATTTACGGTTGAATTTGAGGTGCCTTCAGAGCATCGTACGATGATTAAACCCGAGGTTCAGGAAACCGATTCTGTACAATATTTTGTCTCATTGGATTGGGATTCCAATGCCGATGGAAAAAAAGATTCAAGTGACGTGGTCATTGATTTTGACAAGCAATTTCCACATGTAGATTTAAAACAGTTGCATCAACAGGTATATTTAAGGTAGGATGTAGATATATGCTAGTGCTAGTTTTTTTTTTTGAATTTAAGGAGCTGTCTAAAAAGGTCTCTAAAAAAAAATAACCCCGTCATTAAAAAATGGCGGGGTTTTCTGTTTTTTGTCCTTAAGATTTAGTATCTTAAGGTGCACCCAAAAAACAATATGGCAAACATACAATTCAAAGCTCTTCCATCCAATAGTCCGAGTCTATTTCCTGAAAATATTTTTGATCGTATTCCATTGAACCATCCTGTTCGGTTGGTGAATCAGGTTGTTGATCAGTTGGATCTGGATCATATTATCCGACTTTATAAAGGGGGAGGCACTACTAGTTTCCATCCCCGGATGCTCATCAAAGTGTTGTTCTACGCCTATTTAAGCAATATCTATTCTTGCCGAAAGATTGAACGCGCCTTACAAGAGAACATCTATTTCATGTGGCTTTCTGGCAACAGTACCCCTGATTATCGTACGATCAACTATTTCAGGGGGAAGCGTCTTAAGGGGCAAATACAGGAGTTGTTTGCAAGTATCGTCCGGATGTTACATGAAATGGAGTACGTCAGCCTGAAAGTTCAGTATGTTGATGGTACCAAGATCGAATCTGCAGCTGGTCGTTATACGTTTGTATGGAAGAAATCGGTTGAGAAAAACAAGGTAAAGTTAGAAGCGAACATCGCTTCGGTTCTTGCCGATATTGATGCGCAGATTACCCAAGACCAATCTACATTAGGCAATCAAGAAGTTAGCAAGGCTATCGACAGCACGCAGCTGAAGGAAAAGATCAAAGCGATCAATGCAAAGCTCAAAGTGGCCAATAAGTCTACCGATAAGCAGCTTAAGAAACTCGAAGATGACTACTTGCCACGATTGCAGAAATATGAAGAACAGCTGAAAATACTAGGGGATCGCAATAGTTATAGTAAGACCGATACCGATGCTGTGTTTATGCGCATGAAAGAGGATCACATGAAGAACGGTCAACTCAAACCCGCCTACAATACACAGATCAGTACCGAGGAACAGTTCATCACCCATTACAGTATCCATCAGACTACCGCAGACACGACAACCCTACCGGAACATTTGGAAGGCTTTGAGTCCCGTTACGGAAAACAAAGTGAGTCAATCGTCGCAGATGCCGGATATGGCAGTGAGCAGAACTATGAGTTGTTGGAAGGACAGGATATAACCGCTTTTATCAAGTACAATTACTTCCATATGGAGCAGAAGCGAAAGCATAAGCAGGATCCTTTTTCGGTACAGAACCTATATTACAATGATCAGGAGGATTTTTATGTGTGTCCGGCAGGACAGAAACTAAGCTTTGTCGGACAAACAACCAGGGTCAGTACCAACGGATATGCCGCCCAGGTGAGCTGCTATCAAGCTCAGCGATGTGAGGGCTGTCCGATGCGTGATGGGTGTCATAAAGCACAGGGCAATCGTCTGATTGAAGTCAATCACCGCCTTGCTTGGCTCAAGGCTAAAGCTAGAGAAAGACTACTATCGACACAAGGGCTATACCATCGAAGCAAAAGACCCGTGGAAGTCGAAGCGGTATTTGGACAGATGAAAAGCAACAACAAGTTTACCCGCTTTAGTATGAAAGGACTCGAGAAAGTTACTGTGGAGTTCGGATTGATGGCTATTGCCCATAACCTAAGAAAATGGGCAAAAAAGTGGGAAAGCAAAACTTTAATTGGTAAACCTGGTGGCAACAACTCCCTATTTGCGATAAATCAAGCTATCAGCGTGATGAAAAGTACAGAAAATCGACTTGCAGCTTAATATTGTTTAAAATATAATTGAGATCAAGAAAGGTATTAAAACAAAAGAAGGTGCCTTTTTAGACACCTTCTTTTTCTTTTGGAAAGTTCGGGCATACTGGGAGCGGTATTCTCCCTTGACTTGAAGGTCAATGGTTAGAATACAAACGGAATTAACGTTTATTAACCTAATTGATTGAGTTTTAACTCCTGTTTAACAGTTGCATGCTATTTAAAAGTTTAGTTTTGATTAACAAATACCAATGTTATGCTTAAATTCCTGTTTTCACTTTCTTTCTTGATACTCCTACAATTTTTGGGGTTTTCACAAATAGATACCAATCGGTATAACCTGAGCTTTAAACATGTTGAAAATAATATTCCTAGAGGCTGGAAAATTGATGGCAGTATGTTTAGCGACTATCAAGCAACAAACAATGGGAGTGATACTACTATTTTTTCAATCAAAAATAAAGGACTTAGCCCAGATGAAGTTGGCTTTGTATATTTTGATATCGATGATAATTTTGCTGGGAAAAAGTTGACATTATATGCTGATATCAGTACAGATTCAATTGTTTCAGATGGATCAGCCGGTTTATATTTAAGCCTTATGCCTAAGGTTGATATTATGAATATGTTGGGAAATAAGGTTAATGGGACAACAGATTGGAATAATTATGGTATTTCTATAAACCTTAATCCGAAGGAAACAAAGAAAATTCGAATAGGGATATATGTAATTGGGAAGGGAACGGCTAAATTCAAGAATTTGAAATTACTTGTTGATGATATTGACTACAGTAAATCATCTGTTTACCAGCCTAAAATTTTATCAGATAGTATCTATAATTTTAATTCTCATGTTCCAGATTTTGAATTAACTAGCGAACGAATAAAACGGATAAAATTGACAGGTCAAGTATGGGGTTTATTGAAATATTTTCATCCACAAGTTATGGTTGGAAAATGGGATATGGATACGGAGTTGTTCAAATTTTTCCCTTCAATATTGAAGAATCAGTCCGCCCTTGAGTTTGAACAAGAAATTATCGGCTGGATTGATCAATTTGGTGTTTTTAATAAGCTGAATACTTTGAATCAACCTGAAACAGATTCTATCAAGTTAAAAGCAGACCATACTTGGATTGATAAACTTGATTTCTCTTCTGGTTTAAAACAAAAGCTAAAAGATCTGACCATGGCTGAAAAAGGCGATACGAATGTTTATGTAAGTTATTTTGGGTCGGCCAGTCATGTATCTTTAAATGAGTTTAAATATGCCTCGGTATCAAAATCGGATGTTGGTTTCCGATTATTGGGATTGTTCCGATATTGGAATACCATACAATATTATTATCCTTATCGTTATTTGATCGATACTCCTTGGGAATTAGAGCTTGAAAAATTTATCCCAACATTCGTTGCTGCGAATACGGAGGCCAAGTTAGATAGTGCGTATTTACAATTGTTTTCAAAAATTAATGATACGCATGCATTTTCAGAGTTATCAGATTATTACCATAGGGGAGTATTTGGAAAGCGCAGGTTGAGTTTTTCTACAAAACTAGTTGAAAATAATTTGGTAATCAATTCTTTAGGATCGGATAGCGTAGGATTGAGTAAATCTATTCAGGTGGGCGATGTTATTCAATCAATTGGGGGGATTCGAGTTTCCGAAAGGATTAAGGTATTACGACCATTTATTGCGGCATCAAATGAGGTTGTAGCAATGCGAGACCTTGCACAGCGATTGACACAGACCAATGCTGACAGTTTAGAACTCCGGATTTCAAATGGAAATAAAGAGCGAACCATTACGGTTCCTACCTATTCTTTTGAGGAGGTAAGACCCTTTCCACAAGATACTCGACCTTATTATCTAATTGATGCTGATATAGCTTATCTTAATATTGGGAATTTTGTTGAGGATGATTTTGAAGATTTTATTAAAATATTAGAAGCATCGAAGGGGTTAATTTTGGATTTCAGGGGATATCCCAAAATCTATTCACATGAATTATTTGCAAAATATTTATTTTCGAAGAAGAGTGAATATGTGAAATTCAGTTCCAATATGGGATTTAGGCCTGGAGAATTTAGGTTTAGTTATTCATCATTTTTAAAACATGAAGGGGCGCCACTTTACAAAGGCAAGGTAATCGTATTGATCAATGAGGATACACAAAGCGCTTCCGAGTATCAGGTTATGGCTCTTCGACAATCAGCAAATGTGACAGTTGTGGGATCTACAACTGCAGGGGCTGATGGGAACATTAGTTGGATTCCACTTCCATTCGGATATAGAACAGCTTTCTCAGCACTTGGGGTTTATTATCCAGACGGAACGGAAACCCAAGGGCTGGGTATCGTTCCTGATATAAAGGTTGAGCTTAAAGTGAAGGATGTTCGAAACCATCATGATCCTTATCTTGCAAAGGCACTGCAGTTAATCAATAAATAAAATTAGTAAGATTTATTGCACTATTGATTTTAAGTGTTGCCAAACGTTGTTTGCGAGAATTTCTTGACCTTCTTTGGTAGGGTGTACTCCGTCATTTTGATTTAGATTTTGTATTCCAGCAACTTTATCCAATAAGAAGGGTACAAGAGTCATATTTTGTTCTTTGGCTAATTTGGGGAAGATTGCTGCAAAGTCATTAAAATATTTTTCTCCCATGCTCGGTGGAACCATCATTCCAGCCAATACCATTTTGCATTCAGGATAAGCCTTTTTAACTTTATTGACTATTTCATTTAAATTTTGATAGGTAGACTCTGTAGAGATTCCTCTTAAACCATCATTAGCACCTAATTCTAATACAAATACATCGACTTTTTCCTTTAATAGCCAGTCGATCCGGTCTTTTCCACCTGCTGATGTTTCACCACTTAATCCGGCATTAATACAAGTATAAGGTAATTTCAAGGAATCAATTTTTTGTTGAATCAAAGCTGGAAATGCCAAGGATTGATCATCTAGCCCTAAACCAGCGGTCAAGCTATTACCAAAAAATAAGATGCGTTTTGTTGTTTCCGTAGGGATGGAATCAGATTTTGTAATATCTGTTGGAGCACTTGTATTGTTCTGTTGATTGGCATTATTGCAAGATGCAAGTAAAAAAACTGCTAAAATGATAGAGATTAGGGGTTTCATGTGATTCATCTAGCTAATTTAATTAAAAAATATCTATAAATTTATTAGATATGACATCAACTATGATCCTACAAGTGCAGCATGTCTTCAAGAGTTATCAGATTGGAGATCATCAATTACCCGTTTTACAAGATATAAATTTTGAGATAGAGGCCGGTTCGACGGTGGCCATTGTTGGACCTTCAGGAAGTGGTAAAACTACTCTTTTGGGTTTATGTGCAGGTTTGGACCAGAGCACCGAGGGAAATATTATTTTGGATGGGATTCAACTAAGTGGTTTAAACGAGGATAAATTGGCCCAAATCAGAAATAAACATGTGGGCTTTGTCTTTCAAAATTTTCAATTGCTACCAACCTTGACCGCTTTAGAAAATGTGTTGGTTCCGATGGAATTGCGGGGACAAAGAAATAAGCAGAAAGAGGCCTTGGAGTTGTTGGACCGAGTTGGATTGTCTGGACGTGCGGATCATTATCCATCGCAATTATCTGGTGGAGAGCAGCAACGCGTTTCCTTAGCTCGAGCCTTTGCGAACCGGCCAAAGATTTTATTTGCGGATGAACCGACTGGGAATTTGGATGCGGAAACCAGTGCTATTATTGAGGAAATGCTATTTCAATTAAATCAGGAGTCAGGGACTACCTTGGTTATCGTGACGCATGATTTGGATTTGGCGGCAAAGACACAAAAAATAATTCCAATCAAGGGAGGGAAGATTCAATGAATTGGCGATGGATTTTCTTAATGGCCTGGCGGGATAGCCGCAAAAACAGGTCGAGATTATTTCTGTTTATTTCTTCTATAATTTTAGGGATTGCGGCCTTAGTCGCCATGAATTCCTTTAATGAGAATTTACGGAGGGATATTGATAGTCAGGCAGCGGAATTGATAGGCGCAGATCTGGAGTTGGAGAGTAGGCGGGAGCCATCTGCTGAGGCCATGCAATTCATAGATTCACTTAAAGGCTTGAGTGAGGATTTTGCAAAGGAAGAGCGATTCATGTCGATGATCCGTTTTCCGAAAGCTGATGGATCGCGATTAGTTCAAGTCCGAGCGATTGAAGGGAGTTATCCCTTTTATGGGGATGTAGAAACCAATCCCGCACATAGTTTTAAAGAATTTGGCAAGGATAAGGCTATCTTTGTTGAGAATTCACTTTTATTACAATTTGACGCCCATGTCAGAGATTCCATTCAATTAGGGAACAATAGTTATGAAATCTGGGGGAATGTTTTATCCCAACCAGGGCAGACAGCAATTTCTGGGGCGATGGCTCCTTCGGTATTTGTACCGATCGAGCAGTTAAAGAATTCTGGTTTACAACAGACAGGAAGCAGAATTGAGTATCATTATTATTTTAAGCTTCCCAAAGGGTTTCAGGTAGATAAGAAGGTTAAAGAGCTTGAGAATAGAATTACGGAATTGCAATTGAGGGCATCCACGATTCAGAGCACCAAAGAAAATACTGGGCGATCCTTTGCAGATATGGCCAGTTTTATGGAGTTGGTAGGGTTTGTAGCCTTATTACTAGGTTGTATTGGCGTATCCAGTTCAGTTCAGATTTATGTGCGGGAGAAATTACTCTCCGTTGCTGTATTACGATGTCTAGGAGCAACAGCGAAGCAGGCTTTTTATATATTTTTGGTTCAATTTGCAGGAATAGGACTCATAGGAGGTTTTATAGGTGCTGTCCTAGGTTCTTTGATTCAATATATCATTCCAGTGGTAATGCAGGATGTATTACCCGTAAGTTTAAGTACAGGAATCTCTTGGCTTGCCGTTCTTGAAGGGATAGCACTCGGACTTGTTATAGCGGTTTTATTTGCCTTGTTACCCTTGTTATCTGTTCGGAAAATATCACCATTAAATTCTATTCGGGTTTCAGACAAGGAAGAGAGTGTTTTGAAGGATAAGATGAGCTGGTGGATTTATATATTGATTCTTGTATTTATTACCTTGTTTGCTCGCCTACAAATGCCAAATTGGGGGCAAACCATCATTTTTGTGCTAGGCGTTGGGGTGACCTTTTTGCTACTTTATTCAGTGGCAAAGGTATTCACTTTTTTGATCAAGAAATATTTCCCAAAAGGCTGGCCATATTTATGGCGGCAGGGCTTATCGAATTTATATCGTCCGAACAACCAGACCGTTATTTTGATGATATCCATAGGGTTGGGTACAGCATTGATTGCCACGATGTTTTTGGTTCAGGATCTATTGATTAACCGGGTTAAGCTATCTTCTGAGCAGAGTCAGGCGAACATGATCATGTTTGATATTCAGCCCTCACAGCGGGCACCTTTGGATGCCTTAGCAAAATCGGAAGGCTATCCGATATTAGAATCTGTGCCGGTTGTTACCATGCAATTGGCGAGTGTGAATGGGGTGACCTTAAAGGATGTAGTAGCAGATACGAGTAATGAAGTAAGTTCGCGTGCGTTTCGAGGGGAGATCCGAGCAACGTATAGGGATTCCTTGACGGCAACCGAGCGGATCACTTCAGGAAAATGGGTTTCAAAGGTTGGTGGTTCTGATACCGCTATAGTTTCCTTGGATAAAAATTATGCTGAGAACATCAAAGTTAAAGTTGGGGACAAGCTATCTTTCAATGTGCAGGGATTAATCATTCCGGCGAAGGTTGGCAGTATCCGGCAAGTTGATTGGAATAGGTTTCAATCGAATTTTCGGGTGGTCTTTGCATCCGGAAGTATTGATAAAGCGCCTCAATTCTATTTGATGATGGCCAAGGTTCCAACAGAACTAGAGTCCAGTAAGTTTCAACAGAAAATTGTCAACAGTTTTCCGAATGTATCCGTGATTGATATGAATGCTGTTTTGATGGTGTTGCAGGAGATATTGGATAAGATTGGTTTTATAATACAATTTATGGGGGCATTCAGTATTCTTACTGGAGTTATTGTCCTTATTTCATCCGTACGGATCAGTAAATATCAGCGGATTCGAGAGAATGTTCTGTTAAGAACGATAGGAGCCAGTAGGAAGCAAATATTTCTCATTACGATCAGCGAATATTTATTTCTAGGCTTATTATCGGCTCTGACAGGGATAGTCATAGCGGTAATTGCGAGTTATTTGTTGGCTATTTTTGTTTTTGAAGCCGTGTTTGTTCCATCCTTTCTGATGATATTCATCTTGATGGTTGTGATTGTAGGATTAACGGTACTGATAGGATTGATTAATAGCTTGACAGTCATCAATCGTTCCCCATTGGAGGTGTTGAGGAAAGAATAATTTTTACTAGGAAATTGTTGCTATAATTTAATTAAATTTAAGGACCATTTAATTAAATTTTGATTATGAAAAAATTATTCACACTGCTGTTATTACTTTTGAGTATGATAACAACGAAAGCTCAAGTTGCTGGTGATTGGAAAGGTGAATTGGAAGCCCAAGGCACCAAAATGGAAATGATCTTCCACATCAGTGAAAAAGACGGAAATTTATCGGCTACCCTAGATATTCCAGCACAAGGTGCATCAGGATTAGCGATGACGACTGCAAAGTTTGAAAACAATAAGCTTAATCTTGCGATGGAACAGGCTGGTTTCTCTTATGAAGGGGAACTGAAAGGGGAATCCATTGAAGGGAAATTTAAACAAGCTGGGATGGAGTTTCCGCTCCTATTAAAGAAGACAAAAATTACGAAGCCAGGGGATCCGAGTTTAGTTTCTTCGGAAGCTGAGCTTGCGAAATTAATTGCACTTGGCAATGGAAATTACAAGTACAAGGTTGAAGACTATTTTGCGAAGCCAAAATCATCAAGTTTTGCACTTTCACCGAATGGTAAATACATTTCCTATCGGGAGAAAGATGAAAAAAATAAGCGACATGTGATGATTAAGGAGGTAGCAACAGGCAAGGTTGTGCGTGCCATTGAGGAGAAGGATGAATTGATTCGTGGCATGGGCTGGGTAAATGATGAGCGATTGGTTTACATTATGGACCAAGGCGGGAATGAGAATTACCATTTATATGCTGTTAATATTGACGGAAGTAATAATATAGACCTTACTCCATTTGAAGGTGTTCAAGCTGGCATCCTAAATATGCTGAAGGAGCAAAAAGATTATATCATTATTCAAATGAATAAGGATAATAAGCAGATTTTTGAGCCATATAAAGTCAATATTCAGACAGGTGCGATGGAGAAGTTATTTACGAATACGGATCCGGAAAATGCTATCGTAGGCTATGAGTTTGATAAGGATGGGGTTTTGCGCGGTTATGGGAAAATGCTAAATGGAATAAATACCCAATTTTTCTATAAGCCACAAGGCAAGCAAGATTTTGAATTATTTGGAACCACAAAATGGTATGATACGTTTTCTGTTTTGTCCTTTAATTATGCTTCGAAGAATCCAGATGAAGCCTACGTTTTAACAAACCTTGATTCGGACAAGGCCAGAATTGTGTTATATGATTTAGCTGCGAAGAAAATTATCAAGGAAATTTATTCAAACCCAGATTATGATGCGACGATCCTAGGTCTTTCGAGAAAGAGAAACTGGGAGTTGGATTATGTGGGTTATGAAGGCGAAAAGGTTGAGATAGAGCCTAAGAGTAAGACCTTTAAAGGCATTTTTGATTTATTTCAAAAGGAGTTCCCGAATTATGAATATGTGATTGTTGGCAAGACGGATAATGAAGACCAGTATTTGGTAATGGTCCAAAGTGATAAGCTTTATGGAAAATATTACCATTTGGATGCCACATCGAATAAGATTACGTTGTTATATGATTTGATGCCACAGTTGAAGGAGGCTGATATGGCTGATATGCGTCCTATTACCTTTAAATCGAGGGATGGCTTGACTCTTCATGGATATATAACGCTTCCAAAGGCTGCGCTTGAGGGGAAGAAAGTTCCATTAATTGTAAATCCGCATGGAGGTCCACAAGGAGTTCGGGATAGCTGGGGCTTCAATCCGGAGACTCAGTTGTTTGCGGCGCATGGATTTGCAACCCTTCAGGTTAATTTTCGAGTATCTGGAGGCTATGGGAAAGAATTTTTGAAGGCAGGTTTTAAGGAGGTCGGTAGAAAGGCGATGGATGATGTGGAGGATGGAATTCAATATGTCATCGACCAAGGTTGGGTTGATAAGGATAATGTAGCTATTTATGGCGGTTCACATGGTGGATATGCAGTTCTACGTGGATTAACGAAGACGCCAGATTTATATAAAGCAGGTGTTGATTACGTAGGAGTTTCTAATATTTTCACTTTATTGAATTCAATTCCGGAATATTGGAAGCCCTATCTTGAAATGTTATATCAGGTTTGGTATGATCCAAATAACAAAGAAGAGGCAGAAATTGCGAAGGAGGTTTCTCCCTTATTTCACGTTGATAAAATAAAAGCACCATTATTTGTTGTACAAGGGGCGAATGATCCAAGGGTAAAAATTGCGGAAGCAGATCAGATTGTAAAAGCTTTAAGAGAGAAAGGGGTCGATGTGCCGTATATGGTAAAATATGATGAGGGTCATGGATTTGGAAAAGAGGAGAATCAGATAGAATTCTATAAGGCCATGATGGGCTTTTTCCACAAACATTTAAATTAATCTGTTGTTATATAACTGTATAGCTCCTAAATTTAGGGGCTATACTTATTTAATATCCTTATGAAAATTCTAAACACACAGCAGTTAAAAGTGGTGGATCAAGAGACCATTCAAAATGAAGGAATCAGTTCATGGGAATTGATGGAACGAGCATCCCATATGGCTACATCAGCTATTTTGGATGATTATTCAGAAGAGATTAAGTATTCTTCCATTGTGGTGATCTGTGGAAAGGGAAATAATGGAGGTGATGGCTTGTGTATTGCCCGGATTTTACGCGAATCAGGATACCCAGTTACAATATGTCTGATAAAATCGGAGGATTATTCGGGGGATAATCTGATAAACCAGAAGATGTTGGATGATATCCAATATTTCGAATTAAATGAAGAACTGGAATTACCGACAGAAGGATTTTTGATTGATTGTTTATTTGGGTATGGATTGAGTTCGCCACTTGGGGAAGATTGGATGGAAATTATCGATCAGATCAACGAATTTCCAGGGAGAATCCTTTCTATTGACATGCCTTCGGGATTAATGGTTGATGGCATTGGAGAAAATATGAACCCTATTGTCTGTGCGGAAAAGGTATATACTTTTCAGGTTCCCAAATTAGCCTTGTTGCTTCCGGATAATTCCGATTTTGTTGGGGAATTTGAGCTTGTCAATATAGGCTTGGATAATTATTCGATTAATAAACAGGAAACCAGCATGCGGTATGTGGATTCAGATATGCTGGATGTTCTGTATCGTTCAAGGACAAAATACGATCATAAGGGAACCTTTGGTCATGTTGCCATTATTGGGGGGAGTTTGGGCAAAATAGGTTCGGTTTTATTGGCATCCAAATCAGCTTTAAAATCAGGCTGCGGTTTGGTAACCGCCTATATTCCTAGATGTGGCTATCAAATTCTTCAAATTGGGTTTCCTGAGGCGATGGTTCAACTGGATTCATCGGAGGATTTGTTGGTTGACTTTAATGTACAAGGATCCTTTTCGGCGATTGGGATTGGTATTGGGATGGGACGCAATGAAGAAACGATTCGCGGATTTGGAATCTGGTTACAATCATTAGCAGAAGATGTAAAATTAGTTTTGGATGCCGATGCATTGAATATTTTGTCAGAGCAAGAGCATTTATTACGATATATACCTAAGAATAGTATTATGACGCCACATCCGAAGGAGTTGCGACGTTTGATTGGGGATTGGTCGAATGATCTGGATAAATTGGAAAAGGCGAGGGCATTTTCAAAGGAATATCAAATCATATTAATTATTAAAGGGGCGAATACCTCGATAATTAATCCGTCGGGAGAGATTTATTTTAATTCGACTGGCAATCCAGGGATGGCGACCGGTGGTTCTGGCGATGTCTTGACAGGGATTATCAGTAGTTTGTTGGCCCAAGGTTATTCGGCTTTTGATGCGGCCGTTTTAGGAGTTTATATTCATGGATCTGCCGGCGATTATGCCAAAGATTGGGTAGGTGAGACCAGTTTGGTTGCTACCGATATCATTGAACATTTAGGTTCAGCATTTATGGAGTTTTAAGGGAATTCCTGAAATTATGATAAAGAAATGATGTTGTAGGTCAATTTGTGTCCGATAAATATTCTTTATCTTTACTTTATGCAAATTCACATCAAGAATATGGTTTGTCCACGTTGTATTATGGCAGTGGAACAGATATTGAATCGAATGGAAATTCCATTTGGCGAGGTGAATATTGGGTCCGTAAATCTTAGTCGGAATCTTTCAGAGGAAGAGCAGATTATTTTTGATCAGGAGCTTCAGATGATTGGTTTTCAGGTTTTGAAGGATAGGAAGGCGGTTTTGGTGGAGGAGATAAAAATCGCTCTAGCAGAGATGATCAGTGATGAAAATGCAATGTTGATTAAGACCTCCAGCTATTTGTCGGAAAGATTTAGCCTGGAATATTCTTATTTAAGCAATGTATTTTCCGAAGTTCATGGAGAAAGCATTGAGAAATATCTAATAGGGATTAAAGTAGATAAGGTTAAGGAGTTGCTGGGATATGATGCTACTTTGGCTGAAATAGCATCCCAATTACAATATAGCAGTATTGCTCATTTAAGTAATCAATTTAAAAAGACCACAGGACTGAGTCCATCAGCTTATAAAAAGCAATTGGTCTAAGGATATACAACAAAAAAGCTCGCTAATCGCGAGCTTTTTTGTTGTATAAGGGATATCCCTATTTAAGGTTATCACGGTAAACTGTAGCTTTTTTCACTTCAGTTTGAATGTCTTTACGAGAAGCATCATACGTTAATACTTTCTCATAGTCAGTAATTGCTTTGTTGTAAGCATCAGTAGCTGTTGCTTTGTTATAGTTTGCAGCCCCTTTAGTACCAGTCAAGATTCCTAGGTCACGGTAAGCAATAGCACGGTTTTGGTATAATTTTGCATCCGTTGCATTGATTGCGATCGCTTTCGTGTAGTCAGCAGTTGCTGATTTCAACAATCCTTCGCGTTCTTGGTTACTTAACTTAAGTTCTTTATTTACCGCCATATTATTGTTTGCTTTCGCTTTATAGTAGTAAGCAGAAACATTTTTCGGGTCTAAAGAAATTACTTTCGTAAAGTTTGCGATTGCTTTTTTGTATTCTCCATTTTGGAATTGAGAATAACCTAATAAATAGACAACTTCAGGTTCATTTCCAGCATTAGGTAATGCTTTTTCGAATTGAGCTGCAGCAGTTTTGAAATCGCCACCTAGAAGTGCTTTTTCACCAGCACGTACATTAGGATCGCTGTGTTGTTGTTTTTCTTGTGCCTGCGCACCCATTGTAGCTAGTGCTAATGCAACCGTAGCTAACCCAATCTTAATCGACTTCATCTGCGTATTCAAATTATTTAATTTCATGTCTGAATTTTTATGTTGTTTTCCAGTAAAATACAATACTCCTACTAATAGAGTAAAAATCTATTAAATAGTTTAACCTGGCAATCAATAGTTATAAACATTTCCACATTTTGTAACTTGCGTAAGTTTTTATTGTTAAAGAGTACACAAAGGTGACAAAGAATGTGCTGATTACTGACGATTTAACAGATACAAATCAATAATAGCATAAAATGTACCAAATTTCATGATTGGCATTCTGCTTGTACTATAAGGGTTCAATAAATTTAAAGAAAAAATATGCTGACGTTCTGACAAGATGTCGGCAGCTGGATATATACATATGAACAAATTTGATTCATTCAATTTTAATCAAACATTACCTATCATAAACGAAGAAACTGAATTCTTTCCATTATTGACTCAGCAAGATGAGGATGAGATGAGGAACGCAGAGATTCCGGATCAATTGCCGATTTTACCATTACGGAATACGGTATTATTTCCTGGGGTTGTGATTCCAATTACTGTGGGTAGAGATAAGTCCATTAAGTTGGTCAAAGATGCATATAAAGGAGATCGTACAATTGCTGTGGTATCACAGAAAGATATGACAGTAGAGGATCCTTCCTTTGAACAGCTGAACAAAATTGGTACTGTGGCGCATATCATTAAGATCCTTCAAATGCCTGATGGTAACACTACTGTTATTATTCAAGGTAAGCAAAGGGTAAAGCTTAAGGAATTGGTACAAACAGAGCCATATTTAATAGCGAGAGTTGAAAAATTCCCTGAGGATAAGCCTAAAACCAGTAGCAAAGAATTCAAAGCATTGATCTCTTCAGTGAAGGAAATGGCCTTACAGATTATTCAGTTATCGCCAAACCTTCCTAGTGAGGCTGGGATTGCGATTAAGAATATTGAGAGTCCAACCTTTTTGGTGAATTTTATTTCCTCGAATCTATCTTTAGAATTGGAACAGAAGCAAGATTTATTGGAGATCAAGGATTTTGTGAAACGCGCTAAACAACTATTGGAGCATTTGACGACTGAAATTCAGATGTTGGAGTTGAAGAATCAGATTCAGAATAAGGTTCGTATTGATTTAGACAAGCAACAAAGGGATTACTTTTTGAGTCAACAGTTGAAGACGATTCAAGAGGAGCTGGGTGGCAATACCCCTGACTTGGAGATTGAGGAGTTGAAGAAACGTGCAAAATCCAAGAAATGGAATGAAGAGGTAAGTAAGCATTTCCAAAAAGAATTGGAGAAGCTAGCCCGAATCAATCCAGCTGCTGCGGACTATTCCGTTCAATTGAATTATTTAGAATTATTGTTGGATTTGCCATGGGGTGAATTTACCAAGGATAATTTTGATTTAAATAGAGCTGAGAAGATCCTGAATAAGGATCATTATGGCTTGGAGAAAGTAAAGCAACGTATCGTTGAGTATTTGGCTGTATTAAAGTTGAAGAATGATATGAAGGCTCCGATTTTATGTTTGGTTGGTCCTCCGGGGGTTGGTAAGACTTCCTTGGGAAAATCCATCGCAAAGGCCTTGGGTAGAAAATATACCCGTATGGCTTTAGGAGGTATCCGTGACGAAGCAGAAATCAGAGGACATCGTAAGACTTATATAGGAGCGATGCCGGGTCGTATTGTTCAGTCCTTGAAAAAAGCGGGAGCTTCAAATCCAGTTTTTGTTTTGGATGAGATTGATAAGATTGGTTCTGATTTTAAAGGAGATCCCTCTTCAGCTTTATTGGAGGTATTGGATCCAGAACAGAACACTCATTTTTACGATCATTATGTAGAGATGGAGTATGATCTTTCCAAGGTTATGTTTATTGCTACTGCAAACTCATTAAGTGGAGTTCAACCGGCTTTATTGGATCGTATGGAGATTATTGAGGTAAACGGCTATACGATAGAAGAGAAGATTGAGATTGCGAAGAAGCACTTACTACCTAAACAAAGGGAGATGCATGGTATTCAAGCAAAGGATATTGCATTGAAGCCTAAAATGATCGAGAAGATTATAGAGGAATATACTCGTGAATCTGGGGTTCGTGGTTTGGAGAAGAAGATAGGTTCCATAGTTCGTGGTATTGCTACTCGGATTGTAATGGAGAAGCCATATGATCATAATTTAGCTTCAGATGATATTGAAGAGATTTTAGGTCCACCAATTTTCGATAAGGATTTATATGAGAATAACGATATTGCTGGGGTAGTAACAGGTTTGGCTTGGACTTCTGTAGGCGGTGATATATTATTTATTGAGTCGAGTTTAAGTCCAGGGAAGGGCAAGTTAAGTTTGACTGGTAATTTAGGGGATGTGATGAAGGAGTCGGCCGCGATTGCGATGGCTTACTTACGTTCGCATTCAGATGAATTTGGGATTGATTTCAAGATTTTCGACCAATGGGACGTTAATATACACGTTCCTGCTGGAGCGACTCCAAAGGATGGTCCATCAGCAGGTATTACGATGTTGACGGCATTGGCATCTTTATTTACCCAGCATAAAGTAAAGCCAAAATTGGCGATGACTGGAGAGATTACGCTTCGTGGCAAGGTATTGCCTGTCGGAGGAATCAAGGAGAAAATTTTAGCAGCAAAACGTGCTAACATTAAAGATATCATCCTGAGCAAGTCTAATCAGAAGGATATTTTAGAAATTAAGGAAGATTATATCAAAGATTTGAACTTCCATTATGTAACTGAAATGCGTGAGGTTGTTAAACTAGCCTTATTGGATGAGAAGGTAAAGAACGCAAAAGTTCTAATCCGTGATAATTATTAAAACTACATTGTTATATATCAAAAGCACAACCCAGCGGGTTGTGCTTTTTTTGTTAGGATTGTCAGTTTGATTTAATCTTAGAACCTTAATTTTTATTATGATTTAATAAGCTGTATTTTTGCGACAATGAATCCCAATAGCTCTGCAACAAGGTTTATTAAGCGGGTCATTAGTTCTGCACTATTGATCTATATTATTCGATGTCTGATAGGATTTGTACTTGGTTACCTCCTGTATCTACGATTTAAGCAATTTGAAGTTTTTTGGGCCTTATTATCGATTATCTTGGTGATATCGCCAGAGGAGAAAGATTCCAAAAGATTATCCATTGAGCGTTTCAAATCAAATTTTGTTGGTTCGGTTGTCGCGATGGCCTGTGTTTGGCTGTTGCCGAAATCTGTATATTCCATTATGGTAGGAATTGTCGTTACGATTATTCTATGTTGGGGTTTTAAGATTTTGAATATGGCAAGGGTGGCCATCGTTGCCCTATTGATTATTATGATAGAGCCACATCATACACAAATTACCTATACACCGATTTACCGAGCCCTTTCTACGGGATTGGGATGTGTGATTGGATTAACTATCGTCATCCTTACTTCTGGGATTATTCAATTCTTAAGGGATAAGTACAAGATTTTTACAGAACCTGAATAAGAGGGACTTGTATTAATCCTCGGTCAGTTTCAATTAAATCCTTATTTTTACGGCAATGATTGAATTATATACTGACGGCGCATCTAGTGGTAATCCGGGGCCTGGAGGCTATGGCACTATCTTAAGAGCCATTTACCAAGGTTCAAATCCTGAGTTTCAAGGGAAGTTAATAGAGAAGGAATTTTCGGGTGGATTTCGGAAAACGACCAACAATCGAATGGAGTTAATGGCTGTAATTATTGGCTTGGAAGCTCTCAAAAACCTCAATCAACAAGTGACCATTTTTTCAGATTCCAAATATGTTATCGATGCGATAGACAAAAAATGGGTTTATGGATGGATCAAAAAAGGATTTCAAGGGAAAAAGAACAAAGACTTATGGATACGATTGATGAATGTTTACAAACTTCATCAGATTAAGTTGGTTTGGGTAAAAGGGCATGCGGGGCATCCCTTAAATGAGCGATGCGATCAATTGGCGGTCAAAGCTTCAAAAGATAAAACGACATGGAAAATAGATTCTGTATTTGAGGCAGAATTGCAAAAAGGCTTAGATATTTAATCTAAGCCTTTTTTTATGATGCAAATAGAATGTTTTATTTGGTTAAATCAATCCCGCCCGTTTTAGTAAAGGGTCCACTGAAGGTTCCTGACCTCTGAATTGTTTATATAATTTCATTGGATGTTCAGTTCCGCCTTTGGAAAGAACATGCTCTTTAAATTTTTGAGCGACTTCCTTATTGAAAATACCTTCCTGTTTGAAATAATCAAATGCATCGGCATCCAATACTTCAGCCCATTTATAGGAGTAATACCCAGAGGAATATCCACCATCAAAAATATGGGAGAAGGAGGTTGACATTACGTTTTCCTTGACATCCGGATAGATGGCTGTTTCTTCAAATTGCTTGGTTTCAAAATCTTTGACATTGGCGATAGAACTAGGGTCTTGACCATGCCAACCCATATCCAAAAGGCCAAAGCTCAGTTGTCTGACTGTTGCCAACCCTTCTAAAAAGGATGCACTATCTTTAATTTTCTGGATGTATTCCATAGGAATGGTTTCGCCGGTTTCATAATGTTTAGCAAAGAGCTTTAAGGCCTCTTCTTCATAGCACCAGTTTTCCATTATTTGACTTGGCAATTCTACAAAATCCCAGTAAACTGATGTTCCGGAAAGCGTAGGGTAAGTAGTGTCAGCAAGAATACCATGTAAGGCATGTCCAAATTCATGGAATAGGGTAGTGACCTCATTGAATGTTAACAGGGAAGGTTTGCTCGCTGTTGGGCGGGTGAAATTGCAGACGATGGATACATGGGGTCTTTCATTGTGGTCATCCTTAATAAATTGTGATTTATAGGAAGTCATCCAAGCTCCATTTCTTTTACCTTTTCTAGGGAAAAAATCGGCATAGAATACTGCTACCAATTCACCTTCATCGGTACTTACTTCATAAGTTTGAACTTCAGGATGATATTTATCGATGTTATGGATTTCCTTAAAATTCAATCCGTAAAGACGGTGAGCGATTTCAAAGACACCGTTGAGAACATTTTCTAATTTGAAATAGGGTCTTAGTTTTTCATCGTCCAGGTTAAATCTTTCCTGTTTAAGTTTTTCAGAATAGTAGCTGCCATCCCATTTTTCCAGCTTTTCAATTCCATCTTTTTCTTTGGCATATTGAGAGATTTCCTGAAATTCTTTTAGTGCAGCTGGTTTTCCTTTAGCTAGGAGGTCATTTAGAAAAGCCTTTACCGTGTGAGGGTTTTGGGCCATTCTTTCCTCCAGTTTAAAATGTGCATGGGAATCGTAACCTAGAAGAATTGCACGTTGATGTCTTAATTTTGCGATTTTTAGGATAATTTCTTCATTGTTGTTTTCATTATCCTGGAATCCTTTTTTACCCGCAGCAATTGCTAATTCCTTACGGAGTTCACGATTGCTAGCATAGGTCATAAAGGGAATATAACTTGGGTAATCCAAGGTAAATATCCATCCTTCTTTACCTTCGTCTTTGGCTAGTTCATGAGCGGCTTCTACAATGGCATCAGGAAGACCGTCAAGATCTTCTTTCTTGGTTATATGCAATTGATAAGCATTGGTATCAGCAAGGACATGTTCAGCAAAGTTCAATTTCAGAACGGACATTTCCTGGTCAATTTCGCGTAGTTGTTTTTTCTTGTCTTCGGAAAGCAATGCGCCATTACGAACAAAGTCTTTATAGTATTTGTCCAATAAAGTTTCTTGTTCAGGATTTAATGATAGTTTATCCTTTTGGTCATATACTTCTTTTATCTTTAAGAACAAGTCGTAATTCAAAGTTATATCCGAGCTTAATTCGGCTAGTAAGGGTGCTACTTGAACGGCGATTTTTTCAATTTCTTCATTTGTTTCTGCGGAGTGAAGGTTGAAGAAAATATTTGAGATTCTATCCAACTGCATTCCGGAGAAGGAAAGTGCTTCTATAGTGTTTTCGAATGTCGCAGGATTAGTATTAGTTGTGATTTGCTCGATTTCTTTTTTGGTTTCAGCTATGGCCTCTTTGAATGCTGGGACATAGTCTTGATTATTAATTTTAGAAAAAGGAGCTGTATTATAGTTCGTTTCGAACGATTTTGTTAGAATATTCATAGAATATAAAGTTACGAATATAAATTCAGGGAAAATTGCTTGTAAAAGAACAATTAGCAAGATTTTACGGAAACATTACGTATTATTATGTTGTTATAACAATAAAAAAAGCAGACATCATGAATAATAAGATATTATCCTTACTTGCAGTTTCCGTATTAGTATTTAGTTTAAGTTCTTGTCAGAATTCAAAGCCAAAATCTGAGGTTGGGCATTCGACAGAATCAGAAAAAGATTGGACGGCATCGGAGTTGGCGGGTAAATATAGTTTTGAGGACAGCGGTGATACCATAGTTTTAGAATTAAATAACCAGAATGATTCATTAGTCGGTCCATTGAATTATAATTTTGAGGAGAAGGATAAAAACGAAGGAGTTTTCAGAGGGGTGATTAAGGACTCCTTGTTAGTGGGTCAATATACGTTTATGTCGGAGGGAGTCAGCTCGGTACGGGAGACTGTATTTGGGATTGTTCCGGAAGGTTTGATTGAAGGATTTGGGGATGTAGAGGAGCGAGATTCGATGATGGTATTTACGAATATGGATAGTTTAAGGTTTGATCACGGGATGATTTTACATAAGAAATAAGTGTTTTTAGTATAGTAAACTAATATTTTGAACAAATATTTGGTCATTTGATTAAAATATTTGTTCAATATATTATTTTGTTGTTAACTTTGTGAGAAATCAAGGTTAATAATATGGCTAAGAAAATTGCAGATAAGGAGCGGGATACCTCAACGGAGGAGAAAATAAAAGAAGCTGCACGCCGTGTTTTTCATAAGAAGGGATTTGCGGCAACGCGGACTCGCGATATTGCGGAGGAGGCCGATATCAACCTATCCTTGTTGAACTATTATTTCAGGAGTAAGGAGAAACTCTTTGAAATTATCATGTTCGAGACCTTGGGTGAGTTTGTGAAAGGCTTGTTTCCAGTTTTGAATAATGAAGACACGAGTTTAGTTGAAAAAGTCAGTGCCGTCGCAGACCATTATATAGATTCCATCAAAAAGGAGCCAGAAATCCCTGGATTCATTATCAGTGAAATTCGTCATAATGTAAATAATATCCTAGAAAGGATTCCCGTCAAGGAAATTCTAGGGAATTCTGTTATTATCCGTCAGTTCAACGAGGAGCTAAAAAAAGGCAATTTGAAAGATGTGAACCCGATTCAATTTATGATGAATATGTTGGGTTTGGTTTTGTTTCCTTTTATTGCTCAACCCCTGATTATGAATGGAACAGGTGTCAATCATGAAGAGTTTATCAAATTGATGGATCAGCGTAAGAAGTTGATTCCGATCTGGATAGAGGCTATGCTAAAGGCATAGTACTCTTTTTTTGAGGGTAAAATTGGTCAAATGTTTAAATCAATATATTAAAATGTATGATTAAGTTAAATGTCTTTTATAAAATTTTATTAATTGGAATTCTGCTCGGATTCAAGCTAAGTCTGGGATATGGGCAGCAAATGAAAACTTTGGAATTGGAGGAGTGCTATAAGTTGGCTCGGTTAAATTATCCGATGATCAAACAACATTCATTGATCGAAAAGACAAAGGATTTCTCCATGGACAATATGGAAAAAGCAATTCTACCCCAAATGAATATTGCTGGACAAGCTACCCATCAATCGGATGTGACCTCTCTTCCAATTAGTTTGCCGAACATGGATATTCCAAGTATAAGTAAAAACCAATACAAGGTTTATGCAGAGATTTCACAGTCCATCACAGGTTTGCTAAACCTTAAGGATCAGAAAGAGAATTTGGAAGCTAGTTCGGCAGTTGAAACGCAGAAGGTAGAGGTTGAGATGTATAAGTTGAGGGAGCGGATCAATAATTTATTTTTTTCCATTCTGATGTTGGATAAGCAGCAGGAACAAATCAAGATCAGCATTGTGGATCTTCAGAGTGGTATTGATAAAATGGAAACAGCTGTTAAGAATGGGGTTGCCCTTCGGAGTTCGGCCAGTAATTTACAAGCAGAAAGGTTGAAGGCAGAACAGCGAATCGTTGAAGTCCAATATAACAAGAAATCTTTTTTGAATGTTCTGTCTATTTTGATTGGTCAAAAATTGGATGATCAAGTTCAATTGATTGTTCCAAAGTCAGCAACCTATTCAGATCAGATTAATCGACCAGAGCAAGCTTTATTTTCCTTACAGAGAAAGGCTCTTGATGTTCAGAATAAATTAATTGATGATAAATCCTTGCCGCAGTTCAGCATGTTTGTTCAGGGTGGTGTTGGACAACCTGCCTTAAATATGTTGAGTAATAAATCTCAGGGGTTTTATATTGCCGGATTGAGGTTAGCCTGGAATTTAAATACGTTCTATACCCAACGTAATGAAAAGAGTTTGGTAAAAACCAATCAAGAGATGCTGGATGTGCAGGAGGAGACCTTTCTATTCAATACGAAAATGAATTTAAGCCAACAGGAAACCGAGATTTTGAAAATTCAAGAGCTATTAAAAACAGATCAACAAATTATTGAATTAAGAGAACAGGTAAAGAATTCGACATTGAATCAATTGAATTATGGTACAGCGACCAGCAATGATTACCTCATCGCTGTCAATGTGGTGGAACAAGCGAAGCAAAGTTTGGCGATTCATGAAGTCCAGCTTTTGATGGCACAATATAATTTACTAACAACTTCAGGTACAATTGACAACTAATACAGTATGAAAAAAATTAATATAAGCTTGGTTTTAATGGTAGGACTGTTTTTGAGTTCTTGTAAAAATAATAAGGATGATTTTGATGCTTCGGGCAGTTTTGAAGCTGTTGAAACCATTATATCCGCTGAGGCAAATGGTACGATCAAAGAGTTTAACTTGGAGGAAGGTGACCAATTGAAGGAAGGCCAGCAAGTAGGCTTTATCGATACGGTTCAAACCTATCTAAAGAAGCGTCAGTTGGAGGCGCAAGTAGGGGCTGGCTTAAGTAGAAAACCCAATATTCCGGTGCAATTATCGGCATTGAAAGAACAGATCAGACACTTGGAACAGGAGAAAGTAAGGACTCAAAATTTGATTGCTGGGGATGCTGCGACACCAAAGCAATTGGATGATATCGAAGCGCAAATCAAATTGTTGACCAAACAAATGGACGCTCAACAATCATCATTGTCGATATCAAATCAAAGTATTGGAAAAGAGGTTGTTCCCTTGGAGGTTCAAATCTATCAGTTGGATGATCAATTGAAGAAATCAAAAATTATCAATCCGGTCAATGGAACTGTGTTGACGAAATATGCAGAAGTAAATGAAGCAGCAGGAATGGGAAAACCTTTATATAAGATTGCTGATCTGTCGACCATGATTCTGAGGGCCTATATTACTGGTTCTCAGCTTCCGAATGTGAAGTTAAATCAGAAGGTAAAAGTATTGACGGATAATGGTGACGAGGGTTACTATGAGTCCGAAGGAATCATTACCTGGATTAATGACAAGGCTGAATTTACACCAAAGACGATTCAAACCAAGGATGAGCGTGCAAATCAGGTTTATGCGATTAAGGTAAGGGTTAAGAACGATGGTCGCTATAAAATAGGGATGTACGGCGAAATAAAATTCATGTAAACATGGAAATGGTTCAAGTCCAAGATTTGGTAAAAACCTATAATAAGGGGGCATTGACGGCAGTTGATCGGGTTAGTTTTTCGGTTGACAAAGGGGAGATATTTGGTTTGATTGGTCCTGATGGCGCGGGGAAGACCAGTATTTTCAGGGTGTTGACGACTTTGTTGCTTCCAAATGAAGGGAATGTCAGTGTTGGAGGATTGGATGTGGTGAAGGATTATAAAAAGATCCGGAAGATGGTTGGTTATATGCCGGGGAAGTTTTCGTTGTATCAAGACCTGACGGTGGAGGAGAATTTAAATTTCTTTGCATCCGTTTTTGATACGAGCATCGAGGAGAATTATGATTTGATCAAGGATATCTATGTGCAGATTGAACCTTTCAAAGATCGAAGAGCGGGGAAACTATCTGGGGGAATGAAGCAGAAGTTGGCTTTATGTTGTGCATTAATTCATAAGCCTGAGATTCTTTTTTTGGACGAACCTACGACTGGTGTAGATGTTGTATCCCGGAAGGAATTTTGGGACATGCTATCCAGGTTGAAGGAACAGGGGATTACCATTTTGGTTTCCACCCCTTATATGGATGAAGCGACCTTATGTGAAAGGATTGAATTGATTCAAAATGGGAAAATATTGAGTGTCGAAACACCGGATGAAATCATTAAACAATATCCTGATCCATTATATGCCATTAAATCAAATGATATGGGGAAATTATTATTGGATCTTCGAAAAAATCCAATGATTAAAACTTGTAATGCATTTGGGGAGTATCATCATATCAGTTTCAATGAAATGAATGAGAATCAAACTGATGATTTGTTGAAGTCATTGGAAGAAGAGGGGCAAAAAGGCGTTGAAATCAAGAAGATACAACCCAATATTGAAGATTGTTTTATTCAACTGATGAATTGATATGGATCGAGAAATAGTTATTAAAACGGATAAATTGACGAAGAAGTTTGGGGATTTTATAGCTACGAATGCCATTAGCTTTGAAGTTTATAAGGGCGAGATTTTTGGCTTTTTAGGGGCGAACGGTGCTGGTAAGACTACTGCGATGAAAATGCTATGTGGTTTATCGAAACCGAGTTCTGGGGAGGCGAGTATTGCAGGCTTTGATATTTATAAGCAGACGGAGGAAATTAAGAAGAACATTGGTTATATGAGTCAGAAATTCTCCTTGTATGAGGACTTGTCAGTGAATGAAAATATTGATTTTTTCGCTGGAATTTATGGCTTGAACAATAAGGAGTTGAAGACGAAAAAAGCGGAGTTGCTTCAGACATTGGGGCTGGAGAGTGAGGCTAAGAAATTAGTGGGTTCATTGCCCTTGGGCTGGAAACAGAAGTTAGCATTTTCTGTTGCTATCATTCATGATCCTAAGATTGTATTTCTGGACGAACCGACCGGAGGTGTTGATCCAGTGACGAGACGACAGTTTTGGGACTTGATCTATGCGGCTTCGGCAAATGGAATTACGGTTTTTGTGACGACGCATTATATGGATGAAGCGGAATATTGTAATCGGATTTCCATGATGGTTGATGGGGAAATCAAGGCTTTGGATAGTCCGATTAATTTAAAGAAGCAGTTCGGCGTTGAAACGATGGATGAGGTATTTTATGATTTAGCACGTGGCGCAAAAAGGAAAGGAGATTAAATGAAACAGTTTATGTCATTTGTAAGAAAGGAGTTCTATCATGTTTTTCGGGATAGAAAAACCCTGTTGATGCTTTTTGGTTTGCCCATTGTTCAGATTTTCCTCTTCGGATTTGCTTTGACTAATGAGGTTAAAAATGCCAAAATAGTAATCTGCGACTATGCTAAGGATGTTGCAAGCATGGAAATTACAAGGAAATTTGAAGCAAATCCAAACTTTGAATTGACTAAATCCTTGATGAATCATCAGCAGATAGAGGAATCCTTTCAGCGTGAGAATATCAAGTTGGCCATTATTTTTCCGGTGAATTTTAATGAAGATTTGATGCATCTTAAGAAGGCTCAGATTCAGGTTATATCGGATGGCTCAGATCCGAATACGGCTAGTACGCTTCAAAATTATGCGAACTCCATCATAATGGACTATCAAAATGAGATGATGCAAAACCAAAGCCAGCCTTACTCCATAAATACGGAACTAAGAATGTTGTATAATCCAGAATTAAAAGGAGCAACGAACTTTGTGCCTGGGATTATGGCGTTGGTGTTGATGTTGGTATGTGTGTTGATGACTGCAGTATCCATTGTGAAGGAGAAAGAAATGGGGACCATGGAAATCCTATTGGTTTCACCCTTCAATCCTTTTTTAGTGATCGTATCGAAAGCACTTCCTTATTTTATTCTTTCCTTAATAAATCTAGCAGTTATTCTAATCATGGCGGTGACTTTATTGGGGATGCCGATTCATGGAAGTTTACTCTTATTGATTGCGGAAAGTGCTCTTTTGATTATCTGTGCTTTATCGGTGGGTTTATTGATTTCTAATGTTACGAAATCACAGCAAGCAGCCATGTTGATTTCAATGATGGGGATGATGTTGCCGATCTTGTTGTTCACTGGTTTTATGTTTCCAGTAGAGAATATGCCTCTGCCATTGCAACTGATTTCGAATATTGTACCATCTAAATGGTATTACATTATTGTGAAATCTATTATGTTGAAGGGATTGGGGATAGCAGCAGTTTGGAAGGAGACTTTGATATTGGTTGGAATGACCGTTTTGTTACTGTTCTTAAGTTTAAAGAATTTTAAAACCAGGTTGGAATGAAATCATTAATGTTTTTATTGAAAAAAGAATTTAAACAGATCTTTAGAAATAAAGCTTTGCTACCTTTAATTTTTATTGCACCGATCATGCAATTGATCATCTTGCCATTGGCTGCAGATTTTGAGGTTAAGAACATCAATATTTCAGTCATTGACCATGATCATTCCCCATATTCACAGGTGTTGATTTCAAAGTTAACTGCCTCGGGTTATTTTCGATTGACCGACTATGGACAATCATTTAAAGAAGGTTTAAAGCAAATAGAGCAGGATAAGGCTGATTTGGTTTTAGAAATTCCGGCTCACTTTGAAAGGGATCTTGTAAAAGAAAAGAACGCAGAACTATTTGTGGCAGCAAATGCTATCAATGGGGTTAAAGCTGGATTGGGTTCAAGTTATTTAAGTCGAATCATAAAGGATTTTAATGCTGATATCCGGACGAAATGGTTGAATCAGCAAGGAGAATCAGGGACTTCATTAATTGATATTACCTCTTCCAGTTGGTTTAATCCATATTTGATTTATAATAAATTTATGGTTCCTGGAATTTTGGTTGCCTTGGTTACCATGGTTTGTTCCTATATGTGCGCCTTAAATATCGTGAAGGAAAAGGAGGTGGGTACCATTGAACAAATCAATGTGACTCCGATCAAAAAATATCAGTTTATCCTTGGGAAACTAATTCCATTTTGGATAATAGGGTTGTTTGTATTTACTGTAGGTTTATTTGTCGTAGGACGTTTCATCTATGGAATTGTACCAGTCGGTAATTTAATATGGTTGTATGCATACCTATCAATTTATCTGATCGCTGTATTGGGATTAGGTTTACTTATTTCAACAATTTCTGAAACACAGCAACAAGCCATGTCTGTGGCCTTCTTTTTTATCATGATATTTATGTTGATGAGTGGCTTGTTTACTTCTATTGATAGTATGCCGGAATGGGCTTATATTATTGCTAGGTTTATCCCAATGACCTATTTTATTGAAGTGGTTCGGATGATAGTTTTAAAAGGAAGCGATTTTGCCGATATCCAACAGCATTTCTTAATCATTATTGGCTTTGCAATTTTATTGAATGGATTGGCGATATGGAATTATAGAAAAACTTCTTAATACGTTGAAAATCTGCAATAACTTTAATAGGCAATAAAAGAATAGTTAAAAAGTGGAATAAAATGTGGTTAAACTTTCATTTTAGTTCTAATTTGAATTTTTTACAATAAATTATTCAATTTGGAGCATTAATAACTGTATATTCACAAGCGATAACAGGAAAATATTTATTCCAATATTAATTATTTTTGCCTGACTATTGAATTGTTTCCATTTTTCACAACTATTTGTTCCTGTCCTCTTAGATGAAAAATATTGATGATAAGAGTTTGTTAATTGAGATTTCGAACGGTAAAGAAAGTGCTTTCACAGAACTTTATCGTCGTTATTTTATTAAACTGAACGCTTATTTGACCAGGATTTATAAATCTAATGAATCTCATGCTTCAGATATTTTGCAAGAAGCATTTTTGAGGGTTTGGATTAATAGGGATCGATTATCTGAGATTGAAAACTTTGAAGCTTGGATTTTTAAAGTGGTCAGCACGGAAAGTCTAACCTTCATTCGCAAAGAAGTAAAGCAAAAAACAAAAGCAAATAATTTAAAAGCTCTTTACGATAATAAAGATCTGCAGGGATTCGAAAATCCACGATTTACAGAGCTCTATGAAATAAAACAATTGGTTCAAGAAACCATCTTGAATATGCCTGAACGTAGGCGGGAAGTTTATCTTTTGAGTAGAGAAAAAGGGCTTTCTGCCTCTGAGATAGCTGTTGTATTAAATATTTCTCCCAATACGGTGTATAATACCCTGACCTCTGCATTAAAAGATATTCGAAAATCTTTAGAGAGTCAAAACTTCCAAATCACCTTGCTATTATTGGTCACACTGAAAATAATTTAAATATTTTTTCACTTTGAATAGTAGTAGTCCCCAAAACTGTATTCATTACTATATGAAGCTACTCGAATAGGGGTTCAATTATTACTAACCATGCAAGAAACCAGAGCTTATTATTTAATTAAGGGGTATTACCATGATTGCCTGTCAGCAGAAGAATGGATTGAATTTGAGGAATTACTGTCTCAGAATCCATCTTTAGTTGAAGAAAAGTTGCAATTGTTAATGCATGAACTATCTGAATCTTCTTCAGGTTTGTCATTTTCGGAGGAGAAATTTCAAGATAGCCTTAATGAGATATTTGAAATTGATAAAGTTTCCCAAAGTGAATTGCCGCCAGTTGTTTTCAAGGAAAGAAGCTATATCAAGTGGTTTTCAATTGCTGCTGCCATTATCATAATGGCCATTATCCCCCTTTACTTCTATAAACAGCATAAATCGTCGGTTCCTGAAATAGAAGAAAGCTTTGTTGTGAAAGATTTTCAACCAGGAACTGATGGTGGTATTCTGAAACTTGAAAGTGGTAAGATATTGGATCTGGGTTCATTACCTGAAGGCAAGTCTACGATCAATGAAATCGAAAATGTAAGAATCCAGGTAAATCGAAGCGATGCTACCTATTCGATAATCCAGGAAAAAGCTATGGACGTCTTGGTATATCAAGAAATAGAAACTCCTAAAGGCAAAAAGTTTAAAGTTAACCTGAGTGATGGGACTTCCATTTGGTTGAATTCAGGTAGTAAATTGAGATATCCTATTCAATTTGGTTCTGGGGTAAGGGAGGTTTATTTGATAGGTGAGGCCTACTTTGAAGTGGCTTCAAATCCTAATAAACCATTCCGAGTAAAATTTGAAAACCAAGATTCTGAAGTAGAGGTATTGGGAACCCATTTTAATGTTCGGAACTACCCAGAAAATAATGGGATTTATACTTCACTTTTTGAGGGAAAAGTGAAGGTGGTCAATGGTACTTCAAATCGGATATTGAAACCGGGAGAAGTCGCTTTTGCTGCAAAAAATGGAAATATAACTGTAAGCCTACTTGATAATCCGGATGATCATATAGCCTGGAAAGAGAACTTCTTCAGCTTTAATAATGCGGATTTGAAGGATGTCATGACCGAATTGGGTCGATGGTATAATTTCGAGGTGGAATTCCCAGACTCTATAAAATCTGAAAAATATTCTGGAAAGATAGGTAAGGATCTGACTTTGAATCAAGTCTTGGAGATTTTGGGAGGAACCAATTTGAAATATAAAGTTATTTCAAGCCATAAAATTCGAATTGTTGAATAACCATTAAGGTTAAGAATCCCCGTTGATTCTTAGTCTGAATAATAAATAAATTATAAATCATAATAACTAAAATGACCAAATTATCAATTAGAAAATGCGGTTCTTTGAAGGAATCTCATCAATTCTGGAAGCGCAAGTCTAACCTTTTGTTTGCCATTCAGTGTTCCTTTATTCTTGTAGGTGCATCTGTGCAAGAAACTTACGCGAATGTCAATACGCAGACAGTTGTTTCTTCGGCTCCTTCGGTTGAACTTGAGAAAATGTTGAAATCTGTTGAAAAGAAAACAGGTTATGTTTTCTTTTACAAAACATCTGAAATAAAAGATGTTTGGGTAAAGCAGTTCGATATGGCCAACAAGTCGAATTCAGAAACCTTGGATGAATTGTTTAAGCATATTCCTTTTAAGTATACGATTAAGGGAAAAACAATTTCGATTCAGCGAGACCAATCTGCCAAGACCTTCGATCCTGTAAATGGTGCAATTAAAGATAGTCAAGGGAAAGTATTGGCCGGTGTTACAGTTACAGTGAAAGGTACTACCCGAGGAACATCTACAGATGCTGAAGGAAAGTTTACTATTGATGTGAACCCTGGAGATGTTTTGGTCATTAAGTCTTTAGGCTATGAAACCCTTGAGATTCCAGTAAGTTCAACAGCTGCTTTGCAGAATATCGTATTACATGAATCCTCAGAAGCTATTGAAGAATTGGTTGTGATTGGTTATGGGGCCGTTAACCGTAAAAATGTTTCAGGTGCGGTTTCTACAGTAAAAGGTTCAGACCTTGCTGCGGTTTCCACAACTTCTAACTTTACGCAGGGCTTACAAGGTAAAGCTGCTGGGGTTCAGGTGATGCAAGCAACGGGTCAGCCGGGTGCTAATGCTTCAGTAAGAATTAGAAATAACCCTTCAAATGCCAGTGCTGGCGTATTGTATGTTGTGGATGGAGTTCCTGTAAATGGTGGAGCATCCATTCCAGGATCACCTGTATCAACACAGGGTAATCAGGATGTGAGTCCATTGAACTTTATCAATTCCAATGATATTGAATCCATTGAGTTGTTAAAGGATGCGGCTTCAGCGTCCATATATGGTGCTAGGGCAGGTGCTGGTGTAGTTTTGATTACCACTAAAAGAGGTAAAGCCGGAATTCCTAAGATTGATTATACTGGGACATATGGTTTCCAACAAGCTGATAAAATGTATGAGGTTCTAGATACAAGAACCTATATGGAACAGGTGAATAAAATTGGTTTGGAGAGATGGATGCAGAATAATAAAGTAGGACCATTTTATGGAACTGTTGATGGTTCAACGCTTACGCCATATAAACCGCGTTTTACTACAGATGAAATTGCGAATACAGCGATGTTGCCAAATGCTATGGAAGCTGTTCATAGAAATGGTTATACCACGCAACACAACATTTCTCTTTCCGGAGGATCTGAAAACACTAAATACTTTGTTTCTGGTAACTATTTTGATCAAAAAGGAGTGTTGATTGCGAGTGGAATGAAGCGCTATAACTTTAGAGCTAATTTCGATCAAAACATTACAGATAAGATTAAAACCGGAATCAGTGCTACCATGTCAGATGGAAAAATATTAGCAACAGGTACTGGTGGTGCTAATGAAGCAGGAGGTGTTTTAACTGCGGCTTTGTATCATCCAGCTAATTTACCACTTCAAAATCCTGATGGTACTTATCCAATAAATCCTAGATATCCAAATCTTCCAAATCCTCTTTCTTATCAAGATGTTACCAATGATTTGAATACATTTCGTTTATTAACCAACGCCTACTTGTCTTGGGAAATAATTGATGGATTAACAGCTAAAGGGATGTACAGTTATGACCGTTCTACAAGTGGCCGTGATGTTTATCTTCCGAGAACATATTTATTAGGAGAGCGTTCTGGCGGTATTGGTAATGTGTCAAAAAATGATGCTGGTATCAAATTGCTAGAATATACTTTAGCTTATAATAAGCGATTTGGATCTGATCATCAAATCAATGGGGTGTTAGGTTATTCCTACAACCAATTTAAAACGAGATTTATGAGTGCGGGGAATCAAAACTTCCCGACAGATGCATTTCTTTATCATAACTTAGGAGTAGGCCAAAGTCCGAAACCTTCTGTTGGATCGGGTTCAAGTGAAAAGACTATTGCATCCTACTTTATCCGTGGAATCTATACTTATAAAGATAGATATACTTTACAGGCATCCTTGCGTAGAGACGGTGCCTCAAACTTTGCTGATAACAAGAAATGGGGTTATTTCCCTGGGGTAGCTTTGAACTGGTTGATTTCAGAGGAGAGCTTTATCAAAGATTCAGAAGGACCTGTTAATTTCTTGAAACTGCGTCTTTCGTATGGTGAAACTGGAAACTCAGATATTGCAAGTGCAGCTCAAATGGCTTACTTGAATTATTTTCGTGAGGGATCTAGTAACTATTATTATAGCTATTTATTTGGAGATGGGACCAATCCAGCAACAGGATTTGGTATTAGTAGGTTAGCAAATCCTGATTTAAGTTGGGAGACAGCCAAAGAATTGAACGCAGGTCTTGATTTTGGATTGTTTAACGACCGTATCTCAGGATCAGTGGATGTGTATACCAAGACAATAAACGGTTTATTGTTTAATGTGGTAACGCCTTCACCTTATGAAGTTGGACTTCAGACTGTCAATGCTGGTAAAACTCGTACCGATGGATATGATATTTCCCTTCAAACAAAAAATGTTGTTGATCAGTCCGGTAATAACGGATTTACCTGGTCGACGAGTATTAACTTCTCACATTATTTGAGTTATTGGACAGAGCGTGCTCCACAGACTTTGGCAACACTAGAAAGATTTAAGGCAGCTACAGGAAAAGAAGCACTTTATAACCCTGCCTTTGGATATATTTCGAATGGAATCTTCAGAGGAGAAGGAGCTGCTCCTGCACATATGCCTAATTTATTACCAGGTAGCTTAATTCTAAATGACCGTGCGAGTTATGATGACCAAGGTAATCTTGCAGGACCTGATGGAATCATTAATGCAGCAGATCAAACCTTGATTGCCAATTTAGATCCTAAGTTCAACTTTGGTTTTGGAAACACATTCACTTTTAAGAATTTTGACTTGAATGTATTTTTCTCAGGAGCTATCCTGAAAGCATGGAGTCCATATGGACCAAACAGATCTTTCCGTATTGCTAGTTTAGCAGCAAACATGGGCTCATTCGATTGGAATACCATGCCAATTAGCTTAGAGAGATGGTCATTTGATAATACAGATGCGAATTTTCCAACAGGTTTATCTGATTCAAGATATGCCAATTATCAAAACAACTCAGATTACTGGATGATGAATGCAAGTTTCTTAAGGTTAAGAAATGTCACTTTAGGATATTCTTTCCCTTCGGCATGGTTGCAGAATCAGAAGGTTATAAAAGGCGCTCGAATTTCCTTTGATGTTCAAAATCCTTGGACAATTACCAAATATCCGGGACTTGACCCAGAATTGAATCAAAATAATTATTACCCACTTACTACTTCTTACGTATTGGGTGTAAACCTTAGTTTTTAATTGCAGGCATAATGAAAAGAAAATATATAACGAACAAATGGATTAAGGCAACAGTGTTGATGCTTGCCTTGTCCCCAATTTTCACTTCTTGTGAAAAAGGTTTGGAATACAGAGATGATCAGGAATTGAACGGTTCAAATTTCCTAAAAACAGAAAATGATGTGACTTCCGCGGTGACAGCCATGTATTCTGGAATTATGCAAGGAAGTATGTGGAATGGATACGGAGCTACAATGACGGGTATCACGACCCAAGCGGGTCAGACGACAGATGAAGCTATATGTAACTGGGATGATGCTGGTCGTTGGAAAAAACTAAATATGTTGAACTTTGATCCAGATTTCTCTCAGATTACGCAACACTATGTGTTTTTAATGCGCTATACTTCCAGGATTACCACATTGATTCCTCAGATTGAGGGAGTATCTATGAATGAGGACCTTAAAAAGAGATATATAGCAGAATTAAAAGGCTTGAGAGGGTTCTTTATGCAGATAATGTATTTATATTATGGTCCAGTTCCTGTGGTTTTAGATCCAAGTTTGGTGAACACTCCAGAATCAAATACTATTCCTCGTCCTACTAAAGAAGCAATGATTGGCTTCATAGAAAAGGACTTTAAGGAGGCTATTGCTGTATTGCCTGCCAAATTTGAAGGTGCAGACTATGGTCGTTTTTCCAAATCAGCTTGTCTGACTGCTTTGATGAAACTTTACATGCAAGAGAAACGTTGGGCTGATGCCATTGAAATGGGTAAACAAATTAAAGCTATAGGATTCAGCCTTACTCCAAAATACGAAGACAACTTTAATATGAATAACAAAGGTGGTAACGATGAAATCATTCTCGCGGTAGTGGCGAATGCTACTTCAAGTACCACTGGGAATGGCTATAGACCGCATTATCTACCAACCGATTATTATGATGTGACTGTAGGGGGAGGTGATGCTCCATGGGGAGGTTATAGAATGCCTTGGAAAACATATGATCAATTCAACAAAGCGGATTATAGGTTGAAGTTATTATTGGAGAAATACCCGACTATGCAAGGTGGTAAGGTCGTTTACCGCGACGCGAGGGCAGGAGGTGATATTGGAGCCGTGATGGATAAATACGGTCCAGATCCAGCAAAAGTATCTTCCATGTCTACAGCTGTTGATGTGATTGTCTATCGTTATGCTGATGTCGAATTATTATATGCAGAAGCTTTGAATGAACTCAATGGACCAACTTCTGAAGCTTATACGTTCTTGAACGATGTTCGTACTGTTCATGGTAAATTGCCAGCTTTATCGGGTCTTACGAAAGATACCTTTAGAAAAGCAGTACAAAACGAAAGACTGTTTGAGTTATGGGAAGAAGGAGTTCGTCGTGACGATTTAATCCGTTGGGGCTTATATGTTCAGAGAGCTAAGGATGATGGCTATACCCCGGGAGATCATGTCGTACTCTATCCTTTACCAAGAGCTGCCGTAAATCAGTCAAATGGCGCTGTAAAACAAAATCCAGGATACAACTAGACTATTAATAAAAAGTGGGGCTGCCAATTTTGGCAGCCCTTAATTTTTAGTCTATTCCCAACCACCATTCATTAGTTTCATTGGGTTTATCTAAATAGATGAGTTGCCCCATCTTAGGCGTCCATATCGGAAAATTCTGATTCTTTGCTTCCTTCGTAATTCGAATCATAGGATCATCCCAAGCATGATTTGCCAAAGGAAATTTAGAATTGTGAACCGGTATAATTCTCTTGGCCTGTAAATCATGGGCGGCAAGAACCGCTTCCTCAGGCATCAAGTGAATGTATTTCCAAAGCTCATTATACTGGCCATTTTCCAAGATTACGATATCAAATGGACCGTATTTATCACCGATTTCCTTGAAATGCTTTCCATATCCTGAATCACCACCAACAAAAATTCTTAAAGAATCAGATTGAAGTATGAAAGAGGACCAAAGACTGGTGTTTCTTTTTAACCAACGACCTGAAAAATGTCTTGCGGGAGCAGCAGTAAATTCTAAACTGTCCAATTTTAACTTTTCACCCCAATATAATTCATGAATATGTTCATTTGAGTAGCCCCATTTCTCAAGATGCGCACCAACACCTAAGCTCGTTACGACATCCTTTACTTTAGTTTTTAACTTTAAAATGCTTGGGTAATCAAGATGATCATAATGATCGTGTGTTATGATTAGAATATCAATTTCAGGAAAATCCTCAACCTGATATTTATGAGTCATTTGAAAAGCCTTTACACTTCCTGGAATAGGAGAGGCATGTCCATTCATCACTGGATCCACAAGAATCCGTTTTCCATCAATTTGCATATAGTAAGATGAGTGACCAAACCAAACATATACGTTTTCATTCAGAGGAATGTTCTTTAAATCTGTTTTTTCAACAGGTAATGGTTTCGAAGGAACGTTTCTTTTATCCTTCTCGAAGAAAAAGGATTTAAATACAGAAACCTGACTAACTCCTTCTTTTATTGCAGGTGTTTTTTCAAGGTTATCGAATACGCCATCTTTAAAAGTTGAAGTATTCTCCATTCTTTTTATACGGTCGCCTGAAGCTAAGGCTCCCATCTGTTCAGAACGGCTTAGAAGATAGACTGCAAGTCCAACAATCAGGACCAATGCAAGTATGATATACATAAGGATTTTAAAAAATTTTTTCATGTTAATGCGAAGCAATTTACAGCATAAACTGTAATCTAATTGTAATAAAATATTTCAAAATAGGATATTGCATCCGCTTAACGATTAACCTTTGTGGTTTAATATTATAAAATAATTAAAAATTTAACAAATAATTAATCATGTGTTTTTTACTTTTGTGCACAGTTCTTTCACATTAAACAAAAAATTCATGTATTTAATTGAGAATTCTGCGCAGCAGAAGTTTTTTAACACAATTAATGAATTGGATTTGAAGTATGGCGAGTACCTAATCAAGGATGGGAAGTGGTTAGGAGGTGGATTTATCAATTTATTTTTTGTCCACCGAACTTCAAAATCTAGTTCTGTTGAACTCAATTTAAAACCAGAGGTATTTATGCAATTACCTCGTGAATTAAGAAAAGAAATTAAAAGTTTAGTGCTAAAGGAGGGAAATTAAAAGTTGAACACCTACACTTTAAAACAAAAAAGCAAGTTAATCTGATTTAACTTGCTTTTTTTCGTTTATGAGATGATCTTATTGGTAGCCCAATAATTTCATTACTTGTTTCGAGTTTTGTTCTTCTCCAAATACCTCATAGTTAAATGTTTCGTCTCTATTTCTACGAATTAACACATGTTTTGGAGATGGTAATAGACAATGGTGAATACCACCATAGCCACTTAATACTTCTTGATACGCTCCTGTATGGAAGAATCCCAAATACTGCACTTTTCTAGTTTTTGGCATAAACACAGAGTTCATATGGGCTTCTTGATTGTAATAATCCTGACCATCACAAGTGATACCGCCTAAGTTTACGCGCTCATATTCTGAATCCCAGTTATTGATTGGAAGTAAGATATACTTTTGGTTCAATGCCCAAACATCAGGTAGGTTCGTAATAAATGAACCATCCAACATTAACCATTTCTCACGGTCGTTTTGTTGTTTTCTACCTAATACTTTATATAAAATTCCTGAAGCCTCTGCTACTGTGTATTTACCAAATTCAGTAATGATATCTGGTTCCACGACTTCGTGGTGCGCACAGATTTGTTTGATGCGGTTGACAATTTCATTGACCATGTATTCATAATCGAAATCATGAACCAATGAATCTTTGAAAGGCATACCACCACCAATATCTAGGGTATCTAAATCCGGATTGATCTTCTTGAATTTACAATAAAGCGTCACATATTTCTCTAACTCATTCCAGTAATAAGGAGTATCCGAAATACCCGAGTTGATAAAGAAGTGTAATAGTTTCACTTTAAAGTGTGGATTATCAACGATTTTGCTGTTATAGAAATCAATAACATCCTCCATTCTAATTCCTAATCTGGAAGTATAGAATTGAGAATCAGGTTGCTCCTCAGCAGCAATACGGATACCCAAATTACAAGGTTCCGATAATTCAACCTCGTCGTCATACATGTTGAACTCCTCTTTATTATCCAATACAGGGATAATATTGTGGAAACCATCATGCAACATGTCTACAATATATTGCTTGTACTGGTAAGTCTTGAAACCATTACAGATTACTGTAATGTCCTTTGTGACTTTGCCTTGTCTCTCCAACGCATCAATCATTGGCATATCGAAAGCTGAAGAGGTCTCCAAGTGGATATCATTCTTCAAAGCCTCTTCTACGATATGCTTGAAATGCGAAGATTTCGTACAATAACAGTATTTATAGGATCCGCGATAATTGTATTTCAACATGGCTGTTTGAAATAAAATCTTCGCTTGTTGTATTTTTTTACTGATAATGGGTAAATAGGTAAAACGTAGCGGCGTACCGTACGTTTCTATCATTTCCATCAAATTCAAATCGTGGAAGTACAATTCGTCATCGATGATATCGAATCCGTCTTGCGGAAAACCAACACTTAAGTCAAGAAATTCCTGATAGCTCTGCATTTTTTATTATTTTTGGCAAAGATATGCTTTCGTGATGAATACCTAAATAATCAAGGCGTTATTTTTTAAATTCATTATCAGAAAGTTACGAATATTACGAAATATTTACATGGCAAAATCAATTCAAGAACTGCTTATTGAGAAGACAGTTCAAGCGGTAAGTGCATTGTATGGAGCAGAAATCCCTGCATCCCAGCTTGCATTACAAGAGACAAGAAAAGAGTTTGAAGGTCAAATCACATTAGTTGTATTTCCTGTTACCCGATTTTCTAAAAAATCTCCGGAAGTGACTGGAAATGAAATAGGTACTTATCTAAAAGAAAACATCCAAGAAATTGCGGACTTCAATGTCATCAAAGGATTTTTAAACCTTAGTTTCTCAGATACCTATTGGATCGAATTATTAAATCAAACCATCCTTTCGGAATCATTTGCTAAGTACCCTAAAAATGGTAAAAAGCTTATGGTGGAGTACTCTTCTCCAAATACGAACAAACCATTGCACCTTGGACACATTCGTAACAACTTATTGGGGTATTCCGTTGCTGAAATCTTAAAAGCTTACGGATATGACGTGGTGAAAGCCAACCTTGTGAATGATCGTGGTATTCATATCTGTAAATCCATGTTGGCATGGCAGAAGTTCGGTAACGGTGAAACACCAGAATCTTCCGGACTTAAAGGCGACCATCTTGTAGGAAAATACTATGTGGTATTCGACAAAGAATATAAAAAGGAAATTGATCAACTAAAACAAGAAGGTCAATCTGAAGATGATGCCAAAAAGAATGCTCCATTGATGAAAGAAGCACAAGTGATGCTTCAGAAATGGGAAGCAAACGATGCGGAGGTTATCAACCTTTGGAAAACAATGAACGGCTGGGTATATGCAGGTTTTGATAAAACCTACAAACAGTTGGGTGTTGATTTCGATAAATTCTACTATGAATCAGAAACCTATTTATTAGGAAAAGATATTATCCAGGAAGGTCTTGAAAAAGGAGTTTTCTTCAAAAAGGAAGATAACTCAGTCTGGATTGACCTAACGGATGAAGGATTAGATCAAAAATTAGTGCTTAGAGGTGATGGCACATCTGTGTATATCACCCAAGACTTAGGGACTGCCCAATTGAAATATGATGAATTCAAAATGGATGAGTCTATTTATGTGGTTGGAAATGAGCAGGATTATCACTTTAAAGTGCTGTTTGCAATCCTTAAAAAACTAGGCAAGGAATGGGCTAATGGAATGTATCACCTTTCCTATGGTATGGTTGACCTTCCTTCAGGAAAGATGAAATCTAGAGAAGGAACTGTAGTGGATGCGGATGATTTAATGTCCGAAATGATTGAAACAGCGAAAGAAAGAACAGAAGAATTAGGAAAAACAGAAGGCTTCAACGAAGAAGAGAAGACTGCTTTGTACCAAACCATTGGTATGGGGGCTTTGAAATATTTCTTATTGAAGGTGGATCCTAAAAAACGTCTTCTTTTTGATCCGAATGAATCTGTGGATTTCCAAGGTCATACAGGCCCGTTTATCCAATATACCCATGCTCGTATTAAATCAGTGTTGCGTAAAGCTGAATATCAAGCTGTTGAAGTGAAAACTCCTGCCTCTATTTCTTCTTATGAACGAGATTTGATTCAGGCCTTATCAAATTATCCTGCGATTATCGAAGCTTCAGCAAATGAATTTAGCCCGGCGCAATTAGCCAACTACGCTTATGATTTAGCGAAGCTATACAATAAATTTTACCATGAGGAAACCATCCTGAAGGCAGAAGACGAAAATGTCAAAGGATTCCGTTTGCAATTGTCAGCATCTGCTGCAAGAGTCATTGCTGAAAGTATGAACTTATTAGGTATTCAGGTGCCTGAAAGAATGTAAATATGAAAAAACTTAAAGTTGGATTAATAGGATTTTCAATAGGTGGGCATGTTTTTCATGCCCCATTTATTAATGGCAATCCTGATCTGGAGTTATATAAGGTCACTGCCCGCAAACCTGAGCAGCAGAAAATGTTGGCGGAACGCTATCCTGATGCGATTGGAGTGTTATCGGCAGATGATATCATCAATGATCCTGAAGTGGATATTGTAGCGATTGCTACATCAAATGATGTACACTTTAGTTTGGCTAAATCAGCATTGGAGGCTGGCAAACATGTGGTTGTTGAAAAACCTTTCACCAACTACAGCTCCGAAGCTGATGAACTAATTGCTTTGGCAAAAGAGAAAAATCTATTGATTTCTGTGCATCACAATGCCAGGTATCATTCAGACTTTAAAACAGTGAAGAAGGTGATTGAATCTGGAAGATTAGGACGTGTGGTCAATTATGAGGCCCGCTATGATCGTTTCAGAAATTTCCTGAGAGAAGGAGCATGGCGTGAGGAGAATTTACCAGGTTCAGGTATTCATTATGACCTTGGTGCGCATCTGATCGACCAAGCTTTGCAAGTATTTGGAAAGCCGACGGCCATCTTTGCTGACCTTCGAGTTCAACGCGATGGCGCAAAAGCGATAGATGATTTTGAATTTATTTTATCCTTCCCTGGAATCAAGGTCTCCTTGAAAGGTCAAATGCTAGCCAAAATATCGACGGCAAGATATGCGGTCTATGGAATGAACGGCTGTTTTGTCAAATGGGGAGTTGACCCACAAGAAACTTTGCTGCGCGATGGAGTATCTCCATCATCGGTGAATGACTGGGGAAAAGAAGATTCGGCATTTCAAGGAACACTTTCAATTCTGGAAAATGGGGCAGATGTTGAAGAAAAAATAGTTAGTGAGTGGGGGTCTGGACAAGATTTCTATAAAAATATCGTATCAGCAATCCGTGGAGAAGAAGATTTATATATTAAACCAGAACAAGCGAGAGATGTCATTCGAATCTTAGAACTTGCCGAAAAATCCTGGGCGGAACAAAGAACAATTTCATTGGAAGGAGAATTGATTTCCTAATGAAAGATTACGATGCGATTATCATTGGAGGCGGTGCTTGTGGATTAATGTGTTCAGTTCAAGCCGGTCTTCTTGGAAAGAAAACCTTATTGATCGAAAGGAATGATAAACCGGGAGCAAAAATCCTAATCTCAGGTGGTGGTCGCTGTAATTTTACCAATATTTATACCTCTACGGATAACTTCGTTTCCGAAAATCCCAAATTTCTTAATGCAGTATTTTCACAATGGTCTGTAGAGGATACCATCAATTTTTTTGAACAATTTGGCCAAATCAGAGGACAGGAAAAAACCTTGGGCCAATTGTTTCCCACAACAAATAAAGCCAAGGATATTGTTGCTGTCTTTACAAAACTCATGTATGACACTGGACAAGATATTTGGTTGAACGCCTTGGTAAATGAGGTAAAACAAACTGAGTTCGGTTTTGAAATAACGGTGGAGAAGGAAGGGAAAGCCTCTAAAATATCAACGAAGAAAGTGGTCATTGCCACTGGCGGTTTGCCGGTAGCTAAATTAGGAGCTTCAGACTTCGCTCTTAAATTGGCTAGAAAGTTTAATCTCAATCTCGTAGAAACTGCTCCAGCCTTGGTTCCATTGACCATAACAGGTAAGGATGCCGATTGGTATGCATCCCTTGCTGGAAATTCCGTTTATTCTCGAGTTTACAATGAAAAGATATCCTTTGAGGAGAATATTCTTTTTACCCACTGGGGATTGAGTGGACCTGCTATTCTTCAAATATCATCTTACTGGCGACCAGGTCAGCAATTCACCATTGATTTGTTGCCCAAATTCAAGATTGATCAACTAATCAAAGAAGAGCGAAATGCAGGCGGCCGAAGGACCGTCGGACAATTATTAAATGATCATTTTACCAAAAAAATGGTCGATGCACTTGGAGCCTTTCTGCCAATTCACCTCAAAATAGCCTCCCTAAGCAAAGCAGATGCAAAGTTATTAGCAGATAGCATTCATCAGTTTAAAGTTAAACCTGCAGGAGATAAAGGTTATGATAAAGCAGAAGTCATGCGTGGAGGTCTTTCTACGGATGAATTAAATCCCAAAACCTTAGAATGCAAGAAAATTAAGGGTTTATATTTTGGAGGAGAAGCCGTGGATATTACGGGTTGGTTAGGCGGGTATAACTTCCAATGGGCATGGGCTGCTGGCTATGCTATTGCACAAGATATTTAATTCTTTCAAACAAAAAAAGCTGTACAATGAATGTACAGCCTGGTAATTTTATTGGGTAAGAAGTATTAATTGTTTTTAATTTTTTTTCCTTAGAATTTGTGTTCAATCACGCCTTCATTTTTGATGTCGGTGATGTTCGCTTCAGCTTTTTTAACAGATTTATTGTCAACTAAGATTTCCAAATTTACTTTTCCAGGTTTGTCTACTTTTGTTTTGATTTTCAACATGGCATTCTTTTTTGGAGCTGGTCTTCTCAATTTAATTTCTTTAGGGAATTTTAGATCTTTTGTTGAAACGGTTGAATCTTGACCTTTATATCCAGTAATTACTAAAGAAGTCAATTTCAGATCCTTTTCTTTGGAGTCAATTTTGTAAACCACATTCACCAATTTTGTTTTAGGTTTTGGTTTTGGATCGTCTTTTTTGCAAGAAATAAATGTCATTGCACCTGCTGCTGCCGTAATAGCTAATAATGTTCTTAAAAATGTAGTAGTTTTCATTTTGTTTGTTATATAAATTAAATTAATAAATAGTTAAAAGAACATCTTGTCGACTTATGTTTTATCATATAACGACACAATTATTTATATCGCTACAGCTGCTAAAGAAAATTTTTACATATTTCTTAAAAATATTTTTAACCTATCCTAACATGTATGTTTAGCCTTATTCCGTTGAATTTTTTGTAATTTTGCACATTGAAGCAAACTGGTTCTATCGCTGCATTTTAAAAATGAAGAGGAAAGTCCGGGCAACACAGAGCAATACGCTTCCTAACGGGAAGGCTGATTTGAAAAAATTAGACAGCAAGTGCCACAGAAAATATACCGCCTTTCGGGGTAAGGGTGAAAACGTGAGGTAAGAGCTCACGGATTTGCATGGCAACATGCATCTCGGTAAACCTCGTATGTTGAAAGACCAAATAGGTTGCAAGAATTGAAAGCTGCTCGTTTTCTGCCTTGAGCAATTGCAATGGGTAGGTTGATGGAGTTTGCATGTGAATGCAAACCTAGATAAATGATAGAAATTCTTATTTTAGAATACAGAACCCGGCTTACAAAGTTTGCTTCTTTTTATTTAAACATTTTCTATTGCCTATAAACAAGTGTGTTAATTATGACAACAATTTTAATTATAGATGATGAGCGTCCAATTCGTAGCTCGTTACGTGACATCTTGGAATACGAAGACTATAAGGTCCTAGATGTTGATAACGGTGAAGATGGTCTGAAAATCTTACAAAAGGAAAAAATCGACTTGGTATTATGTGATATCAAGATGAATAAGATGGACGGTATGGAAGTACTGACCTCAGCCAAAGAATTTTCCGATATCCCGTTCATCATGATCTCCGGACATGGTACCATCGAAACAGCCGTGGAGGCAGCTCGAAAAGGTGCTTTTGATTTCCTTGAAAAACCGCTAGACCTCAATAGGTTATTAATAACCGTTAGAAACGCGCTGGAAAAAGGCTCCTTGGTCAAAGAAACCAAAGTCTTAAAACGTAAAATTTCCAAAACCAAAGAAATCCTAGGAGATTCATCAGGTATTAGTTTAATTAAGGATACCATTGAAAAGGTTGCTCCAACAGAAGCTCGTGTATTGATTACAGGTGCCAATGGTGCCGGTAAAGAATTGGTAGCTCGTTGGTTGCATGAGAAATCTACGCGCTCCAGCTCGCCTTTGATCGAAGTCAACTGTGCGGCTATCCCTTCTGAATTGATCGAGTCTGAACTATTTGGACATGAAAAAGGGTCCTTTACTTCTGCCGTAAAACAACGTATCGGTAAATTCGAACAAGCTAATAATGGTACTTTATTCTTGGATGAGATTGGTGATATGAGCCTTTCTGCCCAAGCTAAGGTGTTGAGAGCCTTGCAAGAAAATAAAATTACAAGGGTAGGGGGTGAAAAGGAAATTGATGTCAACGTTCGTGTTATTGCAGCGACCAACAAAGATTTACTAAAAGAAATTGAAGATGGTAACTTCAGAATGGACTTATTCCACCGTTTGAGCGTTATCTTAATTCACGTTCCTTCCTTAGCCGAAAGAAAAGACGATATTCCAACCTTAGCAACAGCGTTCTGTGAGGAGATTTGTGCCGAATACAGTATGCCGGTGAAAGCCTTTACAGCAGATGCAATGAAAGCCTTGCAATCTTTGCCTTGGTCAGGTAATATCCGTGAGCTAAGAAATATGATTGAACGTTTGATTATTCTTTGTGATAAGAAAATCACCGAAGAAGATGTATTGAAATTTGCTAACCCAGGTGGACCGGCAGCTTCAAATAACCATTCCTCCAATCATAACTCCAATGGTTTTGATATGGAACAATTTACTTCCTTCCAAGACTTCAAAGACTTCTCTGAATGTGAATTCATTAAATATAAGTTGGAAAGAAACAATTGGAATGTATCCAAAACTGCAGATGATTTAGATATTCAACGTAGTCATCTTTATAGTAAAATTGAAAAATTTGGACTTAAAAGAGATTAATCAAAAAAGGCCTGATGAAATCAGGCCTTTTTTATTATTCGTATTTTAAATACGTTTTTAATCGTTAAACTTTCTCTTTTGACGGCTATATAACATATAAATAGCTACTGTCAAAACAATAATTCCGATAATTACATACGTTAATGCAGATCCCTCGCTCGTGCTAGTTTTGGTTCCGTCTTGTGCAAACAAACCAATAGATACTGCATTTAGTAGTACTAACACATTCCACTTTCTCATGATCACCTTGATTTTTAAGTTTATATAATAAATATTTGATAATATAAAGCAAAAACCATGACAAAGCAAATGTATTAACAGATATTTAACCTATTAAATGCCAAAAAACTACTATGTAATAAGAATGTTACTCTAGGTAGGGGAATATTAGCTAATATCGTAAAAAATTTTTTACTTCCTAGTCTAAATTTCAATTTATTGTCCTACTTTTTAGGCAGCCATTAATTTCCCGTTTATAAATAAAATAATATTGTTGAAGATTTTTACTCTCAAATAATTTTATCCCTAAAATAGAGAGGTTTAGCCTCTAAAAATAAAAAAGTGTTAATCCAATTAAGGAAAAACACTTTCTATTTTAATTTAAAATGGAATTTATAGAATCTCTGCTAAGAAATTACCTTGTTGATGGATAATTTCACGTTTTGCAATAATTTCCTGTAGGTTGATTGTCCCAATTACGTATTTATGATCATCACTGTAAAAACGCTCTGAAATACTGCTGAATTCAATGTTTTCCAATACATCCTCATCCTCGTAACGGAAATAAACTTTAAAACTATAATCCGTTGAGTAGCTTACTTGCTGTGCCTCTAAATGTTTTTTATACTCGTATTTATAATCATATCTCAGGGCCGCGATATCGGATAGAACCGCTGATCCTGTAGGATGACCGCCAGCACCTTTACCATAGAAGAATTGCTCATCTGCAAAGGCTGCTTTTACCAATACTCCGTTGTACTCATTCTCAACATTTTGTAGGATATTGCCTTTTGAAATAAATTTCGGAAGCACATAAAGAACTACTTTATTGTTGGAAATTTCCTTCGCCAATGGAATCAATTTGATTTTATAATTCTTCTCCCTTGCATAGCGAATATCTGCATCTCCTAAGGTGTCAATACCTAAATTAAGGATTTCATCCGGGTTGATGTAGATTCCGTAAGCATGTGATGCCACGATAGCCAATTTATATTTTGGATCATATCCTCCCACGTCCAAGGTTGGGTCAGTTTCTGCGAATCCCAATTCCTGTGCTTTCTTCAATGCTGCATCATAGCTTTGATTTTCATTGAAGATCTTGGATAGGATATAGTTTGATGAACCGTTGAAAATACCACTCACAGAGTGCAACAGCTCATTGTCATAATACTCCTCTAAATTCCGGATGATTGGAATACTTCCACAAACAGCTCCTTCATACAATAGGGAAGTCCCATGTTGATTTTGAATCTCCGTTAATTCTTCCAAATGGGTTGCAATCATTTTCTTATTGGCTGAAACTACATTTTTTCCGCTTGTCAGCGCTCTTTTTGTAATTTCAAAAGCAGCTTCCGCATCATCAATTAATTCAACTACCGTATTGATTTCTGGGTCATTTAAAATCGCATTGGCATCTGTAGTGAATAACTCTGCAGGCAATGTCCTTTTCTTGTCTGCATTCTTGATTACGAATTTCTTAATCTCTAAGTTTAGGTTCTTTGTTTTTATGATATCGTATAAACCTTGTCCCACCACACCAAATCCAAACATCCCGATGGTAAGTTTCTTACTCATTATTCTTTAATTAAATTTAAGTGATTTTCTGCTTTTGTATTATTTTTCTCAAGAAAGTTTCCAATGACTTGAGTTAGGGTTTTTGTTTCAATCAAGAATCCATCATGTCCAAAAAAGGAGTGTAGTTCATAGTACTCTGCATGTGGAATGTTTTTAGCAATAAATTCTTGTTCCTGTGGCGGAAAGAGAACATCCGAAGGAATTCCTATGATTAGGGCATTAACTCCTTCGATGGATTGTAAAACTTGTTCTACCTGGCCTCTACTTCTTCCCAAATGATGACTGTCCATGGCTTTGGTCAGATACCAGTAGGAGAATGCATTGAATCTTCTCACCAATTTATCGCCTTGGTAGGATTGATAGGAAGATGCTTTATAGGCATCCGTCTTATCATGGTCAGACTCTACCTGCGTGGTGCCATAGGCATTGTATGTTCGATAAGATAATAAGGCCATGCTGCGTGCGGCTTTTAAGCCTTTCATACCAGCATCGTCTCTTTTTTCAGTAAAGGTTGAATCTGCCTCAATTGCCAGTCGTTGACTCTCATTAAATGCAATGCCCCATGGAGAAAAGAACGCATTGGTTCCGATGGCTATCAGGTTATGGATTTTAATAGTTTTTGCAACCGTCCATTCCAATGCCTGCTGCCCACCTAAGGATCCACCGATCAAAGTGTTTATTTCATTTATCCCTAAATGGTCTGCCAGCAATTGATGGGCTTTTACGATATCACGAATGGTGAACTGTGGAAAGTCTGAATAATAGGGCAGGTTTGTATTGGGGTCAATGGATAAGGGATTCGTCGTTCCATAATGTGAACCCAATACATTGGCACAAATAATAAAATAATCTTTATCATTGAATAACTCATGCTCGCCAAATAATCCTGGCCACCAGTCAAATACATCTGAATTAGCAGTCAAAGCATGACAAACCCATATCACATTGGATTTATCTTCGTTTAGCTCTCCATAACTATGGTAAGCTATCTGTAGATTTGCCAGTTTTTTCCCGCTTTCTAATTCGAAGTCTTGGCTATATCCGAAAGTCTTTACACTCATTCTATTAAATTATCTTCCTCCATAAAAATTAAATAAGGCCCCCCTTATTTAATTTTGTCAAATGCTTGTGCTAGATCAGCTTTAATGTCATCAATATGTTCAATACCAACTGACAATCTCAATTGACCTGGTTCTACACCTGCTTTTTTCTGTGCCTCAGCACTTAATTGTTGGTGGGTGGTTGCTGCTGGGTGAATGATCAATGTCTTCGCATCCCCAACATTCGCCAGATGGCTAATCAATTCCAACGAATCAATAAACTCATTAGCTTTATCAACTCCACCTTTTACTGTAAATGAAAGAACCGCCCCATATCCATTTTTCAAATATTTCTGAGCATTTTGATGATATGGATGGTTTTTCAAACCTGGATAGCTTACATGCTCCACTTGTGGATGCGCATCTAACCATTGTGCGATTTCTAAAGTATTGTCCACATGACGTTGAACTCTTAATGATAAAGTCTCTAAACCTTGAACCAATAAAAATGAATTAAATGGAGATAGGGCAGGGCCGAAATCTCTCAATCCTTCAACTCTCGCACGGATAGCAAATTGGATGTTTCCAAATGGACCATCTTCGCCAAATACATCTGAAAATACTAAACCATGATAACCTTCTGATGGTTCTGAAAATTGCTTGAATTTACCATTACCCCAGTTGTAGTTACCACCATCGATAATAACACCACCGATACTTGTACCATGTCCACCAATCCATTTGGTTGCTGATTCTACTACAACGTTTGCACCATGTTCCAAAGGTTTGAACAAATAACCTCCTGCACCAAATGTATTATCCACGATCAATGGTAAGTCATGTTTCTTCGCAACGGAAGCAATGCGCTCAAAGTCAGGAATATTATAGCTTGGGTTACCAATGGTTTCTACGTAGATCGCTTTGGTCTTATCGTCGATCAAGGCTTCGATTTTATCAGCATCTGATTCTTCAGCAAATCGAGCTTCGATACCTAATCTTTTGAATGATACTTTGAATTGGTTATAAGTACCACCATATAAGTTAGCTCCTGAAACAAAGTTTTCACCTGCTTCAAGGATATTTGTCAATGCAATAAATTGAGCTGCCTGGCCTGATGCAACAGCTAGTGCTGCAACACCGCCTTCTAAGGCTGCAATGCGTTTTTCAAAAACATCCGTCGTAGGATTCATGATCCGGGTATAGATGTTTCCGAATTGCTTTAATGCGAATAGGTTTGCACCATGTTCTGCATTTTCAAAAACGTATGATGAGGTTTGGTATATAGGTAATGCTCTTGAACCAGTTGTAGGGTCTACTTCTTGTCCTGCATGTACTTGCAATGTTTCAAATTTAAGATTTTTGTTTTCCGACATTTTTATGTTGATTATAGATGTTAGTAAATTGAATGATTTTTTTTATCCCTTGATTGCTTGATGATTTGGCCGACTACATGATTCCCCGCACGATAAATACCTATCGTGTAGAAATCTACAGACGGCTATCGCATTCGTGCAGCACCCGCAATACAAGAAGAAATAAATTGAATAAGTTGATTCTTTGCTGGTTTTCCAACAAGATACAATAATTCCGATTTTGAAAATTTTGAAGTCATAGTCTATTTCATTTATATGCTCCTGGGCTTTATTGCCTCGGACAGGAATTGGCACCTTTTCAATTCTTATTGAAGGTTGCCAGTGGGTCATTGAGCCAGTCTCTCGCCACTTCTTTATAAATCAAGACCATCTTTTTAGAGAGGTAATGATTAGCGTACCACTATCGAAGTACTCCGCAAATATAGTTCACGAAATTTAATTTTGCAATCTTTTTCAAAAAAGATTGTTGAAAACCTGCTAAAAGCATGTTCTTCAAGGAAATAAGTAAGGGTTAATTTTAGTGTGGAATGCCAAATAAAAAGAGCTTCAATTAATGATTGAAATATTCCATCTCATTAATTGAAGCTCCAATGCCTGGTCTTGGCATTAAATGCTTTTAAAAGCTATTTGGTTTAGCATCACGCATTTGGATGATCTTGTCCACTACATATCGCGTATTTCCTCGCCATGGAAGAACCCCGTGATACTCCTTGTAGTGTAAATCAAATGCCTTTCCGCTATTTAATTCTAACTCATGAAATACAGAATCACTTTCAATGGAGAATTCAAATTCATTGCTCGATAATCCTGTACCAGTTTTTTGCGAACGAATTCCCTCTTGGATAAGTTTTCCCTCGTAGGTCTTAAATAGATTTCCTTTTTTCACTGCGTAATTAAGAACTCCAGATTTAACACCTTCACCAAATACAAAGTAATATTTAAAGTAAACGAATCCGGCAAAGCCTAAAAATAGGACTAAAAGTAACCAGCTTATGAATTTCTTGAATTTTGAGCCTCGATTACTAGGTTGTTGGTTTGTTGTTTCCATTTTTCTTAATTCAGTTTTTATTTTGGTAACAAAAAGAATACCTAAAAATAAAAAAGGTTGGTCAATTTTCATTGCCAACCTGTTATTTTTTTATGCTAGTAGCTGCATCTCTGCATCTATTGCTTCTCTTGTCTTCGGACCGACAGGTACCAAAGGCAAGCGTACATGATCTTGTCCGATTCCTTTTTTCTCAAGAATATATTTTACACCAGCAGGATTGCCTTCCACAAAACACAGGTCAATGATTCTTAATAATTCCAAATGAATGGCCCTAGCTTCTTCAAAATTGCCCTCGCGGCATAGATGAGCTAATGCTGAAACCTTGGTCGGGTAGGCGTTTCCTACCACCGAAATAATTCCTGCAGCACCCATGGCCATCATTGGCAAAGTAACTGGATCATCCCCAGAAATTAATAGGAAACCTTTAGGCATATCCCGAAGAATTTCACTGAACTGCGCAAAATTTCCTGAAGCTTCCTTGGTCGCGATGATATTCTTAAAATCATTCGCTAAACGAACCGTTGTGGCTGCCGTCATATTGCTTCCTGTTCTTCCCGGTACATTGTACAGAATAATAGGAAGTTTTGAAGCTTCGGCAATGGCTTTATAATGTTGGTAAATACCTTCTTGTGTTGGTTTATTGTAATATGGAGATACAGAAAGAATCGCAACATAATCCAATGTTTCAAAATTCTTGATCTGCTCCACGATTTCATAGGTGTTGTTCCCACCAATACCAGCTACCAGAGGAATGCGTTTATTCACGTGTTTGGAAGTAAATTGCCACACCTTCTTTCGTTCGTCTTGAGTTAGGGTCGCTGTTTCGCCAGTGGTACCCAATGAAACTAAATAATCAATTCCACCCTCAATTTGAAAATCAATCAAATTTCCTAAAGTGTCGTAATCTACTGTGCCGTCTGCGTGAAATGGAGTTATTAATGCTACTCCCGCACCTTGAAGCTCGTTCATCGTTTATTATATATTTTGTTATTTTAATTCTATTTATTAATCATCGCCAATAATTCACTCTCGGAAATCATTGGGATTTGCAATTTTTCAGCCTTCGCTAACTTGGAAGGACCCATTTTATCTCCGGCTACCAAATAATTCAATTTAGAAGATATACTGCTGATCATCTTGCCTCCATGAGCCTCGATTAATTCAGTCAATTCTTCTCTTGAATAATCTGCAAACACGCCTGAAATTAAAAAGGTCTTCCCTGATAAGTTATCTCCAGCTAAAACAACTTCCTTCTCTTCAATCTCAAACTGAAGGCCCATGGCCTTTAATTTCTCGATCTCTTCCCAATGTTCTGGATTGACCAAGTAGGCATTGATGCTCTCGGCAATGCGTAATCCAATATCTTGGACCGAAAGTATTTCATCAACATTCGCAGATCGAATAGCATCGATATTTTTGAAATGCTGTGCAAGTTTCTTAGCAACAGTTTCTCCAATATGACGAATACCCAATCCAAATAATACCTTTTCAAAAGGCTTGCTCTTGGATTGTTCAATACCCTTTATCATATTGTCGATGGACTTTTGTCCAAATCGTTCTATGCCTACCAATTCGGACTCCCGATCTTTTAAGGTATAGATATCAGAGATTTTACGGATCAAGCCCAAACGGAAAAATGTTTCAATCGTTTCATCACCCAATCCTTGGATGTCCATCATTTTACGACCAATAAAGTGTTGTAGTTTTCCTACAATTTGAGGTTTACAACCATCTTCATTTGGACAATAATGCACGGCTTCTCCCTCTTCACGAACCAATTCTGTTCCGCATTCTGGACAGTGTGTCGGATATTCAAAAGGTTTTGCTCCTTCAGGACGTTTCTCAACATTGGCACCAATAATCTTTGGAATGATCTCGCCCCCTTTTTCTACAAAAACAGTGTCATGAACATGAAGTCCCAATCTCTCAATTTCGTTCGCATTGTGTAAGGAAGCACGTTTTACCGTGGTGCCTGCCAATAAAACGGGTTTAAGATTAGCAACTGGTGTAACTGCTCCGGTTCGACCTACCTGATAGCTGATGCTATTCAAAATGGTTTCAACCCGTTCTGCCTTAAATTTATAAGAGATTGCCCATCTCGGAGATTTCGCTGTGAAACCTAATTCCTCTTGTTGAACAAAATCATTGACTTTAATCACAATCCCATCAATCTCGTATGATAATTGATGACGGGCATCGTCCCAGTAATGGATAAATTCTAAAACCTCATCGATTGAATTACATAATTTGCTATGCTCACAAACTGGAAAACCCCAGGATTTTACCTCTTCAATACTATGCCAATGGTCATGGAAAAGCTTGTTGCGATTGTCACAATACAAAAAGTATAAAAAACAATCCAACGGTCTTTTGGCAACTTCTGCAGAATCCTGTAGCTTGATGGTCCCGGAAGCGAAGTTTCTCGGATTGGCATAGGTTTGCTCTCCGTTTTCCTCCCGCTCATTATTTAATCTTAGAAATGCAGATTTATGCATAAAGATTTCACCTCGAATATCAAAGCTCTCAGGGTAGTTTCCTTTTCTTAATTGATGCGGAATACTCCGAATGGTTTTTACATTATTGGTCACATCGTCACCTTGTGTTCCATCTCCGCGAGTTACTGCCTGGACCAATTTTCCATTCTCATAAGAAATGGAAATCGATAGTCCATCAAATTTCAATTCAGCAACATATTGAACTTGATCTCCAACTACTTTACGGACACGATTATCAAAATCCTTTAACTCCTGTTCGTTGTAGGTATTTCCTAAAGACATCATTGGCCATTTATGACGAACCGTCTGAAATCGCTGGGTGATATCACCACCTACTTTTAAAGTAGGGGAGTTAGGATCCCTAAACTCAGGATGTTGAAGTTCTAAAGCTTCTAGTTCCTTTAATTTATGATCAAAATCGTAATCAGATATAGAGGGTTGAGCCAAAACATAATATTGATAATTATATTCATTCAGCTCGCGTGTAAGTTCTGCTATTTTCGCTTGAATATCTATTGACATAGACCACGAAAATACAAAATATATTAAGGGTAAAATAATTTAAAACAACTATTTAATTAATTGCGCAAAGTGTTGCAGAACCTTGAAAATTAAACTATAAAAGATAATTCAGAACTTTAACACTTAATGGAAATTATTGTCATTCAGTTCGGAGTATTTATGGATATTATTCATGTAATAATCCCAAATAATGGAATTTTTATATTGTCCTTTCTTGTTTTCTTTCTGCTGATATTTCTTTCTCTTTTTTGCGGTTTTGAAGAAATTCATGAAGAAATATTGATGTCCTCTGCTGACTGCCCAAGCATCAGCGGATTTACCATCAAAAAGAAACTTGATTAAAGCGAATAAATCAAACCATAAGCGAATCGATATTTTCCATATCGCCGCTCCAACCGATAGGTTCTTTTGGAGCATGACTAAATTATTTCTGAAATTTAAATAGGTCTTTTGTGGGTTGCTGGTTTTTAATGTACCACCCCCGACATGGTATACCACTGAGTTCGGACAATAACCAACTTTATAGCCCATCTTTTTTAATCGCCAGCAAAGGTCGATTTCCTCAAAATGAGCAAAAAAATCCGCATCAAAGCCTTCGGCCTTATGCCATGCCTTGGATTTGATAAACAAGGCTGCACCCGTTGCCCAAAAGACCTCCCTTGCATCATTATATTGGCCCTTGTCCTGTTCCACCTTGTCCAGGATGCGACCTCGACAAAAAGGAAAACCAAAATAATCCAGGTATCCTCCTGCTGCTCCGGCATGTTCAAACTCACCTTTGCTATGGTAAGATTGGATCTTTGGCTGGCAAGCAACCATTAACGGATCCTGCTCCATGTATTTAATCACGGGTTCAACCCAATTTTCTGAAACCTCAACATCCGAGTTCAGTAAAATGAAATAATCCGCCTCAACTTGTTTTAGGATTTCATTATAGCCACCCGCAAATCCTAGGTTCTCCGGATTACGGATAATCTTGAACATCGGGAAGTTCTCTTCCACATAGGCTATAGAATCATCGGTTGAACCATTGTCACCAATGATAAATTCAATATTTGGGTATGTGCTATTAAATACCGAAGGAAGGAATTTCTCCAAGAAATACTTCCCGTTCCAATTTAATATGACAACGGCAACTTTCGGGTAATTTGACATTTAATTTCTTCTTTTACGCTTCCATCTGCGATGGGACCATAGCCAATATTCAGGCTCCGATTTGATGATTTCCTCCGTAAAGCGATTGTGAATATGGGTAATCTCATGCTCCGGATATGCATCTGGATTTTCAACCAAGGTTGTAAACTTACATGAATAATACCCTCGTTTTTTCTTTCGCCTAACTTCACAGAATACCACCGGAAATTTTGTTAATCGTGAAATTCGCTCTGCCCCAGTGTAAACCAATGTATCCTGGTTCAAAAATTCCATGAAATAATCAGAATCCTGATAGGTAGGTGTCTGGTCTGCTACAAACATACTAATATGCGGGACATTTTTCAACTTAATAATATGTCTCAAAATCTGTTTCATCGGCACCATTTCGGCTCCAAATCGCGAACGTATCTGATTATGAATCGTATTGAAAACTTTATTGTTTAATGGTTTGTAGACAATTAGCTCTGGAACATCCATCATCAAGGATAAGCGATGAATGGATAACTCCCAATTCCCATAGTGCGAGGTCACACCGATGACTCCCTTACCTTGCTCGGTATATTGATATACTTCCTCAGGATTTAGTAATTCAATCCTTTTGATGACTTCCTCTGGTTTTATGGTCGCCATTTTAACGGACTCGACCAGCAAATCAGGAAAATAACGGTAAAAACGATAGGCAATTTCTTTAATTTCTGCCTCGGATTTCTCAGGAAAGGCATTTCTTAAATTTTGAAAAACGACTTTTTTGCGATACCCAAAAACATAGTAAATCAGCAAAAAAAGAAAGTCAGAGAGGATATAAAGGCACCAAAAGGGCAGGAGGGAGATCAAATATAATGTGCCATAAATCAGTTTTTCCTTCATGCCTTTTTAAAGTACTTTACAAATATCCCCAAATAAAGTTATTTTTGCGGACAAATTGAAGTGATTATTCGTTTATGTCAGTAGGATTATTATTACCAGCGTTTTATTTGCCCAATATCAGTTATTTTCATACAATCAAAAATAATGAAGGGTCAATTATTGTGGAGCAGTGGGAGCACTTTCCAAAACAAACCTTCCGTACAAGAACCCAAATTGCAACAGCAAATGGTGTTCTGGACTTACTGGTGCCAATACAGCATGGTAAAAAACAAAGACAAAAATTGAATGAAGTTTTGATCAACTATGATCATCCTTGGCAACGTTTACATTGGTTAAGCCTCCAAACGGCTTACCGTAGTTCGGCTTACTTTGAATTCTATGAAGATGACTTTCGTAGATTTTATGAAAAAGAGTACAGCCACCTGCTCGAGTACAATGTGGAGCAACTGCAATTGATTTTAAAACTGCTCAAGTTGAATCGTGAAATTGTTTTCAACGATAAGTATGAAGCAGAATCGTCCAATGCGCTGGATTATCGGAATGTAATTCATCCTAAAAAACCTTCCCTGGTTCCTGATCAAAAGCCATATTTTCAGCTGTTTGAGGATAAGAACGGGTTTTTACCAAACTTGAGTATTATTGACCTGTTGTTTAGTCAAGGTCCTCAATCGAAAAACTATTTCTAATAAGTTTTTATTTTCTTCGTGAAACATTTTGTTTATGTTTAATGTTGTCCATTAAACCGTCTATTTCATGAAGAAAACTGTATTGATCTGCATTTGCATTTTTTTAGCTATTTCCGCGTTTGCACAATCGGGAGCTGATACCCTCCATTACCGAAAGGTGTATTATTTTGGGGGTACGGGCTTGTCGTTCCCTATCGGGAAAACCAGAAATGTATTGACGACAAAACTGTTTACCGGAAGCATGGGCTTGGATATATCCTTGAAGAATCCCAAATATTATTTACAGCCCACTTTATATATGCTCAGTTTTGGATACGACCAATTGCAAGATGATCCAGAGTATAATCGGGTGTTAAAGAATGCTCGCTCTACGATGTACGTCCTAAGCTTAGCCGGCGGAATTCGAAGGCAATGGGAACGATTAAATACCTATGCATACTTAGGACCATCTGGCGCACTGAATATGGAACCCCGATCGGAAGATGTAGGAGACGGAACGGTGGAATTGAATTATGAATATAGTATTTCCCCAGCAGTGAAATTAGGGGTAGGTTCCGATTATAAATTCAAAGGCTTTTTCCTTGGAATGGAAGTCGGATATTTGCACAACTTCCGCAAAATGCAAGGTAATCCAGTGAATGTGCTTTCAATAATGGTCGGTTTAAAATCCGACATTACTAAGTTAAGCGACAAAGTTGTAGAAGTTATTTCAAAATAATTGTAAATTTATTTATCTGTAAATCAATTGTTTATATAGCCTTGTCAAATAATAGACTATTTTTTTTAAAATATAATACAATATGGCAAGATATATGTCGTTATTACACTATCTAGATAAATAGAAAATATTTAGGTTAATAATTGGTTTGGTAAAATACCTGGAGTTCTCCGCTCCGGGTATTTTTGTTTTTAGACCAATTGTAGAGAATAAAATTTTTGAAAAAAAACTTAATCCTTAATAATAAAGCGTTTTAGTTACCGTTTAGATAGTAAATTCATAATTTCATAATTTAGGTTAATAATTGGTTTGGTAAAATACCTGGGGTTCCCAACCTCAGGTATTTTTATTTGATAGGGGTTTAATCCGCCTCAAAATCGAATTTCTTGTCCCTAAAATAATAAACCTTATCTCTAGCATTTATTTCCCGAATTACCTTACATGGGTTTCCAGCTGCTACCACGTTATCCGGAATATCTTTCGTCACAACTGATCCGGATCCAATCACCGTATTTGCGCCGATCTTTACGCCAGGATTAATGACGGTATTCCCACCAATCCAAACATTGTCGCCAATCTCAATCGGCATGGCGTATTCCCACCCTTCAACACGAAGTACGGCGTCAACAGGATGTCCCGCCGTAAATAAACTTACATTGGGTGCAATCATGACATTATCCCCGATAATCACCTTGGCGCAATCCAGGATGGTCAAGTTATAGTTTGAATAAAAATTATCGCCAACTTCGATGTTATAGCCATAGTCGCAGTAAAATGGAGGCTCAATGAAAAATCTACTGCTCGTTTTCCCAAACAGCTTTTTGATGATTTGATTCCTGGCTTTGATTTTTGTGGGATCCATGAGGTTGAACTTTTGTAATTCAACCTTAGCATGCTGTCGTTCCTTAAATAATTCATCCCCAGATGCTATATAGGGTTCTCCGGCTATCATCTTTTCTTTCGAAGTCTTATTCATTGTTGTCCTTTTTATTGTTGTTAGTGGATTTCATTGTGGCTATATATTGAAAATATCGATTTTAAGAGCCAATCGTTCTTTAAAATAAAAAAAATCAATGAAGGATAGGAAGTTTTTTATGGATAGCATTATTAAATGATAGGGAATGAATTCAGGATAAATAAATGAGACTACCGGATATTGGTCTGAAATCCTTCGGACCTGGTGGGGACTTCCTTCGAAAAAATTCGAACAACATCCGACAGAGGTCCGAAGAAGGTCCGGAGAAAGTCCGATAAAACGCAGTATTTCTATTGGATTTTGGATTGCTTAAAGTCGAATATGTCTCTGGAATAAAATTCGGATTGCAAGGTGAGTCTTTAGAATTTTTTGACAAATAAAAAAGCCGCCAAAAGTGGCGGCTCAGAAAAGATTATTATGCGATTAGTTTTTGCTGATTACAAAGTTTTCCTTTGCGATTCTTACTTTTTTCAAGTTCACCAACCAGTCATTGGATTCATCACGATGACCTAATGCTAAGATGGTTACTGAACGTAAGCCAAGTTCGTTTAATCCAAGGAATTGATCTAATGCAGCATTGTCAAAACCTTCCATTGGGGTAGCATCAATACGTTGTTCTGCAGCAGCAGCGATTGCCATTCCGAATCCAATATAGGCCTGACGAGCAGCGTGCTCGAAATGTTGTTCTTTGCTTTGTTGGTTAAAACGAGTCATTAAACTGTTTTTATAGTCATTAGCAAATCCTGCTGGCAATCCGCGTTCTTGTTCTTGTAATAAGAAAACCGAATCTACACGGTCTTGGGTATATTCATCATAAGCCGCAAAGATCAATAAGTGGGATGCATCTACGATTTGTGATTGATTGTATGCTAATGGACGGATTTGCTCTTTGATTTCTTGGTTGCTGATTTCGATGATTTTGAAAGGGTGTAGTCCAGAAGAAGTAGGAGCAAGACGCGCTGCTTCAATAATATAGTCGATTTTTTCTTGTTCTACAGCTGCGCCAGTCATTTTTTTAGTGGCGTATCTCCATTTTAAGTCTTGTAATAAGCTCATTTTAGTATATTAATTTGTTGTTTCTAGAATTATACGAGTATAGATTTGATGTAACCATCCATGGCGTCTGCAAGGACTTCCGATGGGCATCTACTTTCATTCGAGTCAATGGATAAAAGATCAATTGCTACGATGCCATGTAGTATAGACCATAGCGTTTTCAGTTTCAGATATCTATCAATTTTCTTTTTTCCACTTTCTAAGATTGCTTCATCAATTAAATCCAGCATCTTGTCGGATACTTTTTTAATATCTTCGGACTCCCTGGTTTTTTCGCAGGTTGGGATGCCCAATCCAAACATAATTTCATAATGTTTTGGATGTGCGACTGCGAATAGCCAATAGGCTTTGGCCAATTGATCAATTTTAATGGCGATAGCTTTGTCTGCTTGAATTTCTTGATCCATGGATTGAAGGAGTTTTTGAAATCCTTCTTGCACGAAATAGGCAGATATGGCCTCTTTATTTTCGAAATGTTTATAAATAACAGGTACAGAATATTCAATTGCATCGGCAATCTTGCGGATAGAAAGTGCAGCCCAACCCTCATTTTCCACGATTTCTCGGGAACAGCAGATAATCTGTTCTTTAAGTTCTTGTTGTTGTCTGATTTTTCTTTCCGTCAGTCCCATATCTCATTTAGTTAACAGTGTTAGCAAAAGTAACAATGATATTTAGATGTTGCAAACATCTATTAAAAACAAACATCAATATGACAATTAGCTTTGGGAAATAAAGACTAACTTTAGGAATGAACTTCTTAAAAAGTAAGAGAAAAGTATCATTAGTTCTCGGGAGCGGAGGGGCTCGGGGGCTGGTTCAAATTGGAGTAATTCGTTGTTTAGAAGAAAAAGGATATGAGATTGACGAGGTCGTAGGATGTTCGATTGGATCCTTGATTGGCGCTGCCTATGTGGAAGGGAAGTTGGAGAATTTGGAAGATTGGATGCGGTCCATAACCAGAAGACAAGTGTTTAAATTAATGGATTTTACGAATCCTAAATTTGGATTACTCAAGGGAGAAAGAGTCTTTGAATCTCTTAAGGATATTTTTCCTGACAAGAATATTGAGGATATGGATATTCCATTTCGGGCGATTGCTACCGATATGGTCAGTGAAAAAGAAGTTGTTTTTGATAAGGGTAGCGTTTACAAAGCTATTCGGGCTTCCATTGCAATTCCAGCAGTATTCACTAGTATAGAAAGTGAGGATTGGAATTTGGTAGATGGCGGTGTCATCAATCCATTGCCTATCAATTATGTTCGCAGAAAACGGCGGAATATCGTTATTGCAGTGAATCTGGATGGAAAGCCAGACTCAGAATATGGACCATATAATGGTGCAAAAGGGTTAAATGCGATTTCCATGTTGCAGGAGTCCTATTTCATGATGCGTAGAAGATTGAGTCAGTTAAGTGTAGAGCTTTATAAACCCGATTATGTCATTAATATACCCCATAATATTGCGGGAATCTGGGATTATGATAAGGCATCCTTTATGATAGAAAAGGGTAAAGAATTGACTGAGAAAGTGGTGCCGGATGTGCCAATAAAGAAGAGAATTTCAACTGATAGTCCTAAAAAAGAAGAGCGAAAAGTATCTTAAGAAAATGGAGATTTTCCATTTTCATTCCCAAAGAAATTTCTGAAATAAAAAAAGAGGTCGATTATTCGACCTCTAATAATAATTTGTTCATGTGAAGATTAAACTCTTCATGATGTTCCAGGTTTGGAAGATGTCCACAATCCTCCATTTCAATATATTTTGAACCTTTGATAAGCTTCGATAATTCTTCCATCAAAGGGGCTGGAGTAATTTTATCCTCTTTACCACGAATGATCAAGGTCGGAACAGAAATTTTCTCCAGGACTTCGGTAGTATCCGTCCTTGCTGCCAAAGCCAATAGGGTAGCACAAATGGATTCAATACTATTTCTTCGGATGCTACTCTTAATCAGTTCTACAGCATCCGGGTTATTTTCTATACTCTTTTTTGAGAAGAGATTGGCGATAAATCCGATAGCATAAGGACGGCGTCCATATTGTAGTACCGCCTGAATAGCGTCAAAACGTTTCTGCTTACCAGCATTATCATCTGGTTTACTATGTGTATCCGACAGGATCAGTCCGGAGATGCGTTCCGGAAAAAGTTGATAGGCTCTAAGTGCGATATATCCACCCATGGAAACTCCGCAAAGCACTGCTTTTTCAATTTCCATTTTACGCATGAATGCACCTAAATCTTTTGCGAAAACATCGATAGAGAAAAAACCATGACCTTTTGTGCTATTACCATGTCCTCGGATATCGATAGCAATTCCGGTGATATTATCTTCGAGGCTTTCGAGCTGTTCACGCCAAGTTTTTTTGTTGAAAGGGAAGCCGTGTAGGAAAATAATGGTTTTTTCGGGCTGTTCAGTCGCTTTTTTTATATAATAGGAGATGCTAATATCTCCGATTCGGATTTTGTTGCTTTTAATTATACGTTCGGCCATAATTTTAAATATATAAATATCAACACGATAAGCAAAATATAGTTTGAAATTGATTAAAAAAGGGAAAAAGGATTTGGAATAATTAAAAAAGTAACGATATTTGCGCCACCTCAAAGGACAATATGTCCTGCAAGAATGCGCTCATAGCTTAATTGGATAGAGCATCTGACTACGGATCAGAAGGTTAGGGGTTCGACTCCCTTTGAGCGCACTTTCTTTATTTTAAACCGAATCCCATTGATTTCCACATTGATTCTTTTTTAACATATTCATAACGTAAAAATAACTCGTTGAGCATGAAAGCAATTGGTTTTAAAATTAAAAAAAAATTTTGCTGACACTATTATTTCCTTATATTTGCATCACCAAAACAGAAAGGGCGTCAGTCGTATAGTATTGGTTGCCGCGCTCATAGCTTAATTGGATAGAGCATCTGACTACGGATCAGAAGGTTAGGGGTTCGACTCCCTTTGAGCGCACTTGGAAAGAGCCTAATTCTTATACGGGATTAGGCTTTTGTTTTTTTTACATCTTAAAGAAATAACAACAAATTATGCTAAACCTAGTTTTATTCGGACCTCCAGGGGCAGGTAAGGGAACTCAGTCGGCTAAATTGATCGACAAATACGCCTTACATCATATTTCAACAGGAGATATGTTCAGAGGACACATCAAAAATCAGACAGCACTTGGTAAAGAAGTAAGTCAGATTATTGCTGATGGAAATTTAGTTCCAGACTCGATCACTATTTCTATGTTAGAAGAAGAATTGAAAAATAATCCTGATGCAAAAGGATTTATTTTCGATGGTTTCCCACGTACTGTAGCGCAGGCTGAGGCTTTGGATAAATTCTTGGAAGCAAACAATACCGCAATTACTGGTGTCATTGCTTTAGATGTAGATGAAGCTGAACTTACACAGCGTATCGCGAAACGTCAGGAAATTTCAGGACGTGCAGATGACGCGGCTGATAAATTGAAAAAACGTATCGAAGAATATTTTGGAAAAACGATTCACGTGTTACCTTACTATGAAGGCCAAGGTAAACTTAGCAAAGTGAATGGTATTGGCGATATCGAGGAGATCTTCGCTAATCTTTCAAACGTTATCGATAATTATTAATAAAAAATCTGATTAAGGATATAGTATGGCTCAGGGGTCAAATTTTGTTGATTATGTAAAGGTATGTTGCCGTTCAGGACATGGTGGTGCCGGCTCAGCGCATCTTCACCGTGATAAACACACGGCAAAAGGTGGGCCTGATGGTGGTGATGGCGGTCGTGGTGGACATATTATTCTAAAGGGATCACATCAGCACTGGACCTTGCTACACCTGAAATTCAGAAAACATATTATTGCCGATTCTGGTGAAGCCGGAGGTAGTGCATTGCGTACAGGTGCTAATGGAAAAGATGAAATCTTGGAAGTTCCACTAGGTACCGTTGCAAAAAATGCCGAGACGGGAGAAGTACTTTTTGAAATCACCGAAGATGGTGAGACCAAAATTTTAACTCCTGGTGGTCGTGGTGGATTAGGAAACTGGCATTTTAAGTCCTCAACGGTTCAAACTCCACGATTTGCCCAACCGGGATTGCCGGGTAAGGAAGAATGGATGATCTTGGAATTGAAAGTTTTGGCGGATGTTGGATTAGTAGGATTCCCAAATGCGGGTAAATCAACTTTACTATCCGTTGTATCTGCAGCAAAACCTGAAATTGCCGATTACCCCTTTACTACCTTGGTGCCGAATTTGGGAATCGTAAGTTACCGTGATGGCAAATCCTTTGTCATGGCTGATATCCCTGGAATTATTGAAGGGGCTTCCGAAGGAAAAGGGCTAGGACATCGATTTTTACGTCATATCGAAAGGAATTCTGTTTTGTTATTCCTTGTTCCTGCCGATACTGATCGTACAATAGAAGAAGAATACAATATTCTGTTGAATGAATTGACAGCATATAACCCCGAGTTACTGGATAAACCAAAATTATTGGCGATTAGTAAATCGGATATGCTGGATGAAGAGCTTGAAAAAGAAATGGCTCTGCAAGTTCCAAAGGGGATTCCTTATCTCTTTATATCCTCCGTTACTGGAAAAAATATTCAGCAACTTAAGGATATGATTTGGAAAGCAATCAACGAACAATAAACAAAAGCCATCGAAAGATGGCTTTTTTGTTTTAATATCTCTCTTAAATCTCCTTGTCTGCTGGTCAATCTTAAACTGAATTTGAATCTAGATAGAGATAGAATTCTTTTCCTTAATTTTGCAGCAATGGATTTAGCATTAAAAGATTTTTTAGATCGGAAGGTAGAAGAATATAATCAACCGAATTTTATACCCAATGATCCCATCAGTATTCCACATCAATTTACGCGAAAACAGGATATAGAGATTATGGGGTTCTTTGCGAGCATTTTGGCTTGGGGACAAAGAAAAACCATTATCAATAAATGCAATGAGCTTATCCAACGTATGGATGGAAGTCCCTATGAATTCATCTTGCATCATCAGGAAGAAGATTTGAAAAGTCTTCTTGGATTTAAGCATCGAACCTTCAACGATACCGACCTCTTATATTTTGTGAGTTTCTTTCAGTACCATTATCGTCATTTTGAGAGTCTTGAGGATGCTTTTTTATTGGATGGCCTCGAGGATGATTTTACGACAGAACAGTCCTTAAATTCATTTAAATCTTATTTCTTTTCTTTGGCAGATTTTCCAGAAAGGACCCGGAAACATGTGAGTTCTCCGCTTCAGAAATCGAGTTGTAAACGATTGAATATGTTTTTGCGTTGGATGGTCAGAAAGGATAACAAAGGGGTCGATTTTGGGTTATGGAATAGATTGCAGGCTAAAGATTTGATTTGTCCTTGTGATGTGCATGTGGAGCGGGTAGGACGCAAATTCGGGTTGATCCAATCCGATAAGGTCAATTGGAAAACAGCACTGGAATTAACTGAAAATCTAAGGTTACTTGATCCCAATGACCCGGTGAAATATGATTTTGCGCTATTCGGACTCGGCGTTGCGGGGGAGTTATAATATCCAGGATTTAGTAAAAAGGAATATACATTTCCTTGTGCATACCTGCATCCTTATATTCGAATTCATCCGACATAAATTCAAAACCCATTTCCAAATAGAAAGGATAGGCTACTTCACGAGCAATGCACCATAAATAATCAGCGTGCAACTGGGATTGGAGGTGTTCAATAGCAGCGCTCAGGAGTTGTTTAGCATAGCCTTTTCTTCTTGCTTCCGGATGTGTTGCCATTCCACGCAGGCGATAACCTTCATGCGGTAATTTTGGATGATTGGTTTTATGAACCGTCAAAACACATTGAAGCTTTTGTTCCTCGTCAAATAAGCCCAAATGAAAGCTGTCAGGCTTTAAATCCTCCGGGTTAATACAAAGATCCAATGCTTTCCCTTTTTGCAGTACAGTGCTTCTTAGGGCTAATGTGTCCTGTACGTTGATAAATCTAATCATCGATTTGATAATCGCTCTAGGATATCAACCAACCTGTTGGAGTATCCAAATTCATTATCATACCATCCTACAACTTTTACCAAGCCACCAACAATACTTGTCAATTCCGAATCGAACACACAAGAGTACGGGTTATTGATGATATCTACCGAAACAATAGGGTCTTCAGTATAGTATAAAACATTCTTTAATTCATTTTGCGCAGCTTCCTTGAACTTTTGGTTGATTTCTTCCACTGTTGTTTCCTTGGCCAGGTTACAGGTGAAATCCGTTAAGGAACCATTCAATACTGGGACACGTATCCCTGCACCACCCAGTTTACCATCCAAGTGTTTAAAAACATTGGTAATTGCTTTGGCGGCGCCAGTTGTGGTTGGGATAATGGATGCCGATGCGGCTCTGGAGCGTCTTAGGTCACGATGGGGAGCATCATGCAAATTTTGATCGCCAGTCATCGAATGGACAGTAGTGATATAACCATCCACAATTTCCCAATTTTCATCCAATATTTTAATCAGGGGAGCCACATTGTTTGTGGTACAAGAGGCGTTTGAAAAAATTGGAATATTCCAATCAAAATCCTGGTCGTTAATACCTAGGACAACCGTTGGAACTTCTTTATCCGGAGAAGGAGCAGAAATAACCACTTGTTTGGCTCCAGCCTGCAAGTGTTTAGCGGCCAGTTCTCTCTTGACGAAAAGCCCTGTAGATTCGATGACCACATCAATATCCAGGTCTTTCCAAGGAAGTTCCTCGGGGTTTTTCTTGTTGAATATTTTTATAGCCTTGCCATCAATATAGAGGTGTTCCTGATCAAAATCCACCTGTCGATTTAAAGGACCATGCACAGAATCATATTTGAAGAGATGTGCCAATGTTTTTGCATCTGCAAGATCATTGATGGCCAGTACCTCGATTTGATCAAGGTTTCGATTGAGTAGATTTCTTAAGGTATGACGGCCGATACGACCAAACCCATTGATGGCAATTTTCATTATTTATTAAATTCAGCAATGATATCATTAATTCCTTTTTCGCCTTCCCAATATGTTTTCAATTGGCCGTCAGGACCATAAACATAGTTTGCTGGGAACATTTTAGGGATATGGAATTTTTGAATGAATTCTTGGTTTCTATCCCAAAGCAATTGAACATTTGATTTTCCTTCTAGTTCCTTTCCGAAAGTACTTAGGAATTGAGCAACTAGAGCCGGATCATTCATGGAAACATAGATCACATTGACATCTTTAATTTTATCGTAGTTTTTTGCCAATCCTTTGGTTTCACTTTGACAGTGACTACATCCTGGATCAAACAGTACGAAGACGGTATTTTTTCCGGCAGGGATATCAGCTTTGGTAAATGAGATTCCAGATTTCACTTTATAAAAATTAAAGTCAGGAATACTTAATGCAGCGGCTTTTACCGTTTGTGCTGCAGCAGGTGTGGGGTTTGTACTAGGTTGTTCTGAAGTAGCATGTTCATGAGCACTATGATCGTGTCCGGCATGGTCATGTCCAGCATGATCGTCATGTGCTTCAGTAGTTTCAGTTTTATTGTTCTGATTATTACATCCCACAGCTAAAACACCTAATGAAAGGCAAAGAGAGGATAGAATTAATTTATTTCTCATGTCTTATAATTAAGACTCAAAACTAATAAAAAATATAGAGTAAGTGGATTCTTCCAATAGATAAAACAGTATTTTGACATAAAGAACCCTGATTAGTTCTATTAGAGGTTTAGATTATTCTAGAATTTTCAGTTTGAAGGAATTAATCAGAATTGGGGAAGGTAATTATTGCTTGCTGAGCAAAAAAAAAGGCCCTGAATAATCAGGGCCTTCTATTTTCAAGGTAGATTTCCTTATGGAGTTACTACTTTTGCTTGTTTTTTGTCTTTTTCTTTAGCTGAATCTGCTAAGTGTTTACCAGCACTTAGGTCATAAATAGCAGGCGCTGCTAGGAAGATTGAAGAGTAAGTTGCTACAACGATACCCACAAGGATAGCGAATGAGAAACCACGGATAACTTCACCACCAAATACAAATAATACAGCTAATACGAAGATTACAGTCAATGAGGTAATCACGGTACGGCTTAATGTAGAGTTAATTGCATTGTTGATAGTTGAACCCATATCTTCATGGTGAGCATTTGGTTTTTTCAAGTATTCACGCAGACGGTCAAATACTACGACTGTATCGTTTACTGAATAACCTAATACAGTTAAGATCGCCGCAACAAAGTGTTGGTCAATATCCAATGAGAAAGGAACAATTCCGTCCAAGATGGAGAATAAACCTAATAAGATGATCGCATCGTGGATAGTTGCAATTGCTGCACCTGCAGAGTATTGCCATTTGTGGAAACGAACCAAGATATAAGCTGCAATCACAAGAATTGAGAAGATTGAAGCATAAATTGCACGATCGCGAATATCACTGGCGATAGTAGGACCTACCTTTTGTTGAGAAAGGATCTCATATTTATTGCCTTGAACTTTGGATAAACCTTCGTTCAATTTTGCTAATACTTGTTTGTCAGCCTCGTCACTTGTTTCTTCGATATGGTAAGAAGTAGTGATTCGTAATTGGTTTTCACTACCAAAAGTTTTTACTTCTGTTGTAGTTCCAAAAATATTATCCAAGTTCTCACGAATCGATTCTGGAGCAACATTTTGGTCATAACGTACTGTATAGGTACGACCACCTTGGAAGTCTACACCGTATGAGAAACCTTTGATCATAATTGCAGCAAATGAAATAATCACGGCAATAATGGAGATCGTATATGCTACTTTTCTCTTCTTGATGAATTGGAAGTTAGCATTCTTCATTGTATGATCAGACCAAGGGAATGACAAAGTGATTTTCATGTCTTTGCTCAACATGTATTCGAAAATCAAACGAGTGATGAAGATTGCAGTGAACAAAGAGGTGATAATACCGATCATTAACGTCGTTGCGAATCCTTGGATTGGTCCTGATCCTGTAAAGAATAAGATTAAACCAACCAAGAAAGTCGTTACTTGGGAGTCAAGGATTGAAGGCATGGCATGTTTATATCCATCAGCAACGATTTGACGAGGGGATTTACCTAGGGCTTTTTCCTCACGCATACGTTCGTAGATAAGTACGTTGGCATCCACCGCCGTACCCATGGTTAACACGATACCTGCAATACCTGGGAGGGTCAGTACAGCATTCAAAGATGCAAGAACACCCATCAAGAAGAACACGTTGAAGATAACTGCGATATTCGCAGCGATACCTGCACGGTTGTAGTAAGCGATCATAAACGCCATTACTACGATAATACCGATAACTGCAGAGTTTACACCGGAGTCAATAGCTACTTGACCTAATGAAGGACCTACGATCGCTTCTTCAACGATTTTAGCTGTTGTAGGAAGTCTACCAGCTTTCAATACGTTAGCTAAGTCTTTGGTATCTTCAATTGTAAAGTTTCCAGAGATTTGAGAGTTACCATTTGGAATTTCTTCATTTACACCTGGCGCAGAGTACACCACACCATCCAATACGATCGCGATAGCATCTCTATTTTGTGCTGCTTGCGCAGTAACACGTTTCCATTGACGCGCACCATCCGCATTCATTTCCATAGAAACGATAGGGCTGTTTTGTTGGTCAAATCCTTCACGTGCATCCGTGATCACTTCACCAGTCATTACAGGACCATTTTCAGTACCTGTAGTTTTGATAGCGTATAAAGAAAGGAAATCTTTAGCGTTGTTTTCAGGTTTTACAGCCCATAACAATTTTAAGTTTCCAGGAATGATAGATTTTACTTCCGGACGAGCGAAGAAAGCATTTACTTTAGCTGTATCTTTTAGGTTCGCATAACCCACTACAGCACCAGGAGCCAATTGTTGTTGTCCGTTTTGGTTGAAAGTTGCAGGGGATAGAACCGCGAATAAAGGATTTTCAGCTAATGCTGTAGCATCAGGTTGAGCTGAAGAATCTGCTTTAGCAGAATCTGTTCCTTTTTGGTTTGCACCTAATTTTGCCAATAAGTTTTCTTCTTTTTTAGTCGTATCAGCAGCTGCAGTCGCAGTAGAATCAGAAGTTACATTAGCAGCAGGTTTATCTGCTTTTAAAGTAGTTGCTAAAGTTCTGTTGATATTTTCTAAAAGTGAATATACTTGAGGATTTTGGTAAGTTTCATAGAATTCCAATTTCGCAGAACCTTGTAAAAGCTTACGAACACGTTCTTCATCGTTTACACCTGGTAGTTCGATTAAGATACGGTTGGTTCCTTGTTGGATTTGAATGTTAGGAGAAGCAACACCGAATTTATCGATACGCGTACGCAAAACTTTATACGAGTTTTGGATTGCGTTGTCAGCTTCTTTATTCAAGAAATTACGTACATCGGATTCAGAGCTGTTACCATTGATGATTGCAGCGTTATCTTTGGTTGCAAAGAAAGATGCAATTTGTGTAGAAGCACCAGTTTCTTTGTACTCGTTTAAAAATAATTCAATTAACGAAGTGTTACTTGTTTTACTTTTTGTTACAGCATTTTCTAATGCTTTGTTGAAGTTTGCATCTTTGGGGTTATCCGCTAGATTGGCAATCAATTCGTTCAATGAAATTTCCATTGTAACGTTCATACCACCTTTAAGATCTAGTCCTAATGCAATTTCATTGGATTTCGCTTCGCGATAGGTGAATTTAGCAATACCTATATTATATACCACCTCACCAGCAATGGAATCTAGGTAGGCTTTTTCTTTAGCCATGTCGCCTTTGGCGTATTCCGCTGCGTCTTTTTCAACTTTTCTAGTTACAAAAGTGAATGATAAGGAGTAGAGGCACGCTAAGGAAACCACTATCACCAAAAATTTAATCAGCCCTTTACTCATTGTCTAATCGTAATAAATTATGGTTTTTATGTTCTTTTTTAAGCTTAATAATATTTTACCAAGATTCGCAAAGGTATAAAAAAATTACATAATGAAAACAGTATATCAAACTTAATACGGAAAAATTTGTTTTTAAATATTTGTTTCATTTTCAGTGGAAATTGTGACCAGTACCTTTGTTAAAGATTTAATAAAATGCCCTGTTTTCAGGGATGTTTTACTGAGTTCTGTATCCCTAAATTTGACCAAGATGTATTTAATAGTGAACATTTCAATCATTAGGCTTACAATTTAATTTAATCACACAATGGAAAGAAACGATTTAAACACAAAAGACATTAAGATTCAGGATAATAAATCCCTTGGGATAATTTCCTATCTAACCTGGGTTGGGTTATTGGTAGCATTTTTAATGAATCGGGATAAGAATGACCCCTATGTTAAATTTCATATCCGACAAAACTTAGGTCTTTTTGCGGTCAGTATCCTTGGGGGATTAGTGAGGTTTATTCCGGGAATTGGCGGGATATTATTATATGTTGTATTTCTGGCTTTATTTATTTTTTGGATTATAGGATTAATTGGCGCAATCAATGGACGAGAGACAGCAGTACCTGTAGTTGGAGGGATGTTTCAAGACTGGTTTAAAGGAGTTTAGAGGAATAAGAAATGGGGAAATAAAAAAGGCTTTTTCAATTGAAAAAGCCTTTTTTATGATTGTTTGAATGGATTATCTTAAGATAAATTTAAATCCTAAGCTGAAACGACCAGCTTCGAAGTTAGATTCATTAGATAAGTTCCACCAAGGTTTCCAATCGAAGTGGATACCAAGTGGAGTAGAAGGGATCTTGTATTCAAGACCAGCTGCTGGACGGATCGCGAAAGCAGAATCATCATTTGCGAAAGCGATTTGAGGACCAACACCTAAGTACCAACCTAAGCCACCAGCACCAGAGAATGGGCGGTTATAAGAGTAATCAACTCCAATCACAGTAAAGTGATCACCGAATAATACTTGAGCTTGACCTGCATTAGCACCACCAAACGAGTGTTTAACTTGAGGACCAAATAAAGTTGGGCCATCGCCTAAGTCAATACCTAGACCGATTGCTGTTTTATAAGGAGTTTGAGCTTTTGCTTCGTTAAAGCCAAAAACTAATGCTGCTGCAGCTGCTAGTGATAGTAATGTCTTTTTCATAAATATTGTGTTAATTAAACTTTAATTTAGTACATGATTAGCAATTAGCTTGCCAAAATTTTAACATAGTTTTAACTATTGTCTAAAATACCTGTTTTTAGGTAAGGTATTGCTAATGTCGATTTTATGTAAATAGTTGTATAGAGTTTTATTATTTTATAAATTTTCGTAAATTTGCCTCGCAAATAGGAAACCCCATTTAATATTTGCTATGCAATTAGATCCACAAAAATTCGTACAAGAAGGACTTACCTACGACGATGTATTATTAATCCCAGCTTACTCGGAAATCTTACCACGTGATGTAGATACAAGTACATTCTTAACAAAGAAAATCAAATTAAATATTCCATTGGTATCAGCAGCTATGGACACAGTTACCGGCGCTGATTTAGCTATTGCGATTGCGCAGGCTGGTGGAATAGGAATGTTACATAAGAACATGACGATCGCTGAACAAGCGGCGGAAGTTCGTAAAGTCAAGCGTTCGGAGAGCGGGATGATTCAAGATCCAGTTACTCTATTGGAGAATGCTACGGTTGGTGATGCTTTTCAGATTATGAAAGATCACAAGATCGGTGGAATCCCGGTGATTAATTTAGAGAATAAATTAGTCGGCATTGTTACAAACCGTGATCTTCGTTTCCAAAAAGACATGACGCGTCCGATCTCTGAGTTGATGACTCACACTGATTTGGTTGTTGCTCCTGAAGGAACAGATTTGATTAAAGCAGAAGAAATTCTTCAAAATCATAAAATAGAAAAATTGCCAGTGGTTGATGCCAATGGGATTTTAAAAGGACTGATTACTTTTAAAGACATTCAGAAATATAAACACTATCCAAATGCTGCTAAAGATGAACATGGACGTTTATTGGTAGGCGCTGCGGTAGGTGTTACTGGAGATACTTTAGAGCGTGTTGAAGCTTTAGTAAAAGCTGGAGTAGATGTTGTTACCATAGACACTGCCCATGGTCACTCTTTAGGTGTTATCAATAAATTAAAAGAAGTAAAAGCAGCATATCCTAATTTACAGGTTATCGTTGGTAATATTGCTACTGGAGATGCCGCTAAAATGTTGGCAGATGCAGGTGCCGATGCGGTTAAAGTTGGTATTGGTCCAGGTTCAATCTGTACAACACGTATCATCGCAGGAGTTGGAGTACCACAGTTATATGCAGTTTATGAAGTTGCAAAAGCATTAAAAGGAACAGGAGTTCCATTGATCGCTGATGGAGGTATCAAACAGACTGGCGATATTGCGAAGGCAATTGCTGCTGGTGCAAACACCATCATGGCAGGTTCATTATTTGCAGGTGTTGAAGAAGCTCCAGGAGAAACGATTCTTTTAGAAGGTAGAAAATTCAAATCTTACCGAGGAATGGGATCTGTTGAGGCGATGGAAAAAGGTTCAAAGGATCGTTATTTCCAAGATGTAGAGGATGATATCAAAAAATTGGTTCCAGAAGGTATTGTAGGTCGTGTTCCTTATAAAGGAACCTTGGCTGAAGTAGTTTACCAATATATTGGTGGATTACGTGCATCAATGGGCTACTGTGGAGCTGCAACAATTGAAAAATTACAAGAAGCTAAATTTGTTCGTATTACAGGTGCAGGATTAAGGGAGTCACATCCGCATAATATCCAAATTACAAAAGAAGCACCTAACTACAACAGTAGAGGATAAGGATATCCGATATGGGGTATAAAAACAGGGTTATGGATTTTCCATAACCCTGTTTTGTTTTTAGAATAGCATGGATTTTACTTTTGTGATTGAAATTTTTGAATGAGGTAAGTTTTAGGTTTGCTGTGTAATTAGTTTTGTAATCTACCTGATTTTTAGTAACTTGAGAATTCGAAACAAATTTTATTTAACAATAACATAAAACTTAGCTTATGGGAAAAGGAGATAAAAAAAGTAGAAGAGGCAAAATAATTATGGGATCTTATGGAAAAAAACGTCCGAGGGATCCTTGGAAAGATAAAACAAGTGCGAAGAGCAGCGAAAAAGAGTCTAAATAAACATATTTTCTGAAATGTAAGAAGCATCTTAAGAAGGTTGATCCGAATTAAGGTGCTTTTTTCTTTTCCAGAATTTGAAACCGGGAAGGATAGAATTGTGTTAATTTTAATAAAAGAGTGGGAAAATAGACCTGAAAATCGATAAATTCTTGAATCCCTTATATTTTCCATTTGAAATATATAGAAAAACTGTGTCAATTCTTTCTATAAAATTAGCGGTTAATATAGAGAGAATCTATGCAAAAATTCGAGAAAGGCTTAGAAGTATTCTATATTTTAGCGGACCTACCAATCTAGGGGCGGATTTATGCAGGAAATTATAGACAAAATTTATAGTATAGTTTGGAGTGATGCCTTAGTGTATCTTTGTTTATTAGCGGGTGTTTATTTTAGTATCCGTTTTAAACTTCCACAACTGATTTACCTCAAGGAGATGGTCCGCTTGCTATTTAAGGGAGGAAGTTCCAAGAAAGGGATTTCATCTTTTCAGGCATTTTCCTTGGCGATTTCTGGTCGTGTGGGTACCGGTAACATAGCCGGTGTGGCAACGGCAATCGGAATGGGAGGCCCAGGAGCCATTTTTTGGATGTGGGTAATCGCATTTCTGGGAAGTTCGTCCGCAATCATAGAAGCCACCTTAGGACAGCTTTATAAAGAAGAAAAAGACGGTCAATACCGAGGCGGACCTGCATACTATATTCAAAAAGGATTAAAGATTAAACTGTTTGCCTGGGTTTTTGCCATCGTAACCATTATCAGTACGGGTTTCTTACTGCCTAGTGTACAGAGTAATAGTATTGCCGTGGCAATGAAATCTGCATTTAATTTTTCACCCGGAATTGTCGGACTTTTCTTAGTTTTATTATTAGGATTTATCATTATCGGTGGAGTGAAGCGAATCAGTAAGGTTGCGGAGTTTGTAGTTCCTTTTATGGCTGGTGCCTATATTCTAATGGCTATTGTCATCATTGTATTAAATATTCAGCAGGTACCTGCGATTTTCAAATTGATATTTCAGTCGGCCTTGAATTTAGAGGCGACTTTTGGTGGGATAGTGGGATCGGCGATTTCATGGGGAGTAAAGCGTGGTATTTACAGCAATGAAGCAGGGCAGGGTACAGCACCACATGCTGCAGCGGCAGCAGAAGTAAGCCATCCCATTAAACAAGGATTGGTTCAAGGGTTTTCCGTTTATGTGGATACCCTATTTGTTTGTACAGCAACAGCCTTAATGATCCTTTTTACAGGTCAGTATAATGTAGTTCATCCAGAGGGTGGTTTTATCGTTCAACATATCCCTGGCATAGAAGCTGGGCCAGAATTTACACAAATGGCTGTTTCGCAGCATTTCCCAAATATAGGTTCGGGATTTATTGCGATTGCATTGATGTTCTTTGCTTTTACAACCATCATGGCTTACTATTACATTGCGGAATGTAATGTAAGTTTCTTGGGAAAGAAAAGAAGTAGGTTGGCGATGATTTGGGTGTTGAGAGCGATGATCTTGGGTTCCGTCTATTTTGGCTGTATCTCGACCGCAAAAATGGCTTGGGATTTAGGAGATATTGGTGTAGGCATGATGGCCTGGTTGAATATGATCGCCATAATTCTATTGCACAATAAGGTGTTGAAACTGTTTAAGGATTACAATCAACAACGGAAAGAAGGAAAAGATCCGGTCTTTAATAATCAGGAGACTAAGTTTTCTGACGTCGAAATTTGGGAGAAAAAATAAATTATATAATTATCTATGGCTAAACTAATTAATCTAAACGCTTTTAAGGATTTCTTTGCTTCCAGTAATGCTGGTGGGATCATGCTCTTTATCTGTGTTATCCTTTCCATGATTTTCGCAAATAGTCCTTTGGCAGGATCGCTTCAAAATCTATTGGACCTACCATTAGGATTCGAAACAGAATCAATTCATTTAAAATACTCGGTTTTATTATGGATCAATGATGGTTTAATGGCGATCTTCTTTCTATTGGTTGGTTTAGAGATCAAGCGTGAAATCGTAGAAGGCGAGTTGTCATCCCCTAAAAAAGCTTCCTTACCGATTTTATGTGCGATTGGCGGGGCGGTTGTGCCGGCATTGATTTATCTTTCATTCAATGCAGGAAAAGAAACAGCTGGCGGCTGGGGGATTCCCATGGCGACAGATATCGCCTTTGCATTGGCGGTGATCAATTTATTGGGAAATCGTATTCCTTCAAGTTTAAAGATCTTTTTGGCAGCATTAGCGATTGTGGATGATTTAATTGCCATCCTCGTTATTGCCTTTTTCTATTCCTCAGGAATTGAATTGACTTATCTTTACTATGCAGTTGCTGGTATGGTGGTATTGATTTTAATGAACAAATTCAATATTCAGAATCCATACCTATATTTGATTCCAGGAGCATTTATTTGGTATTTCGTGCACCATTCAGGGATTCATGCGACTATCGCAGGGGTATTGGTTGCTATGACTATTCCAACCAATGAAACGGATGTAGAATCGCCATTGGAGCGTTTGGAGCATGCATTGACTAAGCCTGTAAACTTCTTGATTATTCCATTGTTTGCCTTTGCAAATACAAATATTACTTTGGAAAGTGAAATGCTTGGTGGATTGACCTCTGGATTGGGATTAGGAATATCCTTAGGATTATTGGTTGGTAAACCGGTAGGTATCTTGTTGACCTCATTTATTTGTACTAAAGCGAAGTTGAGTAGTTTGCCGGAAGGTAGTGAATGGAAACATATCATTGGTGTAGGCTTATTGGCGGGAATTGGATTTACCATGTCAATTTTCATTGCAATCTTATCCTTTAATGATCCGGAGCACGTTTCAGAGGCAAAGCTCTCCATTTTAGTGACATCTTTATTAGCCGGAATATTTGGTTATCTGGCGCTAAATTCTAAAAAGGAATATAAATAATCAAAAAGAGGTAGCTTATTCAGCTACCTCTTTTTGATTTAATTCGTTCGAGCAATTTTGATATTTTCTGTTTGCAATTTGTTTTCGAGCCATTTTTTGAGTTTGGCTGAAACCTCGGGGTTAAGCGGTTTTTGTGCTGTATAGGTAATTGTATTTTGGTAAAAACTACTGTCCGGATTCACTACCACCAATTGCTTTCCTATGCTGAATGGAGCCAATTCAGGAAATAAGATATTAATTTCTTTGATTAAGTCAGAGTCATCAAATGTATAGGTGGAAAGTTCCCTTCTTAGATTCTGTATGGTTACATCCTTTTCCGACACATTTCTAGATTGTTTATTGATCTCGGCAAGGATATCACGTTTTAAATCAGTGCTATCCTGTCTGATTACCAGGTTGGTATTTCCGAGGTTATAGGATAGAAGTTTATTGTTTAGCTCCTTAATTTCCAGGGAATCAAATTTTTTGGCAAGAAAAGCCAATTCTATTTTTTTAGGATTTGCATTGAAATGGGTGTTTTCATAGATTAAGGTGTAGCCCTTACTGGTAAACTCATTTTGAATAAAATTATCTACATTTTGACTGTATTTTTTCTCTTGTAAAAGCAGGTAAGCCAAATAGAAGCTAGGGATCAGAATAACCAAAATCAATGTACTGATAGTTTTGGTAATCTTTTTTTCTCTTTCCTGATCTACGAATTTTACTTTAGGGTATTTCAACAATTTGACAATCAAGAAGGTTGATATACAGATAAAGAAGCAGTTTATGGTGTATAAGTAAAGGGCTCCGCCGAAATAGGATAGATTTCCGATGGCAAGGCCATAACCGGCAGTACAAAGAGGGGGCATGAGGGCAGTTGCGATTGCCACACCCGGGATGGGATTCCCTTTTTCCACCCGTGTTAAAGCGATTACTCCCGCCAAACCACCAAAGAAAGCGATTAAGACATCGTAAATATTCGGGGCGGTTCTGGCTAGTAATTCAGATTACGCGTCTTTAAAAGGGCTTAAAAGAAAATATAGGAAGGAAACAAACAAGCTGACGATGGTTGCAATACCAAGGTTCTTGATGGATTTCTTCAATAAATTAAAATCATATGTTCCAAGTGCAAAGCCGGCACCTACGATTGGTCCCATCAAAGGGGAAATTAACATGGCTCCAATAATAACAGCGGTAGAGTTTACATTTAGACCTACCGAAGCTACCACGATGGCACAGGCAAGAATCCAAACATTAGCACCACGAAAGGAGATGCTCGAGGTTACATTTTCTAACACTTTGTCTTTGGCTTCTTCGCCAAAGTGCAAATTGAAGAATCGATAAAATTTATTCATTGGAGACGTTTTGTAAGCTGCAAAAATATATTTTTCCCTTAAATTGAGAAATGTATTGTTGGATTCGGTAAATTTTTTTTCGAAAGAATGTAGATTAACTTCTAAACTGGCCTGGAGTCATCCCAGTGATAGTTTTAAAGGATTTATGGAAGCTCACGAAGTTGTTGAATCCGGAGTCATAGCAGATCTCCTTCAAATTCAGGTTGTTATTCTTTAGTTGGAAGCAAGCGTGAGAAATTCGTAATTCATTGATGAATTGTACTGGGGTTTTGCCTGTCTTTTGTTTAAAATATCTACAGAAGGAGTTTTCAGTCATTCCGGCGACCTTTGCCAGGTCCTTCAGCATGATTTTATGTTTGTAATTCTGACGGATATAGCCCATTAAACTGTTCATTCTAAATTGATCTTCGGATTGATTTAGGATGGAGTAATTTTCACTAATGAGTTCAACAGAATCTGCTTGTTGGAGAAGGCTAAGACCTTCCAAAAGATGGAATAGTTTGGCTAATCCATTGCTATTTAAGCAACTCTGAATATGTCGATCAAAATCATCATTAGGTTCGACCTGCATTAATTTTCCTTTGAACGATAATTCCAATAAGGGTTTTAGCGAACTTATTTCAGGAGTGTTGACAAAATTTTGGATACCAAAATCATTAATAAAATGAACTACGACACAGTCAATGGGTTCATTTTGATCCTCTTTTGTAGTTTCATCAAATAGCCAATAATGAGGAATCTGGGATGGGATCAATACCACGATGCCGGGTTGAAAACTCTTGATGCGGTCACCCACGAACAAAGTGCCTGATCCTTTTTTGACATACACCAATTCTAGTTCTTCGTGGTAGTGCCAAATGGACTGATGTTTCGGATAATAATCCCTACGCATTTGGAAGCTTTGATTGTGTGATTTTGGAACAGCTAGTTGTTTAATGATCATTGTTGTCGAATTTATTCATAAAAAATGGATATCAAAGGAGAATAATGTTAAAATAGTTTATAAAGAAGGTAATATAGTTCAATACTTTTTAGCTAAATATCTCGTATTTAGATTTTCAATTATAATCCACTATGAACAATCGGAGTAATACGGTAGCTATTATATTAATCACGTCCCTGTTTTTTTTCTGGGGCTTTATTCATAATCTGGACCCAATCCTAATTGCGCACTTAAGAAGTGCCTTTAGCTTGAGTCATTTACAAGCCTCTTTAGTGGATTCCGCAGTTTTTGTGGCTTATTTGGTGATGGGTATTCCGGCCGGACTGATTATGCAGAAATATGGGTATAAGGTTGGGATTTTGGTTGGATTGATTTTGTTTGCTATAGGCTGTTTCTTATTTGTTCCGGCTGCAAACACGATGAGTTATGTGTTCTTTTTGTCGGCATTGTTTGTTGTAGCCTGTGGGATAACCATCCTAGAAACGGCAGCAAATCCATATATGACTGTTTTGGGAGATCCCAATACGGCAACTCAGCGGTTGAATTTTGCACAATCATTTAATGGATTAGCTGCTTTTGTTGCTCCAATTGTAGGGGGGAAGTTTATTTTGGCGGAGGACCCCAAGACTGTAGAGCAGGTTGCGGCATTGTCGGATGTAGAGCGATTAGCATATATTCAAACCGAAACGGCTGTGGTCAAGGGACCTTATGTGATATTAGGGGTTATCATTTTATTGGTAGCCATCATATTCTTTTTCATCAAACTTCCAGAAGTTAAAGATGAAGAAGAGGGTGGAACAAGCTTTATTAAAGCATTGCGCCATAAAAATGTGATGTGGGCTGTTTTAGCGCAGTTTTTCTATATTGGCGCTCAGGTTTGTGTTTTGAGTTTCTTAATTGTGTATGCCGTTGAGGTTTCAGGTATTGAAGCGAAAGAGGCAAAATATTATGCCGGAGTAGCAGGTTTGATGTTTATGTTGGGGAGATTCGTTGGAACATTCTTTATGCGATATATCGCTCCATCAAAATTATTGTTATACTATGCCGGAATTGCAACGCTATTGACCTTAGTTTGCATTTTTGGAAGTGGAAAGCTAACTATGTACAGTATGGTTGCTATCGCATTTTTCATGTCCATTATGTTCCCTACGATCTTTGCGATTGGCGTTGAAGGAACTGGAAGTGATACCAAGTCAGCATCAAGTTTGATTATTATGTCAATTGTTGGTGGAGCATTATTGCCACCAGTATTGGGCTATGTATCGGACTTAACCGGCAATATGCAATACGGATATTTTGTAGTTTTGGTTTGTTTCTTGGTTGTGGCGTTATTTGCTTCTCAAAACAAGAGTAATAACCTGGCTGTTAAACAAGGACATTGAGAATAAATATATGAGTAATAAAAGATATGCTTTAGCATTGGATCTTGTTGATGACCCGACGATGATCGCTGAGTATGAGGATCATCATAGGCGAGTTTCTAACGAAATAAAGAAATCAATAACCGATGCTGGTATCACAGTGATGGATATATATCGCTTTGGTAATCGGTTGTTTATGATTATGGAAGTGGATGAAACCTTTAGCTTTGAGCGTAAAGATCAGATGGATGCTGAGAACCCTGCTGTACAGGTTTGGGAGCAATTAATGTGGAAATATCAGCAGTCCATACCAGGGTCGAAGCCTGGTGAAAAGTGGGTAATGATGGAACAAATATTTGAATTATAAAATCAAATGGAAAAAGAGAGATTGGAATTTTTACAAATCCATCCAAAAGATAATGTATTAGTAGCGCTACGAGATTTAGTAGCGGGTTATACCTTGAAATTTCAAGGTAAGGAAGTTGTTTTGAAAAGAGCAGTATCGGCAAAGCACAAGTTTACGATTGAACCTATGAAGAAGGATTCTGAGGTTTACATGTATGGTGTTTTGGTGGGGAAGGTAAATGAAGATCTGGATGCAGGGGAGCTGCTGGATGTGCATAATTTACGTCATGCTGCGGAGGACTTTAAGTTAGGTGAGAGAAAGTTAGAATGGGTTCAACCGGATGTTTCGGCATTTAAAGAACGCAGTTTTAAGGGTTTTCACCGTAGTAATGGTCTGGTTGGAACTGCCAATTATTGGTTGGTTATTCCCCTGGTATTTTGCGAAAACAGGAATGTATTGACCTTGAAATCAGCATTGGAGGAGAAGTTAGGGTATAAGGTTGAATCGAAGGACTATTCCGATGAGGTAGATGAGTTGATTTCCAAATATAAAAATGGAGCTTCTGTAGATGAATTGATGGCGGTTGATTTAAGTACTGCACGGGCCAACAAGGGCAAGAACAAGCTTTTTCCGAATGTGGATGGGGTTAAGTTCTTGAATCATGACATGGGTTGTGGTGGAACGAGGATGGATTCGGATGCTTTATGTGGATTGCTAGCAGGGTATATCACCCATCCTAATGTTGCGGGAGCGACCGTATTGAGTTTGGGATGCCAACATGCGCAAGCTTCGATTCTGAAGGCTGAAATTGCGAAACGGGATCTGGAGTTCGATAAGCCATTGTTTGTTTTTGAACAACAGTTTGAAGGAACTGAACAGGAATTGATGCAAAAAGCTATCAAATCTACGTTTACAGGTTTGGTTCAAGCGAATAAATTGGAAAGAACCCCTGCAGGGTTGGATAAATTATGTATTGGTTTGGAATGTGGAGGTTCAGATGGATTTTCAGGGATTTCTGCCAATCCTACCTTGGGATATCTTTCTGATATGATGGTGACTTTGGGAGGTTCAGTAATCTTATCTGAGTTTCCGGAGCTTTGTGGAGTGGAGCAAGAGTTGAGTGATCGTTGCATAGACGAACCTACCGCTGAGAAGTTTATCCACTTAATGCGAACTTATAATGCGAAAGCAGAGGCTGATGGTTCAGGTTTTTACATGAATCCATCGCCAGGAAATATACGGGATGGATTGATTACTGATGCGATTAAATCAGCCGGAGCAGCTAAAAAGGGTGGAACATCCCCAGTTGCTGCGGTTGTGGATTATCCAGAGTTGGCAAATCAACCCGGGTTGAATTTACTTTGTACCCCAGGAAATGACGTAGAGAGTACCACGGCGGAGGTTGCTGCCGGTGCGAATATAGTTTTGTTCACAACAGGATTAGGTACGCCGACTGGTAACCCGATTAGCCCGGTGATCAAAGTGGCTTCGAATACCAAGGTGTTCAATAAAATGAATGATGCCATCGATTTAAATTGCGGGACCATCATTGACGGCGAAGAAAGTATTGCTGAGGCGGCACATCGGATTTTGGAATACGTCATTGCAGTAGCAAGTGGCGAGGTTACTGCCAAAGCGGTGAAGCTTGGGCAGGATGATTTTATTCCTTGGAGACGTGGAGTTTCACTTTAAAATGTAATAATTAAAATACTATAATACAATATAATATGTCTAGGTTAAAAGATAAGGTAGCCATTGTGACCGGAGGAGGAAGCGGAATTGGACGAGCGATTTCAACCTTGTTTGCCAAGGAGGGAGCGACAGTCCATATTTTGGATTTGAATCCTACAGGTGCAGAAGATACGAAGGCTGATATTGAGTCGCAAGGCGGGAAATGTGAGATCCATACCTGTAATGTGAGTCAGCAGGCGGAGGTTCTGGAAACAGTCAAGCAAATTGGCAGAATTGATATCTTGGTGAATAATGCTGGTATTGCCCATGTAGGAAAGCTTGAGAACTGTTCTTCGGATGATTTTGATAGAATATACCAAGTGAATGTAAAAGGCGCTTATAACGCTTTATTTGCGGTCGTTCCGGTTATGAAAGCAAATGCTGGTGGTGCCATCTTAAATTTAGCTTCCATAGCGACATTGGTTGGTATACCAGATCGTTTTGCTTATTCGATGAGTAAAGGGGCAATTTACGCTATGAGTTTGTCGGTAGCCAAAGATTATTTGAAGGATAATATTCGTTCGAATTCAATTTCACCAGCGCGTGTTCATACGCCGTTTGTGGATGGGTTTATTGCGAAGAATTATCCGGGTCAAGAGGCGGAAATGTTTGAGAAATTATCGCAAACCCAACCGATTGGTCGGATGGCGCAGCCAGAGGAAATTGCAAAATTGGCTTTATTTCTTTGTTCAGATGATGCTAGCTTTATCACTGGTAATGACTATGCTATCGATGGTGGATTTGTTAAATTGAATAATTAGATCTTAAACCAATATGTTGGAGTTGATTAGATCGACCAGCATTTATTCAGCTTACAATCTAATATTGGCTTAATATATTTTTTACAGGATAGAGGTTTAGGTTTAAGACTTTAGGGGCCTAAATCGCATATCGAAATACTTTTTACATATGAAATTAATTAGATACGGAGATTCAGGAAGAGAGAAAATCGGAGTTCATATTGATGGTAAGAACTATGATGTTTCAGCATTTGGCGGAGATTATAATGAGGAGTTCTTCACGGATAATGGTTTGGAGCGATTGGAGGAGTTTGTAAAGGCGAACCATGGTAAGTTGATTGAGATTCCAGCAGATAGCCGAATTGGAGCTCCATTCGCAAGACCTTCAAAAATTGTTTGTATTGGATTGAACTATTTGGATCATGCCAATGAAACAGGGGCAAAGATTCCAGAAGAACCAATCATCTTTATGAAGTCTACAACCGCCTTGGTTGGACCTAACGATCAGGTAATGATTCCTAGGAATTCTGTGAAGACGGATTGGGAAGTGGAGTTCTGTATAGTAATCGGTAAGAAAGCATCTTATGTAGATGAGTCTGAAGCATTGGATTACGTTTGTGGCTATGTTTTGCATAATGATGTTTCGGAGCGTGAATTCCAAATAGAGCGTGGTGGTACATGGGATAAAGGGAAGGGTTGTGATACGTTTGCTCCAATGGGACCTTATATGACCACTTCGGATGAAATTCCTGATATCAATAATGTGAAATTATGGTTGAAGGTGAATGGAAAGACTTACCAGGATGGAAATACTTCAAACCTGATCTTCAATGTTCCATTTGTGGTTTCTTATGTTTCTCAATTCATGACTTTGTTGCCTGGGGATGTTATTTCCACTGGAACACCAGCAGGAGTAGGTTTAGGGTTCAATCCGCCAATTTATTTGCAACCTGGAGATGTTATTGAATTAGGTGCAGATCATTTAGGTGAACAACGTCAGGAAGTTATTGCATTTCAAAAATCATAATCCATTGTTATGAGAATAGATACTCATCAGCATTTTTGGCTTTATCATCCTGAGAAGGATGCTTGGATTACCGATGAAATGTCGGCGATCCAGCGGAATTTTTTGCCCAATGATATCTCTGGAACCCTGAAGGAATTAGGTTTCGATGGGGTCGTAGCTGTTCAAGCGGATCAGTCGCATCGGGAAACAGAGTTTCTATTGGAGTTAGCTCAGGTTTATAAACTGATTAAGGGAATTGTAGGTTGGGTTGATTTACGGTCAGAAAGGGTTGAGGAGTATCTTGAAAATTTCTCGAAACATGAGGTTATCAAAGGGTTCAGACATGTTGTTGAAGGGGAGGATGATCCGGATTTTCTGAATAGAGATGAGTTCTTGCGAGGGATTGCAGCTCTAACGAAATATGGTTATACCTATGATTTGTTGCTTCGACCAAGGCATTATCAGAGTTCCTTGGTTTGTGTGGCAGCAAATCCGAAACAGGCATTTGTGCTGGACCATATCGCTAAGCCGCCCATCAAGTCTCAGGAATTTAGAGATTGGGCTAAATATATCGAGGATTTGGCTGCTTTTCCCAATGTACATTGTAAGATTTCCGGACTTGGGACGGAGGCTGATTGGAAGAACTGGAAGCTGGATCATTTCACAGAGTATTTAGACCATGTGATAAGATGTTTTGGAAAGGATAGATTGATGGTTGGTTCGGATTGGCCGGTGTGCTTGTTGGCTGGTAGTTATGAGGATGCCTTGCGGATTGTTGAGCATCGTTTGGGAGATTTCAGTGAGTCAGAACTGAAAGGTTTTTGGGGTGATAATGCGGTGAAATTCTATAGTTTAAAATAGTTTATATGAACTTAAATTTAAAAGGTAAAGTAGTATTGGTTACAGGCGGTGCTAAGGGAATTGGAAAAGGTATCGTCGAGATGTTGGCTGAGGAAGGTGCTATTCCGGTAATCATCGGCCGAAAAGAAAAAGATAATGCTTTAGTGGTAGCAGAGTTGGCGGAGAAAGGCTTTCAGTCCCTGGGAGTAGTGGCCGAATTGACGAAGCCTGAAGACTGTAAAATTGCAGTTGAACAAGTTGTTTCTCAATTAGGCAAGATAGATGCTTTGGTAAACAATGCCGGACTGAATGATGGAGTTAGCTTGGAAGATGGGGATTATGATTCATTCGTAAAATCTTTGCATAATAGCTTGGTGCATTATTATTTGATGGCCCATTATTGCTTGCCTGAACTAAAGAAAAATAAAGGAACGATATTAAATATTACTTCCAAGACTGCCGAAACAGGGCAGGGCGGAACGTCAGGGTATGCGGCTTCAAATGGCGGTAGGAATGCTCTAACTCGGGAGTGGGCAGTGGAATTATTGCCTTATTCCATCCGAGTAAATGCTATTGTTGTTGCTGAAAGCATGACTCCACAGTATGAAAATTGGATTAAAACCATTCCAAATCCGGAGGAAACCTTAAAGAAAATAACGAGTAGAATTCCGCTGGAGAATAGAATGACGACCGTTGAAGAAATTGCGAATATGGCAGTATTCTTAATTTCGGATCGATCGAGTCATACCACGGGTCAACTTATTCATGTGGACGGAGGCTATGTTCACTTGGATCGAGCCTTGATTAATGATTAAAATTCATTTACTACCTTTTGTAAACGACCAGGAGCTGCTTTGAGTAAAATGCAGCTCTTTTTATTTCTCTCCCCACTCAATTGGAACCATCCCGACATTAATGTTTTTCGGGAAGTGGAAATGGTAAGATGATTTTGTGATTTTGATTTTTTAAATTGTTACAAAAAAGAACTATTTCTCAAAAATGTTGTTTTATTTAAAATAACCTAAGATTTCTTATTCTTTTTCCCTTCGAAATACTGATAATTTATTGATTAATGATTAAAAAATATTGGAATTTATTTTGATATTAAACGTTTAAGCATTAACATTGTGTAATTATAAACTTAAAAGTATCACAGCTTTATTAAAGAAATCATTTGCAACAATGATTTGATTTTTGCCTAATTGCTTAAACGTTTAAAGCATGATAAAGCATTCCTTCTAACCGGGAAAATAAGCTTGCTCTTTCAAGTTGAAGATTGATTCCAATTAAACATGTGAATAATCAACTAATACATAAATCATGAAAATAAAATTATTATTAGCTTCCTTATTACTCAGTGGTATGACCTATGCCCAGCAAAAGCCTCAATTTAATGGGATTGATATGAATATGGGAACTTTGTCCAAGCTTTCAAATGCGAAGACCAGATCGATCAGTCCGGAGAATTTTACGGGTGAAAAAGGGAAAGGGGGCATGGCCGATCCAGCGAAGCAAGCTGGGCAGAAGAATGTTGCAAATGCGTCCCATGCATCCAGAGAATTGGGCGTTGGCTGGAAAGTGAATCCTTATATAACCATTCAACCTGGAGAAACCTTTACCATGGCTGAAATCAATGAGTCAGGGGTAATTCAGCATATGTGGATGACGCCAACCGGGAATTGGAATCATACTATTTTTAGAATTTATTGGGATGGAGAGTCCAATCCATCTGTAGAATCTCCTGTAGGTCCATTTTTTGGAATGGCTTGGCATCGTTTTGCACCATTGAATAGTTTGGCCATCACCGTGAACCCGGGTAGTGCGTTTAATTCTTACTGGAAAATGCCATTCCGGAAGAGTTGCAAGATCACGATGGAGAATATTTCCGGTGAGCCCATGAACCTTTATTACCAAATCGATTATACAGTTACAGAGGTGCCTGAGGATGAGGCCTATTTTCATGCCCAATATCGTCGTTCAAACCCTACCCAAGGGTCATTGCATACCATTATTGATGGAATAAAAGGCAAAGGACAATATGTAGGAACCTATTTAGCAGTAGGAGTGAACAATATCGGCTGGTGGGGAGAAGGTGAAATCAAGTTCTTTATGGATGGAGATAAAGATTATGCTACCATCGTAGGAACTGGGTTGGAGGATTATTTCTGTGGTTCATACAATTTTGAAAATAAAGCAACTCGACAATATCAAGAATATTCGACGCCATATGCAGGACTTCATCAAGTCATACGTCCTGATGGTGTTTATGAGTCTCAGCAAAGGTTTGGGATGTACCGTTGGCATATTTTGGATCCAGTTAGATTCGATGGTGATTTAAAGGTTACCATTCAGGATTTGGGCTGGCGATCAGAAGGTCGGTACCTTCCTCAGAAATCAGATATGATCTCTGTAGCGTACTGGTATCAAGCAGAGCCGCATGGTAAGTTCCCGAATCTTCCTTCCAAAAATGATTTAGAAGTAAACTAATATCTATGAAAAAAACATTGGTATATGCGTTAATGGGGGCATCAGCAGTCATGATGGCTAGCTCCTGTCAACAAAATAAGAAAAGTGATTCATCAACCGAGAAAACAGTGAATACAACATATAAAGCAGGTCAATTCGGATATGATCTACAATTTTTACAAAAATACGATAGCGTATTGATTTTGAGTAATGAGAGTGGTTTAGGCCAGATTTTGGTTTCCCCGAAATATCAAGGTAAAGTATTTACTTCCACAGCTGATGGACCAGATGGAAAAAGCTTTGGTTGGGTGAATTATAAAGCATTTTCAGCTCCAGTTGATCCGCACATGAATGCCTATGGTGGTGAAGATCGTTTATGGTTAGGGCCTGAAGGTGGTCCATTTTCATTGTACTTTGAAAAAGGCAATGAAATGGTTTATGACTATTGGAAAACACCTAGCGCTATCGATACGGAAGCATGGACCTTGCTGTCATCAAATGGAAACTCGGCTAGCATGGAAAAAACTGCGGAGTTAAAGAATTATGCAGGAACCGTATTAACGATGAAATTAAATCGTGAGGTCAAGATGCTTAGTAATTCCCAAATCGAATCAGATTTAGGAATCCAATTGAATGATCAAATCAAATCTGTAGGTTTTAGTACGTTGAATGGAATCACCAACACGGGTAAGGAAGCTTGGACGAAAGAAACAGGTGCGCCTTGTCTATGGAGTTTAGATATGTTTATGCCATCAGACAGCACGGTTATTTTGGTGCCGTATCAAGAAGCAGCGAAGGGAAAGGTGGCAACAACGGATTATTTCGGAGAAATCGATAAAGATCGAATCAGCTATAAGGATGGAATATTGTACTTCAAAGCCGATGGTAAGTCTCGTGGCAAACTTGGGCTTTCGCCAGCACGTGCTAAAACCATTGCTGGGAGCTATGATTTAGAGCATGGTGTATTAACGGTGACGAAGTTTTCTGTTGATCCCAGTAAGACTTATCTGAATCAAGAATGGACAACTGAAAAAGATCCATTCCTAGGCGATGCTGTGAATGCCTATAATGATGGACCATTGGAAGATGGAGGTCAGATGGGGCCATTTTATGAAATTGAAAGTGTCTCACCTGCTGCATTCTTAAAGCCTTCGGAAAAGCTGGAACATACGCATAATGTCTATCATTTTATTGGAGATAAAGAGCAAATAGCTAGTTTGTTAAAAACGTTATTTAATATAACTGTTCAAGATATTCAATCTGCATTTTAAAGCACTACAACATGAATAAATATCCAAAAATTGGGATTAGACCAATAATCGATGGCCGTTGGGGTGGTATCCGAGAATCCTTGGAAGACACCACCATGAATATGGCAAAAGCTGTTGCGAAATTATATGAATCTGAATTGAAATATCCGGATGGGAGTCCTGTACAATGTGTAATTGCAGATAGTTGCATTGGCGGAGTGAAAGAAGCAGCAGATTGCCAAGAGAAGTTTGATTTAGAACAGGTGGGCGTTTCACTTTCTGTGACTCCATGCTGGTGTTATGGCTCTGAGACCATGGATATGGATCCTATTCGTCCTAAAGCGATTTGGGGTTTTAATGGAACAGAAAGACCTGGAGCAGTCTATTTGGCTGCTACAGTAGCTGCGCATAACCAAAAAGGATTACCTGTATTTAGCATTTATGGACATGATGTTCAGGACATGGGGGATACGAAAGTTCCAAATGATGTTCGGGATAAACTGTTATCCTTTGCTAAGTCTGGTTTAGCGGTTTCAATTTTACGCGGTAAGAGTTATTTGGCGATCGGATCGGTATCTATGGGTATCGTGGGATCTATCGTTAATGCTGAATTCTTCCAGGAATATCTAGGAATGCGCAATGAATATGTGGATTCTTCGGAAGTGTTGAGACGTATTCAGTTGGGTATCTACGATGAAGAGGAGTTCAAGAAAGCATTATCTTGGACCAAGAAACACTGTAAAGAAGGTGCTGATTTTAATCAGAAACATAAAGTAAAAAATCGGAAGGAAAAGGATGAGGATTGGGAATTTGTAGTAAAAATGACCTTGATCATCCGAGATTTGATGATTGGAAATCCAAAGTTAAAGGAGATGGGACATGCTGAAGAGGCGATGGGTCACCATGCTTTTATTTCGGGATTTCAGGGACAAAGACAATGGACCGACTTTTTGCCTAACGGCGATTTCTCGGAAGCAATTCTAAATTCCTCCTTTGATTGGAATGGAAATAGAGCTCCTTACATGGTTGCTACGGAAAATGACTCCTTGAATGGTGTTTCTATGGCTTTCAATTATCTTTTAACCAATACAGCGCAAATATTTGCGGATGTGAGAACGTACTGGTCGCCTGATGCTGTTAAAAGAGTAAGCGGATGGAAACCTACCGGAGCTGCCAAAGATGGCTTTATCCACTTGATAAATTCAGGTTCGGCAACACTTGATGGAACCGGACAACAAACAGCAAATGGAAAACCAGTTATGAAACCCTATTGGGAAATCTCAGACAAGGAAGCTAAAGCATGTTTAAAAGCAACGACTTGGTATCCTGCTAACCGGGATTATTTCAGGGGTGGTGGTTATTCCTCCAACTTTTTAAGTAAGGGTGGGATGCCGGTAACGATGTGTAGAATAAATTTGATTAAAGGTTTAGGTCCGACGATACAAATTGCTGAGGGCTATACCATTGATATTCCTGAAAAAGTACATAAAGTGCTGGATGAACGTACGGATAAAACATGGCCTACCACTTGGTTTGTGCCTGAATTGACTGGAGAAGGAGCCTTTACGAATGTGTATTCTGTAATGGCAAATTGGGGTTCAAATCACGGAGCCATTAGTTATGGCCATATCGGCCATGACCTGATTACCATGGCAGCGATGTTAAGAATTCCAGTATGTATGCACAATGTACCAGCTAACCGATTGTTTAGACCTGCAACTTGGGCAGCATTCGGAATGAATCAAGAAGGAGCAGACTATAGGGCTTGTGAGGTATTTGGACCACTTTATAAATAAAAGACATGAGCAATCAGAAGAAATCTTTGTTTAGAGATGATGAAGGGAACTACCTATTGGTTCCATTCTTATTTATCTGTAGTTTATTCCTGCTTTGGGGTTTTGCCCACGGTTTTTTGGATGTATTAGACAAGCATTTTCAAGATTTGTTGCATGTATCCAAAGCACAATCAGGATTTGTACAATTCTCGCTCTATATCGGCTATTTGGCGATGGCTATTCCGGCAGGGTTATTTATCAAGAAGTTCGGATATCAGAAAGGGATTATTTTCGGATTGACGTTGTTTGCCATTGGCGCATTTATGTTCTATCCAGCAGCTAAATTGGCCGCATTTATTCCATTCTTGACCGCTTTATTCGTTATTGCCTGTGGACTTGCCTTCCTGGAAACTGCTGCCAATCCATATTCGATCGTATTAGGATCCAAGGATGGAGCTGCTCGAAGAATTAATATATCGCAATCTTTCAATGGATTGGGCTGGATATTAGGCCCGCTGATTGGGGGATTGATGATATTCGGAACAGAGTCTGAAGGAGAACATGATAAGTTTGATTCCTTGGTTCAGCCCTATATTGGAATCGGTTGTGTGGTAGTTGTGGTGGCGATTGTATTCCTCATTATCAAACTTCCGGAGATTAAGGAGAAAAAAGAGGCTGGTGAGTATGAAGAGAATCCGCCAATGCGGAATCTATTGAAGCACCCGGTGTTTATTTTTGCTGTAATAGCTCAATTTTTATATGTAGCTGCTCAAACAGGTACGAATTCATTTTTCATCAATTATGTGATTGATGCTATTCATGATTTAAAAACTCCGATTTCAAATATTATGAATCATTTAGGGGCATTTGGTGAGTTCTTTATGCCTAAAAATGATGAACAAGCCGCTTCCTTAATCTTAGCGATTGGTGGTATGGGAGCATTCTGGATAGGGCGTCTTACAGGTTCCTATCTCATGAAGTTTATTGCACCGCATCGTTTGTTAGGATTTTATGCGGTGATGAATGTTATCCTGAATATCCTAGTATTCCTGAACTTAGGCTGGGTTTCAGTTTTTGCCCTCTTTTTGACCTATTTCTTTATGTCAATCATGTTCCCAACAATCTTTGCCTTAGGCATTAACAATTTAGGAACATTAACCAAAAAAGGATCCTCCTTTTTGGTTATGGCAGTTGCTGGAGGTGCATTTTGTCCACCATTAATGGGCTTGATCGCAGATCATAGTTCTATGGCGACAGGCTTTATTATTCCTGTATTATGTTATGTGGTGATTGCCATTTTTGCAATCTGGGGTGTGGGAAAAGTAGAAGGTAAGTTGGATATGTCAAATCCGACGCATTAAAAATGATCGAATGAAACAATCATATGTTATTGGAGTTGATTTTGGAACCGACTCAGCCAGAGCTTTATTGGTTGATGCTTCGAATGGAGAAGTAATCGGTTCTGCAGTTTCAAATTTCAAAAGATGGAAGGAGGGATTGTACTGCGATCCAAAACGTAGTCAATTCAGACAACATCCTTTGGACTATATTGAAAGTTTGGAGGCTTGTGTGCAAGGCTGTTTAGCCAATGTGGATGACTCCGTAAAAGAGAATGTTGTTGCCATTTCCATAGATGCAACCGGTTCTACACCTGTTGCGATAGATGAAAATGGACAGCCGCTAGCTTTATCCGAACGGTTTTCTGAAAACCCGAATGCGATGTTCTTCCTGTGGAAAGATCATAGCTCGATTAAAGAGGTTGAGGAAATCAATAAGAAAGCCGAAGATTTTGATGTGAATTACCTCAGTTATTGTGGGGGAGCATATTCATCAGAATGGTTTTGGTCGAAACTATTGCACTTGGTAAGAACAGATCAAGAGGTTTTCCAAGAAACCTATTCATGGTTGGAACAAAGTGATTGGTTGCCCTATCTGTTGACAGGTCAGCAGGACGCTAATTTAATTCAACGGAATGTTTGTGCTGCAGGGCATAAGGCTCTCTGGGCAAAAGAATTGGGTGGTTATCCTCCGGTAGATTTTTTTAATCATTTAGACCCTCAACTGGAACGGATTTATCATTCCATTGGCAAAGAGGTTTACACGGCTGATGAGGTCGTTGGAACCCTTTCTCAGGAATGGGCTGATAAATTTGGACTTAACGAAGAGGTATTGATTTGTGTGGGTGCCATTGATGCGCATGTTGGAGCAATCGGAGCTCAAATAAAACCGGGGTATATGTGCAAAGTGATGGGGACATCGACTTGCGATATGATGGTTATTGAAAAAGAAGAATTACAGAATCGATTGGTTCGTGGAATCTGTGGACAGGTTCAAGGATCTATCGTTCCACAATATATCGGGCTAGAGGCAGGTCAGTCTGCTTTCGGCGATGTGTATAATTGGTTGAAGAACTTGCTGTTGTGGCCGGTTAGGAATAATTTGAAGGAGGATGCATCTATGGGTAGTCAGGCGATTTCCGATTTACATGAAAAGCTTGAGCAATCTTTACTTTCCGATCTTTCCGAATTGGCTAAACAACAGCCGATTACCGAAGACTCAGAGCTCGCCTTGGATTGGTTTAACGGACGCAGAACCCCCAATGTTAATCCGACTCTGACAGCAGCACTATTTCATCTTGATTTAGCTACAGGTCCCGTCAGCTTATTTCAGGCATTGGTGGAAGCCACTTGTTTTGGCTCGCGAGCTATTGTTGAGCATGTCGAAACCCAAGGGGTCGAAATCAAAGGGGTAATTGGCATCGGAGGGATTGCAAAAAAATCGGATTATGTGATGCAAACCTTGGCAGATGTGCTCCAGAGGCCAATAAAAGTACACAGCTCGGATGAAACTTGTGCCATGGGCGCATGTATGTTGGCCGCAACTGCTGCCGGCATATATCCAACTTTATCAGATGCCATGGATGAAATGGGTTCAGGATTCGAAAAAAAATATGTTCCTAATCCAGAGAATAAAGAATTGTATGACAAGCGTTATCAGAAATACCTCTATTTCGGAACCGTAATAAATAATGATTAAGTTTTAAGAATGAAGTTTCATAGTTTTCATATCTTAATTATGCTATTGTGTTGGATTAATCCTTTCGGGATATCAAAAAGCACTGCCAATGATATTCCTAAAGCATTAATGCCCTATATAGCAAATTTAGAATATGCACAAATTGAAGGGAAGAACCCTGAAATTAATTTCAAGAAAATTAATAAGTCAACCTATCGGGTTGAGTTAGATTGGACGATTACCAATGATATCAGTTTCAAGAGGTTATATGTGTCCATCAAGCCTAATTTTGTACCTAGCTTTCAATGGGCTCCACATTTAACGCCTACAGACAACCATATTATTGCGCAACATGTATTTCGTTCGGCAGCAATGATTGTCCATGATGCCAAGAAATCCTTGACCATTGTTCCGGATGTGACTTTATTGGAGGAAAAACCTTTAGTGCCCTGGTTCATGGACTTGAATGCAAAAGATAACCTATTGACCTTAGGGCAGTCAGATTCCAAGATTACGGACCATATTCTTTATGAACAAACCGATATAACCAACTTTAAGAAGGGTAGCTATAAGCTTGCTTTCTATGTTTTACTATCATCCAAGGCTCGCCAAATAGAAAATCCATTTGCTGTATTGAATCAATTCATGTGGAAGCAATGGGGAGAGGAACTTTATAAAAAAGGCGAACCTTTTCCTGAGAATAATCTGGATCCTTATGTGGACTACACCTACAATTGGGCATTTAATCATTGGAGGGATGCGGTATGGCAAGAATTTGATTTAAAGGGTAAAAAGGTTGGTGCTCCAACATTTATTGTCAATGTGACGCAAAGCCCAAATTATAAAGGTGAAGTTAATGAGCGGGAATTCAGGTCTATCTGGAACCAAGCATGGTTTAATTCTTTGCGCTCAGCATCTGGATTATTCCGCTATGCCAGAAGGAAACAGGTTGACTCTTTACTGAACTACGCTAATTTAACAAAAGAACTTGCGCTCTCTTTTCCTCAGAAAAATGGATTCTTTCCTGGACTGATAGGAACGGAAATGAAAGAGCAGGTAATCGATGGCAAGAAATACTGGCGTTCTGCAGGTTGGGATACCTATTATTTTGGAAATTCCAATCGGAATCCATTTACCTGGAATGCCAAGGAGTCCCCATATCATGTGTTGGATATGAGCTATACGGCCTTGTTAATGTTGCAATGGTACAGTGAACTGGAGCAGGATAAAAGACTTTTAGACTATGCAACCACCTATGCAGATGCATTGGTTAGTATCCAAAGACCGGATGGTTATTTTCCTGCTTGGTTGAGTTTGGAGGATCAAAAAGATATGGAAATATTGAGTCGATCGCCAGAATCAGCCATGTCTGTCACTTTCTTGCTGAAACTATATCAGATTAATAAAAACGAAAAATATAAAGCGGCTGCATTGAAAGCTATGGCGGTTATTGAAAAGGAAATAGTTCCGGTAGGTCGCTGGGAAGATTTTGAGACTTATTGGTCTTGTAGTCGTTTAGGTCATGATAAATTGGTAGACCAAAAACTTCAACGCAATAATATGTATAAGCAGAACACCTTAAGTATGTATTATACAGCTCAAGCGGCGTTGGAAGCTTATAAAATAACAGGACAGAAAGGTTATTTAAAAACTGGCAAAAGGGTGCTTGATGAATTGCTGATGTGGCAAGCAGTTTGGCAGCCTTCATTTATCTATATCCATGCATTTGGAGGTTTTGGTGTGATGAATGCCGATGCGGAATGGAATGATTCCCGTCAGAGTCTTTTCGCTGAACTCATTATGGAATATGGAAAGTTGTTGAAAAGAAAAGATTATATGCAGCGTGGAATTGCTGCATTGAAAGCATCCTTTGTGATGATGTATGCACCGGAGAATAAAGAAACGATGGCGCAATGGCAACAACGCTGGCCATTCTTAGGTTCTCAGGATTACGGTTTTATGATGGAGAATTACGGCCATGATGGGCATACGGATTCCAATGGAATAGGTATTGGAGAGTTTACTATCTATGATTGGGGCAATGGTGCTGCTGCGGAAGCCGTCAACAGAATTATTGACCACTGGGGTGAAAAGGTCCTTGCAGAATGGTAGCGCAAGGCTAATTATGAATTAATAATAATATATTTACAAAATGGTAAAAAAGGTTTCATTAAAAGATATTGCACAGAAAATTGGGGTTTCTACAGCATTAGTATCTTACGTATTAAGTGGTAACGAAGAAAAGGGTAGAGTAGGAAAGGCAACTGCTGAAAAAATACGTCAAGCAGCCAAAGAACTTAACTATCAACCAAATCATATTGCTAAAAGTTTAAAAACAGGAAAAACCAATACAGTGGGGCTTATCGTGGCTGATATCTCCAACCCCTTCTTTGCATCCATTGCTCGTGGGGTGGAAGATGAAACCAGTCATTATGGTCTTACAACCATTATCGGTAGTTCGGATGAAAGCACAGAGAAATTAAAAAACCTCGTTGATGTTTTTATTAAGAGACAGGTAGATGGCTTCATTATCTCGCCACCAGATAACTCTGAAGAAACCATTGAATATATCATATCCCTCGGGATTCCAATTTGTTTGATCGATAGACATTTTGATCACGTTGACTCTAGCTATGTGGTAACAGATAACAAAAGCTCCATGACAAAAGCTGTTAGTCATTTATTGGACCTAGGTTATAAAAACCTAGCCTTTGTAGCCTACAATAGTAGTTTGCAACATATGAAAGATCGCGAGCAAGGTTTCCTGGACGCTAGCTCCAAAGTGAATTCAAAGGTTTATAAGATTAATTTCAGTAAGCAACAGTTGGAATTGAATGGGGCACTTGATGAAATATTGAATTCCCAAAAAGCCGATGCAATAGTTTTTGCAACCAATACCTTGTCAGTGGATGGTTTGAAATATCTTACCCAAAAAGGAATCCAGATACCAAAAGACCTCAATGTGATGTGTTTTGACTTTAGTGAGGTTTATGATTTCTTCTATCACCCAATTATTCATGTAAAACAACCAATTGAGCAGTTAGCGAAAGAAAGTGTGATTGCATTGACCCAACAAATCAAGGATAATACCATTCATAAAAAGGTATTAAACTCAGAATTGATGGCTAAGAGCCGGGAATAAGAATTACTATTGAAAAAGTTTAACAACCGTTAAGCCTAGCCACACGGCTAAGAGTCCTAGGATGATGCTTAGCCCAATATAAATTAGGGCTTGACTGACTTGTTGATTTTGAATTAAATTGATATTTTCAATCGCAAATGCAGAAAAGGTGGTATATCCACCGCAGAAGCCTGTGACCAACAATAATTTCCATTCATTGCCGGAAATCTGATTTTTACTGAAATAACCAACCAATATTCCAATTAATAGGCATCCCAAAAGATTCACGACCAAGGTGCCCATTGGAATTTGACTTGGGAAATTTTTACTGATGAATTGTCCGGAGATGTACCTTAAAATACTTCCAGTAGCTCCACCAAGTCCTATTAATACTGCCTCTTTTACCATTTAGAATTTGAATTTTAGATTGAATTGTAGGTCGAATTTAATAATTTCCATTCCAAGATACTAATCCAGTTATGATACAAACCCTTGTTAATTAAATAGGAATAATTCTTTACGGAAAATATTTTTCAAAATTATCGGATATTATTATAAAATATACCTCACGATTGAAAAAATATGATATTTTTGTTATAACTAAATTATGAAAACCAACTCCCAATCTCCACTAACCAGTAGAAAGGGAACAAAATTAGGATTGTATGGAAGCTTTAAAAACTATGGAGGCAAGATTTCCAATTGAATTTACTGTGCCCGCTTTTGGCGCTGGTTCATTTTATATTCAAGAAGACTTCAGAGAGGATTTCTATAGCCACTATCACAGACATAAGGAAATTCAAATCTCTTATATTTTGAAAGGGAGAGGTTCTGTGGTGATTGGAAACTTGATTCAGCCATTTTTTGAAAATGAAATCTATATTTTAAAGGCTAATGATCCGCACATCTTTATCAAGGAAGGTGCCGATCAAGATCAAATCCATGTTGTCCATATCTTTGTGGCCTTTGATAAGATGCAATCATTTTTCAATATGCAGGAGTTGCATCGGATTCGAGACATCTTCAATTCCCTAGATTCCAGTAAAAAACTACTTCAGAGATACAGCTTGCCAGTTCGATCTATCTTTCAGTCGCTTCTCCGAGAAGACGGTTTGCCGAAACTAATGCGTGTACTGGAAATATTCGATTATCTGATTGCGAACGAAAAAGAAATGATTTCCTTGTACTCTGGATTGCCTGAGTCTAATTTTAATGATAAAGTAGGGGTGAGGATTAATGAGGTACTTCGCTATTCATTGGAAAACTATAATAAAGAGATCAGTATCGATGCGGTGGCTAAATTAATACATATGACTCCGTCTGCCTTCTGTAAATACTTTAAAAAGCATACCATGAAGACCTATGTGACCTTTTTAAATGAAATCAGAATTGAAAAAGCATGTCAATTGTTAATTAACAAGTCAACCGAAAATATTTCCGAAGTTGCGTATCAATGTGGATTCAATACCGTCGTACATTTTAATAGAGTCTTTAAACATATTTTGCATAGTTCGCCTTCAGAATTTATCCATCGACATGCTGTTAATCTGGCAAACTAAAAGAAAAGGGCCCATCAACATATCAAGTTTTTGCTTAAAATCTAAAAGATAACAATCTTTTTAGAAGGAAATTTTTATGGCTTTATTAATTTAATTATTGAAATATTTGCTTTTTGGCTCAAAATTTGTTATATTACTCGCAAACAATAAAAGAAAGGTAATATAATATGATTAAAAAAGAAAGAAAGAACAAAGAACAACTAATCCAAAACCCATTTTCATTTTACGTAACAAATGTCGGGTTTATCGGAAACCAACCAAGCCCACAAGATAGAAGAGTTAACAAGAAAAGTTAACCGTTCTAAAAAAACAAAACAAATTAATTTAGACGTGCTTTTTGAGAAAAAAGCATTTTGTGTTTTAGAGGGGTTCATCTCTCCAAAATACCCTTCATTCTCCAAGAAAATCTTATTTAAAATGTAAAACTGGCTGTTCTTTTAGGATTGTCGAGTTTCGTGCTTTTCTTTTTGTCGCTGACCTTGATATGCATGATATTGGATTGTGATTTAAAATCTTTGTACAAGAGCTGATTTACAATATCCAATTTACTGACAGCCGAAATATCTTTTAACTCCAAATAGCACCATGCTACATCCTCTTCAATCTCGTAACCGACGTATTGAAGGTTATAGGCTTTATTATTTACATTGATTTTTAGGTTTTGACGAATGTATTTAGAAATGGCAGAATCTGCCTGGGCTTTGTTTTTCGGATGAATGACATCAATGTGTTGTCCTAATTGATTTTTCAATGCCATTTCCAGATCATCATAAAATAGTCTGCAAGAAACTTCAATCCTTTTTTTATTGGGGTTGAAATCTATGGAAGTAATACTTACATAAAATGGGTGTGCATAGGCAAATAAGGCAATTCCTAACCCCAATAACACCAATCCCAAACGTATTTTTTTCAATTTCATCTTGCAGAGTTTTGCAACAATTATGTGTAAAACTGTATAAATTTAGCAATTCCGTTTGTGTATGTTAAAATAATATTAATTTTGATATGTAATTATTACAAGACCTAATTAATGAGCGATTTTTCTATCTATTTTCAGCTTGGTTGGCAGCATATTTTAGACCTGACGGGTTATGACCATATACTTTTTGTATTGGTCCTGTGTTGTAGTTATACCCTAAAAGATTGGAAGAAAATATTATGGTTGGTGACTGCCTTTACGGTAGGACATTCCATAACCCTAGCCTTAGCCGCTTTTAAAATAGTTCGTGTGGATACGGCTTGGGTGGAATTCCTCATCCCGGTTACAATCCTCGCAACGGCATTCTATAATCTGCCGAAACGTAGAAAACAGCGTAATACCTATGTCTTATATGCCATGACCTTATTCTTTGGATTGATTCACGGTCTTGGTTTTTCAAATTATTTACAGTCTTTATTAGGTCAGGAAGCCAATATCGTTATCCCTTTGCTCTCCTTTAACATAGGTCTAGAGTTTGGGCAACTAATTATTGTCTTTTTTGTTATTCTGTTATCTGAATTGATGTTAAAGATTTTTGCAGTCAGCAATCGTGATTGGAGTTTCTTCTTATCATCAGCAGTAATTGGAATTTCCTTTATTATGGCTCTTGAACGTATACCCTTATGAAAATAAATCATAATCTATTTAAAACCATATGCTTGGCTCTATTGGGCTCAGCTAGTTGGTTATCCACACATGCGCAAATGCAGCATAACCCTGGGTCTAACCATGGTAATAAATTCGAGCAACTTGGAAACCTGCTCACCGATCCTAATATCTTTCGTACTGCTTCGGGAGCCCCGGGTTCCATGTATTGGCAACAAAAAGCAGATTACTTGATTGATGTAGAAGTGGATGATGCCAATCAGGTATTAAAAGGCTCTGAAACCATTACCTATACCAATAATTCGCCAGACCCATTAACCTACCTTTGGTTGCAGTTGGATGAGAATGAGCATGCTGACAATGCCGAAAACAAGCGTTTTGAGCAAAGTAGTCTTCGTGAGAAAATGTCCATCGATCAACTAAAATCATTGGTTCCGGAGAATAAAGGCTTTGGGGTCAATATTCATAAAGTAACTGATGGTGCTAATAAACCATTAAAATATACGATCAATTACACGATGATGCGAATTGATCTTCCCGTAGCATTGAAGCCAGGAGCTAAGTTTGTACTTAAAATTGATTGGGATTATAAAATCTCTGACCGTATGGTTGAAGGTGGTCGTGGTGGCTATGAGCATTTCGCTAAAGATGATAATTATCTGTATACCATTGCACAATGGTTCCCGAGAATGGCTGTTTATTCAGACTTTCAAGGTTGGCAGAATAAACAATTTACCGGAAGGGGAGAGTTTGCTCTAGTTTTCGGCGATTATAAAGTAAATATCACTGTTCCTGCTGATCATATCGTAGGTGCTACTGGTGAATGTCAAAACTATAGCCAAGTCTTATCATCTACCCAACTAGCACGTTGGAAACAGGCACAACAAACTAAAGAACCGGTTGAAATTGTGACTTTAGAAGATGCTAATAAAGCTATTCAACAAAAATCAACAGCCAAGAAAACTTGGGTTTATGAAGCTAAGAATGTGCGTGATTTCGCCTTCGTAACTTCTCGTCGATTGATATGGGATGCCATGAAAGTAAATGATGGTGTACCTGGAAATCAACCGATGGCCATGTCTTACTATGGTCCTGAGGCTTATCCCTTGTATCGTAAATACTCAACTAAGGTAGTTGCACATACTTTAAAAACATATTCTAAATTCTCAATCCCGTATCCCTATCCGGTTGCTATTTCTGTAGAAGCTGCCAATGGGATGGAATATCCAATGATCTGTTTCAACTATGGTCGTGCAGATGAGGATGGAACCTATACGGAGGCTGTGAAATATGGAATGATAGGTGTTATTATCCATGAGGTTGGACATAACTTTTTCCCGATGATCGTCAATTCCGATGAACGTCAATGGACTTGGATGGATGAGGGCTTGAATACTTTCCTACAATACTTAACAGAACAAGAATGGGATAAAGATTTCCCTTCTCGTCGTGGTCCTGCCTATAAGATCGTAGATTACATGAAACTTCCAAAAGATCAATTGGAACCTATCATGACCAATTCGGAAAATATTGTTCAATTTGGACCTAATGCCTATGCAAAACCTGCAACAGCATTGAATATCCTTCGCGAAACCATTATGGGTAGAGAGTTATTTGACTATGCTTTCAAGGAATACGCTAGAAGATGGGAATTTAAACATCCTACTCCTGCAGACTTTTTCCGTACAATGGAAGATGCCTCCGCGGTGGACTTGGACTGGTTCTGGAGAGGATGGTTCTTTGGTACAGACCCTGTTGAAATCTCATTGGAAAATGTAACCCAATATCGTATGAGTGGTGCCGATCCTAAAAAAACACAACAAGAGCGTAAAGATGCTTTTGAGAAAGATTTGAATAGTATCACCCGCCAACGTAATATGGAAGAAAACATGGCTTTCCTGGTTGATAAGGATACCTCCTTATTGGATTTCTATAACAAATGGGACCGTTTTGCTGTGAAACCTGCCGATGAAGCTAATTATCAAGAATTCTATAATAAGCTAAACGAGAAAGAAAAAGATATTTTTAATGGTAAAACTTCATTTTATGAGTTGAACTTCAAGAATAATGGCGGATTAGTCATGCCATTGATTGTTGAATGGACTTTTACAGATGGATCAAAGGAGAAGGATTATGTACCAGCATATATTTGGAGAATGGATGAAAACGAAGCTACCAAGGTCTTTGCAAAAAGTAAACAAGTAGCATCAATCCAATTGGATCCACTTCGTGAAACTGCAGATATCGATGAATCAAATAATGCTTGGCCAAGATCAGCTCAGCCTTCAAGATTTGAAATCTATCAACAAAATGGTAGAGCAGCTCGTGGCCAGTCCGCAGAAAGTAATCCCATGAAAGAAGCGAAAAAGCAAAATAATAAATAGGTAATTGCCAAGCCAAAAAATAAGCCGGTACTCAATGTATTACCGGCTTTTTTTATTTTTCAAACTAGTTATAAACTAAATGAACTTCACAGAAGCAATTAGCTATAATATAATCATCAATTAATCGAAATCTGATTTTAACTTGCTAAAAACCAACAACTCCCTAAATTGAAGATTACCTATCCATTCTCCATTCCGCTTGGTTCCTTCTAATTTGAACCCCAATCGTTTAGGAATATTTATGCTTTTCTCATTACCCACGGCACAGCAAATCTGAATCCTTTCCAACTTCAGCTCTTCATAGAGTTCTTGGATTAATGCTTGAACCGATTTGGTCATAATCCCTTGGTTCTGAAAATCCCGAGATAACCAATACCCTATTTCTGTGTTTTTATTGATCAGGTCGATCTCCTTTGTACCAATCAATCCGATCATGCGATCCTCCAAACAGATTTTGTACACATAGTCTTTTTTGATCTTACGATTGTTCATTGCCATCTCAACAAATCCTTTGCTATCCTCAATCTTATTTGTGAACTGAACAAATGGTAGCCATTCTCCCAAATATTCACGCTGAGTATCAATAATGTTAAACATGCGAATAGCATCGCTCTCCACTAAAGCTTTCAAGGAAAGGTTTGAATCGATTTCAATTACTCTTTTCATGTTTGACTCTTTCTTAAAATATTATCTAAAGTATCCGAAATTCTCTTTTGATCTTCTTCTTTGTTTAGGTCTAATCCACAAAATGTACTTCCATTAGTCCTGGCATGCATCGCCAAATAATATAATCCAGCAGTTTGCAATGCTAAAATCGCACGGGTATCAACCTCTGGGTTTTGATTGTTGCTGTATTTCTTTATCAATTCTTCACCAATTTCCTCCCGACTATCTGCCAACTTCCTTAGGATTTCCTTATCCTCCGATAATTCCCATTGTATAATTCTTTGTAGAATTTCGTCCTTATAAACCGAATTGAATTGGCCAATTAACAAGGAATGCATTTCCTCATGATTAATGGACTCTTGATTCAATAAGGTACTAATGGTTGATTTAGCCTTTGTTTTCCAATAATCTCGCTTCTCGATGTATTGTTCAACGAGATTATCTAAATTATCAAAATAAGTATAAATCAATTTGCGATCTACTTTCGCTTCAGCCGCTATGTTTGCAATTGTCAATCCTGGGAAACCATGTTTTTTTAAAACTTTTCCAACAGCATTGATAATCTTGTTGCTGGTTCTTGCCTTTTCCCGAACAGGACCTGAAGTTACTTTTCTGGTTTTTTGTTCAGATGACGGAGTGCTTTTCATGTCTATTTAAATAATACAGGGTTAAATTTACGCAATCTTCTTTTTATTGGATGCAAATTGATTAAACCATTAATTAATTTTTGCTATCTATTCTGGATAAATTCGATTAATTTCAAAATACTGCTTTGTCGCTTTGAACAAACGATAGGATATTCTCCGTTCTAATGATTTAGGCTGAATTACTTTAATACATTCACCAAAACCTAGTATTTCTCGTTCCAGCTCTAAGTTTAAAACCACATCGATCCGAATCTTGATGGAACCATCATCGTTCTTTTTTAAAAGCTGTTGTGATGCGTGAAATGGTTTAGTTTCTACATAAGGTGCATTGCTGGCATCGACCTCCAAAATTACTTTTTGTCCGCGGTCCTTCGCTGATTTGGTGACACCTATAGTGTCTGAAAAATAACGGTCAAAATCAATGTCCTCATTTGGCTGATATCCAGCTTTTGACATTTCATCAACCTCCTTGATCCGATCTAATGCCAGCGTAATCAAGCTGCTTTCATTCTTTTTTCGAGCAATCAAAAACCATCGATTCCTAAATTCTTTTAGTAGATAGGGATTATAAACCTCTGAACTCTCATGCTTGGATCGAAAAGATTTGTATTTGATTAATACAGGGGTTTTCTCCTTTATGGCTTGATATAATGGGGTTATCCATTTCAATCCCTTTAATAAAGGATTAGCCTCCATTTGAACAATTGATTTGCCATCTTTGTGTGAAGAATTTAAACGGTTGTCAAGTCGAATGATCATATCGCTCATTTCCTCAAAAAATGAAAAACCATTTAAATGCTTCAAAAGATCTAGGGCATCCTTGATCTTTTGCATGTCCATGTTCGAAATAGGAGAGTTACTGATGCTATAATCCGGATCCTCATAACTGTAATATCGCCTATCTTTTACAACAATTGGTGCATTATATCCCAATTTATTACTCCGCATTAATTGGATGTCCCCTTGAATGGTACGTTTGCTGATACCACTGTGGATTCCCTCCAATTCGTAAAGCCCTTCCGAAACTTTCTCAATTAAATCTTCCAAGGTCCATTTCCTGTGCTTTTGCTGTAGACATTGGTCAATGATTTTATACCGGATTAATGCAAGTTTATTAGTCGACATGGCGTTCGTGTTCTCTTTTCTCTTATTTAAAGTTAGTGAAATGATTTTTACTACGCAATTGATTTGCGTAGTAAAGGTTAATTTCATTTTGTTCATTAAATAATATGAAATTAAAATTATTGATATACAGTGTTTTGTAGTTTTATTTCTTCTTTTTTTAATCTTTTTCTTTCATGCGCAAAAGTACTGCGTAATAGTAGGTGCACCTTTGTAATGTCGGGTACGACAAATGTTCTTTGATCAAACAAGCGATAAGCTTTTTTTAAGATATATGTCCGAATGGATATATGGTTTATTAAGACGAATTCATGATCCTAGGGTTCTGTTTCGAAATAGCAGACTAGTGCTTAACCAATCGGTCTAAGTATGCTGATAGGAGTCGGATTAATAAATCTGTTGGTTGCAGGTTCGAATCCTGCCCCTGATTTTCAGGGTAGTTCAATTGGTAGAATAACAAACATGGTTGAAATAGGACCATCATGCATCCGAAAGATGCCTTCATGCGCTGAAACCGCAAATGTTGAGTTTCGGTCTTCTCTAAAAAGATCAAAAGCTTATTGTCAATGATTCGGTTCAAAACATGAATTTGTTTTGAACAATCAGGAAGAATCCTTGCAATTTTTTGCTAGACCTGAAGTAAACATACTATGTAAAGAACTAAGTATAAATACTTCAGAACTACCTTTAAATTCCGATTCGGAGGGATGAATTCTTGACAATAGCTTTTTAATTAAATAATGAAAAATTAAAAACATAATAAAATGAAAAGGATAGTAATTAACAGAAATCAAATAGGATTTATCATCAAAAATAATGGGGTAAAACGCATTGTTACTGAAGGTAAATATTGGTTAAGTTTCGCTGAGAAGGTTGAAATTTATGATATGTCATTGCCTTTCAATGTTAATCATAATCTTGATGTCTTATTGACTATTCCGGAATTTGATGAAATTGTTGAGATCGTTGAAGTATTAGACAATGAAATCGCTTTGATATTCGTCAATAATAACTTTAGCCGCGTCTTACCTGCTGGTAGACATGTCTTTTGGAAAGGTTTGGCAGATTATCATTTTCAAATCGAATCCATGGATTCTTTGGAGGTGCAAGATAGCATCAATAAATCATACTTGATGTTGGATGTCTTCAAACCTTATGTTTCTAGGGTCAAGGTTGCAGAATATATGTCAAGCTTACTTTTTGTCAATGGTAAATTTGAACGAGAATTATTGCCTGGTGAGTACTTTTTCTGGAAATATAGAAATGAATTGGAGGTTTTGTATGTGGACCAAAGGGTGCTTTATATGGATATACCAGGACAAGAGATCTTGACCAAGGATAAAGTTCAAATAAGGTTGAATGTTAGCTTTCAATACAAAGTAGTGGATGTGAAAAAGGCTTTATTGGAAAATCAGCAATATGATTCTCAATTGTATTTGTTGATGCAAATGATGGCTAGAACTTTTGTTGCCGATCAAACTTTGGATAGCTTATTGGAAAATAAAGATTCTATCGCTAAAACAATCTTGGAAGAAGGAAAGAAAGCGGCAGAAAAATTAGGTGTACAATTGTTGTCAATGGGTATCAAAGATATCATCTTACCTGGTGAGGTGAAGGAGATCATGAGCCAAGTGTTGATCGCTGAAAAGAAAGCTCAGGCTAATACCATTACTCGAAGAGAAGAAACCGCTTCAACTAGGAGTTTGTTGAATACTGCGAAGCTTTTGGAAGAGAACGCCATGTTATTCCGATTGAAAGAAATGGAATACGTCGAGAAAATCGCTGAAAAAATTAACAGTATCTCGGTATCTGGAAATGGACAAGTCGTAGATCAATTGAAACAATTGTTCTTGAATAAATAGGAAGCTATGCAGGGTAATTTGGCCCTGCATATTAAATGATTTAAAGAATTAATAAATTCATAAAATGGAAAATAAACGAATTAATGGCGATGATTTAATTGCTATCGGATATAAGGAGAATGAAGCTTTAGGGGAAGCCCTAAAAATCAATAAAAAACGATTGGGCTATAATCGTGAAGAAATGTTGAACATGTTCAAAAATGTTTTGGAAAACCCAAATGATTTTTTGACAGATCCTAACTTTTCCAAACTTTCTCATCTCTTGTTGAATATTGAGTTGATTGAAAAGGATAAAATCGCCTTGAAGACTGATGCTCAAGCTTATGAGGTCTATGGCGTCGAAAATATTGAGGAAGGCGCTAAAAAACAGATGCAAACTGCTATGAAATTACCAGTTACTGTTGCTGGAGCTTTAATGCCAGATGCCCATCAAGGCTATGGATTGCCGATTGGCGGGGTATTAGCAACGAATAATGCGGTCATTCCTTATGGAGTTGGGGTGGATATTGGTTGCCGTATGGCGCTTTCCATTTTTGACCTACCAGCAGATTATCTTGAAACCAATCGGGATGATTTAAAGAATATATTACTGAACAGCTCTCGATTTGGTGCCGGTAATGGATTTTTAAAGCATGAACGAATCGATCATGAGGTGTTGGAAAACAAACAGTTCCAAGAAAATCCTTTCGTTAAGCAATTGAAGGATAAGGCTTGGACTCAATTGGGATCTTCTGGAGGTGGAAATCATTTCGTGGAATTTGGACGAATGGAATTTGCTCAAGACGATGCTGAATTAGGAATTCCTAAAGGAACTTATTTGGCATTATTGACCCATTCTGGCTCTCGTGGATTAGGTGCAATGATTGCGAATCACTATACCAAATTGGCTATGGAAATTTGTAAGCTACCATATGAGGCGAAACATCTGGCTTACTTCGATTTGAATTCTGCTGAAGGCCAAGAGTATTGGTTAGCAATGAACCTTGCCGGTGACTATGCTTCTGCTTGTCATGAAGTCATTCATCAAAAAGTTTTTAACGCCCTAGGCGCTGAACGATTGGCTATGGTGGAAAACCATCATAACTTCGCTTGGAAAGAGCAATGGAAAGGTGAGGAGCTTATCGTCCATCGTAAAGGTGCTACTCCAGCAGCAAAAGGGGTATTAGGAATTATTCCCGGCTCCATGGCTGCCCCTGGATTCCTGGTGCGTGGAAAAGGAGAGGAGAAGGCTATTCAATCTGCATCGCATGGTGCCGGACGTTTGATGAGCCGAACTCAAGCCAAAAAAGTAATCTCAAAATCTGAAGTCAATGCCATCTTGCAAGACCTCGGTATTACGCTGATCGGTGCTGACTTAGATGAAGCGCCAATGGCTTATAAAAATATCCATGAAGTAATGGATGCACAAAAGGATCTCGTAGAAACTGTCGCAACTTTTCACCCTAAAATTGTGAGAATGGCTGATGATGGATCTAGAGAAGATTAAGCATGTCAGAAAATTCGTTATAACCATTTAAATAACCTTTCATGAATACTGTTTTCATGGAAGGTTTGTTACATAATTTCCCCCCTAAATTAATTTTTGACTGTTTATCTGAAATAAATTTGGAACTTAATCGGTTAAGCATTAAACTTGTATTCATTATAAACTAAATTTCTAATTAAATAATTATTCCAATAGGTGGCAATTACTTCGTTGCTGCTTAAATGCTTAATCGATTAAACTATCAATTATGACTTATTTTAGATGGAAAAAATTCCGAATATCAGGGCTATTTGCACTGTATTTTTGGTTCCAAATCTTGGGGATGCCTTCGCTGCAGGCCCAAGACGCAGTAATCCAAGGGGTAATTGTCGATGCCGATGGCTTACCTATTGTTTCAGCAACAGTCACCGCATTGCCTTCCGGAAAAGTTACTCAAACTGGGGAAAATGGTGAATTCTCCTTGGAAGTCGGTAGAAGTACCCAAATCCGCATTTCCGCAATCGGCTATAAAAGACAAGATGTACCCATTGCGCAGGCTTCAAAAATCATTCTTGAAAAAGATGTTCTTGGCGTCGATGAAATCTTGGTTACAGGTTATATGTCCCAAAGGAAAGCGGATCTAACAGGTGCTGTATCCGTCATTAAAAGAGAAGACTTTGTAAATAATCCAAGTGCGAATGTGATGCGATCTTTACAGGGTAAAATTCCAGGAGTTCGTATTACAACCGACGGAAATCCCGCTGAAAATGTTGGAATTCAGTTTCGGGGTGTTACCTCTTTTAATTCATCACCACCTTTGATCGTGATTGATGGCCAACCTGTTTCCATCAACCTCCGCGATATCAATCCGAATGACATCGAAACCGTCCAGTTTTTAAAAGATGCATCCTCGGCTTCGATTTATGGTTCGAGGGCAGCTGGTGGGGTGATTTTAGTAACTACTCGAAAAGGGAAAAAAGGTGCTGCAAAAGTAACTTATGAAGGTTATGTAGCCTTAAATAACCCTGGAAATGTGCCGAAAATGCTGAGTGCCGAAGAATATGGTCGAGCACTTTGGCAAGCAACAGTAAATGATGGTGATGATCCGGCAGCTGCTGTTCGATATTATGATTACGATTGGTCAGTCAATTCCCAGGGCATACCTATCCTGAATTCCGTAAAACCAATCGAATGGCTGAATGCTGCCCAAACAATGCCTTCAGCAAATACAAATTGGTTTAATGAAGGGATGAGAACTGGTGTACAACAAAATCATCAGGTATCGATATCCTCTGGGACAGATTACTCAAATAGTTTTTTCTCAGTCAATTACTATAACAATGAAGGAACTCAAATAACATCCTTCTTTAAGCGATTGGCAGCTAGATTAAATAATGAATATCAATTTTTTAATGGCCGCGTGAAGATTGGAGAAAATCTAACCTTAACCAACCTCAAAATGCGGGATGTTAATAGTACGTATGGTTTATTGGTCATGCCGCCAAATGTCCCTGTTTATGCAAATGATGGTGCCTGGGGTGGGGTAGCCATGCCGCTTGGTATGGATGATTTTGCTAATCCTGTCCGTGATATGCTGATCAATAAAGATAATACCGGTAATTTCTTGAAGGTTTTGGGATCTGCCTATTTATCTGCTGAAATTATTAATAACCTAACCTTCCGTTCTCAATTTGGTGTCGATTATAGTATGTGGTATGATCGCAAAATCGATAAAAAATGGGAAGAAGCAGGCGGTAAAGCAGGAACAATTAATGGTGTTACCCAAAATAACTGGCATGACCTAGGTCGGACCTGGACCAATACCTTATTGTACAATTTCTCAAAAAATCAACATCAATTGGATTTATTGGGTGGTATTGAGGCATTTAAATTCTTAAATGAAAGCTTGAATGGATATCGTTCTGGAATATTATTGGAAGATCGGGATTACGCCTACCTATCAACTGCCACCGGCGACCAAAGAACTTTCAATGGTGGTGGTAATGAAAGAACCATGCTGTCGTTTTTTGCTAAAGCCAATTATACTTTTGCCGAGAAATACCTAGCTTCTGCGACCTTCCGTCGAGATGGTTCCTCAGTATTTGGAAAAAATTATAGATACGGAAATTTCCCTTCCTTCTCCTTAGGATGGCGGGTGAAAAACGAAGAATTTATGAAAGATGTGTTATGGATTGATGATTTGAAACTTCGGGCCAGCTGGGGGCAAAATGGTAACTCCGAACCGCTGAACGCTGGTAAATTAGTTAATATTTATATCACCGATATCAATGGAACATCTTACGCCATTGGAGGGAATGAAACAGGAAGTATTCCTTCTGGATTCCGTCGAAGAAGTCTAGGAAACCCTGATTTAAAATGGGAAACTACAACCCAAACAAATTTTGGAGTTGATTTTACCTTTCTAAATAATAGACTTTACGGTTCATTGGATTGGTATAATAAAAAAACAACCGGAATGTTGTTCGAACCTCCCTACATTGCTGCTTTGGGTGAAGGGGGAAATCGTTGGATAAACTCCGCCAACATGACCAATAAGGGTATTGAACTTCAACTTACCTGGGCAGAAACTGTTAATGATTTTAGATACTCAGTTTCGGGAAATCTTTCAACCTACAAAAATCAAATCAACTCCATACCTGAAAATGTGAAATATGCTTTTGGAGGGAATGGTTTGTTGGATAATATAATCGGACGTCCTTTTAATTCCCTTTATGGCCTAGTGGCTGATGGAATCTATAAAACCCAAGAAGAAGTGGATAATGGTCCTATTCAGCCCGGTAAAGGTATTGGAAGAATTCGTTATAAGGACTTGGATGGAGATGGAGTCATCAACGAAGTGTTTGACAGAACATGGTTGGGTATAAGAGACCCTAAACTCGCTGCTGGATTAAATTTTGAAGCCGCTTATAAAAACTTTGATTTTAGTTTTTTCCTTCAAGGGGTATTCGGAAATTCTGTGCATAATACCTGGAAAGAATTAAGTGATTTTTGGAATATTGGTATTCAAAATGACCGTAACCACCCTAGCAGAATCCTGGATGCTTGGTCACCTACGAATCCAGATTCCAATATCCCTGCTTTATCTCGTCGGGATGCAAATGGAGAGAAAAGATTCTCAAGTTACTTTGTGGAAGATGGTTCGTATCTGAAAATGAGAAATATCAATCTGGGTTATACTTTTCCTTCTTCTGTAGTTGATAAAATTAAACTGTCCAATCTTCGAATCCATGTTACTGCGCAGAATCTTTTTGCAATCAAGAAAACATGGGGGGATGATAAATTCACTGGAATGGATCCAGAAAATCCTGGAACCGGATATCCAATGCCTCTATCAGTTTATTTCGGTTTAAATGTCTCATTCTAATGCCCTTGTTATGAAAATAATTAAATCAATAATAGCAATCTTATTTCTCCTTTCTGTCGTTGGATGTTCCGACTTTTTGGAAGTCAACCCAAAGGGAGTATTGTCGGAAGAACAGGTTTCAAAACCTGAGTTAATAGACAATTTTGTGGTGGCAGCTTATGCAACCATGCCTGGATTAGGCTTCGGGACTACCCATGCCCCTTGGATACAAAGTGTCCGCTCGGATGATGCTTACAAAGGTGGTGGTGGTTTAAGTGACCAAACTCCATGGTACGAAATGGAAATTTTTACAGCTGTTACCCCAAATATCGGAAACAATGATGCCCCTTGGTATCTGGGTTATGTAGCAGTAAGCCGTTGTAATACGGCCATTCGATTACTCAATGAAATTGATCCTGCAGTTTATGAAATGAAGGACTCCAGGATCGCTGAAATGAAATTCATTCGAAGCTGGATTTATCTCGGCATGAAACTACGCTGGAAATATATTCCTTTCATGGATGAAACCGTGCCAAATGATGCGGTAGTAGTAGAAGGAATGTCGAATAGACCCGATTCAATGAAGAATGACTTAGGAATATGGGATCGAATCATCAAGGATTTTGAAGATGCCGCCAAAGTTCTCCCTGATATTCAAACAGATAAGGGGAGACCTACAAAATATGCTGCGCATGCTTTTGCCGCAAAGGCTTTGTTATTCCGGGCTTATGAACAAAATGATCAACACAAAGTGGTGAATATCAATAAACAAACCCTGCAAAGGGCTTTGGATCATATCAATACAATCATGACCAAAGATAAAAGTCAATTTGACCTTGAACCTGATTTCGCCAATAACTTCCTTCCCGAATTCGATAATAATACCAAAGAATCCTTATGGGAGGTCCAGTATTCCATTGATGATGGAACTACGGATGGCCGGATAAATCGAGGGGATGAATTGAATGCGCCTTGGTGGGCACCTTATTTCAGCTGTTGCGATTTCCATAAGGTTTCCTATACCATGATCAATGCGTTTAAAACGGATAAAACAGGGGTGCCGGACTTTGAAAATTACAATCAAACAGAATTTAAGGGAAGTAAATATAAAGAATATTTTACCCAGCATTCCTTCGATCCACGATTGGGCCATACAGCGGCTATCCCGGGTTATCCATGGAAATATAATAATGCAATCCTTTATCAGGAAGCTGGCTCCAGGGCACCTTTCCAATATGGATACTTTAACTCCATGAAGGAACAGGTAGATCCGAATTGTAATTGCTTGTTTAAACCATTCTATATCTACAATTCAATGAACAAAAAGGAAATCCGATATGCAGAGGTCCTTTTGTGGAAAGCGGAAATATTAATGGAACAAGGTCAACTCCAGGAGTCATTGAATCTTGTCAATCGTATCCGAGCCAGAGCTGCAACGAGTTTGGCTAGGCTCAAAAAACCAGATGGTACTTTATGGATGGATTATAAAATCCAAGAGTATAAACCTGGGGTTAATTTCACCTTGAACAAAGAAAATTTAAAAAAGGCGATCATCTGGGAGAACCGTTTGGAATTCGCCAATGAAGGTAGAAGGTTTTTTGATCTCCTTCGTTGGGGACTCTTACCTGAAACAATGAATGCCTTCATCAATAAGGAAAAAGGAAGATTTGATTGGTATAATCAAGGCCGGTTTGTCTCGGGAAGAGATGAATATTTACCTATTCCACAACAACAAATGAACTGGTCTAAAGGCTCATATAAACAGAATCCAGGGTATTAAGATTTGAATTATGAAAAGATTAATTATTGCACTTTTGGCAATCACAATAATCAGTGCCTGTCGAAAAAATGAATATGAAATGAAGGCGGGACCTTCCTTGCCAACCGTTCAAAATCTAAAATCAGAAGCTGCAGGGGCAAACCAGGTAAAACTCTCCTGGAGTATACCTCAACAGATTCCTGCTGAATTTGAAAGACCGTTAAAAGTTGCTTTGGAAGTCAATAAAATTATTGGTCCTACAAAACATATTACCGTTTTCAATCATACCATCGACGAAGAAGCGACCTCATTCCTCTTTGATATCCCCAATGAAAGTGGTGAATATCATATTGTGGTTCGATTAAATGGATGGACAAAATTAAAAGACCCGAATTATGCCCAGAATGTTTACTCGCTGGGTCAGTCTGTGGTCCTTAAAAAATAATTGTTAGGTTTAGGTTTATTAGTTTAATGACAGGAAAGGCAGACTCTCAAATCTGCCTTCCTGTTTTTTATCTTCGAAAATATTGGATATTTTCTTGTTAAAAACCCACTTGTAAAAAGGACCAGTGCTTACTATCTATAATGGTCAACTGGTTTATGGGAACCTCAATTTCCAAGATCACTTTCAGGGCCAACATCGCCATCATGCTACCCGTCATTCCTGCTAAAGCTCCTAATACCCCAAACTGATCACAATTGGGAACATCCTCTGAATTCGGTGCCAAAGGGAAGATATCCCTTAAATTCTTGCTCCCCTGATAATTAAATACGGCTATCTGACCCTCAAAGGAATAAATACTTCCATAAATAAGGGGTTTTCCCATGCTGACACAAAAGTCATTTACTAAATATCGGGTTTCAAAATTGTCCGATCCATCTACAATCATATCATAGTCTGAAAATATTTCCTCAATATTTCCAGAGGTTAATTTAGCATTATAGCCTATGAATTCAATGTCTGAATTAAATTGATGAATATAAGATTCAGCACTTTTAATCTTTGACTGTCCCACAAATTTTTCCTGATGGATGACCTGCCTATTCAAATTGTGGAATTCGACTTGATCAAAGTCTATTACTCCTAATTTCCCTATGCCCGCGGCTGCTAAATAGGGAAGGATTGCCGATCCAAGTCCACCAGCACCGATGACCAAAACCCTGGATTGATCTAACTTTTTCTGTCCTTCTATGGAGACTTCTTCCATAAAGATTTGTCGACTGTACCGGCTAAATTTCTTTTCCATCGTTATCTCAAATTGAGCTACTCGTAGAAAAACAAGAATCCCAATCTTTCATGACCGGGTCATAGCCCTTCAATTGGATCTGTCTTCTAATCTCCTCCATACTGCGTTCATCCGATATCTCAAATTGCTCCAAGGATTGTGGGTCCACAGCGTAACCTCCAGGATTAGTCTTTGATGCAGCGCTCATGCTGGTAGCACCCAATGAAATAATATGGTTCCGAAAATTCTCACTCTCACGTGTAGAAATTGAAATCTCTAAATCAGGATTCCAAATCCGATAGGCACAGATCAATTGCAATAAATGCCGATCCTCCATGATGAAATTCGGCTCAATAATTCCTTCTGCTGGTCGTAACCTAGGGAATGAAACGGAATATTTCGTTTGCCAATAACGTTGTTGCAAATAGTTTAAATGTATAGCATTGAAAAAACTATCTACCCGCCAATTCTCAAGCCCCAACAAAACACCCAACCCTATTTTATGTATGCCAGCCTTGCCAATTCGATCTGGGGTATCTAATCTGAAATTGAAATTTGATTTCTTGCCCTTGGGATGATATTCTTTATAAACATCCTCATGGTAGGTCTCCTGATACAGCAAAACTGAGTGAACTCCCGCTTGATGTAATTGTTCATATTCCTCCTGCAGCAAGGGTTGGACTTCAATCGAAATATTTGCAAAATAAGGCTTCAAGATCCGAATGGCATTGAGGAAATACTGGATTTCCACCGTTTTATTTGCTTCTCCGGAAACCAATAGAACATGGTTGATCCCCATTTCTTTTAAAGCCATGGCTTCTACAATAATTTCCGAATTATTCAAGGTCTTCCGTTTGATCTTATTGTCCATACTGAAGCCACAATAGGTGCAAATATTTTGACACTCATTGCTTAAATAAAGCGGAGCATATAACTGAATGGTCTTGCCAAATCGTTGTTGAGTAATCTGATGACTCATATTGGCCATGACCTCCAAATAAGGTTCCGCAGCTGGGGATATTAAATTCAAAAAATCCATAATTGATTTCTTTCCTCGGTATAAGGAAAGTTCAACATCCTTTTCAGTACAACGATCTAAGATGTCCTGGATCTCCTTCCAACTGTATTGAGCTATGATTTCTTTGATATCCATTTTAATTAATCTATTAAGAAGCTTGTAAGTGGGGAAGATGCCATTGCACTCAAGGATTTACTTGCTAGGCCGGACTCGTAAGCCATCCGACCGGAAATAACTGCCAATTTAAATGCCTCAGCCATTTTCGTTGGATTACTGGCTGTAGCAATTGCCGTATTGACCAAAACTGCATCCGCACCCAGCTCCATGGCCAGAGCAGCATCTGATGGCTTTCCGATTCCTGCATCCACAACCACAGGCACTTGACTCTGCTCAATAATAATCTCTAAGAAATCAACAGTCTTCAATCCTTTATTACTCCCTATAGGTGAACCTAAAGGCATAACAACCGCAGTTCCTGCATCTTCCAATCTTTTGCACAAAACCGGATCCGCATGGATATAGGGCATAATGATAAAGCCTTGCTTAGCAAGTGCTTCCGTAGCGATCAAGGTTTCAATGGGATCGGGCATTAAATATCGAGGGTCTGGATGTATTTCCAATTTTATCCAGTTCGTTTCCAAAGCTTCCCGAGCGAGCTGAGCAGCCAAAATTGCTTCCTTAGCATTCCTAGCTCCAGATGTATTGGGTAATAAATCAACCTGTGGCAAACTGATAGAGTTTAATAGATCATCCTCTTGAGATTGATGGTCAATTCTCTTTAAGGCCAAGGTCACAAGCTCCGTTTGTGAAACTAATATCGACTCCTCCATTTGGGATAGACTCCCAAATTTTCCCGTACCTAAAAATAAACGGGATTGAAAGGTTTTATCTCCAATCTTCAACATATTCTTTTTCATAAAATTGATTTATTCGTAATACCACGCTAGGATCTTTCTGGATCAAACTTGAAACAGCAATTCCTTGAATTCCAATGTTATGGAGGATCATAATGTCATTCTCCTGCAAACCCCCAATGGCGAAAATTGGAACTGCTTGAACCTGATCCCGCTTTAATTTATCCATGATTTCCTGATAGCCGGATATCCCTAAAATGGGACTTAGTTTTTGTTTGGTTTCCGTAAATCGGAACGGGCCTAATCCGATATAATCGCATTTCTCAACACAGCGTTGTAGAACATCTGTATAACTGTTGGCTGTACCGCCGATAATTTTATCTTCACCTAATAATAAGCGTGCATTTTCAACTGACTCATCCGTTAGTCCCAAATGAAGTCCATCCGCATTTAATTGTCTGGCCAAATCAACATGGTCATTGACGATGAATGTTGCCTGATAGCTTTGACAAAGCTTCTTGCAAATTTCTGCCAATTGAAATAATTTCAATTCAGAACCTGGATTCTTCCATCGTAATTGAACCCATTTTATTCCAGCATCCAAGGCGATTCTGATATTTTTCTCCTGTTCTTCAATGGTCAATCCATTGGAGATATATTGTATTCTACTGAATTTTTTGTCCATCTGTTTTTTTACTGTTCCAAATACTTGCTTTTCGTTTACAAGCCAAAAAATAATTGCCTGGATCTGCTTGATTCCAAAGGCTACCTAATAATGCAACCCCATCTGAACCTATTTCAAATACACTTTCCATATTCTGATAATCAATACCCCCAAGCCCAATTAAGGCAATAGAATCATTTTTCTTATGCTTGATTTCTGTAAATACAGACTCAAAACGACCATAGCCCGGTTTTGAAATGCTCTGAAATAACGGACTTAAAAAGGCATAATTCCAGACCTTATCCAAGGCATTAAATTCTTGAATGGAATGGGTAGAAGTTGATAGTTGATATTTCCTTTCAAGATCCATATGCTTATTGGCTATTCGGTCAGAGGTATTGAAATGTAATCTTTCTATTTTCAAATCATTCGCCAAATGCCGATGGGAGTGGAGAACCACTCTACCTAAATAAGAAGGATCAATTTGTTCCAAATATTCCAAAGCTTGATCATCAGAAAGCCCATACTTTCTAAAATGAAAATGCTCAAGCCCCTTTTGAAACAAATTGTTCAACATCTGAATTTCATTGGGAATTAAACCATTTGCCGAAATCACAATAATCATAGATAGATTTCTTTTCCGCTTTCAATAAACTCTTTGGATTTCTCTAACATTCCTTCTTCGGTTGCTTCCCTGATTTCTTGTGTAATCTTCATGGAACAGAATTTCGGTCCGCACATCGAACAAAAGTGAGCTACTTTTGCAGCATCAGCAGGCAAGGTTTCATCATGAAACTCGCGTGCAGTATCCGGATCAAGGGATAGATTAAATTGATCTTCCCATCTGAATTCAAATCGCGCTTTACTTAATGCGTTATCACGATATTGTGCCCCCGGATGACCCTTCGCTAGATCTGCTGCATGTGCCGCCAACTTATAGGTAATCACACCATCCTTCACATCTTTTTTATTCGGTAATCCTAAATGTTCCTTTGGCGTCACATAACATAACATGGCACAACCATACCAACCAATCATCGCAGCGCCAATTGCGGAAGTAATATGATCATACCCTGGTGCGATATCAGTAGTCAATGGCCCTAAAGTGTAAAATGGAGCTTCATCACATTCCGCAAGTTGTTTCTCCATGTTTTCTTTTATCATATGCATAGGCACGTGACCTGGCCCTTCAATCATCACTTGCACATCATGTTTCCAAGCTATTTTGGTAAGCTCACCCAATGTTTCCAACTCAGAAAACTGGGCCGCATCATTTGCATCTGCAATGGAACCCGGTCTAAGTCCATCTCCCAAGGAAAAAGCAACATCATATTGCTTCATAATCTGGCAGATCTCCTCAAAATGAGTGTATAAAAAGTTCTCTTTATGATGAAATAAACACCATTTTGCCATAATTGACCCGCCACGAGAAACAATCCCAGTCACACGTTTTGCCGTTAAATGGATGTATCTTAACAAAACACCTGCGTGAATCGTAAAATACGAAACACCCTGTTCGGCTTGCTCAATCAAGGTGTCCTTGAAAATTTCCCAGGTTAAATCCTCCGGAACTCCCTTTACCTTTTCAAGTGCCTGATAAATTGGTACTGTACCAATTGGAACTGGTGAATTTCGGATAATCCATTCCCTCGTCTCATGGATGTTTTTACCAGTTGACAAATCCATAATGGTATCAGCTCCCCATCTGCATGCCCAAACAGCCTTCTCTACTTCCTCTTCAATGCTGGAACTAACGGCACTATTTCCAATATTGGCATTGATCTTCACCAAAAAATTGCGACCAATAATCATGGGCTCACTCTCTGGATGGTTGATATTGTTTGGAATAATAGCCCTGCCGGCAGCAATTTCATCCCTTACAAATTCTGGCGTTATATATTTTGGAGTATTTGCACCAAAACTCTCTCCCAAATGTTGATCTGCCATGCATTTGGTAGCAGCTTGTAACTGTTCTATCTTTTGATTTTCACGAATCGCTACATATTCCATCTCCGCGGTTATAATCCCTTGCTTTGCATAATGTAATTGGGTTACATTTTGTCCTGCTGATGCACGCTTTGGTTTATGGTTATATGAAAAACGTAAATCCGCTAAATTGGGGTCATTCAGTCTTTCTATTCCGTAATCCGAACTAATACCTGATAGTATTTCGACATCAGCACGATCGAGAATCCATTGTTCCCGAATTCTGCTGATTCCCTTGCGGATGTCAATTTCACTTTTTTCGTCCGTGTAGGGCCCTGATGTATCGTAAATGCTGATAGGCGGATTTATCTCCAAACCTCCATTGCTTAATTTTGTTGGATTCAAACTGATTTCTCGCATCGCTACCTGAATAGGATGGATCTTCCCTGGAATAAATACTTTCTTAGAATTGGGAAATGGTTGGGTTGTAATTGTTTGTTCTGTCATGTCTTTAAAATTTCGGGTTTATCCGCCTTGGGTGGCAGTAATGATTAGTATGGAATCGTTGTCATTCAAAAGTTGATCTGACCAGGAATCCTTGGGGATTACCTGATTATTCAAAGCCACAGCAATCCCTTTGGTTTTGCCTTTTAACTCCAAATCCATTAGTTCTTTCAGGTTCAAGGAACCTAAATTGAAATGTTTTGTTTGATGATTAATGATGAGTAGCATTCCTAATTTATTTATAGCATTAATGCTTTAGGAATGGCTACAATAGGTACAGGACGCACCCATGAAGACATTTTACTTTTCCCTACGCTAGTATGATCTAGATCAGGTTATAAGGGTAAAATCTCAGCCTGCAAATATTGCAGACACCCCTAAAGCTTTCGCAAGTTAGTCAATAGATTTAACTAAAAGAAATAATTTTCTTGCTTCATATAATTTATGGTATCCCTTAAGCCTTATTTTGAGGGGCTTTTTTCCTTAAATTCCTTGTAATGTTTTTTCACATAAACATGCAGGTCATAAGTCGTCCAATATTGGGCAACTTCAAAATCGGGTCGATATTCTACCATGAATTTTTCCAATTCTTCAGTGTCCATGGGAATAACATCTGTAATCGTAGATTTATTAAAAATCTGATCCACCTCCATGTTTTTAATCTCTTGTTTCATAAAGGCATCAAACCTTCTCGCATCTCTGCCAGCCTTGCTGAACTTTTCATAAAAATAGGTCACTGTCGGCATCCCAAATGGTAATAACAGATACCAAGGCGGTTCTCCTGAATAATATAACCCACCCTTCACATTGTAATCCTTCTTCATTTGCTCTAATTCCCTGATTTTTGCCGCCTTCGTATTCCCCATAATGACAATCTCCTCAATGACCAGGGCCTTTTTTTGTAGGTATATATCCTTCGTCAATTCACGTGCAAGCACACTTTTCCTAGTCCAATGGGGGTGAACAAATGCAATACTATCCATCGGGTTGGCATCAATGCCAAAAGAACCATCAAAATCTGAACGAATCATTTGCTGGGTTCGTAGATTAATCACATCCACATTTTTTATCAATAGGGTGCTATCTATGGAATAAATAGTACCTGTATATCTTTTCGAAACTTGAGCGAAAGAATAGGAGAGGGTAAAAAATAAAAATAAACAGAAAATGATTGGTTTGTTTGGCATATAAAAGTCCTCCTTTTTTCAATTTTAGGAATCCATTCTAAATTAACAAATAGCAAATAATCAAGCTAATACGATAACTAAATTTAACATTTTAATAATTTTTCCACCCAAACTTTCTCATTACATAATATTTAATTAAAAAAGGTCTCAATAGTTCTTTGGAAAGACTATTTTTGGGAGCATTTAATTATTATCCTTATTCATTTTTAGTATGACCCGTAATGCTAATTTTGCTGTTGTGGCAGCTATATTGTCAATGATTTGTGTTCAGGGAGGAGCTTCTTTTGCCAAACAGTTGTTTCCTGCAATTGGACCCATTGCCACCACGACCTTAAGGATAGGTTTATCTGCTATTCTACTTTATATTATCAACCGTCCTAAGTTGCTTACATTCAGTGGTGAACAATGGCTTTACTGTGCGTTATATGGTGTCGGAATTGCGGTCATGAACCTCGTTTTTTATATGGCGATTCAGCGCATTCCTCTCGGATTAGGTGTAACAATCGAGTTTGTAGGACCATTGTTCCTGGCATTCGCCCTTTCTAAAAAATGGACTGATATTATCTGGGCCGCATTGGCATTGACAGGAATTCTCTTAATTGTGCCTTGGAAAAGTAACGGAGTTGACCCTGTTGGCTTAGGCTTGGCATTACTAGCTGGTTCCTTTTGGGCTGTATATATTATGATGGGGGCTAAATTATCCAAAATTATGGAGGGAAAACAAGCGGTAACAACCGGTATGCTCATCGCTACACTGTTTATTATTCCTTTTTCTATTTATGATGGTGCTATCCTGAATCTAAACTTTTCTCTTTTTTCGAAAGGATTATTGGTAGCTATTCTATCTTCAGCTTTGCCATTTTCATTGGATATGATCGCGTTAGGTAAATTACCTGCTAAAACATTCAGCATCTTGACCAGCCTTCAACCGGCCTTTGCTGCATTATCCGGTTTAATATTCTTGCATGAATACTTGTCTATTTATCAATGGCTTTCCGTTTTCTGCGTCGTTATTGCTAGTATTGGCACCACTATATTTTCTAAAAGGGCAGAACCAAAAAGCAAACCTGTGAAAATAAACCAACAAAATTAGCAGTCGAGTGTTCAATGGGTAGAAAACAACACATAAAAATTATGCCCAAAGATAAAACACCACAATTGAAAAAGCCCGATACTTACGATGCATTGGTTGATAAAGGAATGAGTAAGGAAAAAGCGGCCAGAATTTCAAATGCACAGGCAGCTGGAACGATTGATCATAATTCAAAAAAATTGGAGGAAAGGTCTAAATCTGATTTATTGGCTGAGGCTAAGGAAATAGGTATTAAAGGTCGACATAATATGAATAAGGAGCAATTAATAAAGGCAATTAGAAAAGGTTAATAGCTTTAACCTTCTAAGTTGCTCACTCTGTTTGCGCTATCTAGGGTAGTGATGCAGGTTTCTTTACCTTTCGTGCCGATGATTTGATTGTCCTTTTCTAAGATATTATAGCCCTTGCTTTTTAAGTAATTAATAAGGCTGTTTCTGTGGTCAACTTGGAAATTCGATATAACCTGCGGAAAGGTACTGAAGATACGGTGGTGAAAGTCTTTTCTGTTTTTTCGAATTTGATCGGATTTTACAGTCATCAACATAATCCCACTACCATAATCCGCAAAATAATAACCATCTGCATCAAACATCCCCATGGCAATAATGCCTAGTCGATGTAAATCATCTTGCTTGAAGGCATATTCCGGCGTTCTAAGTCTGTTGATCTTGTTCTGAATGCCATAAGACTTCAGCTTTTTGGCATCCACTAGCAAATTTAAAGGTAGGTCTGATTGTTTATTCGCCCAAGACCATAACCAAGTATTGACAGAATAGGAAAAGCTACCTATAATCTGTAAGGGGAATTCAAATTCATCTCCAAAGGTGATCGTGCCACGAGTTAAATCAGCATCCCATGCCTTGCCTTCAATAAGTTCAGAGAAATCAACTTGTTTCTCAAATCCTAAACCTACGTATCTTTCAAATAATTCGTTTTCGGTTCTTATAGGTTCTATCCGGGTTGTCGTTTCGGTTGTTGGTTTTTCCTTTACTTCAGGTTCTTTTTTAATTGTAGATTTTCCAAATAATCTATTTAAAAATCCCATAATATTATTCTCAATTACTGTTGTTTGTCTTTTCAAAGATTTAAGTTAAGAAAGGATGTGGGAAATCCATAATAAGACTTTTGTAAAGAGGTAAGAAATTCAATTTTCGTAGTGTTATATCTACTGTTTGTTAGCGAAAATACTTCTCGATTGAAAAGTGGTAATATTAATTTCTCCTCAACTAAACGTAAGTTTTAATATAAAATAGGATTATAATGTTCTTTTTATTAAAAATTTGCCAATTTATCCGCTCCTAAACCCTTTTGTAACAGCTAATTTGTTTTTATGGTTTTCAATAATGAATCTAACTTAAAAAATTGAATAACAGTTTCTTATAGAAAAAGTCAAAAAAAAATATTGAAATTCTCAGCATGACTACAATTTCCTTATCCGTAATATAATTTCATTTACGTCCTTATTAGCAATATTAATCTGGGAAGTGTTGGTAATATTGCCTATTTTAGGTCAAATTATTGTACCTGTGAAGCCATTATTGTTCCTGATAGGCATTTTCTTTTTTGTGTCTTGTCATAGTCCGAAACCAAATCCTACAGAATCTCCTAAGAATGTTTATTACGAACAAGCTTATGATTTCTTGGATAAAAATGAAATCGATAGTTCCTTCGTTTACTTTGAAAAGGCTAGGGAAGAGTTTGTTAAAAACAACGATAGCCTTGGTGCTGCTCAGAGCTTAATTAATATGGCCGTTTCCCAATTGGAATATGGCGATTATTATGGCTCCCAAGAAACTTCAACTCAGGCCCTGGAATTCCTTAATCTTAATGATACTTCCCAATATTCTCTCCTGGCAATGGTATATGGGAACCTCAGTACAATCTATGATTACTTAAAAAACCCGAAACAATCGCTGGAAAGCATTCAATTGGCAATTAAATATGCCAAAGATCCTAGTAATAAAAGAGTATATGAAAATAACCTAGCGAATGCCTACCTGAATTATGGCAAACCGAAGGAAGCTGTTGAACTTTTGAAGGATTTATTAAATTCCTCCGAACCTAATTCTAAAGATTATGCCCGCTTTATTACCAATTACGCCAGAGCAAAAACTAAACTAGATTCTAATTATAACCCTCTTCCTGAATTTAGAAAAGGATTATCCATACGTACAAAATTGAATGATCGCATTGGGTTAAACTCTAGTTATACCCATCTCATGAATTATTATAAAAACAGAAATATAGATTCAGCTTTATTCTATTCTCAAATGCTGTTAGATTTAGCAGAAGATATCAAAAACCCAGATGTTCAAATGGATGCTTTAAAGTCCATCCTGAACCTGACCGTCATCGACAAAAATAAAGCCTTACTCAGGAAATATCATCATATTGAAGACTCCGTGGAAATTGCAAGGTTGTCTGCGAAAAATCAATTTGCCCTGATACGCTATGAGGTTGAAAAAAGCAAAACAGATAATCTGAAGTTGAGCAATGAAATCGCTGAGAAACAATATCGTCTGAACCTGACTAGAATTTTCTTGCTTGCCATATTGATTATTGTTGGACTATCTGCTTACTATATCTGGAGTTGGTATAATAGAAAAAAACAACGATTAAAACTGGAAGCAGATAATCGCGTGAAAGAGAGTCAATTAAGGACCTCTAGAAAGGTACATGATGTTGTTGCGAATGGAATATATCGCGTAATGGCTGAACTAGAAAATCGGGATGATATTGATCGGGAAGAATTATTGGACCGTTTAGAAATCATGTATGATAAATCCAGGGATATATCCTATGAAGTCGAAGAAGAGGGAATGAGTGAGGTACCGTTCCACTTGCAAGTCTCTGAATTATTGAAATCCTTCTCAAATGATTGTAGAACTATATTAATTGCGGGAAATGACCAAACTGTTTGGGATTTATTTAATGCTAAACAGAAAGGCGAAATTGAACAGATCTTACAGGAGTTAATGGTCAATATGCGAAAACATTCTGGCGCAAATGAGGTGATTGTCCGCTTTGAATATTCTGGTGAAAATCTAAATATTTTCTACAAGGATGATGGAGTGGGACTCGCAGATTCCATTAAATATGGAAACGGAATTAAGAATACGGAAAACCGTATAAATCTATTGAAGGGTACCCTTACATTTGAGAAAAATAATAATAATGGTTTAGGGATTCATATTTCTATTCCAGCTCAAAATTAGACTTTATGTTTAAGAAAGTATTAATTGCAGAAGACCACGAGGTCGCTAATTTGTCTGTCCATAAAACAGTTCAAGAATTGGGAGTTGAACAAGTTAACTACGTATATTATTGCGATGATGCGCTTACTTGGATAAAAAATGCAATCCGCGAAGGGGAACCTTATGATCTATTGGTCACCGATCTTGTATTTGAGGATGATATTGTGCCCCAGAAAATTTCCCATGGCAAAGATTTAATCAAGGCGGCTAAAGAAATCCAGCCTGAATTGAAAGTTATTGTCTTCTCTTCAATTGATCGGATTAGCTTGATTGAAGATTTATTCCGAAATTATCAAATTGATGGCTATGTCCGTAAAGCAAGACACGATGGACAGCATTTTAAGGATGCAATGAAAGCCGTATCTACGAATAAGATCTATCAGTCCCCTGATATTCGTCTTGCCCTGAGATCCCGAAATTCACATGAATTTACCAATATGGATATTCAGATAATATCTTCCTTATCAAAAGGTATTTTACAAAAGAATATCCCTCAAATTCTGCAGGACCTGAATATCAGACCCTCTGGTTTGAGTAGTATCGAAAAAAGATTAAACCTGATGAAGGAAGTTTTAGGCTTCACGAAAAACGAACAATTAGTATTGTATTGCAAGGATAAAGGATTGATTTAGTGATTTTCATCACAATACGGAAAACCGTAATAAAAGTATAGGTTTTTCAAATATCTTTGAGTTATCAAAACAGACCAATCTTTATTAACCAAAATAAATAGCGGGCCTCAGATTCTTCTGAGGCCTTTTTTTATGGTCTTCCTTGTTAAAAAATGTTAATACATCTTGCTATTTATACAATCGGCATTGGCTTTGCGTTATTAAAGTACAAATAGAGTAAAAAAGTAAAGAGTAAATAATTTCATAATTTAGGTTAATAATTGGTTAGTTAAAAAAACCTGAGCTTCCCCAGCTCAGGTTTTTTACTTTAATAGCTATTCTTTAATATTTATTTCGAAAATTCGGATTATATCCTATTCTCCTAAGTCAAATTAAAATGAACCGCGAATTTTAATAATTCTGCAAAAGATTTGTTTTCTAGTTTTCGACAGATATTCTTCCGATGGGTGGAAACCGTATGGCTGGATAAGAATAGATAATCCGAAATTTCATTGGTTGAATTGCCGTTTGCTAATAATCGGATAATCTCTTTTTCCCTTTTGGTTAATTGAGCATACTTTTTATAATTCGCATTAACATATTCATTCTGGTCCAGCGTTTTTGTGACCCTTTGGATAATTGTATCGATCCCATCAATAGGAGAGGAAAGAATTACTAATTTATTTTCGGCTTGTAACTCCACTAATTTACAGGAGGTAAAACACCATTTATATTTCTGCTGGGCATAAGATTTTACGCGTTGAAAGAAATTGTAGTTCAGGTCAGCATCTGAGTCATTTAAGTATAGTTGTAATCCGGACAAAGCCGCCATTGCTTCTTCCCGAACGAAGAATTCATCATAATATCGCATCCCCATTTGCTGGATTTCCTCGGGATATTTCCCCAGAAAATTAGTGCCCCAATTATTCATATAACTGCAGCCAGCAGGGTTTATTCCCTCCAATTCATGAATCATCAAACTTGCCGGTAAAATTGCCCCTAACTCCGGCGCGGTGTATTCACCTATTCGAAGACCATTTGAGATCTCAAATAATTGCGCATCTAGGTTATTCATAATAATTAATATCTGGTTTGCTTATTAACTATAAATTCACTTACTCTAAAATAAGGAAGAATGTTTAAACACTAAAATTAATTTTCATGTAAAATATCTATTTGTCTAAACCAAGCTAATTTTATGTGAAGATTACGTTAATTTAATACCCTATCTAAAGTTAATAAAATATTATTCCTAAAATAATATTTTATTAACAACCTGAAAACAAGATGATTGATTGTTTGTCGATAAAGTCTATGAAAAAATCAGGTTAAATATATGTATGGTATGATTTTTATATTATTTTTTAATTTCGTAAAGGTTAAACCATTTTGAAGGTTTGAGTTCTAAATAAGAAAATAAGCATATGAATAAGCTCCTACTTTTCCTTATGATGCTGATTAGCACACAATATTCCTTCGGTCAATTGGGGACCGTTAAGAATAATTTCTTTGGTCATTTAGAATTCAATTCTGCAGATGGAAGATATACTGCCACTTTGGAGAAGAATTTTTTTAATGGACTGGAGTTTTCTGATAATGCCCGAAATACAGTTACTTTCGAGAAAAAATATCTTGATCGTCACATGTCAGGAATTTTATCGGATAATGAAATGAAAGTGGATTTTCTAAAGTATTTGGTTCGAAAATATATTCGAGAATCCGGATATCGAGCATCCCATGAAATCGATATTCTTGGTAAAGAAATCTTTGAAGATAACCGAGGAAATAGTGTCGAATCCGGTGTGGATATTTTCGGACATGAATATTACGCTGAGGAAGGAGAAAATGGAAGTATTTCAATAAAAAGAAACTTGGATAAGTCATTGACTTATACCCGAAATAAATTCACAGCAACCTTGAAGAAAGATATTTTTGGAGTATGGGTGTATAATGATAATGAAAGCGGTAAAATAGAATTTAATCAGGCGGCATGGAACAAGATGCTTGAAAGGCATCGGAACGAACGGAGTATCCTATTATTTTTGGTTCGTCAATTATCTGCTTCTAGCCAAAGTGAATATTATTCAGATTATTAAAATAATTAATACTATTACAAAATGAGGTAGGACATCGATATTGATGTCCTTTTTTTGTTGATTTCTACAGCTTGACAAATAGCGTTTTTGGATACCGGATTTGAGAATATTTCATTCAGTGATAGGGAATAAATAGGGGAATAGTTTGGAAATAATTAAGCCTTTTTCCGGACCTTCTTCGGAGCTTCTTCGGACCTCTCGCGGACCTTGTTCGAATTTTTTCGAACAAGGTCCGGAGAAACCGCGGCTGAGATGTGGAGAAACCTTTTATTTGACCTGAATTGTTTCCGTATTATGGTACAATTTACTGCTACTGCGGAAATTAGCTATTGTCGTAAATTTTGCGTATATTTGTACTCATTCAAAAAAGGCCCCTATCTTAATCCGCAGCAAGTCCCGCTAAATAAAAAAAGATATCCCTTTCATTTTTTAACTTAATCAGATTTAATGTCAAGAAACCAACTCACATTCAAGAAAAAAGAGCTAGCAAAAAGAAAACAACAGAAACTTCAGGAGAAACAAGAACGTAGAGAAGTTAATAAATCCAATAACAATAAAGGAAAAGCATTGGAAGAGATGTTTGCCTATGTTGATGAATTTGGAAATATCTCTGATACTCCACCTACACAAACTTATAAGTTTAAACCTGAAGACTTAGAACGTCCTAAAGATCCAGAAGATGAATTCTTATTAGGTCGTGTATCATATTACAATGAAGCAGGTCATTATGGTTTTATTCGTGATAATGAAACGAGAGAGACTGTTTATTTTAATGATACCCTTGCTGGTAAAGTCCTTTCCTTGAATCAAAATGTGAGATACAAATACACTAGAACTAGACAAGGAAATCAAATTTCTGAAGTAGAACTAATATAGTATCAAAATATTATTAGCCTAGAAGGAGTTTTAGGCATAAAAAAAAGGAGCTGAATTCAGCTCCTTTTTTTTATGCTACAGACATCTGTTTGATAACTTTGACATGGGATGAGAACGCCATCCAAAAGGTTCCAAACTCATTGTATTTGATGTTATATTTCTGACAAGTCTCCCGAACTATTTTATTGATCTCGGGATAATGGATATGACTTATTTTGGGAAATAAATGATGTTCAACCTGAAAATTTAATCCTCCTAATAACCAAGTTAAGAATCGGTTATTCGTTGAAAAATTTGCTGTCGACTGAATTTGATGAATCATCCATTCTTCTTCAATTTTGTCAAGATTAGAGGATTTGAATTCAGTTTCCTCAACAACATGTGCCAACTGGAAAACAATCGCTAAACAGATTCCACAAACCGCACCAACGATCAATATACCAATAATGGTTTGAATCCAGCCTACCATCAAGATAGGAACAACAATGAATATAAACGCATGAAGAATCTTGCTAATCCAGAATATTAGTTTTTCCTTCAATGGAAATTCAAAATCAAATTTATTTCTCAATCCGCTCTTTTTTTGCTTGAAGTATTTTTCATAATCCTGATAAAAGATCCATGCGAGGTAAGAAAGTCCGTACAGGAAAATAAAATATAAATGTTGGTACTTATGATGCTTTTTTAATTTTTGCTCATGGTGCAACCTCATAAAATTCACCTCAATATCTGGATCTTCACCATCAATATTGGTGTATGTATGATGCGCGATATTATGCTTTAATTTCCAAAAGAAAATATTCCCACCCAATAGGTTTAAGGAATAGGACATAATACTATTCACTTTCTTGTTTTCAGAAAAGGAATTATGACCTGCATCATGCATAATATTAAAACCAATTGCAGCAAAATTTACCCCAAACAAGATGCATAGGATAATTGAAATACTCCAATGTGGTTGAATGAATACTAAAAGCGTATACAGGGTAATAAAGGATAATAATAGAATACTTGCTTTGATGAATAGTTTTCTATTACCTGTTTTTTTCTGGATTGTACTTTGAAAATAATCGTTGATGTTTTGTTTTAAAGTCTTTGAAAAAAGACTATTTATATTGTTAAACTTTACAGTTGATCTCATTATTGAATAATAAATTTTGATGTTCAAACAAATTCTTGAACAAGAAACATTCGCAAAATTAGCGTTTATTCGTCGATGCTAGATAAATTTGAATGTAAAATCTTTAAAAAATTTTATTGACGAGTGGGAAATCATGATTTAATTAGCTTAAGCTCATCTTTCTAAAATCTTCAATTTCTGATACCGTTTTTATAAGGTCAGGACCTAGCAAGCGATAACCGTTTTCTTCAATTAGGAAATTATCTTCAATCCGGATTCCTGAAAAGTCACGGAAAGATTCAAGGACATCATAATTTATGAATTCTTGATTCTTCTTTTCGGCCTTCCAGATATCGATTAAATCAGGTATAATGTATATACCAGGCTCTATCGTTAGGACATTTCCGGCTTGCAATTCCTTCCCTAGGCGTAAGGATTTGAGTCCGAATGTTTTTTTGTCTTTAGGTTCGAATTCGGTATAGCCCACATATTGTTCACCTAAATCTTCCATGTCATGAACATCAAGCCCCATCATATGGCCCAAACCGCATTGGAAAAACATGGTATGTGCATGGTTGTCGACCGCATCTTCAGCATTTCCACGCATTAATCCTACTGAACTTAGCCCTTCAACCAAGGTTTTAGCCGCCTTCAAATGGATATCCTTAAATTTGACACCAGGCTTTAAGAGATCTCTAGCATCGGTAAATGCTTGTAAGACGATGTAATAAAGGTCTTTTTGACGTTCAGTAAAGGTTGCAGCAACTGGAAATGTACGGGTTAGATCCGCTGCATAACCCATCGGTGTTTCAGCTCCTGAATCATTTAGAATCAGGTCGCCATTCTTTAATATATTTTCTTGAAATTGATTGTGCAAGATCTCCCCATGAACCGTAACAATAGGAGGGTAAGCAAATCTGAAGTTTTGATCAGCAGCAAATTTTTGAATTGCATTGACAATTTCATACTCTTTCATGCCTGGCTTGGCAACCTGCATCGCCAATAAATGCATATCTGTGGAAACTTTTAATGCAGATTCGATTTGTTCAATCTCTTGAGCTTCCTTAATAGATCGTTGGTTTACAACAGCTTTAATTAATTTCTCTGATGGCAATAATTCATCCAGATGCCTGTCCAACAATCTGCTCAATAAGATTTTATTGAAGGATTGATAAGGAGGTAAGAAATGGATCGTACGGTTGTTGAATTTTGCTTTTTGAAGATAGGATTCTAAATCTTTGAAAGGTAATGTTTCTGTAACCCCCGATTTCAGACTTTTCTCCTTCAAGGTTTCTTGTCTGCCCATCCATACCAAGGCATCCGTATCTAATTCATCCCCAAAAATTATTTCTCTTTGCTCATCAATATCAATTATTGCGGCAATATTCGGAGCTTTAATCCCAAAATAATATAAGTAACTGCTATCTTGTCTAAATGGATAAGTATTGTGTTCAAAATTGATAGGATTTTCAATATTACCTAATAATAAGATTACACCATTCGATACCTCATTTCTTAAGTTTTTCCTTCGATTTTGATAGGTTTCTGCTGAAAACATTGCTTGTAAAATTTTTATACGAATTTAAATAAATATTTATTAGGGCTGAGGATTCAGGAAATAATTTTTAATTTAGAAATAATCATAAACCTAATTCTAGCTATCCAAAGTATACCTAGAATTCCTATCTTTTTCATTTATGAACAGAAGAAATTTCTTAAAAAATTCAAGTTTATTGGGACTTGGAGTATTTGCTAGTCAATTTCCAGTTTGGGGAAGGAGTATTTTTTCCTGGGATGCAGCTGTTCACAATATTCCTATTGAGAAAGGATATAGCAAGGAATGGATAAAATCTTTGTATGGTCGGGGTGAGAAAATCCAATATAAAAAGAGCTTAAATGAGTTTAAATATATAGGCATGCCTGTTGGTGGTTTGCATTCGGGTACCGTTTATATTTCTGGGGATGGTCGTTTATGGTTGTGGCAAGTTTTTAATACCTCTTATGATGGTTTAAATGAAGGGGTCGAGAATAAGGTGGTTTTGTGGGACAATGGTCGGGAAATGCAAAGGGTTAGACCCAGAGATGGGGCAGCATTTGTGGAGCCCGCACTTTCAGATAACCTAAGGATTTTGGAACAAGGCTTTTTGGTTTCGGTAAAGCGGAATGGTAAAGTTCTGCAGAAGGTCTTGGAAGCCAATCAATGGGATGAGGTGATCTTTGAACCTAGCTACCCAACCTGCAAAGTACTATATAGCAGTGCGTCCTTTCCTGTGGATGTTGAATTGACCGCCTTTTCACCGTTTATTCCTTTGGATGAAGATAACTCTTCCTTGCCCTTAACAACCTTTCATATTGAAATAAAAAATAAGAATTCCGAGTCATTGGAAGTTGAGGTGATCGGCTGGTTTGAAAATGGCGTACATAAGGGAAGGAAGGATTTTGATGCTGTCAAAAAGCTGGCTTCCGTCAAAGAAAGCAATGGTTCCAATCGACATGTTTATTTTGAATGCGATTCGGTCCCTACGGAGTTTCAAAAAGCTACTGACCATGGTAACATGGCATTTATGGCTCATGATGGGCATGCAAAAATAATTTGCAATCTTGAATCTTGGCCGGTACAGGCTGAAAATCTGCAAGGTTCGGATCAACGATCCCTTGTAGATTTCAAGGATTTGCAGATTTCCAGTATCAGTTCCAAGGGGAAAGTGGAAGGTAATGGCAAAAAGGATTTTCAATTTTCTGTTGCTTGGTACTTCAATAATCCACATCCAAAATTACAGGAGCATCTCAAGGATGCGAAGGAAGGCTATTGGTATGGGAAGCGGTTTAAAGATGCGTCAGAGGTTTTGAATTATTATGCAGCACATCTGGAGGAGTTGGATCGTCAAACGATGAAATGGGTTCAGACCTGGAATGATTCCACCTTACCATATTGGTTTTTAGACCGAACCTTTGTGAATATAGGCAGCTTGGCAACAGCCAATACCATGCGTTTTGGAACAGGGAGGTTTTGGGGCTGGGAAGGTGTCGGCGCTTGTGCAGGAACCTGTACCCATGTTTGGCAATACGGACAGGCCATGGGGAGAATATTCCCAGGCTTAGAACGGAACCTTCGGGAGACTACTGATTATGGCGTAGGCTTTAATGCCAATTCAGGAGCTATTATCTTTCGGGCGGAATATGAATCCAGGCCAGCGATAGATGGTCAGGCAGGTGTTATTTTAAGAACTTATCGCGATCATCAAACCAGTAAGGACGATACTTTTTTAAAGAAGAACTGGCCATCCATAAAAAAGGCAAGTCAATTTATTTTGAATCAGGATAAAAATGGGGATGGAATGACTGATACCCCGATGGAGAATACCTTGGACGCTGTCTGGGAAGGGGAGATTGCTTGGATCGTAGGCTTGAGTTTAGCCGCCATAAAAGCAGCCGAGAAAATGGCCAATGAGGTTGGAGATCTTGAATTTGAGAAGAAATGTGCCAGCTATTTTTCAAAAGGTTCAAAAAATATGGACAGTCAACTGTTTAATGGAGAATATTATATCCATAGACCGAATAAGGAATTTGGAAGAAAGAAATTAGGGTCATACAATACCTGCCATATTGATCAGGTTTACGGGCAGGCCTGGACGTTTCAATTAGGATTGCCTAGGGTGAATGATAAAGCGAAAACATTATCGGCATTACAGGCTTTGTGGAAATATAATTATGCTCCAGATGTTGGCCCGTATATTAAAACACATTTACAAGGTCGACCATATGCGATTGCCGGAGATGCTGGAATGGTGATGAATACCAATCCAAAAAATGAAAAACATGCCTATGGGGAGAATGAAACTTGGCAATTGGGATATTTTCATGAGTGCATGACAGGATTCGAGCATCAGGTAGCGGCACATATGATGGCTGAAGGGATGATTGATGAGAGTATGATCTTAACTCGAAAGATTCATGAACGGTATCACGCCTCCAAGCGAAATCCTTTTAATGAAATTGAATGTAGTGATCATTATGCTAGAGCAATGGCTAGCTATGGAACTTTTATCAATGCTTGTGGCTTTACCTACCATGGTCCGAAGAAACAGATAGGTTTTCACCCTAAAATAAATCCGGAAAACTTTAAGGCTGCTTTTACCGCTGCAGATGGATGGGGGAGTTATACACAGAAAATTTCATCAAATAACCGGCTAGAAGCGATTATTGACTTGGCGAATGGAAATCTGGAAATCGCGGAATTAACATTGCCAAACTTGAAAGAATCAACTGTTAAGAGCAAAGTCACAGCAAAAATTGGAAATAGTTCCGTGTCAATTAAAAATACTGAAAGCAAAAATGATGTAATAATAATAGTTTTTGATAGCCCTATTGTCCTCTCGGAAAACAAGGAACTTTTAATTTCTATTTCTTAGAAAAATTCGAGCTGTGGATAATTGAAAGTGAAAGAAAAAGCTTAGCAAAGGCAGCAAGATTGAATCTGATCCAATCAGCTGCCTTCTATGATATTTAAAGGCTATTTCTAGCCAGTGCTATGCAAAGTTCTTGCTCAACTCCTTAGCTGTATCAATTCCTCCTTGATACAGAAATGGATATTCAAGCGTGTGTAAAAACCTGAATTTTATTTCCTCGTTTTCAATGATTAAAATATTCTGAGTCTTCGCACATTTTATGATTAAACGATGCTCATCTCTATAAATTGAATAGGAAAAAAACTCATTACTTTCAGTTCTTACAGCATGGTATAAAGTCCAAACCTGATTAATGTTAGATAGCTTAACATTTTGGTTTAGCCAAAAGTTAAAATCGGTGGTTTCCATTGCGTTAGTGTGATAAACTAAAGTAGCTATAATCGCGCTGAATTCACTACGGTTTACCGTAAACGAACACATATTTTACACAACTTACCGATTATAGATAGCGGTTTTTTTTTGTTTTATCGAATGTCGATTAATCCCGATTTTTTTACTCAACATCCTGAGTCTTAATTGTGTTTACAAATTCCTTTGGCGTCAGGTTATACGCTTTGATAAAAGCTTTGCTGAAATAAGAGGCTGAACTAAAACCTACCATAAAACAAACTTCATTAATGCGATAATCTCCTTCCAGTAATAAGCTGCATGCCTTCTTGAGTCGGTAGGTTCGGACATAATCTCCTGGGGAATGACCTGAGATTGCCTTTAATTTGCGTTGGAAATTTGAACGGCTAAGACCAAGAACCTGAGTAAGAGATTCCACATTGAATTGATCATCCGCTAAATTCTTCTCAATTTCTTCATTGATGCACTTTAAAAATGCCTCATCACTTTTGTTTGTCACAAGGGATGAATAGGAGGCTAATGGATTGTTATTGAAGATTTCTAAGATATTCTTTCGGTTTCGCAGCAAACTGCTGATCTGTGCCCGAAGAAAGTTAATGGAGAATGGCTTTTCAATGAATACATCTGCTCCAGTCATTAAACCTTTGATCTTTGTTGAATTTTCAATCTTTGCCGATAATAATATAATGGGTATATGGGAGTAATTCAGATTGCTTTTAATGATTTCTGATAAATTGATCCCATCAATTTCAGGCATCATAATATCTGAAATGATTAATGAATAACTATTTTTTTCGAGCCTTTCTAAGGCTACCCTACCATTTTCAGCGATATCAACTTTGTAATCATCGTGTAGAGATTGTCCAATGAAAGTTGTTATTTCAGGGTTATCATCCACTAATAAGATTTTCTGTAAACCTACTGAATCCTTATGTTCCAATTCGAGTTCCTCCAATTCGCTCGCCTCCAAGGTTATTTCCGGAAGTTTAGGGTAATTTGTAAAACTAAATACAAAGCTGGTGCCTTTGGGCTGGAGGTCAAATACATCTATTTTTCCTGCTATCTGGTTGCTGAAATGCCTTACTAAAAATAAACCTATTCCAGTTCCTGAATGGCCCTTGTTTGAATTTACCTGATAGAAAGGGTCAAATATTAAGCTTTTAAATTCCTTGGGTATGCCTTTACCATCATCACTTACACTGATAAAATAACTCTGATCCGGATTGATACCCAGCTTCAGTTCTATTTTTTTATCCGCAAACTTAATAGCATTGCTTAATAGATTGCTGATGATTTTGTTTAAGGCCTCTATATCAGACTCTACAATTATTTCATTTTTCAAAGGTAGTTGTAGATCAAGTTTTAATTTCTTGCTTTGCGCTGATTTCTTAAAGCGCTCATAAATTTCCAATAAAAAGCTGTTGAGGTTAATGCTTTCAGGGTTAATCTGTAAGCGACCTTCTTCCATCTTTCGGAAATCTAATAATTGATTGATAAGGATATGTAATCGTTCGCAATTTTTCTCGATGATATGCAGATTATTACGAATGTCCGTGCTGATATTATCCTTATGTAGGATTTCTTCCAATGGAGCACTGATTAAGCTTACTGGCGTTCTAATTTCATGCGCCACATTCGTAAAGAATTCGATTTTTGATGAATATGATTTTTGTTCTTGTTCCAATTTAAAATTGGCAAGTTGCCTATTGTGTTTGGCTTTATTTGCCTTTGCATAATAATAGAACAACAGCAGTATACCAGTAACAAATAGTAGGAGGTAAATTACTTTTGCGGGCACACTTAACCAAAATGGTGGTAAGATTTCGATTTCAATGCTGATGCCTTCTTGATTCCAGAGCTTATCATTATTACTGGCCTTAACACGGAAAGTGTATTTTCCATAAGGGAGATTGACATAAGAAACCGATTGCCTGTTTCCAGCAGCCGTCCAGTTTTCATCAGCACCTACGAGCATATAGGCATACTGATTTTCAGAAGGCGAGAGAAAACTCAAACTGACAAAGGAAATACTAAATGAAGACTGGTTGTATTGGAGTTGAATTAATTGGCCCGTATTGATTTTCTCTTGAATTTCTTGGTCGAATTCAGAGCTTGAGTTATTTAATAGTTGAAGCCCCGTAAAAGCCACATTGGGTTGGGTTTTATTTTTTGCTTTTTGAAAAGTCTGTGGATAAAAACTACTAAAGCCATTTATTCCGCCAAAATAGAATTTTCCATCCCTGCTTTTGAAGGAGGATTTAAAATTGAATTGATTGCTTTGTAAGCCATTATTAACAGTATATAATTCATATTCTGCTGGACGATCGGGATGGAAATGGATAATTCCTTTATTGCTACTTAACCATAAATTGCCTTCAGGATCATCCAATACCCCATAGATAACATTGTTGGGGAGACCATTTTTCTGAGAAATATTGATGAAGGAATCATTTTCTTTCTGATAGATGAAAATACCTTTTCCCTCACTGCTGAAAATAAGCCTATTTTGACTGTCAATATAGATGCTGGTTAATTTACTCGAGGATATAGGTTCATTGGGTCTGATTTTACTATAATGTATCCACTTTTTTGTTTTCTGATCAAATTTAATAGGTCCGGCTTCATAAGATGCCAGCCATATATTGCCATCAGAATCTTCCTTGATATCATAAATAAACTCATGGATGCCTTCGATGCGGTCAAAGGCATTCTTCTCGGGGTTAAAGATGCTTAAGCCAGCTGGCGTACCTACATAAATTTTTCCTGCCTTTGACTTATACAATGAAAAGATACAATCATCATTGATGCTATTTTTGTTGGATGCCTGATGTCTGAAATTTAGTAGGGTTTTCGAATTTAAGTCATATACATCAAGACCTCTTGAGAAAGTTCCTATCCAGAGTTTATTCTGGTCTAATAATAAGGCGTGTGTATTGTGGTAGGATGTTTTTATGGGTTGGCTAATCGTTCCATTCTCTAAGTCGAAATAATTTATTCCGCCATCTTCCGTAGCAATCCACATATTTCCCTTGCTGTCCTCCGTAATTTGACTAACAGCTTTTCCAGATAGAAAACCCCTGATAATATCGGAATAAAAGGTTTCAATTTGTAGGAGGGAGGTGTTTAAATAATTGACTCCTCCAAAATATGTTCCAATCCAAATACTATTTTCTTTATCTCTGGCAATTGAATAGACATTTTGATCACTGAGGCTATATTTGAATTGCGGGATATCTACCCGGCTTTGTTTCTTAGATTTTATATTAAAAAGGTAAAGGCCATCGTCTGATCCAATCAGGAGTTGGTTTTCATCATATTCAAAAATTGAACGGATATGGGAGACAAAAGCAATGGAGGATTTATCCATGTATCTTTCTTGAACGCCCAACTGTTTATTAAATCTTATCAGACCAATTCCCCAGGTTCCTAACCATAAATCCCCCTGCTTATCCTCGCCAATGGAAAGAATTTCATATTCAGGGTTATCAGAAGAGTTAAAAAGGTTTGGTACGGCCTGAAATTTCCCTAGGCTGGAATTATATTTTAACAAGCCTAACCTTGTTCCAGCCCAGATTGCCCCTGATTGATCTTGGAATATCGCCCAAGTGGCATTTTGACCTAAGTTTCCGTTTTCAATATCCAGATGAATAAGCTTGTTTTCCTTCGGAAAATATTGGAATATTCCCTGGTTCATACTTCCAATCCACAGGCTTCCATCCTTTGCAATTTTCAAAGTATTGATGGCGGAGTGCAGCTTCAGGTTTTGGTTGGTTTTGAGGTCTAGAAAATAAAAAGCCTCTTTGGTTTTATCCATGATATAAAGACCATGGTCAGTCCCAACATATAGGGAGTTAGAATCTTTTTCAGCCAAGCTCCGAACAAAATTATTCCCTAAACTGTTTTTATCCTGGTGTTGTTTTTGAAAGACCCGGAAAGAATTCCCATCGTACCTGTTTAATCCATCTTTAGTGCCAAACCACATAAATCCAGTTTGATCTTGCAGAATACAATACACGCTATTCTCTGAAAGACCATCTGCAACTTGCAATTTTTTGAAATGCATATTCGAGGGTCTTTGTCCCCATGCAGAATGAAAAATGCTGGAAAACAGGAGAATAAGAAAGGATATTAGATAAGTCTTCACGATGTCATCATTAATAAGCTTACGGTTGGTTATCAGGATTATATCTAAAAATAGCAATTATTAGTAAAAAGTTGTAAAAATTAACCATTGTTAGGTTTTAAAGAAAAATAGGCTTTTTTTTAATACATGAATTGAAAACGCTCTGATTTCCATCTGTTAATTAAAATTCAAGAACCTTATAAACCATTTTAATTGAAAAAAAATAACCTCAGGTAAGTAGCTTATTTGAGATGTTGATATAACCAAAAATTTCTATAACCAAATTAATAAACCCAATAAACATGCGGAAAAGTATTATTATCCTTTTCATTTTACTGATTTCTGTATCAGCATTTGCTCAAGACAGAAATATAAAAGGAAGGGTCACAAACGATGCCGGTGAATCGTTAGCGAATGTAACGGTTACTGTGCAAGGAACCAGCACTGCTGTCATGACAGATGATAATGGGAATTTTGAAATTCCTGTTCAATCAGGTCAGGCATTACAATTTGCCATCATAGGCTATAGCAGCCAAACTGTGCAAATTAATAGTCAGACTACATTGGATATTGTTCTTAAACCTGAGGATGAACAAGTAGATGAGGTTGTTGTAATTGGATATCAGACCGTCAAGAAGTCTGATTTGACTGGTGCAGTCTCGGTTTTTAAACCGAGTGAGATGAAAAATACAACGGTTACAGGAACTGTGGGTGATGCCTTAGGAACCTTACCTGGCCTAAATGTTAGAACTGCTGGAAACCCGGGTTCAGAAGGTAAAGTCGAGATTAGAGGAACTGGAACTTTTGGCTCAAGCAATCCTCTATATGTTGTTGATGGAATAGTTGCTGGGGCAAATCGGGATTTCAACTTTAATGATATTGAAAGTATTCAGGTTCTAAAAGACGCGTCGGCAGCTGCGATTTACGGTTCTAGAGCAGGAAATGGGGTGATTATTATTACCACTAAACAAGGTCGTGAAGGCAAGATGAAAATTGATGTCTCTTCCAGAGGAACGGCCCAATGGTTGCCACGCTATAATTTGGCGGATCGAGATTTGTGGATAAGCATGAATGATCTAGCCTTTAGTAATGCCAACAGAACGCCTGCCAATCACTTTGATGCCAATACCGACTGGCAAGAAGAGGTATTCAAGACCGGCTGGCTACAGGACCAAAATATCTCCTTTTCAGGTGGAGGAAAGGAAAGCCGGTACTTTTTTTCTGGGAATTATCAAGCAAATAGTGGCACAACGATAGGGGCTTCCAGTAAGCGTTTTACCCTTAGGTCCAATATGTCAACCTCAAGAAACTTTGGGGAGAATATAAAATTTAGTCTTGGCGAAAACATAGTATTGAGTAATTTCCAAGTCGATGAACTCAATACTAACCCCATTATTGATGTTTATAGAATGTTGCCGACCATTCCAATTTATGATCCAAACAATGCGGCAAAAGGAGGCTACGGTTTTGGTGAAGGCAGTAGGGATGTGACCTTCGGAACCAATCCATTTGCAATTGAAGATTTTTTGGTAACTGAAAATGGAAATCTACGGACCCGAGGTAATGTGTTTACTGAGTTAGAATTCTTTAAATCGTTGAAATACAGGTTGAATTTTGGTTTTGATTTGAGCAATGATAAGCATATGGCATTACGAAAAGAAGGATTTTGGACTTATAATCAACCATACGATCCATCATCCTTGAATAAAAACCAAGCCCAATACCAAGGTTATGTTTATGATAACACCTTGGAATACGCCAAGATATTCGGAAAGCATGATATTTCTGCTGTTGCAGGGATCAGTTATCAAACCTCGAATTATGAGCAGATTTGGGGGACAAAAAACGACCTATTAATGAATGGTGCTGATTATTTTACTAATCTTGATGCAGCCTTGAGTAATCCCAAGACAGGGAATTATCAGGATTTAGAAAAGCTATTTTCAGTTTTTGGTCGGGTTAATTATACCTATGATGAGCGTTATTTATTGAGTTTAACCATGCGTCGAGATCAGTCTTCAAAATTCAATCCTGATTTAAGTGTTGGCTATTTCCCATCTGTTGCGGCCGGCTGGAGAGTCAGTAAAGAGCAATTCTTTAATGTGCCTTGGATCAATGAGTTAAAACTACGGGCGAATTACGGTGTATTAGGCACCTCTAATATTAATGTATGGGATTGGGTTTCATTTATTACAGTGTTTCCGCAAGCGGTATTTGGAACAGATCAGGTTGTAAATACAGGTATGACTCAGATTAAGTTGGCAAATGAGGATTTGAAATGGGAAAAAGTTGCTCAGTTAAATGCGGGTTTTGATGCAGTCTTAGCGGATAATAGGCTAAGTCTTTCCTTGGATTATTTTGAAAAAAATACACAGGATGTCCTGACTCCCATGCCTATTTTATTGACCACTGGTAATAATGGTGGTAATCCAGTAGTTAATTCGGCATCCTTAAAGAATACTGGTTTGGAGTTGACCACAGAATGGAGGGATAAAGTTGGTGATTTTGAATATCAAATCGGATTCAATGCATCATATATCAAGAACAAGATTGTAGAATTAGGTTATGATCGAAAAGAATTTACACAATGGAATACTAAATCTCGAGTTGGTGAGAGTATCGGAAATTGGTATTTGATAAAAACTGACGGTCTATTCCAGAGCGCGGAAGAAGTACAAAATCATAAAAATAGTGCGGGTCAACTTATTCAACCAAATGCTAAACCTGGGGATGTTCGATTTATTGATTTTAACGATGATGGACAAATTACAGAGGCTGACCGACAGTATATGGGAAGCAGCATGCCTCGGTATCAGGTTGGTGCAAATTTAGGATTTGAATACAAGGGTTTTGACCTGCAGTTTCAGTTGACCGGAGCATTTGGCTTTAAATCATTTAATGGTCCACGTAGTGGTTATGATCGATTTGACGATAATTCCAATTATCGTGCAGATTATGATCCATGGACTGCTGAGAATCCAAATGCTAAGGATCCACGACCAATCTATGCAGATTCAAGAAATGTTCGTCCAGATCAAGATCGTTGGTTGGAAAATGGTAATTACCTGAGAATTCGTCAAATGGCACTAGGGTATAATTTTCCTGCATCAATTTTAGGTAATACATTTAGTCAAGTTAGGCTTTATGTGAATGCGCAGAACCTGGTCACATTTACTAAATACAGAGGCTTGGATCCGGAGTTTTTGAATCGGAGTATCTGGGAGCGTAGTTATGATGGGGGATCATTTCCAAACCCTAGAGGATTTAGTTTTGGAGCACAAATCACCTTTTAACCTTAAGAAAGAACAATGAAAAAGTTAATCAATATATTGTTTGCGGCTTGCTTGATGACAAGCTGTAGTGTGGAAGTAAATAACCCAAATACCATCTCGACAAAGACCTTTTGGAAAAGTGAAAAAGATGCCCAATTTGGTATCAATGCGGCATACAACATGTTTTACAAACCAGGTACTTTTAGTCGTTGGTTGTGGTTTCGGTTGGATTTGACTTCTGATGAAGGCTTTAGCCAAAGTCCATGGGCAGAATTAAAGGAATGGACTCAATTTAGATACAATAACTATAATTTCTGGGAAGGAAATGCATGGACTTATCGGGATTTTTATGAAGCCATCTTCCGTTCAAATCAAGTGCTGCATTTTGTTCCGGAGATCGAATTTGCTGATGCTAAACAAAAGGAATACATATTAGGTCAAGCCTATTTTTTAAGAGGTCTCTATTATTACTATTTAACCGTGTTGTGGGGCAGTGAAAGCAAGAGCCTTCCGATTGTATTGGAGCCATCTACTCCTGGGATGCAACCGGAAGGGCATACTGAGAAAGAAGTTTTTGCACAGGCAATTGCCGACTTGAAGAAAGCTTCTGAACTTTTGCCTGAGGAATGGGATAATCCAAATAAAGGCCGAGCAACCAAGGGTGCAGCACTAGCATTCAAAGCAAAATGTCATATGCAAATGCATCAATTTGCGGAGGCTAAAGCTGATTTGGATTGGTTGGTTACAGGGGTAGGAAAGAAGTACTACGATCTAACGGCAAATTATTTTGATAATTTCACCAAAGACCGGGAGAACAATCCAGAATCGGTTTTTGAAATCCAGTACTCCGATGCTAATCCTGCACCAGCGGGAGATGGCGATTTCAGTGTAGATCCAAACTTAGGATTGAACCGGGGACAGTTTTTTGCGCCTCCAGGCATAGGCTGGACCGATGGGGAGTTAAGGCCATGGATTATCGATGAATTCAAAAAGGAAAAAAATGTAACCAATACTTTTGATATCAGATTACGCTATACAGCATTTTACAGCAGTATGCATTTGGATTTTCCCAATAATGATAAGATTTATGGTTTGGTTAGTAATGAAGCTCAATGGAATAAGGATAATTATAAAGGGCGTGTGTTTTTCAGGAAATATAGTTCTGATTATTACCGCACCTATGATGATTATTATAATCCTACGAATGTTCGCTTGATCCGATATGCAGATGTTTTATTGATGTATGCAGAATGTATTGCTGAAACAAATGGTTCCCTTTCGGATGCTGTTGCTATGGTCGATCGAGTTAGAAATCGAGTAAATATGCCTAAATTATCCGTAAATCATGCTTCTGCGAGCAGCGGTAAAGCGGCTTTTCTGAAGAGGTTGCAGATGGAGCGATTCCTAGAATTGGCGACTGAAGGCTATCGTTGGGCTGATTTGAAACGTTGGGGGCTTTTAGACAGCCAAGAAGGTTTGAATGAGCTGAAAGGGAGAGATCCTGACTTTGAAAATTTTGTAATCAAGAAACACCGCAGTTTACCAATTCCTTCGGATGAGGTAAATAATAATCCAAATGTGACTCAAAACCCTGGTTATTAATAGATAATCAGGAGGATTGTCACAGACTTAAATTAAACGATATGAAAAAACTAAGCTATTTTCTCTTTCTGATGCTGCTATCATTAATAGGTTGCGCAAAAACAGAAAAATCCGATTTTGAATTTAAAAATCCCGTTCCATTGGGTGATCCTTTTATCATGTTGCATGAAGGGAAGTACTATGCCTATGGCACCAAAGCGCAGAATGGAATTGAGGTATATACGTCTGACGATCTGAAGGAATGGACCAAGGAAAGTTCATTGGCCCTTAAATCGGAGGATTCTTGGGGTGGTCGTTGGTTTTGGGCTCCAGAAGTCTATTATATTAAGGAAAAGAATAAATTCTTTATGTACTACTCTGCCAATGAGCATATCTGTGTGGCCACATCTGACTCGCCTTTAGGACCATTTGTGCAGGAGAAAAAAGAACCTATGCTACCCGATGAGAAAGCCATTGACAATTCATTATTTATCGATAGTGATGGCAAGCCCTATTTATACTTCGATCGTTTTAACGATGGACTTAATATTTGGGTAGCTGGGTTACAGGATGATTTACAGACTATTGATCTTGCCAGTATGAAGCCATGTATTCATGTTTCGCAAGATTGGGAAACGGTTTGGCCCAGGGTGAATGAAGGTGCTTTTGTAGTTAAGCATAAGGATTTGTATTACCTGACTTATTCAGGGAACAGTTATGAAAGTCAATCGTACGGAGTAGGATTTGCAACTTCTAAATCGGTCAATGGACCATGGACCAAATATGATAAGAATCCTATTCTACAAATGCCGGAAGATCTGGTGGGGGTAGGGCATAGTGCGATGTTTAAGGATAAGGATGGTAAATTGAGAATTGTTTTTCATGCTCATCATTCCAAGGATAGTATCCATCCAAGAGCGATGTATATTGCCGAAGTAACCTTTACTAATGATGCCATGCCTGTTATGAAAATAACAGGGGAAATTATTCGTCCGAAATTGAAATAAATAATTCTTTAAGAAGATAAATCAACAAATACGCACAAACGATATGAAAATAAAATTGAAACTGACTTTAATTGCTGTTGCGCTCTGCTTAGTTGGGAAGGGGCAGGAGATGAGTCAAGCTGTCATTATAAAAAATCCTGGAAATCCTGCCACGAAGTATAATTTAACTGTGAATGGGACGAGCCTTCAATCAACTGAATCCCTTCCGTTGGAGATTCAGCAAAAGATTGAAGAAAACGGGAAAAGTACAAAGATCCAAGTCACCCTAACTGCAAAGGAGCGGGTTTATTTTAATTTTGAGAAGACATTTAAAATCAATGATTTTAAACATCAAGAGAGCGAATTTATCATGCCGGGATTTTGGTATCACAAGAATTTACGCTCTCCCAAGGAGGCTCCATCCTTTGCTACGAGTGATAGTTGGCAGGTTCGTGAAGACCGTTTGAGTACGGCGATGACAGGGATATTCAATAAAGAGCAAGGTGCTTATTATTCTGTTTTACGTTTGGATGAAGCCAAGGTAGATGCTATTGCTCAACATCAATCCGGAGAAGTGATCTTGAGTTCGAAAACAGATTTGGGGTTTACAGGTTTCAAGAATGAAAATGGATCTTCAGCCTTGGTTTTTGGCTTTCCATATCATGAAGCGCCGAAATCCTATATCCGGAAATTGACCTTGGTCCCAGAAATTATAGCTTTTGAAAAATTAGAGCCAGGAGAAACTCGGAGCTTAACATGGGAAATAAATCATGGAAACGCTTCAGATTATTCAGATTTCGTTTCCAAGATTTGGACTTATGCATATGATAGCAAAGCTCCAAAACCATTGCAACCTAAGTATAGCAATGAGGAAGCAAAGAAGATTCTGACTAATTTTTTCAAGGAAAGTTTCGTTGATAAGTATGATTTAAAATATTATTCAGGCGTTCATTTGCGGACAGATGATTGCGTAAGTACGGGTTCCGCTGAAATAGGATTTGTGGGGCGTGTATTATTGAATGCCTACAATTCCCTTGAGTTTGCTGAACAGCATCAAGATCAGAAACTTATGGCAGATGCGAATGCCATATTTGAAAGTTATTTGAAGAATGGATTTACCAAGAATGGTTTTTTCAAGGAGTTTGTTGATTTTGAGAGGAATCGAGAAGATGATGTGTTCAGCATCCGCAGACAATCAGAAGGAGTATTTGCGATATTAAATTATTTAAAGTACGAGAAATCCAAAGGAAGGAAGCATCCGGAATGGGAAAAGAGGATGGAGAAGATTTTGGCGAACTTCTCGAAGCTGCAACTTGCTGATGGTAGTTTTCCTAGGAAATTTGATGATAATCTTCAAGTTAAGGATGAAAGTGGTGGTAGTACTCCATCGGCTACATTGCCATTAACCATGGCTTATAAATATTTTGGAAAGAAATCCTATTTGGAAGAAGCGAAGCGTTCTGCTGATTATCTTGAAAAGGAAATCATCAATAAATCAGATTATTTTTCATCAACGTTAGATGCGAATTGTGAAGATAAAGAGGCTTCTTTGTATGCATCTACAGCCATGTATTACATGGCGATGGCAACCAAAGGGAAGGAGCATCAACATTACGTTGATCAGAGTATGAAGGCGGCTTATTTTTGTTTGACTTGGTATTATACATGGGATGTTCCATTTGCGCAAGGTCAGATGTTAGGCGATGTTGGATTTCAATCCAGGGGTTGGGGAAATGTTTCCGTGGAGAATAATCATGTTGATGTCTTTATTTTCGAGTTCGCAACAGTTTTGGATTGGTTAGCGAAAGAAAGAAAGCAAAGCCGTTTTTCAGATTTTTCAAAGGTGATCAAAACTTCCATGTTGCAATTAATGCCAATTCAAGGCCAACTGTATAATATTGCAAAAGTAGGCTATTATCCAGAGGTTGTTCAGCATACAAACTGGGATTATGGAAAGAATGGAAAGGGATTCTACAATGATATTTTCGCACCGGGATGGACCGTAGCTTCTTTATGGCAAATGCTGTCGCCAAATCGAGTGGAAGAATTTTTTAAGTAAAATTAATTTGTTAATTAGTTAAAGGTCAGTATAATAATACTGACCTTTTTTATTAAATTTAATATAAAATAAGCCCAATTATTATGCGATTTCTGTTGATTTTTCTAGCGTTTCTGTATTTCTTGCCTTCGTATGGACAAAAGATAGAACATAACAGGTTAAAAAATAACATTACTATTTTCTTATTGGATTCTGTTTTGGTACCTAGAGATTCCGTAGAATATCTAATCAAAAAAGATGAGGTCAGTGAATTTAGTATATTAAGATCAACGGATCCCATTCTTCAGCAATTAGGTATAAAAACTCAGGATGATGCCATTTTTATTATTAGTAAATCTGCTAATAGAAAAAAATATCAAAACTATTTAGGGGCCAAATCAGCAAAGTTCCGAAAATTAATAATGGAGGATAACCTAAATGCTAATGTTCAGTTTATTATCAACAACCAGGTAGTTAAACAAGATGTCGAAAAAGCATTGTCCAAAATAAATGATGAAAATTTTATTTTGCTGAAGGTGTTGAATAAAGATAAATTAAAAAAAGAATTTCAAGTTGAAGACAAGGATTTTGGAGTTAGTATTAGAACTAAATAAGAGTACTAATAAACTAAAGACTTGCAATTTTTTTCATCATAATAAATATCCTTTTATTGTTAAAAAAATCATCAATTTGTAATTCTTTGTTTGTTAATTTTGCTAGATGTTGTTTTAAATGATTGGCGTCATTTTTATCACCCTGAATTATCTGAGGTTCATTTAATTGATGTGTACATAGGTAAGAAATAATTATCAAATTGTCTTTTGTTTTAGGCAAGGTTGGACTCATATATATAGGTTCGCCATTTGAAGAGTGAGTGATAATTTGGTAATTACGATGAAATAGATTTAACTCTTTCCAGTCCAAGAGTTTTTCGGGTTGAGGGAGTTGGACTTCAAAATAAAAGGGAACAGGCCTGCCCATTACAATTCCAGGTTGAAATTTTCTAAATTTAGTTGTATCGATCAACTCGCTCAGGTTATTATCTTTTTGGAATTTAAAGTTGCCATTTTTATTAACCACAAAGGTAATTGGTTTGTCCCAATCATATTTGTTAAGGTTCTGGTAATCAATTTTATTTGAGATTTCAGTGAATAATATCTCTCGAAAGGCATTTTTTCCGCCTGGATATTGTACTGGAACAGTTTCGGCTAAATTATAATAAGACACGTTTGAAATTGTAATTGAACTATCCTCCTTTAATTCACTATTGTGCCGCTTTTCAATTCTTTTTTTTAAGGAATCTTTTTTGGTATATTCTTTTGCATTAGCATGGATGCATAAGAAACTTAGGATAATTATGGTTATTGTTTTCATATTTATAGGATGCTTAGATGAAAGGAAATGCATATAATATTTTTAATAATATTCAAAAATCCTTATCTTCTGTTCCATACTTAAACTTTATATATACTTTTTCCAACCGATCTATTATGAATTTCAAGAGGGTCTTATTAGGCATGTTGTCTATTTTTTTATGTTTTGCTGTTAATGCGCAGAAAAAATCTAATATTATCATTTTTATGGTAGATGATATGGGTTGGCAAGATACTTCCTATCCCTTTGGACCTAATACTACAGCATTCAATACAAGATATCATACTCCTAATATGGAGCGATTGGCAAAATCTGGGGTGGCCTTTACAGATGCTTATAGTACACCTGTTTGTACACCTACGAGGGTTAGTTTAATTACAGGGATGAACGCCAGCAAACATCATGTCACCAATTGGACAGCACCGATGAAAGATAATCCAACTGGAAATAAGGATGAGGAGATGGAAGAACCGGACTGGAATTTTAATGGGATGAGTCCCATTGCCGGGGTGGAGCATACTATTTATGCAACTCCATTGGCACAAATCTTAAAGGATCATGGTTATTTTACCATTCATGCAGGGAAAGCACATTGGGGTTCTGCAGGTACAGCAGGTTCGAATCCATATTCCCTTGGATTTACTGTGAATATCGCTGGGACCTCAACGGGTCGACCAGCAAGTTATTGGGGGGAACAGAATTTTGGTCGGACCAGTACAGATTATCATGGAATTGAGAATTTGCAAGAATATTTTGGTCAAGAAATAAATTTGACGGAAGCCCTTACCCAAGAGGCATTAAAGAGTTTGGAATTTCCGATTCAGCATAAGCTTCCTTTCTTCCTCCATTTAAGCCATTATGCCTTACATGACCCTTTAATGGAAGATCGTCGATATTTTCAAAAGTATCTGGATCAGGGGCTCAGTCGAAACGAGGCAAAATATGCATCCATGATCGAAAGCATGGATAAGAGTTTAGGAGAAATTTTGGATTTTCTGGAGAGCAAAAATATCCAAGATAATACCTATATCATTTTCATCAGTGATAATGGTGGGTTAAGTACAATTCCCCCGAGGGACGGGGTTGCCCATACACATAATAAGCCATTACGCTCTGGAAAGGGTTCTATTTATGAAGGTGGGATTCGAGTTCCTTTGATGATAAAGGGAATTAAGAATAATGTGAAAAATAAGCGAAATGATGTGCCCGTAATCGTGGAGGATATTTTTCCTACCGTTCTAGATATGGCACAGATAAAGAAGGTAAAAACTGTTCAAGAAATAGATGGGATTAGTCAATTGAGTGCATTGAAAAACTTAGGGACAGTAAGGCAAGAACGTCCATTGGTATTCCATATTCCTAATAAGTGGACTAAGAGTGATGGCGATGGTTTTAACTATCGATCTGCAATCCGAAAAGGAAAATATAAGCTTGTTTGGTCATTAAGAAATGATTCTTTTGAGTTATTTGATTTAGAAGAGGATTTAGGAGAACAAAATAATATTATAGAAAAAGAAGGTATGCAAGAAATCGCTGAAAGTTTGAAATCAGAACTGCAGACCATCCTGAAAAATAATAAAGCACCGATGCCAAAAAGAAAAGGCAATTAAAATCACTCTAGATATTGCTGTTTTTCTTGTCAGGATAAGAGATTACTTGCTGGTCTCGAATTTAATAGGATTAGCAGTCTTTATTTTCTTGCCTTTGGAAAATTTTTGGGCACAATCTTCAGCTTCTGCAATAATGCTGTTGATATAATTTATTTTTAACTCCATTTCCTCTTGTGCAAGGGTAAAACCAAGCTTGGTCATATTGACAGATAAACCAACCAGAAGGGCATTGATGCGGTATGCTAAGGTTTGGAAGTGGGCAATGTCCGCCTTAAAGTATTTGCCTTTGAGTGGTTCTTTGGCAAGTTGATCCAAGGAATCATAGGATTGAGCTAGAGAGGCCTGTGTAGACTTTCTAAGTAACCTTAAATCATAATAATTCAAACTTCCTGAATAATAACTTTCCTGAATTTTCTTGAGGTAGGATGTAAAGTGTTGCATTAAGGCATTTGTACTCTGTTCCACTGTTCTATAGTGATTGATTGGAATGGCAAGACAGCCTAAAACCGCAAAAATGGATCCTAGTAAAGTGAATGCGAACCTGCTGCCCAATAAATCCTGAATACTGCCTTCATGCACATGTTGCCCCAGTAATATTGTGATGGTAATAAAGATTACACAGACCAAGTAATTGGGCTTGTTGAAGAGTAGGAACAAGTATAAACATAGTGCAGCTATACCAATTAATAAGAACGTATTGGAAATGAATACTAAGAGGATCAAGCTGATTGCTATGCCAATAACAGAACCAATGATACGTTCGTAGTTTCTTTTTTGGGTCGTGGTATAACTAGGCCGAGCAACGAGGATAATGGTCAGTAAAATCCAAGATGCATATCTAAACTCAGGAAGAAGAAATCCAATCAATCCAGCTGCCATAAGAAGAATGGCCATTCGAACGGCATAAGAGAATATTGAAGACTTAAAGGTCAGGTTCTTGATAATGGTATTGAAGCTACTCTTCGGAGCAACAAAAGCTTCAAAATTCTTGGATTCGACCAGAGTGTTATCTTGATAGAGTTCCTTTGCTTCAATTTTTTGGAGAATGTCTGCTACATGTCTCAGTTGGGTGCTAATAGAACAAATTAAAGCCCATTTTTCTGGCGAGGCATCAGCCTCATCAGTCTCTAATTGCAGCAATAATTCTTCTAATTTATATCTTTTGGTTTTTGATTTTCTAAGGTTGCTGGCAAGCGTTAATCTTTTAGTTTCCTTTGAAAGCAGTAATAGAGCCTGGCGAATTAATTTCAGCGTCTGCCCACCTTTCAGGGTTTCCCGGATATGCTCATAGTCATTATCAATCGCCATCAATAATTCATACAGATCGACTAGTTGGTAGAGTTTCGCTAGCCAAATTTTGCTTTCTTGATCCTTTTCAGAATGAAGTTTTTTATCTCGTAATAGAATGGACCTGATGGCTTCCAATTGATCACTCAATTTACTATGGAGAGCACTTAAATCTTTATATGTTTTAGGAAGAGCAGCATTTTCATCATAACAGTCCACTTTTAGACGGATAAGTTTTGCCATTGAATTCAAGCCAGCATCTAAAGCATAATGAAGTGAGCGATGAGGGTGAAGGTAGACTTGGATTATGCAAACAATAAAGAAGAATAAGGCTCCTGCGGTGAGGGATAAGCTAAAGATAATTGGGTCCGTAGGTTTGAGGCCGATTGTGAAACTGGCCACAATTAATCCTAAATTTCCAACTACATTTATTCGAAATCCGAGTAAAGCAATGATGGTATATATAAACCCAAAAATTCCCAACAGAGGAATGATAATCCAGGAATGATGAAAAATTGTAAAAGAGACGGAAAGCGCTGTAATTAAAAATATAGGTATACAATACGCTGCGGTACTAAGTTTGTCAGTTTTATTACCTGGAACATCTGTTAAAGCAGCTAGAAGTGCTCCGACAGCGAAGGCAATGGCTATGGCTCCATCAATGAAAAAGAAGATAAAGAAACTCGGAACTAATATTACCAAAATGTTTCGAAGGGCATCTAGACTTGACTCGGTCTTTAAAAATGATGCTATCCTCGAAAATACAGCTGCAACCAATATTTTATAATTGAATTAATTTATTACGGCGCAAAAATAATAATTTCAATTGAATAATGAAATTAGATACCGAGTAATTATTTTATTTCAATATATAATTTTGTGAAACACCTATTTTTGTGTTTTATATTTTGTAAAAAGCCCCGATTATTCGGGGCTTTTTGATTTCAATAGGTAAATTCGGGCCTATTTATACATACATGGTTTTTACACCTGTTTAAAAATAATCTGATTTCCTATGCGGGAATCATGCCATGCGGATCAATGACATATTTCCTTGCTGCACCTTTATCAAAATCGGAATAACCTTGTGGCGCGTCATTTAGCGTAATGATTTGCACATTTACGGCATCTGCGATTTTTATTTTATCATAAAGGATTGCATTCATTAAAGGGCGATGATATTTCATAACCGGACATTGACCTGTATAGAAACAGTGAGATTTTGCCCATCCTAATCCGAATCGGATTTTGAGATTTCCTTGTTTTGCGGCACCATCTGCAGCGCCTGGATCTTCAGTCACATAGAGACCAGGGATTCCAATTGCACCACCGGCTCTGGTCACTTCCATAGCTTGATTTAGGACCACAGCAGGTTGTTCTTCAGATGCTCCTGAATGTGAGTGTGCTCGAGCTTCAAAGCCCACACAGTCTACAAAACAGTCTACCTCTGGAACTCCAATAATATCTTCAATCAAGTCTGCCAGTTCTGCTCCTGAATTTAAGTTCACGGTTTCACAGCCGAAGCTACGAGCCTGAGCAAGTCTTTCTTCATTGAGGTCACCGACAATAACGACGGCGGCACCTAATAAATGACAACTTGCAGCACATGCTAATCCTACAGGTCCTGCTCCCGCAACATAGACAATAGAACCGGGTCCTACACCTGCAGAGACAGCACCATGGAATCCTGTTGGAAAAATATCCGAAAGCATGGTAAGATCGCGAATGTAGGCTAATGCTTGTTCATTATCGGGGAACTTTAATAAATTAAAATCCGCGTAAGGAACCATTACATATTCAGCTTGTCCGCCGACCCAGCCGCCCATATCAACATAGCCATAAGCAGCACCGGGACGTGAAGGGTTTACATTCAAGCAAATTCCTGTTTTACCTTCTTTGCAATTTCGACATCGTCCACATGCTATATTAAAAGGAACTGAGACAATATCACCCACGTTGATAAATTCCACATCCCGACCTTTTTCTATGACTTGTCCTGTGATTTCATGTCCCAGTACCAATCCCGCTGATGCCGTTGTCCGTCCTCTGACCATATGTTGATCTGATCCACAAATATTAGTGGATACTATTTTTAAAATTACGCCGTGTTCACATTTGCGATCCCCGAGCGCCAATTTTGGATAATCTATTTCTTGTACCTGAACCTCTCCGGGTCCCATATATACAACACCGTGATTTTGACACATAATAAATAGGTTTAATGTTTAAAAAATCTTAAACTGCTGACGCACCTGCAGCAGCTACTGCATGGTCATCTTCCACAGTGCTACCGCTGACACCAACAGCACCAATGACATTGCCACTAGCATCCTTGATCAGGACACCCCCAGGGAAACTGATTAGTCCATGATTGGAGTGTTCGATGTTATATAATGGTCCTCCAGGCTGAGAAAGTTTACCAATTTCACCAGTATCCATATTAAAATATCGTGCTGTACGCGCCTTTTTTTGTGAGATATCAATAGATCCCAACCAGGCATCATCCATTTTATTAAAAGCCACCAAATTGGTTCCTGAATCTACTACTGCAATATTCATTTTAACACCTAATTCTTGGGATTTTTTAATAGCTGCGTCCACAACTTTTCTTGCTTGTTCTAATGTGATGTTACTCATAGCTGATTGTTTTTTAAGTTTATATACTATAAAGTTATTGGATGTAGGGCAAGGAAGATGTAAGTATAGTTTCATTAAGTATTACGATAGTTTCAAAAAATTAATTTAACTTTAAAAGAGTGTGAACCTGCGGAATTTATGAGCTATACCATCGATTTATTGTCTATACAAACGCCTGAGCATCTTCGAAGTGGTCAGGAGCATCAAACTCGGTTCGATTGTGGGGAGTTTGAGGTCAATATATTCGAGACTTTTCAATCCTCCACGAAAGTTAAAATTACCTATCAGGGCTTGTCCATTTCCAGTATGATCAGAGGGTATAAAACGGTTTTTACGCAAGGGGGTGAGACCTTTAAATTTTTACCGGGAAGCTCATTGATTTTGCCTGAGGGAGAGACTATTTTTGCTGACTTTCCGGAGGCGGATTTAAAGAATCCGGTTCAATGTGCTACGATTTTGATTTCAAGTGAATCTCTGGAGGGGCAACTAAAATTTCTAAATGAAAATTATCCGGAGAATGAGAACTGGTCCTTAGATTTTTCAAATTTTCACTTTAATAATAACTCGGGTTTGGTTCGGGCTTTTAATGAGTTGCTTCAGGTTGCCACACAAGACGAACCTAATCTTCCCTTGAGTGATTTATTGCTGAAGTCCTTTTTGATCAGGATTATTGAGTCTCAAAAGGAGCATGCTCGGGAGGAAAATAGTTTACAATCCAACAGTCAATTGCATGTGATCAAGAATTTTATCAAGGAAAATCTGGGGCAGCCATTAAATTCGGAACTATTGATGAAGATTGGCAATTGCAGTAAAAGTACCTTACATCGGATGTTTGAAACCTATTGTGGGATTACACCTGGGGCCTATATTTTACAGGAGCGAATGCTTAATGCTCGAAATCTTTTATTACAGGCAGATTCCAATATTTCAGATGTTGCCTATAAGACTGGGTTTAGTTCCTTAAGTTATTTTGTAAAACAATTCAAGGCTTTTCACAATTGTACGCCAGGGGATTATATCAAGAAGTTTGGGCGTTAGGCTGGGGGAATAAAAAAGGAGCCCCAAAATAATTCGGAGCTCCCAGGGTATTAAGATGTAGTAATAGTCTTAATTGTTGGATTTGTTAATAATCACCCGATGAGGGATTGGAGCTTTAATTCCATTGCTGTCAAAAGCTTTTTTCACTAACTCTTGCACTTCAAAATAGACAGTCCAATAATTCTCTTGGGTAGTGTAGGGTCTGATTGCTAAGGTTGTCATTCCATCTGCTACTTCCATTACACTTACCTCAGGTTGTGGAGTTTCCAAAACTTTAGGATGTTGCTTCATAGCCCCAATAGCAACTTCTCTTGCAAAATCAATGTTCTGATCCAATCCTACTGCCAATTTCATATCTACCCTTAGGTTTCCGTGGGTATTAAAATTAACAATCACCCCAGTTGATAATGCTCCATTAGGGAGGATGATGGTTTTATTTTCGGGTGATAATAAGGTAGTATTGAAGATTCCGATTTCGGTCACCAGCCCCATGCTTTGTTGGGCTTCAATAATATCTCCAATTCTAAAAGGTTTAAAGATCATTAACATGACGCCACCTGCAAGATTTCCAAGGGAACCATTCAAGGCAGCCCCAATGGCTAAGCCTGCACCTGCTAATAAGGCTGCAAAACTTGTGATGTTGACACCCAGCATTCCGATAATGGCTAAGAACATCAGGATGGTCAGGGTTACTTTTACAATGGAGACCAGGAAATTCTGTAAGGAAGGGTCAAAATTTTTGCCTGCCAATACCTTTCTAAACAGGGCTCCAATTCGACCAATGATCCATTGTCCAATGAGATAAACGAGTAAAGCTCCCAGGATTTTCGGGGCATAACTTAAGGCCATGTCTTTGATTTTCATCATCCAAACACCTCCTTGGTCCAAGAGGTTGTTTGCGCCAGTTAGATCTGTGCTAATTTGTAGTAATTTCATAAGAATGTTTATTTGATATTATTCTATTATGAAATATCATGCCATATTAATTAAATTATGTCGATAAATTGTCACGATAATTTAAATTATAAGATAATAAATATGAATTTCCTTCATTTTGTTTTCGAAGATGTTAGGTAAATTAATAGTTTTTAGATAGATACGGTTGTAGAAATCAAAAAAAATAAATAAACTTTTCTTTATAAATAAAACTATAAAGATTTCATTCTCAATTGTGTTTTAGATTTATTGAGAATTAATATGGAATTGTGTATTAATTTTCATCTTAAATAGTAGACAATTGGAATGTGAAAATGAAGCGGTTAAATAATCTATTTAAGAATGAAAATTGTATTTTTAGAAAAGGCTTCAAATTGGACATAAAAATTGATAAACCTAAATCTTTCAAATTGAATTATTATGAGTGAAAAATTTCTGATAGATGAACAAACCCTGAAGGATTTACAGCTGAGAGACCGTCATAGTCGGACGCTGCTACAGTTTTTTGATAATACCATTACGGACGGGGGGATGTTTTACTTAATGGATATTTTCTATGATGCGGTTTTGGATATTGATATTATCAAGGATCGACAGATGAAGATCCGTCGGTTGGAGCCGGTTGCTGATGAGGAATTTCTATTCTATCGGGTAATTATCCAGGATTTGGAGAAATATGTAAAGTCTTCACATTCAGGTCGCGCAGCATCCTTGACACTAATGGATTTTATTGGAGTAAAGGCTCCAGCCTATTACTATAAGAAAAGATCTATTATAGAGGCTTGCGAATTTATGATCAAGTGCCAGAATTTTTATAAGAAAGTTAATCAACATGCCTTTTATCAGGACGTAGACGATATGATCCAGTTAATTGAGGAATGTTTATCCATGGTTTTCAAGAAAAAAAATTATGATGTTGAGAAATTAAAGATCAATATTTTCAATATTGAGAATTTTGATAAAATGATTCGGTATACCTTGGCGCCGCAACTGAAAAAGATCATTTCATTTTTTTATGAGATTGATGCTTTTTTATCAGTTGCTAAAGTTTCGAAAGCACATGGATTCTGTTATCCGGAGGTTTATCCAAAGAATCAGACCGGGGTAATTGAGATGGATGGGGTTTATCATACCTTTCATAAGAATCCGGTCAAGAATGATATTCGGATGGAGCGAGGGAAGAAGATTTGGTTTTTGACGGGTGCTAATATGGCGGGAAAATCATCCATCATCAAAACGATTTCTACAGCTTTGTATTTAACCCATATAGGCTTTCCAGTACCAGCAGATGCTATGCGGACAGATTTAATTGATGGGGTTTTTACGAGTATTAATTTGCAGGATAACCTGGATCTTGGGTATAGTCACTTTTATGTGGAGGCCATTCGATTGAAAACGATTGTTGATCAATTGCCAAAGAACTCCAATGCGGTTATTATTTTGGATGAATTATTCAAGGGAACCAATCATATTGATGCCTATAATGCCATTTTAAAAGTATTAAAGAATCTGGCTGATGTGGATGGGCCTTATGTAATTGTTTCCTCGCATATTACCGAGCTAGCCAAGGAGCTTGTCGAGATTCCTTCGGTTGGTTTTTATAAAATGCTCATTGAAAATGATTCAGAAGGACTGCCGATTTTCACCTATAAAATTAAGGAGGGAATAGCAGAGGAAAAATTAGGCATGTGGTTGTTGAAGAAAAGTGGAGCGTTTGACTCCATCGATAGGCTTAAAAGTTAAAGTTTAATTGGGAATTGCTTCCCAATACGACTTGAGCTAGTAACATAATTATTTCATAAAAATACCTCTAAAGATGTTAGGGGTATTTTTATATTCATTAAATTTAAGGGTATTAATACCATTTTCGATGCTTTAAAAAGCATCATAAACCTAAACTTAATTTAATGAAACCATTCTTTTCACCATTAGGTTCAATTCTGTTCATTCTACTGTTCAGCTTTATGTTGTTGCCTACTCGCGTCGTATCCCAGACCAAAGGGAAAATTGAAATTGGGGTTGGGCTATATTCCTTTAATAAGTTTCCATTCAAAGAGGCGGTTCAGATGTCCAAACAGGCAAATGTCCGGAATGTGGAGGGTTTTTCCTTTCATCAATTGGGGAGAGAATTCGGTAAATCTTTGTTTGTAGATCTGACAGATTCAGAGCTTGCTAAAATGAAGGAAATTCTGAAAACAAATAATATCCAAATGCAGTCTATGTATGTTGATGCAAAAACTACTTCAGATTGGGAAAAGGTTTTTAAACAAGCGGATAAATTGGGCTTAAAATATCTTGTTGGGGAGCCGGATCCGCAACTATTGGATGTTGTAAATAACCTTGCCAAGAAGTATGATTTGCCATTTGGGATTCATGAGCATGCGAAAGGATTAAGTCATTATTGGCATCCAGATTCGGTATTAACGGCTATCAATGGACGTTCTCATCTCAAGGCCTGTGCTGATATTGGACATTGGGTTCGGAGTGGGTTGGATCCGGTTGAATGTTTGAAGAAGTTGGAAGGAAATATCTTAAGTCTTCATGTGAAAGATCTAGATTCAGCGGGGAATCCTAATGCCAAGGATGTTAATGCAGGAGCCGGTGTTATTGATTTTGATGCCGTGGTTTCGGAATTAAAAAGACAAGGTTTTGTAGGGGATGTTTTTATAGAATGTGAACATAATTGGGATAATAATTTAAAAGACGTAATAGAATCAGTAAATTATATGAATCAAAAGACCAAATTATAAGCAATGCTTGAATCGAAGAGAATTGAAATGTTAGATTTTCCGATTTGCCAACATGGGGAAGGGCCGATTTGGCATTCAGCAAGGCAATCGGCCTTCTGGGTGGATATACTTTCCGATCAAATCATTGAATATTCTTGGGCAAACAAAACAATTAGTCAGTATGCTGCACCTAAAATGGTATCTGCCATTTTTGAAATCGCGGATGATTTATCGAACCTGATTATTACGTATCAGGGTGGCGTCGGGATATATGATCTGCAAACCCAGCAAGTGGAACTTCTTGATGATTTGGGAATTGAATGGCTTGAAACCCGCTGTAATGATGCTGCCATTGATCCAGATTGGAATTTATGGTTTAGTACGACTCATATTGATCATCAAGAAGCTGCCGGTGTCTTATATCGTTATGATTCCTATGGCAAGTTGGATAAGGTTTTATCCGATGTGAGTATTTCCAATGGGCCATGTTGGAGTCCTGATGGGAAGTTTCTTTTCCATACAGACAGTGGTTATAGAAGAATAAATAGCTATGAGTTTCAGGGGGCACATCTAAAAGCATTACCTTTTCAAATTGATGTTTCAGAAGATGTTGGTTTTCCAGATGGGATGTGTATGGATTCGGATGGGGTTTTATGGGTTGCTATCTGGTCAGGATTTCGGATTGTGGGAATAGACACAAATAAATTGACAGATAAAATAAGTTTTCATCAAGAGGCAATTGGGAATTCCTCTTGGTTGGTTCAAGACGTTCTAGATTTGCCAATACCGCAGGTTTCTTCCTGTTGTTTTGTAGGACCGGATTTAGATCATTTATTAGTTACGAGTTCTCGGAAAGATTTGAGTCAAGAGGATTTAGAAAAATACCCCGATAGCGGGAAGGTATTTATTATCAAAATGAATTCAAAAGGGTTAGCATTGGCGCCCTATAAAAAGAAATTTAAGCTATAGCATATGAAACTAAGAAGCAAAGAATGGTTTGCTCGGAAGGGCAAAGATGGTTTTATTTATCGTGCCTGGATGAAGAACCAGGGGATTCCGGCGGATATGTTTGAGGGGAAGCCGGTTATTGGCATTTGTAATACCTGGTCGGAATTGACTCCATGTAATGCGCATTTACGGGATTTAGCGGAAGCTGTAAAGAAAGGAGTCTTGGAAGCTGGCGGCTTTCCATTGGAATTTCCGGTCATGTCATTGGGGGAAACCTTGATGAAACCCACTGCCATGTTGTTCAGAAATTTGGCGAGTATGGATGTTGAGGAGTCCATCCGAGCCAATCCGATAGATGGGGTAATTCTACTATGTGGGTGTGATAAGACTACGCCTTCATTGGTAATGGGGGCATGCAGTGTGGATTTACCTACCATTGTTGTTTCTGGGGGTGCTATGTTGACGGGGAAATATAAGGGCAAAGATATAGGCACTAGTGATTTATGGCGATTTGCGGATGAGTCGAAGAAAGGCTTGTTGTCGGAGGAGGAGATGAATATGGCAGAGGCAGGTATGTGTCGGAGTATAGGTCATTGTGCTGTTATGGGCACAGCATCTACCATGGCCGGCATGGTGGAATCCTTAGGTTTGACTTTACCGGGGAATGCGGCAATTCCAGCTGCAGATTCCAATCGGAAAGTATTGGCGAGAATGTCGGGAAGAAGGATCGTTCAGCTGATCAAGGATGATGTTAAAATGTCGGATATCCTCAAGCGGGAAGCCTTTGAGAATGCGATTAAGGTAAATGCTGCTATTGGCGGATCTACGAATTTTGCTATTCATTTAATGGCCATTGCAGGAAGAATAGGTGTTGAATTAAATCTGGAGGATTTTGATCATTTTTCAAAAGATATTCCATTGGTAGCAAACCTTCAACCTTCGGGGAAATACTTTATGGAAGACCTGTATTATGCAGGCGGCATTCCGGCGGTGATGAACAGCATTCAAGCAGCCTTAAACCTAGATGTTTTGACGGTAAATGGTCGGACCATCGCAGAGAATATTGCAGATCAGGTCAGTTTAAATGATGAAGTTATTTCAAGTACCGATCAACCTTTTAATCCCAGATCGGGGATTGTGGTGTTAAAGGGGAATTTATGTGAGAATGGTGCTGTAATAAAGCCTTCAGCAGCTACTCCGGCATTGATGAAGCATCGCGGAAAAGCCGTAGTATTTGAGAATATTGAGGACTACAAAGCTAAGATTGATTCTCCGGACCTGGATGTAGATGCGAACAGTGTTTTGGTTTTAAAAAATGTGGGACCAAAAGGATATCCGGGGATGCCAGAAGTTGGGAACATGGGTATTCCAAAGAAGTTATTGGAAAAAGGAGTCAATGATATGGTTCGCATATCAGATGGGCGGATGAGTGGAACAGGCTTTGGAACGGTTGTTTTACATGTTTCACCAGAGTCGGCCATTGGCGGAACCTTAGCATTGGTGCAGGATGGAGATGAGATTGAATTGGACGTAGAAGCTAGGAAGCTCAATCTATTGGTTGATGCAAAAGAGCTGAATCTGCGAAAACAAAATTTAAAACAGGATTTTAATGTTTATAGTCGTGGTTATTGCAAGTTATATGTAGACCATGTTGAGCAAGCCCATTTGGGTGCAGATTTGGACTTTCTAAAAGGTGGATCTGGCAGTGAGGTATTACGCGATTCACATTAATCAAATAAGATAATAGGAATGGGAAAAAGAAGATTTGAGAATAAAACCGCCATTGTTACGGGTGCAGGAAAAGGGATAGGTTTTGAGATGGCCAAGAGTTTATTGGAAGAAGGTGCTAAGGTGATTTTGAATGATGTGGAGGAGGCATTGTGTGAGGAGTCGGCAAGAAAATTATCGGAGTTTGGGAACTGTTTAGCCTTTCCTGGCGATGTAGCAACAGCAGAGTTTAATCAGGGACTTGTTGATTTTGCCGTTTCAAAAACTGGGGGATTAGATGTGGTAATGGCTAATGCAGGGATCACCTTGTTTGGTAGTTTCTTGGATTATCAGGCGGAAGATCTTTATAAGGTTCTCCAAGTGAATATTGGAGGTACTTTCTTTTTGGCGCAGGCGGCAGGTAAGTATTTTATTGCGAATAAGAGAAGAGGATCGATATTATTTACGTCCTCGGTAACCGGGCATCAAGCACATAAAGATTTAGCAGCTTATGGGATGACCAAAGCAGCGATAGAATTATTGGCGAAGCATTTGGTTTTGGAGCTTTCGCCATATGGAATCAATGTGAATGCCATAGCTCCCGGAGCGACGCTGACAGAGCGGACTTTGGAAGACCCGGAATATAAGCGGATTTGGGCTAATTTAACGCCTATAGGTTCAGCAGCATATCCGATTGATATTGCTCAGACGGCATTGTTTTTAGTAAGTGAAGATGCGAAACATATCACTGGTCAAACCTTAGTGGTTGATGGGGGCTGGACTTCAGTGAGTCCCTCGCCATTTGAATAGTTAACTCAGTTTAGGATTTTAATTAAAGCATATAAGAAATTTGATTATGGAAAATCGAAAATTAAGGATGGGTATGATTGGAGGTGGACAAGGTTCCTTTATTGGGGCTGTTCATCGTTCAGGGGCATTGTTGGATGGTAAGATAGAGTTAGTTTGTGGAGCCTTCAGTTCAAGGCCAGATGTTGCAGAGCAATCCGGAAAAGATTTAGCCATTCCATCGAATCGGGTTTATACTTCATTTCAGGAAATGATTGAGAAGGAAAAAGAACTTCCGGAGGATGTCAGGATGGATTTTGTGTCTATTGTTACGCCGAATCATATGCATTTTGAGCCAGCAGTTCTAGCCTTGAGAAATGGTTTTCATGTGGTTATTGATAAGCCAATAACCTTTACTTTGGATGAGGCGAAGGAGTTGGCTAAGGTTGTAGAGGAAACAGGTTTGATGTTATGTTTGACCCATACCTATGTTGGATATCCCATGGTTAAGCAGGCGAAGGATTTGGTTGATAAAGGAGCAATCGGGCCTATCCGGAAGATCTATGTGGAATATCCTCAAGGTTGGTTGAGTAAAGGGATAGAAAATTCCGGTAGTGTGCAAGCGGCTTGGCGTACAGATCCAAAGAGAAGTGGTAAAAGTGGTTGTATGGGCGATATTGGAACGCATGCGGCTCATTTAGCGGAGCATATTTCAGGACTAAAGATTACCCATCTCTGTGCGAATTTAAACATTTACGGCAAGGACAGAGTGATTGATGATGATGGAGATATTTTATTAAAGTTTGAGGCGGGTGCTACGGGTGTATTGAGTGCTTCTCAAGTAGCGACTGGGGAGGAGAATGCCTTAAAAATCCGAATTTACGGCGAGAAGGCAGGCTTAGAATGGCGCCAAGAGGAACCCAATACCTTATTAGTTAAATGGGTTGATCAACCTATTCAAATTTATAGGACTGGAGGAAATCAGGTTTATCAGATGTCACCCGGGACAGGAGCATTTACGCGGACACCTACCGGTCATCCAGAGGGTTATATTGAGGCCTTTGCCAATATTTATCAATCCTTTGCCGTTCGGTTATTGCAACGATTGACAGGAGTGGAGGAAGAGATTAATTTTCCGGAATATCCGAATATAGAGGAGGGGATTCGAGGGATGTTATTTATTGATCGGGTTTTGGAGTCCAATGAATCCGAGCAAAAATGGACAAGATTTTAATTGATAAGACTCATCGAAAGATGAGTTTTTTTATTAGAAGTTCTGCAGAATCACTAAAATTTTAATCAAAATGAATGTCCTGAAATAACTAAATTTTTCATTCAAATTTAGTTGATTAATTAATACGTCCATGAATCATTTTTTTATTAAATTTTTAATCAAGTTTGATAATAAAAATTCTATAAGTTTTTAATAATCAATATGTTGTAATTACTAATAATGCGTATTTACATTGAATTGCTTGATTAGTTTCCTTATCTTTATCTATAAAACTAATCGATTATGCTAAGCAGAAAAGAATGTCAATTGGCCCTGAAAAGGTGGCAAACTGCCAAGGGTGATATTGATGAAGTACTTAGGCTAGTCCCTTCACACTATGTATTTACAATTTCGGGGAAATCTATAGAATGGTTGAATAAAAACAATGACAATGATCGGTTCCATGCCTATATAGGTGTTCATAATAATCAATCGGTCATGATGTTATTTCCCTTGGATTCCTCAGGTGGAGAATTGCGATTGCCAGAATATGCGGTTTCTTATTTGGAGCCTTTGAGCTCGGAGTTGAGGTTTGTGGAACAGGAGGTAAAGACAGTAAGGAAAACTGTCGTATTATCTACGGATTTACAAATAAGTTCGAGAGAAATCACTGAGACTCGGCCATTATATCAACATGATATTGAGTGTCAGGATACGATTTTAGAGCAGGTTGAAGATTGGCGGAATGATTCGGCGGACTGGTTTTTCAAGCAAATCAGTGATAGTGGAGGTGCTTCCATTTTCAATGTATTTAATATTCCGATTGAAGATATTTCAGAGGGATGCACCGAGATTACAGGATTGTTTGCATTCAAATATTCAAAGGTTTACGGTCAAATATTGCCTACTATTATTTTTGTTCATCATGCTAGTAAGGTTTTAGAGAGCCAAAAGTTGCATTCGGTCCAGACGAATTTATATAACTGGTCCCAACCTTGTCCGCCATTTTGCAGGCCTAAGGGTGGTTTTACATTACTTGAAGATTAATTATGTTCTTTCTGTACTTGACAATTGGTCTCTCCAATGTCATGTTGTTGTTAGCGAGTCTTTGGAATTTGAAGTATCATTTTGATTTTTCAATTCCATCTAGAAATCTTAGATATTTTCTATTATTTCTTTTGGGAATAGAAGTGATTTCCAAATTATTGATTTATGTTTTTCATGCTGAGAAAATGGAGTTTTTGTTCAGCATATTTGTCGCAGGCGAACTATTATTTTTAATAAATTTTACCAATAGCATAGTATCTAAGAAAAACAGAATTTCGGTGTTTTACATTGGTTTACTGTTATTTTCAATAGGGTCAGCGCTTATCCATACTTTTTTTCAAGAGGTTTCTTGGGTGATTTGGATAAAGCCGATATCCAACATTATTATAGTTTTTGAATTAGGTAGGTGTTTATTATTTGCATTAAAGTCAGGTTTTAAGGGAACAAATCCCGGATTGTTCAATGTTTTATTTGCCCTGTTGTTTTATTATTTTGTGTCAACGATTTTGTTTTTGATTCTACACCAATTGAGCACAATAGGAATAGAAAAAGCTGCTTTTTTGTGGTCCATAAATAACCTACTGTCCATAAGTTTATATGCCGTATGTCTTTATTATTTTTATTCTTTTCGAAAATCTACCTGGAAATTTATGAGCTAATCATACTATTGATTTTAGCTTTATTCATTGTTCTATTTGTTATCGTATTATATAACCAATATTATAAAAAGATTCAGGAGGAGAATGATTTAAGGCATCAACAAGAGCTTCAATTTCAGACAGAGGTGAGGACGCTTGCCATCAAGACCCAAGAGGAAGAGCGAAAGCGAATTGCGCGCACCCTTCATGATGAAATAGGTAATAAATTACAGGTTTTAAAGCTTAATTTGATTTCGGAACGAGAACGAATAGATTCCGTTCAGTTTGCAGGGTTAAATGAGAAGGTTGAGTTATTGATTGATTCAGCTCGAGAGATTTCCCATCGGATGTATCCAGTGAATTTGGAGTATTTTGGGTTGAAGCTAACCTTGGAAGAAATGCGGGAAAATCTTGTAGGCTATGATTTAGAGTTAGTACTGCTAAGACCCTATCAAGAGCGACCTATAGAATTTGAGGTTCAGATATATAGGATTATTTTAGAATTTGTGAGCAATACCATCAAGCATGCCAATGCGGATAAAATCAGCATTCAAATACGGGAGGGGTTGAAATCACTTTGCATTTTATTAAAGGATAACGGGGAAGGATTTTCATTAGAAAAAGGAAATGGGATGGGGGTTTCCAATATGAGCAATCGAGTGGATTTGCTGCATGGACATTCTAAATTGAGTTCATTTCCCAACAAAGGGACAAGGTTAATCATGGTATTTCCAAAATCAAATTAATTTATGAGTATGATGAAAATTGGGTTAATGGATGATGAATTGCTCTTTACGGAAGGATTAAGTCTATTAATTGAGCGGATTCCGGATTGTCAGGTGGTCTATAAGAATAATAATCCAGCGACCTTGATTCAGGATTTCAGAGATCTAAAGGAGGAGGAATTGCCGGATATTTTGCTGTTGGATATACAGATGGAGCCTATTTCGGGTTTGGTTTTAGTAGAACAATTGCTGCCAAATTTTCCCAATATAAAAATATTGATTTTGTCTTCTCATTATAAGTCCAATATGATTGGCCATATGTTGAAGCTTGGGGTTTCTGGATTTTTGCCGAAGGTTGTTGATTTAGAAGTATTAAAACTTGCCTTAAAAACAGTTTATCAAACTGGGGTTTATGTTTCGGCGGCAGATTATCAATTATTACATCAATATTTAAACAATCCGAATAAGAAAGTATCCTTTGATTTAAAGGATCAATTGACGGATCGAGAGGTGGAGGTCATCCGATTAATATGTCAGGAATTTACGAATCAGGAGATTGCTGATCAATTATTTTTAAGCAAAAGGACTGTTGAAAGTCACCGGCAACGGGTATTGGATAAATTAGGTTTAAAGAATACGATAGGCTTGGTGATTTATGCCTTGGCGAATGAAATTTTTGTACCCAAGAAGTAAGGATTCCGTATAAATACGGAATCGGTACATACCGTGTTGTTGCTCTATTATAAGCGAATTTGGAGCATTAATTTTGATATATCAAGTTCAAAGAGGACTTGAGTGGTTATGTTGAATTAATGCTTCTACTATTATGCTTATTGAAATGGAAAGAGTAATTAAAAAAGTAAATGGACAAGGAAAGGATCTCAATCCTTACGACTCACATATGACGACATATATCAATACAATTGTTGCTTACAGTTATTTATACAATGATTATTTGGAGGAGTTAAAATCCGATCGTACAGAAAGACGGCTTCGAGCCGATCAATTTTGGCTGGAAAATGTCAGTAAATTGGAAAGGAACATAAAAACTGCATTCAAAAAGCTAGTGAATAATCGCAGTCAATTTGTTGGTCAAGCCGTTCAAATTTTTGATAGAACCATCCGCGATAAACATCGCATTAACATCTACGGCTTAGCCGAGGGTAAATAAAATTTTTGCCAAACCAATTAAACTCAGGTTCTGAGCAGCAAGAATTAAAACCTGAGTTATTTTAGATTAAGTAATATTCAAAAGGTTCTTTACCGACAGGTTAGGAATCTTTTTTATTTTACATGATTGAATATTATTTTTTGGTTAAATTAGATGTGATATAAATAACTAACCAAATGAATAATAAACCAATCCAATTATTAAGGAGAATATTCCTTTGTATTTTCACTATGTCATTTATTTTCATGGGTAATGTTATGGCCCAAGAGGCCCCGAATAGTGCTACTATAGATTCCTTAAATAAAGAATTGGCATCAGATCCTCGATGTATTTCCTGTTTATTAAAAAGAGGGTCCGAATATATGGTTATAGGGAGTTTTGACCAAGCAGTTTCTGATTTACGCAGGTGATATCGCTATCTGATACCTCCTCAGTGGGGTATTACAAAAGGGCTGAAGCAAAGATATTTACTCAAGATTTTGAAAATGCCTATGCAGATGCTGAGAAGTCCATTCAGTTAAATCCCAATAACAGTTCGCCTTATCTTACCATTGCTGTTATTGAGGTGATGATGCAGGAATTTGAGAAAGGGATGGTTTCCATCAATAAGGTTATTTCCTTGGAGCCTGAGAGCGAGCGTGCTTATCTATTGCGTGCCTATTTATTTAGTGAATCAAAAAACTATAAGGCGGCAATTCAAGATTTTGATAAAGCCATAAAATTAAATCCGAAAAATAGTGAATCCTATAGCAATAGAGCCGCGATGTATTATTATGATAAGGATTATGATCATGCATTGATAGATATCAATCAGGCTATTGAATTGAATTCCTCGGATCCTGAGCTCTTTCAGAAGCGAGGTGAACTGTATAAAAAATTAAATAAAAACACAGAAGCAGAAGCAGATTTTGCAAAAGCCAAAGCATTGAAAGCATCAAATGTGAATTAATTTGAGGATAATCTATTAGTTGATGATTTTTGCATCGGGATCTTTATGGATTTTTGCTAAGTTATCCTTCCATTTCTTTAGTTCTTCAGGAGTGAGCCTGGTCCAATCTTTGACTTCCGCAATAATTTTTAGGGGCTGTTTACTTCGGTAAGACTGTGTAGGATTGCCAGGAAATTTCTTATCAGTAACATTGGGGTCATCCTCAATTTCCCCAGTTGCCTCCACTAGATATACCCTTGGCTCAGCATCACCCGGAGCGAGTTCTGCAGCTAAACCTGCACCGTTAGGCAGGGCTGTGAAATAAATATGGTTCATAATTACATTTGGATGGTAGTTTGAATTTCTTCCAGCAGTTAATAAGTCTCCAATTTTTAAATCGGCTTTAGTTCCATGGTAAAATTTAGGGTGTTTTCCCTTGAAATCCTTTGCATACATAGTTAGTAGGGTTATAGAGTTTATCATTTAGGTCACTAAGCATGATAAACGGTTTATTTTGGGAAATATTATCAAAGTTAATTTCGGAAAAGTTTAATTTCGGGAAAGCAGAAATGGCAAAAAAACCATTGAAAATATTGGGTTTTTGAGATGCAAACCAAAAGGTAGCAGAGCCTCCATTTGACATTCCACACAAATATATTTTAGAATGCTCAAGGTGATACTTCATTCTAACTTCATTTACAATATTCAAGATGTTTTCAAAAGCTTCTTTTTGATTTACCTTTCCAAAATCTTCAGTTAAAGGAGAACCTATTTTTTCAGTTGCTGATTCTTTAAATCTATTGATCATCTTTCCTTTTGGGAAGACAGCTTTAAAATCAAGACAGGAAAAATTGAAGAAAAAGGGTACTATTATTAAGAATTTTGAGCATAATCAATCTGATCGACTTAATAATCTAAAGAAACGGAATGAACAGTTAGCTGAAGCCAGAGAGAAGCTGTTAATTGATCCAAATTATAGGGAGCAAATTTTTGCTCAACGTTTTGAAAAGGCATTGGAGGAGGTAGTTAAAGAAGTGCAACGTAAAGCTAGAATAAGGGGAGCTGACAAAGGACTAGTTATCGATGAGGCTATTCGGAAATACATGAAGGAGGTTGACCATAGGATTGTTTGGGAATTTTAGACACCTATTCTGGAGGGAAAAGAGAGAAAATTGAGAATACTTTAGCTGAGATGGGAAGAAATAGAAAAACAGGAAGATAAGGGAGTTGTATTATGTATTTTACAATATAAGCATCATTAAAAGTATGAAAGGTAAAATCGCAGATTAGACAAAAATAAAAAAGACTATGCGAGAAATAGTTGGAGCATTGCTGTAAATGAATTTTTATTTCAAAAAAGAGCTCAATTATAAAAATACAACTGAACTCCAGAAATTAATTTCAAGTATTTTTCTGAGGATTATTAGAGTTTTTCTTATTATCGTAATATTGTACAGATATAGTAAATAACAACGAAAGAAAAAGCCCTATTAATATCCAATTTTCTTCTTTTTCTGAGTAATTGCCATATAGGTACATATACAGATTCATAACCAAAAACAATCCTGTAATTACTATTGAAATTATTTTTAATAGTTTCATTTTTAACTTAAAGCGTTATATATTCCATAAACTAAACATCCTCCTGTTACAGCTAACATAGCTCCCCCACAACAGGGTTATGAGCGAATAATCCTGCTGCATCGCCAAGTCTAACTGCTGCGACACTCGAATACGCGAAAATTAACAATAATAAAGCAACATAGTTGTTCGGAATTGGAAGACCTTTCTTTTTTAACATAAAATATCTGTAACAGAAAATGATTAGCCCTACATTTTAATTGAGTTTTTAATTAAACTTAATTAAAATGGTTAATAATAAATTGATAAATAATTACACCCAAGTTTACGGTTTTTTTTAAAGAAAATACAAAATTTTTTACAATATTGAAAATGGTATAAGAATTAGGTAATTTGTTTAAAATAAAAATATATTTGTAAACACGTGTGTACATAAATACGTATTTACAAATTATTATGTCAAAAATAATAACAATAGCAACAGAAATTTCAAAAAAATTATAGTTCGCATATTCGAATCATTTTAAATATTAGTCGAAATATCTGAATAAAGTTACACCTGAATTTGAGTTAATCGTATTTATTAAATTACGATATATCTTTTAGCTTAAAAATATCATTATCTTTAATTTAACTTTTGGATTTAATATTTCAAAGAGTTATGAAATCCAGATACAATTTATTGTTCCTAAACCTAAAATTACAATATGTCTAAATGTATTAAAATGCTGAATTATCGCATAATTTTTCTCATGCTATTAATGAGCATGGGTAATCATTTTGTTTTTGCAAAGGCAAAGACTACTTATTTTCAGTTGTTAGTTTATCATTTTCAAACCAGTGAACAGGAGCAACTGTTAGACCAGTATTTGGAGAAGGCATACTTACCTGCACTTCATAAATTAGGATTTAAGCAAGTAGGAGTATTTAAGCCTATCAAAAACTCAGAGAATGCGGATAAGTTAATTTATGTGTTGAGTTCATCTCCTAAATTGGAGGATTTTGCAAATCTAGATGTTGGTCTTTTGAAGGATCCAGCATATTTAAGTTCGGGAGCATTTTACTTGGATTTGGCGCATAATAGAGCTCCATTTAGTCGCATAGAAACGATTTTGATGAAAGCATTTGAAGGAATGCCCTACATGGAACTTCCAAAGTTGAAATCAGCAAAGAAAGAGCGGATTTATGAATTGCGGAGTTATGAAGGTCCAACGGAGAAATTGGCAGCCAATAAGGTGTCGATGTTTAACAACGGTGAAATAGAGATCTTTAAAAAACTGAATTTCAATGCAGTATTTTATGGTCAGGTGATTGCAGGCAGTACAATGCCGAACTTAATGTATCTGACCAGCTTTGAGAATATGGCCGACCGGGATGAACATTGGAAAGCATTTGGCCCCTTATACAAACCGATGAGTGAGATGCCAAAATATCAGAACAATGTTTCTAAAAATGTGACCATTTTATGTACTCCCACAGATTATTCTGATTACTAGAAGTAAATCTTAAAAAGGTACAGCGTTCTTGCACTACAAGATGGCTGTACCTTTTTTAATCCAAATCAGAGTGAAAGTATTATGCTTTTGTAAATTCTGGGATTTTTTGTGTACTGATTGCAATTCGATTCCAACCATTGATAGTAACCACCGCCATGATAATTTTTGCGATATAATGGTCATCGAATATTTCTTTAGCTTTTTGATAAGTATCTTCAGAAAGGCCATTTTTCGAGATTAGGGTGATTTCTTCCGTCATTGCTAGGATAACTTGTTCTTCTTCAGTAAAAATATCGGCTTCTTTCCAAGCATTTAGTAAATATATTCTCTCTGGACGTTCCCCATCTTTAACAGCATCCGATGTGTGCATATTTATGCAAAAAGCACAACCGTTGATCTGGGATGCTCTGATTAAAATTAAATGATGATGAGTTTTTGAAAGGCCACAATTGCTAAGATATTGTTCAAGTCCTAGCATAGCTTTATATGCATTGGGTTCAAGTTCCTGGATATTGATTCTCTTATTCATTTGATATTTTATTTACTGGTTTATTACATCAAAAGTAAGGGGAATATTGAGTAATGTAGTCAAGAAGATGTCTGATATGACTTATCTATGATTAAAATTTGTTTTAACAGATGTCGTTTTCTATTTTTAATATTGGATTTATTTCTAGGTCTTTACATTTAGTCCAATAAATCACCTCAATTAAAAATCTAATTATGATAAACAGGAGACCGATTCATAGAATATGGTATTTTACCCTTCTACTCTTTATTACCCTGTCCTGTGCGAAGGATAAATTTGTACCCAAGTTATCTGCGGAGAATGAGCTGATCAGTTTTGTTATCAAGAAGGAAAATCAGAGTAATTTAAAGAATGATATAGTCACCGAGATTATTGGGGATACTATTTTTGCACGCACCTTGGTAGGTACAGATGTGAGTTCCTTGATTCCTGAGTTTGAACATAAAGGTGTTAAGGTATTAGTAAACAATGTTGAACAGAAGAGTGCTGTTGACAAGCAGAATTTTTCGGACTTAGTTAAATATACGGTCGCTGCTGAAAATGGTGATGAGAAAACCTATGTTGTCAAATTTATTGATACGGGATTGCCAGCGATTTACCTTTCAACCAATGGGAAGCCTATTGTTAGCAAGGAGGATTATATCGTTGGGGATATCAGGATCACCTCAGATTTTGGCAGGAATGTAGTATATCAAGGTGTTACAGAGGTTAAAGGGCGGGGAAATTCCACTTGGGGGATGCCTAAGAAGCCATATCGGATAAAACTGGATAAAAAAGCAGGATTATTGGGGATGCCTGAGGATAAAAGTTGGGCCTTGATGGCAAATTATGGTGATCAATCCCTTCTAAGAAATGATGTTGCCTTTGAGGTTAGTAGAAGATTAGAATTAGGTTATACTCCTAGGCAACAATATGTTGAGTTTTTTCTGAATGGAGAATATATGGGGAACTATACCTTAACGGAGCATATCAAAGAAGGGAAGGATAGGGTAGCGATAGATGAAGATAATGGGGGATTTATCCTTGAAGAGGACGGTTATGCTTATTCAGAGCCTGTTCATTTTGTAACTCCTAAAAATATGCCTATTACTGTGAAGTTTCCTGATGAGGATGATATTACGCCAGAACAGTTTGATTATATCAAGAATTATGTGACATCCTTTGAGAATAGCTTATATAAAGTTGAGGGAGCAGCAGCAGACTATAACCAATTCTTTGACCTTCCAAGTTTTGTGAATTATTACCTGACAAATGAAATTTGTGGTAATTCAGATATGCTTTGGAGTATGCGGATGTACAAGAAGAGTAATGCGGATCCAAAGATATATGTTGGTCCAGTTTGGGATTTTGATCTTGCGTTCAACAGTGACAAAAGGTTAGGGGATTCGCAGGAGGTCTTGATGTTAACGAAGGCACATGAGCCCCGCGCATGGATGAATAAGCTGATGAGTGATCCGGCTTTCAAGAAACTCGTTCGGACTCGTTGGAATGCTGTAAAAGGAAGTCTTCAATCTATGCCTGAATATATAGATCAACGCGCTAAAAAAATCAATTATAGTCAAAAGTTTAATTTTATCCGCTGGGAGGTAATTGGGGTTAATATTAATCAAAGTTGGTATGTTGGTACAAGCCATCAGGATTATGTAGATTTTATCAGGAATTTTATGGCAGCGAGAATTAATTGGTTGGATGGGGTCATCAATGGTCCACAATTCAATTAATTTAAAAGCCTCAATTTAATTGAGGCTTTTTTATTTTTTCTTCTTACAATTCTGCAGATTGTTGCCAGATATTAATTCCAGCATCTTTAGCATATTGGTCGATAAGTTTTAATTCCGCATCTGTAAAATTTAGATTTTTCAATGCTCCAACGCAATCTATTACCTGTTGCGGTTTACTTGCTCCAATTAGCGCAGAAGTCACACGCCCTTGTTTCAGCACCCATGCAATTGCCATTTGCGCCAATGTTTGGTTTCTTCCTGTTGCTATCTCATTTAGCGCCCAGATATTTTTTAAATTCTCTTCTGAAAGGAAATTTTTATCCAAGGATTTATCTTGGCTTGCGCGACTTTCCTTAGGAACCTCATTGAGGTACTTATTGGTCAGCATTCCTTGGGCAAGGGGAGAGAATACGATAGAGCCCAATCCTAAATCATCAAGGGTATTTAATAAGCCATCTTCCTCTACCCAGCGATTCAACATGGAATAACTAGGCTGATGAATAATAAATGGGGTACCTAAAGATTTCAAAATATCATAAGCCTGTTTTGTTCTTTCGGAGTTATAGGATGATATTCCGACATATAAAGCTTTTCCAGAGCGTACGATCTGATCAAGAGCCAACATGGTTTCCTCCAATGGCGTATTAGGGTCAAAGCGGTGAGAATAAAAAATGTCGACATAATCAACGCCCATTCTTTTTAGAGATTGATCACAGCTAGCGATCAAATATTTACGGCTTCCCCATTCGCCGTAAGGTCCAGGCCACATGAGATAACCTGCTTTTGAAGAAATAATGAGTTCATCACGTAATCCGGCGAATTCTTCTTTTAATATTCTTCCGAAAGCAAGTTCGGCACTGCCCGCTGGAGGGCCATAGTTATTTGCTAGGTCAAAATGATTTATTCCTAAGTCAAAAGCGGTTGTGCAGATCTCAACTTTTCTGCTGTGAGGCGTATCATCGCCGAAATTATGCCATAATCCAAGGGAAATTGCTGGTAAGTGTAGACCACTTTTGCCACATCGATTATAAAGCATTTGATCGTAGCGATCAATATTAGGTTTCCAATCCATTGAATGTTTTTGTTTGTTGGTTTAATGATTTAATGTTCATGGGATGCTGTTTTATTTGAAAAATACCTCAGCAGTAAAGAACAATACTAAGTTAGGATAAAGATTAATTTCCATCCATTTTTTTCTAAAAAAATAATGGGTATCAATGCTTGTGTCCCAAGAATTCATTTTTATTTTAAAGCAATATTTCTGATTTTTATACCTCACTAATTTATTAAAGAGATGAAAATAAGCTTCTCAAGTCAAGCGTTTCTTGCTATACTATTTGCAATAATATTCCAATCCTGTGATTCAAATACGAAGATAAACAATAGCAGTTCAAAAGATTCGATTACCGTTGAAGTTGATTCTATGACTCATTCTTCTGATAGCTCAGGGGTTGTAGCAAAATTGAGCGATAAAAATATTAAGTTCCTTTGTAGGGAGAATAAATACGATTCAAACCTAAAGGCAGAAGTTAATAGCATTGTTTTAAATGAGGATTACATTAAGACGATCAGCGAGCCAGAGAAGGCAGCGCTAGCCTTGGTTGCGACCTTTGTGGGTAATGAATGTGAATGGGATGGTGCTGTTAAAGAAGATAGAAGTAATTTGAAATGTAAGATTTTATGGGCTTTGGATTTAGGTTACCAATGTTCATCCAAGCATAAGGATTTTCTAAGGCAATGGTTCAAAGGTGAACCAAAGATATTGGAGGAATTAGAAAATTGTCCTACCATCCCAGATGGAGCGACTGTTCAAAGTACTTTTGATGAAATCAATTTAGAAGTCAAGGGGAATCAAATTATGGTGGTTTCAAAAATTAATGCCATTAATTTAAGGGAGGCTACATCCTTGACCTGGACAGAGACGGATACGTATGAGCTAAAAGGGGAGGAGTTGCAGAGAATTAGCAAGGTGGAATCTGATAAGGTTCAATCTAAATTGGAAGTGGGTGAAGGATAGTTTATTAATCCTGTATTCCTGCTAAATTAAAAATCCCTCGATTGATTTCCAATCGAGGGATTTTTAATTTATACTAATTGGATTTTAAAATCCAAATTTTATTCAGATCTTAATAACCTTCATTTTGTTTCAAGTTCGGGTTCACCGAAATCTGTTGACTTGGAATAGGGTATACCAAAGTCTTAGGATCAGGATCTGCGACTTTTTCTTGCCAAGCATCCAGGAATTTTCCGAAACGAATTAAATCTTGTCTTCTCCAACCTTCCCAATATAATTCACGCGCACGCTCATCAAGTAGATTTTCTAATGTCAAAGAAGGAAAGGCAGCAACTCCACGTCTTGTACGAATAGAGTTTACCAAAGTAAGAGCTTCCGCCGGAGAACCAGTTCCACCTCTTAAAATTGCTTCAGCTTGCATCAGCAATACATCAGAATAGCGATATACCACCCAGTCATTATTACGTTGTCCTTCCACGGAATAATCAAATGCATATTTCATAGGACGAATACCTGCGGTTTCCAGGGTTGCGCCGGAAGTACGGATGGTAACTTCTCTGGTAAATACCAGTGGTGCATTTGCAGGATTTCTTGCCATTAAAGGCTTATTGGTGCTCCAATTATATTGTTGGCCAGCAAAGAAGCCTACATTCTGTCTATGGAAGCCTTTTAAGCGATTTGAGGTAGTATCTGCTGGATATTCGTAATAGATACCTCTTCTTTCATCCGCAGCTTCAAATTTGTCATAATAATCAGATAAAGTACACCAGCCATTCCATCCTCCTGGATTTAAGTTATAATGTGCGATGGTATTCCATGTACGGTCCACATTACCACCACGATCAGCATTTTTGTTGTAGAGGGTATAAATGTTTTCTGTGGATATGGCATCATTGTTTGGGGCAAAATTATCGAAGTATTTACCTTTAACTGAAACGGAATATTTACCTGAGGCCGTTATTTCCTTAGCTAAGGAAATTACTTTATTCATGTCTTCTGCCGCGAAAGTAGGAGCCTTACGATTTAAGAAAGTTCCCTTGTTCAGGTAAATTTTCATCAACAATGTTTTAGCTGCATTTTTATTAGCAACATAAGCTGATGATGGTCCGTTGTCTGGGAGTGTATTAATAATTTCATTTAAATCTTTGACCATGTAGTCGATTGCGGCCTGAGGTTGCAAAACTTCGGGTGCAATTCTGAAATCATCCACTGCGTCCCCCTCACGAATTGGAACTACACCATATAAGTCCAATAAATCGAACATTGCCAATGCGCGAATAAATCGAGCTTCAGCGGCTTGTTGAGGAGTAGGTTTATATTTTAAAACCGTAATGGTATTATAAATGACGGTTCCTAAGCTAACAAAGGTTCCGTCCATGTACGCATTATCAGCATTCCAGGTATGGAGGTGTATGGCACGGTGCATTCCGTTATCATCCCAGTCACCCCCACGAGTAGGCGCCATTGCGGCATCTGTTGAAATCTCCTGTAATACCCAGCGTTGTTCTTGTTGATATGGCGTATTCAAGGAATTGTAAGCAGTAATCAATAAACCTGCAGGGTCGATATTGGTTGCATCGCCTTCCTCCATCTCACTTTTAAATTCCTCATTCAGTTTGGTACAGGAATAGGTGCCAGTAAACACGGTCCCTGCCAAAGCGATATATAATAATGATCTTAATTTCATCTGTCTAAATTTTTATTTTATCAATAAACTATAAATAACCGACCTCACTTAAAGTGAGAAATTGACACCTAATAAAATATTTCTGGACGGTGGATACGGCAAATACTCAATACCCAAAGAAGGGATACCATTGCTTGCACCATCCGTATTAACTTCCGGGTCGAAGCCCGAATATTTTGTGATGATGAACAAGTTTTGGCCAGTCAAGGATATATTAAAGTTCTTGAATGTATTGCCAATATTTCCCACATTATAGCTTAATGTTAGGTTTGCCATTTTCAGGTAATCACCTTTTTCCAAGAATCTTGTTGAAGGTGCTGCCGAGTTTGATGTCGATTCTTTCACCGAAGTATCGAAGAATTGAGATCCAATATTTCTAGAAGATAAGTTACTCAATCCTAAAACGGTTGCTGCGGTATTATTGAATAAGTAATGTCCAAATGCTCCGTTCATATTCGCTGAGAAAGTGAATTTCTTGTAACTCACGTTGGTTGATAAACCCACTAGAGTAGTAGGATTCGGGCTATTGGAATAGAATTTATTAATTGCAGGGTCATTGGTGCTGTTAATGCTTCCATCCTGGCCTAGGTACATGCTCATGCCCGTTTGAGGATCAATTCCTTCGTATTGGGCAAGGTACCATACGTTCAATGGTTGACCATTAACCATACGCTGACCTAATACTCCTGTAAAACCTTGACCACGAAGAGCACCTGTTTCATAGTATCCAACCAATCCACTTACGCTGTTTTTAAGTAGGGTAAGATTTCCTGTTAAGTCCCAGTTCCAATCCGTACCTCTTACAATATTTCCGGTCAACGCGATTTCCACCCCTTTGTTGACAATCTCACCATCCAGGTTTACCCAGATACGGCCACTTGGAGCAGGTTGAGCAAGAGTTTGTTCGAATAGGGCATCGGTAGTTTTCTTATTGAAATAATCGATGGATCCATATAAACGATTGTCAAAGATGGAGAAATCGATCCCTGCATTGATCGTTGCTGAAGTCTCCCATTTAAGGTCATCATTTCCGTAATTCACCTGGCTGATGCTTTGGTTTCCAAATACGAATCTGTTCAATGAAGCTCCAGAAGGGAATTCCTGGTTACCAGTTTTACCCCAACCTAATCTGATTTTCAACTGATCAAATATTTCATTGTCTTTCATGAAATCTTCTTCATTGATGTTCCATGCAGCAGCAACGGAAGGGAAGATTGCATATTTATTATTAGAACCAAATTTGGTAGAACCGTCGCGACGGACTGTTGCTGTAAATAAATAGCGGTTTCTATAGTTAAATCCTCCACGTAAGAACATGGATTGTAATTCGTTGGTTGGGCTTCTATAGGATAAAATATCGCGGGTAGAGATGGATGAATATTGTAGATAATCAAAGTAATCTAATCCCATGTAATTAAATCCACCACCAAATGATAAGTTGTTTTTGAAATTATAGTTCAAATATTCATAACCCAATAAAGCGTTGATATTCCAATCCTCATTAACCTGTTTGTTATAGGATAGGGTATGGGTCATTTGCATGTTAGTTTCGTTGTTGTTTGAAATAAATGCTTGTTCATTTTTGGATGCAGAAGGATCTATTAAACCTGAACGATACATTCCTTCACGACCACCTGTTTGACGCATTATGCTATAGATAAAACGATATTCCAAATCATCGGTAATTTTATAGTAAGGCGATACGTTAGCCACCATTGTATTGGTTGTTGCACGATCTTTAAAGGCATCAAGGGAAGTCAGAGGATTTCTGGTCATGGTACTGACGAAGGTATTTTTACCATCCTTATCTATTAACGGCAGGGTTGGATTCCATTGCATGGCTTGCGAGATCAAGTTCCCTTCTGCTCCGGCAAAAACGTTGATTGGAGCATAACGGTTATCCAACTGAGTTAAGAATAGGGATAAATCCAAACCTAATCTTTTGCTTTCAAGGAAATTGAAGTTACCAGTGAAATTACCAGTGTATTTCTTCAATTGAGAGCCTTTGATAATACCATTTTGGTTTAAATATCCACCTGACAAGCGATACTTACCATGTTCAGTACCACCCGAAACATCAGCATAATAGTTTTGGGTGACTGCTTGTTGGGTAATAGCTTTGAAGGCATTTTCATTACCGCCGTAATCGGAGGTACTCGCTTCAGAAGGGGTGTAATAGTTTAATGCTTCTCTAAATCTGCCAGCATCCAAAATATTAGGGTATTCGCGGATGTTAGATACACCTGCTGTTGCTCCCACACTTACAACCGGAGAACCTGCGACTCCTTTTTTCGTACTAATAATTACGACACCATTTGCACCTCTTGAACCATAAATCGCTGTTGCGGAAGCATCTTTTAAGATGTCCATACTTGCGATATCACTTGGGTTCAAATAAGTCAATGGGTTACCACGATCGGAAGAAAATCCTCCACGGCCTTCAGGAAGTGGGGAGTTTCCTGACATCGGCACCCCATCTAAAACAAATAGAGGGTTGTTACTAGAACGGATAGATGAGTTACCACGGATCCGAACTGTTGCTGCACCACCTGGTTGTCCAGTATTGTTAATCACCATTACCCCAGGGGTTTTACCCTGAATCAATTGATCGGGAGCTGTTACCAAGCCTTTATTGAAGTTCTTAGCTTGGATGGTTACCAAAGAACCTGTCAGATCTTTTTTTCGGGCAGTTCCATATCCAATTACTACCACCTCATCGAGGCCTTGGTCTGTTGAAGATTGTAATTGAATGTTAATTTCAGTTCCCGTAATGTCCACATCTTTACTTTGGAATCCGATATAGGAAACTTCCAAAGTTTTTGCATCGTTAGGAACATTAAAAGAGAATGCACCATTGTTGTCAGTGCTTGTGGCTACTGTTGTTCCTTTTACTCTTAGGGTAGCTCCTCCTAAAGGACTACCAGCCTCATCTGTTACAGTACCTGAAATGTTTTTCTCTTGGGCAAAGGTTGCCAAGGAAACCATTAGTACTATAAGAGTGAGTAAGTACTTTTTAAGTAATGTCTTTTTCATAAAGTTAAAATCAAATGTTTTTAATGAAAGGTATAGCTAGGGTTTTATAGACTTAATTGACAGATTTGATGTTAATTAATTCATAGGTAATGGTTTGTCTATTAAATCTAAAGGGGATTGCAATCTCGAAAAATTGCTGCTGTAGTTTGCACCACCATGCAATGAAACATTGCAAATGATGCACATAGATTGTCAGGTTCATATATGTTTAGTTCTGTTTAAGTATAAAAGTCAATAAATTAGAAGCTTAAATCATGTCAAATCGTTTCAATTTTATATCATTTTGTTACATTGCTTACAATTTTAGGTTTAACTCAGTGTTAAGTGCGGAAAAGAAATTATTGAATACAAGAAATTTGATTAATTATTAAATTTTTTTGTAAATTAGGTATATACCTAGATTAACTAATTAAACTTTTGTAAACTTTATCGATTATGAGTACAAATTCTATAATTTTAAGTAACAGTCAATCCAGTCTACTAAATCTGTCGACAAACAAGAAAAAAGAAGCCGTAATTAATAAGTATGAAATGGAAATGCCAGTGATATTACTGGTTGATCATGATAAGGAATTACTCGCTAATCTGAACAAGGAACTGAAATCTCAATATGTAATCTTGCGTGCTTCTAATGCTTATGAAGTCGATGAAATCCTGAACCAACATAAAATACATTTGGTTATTACAGAAGTTGTTATTTCTGGAACTGATGGTTTAAGCTTGTGTAGAACCATTAAGTCCACGGCTTTGTTTTCTCATATCCCCGTAGTTTTTTTAACTTCTCACAAAGAATTGGAAATGAAAATTCAGGTTCTGAATAGTGGGGCTGATGCCTATATAGAAAAGCCTTTTTCACTTGATTTTCTAAAAGCTCAAATTGAAAATATCCTTTTCAACAGGCAGAAAGTAAAGAACTACTTCAGCAGCAGTCCTTCGATTTATACTAAAAAATCCTTGAGAACTCATCCTGCAGATCAATTTATGGATAAACTTTATTCTATTATTGAGGAAAGTATTTCGGATATGGATGTGTCCGTAAATCTATTGGCAAAGCTAATGAATGTATCACGTCCAACCCTTTATCGTAAAATCAGTAAGTATACTCAACTAAAACCTAATGAGTTAATAAAACAGGCAAAATTAGAACGGTCTGCCGAGCTTTTGTTATTGAAGAAATTCACGGTATCTCAAATTGCTAGTATGGTTGGCTATTCTGAACAATCTAATTTCTCAAGAGATTTCTACAAGTATTTTGGAATGAGACCCAGCAATTATATCAATGTTGTAGAAAATGGGAATTCATTTGCCTGTTAATCCCCTTTGGGAATTTAGTATGTTTGTTTTATAATCACACACTATGAAGACGTTTCTAAAGGTTTCATTAACCCTTGTTCTATCCTGCCTGATTTTCTCGGTGTTTGCTCAGAAAGTGAGTAAAGGGAATAAGATGTGGAAGTTAGTTTGGCAAGACGAGTTTAATTATGTTGGATTGCCAGATTCCACGAAGTGGAGTTTTGATACAAAAGGGAATGCCTATAATTGGGGGAATAATGAAGCGCAGCATTATACGGATAAGGACACTTCAAATGCCTACGTGAAAAATGGTTTCTTGACCATTACTGCCAAAAGACAGGATGCTGGGGGTAAAAAATATACTTCAGCCCGTCTACGCAGCTTGCATAAAGGAGATTGGTTATATGGAAGATTTGAAATCCGAGCGAAGGTTCCCAGTGGCAATGGAACCTGGCCAGCTATCTGGATGATGCCTTCGGAGGATACGTATGGCGGTTGGCCTAAAAGTGGAGAAATCGATATTATGGAATATGTAGGTTCAGATCCGGACACAGTTTTGGGAACAGTGCATACAGAGAGTTATAATCATATCATTGGTACACAGAAAGGAAAGTCCACGAGAGTAGCCGATGCCGATGAAAAATTTCATACTTATGTATTGGAATGGGATGCCAACGAAATCAAGATTTTCGTCGATAAAAAGCTTTATTTCAATTTCAAGAATGAAGGAAAAACTCCTGCGGAATGGCCCTTTGATCAAAAGTTCCACTTGCTTCTAAATTTAGCAATAGGAGGAGGTCTAGGAGGTCAAAAAGGAATTGATGACAGCCTATTCCCTCATAGCTATATGATCGATTATGTTAGGATTTATCAAAAATAGAATTGGTTATTAAGGAATTAAATAAACAGTTCTAATTCTGCTTTATGCACTCCGTCAGGAGTGGTGTAAAATGGTCTACCTTCAACTACCACATGTTTTTGAGGATCAACGCCAAGAGCATGATATATGGATTGATGGATTCTTTCTATGCGGATAGGTTTTTCAATGGTCTTACAAGGGCGTTCATCTGCTGTTTTCCCGTAGACAAATCCTTTCTTTACTCCACCGCCGAACATCAATATGGAGCTACCATCTGTAAAATGGCGGTGCATACCGTAGTTTTTGATGTCGTTGATGACATCTGGTTGATCTACCTGGTGTAATACTTCAGCACCTGGTCTACCTTCCATCACCATATCCCGGCTAAATTCACTTGCCAGAATCACTAAAGTTCGATCAAGATGACCACTTTTTTCCAAATCCTTCAATAATTGGGCAATTGGAGCATCTATTAATTTTTTCATGTCTTTTGCCCGGGTATGCCCATTTTCATGGGTATCCCAACCCATAAAGGGTTCATATTCGGAAGTAACAGAAATAAATCGTGCTCCTTGTTCAACTAATCGCTTAGCCATTAAGCAACCTAGTCCAAATTTTCCGGTATTGTAAATATCATAGCTTTCCTTGGGTTCAGAGGCGAGGTCAAAGGCTTTGGCTTCAGGTGATTTTAATAATCTATAAGCTTGCTCCATGGATCTTTTGAAGGATTCTTTTTGATAGTCACTACCAAATTCTCCAATGGGGTTTTTATTGAGCAATTCATTGTAAAGCTGATTTCGTCTTTCAAAACGACTGAATGACATGCCAGCTGGTGGTTTCACTGAGTCTAAACCTGATGAAGGGTCTGGAATCATGAAAGGTCCAAATTCACTACCCAATATTCCCGCAGTATGAAAAGCCTTCAGTTCTTCGGCTTCACCAACGGTCATCCTTTGTCCAATATTGATAAAGGCAGGGATTACAGGGTTCTTAGGTCCTAATTCTTGGGCAATCCAAGAGCCAATATGTGGTGCTGCAACGGTTTGAGGCGGTTCATAACAGGTATGCCAATGATATTGATGTCTGGAATGCAAAATATGTCCCAAGTCCGCAGCCATATAAGACCGAATCAAGGTCCCTTTGTCCATTAATGCAGCGATTGATTCCAAGCCTTCTGAAAATTCGATTCCATCCAATGCAGTTGGAATAGATTTAAAAGTGCTTAGCACCTTATTTGAATCCAATCCTTTTTCATATGGGGTATACCTTTTAGGGTCGAAGGTTTCCGTATGTGCCATTCCGCCAGCCATCCACAGTAATATAACACTGTCAGCAGTGGAATTGTTACCGCGAGAACAAGAAGATAAGATGGATGACAAGGGCGAGCCTGCGGCTAATGCCGCCAGGGTTCCTGCACCTGCAGTTTTTAAAAAATCCCTTCTATTAAAATTCAGTTTCATCGCTTATATCATTACTCATTAATTCTGTTTCAAACTCCCATTGTATTTTCAATTCTATTCGATGAATTGGAATTCCGGCAGTAGTACAATTGCCCATAGTAATTCCTGTACCGATCCTTCATCTATTTTTCCGTCGAATAGTTCGTTGGCAATCTTTAGTTCATCGCTGGAAGGTTTTCTTCCTAAAGTTTGTCCATATATCGCTTGAATCATTTCATTAGGATCCTTGTACTGCGAGACCCATCTTTTTGCTCCTTGAATCAAGGTTTCGTTTAATTTCGTACCATTTGTAAGTTCCATTGCCTGTAGCAATGTGACATGGCCTTCACGCACGCTGATGATATTTTCGCGACTAGGTCTTCCTAGGGCTGTTTGAAATGGATCATTCTGAACCAGTGCGGCACGAACAAATGCGGAGGCGTCCATATAAGCCTTAGGGTCAGCTAGTGGGTTATATTTTAAGGATTCTACCGAATAAACAGGTGAAACCACTGTGCTTAAGGCGTCTGAAAATTGCTCAGCTGTTAATTTCTTTTTCAATAAGCCTTTAAAGACGAAGCTCTCGGCATTGATGGCTGCTTGGTCAGCTAAACCGATAGATGGTAGCTGATAGGTCTTGGAAGTGGTAATCAGGTATAATAATTTTTTGATGTCATAGCCTTCTTCAACAAAATTTACAGCCATCCAGTCCAAAAGATCCGTACTCCAAGGTTTTTTATCCATTTCATCCGTTGGCGAAACTATACCTCGACCCATCAATTGAGCCCAGATACGATTAACTAATGTTCGATACAGGCGTCCATTTTCAGGTTGCGTCAAAATATTGGAGAGTTCTTGAGACTTTTCTTTTACAGATGCGGTTTTAGTGATATTTCCGAGTTCAGGCCATAAGATGCGGGTGTCCGCCATTTTTCCAGTGGGAATATCACAGCGGTTGATTTCTAAGGCTTCTTCAGAGAAGATATTGGCAAAAGCATAGGCATCATCCAACTTCCAATCACTTACAAAGCTATCATGGCAAGAAGCACATTTAAGGTTCACCCCAAGCAAGGCTTGCGATACATTTTGGGCAGCTTGCATTGCAGTCGTTTGACTACTATTTACAGCACCACGCCATGCTATACCTTTGATAAATCCTTTGGATTCTTCCGTTGGGTCCAATAACTCCATGGTAAACTGCTTGTATGGCTTATTACTTTGCAAGGATTTAAATAACCAATCTGAGATATTGAATCTACCTTGAGTAATATATCCGGTTCCAGTATAATCATTTCGCAAAAGATCGTTCCAGAATGTCGTCCAATGGGTAGCATATTCTTGATCCTTTGCCAATAAGGTTTCAACAAGCTTATTTCGCTTATCTGGATTTCCATCGGCTAAGAAATTCTTTAATTCTTGTTCGGTAGGTGGTAAACCAATCAGGTCAAAGTAAACCCGACGGATATAGGTTCTGTCATCAATCAGATTTGGCCATTTTATTCCGTTTTTCTGGAAATAAACATTCACCAAGCGGTCGATTGGATTTTCTAATCCTGCAGAAATAGGGGGTAACTCTGGTTTTCTAGGAGCTAATGGTGCGTTAGGGAAAATTCCTTTGATGTTATCGGGCCATGGTGCGCCTTTATCAATCCATAATTTGATAACGGCGATATCTTTTTCACCTAGCGGTTTTCCTTTTCCAGGCATCGCTTCCTTATGGCCAGGTGGGAGAGAAACTCGTCTAAGGAGTTCACTATGCTCTGAATCGCCCGGGATAATTACTTTTCCGGATTCACCACCCTTGAATACCAAATCCTTTTGATCCAGACGCAACTCACCTTCAGTCTTATCACTGCCATGACATTGAAAACAATGATGGGCAAATATAGTGCGAACGGCTAGATTCAGATTCACTTGTTGCTCTTCGGAAAGGCTATCTGATTCAGAAGAGTAGGATGCAAAATCAAATTCTGCTGATGGAGCCGCACCTGCCAGTTCGCCAAGGCTATCGTCTTTTGGAGCCCAAGGAGTAGTACTCAATAGATAATCCTGACCATGAGTTAGAGAGCCCCCAAAATGACCTGCCATAAAAATACTGAGGACACTCAATACCAAAGTAAAACGATAGAAAGGGATAAGCCCTTTTTTATCTTTTTTGGTTATGGTCCACAGAATTATTGCTGTTAATAAGCTAAAGACTGCTGTACTTATTCCGGACCATTGATGCCATTCAAATGTTTCACCTGCATAGCTGCCTGTATTGGCGAGGAATAAACCCAAGACTGCTGCAAACAGAGCAGAAGCAGCGCCTACATAAATCAACCAATTGATTCCAGATCGCAGGTTAGATTGAAAGGTTCTCAATTTTGCTAATTCCATGAATGCAGCTACCAAAATTAAGGCAACGGGGAAATGGACTAGAATGGGGTGTAGCCTGCCTAAAAATACCCATCCCCACCAGGGGTCTGCATCTTTGCTGACCTCTTCCACTATTTCCACAGTAGCTTCCTGTGCCATTATGCTCCATGAAATAAGCATCAAGGCCACGAATAGCAATGCGGATTTATTGATGTTAAAAATCTTTTGAAACTTCGGTTTATACATGTTTGGTCCTTTTTTGATGACCAGAGATACATTAAAGTTAAGTATTATTTAACAAGTACCATCCTGTACCTTCATGTAAAAATTTTGTTGTTTGGAAGTGAGAATCAAGGGTATAGACTGTTTGATTATCTTTCTTTTCTGCTAAAATGCTTGGAAAAGAATACTTAGGGGTTAAAAGTTTAGATTCATTTCTTTTTCAACAAAAGTCAGGGTTTTCTGTTGTAATAAATGGGTGACTACCTTATGGTAGGTACTCATAAAGAATGAATTTTTGAATAAAACTGAAAAATATGTCACACGAAAAAGCTGAAAAAGATCCACAAATAATTGTACAAATCCGTGAATTTTTAGGTGAACTTAACAATAGTGGAGGAGAACCTTTAGAAACCCTTTCTCCAGCGGATGCACGCCAAGTACTGGTAGATGCGCAGAAATCTGTCAAAGTAGACTATTCAGGTATTAGTGAATCTGAAAGAAAGATTACTCAAGATGGAATTACTGCTAATATCCATGTGGTAAAACCTGAAAATGCTAAAAATGAGAAACTTCCGGTATTTATCTTTATTCATGGTGGAGGCTGGATACTGGGTGATTATCCGACACATAAAAGGTTGGTTCGCGATCTGGTTGTTCATTCTGGCGCTGCAGCTGTTTTTGTAGACTACACGCCTTCTCCAGAAGCGAAATATCCAGTAGCTATCAATGAAATCTATGCTGCAACGAAATGGGTGGCTGAAAATGGTGATGAAATTGGCGTCGATGGAAGCAACCTTGCAGTTGCTGGAAATAGTGTGGGTGGAAATATGACTGCGGTTACTTGTCTGATGGCGAAAGATAAAGCTGGGCCAAAGATCAAGTTCCAATTGTTGTTATGGCCAGTCACAGATGCGGATTTCTCACGTGAATCTTGGACTAAATATGCAGAAGGTAGATTTCTGACCTCGAATATGATGAAATGGATGTGGGATAACTATTTGCCTGATGTCAGCAAAAGAAAAGAATACTATGCGACTCCGTTTAATGCCAGGATAGAAGAACTGAAGGGCTTGCCGCCAGCTTTGGTGCAGTTGGCAGAAAATGACATTCTCTATGATGAAGGTTTGGCTTATGCAAGAAAACTGGATGAAGCAGGAGTCCCTACGACAATTCAAAGCTATAATGGCTTTATCCATGATTATGGTTTGTTAAATCCTTTGGATCATATCGAAGCGGTTAAATTTTCTACAGAATTAGCTGCTCTAGGTCTTAAAAAAGCCTTATTTGGAAATGATTAGGCCTCTTCTTCTCATAATTTTAGAAAGATAATCTGTACTTTGGAATATGGATCTAATTATAAGAAGGGAAGAAGGAAGTGATTTTCTAGCAATCTATGAATTAATAAAAAGAGCTTTTGAAAATGAAGAAATGAGCGATCATCAAGAACAGTTTCTTGTTCATCGCTTGCGTTTATCCAAAGGTTTTATCCCCGACTTAGCCTTAATTGCACAGATTGAAGAACGCATTGTTGGCTATATTTTATTGACAAAGGTTGAAATCCTGTCTATCAATGGAACTAAACATCCTATTCTAGCACTTGCTCCAGTTGCTGTATTACCTGAATTTCATGGCCAAGGAATTGGTTCACAATTGGTGAATTTTGCCCATCAGAGGGCACAAGAGTTAGGTTATGAATCAGTTGTTTTGTTGGGCCATGAGGATTATTATCCTCGGTTTGGATACCGAAAAGCACGAGATTTTGATATTAAACTTCCATTTGATGTGCCTGATGAAAACTGCATGGTCATCGAGTTAATTCCAAATACTCTAAAAGGAGTCAGTGGAATAGTCCAATATCCTTCCGAATTTTATGAGTAATTCCCTTAAACTTTAGTAAATTGAAGAAGCGGTTAATAATTTAGGTCTTTGACATGAATTATTTCCTTGAATCAAGTATTATCTATGGAACATTGGGAGCTCATATTCATCTTTTTGATGATTGCATTTGTATATTCATCTGTAGGATTTGGTGGTGGCTCCAGTTATTTGGCTGTTCTAGCGGTTTACAGTTTGCCATATCAGGAAATTCGTCTTACTGCCTTGATTTGTAATGTGATAGTGGTAATAGGTGGAGTGATTATTTATTATAAAAACAAGCAGATAGATTGGAGAAAAATACTTCCCTTAGCCATTATCAGTGTTCCAATGGCCTTTTTAGGAGCTATCGTCAAGCTGAGCCAGGAAACTTTCTTTTTAATTCTTGGAATTACCTTGGTGATTGCTGCCATCTTGTTATGGGTGAAAACAGAACCATCGACAGCTGAAGAAATAGCATCCGCAGAAAAACCAAGTTTGGTAAAGAATAGTTTATTAGGTGGAGGAATAGGCTTTCTTTCGGGATTGGTAGGTATAGGTGGTGGGATTTTTTTATCGCCCTTGCTAAACCTGATGAGATGGGATACCGCTAGAAAAATAGCTGCTTGTTCAAGTGTATTTATTTTAATGAACTCCATCTCGGGAATCCTTGGCCAACTTTCGAAATTTTCTGTGGAAATGAACTTTTCGAGAATTTCCATTTTATGTCTATCGGTTCTGATAGGAGGACAGCTGGGTTCAAGGATGTCATTGAAATGGAATCCTTTAGTGATCAAGCGGGTAACAGCGGTTCTAGTTTTGATAGCTGGAATAAATGTGTTGATAAAATATTGGTAGAGGAGGAATATGAAAATTAGGTTATTAGGATTTGGAATTGTACGTGAAATTTTTGGAAACCAATCTATTGAGATTGATGTTGATGAAGGTTTGACTGTCAGTGGATTAAGGGGAGTTCTTGAGACTAAGTATCCAAAGATGATGAGTCTCAAATCCTATATGATTGCATTGGATGAAGAATATGCTGATGAGGATCAGGAGATTTCCAATTTACATGAGATTGCGGTAATTCCGCCGGTTAGTGGGGGGTAAAATATGATTGAGTTAAAGATTTCAAATCAGGCTTTGGACCTGCTTTCTTGTCTAGAGATTTCCAAAGATCTAGAAAGTGGAGGAGTTGCAACTTTTATTGGTTCTGTTCGAAACAATACCAAAGGAAAGGAAGTTGTAAAGCTTGAGTTTGAATGTTATGAGCCTATGGCAATCAAGGAAATGAAGAAGATTGCTGAATCTGCTATAGCGAAGTTTGCAGTTCGCAATGTTGTTATTCATCATCGGATTGGGGTTTTGTATCCTGGCGATGTTGCGGTTATTATTGTGGTCAATGATGGTCACCGTGAATCAGTTTTTGATGCTTGCCGTTATATCATTGATACCTTGAAAGAAACTGTGCCGATATGGAAAAGAGAAATTTTTGAAGATGGCGCAGAGTGGGTTTCAGCTCACCCTTAATTCGTTAAAATTTTCGTATATTTAATAGATAAGCCTTGAGGAGTGATGAAAGCAGATACCCTGAAAAACAGTTCCATCCAAAGTTTGGATATCATAAAAGTTAAGAATTCCAGTAGTTTTCAATTTCAGGATGATGTTTCGGTGGAGGAACCTCTTGAAATAAGGGTGCTCTATGGAAATGCTGATGATAGATTTTCTAAAAACCTATCGGTAACCATGCGGACTCCTGGGAATGATCCAGAATTAGCTGTAGGATTTTTATTTACAGAAGGAGTACTGACCAGTTCTGATCAAGTAAAAAGCATTCAAAATCCACAATCCGAATGCTCAAAAAACAATGAGAATATAATAATTGTTGAATTAAATGAAGGTATTCATCCGCAATTGATGAATGTGGATCGTAATTTCTATACAACCTCCAGTTGTGGGGTCTGTGGAAAAGGTTCTATTGAATCAATACGGACAGTGAATCCATTCTTAAAAATTCAAAAAGAGAATTCAGTCATTGAATTAGATTTACTATATGGGTTGTCGGATAAATTGAGAACCTTTCAACAAAACTTTAGTTCTACAGGAGGAATTCATGCCTCTGGACTATTTGATTTTGAAGGGAATTTACTTGGCCTCCGGGAGGATGTTGGCAGGCATAATGCCTTAGATAAGTTGATTGGCTATGCTTTCATGAACAATCAATTACCTCTTCAAAATAGAATTTTGTTGTTGAGTGGTCGTGCAAGCTTTGAACTGGTACAAAAGGCTGCCATGGCTGGGATACCAATCATTGCTGCGATAGGAGCGCCATCAAGCTTAGCCATAAGTTTGGCGAAAGAATTTGATATTACTTTATTGGGTTTCCTTGGTTCTGATAGATTTAATATTTACCATCAAGCCGAAACTCTAACTATTAATAATTTGATATGAAGATTAGAATAAAAGATAATTCCGTTAGACTTCGTCTGACACAGTCTGAAGTTGAAGATTTATATGATAATGGTATTATTTCAAGATCCACTCAGTTTTTGGACAAACCATTTGAATATGCTGTAGAACGCTTTGAGGGAACGGATTTAGCAGCTGATTTTATTGATAATAGAATTACGATGAAAATTCCTGTGGAATTTCTTGAGGAATTAAAAAATTCGGATACGGTGGGATTTGACGGTATATCTGGGCAAGTGAAATTATTAATTGAAAAGGATTTTGTTTGTATTGATAATACTGATGAGGATCAGAGTGACAACTATCCGAATCCAAATCTAAAATGTTGATCGTCTTAAAAATGTGAGGCCATGGAAGAATTAGATAAAAAAATAATAGAGCAGGAAATTAAATCAGAGCCCAGTGCGGAAAACCCATTCCGTTTACTTGATTTAAAACTTACTCATGTGGAGAAGAAGGCAGCAGGTATTCCTGCGGTATTGGCAGTCTTCAGTGATTTATTTGAGGAGAAAACTATTCTCCGAGGTGGGCGAGCATTATTTAAGATGAACCAGATGGATGGTTTTGATTGCCCTAGTTGTGCTTGGCCGGATCCTGATGATGAACGTTCAGTTCTGGGTGAGTACTGTGAAAATGGGGCTAAGGCCTTGGCTGAGGAAGCGACCAGTAAAAGGGTAACTCCACAGTTTTTTAAGGAAAACTCCGTGAATGACCTCGCAAAACTTGATGACTATCAAATAGGAAAATTAGGCCGTTTAACTGATCCAATGTATCTGCCAGAAGGAGCTACCCATTATCAACCGATAAGTTGGGAGGATGCCTTTAAGAAAATTGCTGAACATTATAATGCTTTGTCATCTCCGGATGAAGCTGCTTTTTATACCTCTGGTAGAACCAGCAATGAAGCTTCCTTTGTTTACCAATTATTCGCAAAGGAATATGGAACGAACAATATGCCGGATTGTTCCAATATGTGTCATGAAACTTCTGGTTCAGCCTTACGACCAACAATCGGGATTGGAAAAGGTACTGTGACATTGGAGGATTTTCATGATACTGATCTAATCATAATCATTGGTCAGAATCCTGGGACCAATGCACCCCGAATGATGAGTGCGTTATCGAAAGGAAAGAAAAATGGCGCTAAAATCATTGCTATCAATCCCTTACCTGAAGCTGGTCTGATGGGCTTCGTAGACCCCCAAAGTGTTTTAGGGGTTTTGGAAGGTGGGGTGAAATTGGCAGATTTATATTTACCAGTGAAGATTAATGGTGATATGGCTTTATTGAAAGCTATCGAACTGTTATTAATTGAATTTGAAAAGAAAAGCCCAGGATCTGTTTTTGATCAGGAATTTATAGATAATAAAACTGTTGGTTTTGATGAGTTTCTAAAGCAATTTGATCATTATGATTTGGATCACTTAGCTGAATTATCAGGTGTTTCCAAAGACTTGATTTATGAAGCAGCTGCAATGATTGCTTTTAAGAAACGGATAATCTTCAGCTGGGGGATGGGATTAACCCAACAACCTAACGGAGTTGATATGATCCGTGAAATCCTTAATATCCATCTGATCAAGGGGAGCATTGGAATTCCTGGTGCTGGGGTATGTCCTGTTCGTGGCCATAGTAATGTCCAGGGAAATAGAACCATGTTGATTGATGAAAAACCATCCAATGAACAATTAGATCGCTTAGAAAATCACTATGGATTTAAGGTTCCTAGAGAACATGGCTATGATGTGGTACGCGCAATCAAAGCAATGCACGAAGGAAAAATCAAGGTAATGTTTTGTATGGGTGGGAATTTCCTTTCTGCCACTCCAGATACCACATTTACCGCGAATGCTTTACGCAAGCTTAATTTATTGGTTTGTGTTTCGACTAAGTTGAATCGAGGGCATTTTGTGCATGGAAAAGAGGCTATTATCCTGCCTACCTATGGTCGTAGCGATAAAGATATTGTCAATGGTGAACTCCAGATTATCTCCACTGAAAACTCCATGGGTGTGGTTCAACAATCGAAAGGTATGTTAGATGCTGTTTCAGATAACCTTATCAATGAAACTCAGATTGTTTGCCGAATGGCAATGGCAACCTTAGGAGATCGGTCGGTTGTAAATTGGCAAAAATATCATGATAGCTATGATGCTGTTCGGGATGATATTGAGAAATGTATTCCTGGATTTGAAAACTATAATGTACGTGTTCGGGAGAAAGGTGGTTTTTACCTACCGAATGCTGCCCGTGATAAACAATATTTCTCTAAAAAATTGGATGGTCGAGCACCATTTACCCTGACCGAGATTCCTGATAATACGCTAGCTGAAGATGAGTATATGATGGCAACCACCAGAACTCACGATCAATTTAATACGACGATCTATGGACTGGATGATCGTTATCGTGGTATTAAAAATGAGCGACGTGTGATTTTCATGAATCAGAAGGATATTGATAAAGCAGGTTTTAAAGCAGGGGATAAGGTAGACCTTTATAATTTTGATGATGGAATAGAGCGGGTTGCTCCATTATTTATCATCGTTTCTTATCAGATTCCCGAAAAAAATACTGTGACTTATTTCCCGGAAACAAATGTTTTGGTTTCAGTGAACAATGTGGTCAAGGAAAGTAATATGCCGGCTTCAAAATATGTGAAGATTAAGATCGAGAAACATGACCCTGAAGTCTATAAAAAAGTAGATCAAATGTTGTATCAAGGAGCTATTCAAAGGCCATAATTAATATGAAAGACCTCTTAAAAAACATTTATTTAAGGAGATTCAGCACAATAGTCCTACTTTTGGCAATTGGAATCGCACCTGCTTTTGCGCAGTTTAAGCTAAAAGTATCAGGAGAAATTGAGAAGCCTTTGGAATTATCCTTGGCAGACCTTAAAGAAATGCCTCGAAAAGAGGCAGTATTACTTGATAAAGATGGTGGAAAGCATGTTTATGAGGGAGTTTCCTTAAGGGAGATTCTCCAAAAAGCAGGGGTGCCTTCAGGTAAAGATTTACGAGGAGAAGAGTTGTTAAAATACGTTTTGGTAAAATGCTCAGATGGTTATCAAGTTTTGTTTTCCTTGGCAGAATTAGATCAATCTATTGCTGATAAAAATGTTATTCTCGCTGATAAAATGGATGGGAAAGCAATAGCAGAAAATCGAGGACCTCTTCGCATTGTTGCAGAAGGTGAGAAAAAACTTGCCCGTAGCTCTTACCAAGTAGAAGCATTGATTCTAGGTAAAGTAAAAGATTAAATTTATCCGCTAACAGTAATTTCAATATGATTATTAGAAAGAAAGAGCATTGGTTCAAGATGCTTTTTGTTTGGCATGGATCGGTACTACCTTCCTTGGTACCGCGTTTATTGCTACTTCTTGCCTTTTCGATCGTGGTAGCTTATTTCCACGGTACTGTCTTAGATTTTAAAGTTCCATTAAATCCTGCACCATTAACCCTATTTGGTTTTGTACTTGCATTATTCCTAGGTTTTAGAAATAATGCCAGTTATGATCGTTTTTGGGAGGGTAGGAAGTTGTGGGGGGCTTTGCTCAATACCTCTAGATCTTTGGCAAGACAAATTCTTACTCTGAATAATACTGAACCGGATAAAGCCTTTACTAGCGATTTTATTGCTTTGATTAGCTGTTTTGTATTTGCATTAAAACATGAGCTACGTGGGACAGAGCCTCAAGGGGATTTGGAGAAGAGATTATCTTTGGAGGACTTTGAAGTAGTGCAAGCCGCAAAATATAAGCCTGTAATTATTATGAGGTTGATGGCTGAGAAAATTAGAAAGACCAAAATGGAAGGGAAGATTGACTCCATTCAACAAGCAAGAATGGATGAGAACCTAGATAAACTGTCCGATATTGTAGGTGGATGTGAAAGAATTATTTCTACCCCCTTGCCTTACAGCTATAGTGTTCTTTTGCACCGCACCATTTATATTTATTGTGCTATGCTACCATTAGGATTGGTGGATTCCTTGGGTTGGTTTATGCCTCTAATAGTAGTTTTTATAGCTTATACTTTTGTGGCATTTGAAGCGATTGCTGATGAAATTGAAGAGCCATTTGGTGCCGAAGCAAATGATCTTGCCTTAAATAGCATGAGTGAAATGATTGAAGACACTATTCAGGAAATACCGGGTAATCCAATTACTAAAACAACTCAACCATTTCGAGAAATAATAGACTAGAGTTTCGGATTAGGTTGTTAATAAAGCAATTATCTTTTCAGATCTTGGATACCATTTCTTAAAGAAAAGACTTCTAGTTTTGGAAAGATAGATTTTATTCTTTTGACAGCTTCAAGGCTTCTTTTTCCGGAAAGGCAGTAAAACAATATCTTTCCCTTAATTTCTGATAAGTCTTGAATATGGGATTCTAAATTATCCAAGGGAATATTCTTTCCACCCAAATTGAAAGTTTGATGCTCATCTTCTTGGCGAACATCTATTAAACTAAAACTTGGTCTTTGACGATTAAATTCCTCAAATGAAACCGTAGGAGTAGTGGGTTTTAAGGTATTGATTTCTATATCGGTCTTCTTCAATTTTATAGTCCTGGCGCTGCCAGAACTAGCATCAAACAACCATAACTTCCCTGTCAGATTATCAATTCCTGTTAGATATTTGAGAGCTTCGTTGGCCTGCATGCAACCGACAATACCTGCTAATGAAGGAATAACCCCACCTTCACGGCAATTTGGAACCTCCGTTTCTTCCGCATTCTTAAAGACATCCCGATAATTCGCTGAATAACTTCCATCTTCCTGTTTAACATTGAAAATACTGACCTGCCCCTCGAATTGATAAATGGCACCATAAACCAATGGTTTTCCTGCAATAACGCAAGCATCGTTGATCAAACATTTGGTCTCAAGGTTATCGGTTCCCTCAATAATCAGGTCGTATTCTTGAATAAGTTGAATTACATTATCTGAGGTTATTCGTTCAGGAATTGGAATAATGGTAGCCTCTGGATTTTGAAGGCTTAATCGCTTTGCCGCGATTTCAACTTTCAACTTTCCAATATCTTCGGTAGTATAAAGGATTTGGCGGTGCAAATTGGAAAGTGAAATAATATCATCATCCAGCAAAGCAAGTTTTCCAATACCTGCCGAAACTAGGTATTGTGCTGCAGGACATCCAAGTCCACCCAAACCAATCAAAAGTACTTTCGCCTCTTGTAGTTGCTGCTGGCCCTTATTTCCAAAACCTGGCAAGGCAATCTGACAATGATATCTTCCAAAATTGCTTTCCATCTATTTTTTCCCTTCATCCTTTAGAACCTGTTTTGCTTTTTGGGCATCCTCAGGACTGTTTACATTCATTAATGCATCGGGACTTTCGGGGTCTAATATCAAGATATCCCCATTGATTAAGACTTTTCGCGGACAGGTAATACCTTTTTCCAATGAATTCAGCAAACTCCCAAAACTCTTGGGCTCCCAAATACTAATCAAAGGCTCGGGAAGACCATCAAAAGGACTTTTGAAGGTTGTGGCGATTCTCTCTGGATCCCGGTTTTCTACTAAATTATTTAAGGTTTCGCGATCCAACAAGGGTAGGTCACAGGCAACAACCAGCCAAGCTTTATCTCGATGAGCATGTAATGCCGTCAGGATCCCTCCAAATGGACCCATATTCAAAAAACTATCTGTCAATGATTGATAATGGGAATCAAAGTCTTCCAATTGATCTTCTCGACACGAAATAAAAACCTGTTCACAGAACTCCGATAATAAATCGGCTGCAAAATAGCGCTGTTCCTTTCCGTGCCAATCCATTAAATCCTTTGGCTTGCCCATGCGGCGGCTTTTGCCTCCCGCTAAGACCAAACCGTAGATTTCAGGGACATTATTCTGCTCTTTTGAAATCATTCTTCCCTCCAGTTTTTTCCATCAATTTAATCTCGCGTATGATGATATCATGGCTTAATGCCTTGCACATATCATAGATCGTTAGGGCAGCAATTGAAACAGCAGTTAATGCCTCCATCTCGACACCTGTTTTCGATTCTACTTCAGCAGTGGAAAATATACTCAGGCTGCTTTGATTTTCATCAAACTGAATATCAACCTCACAATTTTCCAATCCTATTGGATGACACAAAGGAATCAAATCGCCAGTTTTCTTGGCAGCCATGATACCTGCAATAATCGCAGTCTGAATAATCGACCCCTTCGCAGTATTGAAATTTACTTCCAGCAATTTCTTCATTACATCCGCAGGAAGCTCGATTATTGCCTTCGCCATAGCCTTCCTACGAGTCACTTTTTTCGCAGTCACATTGACCATTCCCGGTTGTTGCTTTTTATTGATATGTGAAAAATCAGTCATTCTCTAATAATTATAAATCCATACTTTGTGGACTTCTCCTTTTTTAAAACTATGGCCTTCCAATGGTACCTCCATAAAAGCATTGGTCTCAGCAAGATGTGAAAAATCTCCAGACCCATTGCTATGGACAGATTCTGCAGTTAATAGCCCCACTTTATTTATCCTAAGTTTTACCTGAGCAAAATATTGTAGGGACGGTGAAAAATCAATATCGTTTTGTAAAACAGCATTTACAGGTGAACCTCCTTGTACTTGTAAGGAATTCTCCAACCAAGGAATAAAGTACCGATGCAGACACATGAAAACAGAAACCGGATTACCAGGAAAAGCAAATACCAATTTCTCATCCTTATTCTTTCCAAACCAAAATGGTTTCCCCGGTCTTTGCTTTATTTTATGAAATAACTGTTCAACGCCAAGTGCTAAACATGCTGTCGGTAAATAATCGTATTTACCCATGGAAACACCACCACTTAAGATCAGGACATCGTATTCCTTTAAAAACTGTTCTAAGGACTTTTTAATATCCTCCAAATTATCATTCAAATGAAATGAATCAGCATCAATTTTATACCTCTCTAGAACCGATCGAATGCTGATTCCATTGGACCGTCGTAATTGAAAAGCTGTTGGTTCAGTATCTGCAGGTACCATTTCATCGCCTGTTGAGATAATAGCAACCCTCGGCAATTTCTTTACTTGAATATAGACTTTCCCAATTGAGGCCGCAATTCCTAGGATGGCAGGAGTAATAATTTGATTCGTCGAAACCAAAACTTCGCCCTTCAATTTATCCTTGCCTTTAGGGTGAATGTTTTGCCCCTTGTTAATTTCTGTTTGTAATGTTGCAATCCCATTCGATATCGTTATATCCTCATATCGGATTATTGTATCTAAAGATTGGTCCAATGCTGCACCAGTCATGATTTCAATACATTCCTTCTTAGAATCCACTGAAATAGGAACTTCTCCTGCAGCTTGAATTCCTTTGATCCTAAAGCTTTGAATTCCTCCTTGATAAGCTTCATTTTGAATGGCAATACCATCCACAGTTGCTCGGTCAAAAGGAGGGAGGTCTCGATCTGCAAATAGATCTTCTGCTAAAACCCTTCCTAAGGCTTGGTCAAAAGAAATAGTTTCTATACCAAAATCTCGGATTTCATTTAGAATTATCTTTTCAGCCTGTTCTACAGTAATCATTTCCATCTTAACCTCCAATTGTTGCCATTGATTGATGGATAAAAGCTGTATCTATATTTGCATTTTCTGCTTCCCATCCATCTTTAGGTTTATGTTGTATATTGTTGATGATGATCTTTTTCAATTCTTCATCACTTTTTCCCGAACGTAATTCATCCTTTAAATTGATGCCGCCATTCTCGTAAAGACAGTTTTTTAATATTCCTAGTGGGCTAATTCTTAATCTATTGCAGTCGCCACAGAAAGTGCGGGTGTAAGCTGCGATAATGCCAAACTCGCCAATAAATCCTGGGATTTTATAGTTGTAGGATGTTGAGTTTTTGGGGTCCTGTAATTTTTGAATTTCCTGAAAATGATCTTGAATATAATCGTAAATAGTCTGATGACTCCATTTCAAGGAAACTTCCTTGGAATCTCCATTGAAAGGCATTTCCTCAATAAAACGAACAGAAATCGGTAATTTCCTGCCTAGCTCAACCAAAGGGATAATATCATCAATATTTTGCCCATCCATCACTACACAATTGATCTTAACCTGAATATCATGCTCCAATAGACTATCCAAGGTTTCCATAACCTTGCTGAACTCATTCCGTCGGGTTATCTTAAAAAAACGATCTGCATCTAAGCTATCCAAACTTAAGTTCACGGATTTAATACCAATTTTTTTGAGTTGAGGAATATAAGGTTCGGTTAGGAGGCCATTTGTGGTAATTCCTAAATCAGTTATATTATCCAATTTAGCTATACTCTCCATTAGCTCAATACAGTTCTTTCTAACAAATGGTTCACCACCTGTGATTCGAATTTTATTGACACCTAATTCAGTAAAGATTTTGCATAATCGTAGGATTTCATCATCGGCCATTAACTCAGGCTTTTTTATCCATGAAAGGCCATTTTCTGGCATACAGTAGGTGCATCGAAGATTGCAACGATCAGTTATTGCCAACCTTAAATAATTTATCGTCCTCCCAAATTTATCCTGCAGCATATCAGTCATAGTGTCTATTAACAAATATACTTAATGTTTTCCTGGAAGGGAATGGATTATTGGCTCAAAAAACGAATAATGTTATTTTTAGTTAATTAACAGTAATTGAGATTTTTAACTGTGTTATATTCTTAAATTACACTTAGATTTTATTATAACCAACGAAATTAAACCTTATGCTGAAGGTCGAGAATTTTAGTAAATCGTATGGGAGAAAACTTATTCTCCAATTGGAACTTTTAGAATTTCAAAATGGAATATATTGGGTAAAAGGAGAAAATGGGACCGGGAAAAGTACCTTATTGAAGTGCTTGGCCGGTTTGTTATCATTTCAAGGTGAAATCTCATTAAATAGTAAATCACTAAAGAAGTCGCCAGAATATTATTTAAAACTGGTGAACTTCTCAGAAACTGAACCGATCTATCCGGAGTTTTTAACTGCCAGACAATTGATTAATTTTTATATTTCCTGTAAAAAGGGGAGTATCAATGAGGTAGAAAAATTAATCCAGGATTTCGAAATGCTGCTTTATATTGATAATGAACCCGTTTCAAATTTCTCTAGCGGGATGTTAAAGAAACTTTCTATTATCCTTGCCTTTATAGGGAATCCTGATGTTATCTTGTTAGATGAACCTTACATTACACTGGACCAAAATGCTATTTCTGTATTGAATGCCTATTTGATGATTCAGAAACAAAATGGAAAAACAATCATACTAACTTCTCATCTTGAAAAACTTCCTTTTGAAACCATTAACGTCGAATTAACAAAGCAACCTTAAGAATTTCCAAATGAATAAATTTCTTACCAGAGTGTTAGTAAGCGAGTTTTATAAAAAATATACCAAGTTGTTTTTTATAAGTTTCTGCCTATTTGCTAGTTATTTCCTGTTTATTCAAATTGCAGGTGTATTTTTAAGTCATAATAGAGACTTCTGGACCTTATTTCTTCCTTTAAAATTCGCCACAGACCCTCTGTTTATTCTTTTCTTTTGGATAATTGCTTTTTGTTATGCTATCCTTGCCTTTAGGTTTGTGAATAATGAAATAAAATCTAAAAAATTAGAATTTTTGAAATGTACTTTTTTCACTATTGAAAAATCTAAAAGGTTAAAAAGTTGGTTGCTGCTGTTTTCTTTAATCTATTTGCCTATCCTGCTTTTTAGCTTGTATTCCACCATTGTAGGACTGGTTATTTTAAAATCTTTGAATGGCTTTTGGACGCTTTTGTTCTGTTTGATTCTTTTATTGTTTTTGGTCTTCCTTACAGATTCTAGGAGATTCAGTTCTAAGGAATCATTTGGAAAACTGGGAATTCTAATTCAAAATTTAAACCCCAAGAACAACAAGTGGTTATTGAATTTGATTCACATGTATAAATCAATGGCTCCTATTTGGATAGGTTCCAAGATCTTAGGAATAATAACCATTATTATAGTTGCAAACTATTTTAATACTGATGGGGATAATATCGCATTTAAGGCAATAGTTTTCTGCTCACTATCTATTGCACTTTTCAGCTCCATCCTAATCTATCAAGACAGCGTTTTCGAAGGAACGAAAATGAAATTCTATTTGAATTTCCCAATGTCAAAATATCAAAGATTTTTAAAGCCATTTCCATTCTTTTTAATCATGATGATTCCTGAAGAGGTTGTCTCCATTATTTATTTTGATGGAATTAATTTTTTAGTGTTTCTGTTTTCATTGCTGATTTTCATGCTATTCATAAAAACGATGGTCCTGTCAATTGGGAATAGACCCATGTTGATTTTGAAAGTACTCTTTACTTTCTTTTTTATGGCAATTATTTTAATGCTTTATGATTTATCAATTGTCCTATTAATTTTGACAGTGATTATCTCTTATTACCTATTTTCTAATAATTATCAATACGAAATGATTAAGCCCAAAAGTGAATTGTAAGAAGTTTGAATAACCCTTATTAAGTCTTGCGGGTTCTTTAAAAATCCAAAAAAAATTAACCAAACAGACTTCCTGTCTGTTTGGTCGATTGAAACATTAATTATTACTATGAGAATCCTATTCTACCTAGGATTAGATGTAAGTAATCTATCGCCAAATTAAATGCGAACTACAGGGAATTCCTGCGTAATCTGAATCTGGTTGTTTTAACCATATTGCGCCACTATCTTTATCTTCTAGGTTATATTGTTTCCCATCGGCTGGGATTATGACGATATAACCATATTTTCCACCCACTGTTGCTACCCATGAACCATCTGGATAGTCGTGGTCACTCCATGGGGTACCTCTTTGACTAGCACCGGTAAAAGCAATGTATTTTCCATCTGGCGAGAATATTGGCCTATGCTCCCCATCATAGCTGATTACCTCCGATAATTGACTCGTCGTGATCTGCTTTAGATCACTACCATCAATATTACACATCCATAAATGCCTGTTTTTCCGAAAGGCAAACTTTGTCCCTTGGGGATTCACGGTAAGGGATGAAATCCCTTCCATGGAGAATACTTTCGGAGCAGATTGATATCCATCGGCAGCAAATGATTTATACACTGAATTGCCTATCCTGAAATATAAGGTGTTATCGGAAGTCCAAACAGGAATACCATAATTTAAAAAGCTGACGCCTTTAACCATCCAGGAGCTTACCAGATTGCCAGTCTTGCTATCAATAATAGTGACCGGTAAATCTGCAAAATGCTGTGCATCTAGAGCAATAAATCTTTCATCTGGTGATATATGAGCATCTGTAATTTCAATATCATCTGCCTCGTAGCGGATATCAAAGTTATTATTGCCATCATTTAAAGAATTATAGTCCAGTTTTGAGTTTTTATCCCTTAATACAAACCGTCTTTCTGTAAAGTTAAATGCCCCTTCAACATCCATGGTAATCAAAACTTTTTTATTGTCCCAACTAATATCATAGCTGTCATATCGCGATGATCCCGGACCAACACCTAATAATCGGGAGGAATTCTTACCTGAACTAAAATCCATTTGGCCAACATCCCCTGCAAACTGCCAATAAAGACTGCCCGGTAAATTTTTTAATGCCTTCCCCGATCCTCCTAAACTTTGATCATCCTTACTGCAGCCCGCACAGGAAATCATAAAAAGCAGTATTAAAGGGAATAATATTGATCTTGTTTTCATATTGACCTCATGAATATTGGTTGATTATTAGTTCCATATCTTTCTACCTAAAGGGGTATAACAAAATTAATTGTCGTCTTTTGGGGAGGCAATACTCTAAATTGATTAATTCCTTCTACTAGTTTTATAGTAGTTTTATTTTTTGGTTATTTTTATTGATAAAATCACCGTAACTTATAACCTAATGTCCAAATTTCAGCTTTATATTAAATGCGCCTTATTAAGCTTAATCCATCTTTTTGTGAATGGGCAGGAATTTGAACAGTTGTCAAATAAATTGAATCAAGCAAAAAATCAAGAAGAGAAATTCAGTGCCCTTCTGAAGTTATCCGATTATTGGTCTTATCGTGATACTGCAAAATCCTTTGAATCCTTAAAAATAGCACAGCCATTAATCGAAGGCGATAAATACAGACAAGCACGATACTTATTTTATCAAGCTGGGGTTTATTATGGCTATGATAATCCTAAAAGCCAAAAACTCTATATGGAGGCTGAAGAATACTTTAAGCATATAGAAAGTCCTGAAGCTTACGGTTATAGAGCGAAATTGTGGCATAATTACGGATCGCTGGAACAGCAATCTGATAATGATAAGCTATTTCTGGACATCACCCTAAATTATTGTATTCCCTTTGCCATTAAATCAGGAGATAATAATCTGTTAATGAGTTATTTTACAGATGTAGGAATGGTTTTTTATAATAATAATGAATATGGGAAAGCCATGGATTATTATGAAAAAGCAGTCTCGTTGGTAAAAACAGAACAGGATGAAACTGAAAACCTACTTTGGACCTATCTTAATATGTTCGATGTCTATTTCTATCAAAAGGAACGAGATAAACAGATGCGAATCTTGGAGAAAGCAGAAGCGCTCTTGAAGAAACTGCCAGAACAAAAACTCGCCGGAGCATTATATAAAAATAAGGCTCGCTCCTTAAACCAGGAAGGAAAATATGTAGAAGCCCTCCAAAATATTGAAAAGGGGATGGCTGCTGCCAAGGAATATAATTCTTATTGGGATTTTTACTCCCTAAAATATGAAAAGGCTCAGATTTATAAGAACTCAGGAAATTTGCAAGCAGCAAAAACAGAGCTTGCCGAGCTCTTGAATGATACTCGTGGATCTGCAATGACCAAAAGCCGCTTGGCAATTATTACTGAACTCGCTCAATTGGAATTCCAATTAGGGAATTATAAAGGAGCATATGAGTTAATTCTAAAACATAAACTCGCAAATGATAGCTTAAGTGCTTTGGATTTCAGAAAGCAACTTGCAGAGATGGAAACCCAATATCGGACCAAGGAAAAGGAACAAGAAATTGAAATTCTCGAAAACAGGAACCTGTTGAACCGAGCATTAATCTTTGGTGGAGCCTTTTTAGTTCTTGTATTGGGATCATGGCTATGGTACGCTTGGAACGTTCGTAAAAAAAGGAATTTAAAGGATACTATTTTACTGCGGCAACAACGTGAAATTGATGTTGCCAAAGCATTGGTAGAAGGAGAGGAGCAGGAACGAAAAAGGGTGGCAAGAGAGCTCCATGATGGATTATTGGGACGCGTGACTGGACTGAAAATGAATGTCGAACGAATAGCGAGAGATAAATCTCAAAATGAATACCCCATGATGATCAGTGAACTGGAAACTGTTATCAACGATTTAAGGCATACTGCTCAAAACTTGGAACCTTCAATCCTAAAAAGGAATGGATTGAATGAAGCTATTCAACATTTCTGCCAATCTATGCAGACAGATAAAACCAAGATTTCCTATTATGGGCATGGGATGGAAGCTATTACTGATAAAAACTTACAGCTATCGATTTATCGAATCGTGCAGGAGTTGGTTACCAATGCAGTAAAACATGCGAATGCATCCCATATTTTATTGCAATGTTCCCTGGAGAATAATTACCTCTTGATTGAGGCTGAAGATAATGGAAAAGGATTTGACCCTGTCAAAATCAATCGGAATATGGGATTGGATAACTTGGAATCTCGATTAAAAACCATGTCTGGAAGCATGAAAATTGATTCCAAACCGAATGAAGGAACTCATATTATTATTGAATGTCAATTGTAAATTATGATTAGAACTATTATATGCGATGACCATCCCTTGATAACTCAAGGATTAAGAAGTTACCTCGCTTCTCATGATGAAATACAAATTATTGGTGCTAGTTCTACCGCTATCGACCTTAAAAACATTTTGTCTGAAGAAGAAATTGATGTTTTACTTTTGGATATCCAATTGCCGGATGGGAATGGAGTTGAAATATGTGCCGAAATCAATCAGGAATACCCCCATATCAAGGTTTTAGGCCTTAGTAATTTGGATGATCGGCATGTTATCCTTCGGATGTTGAATGCTGGAGCTTCGGGTTATCTGCTTAAAAGTGCTGCGATGGATGAAATCGTGAAAGCTATTTTACATATCTATGCAGGTGGGGTTTATTTGGATCAGAATGCACAAAAAAGTCTGGGTTCATCGCAAGTGAATCTCGCTGAAGAATTCCCGCCAATTACACGGCGAGAAAAGGAAATCATTAAATACCTCGCCCAAGGCTTAAGCTCGGTTCAAATCGCTGAAAAAATGTTTGTTAGTCCATTTACCGTCGATACCCATCGTAGAAATCTCCTTCAGAAATTTAATGTCAACAAAACCGTCAACCTATTGCAGAAAATAAAGGATTTAGGCTTGGAAGATTAATCTCTTCAGATCAAAAACCAATGTTTTTATTCATTTAAAATTTAATCGTCAAGGTTAAACTTATCTTTGAATTTCTTGTCTTACCAATAGACAATTTAATTAATGACCTATGCGATATTTTACTGGCCTTTTATTACTGTTTATTTCATTACAAACTGCTTTTTCTCAGCAAATCTGGTTAAGTGGAAATCAAACAAAACAAGACTTTGGAATCCAATTTAATGAAGCTCATTTTCTGGTCAGCATTCAAGGGAAAATATTGGCAGTCGATCCCGTAATTGTTGATGATTTCCATAATAGAATTGATTACGATTTTGATAATAAGGTTAGATCTATCTCCGGTGTAAGATTGGATTATGATTTTCAGGGTCGAATCCGATCCATTGGAAATCTTGACTTCCATTATGACTTTGATGATAGGATTGACAGGATAGGGGATCAAAGAATCGACTATAATTCTATTGATAATAGTGTTTCTAGAATAGGAAACCGTAGAGTGAAATACAGTTTTTTTAATCAGGCGGTTGAACAAATTGGAGATGAAAAAATCGAGTATGATTTTGATAATCGAGTTGAAAGAATAGGAAATGATAAGGTGTACTATGATCTATGGAATAGGATCAGTCAAATTGGAAATGTAAAAGTTGATTATGATTTACGAAATATGGTCAGATCAATAGGAGATATGGTTTTTCAATTATGACCTCTGGAATAGATTGACTTCCATTACTGGAGGTACTGACAACCATTATGTTCATCGCTATTGGTTAATTTTAAGGTTGAATAGAAACTGAGTAATAGAAACTAAGGTATAGGAAATTTATTGAAATTTTTATAGATTTAATTATCTGTAAATTAATGATTCATGAAAAAGGCAATTGTGTTCTTAATCTTTCCTTTGTTGTTATCCCTGACTTCCTGTAATAAAATCCTGATGAGTGCCGCTGGAATAAAGAAAATCCAGGAATTCGATTCAGTGAATTTTGAAAAAACGACCGAATATTTCAAAGAACTATACCCTGCAACCCAATCCATCTACGTTTCAGACTCTGCTTTTACAACATACAGAAAATCCTTTGCAGAATTTTCCCGTAATGAACTCGATCAGCCTATTCAAATTTTATACTTTGATAAAGATCAACTAAAATCATTTCATGCAAACTGCTATGCAAAGCCCTCATTGACCATGAGGTTAGATTGGAACTATGACGGCAAATTTGACAACTATTTCCCCAAAACCGCATTAGAGATACCGAATAATAAAGGCTTACATTCCATTACATCCAATTTCAATATCCCAGTATCAAAAGATCAAAGCACCATTGTCTTCTTCTGGAGCAACATGTTGAACCGAGAAAGCAAAAGAGCCTTTAAACAAATCGTAGATAATATCCACAAGTCCCCAAATCATGAACAACCCAATGTCATCGCAATTAATACCGACAATTCTTTTATAGGCTTTGAATAACAAAAATCTATTTCAACTATACTGAATGGGCACAGGTTAGAGGGCGTATGCAATCCGCCCCTACATTTCGTTTCATTTATACATTCCGTTCAGAATTATCAAACCCCATCGGGGTGACATATTTGTAGCAAAAAATCATTTATCAGTATTCAGCCCCGTGGGGGCGACATATTTGTTGTAACCCCATTTTATCATAAATGGGCGTATGCAATCCGCCCTTACAATCCGTTTCATATATCCATTATCCATTCCATCCTACATTATCAAACCCCATCGGGGTGACATATTTGTAGCAAAAAATCATTTATCAGTATACAGCCCCGTGGGGGCGACATATTTGTTGTAACCCCATTTTATCATAAATGGGCGTATGCAATCCGCCCCTACAATGCGTTTTAAATATCCATTATCCATTCCATCCTACATTATCAAACCCCATCGGGGTGACATATTTGTAGCAAAAAATCATTTATCAGTATACAGCCCCATGGGGGCGACATATTTGTTGTAACCCCATTTTATCATAAATGGGCGTATGCAATCCGCCCTTACAATCCGTTTCATATATCCATTATCCATTCCATCCTACATTATCAAACCCCATCGGGGTGACATATTTGTAGCAAAAAATCATTTATCAGTATACAGCCCTATCGGGGCGACATATTTGTTGTAACCCCATTTTATCATAAATGGGCGTATGCAATCCGCCCCTACAATCTGTTTTATATATCCATTATCCACTCCATCCTACATTATCAAACCCCATCGGGGTGACATATTTGTAGCAAAAAATCATTTATCAGTATACAGCCCTATCGGGGCGACATATTTGTTGTAACCCCATTTTATCATAAATGGACGTATGCAATCCGCCCCTACAATGCGTTTTAAATATCCATTATCCATTCCATCCTACATTATCAAACCCCATCGGGGTGACATATTTGTAGCAAAAAATCATTTATCAGTATACAGCCCCATCGGGGCGACATATTTGTTGTAACCCCATTTTATCATAAATGGGCGTATGCAATCCGCCCCTACAATGCGTTTTAAATATCCATTATCCATTCCATCCTACATTATCAAACCCCATCGGGGCGACATATTTGTTGTAACCCCATTTTATCATAAATGGGCGTATGCAATCCGCCCCTACAAGCCGTTTCATATATCCATTCCACATCCAACAAAAATTACCTGATTTCAGGTAAAATCAATACTGATATTTAGGGATTGACTAACATTCCTTCAGCCTATATTTTTGATAAACACAACTGAGTAAACATCTGAAATGCATTTCAGAAAGGATTTACTCCATAAAATCCAATAGATCTATAGAAAAATTAAATATTTATTATGAAAAGAATAATCAAATTAAAAGGGATGTTTGCTATGCTAATTATGTTGGTAGGATTAGCAACAATTGTTTCCAGCTGTTCTAAGGATGACGATAATCCTGACACTGGAGGTGGCAATATTGACGCCGCTGTAGGAACCTATAAAGGGACAATAAAAATTATTGGTGGAGATGATAAATATAATGAGCTGATCGAGGTAACAAAAGTATCGAATGATAAAATAAAGATTACTGCTAAGAACAGCAGTTTAAATCTGCCTGTAAAAGAGGTTCAGGTCTATAATAATGCAGGTCAAGGAATTCTGACCACTTCCACTGAGCCAAATGGAATTTTCATTTATACCGTGTCAAATAAGGCGGTATCTTTTGTTGCTAAGGTAACTTCTGAAGGTGAAAAAATGTATAGCTTCGAAGGGACAAAGCAATAATTTAGAACCAAATTAGTAAAGTTTTTTTCAAGATAATACTACACTATGAAGGTCATTTGAAATGGTTTTAACCTATCAAATGACCTTTCTTTATTTCAATTCTCTAGGAGAAATTGATGGATTATTTGCTAGAAAAATGGGTGTTAACTTCTCGTATTTACTCAGCCGAAGAATTAAATTTCTTCAATTTTTTTCATGACTCTTTCGGTAAAAGGATTACAATAGCATAGATTGAAATCGAAGAGTTCTTCTGGGGAATAGGATTTTTCAATTTCAGAACGCAACATGCCCTTTGCTCTATTCAGGCGAACCTTAACATTAGCTTCACTGATGTCGAGCAAGGTTGAAGTTTCCGAAATATTTAACCCATTGATCTCCCTAAGTGCAAAAACCAATCTATAATCTTCCGGGATCCTCAGCAGGGAAGCTTCAGTTATTTTCCCCAATTCATGGCTATAAACTTCCCTTTGAGCGTCGTTATTTGTGTTGTTGAACATAGGCCTTACATTTTCATTAATAAGTTCATTGGCAAGTTCGTTTTTGAAGCTGAACTTCTGTTTTTTACGATAGCAGTTATTCAGCATAATCCGGATGATCCAGGTCTTAAAACTGGAACCTTGTTTAAATTGAGCCAGACTTTTGAATGCATCGATATAACTATCTTGCATTAAATCCTGCGTATCCTCATGATTGTAATTATAAGAGCGGCCAATCTTATAGAGATAGGAGTTAAAGCGCCTGACAATGATCTCATACAATGGCTTTTCTCCATGTAATATGCGCTCGATAATTTCAGGTTCCGTTAATTGCTCTGTCTGATTCATGATCATTATCCTACTATTTTTGCTAGTCTGGCCATGGATAAGGCGGCAATGGCCATAACCAAATCACGTACTGCCACATCTACATACATAAATCCCGCTAATAAGGTAATTGCAATCAAGGTCAGCCATGCCGCAACAATAAGACCTCCAATTTCAGCTTTCTTGAACACAATAATCCCCGCCACAATTTCTATAACCCCAACAATCATCATAAATACCGATACTGAAACCGGCAACAGGGACGCAAAGGATGGGTTTACATATTGGGACCAATCTGTAAGCAAGTTAGTGAATTTGTCCGCGCCAGCAACAATAGGTACAATGACAAATGTGTATTTTAATAAATTGAATGTTGATACCAAACTGGTATTCTTGATTGAACTTTCCATGTTTTTTCTTTTTAATAAGTTTGTACTTAATTAGGGTAAGTGACAACTGGAAAGGTTACAAGAGAATTGGATTTTTTTCCTAAAATCCAGCTTTGATTTTTTCAATCCGGTTCAATGCAAGGCTATATTCAAGTTCATGTCTGGGAAACAATATTTTTAACCTTGAAAAGAAATCTATCGCTTCCTGAATCATAATGGCAAAAAATGATTTTGCATCTATATTGATGCTGTTTTCATCAATGGTCATCTTGATTCTATCCGCATTTAATTCAATGGACACAGGTAAGGGTTGACTAGGGAAGGTAAAATAGCTTTTTGATGCGGTTTGCAACTCTTCAATTGAATTGATAAAATAATGCCAGAGATCTGTGATATCATCCCAATAACTGTAATCCATGAGAATTTTATCTTGATAGCTCATTAATAAAACCCCATCCAAAAACTCAGGGTCTAATCCACTAACATCTTTATCCAGCATTTCCGAAAGTAGAGTGAATTTGGAATGATCTATCTTTCGGACATTCTTAATCTTATACTTCTTATCATTGATAAGGCAAGTTTTTAGAATTAAATCCTCCATTGATTAATGTGATGAATTTTCTGTTAAATCTAGTTATTCTATCAGGATCCAACAACCAAAAGCTGATGGATATTTAACAAAATATCAACCGCTTAATAAATGTTTGCAACAAAACTAAAATTAATAGATTTTCCAGTATTTTAGACTAGAATAAATATAATTAAAATGCAGTTAAGCCAAGATCCTAACTATCCAACTGTTAAAGGTGAAAAGGTTATTTTAAAGCAAATAGCTCTTTCTGACCTGGACGAAATTATGGAAATCTGTTATTATGATGGAGTTTTGCCATCTACCCAAATTGAAACCATTGAAACTCTTGAGAAAATATATAAGGATTATTTAAATGGGGAAGCTATTCATTGGGGAATTTATGATTCGCAAAGCATGCAAATTGTTGGCACTTGTGGTTATTATCGTGGATTCAAAGATAATGCTGGAGAACTGGGCTGCATTTTGCTTTCTGATTATTATGGCAAAGGATATATGACTCAGGCACTTCAGCAAGCCATTGATTATGGAAGAACTAACTTAAAGCTGAAGCGTATTTTTGCAATTACTAATCAGGATAATAAAAAGGCAATTGAATTATTGCAAAGGTTGAACTTCATAGAAATCCAAAATTTAGACGATAATTGCATTGAATTTGATCTCAAATAATTGAAGGTAGCATCTTTTATCTTTCAAACTACTTGGAAGCCAGATATTCATCTTTTAGTAAGGAATATAAGGTTAAATCCAGGTATTTTTCATTGACATATTCCGCCTGCCTGAGAATCCCTTCTTTTTTAAAATTCAATTTTTGCGGAATAGCCTGACTTTTTAGATTCTCTACAGCTGCTTTTATCTCAATTCTATTCAATCCCAATTCTTCAAATCCATAGGTTATCAATCTTTTACAGGATTTTACCACAATGCCTTTACCATTCTTTTTCTGATCGATCCAATATCCTATTGCTCCTAATTTATTGTGCCTATTGAGATGATGTAATCCAATCCGACCTACCGCTTTCCCTTGATATATAATGGTAAAACTCGCCTCATAATGCTCCTGATTTTTAAAAATTGCATTTAGAATATACTCTCTAAAATCTGCTTCCTTCGCCATGTGGTCCACCCAAGGAAGAAATACCGATAAATAATCCCTATTGTTTTGAATGATTTCGAATAACTCAGAAACATACATGATGGAAGAGCCTTCCAAAACGATGTCCTCATCTACAATTAATTTCATTTTGATTTTTTTCTTTTCATAATTGGTGCCCAAACTATTCTATTGATGCTAGGTAGATAAACCGATCGATTATGAGTGGGAATCAAATTTATATTTTATTTTGCCCATAACCAACCTATTAAATCATAATTCTTGTCATAGGGCAAGTTTTTCCCCCGATTGATAGGCTAACTTTGATTAACACTAATAAATAAAAAATCATGGAAAGAGCAAAATCAGCACAATTGAATATTATTATCCCTGCCTATAGAATGCATACCCAGACGTTTATCAATGTATTGGATGGCGTCTCTGAAGAAGATTCCAAGAAAAGAGTTGAAGACCGCACAAACAATTTAATTTGGATGGCTGGAAATTATGTGAATGTACGTTATAGCATGGGGTCAATTTTGGGATTAAAAGAAGAAGATCCTTATCAAGACCTATTTTATATGGGAAAAACTCTAGATCCACAGAAAGAATACCCTTCTTTAAAGCAATTACTCGATAATTTTCATCACATTTCACCAAAAGTATATCAGACATTATTGAATGCCGATGATAATCAACTCGCAGAAATTTTTGAAATCCATATGGATATTCCATTCATCAAAGAAGACAAATTGAACTTCATTGGTATGTGTATTGGAAGAGAGGATTACCTATGTGGTCAGATGGCCTTAATGCGTAGAATCTTAGACTATCCTAGTATGAAATACGATGTAGATAATAGTATTGGATATTAGGAAATAAAAATTAATATTTGAGTAATCATCAAGCAGCCTCTAAAAGAATATTTTAGAGGCTGAATTTTTATAGGGTTATTTAGTAAATATTCCCGATTTAATATAGGTGTTCTTTTTGTTTTCCTAATAGTTTGATAACTGACTCATTAGACGTTTAAACCAATGTTTAATATTAATATTTTGTTAAAAATATTTATTTATTAGCTAGTAGTAGCCTATTTTTTCATCAAACATCAATAATATTTTATTTTATTGAGAAAAGAAATTAAATTAGTATATACTTTCCGAAAGTACCTGATTATTAGATTGAATAAGCCAATTATTTTTACATCATTTTTTATTTACAGTATAAACTCTAAGTTATGCAGCAATTAAATGAAAACCCGAATAATGAACTAGGTTCTTCAGTAAAATATTATTCATTATTTCTTCGAGTTAACCATTACAATCCTGCGGCTCTCTCTGACATGAAAATGTGGTATAGTTTATTGGCCAAGGTTCCTGTTCCGATTAGTGAATATAAGCTTTTGGAAGGTACTATGATAGGAAGCAAAGAGGTGTTAGAATGTCTTCAGTATTTTGCAAGTTTAATGAAATCTTCTGACAGATTATATTTTTATATTACAGCACATGGCGACCAACAACGCGCTGAAAATGATCCAGGTGAAATTGATCGAAAAGATGAAATCATTCTTTTGGATAATGGGGATAAACTTCTTGATAATGACCTCTTTGATTGCTTTTGCAAATTTGAAGAAGGAACTCAAATTATTTTTGTAGTTGATGCATGCTCATCAGGTACAACTTATAAATTGAATAAAAAAAATGTACATAGAGAAACATTTTTTAAAAAATCAGAAACAAATAATTTTGACGGTCTTTCCGCAGAAATTATTTACTTAGGTGCTTCACTTGATGGTCGCTTAGCTCAATTAGACAATAGTGGATCTGTATTTACTAAAACTTTATTCCAATTCGTAAATACATCAAGTAATTTATCATTCCGGGATCTATTCAAAAAAGTTTATAAAAAAATAAAAGATAATCAAGAACCTGTTTATACTGAAATAAGTAGAAGGGGAGTCAATCTCTCTTTCAATTTCGATGATGATAAAATCGCAGTACCTTTTAGGGACCAAGCCTCTTTCCCGAGATCCTAAATAATTAATTTCCACAAATTACCTCAAATTATTAATCATGAAAAATATCTTCCTTTCCTTAACGATGGTATTATTAGTAGGCAACCTTTTCGCCCAATCATCTATAAATAATTCTGAAATATTTATAGATACCATAACAACTTTCCAGTTGTATTCAGATGAAGATTTGAATCCCATTCAACTTTTTCCTAAAGCAACCGACCAAAATTATACGATGGGCTTTGGATTCGGTATTTCAAGTCTTAGATATAAATCTTGGTTTATTTTTGCTCCGGTTACCAAAATTGATAATTGGATATTAGGGAAAAACACTACTCAAGGATTAAATACAATTGTACTGCCGCCATCAATTTCATTAAATGGCACTGCCTTCACTCCGGATGACCTTCGATCTACCGAGCCCATAACTAATGATCGACCCTATGCTTTTTTACTAGCGCTATCTACTAAAAGAGGATATATCGACTCAGAAAGAGATATGGTATTCAGGTCAGAATTGAATATAGGAGCATTTGGTTTAAATATAGGGAAATGGGTACAAACAAAAATTCATGAACATGCAAATGAAAATGATACAAAGCCTCCTTATACCCCACGTGGTTGGCATAATCAAATTGCTAATGGCTTTGCACCGGCATTCTTATATGCATTATCTCTTGGAAAAAGAGTCGTTGACTTACCGTCACAAAAACAAAATAGATCCTATTTCGATATGAAAATTGGTACAGGTGGTTCTGTGGGTTATTATACTCAGGTAAATGGTTTTGCCTCGTTAAGATTAGGATTATTAGATTCCAGGAACTGGATACAAGAATTCAATCCTTTAGGAAATATGAGCAAACGAATTACAGATAATAATTCTGGTAGACAATTAGGTGAAATATATGTATTCGCTTCTGCTCAACCTACTTTTATGGCCTATAATGCCATGCTAAATGGAACAATTTGGCGAAATTCAGTCCATACCTTGAATTGGAACCAAACTAATCATCTAATTCTTGAATGGACAACCGGAATAAGTGCTCATATTCCCTTTAAAAATACAAAAAGATCATTGGATGTCACTTGGGCCGTTAATGCCGGAAGAACATCAGAATTAAAAACTGAACTTCAAAGAACCCACTATTGGGGTGGTGTTTATTTAGGGTATTCATGGTAAATATGCTCCAATAGCAACAGCATTAAAGACTAACGCATAGGACTCGTATTATCTCTGCAGGCATTAATGGGCTCATGTTCATACTGCCTGCTATTACAAACCTTTTAAGTGATTTTCAATCAATTCATGATTATCCTCTGAATATCCTCTAAATATTTCCAGGATCTTACCATCCTTGTCAAGAAGATAAGCCCTAGGAATAGCCTGAATTCTATATTTTATGGCTTCAGGAGAATACATGCCCAGTTGGTCAGAAACATTCGTCCAGGTAATCTGGTCTTCCTGACTCGCCTTTGTCCATGCATTAAAATTCGTATCTATACTAAAGGAATAAATTTCAAAACCTTTATCCTTATACTGATTATATAAGGTAATCAATTGCTTATTACTTAGCCTACATGGTCCACACCATGCAGCCCAAAAATCTAATAAAACCATCTTACCTCTCAAATCACTTAGCTTCACTAATTTTCCATCTACAGTCTTACCCTCGATGTTGGGAGCTATATCTCCAGATTTAAGCAAAGTGGTCTTTAAAAAATCCTTTATAAAATTCCCCATGGAACCATTTTGTATGGTTTCTGGAAATCGATCATATGCCAGCTTAAGACTATCTTTTGAAAGGGTGTTTCTTAAAAAATAAACCTCTTGCATCAAGGGGTAGGAGGGCTCCAAGGAAAAAATGTTTATGACCCTCACTCGATCGATAGAATCCCCAAATTGACTTAACTTATTGATCAAAATCTTTTTCTTCTCCTTATCGCTTTCTGCTTCAATCTTTTCATATAACATACTATGCTTATCCCATAAGGGTGAAAGTTGATCTGAAATTTCTCTATTTAACTTATTAATTTCTGAATTTTCAACAATTAATTTATCAAAACTGGAACTATCTCCTTTAACTATCCAAGTGCCTTTTTCAATCCACAAGGAAACATATGGGCCGTTTTCAGCTTGTAAGCGATAACTTGATGGTTCCAAAACCTCGCCTTTAATAGTCAGTTTCCCATCTTTCATCGTGCCGATATAACTATCACTAATTTTGCCAAGACTAGAAAGATGAAATTTAGTGTCATCAGGAAAACCTGTTATTTCAGCATTTATGGTAAAACTACCCTTTTGACCTTGGACAGTGAAATATGTGAAAATCAGCAATAAAAGAGATAGATACTTCATTTAACAATTGGTTAGTGAATGGATGCTTTAAGTTAATAAAAATTGAATTGACTTTTTAATTCTATTTATATTTTATAGTTATAACCTGATAGATTTTAGAAAATAATCATAAGAAAAGGCGAAACTGAGATTCCTTTTCGCCTGATTAGATATAATAATTAGTGAGGTTTGTTTTTAAAATTTAATGGTCGCGGTTAAATAAAATGCTCTTGGAGGATTGGAAACTGTAGAATATAAAGCATTATTTTTTACAGCTTGATCATATTGCTCTTTCGTGAAACTATTATTCCCCGCCAAAGATTCTAAGATTCCACCTGGCCTGACCCAACTCATGACTGCATATTTGTTCAATAAATTATTAACATTCAGACTCAATTTGAGTCTTTTGTTGATATCATATCCTGCACCAAAATCAAATTGTGAGAAAGCTGGTAATGTAAATGCATTGACCACATTCGCCTGTCTTTTCCCTAGATATGACCAAGTAAGGAAACTATAGAATTTTCCAATGGTATAAGTAGGAGTGATGTTCATAATTATACGAGCATTATTGTCCGTTTCATTGCCTGAATATGAGATTTTTGTATCATCATCTGGTCCAGGTTCGTTGGCTACCCATTGCTCCAAGTTATTGATTTTGGATTTTTGTAAAGTTAATATTCCTCGGACGCTCAAGGATTTATATACCTGCCAATCTGCTTCAACCTCAACTCCAAGGGTACTATATTTTCCGTAAAGCATCTCAGGAACATAGAATCCGCCACTTTCTGCTTGGAAAAATTGAGAATTTGGAACCCCACTTAACATACTGTAAAAGGGAGTGACAAATAAATTTAATTGATCGGTTCTTGCCTTTAACCCCAATTCTACCTGTTGTGTGGTTCTTTGCTGTGGGTTTAACAATCCAATGGTTTCCTCTCGGTTTGCTGCAAAGTAAATATCCAAATCTGGTGCTTTCTTACCTTGAGAATATCGGCCATATAAAGCTAAATTTTCATTGAATTTATAGTTCAGTGCTCCGGAAAATGAAAAACTGTGCAGGGTTTTATTGAAGTCTACGGAAGATATTCTATCAACCGTATTATTGTCATAGAAAGTTTTAGGATCTCCATCGACTCCTCCTTGGACTCCGGTTTTCATATATACGCGATCATTATTCCCTTTTACATTCATGTTTTCATATCGGACGCCCCAATCGAATGTTAAATTCGGATTGATATTCCAGGAATGACCGAAAAATAAAGCCGCTAACCTCTGTTTTGCATGAAAGGTTAAGGAAGCTCCATTATCCCCATTCGCCTGCGCAATCCCATCCGAATTTGTCACCTGATGTAGACCTGTGGTCCCGCCTAGTGTTCCGCCCGTAAAATCCAATGTCAAGTATTGAGGACGGTTTTCAATGGTACTGATTGCAACACCATCAATACCTGAATAACGCTCAACATTGGTGTGACCAAAATATCCACCAATGGTAAAGTTCATGTTAGCTGTCGATTTCTGAAAACTGAATTGATCGATAAACTCCTTTACATCGTTGTGGTAGGCCCCAAACGTGGTCATGAATACTCCATTTGCCAATAAATCCTGACCCGGTAGCTCATTTTTGCTGACCGTATAATTAGGCATTCCACCCGGACCTAAAGCAGATGCCACTTGCATCATTTCTTCTCCCGTCTTCGCATTTTTAAAAGAATAAGAACCAATGCCTAGACCTGTCATCCCCGATAACAAGAAATAGGAGGTGATATCTGTGGCACTCATTGTGGTTACTGAACCCGGAGTATTGTATAAAATATTGTTTTTGGCATATCTAGCCGCATTGTTAAAGGTCCAATCGTTGCCTAACTGATGCTCCCAATTCATGGCAACTGAACGATATTTGCTGTGAACCAGGTTCCTTGGGTTGAACTTCATTGAGCCTCCATAAATAAAGTCTTGAGAAGAATAATCCAGCGCTGGCATCAGAACACTGGAATAAATATTAAAACCATTTGCAGGCTCGGGATTGTCAAAGCCGTGGGTCGGAATGAATTGTGCATAACCATTTTTATCATTCAAGTATTTTACAAATACTTTTAATGTACCCTTGGAATATTTCTTCATTAGATTTCCTTTCGCCTGTCCACCATTGTTCATGGCATATCCTGGATATCGTCCACTTTGGTCATATCAGAAAAAACCGCCAATATTGTAATACCAGTTATTTCCCAATGGACCCCCATAGGAAATATCAGCCCGTGAATAACTATGCCCATCACGATCCAATAGTCCATATTTTAAGCGAACTTCTCCTTCCTTAGTATCTGATCCAGTTTTGGAAACATAATTAAAAATCCCTCCAGGAGCATTTGCCGCTGTTATGGATGCTGTACCACCACGCACAGCCTCTAAACGGTATAAAGTCACATCTGGACGTAAGAAAAAGTCCGGACCATAGTTGAAGTAAGTGGCATTCGTAATAGGAATCCCATCTTCTTGCATGGAAACATACTCATATCCAAAACTTCCATCTTGCGTTCCTACTGTTATCCCACGGCTAGCCACCGAGTTTCTAATTTCACCCAATGAAGAATTCACAAAAACTCCAGGAACATTCTTTAATAAATCGGCTGCTGAAGTGCTCGCTAATTTCTCCATCTGACTCGCATTTAAGGTGGAAATCGCTACTGAAGCATCCATTCGCTTTCGTTTGTCAAAGGTCCCCGTCACAAAAACCTGATCCATCGTATTGCTGGATGGTAATAATATTACAGTGAGGAACTGCCCAGCACTTGCTTTCAGTTCTTGATTTTGATATCCTAGAAAACTAATCTGCAAGGTTAGTTCCTGAGATTCTACATTAAGAATTTCAAATGTTCCATCTGTAGCCGACGGAACGCTGCGATTGCTGTTTTTGATTCTGATGGTTGCTCCCGAAATAGGAATTCCTTGCTCATCTTGAATCTTTCCCAAGATGTTATTTCCCTGGGCCCAAGTAATCTCTATGTTGAACAGCATAAGCATAGCAAGGGCTAGACAGCCAATAAAGGGTATCTTAATTTTCATGTTTTTAGAATTTAAAGGTTCTTATCTTAAGCGCAGAATTATTGGCTTGTTATATTTCTAATCCTGTGATTTTGCCAATGTATTTTTATTTAGGGAATGATCTAAATAGTAATATGTTTTGAGAAAATGATATAATTCTGGGAACACTCTTTCTGGTAACATCCCATGCGGATAACCTGGGAAATTATGTAATTCAACAGGAACTCCAGCTTCAATTAACTTGATCCCAATATCCAATCCCGCATCTCTTAATGGATCTACTCCACATGTTGCTAAGTAGGTAGCTGGTAGGTTTCTGTAATCCTCAATTTCCCCTAAAATGGCGTTTTTCGGCAAATTGTTTTTATAATTTTCTCCAAAGTAATAGGATAATAAAATAGGAATATCTGCACCCTTCACCCCAGGGATTTCCCATAATTCACGCATTGAAACAGAAGTGGTATCGATATTTCCCGGAGGAAAAAATAGGGCTTGTAATTTTATTTCAGGACCTTTCTTCTCGCGATTCATCAAGACCAAGCTTCCAGCAATTCCTGCACCTGCACTACCACCTCCAACACCTACTAAAGATGGATCTGCATTGAGTTGCGGAGCATTTTTGATGCTCCATAAAAATGAAGCATAGGCATCATGAACTGCAGCTGGATATTTATGCTCTGGTGCAAATCGATAATCTACCGAAATAACCAAAACATTTGACCGAACCGCAATACTCGCGCAATTCTGATGGTCCCAGTTTAAACTGCCATAAACATAACCGCCGCCATGGAACCATAAAAATATGGGAGTCTTTTCCGAAGTTTTAGGCTTATAAATCCTGATTGGAATCTCGGGATCGCCAGCATTCAAACCTGGAATCTTTTTATAGATAATATCAACGCTATCCGCATTGCTAATTTTAGGGATTTCCAATTTCCCCTGCTTCTCTCTTTCTTCCTTAATATGCTTTAAATTAACTTCCATAACTGGCATGAAAGCAAGTGGCGAAAATTGCGGCAGCAAACGCTTGCTAACCTCCTCTTTGCTTAAAATTTTTATCTCTTTATGTTCCTGAGCCTGTAACAGGTAGGGGAAAATAAAGGTCAGGCAATAAATAAGTATATTTTTCATATTTAAAGAGGTTGATTATTGACCATATTGTTTGACCCATTTGACAACTTCGGAATAGACTAACTTTCGGATGCTGCTATCTTTAAGGTTCAGATCATGACCTGCGCCTTGAATAGGAATGAATTTATTCTTGACCTTCTTGTCCTCCAAAGCTTTTACTAGAATTTGAGCTTGGATAAATGGTACGACTTTATCATCCGTACCATGTACAATTAGTATTGGAATAGGTTTTACAAATCTGACCGGACTAGCGGAAACGAATTCCGGGTCAATATCCTTATTTATATCATAATCCTTACCCGTCATCTTTACCAAAACCTCCTTAAGACCAGCTTTTTCAACAAAGCCCATCATTTCTTTGCTCGTAAAATCCACAGGTCCGCAAAATTCAGTTATAGCATTGATTTTCTTGTCTGTAGTGTAACTATATAACATGGCTAAATGCGCACCTGAACTGACTCCAGACATCACAAAACCATTCTTGCGGACATTCCAGTTATCAGCTTGGGAAATACAATAATTCAATGCAGCATCTACATCAGCAAGCATTTCCTTATAATGGACATTCTCATGGTTAGCATATCGATGGTTGATACTTGCAACTGATATCCCATTGGTATATAGCGTATCCATAAAATCCTGAACATTTTCCTTGTTGGCAATCGTCCAAGCTCCGCCATGAATTAGTAAAACAAATGGAGTCTCTTTGTTGCGCTTGGCTGGTAATTTCACATCCATGATGTTCCTCGCATCTGTTCCATAGGCAACATCTTTCAGTATAATCGATTCCGAACTACTAACTGACTTTTGAGATGAACAACCACTCAATAATAATATTAAGCTGAGAAAATAAATTGACCATTTCATATTTTTAGAGATTAAGGTTTTATAATTAATTTATATATTGCCCTGTTCCAGTTAATGCTAATCCAATTCAAATCCTTTTATGAAACTTATTGCTGTTTCTTCTGGAAATCGTCTTATAGAATCTTCAAAAATGATGGAAAGATTAACATAAGCTATTATTGGTTATACCAATTGCTAAGAATTGGCTCAAAATTTATTTAAAGTTATGCTTGCATAATAAAAAACTCATATCGAAACAGGAGCTTTTTGATACGAAACAGGAATATTTCATTGTTTCATTCGATCCTGCAATGGACTAACCCCGAAAAATCGCCTATAAAGGTTTGCATAGTGGCCTCGATTATTATAACCATAGAGATGACAAATCTCCGAAATAGGAAGGTCCGTATGAATAATCATGTGTCGAGATTGTTCTAATTTTTCTTTAATTAAGTATTGATGAATGGGCAGACCATACATCTTTTTGAAATTTTTCTTGAGGTCAAATTCATTGATACCTACCTTCCTGCAGATTTCCTTGATGGTTATGGTTTGTTGAAGGTTTTCATGAATGATATCCCTTGCATTTTGAACGATGGCTCTCGTTTTATCTGACAACTTTTCAAAATGCTGATCAATTTCAAAAGTTTTTTGAAATTCAAGCCAGTAAAACAGGAATTCCAACATTTTACTTTCCAATAACATGGTCTTTTCGAGATCCATGGGTGAAATCTGAATAATCTGATTTTGTAAATTTTGAATATTGGGATGCTCACAGAAGATTCTAAAGCATTCAGAAACATGCTGGTTCTTAATTGAAAAATACTTTTCAGGTATAAAGAATCGAAAACCATCAACCTCCGTAATATCCCACTCAAACTGCTTGTCGCCTTGTATACTAGCTGATCTTAATTGTCCTGGTTTATCTATCCTGAGGTCGACCATTCCCTTTTCTCCAACCGGATTATTGGATATAAAATGGGTGCTTTCCTTGAAATTCCACTTCCCCCGAATAAAATGAAAATCATTCCGAATAAAAAGTAGGAGACCACCACTCGCTATTTCATCTGGTGTAACAATCTGTACTGAATTCCAAGCCGAATTTTCAATGAAATTATAATTCTGCGTTAGGGAATTTAAATAGGCTCTTGGATTAATATAAGGTATATTCAATTCCATAATCAGTATTTCTAAATTAATAACCAGTATAGCGAATTGTTAGTACCTAATATAGAGCTAATTAGCGGATTAAACAAATTTCTTATAGATTTATATATTATCAAATTTATGACTAAAACATCAATAAATTTGTCGCTCTTATCAATAGAAGCTTAAGTGGAACAAGCTGCAATCCTTCAATTCGGTTTGACGAAATATTCTACTTGAATCATATAAAAAATTGTTTGTCAGATAGTAAAAGGATTGAAGAAAAAAATTAGATTTACTCTTAAATTTGATAGGCTATCATATTTTAATAAATGTAATTAACCAATTTCATTGAATGAGAAATCTATATTATTTTTTCCTAATGCTATTATTATTTTCAAGTTGTTCGAACCCTACTCAACATAATGATCCAATTCCAGTTCATGAAACTTTTACCATTAAATCCGCCCAAGTAAATGAGGATAGGACGATAAATGTCTGGACTCCCGAAAATTATAAGACTAGTACGGACTCCTTGGAAGTTATGTATATGCCAGATGGCGGAATTAAAGAAGATTTTCCTCATATTGCCAATACTTTAGCACAACTCGTGGAAGAAGGCAAGATAGATCCTTTGATTCTTGTGGGGATAGAAAATACTGAAAGAAGAAGAGACTTAACTGGCCCTACTGAAGTGGCAAAAGATAAAGAAATTGCCCCTGTAGTAGGAGGTTCTGCAAAATTCAGAGCTTTTATCAAAGAGGAACTTATCCCTGAAATCAACAAACGATACCGGACAACTCATCGAAAAACTATCATTGGCGAATCCCTGGCTGGGCTCTTTGTAATGGAAACATTCTTTCTAGATCCAGATATGTTTGAGAATTACATTGCCTTTGACCCTTCACTATGGTGGAACAATTCCAGTTTGCTGAATTCTGCCAAAGAACATCTGGCAAAATTACCATCTGATCATAAGGCCCTTTGGTTCGCCGGATCCAATGCTACGGATATCTCAAATAATACGCATAAACTAGCGGAAATTCTGGAGCATACCGATACCCCAAATTTAGACTGGGGATTTGCCCCTGAACCAAACGAGGAACACTCTACCATTTTCAGAGCAAAAAAAGAACAAGCTATTCTTTGGACCTTGGAAAAATTATAGGCTCCTATTATTGCAACTCTCATAGATTAATTAACTGACTATTTATTACTAATATGTTGATAACTTGATTATTTTTAATATTAATCATTTGAATTATTATATTGAAATAAATGCCAATTAAATGAAAATAACCAATTTAATATTAGCAATCTGTTTAATTATTTTGACCTCATGCAAATCAAAACAACTAGTCGTTCATTATAAGGATACTTTTCAATTAGATAATCTCCATTTAAAAACTGTTATCAAAAATGAAAGTAGATCAAAAGATATTACTCCAAAACATAAATTTGGATTAGGAAAAAATTTATATCCCAATAAAAAGAATTATGTTTTGGGGATACCTCAGATTTATGAAATTTACGATAAGCCAATTTTTAATCTTAAAACTAATTATTTCTATTCGGAAAAAGACAGTTTGGTAAAAGTAATACTATACGAATGGATCGTTGTCAAACATAAGAAAGATGACTTTTTTGAAGATGAAAATTATGAGAAAAATGCTGATTTTTTTCAATTAAAATTTGATTCATTAGCTAATTTTCTTTACCGAGAATTCGGAAATCCTATCTTAAAAAATATTGAGCACATTACTGACAGTGACAAGACTTATAGAGATGATTTAAAATTTAAAAGAGCAGATGGACTCAATGCATATTTATTTATGTTTAAAAGGAATATTAATGGTTATAGAGAGATAAGACTTGTTGTATATAAAGATTAACTTATAGAGAAATCAAAAAAATAAAATTTTATATATTAGATGATTAGGCGAAATATATCAATTTTTTTATAAACTAGCTCCTCATAAATAAGCATTTAACTTTCCATTAATTACAACCATTTTATGAAAAAGTTAATTCCATTTTTATACCTGTTTTCTATCATAAATCATTTAAATGCCCAGGATTTGGAACAAATATTTAAACCACTGCTTAGTGCAAAAAATATTAGTTATACAGACCATATATTACAAAAAGATCTTTTTAGTGATCAGCTGTTTCGAGATACTGCAATTGCTTACTTTGATTACTCAGATAAGGATACCCTTATTAAAGTCCAAACTGCAAAATATGAAACCTGGAGAGATCCTAATAAGTTGGTATTAATTGATAAAAATGATAGTACCTACAGACTTAAGAATGCAAATGAATTTGCAGGATTAATTTATAATTCTTTCAATGAAAGGTTACAGCGTTTCTTTAAGGAGAATCCCAAAAGTAAATCCCTATTACCTCAAAAAGATACCATAGTTAATGATATTCCATATCTATATTATAAATATGTTTCTCTTGACTCCATTGAGCATGGGAAAAGAGTTTATACTGGAATGATTTTATTAGTAGATAAAAAAAATCAAATTCCAGCTTATTTGAGAGTAGAAGATGAGGGGTTTATTGACGATTCAGAAACCCATATTGTATTTTTTGAAGAACATTGGATTACAAATCTGAAATTGGATGATGTTAACTTCTTGGATATTGCAGATATGCGGATTCCTGAACATATTAAGCTTGAAGTTCCTCGCAAAATTAATCCCTTATTAGAGAAAGGAACTGCTACACCAGTTCTAGGATTTAGAAATGAGGATGGAAAGGAGATGAATTTGTCGGACTTTTATGGGAATACAGTTTTGCTAAATATCACTTGGGTTGGTTGTCCACATTGTATGCAATCTATTCCAATGTTAAACATGCTTAAGGAACAGTTTACAAATAAGAATTTGAAAATTATTTCTTTGTATCCATTGGACAATAAGGAAAATGTCCTCAAAATGAATCAAAGTTTTGCTGTCAATTATGAGTTCTTCTTAAATAATGAGAATACGAAGAGTAATCTGGAAAAATTTAATATTAACGGATATCCTACCTTTTACTTGATTGATAAAAATGGGAAAATTATCAAAGGATGGTCTGGCTATAGTAAGAAAATATCAAATGAAATACTTGCTTCCATACAATCATCAATTCATTAAACCTTGAAAATGTAGAATGATTCAGTCCAATTTTATGAATAGTTCACTTCCACTATTTCTAGGAATAATATTTATTTTGTTTTCATGCGAAAACAAAGTTGAAAAATCGGCTAAAAGTCCCAATCATATCAGTGAAAATGAACAAGTCCAAGCTGAGAACGCACAACAGGACAATGATATAAAACAAGGAAATCAATCCCCTCAAATTGATACGCCGGCAACTGAAACGGTTGAAGAATTCTACAAAGCTATTTTCGATAAGGATGCTAAAAAAGTTGAACTAATGTTGGAAACAGAATTCCCAGCTAGTTATGCGCCTAAAAATAAAATTACCCCATTACAGGCTGTTATCTGGACTTTCGATAATGTACAATTAGTAAAGTTGTTAGTTGAAGGAGGTGCGGGTATTCATAACAAAGATTTTTCAGCAGTATTGACTGCATCCGAATATGGCCGACTGGAGATCTTGAAGTATTTGATTGAAATAGGTTGTGATATAAAAAATAATGAAGCTTTCAATAAGGCAGGATTTTATCAGTTTTATGAGGGTGCAAAATTACTCTTGCAAAAAGGAGCCAATCAAGAATTGGGTGATGTAAGAGGAAAAATTTGGGTATTTGAAAAGGCAGTACTTAAATCTGATTATGAAGTGTTAGATTTATTAAACCTATCAAAAGATGAACTCAATTACTCGAATTGTAATGGTGAAACTGCCTTGATTATTGCTGTAAGGCAAAATAATTTAAAAATGGTAAAATATCTCATTGGTAAAAATGTGGATAAAAATAAGCCAGAAACCTTCGATTGTGGAGATGATATTTCATTTGGGAAAACAGCGCTGGAATTGGCAAGAGAACATAAGTTTTCAGATATAATTTCTTTCTTGGAATAAAGGCTTTATTTTTTCTTATACATTTTAAATAGTCAATATTTCAAATCTTGCTCAAAACAATAAATCATAATTTCAGCTCACAATTCTGATAAAAAATGAATCTTAATGATGAGCAATTCAATCAGAAATTAAAATTATAAGATGATTTCTTGTTAAATCTTGATTGAAATTAAATATATTTAGCATAAGAACATATACATCTTATATTTTGAGAACAACTCTTAAATTTATAGTAGCTTAATATTAGCCTCAAAAACCACAGGCTGATAATTCTTTCGTTGGGGTAATTCTGCCCTAACCGGTTTTTCATTTCATCATATCATTCATTCGTAGCCTTGCATTATTGAGCATTCTCATAATGTGTTTTGTATGATTCAATAAACTCATCCATTCCAAGCTGCCTTCGATCATTCTGAATGATATCGAAAAATTCACTAAAGAATTTATTAAGCGAGATTATAAATAATGATTAAGGAAAGTACATGGAGGATAAAAGTTCTTAATCCTCCACATTTAAATAAACAATGCAACCGTTGCAAAAACCATAAATTTTATTGTAGTGAGAAGTTCAGAATGAATGCTCAAAAAAAGAACATTGATATCTGGTTAATTTACAGATGTTCAAGCTGTGATAATACCTTCAATATGACCATCCTGTCCAGAACTAAATCAGATCTAATAGACAAAGGTTTGTTCGATAAATTTTCTAAGAATGATAAAGAAACAGCCTGGGAATATGCCTTTTCATCAGAAATTGGAAAGAAAAATAATGTCGAAATTGACTTTGGCAGTGTTGAATATCAGATAAAATACAATGGCGATCAACTAGAGGATTTATTAAAGTCTGACTATAGTGCGATGGTCTTTCGAATTGATTATCCGTTTAATTTTCAACTTAAAACATCGTCCATCATTAAGACCTGTCTAAATCTTTCAACAAGCCAACTGAATAAATTGATTGAAGCAAAAGTCATTTATGTTCAAGGTAGCCCTCTTCTGAGGAAATATAAGGTAAGAAATGGAGATGTTGTCCAGATCAACATACAGATATTTCGAGAGATTTATGGTTTGTGGGATAACAAATAAAAAAGGCCTTAATAACTTTTTAATCATACCCTGAGTTCTTTATTGCCAATTTTGACAAGCCCTCTTTTTTCGAATATATTGGATCACAAAAAAGCTTCAATCCATGAAGCTTTTTTTGTGATCTTTTTTTGTCAATAGTCAAATTCCAGCAACTTATTCCTAGTTTATCAACTTCAACTTTGCATACACCGGCAGGTGGTCAGAAACAGAACCAACTTCATTTATTACTCGACTTTCCAGTAGTTCAAAATGATCGCTGAAGAAGATATAGTCCAACCGCATTGCTGGTTTGTCAGATGGATAGGTGAAGAAGTTGCCTTTATCATTCATTGCTGCAGCCTGAATGTTCTTACCCAAGAATGTCTTAATTGTTGGATTTCTCTCTTCAGGACTGCTGTTAAAATCACCAACTAAAATAGTTGGATATCTTTTGATGCAATTTTCATATAATTCAAGGACCGTTTCAGAGTGCTTTTGTCGGGTATCTTGATCAAAGGCTTCAAGATGTACATTGATGACCAAGATATCTTGATTTTCGAACTTTAAAGTACATATTTGAGCCAGACGGTCCAGGTAAAAAGCCTTGTAATAGAATGGAGCACTTTCCACACTAGCTAAGGTATCTATCTTCTGTTTTTTAATTTCGAATTTTGAAATTAGGGATTGACCAGAAATAATCTTTTTGAAGTGAATATTGATCGGCCAGTAGGGGTAGGGAACATATTCCTTGTCCCAGTTAGTTGCCCTAGCAGCATAAGGATAATGCTTATTGGCCAATTCAAATTCTTGGTCAATTTCAAAGCTGCGATGCGAGCCATAGTCTATTTCTTGGAAAGCAACAATATCAGGATTTAATTCTTTGAGAAAAGATTTCATAAAAGATAGGTTCTGTTCATGGAATTTTCTCTCTTGCTTTACTGGCAAATTATTGGTCATTCCACTTAGGTAGCCGATATTATAAGTCATTATACTTAGAGTAGAATCATTTTTTGAAGACGAACTCAAGGTTTGGTCCGATAGTCTTATGATTTGACTAACGGCTCGCTTATCATGAGTCTGTCCGCTTGCCCAATAATAGATATAGATAGGCAGTACAGCTAAAATTCCCAACAAAAGAATGGCAATGTATAAAGTCTTCTTCATGATTATAGATTTAATCCAAATGAGGCTCCATAAATTGCACGTGGACCAGCCACAAACGTAGGTAAGTCAATATTGTCACCAGAATTTCCAGCGTCCATCACGTATTTTTGATCAAGGATGTTTTTGCCGAAAACGCCAATTTCAAAGCTGCGTTTATTAGATTTTTTGAACTTGAACCCTAGGGTCGCATTCATGATTCCAAACCCTTCCTGAGAAAGCACTTCGCGGTTTTCGTCTTCAAAGTAAACCTTGGATTTGAAATTGAAATTCGGTCTAAGGAAAATCTGTTTTGTAGGGGATAATTCATGTGCTGCATCAAAACCAACGGTTATACTATGCTTAGGTACCATTCTGAACGTATTGCCTGCAAAGACCTGTTGGTTTCCCTGAGAATCTTTCTCGTTGAACCTAGCATCCACATAAGCATAATTAGAAAATACATTCAATGATTTTAGTAGTTGGTATTCAACTGTTCCTTCAAAACCATAGGACCTTGCTTTACCAGCATCTTCAGCAACAGGTTGTACACCTACAGTTCCTTCTACTTGAACTAATCTCGTTGTTTGGAAATTTGACCAATCATAATAATAACCTGCAAAAGAATAAGACAGTTTATTGTTGTATATACCTTTGATTCCTAGTTCATAGTTCCATACAATCTCCGCCTTTAAATTTTTGTTGGCTCCAGGCCAGATATAAATTACCGGAGGTCTTCTACCTTTTGACACTGTTGCATAGATATTATGTTGGCTATGAAATTTGTAATTCATGGCCAAACGACCTACATAGGAGAAGTAGTTTTTCGATTCCGTAATCCAATCATTGGCAACTGGTGCAAGCAGATTATTGTTTTTGTTTTGCATCTGAGCGATAATGCTCGGGTCTTTAGATTCTGGCGCGAGATATCCACCTGTTAATCGTTCAAAAGTACCCCTGATACCAGCTGTTAATTGTAGTTTTTCAGTCAGATCATAGGTGCCATCCAAGAAAATATCAAAGGAATTAGTCCTTCCGAGTAAGGAATAGCTTTCATTATGAGAAGGACTCAATGGAGCTCCTGAAATAGCATTCAATTGTTCTGCCTGTTCTGCAGCAAACCTATTCAGTAAATTCTTTAAAACATCAGCTGTCAATTCACCAGATGGAACCAGCTGTTTGAGTAAAGCTTGATATTCAGCAGGTAATACAACCATAAAATTCATGGAATTCAGCTCATAGCTTAACATCTCGTAAATGTTGGGCATTGTTCTGTAGGGTTGAGGCACTCCATTCAATAGGAGCGGAGGACTTAAAGGAAAAATCTTATCCACTAAATTGTTGATTACCCCTGTATATTGAGCAAAACTTGAAGCTCCGTCGCCCATGTTTTTAAAAGCTCCTGTCAGTTGTTTTTTGAACTGTGCATTGAATAGGCTAGAAGCAAATGCGGGGAAAAGATTTTGTTCATTCACATCTAATCCAACCGTTTCCTTAGAGTCTTCATAGAAATAATTCAACCCAATAAATCCATTGAACCTATTGCCTTTGTTGTAATTCAGCCTTAATTCCTGAGAGAATTGGTTTCCAAAGGAATGATCCATTCCATTGATAACATGGGCTGCAGTACCATCAATATCAAAATTTTCTTTGGCATCATACCTGTTAAATCCTGTGACTGTGGACAAGGTCCATGATTCCGAAAGTCTTTGATCATGTAATAAAGTTGCACTATATACATCCCGTTTTATTCCTAATTCTTTTCCTTTATCCAGATCTGCGAAAGTTGATGGTTTCAAGTCCCCATTCTTTGGTTTCCATACCCCATTTTTGAAGGAGGTTCCTGGAGCATCATCATGTTGATAGCTTAGGATAAGGTCTATAGTGCCATCATTTTTCAGGAAATAACGACTAGAATTACGGAAAGCCAAGGTGTTTTTCCCATTTAATGTTCCACCTGAAAGGTTTTTTACAAATCCATCTTGTGCATGATAAGCTAATGAAAATCTGTTGGCAAATCTGGAATCTTCAGAACCATAATTATACATTGCATTGATCAACCTTCGGTTGTAATTTCCGTATTGTCCTTTGAAGTCTAATTGCTGATCTTTGATTGGCTTTTTACGGATCATGTTAATGGCTCCAATTTGTGCAGACCTTCCCAACAAAGTTCCTTGAGGACCTTTTGCTACTTCAATTCTTTCCATATCAAATAATTCAGAAACAGCTAGAGCTGGCCTAGAGATTGGTACAGCATCCATGCTTAGAGATACTCGAGGCTGTGACCTTGGATCTAAATCATCTGAGGTAATCCCTCGAATCACAAATGCAGGATTGTTTACACTTTGAATTGCCAATTGAACCCCAGGCGTAAATGCGGAAAGTTCATTTAGCTCTTGTAGATTCAAACGATTTAGTTTTTCGCCGCCCAGAACATCAATGGTAATTGGAACATCGACTTTATTCTGAACCCTTTTTTGGGTACTTATCAAGACTTCTTCAATATGATAATCCATCGGGAAAAGTTTGAAATCAAAAACTTGATTTTGACTGTTAATATCAATTGTTTGATTGATACTTTTAAAGCCTAATCGATGAATAATAATTTCATATTTTCCTGTAGTCGGTACAATTAAGTTATATGCACCGGTATGGTCTGTTTTTACCTCAGATTTATTTATTTTAACAGTTGTCTCAGATAAGGGATTGTCTTTGTCATCAGTTATTTTGCCTGATATGCTTATTTCCTGGGCCTGTACAATACTTGATATCATCAATAAGATGATGAATATAAACCCTATTTTAACGAATGGCATAATTATTTGTTTTTTTCTATCCAGTTGAACAATAGGTTTGATATTTTATGTGAGTCTTTTCCATCGAATAGTCCGAGCGAATGATCAGCGTCAAGCGTGATAAATTCGTGATTGACTTTTTTTGACTTTAAGGCCGTAACTAATGTTTCAGCTTGTGATATATGCACTGTTTCATCCTTTTTACCATGAATAATTAGGGTAGGAATCAAATGCTTTATTTGATGGACTGGACTTGCAGCTTTATATTCAGCAGGAAGGGGAATTGGGTTTTTGCGGTCGGCAGGTTTTCCTACCATCATTTCGATTAGGTCCAATAAAGGGTGTTTCTTGGCGATCATTGATTTTACCAAAGTTTCATTGGTAAAATCGGTAGGACCAGCTAATGAAACCAAGCCTTTAACCTCTTTTCCTGTTTGTTGGGAGTATCCATATAATAGGGAAAGATGAGCTCCCGCACTATGGCCAACCATGATATATTGATCCTTTGCAATATTCCATTTGGAAGATTGCTTTTTTATATCACTTACAACAACATTGAGGTCATTCATGAGATGCGTATAATTTGTTGTAGGTCCCACAAAAGAGTAGTTTATGGAAGCTGATGAATAACCTTTTTGAAGCATTTCTTCTTGTAGACCAGCCAACAATAGCTTACTTCCAAATGCCCATGAACCGCCATGTACAAAAATCAAAAAAGGCTTATCCGACGATCTTTCCTCATGGAGGAACACATCCATTTGTCTTCTCAAACCCTATCCATATGAAATATTATAGAGCCTTTGATGTTCCTGACCTCTTCCGGTCGCAATTTCCACTTCCTCCTTTGTACAAGAACTCAGAATTAAAATCATTATAGCCCATAAAAGGCTATAATGAAAAAAATGATTGGCACGTATCATAATCGATTATTTTGATAACGAGAATTTAGATACCTAGGCCTTTTGGAGCTAGAATGTCGTCAATGTAATGGCATACTCCATCAGTGCTGACAATATCCTTAATGATTACTTTGGTTTTTAGGTTATTGCTATCTGTGATTTCATCCTTCTTGGTGTCAAATATTAACTTCTCACCATTAAAGTTGGTCACAGCACTATTTCCAAGCTTACTGAATTCCAAAGGTTGGTTTAGAGAGAGGTATTGGAAAATATTTTTGGCACTTCCAACCAATTTGAAAAGTTGTAAAATTGAATATCGGTCTCCAGATCTTCTCTGAGGAATAAAGACTGTAATATTCTTTTTGCCTTTAAGATTTTTATTGATTTCATCGCCAATATAATTCTTGATCATATCGGAGTTGTTAATTCGGTCAACAACAAAAAACTGTCTGATGTTTAATGGAATCAATACATTTGAGATTTTATATACAATAGCGGAGTTTGCTTTTACTTCAGTCTTGTCGAAATCCAAAACTTCGATAACAGGGAGTTTGTTTTCAGGCTCACCCTTAAAGAATTTTTCAATTTCTTTGTCTTGTTCAAATGTAGAGTTAATGAATACTTTTCCTTTTACTTTGTCGGTCCACTTTTGTTCCCCAAATACGAATAAACTTAGTTTCGCGCCAAAACTCGAACTTAACATCGTTTGATGGTAGGAAGAATGATAGTGAAATTTACCATCCGTATTTTTATAGGCTTCATATTTATATTTAGCCACAAATTGATCCTTATCTAGTTTGGAAGGAATAATATGATATTGGATGATCGCTAAAGCTTGTTCTTTACTGATCTTGTCCAAAGCTAACTTTTTGTCCTTTAAATAGGCATCCACCGCTTTGTTGTCAGGCAGCATTAAGGTATAATTGTTTTTGAGCTTTAACAACTCAGGTGAAATCTCTGATTTTGATGCCAAGGATAGGAAAGAGGAATAATCTTTATTTGATTCGTAATTTTCAAAGACAGTACCTTTAAAGGGATTCTTAACTTCTTTCGTAGTGGTGGGTTTTGGAGGTGGAGTTACCTTAGGCACAATTTTATCTTTTTTACAGCTGAATAGGACAACTGAAAAAATCAATAATAAGGATAATAGATTTGTTTTCATTTTTAATATTGTTTATATGTTAAAATAATTTCTATAAAATTAAAAACGCAGTATGTCTATTATGGATGCCTTGTGTTAAAACATCGTTAAATCATTAATGGAGTTAATATGTGATTTAACTTAAAATTAAGTTTGGGTTTTCTGATTTGTTGTTAATTAATGCTATGTTTTGTGATTCTGTGTCTAAGCCAAACAAAGACTTGGTAAAACAAGCTTTGCAAAATCTCTAGTTAAATAAGATAGAAAGGCTAGTTAACAGCTAAATTGTATTTGATAGATTTTACAGAACAGATAAATGGAATTTTTCATTATGAATGTTTGATATCGAGCTTGAATATCGTAGTTAAATTGGAACTACCGTCGCTATCCTCACACAATAGGAAAGAAATCATATCTGCTTGCATTTCAAAATGAGTAATACCTTCAAATTTCTGATCTGCTGAAATTTTTTGACAGTGATCAATTCTCATATTGTTTAAATCTAGTTTTCCGAATATTGTTCCTCCGATTTCACCATCGTCATAAGTTGATAATCCATCTTCTGCAGTGGCGATGAAATAAAGTGAATCAGCTACTACCGAAGCACCTGAAAAACCAAATACCAAACCATCAATCTGGGGTAAGTCAATTTCAAAGGATGTAATCTTAAAGTCCTTGAATAAATCATCTCCTTCAACCTTGAAAGTTACATTACGGCCAGCTGGACCATTTCCACGGTTTAAGAAAATCCAGCTGTCTCCATGGATCGCTGCCCCTTCAATATTAAAATCAGAAGACGTAATATTAGCCGACTTTTTCATAGCACTGTACAGATCTCTCATGTCCAGCTCTGTACTCTTCCAGTCATTTTTGGAAATGGAAAATCCCCGTTCCCGCACAGGAGTAGAACCAGAGCCGAAAGTATATATTCGGTCAGCAGTAAAGAGCATTGCTTCCAGGTCTAGTTTTTGAGGTTTTTCGATCTCTTCCATCTGCGGGCATGGTAAAAGGACATGCCTATTGAGCAGATTCTCTGAGATCCGATAATCATAAAGATAGTTGCTATTGTCTGATACTAGATAAATATGCCCATCCAAAAATTCCAATCCAGAGGCGGAACTAATTCCGGGAATATGTAAAAACTCTTTTATATAAAATTCTTGCATCATATTAACCAATAATATTTACGAAAGATTGGTTATCTAATATATCGTAATTACATGAAAGAGTGAACTTCATTTCAGAATGTTGCATTTTTTCTAAAAGAATCTGCAAGAAGAATATTGTGGTACAGTGATAGTTGTTAAATTTTAATATTTGAGTTAATTTAGTGTTTATAATTTTAATCAATTACTTATTTTGACAAAATAATATCTTTATGTTAAAAACGCATAAATTTACTTTGTTATTATCTGTATTAAGCCTATTTTCTTGTTTAAGTTCTGTAAACAATGAATCAAAAATATCTACCCAGGTATCTGCAAATATTAATACCGAAAAAAGTAATAAGGTTATTTTTATTTTAGAAAATAAAGGAGCTAAAATCAACGATTTGAATTTAAATTTTCTTCAACATGATTCTCTTTTTTTCGGGATACCATTCAAACTATTAGATTCTTTATCAATTGATTTATCAGGGCCTGATGGATTTATTATATTATCTGATAAAAGTCAAGCTCCTATTTGGGTTTCTGAAGGAGACAGCATTTATTTTTCTAGATCAGAAGCAGATGGTTCTGTTGTTATTCGAAGTAATAATAAACAAAGAAATGATTTTATAACATTTATGCAGGAAGTAATAAGAAAACATGGGGCAATTTTTCCTTTTGTTTTCGACTTACCGCCACAACATAGAAGAGTTAATTCGCAGGTTAATATCAATTTAGTTGAAACTGAAATAAATAAACTTAAACAAGATCGGTTAAAATTTTTACAAGAATATCATGAAAAATTTACGATGTCTGATTCGGCATTAAAGGTGAGTAATGATTTTATTAATATTGCAGCAGTGAATGATTCTATCTTATTGTATCAAAATAATAGAAAGATTTTAGAGGATTTAAATCTATTTACCTCAAAATTATCTGTTGTTTCTTCCAGTGCAAGTAGCTTAGGTTTTGAGGGGAGTTTTCCATATTATTTCGTGAATAGCAATTTGGTTAATTTGGCAGCTAATATTCAGGATATATTAGATAATAGAACAAAATTCGATTCTGCTATTAGTTTTATTAGCAAGAATATACAACCTCAAGCCAAAGATTTCCTTCTTTCTCGATATGTTTATCTAGCGATTATGAATGATATTATCGCTAAAGATCATTACCGAAATTTTGTAAAATTAGAAATGCCATATTCTAATTTTTTAACAAAAAAAGTCACTATGCTCAATCATAAACAAGATTTACTTGCCAATGGAAGCTATTTAAACTCCAAATCTAATAACCCTATTTTGTTAAAAGATATAATAGATAAGCATAAGGGAAAAGTAATTTTAATTGATTTTTGGGCAAGTTGGTGCCAACCTTGTATAGCAGAGTTTCCTAATTCAAATAAATTATTAGAAAGATATTCAGAAAATGAGTTTTCTATTCTTTATTTTTCCATAGATCAGGATATGGAAAAATGGCAACAAGCAGTTGAAAAATATAAACTCAATATGGATAACAGTTATTTGGTAGGTGGGGATAATAAATTGCTTAAAGAATTACAGATAAAATCAATACCACGTTATGTATTGCTAGATACAAATGGAAATATTTGGAATGCAAATGCACCGCGTCCTGGCTCAAAAGAAATTCTGAATAGTATAAGTTTACTATTGCGAGATTAACTACTGATTAGAGCCGCCAATAATTTCTGACTAGTCCTGAAAAAGGAATAATATCCCAAATAAAATTACTTCCTTTCTAAATTCATCCCGTTTGTATCCGGTTTAAGGAATAAGGTGTCTTTCCTGCTTTCAGTAAAATAGTATGCAAGCTGTTCTCCAGCTGACGTACGGATTACCTGTATGGAGTCAATGATGGCATTGTTTTTTCTGACCATTAAAAACCTGGACACAGCGCCATCTCGTTTGTTTAAACTAAAGAATCCATCCTCATCGGTCTGCGTACTATTCTCGGGATTATCCTGCTCGAAAATTTCGACATGGGGGAGTGGTTTTTCCGCCTGATAGATAAAACCTTCATAGCGTTTAAATTTATAGGGAGTACAACAAACCAAACTCCAAAGTATAGCTGATAAAAGTAGTTTTGTTGTCATCCGTATAATTTTATTTGAACGAATTAATCCTTTCGATAAATTAATTTTCATGCTATATATTTTGATCGCTGAATTTTTCGGAATTCCTTTCAATTTATTCAAAAGTACCATTGCTATTCAGCTTATATCTATGCGTTTCAGAGATCGGTTCATCTCCACTCATCCAGTTCCAGTCCGTTACGGTTATTTTGTTCTTTTCTATCATACTGGATTTTGAAAACGCAGACTCCGCTATCTCATCATAAGAAATTTCCAAGCTATCTATTATTTTTTCTTCCTTACTCACTGTTAACAACATGCTGATTAACTCATGTTCGCCGCGCTGATAGGTAATCACTAAGGAGGTAAAGCTTTCGGAAAAGGGTATTTTATAATTCAATCTGAAATTTTTTGCTTCAGTATGTTCCGGATTAAATTGAATACGTTTTAAAAATCCGTTATCAGGAATCCCGATCTGATTAAAATTATCGAAACCTGTGCTGTCAGTTATCGGAAAATTTCGGATTGGAAGTGTTTTCAACAACTGGATTGAAGTAGGGGAGATCTCTTTAGCAGTATCTGCAAGGACGTCTTTTTCAATGGCAGATTCCGTTTTTGTTTGTGATAACCTATTTACCTTTTGCGACTTGTCATAGCAAGATGAAAGAAAATATGCGGCTATCAATAAAATAGTAGTAAATTTTACCATATTCCTCAAATTATTATTAGCAGGGAAACCACCAGTGCATAAAATAAACCCTGTTGTTTTTAAAAAACAGTTTGATATGCCCATCGGATAAACCGTTTTCATCTTCCCTGAGCTTAACGACCCATAGTTTTCCTTCTTTGTCGAGTCCTAACATTCCTTTTACGGCAGTAGGAAACAATTTCTGGATATCTTCCATTGTTGTTTCGGCGTCAATTCTGATGCCCTTATAAGTGATAAAATTTCCTTGCTGGAACCAAAACTCATCCACGGCAATACTGTCTTTATTATTTTCAAAACGCGAACCGTTCTTGTACAAGTATTTATCCTCCGGGGCTTCAGTACCGAAGATAGTGACACATGGTTCTTCATCCTTCAACAACCTGATACTGTCTGGCCTGCCAAAAACCTGTTCAAACTCTTTGAGCGTGAAAAACCTTTTTAGTTTACCATTGAAGCGGATATCCTTTTCTTGCATCACATCACTTGATTCATAAGCAGTATCCGATTTAACCGAGGCAACTACATCATCTCCTTTTGAAACTGCTTTGTTGTCCTCCTGGTGCGCTCTATTTGAGCTTCCTTGACAAGAAAATAGTGTAATAACAAAAAGAAATAATATTGTCTTTTTCATGTTATGATAGCTAATAAACGTTACTGTCTCTTTTTAGAATGGATGAATATGTTCTGTTCATTATTCATTTTGAATTTACTATTTTTTTAATAAACACTACTTGGCAAATTTCCTTGATTAGATACAAATACTCAAATGATATATTTAGCCAGTTAGAGGATTTTAATGTGAATCAGGGATGTATCAGAGATTAAGTTACAACTTTCGTTAATTCAGATACTCTGCATTTAGGTAGGTTTCTGAAATTTGTATTATAATTTAAACAGCAAAAGATATGCAAACGATATTAGGGGCTAATGGTCAGATTGGTGAAGAACTCGCAAGAGAACTTAAAAGAAATTTTACTTCATCAATACGAATTGTCAGTAGAGCTGCGAAAAAGGTAAATGACACCGACGAAGTTTTTTCTGCAGATTTATCGATTCGTGAGAAAGCGATAGAGGCGGTAAAAGGCAGTGATGTTGCCTATTTTACATTAGGACTTCCTATCAGTTCAGATCTTTGGGAAAGGCAGTTTCCGCTTATCCTTCGTAATGTAATTGATGCCTGTAAGATTAATAATACAAAATTGGTCTTCTTTGATAATACATATATGTATCCCCAGGATGATCGGGTATTGACCGAAAAAACAGCTTTTGCCCCAGTGGGAAGAAAGGGTAGAGTTAGAAGAAAAATGGCGGAAATGCTGTTAAAGGAAATTGAATCCGGTGAATTGGAAGCGGTTATTTGTCGTGCTCCAGAATTTTATGGTCCTGGCAAAACGCAGAGTATTACAAATACCTTGATTTTTAACAACATAAAAGAAGGTAAAAGATTGAAAGTTCCTTTGAGCGTAAATAAGAAAAGAAGCCTGATTTGGACTCCTGATGCAAGTCGGGCTACTGCTTTAATTGGGAACACCCCTGACGCATTTGGTCAGACATGGCATCTCCCAGTAGATAAAAGCCATTCTACCTATAAAGAGTTTATCCAAATAGCTTCAAGCATTTATAGCAGAGACCTGAAATATTCTGTTATTCCAAAATTGATGTTTAAAATAGGTTCATTTTTTAACAAAAGTTTAAAGGAATTACTGGAGCTTCTTCCTCGATATGAACATGATAATATATTTGACGATTCAAAATTCAGAAAAAAATTTCCAGACTTTCAGGTCACATCATATAAGCAGGGAATCAGTATTATCAAAGATGAACAACGATTAGGAAACAAAATAATTAAGTAAATTAGTCATGTTTAAATATGAAAATAAACATATGAATACTCCGGAAAAAGTATCATCAATAAGTACACTTCATCAATTCTTAGGGTTGGAGAAACCTGCTAATCCGCTGATTAGTGTATTTAATTTTGATGATGTTAATCTGGAATCGAAAACTTTTCTCAATGCAATCAGCACTGACTTTTATGTTATTGCCCTAAAAAAGGACTGTGCAGGTGGAAAATGCAGATATGGCCAGCAATACTATGATTTTGATGAAGGTATCATGTATTTTATTGCACCACATCAGGTCCTTCGGTTTGATGATATATTGCTTAATAAAGTAAGAGGGTTTGTCCTGCTGGTACATCCGGATTTTCTGCATGGTTATGGATTGGCAGCCAACATAAAAGAATATGGATATTTTTCCTATTCGGCCAATGAAGCTTTGCACCTTTCTGTAAAGGAAGAGAAAACCATTTTTGATATCATAGCGAATATTGAACAGGAAATTGATATCAACATGGATTCATTTACTCAAGATTTACTTGTCTCGAACCTTGAACTTTTGTTAAAATATTGTGACCGTTACTATAACCGCCAATTTTTGACCCGCAGGAAAGTGAATAGTGACCTCCTTTCCAAGTTGGAACTATTACTGGACGATTATTTCAAAAATGATAATTTATCCATTAGCGGAATACCTTCTGTTCACTCCATTGCTGATAAATTACACCTAAGTGCAAATTATTTGAGCGATATGTTAAGAGTGCAAACAGGGCAAACCACGCAGCAGCATATCCAGAATAGATTAATCGAGAAAGCAAAAGAATTGCTCTCTAATACCTCAATTTCGGTCTCAGAAATTGCTTATCAGCTTGGATTTGAACATCCGCAATCATTTCACCGTCTTTTTAAAAGCCGAACATCACTTTCCCCACTGCAATTCAGATCATCATTAAATTAGCACATCGCTTTAAAACAAAAGTTGAAAAACAGAGATTTAGTTAGTAACTCCTTTAATTTAGCTACTTCCAAATAATCTAATATTGCGAATTTTATGGTATTCAAATAAGTTATCTATGAAAAAGCTTTTATTAATAGTTACCAATGTCGATAAATATACAAGCGGCCTGCCAACTGGATTATGGCTCAGTGAGCTTACCCATATTTATCATAAAGCCAAAGAGAACAAATGGAAAATAACAATAGCAAGTCCAAAGGGAGGTCATGTACCAATTGACCCTGAAAGTCTTAAACCATTTGTTCTTGATAAAGTATCAAAAGATTTTTATGAAGATCCATTATTTATGGAAGAGCTGAACCATTCAAAAGATCTAAACGAAGTAATAAATGAATCTTTTGATGCTGTATATCTTGCTGGAGGGCATGCAACAATGTATGATTTTCCAGATGATGAGAATATTAAAAACATTATCAGTAAACAATTCGAAAACGGGAAAATGGTCGCCGCAATCTGTCATGGTGTAGGTGGATTGTTAAATGTAAGGCTAACCAATGGTGAGTATATGATCAAAGGAAAATCAATGACAGGATTTGACTGGTTTGAGGAAAGCATTGCTAGAAGAAAAGGGGAAGTACCGTTCAATCTTGAAGCTGCCATCAAAGAACGAGGTGCCAATTTTAAAAAAGCTCTGATCCCAATGACCTCCAATGTAGTTGTTTATGGTAATTTGATAACTGGCCAAAATCCGTTCAGTTCAAGGGAAATGGCAAAAGTAGTTGTTGAGTAACTGAAAAAAATATAAACTTTGATGAACAGAAATTAGTTGAGTTATTTAAACCATACTCCCCAGGCTATTTAGATACCTTATAAAAATTAATAAATTTTTATAAGGTATCAACTATATGTTATTAAATAAGAAAGTTGTTTTAAAATTCTAAAACTTGGAACCCAAGCTAACACTTCTTTTGAATACAGCAGATAAAAAAAAGCCTTAATCTATGATTGAAGCTTTTTTTGTGATCCCGCTGGGATAAAGCTTAAACTAATAAATTTAAGATTTGAGGCCATTAAATAAAAAGATTATCGAATATTATTCAATTTTATTGAAGAAATGAAAACATCAGATAGAGTAGAATTGATAGACAAAGAACAGTTTTGCCCAGGGAAGGAGGGTGAGATTAAATAATTCCTTCTGCTTTCAATATCGTTTCTAATCTTCGAAATTCCTGCAAATCTTGTTGCAATTGCCAATTTTCATCATTTATCATCTCTACAAGTTGTTGGTCAATTTCAGCTGCATCATCCATTGGAGATAATAATTGAGACGGTTCATCAAATTCAGTAATTAAAAAATCATATTCGAAACCTGGTTTTAATTTCTGTAATGAAAACAGATAACCAGATCCTTCAACAATAAATTTTTGTTGATCGATATTAATAGTAAACACTAGGTGATCTGGAATTCGGAATTCATGGCTATTCCGATTTGTAATAAAGCCAATCATGATTATATTAACCCTTTCTTTTCAAGTTTGGCTTTAAGCCTATAATATGTTTCCTTTAAGTAATTGATATCCTCTTTCTCAATGGATAAAGGCGGAGTTATCATATCCAACTCTTTTACTTTAATAGTTAGTCTATCTCCTTTATTTAATTTCAAGTCCGCCCATTTCAATCGATTTTCATTTCTATCAATTCCACTTGAAAATAAATAAATATTCTTTTGATCTGTTGTTAAAAAAAGTTGAGAACTATCGCTCGCAATAGCTATTGGACGATTATTATTTATCGTAATCTCAAACCCTATCATATTTCATTCATTATTAAAAATTAAAATTTTATAGTCAATTTCTTTGATTAGACTTGATTAGATATACATGGAGTTAAGCATTGACTCCATCTGGTCCACCTTATTCCAAGCATAATTGAAGTCTAATTTGGGTTATTACTACTAGATTAATAATCCACCCATATTCTGGGCAGCTTTTAGACTAATTTAAGATACATTTTTGATTTGTTTGTAAAACATTTTATGGGATGTTATTATACCTATAGGTTTATGTCGCTGGTTGGTAATATTGAATAAAATATTGTTTTATCCGGACACATTTAATCTCGATGTTATGGCAATTTTTTTTTGTCAGATATTTTTCATTGGCACTAACAGATATTGACAGAGCTATGTTTTACAAAATGGTAATACAGGTAGTGTTTTTTCTTTCCTTTGCTAAATCCTGCGGTTATGTGACCACCACAGAAATTGGCCCTTAATACCTCATCCCAAAGAAAAATAATCCTTTATATGCCTTCTCAATTCAAATACATAAAGCCAGAGATTAATTATTAACAAGCCTTTTAGAGTGACAATAATTTATTTAAAGATAGTCTTCAAAATAAAGTCCTTAGCAAATGCGGCTTTTTGCGAATCATTTAATTTATTAATATCAACAATAACACGAACAGATTTGTTAGTGTTCGTAGGTTTTATATAGAAATAACTTGTATTATCAGATTTTTTGAGCTTAATTTTAACAAGGTTTCGATGATTTTATCTTTTTGTTTTTATCTAATTTTAAAATTTTTCCATTTAGGGTTTTTTCGATCCTTTCCATATGTGGGCTCTGAATAAGAACATGCCTATGGAGCAGATTCTCAGCGATTCGATAATCATAAAGATAGTTGCTATTGTCTGACACCAGATAATTTGCCCATCCGAAAATTTTAGTCCAGAAGCTGAACTGGAAATGTTTAACTTAGTAGTTTGAAAATGAGAAAAGAACTCAGAAAATTCAGCGCAAGTTTTAAGGCAAAGGTAGCCATTGAAGCGATTAAGGAGCAGCAAACCATTCAGGAGTTGGCTTCTAAATACGACTTACATCCTACCTAGATCAACACCTGGAAGAAAGAATTTTTAGAGAATGCAGATTCGGTTTTTCCATCCGATAAATCCTCTACTGAGGATGATAGCTTGGAGGAAAAAGAGCTGTATTCCAAAATAGGAGAACTTTAGGTTCAGGTAGATTTCCTAAAAAAAGTATTGGGGAATTGAGTCTGTCAGAAAAATGCAATCTTATTTTCCCCTTACACCATGAATTAAGTGTCAAACAACAATGTAAGATACTTGGACTGGGGCGTAACAGTTATTGACCTTGATAAAGTGTTTCGTGATGGTGGGATTACTCAATGGGAGATGGATGTTGATGTGGAGTACACATCTGGAATAGGCACGAACTATAGTCAACAAGAATCTCCTACGCCAGGGGAAAGGAGTATACATGCTACTACTTATTCGGAGTTCCGAGCAGTGGAGAACTTGATTGATCTGTTTTCTGGAGGAACTAAGACAGCCGTCTCGCACACACTGAAGCAAGTAGCCAAGGCAGGGACGAAAAGAGTTGCTTCTGCTACGCTTAGAAAGCAATGGGAGAAGGCCAATAATGACTCATGGCCCAAAGAGCCTGACTTTTTGCCAGATGGAAGGAGCAATGAAAAGTATGCTGGAAGAAATCAGAGCGTAAGTCATCGGAAAGCATTAAAAGATGGTGGTAGCAATGATCTTGATAATATCCTTCCTCAATCTTGGTTGTTACATCAAGAAACACATAAACTTAAAGGTGATTTCAAAAGATGGGCCAAAGAAATAAATAAAAAAAGAAAACAGTAGTTTTATGAATGATTACAAGAATTTAAAAGCTCAATCATCGACTTTTGATAGTTTGATCGATATAAGCAAAGAAAATGATGAAAGTCTAAATAATCTGTCTTTAGAAGCGAAGAGTTATCTATTACGGCATACATGGTGCAAGGATATCCTTTCTGGATGGTTAGCTGTTTATTGGGAGGAGATATTAGGGGTCTTTCTTTTTGAGATAGAACCGGCGGTGAGTGGTGTTGATAAGTATGTTTGGATTGTTGTTGGCGATATTCCTCCTGCATATATTGATGTAGAGAGTGGAGGAGATCCTCAAGGAGCGCTTGAAAGCTATGTGGCAATTATGCGAGATTGGGTTGATACTGTGCTTGATGGAGAATCGGTTGAAGATTGTTATCCGGTAGAGGTTCCTCCTACTAAAGAATACGCTGAAATGTTACAGGTTCGTTTAGATCTTTTAGATAACTTTATTTCGGAGGAACTAAAGTAGTTGTTTTTATATTTCATAACACCGCCCAATCTAATGAAGATTGGGCAGTGTTATTTATTGCACATATGTTTTCCTTGCCTTGTAATGGATCATGTACAAAAGCTGTGGACTAAGTAAAGGATCCAGTCCGCTCAAAATAATACTTTCATCACATCCTTGAATCATCAACAGGCATGAATTTCTTGATGCCTTTTAGAAACAAGCTCTTTCAAAAACACACTTTGCTTTCCCTCATTGTCCTAATCCAGCATAAGGCAAATAGCGCCATTGACATTGTTACAATTCCTGTTTCTCAATTAGTCCCATAACCGATCAATTTGTCAATCGTCATTTAGCAAATTCCGTCCAATAACAGCAGAAACCCAGCCCTCTTCATTGGATTTCAACACGGTTTATTGCGAAATCAAACGGCCTGCTCACCCACAGCTCAGCCGTACCTCATTCGAGACTCATTCGCAAAATTGTGGGTGAGGTGTGGGTAATGTCAAGCTGAGGTCCGAAGCAGGTCTATTTGAGTTCAAGATTTTTCTTTCTATTTTTAATAGTAAGTAGAGGAGGATTCAGTTTTTGGTCTGGACAATAAATATTATGCAAACCCTAAAGATAAAGTTGATTCGCTTGCAATTGAATTCCCAACAGAGTTTATATAAATAAATAATAAGCTGTCTTTCTGGCAGATTTCCGATACGCCAATCAATGTTGAAATTATTGCTATGCTTTCTAAATATAATCACATTGATTCTACTTATGTAAACGGTTTTAATGGAATAATTCCACCATATTTGGTTGATGACATGAAGAAATCCATACATTACTACTTTTGAAGGAACAACATTAGGAGATTCAAAAAAGTCAAAACTTCTATTGGTATCGGGTATTACAAACGGCTTAAACTGAAATGTGATTGATTATCTGGAGCGGTTAATGGCAATACCAAACCGCAGACTGATTGAGGAAAAGGAAAATCTGTCCCCGATCTGTTTAGTTCAGGCTTTTTTACTCTAGTATTACCTGAATCTTGTTCTTTACGAGGGACGCATCGAGCAGAGGCGAATACATGCTGCTTTTGGCCTTCTTCGAGCTGTTCGATATCCTATCCTTTCTACTATTCGGTGGTCGAAAGCTTTCCTTCTAGCCTCGCTAGCAAGATTGTTCAGCGTCACGTCCAGTGACGAAGCGATCTTCTTTGCTGCATCAAGGTAGAGTCTCATCACATTCATACCTGCTGATCATCTCCAGAAGAGAAGGATGGCATAATGAATATAAAAAAGACTTTAGATTCCTAAACTATCCCTGATCAAAGGAAAGATCGAAAGTTTAGAAAAGCGTTTGAACGAATTAGCGCAGGTTGGAACGGAAATTAAAGACTTGGTGGCATCAGCCCTAAAAAAAATTGCAAACATCGATAGAAGGTATGAAAACGGCAATATTGAAGAAAAACGAATAATAATTGGTTCGATGTTCCCTGAATTTTTGGTATTTGACGGTACACAACATCGAACCACAAAACTCAATTCAGCCATCCCACTTATCTATCAGAATAACAGCAAGTTACGAGTCAAAAAAAATGGGACAAATCTAAATTTTTTAGACTTGTCCCAAGAGGTGATCCTGTTGGGATTTGTTCAGCCCCGTATTCCCCGAACTCGACCCTGAACGAGGTAGTTGGCTCAGCCCCGCGTATCCCAAACACATACCCTGAACCTTCCAGAATCGAACCCAGGCGGGCTCTTCTTTCGAATCCAGCGGATACAAAACTTGAACCTTTTATTGGAAGATTTGAGGCGATTGAATAAGTTGAAAGTAGGTTTAATCCCAAAAGATTGACGTGAATTCCTATCGGCTTTTAAGTATAAAAGAATCTTCCTATGAATGTTTTCTTTGATGTTCCGTCACATAATATTACGGATCAGTCAGGCTATCTTGAACTTCGATCTAAAATATCAATGCTTTATTTGAATAGATACATTAGACAATTAATAAAATATACCCTCTCGCTTCATATGACAGAACTATATAGTACTGATACGCATATTAATGTACATTACGACTCTGATTGGTCTTCAGTAGCAAATCAAACAACAAAGTCCTCTGGCTTTATAGTTTTCGATAAAGATACGAAGGCGATTGTTGAGATTGCCAATACTATTGAGCACAAAGAAGCAAAGAGGGCAAGGAAAGTTGGAAGTGAGGGTAAAACATTTATACAAGAGCAATTGTCAAGCAAGTCAGTTGCAAGTTTTTACAAAACAATTGATGGAAAATATTCTTTACAATCATTCGATTTAGATACAGGTTCAAATATTTACGATATTAACCAGACTATTTAAAATAGAGTTTAGAAATTCATTCTATCTCCTTAAGGAATATGCTAAGAAAGGGTCGGGTCGAAATAATTGGATTGACCTACCTAAACCTATTTACTTAAGTACTCCGCAAAAGGATGAGGTATCATCTGGGGTTAAATCGATTTTACTATCACAAAAAGAGATTGAATTGTCAATGAATGAAACAAGTAAGTTTGACGATTACATAAACGGATTAGGTTTTCCAGAAATCTTTTTAATAACCTTTGACTGCTTTATTTTATGAGCTTTCCTATTACTCAAGAAAATTCTTTGGTAGATTTCTTCCTGCTCATTTGAAAAGCTTTTATTAGGCGTTTTAGTCATAGACAATATAGATTCAATCCTATCTTGAGGTACTGCCAGCATTTTCCAGAGCTTTAATTTGTAAATCCAAATTCTGGTCCTTAATGGAATCTATTGCATAACCTATCTTCATATTTTTTACATTAAACTTAAGTATAATAAACAGATGAAACTTTGATTAATGATACGAGTTATTGAAAATCTTTGTTTTCAATTTTATGTGTCAATTTGGATCTTTTTAAGAATCTCATTATTCCACCGTTTTTTAGGATTGTTGGGAGTCAGTGATTGTTGCGTGTTGTTGTAGTTTTTAGAAATACGATTAATGATAACAAATTATTAAAAAAATAAATATTATTAGTTCGTATATAAATGGTGTATATTTTAGCGAAAAAATTAAAATGAAAAGAACACGTTTCTTAACTTTTATGATGCTTGCCATTTTTGTAGTATCATGTCAAAAAAAGTCCATAGTGCCTGAAACAGAAAACGAAATCACAACATTCGGACAGATCTATGCGCTATTGACGAATGATATTACCGAAATACCTAAACTGAAAAGCAAGATTATTGCGCAGTATCCAAATAAAAATACAAATGGTGAAATTATAGAATTATTCAAGTTATATGGCTATTAATAATAAAAACAGAAGACTGGTGATATTCTTGTCGGTGGTGATTTTGTCACTCTGCACGGCTTCACAATGTAAAAAGCTTGAGTATTTTGAGTCGTTTAAAGGTATTGACAGGATTGAGGGATCTGAGGTAATGCTAACGCTTGTGCCCAGGAAGAAAGTATATGCTGTAGGTGACACGATCTCGATTGATGGAACAATTCTGGCGGAGAATTTAAAGTTGCCAGATTTTTCATGGTTAGTGAGCGATCTTTATATATCAGATTTCCGAGTCTTTTTTGTCGACAATCTTAATGTACATGCTAACGTATTTCACATCATAAATACTGAAAACTTACGGTTTCAACGATATTCTCAAGATAATCGAACTTATACCTTCAGGAAATCATACAGACTGGAAAAAGCGGGCAAGTTCCACATCGATTACGGCATCCATGGGAGCTTCGACAAGGATGAATACGGAAACAGGATATACAGTACATTACCTATAAGATTTTCCTCAGGAAAGAAGGATCCCCCGGGATACTGGACTGATGTTTTCATGTATTTTACGAACAACGACAAGACCTTTATAGAAATCGAAGTGGAGTAACAGGTTTTTACTTCCACATATTATCTGCAGCACCGGTAACAATATTGGTGTTGCAGATGTCGTATATCACACTTACCCAAATTGATCATGCCCAAATTGAATGGAATATTCAGCCGACTCGCTTTACTACTAATTTTGGCCGGATGTAAGCAAGATTCGCCCAAACCTATTGATCCGGTTAAAGAGGAACCAACTATTCTTGATTCTGTGAATATGCTCTTCAAGGATGTATATCTCTGGAATAATCTGATTGATCAATCTTTGGACGCAAATGCTTTTGAGAACAGAGCTGATTCGGAAAATTCTCTTCGCAGCTATATAGACGCCATGCCCACAGCCCAATCCGGAACATGCAATTACTCGAATCCCAGGCGGGCACAAAAAAAAATGCCTCACATTTCTGTGAGGCTTTTTTTGTGATCCCGCTGGGATTGGCTCAGCCCCTCAACCCCAAACACTCACCCTGAGCCTTCCAGAATCGAACCCAGGCCGGCCCTTCTTTCGAATCCTGCGGATACAAAAAAAAGCCTCAATCTGTGATTGAGGCTTTTTTTGTGATCCCGCTGGGATTGGCTCAGCCCCGCGCACCCCAAACACATACCCTGAGCCTTCCAGAATCGAACTCAGGCAAGCTCTTTTTTCGAATCCAGCGGATACAAAAAAAGCCTCACATTTCTGTGAAGCTTTTTTTGTGATCCCGCTGGGATTCGAACCCAGGACCCATACATTAAAAGTGTATTGCTCTACCAGCTGAGCTACGGAATCGTTGTTCTTTTATCGAGAACCCTTCGTTGTTTGAAGTGATGCAAAGGTAGAAAAATCCTTAATATGTGCCAAATCTTTTGAACTTAAATTTGTGTTTAATCAAATAAGTCGCTGTTTTTCAGTTTGAAAAAAATGAATAAAAAAATGGACTTCCCATTATCTCCGTATGGTTTTTTGTGTTTTTTGCGAAAATTTAGGAAAGCTTAACCTCCAAATACTTTTCAAACTTCAAGGATTTCCCTAAAATGAAATAAAAAATCTATCTAGCCGAATCGAGTTTTCTTCGGAGGGATTCCGAGTGCAACGAGGAATCTGTTTTTTTTACCCCCATGACCTTGTCATTGTGAGCAGCGCGAACAATCTATTTTCAATTTTCTGCTTCCAATTCCGTTTGGATAATAATATCCTTTTCAGAATTGTTCGTTTGAGAGGGATTCCGAGTTAAACGAGGAATCTGTTTTTTTTACCCCTATGACCTTGTCATTGTGAGCAACGCGAACAATCTATTTTCATTTTTTTTTCTTCCAATTCCGTTTGGATAATAATATCCTTTTCAGAATTCTTTGTTTGAGAGGGATTCCGAGTGCAGCGAGGAATCTGTTTTTTATCACCCCCATGACTTTGTCATTGTGAGCAGCGCGAACAATCTATTTTCAATTTACTTCTTTCAATTCCCTTTGAATAATAATATCCTTTTTCAGATTTCTTTCATCGGAGGGATTCCGAGTGCAGCGAGGAATCTGTTTTTTACAGCAATGAGCTTGTCATTGTGAGCAACGCGAACAATCTATTTTTAATTTTCTTCTTCCAATTCCGTTTGGATAATAAAATCCTTTTCAGATTTGTTCGTATTAGAGGGATTCCGAGTGCAACGAGGAATCTGTTTTTTGTACCCCATGACTTTGTCATTGTGAGCAGCGAGAACAATCTATTTTTAATCAGCTCATCCATTTTTAGAACCCTTCGGTTGGAACATTCTATTTCAACCATTTCTAGACCTTCGTTATTCACAATCTATTTTAATCAACTCATCCATTTTTAGAACCCTTCTGTTGGATTAATCTATTTCACCCATTTCCAGACCTCCGTTCTACACACTCATCTCAATCATCTCCTCCCTTTCAATTTCCCTTAGCCCTACACTCCCAATTCTACATTTACTCAACCTTACAACAGCCCAAACTATACCTTTCGCCTCACTTTCTTCTGAGTTCCTTCGGGCCTCGTTCGAAATTTTTCGAGAAAGGTCAGGAAAAAGTCCCCAGAAGGTCCGAAGGAGGTCCGGAGAAGGTCATAGTTTGAGCAGTATTCCTCCCGATTATGGATAAAATATAAGCCGGAAAAATAAATGGAAACAAAAAGTCGCATCTAAAACTCTGATGTCCTCTGGAAACAATAGAGGAAAAGGCAGAAATAAAAAGATTTTTAGAGAGAACTAAAATGACTTATAATTCCAAGAAATAAATGAAGAGAAAGCAGTACTGAAGTTATCAATTCAGGAACACTAAGTTTTAGCCCTTCTAAGCCTAGAATTTAGCTATTATCATCCTAGGGACTGCATTGATGTCATTGATGATGTCTACGGTCTTAAAACCTTTTTTGATCAGAAGGTTTTTGGTTTCTAGGGAAAGGTATTGATTGATTTCAAAATAGAGGGTTCCATCTTTTTTGAGATGTTGCAAGGCGAAGGATGAAATATAGTCGTAAAATAGGAGTGGAGCAGAATCCTCGACGAACAAAGCAGTATGCGGTTCAAATTGTAGGACATTGCGGTGCATTTCATATTTCTCCTCTTGGGTGATATAAGGTGGGTTGCTGACAATAATATCGAATTGTTCGCTGTCGAATACGAGGTTCCATTCTAAAATATCCAGGCAACGGAATTGAACGGCACATTGCATGTTTTCCGCATTGTTGCGGGCAATTTGAATGGCTTCAGCAGAAATGTCGACTGCAGTTACCTCAGCTTGATTAAGGTGTTTAGCCAGACTAATGGCAATACAGCCAGTGCCCGTACCAATATCGATAACTTCTAAGTTAGATGTGTTGATATGGTCTTGTATAATTAAATCAACCAATTCTTCCGTTTCAGGTCTTGGAATCAGGGTGTCTTCCGAAACAATAAATTCCATTCCGTAGAAGGGGGCTTTTTGAAGAATATGTTGAATTGGGCGGCCAGTTTGGAGTTGGGATAAAATAGCTTGGAAATCCTGCACTTGTTCGGTTGAAGGATTTTCCTGCAGTTTAAGACTGATTTGAAGTTTGGAATAGCCGAGGATATGTTCCGTAGAAATCTGAAAAATGCTGCGGATTTCATCTTGATCATAGATTGAAGCTAAATCTGCTAGAAATTGTTGTCTTAAGCTGCCCAGAGTTTCCATAAAGCAAAGGTAGCGAAAAAAATGCGTGGAGTATTTTTGAAAACGGCATTGGATGAGTGGCGATTTTGCTGTTGTCATGAAAGGGCAATCTCAATAATCAAACTAATCCCTATCTTTGAAACATGCATGAGCGTTATATGAAACGATGTTTGGAATTGGCTGTTTTAGGAGCAGGCAAAACCAGTCCGAATCCGATGGTCGGTTCGGTCATTGTCTGGAATAATGAGATTATTGGAGAAGGGTATACATCGCCTTATGGAGGGCCACATGCAGAAGTGAACGCTGTTCAATCCGTTATTGCCAAATATGGAGAGGAGCATGCGAGGCAGATGTTTTCGGAAAGTACCATCTATGTTAGCTTGGAGCCTTGTGCGCATTTTGGAAAAACTCCGCCTTGCGCAGATATGATCGTTGCGATGGGCTTCAAGAAGGCTGTAATAGCATGTTTGGATCCATTTGCCAAAGTAAATGGCTTAGGCTTGCAGAAATTGCAGGAGGGAGGAGTAGTTACTGAAGTAGGAGTGTTGGAAGAAGAAGCAAAATGGGTAAATCGTAGGTTTTTTACCAAGTTGAAGGAGTTTAGGCCTTATGTAATATTAAAATGGGCGGAGACTTCGGATGGTTATTTTGCGCCGGTTGAAGGGCAGCGCTGGATCAGTAACGCGGCGAGCAAGCAATTGGTTCATAAATGGCGTTCAGAAGAGGATGCTATCTTGGTTGGGAAGCGCACTGCGGAAATTGATAATCCCAGTTTGACGGTTCGGGAATGGGAAGGCAAGAATCCAAAGCGGGTCTTGATTGATAAGCAATTGGAACTGTCGGATAATTTGGCAATTTATGATGATTCAGCGGAGACCATTATTTTTAATGCGCTGAAAACAGATTGGCAGGGAAATCGGAAATATATAGAATTAGAGAATTTTGATCTCTATTTGCCACAGCAAATATTATATCAATTATACCTGATGGATATTCAGTCGATCATAATTGAAGGTGGGAAGAAGACCTTGGATTTATTTATTCAGGCTGGATTATGGGATGAAGCCCGGGTATTTGTGGGCAAAGAAGAATGGGCGGAAGGAATGAAGCCGCCTCAATTTGTTGGACAATTAAAAGAAAGCACCTTGGTCGGTTCTGATCGATTGAATATTTATATTCCCAATCCTTAAAACATAAAAAAAAGTATTCTTTAGCTAGTTACAGGCATGATGGAACATCATGCTGTTCAGAGATAATGGTTTCTAAATATTATCAATAGGTTAAATATAGTAATTGCAGATTAAATATATTTATATTTAATCATGCGAATAGCAGAGCATATATTACATTTTATTTGGCGTTTTCGATTGTTTAAGTCATTGGGGCTTAGCGGCAAGAATGGTGAGACGATTGAGGTTTTACATCCGGGGAACTACAATACCGATTCTGGACCGGACTTTTTACATGCACATTTACGAATCAATAATCAGGAATGGCACGGTCATATTGAGATCCATGTAGATTCCGGCGATTGGAATTTGCATAGGCATCATATGGACAAAGCCTATAATGCAGTGATTTTGCATGTGCTCTGGGAATGGAAGCAGGATTGTTTTTCAGAAGATGGGAGCAAATTGCCTTGTTTGGAGTTGAAGGATAGGGTAGATGCGGAACTTCTGGAGAATATTGATCAATTGTTACAAAATAATCATTGGTTGCCCTGTAGTTATGGTTTATCGGAGGTTCCGGAATTCCAAAAGTTGCAGGTGTTGAATAGAATGGGGGTGGAAAGGTTGGAGCATCGATACAAAATTGTGGTTTTGATGTTGAATTCCTACCGTGGGGATTGGGAGCGGGTATGCTTGGGCTTAATGGCAGCTGCATTTGGTGTCAAGGTGAATAAACAGTCTTTTTTGGATCTGAGCCAGATATTATCACTCAAGCTGATGCAAAAGTTTAAGAATAATGGAGATAGTATACAGGCCTTGTTTTTTGGTCAGGCAGGTTTCCTGAAGGTTTATAAGGGGGATGACGCCTATATTCTATGTTTGAAGGAGCGCTATGATTTTATGAAATCAAGTCATAAGTTGAATGAACTGTCTGCTTTTCAATGGAAGTTTATGCGGATGCGGCCTTATAATTTTCCGACCTTAAAGCTGGCACAAATGGCTGGGATGTACACTCTGTTCAGTTCCTGGTTTTCATTGATCACTTCGGCATTAAATCTTGAGGAATTGCGGGGATATTGTTCGGAAGTGATTATTCCGGTCTTTTGGAAGACGCATTTTCATTTGGAAAAAGAATCGGTGAATCATAATTGTGGGATTTCGGATCAATTCTTCCATCTGCTGGCAATCAACTGTTTTATCCCCTTGTTATTTTCTTATGGCCGTTATATTGGTAACCAAAGCTATATGGATCGGGCCGTCAATTGGCTGGAGGGATTAAAGCCGGAGGTGAATTCAGTTTGTAAACGCTATACGGCACATGGCATGTCCTTGTACAATGCATTGGAAACCCAAGCCGTGTTACATTTGCGGTCTGCCTATTGTAATTCCAAGCGTTGCTTAGAATGTGGTATTGGCTTATCTATCGTAAAGAGGAGTTAAGCTTTCAGGATTTCTGCGATTTCGAGGAATCCTTTTTGAGCTGCCAAGTCTGAAGCTGTCTGTCCGAGTTCATTCTTTTGGGCGATATTGGCTCCATGTTCCAATAATACAATGATCAAATCGATATTTCCTTCTTGTGCAGCGAGGTGCAGAGGGCTGATTCGGGATGATTGCAAGACATTGACTTCAGCACCGGCTTCGATCAACATTTTGGCGATATTATTTTGATTGTTACTCAATGCGGAATGCAATGGGAAAACCTGATAGCCGTTTTGAGATGATGAATTAGGGTTAGCACGGTTGCGAAGGAGGATTCTTACGATATCTTCTTTTCCAAAATGTGCTGCGATCCCCAGGGGATAGAATCCATGGGAAGATAATTCATTGATGACATCCGGTTTTTGATCGACCATAAACTGCACCTGTTCGGTCAGGCCGGCGGCGCAGGCTTCATGGATGGTAATGGATTTTATATATTTTAGGATGACCTGAACGATCTGTGTTTTTTGATAATAGCAGGCCAACAGGAGGGCTGAAATATCATGGCTGGTATTTTCCTTGATAAGTTCAGGGTTTTGGCTAAGTAATAAATCTAAATCTTGGTAGTTTCCGGTTTCTATATATTCTTCCAGTACTGTCAAACTCATAGTCCTAATTTTTCGTTACGAAATAAACAAAAAAAAGTTAAATTAAAGTTACTAATAGCCTAAATTTCTTTGTTTTCTTATAAAAATTTTTCCAATAATAAATGTAATCTATACAATTTTTTTTGTTCGGTTACGAACACTATTTAATTTTTGTAGCTAGTTGTCTACAAAATAGGAATTGTAGCAGGTAGTCTTATAACTTTTCTGATGATTTTTTTACTTTTGTAATGCCCTCCCCAAGGGCATGTTTTTCATAGGTAGATGTAGGGTCGAATTAATCTAATTCGACCCTTTTTTTCTTAGTTCTTCAGATTTAATTTCTAATTGGTAATTTTTTGACTTCAGGGTATTTGTTTAAACATCTAAAAATCATTGGAAAAACCCTGTTTTAGGTAGTCTGCGGGAAGTTTTATATGTTTGTAACATGAGGAAGAAAAAAATCGTTGTAGCCATCACTGGCGCGTCCGGATCCATCTATGCGAAGGTGTTAATGGATAAGCTTCAGCAGCTTTCAGATCAGATCGAGGCGGTAGGAGTCGTGATGTCCGACAATGCCAAGGATGTGTGGCGCTTTGAGCTGGATGACGATGGTTATAAGCAATATGACTTCCCCACTTACCAGAAAAATGACTTTATGGCGCCCTTTGCATCCGGTTCAGCAAAATATGATACCATGTTCGTAGTTCCGTGTTCCATGGGGACAATGGCCAGAATCGCGCATGGGATTTCCTCGGATTTGACTACACGTGCCGCGGATGTTATCCTGAAAGAGCGTCGCAAATTGATTTTGATTACTCGGGAGACTCCTTTAAGTAGCATACATATCCAGAATATGGCGCTGATAACCGAGGCAGGTGGTATTATTTGTCCGGCATCGCCCTCATTTTATAGTCGTCCACAAACATTTGAAGAGCTTGCAGCGACAGTGATTGATCGCGCATTAGATATTGCAGGCTTTGAACTCGACAGTTTTCGTTGGGGGAAAGAATAGCATAGACTTCCATACGCAAGCTGAAGATTGAGTAAGCAGATTCAGTGTCAAAAGAACGATTCCTAAAAATATTATTACAGTATTCACTGAATTTTGTACTTTTGTTTTTTAATGAAACAGCTGTTAACATCTTCGAATAAGGAGTTTTTATACTTGAAGAAGGTTTTTGAAAATGCTCATTGGAAAAGAACCTATGATTGGCTGGCTGGTTTTCACAAACTAAACAATTGCGTTCAGCACAATTTTTTGATTTTCAATTCAATTCATGGCTACAATATTAATTAATTCTGCGACTTTGGTTTCGGCAGGACACCCACTGCATATGTCTACGGTTGATGTACTTGTGAAAAATGGCAAGATTGAACAGCTTGCTAAGCAAATCAAGTCAGAAGACAAGAAGATTCAGGTAATCGATGGGAAAGGCTCTTTTCTTTCGGTTGGCTTTTTTGACCTCAATGTAAATTTCGGGGAACCGGGATATGAGACCAAGGAGGATATTCAGACGGGTACTGCAGCAGCAGCGGCAGGAGGATTCACAGCAGTAGCTGTACAACCCAATACCAATCCGCCTATCCATAGTCGTTCGGAAGTAGCATTGATCGTTAATTCGGCGAAAGGAAATCTAGTGGATGTTTTTCCCGTTGGAACAGTCAGTAAAAAGCGCGAAGGCAATGAGCTTGCTGAGCTCTATGATATGAAGATCACTGGAGCGGTAGCTTATAGCGATGGAACACATAGCATTCAACAGGCAGGATTGATGTCTCGAGCATTATTATATGCAAAAGGATTTGGTGGCTTGATTATGGCATTTCCGGAGGATGATTCCATTGCTGCAGATTCCAAGATGAATGAAGGCGAGGTCAGCACCTATTTGGGAATGAAAGGTATTCCAAATCTTGCTGAATCCGTGATGATTTCCAGAGACCTGTTCTTAGCAGAATATAATGAGGCGCCTATCCACTTCAGTACCATTTCAACAGAAGAGGCCGTGGACTTGATCAAGAAGGCAAAAAGCAAGGGTATCAAGGTAACCTGTGATGTAGCTGCGCATAACTTAGTGTTTACAGATGAGGATGTTAAAGGTTTTGATAGCCACTATAAAGTAAGTCCGCCACTACGTACCAAGAAAGATGTAAAAGCATTGATCAAGGGTTTGAAGGATGGGGTAATCGATGCGGTTGTTTCCCAGCACACGCCACAAGAAATTGAATTCAAACAAGTGGAGTTTCAGATTGCGAAGAATGGAATCATTGCTTCTCAGACTGTGTTACCATTATTGTTGAAGGCAGGGTTGACAGTAGAGCAAATTGTAGAGAAGTTGTCGATCAATCCTCGAAAAATCCTTGGATTGGAAGTTCCAGTGATTGAAGAAGGCGCGGAAGCAAATTTATTGTTGTTTAGTCCAACGAAAAAATGGATATTTGATAGAGACAGCAATAAATCTAAATCGGCAAATAGTCCATTATTTGGACAAGAATTAACGGGTCAGGTTTTGGCTGTAATTAATAATAATAAATTGCACATCAATTAATTATGATATGGATACTAAAGTAAAAAAAGCTCTAGAAGCTGCTGTAAATAATTATGCTACAATCGAGCAAATTGATGGTCAATCCATTCTTCCAGGATTAGCTTCAGCTTTTGAATTAGAAGCACCATTCATGGAGAAGGTGGATGCTATGGATAGCGTTTTTGATGATAATCAACGATTTGAAGAACTTCGTGAATACGCATTTGATTTACTGATGATCAATTTCTTCGCGGAGGATGTTCAAAAACTGGAAGAGGATTATTTGGATTCCGAGGAGTGGGAAGCTATTGAAGAGGAGACATTGGATCGTGGTTCAGAGTTATTGAATATTCTATTGTACCTACGTGAATGTGCTGACGATGATGTAGAACCTTCATTGGATGACTTCTTAAAAGAGTTTTTATTGGTCGAGGAAGATGAGTTTCAGGATGAATATAGAATTTATGAGAAGGTAATTGCCAATCAGATCTTGGTGGAGAGCAGTTATCCTGAGATTTCAAAAATTGCGAAGGGTCTTTCAGAAGATGATGAGTTACAGGACCTGTTTTATCCATTGGTATCCTTTTTTAATGAACAAAATCCTAATGCTGAGCAATTGGAAGCCTATGCTGAGGCAGCTCCCAACAAAGCATTGGATCTTGCCCTATTGCAACTAATCATAAACTATAACTCATAAATCATGGATGCTATCAACCCTTCAAATGATGTAAAGAAAAAAGCCATTATCAATGGTGTTATTTTAGGAGTAATTTCTATTATTCTTTCCATTATTTCACTTTATTTCTCGAAAACTTCGACGTCCATCGTGACATCAACCATTTTAAACATTGTGGTAAATTATGTTGTTTTTATAGCGATCGCAGTGTTTTTTGTATTGCAATTAAGAAAAGCTAACGGTGGGTATTGGGATTTTTCCACTGCCTTAAAGAATATCTTCATCATGTTGGCAATCACTGCAACGATTGGTTTAATCGGCATAACAGTTTTCAATGTGATCAATCCGGATTTTCAGCGGGAAGCCATTGAGAATACGCAAAATCTGACGATTGAGATGATGGAAGCTAGTAATCAATCGGATGAACAAATTGATGCGACATTAGAATTATTGGATCAACAAAAAGAGGCTTTGGGTTCCATGTCTATTGGTCAAACCTTGAAAGGCCTTGCAATTTCCTTATTATTATATTTTGTGTTAGCATTGATTTTTGCTGCAATTTTCAGGAAAGAGAAGCCCATGTTTAAGACAGCAAGTCCAGCGGGTGATGCACATCCTTGGCAGAGTAATGAAAACAACGACAATAACGCATAATAAACGCTAACGTTTATATGATAAAGGTATCATCCAAAAATGATACCTTTGTTCTTTATTAATTATGGACATTTCAGTAGTAATACCATTATACAACGAGGAAGAATCACTTCCTGAATTGAGTGCTTGGATCAAGCGCGTCATGGATGCCAATAACTTCTCTTATGAGATTGTTATGGTAGATGATGGCAGTAAGGATAATTCTTGGAAGGTCATCAAGTCCTTAAAGGCACAGGATGAACATATTATTGGGATTCGTTTTCGTAGGAACTATGGAAAATCAGCGGCTTTAAATGTTGGTTTTGCAGCGGCGGAAGGCGATGTTGTGATCACGATGGATGCGGACTTGCAAGATAGCCCTGATGAGATTCCGGAATTATACGACCGGATCAAGAATCAAGGAGCTGACTTGGTGTCTGGATGGAAGAAAAAGCGTTATGATCCCTTAACCAAGACTATTCCTACCAAACTGTTCAATTCGGCGACACGTAGCATGTCGGGCATTGACAATCTACATGACTTTAATTGTGGATTGAAGGCTTATAAGAAGGATGTGGTCAAGAGTATTGAGGTATACGGTGAAATGCATCGTTATATTCCAGTATTGGCGAAGTGGGCAGGATTCAGTCAAATCCAAGAACAGGTTGTTCAGCATTATCCTAGGAAATATGGTACTACAAAATTTGGTCCGGGTCGTTTCGTAAAAGGCTTCCTTGACTTAATGTCTATTTTCTTTGTTGGGAAGTTTGCCAAACGTCCGATGCACTTTTTCGGTCCATTGGGAGTAATCAGCTTTTTGTTAGGATTCTTTATTACCATCTGGTTGATTTGCGAAAAGTTGATGAGCATTGCCAATGGTACAGAGTATAGAAATGTAACGGATCAACCTTTGTTCTACTTATCATTGGTAGCCATCCTAATAGGATCACAATTATTTTTGACAGGATTTGTGGCGGAGCTCGTTTCTAGAAACGGTTCTGATCGAAATAAATACCATGTAGACGAAGTCATCTAATATGTTTTTTTCCATCATTGTTCCGCTCTATAATAGACCAGTAGAAATCAAGGAAATGCTGACCTCATTGTTGGATCAGGATTACAAGGATTTTGAGGTTATCATCGTAGAAGATGGTTCAAAGAATAAATCAGAACATATTGTAGATAAGTTCAAAGATAAGCTTGATATACAGTATTTCTTTAAGGAGAATGAAGGTCAGGGATTCGCTAGGAACTACGGTTTTGAACGTGCGAAAGGGGATTATTTTATCGTCTTTGATTCCGACATCATTGTACCGGTTGATTACCTGAACAAAGTGCTGGAAGGCATTAAGAAGGATCACTGGGATGCCTTTGGCGGTCCGGATGCAGCACATGAATCATTTACACCTATTCAGAAGGCCATAAGTTATTCCATGACTTCTCCATTTACCACAGGAGGGATTCGTGGCAATAAAAAGCATGTTGGTCAATTCCATCCCCGGAGTTTTAATTTAGGAATTTCAAGGGAGGTCTGGGAAAAAACCGGCGGTTTCAAATTATCCAGACGATCGGAAGATATTGAATTCAGTATTCGGATGATAAATTCCGGGTTTAAGGTAGGTTTAATACCAGATGCCTTTGTTTACCATAAACGTCGAACCAGTTTTAGTCAATTCTATAAACAGACCTATAATTTTGGAAAGGGAAGAATTGATATCTATTGTTTATATCCTAAGGAATTAAAGCCTGTTCATGCCTTACCAGCAGTATTTGTATTGGGTTTGATAGGTTTGCTCATGATCAATGTGATCAACTTATTGACCATGGACGAAATTTATTTCTTGCATATTTTGGGTTTATTGGGCAATTTATTCTTGCTAATCTATACGGGATTATTATTCTTGCATGCCTTGGTCAGTACGAAGAGCTTAAAGGTGGCGATATTATCTGTTGTAGCGGCTTTTACCCAATTGATTGCATACGGTTCAGGCTTTTTGAGTCAATATGCACATAAATTTATTACGGATAAAAAGGGGCCAAAGAATTGATAAATTCCTTGTGCTTTCTTAAATTGTGATGAGGAGAAAATATGATTTCATTAACACAAGGAAGTTTAGATAAATTAGAGGCCTTATTTGGCGACTTAGGCTATAAATTGCGCTATGAAAAAGGTTCTTTCCGAACCGGAGCCTGTGTTTTGCAGAATTCCAAAGTCGTGGTTGTCAATAAATTTTCTACGGTCGACATGAAGGTTGTATCCTTATTACAGATCTTGGAGACGATGGAAGTTGATGAATTATTAATTCAGGAGAAGTTAAAAGCCTTTTATCAGCAAATAAAAAAGTCAAGGATTACGGTTTGAGAATAACGTTTTTAGGTACAGGGACCTCGCAAGGTGTTCCGGTTATAGCATGTCCATGTGCGGTTTGTCATTCGGAGGATAAGCGCGATAAACGCCTACGTTCTTCGATATTGATTGAATATAATAACCATACCTTAGTTGTTGATACGGGTCCTGATTTCCGATATCAGATGTTGCGTCAACCGGTGAATCGCCTGGATGCGGTACTGATGACTCATTCCCATAAAGATCATATTGCAGGTTTAGATGATGTCAGAGCTTATAATTATCAGCAACAGCAATCTATTCCCATTTATTCCAATAAGGCGACGCATGATGCTTTAAGGAAGGAATTCTATTATGCCTTCAGTGATTATAAATATCCTGGGGTACCCCAATTGGAGTTGGAAGAAATCTTCGCGGGAAAGGCTTTTGAGCTTTACGGGAAAAATATTTTGCCTATCGAGGTTATGCATTATAAGATGCCCGTTCTGGGGTTTAGGATTGATAATTTTGCTTATATCACGGATGCCAAAACCATATCGGAGGAGAGCTTCAAATTGCTGGAGGGGGTAGAGGTTTTAGTCCTGAATGCCCTGCAACGAGAACCCCATATTTCTCATTTAACCTTGGAAGAAGCGATTGAAGTTTCCAATCGAATTCAACCCAGAGAAACCTATCTTACCCATATTTCACATCGATTTGGACGGCACGAGGACATAAGTGCTAGTCTACCGGATGGAATTTATCTATCTTACGATCAGTTAGTTATTGATTTGTTTTAAAAAAAATTGGCAGTTTAAAACAATTTGTTTGAACTGTGTGTTTATCCTTATGAAATTGAATCATTGAATAAACTATTTTAACAAAACACAAATTTTAACTACTATGGGAAATATTTTGTATTTAATCGCAGTTATTCTTGTCATCATTTGGGCAATTAGCTTTTTTGGAGGTTATGCTACTGGTGGTATTATCCACATCTTATTGGTTATTGCCATCATTGTGGTGTTATTAAGAATAATCAGAGGTAACGCTTAGATTTTATTAAATAAGAGTTGAGCAATGGCTAAGTCTTCTTCGAAGGTGATTTTCAGATTTTGATATTCACCGGGTAGGAGATAGAGGTTGTTGCTCAGCTTTTCAACAACAGAGGCATCATCGGTAAAATAATCCTCCTCGGGTTGTTCGTAAGCTTCTACTAAAAGGTCAGCCATAAATAATTGCGGGGTTTGGACCAACCAAACCGTTTGTCTATCGACAGCATGACTATTCTCTTGATTTCCTAATCTTACTGAATTGGTACTTTGTACGGCAGGGATTACTGCAGGGCGATTCTTATTACAAGTCAGGAAGAGATTATCAATCAATGCAGAACTTACCAGCGGTCTTGCGGCATCATGTACAGCGATTTTAGAATCTGCTGTTAGCGTTTGGGTATTCCTGATAAATTCAATACCATTTTTTACGCTTTGAAATCTGCTATTTCCACCTATGGTAATATGGTGTGGGATATTAAACTTATAGTTTTGACAAATTTCTTTCCAGTAATCGATCATTTGTTCAGAAAGAACGAGGATGATTTGGGGCTTGCAGTTGGAGTTGGCGAATTTTTCCACGGTATGCATCAATATGGGTTTTTCCTGAAGCAATAAGAATTGTTTCGGGAGATTTCCTCCAATCCTGGAGCCCGTACCGGCGGCAACTATAATTACAAAATGCGTAGACATACCTTAAATCACTATTAATTTGGAAAAGTAAGTAAATTATTGGAAATAAAAAACGCAGATCGTAGGATCTGCGTTTTCGTATATAGGAGTAATTTAATTAAATAATTAACATCGCATCCCCGTAGCTATAGAAGCGGTATTTTTCTTTTACAGCCACTTCATAAGCATTCATTACGTTTTCATAACCTGCAAATGCTGCAATCATTACCAATAGGGTAGATTGAGGCGTATGGAAGTTAGTAATCATTGAGTTCGCAATGCTGAAGTCATAAGGTGGGTAGATGAATTTTGAAGTCCAGTCATTCGCAGCTTTCAAGTGTTTGTCAGCAGACACTGAAGATTCAATAGCACGCATAGAAGTAGTACCTACGGCACAGATTTTACGTTTGTCGTCAATACCTTTATTTACGATACGAGCAGCTTCTTCAGAAATGATATACTGTTCAGAATCCATTTTATGTTTCGTCAAGTCTTCAACTTCCACTGTACGGAACGTACCTAGACCCACGTGAAGGGTTACTTCGGCGAAATCCACCCCTTTAAGTTCAAGGCGTTTCATAAGTTCGCGTGAGAAGTGTAGACCTGCGGTTGGAGCCGCTACAGCACCTTCGTTTTTCGCATAGATTGTTTGATAACGGAATTTATCTTCCGGGGTTGCTTTTCTTTTGATGTATTTAGGAAGCGGAGTTTCACCTAAGATTTCGATATTCTTACGGAATTCTTCGTCAGTACCATCAAAAAGGAAACGGATTGTACGTCCACGTGAGGTTGTATTATCCACAACTTCCGCAACTAATAAATCATCATCTCCGAAATATAATTTATTACCCACACGGATTTTACGTGCTGGATCAACTAAAACATCCCAAAGACGTAATTCTTTATTAAGTTCTCTTAATAAGAATACTTCGATTGTCGCGCCAGTTTTCTCTTTATTGCCATACATTCTAGCAGGGAAAACCTTAGTGTTGTTCAAAATCATTACATCCTTATCATCAAAATAATCCAGAACATCTTTGAAGATCTTGTGTTCGATTTTTCCGCTATCGCGGTGTAAAACCATTAAACGAGATTCATCTCTTTGTTCTGAAGGTTCAGATGCTAGTAATGACTCAGGAAGATTAAAGTTGAATTGAGATAATTTCATGTTATTCTACTGATGTATTATGCCCTCTAGCCTTACTGGGGCTAGATTTTAAAAAGGCTTACAAAATTACGAATTTTTCGCTGAATTATTGCCTTTTTCTTGTATTACAACAATTTAATGATAATCCTAAAGAAAAATCCTGTAGCTATGGAGGTACAATTCTGGTCCAACTAAAACGAATTTATTTAATAACATTGATTTCTATAAAATATATTGTAATTTAAAACTGACATTTACACTGTCTATTACCATTTTAGAATATTATTTTTATGGCGGATACAACAAAGAAGGGGGATTTTGCGAACGATTTACTACCTAACCCTGAAACCTTAGACGATACAATTCAACACGTCAACAACCCGGTCCTAGACCTGCCCAACATTGAGAAACTATATTTAACTGCAGTTAAAGGCTATTCACAGGAAGCCAATACGGTTTATTTTACCGATGGCAAATCCAAAGTGGAAGTTAAAGTTTACTCGGAAGATATCATTCGGATTCGATTAGCGCCCGAAGGTTCCTTCTTGGAAGACTTTTCCTATGCTATCAGTTTTAAGGAGGATAACTATGTCAGTGTGGAGGTCATTGAGGACTCTGAATATTACAAAGTCAAGACCAATACTACGATTTGTTTGATCCGTAAGTCGGATTTTAATATTTCATTTTCCGATATGGAAGGTCAGGTGCTGAACCGTGATCATTCGGCAATGCACTGGGAAGAGAACGTGGATTTCGGAGGTTACTATGTTTATTGTACCAAGGAAGCAGCTGCTGACGAGGCATTTTTCGGATTGGGCGATAAAGCAACCAATCTGAATTTACGTGGTAAACGAGTTAAGAACTGGAATTCGGACACTTATTCCTATGCATTTAATCAGGATCCATTATACAAAACGATTCCATTTTATATAGGTGTGACTGAAGGGAAGGCTTACGGTATTTTCTTTGATAATACCTTCAAGACCTATTTTGATTTTGCGGCAGAGCATCAGGACCAGACCAGTTTTTGGTCGGAAGGTGGGGAGCTGCAATATTATTATATCCAAGGTCCTAAGATGATGGATGTGGTGAAACGCTATCATAAACTTACAGGAACGCATTATATGCCGGCCATGTGGGGATTAGGATATCACCAATGCAGATGGAGTTATTATCCGGAAAACAAGGTCCGTGAAGTTGCCTACGAATTCAGGAAGCGGGAGATTCCTTGTGATGCGATTTATCTGGATATTGATTATATGGATGGATACCGTTGTTTTACCTGGAACAAACGCTATTTTCCAGATCCTAAAAAGATGATTTCGGATTTGAATGCCAATGGTTTCAAAACGGTTGTGATGATTGATCCGGGGATTAAGGTTGATGATAATTATTGGGTATTCAAGCAAGGAAAGGACAATAATTACTTCTGTCGCCGTGGGGATGACTACTTTATGGAAGGATTTGTTTGGCCAGGGAGATGTCAATTCCCAGACTTTACCAATCCAGAAGTTAGAACCTGGTGGGGAACTTTATACAAAGGGTTGGTTGATGATGGCGTTGCAGGATTCTGGAACGATATGAATGAGCCGGCGGTATTTGGTCGCGGAACATTTCCTAATGATGTAAGGCATCAATTTGAAGGACATCGGGGTTCCCATCGTAAAGCTCATAATGTTTATGGGATGCAGATGGTTCGAGCGACTTACGATGGCTTGAAAAAATTATATAAAAATAAGCGTCCATTTACGATTACCCGGGCTGCCTATGCTGGGACACAACGGTATTCTTCGGTTTGGACGGGAGATAATATTGCGACCTGGGAGCACCTTAGAATAGGAACGCTGCAGTTGCAACGTCTTTCTGTTTCTGGATTATCTTTCTGTGGAACTGACATTGGAGGCTTCACAGGCGAACCAGATGGGGAATTGTACACGCGTTGGATGCAGTTTGGCGTATTCTCGCCATTTATGCGGGTCCACTCAGCTGGAGACACCCGCGATCGTGAGCCATGGAGCTTTGGTCCAGAGTGGGAGGCAATCTGTAAGAAATTTATTGAGCTGAGATACAAGTTATTGCCATATATCTATTCTACGTTTTGGTTGCAGCATAAATATGGTGAACCTATTTTGAGGCCTATTGCCATGCTGGAACAAGAAAAGGCCAAGAATATGATTCGTGAAGAGGAGTTTGGCTTTGGTAACCAATTGTTGGTATCGCCAGTACTTCATCCAGGTCAAGCGAATAAGATTGTTTATTTGCCTGAAGGAACCTGGTATTATTATTTTGATAATACATATTATGAAGGAGGTCAGGAATATACCATCGATACCCCATTGGATGAAATGCCGTTTTTTGTTCGTGGTGGATCCATTATTCCAGAATATCCGGTGATGCAATTTACAGGAGAGCGCAGAGTAGAATCCTTGCGTTTGAACCTATATTATGCCGAAGGAGAGCATACATCGTCCTTATATTCTGACCATGGTGAAACCTTTGCATACGAACAAGGGGTTTATGTAGAGAAGCATTTTATTACGACCTGTGATGCGAAGCAAGTGAATGTCATTCAAGGAGAAGATGGCTTGTACACGCCATATTATACTGGTTTTAATTTGTATCTGGTTGGATTACCATTTGAGCCAAAGCAAATCACAGTGGACGGAAATAAGGTTTCCATGCAGCAGGATGATGAAGGGAAGTTATTTATAAAATTAGATCGCGATTTCAAGAAAATTAATATTCAATAACATATAAAAGCTAAAAAAACTAATTATGCCTCAACCAGTTGAAGTACACTCCTTATTGTCTGAATTTGATGTTTTTTTATTCAAATCCGGACGTCATTATAAGCTTTATGAGAAGTTTGGTTCTCATGAATTATTAGTGAATGGGGTAAAAGGAGTATATTTTGCGGTATGGGCGCCCAATGCCCAGACAGTTTCGGTCGTCGGAAATTTTAATGGATGGAATCCACATTCTCATCAGCTACATGTCCGTTGGGATAGCAGTGGAATCTGGGAGGGGTTTATTCCGGGGATAGAGAACGGAGAAGTTTATAAGTACCACATTCATTCGAATACGGGGGAGCATCTGGAGAAATCGGATCCTTTTGCTTTGCACACGGAGATTCCACCGATGACGGCATCTATTGTTGCCACCACATGGTTTGGCTGGAATGATTCGGAATGGATGTATAATCGTCGGGAGTACAATGCGCTCGATCGGCCGATGTCGGTTTATGAGATGCACCTGGGCTCCTGGATGCGTGATCCAAAGGATCCAGAACGGTTCCTGACCTATGAGGAGATTGCGGCTCGACTAATTCCATATATCCAAGAAACAGGATTTACACATGTGGAGTTTATGCCCATTATGGAGCATCCCTATTATCCTTCTTGGGGATATCAGATTACGGGATATTTTGCGGCGAGTTCACGATTTGGCGGTCCACAGGACCTGATGAAATTAATTGAACTTCTGCATGAAAGCCATATTGGAGTGATCTTGGATTGGGTTCCTTCGCATTTTCCGGGGGATGCACACGGACTTTATAAGTTTGATGGGACACACCTTTTTGAACATGCCGACCCAAAGAAAGGATTTCATCCTGATTGGCAATCGTATATTTTTAATTACGGAAGAAATGAGGTTAAATCCTTTTTGATCAGTAATGCCTTTTTCTGGTTGGATCGGTACCATATTGATGGATTAAGAGTGGATGCGGTGGCTTCGATGCTTTATTTGGATTATTCCAGAAAAGCAGGAGAGTGGGATCCCAATGAATTAGGAGGGAATGAGAATTTGGAGGCAGTTGCCTTTTTGAAAGAATTCAATGAAGCGGTTTCAAAATACTATCCAAGTGTTCAGACGATTGCAGAAGAGTCGACCTCCTGGTCTGGCGTTAGCCGTGCCACCTTCCAAGGCGGCTTAGGCTTTGGGATGAAATGGATGATGGGTTGGATGCATGATACGCTGGCCTATTTTAAGGAAGATCCTATCAATAGAACCTACCATCATGATAAAATGACTTTTGCCACGGTTTATGGATTTACGGAAAATTTCATGTTGCCATTATCACATGATGAGGTGGTCTATGGAAAGCAATCCCTGATCTATAAAATGCCGGGCGATGAATGGCAGAAGTTTGCGAATTTAAGGAGTTTGTATTTATACATGTTCACATTCATTGGCACCAAATTATTGTTTATGGGTGCTGAATTTGGACAGACTTCGGAATGGAATGTTAACCAATCCTTGGACTGGCACTTGCTTCAATATAAGCCTCATAAGAGCATGAAGCAGTTTGTGTCGAAGTTGAATGAGGTTTACAAGACCTATCCGGCATTATACGAAAAGGCGTTTAGTCCGGAAGGGTTCTTCTGGATTGAGTTGGCGGATCGGGAACAAAGTATTTTCGCCTACTGCCGTAGGGGACATGATTTGGAGAATGACCTGGTTGTCATCTTAAACCTCACCCCGGTCGTGCGTCATAATTTTAAATTAGGAGTGCCGCATGCTGGTCAATGGGAGTTGGTCTTGAATTCGGATGATGCAGAATTTAATGGAAGCGCCGTACCTGTGAAAAAAGTAATTTCTACGGAAAATATATCATGGATGGGCCAAGACCAATCCATAACAGTAGATCTACCGCCACTAAGTGGTTTAATTTTTAAAAGAAAACTTGGCAAATGAAAGTCATACATTTAAGTGTAGAGTGTTTCCCAGTCGCAAAGGTTGGGGGATTGGCAGATGTTGTCGGAGCATTACCTAAGTATCAAAGAGAATTAGGGATTGATGCCTCGGTGATCATGCCCTATTTTAATAGGAAGTTTACTCAGGAGCATGAATTTGACCTAGTTGCTGAAGGAGAATTTCTTCAGGGTTCGAGTTTGCTGACTTACGAAATATTGAAGGAAAAGACAGATGAACTGGGTTTTCCGTTATACTTAGTAAGGATTCCAAATCTTCTGGACCGAGAGGAGATATACAGTTATCAAGATGAGGCGGATCAATGGATTGCTTTTCAACATGCTGTTTTACATTATCTGAAGTACAATAATATTCAACCGGATGTATTGCATTGTCATGATCACCATGTTGGCTTGGTTCCGTTTTTGACGAAATGGAGCAATGAGTTCAATGAACTTAAGGGTGTTAAGACCGTTGTAACGGTTCATAATGGGCAGTACCAAGGCTGGATGTCATGGAGCAAAGGCATTGTCCTACCTGCATTTGATACCTGGAAATGGGGTTTATTGGATTGGGATGGATTAATCAATCCCTTGGCTACAGCGATTAAGTGTTGCGATGCTTATACCACAGTTTCGGAGGGCTATCTAAAAGAGCTTTTTGAGAATGCGAATGGCTTGCAGGATTTATTTTCAGATGAAAGAGGAAAGGCCGTTGGCATTGTGAATGGGATCGACACCTCATTCTGGGATCCGGAAGTTGACTCTCTAATTGACCATCAGTATTCCATGGTAACGGTAGATCAGGGTAAGGACGAGAATAAGTTGAGTTTTTGCAAGGAGTTTGGATTAGATCCGAGCAAGCCTTTATTAAGTTATATAGGGCGTTTTGCAACTGAGAAAGGGGCAGATATTTTGCCAGACTTAATAGAAAATCTTTTGAAGAAAAACTCGGGTAAATTAAGTATATTTATACTAGGTTCTGGCGATGCGCTGATACAGCAATCGATTCAGGACATAGCTCCTAACTATAAAAATGATTTAGCAGTATTCTTTGGCTACAATGAGCAATTAGCTCATCGGGTTTATGCTGCTTCGGATTTATTGATTATGCCATCACGGGTTGAGCCATGTGGGTTGAACCAATTGTATGCTTTAAAATATGGGACGATTCCTGTGGTTCGAAAGATTGGTGGTTTAGGGGATACAGTGAAAGACGTTGAAGAAGGCGGCTATGGGTTTCTTTTCAATGATGTAGATGCGGAAGAGGCTGCAGCTACAGTAACAAGAGCCATAAAATATTTGAGCTATTCGGATAATTTAACAAAGACGAGGGATGCCGCTATGGTCTTAGATTATTCATGGAATAAATCAGCAAAGAAATATAAAGAGTTATATAACCAATTACTTAAATGATATGTCGCATAAAGTTGTTTCTATTGTATTAGGAGGGGGTCGAGGAACCCGCTTGTATCCGTTGACAGACCAACGATCAAAACCAGCTGTTCCTATTGCGGGGAAATACCGTTTGGTAGATATTCCGATTTCAAATTGTCTTAATTCTGGCTATAATAAGATATATGTACTGACGCAATACAACTCAGCATCTTTAAATAAGCATATCAAGAACTCTTACAACTTCAGTATTTTCAGTAAGGGCTTTGTGGATATTTTGGCTGCTGAGCAGACCAATGAGGGTGACCGCTGGTTTGAGGGTACAGCCGATGCGGTTCGTAGGACGCAAAAGAATCTAGTCAATGTAGATTATGATTATGTTTTGATTCTTTCGGGCGATCAACTGTATCAGATGGATTATTCTGCGATGGTAGATTTCCATGTGCAGAATGGTGGCGAAATCACGATTGGAACAATTCCTGTTAGCGCGAAAGAGGCGCCAGGCTTTGGGATATTAAAATCAGATGAAGCCAATAATGTGGTTTCATTTATTGAAAAACCGACCAAGGATTTATTAGCAGACTGGACCTCTGAAGTTTCTGAGGACCTTGAGAAGCAAGGACGTAATTACCTGGCTTCGATGGGGATCTATGTATTCTCCAAAGGAGTGATGTCGAGGATGCTTGCTGAAAACAACGGAATGGATTTTGGTAAAGAAATCATTCCGGATGCGATCGAAAATTCCAAGGTATTAAGTTATCCTTTTGATAGTTATTGGACAGATATCGGTACGATAGCTTCCTTTTTTGAGGCGAACATTGGATTAACCGATGATATTCCAGAGTTTAATTTATTTGGTGAAACTGTATATACGCGAGCGCGTATGTTACCACCATCTAAGGTTTCTGGAACGACCTTGAATAATGCAATTATTGCCGATGGATGTATTATTCTGGCTGAAAAAATCCAACGTTCCGTGATTGGGATTCGATCTAGAATTGGGGAGGGAACAGTAATAAAAATGACCTATATGATGGGTTCGGATTATTATGAGGAATTGAACGAGGTGGTTGAATTGACTTCATCACAGGCCCCACCACCAATTGGCGTCGGTGAAAGATGTTATATTGAAAATGCTATCCTTGATAAGAATTGTCGGATTGGAAATGATGTAAGAATTAAAGGGGGTAAGCAATTAAAAGATGGTGATTTTCCAGAATATACCATTTGCGATGGCATTATCGTGATCAAGAAAAATGCAGTAATAGAAAATGGAAGAACCATTGGGTTCTAAGGATTTCATAAATAAGAAAAGGGTCGTTCAAATTTTTGAACGACCCTTTTTTTTTGAAAAATAAATTATTGACTTTTTAATACGTATTCATAGATCAGATAGAAGATCACCAATACAACGATTGCAAGAATAATTGTACGCTTCATGTTATTCGCAGCGGGTTGGTCATCTTTTTCTTTAATGACAGTTTCTGGAACCTTTGTAGGATCTACATCTTCTGCATTATTGATTTTGTTCCCTTGTTCATCTTCTTTTTCTTGCATAATTTACCTCCATTAGTTAAAGTATATAACAAATTAGAAGAGGTTTTGTTTAAAAAAGCTGTTAACCAGTGACTTCTCTAATTAATCCGTAGTCATAAGCCATTTTAATAGCCGAACTTAAATTAGAGGTTTTGAATTTTTCGATCAGGTTTTTACGGTGACTTTCCACAGTATGATGACTGATAAAAAGCTTTTCTGCAATTTGATGAGTGGTTAATCCCAATGCTGCTTCGGCAAGGATTTCTTTTTCACGGCGAGTCAATTTAGGGACGCTTTTTAATTCAGTACTATTCTTCTTATCAATGATTTGCTGGGTTTGCTTGCAGAGGAATTTCTTTCCATACAGAATTTCTTGGATCCCCAGTTTAATTTCATCGATGGAAGCGTTTTTCTGGATGTAACCATGCGCACCTTCTTGAAAAGCACTATTTATCACTGCAAATTCATTATGAACACTCAGCATAATAATCTTCAGGTCCTTATTACTTTTTAATAAGGGTTGAATCAGTTCCAATCCATTGGCATCGCTCAAATTGATATCCAATAGTAATACGTCGAGACGGGTTTGCTTGAGCGCATCAATTAAGCTTTTCGCGGTAGGATAACAACCGATAATATTTAAATCGGGTTCCTGAGCTAAGATATTTTTTAATCCCTCAGACAATAAAGGATGGTCATCTGTGATGGCGATATTTATCATGATTTTATGAATTTGGGGATGTAAATTTCAAAACTACTACCTTGCCCAGTTTCGGAATGAACCTGGAAGGATCCTTTCAGGAATTCTACCCTGGATTTTATATTCTGCAGGCCAGCAGATTTGTTCAGATTGGAAAGGTCATAATCAAAACCCTTACCATCATCTTCTACGGTAATATTAAATTGCTGATCTTCTTCCACCAATTGGATAATAATTTGAGAAGGATCAGCGTGCTTTATGGCGTTATTCACTAATTCCTGAATAATGCGATAGATCAGCAATTGCTGGTCCGGAGTCAAGGAATTCGTATAATGCAGGAATTGTACATCAATGTCGAGCTGTTCATTGCACATCCTGGAGGCATAGTCATTCAAAGCTTCTTGAAGTCCAAATTTCTGTAAAAGGTCAGGGGTCAGGTTGTGTGCAACCCGTCTTAATTCATCTACTGCCATATCGAGCTGGAAGATTCCTTTTTGCATTTTTTCCTGTACCTCTAAGGACGCCTTATCATTCAGATGAGAAAGCTGAAGTTTAGTTCCAGAAAGGAGTCCGCCGAGGCCATCATGCAGGTCTCGAGCAATTCTTGCGCGTTCCTGTTCCTGTCCATCCAATAAAGCCGTCAGCATGGAGATTTTAGCATGCTGTCTTTCCTGATCAATCGCCAGATTATGCAATTTTTCCCTTTGTTTCATATGCTTTGAACGTTGGGTGTAAGCATAAAATAGTAAGGTCAGCATGGCAAGTGCTGTTAACATCAAGGCGATAAAATACTTGTTCAATTTATCCTTGAAGGAAATTTCCTTTTGATAGGTGCTGATTTCTTGGGCTCTGTTTTCTGCCTCCAATTTAGAAACCTGGAGTTCTTTAACCTGCTTTTCAGCTGTTAATTTCGATAAAACCAATTCCTTTGACTGGTTATCCTGGATCAGTTTTAGGTTTTCCAGCTCTTGTTTTTGTTGGATCCCCAGGGCAGCCATCAGTTGGATCTGCTGTTCTTTCTTTTCGGCCTCAACCTGTAATAAGGCCAATTCCTGATCTTGCTTTCCTTTTTCATATTGGGCTTCAAGACGCTTGCCGATATTTAGTTTTTCCTGATCATAAACAGTTGTAAAGAGCTGGATATAATCTTTATTATATTTGATTGCATCAGCATAATTACCTTCCTTTTCACTGATTTGGGATAGGGTATGGTAAATGCTCATCAGGATTTGTTGGTCTTGTACCTGGGACTTATTGATTTCAATCAAAGATGACAACAGATGTTCTTTAGCTGTTTTAAAATTTCCTTTGTCCAGTTCCAATTCAGACAAGATCCCATAAGAAGATGCCACTAGATTATATTGTTTGGTCTCTAGAGCATTGGTTTTAGCAAGTTCTGCATAATGTACGACCTTATTCTGATACTCCTTTGGATAAAATTTAAAATACAGGTGAGCCAGATTATTGGCTACAAATGCTAGATTAGAAGGAATTGGGATTTCATTTTCTTTAGAAAGATAGGTATCCAAGGCCTTCAGGTAATATTGTTCCGCTGAGTTCCTATATTCCTGCTGGCTGTCATCTTCCAGATACTTTTGCTCGTACATATAGCCCAAGAGCATATACGAGTCAAAAATTGTCAAAGGGTCTTTTTGTTTCAGGGCGAGGTTTAAGGCGAGCTTGCTATATTTTTCCTGCAGGTCAAATTCGTTCCAATTGGAATAGATGGCGGTCAGTTCTTTATATACATTCGCTTTCCTGTTATAAATGGTTGGCGAATCCTTAGCTTGATCCAAGTAACTCAATGAAATCAGGAATTGCTTCACTGCTTCAGCTTCCTGTTGCTGTCTGGCTAAGATCCATCCATAACCATAATAGACATAACCTTTGATTTCTAAGTCCTTGCTACGGTCTGCTAGGGCCTTTGCTTTCAGAATATGTTGTCTGGAGCTGGTCGTTTCCTCAATAATCAATTTGTTGATTGCCAATATGGTATTCAGATAGGCAGCATATTTACTTTCCTTTAATTTATTGGCAATGGCCAGGTCATGATTCAAAAGTTCGATGGCTTCAGATTCACGTTGATTAAAAAATAAGGCTTGTGCTAATTTCCCGGTGGTATAGAATTTTTCAGGGTTATTTTCAGGGTATTGATTGTACTCCTTTTGAAGCTTCTCAACTAGATCTTGAGACTTTAGCATTGCAGGGCATAGAATAAAACATAAAAAAAGAAAAAAGAAGTTGAAGTGTGATTTAAATTTTTCCAGATTCATGTTCAGTCCCTGCTATTTAATTATATTATTCTCAAAAGTACATAAACAGAGCCTAATAGCTAGACTCTGTTTATGTAGTTTTTCTCTTTTAATCAATTTCTACTTTTTCACCTTTGCTATTAATAAAATAGGCGTCATCATCATCTGAGTCCATGACCGAAGCAGTACCATCATCAAAGGTAGTTCCACTACTGAATTTAATAGGAATAACGATTTTCCCTTGATTATTGATGTATCCAAACTTTTCACCTTTTTGAACAAGATGAATAGGTTCACTTTCAGAAAGAGAAATCAGGTTATAGCCGGTGGCAATTTTCTTGTTATTCTTAATATTATATAACTGATAGTAATTTTCATCTGCAGTGACAAAGACCTCCGCATTGAATTCTATAATGAGCGGATAGGAGATAGGCACGATTTCTTTTCCCGTTTTGTCCAGTATCCCTGTTTTTTCACCAATTGTAGCTGTCAAATACCCATGGCTCATATGACTAACCATATCGTATTGGGCTTTAATGATAGGTTGATCATTAGCCGCTAGGATTCCGAACTTATCACCCTCAGCATAGATATATTGTTGGTATTCTTGGTCGTAAGCCAGGAAGTCATATTTGAAAGGAATTTTGATATTTCCATTTTTGTCGATTGCACCATACTTGCTATCGGCATTGATAACCGTACTGATTCCAGCCATGAATTGGTCAACATATCCATAAATTGCTTCTGTAATGATATTGCCGTTTTCATCTTTCAGTCCCATCAATTCGGAATCCTCATCCTGATATAGGAAGCGATCCGTATCCACTTGTTGTTCTTCAGAGATTAATTCATCGCCTTCATCCCAAGTTTCGGTTGCCACAGTATCAACCTGGAGTTCCGAATAAAAAGTAGGGATTTCAAACTCCGAAGTAGGCAGGGTTTCTTGTTTGATTTTATTTGCAATAAAACCATTTCCATCAACAGATAAGGCCATTAATGCGCCTGGAACATCTTTTAGGAAAGAGAATTCACTCCAATAAAGTTTAGGCAATTTCTCCGTATACCAGATTTCTATTTTGAGGTTTTGATTTTCTTCTGTTTCAAAATCCATAGTAGCAATAGCTAGTTTACAAGGCATACCTAGAATGGTTTTGGTTTTACCGGGTACCGTTTCAATAGAAACGAGGTCCTCCTGAGTTTCAAAAGTGGAACCTTCGCCCATTTTATAATATTCTTCAGATTCAGTGAATAGATAATAAGATTGGTTGTTGGATTTGTTAATAATCAAAAAGCTAGGGGTTGCCTCGTTTTTTGTGATTTTAATAAAGTTATCATTTAACCAAACTCTCAAAAAGAAATCTTCAGTTGGTTTTAATTTGTCCATATCCTGTTCGCTTGAGAAAGATTGATAGTCGATCTTGTGGACTTTCTGATTTTGAGCTAGCAGGGTCGATTGACCCATGCAAAGGAAAAGGATGGAGATAAATAGTTTTTTCATTAGCGATAAATGTTACAATGCAAAAATGAAAATAAAGAATCTAAATATCTATCCCTGATATCAGCGAATTTGGGGGAACTGTGTTGTTTAATATGCTTTCCAAATATTTCTAAATTTTTGAGAAATAGTTCGGGCATCAAATTTTTTTATGATCTGTGTTTTAACATTTGGTTTTCCATTATTTTGATACATTAGTATTCTTAATAAGTAATATAATAGTGAACTAATAATTAAAAATTGCTTATTTATTTTGTTTAAAATATATTGAAATCAGCCTTACTTTTTGTTATTTTTGAATTAACTTAAACGAGTAACTAACAAAATTTTAATGAAGTTAATTATATAATAATATTTAATTAACGAAAAGCCAATATTGTGTAACCTTTCTTTGCATGCAAAGAAATTGAACTTAAACCATGAAAAAACACTCTGCATTTGTGCCCATTCTAGTGGGCTTATCGCTACTTTCTTGGTCAGCAGCACATGCCACTTATAGGCATGTACCCCATGATCGGGCGTATGAAATTAGTCAAAACATTATTCGAGGCAAGGTAGTTTCCGAGACTGGTGAGTCAGTAGCAGGAGCGACGGTGAGTAATATCACGTTGGGTTCCGTGGCGCAGACGGACGAGAGCGGGAATTTTGAATTATCAGGATCAGTTGGTAATGAACTTCGAATTTCTATGGTTGGTTTCACAACTAAAACGATTTCTGTAACTGGAAGTCAGATGAATGTGACTATAGTTTCCTCGGACCAAAACCTTGATGAAGTGGTCGTAGTAGGTTATGGTAAACAGAAGAAAGTGAATCTGACGGGAGCCGTTGCTCAAATTGACTCCAAGGTTTTACAGGACCGACCAGTTGCCAATGCTACTCAGGCATTGCAAGGGGCAGTACCTAACTTGAACATTAACTTTACCAATGGTAGGCCAGGAGGAGAAGGAAAAGTCAATATTCGTGGGTTTGCCTCCATTAACTCCGCGAATGCGGCTCCTTTGGTCTTAATCGATGGAGTTCCGGGGAACATCAACACAATCAACCCAAAAGACATTGAATCCATTTCGGTATTAAAAGATGCATCCGCAGCGGCAATTTATGGTGCTCGAGGTGCATTTGGGGTAATGCTTGTTACTACGAAAAAAGGACAGGCTGGAAAAATGACCATAGGGTATAGCAATAACTTCGGAAGTTCTGACCTTACTGTAAATACTGATTTTATTACCACAGGGTATGATGCTGCTGTTTTAAATGATGAAGCCTTCCTAAGAGCTACGGGTAACCGCTATACAGGTTATACGGATGAGGATTATGCGGAATTATTAAAACGTAAGAATGATCCTTCATTACCTTCGGTAGTGATTCAAAATAGAAATGGTAAAGATCAATATGTGTATTATGCGAATACAGATTGGTGGAATACTTTCTATAGGGATAAGATGAATTCCATGGAACATGCCCTGACTTTTTCTGGAGGTTCGGAAAAAATGGATTATTATATTTCTGGAAGGATGTATAAGAAAGGTGGTATCATGAAAATTCAGCAGGATAAATTTGAAGGCTATAACCTAAGAGCACGTCTGAATGGTCAAGTTCGGGATTGGTTGAAAGTGAGCAATAATAGCCAGATCAACTATCAGAATTATACCTTCCCAGGCTGGAATGGTAGTGTGGATGCGAATAATAACTTTATTTCAACCACAGTGCATGCCTTACCATCCTATGTCGCACAGAATCCGGATGGAACAGCCACTTATAGAACTGAGTTGAATAACTATAACATTGGTGATGGTATCATGGCGGATTTGCTATATGGTAAATCCAAAGGTGGGGAGAAGGAATATGAGTTTATCAACCTTTTTGAGGCAGTAGCTCAAGTAATGCCAGGGTTAACAGTTACAGGTAATTATACCTTTACTTATAATCCTATTGATAAATTTAACAGAAGGGCTCAGGCTCCATGGTCCGTTTATCCTGGGGTTATCAGCTATTTAGGGAATGACCAGTTGGTACAGAATTTAGAAAACTATAAAAAACATTCCTTAAACATCTTCGCGAACTTCAATAAGAGTTTCGGGGATCACAATTTTGGTGCTACTGCAGGTTATAACCAAGAATTGAGTATATGGAGAAATGTTGGTGGAACGCAAACTAACCTATTATCGGAAGATTTAAATGACTTTAACTTAGGTACAGGGGTTCCATTACTACGTGGAGGCGAGCAAAGCTGGGCCTTACAAGGGTTCTTTGGAAGGATTAACTACGATTATAAGGGTCGTTATCTTTTAGAGGTTAATGGTCGTTATGATGGTACGTCGAAATTCCCTGCAGGTCAGCAATATGGTTTCTTTCCTTCCTTTTCTGCCGGTTGGCGTATTATGGAAGAACCATTCTTGGAATCTGCAAAATCCTACATCAATGAGGCTAAGTTAAGGGTGTCTTATGGATCATTGGGTAATGCCCAAGAAGCAAGTGCTTATGGATATATTCCATTGCTGGGTGCTGGAAACTCAGCTTATATCACCAATGGGGGGAGAACGCAATATTTAAGTTCACCATCTCCTATTTCACAAGATTTAACCTGGGAAAGAACAAGCACGTTAAATTTCGGGGCAGACTTCGAGTTTGCTCAAAACCGATTGACGGCTTCATTCGACTACTTTATCCGCGAAACCTTAGATATGTTAATCCCTGGGAAAACCCTTCCTTCGGTTTATGGAGCGAGTTCTCCGAAAACCAATGCCGGCGATTTAAGGAACGTAGGATGGGAGCTGTCGATGGCTTGGAGAGATCAATTCCAGGTTGCAGACAAACCATTTGGCTATAGCTTTGGATTAGGTCTATCGGATTCGAAGGCGAAAATTACGAGGTTTGACAATCGTGAGATGTTGTTGAACAACTACTATGTTGGTCAAACATTGGGTGAAATATGGGGCTATAAGATTGATGGCTTATTCCAATCGAATGAAGAGGCTGCAAATTGGGATGTGAACCAAGATAAGGTGGATGCACGTCGTTTATCAGCGCCTGGAGACTGGTCTAAATTACAAGCTGGAGATCCACGTTTTGTTGATTTAAATGGTGATAAGGAAATCAGTCAGGGATTAAACACTTTGGATAATCCTGGCGACCAGATCATCATCGGTAATAATAGAGCGAGATATAATTTTGGGGTTAACCTAGGTGCTAATTGGCAAGGATTTGATGTTTCGGCTTTCTTCCAAGGAATAGGAAAACAAAATTGGTGGCCGGGATCAAATTCAGATAAATTCTGGGGTCCATATTCAAGACCCTATTATTCATTTATCCCTAAGGATTTCGTAGAGGATGTATGGACACCTGAGAACCGGGATGCTTATTTTCCATTGCTACGTGGCTATGTTGCGCTAGATGGTAATAGTTCATTGAATGTGAAGTCAGATCGTTATTTACAAGATTTGGCATATATCCGTTTAAAGAATTTGACCATTGGTTATACGCTTTCCAGCAACATCATGAGCAAATTAAAGATGAGCAGTGCTAGAATTTATTTATCGGGTGAAAATCTTTGGACAGCGACAAAATTGAGGTCTAAATATATTGATCCAGAGCAGGCCGCCCAAGAATCCAATGGTAGAGCATACCCATATTCTAGAACATTTTCTTTTGGACTTGATTTTACTTTCTAAACCATGAAAAACTCATTTATATTATATATTCTACTAGCTGTACTATTTACAGGCTGTAGTAAAGATTATTTGGATAGGCAACCCGGAGCGAATATTACGCCGGATGTATCCTTCAAGAGTGTCAAAGATTTGGAATTGTTTACCAATTCTTTCTATGATGCAGCCTTACCTTCGGCCGAAGGGATTTACAATGAAGCGATTGACAACATTGTTAAAACTACCCTTCAAGATGAATTGACCGGAAAACGTATCGTACCTGTAAGTGGTGGTGGTTGGTCATGGGGAAATTTAAGAAACATTAATTTTTTCTTAGAGAATTGTTATAACCATTTATCGAAGGAAGAAGCAGCGCCTTACGCTGGGGTTGCGAAATTTTTCAGAGCCTACTTCTATTATGACAAAGTAAGAAGGTACGGAGACGTGCCATGGTACGGGAAGGTATTGGATGAAAATAATGAAGCGGAATTGATGAAGCCTCGTGACAAGAGAACTGTAATCATTGATTCTATTATGGCAGATTTGGATTTTGCGATCAATAATATGATTAATTCCAAATCAGATGAAAAGGCAACGAAATGGACAGCTTTGGCATTGAAATCAAGAGTTGCATTATTTGAAGGTACATTCAGGAAGTATCATACCGAATTGAATTTGCCAGATGCGAATAAGTATCTGGAAATGGCAGCAGCAGCTTCCAAAGAGTTGATGGATGCTGGACAATACAGTTTATATACTGGTGCTGGTGCAGAATCTTATGGTAAGTTATTCAGCTCGGTGACTAGTATTCCTCAAGAAGTCATTCTGGCTCGTAAATTCTCAGATGCTTTACAGATCTGGCATAATGTGAACTATTACACGATTACGGCCTCGTACGGAAAGCCAGGCTTAGAGAAGGATTTAGTGAACACCTATTTGATGAAGGATGGTTCTCGTTTTACGGATAAGCCCAACTATGATAAAATGACCTTTTTAGAGGAGGTAAAGGATAGGGATCCGAGACTAAAGCAAACCATTCGTACTCCGGGATATACGAGAATAGGGGGTGCAGCGCCAATAGCTCCAAATTTTGGTAATTCAGTGACTGGATATCAATTGATCAAGTTTGTAGGGGATGTTAAATATGACAACTATAACCGTTCTGAAAATGATATGCCAATCTTTAGATATGCGGAAGTACTATTGAATTACGCAGAGGCTAAAGCAGAATTAGGAACATTGAGTCAAGCAGATTTGGATGCCTCCATCAATTTAATCCGAGCAAGAGCAGACATGCCTGCAATGACTTTAGCGGCAGCTAATGCTAAACCAGATGCCTACCTTGCTAAAAGTTACCCGAATGTAGCTGGCGGCATGAAAGGTGCAATTTTAGAAATCCGTCGTGAAAGAAGAATTGAATTGGTGATGGAATCTTATCGTTGGGACGATATCTTACGTTGGAAAAATGGTCAATTCCTGACTCGTCAATTTAAAGGAATGTATTTCCCAAGTATTGGAAAATTTGATCTGGATGGGGATGGAAAAGAAGATGTTTGGATCTATGAAGGAACAAAACCAACAGCTCCAGGTGTTCAATTATTGAAACTTGGATCGGAGATCTTATTGGAAAATGGTACTAGTGGAAATGTTATTATCAACGCCCATATCAAAAAGACGTTTGATGAGAAAAGAGATTATTTCTATCCACTTCCAATTCAAGAATTGGAGTTAAATAAGAATTTAACACAAAATGAAGGCTGGAAATAAAAGCTAATTATATAATGAAAAAGCCGCATTCGATTGAATGCGGCTTTTTTGTTATCTATTCGGTTGAATTATTCAGTTTGGAATGTTTATATCCGTAGAAGAAATATACCACAAGTCCGATTGCTAACCAAATCAAAAAGATAATCCAGTTGCTGGTTCCTAGTTCGGTCATTAAGTATAAGTTGATCAGGATTCCAATGACTGGCAATAATGAAAAGTTGAATTTATAAGCCATGACAGACATAATAATCCAAACCAACCAAAAGATGATGATAAGCGATTTATGCTCCAAGATATAAAGGAAATCAAGGTCTTTCCATTCTTGGAAAACTCCTGGGTTGAACTTCCATATCAAAAGCCAAGCAGCTATGAATCCTATTCCAATCAGGTACTTAGCATTGACATAAGGCACCCTGAATTTAGATTGTTTTGAGAGTCCAGAATAGTCCATATAAAGTACTCCGGCACAGACTAGAATAAAGGCGAAAAATGTGCCTACCGAAGTTAGGTCTACGAAGAAATCCATCTTGAAGAACATCGATGGAAGCGCGACTACGAAACCAGTAACAATCGTTGCAAAGGATGGGGTTTTATATTTTGGATGGATGGTAGCGAATTTTTTCCATAATAATCCATCGCGACTCATGGTCATCCATATCCTTGGTTGAGCTAATTGATACACCAATAAAGCACTGGTAATGGCAATAACGGAGGTTACTGAGATTATTCCTGCAAGATAATCTACCCCAATATATTTAAACACAAATGCCAATGGATCTTTTACATTCAACTCGGTATAGTTAACCATTCCGGTCAATACCAAGGTAATGCCTACATATAAAACTGTACAGATCAACAAGGTAATGATCATGGCTTTTGGAAGGTCTCTTTGTGGGTTCTTACATTCTTCAGCGGTGGTAGAGATAGAGTCAAAACCAATGAAAGCAAAGAATACGGCGGCTACTGATCCTAGGACACCATGTAATCCATTAGGAGCAAAGGGCACCCAGTTTTCTGGATTGACGAAAAATGCACCACCGATGATAATTGCTAGGATAACTCCAATTTTGACCATCACCATGATATTGCTTGCGCGTCGAGACTCTTTGATTCCGCGGTAAACCAACCAAGTAATCAAGGTGATAATGACTCCCGAAGGAAGGTCAAAAATAATAGGGACATCGGCTATTCTAGGAGCTGATTCATAAGCTTTCAGGCCAAGTTTATCAGCGACCGTCAGTGCTTCAGGGCCTGCTATAATGAGTTTCTGATGAGCCTCCAGAGCATATTGCGGCGCCATCGAGAGCCATGCAGGAATATGAATACCAAAGCCTTCTAGCATGGTTACAAAATATTGGGACCAGGAAATGGAGACGACAATATTGGATACTGCATATTCTAATACCAGTGCCCAACCAATAATCCAGGCAAACAGTTCTCCGAATGCCACATAGGCATAGGTATAAGCACTTCCTGAAACAGGGATGGTACTTGCGAATTGCGCGTAAGAAAGAGCAGTAAAAACACAGGCGAAGGCAACAAAAACAAAGAGTAGGGAAATGGCAGGTCCACCTTCGAAGCTGGCAAGACCAATGGTACTGAATATTCCGGCTCCCACAATAGCGGCAATTCCCAAAGAAACCAAGTCACGAACCCCGAGGACCTTATTCAAACTTTCAGATTGACCTTTTTCCTTGATAATTAGTTCAAGACTTTTTCTTTTGAAGAGCTTATTTCTCATTTACGATGGTTTGATTTTAAAAGTCAACAAAAGTAGATATAATATTCAAACCCTAGAATGATAATTTTAAGAAAATATTACTAAGGTTTGAGAAATATTATTTTACATAGGTTTAATTTATGGGTTTGCGGTATATCCGTCTAGCATCTCTTGTGTAGGAACAAAGAATAAGGTTCCTGTTTCTGCGGTGCTAAAGTCAAGGATCCGGTCGTAATTCCCAATTGGATCGCCTAGAAACATATTCTCCAGCATTCTTTTGGTAGTGGAGAAGGTATTTGCATAGGAGATAAAATAAGTGCCAAATTCACCTTTGGAGGGGTTAGAAAATGGGAGGTTGTCACGAACGATTTTTAAGTCATTACCATTTTCGTCGGTAATACTTGCCAAGGCACTATGAGCATTCTTAGGTTTTACCTCATCGGTCATTTCAATATCCGTTAATTTATAGCGGCCGAAGGCTTTTTCCTGTTCCGAAGTCGGTAATTCTTCCCAGGCCTTTAAATTATGTTGATACTTCTGAACGAATAGGTAACTGCCACCTTCATACTGCGGATCTTCTTTGCCAACCAAGGCAAATTGAGCTCTTTCATCACCGATAGGGTTTTCAGTTCCATCGACAAAACCTAGGATGGATCTTCCATCCCAATATCTGAATCCATGAACTTCGACCAGATTATCTGCCACTGGGTTGATAATATCATAAATATCCTTAGCCATTTCGTAGCAAATACCAGCATTGATGGCACGTAAATGAAAGTGCAAATCGCCTTCGGTGGAAACCGCGGTATGTTTAGCTCCTGCGATAGGTTCGAAGGTTTTAAGTTCTTTAGGCAGTGGGGTAGGCATTCCTAATTTTTTCCAGGCTTCATATCCTATTCCCATGATACAGCTGGTTCTACCTTCGGGAATACGAACCACAAAGGAATGGTTAAGATTAGAAACCAAGGCGCAAAGTCTTTCAAAAACAGGCTTATAGTCAGTTCCTTCTTTAAATTTCCAAACTGAGAAAATAGTGTTGTTATTCGGGTAATCCGTAATATTCTGCGATTGGGTTGCCATAGATGTTTTTTAATAGTTAGATAACTAATTTAGGAATTCTAAAGGTTAGAATAAACCCCAATTTTAAAAAAAAGATGATTTCCGAGGAGATGATCCATAAAAAAACGCCAATCGTATGATTGGCGTTGTGGTTATTAATAATTAATAACCTTATCTAGTTCTTTTTCATCCATGGTGACCTCATTGAGATAGCGTTCAAGACTATCATCAAGTTCCTTCATCCAAGGGGTGTGATGCGGTTCTGCACTGGTTTCATCCATCACTGATTTATAAACCTGATCTCTATAGTTCAAGATATTGACTTCTTTATCATTCAGCCAGCTTTTGAACATTTCAGCTACGCGATCCAGATCGAATGCTGGATAATCCGTATAGCTGATCAGATTTTTAATATAATCTGTTTGGAAGTCCACATGGTCTGGACCAGTTACTGTTTTAGCCTCATAGTCCATCCATTGCTTAATATCTGCATCTCTAACTTCCTTTTCTGGGAATTCAATTCTTCCCAACATATAATCTCGAGCAAACCAAGCCTGGGTATCAAACATATTGAAAGTGTAGTATTGATCTTGCATTCCTAAGAATATAAGTCGTTCATTTTCATTGAATACCACGCCTTTATATAAATTGTCTGGGTACAGACAGTTTTTAGTTTTCAATCTTAATTCATCCGGAAGGAACGGGAATTTATGTTGGTATCCAGTACAAAGGATTACGGCATCAAAATCTTCTGTAGTGCCATCTTTAAAGAAGGCTGTGTTGCCTTCAAAATGAGTTACCAGAGGTTTTTCCTTGATTCCTTCAGGCCATTTTGTTCCGATAGGGTTTGTTCTATAGGAAATGGTCACTGACTCGCTGCCATGTTTGAAACATTGCACAGCGATGTCTTCAGCTGAATAGCTACTACCAATCAAAAGCAGTTTCTGGCCAATGAATTGATCCGCCCCTCTAAAGTCATGGGCATGCATAACAGCTCCGGGGAAATTGTCAATACCTTTGAAGTAAGGCATATTTGGAGTAGAGAAGTGACCTGTTCCAACTACCAAATAGTCGAAATACTCTTCGAAAGTTTCATTTTTCTGAAGGTCATCAAATACCACTCTAAATTGTTTTTTATCTTCTATATAATCTACCCAGCGGGCAACCGTATTAAATTTAATATAATCTCTTGCGTTACTTTTCTTGATTCTACCCTGAATATAATCGAATAATACTTCTCTTGGAGGGTAAGAAGAGATAGGTTGGCCGAAATGTTCTGAGAATGTATAGTCGGCAAATTCCAAACACTCTTTTGGTCCGTTGGACCATAAATATTTATACATGCTACCATGCAATGGTTCGCCATATTTACCTACACCTGTTCTCCAGGTATAGTTCCACATGCCGCCCCAATTATCTTGTTTTTCATAACATTTAATTTCTGGGATGGGATTACCTTTTTTCTGTTCTGATTCAAATGCTCTTAACATAGCTAAACCACTAGGGCCAGCTCCAATAATTCCAACTTTAAAATCTGTCATATTTTATTCTTTTATTTTATAATTTAAAAATCCATTTTTCAATAAGCCATTAATTGCTGAAAATGCGAAAGGCTTTATAGGTCCCCATCAGGGGAAATAGGAGGCGTGTTTATTAGTGTCGTAAAAATTTTACGATTAATAGAAACGCTAAATTAAAGGAAGATGTTAATTAGGTGATGCTGAATGATCATTGTACACAAAAATGTGTTTTTTTCCTTCACTGCTACAAAGGTACGAATAATATTCATTAATTAAAAATTTTAACGAAATAATATTCTGATTAACCAATGGTTTTTCGGGAAAACCAATGATTAATATTTAGTTTTCTGAAGGATATTTTAGCATGGTTGAAATTGGAAGACAATTGGTAAAAATGCTGAGATTCTGCTTCTTTGGTATATGATTTGCTTTTTGAAAATCATCTAATTTTTTATTGATTTTCCGGCTAATTTTTCAAATAAATTAAGGCAATGCATGGATTTGCGCAAAATCTATTTATTTTTAGGAGGAATTTAAAAGACATATATGGCATCAGGAATATTTGCGGTTTTGGATGATATCGCCGCTCTAATGGACGACGTAGCAGTAGCGAGTAAAATTGCAACCCGAAAAACCGCAGGTATATTAGGGGATGATTTAGCCGTAAATGCTGAAAAAGCAACGGGATTCCTGGCCTCCAGAGAATTGCCCGTCCTTTGGGCAATTACAAAAGGTTCATTTATCAATAAACTGATTATTGTTCCGATAGCACTCTTGTTGAATGCCTTTTTACCTGTATTAATCAAGTATATTTTATTGGTAGGTGGCGCATATTTAGCCTATGAAGGTGCGGAGAAAGTTATTCATTACCTTTTTCATCGGAAAAAAGAGGGACAGGAGGTTATTCAGGAGCAAGCTTTGGAAGGAGAGGCTGCCGAGTCAGCAAAAGTTAAATCCGCCATCACAACAGATTTTATTTTATCCGTAGAAATTGTAATCATCGCCTTAGGAACAGTTCTAGAGGAAAGTTTGGCGATTCAAATATTGACGGTTTCTGTTGTTGCAATTGTTGCGACTGTCGGAGTTTATGGAATCGTAGCACTGATTGTAAGAATGGATGATGCTGGACATAGTTTAATAAAAAGATCGAACGACAAGGGTATAGCAGCTAAATTGGGACATTTATTGGTAAAGTTATTACCGATAGTTATCAAGGCTTTAGGAGTTATTGGTACCATTGCACTATTGTTAGTAGCAGGAGGTATTTTCGTTCATAATATTGATTATTTCCATCATCTACTTCCCAATATACCTTCCATAGTAAAAGAATTTGGAATGGGTATTATTGTTGGTTTTGTGGTGTTAGGGATTGTGTTATTGGTTCAAAAGGTTTTTGGACTGGGGAAGGCAAAACACTAAAATATTTGTAAGAGGCATAAATTTTGTGCATTTTGTGCTGCATATCTGGATCATTATTCCTAAGCCGATTTGATCCTTAAAAAAATGAATTTAGAGCTAATATGAAAAATACATTAAATATTCTTTTATTTATCGCCATTGTTATTGGGTTTGCCTCATGTTCAAAGGATGATGAAGAAGCAAAAAATCCAAAAGACACTGCTGAATTAATTGGCAAATGGGCGCGGATAGATGGGACAGGTGGTGCTGATACGAGTATTGTCGATGGTCCGCATCTAGATACGATTAAAGTCATTGAATTTTTAGACGCAGCAAAGGTAAAGGTAAGCCGTGGTGAGTGCTGTAATTTCGGTACAAAACGCGATAAGAATCAAGAAGCAGCCTATGAGTATTACTCAGTCAATAATTCTGAACTTGGAGGAACTGCTGATAGAATAAAGTTTGATAAGTGTAATCGCGGAATGCCCGTGGTTGTTCATGGTAATACACTTCGCCTAGGCTATGGCACTCAAAGTGGTGCTTTTGAGGAATATAGAAAGGTAACTCCTGCAGATACCACAGGTACTCCGGAGATTCCTACAGAACCAACCGATCCAGGTAATACAGAAGGATAGGGAATAATAAGAAATATAGAAAAGTCCGTTTAAAAAAAATAAGAATTTTTAAAAACGGATGTTATATAGAGGGATTTATTTAGAAAAACATTCTCCTGAATAATTCTAAAAAGAAAACCCCAGTCAGGCGACTGGGGTTTCATTTTATATGGCTTTCGCCATAGCTATTGTTAAACAGTTTTTTTCGTTTATAAAACAAGTTTCATCCCTTCATGAGTAGACTTAAAGCCTAGTTTTTCATAAAAATTCAATGCCTCGGGTCTCACCTTATCGGTGGTCAATTGAATCATATGTGCACCTCTTTCTTTAGCTCTACGGATTGCATACCGAATCATTTTTTGCCCAAGACCTTTGGATCGTTCTTTCTTATCAATTCTTACACCTTCTAATTGTGCACGGATACCGCCACGATAGGTTAGGTATTGGATAAAACTAAGTTGCATACATCCAATCACATGACCCTCATCAGACTCTAATATAATGAGTTCTTGATTCTTGTCTTCACAGATTTTATTGAAGGCTGTAATATACTCCGCTGGAAGTGGTTGGCGAAAGGCCTCCCGCATATTTCCCAAGGTATCATCTGAAAGTAATTCTACAATTCTCTCTAGATCCACAATTTGGGCTTTTCTGAACTTCATGGTAGAGTTTCTTATGTTTGCATAGTAAATATACGGAATTTCCTAATTGAAATAAAAATATTGAAAGGGTCCTTCTATATTTTTTGTAAAATTTTTACTGATATACCCATCAATTTTGAATTTATAACAAAAATTTACCTGCTTATTAGATTTTCTTATCAAGCTATTGCTAGATAATTATAAATTACGTAACTTGTTGATAGATAGTGTGTTGATGGATAAATAAATATCCATGGCTTAACATCTTTTCCACATAGTAATTAACATTTTTAAGAAAAACATAAAGAATAGGAGGTATATCATGGAAAGTTTAAAGTTTGAAATCGGAAAAGTTACGCTTCATCAGTTAAGTAAAGTAAAAGATGCCTTAAACGAAATATCCAATATAAATGATTGGCAAATAGCACCATATGTTAATGGTTATCTATTGTCAGTTAAAGGGATAAATATTGTTAGCTATTCTATTTTACAATCGATTACAGCATTAGGAATCAATGCCGAACAGTTGTATGAAGAGTAAATTTTATTAAGATCGTATTAAGTCAAGGGGAAATCCTTGACTTTTGTATTAATAGGGATCTTTATTAACCTATTTTTTTTATTTTTCTAACTAGTTGCATATACTTCTAGCTTTTTTCTCAAAGATTTACGGATGCTATGAATCCTGGTTTTAATTGTCCCTTCTTTTATTTCCATCTGTTTCGCTATCTCATGATACTTAAAGCCTTCCAAATACATACTAATAATAGTATAATTTTCCTCTGACAATGATTTAATTGCCTTTTCTATATCATTTAATACAAATTTTGAATTTGCAATATTTTTGGAGGTGTTATTTTCTCCGGAATGGATTAATTCATTTTCTGCCAATCGATGTAGGTTCATTCGACGATACTTGTTCAAGTATACATTTTTCATAATTACATATAACCAAGAAACAATTTTTGGATGGTTGATAAATCTTTCCAAGGATTTAAGTGATCGAATAAAGGTCTCTTGTACTAAGTCATTCTTTTCATCTGGGTCCGTTGTGAAATTATTAGCTAAACGCTGGAGTATGGGTGAGTTCTCAAGGATGACATCATTTATTAAGTTTTTCATGATTATACATATTAATTGAAGTGTAACATTATAACGTATTGTTTATTAGTATGTTTTGTGTTGGAGGTAGGTGTAACTGCATTCAGGTATTTTGATTTTTTTTAGGTATTTATTACTTGTAATCAGGGTTCTTTTTCGAGGATGAAAATATTGCTAATCAATGCTTTTAGGTATGCTTTAACTATTTATTCCTTTGATTTTATACTTAGAATGAAGAAATGTTACACGTTATTTTTGTAGCGAAATTGCGACAAATACCTGAAATGACTTAAAAAGTACTTAATTATCTTTAATTGAGCTTTCCTCAAAGCCATTAGCGATTAATTTTAGTTAATTTTAATAGCTTAATAAAAATTTAATTAAGTACAACCTGTGGATTTTGAAATTAATTATTGGATAGATTGAATTTTTCAGTCATATGGTGCCAGTAAACTAATTAAAGTAATATATAAAAGATTAATTAGTCATGCTAACTTCAACTAAGGACAAATCAAATAATAAATCGGACTCTGGGAGGCAGTTTACCCTCTTACAGGAAGATTGCAATAGTGATTTACTATGTTTTGATGTGTTTTTTAAAGAGGGCCCATTTGCCATTATTGTGTTGGATAAAAATTTCCATGTCAAACGCGTCAATGGTAGATCTGATTATATTTTCGGATTAGGTGGAAAGGATTTATTAAAGCGGGATATTTTTGAATTTTTAAATACTGAAGATGCCTATCAATTGAAAGGTATTTTTGAAAATCGGGATACTTCTGCTAAACCGTTATTAATATCGTTGGGATTTAAAAATAAAAAAGAGCCTTTTTTAAGGATAGAAACTTTTGTCAAAAAATTCTCTAATCGATTTCATGAACCTCTATACTGCTTATTATTATTTGATAAACAATTTTATCCACATCATCATTGGGTTGAATTAAAAAAGGAGATTTTTCAGGCTATTGTGGATACCCAAGAGCAAGAAAGATTTAGAATAGGAACCCAATTACATGATAGTGTTGCGCAAACTCTGTATGCGATAAAATTAAACCTAAGACAATTAGAGGGCGAGAGGAAAGAAAAATCCAAGGAAATTGAATCTATTAAGTTAATGTTGAATGAAGCAATTTCCCAAATCCGTAATATTTCAATTGACCTAGTACCTGTTGTCCTGCATGATTTTGGATTGAAAGCTGCCATCCAATTTATGGTTAATCGAATTGAAAGTCCAGATTTTCAAGTATCAATTGTTATTACCAAAAAAGTGGAGGAATATGATGAAGATATCAGATTAGTTATTTATAGAATTATTCAAGAGTTGTTGAATAATTGCCTAAAACATTCCCAGGCTTCCAAAGTAGCCGTGAAAGTAGGAATGGTCAAGGATAAAATTCAGATAATAGTTAAAGATAATGGTGTGGGATTTAATGAGGATCTCAATAAACAAATGAAGAAAGGAATTGGATTGCGAAGTATAAAGAATCGAATAGATTTATATCAAGGTGAAATGGAGATAATAAGCCTAAAGAAGGGAAGTGCGGTAAGTATAACTTTAAATTTGGTTTAAAGAAATGGGCGAGATAAAAATATTATTAGCCGAGGACCATTTAGTTGTAAGAAATGGTATTAAATTACTTTTGAATTCTCAAGAAAACTTTGAGGTTGTAGCCGATGTCAGTAATGGTAAACAAGCTCTGGATACATTAAACTCTGGAGTATCGATTGATATAATCATCACAGATTTAAGTATGAATAACTTAGATGGGTTACAATTAATTCAAGAAGTAAATTCTATTTACCCGCATATCAAAGTTATTGTATTGACTATGCTTGATTGTGAACAACACGTTTTTAAAGCTTTTGAATATGGAGCAAAGGCTTATTTAGTTAAAAATGTGGGTTCTGAAGAATTAATATACTGTATAAATCATGTTGCTGCCGGTGGAAAACATCTTTGCGAAGATTTAATGATGTCTCTGATCCAAAATGGAATTGATAAGAATAAAATAAAAGCGGCTGAGATAGATCCAATCGATTTAGAATTAACCGCCAGAGAACTGGAAGTTTTGGAGTTATTAGGAGAAGGATATACCAATTTGGAAATCTCCAAAAAGTTGTTTTTATCCAAGCGAACTGTTGAAGGACATAGACAAAATTTAATAGATAAAACTAAATCCAAAAATACCCCTGCATTAATCAAATATGCAGTGCTAAATGGATTGATTCAATAATTAATTAAACTTTATTAAGGTTCGATTTGTTCAGTATAAAAAAACATGTCGAACCTTAATTTATATAATAAAAAGCGTGATTTTTCTCAAACAGCCGAGCCTAAAGCTGAAAAGGAAAAGAATAAACCCGCCAGTTATCGTTTCGTTGTCCAACGTCATGATGCTAGTCGTCTGCATTATGATTTCAGGTTGGAAATAGATGGGGCATTAAAAAGCTGGGCTGTTCCCAAAGGCCCATCCATGAATCCTAAAGATAAAAGATTAGCCGTCGAAGTGGAAGACCACCCTTTGAGTTATGGCTCATTCGAAGGAAGTATTCCTAAAGGAAATTATGGCGCCGGTACAGTGAGTATTTTTGATGAAGGAAGCTATGATCCCCTTGAAACGAAGTCAAATAAAGAATTTCTTGAAAATTGGAAAAAGGGGTCCATAAAATTTACCCTTCATGGAAAAGTATTGAAAGGGGACTTTGCATTGGTTCGAATGCATACCGAGGATGGAAAGAATTGGCTCTTGATTAAACATCAGGATAAATATGCCAAGGAAAAAGCTTATAATATCGAGGATTTGGTAAGCACAACCATCAAAAAAGAAGGTAAAGATTTTAAGGAAAACTCCAAGAAATCTCTCTCCGAAAAGTTAAAAAAAAAGCCTGATCAAAACCAGCAGCGTAGTGTACAACCTATGCTTGCAAAATTAAGTGAGAAAATTCCAAGCTCAGGTGAATGGCTTTTTGAGAAAAAATTTGATGGCTTCCGGACCTTGTTTTTCTTCGATGGGAAAACCCGAAAATTATTATCCAGAAATGGAAAATCTTTAAAAGATAAATTCCCTTCCGTGTTTGAAGATTTAAAAGTTATTGACAGGCCATGTATATTGGATGGGGAAGTAGTTATTGAAGATGAAAAAGGACTTGCCCAATTTCAGTTACTTCAATCTGGAGAGCCTATTCCCAAAAATCTTAAAATCCATTATTATGTTTTTGATATTCTGCAATTAGACAATAATGATTTGACAGCATTCCAATTATCTGAGCGAAAGGAAATTCTAGACTTACTTTTGAAAAAATACAGTTTCAATCATGTTCGACCAGTGGAAAGTCTGGATGAGGGTAAAAAAGATTTAATCGAATTTGCAAAAAAAGAAAAATGGGAAGGTGTAATTGTAAAATTAAAAAATAGCACCTATGCTGAGGCTTCAAGGAATGGAAATTGGTTGAAAATTAAAATTAGAAATACGCAGGAAGCAATAATATGTGGCTATACAAAACCCGAAGGTTCAAGATTTTATTTTGGAGCTCTCGTATTAGGCATAAAAACGCCAAAGGGGTTGAAATATATTGGGAATTGTGGTACCGGTTTCAGTGAAAAATCCTTGAAACAATTACATCAGTTATTCAAAAACTATGAGTCCAATTCTAAACCATTTCCAAATAATATAACTGTAGCAAAAGAAAAAGAGGTGACTTGGCTTAAGCCTGAATTGGTTTGTGATGTTTATTATTCGGAATGGACCAAGGAAGAACACTTAAGACATCCGGTGTTTAAAGGGTTAAGAGATGATAAGTCAGCTTTTGAAACTACGAAGGAGGAATTAGATAATAAAGTTATGGAAAAGGAAAAAGAATTAAAATTCGGGAAGAAGACTGTTAAACTAACCAATTTAGATAAAATATATTGGCCTCAGGAAAAGATAACAAAGGGCGAGCTCTTGCATTATTATGAAAGCATGAGTGAATATATTCTCCCTTTTCTTAAGGATAAACCAATTTCCATGAATCGATTTCCGAATGGAATCGAAGAAAAGAATTTCTTCCAAAAGGATGTGGATCCTGAGAAGATACCAAGCTGGTTAAAGACTACCGAAGTTTATTCGGAAAGTACTGAAAAAAACATAGATTACCTTCTATGCAATGATTTACCCAGTCTATTATATATTGTAAACCTGGGTTCGATAGAAATAAATCCATGGCTATCGACCTATAAGAAACCGGATAAACCAGAGTTTGCAGTATTGGATCTAGATCCCAATGGTGCTAAATGGCAAGACTTGATCGATGTGGCATTAACAGCTAAAGAGATATTGGATAAAGGAAATATTCCAGCATTTATTAAAACCTCTGGGTCCACAGGACTACACATCTTTATGAATATGGATGCGAAATATGACTATCAGGTTATCCGAGATTTTGTACAATTTATTGCAGAATTGATTCAACAAATACACCCCGACACGACAAGCTTGGTTCGCGATCCAAAAAAAAGAAAAAATCTGATATATCTGGATTATTTGCAAAATAAAGAGGGACAAACTATTGTTGCCCCATATTCAGTCAGACCTAAGCCTCAAGCCACAGTCAGTACACCTATAGATTGGGAAGAAGTTACTTATGATCTATCGATAGACCAGTTTACCATTCACAATATATATGAGCGTGTTAGTGAGAAGAAGGATCCTTGGATAGATATTAAAAAGATGAAGGTAGATATCAAATCAGCTTTAGCTAAATTTTAAGCTAAACTGGCCTTTAATTTTTCCAATAAATCCGTAGCTTTTGTATTCTCTACATTAATCTTACGAATGGTTGCCCTCTTACCTTTACTTTTTTGGGTGATAATCTTCAGCAATTCTTTAGAATATTCATTTTTGAATGCAGAAATATCAAATTCCTTACTATTCATTTTTATTAGCTGAAGTGCCATATCCATTTCCTGCTTTGAAATTTTAGTCGCTGGAGTTTTAAGTTCGTCTATATCTCGGATTTCTTCCTCAAAGCGTAGTTTGTTAAGGAGTAATATATTCTTGTAGGGTTTAATAATCGCCAGATTCTCAACGCTTCTCATGACAAAAGTCCCTAAACCTGCCATTTTACTTTTTTCAAGGGCTTGTAGTAATAATTGATATGCTTTTTCCCCAGACTTTTGCGGTTCCAGATAATAGGGAGTATCAAAATAAATACTGTCAATTTCCTGAAGCTTAACAAAAGTTTGAAGATTAATCATTTTATTCTTTTCAGGCATGGCCTCTTCAAAATCTGCATCCTCCAAGACTACATATTTGTCCTTTAAGAGATATCCTTTCACAATATTATCCCATGTAACTTCTTTCCCTGTACTTTCGTTGACTCTTTTGTACTTTATGTTCGAATGGTCTTTTCTATCCAGCATATCCAAATCAAGACTGCTAGTTTGCGTAGCAGAAAATATTTTGATAGGAATATTTACTAGTCCAAAACCAATCGCGCCAGTCCATATTGCTTTCATGTCGTTTTTATTTTTAATAACAATTTTTAGGCAATTTAGTTCAAGGAGCAGTATAAAAGCCCTCTTTTTAGCATGATTTCACTCTCTAAATTGTTACTCTGCCACCTGTTGCAGGAATGGTAGCACCAGAAATATAGGATGCAGCTTCAGATGCTAAGAATACATAGATTGGAGCGATTTCAGCAGGTTGTCCTGGTCTTCCCATTGGGGTATTACTACCGAATTTCTCATGATCAGGGATAGTACTCGGAATTAATGGCGTCCAAATAGGTCCTGGTGCAACTGCATTGACCCTTATTCCTGTATTTTCTTCGAGAAACATTTGAGCTAAACTGGAAGTGAAATTTTGAATGGCCGCTTTACTCGCTGCATATGGCAGTAGAGTGGGGTTGGGATCATAAGCATTTACAGAGGTAGTATTTATGATACTGCCGCCTGCAGGAATATATTTCTTAGCAAACTTGACCAGATAAAACATCGCACTCAAGTTTACTTCAAACGTTTTATTCCATTCCTCCGCAGTAATATCTTCAATATCTTTATAGGTCATCTGGTAGGCTGCATTGTTAATTAATACATCAATCTTTTGAAATTCTGTGATGGTATTTTCAATCAGATTTTTACAGTTTAATTCTTCACTGAGATCACCCTTAAATAGAATGACTTTAGAACCGGCTTGTTTAACCCATTCTGCTGTGTCATAAGCATCTTCATTTTCAATATCATCCTTGTAAGCAATTACAATATTTGCGCCTTCTCTAGCCATGGCAATGGCAACCGCTCTTCCTATACCTGAATCTGCTCCAGTAATAATTACTGATTTACCTTCCATTAACCCATGTCCAACATAGGTTTCTTCTCCATGATCGGGTCTTGGATCCATTAATTTTGTTTCGCCTGGCGGAGATTGAGGCTGAGTCTTGAATGGTGGTTGCGGATACTTTGTCTCTGGATTCTGCGAATTCTGATTTTTCATTTGCTTTTTCTTTAATCAATTATTTGCTTGTCTAGTATTAGAACAAATTCAATGGATAATCGTTCTGCATAAAAAAGCATTCATTAAAATGGCCGATAACAGTTTATATAAGATTTTATTCGATGGAGCAAGCCCTAATCTATTGGTAGAGATTATTTTGAGAACATTAATTATGTTCCTTTTAATTTTAATAATCCTTCGAATTTCGGGAAGAAGGGGAGTCAGACAACTAACATTATTTGAGGTTGCGATTATCTTGGGCCTGGGATCAGCCGCTGGAGATCCGATGTTTCAGGAGGATCTACCTATTTTTCACGCTATCTTAGTATTTCTGACTGTTATTCTACTTTACAAAGGAATTACTTGGTTAACAGCAAAGTTTACCTTTGTGAATCGAATCATGGAAGGAGAGCCTTTTGTAGTGGTCAGAGACGGGGAATTTGCGGTTACAGAGGAAAATATCAGCAGCTTTTCAAAAATGGAATTCTTCGCTGAATTAAGAAATAGCTCCATAGAACATTTAGGCCAAGTTAGGATTGCTGTACTGGAAACAGATGGATCAATGAGCATACTCCGATATGATAATTCTAAAGTGAAATTTGGCTTACCACTTTTTCCAGATGACTACATAGAAATTGTCCCTTCAGTTAATAGCCATGGCCCTTATGCTTGTATGTATTGTGGAAAGGTTTTGGAACATGTTAACATAGATTTTACATGCCCTGTTTGTCAACATAAAAAATGGACTAAAGCTATTAATAATAAATATTGTTGATACCACCTGCTTAAAACATAAAACCTTTAAACGGGGAGTTTAAAGGTTTTGGAAAAATGAAGGTATTAATAAATAAACGAATACAGTATGAATGTATGTTATTATGATTCTTTTTTATGTGCCCTTAGTCCGGATTAGATTTATTTCTTCGTTTTGATCGAATCCCATAAACAGCAAATCCTATAACTAAAATGCATAGAACTATCAAAAAGATAGTAAGTGTAATAGATTCCATTGGGTATCCTTTCTGTTAAAATACTGATTTACTGTTATATTAAATTAAATCACAATTAAAACCCGTAGTTTCCCCAAATAATCCCGTATTTATTCCTAAATAATAAAATAGGCAAAAGAATTGAGGTGTTCTTTTGCCTGACAATATGGAAATGGGTTTTTTGAGTGCTACTATAAATCTCTTAATTCTTTAATATGTTGATGAGCTTCCATGGCTATGGCTAGCTGATTTTGTAATAAATCAATTAAGTCCTGATAATCATCCAAACTTTCGCTAAGGAGCTTTTTATAGGTCTCCTTAAACTCGTCCTCACCTTTTTCACAACATTCTAAAATTGCCTGGTTGATCGAAGGTGACATGGCTGATTTTATATCCATCCATATCCGAAAAATTTTGCCGCTAAATTTGGTGTCTTCAGTTGGCTCCTCCCCAAACTGCTCCAAATACGGACTCAATTCAATGATAAATTGTCTCGACTGATCAATGTATTGCCGAAATAATGCCTGTAACTCCCGAAGATTAGACTCTCCTGCAATTTCAACGGCTTTCTCATAACCTTTTATTCGGTCATTATTAATCTCAACAGCTTGATTAACTATATCTATTTTTTTATCTACGTTCTCCATGATTTATCATATTAGTATTTTCAAAACCCTTAACTAAGAGATAAGTTCTAAGTTTTTAATTTTCAGGTATTTGTACACTATTCTGTGTAAAAATACTTGATAGGGTCATGAGGATATTATTTTTAAAAGTTTATCGCTAATGGTTTTCTTCTTCATTGACCTAGAACGGTTTCTGTTTTTCATTATCCATGAATCTAAAGCTCCTTCCTTGTAAGTAGAAATAATTCCAGGATGTATATAATGTTTAGTTACTACAGCTTTTGTATTTCCAAGTTCATTTGCTGCCGAATTAATTACATTTTTAATAATCTTCAATCGTGTTTTCTGATTAGTTGGGCTATTTTCTGATAGTAATGATTCCATACAGCAATAACAAGCATTCCAGGTTCTAAAAGTTTTACAGGTGATATGTTTTTTAAAGACTTGAAATAAGTATTCATTGAGATGAATAGCTTCCAATGGGCGAACCTTTTGTTGATCGTCCAAATATTGAAATAGGCGTTTACCTTTTAATTCTGATAGTTCTTTTAGGAGCTTTGCCAACTTCTTTTTTTGAATATTTTTCTCCTGTTTTACACCTTTTTTACCAATGTATTTAAATGAAATTTTGTTGTTTTCAAGGCTGAGGTGTTTATTTTGTAAAGTGGTCAATCCAAAAGATCCATAATGCTTCTGATAATATTCATTACCTGACCGCATTGAGGTTAAATCCATAATATTTAAAGCAATTGCAGATACTTTTTGACAATCTAAATCCTTTCGATTTAAATCTTTTTTTATCTGTTTTCTAAGCTTTTCAAGGTTTTTTCCAAAAATGGAAAGAAGCTCAAATTTATGCTCATCTCGATTATCAACCCATTTGGGGTGATAAATATATTGTTTCCTTCCTTTGTCATCAATTCCAGTAGCTTGAATATGTCCTTCTGCGAAAGGACAAATCCAGACCTCTTGCCAATTGGGAGGAATGACTAAGGAATGTATGCGAGCTAGAATTTTAGAATTGGTTATTTTATGATGATTATGATCTTGATAGGAAAATCCTTTACCCTTTTTAGCTCTTGAATAACCAGCGATATTACTGTCAATATACTTAATTCCTGTCTTGTTAGGGGAAGGAATTGGGGTAAAGGATTTATCCATACTTTTAATTAATGATTCCGGATAGCATCAATTAATTCGCCTTTACTCATTTGATGTCTTCCAGTAATACCGATTTCGCGAGCTTTTGCTAATAAATCTGATTTTGAACTTTCTTCTAATTCATCGGCTTTAACATTACTTTTCCGAGAATCTAATGAGTCTTTATTATGTGGATGCCTATCAATAGGTGCTTGTGTTTGCTTTTTCATCTTTTCACCTCCGTATCTTTTTATACATATTAAACAGTCTGAAAAAATCATTTGTTTGGAGCTAAATACTTGAATTTGAGAATAAATACTTGAATTAAGCATTTGAATATTAAACGGATAAAACTTTCTTTACTTCAATATAGGATAACCAAAAAACTATATTACTTTCAGCCCCTTGGTTTTTATTTATTCCATATTGTTCAAGACCATCATAACAGGCTATATTTTCATGATCAAATAAGGATATATTCAAATCATTCTTACCTAGGAACCACAAAAAACTATCTCTTATTCTTTCTTTACAATTTATTTGAGTGTTGTGTTGTCTTAATTCTTGATATAAATAAATTGAACTACATACCTCAACAGGTTGTTGCCCATACGCACTTATTTCTCCATGCTTTTTATACCAGTTTTGGTTCCCAATGGGAGCAAAATGACCATTCCTGTATAAAATTTTGTCTAGAAAATCAGCGCTTTCAAGTCCAATTTTCTGTAATCCTGCATTCTTGAAATATCGAGAAGCTTTTAATAAACTCAACGGAATAATGGCATTGTCATAAGAAATGACCTCTTCAAACCAATGCCAATTCTCGATACTACAAACCTTATATTCATGAATCAAAAAATCACAAAAAGTTTCTAACTGATGAATAGCCGTTTTATTCTCGGGGTATTTTTCCAAAAAATATAGAAGTCCTAAAATGTAAAAGGAAATGGCTCGCACTGATTTACAATATTTTAAATGAGGTATCGTTCGGTCAAAAATTTCCTTACTAATATTGTGGAACTGTGCACTTTCTGGGCGTGATAATAAGTATCCCAAAATCCATAACGTTCGTCCCATACTATCATCTGATCCAATACTTTCTAAGAAATTCAAATCATAAGACATAAAATTCCGGAATGTTCCATCCGAATTTTGGGAATAATAAATGTAGGCTAAATAGGTGCTGATCAATTTTGTTGCCTTCGCGGGATCAACACTTTCTTGTCCTTTCAGCAACAGTAATAAAGCTCTGCAATTGTCATCCAAACAGTACCCATGGTTGTAGTCTGGAATATTGAATTTTGCATGTTGGAAGATCCCGGTAGGATTTGTAAGAATTTCAATATAGGATAAATCCAATTCTGGAACTTTAGCAAAAAATGCGGCTAATGGTTCTTTTATATTATTATTCTTCAATAGAAACACCTCCAATGGACCTGAAATTAGGATGATAATAAATTTTTAGTTTTTCCTGGAGCTAAGTATTTTAAGGTTTTATCTTGATTATGAATAACCTGGATTTTCTTTTTTGAAGAAATTAATGAAGATATTAAACGCAGATGCATTTTTCCAACATTCATCCAGGACATAGATTTTCCGAAATCTTCCGCTCTTCGTTGATAATTTTTCATACTTTCTGGATCTGAAAGGAGCTGATTGATATTCGATGCTAATCCATTCACATCATTAAAATCAAAGAGAATACCGCGATTATTGGCTAATAAATCCCTAGCATACCAATATGGTGTTGAAATTACTGCCGCTCCAGCCCCTAATGCAAAGGATAAGGTACCACTACTCATTTGATTTTCATTTGGATAGGGGGTCACATAAATATCGCAGGCCTTTAAATATTGCTGTAGCAGTTCATCACTTACAAAATGATTGATAAAAAATACTTTTCCAGAAAGCTTTAATTTGCCAGCAAGGTCTATTAAACTATTTTTATAGGAATCACCTTCTTCCTTTAAAACATTCGGATGAGTTGCGCCAAGAATAATATAAACGAAATCATCGGCGATAACCTTAGAAGTCGCCTCAATAGCAATTTCATAACCTTTATTTCGACCTAATAGTCCAAATGAGAGCATCACTTTTTTATCTTCCAATCCTAATAAAAATTTGGCATCTTCTTTTGTGAGTGTAAAATTTGGAACTCCATGTGGAATTAAGGAGATTTTTTCAGGATTAATATGATATACCGATTGCATCATTTGTACTCCCCGAGTAGTCATGACTGTAATTTTATCACTGAGTGAACAAAGTCTTTGAATCACCTTAAATTCCTGCGGATTGGGATGTTGCAGGATGGTATGCAAATTTGAAATTATTGGGAAATTAATGCTTAATATAAAATCCAGAATAAAATCACCAGCCTCCCCACCAAAAATTCCGAACTCGTGCTGAATAATGCAAATTGAATAGTTTTGCTGATTCGCCCACTTTCCAACTTCTATATAATCTAATTTATTGTCCCTTTGAATTACTTTTTTTACCTCAGACGGGAAGCTATTCTCTGTACCATCCGAAATAGCAATCACATCGACCTTATTGGAATAATCCCTAATCGAATTAAATAAATCATGTGTGAATGTTGCAATTCCGCATTTCCTAGGTATATAGGTGCCAATAATTAAAATTTTCATAGATATCCTTTTGCAAATTGTTTATAACTACGCTATAGTTACTTATGAACATTCCGTAAAATGAAATTGTTCTTGAATGCAGGAATTAATAGTTAAAATGACAAAGATTAAACAAGTCAAACTTTAAATCGTTATTAATAAGTTATTGTGACTTAAGATCATTTGTTATGGGAATTACTATAAATCGAAAAAATATTTTGTTTAAACCTAAATTGGACCGCGTACTTGCTCGCCGATTTAACCTGTCTCCTGAACGTTCTAAAAGAATAATTGAAAGGGTGCTGAAATTATCAGATGAAAGTAAAAACGCATTAATTACTCAAATCTTAAGGAATTATGCGCGTAGACATCGAAGTGTATTAAATGTACTGGAGCGGAATTTTAAATTAAAAGAACAAGAGTTCAAGGAATTAAAAATTGATATTAAAAAACTCTCTGACGTTGAAAAATTACTGATAGGATCATTTTTCACTATGGAATATTCAATTGAAGCAGCAGCCTATTTTAATCCTTCCATCGTTTTATCTCCGGACCAAACGCAAACCCATGAAGGTGAGAAAAGAGTAATATTAAGCTTCAGAGCTGTAGGTGAGGGGCATCTCTCTTCCATCGTGTTTCGATCAGGAATTATTGATAATCATCTGAATATTACTTTAGACGAAGTTGGTATTTTATTGGATAAGCCTAAACATGTCAAAAATTATAGGTACAAAAAAGACGATTTTTTAGAAAAACTATTACAGATACATTCTGTAAATAAAGAGATTTTATCCATTCTTGAAAAGAAGTTTACAGACACTTTTATATATGATGAATTATTGCGATTTGTCAAGGAAATACAAGAAGAGAACGAGTTGACACATGATAATCAAATTTTAATGCAGCAAATTCATTGGTTGGCATCTTCGCATTACGAAATTTCCTATTCCTTGGATACCTCTATTTCTGAAAGGGTAATATTTCCAATATCTGATACTGAAAAGAATGGTATTGAAGATGCACGTTTTGTGGCCTATAAAAGTGATAAAGGAGTTACTACTTATTATGCAACCTACACCGCTTATGACGGACATTCTATCCTTCCAAAACTTCTTTCAACAAAGGACTTTATCAATTTTAAAATTCAACCAATTAATGGAAGGATTGCCAATAAAGGGGCTGCTCTTTTTCCACGAAAAGTAAATGGGAAATATGTCATGTTGTGTCGTGTGGATGGAGAAAATAGTTATGTGTCTTTTTCAGACTCAATCACGAATTGGCATGAAGAAATCCATCTTGTTGCAGAACCAGAATGTCCTTGGGAATTTATTCAGGTAGGCAACTGCGGATCCCCCTTAGAGACCGAAAAAGGATGGCTGGTTATTACCCATTCTGTTGGACCCATGCGAGAGTATGTAATAGGGGCAATGCTGCTTGATTTGAAAGATCCGACAAAGGTTATTGGAAAACTAAAAGAACCCTTGCTGTTTGCAAATGAAGAAGAAAGAAATGGATATGTTCCGAATGTTTTGTACTCCTGCGGACAAATCATCCATAACAATCAATTGATTTTACCATATGCCTATTCCGATCATGAGTCTACCTATGCAACAGTATGTTTAAGCGAATTGTTGGATACATTGCTGCAAGAAGGAAAATCGTAAGTTATTTCTCCAATATTCCAGCAATTAAGGACTTCCATTGCGGATAGGATGCACCTAGTTTTGCACCTAAAGCCACGAAAATATTTCGAAGCCGATCAATGATGGAGTTAAGATCCAAGTTCATGACTTCATTACGACCGTAATAGGAAGCCTCTACAGTTTTTCCATCCCTCTTGATTTGAAGGGTGGAAGTAGCCATATTCTTAAAGAAATGTTTGGTCTCATGATCATCATTCCCCATAGGCATAGAACTTGGTCGTAAAGTCAAGCTGAATAATTCTTCGGAATTATCTGAGGTCTCAGTGATTTGTTCAATTTGCACATAATCATAACCCGAACTACTCCACAAACCTGGTCCTGGAATATCAATCTTAACAAAGTCACCTTCTTGAGGTTTCTCCTCAGAATGTTTGCCAAAGGGATCAAGATGCTCAAAGGTGGAAATTGAAAACTTCCCGATTTCATCCCAATCATTTATTGCCAAAACCCTGTTTTTTGCTTCTAAATAAAAATTCTTCGCCTGAATCTCATTTTCGAATTCAACCGAATCGGAAATAGTCATATCCTTTCCTTCATGTTGTGCAGGAATAAAATTCTTCATAACTCGTTCTTTGTGGTTGAACAATCAAAACAAAAAATAGTTGAAAAGGGAACAAAAGAATTCGAAATCCTTTTTGTTCCCTTCTAATTATATTTCCTTAATGACTATGCCCCACTGTTCCAATCATTTTTGCGTTGATGAAAAAAGCATTCTTAACCACAATTTTTGAGTTTTGTGGAATTTCAACAACTGTTGTAATCCCTGTATAACCCATGTTTGAAACCCCTTTTAGCACTTCTATTTTCTCAAAATTGATTGTTTTTTCATGACTATGATCATGTGTTTCACCCTCTTTATGAACATGTGGCTCCTCAGCATGATTATGTTCTTCTTCAGCTCCATGGTCGTGACCTTCATGTTCTTCCTCTGCCTCTTTTGTGGTCTCCACAAAAATATAAGTCTTACCCTCTGATTCTACAATGGCCTCATCTGGAACTGCCGGACTGCTGACATTATCAATGCTAATTGAACCTGTCGTATTCATTCCATCAATTAATCCAGTTTTATCTCCTGTTACCAAACAATGGATAGCGATGGTTTTGCTCTCATTTTCAAAGGAAGCACCTATTCTGGATACTTTTGCTGAATACACTTGTGAAGGATTGTTGGTGGTGGTGAAGTTTATCTCCTGACCTATTTTTAATTTTGTCAAGTCTTTCTCAAATACCTGAAGATCCAAGTGAATCATACTATTATCCACGATCTCAACAATGGGAGAGGAGACATCTACATAACTTCCTAGTTTTGCAAATACATTTGATACCACCCCATTGATAGGGCTTGAAATGGATAATGCTGACCTTAATGAACTCGTAGAAACGGAACCTGGATTAATCCCCAGCATTTGAAGCTGCTTTGCAGAAGAAGCCTTCTTTGTCCTCAAAATATTAAGATTACTGGCCGCATTTTGCAAATTCCTTTTGACACCTGCATTTCCAGCATTCAACTCTTGCTGTCTTTGTAATTCCTGTTCTGCAGCTTGTATTTCATTGCTAGCATTCAAATAATCCTCCTGTAATTGGATAAATTGAGGATTGATAATTGTCGCTACAGTCTGTCCCTTCCGAACATAATCACCCAATTGTACATTTAAGGTCTGTACGACTCCACCATATAATGGAGTGACACTGGATTTATTATTATTTGGAACATTTAAAACCCCATTGGCAGAAATTTTAGCAGTTAAATTTTTCTGTTCGATTTGGCCAAATTGAATTCCAACCTCCTTGATTTGTTCCTCGGTCAGCGAGGTAATGGTTGTTTTCTCCGTAGAACCATGTCCATGCCCATGCTCTCCTTCTTGCTCTGCTGCTTCTTCTGTTTTTCCAGTTTTAGATGTACAAGAAGACACAAAACCAATGAGGAGCAGGCAAAAAATGAAAAGTTTTATTTTATTAAGGATACGCATATTTTTATAGATTGATAATTGAATAAATTGATATAACTGACTCATTGATACTTTGAATACTACGCAAGTAATTCAAATAGATATCAGTGGTGGTCTGTAAGGCAAACAGGTATTCCACATAGGAGATGTCTCCTGCAGAATATCCGAGTTTTGCCGCATTGATGATCTCATTGGCATTCGGAAGTGCATTGTTTTTGAAGTAATTAAATTGAGCAAGATTCTGCTCATATTGATTCATCAAATTGATATATGCATTCTGTAGTTTTTGTTTTTCCCATTCAGCGGACATCTCTGCTGCTTGTTTTTCAAAATCCAAGGACCTGATTTTTGCTTTCGTGCTTCCATAAGTCAACGGAATGGCAATCCCAATATCGAAGGAATTGAACCTTTGTCCACGTCCATAGAACTTCTCTATGCCATTACGTTCATGCATCCCAATTAAGGATGCATTGGTGTAACCAATATTAAAATCAGGTAGGCCAGATGCCCTTTCAACAGCTTTACTAGACTCAGCAATCTTTGCTTGCTGATATAGCGCTTGAATCTGTGGATGTTCAGAAATCTTTGAAGTATCTAAAATTTCCGTAAGCTTTATTGGCTCGAAAATATCAGCAGTTTCAATCTCAAAATCCTCAGAAATCTGCATCAAGTTTTTGAGGCTGTTATAGGCATTCCGCTTTAACATTTCATTTTGAGTGAACAGTAGATTGATTTCTCCCTGTTTTGCCTGGGCAGTATTGATATCCACTTTCTTGGTATCACCAGCATTATATCGGACCTCCGCTATTCGAATAAAATCCTTATAGATACTGTCCAAAGATTTTAACTCCCTGTCATTGTTTTCTAAATAAGCAATTTGATAAAAGTAAGTCCGAACTTCCTGTCTTAATTGAATCAAGTTGGCAGATTTTTCAACCTGTTTGGCTTTTATCTGTTCATTAATCAAGGCTTTTTTAGATTTGAATAAGGATGGGAAAGGAATCGTTTGGGCAATGGATATCGCATCATTTTGCTCAAAACCATCATTCTGGCCATATTGAAAATTTAAATCCGTCTTTGGTAATTCTCCACTAGTCTTCAATAGACTTTCACTGGCTTTAATTTCCAAGTCATTTACTAAGATGCCTTTATTGTTCTCTACGGCAATTCGAATTGCTTCGTCAATTCCGATTTTTTGCTGAGCATTTAACGTTGAAAAACTTAACAATATTAATACAATTATGGAAACAACTGTTTTCATTCTCCCACCTTTTATTTTTCCTTTTGAACCAAAAATTATATACAATAAGGGTAATACAAATAAGGTCAACAAAGTTGCCGTTATCAATCCTCCAATCACCACGGTGGCTAATGGTTTCTGCACTTCTGCTCCCGCACTGGTACTGATTGCCATTGGTAAAAAACCTAAGGAAGCAACGGTCGCCGTCATTAATACTGGTCTTAATCGAATTTCAGTCCCTATTTTTACACGTTCAATAATATCTGTAATCCCTTCCTTTTCCAATTGATTGAATTTGCCAATCAACACAATCCCGTTCAATACTGCTACACCAAATAAAGCTATAAAGCCAACGCCGGCACTGATACTAAAAGGCATATCCCTTATCAGTAATGCGAAAACCCCACCAATGGCACTCATAGGGATAGCAGTGAAAATCAAAATCGCCTGTTTAAAGGAATGGAAAGTGAAATACAAAAGCATAAAAATCAACAACAGGGAAATAGGCACAGCTATCATTAATCTCGCACTTGCCATTTGAAGATTCTCAAATTGACCGCCATAGGTGAAATAATAGCCCGAAGGCAACTTGACTTCAGAACTTAACTTTTGCTGAATTTCTTCAACAACAGATTGAACATCTCTGCCTGCAACATTAAAGCCTATTACAATTCTTCTTTTCCCTTCTTCACGACTTATCTGTGCAGGTCCAACCGTAAAATCAATAGTTGCAACCTGGGATAATGGGATCTGTTGATTGTTTTTTGTAGGTATCAATAATTGACTGACATCATCGATATTGTTTCTATGTTCATCATGTAGACGAACGACCAAATCAAATCTTCTTTCATTTTCGTAGACCATTCCACTACTTTTTCCTGCAAAAGCTGTACTGACAATATCATTGACATCCTCGATGCTTAGCCCATAATTCGCCATTCTAACCCGGTCATACTTAATATTGATTTGCGGAAGGCCAGTAACTTGCTCCACCTGCGGAGCCGTAGTGCCTTGAACGGTCTGTATAATTGAATTTACCTTATTGGCATAACTCATTAAGCTATCCAGATTTTCTCCAAATATTTTCACCGCGACATCTTGACGAATTCCAGTCATTAGTTCATTAAACCGCATTTGAATCGGCTGATTTTTTTCAAAGAAAACCCCTGGTATCACTTCCAATTTTTCCATGATGGCATCTCCAAGTTCTTCATAAGACCTACCTGAAGTCCATTCGCTCTGCGGTTTTAGAATAACCATCATATCTGTGGCCTCAGGAGGCATAGGGTCGGTTGGTACCTCCGCAGAACCTGTTTTCCCAACCACCATTTTTACCTCATCAAATTTTTTAATAATTCTGGAGGCTTGCATTGATGTTTCAATACTCTGACTCAAGGAGGTGCCGGGAGGAAGGATACAGTGAAATGCATAATCGCCCTCTTGGAGTTGCGGTATAAATTCACCACCCATGCGATTGAAAATGAAAATGCTAAATAAGAAGATAGCAACCGCAATGGATACAATTACATATTTTACGCGGATAGCTTTTTCAAATAAAGGGGCATACCACTGATGCAGCTTTTCAATAAACTTATCACTGAAGGTTTTTTTGTCATGACCTTTTCTAGGCAAGAATAAAGCGCACATCATTGGGATATAGGTCAGGGAAAGAATAAGGGCTCCAAATATGGCAAAACCTACGGTCTTTGCCATAGGAGCAAACATTTTCCCTTCTACACCAACCAGGGTTAATATTGGAATATAAACTATCAGGATGATGATCTCCCCAAAAGCAGCTTGGGTTCTGATTTTCGAGGCAGAGTTAAACACCTCAATATCCATTTCTTGCTGGGATAGACGATGTGTTGATTTCCGAAGTCCTAAATGATGCAAGGTCGCTTCAACAACAATGACCGCCCCATCTACAATGAGCCCAAAGTCAATTGCTCCCAAGCTCATCAAATTAGCGCTGACACCAAAGACATTCATCATCCCTAATGCAAAAAGTAAGGATAATGGAATGGCAGATGCAACAATCAAACCTGCTCTCAAATTTCCTAGAAAAAGAACCAGAACAAAAATCACGATTAATGCTCCTTCAACAAGGTTCTTTTCTACCGTGCTAATCGCTCGGTCAATCAAGTCGGTCCGGTCTAAATAGGGCTCAATGATAATATCATCCGGTAAAGATTTTTGAATGGTAGGGAGTTTTTCTTTGATTCGATTGACTACCTCATTACTGTTTTCCCCCTTCAGCATCATGACTACACCACCAACAGCATCGACCTCACCATTATAGGTTAAGGCCCCATAACGAACCGCAGATCCCAAACGTACATCGGCAACATCTTTGATGAAAATTGGTACTACACCATTGGTTTTCACTGGAATATTACCTATATCTTCTAATGAAGTTACGAGTCCTATTCCTCTGATAAAGTATGCGTTAGGTTTTTTATCTATATAGGCACCTCCTGTATTTTGATTATTTTCTTCAAGGGCAGTGAATATTTCTGGAATACTTACGCCCATTGCTCTCAATTGATCTGGATGTACTGCTACTTCATACTGTTTCAATTGTCCTCCGAAGCTGTTGACCTCTGCAACTCCAGGTGTACCATAAAGTTGCCGCGCTACAATCCAATCCTGGATTTCACGGAGGTCCATTGAGGTATATTTATTCTCGCTTCCCTTCTTAGGGTGAATAATATACTGGTAGACTTCACCCAATCCTGTACTGACAGGAGACATTTCAGGTTTCCCGATATTTTTTGGAATATCTTCCGAGACCTCATTTAACTTCTCATTGATTAGTTGTCTCGCAAAATAGATATCGACCTCCTCCTTGAAGACCACCGTAATAACGGAAAGTCCAAATCGAGAAATAGACCTTATTTCCTCAATATCAGGAATATTTGCAATGCTTTGTTCTATTGGAAAGGTGACTAACCTCTCAACCTCCTGACCGGCAAGGGTAGGAGTACTTGTAAATATTTGAACTTGGTTGTTTGTATTATCAGGGACTGCATCAATCGGCAGTTTGCTTGCAGACCAAAGCCCCCAAACAATTAATGCCAATGTCATTATCCCTATAATGATCTTGTTCTTAATACTAAATTTAATGATCTTATCGAGCACGTGAATAGCTTTAAATTCAACAATTTATTGATTGTCCTGCAGGTATGAATTAGTTCTACCTACATTAAGTATAATCCTAAGCTGAATGTTTAGGATAAATGAAAATAATACTGAAAATTAAGCTTGTGGCGGCTGCCAGATGTTTTCTTGGTATTTGGTTACCAAAGGATATTCCTTTTCTTGAAGTTCGGTATGATTGAATGATTCCGCCGGATTTTCCAATTGGAAAATATGGAAACTAGCAGCAGTCAACGAAATTCCACAACATGAACAGGTACAAAATGGAGTACAGCTATCTTCTGTGCCATTGGTATCCTCTTTCTCATGGTTTTGATGACTGATCTTACCATGATCATGTGTATGCGTTTCCCCAATATGATCACTGCATGGAATTAGGGTTAAAACCATGACATAAATCATTAATATGGAAGAAATAAACTTCATTATTACAAATATAAAAATTAATCCCAATTATAAAATCTGGCAAAAATTAACTTAAGATGGGATACAAGAGTAGTATCCGAACTTATAATCCCAATTCTTGGGACTATTTTATTGGTCTCAAAATTTATACATATTCTAGACTAAATTTTTAGTAATTTAAATCATTATAAATCTGATTCATAGTAAATTATTGTATAACAACCTGAATCCATCATTGATTTTCATGGGCTAGGGTAATAAAGTGTTAATATTGGTCAATCTAGTATTAGCTTGTCTATTAATTCTAATTTATTTTTACAGTGAAGGACAAGATGCATGATTGTCTGAATGATAAACCTAATAATCAAGAAGTAATATAAACCCGAAATGAAAAGGAAATTATTAGTTTTTTCTGCTTTGGCTGTGCTGATTGTAACGGTTGGTTTTTTTACTGTACATAACCACGAGGAAGTGGATTTTAGTAATGATGTCAAACCAATCTTAAACAAACATTGTATTTCGTGTCATGGTGGAGTGAAGAAGAATGGGGACTTGAGTTTTTTGTTTGAAGAAGAAGCATTTGCGAATGCCAAATCTGGTGAACCTGTCATTATCCGTGGAGATGCTGAACATAGTAATTTAATTAAGCGTTTGTTGGAGGATGATCCTGAATTAAGGATGCCTTATAATGCGGCAAAATTGGATGATAAAGAAATTGATATTTTGCGGAAATGGATAGATCAAGGTGCTAAATGGGGTAAACACTGGGCTTATGAATTACCTGAAACGGTGGAAGTACCAAAGTCATTCTCCTTCGCTTCCTTGTTTGGCTTTAAACCGGATGGAATCTCCAATAATATCGATTACTTTATTCAAGATAAATTAGATGAAAAAGGACTTTCTTTTGCTGAAGAAGCGGATAAAGAAACTTTATTAAGAAGGCTGTACCTAGACCTGACTGGAGTTCCCCCAAGTCTTGCTGAAGTAAATTCGTTTATTAATGATAAAAGTGAGGATGCCTATGAGAAACGTATCGATAGCTTGTTGGCTTCTGAACAATATGGTGAAAAATGGGCCTCATGGTGGTTGGATATGGCGAGATATGCGGATACCAAAGGATATGAAAAGGATGTATCTAGGCAAATCTGGGAATATAGAGATTGGGTAATTAAGGCTTTTAACAAGGATATGCCTTATGATCAATTTACCATTGAGCAATTGGCCGGTGATTTATTGCCTGAACCGACCAAGGATCAATTAATTGCTACAGCCTTTCATAGAAATACCATGAATAATGATGAAGGTGGTACCGATAGTGAGGAATTCCGTGTGGCAGCTGTCCTGGACCGTGTCAATACAACTTACCAAGTATGGCTAAGTACCACTTTTGAATGTGTTCAATGCCATAGTCATACCTATGATCCATTTAAGTTTGAGGAATATTATAAATCTGTCGCCTTTTTTAATAATACCCGCGACGAAGATACAGAAGGTGATCATCCAAGACTAAGATTCTATGGTGAAGCCGACCAATTACGTGTAGACAGTATTAAAACCTGGCTTAGTAAATACGGAAATGAAAAACTATTGCATTCCACCGATTTATTCTTGAAAAGCTTGGAACCAAAAATCCATGCTCATTATTCAGATCGATTGGTCAACGCTGCATTGTATGATACCAAATGGTTAGGGGTAAGAAATGGTGGTAATGCCAGATTAAGGGATATTCAGTTAGATGGGAAAAAGTTGATTTACTTAAATTACTGGACCGGTAATACGGGTGGTAAACTGGAAATCCATAAGGATACCATTGGTGGTGGAATCATAGCTGAAATCGACCTTCCAAATACAAATGGTAGGCAGGTAATTCAAGCTCCAATTGCTGAAGTCACTGGAAGACATGATTTATACCTAGTTTTTAAAAATCCTAATCTTGGTAAAGATCAACCTGTTTGTATGATTGAATGGTTTGCATTCCGTGAACCATTTCCAAATACGGATGCACCTAATTCAGAGCACATTCAAAAAAGTATCCTTCAATTGGTAAATACGAACCCTTCATCCGTGCCAATCATGATCGAGAATCCGAAGGAGATGAGGCGTACAACGCATGTTTTCGAAAGAGGAAATCGATTGGCTTTAGGGGATGTCGTGGAACCAAAAGTTCCGGAAACCTTGAATCCATTTCCAAAGAATGCTCCTAATAACCGTCTAGGTTTTGCGCAATGGTTAGTTGCTAAGGACAATCCGCTTACGGCTAGAACAGTAGTGAATAGGGTATGGGCTCAAATTTTTGGAAGAGGACTCGTTGAACCATTAGGCGATATGGGAACCCAAAGTATTCCGCCAATCCATCGTGAATTATTGGATTATTTGGCTTTGGACCTGATGCATGAAAAGAATTGGAGTATTAAATCCTTGATTAAGGATATGGTGCTTTCATCCACGTATAAACAATCTTCTAGTCTGAAATCCAAAGACGCACAGAAAGATCCTGAAAATTACTATTTGGCAAGAGGGCCTAGATTTAGGTTATCAGCCGAACAAATTCGTGACCAGGCTTTGACGGTGAGTGGCTTATTGAGCAATAAAATGTTCGGACCTAGTGTGATGCCTTATCAACCTGATGGGGTTTGGATGACGGTTTACAGCGGGGAAGCATGGAAAAAGAGCGAAGGCGAGGACCAATTCAGAAGAGGAATCTATACCTTCTTGAAACGTACTAGTCCTTATCCTTCCTTTATTTCTTTTGATGCTTCCAGTAGGGAGGTTTGTTTGGTGGATAGAATCCGAACCAATACTCCTTTACAAGCATTGACTACCTTGAATGATCCAGTCTATATTGAAGCAGCAAAAAGTCTTGCATCAATTATGAAAAAGGAAGGCAAGGGTGATCTGAAAAGTAGTATTGCCGCTGGTTACCAGCATACCATGTTTAGAAAACTTTCTGAGGATAAATTAGTTGCCCTTGAAAAGCTCTATGCGCAGGCCTTGGAGAATTTTGAGAAGAGACCGGGTGAAGCTGAAAAGTTCATGGGTGAGAACCATAAGGCTGCAAATCGTAATGAATTATTAACAGATGCTGCTTTTACATTGGTAGCAAATGCATTATTGAATTTAGATGAATTTTTAACCAAATCATAAGAGGATGAAAGATTTTGATAGGTTGGTAAAAGAAGCATACCATAAACAATTACAGGCAGAAACTAGGAGACATTTTCTAAAGAAATGTGTCGCTGGAATTGGTAGTATTGCTTTAGGCAGCATGATGGCAAATTGTATAGGTCCTCTTTCCTCTGGAAAGGCTGATGAGGTTGATTTGAATTCATTGAACCCTTTGAGCCCACGTGCGCCACATTTTGCTGGAAAAGCCAAGAATGTTATTTATTTACACATGGCTGGAGCACCATCGCAACTAGAATTATTTGATTATAAACCGGCCTTACAGAAATTGCATGATCAACCATGTCCGGAGTCTTTATTGGCAGGAAAAACCTTCGCCTTTATCCGGGGAGTTCCTAAAATGTTAGGCCCTCAAGCAACTTTTAAGCAATATGGCCAAAGTGGTGCCTGGGTTTCTGACCATTTACCTCATTTTAGCAAGGTGGTTGATGAAGTTAGTTTCTTGAAGGCAGTACATACCGATCAGTTTAACCATGGACCCGCACAATTATTTATGCATACCGGGAGTGCCCGATTGGGAAGACCGAGCATCGGTTCCTGGGTAACTTATGGTCTGGGCTCTGAAAATAGTAATCTCCCTGGCTTTGTGGTGCTGACTTCAGGAGGTAAAACCCCAGATGCCGGAAAAAGTGTTTGGGGAAGTGGGTTCTTGCCTTCCGTTTATCAGGGGGTTCAATGCCGTTCTAAAGGTGATCCTGTTTTATATATTGCAGACCCCGAAGGGATGGACCGCGATTTAAAACGTAATGCCATAGACGCTATAAATACCGTCAATAAAGAAGAGTTTAAGACCTTTAAAGATCCTGAAACCTTATCCAGAATTGCCCAATATGAAATGGCTTATAAAATGCAGGTTGCGGTTCCTGAAGTGATGGATATCAATAATGAACCTGAATATATCCATGAATTATATGGGACAGAACCAGGAAAGGAATCCTTTGCCAACAACTGCCTTTTAGCCAGAAAACTGGTGGAAAAAGGAGTTCGTTTTGTGCAATTATTTGATTGGGGCTGGGACAGCCATGGTACAAATCCTGCAGATTCAATTGACTTAGGTTTTCGAAATAAATGTCGTGAAATTGATCGTCCAATGACCGCTTTGATCATGGACTTGAAACAACGCGGACTCCTGGAAGAAACCCTGGTCGTATGGGGTGGGGAATTTGGAAGAACGCCAATGCAGGAAAATCGGGATAATAATGATATGCCATTTTTAGGCAGAGACCACCATACCGATGCATACACCATTTGGATGGCTGGTGGAGGTATCCGAAATGGTATCAGCTATGGTGAAACGGATGAAATTGGTTTTACTGGTGTTAGTGGTCGATCTTCAGTGCATGATGTGCATGCTACCATGCTCCATTTATTGGGCTTTGATCATGAAAAGTTTACCTATGAATTTCAAGGAAGGCCTTTCCGGTTGACAGATGTTGAAGGTGTTGTAATCAAGGATATTATTTAATCATAAAATGAGATTAATTTACTGCTTATTTATCGTATTGGCATGCCAATGGAATGTCTTGCTTGGGCAATCCAAATCAGACTTGAACATAAAATATTATTGTACAAATTGGGGAATGACTGACTCTTGGGAGGTCTTTTCCAAAAAAGTAAAAGCTGCTGGATATGATGGTGTTGAAACCTGGTTGCCAGGCTCCGAAACTGAAAGAAAGGAGATGTTAACCGCTTTGAAAAATAATAATCTAAGCCTTGGGATTTTAGCAGGTGGCGGAGGTAAGGATTTTGAGTCTTATTATGAATCTTTTCGTAATAGCCTCAATGAAGCCATTCAAATAAAACCTGATTATATTAATTGCCATACGGGTAAGGAATATTACAGTTTTGAACAGAATAAAAAATTAATTCAACTAGGTTTTGAAATCAGTAAGCAGTCTGGTATTCCGATTTACCATGAAACTCATCGCGGAAGATTTAGTTTCGCAGCAAATATTACGCAAGAATATTTAAAGAAAATCCCTGAATTAACACTAGCGCTGGATATCTCGCATTGGTGTGTAGTTCATGAATCTTTGCTTACTGATCAAAAAGACGTGGTGGATTTAGCCTTATCGCGGACAGGACATATCCATACACGGGTTGGACATCCTGAAGGACCTCAGGTAAATGATCCTGCAGCTCCTGAATGGAAAGCTGCTCTTGACCAACACCTCGCTTGGTGGGATAAAATTGTGGAACTGCATAAAAAACAAGGAAAAAAGACTTTAACGATGTGTATGGAATTTGGCCCAGATGGATACCTGCCAACCTTACCTTATACCCAACAGCCTGTGGCTGACCAATGGACAATTAATAAATATATGTTAGACCTCCTGAAAAATAGATACCAATCGTTATGATTTTCTTTGAAGAGTTAGGTTCATTTATCGGGAGATTTCATCCTATTTTAGTACACTTGCCAATTGGAATGTTGGTACTGGCATTTTTTATGGCGCTTTTTGGAAAATTCAAAAAGACTGACGAGTTTAACCCGGCAATTCGTTTTTCATTATTGGTCGGTGCAGTTGCAGCAATAGTTGCTGCAGTGACGGGATTTCTCCTATCGAATGACGGCGGTTATGATGAAGATGTATTGGAATTTCATGAGAAACTGGGAATTGCCGTAGCAATCGTTAGTAGTTTTACCTATGTACTCTATAAAAAAGAAGGTTCCAGCACAGATAAACTTGCTAAACTTCGGTCTCAGCGTTTCTTGTTCCTTGGAATTATCGTTTTACTATTAGGTTTTACGGGTCATTTCGGTGGAACATTAACCCATGGAAAAGGTTATATCAAAGATGCTTTGCCAACCGCAATCAAGGACTTTATGGGTGTTGAACCTGAAGAAAATGAAATATTGCCTTTGGAAAATGTACAAAATGCTCAGGTATACAATGAAGTGATCCAGCCTATTTTTCAAGCCAGGTGTCAGAGCTGTCATGGTGAGAAAAAGCAGGAGGGAGGCTTTGCACTTAATAGTAAGGAGAACCTTATAAAAGGAGGAGATTCAGGAGAGTTGTTAATCAAGGGAAACAAAGATAAAAGTGAATTATATGCAAGATTAATCCTGCCGGAAGGCCATGAAGATAGAATGCCGCCAAAGGGAAGGAAGCCAATTACCCAAGACCAAATCAAATTGATTGCTTGGTGGATCGACTCAGGACTTTCTTTCGAGAATAAAGTCAGTGAGATTCAACAAAATCCGGAAATTGCTGCCATCCTAAAAAAACTCGAAAGTCCTGCAGAAAGTGAGGAAAGTGAAGTATTATACGCGAGTTTACCTGAAGCTCCTTCCTTACCAGAAAACAAAATCAATGATTGGCAGGCGAAAGGAATCAAAATCTTACCAGTCTCAGCGGAAAATAATTATGTTGTTGTCAATGCCATCAATTATCCTGAATTAACGGATAAAGACTTGGAAGAATTGATGCAAATCAAAGAAAACATTGTTCAACTAAAATTAGGACATACGAAAATAACGGATCAGAGTTTAAAGCAAATCGCAGCCATGCCAAATTTGATGCGATTACATCTGGAATATACTGGAGTTAGTGACCAAGGTCTCGCTTTGCTAAAAACTGCACCTCAATTAAACTATATCAATCTGGTGGGAACAAAAGTTTCCGAACAAGGAATTACACAGTTGAATTCAATCAAATCACTAAGCAATATTTATGCTTTTCAAACTGATGCTAAGTTCAATCCAGAGGCGCAAAAAACTAATGGGAAATCAAAAATCGATACCGGAAACTATAATTTACCATTCTTAGAATCTGATACCGTTAAGTATTAATTGTTTTTAATAAAATTCACCATTAGCAAAAGGCATTTTTCGGAACTGATGTTTTTTGTTGCATACGCTGATCTACTGTTAAAGATTAAGGAGTCTCCTTCTTCCAGTTGAATCGTACGGTCCGCAAATATGTACTCAATCTGCCCTTGGATGGCATATTGAAAAACGAATGCATCGGATTTAATAGCTGTATTCTCTACCTTAGGAGCTATTTGTAATAATACAATATCAACATTGTGGCTTTCAATATTGCTATTTAATATTCGTTGGTAGTCGAAACCAATACTATGTTGTTCGTTTTCAAAATGGCTATACTCATCTTTCTTAATGACAAGTACTATTCCTTGCTCTCTTGCACCTTTAAAATCTTCAAAAAATTCATCAAGATCAATTTGAAGCGAATTAATAATGTTGATTAAAACCAAAAGCGATGGAACGGTTCTGTTATTTTCTATTTGAGAGATTAATCCTTTACTCACCCCAGCTTGATTAGCTAACGCTTGGATAGTAATACCTTTCTGCTTCCTGATTTCTTTTATTTTACTACTTATTTTGAAAATAGTGCGATCCTGCATAGCCTTAATTTATTAATAAGAACGCAACAAAGTTAATCTTATTAAAGAAAATTAGACTGTATTCACCGTGTTTTTAGTGAAATAAATTAAATGATAATATATTGTTAACAATTGCTAGCTGTAATGAATTAATAATATTAAGTAATAATTGGTTTTAATATAAAGCGTATAATTAACTATTAATCGTTTTTAGAGGTGTCTAGGACATCAAATAAGGTCTTGGAGTTTATTGGTTTAGTTAGGTATTCAATATATTGATACTCGTCTTTTCTATTTTGTCGATCTGTAATGCAAATGGATGAACTTATGATATAAATTCGAACAGTTTTCTCTGGAAATAGCTTTTCTTCACGGATGGTTTTCATTAATTCCCAACCATTCATCAATGGCATGTTAATATCAATAAACAGGAATTGCGGATAACTACTTGCATTATTCGCATTATTTCTAAAATATTCAGCCGCAATTATTCCATCAGAGAAAATCTTTAACTCAATTTTTTTATGAGTGTAATTCTCCATGTATTTTTTGAAGAGGTAGCAAAAAATGGAATCATCATCTACTAATGCAACCTTTATGGTATCATTCATAATTATTCGGCTTTGATAGTAATTGGTAAAGTGATAATGATTTCATTACCGTATTCAACATCTCTGGAAATTAGTATGTTACCACCAAAATTCTGGATTTGTTGTTTTGCCATATGCAAATCTAACAACGTATTTTCATCTACCTCTAAATCATTCGATTCTAGCTCTCTTTCAATTCCAAAACAACGTATTGATTCACAGTTATTTTTAACAATTAATTGAATATTATTGTTTACAATTTTAGTAGTTATTTTTATAGCAATTTCTTTATTGGACTGGACTCCCTTTAAACTTTCTGAGATAAGATAAAGAATGATGTTATAGAAATAGATTGCTGGAAAAGCAATTTCCTTGACTTCAAAATCACAAGCGATCACCAATTTTTTACTCTCAATCTTAGATTGAAAATGGAGTAGGAGGTGCTGGCATATTTCCTCCATATTAGAAATCTGAAAAAGTGAATCATTGGAATTCTGAATTTCTAAGCTCTCAATTAGTCGATCAAATAAATTCAGAAATTTAGTATTGCTCTGTTTTAGGTATTTAATTAATATCTCTTTCTCTTTGGGATCAGTTTCTTCAATCAATTGCCCAATAATCATTTCAATATTACTGATTGGCGTCCGCAAATTATGGGTAAGAATCTGATTATAGGCTTCTAATTGATTTACTTTTACTTTTAATTCATAATTCCTTTTTTCCAACAAAATATTTTGCTGATTAAGTTTGATCTCATTGTTTTTGAATAAAGAAAGATCCTGAATTTGACAAAGAAAGTAAATAAGTTTTCCTGAAACATCCCGAATGGAGGAAATATTGATTAGGCAACAAATCGGACGATCATCCTTGCCGATGCAGCTTGCTTCAATAATAGTTTTTTCTTTAATCCCGTCTTTTACTTCTTCCATCGCCGTTTTTACATATTCTAAATGATCGGGGTCGATGAAGGAGGTTAGCTTTTTCTCCAACATTTCTTCGGCTTCCGGATAGCCTAACATATCCTGTAATTCTTGATTATATTCAATCACTTTCAATTTACTACTCAAGAGGAGCATCCCAATGGAAGAGTTCTTGAACGCTCTGTTGAACTTTTCTTCCTTGATTTGAATATTTGAAAAAAGCCTTTGGTCGCGGGTAATATTAGTGATAATAATTAAAAGTCGGTCTGATACATCATCGATTATTCTTGTTTTTAATCTATACCATTGTTCAGATTCAATCTTAAACGGTGACCTGTATTTTAGTGAATAACCTTTGCGTTTGCTAAAGGACTTGTTCAGGATATAAAAAATGCTTCTATAAAATTCTTCAGGAAACAATTCTTCAATGGTCTTATTGATGAAGTTCTCCTTTTCAAAAAATAATTCCTCCGGTGTAGAGGTCCAACAATTCAAAATCCTACCATCTTGATCGATTTCAAAGATGATATCATCGATGGACGAAATGAGTTGGTCATAATCTTTCAGTCTTCTTTTCAGCGAGTTTATTTCGTCTTCTGCGTTTTGAATTTTCATTTCAATTAAGCAATTGTCCAGTTTTATTCTGGTAGATGTGATAATTAGTGTGAGATATTTTAGTGTTCCTCGGGAGGTTTTTAGAAAACCTATACCAGAATTATAGTAAAGATAAAGAAATTTTTGTTCCTGACTCCATGAAAAATCCCTAAAATCGATACATTATCGTTTAAATTTTATTAAATAAGATTAAAAAAAGTGCTAACTTGTGCCTGTTAACCTGAGTATATAATCATGATGACACTTACTATTAATAAACACAATTATTAAATCTAAATCGTGGTAATGCGTTCTTTTGTAAGGGTTTTGTTGAAAATTATCTGCAAAATTTTTATACGTACTACCATTGAAAGATTGAATTTATGCATTTGTAAATGAATAAATGCGAGGAAAATGAGGGGGTATTTTATTTTATGAGTTTAAGAAATTTTAATTCATTTAATAATATTAACCGATGTCATTGTAAATGATATTTTCATCTCTTAATTGGAGACTACATTGGAATCGTTAGAAAAAGCATCCTATTCATTGAAAAATGCATGAAGAACCAAACCAGATTTGTCATAGAACATTTATTGTTCGAACGAGAACTATAGAATTAAGGTAATTTTTCAATTAACAGTGTTGGTTTTTATAAGCTGATTGTGTCAATAAATTAACTAATATGACGACAAGGATGTTAGTGTGATGCTGGCAATATTAGCTTTAAAATAAATTTTATATTATTTATTAAAAATAGCCGAAGGAAAAGTGACATTAATTTTAAAAAATGGTAGACCTGTTGTTAGGTTAAGGGCATTTAGAGCAATAGATGACCCTGAAACTTGTTTACGATTTATCAAAGGTCATGAACACGTTTTGACCTCAATTGGCGTCAAGAAAGTTACCTCTTCAAAGGATGAATGGATGTTTAATCCTGCATCTTTTGTGTTGATTGTTGAATCGTTGGATGGAGAAAATGTTTATGGTGGGGCTCGAATTCACGTAGCCGGAGGAACCCAAGCACTCCCTATTGAAGAAGCCACCGGAAAAATGGACCCCAAAATTTTTGATCTAGTATGGTCTTATGCTCAAGAAGGAACAGGCGAAGGCTGTGGACTTTGGAATTCCCGAGAAATTGCTGGTTATGGGATTGGAAGTATATTTCTAACCCGCGCAGCAATCGCCATTGCACCCAGAATTGGTTTAAAAACACTCTTCGCACTCTGTGCTCCATATACCATTAATTTAACGAAAGCTGTCGGTTATCGACAAGAATTTGGAGTTGGCAATAATGGAACCTTCTATTATCCCAAATTAGACCTCCTTGCGACTACGATGGTTTTGGATGATGTTGTGAATGTACCCACCGCGTCGGAGGAAGACCGAAATGCCATTCTTTCCTTAAGGGAATTAGCCGTAGGACCTCGAATCGAAGTCCTCCGAAACAAAGAAATCGAAATCCATTACGACCTTAGTCTGAATGATTTAAAGGATTGGAACTTACAGGAAATTATCCATATGGCTGATGGCCCTAGGTCCTTGGACCAAGGCTTAAATCCTGATGAGGTAAATATTTTATAATTGATTATGAAAGCTCTAATAGCCGACTCCAAAAATATTTTCAAACCCATATTTTTTGATAAATCGAAACCTGGGGATGTCAAAGAAATTCAAGATCTTATTGATGCCAATGAGATCGTTTTTATTCAGGATGAATTTGAACGTCAGGTCCGCGACCTCTTCGTTTGTCGAAATCCAACTTCTGAAAAAAATGAAGAACAATTTCAGGCATTTCTTCGTTTATTCAGTAAAAATCAACCTTTGGAAGAATTGGGAGCATGGGTATTTTACCCATGGAGGAAAACTTTAGTACACATTTTGAACCGTCAGGATTTTATCGAGGTAAGAACAAACCGAAATAAGTTAAAAATTTCTCAAGAGGAGCAAGATCTCCTTGCTACTAAAACCATTGGGATTTTAGGTCTGTCAGTTGGGCAATCTGTGGCCTTGACGATAGCCATGGAGCGCGGTTGTGGTAAACTAAAACTGGCAGATTTTGATAGTCTGGATCTGAGTAATCTAAATAGATTGCGGGCTGGTGTTTTCCATCTTGGAACCCCGAAAGTTATTCTGGCTGCAAGGGAAATCTTTGAAATTGATCCTTACCTGGAAATTGAAATCTTCCCTGAAGGAGTTCATGCTGATAATTTCGAAGACTTTTTACTTGGCGATCAAAAGTTAGACCTATTGATTGAAGTCTGTGATAGTTTTGAAGTCAAGGTCGAAAGTAGACTTCGTGCTCGTGCATTAGGAATTCCAGTTATTATGGAAACCAATGATAGAGCTATGTTAGATATAGAGCGATTTGATTTAAATCCCGATTTACAAATCTTTCACGGACTAGTAGGGGACCTTTCTCTCGAAGAAGTTAAGGCCTTGGATCCTAATTCTCGAATGGGAATTCTCATGAAAATTGTCAATGCTAAGGATTTGTCGCAAAGGATGAAAGATTCTTTGCCGGAACTTGGGAAATCGCTGAAATCATGGCCTCAATTGGCCTCAGAAGTTATTTTAGGTGGTGGAATTTCCACTTGGGCTTCAAGGAAATTATTATTGAATCAAACGCTAAATTCAGGTAGGTATTACGTGGATTTAGAAAAGATTCTAAGTGCGAATAGTACTAATTAACACGTGGATAATGTTTAAATATTTCCTACTTTCTGTTATTGTATTCTTGAATCTTTGCAGTATTCAGGCCACTGCTGCCGTGGATAGTATCGTTCATTTTAATGGAAAGGATATTAAAAATATTGGCAAGTATTTATCCCTATATGAGGAAGGTTCAAATAAGGTTTCCCTGCAAGATGTTATTGCCCATCCTGAATTATTTAAAAAATGCCTAACGGATGTACCAAACCTTGGCATTGTCAAGAATCCCCATTGGTTAAAATTTGAAGTAATCAATAACACAGATGAGGAACATGTTATTGTCGATTTATCACATCCAAATATTGGGAACGTAAAATTTTACTCGATCATTAATTCAAAAATTGATAGTGTAAGTTATTCTATTGGGAATGACTATGCGGAACGTGAAATCCCGCATCAATTTTATCTCTTTGAGTTAAGGCTTCAAAAAGGTGAGAAGGCAACTTGTTATTTGATGTTGCAAAGTGAAACTCAAGTCATTGTTCCGCTTACTATTCATTCCCCAGCAGGTTTGTTTTCCTTTCTACAACAAGAAGATATCCTCTCCGCAATTTACATCGGATTGATGCTATCTCTAGTGCTTTATAATGCCTTTTTATACGTAGCAACCGGTGAGAAGCATTACCTGAGTTATGTGAACTATATTTTTTGGGTTTTCTTTGCTCAGATGGCTGTTCAAGGATTATTTGAACGGATTTTCAATGTTCATAGCGAATGGATTTCTGCCCGTATATTGGCTTTCTCGGGGGCAATGTCTGGTATTGGAGCCATCATATTTGTGAAATCCTTTTTACATACATCCGTCGAAGCTAAGGGGTTTAATAAATTGTTGAATGTCTTTTTATTAGGTTACTTTTTTGCAATTGTTTTACTAATAATAGGCTATATCACGCCTGCCTATAGAATCGTGAATTTGGTTGCTGGAGGTGGTGCAGCTATAGTCCTAATTTTTGCCTTTGAGCTTTCAAGAAGAAAATATAGCCAAACTAAATTCTTCCTTTTTGCCTGGTGTATCTTTTTGATCTCTGTTCTAGTTTTCGTCCTAAAAGATTACGGGGTTTTGCCAAACAATGTTTTTACAGCTCGCTCTGTGCAAATTGGATCAGTGATCGAGGCACTTCTCTTATCATTTGCATTAGCAGATAAGATCAATACTTATCGAAAAGAAATGCTGGAATTACAGGTTCGTGAATTGGCGATTTCTCAAGAGAATGAAAAGCTTATTCGAGAGCAGAATGTAATCTTGGAGAAAAAGGTGTTGGAAAGAACAGAGGAATTACAAGAGTCCAATAAATCCTTAAGTCTTACCTTGGATAATTTAAAGGATGCTCAGGCCCAATTAGTGGAGTCAGAGAAAATGGCTTCCTTAGGACAGCTGACCGCAGGTGTTGCACATGAAATTAATAACCCGATTAATTTTGTGACTTCAAATGTCAATCCATTGCGTAGAGATGTTGGAATCCTCTGGGAAATTATCGACGAAATTGAATTGATAGCCTTGAATGACAAACTGAATACTGCTGAAAAGCAATCGATGATTAAAAGCATCAAGGATAATAATGATTTGGATTACTTGAAATCTGAAATAGATTTCTTGTTGAAAGGTATTCAAGAAGGGGCAGAACGGACTGCTGAGATTGTCCGAAGCTTACGGATATTCTCAAGAATTGATGAAGACACTTTAAAGCGTGCCGATTTGAATGAATGTATGGATTCTACCCTGGTAATATTGAATTCAATGACCAAGGAACGGATTGAAGTGGTCAAGAATTATTATAATATTCCTATGGTGGAATGCTATGCTGGCAAATTAAATCAGGTTTTTATGAATATCCTCTCAAATGCTATTTATGCAGTTGAGAAAAAATTTAATGGAAATCCAGGTGGAGAAATAAAAATTGAAACAAAATTGAACGACGATTTGTCGAAAGTAATAATAAGTATTAGTGATAACGGTACAGGAATTCCTAAAGAAGTGGTAGGAAGAATCTTTGAACCATTTTTCACGACGAAAGATGTTGGCGAAGGTACAGGCCTAGGGATGTCAATTGCATATAAAACAATTGAAAGGCATAATGGCAAGATTAGTTTAAATTCTGTTGAGGGCAAAGGAACTAATTTTGATATTGAGTTACCTGTAAGACAATAAGGTATTAGATTTTTAAATGAGTTTTTAGGTCACACTAAAAGGTAATAGTATGGATAAGAATTTTGAGGTATTGTACATTGATGACGAGTACAATAATTTAGTTGGGTTTAAGGCAGCGTTGCGATTCCATTACAATATACATATTGCAAGCAATACCACAGATGCTGAAAATATTTTGATGACTCATCCGAATATCAGGGTTATTTTTTGTGACCAAAAGATGCCTGGAGAAAACGGTATTGATTTTTTTAGCCGAATCAAAAAGGAGTACCCACGACCAATTCGGATTCTGATAACAGCATTTGCTGATATGGAAACGGTGATTGACTCCATTAATCGTGGACACATTTTTAGGTTTATTAAAAAACCTTGGGAAGAAGCTGAAATTATTTCTTGTATTGAAGAAGCTAATAAATTTTATGTGACCAATTCCTTATTGGACATCCGAAATATGGAGCTTCAAAAAGCTTATGAAGAACTTGATAAATTTGCATATAGCGTAAGTCATGATTTAAGAGATCCTTTAGCGGGTGTCCTTGGTGCAATCCGCATTGCCTTAGATTTCAAGAGTGTTGAGCAGGTTCATGAAATATTGAATCTAATGAAGGCTTCAGTGGTGAAACTTGAAGATTATATCAATAGCCTAAGGGATTATTATTTGCTAAGAAGAGGCGAACTTAATCTATCTAAAATTGACTTTAATGTCATCTTCGAGGATATTTTGGATTTCTATAAAGTATATACCCAAAGTTCGGGTGTTGAAATCAGTTATGAAGTGAATCAAGAGAATACCTTTATCAATGATAAATCAATTTTAGAATTGATATTACATAATCTGGTTTCCAATGCCATTAAATATCAGAAAAATGAAACTGTTGAAAAGAAAGTCAAGCTTTCCGCAAATACGGAAAATGGGCAGGCCATAATAACAGTCTCAGATAATGGAATCGGAATTTCAGAATCATCCATTAATGATATATTCCGCTTGTTTTTCAGAGCAAGTGACCAAGCAGAGGGAATGGGCTTTGGTTTATACAATGTAAAAACTGCCATTCAAAAATTAAAAGGGGAAATCGTAGTAGAATCCAAACCTGATGAAGGTTCAAAATTTATAGTAACTATTCCGTCAAAGGAATAGTTACCATTTTATGAAAGTAGTCTTTGACGAAGTAAAAACTCCAATTGTTCATTAGAAATTTCCAACTTCGATTTTTGATCGATGATATTCTTCTTGTTTAAGTAAATTTCATAAGCTCGAGAAATGGTTTGGGTCAATTCCTCCTCGCTCCATGGCTTATTAAGATAGTGAAATATCTTACCCTTATTAATCGCATCTACTACAGCACCCATATCCGTATATCCTGTTAACAGAATACGCATCGGATCCGGCTTAATTTTAATCACCTTCTCCAAAAACTCAACCCCTGTCATTTCTGGCATACGCTGGTCTGTAATAATGATCTGAATATCATTGTTGCGAATGATGTCTAAGGCATCAGCACCCTTTATAGCTGTAAATACATTGTATTTTAACCTAAAGGCCGCCTTAAAAGAAAATAAATTGTTCTCTTCATCATCTAAATACAACACATTAATTTTATTTTCTGTACTCATTACTTTCTTACTTGAAAAACTGTTTCAAAATTAGTAATTATTTATGGTCAATAATAACAGAATTGAATATAATGAGAAAAAAGTGAATATTATGCTTAAACCACTATAAAATTTTTAATTATTTGGTTTTCAGTAACAACTGTTGATTTTGTAAATACTCTAATAGGAAAAAATTATCTTTAGGGTAATATTTGCTTACTGTCATTCTCCAAATCCTATTATCACTTGCTTTAGACCAAGAAATAATAGTTTGAAAATCATGGAACGTAATTAAGAATAGAATACTACCCATTTCAGGTAAGGCAGTAATTCTTACTCATTCAATTTTATTATGTTTGTTTTATTATAATCCAATAAACTGATGGAAAAAAATAAAATCAATGCAGATGAGTTTGTTGAGAAGTTCATGGCAGGTAGCCTGAAACACCTGACCTATATCCATACGCCAATCAAAATCTTTCCATTACGTGATATTGCTCCCTATCTAAAAACCCCAATTCCACCAATCTTCTTTGGGTATAACCTTTTAATATATATCAATAAAGGGTATTTTAAACATCAGATCGAATCCACAAGTTTTATGGTTCAGGCACCTGCCGTACTTATTTCCAATTATGGTAATATTTCTGCTATAGATTCAGTTGATAAATCCGCACAAGGTTATTGTATCTTAATAAAAGAACAGGCAATGACTTCCCTGTTCCGGGAACAGGAAATCCTGAACATTTTTATGATCTCCCCTTTGTTAAATCTCCATAATACCGATAATAAAGAACTCAATATTTTACTCGACTTATTATATAAGGAGATATACACTGAAAATCCTTATCAGGCGTATTATGAAAGTATCTTTAAAACAGTCATGTTGAAGATCATTAAAATTTCAGATTCTAATAAATCCTTGGCGAGACGTCAAGAAGTTGCCATCGCTTTTAAACAACTTGTTCATTTACATTACAATAAGCATAAGTCAGTGAATTTTTATTCAGATAAATTGGCAGTTTCTGTTAATTATTTGAACCGATGCGTATCATCCGTATTTAAAAAGACGTCTAAACAGCTAATTCTTGAAGTGGCTATTATTCATAGCCAATTAATGTTACTTGAAACCAATAAAAGCGTCGCTACCATCGCCTATGAATTGGAATTTGACGACCCATCTTATTTTACCAGATTATTCAAAAAAATTGTTGGAATATCACCAACAGAGTATCGGAAAAAAGTGAATTAACTTGTTTTAACATTCATGCACGATTTGTCCTAACTATTGTCCTATTCCTCATAGTTCTTACTTGCTATTCCCCCTAATTTTACACTTAGTGAATTTATCATATCTACCTAGATAAATCTCTATAGGTAATTTGAGATTTACCTATATCAATGGGACAAGTAAAAATTAGATTGAAACAATATGAACCAGGTAATAGAAAATGTAGACTTTGACAGCTATATTTCATCATTTAGAAAACATTTATACCATCTATTTAGAGAAGAGTTTGATTACGGATCAATAAGTTTAAAGCGTGATTTTCCAGCTGAGTTCTTGGCGGAGATTATGAAGAAGAAGCCTTTGGCGGTTGCTATTCCAAAATTGCACGCAGGGCGAGGAGTCTCAGTTAAAGAATGCTTAGCTGTACTTTCTGCTGCTTCCTACGAATCCTTGGCTTTATCCTTGATGTTCGGAATCAATATCGCCCTTTTCCTTGAGCCTTTGGCGAAGTATGGTAATTTCTCCGTTCAGGAGCGTGTATTTAAAGACTTCATGGAAAATAACGCCATGGGCGGCTTGATGATTACCGAGAAAGCATACGGAAGTGATGCCTTAAATATGAAAACAGGATATGAGCATATCGGTAATTCCTATAAAATAAAAGGTGAAAAGCATTGGCAAGGCTTAAGTGGTGCTGCCAACTATTGGTTGGTGACTGCCAGAAAATATACAACAACTGGTGAATTGACCAGGGATATCGATTTCTTCGTGACGGAGAACGGAAATCCAGAACAACATATCCCAATGGTTGAACGCTATAATAATCTTGGACTATATGCCATTCCTTATGGTGTGAATCCAATTGATGTGGTTGTTCCAGAAGATCAAAAATTAAACCCTGAAAGTACCGGAATCAAATTAATGTTAGATATGCTTCATAGAAGCAGGTTGCAATTCCCAGGAATGGGATTAGGATTTATTAAACGTCTGATGGATGAATCCTTGCAACACTGCCAAGATCGTATTGTGAGTGGAAATCCATTAATCAATATTGATTCCGTAAAATATCAACTATCACGTATTCAGGCAGCATTTACTATCTGTTCAGGAATGTGCGCTTATTCCGTTCAAACATCAGGAATTGAGCATGACCTTTCAGGCTTGAGTATTGAAGCTAATACATTAAAAGCTCTGGTAACTGATTTAATGCAAGAATCTGCTCAGATAAGCCTACAATTAGCAGGCGCAAACGGTTATCGCTTGGATCATATTGCAGGACGTTCTGTGGTTGATAGCAGACCATTTCAAATCTTCGAAGGATCAAACGAAATGTTATATGCTCAGATCGCAGAAGGAATTACAAAATTAATGCGTAAGTCTAAAACTGCTAATCTTTTTGATTTCCTTTCTAATTATCCTACGTCAAATTTAAGTGCAGCTTATTTCAAGGAACAGCTTAACTTCAATTTAGAAGGAGGAATTCCACAAAGAGATCTGGTGACCATTGGTAGAATGATTGCTCGGGTGATTAGTTTCCAATTTGTATTACAAATGAATGGTTTTAACCCGGAGTTGGTTGAGATGACCCGTCAACATATGGTCATGGATTTAACGATGTTCCATGGTCAATATATAAGTAAAAACACAGCAAATCCTTTAGTAGAGTATGGATTAAATTCAGACTGGATGAGTTTTGTATCGTAGTGAACAATAGTAAAAATAAATAGTTAACGGGTTAAGTGTTTCACTTAGCCCGTTTTTTATTAAACGGAGTATGTTCAGCTAGAACAATTCCATTCTAGTGTAAGGGTTGTGAAGCTTGGAAATCCTTTGTTTTATTTATGTTTTCATTATAGTCAAATTCATACTTCTGCCGGATTTTCGTCGGACCTCGTTCGAATTTTTTCGACCAAGGTCCGAAGGAAGTCCGGAGAAGGTCCGGCAAATATCCGGTAGTACAATGAATTTGAATTGTATTTTTTAGGTATTTGCATAAGATATTTTTCTTAAATTCAATTCTTATTAATTCAAAACCAATACAAGGCATGTAATTTTTTTAATGCAGAATTTCAGACTGTCATAATAAATTGCATATTTGTTTTTTTACTAACATTTGCTAAATTGTTAAAACGGATTAGCAAAAACCTAAACACATATAAAACATAAATAAACACAGGTATGATCAAAAATTGTTTATCCAAGATTTCTCTATTACTGATGCTTGTCGCGGTAATGAGTTCTTGTCAACAAAAACGCTCTGGTAAAGCTAGAGTACTGGTTTTTAGCAAAACCTCGGGCTTTCACCATAATTCAATTGAAAAAGGGAATGCTGCGATTCAAAAATTAGGACTAGAGAATGATTTTCTAGTGGATACAACATCAAATGCGGATAGGTTCGTAGAAGATTCATTAAAGAACTATTCAGCAGTTGTTTTTCTAAATACCTCTGGAGATGTTTTGGATAATTATCAAGAAGCTGATTTTGAACGTTATATTCAAGCAGGTGGTGGATTTGTGGGTATTCATTCCGCAGCAGATACGGAAATTGATTGGGGTTGGTATGGTCGTTTGGTAGGGGGCTATTTTGGCTCAGAGCCAGAATTGAAGAAAGGCGAGTTAACGATTGTTGACAAAAACCATCCTTCAACAAAATCATTACCTAATCCTTGGGAAATTATAGATGAATGGTACACTTTCAAAAAGATGGATCCTTCTGTAAAAGTCCTTTTGAACGTAAATAAATCTGTTTTCCCGAATAAGGATGAAATTAAAGATTCTCCGGTGGCATGGTATCATGACTATGATGGAGGTCGTTCGTTTTATACAGGATTGGGACATGAGGATGCCGAATATTCGGATCCTAATTTCTTGAAGCATATCTTAGGGGGAATCGAGTATGCCATTGGTAAGAATTATGAATTAGATTACAAAAAAGCAAAGAGCAAGCAAGTTCCAGCGGCTGATCAATTCAAAAAAGTAACCATGGCGGAAGGGGAGTTTTTTGAACCTACTGAAATGGCAATCCTTCCTAATTTGGATATATTAATTGCACAACGTCGTGGAGAATTATTATTGTACAACAAAGAAACCAATAAAGTTACCCAAGTTGGAATGTTAGATGTTTATCATAAAACGGAGACTCCAAATGTGAATGCTGAGGAAGGTTTTATGGGATTGACAGCAGATCCTGATTTTGCTAAAAACAATTATATCTATGCTTTCTATAGTCCAAAGGATACTTCTGTGAATAGACTTTCACGTTTTGTGTTTAAGGATAACAAGTTGGATATGGGATCAGAGAAAGTTGTACTTGAGTTCTATTCACAACGTGATATATGTTGTCATACTGGTGGTTCCTTAGCTTTTGGACAAGATAGAATGCTTTATCTTTCCACTGGGGATAACTCCACACCATTTGATGAGCCGAATCAGAAATTTGTTAGTAACGGATATTCGCCAAAAGATTCTAGAGCAGGACATGAGCAATATGATGTTCAAAGATCTTCGGGTAATACCAATGATTTACGTGGTAAGATTTTAAGAATTATTGTGAAGGAAGATGGTACTTATGATATTCCAGCAGGAAACTTATTCCCTAAAGGAACTGAAAAAACCAAGCCTGAAATTTATGTCATGGGTAACCGTAATCCTTATAGAATTTCTATTGATAAGAAGAATGGGTTCTTGTACTGGGGAGAAGTAGGGCCGGATGCGAATAAGGATTCTGTTAATAGAGGTCCAAGAGGATACGATGAGGTTAATCAAGCGCGTAAGGCAGGATTCTTTGGCTGGCCATATTTTGTTGGTAACAACTATGCATACCATCCTTACAATTATGAGACGGGTGAAACCGGTCCGGCATATGATGCGAAGAAACCAATAAATGATTCCAGAAATAATACCGGGTTGAAAGAATTGCCAGAGGCTATGCCAGCATTTATTTGGTATCCATATGCAGATTCTCCGGAATTCCCGCAAGTAGGATCTGGCGGTAGAAATGCTATGGCAGGACCAATTTATTATGCGGAGATGTTCCCTAAAGAAACCCGTTATCCGGATTATTATGAAGGCAAACTATTTATTTATGATTGGATTCGTGGATGGTTCAAAGCGGTAACCATGCTTCCGAATGGTGATTTTGATAAGATGGAGCCATTTATGGGAGGTGTTAAATTTAATAGCCCTATTGATATGGAAGTAGGTCCAGATGGTAAATTCTATGTGTTGGAATATGGAAGTGGTTGGTTTAGTAAAAATCCGGATGCTGCAATTTCAAGAATTGACTTTGTACCAGCTTCTGCAGATAAATCAACAGCTCCTAAAGGAGATGGCGATGCTAGCGTTGCAGGTCCAATGGGACATCAACAAGGAAGTAGTAAACCAAAAGGAGAAGCATTGATTGAAGCCTCAGATTGTAAAGCTTGTCACGCAGTGGATAAGAAATCTGTAGGTCCTTCTTATGTAGAAATTGCTAAGCACTACAAAGACAATAAAGATGCGCACAGTATCTTAGTGAAAAAGATTAAGAATGGTGGTAGTGGTGTTTGGGGAGAAGTAGCTATGGCTGCTCACCCGAATTTGAAAGATGCTGATTTAGATGAAATCGTAACTTGGATTTTATCACATAAATAAAAATCAAATGCAGAGAAAAGGCGAGATGAATTAACATCTCGCCTTTTTTTATTTTTTGATATGTATGTCGGTTTGTGGAAAGGGAATATCAATTCCTGCTTTATCCAAATCCTCTTTGCAATTGATAATAAGTTGTTCCTGCATGGCCCAAAAATTCTCATTGGAGGTGGTTACTCGAATAGAAAGGTTAATTGCGCTATCGCCTAATTCTGTCACGACAACATCTGGCGCAGGTTCTTTAAACGCAAATTCATTTTTAGATATGGTTTCCAATAATAATTTTTTGGCGGCTTTTAAATCTGTATCATAGCCTACACCAATATTAAACCAAGTTCTTCGGGTTCCTAATTCAGAATAGTTGGTGATATTACTATTCGAAAGTTCACCATTGGGAATTATGACCAATTGATTTTGTGGAGTTACTAATTTGGTGTTGAAAATATCAATAATCTTTACTGTTCCATCTACCCCTGAGGATGAAGAAATATAATCTCCGACTCTAAATGGTTTAAACAAAAGAATTAATACACCACCGGCAAAATTGGATAAGGATCCTTGCAGTGACATACCAATTGCTAAACCAGCGGCACCAATGACGGCAATAAAGGTAGAGGTCTGAACTCCTAATTGACTGACAACAACAATAAATAATATGATTTTTAAGAGCCAATTTAAGAAGTTACCGAGAAAAGTTCGGATACTCGGATCCACATCCCGTTTTTCAAAAATTTTATTAAGAAGTTTTCCAAATAGTTTGATCATCCATAAACCAAAGAATAGGACTAATGTAGCGGATATCAAAGAACTGATTAGTGCAGGTGCATAGGCGATCGCACTATCAATAAATTTTTCAACCTTACTCTCAATTCCATTCAGATTAGCATTTTGCATTTTTTTTCTATTTTTTTGTTGTGATAATTAATAGTTAGACTTGTAAGAATAATTAAAAAATGATCCGGTGAGGGATCGGGTAATTCCCCAGGATTTATCCTTTTTAACGAAAAATAAATGGGAATCAATTGTAAATCCAAGAATGGGATTTGCAGATTTTTTTTAATAAATAAGATACAAAGGTATTAAAAAATAAACTAATAAGCAATATTAGCTCTGTATTTTGGGATAATTCCTGATTTTTTGAAATTATCCTTACTTTGTCATCGTTCTGTAATATGAAAAATTTGAGATCATTCTATAACCCAGCTCAGCTGTTTACGTTTAGTTTTATTTTAATCATCTTGTCGGGATGCTTATTGCTAATGACACCCTTTTCGACCAAGGTTCCCATTACCTTTATCGATGCCTTATTTACCGCCACCAGTGCAGTCTGTGTAACAGGATTGACGACCTTGGATACTGGAACTGCATTCACACCCATTGGCCATTTTATTATTATTCTGCTGATTCAGATCGGTGGATTAGGCATCTTGACCTTTACGAATTATTTCGCCTATTTCTTTAAGGGAGCTAGTACTTATGAAAATCAGATCGCGACCAATAGCTTTTCGAATAATGAGAAACTGGGTGAGGTATTTCTGATGTTGAAACGCATTATTATCATTACTTTCTCCATTGAAATGGTTGGGGCTATCTTTATTTTTTTATTTACGCCCAAACTGATGGATCAGACCTTTCTGGAACATCTGTTCTTTTCTATTTTTCATTCGATATCCTCTTTTTGTAATGCTGGATTCTCCTTGGTGCCGGATGGTTTGACTAATCCGCTGGTCATCCATAATTATTCCTTTCAAATGGTGCTGATTATATTGATTATTTTTGGAGGTTTAGGTTTTCCGATTGTAATAAATATCTTAAAATATTTAAAGCATTTATTTCGTAGAATCTTTAAAAAAATGGCCTATAGGGAATTTGATTATAAGCCTTGGGTTATTAATATCAATAGTAAAATCAATTTGATCACAACCATAAGTATTACGGTCTTTGCTACCATTTTGATATTTATTTTGGAGTATGATAATATCTTGGTGACGCATGAAGGCTCAGGCAAATTTGTTACAGCATTATTCACCGTTGTATCACCAAGAACCGCCGGTTACAATAGTATCGATTATGGGGCTCTCCATGTGTATAGCATATTATTTATTATTTTGTTGATGTGGATTGGAGCCTCTCCAAATTCTACTGGGGGTGGTATTAAGACGAGTACTTTCGCAGTTGCAATATTAAATATATTAAGTTTGGTAAAAGGAAAGGAAAGGGTAGAAGTCTTTCAGCGAGAAATTGCGGGAATTACCATAAAAAGAGCATTTGCCATTATGACCCTGTCCTTATTCGTCATTGGATGTTGTATTATTTCCATTTCGATATTTGATCCAGAATGTACTTTACTGGAAATTGCTTTTGAGTGTTTTTCAGCCTATAGTACGGTTGGATTGACCTTAGGCATTACGGCAAAACTTTCAGTAGGCAGCAAGGCAACCTTGATTATCCTGATGTTTATTGGTCGGGTAACCATGTTGACCATCATGATTGCGATGTTCAAGAAAGTGAAGTTTACAAATTATAGATACGCAAAAGAAGAACTTACAATAAATTAAGACATGAAATTCATCATAATAGGATTAGGAAACTTTGGGGCTTCATTAGCTATGAAACTGACGGCGCAAGGGAATGAGGTCATCGGAGTGGATTTAAAGTTGGAGCGCATTACTGCTTTGAAAGAGAAGATAACCCATACTATTGCTTTGGATGCTGCTGAGCCCAATGCATTTCATTCATTACCGTTGAAGAATACAGATGTTGTCATTGTTGCTATTGGCGAAGATGAGGGTGCAAATATTATGGTCACTGCCCTGTGTAAAGAAGCACAAGTCAAGAGATTAGTGAGTAGGGCGGTGAATGCCTTACATGAAAAAGTATTAAATGCCATTGGAGTTACAGAAATAGTTCATCCAGAGGAAGAAACTGCAGAACGTTGGTCCAAGAAACTATGTTTATCAGGTTTGGTAGATTCTTTTGAATTAAATGCCAATTATAGCATTGTGGAAGCGATAATCCCAGCACAGTATATCGGAAAAACCATTCAAGAAATTGGCTTTAGGGAAAAATATGAAATCTTGGTGCTTACGATTCTAAAAAGTGCGGAGCGTGATACCTTATTTGGGAAGAGCCGAATTATTACTACCATTCTTCATGGAATTCCGAAACCGGATACTGTTTTACAGGAGGGTGAGATTATCGTGATCTACGGTAGCAATAAGAATATTAAAGAATTTTTGAAATAAGGCGAAATTAGCTGAAATAGATTTTCATAAAAGGATGGATATGATGATATCCATCCTTTTTTATGCCTGGTTGAAAACCTACAATTAAAATCTGATGTTTATCGCTAAAATATTTAATAAAGAAAGTTATTTATATAATATGATTTTTGTTTGGTTAATTTTTTTTAAAATCTTAAAATAATTTTAGAACTATATAGCAAATTTATGGTTTAAATTAATAAAAGCATACGTTATAACATTTGTTATAGCTAAATTGCATTAGTTATTAATCTACCATAATTATCTATGAGCATGTCTATTGTCCCGGAAAATGAAGCGGAACGTTTGAATATCCTTTATTCGTTTGGACTTATTGGATTGGGTAAACTTCCGGAACTCGATATTTTTGCGGAATTGGCCTGCCGGATTACCAATTGTCCGACTTCCATCATAGCCATTATGGAGAAAGACATGCAGCGGATTCAAAGTTGTATAGGTCTGGATTTAGAAACCGTGGAAAGAAAAAATACGGTTTGCCAATATACCTTACTGAGTGATGATTCATTGATGATTGAGGATACTTTTTTAGATCCTCGTACATCCACTAATCCCTTGATTATTGCTGGTCAAATTCGATTTTATGCGGGGGTGCCACTTTTAGATGATCGCGGAATTGCCTTGGGAACCCTTTGTGTGATTGATTACCTTCCTAAAACCTTAAATCAACATCAATTACAAGAGTTGAAAGACCTGGCTAAAGCGGTTGTGACCGTTCTTTTGGCGAAGCGAAAACTAAATCAAGCCGGATATTTCAAAGATATTCTTTCAGTTACTCAGAATATGATTTGTGTTCTGAATGAAGATTTTAGTATAAAAGAGGCGAATCCAGCTTTTGCTGCATTAATGCAAAGACCTGTCAAGGATTTACTTGGAGAAAGCTTTTTAGAAGTACTTCAAGTGCGCGATTCCCAGGTTTCTACTAGGATTAAATCCGTTCGTAGTTCCCAACAAGAGGTAAATGTACAGACTAATACTCCAATCTCAGAGGAAGAGTTTGCAACAATTGACTGGCATTTAAAGCATGGTCAGGAGAATAAGGAAATCTTTGCTTTTGGAAGAAACATCACCAAGGAAAACTCAGAGAAGGTAAAGTTGGAAATCTCAGAACGAAGATTTAGGAATTTCTTTGAAAACGGAATTGGTTTGATGAGTATGCATGACCTCCAAGGGAATATTCTAGAGGTCAATGAAAAAGGAAGACAGACCTTGGGTTATGAGTTAGCGGAGATTCCAAGCCTTAATTTAAAGGATTTGGTACCGAAAGAAAAGAGGCATCTCGTCCAGCTATATTTAGATCGGATTTTGGAGAATGGGGAGGATTCTGGGATGATGATATTGAAGCGGAAGGATGGTGAGTGGATTTATTGGTTGTACAACAATATGCTGGAAGAGGATCAGAATGGAAAGAAATATATTGTTAGTTCAGCATTAAACCTGAGCGACCGGATCAAATTGGAGAAGGACCTTCAGCATACCAAACAGATCTTGGAGCAAACGAATATTGTCGCACAAGTGGGGGGTTGGGAAGTTGATATTGCAAAGAATGAGATTTATTGGTCAGACTCCACTCGATATATACATGGGGTTTCCGATGATTTCGTTCCAAATATGGAGAATGTATTTTCATTTTTTGAATCCGATGAACGGGCATATATAGAACATAAGTTTTCTACGGCGATAACTACTGGAAAGTCCTATGATTTTGAGATCTTGCTTCGGAAGCCAAATTCTGAGCAGATCTGGGTACGCCTAAAAGGGATTCCAGAAATTATTGAAGGGCGTTGTGAGCGTGTATTTGGAATCATTCAGGATATCGATCAGAGTAAGAAATTATATTTAGATCTTGAATTGAAGGAAGCAATGCTTCAAACTTTTGTGAAGCATGTCCCGGCATCCGTAGCGATGTTTGATACGGAATTGAATTATTTGGCTATTAGTCAACAATGGATTGAAGAATTCCATCGAGGGGCTAATCAAAAAGGGAAAAAAAATCTCTATGAACTATTTCCAAATGTACCAGAAAGTAGGAAAGAAATTTATCAAAAGGCCTTGGAAGGCATTCCTTATAAAAATTTGGATGAAATTGTGGAGGTTGAAGGTTGTGAAGAAAATCAACACTATAATTGGGAGGTACGTCCATGGCGACTATCGGATAACAGCATTGGCGGGATAATAATTTTTTCACAAAATATTACTGAGCAGGTAGAGATCAATGAACAGTTGCGGAAGGCGAAACAGTTGGCAGATTTAGCAAGTAAAGCCAAGTCTGAGTTTCTAGCCAATATGAGTCATGAAATCCGTACTCCATTAAATGGGGTAATTGGGTTCTCCGATTTGTTGTTAAAAACACCGCTCAATGATCTTCAAAAACAATACCTGAAATATGTCAACGAATCGGGCACGAATTTGTTGGCCATCATCAATGATATCCTAGATTTTTCTAAGATTGAGTCTGGGAAATTGGAATTTTATGTTGACCAGTATAATCTCTATGAATTAGTCAACCAAGTTATCCATGTCATCTTGTATCAAGCGCAGAACAAGGACATCGAATTGCTTCTGAATATTGATCAAGGCTTGCCAGCCATAATACAAATTGATGAGTCCAGGATCAAGCAAGTGCTAATTAATCTATTGGGGAATGCTGTTAAATTTACGGAGAAAGGGGAGATTGAATTACGAGTAGAACAGACTTTCAAGAATTCAGAGAAAGTAGGGATAAGATTTACGGTTCGAGATACCGGGATTGGAATTCCAGAGGATAAACAACAAAGAATTTTTGATGCATTTATCCAAGAGGATAGTTCAGTAAGCAAGAGATTTGGGGGAACTGGTTTAGGATTGACCATTTCAAATAATATCTTAAAATATATGGGTAGTAATCTATCCTTAAAGAGTAAAATTGCTGAAGGTTCTGAATTTTATTTTGAAATAGAAGTTCCTTATGAAAGTCCGATTGAATCAGAGAATAAATTATCAATTCAAACAGCTCTGATTGTAGATGATAATGCTAGCAATAGAATGATTCTGGAACATATGCTGGCCCATAAATCAGTTGAGACTGAAACTGCTGAAAATGGCTTTGAGGCACTCCAACTTTTAAGCACAGGTAAGCGATTTGATGCAATTCTAATGGATTATAGGATGCCCATTTTAAATGGCCTAGAAACCTTAGAGAAGATCAAAGAATTTTATGCGCTTCAAAAGGAAGAATTACCTATTCTAGTGCTTCATACTTCTTCTGATGATCAAAATCATATTGGCCATTTCCGACAGGAACCAAACTCCTATATCTTAACTAAACCTATAATTTCTGAAGATCTTTATCGGGTATTAAATAAGGATAATTCAGCAAGCCAAGCATTTGAAAACAATGGAATTCATTCGGTCAGCGATGAGGAGCAATTCATAAATAAATCATTCCATGTACTATTGGCAGATGATAATCCCGTGAATATGGCCTTGAATAATCGATTGATTGAAAATATACTTCCCAATTGTTCAACGGTTTGTGTTGAGAATGGGTTATTGGCGGTGGAATCTTGCGAAAAGCATTCTTTTGATTTGATCCTGATGGACATTCAGATGCCTGTCATGAATGGTTTAGAGGCCACTCGCAAAATTCGAACTTTAGCAGCCTATGATAAGACTCCAATTGTTGGCATCACAGCAGCAAATGTAGTTGGAGAAAGAGAACGTTGTTTGCAAGTAGGGGTTAATGATTTTTTGACCAAACCTATTAAAGTAGAAAGCTTTAAAGAAGTAATCTATAATTCACTTCGTCAAGCAACGCATAAGAATACAACGAAATTGAATGAGGTTCAGCACATCGATTTTGAGGTGATCGAGGAGGCAACAGACTCAGATCCTGTTTTCAAACAACAGTTTTATGGATTAATTATTCAAGAGCTGCAAATGCAGGATTTGGATATACAGCAAGCCATAGAAAATCGAGATGAAGCCTTATTGGGAAGAATCCTGCATAAGTTAAAAGGAACTTCAGGTAGTGCAGGGCTGAAAGAACTAAATCAAATGCTGGTTGAGTTGGAGAGTCAGTTTGACAAAGGAGTAGAGATTTGGGATCATATGCCTATGGTGTTAAGAGAAATTGAAATTTTACAAAAATTATTAATAGACATAAAGGAATAAAGATGGTTGTGTTATTAGCTGAAGATGATGAATTAATCCTCAAAACTATCGAACATAAACTTAAAAAAGAGGGTTATCAAGTTATCCTAACCAGAAATGGAATGGAAGCAATTGATTTATTGAAAAATACTGACATCGATTTGATTATCAGTGATATCATGATGCCATTTGCATCAGGGATTGAGATACTTTCAGAACTGAAAAATCTAGACAAAAGGGTTCCAATTATAATGTTATCGAGCATGGGACAGGAGGAAACTGTATTGGAGGCATTTGATTTAGGAGCTTCTGATTTTATGGTGAAACCATTTAGTCCGAATGAATTGATTATTCGTGTAAATAGATTGTTGAAATAGAAATATGGGACAAATGTTTACCCTTCATGAGTTGACATTAGGGATATTAACCATTTTAATATTGGTATTTCTGTTCACGCTTGGATTACTGATCTACAGTTTTCGGGCGTATAAATTGGAGATCAATAGGAAGTATTGGAAGAATATGCTTAATGAGAGGCTGATGGAAGTTATTGTTGAAGGCAATAATGCGGAGTTGAACATTGAACCAAAATTATCTGAATTATTAAAACAAGAACGGTTCAGAAGATTTTTTTTAGGTCAGTTGATTGAGGCTGATCGGAAGTTTTCGGGGGCTGCAGCCATTAGCCTTCAAAAAGTGTATTATACCTACCATTTGGATCAGGAGTCTTATGATTTATTAAGGAGTTTCAAGGGGCACTTGGTTGCTCGAGGAATACAGGCCTTGACCATTATGAATGTGCGGGATGCTTTGCCTGAAATTGAATCCAAGATCAATCACCGCAATAAAAATGTGGTCCATGAAGTTCAATATGCCATGGTATACTTTAATGGATTCGAAGGCTTATCCTTTATGGATAATTTGGAAGGAGTTCTTTCTAATTGGGAGCAATTACGCATCCTCAATAATATAAAATCCTTGCCAGCGGGCTCCGTTTCAAAGATCGCTTCTTGGTTAAAATCCAATAATCCGTCTGTTTTGTTGTTTGCCTTAAAGTTGGTTCGGAAATTTCAAATCTTTGAGTTACACGACCTGGTAATGAGTTTTCTGGGGCAAGGGGATGATTTTATCCAGAAAGAGGTTATCAAGACATTGTTCAGTTTGGATTCACAAGATACATCCACGATGTTGGTAGAGCGTTATCCTGAATTGAATGAAAATATTCAATTTGAAATCTTAAAAGGTTTGGGACAAACCAGGGCTTTTGATCAAGTAGATTTTTTAAAATCTAATCTATTGCATAGTCCTACCAAACGGAATAAAGTCATGGCTGCCGAAGCATTGGCAAACCTTGGCGAATTCAAGTATTTAATTGACCTAAGTAATCAATTGGATCCCGAAGATCCTGCTTTATTGGTTTTAAATCACGCTTTACAGAAAAAATCCTAACGATGACTGAGATTATTTATGAAATCATAGTTTGGTTGTTTTTAATTTATTCCATTGGAATCTTTAGTGTTTATACATGGATTGCACTATTTTCCTATGGAGCTGTATTGCGGTATAAACATGGTAATATTTTTACAGATTATTCGATTATTGCTTCCAATCCCAACGCACCGAGTTTCAGTTTAATTGCTCCAGCCTATAATGAGGGCATGACAGTGGTTGAGAATGTTCGTTCCTTATTATCGATTTATTATCATAAACTGGAGATTATCATTGTCAATGATGGTTCTAAGGATGATTCAATTGCTCGATTAATTGAAGCCTATCAACTTGAGAAGGTCTCTTATATTATTCCAGGTAATATTCCTACCAAGGAGGTGTTGCAGGTCTATAAAAGTAAGAACCCAGCATTTAAAAAGTTGATTGTTGTTGATAAAGTGAATGGAGGTAAAGCAGATGCCCTAAATGTTGGGATCAATATTTCAAAGTCGGATTATATAGTATGTATTGATGTTGATTGTATTATAGAGCAAGATGCAATCTTGCGCCTTGCAAAGCCATTTATGGAGCAAACAGATAAGCGATTGATAGCTTGTGGGGGTACCATTCGATTGGCAAACAATTGCAAGGTTGAGAATGGGAAGGTCGTGGAGGTGAATTTACCGAAGAGTTGGTTGGGACGGAGTCAGGCATTAGAATATATCCGTGCATTTGTATTGGGTCGAATGGCATGGTCTAGGGCCAGTGGTTTAATTTTAATTTCAGGGGCATTTGGTGCTTTTGATAAGGAAATAGTTCTGGCATGTGGTGGTTATGACTCTAATACAGTTGGAGAAGATATGGAATTGGTCGTTCGGATGCGACGCTACATGAAAGAGAATAAATTGCCCCATCAGGTAATAACCATCCCAGATCCATTATGTTGGACAGAGGTTCCAGAAGATAAGGCTGTTTTGAAGAAACAAAGAAATCGTTGGATGCGAGGAACGATGGAAACGCTCTGGAAGCATAGAAAAATGATGTTCAATCCAAGGTATGGTAAAATGGGAATGCTAAGTTTACCTTACTGGTTTTTCTTTGAATTTTTAGGTCCATTTATAGAGTTTTCAGGTTATATCATATTCTGGATATTTCTATTTGCCGGACTACTGAATTGGACCTTTTTCCTAGCCTTATTTGCTTTAGTTTTATTTTCTAGTATTCTTTATTCTGTATACGCCATATCTGTCGATTTGGTCAGCTATCAGGTTTATACTAAAAGAAAGGATTTGACAAAATTGATTCTGACAGCAGTTATTGAACCTTTCTATTTCCATCCTATTGTAACCATGGCAGGAATTCGGGGAATGATAGATTATTTTCGTAAAAATAATTCCTGGGGAGAAATGACAAGACGCGGATTTTCCGATCAGGAAGATGAAACCTTCAAACAGAAGGCAATACGAATTGCAAAATCATTGTTCAGAGAATTTAGTTCCGTGGCCAGTGTTTTTATGATTCTGATTTCTGTTTTTAGCATCTTGGAATTCTTTATTTATAAGAATAATATCCCTCAATTCGCACATCTTGATTCATTTTTTATGCTCTTGTTGAATAATATCTTGATTGGCTTTGTGATCTTGATGTTGTTCTTTGTTATTTATGGGATAATATCATTGTTCAATCGACATTTATCCATATTAACCCTTCAAGTTTTGGCGAGTGTTCTTTTGGTTTCACAGCTTGTTCTGGCATTTTATTTTGCAGAATCTCGAAACCTCCTGGGAACGGATTTATTTTTTTACACGTCCGAAGAATTAAGGAATATTTTATTAGCAAGTGGCGTTTTGAATTGGCTGAATATACTTGGGTTAATTATCGGACTAGGTATCTTGTTTTTTGTATTTCATAAAATCACAAAGAAGTATCAGGGATCAGGTAAATTGGCATTTGGATTCTTGTGTATTTCTGCGATAGCGCTTGGTTATCTTTCATTAGGTGGAGAAATAAAGAGTACCTCGAAAGACGAGTTTTTAGAGAGTGCAGAAAAAAGTAAACTAGGCTTTTTTATTGAGAGCAATGCCAAATTGCTAATGGATGACCTGGAAGAAACCTTGGGAATAACGAAAAATAATGAAATATATGCTCAAGTTTCAGGAGATTATCCATTTCTTAAAGTAGACCAAACAAAGGATATTTTGGGGCCATTGATGAGTCATAGTGATTCGGTTCCAAATTTGGTTTTAATCCTAGTGGAAGGATTGGGAAATGCATACAGTGACCCGAACGGTTATATTGGAGATTTTACCCCTTTCCTGAATGGATTGAAAGATAGTTCATTGGTATGGGAAAATAACTTGAGTTCATCGGGACGTACCTTTTCGGTACTTCCGACAATATTAGGATCTCTACCCTTTGGAAATTCTGGTTTCTTGGAGTTAAATGACTATCCAAATCATTTTAATCTGATCAATATCCTAAAGCATAATGGGTTTTCTACTTCTTTTTTCTATGGTGGGGATTCTGAATTTGACTACATGGCTAAATACTTGGAGGTGAACAAGGTTGATGCTTTAGTAGATGTGAAATCATTTCCGGAAGGTTACAAAAAGTTACCGAGCAGCAATGGTGAAAGTTGGGGATATGAAGATCAGGCAGTATTGAATCAATTGGCATTGGCTGACCGAGGCAATCCAAGAAAACATTTCCATATCGCATTGACCTTATCTACCCATAATCCATTTTTGATCAATGATGCGGCGAAATATGGGGCCATGTTTGATCAGAGGGTTCAAAAAATAAAACTGAGTCCTGTTCAAAAGAAATTCGCATTAGAGAATAGAAAGCAATTGATTTCAGTATTGAATGTGGATGATGCCTTGAGAGAATTCTTTATGGATTACCAAAAAAGGACGGATTTTAATCATACTATCTTCATTATTACGGGGGATCATAGTATGCCAGAGATACCATTGCAAAGTAAGATTGACCGATATCATGTGCCATTGATTGTTTATTCGCCATTATTAAAGTCGAAAAGAAGGTTCCAACAGGTTGTAAGTCATTTTGATCTTGCTCCGACGATAATGGCGTATTACAAGGAGAATTATAAACTAAAAGTGCCCGAAAAGGTGACCTGGATAGGTCAAGGACTTGATGTTGGAGGAAGTAAAAAAGGATTTGGTATTCCTATTATGCAGAGTAAATCCCAGTTGGTTGATTTTGTTTATGGCGATATTCATCTGAATTCAGGTGTCGAATATCAATTGAACAAAGGTATGACTGAGGATCGAATAGAAATGGATTCGAGAGGTCGAGAAGCGAATGAGAAATTTGAGATTTTCAAAAAGATGAACAGGCAATTTACCTCTTCGATGAAGCTCTTGCCTGATAGTGTTTTTTCATCCTATTTTAAGCCTTAAATATTTAGAATCTTCTTCTGTAACCAATACTAACATCAACTTGATTGTCTCGAGTCTTAGGTTTGTATTCAACATTATAATAAGTTGCTGAGATATTAAATATATTCTTAGATTTTAGGGAGAAATTATAGTCAACCCCACTTTTAAAGGTCTTCAACTTATATTCATTATCGAATAAAAGATTTTCTCGATTTTGATCAGGGCTAATACCCGTTCCTACAATAAATCCTAAATAATCGTCAGATCCTTTTGTGTAATAGCGTACCGTTCCGGCATAGGATTGCGAGATATTGTTTTCTCCAGGAGTTAGGTAAGTTCTGGCATTGAACCAGAAGTTTTTATAATACTTTCCAATGGATGCGGTGTACATCCATACATTATCAGTAAATTTTAATTGCCTGAAACCAACTTCTGCTTCAAAGCTGGCGGGAAGATTAGCGTATAAGGATGCTGCGGTTCTAAATTTTGGGAATAGTCCCTCACTATTAGAAAAGCCTGTTCCTAGGTACATATAAAACATTTTGGAGAGACGGGGATAGGCTTCCAATTCGAATTGGGTTCCGTTGCTTCCGAATTTATTGGCCAAGTTTGCTCTAAAAATAAAGGATCCAATTGAGGTTCCTCTTTTATAGCTCAATCCCAGAATATGCCAGTTGTCATCGAATTGCTTATCGAAATACATCCAGTTGTAATTAATCCCAACCTCATTGCTGGCAACCTGTTCTTTGATGGCGATTTGCAGGGTTCTAGCATCTGCATTTTTAGGGTCAATTTCTAAGATCTCATCCAATGTGATTTTTGCGGACTTATAATCCTTAGAGGCATTGGCAATTTTAGATTTTAGAAGGAGAAGATCCATTGACTTAGGATCCTTAAGAAGGCCTTTGTTTACAATTGTTAATGCTTGAGGATAATTATCTTCCCAGTACTCCAGCGAACCATAAGCGAAATAGAAGTCAGGATCTTTTACATCCTTGACATCAAGCTGATTAAATACGATTCTCGCGGAGTCTATTTTATCCATCCAAGTGTATAACCTACCCAGGAAAATACTGATATCAGTATAATCCGGACTTTTAGCCAAAGCTACTTTAGCTAAATTTACTGCTTTTGGATAATCTTTATTGTCAAAAGCCTCAATTCGAGCTCTTTGAAAAAGTTCATCTGAATTCAGGTTACTATCCTGGGCTTGCACATTTAGTGAGCCAAAACCTAAAAAAAATACTAGAATAATTAATAGTTGCGTTCTTAAATTCATAAGTAGATTAACTCGATGATTTGCAAAGGTAATCTGTTTTAATTGATATATTAGTAAATAAATAGATATAATATTATATTTTATTAATTCAACTGAAGAGATAACATAAAGTTTTGGACTTTGGTTTGTTTTATTTTTCTTTATGGAAGATTTTAGCTTGAATAAGAAGTTTATTAATGGACTTAGGTAACCTTATCAAAACCCTGATTGTAGGCGGAATGTTTTTATTGGCATTTCTAAACTTCAGTAATGCATTAAGGGTAAATAAAAAAGCTAATATCTGGTTTGGGTTCTTTGTATTGATTTGGTCCAGCTTTTGGCTCGATGAGATGATTTATCCAGCCCAAACTTTTCCTTCGGATTCCATTTTCTTTAGTCTCCGATTTTTACAATTTATGGTTCCATTGGTGTTTTTAGGAAGTGTTGTGTTCTACACCAATCCGCATTATAAATTCAAAAGCCGGGATTTACTCTTTCTCGTACTACCCGTCATCTTTTTATCGGTCATGTTTTTAGGAAAGGACCATGAATTTAAAGGTTATAAAACCATATTAATGGGTTTGTTTTTTACACAAGCTTTAGCTTGTAATGTGTTGGCATATTTTAAAGTACAAAAACATCAAAAAGTAATAGAATCCTTTTCTTCCAATACTTATAATATTGATTTAAGTTGGATCAAATACATTATCTATTTCTGCCTTCTATGCTCCGTGTTTTTCTTAATGCTGAACCTGATTTATCCTGATAGGGATTTGAATTCATTAACCAATCTATTTTTCTTGTTCATTCTATATTTAGTTACTTTTTATTCCATTCGGCAGGTTGAGATTTTTCCAGTGGGCTTGAAGTTGGAGGAAACTTTGGAATCTGCTAGTTCCATTTCGAGTGAGAACTCGGATGCCAAAGTCAAATTGATGAGCGATAAGGAATTGTTAGAGGCAAAGTCAAGACTTGCGAAATTAATGGAATCCGAGGAGGTTTATCTAGATTCTGAGTTAAATTTGGTAAAACTAGCACAAAGGATGAATTTGAATAGTCATCAGTTGTCTTATATTATCAATTCAGGTTTCGAGGTTAATTTCTTTCAATATATCAATGCCTATCGTGTTGAAAAGGCAAAAAAGCTGTTAGTCGATCCCGACATGGAAGCCTATAATATGGTTTCCATAGGATTTGCTTCTGGCTTTAATTCGAAAACTGCTTTCAATACTGTTTTTAAAAACATGACAGGGCAGACCCCATCCGAATTCCGTCAATCCAAATCCTAAAACAGTTTAAGCCGAGTACGAATTTTAACTAAATTCTTAGATATACTTGTTCGTATTTATAAAGTGGAACTTGTAACTAACACTTAATCAGGTTTTTGATTGTTTTTTATTTTAGTTGTTCCAAACTATAAGTTGAAACGGTTTTCCTTATAAAGCGCACTAATTTTGGTTCTATATAATTGGAAATACATCCATGAGAAGATCAAAATTTTTAGATATGAGGTACTATGAAGAGATTGCAATAAATGCAGATTTAGAATTCGTTGAAGAGCTATTGGTAAACCATAAATACATAAAGGAATGGGAGGCAGGCATTGAGATTTTTAAGGAGCTTCGTGTAGATTCGGAGAAGACCTATATCAACCATTGGGATATTGAAAATAATATTGATTATATCTATACCTTAAAAGAGAATATTGTGGGGATAAGTTTATGTTTGGAAGCTAAACCATTGGAAGAAGAAGGTAGAGATCAAACCAATGCACATTGGGTTATGCTGTATGTGAGTCAAGCATTGAAAGGTATAAAAAGACTAGCAGAAGCTGGGTAGGCTTCTGCTAGTAGGGTAATTTTATTAATTAAAGAAGGATGTTAATTATGTTGGTATCCTCCATAATATTTAACAGGGCTCCAACTCGGAATTACTTCCAGCTCAGGTTTTTTGAAATTCTGGAATTGATCATCAGCATATACCACCTTTCCATCAACAATGGTAAGGTTAGATTTAAGGTTTTTAATATTATCTTCAGGGATATTGAAGTAATCCTCATTAAGGATAATTAAGTCAGCAAAATAACCAGGTTTCAACATTCCTTTTTCGTGGCTTTGTTTAATCAGGTCATAGCCGCCTTTAGTCATTAGTTTTAATGCTAAATTTCTATCCAGTCGATTTTCTTTCTGTAGAACTTCTGTGTTACCGACAGTTTTTCCCGATACCAACCAATGGATTGCCAACCAGGGGTTGAACGAAGATACTCGGGTAGCATCTGTCCCTAAACCAACAGGGATGCCCATTTCTAAGATTTTATGAATTGGCGGGGCTTCATTGGCGGCTTTCTTTCCGTATCGACGAATAAAATTTTCACCTTGAAAGGACATTCTATTTTGGATTGCAATTCCACCGCCTAGGGCTTTTATCCTCTTCAGGTTTGCATCACTGACTGTTTCAGCATGGTCAATAAACCAAACCAGATCGCCCAATGGGTTTTCCTCATTGACAGCTTCGATTACATCCAACATTCTACCAATGGTTTGGTCGTAAGTTGCGTGCAACCTGAAAGGCCATTTATTGTTGACCAATAATCGGATTACTGGCAATAATTGAGTTTCCATGGAATCTGGGAGTTCAGGGCGAGGGAAAAGGAAGTTTTCAAAGTCTCCTGCATCAGCCACGATATTTTCACCCGCACCAGCTACATAATAATCCTTAGGTGTTGCGGTTGCTTTGGGATGAATTCCTACATCAACCATGCCCACCCATTTGGTATAATCATTTAGTTCTTGACCTTTCTTTTGTGCGAACAGATAATGTGGAAGTCGAATGGTTATTTTCCCTTCTTCATTTAATTGATCGGTGATACCGTAATCATCAGGGTAATTTTGGAAACCACCACCCGCATCCATTACGGAAGTAATTCCCAATCTGTTCAATTCCGTCATATACAATAAGGAGGAATTGATCTTTTCGGCATCAGAAAGTTCAGGAAGTTTAGCCAGGGTAGAGTAGAGGATAAAAGCATTAGGTTCGGCAAATAGCATTCCCGTAGGGTTTCCATGCTTATCACGTTCAATTAATCCACCTGGAGGGTTTTCACTTTCCGAATTAAGTTTCAAGGCAGCAATTGCAGCTTTATTCAGATACACTTTCCCATATAAATACAGTACAAAGGTAGGAACATCCCCAGTTGCGGCATTGATTTCTTCAAGTGTTGGGAATCGTTCTTCTTTGAATTGATATGGTGACCATCCACCTACTACTCGGACCCATTGCCCTTTTGGTGTTCTTTGGGCTTGTTCTTTTAGCATTTGAAGTGCTTTTTCGAGGCTGTTCACTCCGTCCCAGCGTAGTTCACTATTATAAAATCGTCCAGCGCGAATAACATGCGCATGAGAATCGAATAATCCCGGAACTACTGTTTTGCCTTTCGCATCGATAGACTTACTTTTCTTGCTGCGAAGTTTATTGATCTCTGTATTTGTTCCAATTGCAAGAACTTTGTTGCCTTTTAGAGCAATTGCTTCCGCAGTTGTATTGTTTTCATCCATTGCATGGACTTTAGCATTATATATTATGATATCAGCATTTCCTTGAGCATATAAATGATTAGAGGAAAGTGCAACTATGATAGCTAAAAATGTAGTCAGGAAGGTATTCTTTAAGTTTCTCATGATCGATATTATTTTATGAACTAATTACTTACGTTTTTTTTCTGGAAGAATAATGCGTAGTATGCAAGAACTAATAGAGCAGGAATCAATAAGACCACCAGTCCGTATTTTGCCGATAAGATTGCACCTAGGATACATCCGATTAAAAAGCCTATGATTAATACAAGGACTCTCCAAAAGCTAGATTTGGTCTCTGCATTTTTCTCTTCACCAGTAAATGCATGGCAGAAATCAAGGGTTGCTTTCGTAACATTTCCGGTCATCACTGTTGTCGGTCCAAATGTTGAATTCCCATAAAGTTTATTTACTGCATTTTGGATTCCCAAAGCGAATACTACAACCAGTACGATTGCGAAATTCACAAAGGATTCTACTGGGTAATCCTTACCAACAAAGTATGATAACAATGCAGATATTGCTAATATTACACCCATTACCAAGTACAATGCTCTTTCATCCTTGATTTTATTGTTCAGGAAACCTGTACAATACACCGCGATAATAAAAACAGGAAAGGTGAGCAGAATACTAAAGTCAGCGAGCTGTGGATTATGGATCAATTTATTGGCAAATACCACAAAGTTTCCTGTCACATGGGCCGAGAATACTTCATTTCCAGAGGTGAACGTTGCGGTATCTGCATATCCAGCGACGAATACAAGGAGGAAATTAGAGATGATTTTTGAAATGTTGTTTTCCATAATAATTAATGTAGAAAATTGTTTAAGATCCAGTAGTCCAGGGATTTGGTTCCAGGGCCTAATAATACAAGAAGCAATAGTGTCAAAGTGTACATATAGGGTACATCTCTTTCGACTACGCTATCCTTTCTATGGATTACGAAGTACCCAATTGCGGTAATCATTAAAGCTGGCAGGATAACCAATCGAGTTCCAAGGCCTACTATTCCTAAGATTGGAAGATAAAGTGTCGCGAAAACAGAAATGAAATTATTTAGTTTTCGAGGTAATCCCAAAGGATTGGGGGTGTCGTGATGTGCATCCAGTTTTTTTAATCCATGGACACGGATAAGTTCAATCATCAGTAACACCCTAAATCCTAGGAATACCCAGTTGTTAAATTCTGATCCTAAATCAGAGTATAATATTTTGGATAATAGCTCTAACATGGATAGGTATTAAAATGAGAAACAAGAACAACCTAAAGTTCCCCAGAAAGAGGTGTAATTATTTACAGGAATGTTGCTCATTCTTGCTACGTTATGGTTATGTCCATGGACGTTACAAGAACCTATACAAGCATGGATATATTGAGCTTGTGCCTGAGCCATTGCTCTTGCTTTCGCTGTATTTACATCTGAAGCATTTCTATTATAGCTTGATAATTCCAAGTTGTTAGAACCAGGGTAATATCCATTATAGCTTTTAGTTGGTGACCAATCTGGAAGAATTGGAAGAACCGGAGGAGCCTCATTTCTGAAATCCCCCTTCGCATATACGATCTTCCCCCCAACTACTGTTAAGTCTGCTTCAATATCCTTGATTTGGTCCTCTTGAACATTAAAATAATCACGATCCAATACGACAAGATCTCCTAACTGACCTACTTTTATTTCCCCTTTTTTGCCTTGTTCATTGGAGAACCAAGATCCACCTTTCGTATATAATTCGAGTGCGGTTTGACGATCAAGAACTGTAGAATCAGAATAGATGCGTTGTCCACCGACGGTTTTACCAGCGGTCAACCAATATAATCCTATCCAAGGGTTGTAACTGGCAACACGGGTTGCATCGGTACCTCCAGCAACAGGAACACCCATTTCCAACATTTTTTTGACTGGTGGCGTATGTTCAGTTGCTTCCTTACCATAGCGATCAGAGAAGTATTCACCTTGAAATGCCATTCTATGTTGAATTGCAATACCACCTCCCAATGCCTTAACACGTTCGATGTTCTGTTCAGTAATAGTTTCAGCATGGTCAAAGATCCAATGTAAGCCATCAAAAGGAACTTCTTTGTTCACTTTTTCAAAGACATTTAAAAATCTATTGATGCTTTCGTTATAAGTAGCATGTAATCGGAATGGCCATCTGTTGGTCACCAATAATTTGACCACTTTTTCAAGTTCTTCTTCCATAGTATCAGGTAGATCCGGTCTTGGCTGTAAGAAATCTTCAAAATCAGCTGCAGAATAGACCAGCATTTCACCAGCACCATTATGTCTGTATTTATCATCACCTTGGAATAGTTTTACACTATCGATCCAGCCTTGGAAGTCTTGATATTCTTCTTTCGGTTTTTGAGTGAATAGGTTGTAAGCAATTCTTACGGTAAGTTCATCTTCATCCCTTAGGGTTTCAATGACTTTATAATCGTCAGGATAGTTTTGGGAACCCCCACCAGAGTCGATAACACTGGTAATTCCGAATCTGTTCAATTCACGCATAAAGTGTCTTGTAGAGTTCAAAGATTCCTCGAAGGTCAATTTAGGACCTTTACCTAGTGTAGCGTATAAGATTGTTGCATTCGGAGTTGCCAGAATTAACCCTGTAGGGTTTCCACTAGCATCTTTTTGGATTTCTCCACCTGGAGGGTTTGGCGTGTTTTTATCATATCCTACTGCACGCAAAGCTGCTGCATTCAAGAAAGCACGATCATAAAGGTGCAATATAAATACCGGGGTATCCGGAGCTATTGCATTGATTTCTTCCAGGGTTGGCATTCTTTTTTCTGCGAATTGTTGTTCTGTCCAGCCACCGACAACGCGCACCCATTGTGGGTTTGGTGTTCTGTCAACTTGCTCTTTTAACATTCTGAGAGCATCTGCCAATGAAGGGACACCATCCCAACGTAGTTCCAAGTTATAGTTTAATCCCCCGCGGATTAGATGGGTATGAGAATCGTTGATCCCAGGGATAACAGTTTTTTGGTGCAAATCCACAAGTTTAGTCTTGTTGTCTGCGAAATCCATTACTTCTTTATCTGTACCAACGGCAATAAATTTATCATCTTTTATAGCCACTGCATTGGCTATTTGGTTTTCTTTATCTAAAGTATTAATCTTTCCGTTGTATAATATAATGTCTGCTTTCATGATTATTTATAATTAAAGTTTATACTTCTAAAATGAATATTGAATTCCCAATGCAGCGGAGAACAGATCCACAGCATCCGATTCTTTTAAGAATTGATCTGTTTTGAAGTAGGCAAAATCACCCATAAGCACCAATTTTTCTTTGAGGTGATATTGGGGACTGATTTGAAATTGACTACCAATATTTTTAGATTTTTGATTCAAGCTATTGATCAAAGGATTTCCGCCGACATCGTATACAGCATCTTGGGTAGAGTTTCGCCAGAAATAGATGTATTCCAAGGAAACGGTTAAATCCTGAATTGGATTCAATTTGCTGTAAACATGTATGTTTGTTAAGTTTTTAGGTCCTATGATAGGGCTTAAACCGAAATATGCGCCTTTAGGGTAGATCGGGTCAAAGGTGTTTATGATCTTATCGGTGGAGTCTTTATCCCCAGAGATATATTGTGCTTTGATTCCTAGGATGGGTTTCCATTTCCAATCATCGAATTTATAGGTAATATGTGCCGAAGCGGTTGATGATTTTATTCGATCTTCCGTATTGGATTTTCCCCATTGGAGCAATGCTTCTAAGTCATATGTGAAGTTTGAGTTACCTTCCCATACACGAAGACCTAAAGAATGTTTCTTAGTTTCATAGGTATGTAGATTGATGACTTCCTTATTCCTTTTAATTCCTAGGTAGTAGATGTCCAAGTTTTGAATCAGGGGGACATTTTTCTTGACGGCATAAATGCCCCAAAGGATATTATTTTGATTTAGGAATTTATCATTAAAGAAGCCAGTTTTTGCTTGTACGTAGGTGGAAATGAAGGCATCCAAAGTCAAATCTTTCTGTTCAAATTTAACTTTTAACGCATCAAATGATTGCCTGTTATTAGGGCCTTCTCTTACGGAGATAATTCTTTGAGAACCATATTGGAGTTCCTGACGACCAGCAATCACAGCGAGTTTAGTTTTCTTTCCTGTATTAAGCGTGTATTTGTAATAAGCTTGATGAAGGTCCAATACATTTTCATCGACCGGTGAGACGGGCTTAGGAATCCCATTCGCCAACCCACTTTGGAATTCGACTTTTATTTGATGATTATCTCCAAAATTAAGTGCAGCATTCCATAAGAATCGGGTCAATAAATAGTTGGAATTATTGTTTTTTTCCCAGTCTTGGTTATCGAAGTGAAAGTATTGCACGCGGATATCTCCTCCCTGTTTGAAACTTATTTTGGTATTAGTATGTGTGGAATCCTTTTGTTGAGAGAAACCAAAAACTGGTAATAATAAAATTATTAATAGCAAAGCTTTACTTATTATCATTCGCCAGTTTTTGGTTTTCTTTATCATCTTCTAATATTTAATAAGGCTAGAAGATTAATTGTTTTTGTTCAACATATGTTTTGCATAATGAACACCAAGTCCATAAGAACCACCTCTTTGTTTAATTAGGTTGTTTACTGGTTCATAAGTTTCTTGGCGAGCCCAGTCTCTTTGAAGTTCAAGCACATATTGTACAGCAGTAATAGGGATTACACCAGCTTGTTGCATACGAATCATAGCCATGTTATGAGCCTCAGGAGTGATATCACCACATGCATCAGTAACTACATAAACTTCATAGCCTTCATCAATTGCAGATAATGCTGGCATTGCAATACAAACGCTAGTCCATAAACCTGCCATTACAATTCTCTTTTTACCGGTTGCAACGATTGCATCATGCGCATTTTGGTCTTCCCAAGTGTTCATAGTTGTACGGTCGATATAAGGGTGTGATGATTGAGGGTATACATCTTCGATTTCTGGGAATACAGGTCCTGAGAAGGTTTCTTCAGCAACCGTGGTTACGATTGTAGGCACATTGAAGATTTTAGATCCACCTGCAAGTAGAGCCACATGCGCTCTCAATTGCATCATAGGGATAGAAGAAGTAGCGAAAGCCATTTGTCCTTCATGATCGATTAACACTAAAGCATGATTGTCTGGTGTCAAAAGTGATTTTGCTGGGGTTGGATTTGTGGAAGTCATAATCTTTTAATTAAATAGTGAAAAAATAAATAGTTAAATAATAGTTGCTTTTTAAATTATTATCTCTGTATGTAAGTATATTTCAAAGGTATTTTATGAGGAGGGGTTATTCATTGATCTATGTTAATAAATTTAAAAAGAACATTTATTTGTTCAACCATTTAGTATAGAGTAAGTTTTAACAATTCTAAGGAAATTACTAACAGGGGGTAAAATGCGATTTCTAGCCTTTGAGGCCATATTTTATATGATTTTATAGTCAATGATTTTTAATATAAAGGAAAAAATTGCTTTTACTCATCTTTGATTTCTCGTGAATAGATAAAATAATATCGCATTTTGGGTGGAATTATTATCTCTAGAATTATGTTTTTCGACCAGAAGATAAATTTTTTTATAAAAAATGGATAACTGATGTGCCTTTTTGTGGAGATTTGAAAATTAATATTTTCCGTGATTTAAAAATGACCAAAAATGAACTGTTTTTGTATTTTAGTGCAATTCATAGGATATTCACTCTAATAAATGATTAAACCAGACCATATTGATGAAAGAGATTTGCTTGTACAATTGCAGCAAGGTGATCGTGTTGCTTTTGAGAAGCTTTACCATCAATATGCGCCCAAACTAACAGTAAAACTTCTTCAATTGGTAAAATCTGAGGATTTAGCTCAAGATCTATTACAAGACATATTTCTAAAAATTTGGCAAATGCGTGCTGACTTGAAGGAAGAGCGATCCTTTGCAGCCCTTCTATATACGATGGCGACAAACCTTTCCCTTAATTCTTATCGAACTGCAGTCAGAGAACAAAACCGAATAATGCAAATCAAGCCTGGAGAATCCTATTCTCATATAGAGGAGGATCTGCAATTTGCAGAAACAAATAAGGTGTTTAATGATGCGCTCAGCACATTGACTGATAGACAAAGAGAAGTCTATATGATGCATAAGTTGGAAGGTAAGAGTTATAAGGAAATCAGCGATACGCTAAAAATAAGTCATTCAGCAATCAATCAACATTTGCAACTCGCTAATAAACAAATCAGACTTTATCTTCAAAATCATCTGCCCCAATTGTTGTTTTTTATTATTCCTTTTTTATCTAGCGATTATTTTAAGAGTTAATTTGTTATTTTATTTAATTGATAAACAAGGGTTTATAAAATATTTGAAAATTTTTATTAAGATGAACTGTTAGTTTATGGATTGCTGGTGTACTTATTATATACACACTACTAACTATTAATAAGACCCTTTTATAAATCCAGCATGGAAAAGAAGGTACATTATCGTATTTTATTTTATAAATATATACATGATACTTTGGATGAAGCAGAACTAGAGTTGTTAGCATCCATTATTGAGTCGGAGGAATATGAATCCGAACGAGAAGCCTGTTTCAAAGAATATTTCCAGTTATCCGAAGAGGAGGAGCCAGACCAAGCATTATTGGATAAATCTTTGCCAATAGTTGATGAAACCTGGAAGCAATTAACCCTAAAACTCAACGAAGAAAATCACGTTTTAAGAATTCCCCAAAATAAATTTCAGAAGTATTTTAAATATGTGGCTGCAATTGTTCTACTATTAACCATTGGTTCAGTTTGGTATTATATGTTGAATAAAGGTAAAGAAAGACAAGAAGTACAAATTGTAGCAGAAGAAATTCTTCCGGGATCCAATCGAGCAACCTTATCCTTTGAAGGTGAAAAATCCATTACACTAAGCGAAGCGCAAACTGGATTAATTGTTTCCGAAGATGGGATGAGTTATTCCGATGGAACAAGTCTTGTTAAATCTGATGCGGTAAAAATTGCGAGGGTGAGTACTCCGCGTTCTGGTCAGTATCAAGTTAAGTTGGCAGATGGAACGAAAGTGTGGTTGAATTCTGCGTCTTCTATAGAATATCCAACGCAGTTTGTTGGACCAAGCCGAAGAGTAAAAGTTAGTGGGGAAGCCTATTTGGAGGTTAGTAAAAACCCTGAGCAGCCTTTTATTGTTGAAACAGGGTGGCAGGAGATTAAGGTTCTGGGGACTAGTTTTAATGTGAACACTTATGGGGATAAGGGTCGATACCTGACGACCTTAGTTGAAGGAAGTTTAGAGGTGAGTTCAACAAAGAGCCAAGAAAAGGTATTGATTAAACCCGGACAACAAGCGATTCTTTCCTCTGAAGGGAGTTTAAAGACGCAGGAAGTAGATATTGATGAGTATGCATCTTGGAAAGATGGTATTTATGTGATTAATAATTTGACCCTGGAGGAGTTTGGAAACCAGATTGAGCGTTGGTATGATGTGGAGGTAGATATGGGGAAATTTAAGGATCGAAAATTATCTGCAACCATCCGCAGGGATGTCAAATTGAACGAAGTTTTAGAGGCAATTGAATTAAATACAAAAATTAAATTTAGTGTAAAGGATAGGAGAGTTTCAGCTTATCAATAGAAGTAATTCGAATGAGTTGAAATATCAACAAAGTCTGCCGAGGTGCTGAAGACACCTCTGGCAGATTTACCTGACCAAAATAGAGTTTAGCTAACTATTTTTTAAACCAGACAATACAAACTTAATAATAAGATGTGATTAAAGAGCTTTAATAGCATCTTGAAAATTTTTAATGGGTGTATTGTTCATTTATGATTTCACAATGAGCAATAAAAAGCGTGTTTTTTTATTAAAAATGAAACTAACTTTCTTTTTGTTTTTATTTTCCATGTTTGGCGCAATGGCTAATTCCAATGCTCAGAAAATTAACCTAGATCTTAAGGGAGCTACTTTAAAAAAGGCTTTTTTAGAGATTACTAAGCAGACGGGTTTTATTTTTATTTATGAGGAGGGGTCCATTAATCCTAATTGGAAAGTCAATCTAAAAGTTTCTAATCAGGAGCTGCAAGAAGTTATGCCGCAATTATTGGAGGATAGGCCTTTACAATATAAGCGAAGTGGAAAGTCTATTTCAATTTCCATGAAGCCAATTTCAAAAAATGTAATTTCTCCAATTAAGGAAAGTTCCGAATCGAATGCTCAAGAAACCATTGGAGGCCAGGTGCTGAATGAAAAAGGAGAGAAGTTGGCAGGAGCTACCATCAAAAATCTTCGTACAGGCAAAAGCTATTCGACGGATGCTCAGGGAAGTTTTAGTATTGATGAGGTCCGGACAAATGATGTGTTAGAAATCAGCTATTTGGGCTATGAAAGGGGGCAAGTAAAGGTTGATGACAAACAGTTCTATAATATCCAATTAAACCCCAAGCCAGAAAGTATTGGAGAGGTTACTGTTGTCAATACAGGTTTTCAAACGATTTCAAAGGAACGCTCTACAGGTTCTTATGGGACTGTTTCGAAAGCACAACTTGAGAAACCGGCAACTGATATTTCGCAACGGTTAGTAGGTACTATTGCTGGTGTTCAAGCACGCTCCATCGACGATAAAGGAAATCCGAAGTTTGAAATCCGAGGGCAATCGAGTTTATTGGCTAATGCATCGCCATTGGTTGTTGTAGATGGGTTTCCTATACAAGGAGACTTTGCTTCAATCAATCCCAATGATGTGGAATCAGTTACTGTGTTGAAGGATGCAGCAGCAGGTTCAGTTTGGGGTGCTCGATCAGCAAATGGGGTTATCGTCGTTACGACGAAGAATGCCGGTAAGAATTCGCCTTTAAAGGTGGATTTAAATGTGTTCACCAAAATTTCTCCGAAAATGGATTTGGATTATGTACGTCCATTGGCGTCGTCTTCAGAAACGGTAGATTATGAGATGAAAGCCTACGAAAATTGGAGAGCCTTACCTGATCCCATTTCATTTTTTGATGTTGGTTACGATTGGAGTACTGCCTCCATTGTGATGAATGAAGCAAATTATGGATTTATTTCAAAAGCTGAGCGAGATGCCCAACTGGCAAATTTGAAAACCTTGGACAATAAGAAACAAATTTCAGATTATCTATTAGCGAATCCAACTGCTACTCAATATAATTTATCCATCTCAGGTGGGTCAGAAAGGATGACAAATTACTTGTCATTAATGCATCAAAGTAATCAATCCAATTTTAAAGAAACAGACTCTAAGAAATACCTTATCAATTTTAGGAATAATTCAAGTATTACCAAATGGTTGGATCTAACCTTGGGTGCGAATTATCTATATAATAAAGATAATAATAACGGAGTAACCCTGACAGATCTGAACAGTTGGTCCCCATATGATATGTTAAAGAATCCGGATGGATCTTATACCAATATTCATAGATATTATACACCAATATTAGATAGGGATGTTCCTACTGCATCTTTTCCATATTCGGATTGGACCTACAATCCGATTTTAGAAATTGCTAACAGAAAGCTTAGCGTAGACCAGAGTCAGGCAAGATTTCAGGGAGCATTGAATTTTAAACTATTGAATGGCTTAACAGCGGAATTGAGGGGACAATATGAATATGGTAACTATAATACTCGAGAATTATACAATGAGAATAGCTTTGAAGTAAGAAAAACTGTCAATGAGTCGACGACATGGGATTCCTCCGTTGATCCAAATGTATTTATTGCAAATCTTCCATTAGGAGGAATCTTAAAGCAAAAACGAGTTCGGACAGATTTATATAATGTAAGGGGTCAACTAAGGTATAATCGAGAATTAGGAATGGATCATGAACTGGATGCTCTTGCGGGAATGGAATTTCAGAGTTTGGTTGGTCAAACTTTTGAGAATCCGCCAGCCTATGGATACAATGAAGAGACCTTGGCTGTTGGTACTTTTCCAAATGGCCCTGGAGGACCCAATAGCCCAATATATGATTACATGGGACAAGAGATTACTTTCCCTTACCTAAATACCTTCGGATATACTACGCAACGTTTATTTTCAGCCTATGGAAATGCAGCATATACCTATAAACAAAAGTATGTTTTAAGTGGTAGCTATCGTTTTGATGCATCCAATTTAATCACTGATAATCCTCGGTATAGGTATGCACCATTCTTTTCCATTGGAGGGATGTGGCATGCTCATAAAGAAGGCTTTATGGAAAATGTTGATTGGGTAGATCGCTTGTCAGCTCGCATAACCTATGGTAAATTAGGGAATTATGATCCTTCCACTACCTTTAGGCCATTGATTACACCGAGTCAATCTCCCGACCTTTATATCAATGGATTAATAGCGAGTTTTGCAAGTTATGGAAATCCAACTTTGAGATGGGAGCAAACCAGCAATTGGGATTTGGGAGTAGACTTTTCATTATTTGATCATAAATTATTTGGTAAGCTGGACCTGTATAAGAAAAACGGAACAGATTTATTGGCGGAGCTATCGATACCATCAATTCATGGAACTTTCATGCAGAAACTCAACAATGCTGCCATGGTCAATAAAGGAGTTGAAGTTGAATTAGGGACTTCACAAAATTTAAGTTCTGATTTACAATGGACGGGGAATCTGAATTTCTCTTATAATAAAAATGAGATCACAGACTTGTTTGTTGTTAATTATAATGCATTCCAAATGCCATTAGGAGGTACAGCAGCTTATGTCAAGGGTTATGATGCGAATACAGCATGGAGGTGGCAATATTCGGGAATTGAAAATAATCAACCGACCAAAATAGGTCCTGAAGGTCAGCCTTTCCCACTTTCTGCATTTCCGGAAGGGGATCCATTAACCTATTTAAAAAATATGGGAACTATGGTTGCCCCTTATACATTAGGTTTTATGAACTCCTTCAAATACAAGGATTTCAACTTTTCATTTATTGTCACTGGGAAATTTGGGCACGTCTTTCAGACCTTAGGTTTTAATTATCCACCGAATTGGGTTTCCAGAGTATTACCTAATGCTAAGTTGACAGAGGTCAATAGCGGCGATCCTTCGAAGATAGTTCCATTACCATTAAATAAAGATGATTCAGAGTATTATATCTGGGAGTATTTCACGAGTTCAATGGATTATTTGATACAATCAGCGTCGCATGTTCGACTTCAAGAGGTTAATTTGAGTTATACATTCCCGAGTTCTATTTCAAATAAAATAGGATTGAATAATGTGTTATTGTATGCCCAGGGGAATAATCTATTTAGTTTTTATTCCAATAAAGCGGGTGAGGATCCTGAATATCCGATGGGAAGTTTGAGGCTTATGCCAAGCTATACTTTTGGATTGAAGTTCGACTTTTAAAATTTTGAAAAATGAAAAAAAGAATATTTTCCATCATTATATTAACCTCGCTATTATTAGGTTCCTGTAGTAAGATCGATGATTTTTTAGATGTTCCACCGAGTAAAACTTCGGAGTTGGAAATCAAGACTTTTGATCAGCTCAATCAGCTCTTGAATAATTATTCAGGCGTATTTTCGGAGGAGTTAAATCAAACTGCAGTTTTTAGTTCGGATGATTACTATTTAAGTTCTGCAATGTATGATTCTGACCCTTCCGTGTTTGCAATTAGTCGGGTTAAATATGCCTTATGGGACAGCAAGTTTTTACCAACGAATATTGGAGATGATTTTTGGGGGAATGAGTATAAAAAAATATTTTATGCGAATACGGTGCTCACTTATTTAGATCAAGTATCTGGAGGGACTGCAGAGCAGAAAAATAATTTAAAAGCAGAGGCTCATTTTATCAGAGCCTATAGCAATTGGGTATTGGTAAACACCTACTGTCTACCATATACTGAAGCTAACAAGAATGAGCCAGGATTACCAATTAAACAAACCATCAGTTTTGAAGAAAATGCGCAAAGACAGTCTTTGGCAACCACTTATCAACAGATTGAAAGCGACCTAACTGAGGCATTACAGATTAGTACGCCTTTGGTTCAAAGTGGTCGTTCAGTACATTGGAGAGCCAATAAAACGGCTGTCAATGCATTTGCAGCTAGATATTGGTTAAATAGAAATGACTACAATAAGGCATTGCAATATGCAAATGAGGCATTAGCTGGATACAGTACTTTAGTTGATTATAATACTCAAATGCGTTATGGTATTCCAAAGACAGTGACCCTGGATGCAGGAACTGCAAGTCAGAAGAATTTCACAATCCAGTTTCCATATACGCATAATAATCAAGTGGAATATACGGATATGATAGGCTGGAAGGAGTTTTTATATTTTCGAATGCTTGCAAATGACTCGTATTGGTATATTCCGAGTCCGGAATTGCTGAATTTATATGATAAGGAGCATGATTTACGCTATAAATATAATGTTGTAGAAGGTTATTCCTATGATCGTGGAATGATCAAACCTTCTTATAATTATCCTGGATATGTATTTTTTTATAAAAACAGAATTCCTTCAGGACCAACTGTGGCAGAGGTATTATTAACCAAAGCTGAGGCTCAGGCACATTTGGGAAATGCAGCAGCCTCAATGCAAACATTGAATTCCTTGCGGGCTAAAAGAATGGTTGCAGGAGCTTGGGTAAATTTGTCGGCAGCCAATAAGGAAGATGCGATAAAAAAGGTTTCCGAAGAGCGAAGGAGAGAAATGCCATTTTCGCAAAGATGGTTTGATGTTCGTCGATATAATCATAATGAGATTGCTACAGATGATATTCTGTTGAAGCGATCATTTTATCCTTTTGATAATTCCATTGTTTTAGACGACCAGAAAGTTCAGAACTATACCTTGGAAAAAGGGTCTAGACGTTGGGCAGCACCTATTCCTGTTTCGGATATTGAAGCAAGTAATGGCGTTATAGAACAGAATAAATACTAAGAATAATATAGCTATGATAAATAACTCTTTAAAAATATTAGCATTATTTCTACTTGTTTTAGGTCATATTCCAAGGGTTTATTCTCAAAGTACAGAAGAGTTTTTGCTATCGGCGAAAGAAATGGCAGAATTGCGGGCTGCGGTTATGGCAAATCCTGATAGCATGGATTTGAATGAGGAATATTTGGCAGGTTTTGCCAATCCAGAACAAGCGGAAAAGGAATATGCCAAAATTATTGCCAAACATCCTAAGTCAGCAACCTTACAGATAGCAATAGCCAATAAGTTAGGTGATTTTAGTCCTAAAAGACAGCAATATCTATTAAAAGCTGCGGAGATAGACCCTTCAAATATTGAGAATTGGGAAAACCTTGCTACTGATGCCGCTTTTAAAGGGAATAAGGAAGATGAAATCAACTATATTGAGCAAGCAATGCAAGCTAGTCCTGATAATTTGGATTTAAAAGTAAGATATGTTTTCTTATTTTCTCATAACCCAAATGAATTTAGTACAAAGGCCAATGCTTTTATTGAACAATATCCGAAATCAGAACAAGCATTGTTGATTTTCAATATTGCTGGATTAGAATTGGAAAACAATGAAGAGAAAATTAGGTTAGGAGAAAAGATGCTGACCCTATTTCCAGATGAAGAAAGTATGGTTTTTCTAGTAGCCATAACCCGATTGGTGAATACTTATTTAATGGAGGGACAATATGATCAAGCAATTGAAGTTGCCACAAAGTATAAGGATAAGGGCGAGTCGGATTTAGGTCTTGGCAAAAATCTTAAATTGGCACAGGACTTAAAGCTATATGAGGAAAAAATGCGTGCCGGCAAGTATGCTGAGGCCAAAGAGCAAATCATTAATCTCCAATACAGAACTTTGAACGGCAATGATTTAGGTAGTTTACTGATGCTGAATAAAGCATTGGCTTTAGATGCGAATAAGGAAACTCAAGCTGCCTATGATAGTTTGATTATTATCCAATCAACAAAACCTTCTATTGCAGTTCAAGAAGCGATCTTTGCATATGGAAAGAAACTAGGCAAAACCGAGACTGATGTAAAAGGAGATGTTTATCAACTTGCCATTTCAAACTCCAAAGAAGCACTTCCTTTTTCAATAGATTCTTTTGATTCAGAGCAAAAAGTTACCCTAGATGATTTAAAGGGTAAAGTTACCTTACTGACCTTTTGGTATCCAGCATGTGGACCATGTAGAGGTGAGATGCCACATTTTGAAAATGCGATAAAGGGTATAGATCGGAATAAATTCCAATACCTTGGAGTCAATATTTATCGGGAACAAGATCATCTTGTCCAACCCTTTATTGAAAACACCGGATTTACCTTTAAACCTTTAGGTGCTTCAAAGGAGATAAAGAAAGACTATAAGATCTATGCTGCACCCACCAATATCATAGTTGATCAGGAAGGCAGAATTGTCTATTCTGATTTTATGGTGGATTCAGATAATGAACAAATGCTAACCTTGATGCTTGAATCATTAATTAAATAATTCGAAGATTTAGAGACCTACCTTACCTTGAGCCCAATAAGGGTAGGTCTGAATCTGCTTCTTTGAATAGCCATTTGAAATAAGATCTTTTTGAATTTTTTGAATGGAACTGGCATTTCCAGTCAGGTAAAATTCCATTTCGGATTGAATAGGTCTTTGATTAAGTAACCATTCTTTAAAAGTGCTTTGTCCAATGCCTGCTGTGCTGGAATCAAGAACCACTATGTTTTCAAAATCTATTCGTATATGATCGAGCCAATCCAAATGATTGGGATTAATTTCAATTAAGCAACAACAGGGTTTACCTTGTTTTTTTGCTTCCAGATGGATGTGCTGCATAAGGCCTAAAGAAGTTTCATCACCAAATACAACATGACTACTTGCAGAATAATTGAAGTTCATTTTACTACTTGGTCCCATTATTTTTAATTCATCATCCAAGGCTAGATTATCCGCCCAAATACTTCCAGGTCCTTTACCATTGATATAGAAAATTACATCGCAGATACCTTTTTTCAAATTGAAGTAACTTGGAGTATAATGTCTGAAATCTCGGTCACTGATTCTAAATTCAATAACATTTCCAGGAATAAAATCATTTTTAATACGGGAGAAATCACCTTTAAAGCGGATGTATTTGAGGGAAGGACTTATGTATTTGATTGTTGTAATTTTTACGGAGTGATAGGTTCCCTTGAAGAGGGACTCCATGGCATCAGTCATCCATTTCGGAACTTGAGGCATGTTAAATCTTTGTTGTAAATAAAATTTCTTTTAAGATAAAAATAATTATCTAAAATAACATACAAAGCATTTTATTGTCGATTCAACATGCCTCAAGTAAAGCTTGGGGTTTAGCTTCTATTGATTATAGGATCCGTAAAACTTTCCTTACCTGTTTCCATCCTTCCAGCAAACCTTTGGTAAAATTCCGGGTTTGAGGGAGAGGATACAATGAAGTCATACCAGCCGTAGCTCTTTTCTAAATTTAATTTTATTTTTATTTCTGAATTTGCAGCAATACTATTTTCAAAAAAGGTTCCACTCTCATAGCTCATATCCTTCACAACTAATTGTATAGGGGAATTACCATTGTTTTTCAGGTTTAATATCATGCTTTCAGTAGGAGCTTTTGTAATTCTTTTTAATTCAGAGAGTAGTTCAATTGAAACATGAGGGTCATTTGCAGTGCCTGAGAATTCTCGAAAGAAACCATTCGGACCATGAAGATGGAGATTGTATTTTCCATTTTCAAAACCATTAATTGGCCATTCATATTGGATTTCATCAGCAGGTTTAATTGCGAAGAACCAGTTTCTACAGGCTTCTGCCGGGGAAGTTTCATCTTTGAAATTATTTGGAGCATATACCGTAAATGGTGATCCTGCGGACTGATTTCCAAATAATTTATCTTCCGCTTTCATGCGGATAATGAAATTATCATTATTCACTTGGCCATGGGCACTGATCTGATAAGGTAATGCTGTCGATGGACGTTTACCAACCTCTTGTTGGGACATTAAGGAAGCATAATCTTTTGTTTTATAGGCTTCTTGGATTTGTTGTTTACTGATTTCTTTGAAATTTCCCGGACTATCTTTGAATTTTGCATTATAAATTGTTTCCAAGAAAGGATTTCTATCAATAAAATTCAGGTTTTTATCCTTGCTATCAAATGCAGTAAATGCAGAAGTTAAATTTCCACAAATAGTTCTTCTCCAGGTTCCAATGTTTTCAAAATTGATATTTTTCTTGAATTTTTTATTGACAAAATGTTCCAGGAACTGTAGGGTAGAGGTGTGGTCAAATACTTGAGAACATACTTTTCCACCTCTACTCCAAGGGGAAGCAATGATCATAGGGACTCGAAATCCGAGGCCTACGGCCGCACCACGCGCTTGTTTTTCAGGAACACCTTGTTTTATTTCATTGGAGAGCCGGACGAATTCGTCTTCCGTTTCTATGCCATTTGACACCTTTCCTGTTTCAGGTTTGTTTTTATCTGGAATACTAAAAGGCGGAATATGGTCATAATAGCCATCATTCTCGTCATAGGTAACAATAAAAATAGTTTTTTTCCATACTTCTGGATTTTTGGTCAGGATATCCAAAATTTCAGAAACATACCATGCTCCATACCAAGGAGCACTAGGATGGTCAGAGAAATTTTGTGGTCCTGCCAACCATGAAACCGTAGGTAATTTTCCAGAGTTTACATCTTCTTGAAACTGGTGGAAGAGATTGCCTTTGGGAACTGCTAGTTCTCTTTTTGTTTGATTATCGGTATATGAAAGCTGATCTAAACTTCGGTAGTCAGGATCCTTCTCATTGGTAATGAATGCCCGGTTAAATAAGTTTTTTTGAGAGGAAGAAAGTTTATTGAAATTTGTTTTATTCCATATTTTCAATTCTTCTTGCGCATCATTGAGCGCATTTTGTTTATCTCTAATACTGGCTTGAACTTTTTTTGCTCGATCTTCGGAAGAAGGGCTTTCCTCTTGCAATTGGTTTATTTCACCGGGTAGTTTATCCACTCTATTTTGCAGATTTTCGATATATCTGTCTTTGAATTTTACATTATATGCTTGGAAAAACTCAAGGAGGTTACAGCCAAAATTACTTAACCAGGAACGTTCTTCTCCCTGAAACCCACCGCCACTGCTTAATTCATTCTGGTAGAATCCCCAGGAAATTCCATTTTCCTCCAGGGCTTCAGGGAAAGTCTTCCATTTTTGTTTACCATAAGAATAATCCTCATTTCTAATATTCGCCTTTGCTAAGCCATCTTCCTGGCTCATAATTTTTCCAGTCCAAAAGAAAGATCGATTTGGAGTGGTGCTGGTCATTGCCGAGCAGAAATTTTGATCACAGATGGTAAAAGCATCTGCTAAAGCATAATTGAAAGAAAGATCCTCTCGGGTATAATGACCGAGAGTCAATGGCATATCAGCATATTTTTTATGATTAGAACGTTTAGAGGGAAGCCAATTATCATATTTTCCAAGATTGTAGGCATCCACTTGACTTGCTCGAGAATGTGGCAGATCACCTGTCCAAGTGCTGTTGCTTTCTTTCATGTTTAAACGGAAAGGAGCGAATGTTTTACCCACTAAGTCCGTTTGAAACCATACAGGGTTTTTATTAGGGAGAAGTACAGCACGGGGGTCATTAAAACCACGAACGCCTGAAAGCGATCCAAATGCATGATCGAATGAACGATTTTCCTGCATCAGAATTACGATATGTTCAGCATCTAAGTAAGTACTTCCCGGGGTTGGGTCAATAGCCATTGCTTTTTGAATCGAGGAAGGAATCACATTTACCATTCCAGTAGCGCCAGAAAGCATGATGATTTTCCTTAAAAATTCTCTTCTGTTATCCATTGGTAGTTGTTTTTGTTTAGGTAGAACTAATTTAAGTCATTAAAAATGAAATTTTTAAGAGATGAAAGAGAGATTACTATGTGTAAGTGAAATTGTTACGATAGGAGCTAAAAATTAAAAAAAATAATCTAAAAGGCATTGATGTTTAATTGTTTAGAGCAATAATTTGTGGCATGAGTTGAAAATTAATTAAATTAGCAATTAATAATTAAGCAACATTAAAACAAACCATATTATTATTTATATTATTATTTGATGATTCAATTATTCAAGAAATCAATCATTTATGTTTTAGCGCCGGGTAATTTAGCATCTGGTGGTCCAGAAGCATTACATCAGTTGCATTACTATTTAATCAAATCTGGGTATCAAACCCGTTTGGTTTATTTTCAGGATGCAAAGTTGCACCCACAATATGAGAAATATACTCCGCAGATAATTCCAATCGATCAAGTTGTAGATAGTAAGGAGAACGTGATTATCGTTCCGGAGATGCATACCATATATCTCAATCAAATCAAGAAAGCGAGGAAATGTATTTGGTGGCTGGGATTACAATTTTATGATGGCTTTGATGCATTTCCGCAAACGATCAGGCGTAAGATTAAATCCAAACTTAGGAAAATCATACCTTCTTCTATTTTTGAATTAAGAAAAGAGTTTTATAAAAGATTTGATTACGAAAAATATTTGGTACAAGCCTATAAAATTAAACCAGAGGACTATAATTTATGTGGTTCCATGTTTACTTATCAATTTACTAAAGAAAAGTTCAATAATGTACATCTGCTTGTCGAACCATTAGGTATGGAGTTTTTAGATTTTGGAGATATTGATTTATCCTCTAAAAACCGGGGTAATAAAATTTTATATAATCCTTCGAAAAGTTCAACGATCATGAAGAAGTTATTAACTCGTACTGACTTAGAATTTGAACCTATACAAGGACTGGATGTAAAAGGCATGAAAAACCTTTTTCAACAGAGTAAGTTGTATGTTGACTTTGGAAAATTTCCAGGTCCTGAACGACTTCCTAAGGAAACCGTTTTAAATGGTACCATGTTATTGGTTGGGAAAAGAAATGCTTCAGAAAATAATTTTGATGTAGCTATTCCTGAGCAATATAAACTTGAGGATTTTAATAATGAGGAATTGGTAGTATCGAAAATAAAGGATATGCTAGCAAATTACGATGAATTGATTGGGGATTTTGATTTCTTCAGGAAAAAGGTTAAAAATCTGGAAAAGAATTTTATTGAGTCAATTCGGTCCATTTTTGTTGAAGAAAAGGTATAAAAAACTCTACCTCTATTTCAATTGATAGAGGTAGAGTTCAGTAAATATTTTATAGACTAGTTAGGCTGTATACTAGTCTTAAATTTCCCATCTGTTAATTTGGTTGAGCCAAGAGTTTCTAATCCTTGAACCCGAATCAAAGTTCCTGAGAATGTCCCTTCAACGAGATTGTTGTTTATGTTATCAATTTTCAAATTGAAAGAATCTTCAGGCGCATCGGTATCCCTAGAAGCTGTAGAATTTACTTGAACCTCATCTTTGGTGGTATTATGAGCTGCTAGGATGGAGAATCCAGAGTTATCTTGAAGTGTATAAGTACCAGCTGGAACTCTGGTTTTGTCTGACATCACAGAAATCATAACGGACTCTTTTCCGTTATCCATTGCACTAATCATTAGGTAATTTCCGCCTTCAACCCAAGCTGCTTCAACAATTGGAAATGTTTTTTCCTTTCCATCAATCTTAACTGAAAAATAATTGTTTCCAACTTCGCCATTCGGTCCATCGTCTTTGCTACAGCTAAAACTTAGTGCAGAGAATAGTGCTATACCTGCACCAAATAAGATTCTTTTTTTCATATAGTATAGTGTGATTTTGCTGTTTTAGTTAAACCAAAACCATACCAATAAAGTATCTATTTTGTAAATTAATTTATTTAGATTTCGGGAAGAGTTATTTGGCGATAAAAACAGGGATATTAACCGCATGGCGCAACTTATTAACTGTTTCGCCAAAAATAAAATCTTTAAATCCTCTGTGGCCATGACTTCCTACTATCAAAAGATCTGCTTGATATTTTTCACAGAACCTCACGATATTCTTAATCCTGTTATTATACCCTAATTCAAATTGGGTTTGATGTCCATTGGAAATCAGAAAATCTGCAAAGCGTTTTAGTCTTTCCAAATCCTGTCTTGATTCCAGATCATCAGAAGAGTTGCCGTCATATTTAACTGATGCACTTTCCACAATGTGGATCAAGACAAACTTGCTCTTGGAATCTGCTAGTTGTAATGCATACTGTATGACCTTCTGATCTGAAATTGAAAAATCTAAAGCAATCAATATTGTATTAAAGGATTTCTTGGTTTCCATGGCGATGGGTTCAAATGATTGGTGAACGTCTGTTTCAACAGTTTTTGTTTTCCAGAAAATCGGGTAGAAGAAGGTGATCAATAATAGGAGGATTAATCCTAATGCCAATAGAATTACCAGCATGGGAACTAATGGGTTTGTTGCATTTTGGATCCATTTATATAATTCATCGTAAACCAGTTTAAAGTTTAATATTGCAATTACTGCGGCAATAAGCCATGCAAAAACCTTAGTTAGGTTATTGATCACAAATATTCCCATTTTATTTTTATCAGAAACGAAATGAATCAATGGGATGACTGCAAAGGCCAATTGCATGCTGAGAATAACCTGGCTAAAAATAAGGAGTTGTCCTACATGGTCTTCACCAGAGATAAGAATTACTAAGACTGCCGGAATAATGGCCAGCAATCTGGTAATTATTCTTCTAAGGGCAGGGCTGATTCTTAATCTTAAATAGCCTTCCATAACAATTTGGCCAGCTAAAGTACCAGTAACTGTTGAACTTTGACCGGCTAAAATTAAAGCTACAGCAAATAATTTAGGAGCCAATTCTGTACCTAGAATATTTTTTAATAAATGGTAGGCATCATCTAGTTCAGCAACCTCATGTAATCCATTTTTGTGAAATACGGAAGCGGCGAGGATTAATATTGCTGCATTGACAAAGAAGGCCATATTGAGGGCAATTGCACTATCCCAGAAATTATATTTCAAAGATCTTTTTATGGATTTTGCGTCTCTATCAATTTTTCTGGTTTGGACCAATGCGGAGTGCAGGTATAGATTATGTGGCATTACGGTTGCACCAATAATTCCTATTGCGATATACAATGCGGCACTATTTGGGATGCTTGGGATCAATCCCGTAGCTACTTCTGCAAAATCAGGCTTTGCTAAGAACATTTCTACCATAAAACACATGCCTATCAATGAAATCAATCCGATAATGAAAAGCTCCATCTTTCGCATTCCTAACTTTTGAAGATACAGGAGCAGGAAGGTATCGGCAAAGCTGATTAATACACCCCAGATGATATCAATTCCAAAGAGTAGATGCAGTCCGATTGCCATTCCTAATACTTCGGCTAAATCACAAGCTGCAATTGCGATTTCAGCAAGGATGTAAAGTGCGAAATTGACCTTTTTCGGATAGGTTTCGCGGTTACACTGTGCCAGATCCTTCCCCCGAACAACACCTAAACGAGCACATAAATTCTGAAGCAATAAAGCCATGATATTACTCATCAGCAATACCCATAATAAGGCATAGCCAAATTGACTTCCACCAGCAAGGTCAGTTGCCCAATTCCCAGGATCCATATACCCAACACTTATCAGATAGGCAGGTCCAAACATGCCTAATATTCTTTTATATTTTGATTTCTTTTTACTGATATCTATACTTTCATGGATATCTGACAAAGATTTATGCTGGGGATCATCCTGATACATAAGATTCTGGACTTGGAATTATTTTTAAAATTAAAAAGCAAATTGTTAGCAGACAAGTTCTTTGTGTTTATTGAAGAATTAACCATTAAAATAACCTTATGTTAATTTTTTATTTATTATATCCTGAGATACTTTTTATTTTTTTTAAAAAGTATTTTTGAATTAGAATATATTTTATTTAGCTTAGACTTAACAATTATTAACAAAATATATTACTTGTCTAATCAATAAAGTCATGCCTACACTTGAACTTGCTATTGTAAAAAGGCTATATTTTTCTAATCCACAGTCAATTGCGGATTTGAGCATTTCCATTGGGAAGAGTATTCCTAATATTACGAATGCCATTAATAGGCTTTTACAATCGGGTTTAATCTTGCAAGCAGGACTTGCAGCTTCCACAGGTGGGAGGAGGGCAAGTCAATTTATTCCTAATCAGGATAAACTACCTAATATTCTATCTATTGCAATTGACCAGTTTTATTCTTCAGCTGTAATTATTGATTTTAATAGACAGTTTAAAACCGAAGTAGCAATAGTTCAAATTGCCTTGGCCTCTACTGATGCATATTCTAAAATCGTCAAACTAATTGAGGAAAGTCTTCAAATGACAGATGTATCTGAAATTTTTGCAATTGGCGTCACAATTCCGGGATTTGTCGATTATCAAAGTGGATTGAATAATTCTTATCCAGTTGATTCTCCGCTTCATAATTTGAAGAAAAATCTCCAGAAAGAATTTAATTTACCAGTTTTTATAGAGAATGATTCGAAAGCAATTGCCATTGCTGAACATAATTTTGGAGTAGCTAAATCATACAAGGATGTGATGGTTATCAATTTAAATTGGGGAGTAGGACTGGGGATGATCTTGGATAATGAACTCTATAGGGGTCATTCAGGTTTTGCTGGTGAGTTTAGCCACATTCCATTATCGGATTCCAATAAACTATGTTCTTGTGGAAAGAAAGGTTGTTTAGAAGTTGAGGCATCCTTACTTGCTGCAGTAGAATCAACTATACAAACTCTTCAATTAGGAAGTCCATCTTCGTTACAAAAGGATTTCATTAATCAAAAATATATTACAGGAGAGCAATTAATTGATGCGGCCACCCAAGGGGATCAGTTGGCTATGGAATCCATTAATAGAATAGGATATATTTTAGGAAAAGGCATTTCAACACTTATCCATATTATTAATCCTCAACTTATTGTAATAAGTGGTAGAGGGTCAAAGGCTAAGGAGATATTAGCACCAAAGATTAAAAGTTCGCTTTTGGAATTTAGTATTTCAAGGCTTTCAAAAAATACAGAAATAGTTTTTTCAGATTTAAATAATGTGCAATTACTAGGGTCTGCTTGTATTTGTATTGAACATTCAGACAAAAATTTATTAAGAAAGAAGGATTTGACAACTCCTTCATATAATCATAACTAACTAATTATTTTTTGACCCTGATTAAAACAGGGGTAACCTATTGTTATTGTAAAACCAAACTTTCACAATAAAATATTAATAATAATAAACCAATTCACTATGAGTAAAATCTACAAAGGGTGTTTAATGACATTGCTTTTGATGTTTTGCATCAATATGTCATTTTCACAACAGTTTGTTACTGGGAAGGTGACAGACAGTAATGGAGCACTACTTGGTGTTTCCATTTCCGTAGTCGGAACTACGAGGGCTACCCAAACCGATTTAAATGGGGAATATCGGATTGCAGCTAGCAATGGAGAAAAGTTAAGATTTTCGAGTCAAGGATTTTTATCACAAGAGGTCACGGTTTCTTCGCAGGTGATTAATATTACATTGGAAGAAGATAATAGTTCGATCGATGAAGTGGTGGTGACTGCCATGGGTATCACAAAACAAACTAGATCATTAGGATATGCTGCTACAAGTGTAAAACCTGAAGAAATCCAAAGAACTAACACCATCAATGTCGTTAATGCCTTGCAAGGTAAGGTAGCTGGGGTTCAGATCAATGCTGTTGGAACTTCTGGGGTTACTTCATCTTCGAGCATTACTATTCGTGGGGCAAAATCACTCGACAAAAACAACTCACCAATTTTTGTAATCGATGGTATTGTAATGGAAAATAATATTACAGATACTTACGGGGGTAAGGATTGGGGTTCTCAGTTAAAGAATTTAAATCCTGATGATTACGAGAGTATAGACGTGTTGAAAGGTGCTGCAGCTACTGCATTATATGGTTCACGCGGTGCTAATGGCGCTATCGTTATTACAACTAAAGGCGGGATGGCACGTAAAGGGCTAGGTATTGATTTCTCACAGAACTATCAGATACAAAATATCTATGCGCCACACATCAAATTACAAAATGAATTTGGAGCAGGAAGTGTAGGAAATGGTTACCAAGGTGATTTCTTACCAGAGGGTAATCCAAATCAAACTACGTCAAGTTTTGGTCCTCAGTATAATGGCCAATTGGTAAACCAATATTACAATGACGGAGAGAAAATTGCTTATTCAGCGCAACCAGATAATTGGAGAGCTTTGTACCAAAATGGTAATTATTCAAATACTAACCTAGCAGTGAATGGAGGTAATGAGCGTGCTGTATTTAGACTATCTTATTCACACACCGATAATGGTGGTGTTTTAAAAAACAATGAATTTAAGAGAGATGCAATTAGCTTGAAATCCAATGGAAAAATTAATGATATTTTCTCTGTTGATTTTGGAGTAAACTATGCAAAGTCAAAAGCAAAGAATGCTTATGATCAAGGGTTTTGGAGAGAAGGTCAAAACTTGGCTCTAATGACTACTTATTATATGCCTCGTTCATTGGATCTAGCAAAGTTTTATGATACTTATCGTGATCCTGTAACCAATGCAGTTAAATCCCAACCATTATATGGTACAATAGCAAACTTCTTACATAGGTTAGATTATTATAATGAGGATAGGGATGAAGAAAGTGTTATTGGAAATGTGGCTTTACGTGCAACGATTACTGATAATATTCGGGCATTGGCTCAAGGTAACTATTCAATCTATAACACCTTAAACGTTAATAAACAATATGGTGCTGGACCTTACTTAGGTGGTGGTGGTTATTATGGCGTAAATGGAACAAGACGTAATAATTATAACTTCCTATTTATGTTGGATGGTAGCAAGAACTTCTTAGATGGAGACCTTGAAACTAACTTAAAAATTGCTTCTGAAGTTTATGGAAATGGGGTAAATGAAAACTGGGGAAAGAACACCAATGGTGGGCTAATTGTACCTGGACTTTTTGCTTTTTCAAACTCAGTAAATACTATTTATCCAACATATAATTATACAAAAGGAAATTATCAAGTTATAGGTTTATTCGCTGTTGCCAACTTAGCGTATAAAAATCAAGTATTTTTAGAATTATCGGCAAGAAATGATTGGAACTCATCATTATTATATCCAACATGGATAGAATCTGGGAAGAATAATTATTCTATTTTTTATCCATCAGCAAATCTATCTTGGGTATTCACTGATACTTTTAAAGAATCACTTCCAAGTGCATTTTCATTTGGTAAGTTGAGAGCTTCATGGTCACAAGTAGGTATGGGCTCTAGAGCATTTGCTACTAGTGATGGTGCTGGAGGTTTTAACCAAAGTACCATTTTTGATCAAGACCGTAATAATGTAATTTCTGCAAGTCCAAATATTTCAAGTATTCCCAATACGGACCTTAAACCTGAGATCCAACAATCTATTGAATTGGGTACTGATTTAAGATTTGTAAATGATCGTTTTGGAGTAGATTTTACCTACTATAAGACCAATACTTTCAATCAAATTTTGACCTTAGGAAACGTATTAGAATCTGGATCTTCAACTAGAAGAATTAATGCAGGTAATATTCAGAATCAAGGTATAGAATTGTTATTGGATATTGATCCAATCCGTAACGATAAACTACGTTGGAATGTTCAGTTTAACTACACTGTTAACCGTGGTAAGATTAAGAAGTTACATCCTGAAATCAAGGAATGGCAGTTAATGGGTTCTGCCGATGCGGGACCTGAAATTTGGGCTTACGAAGGAGGCGAGTTTGGTGTCATTACATCTGGATATAATAATTCCTATGCTTCAGCACCTGCTATATTTGAAAATCCTGATGATCCAAATGATTCAAGAAACGGTAAACGTATTCTAGAATACGCTGGTAGAACTGGAAACCCTAATGCTGCAACGGTTTATTATTGGACGACTGATGTGGATATGGGTAAACCAGATAGGAAAACTATTGGAAAGATTGAGCCTGATTTTATTGGTGGATTAAATACCAGCTTATATTACAAGAATTTTGATTTATTCTTACAGGCAGATGGTCGTATTGGCGGTCAATTTTTCTCACATACCTATAAATATGCCATGGGTAGAGGAGCATTAGAGGATGCATTAATTGGTCGTTCTGCTGGCCATGGTGGTATCGCTAGAACGAATTACAAAGGAGAAACTGTATACGACGGAATCATGTTGGATGCGGTATTTAGAGAAGGTACAACAGCTCCATCAAAAGCAAACCCAGCAAATATGGTTGACGTAGGTGGATTGACTTACAAAGAAGCAGTAGAGTCAGGTCTGATTGAGCCAATCCAAGCATCTGCATATTATGCTTACAACTTCGGTTGGGGTGCGAATGTTCAGGATCCAATTATGGATAATTCTTGGATCATGATGAGAGAGGTGACTCTTGGATATAAATTACCTACATCCTTAACTAAAAGGTTAAAAATGGATTATGCTAGAATAGGAATATCAGGTAGAAACTTATTTTATATCTACAATGGTCTAAAAGGAGGTTTGAATCCAGAATCCATCCAATCGAACAACCCATTGACTCCATATGAGTATGGTGGTGTTCCTTATTCTAGAAGTTTCTCTGTATCACTTAATGTAAAATTCTAAGATGAAAAAGTTTAAAAATATAATTATATATAGTCTTTTAGGTGGTCTGATGATGACTAGCTGTAAGAAAGACATGATAGATATGAATACGAATGAGGAATTATTGGTAAGTACTGATCCTAAATACGTATTCACAAATGCTACATTGAATTGGAATAATTCAGGTCGTGGGGATTTGATGAGTAAATACAGCGGTGTAATGCAATTGATGCAATATGTTGTGTCAAATGGGGGAGCATCGGAAGGAATTTATGCGAATCCTACAAGAAATGATAATCCAAGTCCATTTTTGCCATATTACAATTATTATTATAACGCTTATGGTAACAAGCTGAATTACCTGATTACTTTTGTAATTCCAAATAGAACCGACAAAGACAGATATCAGAACATCAGTTCCATTTCCAAAATTCTTCAGACTTATCAAGCATTCTTAATGTTTGATACCCATGGAGCTGCTCCTTATACCGAAGCTTTATCAGGGTTACAAGGAAATAATACTCCTAAATATGACATGTATGAAGATCAATATAAAGCATTTGATAAGATAATTAAGGAATCCGTAACGCAGTTGATTTCCAATCCTGCTGATCAAATTGGGCTTGGAAATAACGATTACTTTTACCGCGGCGATATTGCCAAGTGGGTGAAATTTGGAAATACCCTTAGGATAAAAATGGCTCAAAGATTTGAAAAGGTGGATAACGCACATTATAAAAGTGTAGTTGATGATGTTTTCACTAATTCAGGAGGAATTATTTCGAACAATGAGGAGTCATGTATTTACTATCATAACCTTGAACACAATAATGATACTTGGGATACAGCGATTTTAACTTATCAATTTGTTGCGAGTAACTCGTTTGTTTCCTTTCTACAGGACAACAACGATCCAAGGCTTCCAATCTTAATTCGTAAGAATGGCTTCGGTCCAGGTAATAATAATCCCACAAATGATAATCTAGCGGATTCATTGAAGAAATATCATCCGAATTTTGCAACTGACCCACAATATTCAAAATATACCAAGAGATATGTAGGGATGCCAGCATCTCCGGATAATTCGACAATTGACGATTCTAGGGAATTTTTAAGTTTCTCTGAGAATAAACCAGGTGGTCCATTGAATTATACTATTCGTGCCATTTCACAGGTTCAAAGTAGGTTTTATGTAAAGAATGGTGGTAATGCTGAGACAGGTGGTGGAGCAAGAAATATTGATTATCCTCGTTATGACAATAATGATGATATGAAATTATTTTCTCCGCAAATCACTTATGCCGAGACTTGTTTCATGATGGCAGAGATCTGTGAAAAATTAGGCTCAGCAAAAGGTGGAAAGGATGCAAAAGCATGGTATGAAGCTGGAATTGCAGCCTCTATGCGTCAATATCAGACATGGGCAGTTCGCATGAAAGTGCTTTCTGCAGCTAATAATACCGTAGCTGACTACGCTCCAATTGATGATGCTAAAATTTCGGAATACTTGGCACAACCGCAAGTTCAGTATACAGGAAGCCAACAACATAAATTAGAATTAATTATTTCTCAAGCATGGGTTAACTTCTTTATGAGACCTGAGGAGGCGTGGGCAACTTGGAAAAGAACAGGATTGCCGAAATTTAAGGCTTATCAAAGTCCGAATCCTAAAGATGGAACAGCATTCTTAGATGAGATTAAGTCGGGTGGAACGACCTTCTTAATTCCTAGAAGATCAAAATTACCAAATCCAAATTCGGCAAATGAGGCTAATTATACTGAAGCGATTCAAAAGTTAGTTTCTAAACCTGAATACATGCAACAGAATCAATCGCAGGGAAGAATTTTCTGGGATAGGTAATGTATATAGTTAAAAATCAATAAATGGAGATCGGGCAAATTTATTTGCTCGATCTTTTTTTTGGTGCTATCTAGAATGGAAATTAGTAATACTGAAAATAATTTTTCGATAAAACATTGATTACTTCAATTAATATTTGATATTTATAATATAATTTATTCTCAATTAATCAATGTTAGCAATAGAAAAAAGAGTGAAGCTATTAACGAAGAAACTAGTTATAGCAACCATTGCCGTATTATCATTTACCTCTTGTTCTGAGGAAGAACCAATTGTAAAGTCCGAATATATAGTTGGCCGGTGGGTTCTAGCGGATGGGAAATCGGTCCCTGCCTTAAATCTACATGAAAATAATACGTATGAATTTGAGATCAGTAGCAATGCTGATAAGAATGTCAAAGGCAATTATACTTATAGCAAATATGTATTAACTCTAAAAAATTTATTTGATATCGTATATGTAGTTACTTTCAAGAATGACAATGAGATTGTACTGGATGAAATATCAAATACGGCCGCACCTGATGTATTACATTTAGTTAGAGATTAATATCAAATGGCTAGGTTATCGCGACCTGGCATGTCGTTTCCAAGATTAGATTTGAAAGACAATGTTTTTCAAATCATGATCTTTGAGAAGGAAGAAAAAAAATCTTTAAGAGTACGACTTGTCAAAAGTATTAATCATGGATTTAATATTTATGACAAACTGCCTATAGGCATTAAACATCTTTTTAAATGGTATTTTATTTTTAGGAATCTTGGAATAAAATACCTACTATTCTTAGTTATCAAGCTCCCCATTTACTTTATCAGTCTACTTTTCAAAAGGATGTTTTTGTTGCGGCCTATAATTGGATTATGTGGCTTAATTTATGAGTTTTTTGCTAAAGTCCTTCGCTATGGTTTATTCGGAAATGTGATCACTCAAGGATACCACATAGCATTTCCTGACCTGGCAAAACCTTCCTTGCCAGTTATTTATTATTGGGAATACAGCTTAAAAAGCATTGATAAATATTTAAAGGATCTTCGACTGGAACTTAGTGTATTTATTATTTGGTATATTATTAAGTAGGATGGAAGGATATAAAAAAGTACTTGGTGAACTATCTATTTTCAAATCTGAATTCTATGATATCTTCAGCAAAAAGTATTTTTCAATAAGCAATAATGTTTTATTCAGATACCTAATCCTTGCGATTCGATTTGTCTTTTATTTACCTTCTTTGTTAATATTTCTCATATTAAACTTGATTGTATTTCTTTTTCAGATATCATTAAGAAAGCTTTTCTTGTGGGTATTGTATTTGAGAAAACCGCATTCAGGAGAAAAGAAATTGATTGAATTTATTTTATTCGGCACTTTGTTATTTATCAGTTTGATAGCATCTGTGTTAGGGGTTGGAAAATGCTATAGAAGGAAATTAATATGGATTTCAAATCAATAATCAGATAAACAAAAAAGCTCAAATATTTTGAGCTTTTTTGTTTTAACTTTTTAAATCTTTAAATATTAATCATGGGACTAATGCTCTTTGGTGCTCTCTAGCGACTTCCTCTTTCAAGGATGCAGGAGCTATTACTTTTACTTCCCCGGCGACGGAGAGTACTTCCATAATAAAATCATGTGTTACATAAATATTCAATTTAATTCTTACTTCATTTTCATTTTCGAGTATTACCTCTTGAGTATTATGCAAGGGCAAAGACTTTACATAACGTGCCTGAAAAGGTGAATAGGATAAAATAACTTCCTCAACTTTCTGATCTTTATTCGGAAGGATAATTCCAAAACAATGTTTGAAAAGAAAATCAGTATCCAAGGATTGTTTTGGTATTGAAAGTTTTCCTCCAATCTCCAAATCCGTAATTCGATCCAATCCGAATACACGTAAGCTCATCTTTTCTAAGTCATGACCCAATATATACCATCTATTTTTTACTTCTTTTAAAACCATTGGAAACAACTTCCTGTCTTCAGCATAATTTTCATAAAATTTATGGTAGGAAAAGCTAATTGCCCTTTCGCCTCTCATAGCCTGAACAATTGGCCATAAATTCTCAGATCCACTGGGACGACGATTCTCAAAGACAATGTTATTACTCCCGTTATTCCCAATTCTCAATATGTTCAATACATCGAGGATTTCCAATGGACGATCAGCTTCATTGTCGAGATTCTCAATATAATAGCATTTTTTCGAACGATTATTTTGTATAATGACACCATATAAAGGAAGTATATCTTCAATATCACGCTGAAACTGTCGCTGACTTATGGAAAGCTTATAATCCTGCAATTCAGATTCCCGCTTTAGGTATTGATCAATTTCCAACCATGTCCTTGGTTTATTTCTAAGGTAATTGATGATTAGTTTATGACGAATTATGGTTTCTCTTACTGACATGATATAATCTATGTTAATGCAAACATAAGAAAGCAAGACGACAAAATATGACGTTTTACATTAGACTTTAAATCTTTTTTATTAATAATGATAGCGACCTATTTTGACAGCCTCTGCATTCAATTTTGGATTTATATGAAATATTCTAAACCCAAAATATTGAAATTTTATGCAGACAAATCAAATACTCAGCTCCACTCTTAATCATCCAAGGGCAATATTTCAAGGATTATTGCCAACTCAGCAATCCTTAAAGATCAATAACCTGAGTATAATCGGAATTGGCATTGAAGGGAAACTCATTTTATCCAAGCTTATCCTAGATTATGGTATTAAGAACGTAGGTTATATTGATTTTTCCATGGACAAGCAATTGGCAGATTACTTTATTCCATTTCCAGGAAAAAAGGAATTCCTTTATGCTGAAAAACAAGAGTTGTATCAGGTTGATAATTTTAATGAACCTAAATTTTTGGATCTATTGAGTCAGGTTAAAGAAGATGCTGTTTTTGTTCTTTGTTTATCTGAACCAATTTCTCATACCGTGCTTAAATACATCTTAGATACGGATTATCAGATTCTAATTCGGATTCCATTTAAATTTGAAAACACTAATAATTTCCAGATTACTAGGAGTTTGCTCCAAAAATTAAATTCCAGACCTAAGACTACCATTTTATTCTCCGATCACTTTTCAGAAAAATTATCTTCAATAAGGTTTTCAGGAATTATGCACCAGTTGATTTCTGGTCAAGCAAACTTATTAGCCTCCAAACTGGGATATGATTCAATAAGACCTAAGATTATTCGTAAACCTTTAAGTGCCTTTCTCCAAGAGAAGGTGAATATTATTTATGATCCCAATAGTTTTACTTTTCCAATCAATAAATTGAAAAACAAGATTGACAATTTCATTTCCAATATGTGTTCTGATGACTTATGGATAGTTTCATTAAAGCATTTTGCATACATGAAGACCTACTACCAATTTATGGATCAAGAGAGCCTTCTAAATTTATTAGCTCTATTAATTATTGTGTCATTCCTAAAAGGTCATGATAAACAAATGTTCAATATTCTTTTTTGGGGTAGGGAGGCCTATAGTTTTTCAGAAATTCTTCAGGAGAGTCATTCAAAGGATATTCCTGTTCAGCTGCGATCTATTTCTGAAGGATTTGATTACTTGGATAAAATGCTGTCAGTAGATCATAAATTGTTCCTCAAGAACAAATTGGACCTGTTGTTCAATGATTATATTCTTGAATTTGAAGCCTATTATTTTGTCACCGAATTTTTTGATTCTTTACAGATTAATGGGGGGTAGGAGGACCAACTTATACAATGCAATAATCCTCCTTCGCCTGCCAACACATTACAATTAATAGGTACAATGGTTTTTTTTGAATATATGGTATTTAATTTTTCTATTGCTAACTCATCTTCAATTTGTTTAAATACCGGAACAAGAACAAAATCTGTAGTTTCAATAAAATTCATATAAACGCCCTTTGCAGATTGATAGGTTCTGTTTTTATAAGGGTTGTAGGGGAGGAAATCAATCTCAAAAATTGGACTCAGGAGTTTGGTCAATTGGTTTTTATACTCCTCTTCTTGGAAATCATTTATTAGAATCAAATTTGAATCAATGATAGTTAAAATTCCATCCAAATGGCCGGTAAAATCATGGTCTAGTGCAGGTACAATAATGATTTTGTCAGAATGAAATAGATTTTCCAAACTAGTTCTGATTTGCTGTTTACTTAAAGTTGGATTATCCAGATAGATACGGTCTGAAACGAGAAAGATACCCTTGAAATAAACTACTGAACCTCCGTCCAAAATGATTTCTGAGTATTGATAATCTATTCCGAGTTGATTGCAAATGCTTCGATTATCAGAGATTAGATTTTGAAATTTTGGATTCCGTAGATATTTTGGGAAGTATTGGAATAACACCCATGAATTGTTATTTGACCAAATAGGCATGAAATCTCTAATCCAAATATCCTTTGTATTAGGGATTTCTTTTACCTGAACATTCTTTTTCAAATCATTAAAAATGCTGCTGTATTTATCTTTCAAAAGAGATGAGACGAAAATCATATTATGATAGCTAATATTCAATAAATAAAAGTATTCCTTACTGAATGGAATTTTCCAATAATCCGTTGCTTTGAAAATCTCGTTTTTATTAAAAATTTTTATTAAAAATATTTAATTAAAATATTAATAATCAGTAATTTGTGATTTTCAAATGTAAGATTATTTTAGAATACTCATAATGGATTTTTTTCTTTTTTTAACGGAATTTGGAAATAGTTTTATCTAGATTTCGTTAAATTAGAGTTAGGTCACACCGTAAACTACTTCGTATGGAAAATGTGCAAAGTCTTAAAACAGAATTTCTAATTGATGGAATCGAGTATGATATTTTAGAAAATGAAACACGTTGGGTGATTGGAGAATTGAGCAAAACTCTATACACTCAAATATCGATTCAAAGCAGGCAAATTGAAGCTGATAAAAAGAAAGGATTATTGGATGATTATTTTGAAGATGGAAAGGTAAAAATTTCATTTGAAGCTTCTGGCATCAATAATTTCGGTATTCCGACCGGAGTATTGAATTATGAAGAAGATAAAAATATCGAAACCTTTACCCATTTTCTGAAAGAAGGTATGGAATACAGCCTTGATTTCTTTGGTAATATTGAGTACAAAGAGGGATGGGTGATCATTGACGGAACCTTTAAGCAACCTTATGGGAATGAATCAGGTTTTCCAGTGTTCGCAAGTATCAAATTTGATCCACAAGTTTTGAACTGGAAAGAATATATTTTCAATAGTTTAGAAGAAACCAAAGGAATTGATCCTAACAAAATAACCTATCTTAAATTAAAGGATCCAACCTTTAAGGAACTTCCTGAAGGAATCTTTGAATTTAAGAACTTAGAAATTCTACAAATCACTAACTCGTCGAATTATTGGGAAGAATCCTATCTGCCCTTAATAAACATAAGTGAGAGAATTGCTGAATTGACCCAATTGAAAGATTTTACGGTTTTGAAAGCAGACCTTTCCACCATTCCCGAGTCCATTTCAAAGCTTAAAGAATTAGAAAGATTGACCCTTCGGAATTGTAAACTTTCCAGCATTCCGGACTCTATTTTCTCCATGCCTAAACTTAAATATTTGGACTTCGCTCAAAATCAGGTTCGTACCGTTCCCGAAAACATTAATTTACCTTCATTAATGTCCATCCACTTAGGAAAGAATTTACTTTCAACATTGCCAATATCCTTGGTTCAGCAACCTAATCTAAAAAGCATCAATGCTTCAGATAATCCTTTTGTTGAACTTCCAAGTGAATATAATTTCTTCAAAGGATTGGAACTGACCAAAGAGGAGAAGGATCGATTACTAGATACAACCTATAAAGGAGCAGATGGAACTGGAATAGTAAAATGGGATGATACTGAATATTTTGCTTCGAAAGATACTGAACTTATCGCGCCTGTAGAAAAGATAATCGAAGAGAATAAACTATCAAAAGACAAAAAAGCTCTTCTATCATTGGTAAAAAGAACAATTGGATTTAAGCAAACGACGCAGGATGATTATTCCAAAATTGGAAATCACCGGTTTGGTGGAAGACCTGACCTACCTATGGAAATATCCTATCCAATTTATCATTATTCTTATGAGGATAAAGATTACCACTATGAATTTATTGCCCAAATAAATTGTGAGGAAATTGCTCACCTTCAGGAATATCTACCTCGAACAGGTACTTTGTTTTTCTTTATTACCTCCATGCAATTCATTGGTTCAGATGAATTAAATAATGCTGAAATTATTTATGTTGAGGACAATAAAAATTTAGCTTCCGGGACTAGGTTTGAATTTTCGGAGGAAGATTTCTTTGACTCTCTAGATAATGAATATACCCCTTACAAAGCAGAAGCATTCGTCACTGTTTCAGTGCCTTCTTTCTATGCAAATCATGTCAATACCTATTTATTTGAAAAGGATGCAAAATCTCTAGCTGGGAAAGAAGATTTTCTCTATAATTTATATGATATTTTTGAGAAGCCTGTCCTACAATTAAATGAATATGATCATGCTGTGAATACCTATGGGTTTACACAACATGAATCTCCGGAACTGCAAACAGCTTTAAATTGGAAAGGAAAACCTCAGGATTGGATTATTTTATTGCTCGTCAAGTCAATAGGGGATTTTCAATGGGGAGATGCAGGAGATTTATTTTTCGTAATTCATAAAAGTGATCTAGCGAAAAAAGACTTTAGCAAAGTCTTTCTGGCCATAGAAAGTAGTTAGTGAACAGCAAGTTTATCGTTAGTTCTCTATTGTTAAATGTTCCTAATAATTTTTATTGCTTGAGATAAAACTTTAGCAATCGATATTTTGGTTATTCTACCAGGCATAACCTATTCCAATTCCTCCATATAGGGGATAAAATTCATCTCCAGGAAGGTAAGTCGGATTATAGGTTACTTGGAAAGCCAATCCTTTGGTTATTGGTCTGAATCTGTAACCAATTTCAAGGGAAGGAATAGCTTTAACTCCAGCTTCTCCGGCAAATCCATCAGAAAGTATACTGGTCGTTAGATTTACCCCCATAATAAAAGCCGATTTGTTTTTCCCCTTCACATAATTTATTCCAACAGGAAAATTAAGGGTAGCGTCCCAAAACCCTAATAGAATTCCTGAACCTACACCAGCTCTTAATCCCATACCTTCTCTTGAACCAGCCTGAAATCTCATATCATAATTGGCACTGAGTAACATGCCTGCACCAAACCCTTCTGCAAAAACAAATTTCTGACCTTGAGAATAGGACTCATTAGCAAAAAAACTAATCATAAGACTAATGATAGAATAAGTTATCCATCTTTTTTTCATAGGAAATATAGATTATGGTTTTCTAAGGATCACATATTATGAAGTAAATGGCTATAAATGACGTTAGTGATGATGTGATTTATTAATAAACAGTATTAAGATATCAAATGTTTACTGATTATTACTAAATATTTTCCTTAGCGATTTTTATTCAGAACCTTAACCACTAACATATTTACCATATGGAATCTTTCGAATTAAATAAGTAATTGCGATGGACGAAATTATCGTAATAATGGTAGCTAATGGAATTACCCAAAGAGTGCTTACCTGTTTTGCAATGAGAGGATGGAAATAATTCAATGGAAGTATATGTACCAAATAAATTCCGAAGCTATACTTATCGGTCACCATTATCCAATTAAGAACCTTCTTATTTTCTGTTGCGACCTTTACCCATAAAAATAATGCTCCTGCAGCAATAGCTGTTGTGGCAAAGGTATAGTTATAAAAGAATGTGTTGAGTTTGTTAGCACTTTGATTGAGCAGGTTTGTTCCAATGGCAGAAATTGCGACCATTAATATATAAATCAATGCCCAAATTACTTTCTGGTATTTAAATGTAAATGTTTTTATGGAGATGTAATATCCTAAGACAAGATATCCGATATAACCAGAAAAAAATGTCAAATCAAACTTCGGCATTACTGAATAAAGTGGTTTGCTCATGAAGCAACTTGACAATAGCCAGAGCAGCAAAAAGATTTCAATTTCTCGGTTTGTACAGTGAATCAGGATCTTTCGTAAAAAGGGAATTGCTAAATATAATCCGATAATCATATATAGATACCACAGGTGGGCTGATGAGCCATGTAATAATTTATCCTGGCTTATTGACCATATTTTTTCGGATGATAACAAGCTAAAATTGGTGTATCGATAGAAATAATAAATGAGATAAATTATTGTCCAAAATAGGAAGGGGTAGAATAACTTGTGGAGACGTTTTTTATAGAAGGTCCATGTATCCTCATCCTTTGATAATAATAGGGCTCCTGAAATAATAACAAATATTGGAACAGAACAACGTGTAGCAGCATTGATCCAATTCGCATAATTCCAATCAAAGGCATGGGTATCTATGCGATTGAGGTAGCCAGTAGAGGCATGAATTAATACAACAAAAATCGTTGCAATAACGCGTAAGTAAATAAGGTAAGAAGTTTTCTCAGCCATAAAGTAAAAATATATATTCTTAGCTGAAGTAAAAGGAATACTTTTTACAATACCTTATGTAAACATCACTTTATTTACTTGGCCTAGGATAAAGTTTAGCATCAAAGAAATTAATTAGGTTAAATAGATTTTGATAAATGATGATCATAAAGTGAAGGATTTAGAGGTTTTGATAGGGAAGATTAAGGGGACGGTATTATGAATTTTTAAATAAAGAGCAGTAATTAGGTTTATATACGGTTTTCCGTAAAGAAGTGATGGTTTATTAATCGAACTTCGATTCTGAAATATATTTATTAGACGTCATATTTTGGCGTATTAGGTTATCATATTTGATATTAGAAAGGTTAGTAATCAATATTAATATTCAGAGAATATAGATTGTTTACTTGCTGTTTTATCGATTCGTTTTAATCAAATAAATGATGAAAATTTATAGAATTATAAAAAAAATTGAATAAAGGACTGAATTTTATTTTTTTGAAATACAGGGGATTCGATTTTCATATTGAATTACGATAAATTTATTACAATAATATTAACCTTAGTAGCTATATTTAAATGCTTACAAAAACCCAATCTAATAGGGTGAAAAAGTAGTTTTATTACCTAATTATTAATATGAATACTATTAAAGATTTTATTGAACAGAACAAGGATTACCCAAATTTTTCTCATATAAAACAAGTAGAGCTTTGTTTAATTTCTGATAACGATGTACCTCAAGGTTATGGAGGAATTAATCGAGAAGGTTACTCTTATGGACAACTTAGAAGGCAGCCTATAATTAATGAATTGTTGGTAGGTATTAATAATGAAAAATTAACAGGTTTCTCTAAAGAATGTAATTCTAGAAACTCTAGATCTGGATTCAAGATGTACAAGATTAATGGGGAATATTGTTTTTGGGGATTGAGAATTTCTCCTGTTGTTAAGGCTCCTGATGTGAATGAATTAAGAAATATTCTAACTCAACATAATGTGACCTCGGAAGCATTAAATAGAAAGTCTGTAACTGCTGATATGATTAGGAAGGTGACTTATGATTTATTAAGAAAAGAAGTTGCTAAAGTCTGTAGAATGTCCGTCATGGAAGCAACCCTAGCTATTGGTAACCAATTGGATTGTGCTCCTCATGAGGATCCAAGTGGATACATCTTTATGGTACCAAATTGGGCGCATAACTGGTTTAGGCACGATGGTTATGTGTCAAAAATGTTGAAAGAGGTGAATATTTAAAAAGAAAGTTAATTTAAGAAATTAATGAATATAATAGAATATAAATACTTAGTATGTATTTATTTATTAGTTATTGATAAAGAAATTCACTCTGAAGAATTAAAATTTCTAAAAAACCAACAATTTGAATTAGGGGAACAGTTAAAAATTGAGGCTAAAAAAATTTTGTCTGATGATAATGAAAAAGTTGACATTTTAGTAATACTAGATAAACTAAAATCTATTGACAAAAATGATCAGGTTGTTTTTTTAGAGTTACTAATTAAACTCTCGTATTCTGATGGTTATTTTCATCAGAAAGAAAGTGATTTTATAAAGAAAGTTGGTTTAAGTCTTAAAGTTGAGTCTGCTATTGTTGACCATCTTATTCATAGAATTGGAAGTGATTTTAAAATATTATATAGTAATAAGAAGCAATCAATATTTGAGAAGATAAATGAATCAATTAATAAAATATTGTATGATTTTACTGATGATGAATATTTTGAAGAAAATCTTTTAGAAGGTAATAGTTTTGTTGAAAAAATCAAACAAATAGCAGCTAGAGCAAAGGATGATCTTGAATTAACTTCAGAAAAAATGTTGAAGTTCAACTCACTATTAGAAAAGAATTTCAATAAGATTGAAACATACTCAGAAAAAATAGAAAAGATTGATAGTCAGCATAAAAAAGATAATCTCTTAGAATTTATTAGAAAGTTAAATCAAGAAACTAAGAAGGATATTATTACTTCAATCAATGATAATACCCAAGTATTAGAGAAAAAAAAATACACAGTCGATTATTTTACAATAGCATTCTTGGGTCGTACAAAGGCAGGGAAAAGTACCTTTCATAAATTAATTACAGGAGAAGAAACCGATGATGTTGGAATTGGTAAATTGAGAACTACTCGATTCAATCGAATTTTTAATTGGGAAAATCTTCGAATAATCGATACACCAGGAATTGGTGCGCCTGGGGGTAAAAATGATATTGAAGTTGCTAGGTCAATTATTGATGAAGCAGATTTAGTATGTTATGTTGTAACTAATGATGCAATTCAAGAAACTGAATTTAATTTCTTATCGGAATTAAAGAATAAAAACAAACCAATATTTGTCATCATTAATTACAAAGAAAATTTAGAACATCCAATAAGGTTAGAAAAATTTTTGAAAAATCCTAAAGCGTGGTTAGAAAATAAAAATGATAAATCATTAGATGGACATATAAAGCGAATTAATGAAATGATTTCAAAATTTCATTATGATCCTAATTTAATTGAGATAATCCCTGTTCATTTATTAGCTGCTAAATTAGCAAAAGAAGTCCATAGAAAGTATAACAAACAGCTTATAGATGGATCAAATATTAAGTTGTATAATAAAGTCATAAAACAAACTGTATTTAGGAATGGACATTTAAAAAAAATGCAAAATATTATTGACGGTTGTAATTACCAAACTAGTCTTACACTAAATAAAACCACGAATGATATTAATCAATTAAGCATATTATTAAAGCAAGTTAAATCTGAAAAGATAAGCTTGATTAAATATTTTGAAGAGTTAGAGAAAAGTACTATTCAAGAAATACGTATGATAATAAAAAGTATTCATAAAGAAATGGAGGCTGGTTTAAAGGAATTTGCAAATAATGAATATCATAATAAAGATATCAGCAATTCTTGGAAAAAATTTTTAGAAGATAAAGGATACTATAACTCATTAAATTTGAAATTAGAAGAAGTAATATCAGATTTTCAACAAAATATTCAAGCAAAGATTAAGGAAAGTCTACAAGATATAACTATAAATATTTCAAATTTAGACATACCGAAAATAGAAGTCGATATTTCAAATTATAAATTTGTAGCTTCTTTTGCGCACAGTATAGTTAGTGCTATTTTGGTTTTAACAATGAAGTTTGCTGCAATTAATTTCTGGAATCCCACTGGTTGGGCAGCAGCTGGTATTACTGCAGCTCTATCAGGAGTAGGAATGATAATAAATTTTAGTTTTGATAGTAAAGAAAAGAAAATAAAAAAAGCTGTTGAGAAAATTATTACCATTATCCAACCAAAAATTCAGGAAAATGAAAAAGAAATTATGATGAATTTAGATTTAGAATTTTTAAAATCTTCTCGAGAAATTAAGAACAAACTCAATACAAATTTTGATGAAATGATCGATGGTTTAATAAACATTTTGAAAGTATTAAAATCCATTAACAAAAATGCTAAAACATATTCTGATTATTTTAATAAAGTTTTATTTTTTAGGTCGTTAGAACATTTGGGTAAAATAAAGCTTAAGGGAATACTTACTGAACAAACAGTAAATAGATATTTAGCAAATACAACTATCACTCGAGAGAAGGAGAATTTAATTATTGATACAAAATATAAACTAAAAAAGGAAGAGGTAATCCAGTTGAATAAGGCATTACAATTAAATATAATAATAGGCTAAAAAAATATGTCGGTAGAAATAAAAATTAAAGAGTTAGATATACAATTAAAAAAGTTAGTTTTCGAAACATTTGAATTATTAGATCAAACTAATAGTACGGAAATAAAAAAACGAATTGAACAAGAATTAGAAGATTTAGAAAACCGAACTGTATTAAAAGTTGCTTTCGTTGGCCAATATAGTTCAGGTAAATCAACTATTATCTCTGCTCTAACAGGTGATAAAAATATAAAAATTGATGCCAATGTTGCAACAGATGTTGTTTCAGAATATAGATGGTATAACATTCTCTTAATGGATACTCCAGGTATATTAGCTGGTAAAATTGAAAGCCATGACGAAGCTACTAAATCAGCATTAAAAGAATGTGATTTAATCGTATATGTGATTACTAGTCAGTTATTTGATGATATTATTTTTGAGAATTTTATTAATCTTTCATTTGAGCAGCATTTAAAAGATAAAATGATTATTGCTATCAATAAAATGTCTATGGAAGCAGGAGAATTTGATAACCTTGTTCTTAATTATAAGCAATCTTTGTCAGAAATTTTTGCTGAAAGAGGGTATAAATTTGATTTTGAAACCATTTTTATGGACGCAGCTGATTATATTGAAGGAAAAGAAGAAGGTGATGAAGATTTTATTCAATTAAGTAACTTCAGTGCTTTTATTTCTTCCCTCAATCATTTTGTTGCAAAAAATGGAATTATTCAAAAGCAATTTGATACACCGATAAGAATATTGAAAAGTGGAGTTTCTGATATTGCATTAGCTAGTGCAAATCCTGAATTACAAATTTTAATAGAACAGGCTGAATCCAAGATTAAGAACGCTAAAAAAAATATTACTCGTACAGTTAATTTATTGATAAATGACGCGATTACTGATATTAAAAATCGTGGTCAAGAGTTAACTAATAAAATTGGAGAAGTAAAATATGAAAGTGTTTTCAAATCTAATGAAGATGATTTTAATTTCTCGGTTGAACAAATAATTGCTGATCTTGAAGATAAAATCCAAAATGTGATTGAAAATGAGGAAGAAAAGCTAATGTCGGAGATTGATCAATTTACATCTAAACCAACTTTTAATTCATTTATTGGTAATTTGGAAAGGGAATTAGGGAATATTAAAATACCTAAAGAATTGAAACAGAATTTGGAAAAACAAAAAGAAATTTTGAGTTTTTTAGGAAAGAGTGGTGATAAAATAGCTTCAATGAGTTTCAATAATCTCTCTGGTAGCGGCTTTAGTAATGTTAGTGGTAGCAATATGCATAATGCGATTTTAAAAGTTGGTAAATTTTTCGGTCATAAATTTAAACCTTGGGGGGCTATTAAAACTGCTAATAATGTAGGGAAATTTGGTAAATTTCTAGGACCTGCTATTTCTGTAGTAGGTATTGGATTAGAGTATTATTCAAATATAAAAGAGGAAAAGAATAGAGAAGTGTTAAAAGAAGCAAAAAATCAATATTTTTCGACTATAGTAAGTTTTTCTAATTCTATTAAAAATTCTTGTATAAGAAATTTGGAGGATTATATTAAAAATAGCTTTGATAGTAGATTGTCAGAATTGAATGAAAGTAAAATTGAGCTATTGAAATTGGAAGAAAAAAAATCAAAATTCAGTATTGCTATTGAGAAATTAGATGCAGAATATGTAGATTTTATTGAATTAATCAATAATTAAATATTTCTAAAGAAAAATAACTTTGAAACCGTCAGCTTTTGACGGTTTTTCTTACAATAAAAAGTAAAATTTCATTATTATGTTAAATCACTTAATGAAATATTATCTCTGGCAACTGGTAATGTTAAAATATTTCCAAGCATTAAAAATTATTACCTAATTTACATCTATTCATCTACTCTCAAATTATGAAAAGAGCCATTTACATTATTGTTTTATTTCTTTGTTATTCCATGGCTTATGGTCAAGATAAAATTGCTGTGGGTAGTTTTACTATAAGTAATGAGACTTTTTATGTATCAAATCCTGATTCCAACCCCGATATATTTATAATAAAAACAGGTAAATTTTCAGACGGAATTCCTAAAAATCCCGATTTTGTTGGTAACATAAAAATAGAGAGTGTGATGGGTTCAGTAAGAGTATATGATTATAATACTTATTACTCTTATTTAGAAAATCTGCCAAATTATAATAGCCTAAAAAACAATCATGATTGGATTAATGTGTTTTTTATGATTGATGGTAATGCAGATATCTTAGATTTATCATTTATGGTTTCTAAATCAACAGAATTTACTCCTTCAGATATTGCAGGATTATATAAATATATTATGGAAAATGTCAATATTAGAATGACCAGTGTAGCAAATACTCATCGTGCAATAAAATTTTTCCCATTCATTTCTAATTATGAATTTTCTGAAAAGTAGAGTTGGAATACTATTCCAATTATTCCTCCACTGCTTCTATTTTTTCATAAGTTCGTTTAAAAACTCACCAGTTTTTTGAAATTATAACACTAGGAACAATTACCACTAATATTAAATTTTTATTTTTCCATCCTATACCAATTATGTGGTATCCTATCCAATTCAAAAGTTTCAATAAAGGTAAATCCAACTTTCTTCAAAATTTTATTTGATCCATCATTTTCTTGGTCTACAATAGCATAGATTTCATTTAACCCAAGAATCTTAAAGCCGTATTCAATACAAGCTAAGGCAGCTTCAGTACCGAATCCATTTCCCCAATATTGCTTGTTTAATCGATATCCAAGATCATAATAGTCTTTATGGCCATTGGTCTCTTCAGTAACATATTTTAGACCTGCCCATCCGATAAATTGATTTGTCTTTTTGTCTACAATTGCCCATCTGCCAATTCCAAATTCAACATATTGCCCCCTAATGAATTCTATAGCACCGCGAATTTGATCCTTATCTTTTACAGGATTGTTGCCTAAATATTTATGCACCTCAGAATCGGAATCCATTGCAAACATGGCGTCGACATCCGTTGGTAATATTTCCCTTAAAAGCAAGCGGTCTGTTTCTGTATATATTTTCATATGTATGGATAATCTATTATTAAAACTAAGCCTATTCAGACCCATTAATATTACCTTAAAACTTTTCCATTTTAACATCTTCGTAGTGCAGAACTTGCGGAAAAGGATCGTAGTAATCATGTAACAACTCCTTCCATTTCTGGTATTGTTCTGATTGTCGGAACAAAACTTCATGTGCCTCCAAAGAAATCCATTCCACCAATAAAATATATTGGTTGTCGACTTCAAAACATCTTTTTAAGGTGTGTTGAATATACCCTTCGATGGAAGAGATATATTGGCTAGCTATTCGAAAATCATCCTCAAATTCTTTTGCTTTTCCCGCCTTCACATTTAATATAGCAACTTCTAAAATCATTTTTTTGTTGATTGTTTAATCGATTGAAAATACTTCTCCAAATCGGATCGATACTTCTGTCATGTTTTTACATTTCTAACCTAAATACTCCTGCACTAAAATCTCATTTGGAATCCTAAAAGGTGACGCTAGACTTAAGTTAGGAAATCGCTTCTTTAATTCATACATATCCAGAATGGTTACGTCTTGATATCTCTCCAGGCGAGCCAAAGTTTCATCAGCAATAGTTAGTCGTGATTTCGGCTCAAAATGGTATGGGTAAAAACAAAAGCATTTATATTCAATATTGTTCAGAACCAAATAGCCAAGTATCTCGGAGATAATGTAAGAGCCTGTTTTGCCACCAAGTCCAAGGAAAAGTATATAGCGATTTTCTGTGCTAAAATAGCTGGACAAATTATCCTTGGAATAGATATTTCGCTCAATCCCAGCGAGTTCATCATATCCATATTGAAGATCCGGTTCCCTATCCAAATAAAGATATTGTTTCTCTCTAAAAAATGACTCCTGGGATTTGATGATTTGCCCACCTGTGCCACCGATTCCAACGTATATAGTTTCAAGTAATGCCATATCCACTTTTTTAAGTTAAAGTAATAATAAATGGTGAAGAAGAAAATTTCATCCTTCATCAAAGGAATTAAAGCAAGTAAGATCATTATTCTATTCATAAATAATTGGTTATTATTTTAGTTTAGCCAGTCATAACTTAAATTCCCAAATCTGAATTTCCAATCTAATCAATTTAGTTTAGAGAATATTAGAATAGGATTCTGAAAACCTGAAGTCTTTAAATTTTGCAACTCTTTTGGCATACTGTCAAATAACTTTTTATTCGCTTTTTTCAATTCACTGACTATGCTATTTGGATATATTGCTGTGATAATTTGATCATTTTCCATTGTCAACACTCGAGAATAATTTAGATTTATCGAAACATCGTTATATCTAATTTTGGACTTATCCAATGAAAATAATTGTGATGTCTGCAGGTTTAGTAGTAAAGCTCCATAATTTATGACGTTAAAGGTTATCCAATTTTGGTTGTAATAAACATCTTCAAAAGAATAAATTATGGAATTGTTATTCGAAAGATAGTTCTGTCTATTTCCTTTGTATTTTTCATCAATCAAAAAATCTTTCGGGATGGTATTTGAAATTGGAAAAATGAACTTAAATCTTTCTAAAATTGTACCTAGACTGTCTATCTCATAAACTGAATAATCATAAGGCATAACAAATGTTGGCCTATTTGGTGTATTTGAATAGAAATGATTTCTTGTTTCATAAATATCCTCTGAATTAATACCTCTTAATTCATTTGGAAAGATGTTTTTTACTGTTCCGTTATTCAAGTATTTAAGCGATAAAAATGAATTTTCTGAAGAGGATGGGGACTCTTCTTTGCTCGGGAAACCTTTATAAATGATTTCCCCGTAATCTGTTAAAGTAAAATCTAGTTCATCATAATTTACTTTTTCTTCTTTTTTTATGAAATTCCCTTCAAGGTCGAAGTAGTAGAAATACGGAGAATGAGAATCATTTATTTTTAATAAATTTTGTGAGTCTGAAACACTGAAACTATGAATGTTTTTAACATCGATCTTCCCATTATTATTGACCTTATTCAAAAATTTACCATTCTTATTGAAAATGAATAAGTTATTTAGATTTTCGTCTAAAATATAAAAATTATTAGAACTTACCTGTAGCTCTGATATATTTGAAATTTCACAGTTTTTATTTGTTTCAAGTTGTAGGAAGGTTTGGGTAGTAATTGCATTATTAGATGAATCAATCAGTGACGAATAATTGGGGTCAATCCTCAATTCAACTATATCCAATTTCTCAGAACCGTTTAGTATTGTACTTGAATCCACCCAAAGATTTGTGTGAATTCCTAGGTTCATGAAAAGAATTGACATTATTAGTTTTTGAATATTATTCATAGCTTTTATTTTAATGACAATAATGGGTAGGTAGGAAGATTTTTAAATCAATAAATAGCTTGTGGAATTAAATAAACTATCATGACCAAAAGCGATAAAAATAGATTATTCGTATAGTTTATAATTTGTTGTTTGAATAAAAGTAGGATTTTATTTTCAAATTCTTTCCGCTAAGAAAAAATCATTATTTTAATGAGAGATTAACCAGATTAGAATACCAGTTGTATGTTTGTTTATCAATAGACCTTTTATTATGAAAACAAATTTTATATTCAATAAATTGAATATTTTCATCGCCTTTGTTTTCTTTATTAGTTTTTCCAATATTCTTTTAGCACAATCTAAACAAGAAGGATATCAAATAGAAGGTGCTATATACGATAAAAATACCAAGCAGCCAGTTCCCAACGCTACTGTTAGCATCCAAAAGATAAATTCAAAAGAGATTCTTGAGTACCAGTTTACCTCACAAAATGGATCATTTAAAATAATGGGTAAGACCGCAATGAATGACTCATTGGAACTGCAAATAAGCCATGTTAATTTTGAACCCCTAATTCAGAAGTTAGATTACGGTAAGATAATAAAAGGACTGGTTCTAGACAGCATCTATCTAAATCCTAAATCTAATTCCATAGAGGAGGTTGTTGTAGATGGCCCTCCCATATTTCTAAGAAAGGACACACTAATTATCAATCCTAATGCTTTTAATCTTAAAGAGAATGCTGTGATGGAAGATGTTCTATCTAAAGTTCCAGGAATTGTGTTGTGGTCTGATGGCAAGATCACTGTTAATGGCAAAACGGTTTCCGAAATTTTAGTTAACGGAAAACCTTTTTTTGGAGGAGACCCAGTTGTTGCTGTAATCTTCCCTTAGCTAGCTACATTCAAAACTAAAAAATTCCAATCAGATTTGCTATTGCTATCCTGTTGGAATGTGGGAAACTCGGAGAGTTTTCCATATTTCAACAGGAACTCTGTCGGCGTTAATTGTCCCAATGAGGAATGGGGTCTTTCATTGTTGTACATCCATGCCCATGCATCTGCATATTTCCTTATCTCGGGCAAACTGTCAAACATATAGCTATCTAGTACATCTTGCCTGAATGTCCTGTTAAACCGTTCGATCAAACTGTTCTGTGTAGGCTTGCCCGGTTGGATAAACTCCCACTGTATACCGTTCTGCTCACACCATCCCCGCATAGCCTCAGCAACAAACTCAGGACCATTGTCAGAACGGATCTTGTCGGGTTTGCCGCGCCACTCCAGTAGTTTTTCTAGTTCTCGGATCACTCGTTGTGCAGGCAGACTGGTGTCCACCGTAATAGAAAGAGCCTCCCGGCTGAAATCATCGATGACGTTTAGTGTACGGATCGTTTTCCCACTGGCAAGCGTATCGTGCATGAAATCAAGGCTCCAGGTGATGTTCGGCCCAACAGGACACAGCAGTGGTGCTTTTACCCGAGCAGGAAGACGCTTCTTGCGCTTATTCCGCAAATTTAATCGCATGGCGGTGTATATTCTGTAAACACGTTTGTGGTTCCACATATATTGTAGCTTTCGGAGACGGTGGTACATCATCCAGAAGCCCCATGTACGGTGCAGACTGGCCAGCTTTGAAAGCTGCTCGATGACTTCTGTGTCGTCTCTGCGCTTTGCACGGTAATAAAAAACAGACGTACTGATATTAAATACGGCACAGGCCTGCCGTAGGCTCATCCCAAAATCTTCACGGGCATAACCTACAAGCTCACGCTTTTCGGCAGGCCCTAAAGCTTTTTTTCGATAACGTCTTTTAGCACGGTAATCTGAAGGGTCTGCTCGGCAACGATCTTTTTATATTGGGCCAGCTCCTTTTCCATTTCACGGAGTTGTTTGAGCTGAGATACTTCCATACCAGAGTATTTGCTCTTCCATGAATAGAATGTACCTTGGCTAATACCATGTTCCCGGCAAATATCGGAAACCGATTGTCCCGAATCCTGCTGTGATAAAATCTTGATGATCTGCGATTCGCTGAACTTACTTTTTTTCATTGTCCCTAAATTATAAAACTACATTAATAATCGTAGCTATTTATAGGGAAGATTACATTGCCACTCGAAATATTCCCGGCAGCTCTCTGGAGACTATTAAAGTGTATGAAAGAGTCAACCAAAAGATAGAAAATAAGGAAACTGAAAATCCATTAATTATGGATGTAACCTTAAAAAACAATACAGGAATGTTTGGAAAATTAACCCTCGGAGCGGGTACAAAAGATAGGATGGAAGGTAGTGCTTCAATAAACTACTTTAATAAGAAAGATCAACTGAGCCTTTATGGCGCAAAAAACAATACAAACAAAGAATCCTATTCCGTATCTGATTTCCTGAGAGCCGATGCCTACAAACCAGGCCTTAATGATATAAATTCATTTTCAGTTCCTTTTTTAATGTCTGGCTATAACGAGTTTTCAACGCTTGGAGCTAAACACCAAAGAGTATGGAAAGACTCTATAAGTTCTAATATGGAATTTGTTTTCTTTGAGAAAAATAATAAAACCCAAAAATCATCCACTGAAAAGCTGTTGAATTCCGGTACAGTAGAGCAATTAATAGAGGATAGCTCTGATAATGTGTTTAATACCAAAGTCTATAAGGGGTCTTTTTATGTCCAAAATGAAGGAAATATAAACCGATATAAATTTGGCGGATTTTATGAAAATATTCAGAATAATGAATCTGCCTTAAATAATCGCTACATCCTTGGTTTAGATGGGAAATTTTTATCTGATCTCGATAAAATAAGTACTAAAGATAATAAGCGAATAGCTAAAGGCTTGACTGGTGAATACTATTTTCCAGACAAAATCTTTGACTATAAACTTAAGATCTACTACTCTTATCTAAATGCAAGAGAAAACAATTCTCTTAAACAAAGTAATTCCTTTAGTGAAGATAAGAATGATACTACTCAATATAATTTTCAAAAGTCAAATACGATAAATACTGATTATCATGAAGGAATAGTAGACTTAAACATAAACAGTCTTTTTGCAGGAAAGGGATTGTCAAATCATGGGTTTTTTAATATTGAATCCAAAATCATATTAAATAAAAACAATGATAACCAAGTATATGTCTTCGAGAATATTGACGAGCCCAATAGATTGATTAGGAACGATTTTTTAAGTTATCTCGATAAATCTCAAAGTAGAAGCATTATGAATTCCTTGGCTTATTCCAAGAATAGAAATAAAAGAGTCGCAAGGGGATTAATAAGTTTTGGAATTGAGGCAAAAATGTTGATTCAAAATGATCTGGTTGAAAACATTTCTAAAAATGAAGCCAGAAACTTCTCTGACAACTATGATAATTTCCTACCTAATGCAAGGATATATTATGACAAAAATTTTGGAGGAAATATAGATAGGTTCGAGCTGGAATATAAAAGATTAATAAAAGTCCCTGAAATATCTCAGAAAGTTGCTTTAATTGACACCGCGCAAAAGGACTTTAATTTTGGCGGAAATATCAATCTTAAGCCTGAGAATTCAGATAACTATGAGCTGAAATACAGTAGGTCCAGAATCGAAAATAAAACAAGCCATAACCTTGTTTTCAGATATCATATAATCCATAAGCAAATAATTGATTCAACAATCGTAAATATTTTGGGAGGTAGGACACTCTATAATACTAATGGTAAAAGAGCCCCTGAATATTATCTAAATTATGATTTCAGATCCTCATTTGACGGAAATATTCCTGTAAACATTATGGGATATTTAAATAGCGCGATAAAAGAAAAATCTTATTATTTCAACCAAGAACTATTTTCCTTTAAGCAAGAAAGTATTAACTCCTATCTATCTGTAGGATTCAAGTTTAATGATCTGCTGGATTTTAACCTTAAAGGAGTAATGAATTCTTACTTCAATTCTATTTCATCATCCAATACCTCCTTAAAGAATAAGTACCACCATAGCAGTATTAGCCTTGAAACTGGTTTAACAGCATTTAATGGTCTGTATTTTTTAGCAAGCTATAGCTTTATAAATGATAACTCTTTTTCTGTAAATCAAAGCAAAATAAATCTTTTGAACGCACACCTATCTTTTAGAACATTAAAAAAAGAGAACTTAGAAATTAAAGTTTCTGCATATGATCTATTGGGACAATGGAAAGGTGTTCGAAACTATGGATATAATAATATTATAGGACAATCCATTAATAATAATCTACAGCAATATTTTTTGCTTAGTTTGTCCTATTATTTGAGGAAATTTTAAATTATTAAAATTATTGTGGAAATGCCTTTAAGACATTTAATCCTGCACTCATATATGAAAAATTTAATATTGCTATAAATGCTTCTGTCATCTGTTATTTTCAATGGACAAACAGGAGAACAGAAAGTTATCAATAAATCGCTCCTTACAGTTCCAATAATCCTCAAAGTATTATTTGAACATTTCGAAAAAGGAAGTGAATTGTTTATTAAATAGATCAGAATTAAGTTCTCAATTTATTTCATTTTATATCCAAGAATAAAATCGGCTAAATCTGGATCAATTGTATTTTTTGTTTATAGAAAATAGAAAAAGTTTCTGATAATGGATCTGTAGATTTTGACTTCAAATGTGATCATATTTTTGAAGATACATTATGGCGGTATTAAATTATCAGAAATTGATTATTTCGGAGATAATGAATTGAAATTTGATGGATTTGAATATGATGAAGATACCGAACAAGATATTATATTTCCAAGTAAAAGTAAAGAGGACGATGACTGCTGGTATAGGTAGGGGTTAATTTTAATATAAATAAGTGTTTTAACGACTCAACTTTTTCACTACTTTGTTAAAAGTAGGGATTAAAAATTAAAAGGAATTTGTGATCAAACTTTTTGAAATCAGCAATATTTTGAATAAGGACATGAAGGATTTAATCACAGTTAAAATTGAATGGTAAAATTAGACCAATAGACTTTAATGAAACCTATGTGACTTTCAATAAGCCGGTTACCATGGATAAAAGTTAATGTCTTCCAATACATACTTATTTAGGTTAGGATGAAAAGGGGAATCCTTACATCAATATGGTATGGCTGCCTAATAAAGAGGATATCAAAGCGATACTTGCTGGTAGACTTATCATAGTTTCAATATGTGGAAATGGTTTACCCCCAATGGTTTTGTTTACAGCGGATGAAGGGGGTAAACCTAATTTTTAGTTTAAATACTATATGATTTTTTTCATTACGGGGATGGAAGAGCACAATATTCTAATTCACTAATTATATCATTTAATTCAGAATCCCACTTTTCATTTCTTGTCAAAATTTCTCGAATCTCGATAAATTTAACATCAGCAAGGATTGTAGTTGAAATCACTGCTGCATATGTTTGCGTTCTAAATCCATTTTTTAAAAGATTCTTAATTTTATTGATTGTAATAGTTGTTTTCCTTAGAGATTTAGAAGAAATGGCTTCTGTTAAATTATCATTTAAATAATCTAATTCATCTATTATTTCCAAACAAATTTCACTTCTCACTTTTGTAAAATGAGAATAATCATTTATTGCTGTATAATCAATAGTATTTTTTCCAATAGGTGTCAAATGATAATATCTAAAATTTTTTACATATAAATGCTCTTTTGGATTATCAGAATAAGGATTAATTATTTTTATTTCAAGTGGGTTTAAATCTCCTTTAGTGGTATTACATTTTTTATTGGACGGTAGCAAGTTGGTCCACTCAAGTATTAAATGCGGAAAATGAATTTTTGGAAAAAAATGATCAATTTCCATATATTTTCCTTCAACATTTAATTGTGATTCCGAATAACAACATTTCCCGAATGAACTATTATAAACTCCTTCCTTAATAAAATTCACTCCCCAAACATGAGTAGATTTTTTTTTATATTCTTCAGTGTTTTGTTTAATAAAATCTTCACTAAGTTCAATTGGAGCTAAAGCGTATTCTAGCTTAATCATCTGAAATTTGATTTAATTGAATTTGGAATATTCTTTTTTCTGGACTATTTGGATGAATAATTTGTGAAATTTTATCAAAAATTATTTTAGCTTCCTTTTTATTGTTATCATCCAGGTATTCTTCAAACCTTTGGACCAATTTTATAAAATCTTCACTAAATTTTCCTTCATTAAGCCCCATAATATTTTCAGAAATTTCTTCAAAAGACCAACCTTTATAAGTAGATAAGTCTGTTTGTGTTATTGTGACATTTCCTTCGTTGTTTTGAATAATATGTAAGTTTATGTTTGGAATTGATTGAATAATGTAAGCACTATGAGTAGTTACTATAAATTGAGTTGCAGGGAAAATTCGAGAAAGATATTTGATAATACTTTTTTGCCAACTTGGATGTAAGTGCAAATCTAATTCATCAATTAATAATACTGCATGTTCTTCTAAAGGATTTTTTGAGGTGGGATAACGGTCAAACATCTTTTTGCAAAAATCAAATATCCAAGCAAATGTAGTTTGGTAACCATATCCTAGCTCATCTAGTTTTCGCCAATGATTTTGCGAATTAAATAATACAATATTGCCATCTTCCTCATTTGATATAAATTTAAAATCTGTTATCCCAGGAAAAATATCAGTAGTAATTAGTTCTTTCAGTTTTTTTAATTGATTCTTAGCCTGTTTATTGCCGTTTTTCGTCGCATAATCTAATTGTAATAACCATTCTTCAATATTTATCAATTGAGTTTCTGGTTCAAGGAGATTTGATTTTTTTTGAAATTTATTAGAACCTATAGATAAACCTTTTGAACCTGATTTTCTTGATACACCATAGCTGAAAATCACAAAATTTTCTAAAATATCTCCATCTCCTCCAGTGAAAGCTTCTCTAGAAAATCCCCATGGCAATATATTAACAAATGACTTTGAATCCTCTATTCCAAAGTATTTATGGATTTTATTGCTTGAAGTTCGTTTATAATTTTTAAATGGTCCCTTAAGATTAGCGTGATTGTTTTTTTTATCAGAATAGAGAAAGGATGCGCCAATAAAAAAATTTTTTGAAGTGTTTTTATGTGGATAATCACTATCTATAGCAACAATTGGAATACATTTTTTTTCTCCTTCTTTATGAATTAAAAAGTGTGGTTCTAATTGAGCGATAGCTTTTAAAATATTTGTCTTACCACTATTATTATTTCCTAAAATTACATTCCATTGGGAGACTTTTCCTTGAACTGAAAAGTTTAATAAAAATGAGCCACTAAAACACTTATAGTTTTCAATTACAACTTTATCTAAATAGACCCCTAAATCATTCATTTTGTGTATTTTTGTTAAAAGTAATATTTTAAGTGGTAAATCTTAAAATTTGATTGCTTAAAATGCAAAATACCGATAAAATAAAAAGGCTGTTTAATCAGAAGCATCTTAACGATATCAGGAATAACCAGGCAAAGGTCAAGAATGCTTTTCAAAAGGCAATCAACAAGATTTTTGCTGGCTTGCCCAATGTGAAAGCAAAGGACAGGTTCGATATTGGAAGGATCCCTCAGCTCAATCGGTTTGGCGATAATGTCCTTGCCGAATGGTAGGAAGAATTTATGACCATCATGGTTAATGGTGTCCATGAAGCATGGAACCTCTCGGAAACAAAGCTTTGAAGAAATCCTTGGACAGTACACCTTTGAAAAGACCATCAGTCCTTTGATCCAGGAAGCTTTGTGTTTAATAAATAGTGATGCACTTGAAGCTTTCCTTTCCCGAAAGAGCAGATCCAATGGGCTCGACCTTTCCCAAAGGGTTTGGAACTACCATAATTAGTTCCGGTTCGAGATTGAGAACAACTTGGTCATGGGTATCAAGGAGGGGAGGTCTGCAGCTCAGATGGCACGTGACCATAAGCAGTATCTCGCTGAACCTGACAGGCTATTCCGAAGGATCAGGAACTTTGATGGGAAATTGGTGCTCTCCAAGGCTGCCATGGAATACAATCCGGGACAAGTGGTCTATAGGTCTTCCTATAAGAATGCCATGCGCTTGGCAAGGGCCGAAACCAAATATGGCTTATCGATCTGCGGACAATTACCGTTATGCCCGATGCAACAAGAACTTGGATTTTGAAATTTTAGGTTTAATAAAATAAGATTATGCCAAATAAAAATGTTGTAAACAACCCTGTATTATTTTGCCTAATACTATGTTTTATCGTTTGGGTAATTTACTTCGTAATTACAAAAAAAAACACGCTTTATTTGTTAAAACAAAACTATGCTTTGGAGATTGAATCTGATTATAGAGGAGTAATTAAGGAAATATATAACGATAAATCAAATCATAACAGTTCAATGGTCGAATTTATGTATGGGGATGTAATTGGTATAAATGGTGCTTTTGTAAGTCAAATGGAGGTGGGAGACTCAATAAGTAAGGTTAAAGGGGATTCGGTGATAATGGTCTTCAGAAAAGGAAAGTATTTTTCAATTGGAATGACTTCGTTTTACAGAAAGGCTATTCAAAAAGAAATTAAATGAAGTAGATATAAATAGCTCTTTAACTTAGGACTACGGGGCAAGGTATGTATATGCAAGTGGTTTCGGACCAAATTATACGCTTGAGAATGATAAAAGAACCTTATCTGTAGGGTCTGGATTATTTTTCATAATACAGATTTTCGAAGTAATGGTTCCATTAAAAATATTAGTGGAATTCAATTAGGAGCTTCAGGGTTCGCGGGTTTCGTGGGCGGAAGTATCTTGTTAAAAATGGGAATGATAAATTAGGAGGTAGTTCAGTGCATCAAGAGGTATTTATATTTATTACGTTAGTTATATTAATAGTATTTTATAGTTTATATGCAAGAAAAACTGTTATTAGAAAAGCTATTAATGAATATATTGATTATGATTTAAACGAATATGGATTTGAGCTGAAAAGTTTTGAACCATTATTCTTGAACTCAGGAGAGTTCAAAGTGAATTTTTTCATTCTATTGCTTGATAATCTGCGGAGTGGAATTTTTAAGGATACTTATTATGTTAACTTATTTTTATTAAAGGATGGCAAGCAAGAAATAATTACAGCGAGAATCCAAAGTTATTATTCCTTTAACATAGATAATGTTAAATATTCCAAAGAATTAAGGAAGCTAGGGTAATAATCTATGACGCTGAAATTGTTTATATAGAGATTATAAAATATAACTTGTTCTTTACGAGGGACGCCATCGCTAGTTCGAACCCCTGCGGCCCACAAAAAAAGCTCATCTTTCGATGAGCTTTTTTTCGTGGAGCCGGTGGCTCTTTTTATAAGTATTTATAAGGTTTTTTATGATTTCATTTTTGTTTTTAAATTATTGATTAATAGTTATTTATTTGTTTTGTGTATTTTTTTATGTTATTAGGTATTCTTAGAAATTGGGTGTAAATTTGGGTGTGGATTAGAACTAACACCCAAAAATGATTATCAAACGTAACATAATATTCAGTCTTGAAAAAAGAAAAAAGAATGGTCTTGAAATAGTAGAGAATCTGCCAATTCGAGTTCGTATCATATATGCTGGTGAACGGCTTGATTTATCTACTGGGTATCGTGTGGATTTAACTAAGTGGGATGAAGGTAAGCAAAGAGTGAAGCCTTCTACAACTAATAAATTAAAACAAGCAGCAAGTGAAATTAATGCTTCATTAACTAAAATAGAAAGTATAATTCAAGATATCTTCAAAGTATATGAGGTAAAGGAAGAAATTCCGTCTTTGTCAGTTCTTAAAGAGGATATAAACGCAAAAATTAAGAATCAGACTCCAATTGTTGAAAATAAAACCACCAAAATAAATTTCTTTGAAACCTTCAATCATTTTTTAAGAGAATGCGCAAAAGAGGATAATTGGACAATTAGTACAATTAAAAAGTATACAACCTTGCGTAATAATTTGGAAAAATTTGATCGTCGTATTTCATTAGATAGCTTTGATCATAAAAAGCTTGACAAATATTTAGATTATCTTGTAACTAAGCATAAATACAAAAATACGACTCTCGAAAAGCATTTGAAGTTTCTAAAACGCTTTTTGAAATGGGGTGTAAATAAAGGTTTCATCTCAAATGATGATTACAAGTCTTACTTTCCAAAAATTAAAAAGGTAAGTAAGAAGGTGATTTTCTTAACTAAAGATGATATTGATAGGATTAAAAGATTTCAAATACCCTCTGAAAAACAATATTTAGAAAGAGTTAGAGATGTGCTTATTTTTTCTTGTTTTTCAGGAATGCGTTATTCTGATTTATACGCACTGACTTGGGACGACATGAAATCAGATTCTTTGGAATTCATAACGAAGAAGACAGATGATAAAATTATTGTTGAGCTCAATGATCATACTAGAGCAATTATTGAGAAATATAGATATACACGTTTTCCAAAAAATAAGGTTTTACCTGTAATATCAAATCAAAAGTATAATGATTATTTGAAAGAGTTAGGTGAGTTAATAGGGTTTAATGAAACTGTTAAAGAAGTCTACTTTAGAGGAAATGATCGATTGGAATCTGTAAGGCCTATGTACGCACATTTTACATCACACATAGGCCGAAGGAGCTTTATTTGTAATGGCTTATATATGGGGATACCCGTGCATATAATGATGAAATGGACAGGACATTCTGATTATGATTCAATGCGTCCATATATTGATACAGTCGATTCAATGCGTTCAAAAGCAATGGAGATGTTCAATAACATGTAGTTTTATAGTGTTAAATTTTTAAATAATTTCTTTTGAGGTGTGTTTTGATGGTTTTAAGTATATTTATTTGCCCAAATAAATATATAATATGAGTAAAGCAACTTATGATTTAATAAATGTTGTTGATCGATATATTCAGCTTACTAAGTTAGTTTGCTCGGATAAATCTATAAAATGGGATGAAATAGTAGAGATACAAAAAAAAGTAAAATTTATCCTGACCAACGATGATTTTAAATCAAGTATTCAAAGTGAAATTTTAAAATCGAAAGAGCGTTCGTACGAGGAAATATTTACTTTATTTATGAGATGCAGAAATTCGCTAGAAAATCTTATAGTACGATTGGAATTATGTAATGGTAAGAATGTTTTTGCATCTGTGATGGACTTAAAGGATAAATGGTTTCAGTATTTAATTGATGAACAACATAAGAGATTGAAGGTTTATGATGATGAATATAAAGAATTAAATAAAAAATTGGATTGGCATGGGTATAGTATTTCCGAAGAAGAAAGGAAAGTGGTGCTGCGTAATATTGAAAGTGAAAAACTGATTATTGAACCACTGTTAAAGGATGAAAGAAAAAAATTAAAGCAATTATATGCCGATAAGAGTGAGTTCCGGAATAACAATTCTATATTTATAGAAGGCAAGCATAATTCATTATTGTCGTATATGGATGAGTTTTTAAATAATTCATTCATTAGACCTAAAAAAAATTCTAAAAGAAAGAGTATAGATATTTTAATTCAACAAATAAAGGAATACATAGATTCTAATAGAAATAGAAGTATTGAACAAAATGATTTGTTTTCAACACTAGTGGAAGAGATAGTTTCAGCTATTGATCATCTAAATAATAATAAAGCAGAAGAAAAAATTGAAGAGTTGACAAAAAACGTTGATAAGTATATGAAGAATAATACTGAATTAACTGTACAACTAGAGGAACTTAAAGAGTTAGTAGTAGAAACGAACTCTAATATTGATAAAAGTATTGATCTCGTGACCAACAAAATAGATCAAACTATAGAAAACGAGGTTAAAAATAATGATAGCTTAGAAAGCGATAGACCTTTAGAAGTTAAATATATAGAACAACTTTACTTTGATAATTCAGTTTTAAATAATGTTTTTGCTTTATTTGAAAGCGAACTCTTCGATAATATAACATTACAAGAATTTAAGTATGTTTTTCAGGGAAATACTACGAACTGGAAGTTTAAATTGAAACATAATTCCCTTAATAAGATTTATTTTGCATTAAAACACTTATCTTATTTAATAAAAGAAAGTCAAAAAAGAGATGCTTGGTTGAAGCATATTGTTCAATTTATAAATTGGGATCTAGATTTAGAAAGACTTAAAAGATTATTCTCACAGAAGGGGAAGAGTGCTAATTTTGAGTTTAAATCTAAGCTTGCTTGTTTGATACCTATTTCTTTTATTACTTCTTTCAATATTTCCGAATTGAAAAAATTAAATCGACGATTTAAAAAAGGGGAGTTAATTGTGATTAATGGAAATAATTTAGATAGTATTATTGAAGAGATTGAAGCCAAAAGAGATAGCTAAAATTACATTATATAAAACGTTGTTGTTTAGGGACCAAGGGAGTGTAAAATAAACTGTGTCAATGGTTGTCAATCTAGTTGCGATAATAGAGTAATCCTTTTTATTCTTTTACATCTTTATATATTGATATAGTTTCTTATTAGTTTGTCATAGAATTTAAGCTACTATATCAGCGTTCTGATTTACCTGCTTTATTAATCCAATAAGTTTAATAACATTATTTTCATCAAATAATCCAATTACACCACTATCATCTAATTCAGTAAATGGAGGTTCCATCAAATCTGCTGTATCGAGATAACCATTGGTTACAAAATAGCGAATGACAGTATCCATAAATTTTATCTGTTTTGCTGATAAGTTGGCTTCTGCAATAAAATTAGTAAAATGAGATTGAATAGCACTTTGATCCAAACCAATAATTGAGCGGATGAATGTACCTAAAGGTTGATCACCAAATTCTTTAGTGAATTCTTCTTTAGAACCCAAAGCTTCAGCAATTAAGTATTGTTCGAGTTGTTGAAATTCAAAAGCATTGATTGGACGATTTTTATGCAATTTATCAATAACTATATGGTGCTTATTTTTTCTGATAAAAGCAGTTACCCGATCTTTATAGCTTTGCAGATTTTTGAAATTCTCAATAATATCATATTCTACAATTTCATCGCGTAATAAATTATCCTCCAGTTTGGTATAGATCGGCTTAATGTTATTCTCCTCTTTAAGTAAATGTATGAGGTCTCTAATTTGCTTACGTATGTTTTCTACTTTGGTAATAGTTAATTCTTGCCAAAAATCAATTGATGCCATTTCGCGAATAAATACTTCCTTAGCAGCTACGGCAGGCACATTTCTTTTTTTAAGTAGTCTTTTGCCTATATCCATAAAGTTTTGGATTATGGTCGATTGACGTGGAGACGAGTTTAACATGGCTACTTGTAATTTGTAGCTGTTCAAATCGAATCTTTTGGCCATTTCGTCTGTATCCTCTGTGTATGGAACTAAGTGTGATAATTCTGATTCAATCGTTAGGATATCGGATTTTGACAGGTTGTTCCACTTGACTCTATTAGAGAATTGTTGTACTACAGCTAGATGTTTTCGGACTTCATAACGGGCTGTATCTAGTTGAGCTACTTTACTATGTAGAGCGTCTGTATATTGCCTTGCTAATTCTAAATCTTCTGCGTTAGCATCTGCATTTTCTTGAATTAAGTTGATAATGTTCAACTGCTCAAGAAACAAGAGTTGGCTTAAAGGTTTTTGTAAACTAGCTGTATGACCATCCGGATTTTCCTGAAAAAACTCTAGATTTCGACAATAATCAAATATTAAGAAGTACTCTTTATCTTCTCCAGGACCGAACAAATTAGGACGCAAACGCGTACCACGACCAACCATTTGCCAAAACTTGGCGTATGATTTTACGGGTTTAAAAAACACTAAGTTTAGAATGCTAGGTGCATCTACACCGGTGTCCATCATATCGACGGATATAGCAATTTGAGGATTAAGCTCTTCTTTGTCGTAACAGAATTTCTCTAATAAGTCTTGTGCTTTGTCATTGTAATTGTCAATTACTCGACAAAAACTGCCACCATATTCTGGATAATTTTTATTGAAACGTTCTTCGATATAAACAGCATGGCGATGGTTACGGGCGAATATGATGGTTTTACCCACTTTATCACCGGAAGCTACCTTAAGACCATGATTCATTAAATGTTCTAAAACCAGGTCAACCGTATTCTCATTGAATAAAAAGGAGTTGATTTGTGAAGAACCAATTTCAAATTCTTGCAATGCCTCGTCTGATACTTCAGTCAATCCAAGTTTTTCCTCTAATTCTTCCTTATCCTGGTCTGAAAGGTCTTTGTATTTTACACCATCGCGAACCATTTGAACGGGTACTGAATAGGAGCGGGGTGGAACTAAATAGCCATCGGCAACAGCTGTATCTAATTCATAAGCAAATGTTGGGATGTCATCTTCTAAATCAAAAAAGCGGTATGTGTTTTTATCAGAATCTAATTCTTTCTTTGGCGTAGCCGTTAAACCAATCAGTAAGCCATCAAAGTAATCAAAAATTGACTTATATTTTTGATATATTGACCGGTGTGCTTCATCTATGAATATAGCATCAAAATGCCCAACTCCGTAATCTCTATGTTCGCCTTCCATCTGATTATTGATGAAGTTCAACATAGTTGGATAAGTAGAGAAAACAAGTCTGGTGTGTCCAGTTTCTTTTTCTTTGGTAAGGTCGACAGCTGATAAATGAGGCAAATGTTCTTTGAAGGCATTTTTAGCTTGGCTGACTAAGGCATTCCTATCCGCTAAGAAAAGGATACGTTTTGCCCAGTTGCATTTCGTCAGCATATCCACGATGGCTGCGGCTGTTCGTGTCTTACCCGAGCCAGTAGCCATCACCAATAAAGCACGGCGATGGGTTCCTCTTAGTCTATTGTCTTTAGTTGTCACGAAATGTTCAGACAGACGTTGTACAGCTTCCAATTGGTATGGTCTACCAGCGATAGCTGTATTGACTTCAAAGTTTCTGATATCTTGTCGTGATTCTCTTCTTTTAATTAAAGACTGTAATTCTTCTTTGGTATAAAATCCATGAATCTTGCGAGGAGGATAAAACAGGTCGTCCCAGATATGCGTTTCGTAGCCATTAGAATAAAATATAATAGGTCGTTGACCTGTGCTTTTTTCTAAGCAATCGGCATATAACGAAGCTTGATGTTGTCCTTTATTCGAATCATGCAATGTACTTTTTGCTTCGACAATGGCTAAGGGTTTGGCATCATCATCCCAAAGCACATAGTCGATGAATCCTTTTCCAGAACGATTAGTTGATAATGGCATTCCATACACTTCGTATTCTAGATCACGAGGCTTTTGAAGATCTTCCCACCCCGCTTCACGTAAGTAAAGGTCAATTAATAAACGGCGAGTCTCATACTCAGACACCAACAAAGGTGGTTGTGGTAGTTCAGCAATTATCTGTTCTCGTTCCTCTTTCCGGTTAGCTAACTGAGCTTGAATTTCCTCAAGCTGTTTACGTAGTGCTTCATTCTGAAGTAATGCTTTTTGCTTTTCTTTGTAAGATTCTTCAGCGCGTTTTTGCGCTTCTTGGTAAGAGTGATTTAGTTCTTTAACCCTCTTGGCATTGATATCTGTAAGACTACCACGAGGGATAAGTTCTTCATTAAACTGTAAATCTGTAGGGAAACGCCTAGCGTATAACTTGGCAATCCAATGGAGGAAGTTGTACATGCATTTTATTGCATGTAAAGCTTCAGTGTCTTTAATTGTCTTTACGGCATTACCTTTGCCAGCGTGCGCAGCAAGATTCCCTAATAAGCGCACTGTATTTAATTCCTCACGTACCGAAGCACGTATGTTGTCACGAAAAGAATCCGTATGAAGTAGACTATTGATGGATTTGTCAAATGGCATCTCGAAATCGGGATCGTTCTCGTATAACCAAAAAAGCGACATTTCTAACGTAGAGCGACAAAGCATGGCCGCATAGCGAGGTGCAGTAAACGTATTTTGTTCTGCTTGTGCAATTTCTTGGTAAATAAGAGGAAACTCTTCCGCTAAAAAATCAAAATTTGATGCCATTTATAAGTCACTGCGTTTGTCATTAAAGATAAACAATATTTGGTTAGGTGGAAAGGGAGAAATAGCATTGGTAAATCTCATTTATTTCATTATTTATTAGAATGAATCTTGTACCTAATAGTGTGTAACAACAATGATTATCAAATACTATTCAATATTGCGCTTTCACTGCTGATCAAAAATTTATTAGCATTAAATACTATTTGATTGTTGTAATACAATATTGTCTCTATGTCACATGTCACAATTTCAATGTTTGTCTTATCACAATTAAAGTCGATAATTAATAGCATTCTGGGATTTAATGGATACATGACCACTAATTCTTCTACGTTTTCATGTTCATCTACCTGATCTTTCTTAAGATTACTAGCTGGTTGGTCTGAAGTTATGAATGTTGTATTTGTTTGATTATTTAAAATTTTAAACTTTACAGAATTATTAGTAGCACAAAGGATATTATTGGCTATTATTATGGGAGTTAATAATTCTTTAGCGAGTCTGATATTTTCTGAGTCACGAATTATTAAAGCCCTTAATTTATTTCTCATATTTTGAGTTCTCATGTATTGAAAAAGAATGAAAGTTAATATTTTGTCTTGATGACTTTTAAGTAATCTTTCTAATTCTAAAATTGAAGTAATTTCAATTAACTCTTTGCCATAATTTTCAATTTTTGTATAAAAATCTTCTAACCCATTCTTTTCGTAAGGGGTAATATCAAAATTTTTATTATTTGCTGTTACAAAATTGAGTAATGCTAAATCTTTAATAATTTTAAAAAATATAAGGTTTAAATCTTTCGCTGAGTTGTTTGATAATTTTTTTACATATGCTTCTATTTCAATTAATTCATTTACAGTTAGAATTGGTATTCTGTAAATGTAATTTTCTTTAAGAAGATTTTTTGGGTTGACATTAAAAGTTTTCCCAGTACTTAGATCTTTAGTGAATAGCTGCTTATTTACACACCAGTTTTCCAAATATTTTCTCCATACAAAATGCTGTGCTTTTGTTATTTGCATGATAATTTTATGGGTATGAGTTAGCAAGATTAACTTACTAGCTCGCCTTTGAAAGCTTTTTGGAGAAGAGATTGGAAAAGCTCTTCGGATTTTTCAGCATTAACTTTTGCTTTCAATTCGTTAATCAATTCTATTTTCTTTGCAAATTCTTCTTGAAGATAAAGCGGTGGAATAAGTATTTTTATATCTTGAAGTTCTTGAGCATTAATGTTTGCTTGACCAACAATATTTTTACACATATTTGCCAGAGTCTTTTTCCCATGACTAGAATTAAGATAAGCAGAAATATAGTCAGGATGAGCAAGACTATTTACTCTGACACGTATTAAATAACCTGCAATAATAACTCTTTCAGAGCTTTTGTATAGAGCCGTCTTACCTACCAATTCTTTAGAATTAGTTCTATTGAAAATTAAATCATTATATTCTAAACCATACTTAGCATAATCTGTATCAGTAGCATTTATATACTTTAGATTTGAAAAATCCCAATACCCTTCATAAGTAATATTATTCATTCTTAAATAAGGATATGAACCATTTTCTTCAGCAGGTGAACTTGTGCCGTATTTAACTTCTTGCACTAGATCTCTAATTGTCCCTTTTTCCCAACCTTTATCGTTTTTGACTGGATCGCCGAACATGTCGATGAAAATGGCTTTTGCTAGTTGGTCGTATTTTTCTTGCAGGTCTTTATCTTTACGACGTAATTCGTCCGCTTTATCCAATATTTCAGCAATTCGCTCTTGGATTTGAAGTGGAGGAAGTGGGATTTCGAGGTCTTTGACGATTCCTAATGAAATATTTTTTAAAACTCCTCCGACAGCTCTATTTGAAAGGTTTTCTTTGATTGTAGTGAACCATAATTTCAGATATTTATAACTAAGTAAATCAGTTCTTAAGATATTTATACCTAAAATTGCTTGATTCGTTGACATTTCCTTTTTTATAAATGCAACTTTCCCTACAGAACCGTACATTGCTAGTAAAAGTGTACCGGGTTTAAAAATCCGATTGTTAATTGATTTTAGACCTTCCGTTGTTATTTTTTCTTCGGTGTCATAAATTATTCCACCTATGGCATTTTCAATATCTGAAATCTTTACCCAAGGAATATCTCCATTCTCATAATAAGCTGCTTTGCTCCTTGAAGGAGTTCCTCCACTATTCATTTTACATAGAGTCCCCAACTTAACTTTTTCCCACATACTACAATAAATTTTTAAGTTGAGAAATTAGGTTCTGTCTCTCGCTGTCGATTTGCTCGATCTGCTCTAAAATAGTCGAAGGAGATTCGTAAGAAACCTCTTCGTAGACTACTTCTTTGTAGCGATTGATACTCAAGTCGTAGGCATTGGCGCGTATCTCATCGGCAGGAACAAAGAAAGATTGTTCGGTACGTGTACGAGCTGCTTCATTGTCCAGGTCTTTGTATCGGGCAATGATGTCGGGAATGTCGTTTGCTTGAATAGCGTTACGTTTATCGTCTAAGCTGTATCCGTCTGCTTTCATATCGTAGTACCAAACTTTGTCTGTACCACCTGAATTGGTTTTGGTAAAGATGAGAATCGCGGTAGATACCCCTGCATAGGGTTTGAATACGCCTGAAGGCATCGAGATGACCGCTTGAAGTTTTTGGTTGTCAACGAGTTCTTTGCGGATAGCTTTGTGTGCCGTTGAAGAGCCGAAAAGTACGCCATCGGGCACGATCACTGCAGCACGACCACCTAGCGTCATCATGCGCAGCATAAGGCTAAGGAATAGGATCTCCGTTTTCTTGGTGTTGGTCATTTTCAGCAACGAGTTTTCTACTTCGTTGCTATCTAACGCACCTTTGAAAGGCGGATTAGCTAAAATAAGTGAATATTGCGCGTTAATATCGTTACGTTCAGCTAATGCGGATCCCGAGTATAGCACCGGGTTTTCAATGCCATGTAATTGAAGGTTCATCGAAGCAATACGTAACATAGATGGGTCTATCTCCATGCCGTTAAACATTTTACCGTAGTAGTGTTCACGGAAATTTTTGTCTAGGAACCAGTCTTCGTTTGTTTCTTGGATGTATTCAGCCGCATTAACTAAAAAGCCTGCAGTTCCCATTGCTGGATCGCAGATGGTGTCGTCTTGCTGAGGTTGCATCATTTCAACCATCATACGGATGATGTGGCGCGGAGTACGAAACTGACCATTGGTACCGGCTTCGGCAATTTTGCTCAACATGTATTCGTATAGATCGCCTTTGGTATCGCGATTATTAAGCGGAAGTTTATCGATTTGTTGGACAACTTTGTCGAGTAGTGTCGGCGAATCAATCATGAAGGTAGCACCTTTCATGTATTCGGAGAATTTGCCGCCAGAAGCACCAAGGGTACGCATAAAATCGAATGCCGTAAGATTGTCTATGTCTGTCTGCGGTATGCGAAATATTTCTATCATTCGCTCAGGATCTAGCTCTTTGAAGTAAGACCAACGCAGTGGTTTTTGCGCTTCGGTATAGATGTCTTTTTTCTTTGATGCGCCAAGCAATTGCTTTTCTTTGTCGATGGTGATTTGTCTGTCATCGAGTTGTTTTAAGAAAATCAAGTATGTAAACTGTTCGATTACAGTTAATGGGTTTGAAATACCTCCGGTCCAGAAGTCATTCCATATTTTATCTATTTGGGATTTTAATTCTCCGGTGATCATGTTTTAAAATCAACAATTTAAAGTCAAAAAAAAACTAAAGTTAATTTGGCGAGTTTCCGTATGTTGCAAATAGGAAACATTTATAGGGTTAAAGATAGGCAATTATTCAAACTATTTGGATTGCTAGTTGGAAGAGATTGGTTTGTTTGGCTCGTGATGACGTTGTTTGCGTTCGTCATTGCGAGGAGGCACGACGTGGCAATCTAGATGTTGCTTAAATATTTTAAGTTGAATATTGTACTTGTACTTCTGAGGCGATTATTCCTATACTGTGTTTGTATATTTTACTGTATAGATCAATCGGGTAGTGTAAATTTAGAGGTAAATCTCTTTGGAATAGCAACATGTATAGTTCTGTGATGATTGCTCTTACCTCTTTAACAATATTTAGTTGCTTGATTAAACTGATAGGATTATCATTTGAAATTTTGATTTGCTTTCCAACCTTAAATTCATGAGCCTCAGCATCACGCTTTTTGATTAGCATATCTATATCCGCTTGGTAGGTGTGATAAAATGAGGAAATTTTTTCAAATATGCTTTTAATGGAATTATGATTGGTTTTTACTTGCTTACCGTCTAGAAAGTTCTGCAATCCTAATAAAGAGTGTTTTTCATCACCCCTAGTTTTGTTTTTCAGAATAAAGGCAGTTCGAATTAGAGCTAATTCATTGTGATAAAAAATCAAATCAGAGCTGATGTCACTAAATAATAAGTTCGCTGAAATTAATCTTTCTAATGAAATAACGGCATTAATATGCATTTCGATCTCGTATGTTACTCGATACATCCAAAAAAGGTGATCTTCTACCTCAAACTTTAGGTCTCTATTTTTAAATTCAATCATAATTCTAAATATTGATTCAATTATATGAACAAATATAAAGGTGATTTGTGCACTATATGTTCACAGAAGATGTTAAGTGTATAGTTTCCAGGTTTGTTCAATCTTTTCCTTTAGTTGTAATCTTACATCGGATGGAGCTATTACTTCGACAGCATTACCAAAGCCTAGCATAAGATAATAAAATTCGTAATTGGGAATTATCTCTAACTCGATTGTTAGGAATTCCTCTTCACGTTGTACAACTTTTTGTGAAGGGTGAATTGGCTTGGACTCAACATATAGCCAGATGGCTTTCGATAATTTCACTCTCACTTTCTGTGCTTCAGCATCCATTGGTTTGCTGACACCGATGACATCTTCAAAGTATTCTTCGGGATCTTCTTTGATAGGGACAAAGGTTTGGTCGTAAGCTTTTTGAAATGAAATAATACGATCCAGGGCTAGAGTCGTCAAGGTATCGAATTCTGTTCGCTGCCCAATAAGGAACCAACGTTTGTTGTATTGCTTTAGAAAGTATGGGTGGAAAATGAATTCTTCACTTTGCAGTTGGTTGAAAGATTTGTAGTTAACCTGTATAACATCTTTATCTTGTATAGCTTTTAAAAGATGAGCTAAATATTCTAGGTTCTTGAGGTATTCATTTTGATCAAAGAAGATGATATGGTCGAGTTCTTCTAAGTGGAATGATTTTTTCAGTTTTAAGCTTAGCTCTTGAATAAATTCGAATTGGGGTATCCCCTTGAATCTCTTCAATATCTCCAGTGCATTTTTAAGTAATTCAGCTTCGATAGGATTTATTTGTTGTAGGGCAATGGAGTAATTACTGTCTTCGTATTTATAATACGCTCTTTTGCCTTCTTTGATTGCAATAATGGGTGCATTAAATCCTGCTACATCACGCATGAAGTTGATGTCTTTAAAGATTTGTCTTCTCGATATGGTAGCGTTAGAGCCTGTATATTCATACAAGGCATTGGATACGTATTGTATTAAATCTTCAATAAAAAACTTTCGGCCTTTATTTGAAAAGCATCTGTCTAAAGCTTCGTATCTAATTAGTGCATGTTTATTTGTGGCCATGATTGGTTATAAATTGTGCGTTTGTTAGTTGTTAAACAAACGCACTAATATATTTATTTTATACGATATGCAATTCCAATCGATAAATCAACAGCAGAAAATTTGTCACCTGAAAAATCACCTTTCGGCTTACAATTTAAGTAGTCTAGGTTAACAGTTAGTGCCCATTTTTTAGCAAAGTTATTACGTATTCCTGTGCCTATACTGTAAGCTAATCCATTACCAGAATATTTTACATAATCTGTATCAAGACTAGCTGTTCCAAATCCAATTAATCCTCTAAGATCCCATTCGGTATTATTACTGATCGGAGTAGAATATAAAGGACCTGCCATCAACGTTCCATAACCCCAATATTCACCTGAGTCATCGATTTGGTGAGAGTTGCCCGACCATTTTGCTGCTATACCAAAATTGCTGGATATAATGTAACCAAAATTAATTAGTGAAAGATTTAGGCCAGTTTTAGCTAGTCCATCAGCTTTCAACTCGCCAGTTGGGAAAGAAGGTCCAATATTGATACCAATATAGCCATTACGTTCACGAGTCATTTGAGCAGATGCAGACGTGAATAATACAGCTAAAAGTGCTGTAGTCATAATTTTTCTTTTCATTGATTGAAGTTTTAAAGATTAATATTTCCAAAGATGTACGATTTCAGTGCACTGTATGTTCATTGGATTATTTTATCAGTGAACATAGGCTTCACAATTGGTTTATTTCTTTGTTCAAGTTTAAGACTGAATATTACGGGCAGCTGTAATATAAGCTAATTATGAAAATATAAAATTGTATAATGATTAAAACACTACTAACTGGTTTGATCGTGCTGAGTTTGATTTCTTGTAATAGTTACAAGTATGGCACAGAAGGAACTGCGGAAAAGAGTAACCTTACTATGGGTATTGTGAAGAGCAAAATAGTAAAGGGTACTACAACGCAAGACGAGATTATTAAATTATTTGGTTCACCTAATCTAGTTTTAAAAAACAAATCGAATCGTGAGGTTTGGAGCTACAATAGAATGTCGGTTGAACAGAAAGCAGGATCGACAGATTTCTTCACTGGACAACGGGCAAGTCAAAGCAGTAGTAGTCGCTCATTTGATTTGATTATTACGTTCGATGACCAGGATGTAGTTTATGATTACTCGGTTATTTCTACAGCATTTTAATACATATTATCACATACATTATGAAAAGAATTTTATATCTATTGGGCGTTGTATTGTTGTTTAGTTCATGTGCAACACAGATGGTTACTAAATCGCCTACAGAGGTGAAAATGATGACGACCAAGCAATTTGAGTCAGATCATGACTTGATATTTAAATCGGTTATTAGCTTGCTACAATCGGAAAGTTATATAGTAGATCGTGCAGACAAGGAAACAGGTTTGATAAATGGTTCAAAACGTATAGAGAACAAAAATGCGGCTATGCAACGCTTTTTGGTAGGCACCTCGAAGGATGCGAATACGTCAAAGGTTATGATCTATATAGAAGCTATAAATAAGGAGGTTTGCGAGGTTAAGATAACGCTTTATGAGGGTGCAGAAACGAGCTCTAATGGTTATTGGGGTACGGTGAATAAAGATGTGAAGGAAAAGATGATCTATGAGCCACAGGTTTATAGTGAGTGGTTTAATAGTCTTCAAGCTGAAATAGAGCGACGTAAAGCTTTATTGAATTAATGTGATATAGGAATTTCGATTAATTTAGTATTAATTGTAGTTAAACTCCTAATGCTAAATCGAATACTATTTTTTTAGCTTTAAAAGCCTCAATATTTATAATGTTGGGGCTTTTTTGTGTTTATATTTTCCAACATTCGACGCTTAAAAATATTATTTGATGTTTTTAGAGAACCTTGCACCTTAGGTGCACTTTTTTTCTAAATATATTTATTTAAAGCGTTGGTATTAAGTGATATAATTTTCAATATACCAAATTACTGCACTCCTCTGCACCTGAGATTTACTCTACCTTTATAACGTGTTCTAGAACGAAAGTAACAGGCTGCTGTACACAGCTATTTCTAAACGTTAAATTTTAAAAGAATGGATATACATTCATTATTAAAAAAGCCTGTCGCTATGATGACAGGAGAGGAGTTGATAGCTCTTCAAACGGAAGCAGTTAAACAAATTCCTAAGGAAACAATAGTTGAGACTATTCCTGAATATGAATATGGTCTTCAGGGTATAATGCGAATTTTTGGCTGTTCTAAATCTAAAGCACAACAATTAAAGGATGGCATAATCAAAGATGCTATTGATCAAGATCAGCGTACGATTATTATTGACGTAAAGAAAGCCTTGTCATTATTTCAGAACTATTCGAGAAATAAAAAAAGGAGGTTTTTATGACAAATAAATTCAATTTATTGGCAATAAAATCTGCTAACCAAACACTTGCTGATGCAGCTTTGTTGCCCGATCCTATTTTTTTATACGCTCCACTTATAGTTCAAGGAGAGATTACGATTTTATTTGCGGATACAGGAATCGGAAAAACTGCATTGAGTGTGATGATAGCAATTTATATAGCTAAAAAGTACAAACTATTGTATGTAGATCTCGAATTGACAGATAAACAATTTGAAAAGAGGTATCGCAATGATGAGGGTAAGCACTTTAGTTTTCCAGCTAATTTTTACAGAGCGACTTATGAAATTTTAAAGGAGTTACCTGAAGATATTGCTTATGAAGACTTTTTTATTAGTTCTTTAAGAGATCGAATTCAAGAATTTAGTGCTGAGGTAGTTATCATTGATAATATGACAAAAGTTGTTTCAGGTTCAACTGATTCTGCTAAGAGTACGATTCCGATCATGAACGCATTGTCAGCTATGAAATTCGAACAAGGAATAACTTTTTTAGTCCTTGAGCATAATAAGAAAGTAGATGAATGGAAGCCAATTAGTTTGAACGACCTTCAGGGATCAAAAATGAAGTCAAACTTCGCTGATTCTGTATTTACCATCGGACGCTCAGCCTACGACAAGAATATTCGATACATCAAACAGTTAAAAGTTAGGAGTGGGGAATTAGTTTATGATGAGGAAAATGTGTTAGTATGTGAACTTACCACTCGAAGCGGATTTTTAGGTTTATCAGAAATCGGATATCAGAACGAAAGAGACTTACTTAAAGCTCAGGAGTCGAGTAGTTATGAAGATAAAATTCAAGAAGTACTTCAATTAAAATCAAGAGGAATGAGTAACGTCCAAATTGCACGACAAATTGGTAGGAGTGAAGGTACAATTCGTAATTGGTTGGAGAAAGCAAATAATTAATTGTAAACTGATTGTAGGCTCGTAATTCTCGTAACATTCGTAATTCGGAAAAATTACGAGGGTTACGAATACTACGAAAAATCTTAAAATTTCATGAATAACAATAATATAATTGAAGACTATTTGTCTTCGAAAGGGATATCCCCAGCTCGTAAATATAGAAATTATAGCATGTATCATGCACCCTATCGTAAAGATCGTACACCATCAATGAAAGTTCAAGGAGATGTATTTATGGATTTTGGAACAGGAGTAGGCGGTGGTTTAAAGAAGTTGAAAGAATTAATGAATGAAGTGGAAACTTTGTTTATTCCAAAACTAGATAATACCCAAGTTAAAAGTAGTGCGGCTAATAGAAAAATAAAAGTATTAGCGCAAAAGACAATTGGAACTAATCCGATTTTGAATAAATATCTTTTATCAAGATACATTGATATTGATGTTGCTGGTCGTTACTGTACTGAAGTTTATTACAGTAATGGTACAAAAAGCTTTTTTGCTATTGGTTTGCCAACTGTAAATGAGAATTCATTCTCAGTTCGAAATAAGTTTTTCAAAGGTAAAATCGGTAGCGGAGAATCTTATTTTAAACATGGTTATGATAAGCTGCAAGTCTTTGAGGGGATGTTCTCTATGTTGTCCTACTTCCAAAAATTTAATGGTAATGATCATGAACTTTTGAAAGGTGATGTGTTAGTGCTGAACTCTATTAACAATGCGCCATATATTTCTAAATATGCTGATAACTATAAATCTATTCAACTTTTTCTAGATAGAGATAATGTTAGTATGAATGCTACTAAATTAATCTTAGAAGAGTTTCCTCATGCATTTGATTTTTCAATTATATACGATGGATACGTAGACTTGAACGAATCATTAGTGGCAATGAATAAAATGATTGAAGCGCTTAAGCGTATGAATCTAAATAAAGGTAGATAGTTTAGTATTTGCAAGATGTACAAATGACTGAACAAATAAAATTTGATCAGTCATTTGTAATCCCGTTGGTCTCTTAAAATTTTAAAGAATGAAAAAAGAAATATTAAATAAGAAATTAGTAATTCGACTAAGTGAAACTGATTTTGATAAATTAAAATCTATATCTAATCAATGCAATATGACGTTAAGCCGATATGTTAGAACGGCTTGTTTTAAGAAGGAAATTAAACCGAATTTTTCTGACGAAGAACGTCAATTCATGTCCAGACTATATAATTTAGCTAACAATATGAATCAGGCTGCTAAAGCCCTTCATACGCAAAGTAAAGATCCCAATTTGGTAATTAGATTGGAAAATACTTTGGATCATATTGATCATTATATACATAAAATCCTAAATCATGATAGCAAAAATAATTAATTCAAAATCTGGATTTTCAGCTTCATTGGACTATGTATTGAATCGAGATCAATCCAAGATTATACACACTGAAAACGTTCGATTGGGAGATAGTAAATTTATCGCTCTTCAGTTGAAAACTTTGGCTCAATGTAATGATAGGATTAAAAATCCTTTAGGTCATATCGTACTTTCTTTTTCAAAAGATTGGAATAATAAACTATCAGATGATATTATGCGAATGATTGCACAAGATTATCTAATGAAATTAGGAATTAGAGATACTGGATTAGTAGTGGTTCGACATGAGGACCGTAAACACCCCCACTGTCATATCATTTTTTCGAAAAATAGTTTAGGTAATAAAAAGTTGGATGAAAGCTATATCAAATTAAAATCTCTAAAAGCAATACGTGAGATTAATCTTAAATATGAATTCAAGCAACAGCATCAAAATAGTCCATTTACAGATTCCAAGAATAAGTTTTATCAAACTAAGAAGGAGTTAACATATTATCTGCGTCAGGCTATACATGGTAATAATCCTTGTAAAAATTGGAATGAGCTAAACCGCTATTTGAACACTAAAGGAATTACGGTTGAATTTAAGATCAAAGGAAAGAGCGATGAAATTCAGGGTGTATCTTTTGCTAAAGGAGAGTTTCGATTTAAAGGGTCTGAGTTAGGTCGTGATTTGTCGTATGATAAAATTAATAAAGTTTTTGATCAAGGAATTAAAGTTGATTCAATTAATAATTCTATAGATCAAATATCTGACCCAAACCATGAATTGCAGACTAAGTCACAATCTGATTCTTTAATAAAGCTGCACCTACCTTCAATTGGAGTAGCACCTGAAGAAGATGAAAATATTAATAAGCGTAAACGTAAAAGGAAATTTTAAAAATGGATAATAATAATTTAGAAAATACACTTATATCATTAAATAACACTATTGAAGCATTACAGCGAGAATTGCTTAATGTGGCACCAGTAATTGATGAATTGATTAAGAAAAACACGAGTTTATCAAAAGAACTAGAAAGTGAGATGCAAAGATTAATCAAAGTGATCGATGTAAGAGAGAAATCTCTTGTAGATTTTGTGAAGTTTTTACAACCTTTTATACTAACTATTGAGCAATATAAAAATTTCACCCCAATTATTGATGACGCTATTGATGAGGGAGTTAAGAAAATCGAACTTGCTGAAAAATCTTTGATTAATTCTGTACGACAGATTCCAACTAAAACACTCATTCACAACAAGCACAGCTTGGATTATAAATCAATGAGTGTAGTAGCTATATTATCAATAATTACCTGTATTGCATTATTTAGCTTTGGCCAAATATGGTTAATAAATCATCAATTGAATAGAGCAAAATCATATGAAATGCGTTATCGGATGATAGGTCTAGAACTTCCCCATGTTGCCAAGTCTATAGATTCGTTATATACGATAGATTCTGAAAGATTTGATTCAAAAGTTATAAAGCGAGAAGAGGAGCAAAGGCTTAAATGGAGTGTCCTGCAAAAGCAACGTGAATTGATAGAATTAGATAAACAATAATAGTCGCTTTCGTAGCCCATAGGTGTAAATCCTTTGGGCTTTTTTATACTTTAAACAGAATATCTGTAAAATTTTACTTTTGGAGATTTCTACGTAAGTACTCATCAAGCATTCGCTTTCTATTACGATCTTCCTGCTTTTTCTTTTGATCTTTTCTAAAAGCCCAAATTAATAAAGCCCAAGCTATAAGAGCGAATATAAACCCTTTGTTTGTGTTAGCAAAAAGTGATTGGAAAGCTGCAATCACGCTTATAAAATTTACTATAAAAAACCAAAATATCCATTTCATAATATAAATATAGTAAATTTTACTGACACATGTAGCGGTGTTTTTGGAATTTAACTTTTATTAATTGCATGTATGGAAAATAAGCCACATGCAACCGAAGTTGAGATCTATTTAATAGAGAGAGTAAAGAAGTTGAGAACCGAAAAGGGAATTTCACAAGCTCAACTAGCTCATGTTTTAGATGTATCAGCTGGCTTTATTGGTCATGTGGAAAGCTCGAAAGACAGAGCTAAATATAATCTAAATATGCTTGTCAAATTAAAACAAATCCTCGAATGTGAGTACGTGGACTTATTGCCATAGAGCATATTAATTTAATAATAATTATAAAATGCATATTGCAATTTATTAATATTATTGGTTTTATTATATTTACGCAAATCTAAGTGTGTTTTTATAACACTTTCACTTTAACCATTTATAGTATTTTGCCTAAATATTTGATTTATGTCTTCTAAACATGAAAGCCATTGGATTCCATTAGCCGACCTTATGACCGTTTTAATGGTCATTTTTCTGTTTATGTCTATTTCATATATGTCACTAATGGAAAAACGCCAAAAGGAGCAAAACCAAATATTCAAAGATTATGAAGAATCAAAAATTGCATTGTACAATGAGTTAAACCAAGCATTTAAAGACGATTTTGCGAAATGGGATTTAAAACTCGACAATGACCTTTCTATAAAATTTACAAATCCACAAGTGCTTTTTCAGACTGGGAAGTCTGATATTACCCCACATTTTCAAACTATCTTAACGGATTTCCTTCCAAAATATTTATCTGTTGTATTGCAGGAAAAATACAAAGACAAAATTGCTGAAATCAGAATCGAAGGACATACAGACACAAAGCCAATCGGCTTAACAAGCGACCCGTACATTGACAATATGAAACTTTCGCAAGACAGAGGAAGAAATGTATTAGCGTTTCTTCGTTCGCAAGATTGCTTTAAAAACTTGCAACCAACGGAACAAGAAAGACTGCAATATTGGCTTACTGCAAACGGTTTATCTTATGGTCGGACTGTTGATAATGATTACAAACTTTCCTTTGATAGCAAACAACCGATTGACAACGACAAATCAAGAAGGGTTGAATTTAGAATAGTAACCACAAGCGAAGCAATCATTAACGAAGCACTTAAAAATATTGATGACAAATGAACATAGTTGAAATAATTATAGCAATAGGGCTGATTTCATATCTAATTTATGGAATCTACGTTCTTAATATAGCGAAGAAAGATTACTCACAAGTGAACCAAAACGATTTGGAGTTAATTCCCTCAATGTTTACCACTATTGGGATTTTGGGAACATTTGGCGGTATTGCTTATGGACTTTGGTTCTTTAATCCAGAGGACATAGAAAAAAGTATTCCAACATTACTCAAGGGATTAAAAACCGCTTTTTTTGCTTCGATTTTTGGGATTGCTCTTTCCATAATTTTTTCAAAACGGATTTCTTTTATTAAAAACAAAAATGAGAAAGGAGTTTTAAGTGATGAAACCAATGCCATTAATAAATTAATTGAATCAATCATAGAATTAAGAAATGAACTTACTTCTACTGATGAGAATGGGAATACGATTAAGCCTGGAAATGTATTTCGAGATATTTACAAGGAATCCCAAAAGCAATCAACTTCTTTGCAAACATTTTCAAGTGATTTGGCATTAACCATTTCAGCTGGTTTTGAACAAATTTTAAATAACCCAACCGAAGGTGTTGTAGCAGAACTAAAATTATTAAAAGCAGAAATCGAAAGTTTAGGCAACAAACTTAAAGACCCTGCAACAGATATGACCCAAAATATTGTAAAGGAATTGCAGGAATCAATGGGCAAAATGATTGAAGAATTTAAAACTTCAATGAGCGGAGATACTAAAAATGAAATGGAACGTTTGGCAGGATTGCTTGGACAAGCAGGCGGTTCTTTAACCGACTTCCCTTTGAAATTGCAAAATATGACCGACAACCTCAATGAAAACTTTAGAGAACTACAAGAAGTTGTACAACAAATTTCTAAGCAAACACTTTCTCAATCAGAAGAATCAACTAATCAAATGAGAAAGCAGGTAGAGGATATGAGCGAAATACTACGAAGCAAAGTCGGAGATTTGCAATCAGGACAACAAACTTTACTTACTGAACAGTCTAAAAACTTACAAGTTTCCGAAAATCTTTTGAGTGCTTTTAATACAAGCATTGAAAAAATGAATGGACTTTCTACCGAAGTAAACGGTAGCATTTCAAAGCTTAATCAGGCTCAAACAGAATTGGAAAAGGTTATTTCAACTTTCAGAAATGTTTCGCAGGAAATAAACACATCATCAAGCAAGTTTGGAGAATCACAAAACGAATTTTCAAAACATTCAAACCAATTCCTACAAAATAATTCAAACACTATCGCTGAAATTCAAAAATCTTTGGAAATAGCAAAAAGTGTTTCTACTGATTATGCACAGAAGTTTGAAATTATTGAAAAAGGACTGTCAAAAGTATTTGCAGACCTTGACACAGGACTAAGAGGCTATCAAACAACGGTGAGAGAAAGTCTTGAAACGTATTTAGGAAAGTACACCGATGCCTTAACTAAAACAGCAGAATCACTTGCAGGAGCTTCATCAAAGCAAGAAGATATTTTGGAAGAGTTGACTGAACAACTAAGCAAATTGAACGGAAGAAGAAACTAATATGCCAACAACACAAGACATATTACAATTTCATTTTTCACCGACTACATTTCAGCAGTCGGCACAAAAGATTATTCCCATTACGCTTAAATCGTTGAATGACCATCGAATTGACAAACTTCAAAAAATAACAGAAGAAGTTGGGGCAAATTCTTTTTCATTTTCAGGGAACAATCTTATTCCACAAGTTTTTAGAAAATTCAAAAAATCTATCCATAATAACGATACAGATTTTGAACGCAGAGAATTAAGAACGCTTACCTATTCTTTAAATTATGCAGAACAAAATTTGACTAAAATTTTCAGTAATGAAAATGAGTTGAAATATGCTTTGACATTATTAGAGTCAAACTGGCGTGATTCATTTTTAGTTGGTTTAATAGATTGCTTTTTGAAAAATTGGGAAACAAAGTTTCTAAAATCAATAGAGCAATTAGAAAATTTCATCAGCCAAAAATTAGACAGTTATTCAGGCAATAGGAGTGCATTAACTTCATTCAAAATCAACAAAAGATTTTTCAACACAAAAAATGGAGATTTAATTTTAGGTGACACCATCGCAAAACTTAACAAGCCAATTCAAGAAGCTACAAAAATATTAGGTGTGCCTGAATCCTGGTTAGACTATGCTTATTTCTCTAAAGTTATTGTAACCTATTACGAAAGAAACAAAAATAATATATCAAGTGAAATTGATAATCTGAATGAAGTCTTATTAAAACACAATAGCTCAGTAACAAGCAAAAGGTTAATCAGTAAAATAATTATTCAAGCCAATAAGCCCGAATTTTCTACTCTACAAGACAGTGTGAAAAAGATTGCCTTTACTCAAATAGGCGACCCAAGCAATGTTTCCAATTGGGCAGCATTTGACAACGCAACAGAAGTGGAACGCAGAGAAATTATTGAAGCGAGAAATATTCTCGATGAATGGATTGCAAAACAATTCATTGATATTTTCTTTAGAGTATGTATTAATGATAATAGAAGAAAACGTTTTTGGCTTAAAATTGCCTCAAAAAATAGAGTTTCCTTTAAGGTTTATGGTCCAAATAGAACTAAACGGATTCTTCAACAAGATGATAGAATAACTGAATATTTAGACGGTAGATTTCAAACAGTTTCTAGCAACAGAGATGTATCAGCGTTTATACTTTATATTAATGATTATATATTAATTGAATTTAGCGATGCAGGATATGCTTTCTATGCTTACAAAATGAGCGGAACAAATAAACCAAATTTAAACTATCGATTGGAAAGTGTAGATGAATTAAGGAATGGTTCAATGCCTATGCTAGTTTATCGTTCTGGATATAGTATTAACGACACCAACAGAGAAGGTCGCTTAACGCATAATGATGGTGACTTGAATTGGGAACAAGTATTTGAATATTGGTTTAAAAATATAGCAGGGATAAATGTTTAGATATACACAAAAAAACAAAAAATTTTCTTTTTATTTCCTTCATAATTCAGGGAATAAAATAACTGTTTCGGATTGGGGAAAATTGCAATCAGAATTTTTATCACAGCTTGCAATTCTAAACGAGTTACACGATAATGGATTAGCAGATTATACGGAAAACTCGTGCGAAGTTGAAAGTATTGATATTTTAAAGCTAAACGACATAGATAAGCTAATTTTAGAATTACCAAACAGTTATCCCTATGAAATTTTAGTTGAATCAGACGGAACTTTAACACATAATTCCTTTAAGTTCAAATATGGATTTTACGATTTTGCACCAAATGGAACAAGATTAAAAATAAGCAGGAACGGTGCAATAATTAAAATTGAACAAACTGAATACTTACTTTCAGAAAATCAATATTTGCTTTGTGAAGCTATTGAAGAATTTAACAGTTTACCCGATGTTGAAAAAGGAAATGTAACGAATCTAAAAAAGCTATCCGAATTAAAAACACTATCCAAAGAAAGCGGATTGACTTTGGAACAATTTCTAAACAATCAGGAATTATTTATTCCTGAAAAAATAAAATTGGATGTTGATTTTAATAACGGACTTTTTGAGATAATTCCAACAATAGAAATTGACAATGCAATTGGCTTCACCAATACTTTTGACAAGTTGCCAATGGTTCGTGATGTTTATCCAGTATCATCAAATAATGGAGAAACAACGAGAGTGGTTATTTCTGAAAGTCAGAAAGCTGAACTTCAAAAAATAAAAAAGAATAGGAAAATTTCAGATCAAGAAGCAATTCAGGAAATTATTGAACACCCCGAATTATTTTTTGATGATGATGTAATTGATTTTACTGTTTTTTATAGCGATAGAGTAAAGGAAATTGGCGTTTACAGTCCGAAGTTCTACCCTTTTGCAAGCCCATATAAATCACAATGGATCCCGGGAATTGTAATAAAAGATAAAATTCACGGAGAAAAGAAAATTTATTTCAAAACGCCAGAAAAACTCAATGACTTTATTGAGCAAAAGGAAAAAGCCATAAAAGAAAAGAAGCAAACTGTTGAATGGGAAAATGCTGAAATTCCTATCGAAGATGCTGAAAAATTTATTAAGACTGCAAAAAAGCAATTTGAAAACCCAAACAAACTCATAAAACAAGAAAAGAAAACAGACCACGAAGTTCTGATTATCAAAGAAAATGCAGAACTAACCGAGTTTTCTAACGGAAATGAATTGCCCGAAAACTTGAAACATAGCTTTTACAAAATACATAATTTGAATAACGGCATTAGTTTAAAAGAACATCAAAAAGAAGGGATTTCTTGGCTACAATCCTTGTTCAAAGAAAACTTTGCGGGCGGATTACTTGCCGATGATATGGGATTAGGGAAAACGTTACAACTTTTGTATTTCATAGAATGGCACAGCCAAACTTACAATGATAACAAACCTTACTTGATTGTTGCACCCGTTAGTTTGCTCGAAAATTGGGAAAACGAATATGCGAAATTTTTCAGTCCACAGAATTTGCCATTATGTAAGTTGTATGGCGGTGTATCATTAACAAAAGAAAACAATTCAATTCAAAACCAGCAAGACGCAAAACGGCTACAATTCAAACAGATTATTCTAACCAATTATGAAACATTGAGGTCGTACCAAATTAGTTTGGGTTTAGTTGATTTTGCAGTTATCGCTTTGGATGAAGCACAAAAAATAAAAACACCAGGAACGCTTATAACCAATGCAAGTAAAGCTCTCAAAGCCGATTTTAAAATCGCTATGACAGGAACACCAGTAGAAAATACACTCGTTGATATTTGGTGTTTAATGGATTTTGCAGTTCCCGGACTTTTGGGGAATGCCAAAGATTTTGCAAAAGAATATCAAAAGCCATTGAGCGATGAAAATACAGACATTAAAGCATTAACGGAACAACTTCGCAACAACATTGGTGTATTTATCAAAAGAAGATTAAAAAGCGATGTTGCAAAAGATTTACCTATAAAACACGATAATCAAAATTCAAGAATCAAAAAAATAATGCCTACCGTTCAATTAGACCGATACAAACAGGAAATTGAAATGGCAAATAATTCAGAATTGGAAGGTGTAGAAAAAAGAAATCAAAAACTGAAATCACTTTGGGCAGTTAGAGATATTTCAGACCACCCGTATTTATTGGAAAGCCAAATTTTGAATTTTACCAGCGATGAACTTATTAACAGTTCGTCTAAACTACAAACTACTGTGGGGATTTTGGCAGACATAAAATCCAAAAATGAAAAAGTAATTGTATTTGCAGACAGGCGAGAAACTCAAAAGATGTTACAGAAAGTTGTTTATGATACTTTTGGAATTTTCACGAGCATTATAAATGGAGATACACCTACAACAAAACAACTTGAAGGGAAATCCAAACTAAGCCGACAACAAACCATTGACCGTTTTCAAGAAGAGGAAGGCTTCAATGTAATCATAATGTCGCCTATTGCGGCAGGCGTTGGACTAAACGTTACTAAAGCAAATCACATCATTCATTACACTCGACATTGGAATCCTGCAAAAGAGGAACAGGCAACAGACAGAGCATATAGAATTGGGCAACAAAAAGATGTTTATGTTTACTATCCAATGGCAATTTTTCCTGATGATATGAAAGATGAAGAAGGTAACAGAATGAAATCTTTTGATGAAATTCTTGATACCTTATTGAATAACAAAAAAGCATTGGCAAGTAATACGTTGTTCCCAACAGAACAAGCAGAAATTACACCTGATGAACTATTTGGAAATATTTTTGGAACAAAAACCGAAAGTAAACCAAAGGTTCAGACAATTACTGACATAGACCGTTTGAATCCAAACTTGTTTGAAGCAACGATTGGAGCATTATATAACAAACAAGGTTTTGAAGTATATCTAACACCATATTCCAACGACAAAGGAGTTGATGTTGTAGTTTTAAAGAACGGAGAAAATTATCTTATACAAGCTAAACAGACAAAATCCTTAGTTGGTAATGAAGCGATACAAGAAATTTGTACAGCAAAAAAATATTACGAGGATAAATTTAAAGAGCAATTCAAATTGCTGACAATAACCAATAATGATTACAGTTCATCTGCAACAATTTTAGCAAAGTCTAACGACATAACATTACTAAACCGTGGACATCTTGAAAATTTAATTATTAATAGCCACATAACAATACAGGATATCATCAAAGTCGAATCACAGAGATTGAAAAATATTTAGAAAGATTTATATAACAAAACACCCAAAACTGGGTGTGGTTTTGGGTGTAAATTCTGTAACTGATTGATTATCAGCGTAACCCTCCCGAAAAGTCGGACTGTCTGAAACGCGAAAATTCGTAACTTAGAAGAGTACAATGAAAAAAGCAAGAATCAGCGAGAGCCAGATCGTTTCGGCGATCAAGCAACATGAATCGGGTAAAAGCACTTCGGACATCTGCAGGGAGTTGGGTGTCCACCAAGCCACCTTTTACACTTGGAAGAAGAAGTATTCCGGGATGGACAGCCAAGAGCTGCGCCGTATGAAGGAACTGGAGGAAGAGAACCGTCGTCTCAAGCAGATGTATGCGGACCTTGCCCTGGACCACAAGATCCTCAAGGACGTACTCTCAAAAAAGTTCTGAGGCCCTGCCACCGCAAGGATATGGCTGCTTATGTGATCTCTATGCACCAGATCAAGCAGGGCCTGCAAGGTTGTCAACCTGCCCAAGTCGATGTATTATTACAGGAACAGGAAGGACGACAGCGAAACGATAGCGAAACTCCGGGAGCTGGCCGATCGGTATCCAACCGAAGGACAGGACCTTTACTATTCACGTATCCGACACGAGGGACTGAAGTGGAACTACAAACGAATCCGCAGGGTGTATGAACTCCAGACAGTCCCGAAGGGCTGTACTCCGGCAAGCGCCTGATCCGTTGAGAGGGAAGCCCGGAGGGATTTCCTCTCAACGTTTTGCAGCTATACGCAGGCAGGGCATTTTACCACTGAACTTCCTACAAAGAACTGAACTTCAAATTTACCACTTTCCTGTCCTATGAAGCACGAAACCCCTGCTTGCGTATAGGTGATGTTGTGACTTCGTTGTTCTTTTACGTCTGTTTGTTTGTCGGGCATTGGGACAGACACACTCTTTGCAAAGCTTTGGTTGCAGCGTTGGCTTGAGCGGCTTTGTAATGTGTGTGACTGTGAGCGTTGGCTATTTGATATCTATTGCTTTCCATCCCCATTCATTTTTCTTTTTATTGAATGATAGTATTGCTCTTCCATTTACTCCCTGTCCGTCAGTTAGCTTGCTTTCTTCTATAATTTTAGGTTCAATGAAGATGTCCTCTATGAAACCAAAGTTCTGTGGAGAAATTAACTTCAATGTTCCTTTAAAATCCTTTATTGCGTCTGATTTTGTATTTGAGTCAGCTTTCTTTGCAGTCAAAATTTTGTAAAAACCATCTTGCCCGTCACCATTAAATCGGACTTTTAGCAGATCTCCAATTTTTGGTTTATTCAAATTTCCAGAGTAATTGAAGAAGCCATGTTTTCTCTTGTCCTTTACAAAATTCAACATGCTTTTATTTTCATTCACAAATTCAACTACGATTACTTCCTCTGGAATGTCCTGAAACAATATTTCCTCTGCTTTCTTGATGTGACTTGAATATAAATCTAAATTGTCCTTTTTTGATGTGGCTGATTTATACCAATCCTGTTCTGTCCATTGAACTATTTGGTTTGGCAACTTCCATTCGTGTTTCTCTCTTACTGTTATTGCTTTTTGGATTTCCGTTTTTGCTTCATTGTACATTCTCTTTTCGATTAACATTTCAGCAAAAGTCTGTCTTAGCTTTACCAAAAAGTCTTCGGGGGTTTTTAGGCTTAATGCCTTGCAATAACAAGCAAATTGAATTTCTCTATCTTCTGAAAATATTTCTGCCATCAATTCCCAAACCCAAAAGTCGTTTTTTTTCTGTTTTGCGAAAGGTAGAAAAGCGGACAAAACATTTTCATCACTGCCTAATGCCAATAGAAGTTTTGCTTTGAAATAGGGTGGATATTGGTAGTCGGGATGTTTTTCTGTCAAAGAATCAAGTTTTGGCAAGAATAATTGGATCTTTTCCTTGTCAATAGCCCTTTGCTGTCCAAAAGGATCTAAAGGTTCTCCTTCCAAAAGCTTCTTGGAATAAGCAATGTACGCCTGTTCGGCAATAGACATCATCTTTTTGCCATTGAATTCCTCTTTTAAATAGTCTTCGGAACGCAGGTTATCGAAATTCCACCAATCGGCAAAAGTTAGATAGTTGGACCAGTTTTGATAGCCTTTGTGAAAGGCTTTGTAAATAAAGGAATACGCCTCAGATGGCTTGGTGAAATGAAAGTTTCTGATAATTTCAAACAACTCATTGATTTTGCCATAATCAACATGTTCTGTTTTTTGTAATGTAAAAATTAAACTGCCAATTTGCCAAGCACAATTGACAAAGACCATTTTCTCATCTTCCGGTAATTGCAGGTCTTTAATTTTGGTAAGATTATCCTTGAATGCTTCATATAATTCAGGTTGAGCGTTCTTCTTGAGATAATCATAATACACCCATGCAGCAGCCCGCTTGTTCCAAATGTTTTCGGGTTCTGTTTCCAAAGCTTGATTTGCCATTTGCAAAGCTTCTTCAAGCTTACCTGCTTGTCTTAGTTCTTTGATTTCTTTAAATGACATGAGACTCCAGATTTGAAATGATTAAGTTTAGTTTTACATCTTCTTGAGATCCGATTTTTTTGGGTAAAGCAGAAGTAAATTGGTTTTGACCATTATAGTAGAACTGTATGTATGAACATACCGAGTCTGTTATGAAGTAGTAGGTTACATCATATTTCCCCGTTTTTACAACATTCGTCAGGGCGCTATTACTTTCATCACAAGCTTGTAAGACAGAAGAATGTAATTCTTTAAGAAAGGACTCCACAGGATTCCAATCAATCAAGTAATGCCTTTCATAAGGAGCGTTAAAGATTGTCTCTAATTCTGTTGCATCAGGTAATTCAAGTTTACTCGTTGCTTTGAAGGCTTGGGTAAAGTATCCGGCACCATTGTGATGCCAATCCAACTCTATAATCTCGTTTTTTTCGTTATTAATAAGATACCTTTCTAAAAATCCATTTACAGGCGAGAATACATTTTGAATTTTAAAATTTGTGTTCTCCAATTTCTCATAAATTTCCCAGTACTTTAAGCTTTTACATTTGTGTGCATTGCTATTATGAAAAGGAGAATCTTTGACCCCAAGATAAGAAATTGCATTTTTAGGAAAATGACCAATTTGGCCTATAGGACTAAATTTCAGCTGGCTAAAAGTTCCGAAGTTTGGTGCATTCAAACAAATTACTGATTCTCTTGCCCTAGTAGTAGCCGTGTAGCACCATTTTAATGGTTCTGTTTTTAAACTTACTCTACCGCTATAATCAACAAACACTTTATCCCATTCACCACCTTGTGATTTATGACATGTAATGCTATAGCCGTACTTAATTTTAAGAGCATTAAAAAATGGGTCAGACTTTAGAGCGTTTTTAAACTCCTCACTTCCTATTTTATAACTTTGTAGACCTTTTTCTTTTTGTTCTTTTTGCTTCTCATTAAAGCGGATTAAAAAATTAATATACACGGCTTTCATTTCATCTATACTCAGATCCCTATTCACAGAGTTCAGTAAGTCGTAATGTATTAAGCATGAAATATCTTCGGAAAAATGTGGAAGACGAATTTTAATCCATTTGAACCTTAATGTAATAACTACTCTTTCCTTTTTTCCATTTTTATCTATCATTACTGGAGCTGATTGACTTATTGTGGCTGGATTAACTTCAACAACTTGTGCTAAATCTCCATTAAATAATTCAGTGCCATAGGTGTGGTAGTTATTATTGTTGATGAGAATAATATCACCAACCACCAGATCCTTTTGATTAGGAAATAGCTTTTCCCTAATAGCAATATTGTTATGAAAACATTGGCCATTTGAATACGCAATAATTACACCATCGCCAACTTTTGGAGTGGGAAAGGTATCTGCAAAATGCTCAAAAAAATCGTTTGGATTGGATTGGACGAAACTTTCTGAATCGTAAATAAACTTTAATTCATTTCGAGTTTCAGAAAAAATCAAGTTCCTTATTTTTTCTGCATTTTTTAGAATTAAGTTATCGTTTTGTCGAACTACCTCCGATAATTCAGCTGTTTTAGTACTTAAATTAAGGTCGCAGATAAAATAATCAGGGTCAAGTGCAAGGGATTTGTTATCACCTACCGGTGGTAACTGTGCAGGGTCACCAACAAAAATGAGCTTGTTTTTGCTTGTTGAAATTTTAGCATATGTAAGAAGGTCATTGAGTAAAAAACCTGTGCCGAATGTAAATAATTCATGCTTAGATTCTTTGCTAGAAATCATGGACGCTTCGTCAATGATAAGAATGTTTTCGCCTTCACTAATTTGATTGATAGGAAAAACATAATGGTATGATTGTTCTTCCACAAGTTCATTTTCAGCTTCAATGGTATCCAATCTTTCAAAGTTGTAAATGCCACGGTGAATTGTTGTGGCTTCTTTGTTTGTTTTCTCTCTAACGACTTTTGCCGCTCTTCCAGTTGGTGCCATCAATTGGTATTTCTTCTCTAAAGATTGAAGATATTCAACAAAACCTTTGAGCAAAGTGGTTTTACCACTTCCCGCATATCCCTGAAGGATGAATATCCGCTCATCACTTTCTAAAAAAGCATGAAGCTTTTCCAACGCATGGTGTTGGTCATTGGTGAGATTGATATGTTGGAAATGGTCAAATATTTTCATGGCTGCTATTCTTTCATGTAAAGGTTATTTTTATCTGTGCAGTGTATCTGCATTAATCATTTTTCTTTAATTTTTCAAAGAGTTTGGCTAGTTTAGGGTCATCACCAAGAGTGTTAGAGAATTTATTTTTCTGTTTAGGTTTATTTATTTGATTACTAATGTTATTTGGAACATTTTGAGATAATAAAGTCTGTTCAACTTGTGAAATGAAGTCTTCTAAAAAGCCATAAAACTTTAAAAAATACTTTCCTTCGTTTCCTGCTATTGTATCAATTATTTCCTTTTGATTGTCTGTAGGTTTACTTTCTCTGTGATTTTGATTTCTCATTATATAAAGGTCGTATCCCGGTTTATAAATTTTATCAAAATCTATTTGCTTCAGTTCGCTTTTAAAGTAGTAATAAAAAAGTACTGCACGAAACCTATTTACAAATCCCCAACTTTTCTTATTTGGATTATAATCAATTACTGGTTTACCATCTTTATCAAAATATGCATCTTCACTTTTTTCATCCATTTCATAAAATGATGCTTTTGAATTTGGATTGTATTTGGGAGAATTTGGATTCTTTTCAGGATTTACTTTCATTAGTAAGAATGGCACTAAACGTTGATTGCTGTTACGAGTCCAAACTCTTTTTTCTGAATCCCACTCTAAAAATGCAGGTGATTTTCTCTCGATTTGTAGTTTGCTTTTTATCAATTCTGATTCAAATAGAAAATTTACAATAGCTTCGATTTGCTGAAACATGCTTAGGCAAAATCCCTCAAAATCATCTCTTCGCCTTTCATGCTCCATTTTTCTATAGTCTTGAATTAGCTGGTCTTTAATTTCTTGAATAGGGAATGAATTATAGAACTCAGTTGCTTGTTTTTCAATTTTTTGTTCAACACAATATTCATGGATACTTTGAATAACAGAATGTTTTGCTATTTCTTCAATAGGTGATGTTTCACCAATGATTTTCAATATTTCATCAATTAACCATTCATTACCTTCTAATTTTAGAAGGTCTCCAACGATTTGAACAAGTTTTTTAAGTTTATCCCTATCCTTCATTTTTATCTGTTTTTGAACCTATCGTAAAGGTTTATGCCCTCATCAAGCCCTTTATTCAATATAGTGTTTACTACACTTTCTAAGTCAATTTTTTCATTATCCTTTTTATCTTTCATTCCGGTTAACTCATTAAACCTCTCCTTTAATCCCATATAAGTCCCATCCTCAACTCCCTTCACCATTTTCAAAAACTCCAATTTCCCATCAAGTACATTCACCAAATGAGCATTGATATTTTTTACATGTCCTTTATCGGCAATGTAATCTCGTTTAAAAATCTGCTCCGCTTTTTCATAGCCGTACTTTTCCCAATAGTACAGCCACATGCGTATTTGCTTCACATATCTCCTGCGGACATTTACCTTGTCGTTTACAATCAAGCCTGTTGCTTCCTGGCGATACCCGGCTTTTTGCAGACGTGTTTTCTTTGGGTTGATAACCAGTTTCTGATCTTCTTCAATAATTCGCTTTAGCTCCTTGTTGAATTCTTCATCTGTGTAGATGTTATGCGGTGATGAAAAAGTAATGTCGTCTGCATACCTTGTGTAAGTTGCACCAAATCGGTTGGCAAGTCCGGTCAATCTACGGTCAAGCTTTTTGCAAAGAATGTTCGTTAAAGTCGGAGATGTCGGGCTACCCTGTGGAAGCACAGTTTTTACTTCTCCGTCAATTTCGAAGGGATGCGTACAAAGACTTGCTAATAAAAACGCCAAAGGTTCTTTGTCTCCGTTCAGGTTAAAAGGTTCAAACATGAAGCCCATCTTCACTCTGTTTCTGTCGAAAGTGTGAAAGAAATCTTTCAAGTCCATATTCAGCACGTAATGATGCCCAACATGTTTTTTTGCATTATCAACGATGGATTTTTCCAAAACAAAACCTGTAGCTGCTTCATGCGGTTCGTACACGCATTGCAGGACAAAGTTTAACGAGCAAAGAATAGATTTTAACCCTTTAACAGGTGCATGAATTGTTCTATCAGCACCCGATTTTTTCTTGATGATAAAAGTCTGGTAACGCTTCTTGCATAGAACAGGGTTTGCGTAATAGGTCAATGACTTCAATTGAACACGCTTACATTCCTCACCATAAAGCATGTTTTTAGCGTCACTTAATAGTTTCACTAATTCCTCCTTGCTTTGCAGTTCTGCAAATTGCTTCCGTATTTGGTCGATATGTGCCTGTTCAATTTTCATGTCTAAAGTTTTGAAGGACTTTGAAAACACCTGCCGGATACTCTTTTTGTATGAATAATTCAGCTATAGCTAAATTCAATACCTATTCATCACTAATAATTACATCAATAACAACTTCATATTATTGACATTGAAATCAATAAACGCTGTTAACAATGCCTAAGTGACATTCATCCCAACCAGGGGTTGGGAAAAGATGCCGATCATTGTCTCATACCGAAATCTGAGACCAGCACCCACGAATCAATATCTTGTGACAAGTGTTTCAAAGAACTTCTGCAAAAGTATGGTGCTTCTGTGCACTCAATCTGCACGGTAAAAATACAGATAAAAATAAATTTGAAAAGCGTATTTTGTGATTCTGCTCATTTCATTGCTCATTTAGGGAATAAAAGTATCTTTGTGTTGTGCATTCAATCTGCACTTAAAAGTCGTATAGTATGTCCATCAATAAAAATGCACTTATTCGCTATCAGGTCTTAGACCGTTGCTTCCGCAACACGGGCAGGATGTATTTTTGGGACGACCTACTCGAAGAGTGCAACAAGGCATTAATGGATTTTGACCCAAACAGCGAAGGAATACAAAGAAGGCAATTGTTTGACGACATTCGTTTCATGGAAAGTGAAGCTGGTTGGTCTGTCCCACTTGGCAGAATCCGTCATGGTAGAAAGGTTTATTACCGATATGAAGATTTGTCGTTTTCAATCAGCAACCAACCTTTGAATGATTCGGAAGCCGAACAAATAAAGTCAGCTCTTCAAATTTTTTCTCGTTTCTCCGGTACACCTCAGTTTGAGTGGGTCAATGAAATGATTCCAATGCTTGAATCTAAGTTTGGCTTAATTGAGCGTAAAAGTGAAATCATCAGTTTTGAGAGCAATATTGACCTTAAAGGGCTTCATTTTTTAACTCCACTGTTTAATGCTATTGTTAATGAGCGGGTTTTACTTGTCAAATACAAGGACTTTAAAAGTTCAGAACCCTATGAAATCACTTTTCATCCATACTATTTGAAGCAGTACAATAATCGGTGGTTTGTCTTTGGGCTTAATTCCGATAATCAAGTCCCGAATTGGAATCTTGCTTTAGACAGAATTGAGTTTTTGTCAGAAACTGCCCTAAAGTACAAACCATCTGCAACCGATTGGGAAGAGTACTTTTTTGATTTGGTCGGTGTTACTCGTTCTGAAGGTGTCGAGTTGCAGGAGATAGTTTTGAAATTTTCTCCTGAAGTTGCACCTTATGTCATCACAAAGCCTATTCATCCTAGTCAGAAGCACAAGAATGACCCAACTGGTCTTGAAGTAAAAATCAAAGTCATCCCAAATTTTGAGTTGGAAAGATTGATTCTTTCTTTCGGAGAACAAGTCAAGGTTAATTCTCCACAGGATTTCAAAGAACGTATTTTTCAGCGTCTCAAGTCAGCAGGTCATCTTTATTGAGCGTTGGCAAAATTCAAGCTCTTTTGGTTTTTTGTTTAAGCTTTGTGTGTCGGCAAAAACCAAATGTGCTTGAATGTGCAGTCGGCTTTCTACAATGAGGCACAACGGATCAGGCGTTCGGAGCACTATCTGTCAAGCTACGATTAATGTTTATTCGGAGCCGAAAAGTTTCTTTAACCACGACTGCCCCGCTTTTGGCAAGGTGCTGTTATGGGGCGTAATTTTCAGCTCTACGTTTTTTCTTTTTGCAAAGTTTTCAAGTCTACCGAGCCATTCTTTATTTACAGTCGGCTCAGATTCGGTTCTAATTATTTCTCCATTCTTTGTGTGAATCTCGCTTACGCTTGGCTTTGGTGTCAATGCTTCATTATATAGTTTATTCCAAAATATTTCTGCTTTTTCACGTTGTCCATATCGTTCTAAAATTAAAAATTTTCCTATGGGACTTGTAAGTGGTTCATACTTCCACTCAAAGAATTTAAGCCACTTCATAGGGTCTGAATACTTTTCATAAAAAGGAACTGCAAAAGTTTTAAGGTCTTTATTAATTTGTTCTTTTAGTTTAGAAAAGTCAGTTCGCTGGTTCAAGTCATACCATTTGTCGCCTTTGTTCATTAAGTGTCCAAGTCGTAACCTGATTTCGCAGTCATATTCTTTCGGAAACTTTGGAAGTTCTTTTTTGTAGATTTCAGAATATGTTTCTTTGTCAATAAGGCCAAGATTAAAAATAAAAGCCTTGTCGTCTTTAGAGTTCCACTGGCTTTGCTGAACATTGAAAGCTTGTCCGATACCGTTTATTTCTCTGTAGAAATTATTTCCGTTTTTCTTAAAGTCAAGTCCTTGGAAAATAGGTGCGACTACTTCCTTTACTAAAGTTTCAAATTCTATTTTAAAGTCTCTGTCTGTCATTTCTTATTATGCCCCATAACGGATCGGGTCGGCGGCTTGGCGATGTGGCGGATATTTAGCACAAAAGTTGAATAGAATTACTGCTGTTGAATCTTGCACAAATGTTTCATAGAAGCACTTCAGCCGCCATATTGCCAAACCGATGTTACCAGCTGGCATTTCTGTTTGTCCGTTATGGTTTAAGGAAATCGAACGCTTTAAATAGCTCATTATCTGCTGGTTGTTTTAGTTCTGCTTCTTTGTCAAAATGATATGAAACCCAACGAACGTCTTTACTTTCTATACTTGTATAAAAGTAAATTGCGTCTGATGCTTCTATAAATTTAATAAAAGGAAGCAACTCCAAAGGTCTTGTCTGTTGTGAGTTACTTAAATAAAGTTTCTTTCTGTCAAGTGGAATTAAACTCTTGATTGTTATTTCATTAAAAGGTGTTCTTGCTCCAATTAATTCTTTTGCGTTGAAAGTGAAAATTCCGTCTTCAAAACTGCTTGTTGTCGGTGAAAGCATTCTTGTGTCCTCAAAAGCATCAGCAATGTATTTTCTAAATTCGTTTAGTTGTTGCTCAAGTGTTAGAACTCTTTGGTTGTTTTCTTCTTCACTTGTTATTCCTCCGTGTCCTTTCCATTTATTGCGAAGATTTGCAACCTCAAATAGAACATTTACAATTCCCTTACTTGTAATCATTGATAGAAAAGCTTCACTCGGATTTCCAAAAAGATTTTTACAATATTCTTTTTTATCATTCTCTGTCAAGTATGTTCTGATTGCTTTTGAAAGATTTGAAGTTAGGTTATTCCAATTTCCAAAAGTTGCTCTTAAATACCAATTTTGAAATTTTTCGTCCTTTCCAATCCATTTATGACTTTCTTTTTTATAAAATTCTTTGTCTTGAACCAAAGCACTTAACATCAGCATTGATAGGAATTCGGAAAATGCTTCAAAAAAGTGAAATAGGTGTTCAATTTTTTTACTGTTGTCTTTGGTTGCATAATAACGCCAAAGAATGGAAGAAATTGGAAAAGGTAATTTGTCAATCCAATTTTCTAATTTTTCTTCTTGATTTATTGTTTTTAGTTCTTTTGCTATTGATTTGTAGCTTTTAGGTTGTTTCCAAAGATTTCTTTTTAGTTCGTCAAGTCTAAATGAAAACTGCTGGATTTTGTTGTCAACTTCTATTAAATCCGCTTGTGTTGCCAAATCGGGTAAAAAAAATATACATTTTGAAAGTTGCGATTTTGAAATTTGTGGTATGACAGCTCCTGCTTCTAAGCTCTCTCTTAACTTTTTCCCAACTGGTGTATTGAAATAGTTGGCAACGTAAATTGAATTAGCTTTTGTTTCGTCAAGCTGAATTTGATAATAGTTTTTAGGTTTTATTTTCAGTTCAGACAAACTTGCAACAACTGGACTATTTCCCACTTTTGGTAAATAGATCGAATTTGCCAAATGTTCAACATCTTCGGAATTATCGGCTTTAAGTGTATTAATTGAAACAGAAATGTCAGTTAAAAGAATTGGCGGATAGCCAATTCTTTTAACCAATTCTTGCATTTCTTTTTCAGAAACCAATGCGTTTAAGGATTTGAATTCTGGTAAATCTATTAAAGTACCAAGTTGAACCGCTTTGCCTTCTTTTTGTGATTTGAAATTTTGTAAAATAGTTTTGTTAGTTGTTTCATCTTGTGAAATTTCGGCAACAAATGTTTTTTCTTTTGAGTTTTTAGAAACAAGAATTAAGTTTGAAGAAATATTTGTCATTGGTGCAAACGCACCAGAAGGAATAGCAAAAACTGCTTCAACAAAAAGACCTTCTTTTTTTAATGCTTCTTTTCCTTTGTCGTCCATTAGGAAAGAATTAGAAACAAGGAAAATCATTTTTCCAGTATTTTCAATTTTCTCTCCACATTTCAAAAGTAATGTTGTCGCAAAATCAAATGGACTTTTTGTTCCATTGATGCTTTGTGTCCGCATTCCAAAAGGTGGAAAAGAAAGAATTAAATCAAATTTGTCGTTTGATTGTGAAAGTTGATTTAATGTGTCGCCAAGTATGAAGTTTTTGCTTTCGTCTTTAAACAAAGTTTTAATTGCTTCAAATTCAGATTGATTTATACAAGTACCATTTAGATTGTCGGCTTGAATATAAAACAACGGTGAAGATAATGTCAACCAAGGGTCAAAGACAGATTTATGGTTATCTTCTTTTATTAGTTCTTCTATGAACTTAAAAACATAGTTCGGTGCTGTAATTGAATAAGAGTTTGTCAATAAAGCAAGTAATTCTTTGTCTTGAAAAATGCTGTCAAGTTTTTCCGTTCCAAATGTCGTTCCGATGAGTTCTAATAATTTGGTGTCACGAAAACCTATAAAATTTCGCTCAGTCCGAAGTTTGTCAAGGTTACTCCAAATTTTATTTTTTATGTCCTGTTGTTCCATTGGTGTCGTGTCGTTTTATGCTTGCTGGTAACGGATCAGGCGCTTGGCGTCAGTGGCGGAAATTGAAGCGAAAAATTTCAATTTAGCGACACAGTAAGCAAAAGCCAATTCATTGAATAAATTTATAAAAAAAGTCAATGAAATTGGCTTTTTGCGACATAGAAAGCCGAAACTTTCATTAATCACTTAGCCCGCCATTGCGCCAAACCCATGTTGTGTGAAGGCCATTTTACTCTATTCTTTCATAAGGATAAACATTCTTGAAATTAGCATGAAGATAAGTTCCTTGAGAAGGAGCTTCTAATAAATTTTGAAATTCGTGTGCTGGAACTCCCCTGTAAACATAAAGACTATTGTTAAGAAATCTAACATAAACTTCTTGATTTTCATCATTGTAACCTATACTTGCAATGTTTGAAGAGCTAACTGTTATCATTTCAGGTAAATTCATAATTTATAATTTTTATTACGCCAAGATTTAATTAAATTTTTATACTCATTCTCTGGGTTTTCTATTTTCTCAACCCATTTTTCCGATGGTTTTGGATCAGAACTTTTCGGTGCATTAGTCGTTTTAAAGAATTTCACACGAGAAGGAATTTTAACAGCTTCACCAGATATTAAAGCTTCACCAGTACGCAAACTTGGTAATAAATCTACCATGCTTTGTAATTCATCTTGTACCGCAGAACGAATATGACCTCTATCTTTAGAATTATTCATTCGTAATGCAATCATGGTTCCACACTGACTTAAAACTGTTTCATCTAGTTCTGAGGGTCTTTGAGTTACAAGTAATAGGCCTACACCATATTTTCTTCCTTCTTTGGCAATCATTTGAACTGTTCTAGAAGAAATAGAATGTTCACCAGCCTTTAAATAGCTATGCGCTTCCTCTAAGACGATGAGTAAAGGTTGATTTTTCCCTCCAACTTTTGTATTAACACCCCAAAATAATCCGTCGTATATAATTTTTAAAAGTGTTCCAGAAATTGATGACATTATTTCACTTGGTATACCAGATAAGTCTAATATTGTAATTGGTAAATTATTACCTAACCAATTGATAAACATAGAGTCTAAGTCTACTGTGATTATTCCATTAATATCTGGATTAAGTTTTCCAGGTGAAAACAAGAAACTATAACTACTGTCATTTAATTTGTTTCTCATACTATCCAAAAAACTTAATAATCCTTTTGCTTTTTGATTTAAAAAAGGGGCTGTATTGCCCATACCAGCTGGCGTATATTCATTAGCAATTAGATTATCTGGATTTCCAATAACAATTAAGGGACTTAATGTAGTTCTAGCTGCATCCGAAAAAGTTTGCTTTTCGAAATCTATTAAATCAAACCATAGTTTCCTTATACTAAATGGAATAGGAGAATCGGCAGTAATCGATTCTTTAGAAACTGTAATATTATTAACTATTGCACTTCTTATTTTAGCGTCTACAACTTTTTCTCTAATGTATTCTTTATTTTGGTCTGTTATATTTCCTGAAAATATATTAATTAACTCATTAAAAGATAAAGCCCAAAAAGGAATATGAAGTTTATTTTCATCTTTGTCAGCATTTATCTCAATAACTTTAGAATATTGAGATAGAGCGTCATTGTACTCACCATGTGGATCAATTACAATAATTCTTGAACTTTTAAAGTTTCTACTTGCAATAGATTGTAGTAAAACTGAAACAGAATTTGATTTCCCACTACCGGTTGAACCAACAATTGCGCAATGTCTAGAAATAAGCTTATCTAAATCTATTTTAGCATCTAAACTTTCTGAAACACTAATATTACCAACATTTATAGAATTGTTTTCTTCATATCCGCCATAAATTATGTTTAAGTCATTAATAGTTACTAAATGAACTTTATCACCAGTTGTTGGATATTGAGTAACACCTCGTTCGAATTTATGTCCTACTTGTTCTCCTGCTAAAACAATGTTTATCCATTGTGTGTTCTTTAGATGTTCATAGTCTTTTGCTACAGCTTCTCTTAAACTTTCAGGTATTGCTGCTGAGCCAATTTGAGTAACTATGCCATATAAATTAGCATATCCTAATGGAATTCTTACAAAAGAGCCTATTTGACCAACTCTGTAAACAACTCCATCAATAATTGGCATATTAGATTTAATATTATCTAATAGTTTTACTGAAATACTATTTCCACTTATGCTGTCTATCTCTCCAATTTCTGTTATTTTATTTCTTGACATTTTCTCCTAATTTTTTAATTTCATTATCATTAATCATAGAGTTTAAAAAATTAACAAGACTACCAAAATCAGGTAAGTGGAATTCTCCTTTTCCTGTCCAAGTATCTTCTTCATTTTTGTCAAGTTCATAATACAATTTCGTACTATTATCAACATTCATTTGATTTTTAATTCTCCATTCTCCAAAATTATTTCCTATAATCGCGTTTCTTGAAGTATAAAATGAAATTTTAGAGTTATCAAATCCTATTTTTGACACTTTCGAATCGGCATCAATTTGATCATATTTATCGAAAATCAGACCTATGACATGTGATGTGGTATTCGTTTTTAAAGCGGAAATTATTCGTGAATTAATGTGTTCATCACCCCAAGAATAGCCACATGTTATTAATATAGAATCATCCTGTTTTAGAAAGTTAGATAATCTATCTAATAAACTTTCATAAGGTTGTTTTTTTGAATCTTTGTATTTTAAAGTAGAAGGATAGATTAATATATCCTCATCATCAGGACTAACTCTTAGAATTTTTTCAGTATCCTTATCGAAATGCCAACCTAAAGAACCATGTATTTTCCATAACTTTGTTTGCTTCGGGAGAAATCTAAAATCCTCAACTGACTCAGGATTAAAGAAAGCTCTCAAGCTTCCACAAAATCCATCATAATACGGTACTTCTTTGTGCTCTAGCCCGAGTTCAAAAAGGAAATCATAATTAGTGGTAAAAATTTCTATTGGATATTTTCTTTCTGCTTTCCCAATCCAGTTTGCAAAGTCTGTTTGTACTAATTCTGCTACTACTTCTTTTTTTACAATTTGAAGGGGATCATTATCTGCATTTCTTACATGGTGAACACTAACTTTATCTCTTACGCCCTTTTTTACTTCACATATGAGTTTAGCAAAACCTTCTTTGTCAAGCGAATTAAGGACTCCTTTACCAATAAATGAATATTTTAGCTCAAGGTTCGAAAGGATAGTTTCAATATTAAAATTGCTTTCTCCAAGCTCATCTTTAATTTCTTTTAAAGCCGTTTCAAAATCTTTACTTATTTTAATTACTTCTTCAACAATTTCAGAGGTCATCTTTCCAATTGCTGGAACTGTTAGTGATTTTTCATTTTTGTACGCTAATGAACTTCCTGCACCAAAAAGGAAACCTATTTTCTTTTTATCTGAAATTAGTATTTGCTGAATACCTCTGATGTATTCGGATGGGTCATGTTGAATCATATTTCTTATGGTTAATGATAGTCTTAATGGCTTTCACACAACGGATCAGGCGCTTGGCGCACGTGTTGGAGCATTGCTCCAAGCGCGTGTTAGAGGACAGTCCCGAAGGGCTGTACTCCGGCAAGCGCCTGATCCGTTGAGAGGGAAGCCCGGAGGGATTTCCTCTCAACAACGGTTTGGCGCTTGGCGCAGTGGCGGATTTCGGAGCACAAAACTGTCAATAAACCACAAAAGTTGACGCGAGAAAGAATGTTCAATTAACCACTTCACCCGCCATTGAGCCAAACGTCTGTTACCTGCTGGCATTCTTTAAATTATTTTCAAGTCTTTGAATACTTTTTTGGTAATTTCTTTTCTGCAACTACCGAAATCTGGCCTGTTCATTTTTCTGTCTTGTAAAAGTCTTGTTGCAAAAATATAAGTCCCATTTTTGGTCTCAATGTACCCTGTCCACCAACCTGTATTGATGTTATTTTCTCTTGTCCACCCTGTTTTACCCCTTGTAATATAATCTTCATTTTGTTCCGTTATCATTACGTTTTTAACAATGTCAATATTCCGCTTGGAAAAGGGTAATTTTTCTTCATATAAAGATTTTAAAAATTCAACCTGATTCTTAGGGGAAATTGCAAAGTCTCCAAAATTCCAAAAATCGGCTTCTGTTTGGGTCAAATTATTGTTTCCATACTTGCTCTCTGTGAGGTATTTTTTATAAGTATCTTTTCCCATTTTCTTTGCAAGTTCAACAAAAACCCAACCTGCTGATAATTCAAAGGCTTCTTTGACTGACATATCGTGATAAATCTCAGGTCTATAACCATATTTAACCGTATCTGTACTACCGACCCATTTTACTATTTCGTTTTCATCTTTTATAGTATTAGTTTCAAGGGCAATCAATAAATTAATAATCTTGAATGTAGACGCAGGAAGCGTTTCGATTACTAGTCCAACTGTGTCTGATACAATCCATTTTTGACTTTCTATATCATAAATAGCAATTGAGCCTTCAACTCCACAACTGTCAAAGTAACTTTGGAAGTCGTCCCGTACAGTCATTTCAGTTTTAACCGAAATATTTGATTTTTCGTCTGCTTGTTTGTTTGACGAACAGCCATAAATTAGAGATAGTGTGGTAATAAAAAAAAATAGATTTATTGATTTCATTAGTTTCTTGGTTTGTTTTTTATGCTTGCTGGTAACGGGAAACGCATTGGCGAAGTGGCGGATAAATTGAACCGAAAGTTCAATTTAGCAGTGACGTAGCCGATGTGTTTCCACAGAAGCTAAATTATTAAAAAAAAGCTGAATGTGGGACACATTCGGCGGAATAAAAAGCACAAAAGTTGAATTTTGAACTTAACCCGCCATTTTGCCAATGCGATGTTATGTGTAGTTTTTTAGTATCTTTGTCAGATGAAATTATCAGATTAGCAAATTTACTTTACGCAACGTATAGGAAGAGAATAGTTTAGTATTATTCTTCGTTTCCTTATTGTCTCTTATTGTAAATTAAATATGTTAAATAATGAAAAATTACTTCGAAAGTCCTTTTAAAGGAAAAATAATCAAAGACCACATAACTAATCCCAATATAATTTCGGGTAAATATTCTTATTATTCTGGTTATTATCACGGTCATTCATTTGACGATTGTGCTCGTTATCTGTTTCCGGACAGGAATGATGTCGATAAACTAATTATCGGTTCTTATTGTTCAATAGGGAGCGGTGCAAGTTTCATAATGGCAGGTAATCAAGGTCATAAATATGATTGGATTTCCAGTTTTCCATTTTTTTATATGTCTGAATTTGATGTTTTCAGTAAAAGCCAAGATGGATTTCAAAAAGCAGGAGATACAGTTGTTGGGAATGATGTTTGGATTGGTAGTGAAGCTATGATAATGCCAGGAGTTCAGATAGGAGATGGAGCTGTTATTGGCAGTCGTGCTTTGGTTACAAAAGATGTTGAACCTTATTCAATTGTAGGGGGAAATCCAGCCAAATTGATAAAAAAGAGATTTAGTGATGATGACATCCAAAAATTGCAGGAAATGAAATGGTGGGAATGGGATGAAGAAACCCTTTTTGAAGCAATGCCAATTCTTTGTTCAAATAAAATCGATTTGTTGTACAAGTTTTTTAGAAAAATGAAATGATAAAAAGAAGGTTCCGAAATTCGGAGCCTTTTTGTTTTAACTGCGTTTGCGGCTAAAATTACACATAATGGCTCGGCGAATTGGCGAAGTAGCGAAGCTGTATCGAAGATACAAAAGCGGAGCTATTTAGCCAAGTCGCTTGTTGTAAGCAGTCCGCGAAGCGGCGGCTTACGGCAAGCGACGTAAGTCGCCGAGCCATTGTTAGCAAGGAGCGCAGCGGATTGCTAACAACGGGAAACGCATTGGCGAAGTGGCGGATAAATTGGACAAAAAGTTCAATTTAGCGAGAACGTAGCCGATGTGTTTCCACAGAGCTAACTTACAAATAAAAAGCGAATGTGGAACACATTCGGCGGAATAAAATGCAGAAACTTTCAATTTAGCACTTAACCTGCCATTTTGCCAATGCGATGTTATGTGAAGGAATTTTTAGTATCTTTGTATTCAAATAATTCACATTTTATGTATTTCAGCAAGCCTTGGTAATTAAAAATTAAAGTAAATTATTAAATCGTCTTTTTGAGACGGTTGCTATTTGGTACGTTAATTTTTAATTTAAAATAAGGTAATAATGAAAAATATAAAACCCTTAACTTTTCCGTTTAATTCGGAAAATAATACATCCATAAAACAAAGTCTTTTTCGATTTCGAGAATATTTTGATTCTTCTACAATTGTTGGTTTAGGCGAAAACGCACATTTCATAAAAGAGTTTTTTACATTCAGGCATCAAGTTATTGAGTTTTTAGTAACTGAATGTGATTTTGACACCTTGGCATTTGAGTTTGGTTTTTCTGAAGGATTAGAAGTTGATAAGTGGATAAAATCACAAATTCCATTCGACGATTTGGATAAGTTACTGTCACACTTTTATTATCCAAATGAGTTTAAAGATACTTTGCTATGGCTTCGTCGGTATAATCAAGACAATAATAATCAAATTACCTTTTTAGGTGTGGATATTCCTAAAAATGGAGGTTCTTATTTTCCAAACTTTCGTATTGTATCTGATTATTTGCAAAGACTTTCAATCGTTTCTTCTGATGTCTTACAGAAGATTTTAAATCTTGCTGAGAAATTTGATTTCTATTCGACTTCTCAGCTTGCGTTAAATTTATCGCTTTTTGATGAAGCTGAACATAATGAATTAAAAGCATTGCTATTAAAAGTTTACATTCGTTTGATTACTCTTCAACCAAAATTAGAAAGTTTAGAATTTCAATCGATAGTTCATCAAGTTAAAGGCTTGATTTATATGAATTATAATGCTGATGCTATGGAAAGTTTCATTACTGAAAGGGGAATTGAAGGAGATATGGGAGCAAAAGACCAGTATATGGCAGAAAGCATTGATTGGTTTTTGAAAAATTCACTTGGTAAAAAGATTATTTTGGTTGCCCACAATGCTCACATTCAAAAAACTCCGGTAGATTTTGATGGATTTATTAGTTGTTATCCAATGGGGCAAAGACTTTCGATGACTTTTGGAGAAAAATATAAAGCATTTGCAATAACTAATCTACGTGGAGAAACTGCGGCATTGTATCCTGATAATGATTATCAATTTGGCTTTAGGGTTGATAAATTTCCACTTGATTTTCCAGAGTCGGATTCTGTTGAATTTATTATGCAAGAATTTGGAGGAAAAGAATGCTGTTTACTAATGAACAGAAGTACGGAATTAAAAAATTGTAATAAGATTCGATTTGATTCGATGTGCCTAAAAACTGAAATAGAAGAAGCTTTTGACGGAATTTTTCTAATAGAAAAATCAACTGTTTCAGAAGTAGTGGATTGAGAATTTATAAATTTAATTTCGAAACGGCACTTTCTTTTTGGAGGTGCCGTTTTATTCTTTCACATAACGGGAAACGCATTGGCGAAGTGGCGGATAAATTGAACCGAAAGTTCAATTTAGCAGTGACGTAGCCGATGTGTTTCCACAGAAGCTAAATTATTAAAAAAAAGCTGAATGTGGGACACATTCGGCGGAATAAAAAGCACAAAAGTTGAATTTTGAACTTAACCCGCCATTTTGCCAATGCGATGTTGAACTGAACAAGGGAAATGAGCGGTATCCTGCCAGACAGGATACCGACATTCACGAGGTTTCGATGGTTAGTGCGCCGCATCGGAGCGGGCCTGCTACCAGTCGTCGGTTAGACGACTGGCGACTTCTCGGTGGCAGCCCCACGGAGCCGAAGGAGCACCAGCCCCAACGAAACCAGTACCGCCATCGCCGTGGCGTAACAGATCACGGGCCACGCTGTGTCACCGTTTAAAAGTGCCACCGCCAATGTCCCGACAATGCTGACTATCAGGCTTTGAACGCAGAAGTAGAACGCGACCGCTGATCCCGCGATGTCGTCGAACTCTGCCAAAGCGCCGTTCGCGGTAACGGACACCGTGAAGACAATACCGACCGCGACAACCCACATCGGTAGGATGAAGGTGAGGAATGACGGCGAGCCGTAAAGTTCGCCGATCCCCAACAGGACCGCTCCGCAAACAAGCAACGCCATCCCACGCGCCACGCATCCTGCGATGCCCCATCTGGCGACAAAGGACTTCGCGAAACGGGTTGTCACGATCATTACAAGCGCGACAGTGGCGAAGGCAAAGCTGAATCCGATCTCGGAATATTCCGCTTGGCCTATGAGCACACGGGGAGCCGTCGAGAAGAAGACGAAGTAGGTGCCCATACCGGCGCTAAAGCCGACAGTGTAAACCCAAAAAGCCGGACTCGCGAAGATCGGCAAGACAGATCGGCGCGTCTTGACTTGATCCAGAGGGCGGGTTTCGTGCCACCTGAAACCCGCATTTAGGAGTGCGAGCATCGCCAGTATAGCCAAAGTAATGAATATCGCCTGCCATCCCAAGAACTCGCCGATCAATACTCCGGCGATAGGGCCGAGCGCAGGCACGAACGCCAGCATCGAACTGAAAAGGCCGTAGATGACGACACCCTCAGGACGGTTGGCATAAACGTCGCGAACCGTCGCGAACGTCGCCACCAGCATGGCCGACGCGCCCACTGCTTGAAGTAGACGGAAAGCGACAAAGGCCGGTGCAGTTGAAGACCAAGCTGCTCCCAGAGACGCAATGACGAAAGCCGTTGCGCCCGCAAGTAGAATTGGCCGTCGCCCGATTCTGTCTGAGAGCGGACCAAAAATCACCTGGCCCACGCCGAGCATCACCATATAGAGGCTCAACGTGAGTTGGATCATAGCGGGCGTCGTGTTCAGGATGCCGGGCATCGCTGGAACGACAGGGAGATAAATATCCATCGCCAGTGAAGCGAGGATGTCGAAAGGAGCCATCAGCAGCAGTGCTGCCGGCAGCGTATAGGCCCACGCGGGGCGTTGTTTTTGTTTATCAGTCATTTATGTGTTTTTCTATTCCATCAATAATTGATTTCCAATCATCAACGTGTAATTCGTGTCCTGTACCTTCAAGGGTGATTAGATTTGAACCTTTTATTTTTTCTAGTAAAAAACCTGCATTCTTATAATGCCAAATTTTGTCGTCTGTTCCGTGGATAATTAAGGTGGGTTGTTTGATTTCGTTTAATCTGTTCCAATATTCTTCACCACCACCACCTTGCGATGCAGCGTGATTGAACATACTTATATAATTGTTGGCTCTATTGAACTCAGCTCTTATCAGTTTTTCACTTCTTTGTTTGTCAAATTGTTTCTTGCCACTCATTAATTCTGCACCCTGAATTAAATAGTTTACCACACTGTCTTCATTTGTCCAATTGACTGTACCTGCTTTACTATGGAAATCTAAAATACTCGTGTCCATTTCAGGTATAGTTGGGTCTGAGTCTCCCCAAGGGCCTGATGACATAAGAGTTAAGGAGTTAACTCTGTCGGCAAACTTTATTGATGCTATTTGAGAAATTAGTCCGCCCAAAGAAATCCCCACAAAATGTGCTTTGTCAATCTTGTAGCCATCCAATATTGAAATAGCGTCATTAGTTAAGTCAACAATATCGTATGGAGTAGAACCTGGTTCATAATTAGTGGATTTTCCTACATCTCTGTTGTCGTAACGAATAACAAAAAATCCTTTTTCAGATAATTGTTGGCAAAATTCAGTGTCCCAATACAGCATTGATACGGTTGCACCTGCTACCAAAAGGATTGCTGGATTTTTCTTATTTCCAAAACTTTCCGTACAGAGTTCAATGCCGTTTGTTTTAATTATTTTCTCTTTCATTTCTGTTTTCCTTTGTTTGCAACTGATTATTATCAGTCCTAAAATTAATATCCAAAGTAGTTTTTTTTTCATTTATCAATGTTTAACTGTTATGCTGGTATCTTTCACAATGCCCGCTAACGTTTGGCAAATTGGCGATGGAGCCGACTTTTAGCACAAATGTTGAATAGAATTACTAATCTTCAACATTGCACAAAAGTTCAATAGAAGTACTTCACCGGCTCTATTGCCAATTTGTTTGTTATGTGCCGTTTTATTCCATTTTATACATTTAACAATTGCTGAAACGTAAAGTCGGGTTTAAACATTTCAATTTCGTTTTGAGTTGATTCTTCTTGTGCTTCTTTGCCATAGATAAACATTTGCTGTTCATAATTTTTAACAGCCTCTTCAATGCTATTAAATTTTCCATCGGCTAGATTATCAGACAATATCAAGGCATCCACCAACCCACTATTTACTCCCTGCCCTGCAAAAGGCGGCATCAAATGTGCGGCATCCCCAATCATTGTTATGGGTAATGGGCGCTTGCTTTTCCAAGGCTTTTCTAAAGGAAATATCCGTGTAGCCAATCCTACAAATGACAACGTCGTATGAATCAATTCTTTGTAGCGTTCGTCCCAATCGGAAAATTCTTTCAGAAGAAAATCAACGACACTATTTCTGTTTTGAAAATCTACCTGCGTTTGGTTTTTCCATTCATCAGGTGTTTTAAAACTTATTCCAAAATGCAATGCACCATTATTATTGGGGTTAGCAAATAATAAATTACCTTGGTGAGATGCCATTAGCCGGTTTCCATTGCATAGCTGAAAAAATCCAGGACAGTTTATCTCTGGTTGATGAATATCGGCTTGTATATTGAAAGTACCTGTTTCTTCAACTTCCGTGTCGGTAACAAATTTTCTTACCTTGGACATCCCGCCATTGGCAAGAATAACCAAATCTGCTGTTTCACTCGGTTTATTCTCAAAAGTTAGTGTCCACTTCTTCTTACCAGGTTCAAGCATAACAAGTTTTCTATCCCAAATAACCGTGTCGTTTTCTAAACTATTCAACAAGATAGCCCTTAAGTCATTTCTGTTTATTTCAGGATTGTCAAATCGATTTTCGGGCTTTACATTTTTTGTGGATAAAATATTGCCTTTTTCATCAGCAATATTTACACCCATTGGTAAGGCTAAGTCATAATAAGTTTGTAACAATCCCGCTTTTTTCATTGCTTCCTGACCTGAACCTTTGTGTAGGTCAAGGGTTCCACCAAAAATTCTTGCCTCTCGGTCGTTGTCTCTTTCGTAAACTGAAACGTCTATGCCGTTTTGCTGTAATAATTTTGCCATAGTCAGTCCAACGGGTCCACCACCAATTATTGCAACGTTCTTATCACTAAGTAAATTCATTTGTTTGTCTGTATCTATTCGCATTGTCATTCAAAAATGGCACATAACGGTTCTCAGCTATACGCAGGCAGGGATTTTAACCACTGAACTTCCTACGAAGAACTGAACTTCAAATTTACCACTTTCCTGTCTTACGAAGCACGAACCCCCTGCTTGCGTATAGGTGATGTTATGCGGTCGGCTTTCATTTTCTCTTCTTTCTCGTTAATTTGTCAAGCAAAGTTACTAAATTTGCAGTAATGACAAAAAAGAAATTGCCCGTTCGTTTTACGGGTCAGCACTTTACTATTGATAAAGTGCTAATAAAAGATGCAATAAGACAAGCAAATATAAGTAATCAGGATACGGTTTTAGATATTGGGGCAGGCAAGGGGTTTTTTACTGTTCATTTATTAAAAATCGCCAACAATGTTGTTGCTATTGAAAACGACACAGCTTTGGTTGAACATTTACGAAAATTATTTTCTGATGCCCGAAATGTTCAAGTTGTCGGTTGTGATTTTAGGAATTTTGCAGTTCCGAAATTTCCTTTCAAAGTGGTGTCAAATATTCCTTATGGCATTACTTCCGATATTTTCAAAATCCTGATGTTTGAGAGTCTTGGAAATTTTCTGGGAGGTTCCATTATCCTTCAGTTAGAACCTACACAAAAGTTATTTTCGAGGAAGCTTTACAATCCATATACCGTTTTCTATCATACTTTTTTTGATTTGAAACTTGTCTATGAGGTAGGTCCTGAAAGTTTCTTGCCACCGCCAACTGTCAAATCAGCCCTGTTAAACATTAAAAGAAAACACTTATTTTTTGATTTTAAGTTTAAAGCCAAATACTTAGCATTTATTTCCTGTCTGTTAGAGAAACCTGATTTATCTGTAAAAACAGCTTTAAAGTCGATTTTCAGGAAAAGTCAGGTCAGGTCAATTTCGGAAAAATTCGGTTTAAACCTTAATGCTCAAATTGTTTGTTTGTCTCCAAGTCAATGGGTAAACTGTTTTTTGGAAATGCTGGAAGTTGTCCCTGAAAAATTTCATCCTTCGTAGTTCAAAGTCGGGTGGTTGTCAAGATGATTTTTTTGGTTTGGTGTCGTCTTTTAAGCTGCCGCATAATGGCTCGGCGAATTGGCGAAGTAGCGAAGCTGTATCGAAGATACAAAAGCGGAGCTATTTAGCCAAGTCGCTTGTTGTAAGCAGTCCGCGAAGCGGCGGCTTACGGCAAGCGACGTAAGTCGCCGAGCCATTGTTAGCAAGGAGCGCAGCGGATTGCTAACAACATCTGTTTTAACGAAACGAAAATACGGATAATTTCGCTTAACCAACCCTATATACGTGTTTCGTTATTTGACTTTTCTTTCTACCTAAGATATTGATATATTTGTATTTAAAAAATAAAACCGCACAAATAGCGAAACAAAATATTATAAAATACTATTTCCCTGATATGAATAGCGAAATCATACTTGAAACTTTCGTAAAGAGATTGCTGATGCAGAGATATGCTGGCAATACCATTAGATCGTACAAGGATTACGCTAGTATATTTCTTAAACATGTTAGCAAATATCCCTCCCTTGAAGAAATTCCACTGTCAGATATTGAGGCGTTTATAAACGAAAAAGTTCAAAATGGGAAAATTAGTGTTTCCTATCAAAAAGGATTAGTGGGCGCAATCAAGAAGATGTACGAACTGATATTGGACAAAAAAATCCAACTGGATTACTTATACCCGAAACGCTCATTTTCTAAATTACCTAAATTCTTTTCAAAAGAAGAAGTAAGAAATATTCTCGATAACACTCAAAATCTAAAACACAAGGCTATTCTGATGACAATCTATAGTTGTGGACTACGTCTTAGCGAACTGTTGAATCTCAAAATCAAAGACATAAAATCTTCCGATGGAATTATCAGAATCCATCAAAGCAAAGGTAATAAAGATCGGATTGTACCATTACCAGACAAATTGCTGGCGACTTTGAGATATTATTATCAAGCATTCAAGCCAAAGGAGTACCTCTTCGAAGGTGAGAAGGGTGGCAAGTATAGCGAACGAAGTGTGCAGTTGATTCTGAAAAAAGCATTGATCAAAGCAAATGTTCAGTCGGAAGGCTCTGTACATACATTGCGACATTCTTATGCCACACATTTAATCCAATCAGGTATCGATATCCGAATTGTAAAAGAGTTATTGGGTCATGAAAATATAAAAACGACTATGATCTACACTCATATCACTGACATAGACAAGCAAAAGACTCCTAGCCCTCTTGATTTTTTATAAGAATAAGATGAACTTTTCACGCTCTATAGAAACAAGCATTATGCTCCAATCATTCTTTAAGAAGGGTTATTCTTCTAGCTTAACTTAACTTTGCTTAGGTTATTGAATAATAAATATTCAGATATAATTTGTCCGAAATGTGTCCGAAAAAAGAAAAAGCCACTGATAATCAGTGGCTTTTGTCGGGGTAACAGGATTCGAACTATTCACTATATCTTCGGTAATTTCAGAATTACACGATTACGGTATATTATTAAATGAACTGACTAATTAAACATCTTAAATGTATTAAAACAAAAACACCCAAAATTATTGGGTGTAATTTTGGGTGTAAATTCTGTAAACTATTGATTTACAGGCGTTTTTGTGGAGCCGGAGGGATTCGAACCCTCGTCCAAACATAGTATGATTTACGCTTTCTACATGCTTAGCTTCTCTTTGATTGTCGGGAGAGGGAAGGTGAGTTGCTTACCTATACCGTACTCCGTATTTGCTGGGTCTTATCCTTACTTAGCAAAATCGCAAGGACCAGTTCTACGATTCGGTGCCTCTAATGTCAAGCGGTAGAACAAAGCTTGACGAGACAAAAGCTAAATCTTAATTCTAAATTAAGCAGCTAAGGCGTAGTTTTCTTCGCCATTTGAAAAGTTGAAAGTTCAGATTAAAGTGCTAGACTAACAATGCACTGCATGCTTACATAACCATCGCTATCCTGTCAATTCCGGTCGACCCCGTTATGTATGGGCAACAAATGTAATCAATTTATTGGACTTCAAAAACCCTAAGATGTTTAATTTGGATAGGATTTTATAAACATAATTGCTATATTACTGTTTTAAAAGACAATAGGTTAAAATATTGTCTTGATTGAATTAATATTCTAGGCCTTTATGATTTTTGTTTTTAACAAAATAAAAAGCATCTCAGAATCGAGAAATTGATTTTCAAGCGAATAACATAATACCTAAGGTAATAATTGCCTTTTTATACCATATAAACGATTATTTTTTAATAATCAGAGTTGAAATAAATTATTGTACTATACTAAAACTATACACAATGGCTGAGGAAAACAACCCGAAAATAACAGCTACGGAAACTGGAACCGAAAACAGCACTCCCGCTAAACCGGTAGCTAGCACAAGAAAAGCACCGACTAAAAGGCCTGCAAAACAGGAAACCGAAAAAACTCCAGCTCCTAGAAATACGCCTAACCCTGGAAAAGGAAATGGGGAAGGCTCGAGTACGCGTTCTCGCAAAACGACAATGGAAGAATCAAAACCTACGCCAGCAAGCAACGCAGCTACGAAAACTGCTACAACGGCTGCGAAGGCAAGTCCTGCAACTAAAGTAAGTGCTGCGAAACCTGCTGCGGCTAAACCTGCTGCAAGAACTGCAGCCAAATCAGCAACTACAACAGCTGCTGCAAAGACTAGCCTAGCAACTAAAACCGCTGCAAAGCCAGCGGCTGCTTCAGCGGCTAAGCCTGCTGCTTCAACAGCTAGTAAAGCGACAGCAACTTCTGCAGCAAGCAAAGCTGCTCCTGCTAAAACAACAAGCGCTGCAAAACCTGCTGCATCTAAAACTACAGCAAGTGCAAAAGCTACAGCGGCTAAACCCGCAGCAGCTCCAAAAGCAGCTCCGGTTGCGAAAGCAAGTGCGCAAAAAGAAGCTCCAAAAGCTACTGTTCCTTCGAAAACTGAAGAAGTGAAAATTGAAAAAGAAGCCTCCTACAAGGAGGAAGTTCCAAATAATAAAACGGTGAAGGAAAATCCTGATAAGAAATCAAAACCTGAAAAGGCAGAGAAGAAGAAATCTGATTCAAAGAAATCTGATAAAAAGGAATTGAAATCCAAGGATGCCAAAAAGTCGAAAGACAGCAAGAAGAAAAAAGACGAGCTAAAAGCTAAGGAAGAAAAAGCCAAGGCTAAGAAGGCTCCAAAGAAAAAGTCTAAAAAAGATGCTGCAAAAGATGAAAAAACAGCTAAAAAGACGAAAAAGAATGAAGGTAAAACCTTAAAGAAATTGAAAAATGCTTTCGCTGAAATTTACCATAAAATCGTAGGTGACGATAATGGTAAAAAGAAGAAAAAGAAATAATTGAGGAATCAATCGAGATTGATAAAGGGATATCTGCTCAGATATCCCTTTTTATGTCTTAAATAAACTTATTTCTTGCGGATGCTGACCGCATTTTTATGGGCATGTAAGCCTTCCAGTTCTGCCAATATCTCTACAGTCGAGCCGATCTGTTCCAGCCCTTCCTCTGAAATATGTTGAAATGTAATTTTCTTGACAAAAGAATCTACCGATACCCCGGAATAGGATCTGGCAAAACCAGAAGTCGGTAGGGTATGGTTGGTACCTGACGCATAATCACCGGCACTCTCTGGTGTTAAATGTCCCAGAAATACTGAACCTGCATTTAATACCTTATTGATTAATGGTTTCCATTCATTGGTTTCTAAAATCAAATGCTCGGGAGCATATTGATTTGAGAAATCCATGGCTTCTTGCAGGGTTTCAGTCACGACCATGTACGAATTCTTCATCGCCTGCTCCGCCAATTCTTTTCTCGGCAATATCTGCAACTGGCTTTCCAATTCCTTTTTTACAGCCTCTGTAATCGTTTCGGAGGTAGCAACCAAAATAGCTTGGCTATCGATTCCATGTTCAGCTTGCGCCAATAGATCGGCCGCAATATAAGCTGGATTGGCACTTTCATCTGCAATAACCAAGACTTCTGAAGGACCTGCCGGCATATCGATGCTTACATCGGTCAATCCCTGAATGATGCTTTTAGCTTTGGTAACAAACTGATTCCCAGGTCCGAAGATCTTATTGACTTTCGGAATGCTTTCTGTACCAAAAGCCATGGCTGCAACAGCCTGAGCACCACCAACCAGGTAGATCTTATTGATCTGCAACAGTTTCAGGCAATAAGCCACAAAGCCATTGATTTTACCATTGTTCTGCGGCGGCGAACAAACCACGATTTCCTTACATCCAGCAATTCGCGCAGGTACACCCAACATCAATAATGTGCTCGGTAATACTGCCGATCCACCCGGAATATATAATCCTACTTTTTCAATAGGTCGAACCTCACGCCAGCATTTTACTCCCGGCATGGTTTCCACAGTACGTTCTCTTTTTAATTGAGTCTGATGGAATTTATGGATATTCTGAAAGGCAATCTCCAATGCACGCATCTGATCCCGGGAAATCCCCATTGCCAGCGCATCAATCTCATCCTGCCCTAAATATAACTCCTCCAATTCAACCTTATCAAACTGTTTGGCATAAGATTTTAAAGCAGAGTCGCCATGGTTCTTCACCTCCTCAATGATATTCAGGACGGTATCCTGAATGGCATGATTGGGATCCGTGTTGCGACTTACCAGCTCCTGGTTCTTTTCCTTGCTTAAATCTTTATATAGATAGGTTTTTAGCATTACATAATAATTTTTTCGATTGGCATCACCACGATACCTTGCGCACCGGCCGCCTTTAATTTGTTGATTTTATCCCAAAAATCATCCTCAGAAATAACAGTGTGTACTGCTACCCAACCTTCTTCCGCTAATGGAACAACAGTAGGACTCTTTACACCATGCAAGAGTTCTGTAATTTGCGTCAGATTCTTCTTCTCAACGTTCAAAACAACATATTTCGTTTCTTTCGCGCGAAGGACAGATTGAATTCGCTGCAATAACTCACAGATAATAGGGTTCTCTTCCAGTCCATCTCTACCGATTAATATGGCTTCAGAATTACGAACATCCACGAATGGTTTCAATCCATTACTCTTTAGGGTTCCGCCGGTAGAAACAATATCACAAATGGCATCACTCAATCCCAATCCAGGAGCAATTTCTACAGAACCTGAGATCATTTGGATGTCAGCTTCGATTTTATATTCATCTAAAAACTGTTGTAGGATATTAGGGTAGGAGGTAGCAATGGATTTGCCATTAAGGTCTTCGAGTCTATCGATGGTAGAGTCTTTGGGAATCGCCAATTTCAAGGTGCATCTTCCAAATCCCAATCGTTGTAAATATTGAACATTGGATAGGGTTTCTTCGATCACATTCTCACCAACAATTCCTAAATCTGCAATACCTTGTTCAACATATCCAGGAATATCATCATCGCGAAGGAAAAGGATTTCAAGATTAAAATTAGAAACGGTAGTGATTAAGGAGCTTTTATAGTTTTCGAAGTCCAATCCGCAATTTTTTAGTAATTGAACTGATTTTTCGTTTAATCTACCCGACTTTTGGATAGCTATTTTGAGATTTTTCAAAATATAGAGTTTATGTTGAGTGTAAAAAATTATTAATAAAAAAGAATCTGGGGTTTACTTGCGCCTCACGTAGAAGCCAATACTAATATCTATCGCCACAATGGCGATGATGCATTACGTATTGATGTGTACAAGCGTTCTTCATTTTAATAATCGCAACAAATGTAATGGATATCAGTTTGTCATGCAAGGAAATAATTAAAAAAAGATCAATATGTTAATTTTCACATTCGGATTAACCTAATTCCTCGATCCTTACAATAAAGACCAGCTGAGCCATCCAGCAATGATTATTTGAACCAGCATCAATATTTTGGGAACAATACCTTTGGTTCTCGCAAAATAGATAAATGAAAAAATACTTAGAATAATGAGTGCAATAGTGAGGTAAGTCACATCAACCTTCCATAATCCTTCAAAATCAGCCTTGGCCTCATCAAATCCAGTAGAATTTTTTGAAAAATAAATCCAAGAGCCTAAATACGCCAAATTCAGTATTAATGATAAATAGGCAACAATAATGTTTATACTATTCGATGTCTTTTGACTCATAATCAATTAGGTAGTTAGTGTTTCTCAAATTAAATATACAAATTTTCCAAAACAAAAAAGCGGTCTTTAACCCGCTTTTCATCCCAAATCATAACCCACAACATCAATATCTTCTTCTCAATACTCCTTTCCACTATCTCAATACTCACATCTCACATCTCACATCTACCTTCACTAGAAATCAAACTTCACTCTCGCTCTAATTCCCCATTCAGGAGCATCAGGATGATCCAGGTAATTCAACCTTTTTACCACATCCACACGTAATACCTTAAAGATATTGGCAACGCCGGCACTAGCTTCCATATAAGGCTTATTACCAAAAGTAAAGGACATTTGATCGCCATCGCCATTTGTTTGCCAAGAATAGACCTGGTTGTTCAAGCTTGGGTTGTTGCTGTCACGAAGACCACCATATACCCCTTTAAAGCTAAATACCTCCCTCAATTTCAATTTGTTCAACAAAGGAATTTTATTGAAAATAAAGCCATTCATATAATATTGCACATTCCAGGAAACATGATGGTCGGAAATAAATTCCATGAAGTTCATCAAGTTATAGGATTGCAACTGATAAGCATAAGTTTGGTTTGCGCGATGGATATTCAACACTGGGAAAGGTAAATTATTACCTAGGATATAAGTTCCATCGACATTCACATCTGCATATCCCAATTGAGATAAGTATAATCTTTTGAAGATACCAGCAGAGAAATTGTGGTAGTTATATTCGCCGCCAAAAACCCCTTTTACACCAGCGGTATAATTTAAGGTCATGATTGGATATTTGTTGAATATTGGAGTTCTGTATAGTTTCCCTTGATAAAACTCCTCCTTAGGTGCCCAACGAAGACCAACATTAACCTCTGTACTTTGAAGGTTATTGATGATTTTATGAGAGCCATCAGCCATGGGTAGGGAATAAGAAAGAACCCCAGCAGGCGTTTGTTTCCAAGTGCCTAGACCAGCATTTACGGAGAAGTTATTGCTGAATTCAACCTTATAATCAACTCGATAAACCTCATTGTAGAGATAACTTTTGTTTTCACCACGTTTGAACGAAAGCAATACGTTGTCTTCCTGAACGAATTCTAGATTCTGTCCCGGAATTTTGGTGTCATAAGAAGCCGAAACCCGGATATAGTGTTGCGGGAATTTATAGATAGACTTATTGTTTAAAGAATAAGTTCCTGCAAGGAAATATTTCCATTTCTGATCCTCGAAACCATAGGCGCCATATCCTTCCGCATAAAATCTCTTGCTCAACTGTTCTGTTGTACGACCTCCAACACGAAGACGAAATCCTTCAACTGGGTTGTACGAATAAAACGTATTAACCGGACCAATTTCAACGGGTCCTGCTTGTTTATATCCTGAAAATACCAATGCTGAAATATCCATAAAGGTCCGGAAGGAGGGCATACTTTGAAGACTATCAATATTGGTATAAATGGAACGTTCAGATTTGCTCAATGGTTCCGGTCTCAATGTAGCCCAATAACTTTCGGATTTCGTTTCTTGAACCTTGTTTTCTTCAGCAGGGACAACCACATATTTATCAGGTACAGCATAGATGCTATCCGGACGAACCTGACCATTGACATAATCATTGATTAAGACCACGCGCTTACCCTTGATTCCCTTTCCTTTATTAGTGATGGAGAAATCAATACCCAAGCTGGATTTGTTCAAGTAATATTTATTATCCTCGGTTTTGTTGAAGCCTAATTCAATATTCAGGTCTCGAACAAAATTTAAGTTGATTTCATCACTTACGGTCATTTCCGCCGCTTTTACAGCATAGTTACCGTCTAGGGTTACATAAAGTTTACCCTTAAATAAAAGGTCATTTTTGTTTCTTGGGTAAAAGCTTAATTCTACCAAGGACTCATCCTTATTCTTGATCGTATCGGTAATATAGAAGCGATAGAAAGTAGGTGCGGTATTTGCAATCGGACTCAAAAACTGGTTGGTCAAAATCGTGATATTGTTATCATAGATTTCAATCTCATCATAGAGTCTATTGAAATATTTGCTCAATCCATCGTTATCAATGAATTTAGGATCAAACTCTGCCTTGCGATCTGCAAGGATGTATTGTTTCTTGGCATTGGGATCTTTACGGAAATAAACCTTTGAGAATTTCTCCTCCATATATGCTGGTAATACATAGTTAGCATCGTTTTTTGCAGTGTCATCTTTCTCAAATAGGAATTGATATTTCTTGAATACCTTTTTGTTCTTGAACTTCTCATCCAGGTTGCTCAATCCCAAGCTTATTTTCTCATATTGGTCAAATTCAGCAAACTGCTGACCTGTCAATCGGTTTTGGTCCCTATGTTCTACTACCTTGCGAATTAATTCTACGGCAGGATTATTCTTATTGGAGTATTTGATTCGCTTAGGAGCACGAACCACAATTTCCTCAATGGAGTTAGAAGGGAACAACATCACACGGATGGTTTGTTCCTTTTCAGCACTAACCGGATATTCTTCAGAATCAAAGCCGACAGAACTAATTTTGATCTTCTTGTATTCGGAAGGGATGGTCAATGTATATTCACCTTTTTCATTGGAGCTGGTACCCATTTCTTTTGCAGCACCCAACACTTTGATGGATGCATACGGAATAGCTTCGTAATTGTCAGCATTCATCACTTTCCCCTTGATGGTGATAAATTCCTGAGCATAAATAAATTGGAATGAAAATAACATTCCAAAGAGTATTGACAAGTAAAATAATCTCGTTTTCATGTTGTGACTTTTTGACTTTTTTATATCGTTATTCAAAAAGTATTGCAAATAAAGATATTATTGATGATTTTATAAAGAAGTGAATTGACGATTTGACTTTTCTATGATATTTAGTCAATAATTATTATTTGATATGACAATTGGCTAATAGTTTGGCGATTCCATGACAAAATTGTTTTGGTTCAAGATGAATCCATTCCCTATTCTGTTGCTAAATTCTGAGATAGATTAAGTCAAATTTGGGGATAATTCGACCTTTGGTCCGGCTTTCTTAGGATTTTGGTCTGACTTTCTTCGGACCTTGGCCGAATTTTTTCGAACAAGGTCAGGAAAACCTCCGAGGAAGGTCCGAAGAAGGTTCGGAAAAGCTCCTAGTTTGAACTGTATAAAGCTATAATTAAAGCCAAATTGGAATAGTATAAGCAAGTGATTGGAAAGAACAGGAGCGAAGTAATAGGAATTAAAGAAAAAAAGAAACCCCGAGCTGATATGCATCGGGGTTTTTAATATTTTTTGGACTGATTAATCGTAAAACTCTTGATCGTAGTTTTGATTTTTATTCTTTTCCGGGTTTGGATTCTCGGATTTGTTGATATCCTTTTCGCCTTCCTTTGGTTTCTTTGGTTTTTTCTTCCCGAATTCTGCAACTTCCACAATACGAGGAATACTACTTTTCGGTGCCATATAGCGTAGTTTGCGAATCTTACGTCTGCGTTTGTAATTTTTGATGAGTGATGAATCCCGATATAGATTCCAGTTCATCAATAATACACTGAATAATACTACTGCAAGCCCAATAATCTGCATCCTGCTCACAATATGGTCCGTGAAGAAATGAACCAAGATTAAGGCAACAATTGGATTTACATAGGCATAGGTACTCACCTCAGTTGCTGGACGAACCTGTAATAGGAAGATATAACAACTAAAGGCTAGAATGGAACCCATCAATGCCAGATAAACCATGGCACCCCAATATTCCAATGGAACTGACTTGACGTCGAAGTTCATGTACTCCCCATTAAGTAGGGCAACTGTTGTAAAGGCTATCCCTGCTACGACCATTTGCCAAGCAGTTTTTACCATTACATTCAGGTCTTCTTCAGGTTCTTTGGGAGCTGTGGAATCAGAAGATTTATTGTTTTCCGACTTCTTGCTGTATTTCGAAATCAATGAACCAACGGTCCAGCCAATGGTTCCTACGGTCATTACAATCATGGCCGTTAACTTCTTATCCGAAGAACCATCATCGGCAGATGCACCGAAGATCTGCTCTGCAAAGAGCATCACAACACCCATGAAACCTAGGATAAGTCCCAATAAGGTTGGAATGCTGGAGAAATTCTCCTTCCATTTGGGTTTATCTAGAATAATAAACCAGATGGCTGTTGCAGCAGACAGAATGGAAACAATCGCACTGGAAATATATTGTTCGGACCAAATAATGGCCGCCATATCAATAAATAGCAAGAGGAAACCCACCAAAGCGGCATCCTTTACTGCTTTCTTGATATAAATTTTATAACCCTTCAGCCAGCAATAAAGCATCAATAAGCTACCCGCAATAATAAAGCGGATGGAGCCTAGGACAAAGGGAGGGAAAGCATGTAATGCTTTCTCAATAAAGAAAAAGGTAGATCCCCAAACGATGTAGACCACCAGATAGGCGAAGATGATAAGACTGCCTGATGGACTTGATGATTTAACCATGACTTATTTTAATCCTTTGAAGGAATAACCAATTTATTGTCTTCCTTCACTGTTTCTAAAACGATTGTAGTTCTTGTAGAGATAATACCCTCTATCTTGCTCAAGGTGTTGCGCATAAGGTCAACCAATCCAGCAGAATCATTGGTTCTGACTTTGATCAGGTAACCATCTTCACCAGCGATATCGTGTACTTCCAATACCTCTGGTATTTCAGCTAATAATAAGCCTACTTTTTGAACACCGATAATATCTTGGGTCTTGATAAAGATGAACGAAAGCATCTTTTGGTCGAGAGCAGCTGGGTTGATGCGAGCATTATATTGAAGGATAACTTCTTTTTGTTCGAGTTTTTTGACTCTCTCCAGGATAGCGGAAGGTGCCATACCAAGTTCACGGGCAATATCCGCATTATTGGTACGGGCATTATCTTGCATGATCCGGATGATCTGAAGGTCAATTTGATCTAATGAAATTTCAAGTTTTGCCATAATGCCGCAAATATCGCTAATTCCGAATTAAATTCAAAGAAATGAACAAAAAAATGAATTTTATTCAGTGGATTATGACTTGCTGGAGATAATTGTTGCAAAAATTCAGTCTATCAATGGATTAGGAAATCAATCCATAGGCTTGGAAGGTACACGAATATACGGAAATTGATAAATAACTGGAAATATATGTTTATGACTTATTATTTATGAAACAATGTGTAGTTTTGTTATTCAATCTATCTACAGTGTCAGTACAGTTAAAATTAGTAGCCTTAGCGGAATCTCTCAAGGGAGATTTATTTTATGATCAAAAAAATGCATCCCATCAAACGATGCGTTTAGCTTATTCCACCGATGCCTCGGTTTATCAGGAATTACCATTAGCCGTATGTATCCCTCAGGAAATTCAGGATCTGAAGAAATTGATTCATTTTTCTCGGGAAAACCAAGTTACCTTGATTCCTCGTACTGCCGGAACTTCCTTGGCAGGACAAGTGGTGGGTAATGGTATTGTGATTGATATTTCCAGGTTCTTCAATCAGATTCTGGAAGTTAATCAGGAAGAGCAATGGGCGCGGGTTCAGCCTGGCGTGATTCGGGATGATCTGAATGCCTACTTAAAACCCTATGGATTGATGTTTGGTCCGGAGACTTCTACTGCCAGCAGGGCCATGGTTGGAGGAATGATCGGTAATAATTCCTCCGGATTGCATTCAATCGTTTGGGGAGATACGCGCCATAATTTGTTGGAAGCGAATGTGATATTGGATGATGAGTCCGAGGTAGTATTCAAAAGCCTTAACGAAACGGAATACTTTGAGAAGCTTTCCCAGCAAAATAGAGAAGGTGATATTTACCGTGGCTTGAACAACCTGTTGACCAATAAGGAGAATCAGGATGCCATCCATGCAGGCTATCCAAAATCTGAGATTACCCGTAGAAATACAGGCTATGCCTTGGATATGTTGAGTGATACCAGTGAACCATTTAATCTATGCCGATTATTGGCAGGTTCTGAAGGTACTATTGGTATTATCACAGAGGCAAAGATTAAGCTTATGCCATTACCTGCAAAGGAAATTGGTTTATTATGTGTGCATTTCAAGGATATGGTGGAATGTATGCGTGGGAATGTGGTTGCACTGAACAATAAGCCTGAAGCTTCCGAACTGGTAGACAAATATATTTTAGATTTTACGGTAGGACATCCTACCTATCAATATAATCGGTTTTTCATTGAAGGAGATCCGGAAGCCTTATTAATCGTTGAATTCCGAGGAAATTCACAAGCTGAAATTGCTGCTAAAGCAGAACGATTGATTGCTGAATTAAAGGCGGAAGGCCTGGGTTATGCTTATCCATGGATTACAGGGGTTGAACAAACCAATTTAGTTTGGGATGTTCGGAAAGCTGGATTGGGTTTGATCCGAAATCTACCGGGAGATTCTCAGCCTGTCAATCTGATCGAGGACTGTGCGGTTTCTCCTGAGGATTTACCCGATTATGTTGCCGATATCCAGGAATTACTAAAAACTGAAAATGTGCATGCTTCCTATTATGCCCATGCTGGTGCAGGGGAGCTTCATATCGAACCTTTTATTAATCTGAAAACTGCTGAAGGAAAGAAACAATTTCGACGCATTTTAGAGAAAACTACTGATCTAGTGTTAAAGTACAATGGATCATTAAGTGGGGAGCACGGCGATGGTCGATTGAGAGGGGAGTTTATCGGAAAGGTGTTGGGAGAAAAGGTATATGATCTTCTGTTACAGGTGAAAAACATCTTTGACCCGCATAATGTCTTTAATGCGAAAAAGATTGTCAATACACCTCCAATGGATACACATTTGCGCTATGATCAGGTGACTGATGGCAAGAGTATCAAGACCTATTTTGATTTTACAAAGAACGAGAGCATTCTTCGCTTGGCGGAGAAATGTTCCGGATCGGGGGATTGTCGGAAAACTGAAATCACTGGTGGAACGATGTGTCCATCATTTATGGCTACGCGTGATGAAAAGGATACTACTCGTGCCAGGGCAAACATGTTGCGCCAATTCCTAACCAACTCAACACAAACCAACCGTTTTAACCATGAAGAGATTAAAGATGTGATGGATCTTTGTTTGAGTTGCAAGGGCTGTAAAACTGAGTGTCCATCGAGTGTGGATATTGCCAAAATGAAAGCGGAGTTCCTGCAGCACTATTATGATGCCAATGGAAGTCCTTTCAGAGCGAAATTGATCGCTAACTTTACGGAGTCTCAGAAATTAGGTTCATTGGTAGCTCCGATCTATAATTTCTTTGCAACGAATGGATTTACCTCCAGTATCATAAAATCTGTTGTCGGTTTTGCGCCGGGAAGGTCATTGCCAAAAGTTCATGGCACCACCTTCAGTAAATGGGCTGCAAAACAACCAGCAAGCTCTCAACAAAGGAAGGTATTTCTTTTTAGTGATGAGTTTACCAATTACAACGATACCGAAGTAGGTATTGCTGCCTATAAATTATTAACAGCTCTGGGATATGAAGTTATCGTTCCTAAGTTAAAGGAAAGTGGTAGGACTTATTTGTCCAAAGGCTTTGTCAAGAAGGCTAAAGAACTGGCGAATCAGAATGTTGATTTGGCAGCTGCGGAGGTAACCACTGAATCACCTTTGCTAGGGGTAGAGCCGTCTGCCATTATTACTTTTAGGGATGAGTATCCAGATTTAGTGGATGCTTCGAAACGTGAAAAAGCAAATAACCTTGCCAAGAATGCCTTGATGATCGATGAGTTCCTGGTTCGGGAAATAAAAGCTGGAAGATTGCATCCGGAGCAGTTTACCTCGGAACCGCAAAAGATCAAGTTACATGGGCATTGTTATCAGAAAGCATTTAAGTTGGTGGATTATACGAAGGAATTATTGTCCTTCCCATCCAACTATGAAGTGGAGGTGATTCCATCTGGATGTTGTGGAATGGCGGGTTCATTCGGATATGAAAAGGAGCATTTCGAAGTTTCTCAAAAGGTGGCCGAACTTGTATTGTTCCCAACCTTGAGGAAGACTTCAGATGATTATATCATCGCGGCGGCTGGAACAAGTTGTAGGCATCAAATCAAAGATGGTTTGCAAAGAAAATCGTACCATCCGGTAGAAATTATGTATAATGCCTTAATTAAGAAATAATAAACAAAAAAAGGATATTATTGTATTAAACATAAACAGAGAAATTATGAAAAAGATAACAACTTTTGCAGTTTTACTTTCCACGGCAGTTTGGATGGGTTCATGTGGAAATGCTAATAACAAAGGCGATAAAACAGGCGATTCAACAAGTAGCAATGTGGCAAAGGGATTAAAACCCTTGACCAATGAAAAGGAGAGTAATCAGTTTCATTTGTACTTTGATCTTACGAATCCAAGTGCTACAGACTCATCGATGGTCTATGATGCAAAAGCTGAATTCAATAATGAACCTGTAGGGTTTAAGGTTGAAGTATTAAAAAATATAGAGCCTGGGATTAATGAAAAAGGTCAGGCGGACGAAGAGTTAGGCTTTAGAAAAGGTGCGGTTAGGATTAGTTCCAATGGTGCTCCATCTGACAATTTCGTCAAGACTTTGGGAACCTTATTTAAACTTCCTACAGATGGAAAGATGACAACTAATACTTTAGATCCATTGGTGTTTTCTTCTAATAATAAGAAAGTTGATTTATCCAATCCTGGTACCTATAGTTTCAAATATTTCTTTGATAATGGAACAGGGAAAGAGGCAGAGATGTTTGGTAAAATAGATACCTATAAACAATCTTTTGAATTGGGTGAGAAAGACTCAACCTTCCGGGCTGCAATTATTTCAGCCTTTGAAGGTAAATAAAACATAATTTAATGTATTTTAGAAAGGGTTTCCAATATGGTTACCCTTTTTTTTCTGATTTCGGGCGGCGGTCGAGCTTGGAACTTATTTTGAAATGGCTGAATGAATAGGATGAAAATTTTTCTTTTTACATTTTTGATATGCTTGACAAGCTGGAATCTAGGCTTTTCTCAGGAAGTCAAGCATTCGGAGCGATCCATTAGAGGCAAGATTAGCTCTCCTGTTTTGGGCGAGATCTCCGGGATTATTTCATCAATAAATAACCCAGGCATGTTTTGGGTACATAATGATAGTGGTGATAAGGCGAGGGTTTATTTAATTGATTCAGCAGCTCAATTGATGTGTACCTATCAATTAGATGGAATTGATGCTATCGATATTGAAGATATCGCTTGGGTGGAGCTCAATGGGAAGTCTCATATTGTATTGGCTGATGTAGGGGATAACTTAGGACAACGTAGCAATATTAGCTTATATGTCTTTCCGGAGCCAGTTTTTTCGAAAGGCAATAAACAGGATACCATTGCTAAGACATCCATATCGGTCAAGACTTTGAGCTATCCCGGCAAAGCCAGAGATGCTGAAGCGATATTTGTGGATCCACTGGACAAGCAGTTTTATATTATTTCAAAACGGGAATTTCAATCCAGCCTCTATACAGCCGCAATTTTTGGTTCTGCTATTGATCATTTCCAATTGAAACCATTAATGAGATTTCCTTTTACTTTTATCACCGCTGCGGATATTTCCTCGAAAAGGGATGCTATAATCATGAAGAATTTAACCAATATATATTATTGGCCTATAGGTTCTAATGAATCCATAGTTAAAGCTTTACAGAAATCTTATTTACCTATTCCTTATGAACCCGAGCCACAAGGAGAAGCCATTACATTCGATCGATTGTCAGATGGATTTTACACGATTAGTGAACGACCTTTTGGTTTAGACTCCTATCTTTATTACTATTATATTTCAAAACCTTAAAACTGATGAAATCCAGATTTTTACTGCTATTACTTTTATTTACGGTTGTTTTTGCCCAAGCTGCTAAAGTGGATACTTTGGCGATCCCAAGTGCTGCCATGAAGAAATCGATCAAGACGGTTGTTATTCAGCCTGAAGGATCGAAGAAAAAGGAATTTCCGACTTTGTATTTACTGCATGGGTACTCAGGTGGTTATAGTAATTGGGTAAATAAGGTTCCGGCCATCAAAGAATTGGCAGATCGCTATGAGATGGTTATTGTTTGTCCGGATGGAGGCTTTGGAAGTTGGTATTGGGATACGGAAGATCCTAATTTCCAATATGAGACCTTCGTGGCCAAGGAATTGCTGGAGTATGTGGAAGGGAAATTTCCAGTAATCAAAGATCGGAGTAAACGTGGTATTACGGGATTGAGTATGGGTGGCCATGGCGCATTGTATCTAGCGATCCGTCATCAAGATGTTTTTGCAGCGGTTGGTAGTACAGCAGGAGGAGTTGATATTCGCCCATTTCCTAATAATTGGGATATGGCAAAGCGTATAGGAGCCTATGATCAGCATCCTGAATCATGGAATAAACATACTGTTATGGAGCTAACCCACCTGATAAAACCAAAATCTTTAGAAATTTTTATTGATTGTGGCACGGATGATTTTTTTTATGGGGTTAATAATAAGTTACACGAAAAATTAACTTACTTAAATATTCCGCATAAATTTTTAACTATGCCAGGAGCGCATAATTGGGACTATTGGAGCAAATCTATTCAGTATCAGCTAACTTTTTTTCATGACTTTTTTTCAAAGGCCTGAAATGCTGGCGGTATCGGATAATTTATTTGCGAATCTGAATAATATTGATAAATTTGATTTATCTACGAGAGGATAAACCTGTAGAAGCCATTTTGATGTTCAGAATGGCTTTTTTAATTTTGACCATGATTTTTAACCTAAGGCGCGTAAAGTCGCAATTTCAATTCCTGAGTATCAGCTTGCTGATGCTGCTCATTTTTATGTTCAATTTTGCTTTAGGTCAAGAGAAACTGACGCTAAGTGGCTATGTGAAGGATGCTAATACTGGGGAAAATTTAATCGCCGCGGTAATTCGGGTTTCAGATTTAAACCTGAGTACTTATTCCAATAATTATGGATTCTATTCCATTTCAATTCCTGCGGGAACCCATGAAGTAGAATTGTCCTTTGTTGGCTATGCGAATAAGGTTGAAACCATTCAAATTTCTGCCGATAAACGCCATAATTTTGAGTTAACTCCCAATTCCAATGTGATCGAAGAAGTTGTGGTGACTGGCAAAAAAGAGGAGGATCATGTTACCTCTGCACAGATGGGTAATCTGAAGTTCACCATGGAAGAATTAAAGAATATACCTGTTTTATTTGGGGAGAAGGACCTATTGAAATCCATTCAGTTATTGCCGGGAGTTTCCTCAGGAGGTGAGGGAAGTGCTAATTTTTATGTTCGCGGGGGCGGTGGAGACCAGAATTTAATTCTATTGGATGAAGCTACAGTATATAATGCTTCCCATCTTATGGGCTTTTTCTCGACTTTCAATTCAGACGCAATAAAAGATGCCAATTTGTACAAAGGCGGGATTCCGGCGCAATATGGTGGTCGAATTTCTTCGGTAATGGACATCAGTATGCTGGATGGAAATAGTAAAAAGTTCAGTGCTGAAGGTGGAGTAGGATTGATAGCTTCCCGTTTGAAGTTGGAAGGCCCCATTGTAAAAGATAAGAGTTCCTTTATGCTGAGTGCAAGAAGAACCTATGCCGATTTATTCTTGAAATTATCCAAAGACCATAAAACCAAAAACAGTAAATTATATTTCTACGATCTGAATGCAAAAATGAATTATAAGCTGAATGATCGCAATACCTTGTATTTATCGGGCTATTTTGGGAAGGATGATTTAGGATATAGTGATTTATTCGGGTTTGATTGGGGGAATTCTACCGCTACGGTGCGTTGGAATTCCATTCTGAATTCCCAATTATTTAGTAATACCTCATTAATTTATAGCGACTTTTCCTATGACGTTAATGTAAACAGTGATGAATCTAAGTTCTCCATTGCGTCTAAAATCCGGAATTTAAATTTCAAACAGGACTTCTCCTATTATTCGGACGACAATAATGCCTTGAAGTTTGGAGTGAATGTTTTGCATCAACAAATTCGTCCGGCGAGTATTGAAGCCAGAGAAGGTTCAGATGTTAATTCTATTGAAATTGAGAGAAGACAAGGGATTGAGGCTTCTGCCTACGTATCGCACGAATGGAAACCTTTTGAGAAGTTAAATTTAATTTATGGATTACGATTAAGTGATTTCATGGTGATGGGTCCTGGGACATTTTACGAATTTGATGAAGAGGGCGAGCCCACTTCGGAATCCTATTTTGGGGAGGTCATTGCGAAACATTATTTAAATTTTGAACCGCGTTTATCCTTATCCTATGCTTTGAACAGCAATCATAGTATCAAGGCTAGTTTTAATAGAATGGCTCAAAACCTGCATCAGTTGACCAATACTACGGCGAGTTTACCAACTGACCAATATATTGTCAGCAGTTTAAATGTAAAGCCTCAGATTGCAAATCAAGGAGCTTTAGGTTATTTCCGCACTTTCCAAGGGAATGTCTATGAGTTTTCGGTAGAAGCTTATTATAAAACCATGGAAAATCAGATTGATTTCAGAAATGGAGCCGATCTACAAGCGAATAAATTCATGGAAGGCGACTTATTGTATGGTATTGGCAGATCCTATGGTACGGAATTCCTTATGCGTAAAAATAAAGGGCGATTGACAGGATGGGTTGGATATACCCTGGCAAAGAGTGAGCGCCAATTTGATGAAATCAATGATGGCAATTGGTTTAATGCACGACAAGACAGAACCCACGATGTTTCAGTAGTTGGAATTTTCCAATTGAGCAAACGCTGGACAGTTGGTGCGACCTTTGTTTATTATACTGGTAACGCCATTACTTTTCCAAGTGGAAAGTATCAGGTGGATGGTCGGACCATGTTCTATTATTCCGAAAGGAATGGCTATCGAATGCCAGATTATCATCGTTTAGATTTATCGGCAACCTATGAAACCCGTAAGGATAAGAAGTTTAATTCGAGTTGGACCATCGGTGTATATAATGCCTATAACCGCAAGAATGCCTATATGATTGACTTTAGAGAGAGTGAACAAAATCCAAATATTACCGAGGCCTATAGAATTGCCTTATTTGGCGCAATTCCATCCGTGACCTGGAATTTTAAATTTTAAGAAGATGCAGAAGAGATTAACATATCATATCCTAATATTTTCATTTTTACTGTTGTTTAGCAGTTGTGAAGATTTAATTGATGTCGACCTGAATAAGACTGATCCAAGGATTGTCATTGTTGCAGACATTAATAATGAAGAGAAGATTCATGAAATTCTGGTAAGTAGGACTGTTGATTTTGATGAACCTATACCTTACGAGCCAATCTTGAATGCGACGGTTTATATTCAATCCAAAAGTGGTAGAACTTATTATTTTAATTCAGCAGGAGAGGGTAAATATCGTAATAGCAGTATTGCCTTGGCAGCAGGAGAGACTTATACCTTGGTGGTGATGGTCGATGACGAAGAATATAAATCAACGACTACGATGCTACCATTTATAGATGTTGAATCCATTGGAGTCAACCAAGAGACTTTGCTGAATGAAACCTATTACTTTATCAATCTTAAATTTTTTGATCCTACTGGGCAAGCGAATTACTATCGATATAGCATTTCCAGAAATGGAGAAGCGTTCAAGTCGAATGCTGTCTTCTCGGATAAATTTAATGATGGGAATGAGGTAACGCATCAATTAGGTCGGGAGTATGGCAATGAAATCAAACCTGGAGATCAATTATTGATCCGTCGCTTTATTATCAGTAAGGAGTCCTACAACTATTGGTCTGAATATATGTCCACCAATCCGGGGAGTGCAGCACCAGGGAATCCAACCTCAAATATCGATAATGGAGCAATGGGGTACTTTAGTGTTAGCAGTGCACGTGATTACAAGGTAGAAATTGCTAAACCCTCAGACGAATAAGGTCTTGAATTGAAAGCCTTTTTGTAAAAGGTAATCTATACTTCGGGGTAGGGCGTATTGAACATTGTCAATGGCTTTAATATTGTCGTGGAATACGATGATACTTCCGTTTCTGCTGTAGTTGATGCAATTCTTGTAACACTGTTCGGGGCTAATGTTTTTGTCATAATCGCCCGTTAAAACGTCCCACATGATTATTTGGTAATCTTTCGCCAACTCCTTCATTTGAGATTTGGAAGCTCGGCCGTAAGGAGGGCGGAATAAATTGGATTGGATTAATTTATTGGACTTTTCAATATTCTCAAAATACTTTTGATCATCCGTTACCCAACCTTTTAAATGGTTGTAGGTATGGTTTCCTACGGCATGACCTTCATCTAAAATCCGTTGAAAAATTTCAGGATATTTGCTTACGTTTTCTCCCACACAGAAGAAAGTCGCTTTCACCTTTTTTTCCTTCAGACAATCCAATATCCATGGCGTTATTTCGGGGATAGGACCATCGTCAAATGTTAAGTAAATATTATTTATATCTTTTTCTTTTCGCCAAATCGCCTGTGGATAAACGTAATTGAGGATAAAGAAAGGGCGGACAAAATGCATATTGTATCAATCAGATATTTTTACAAATTTAATCAAAGTTTAGGTATGAAAAGAGTATTTAATCTTTGTTAATGAATAAGCTGGTCCAGTACTTTCAATTAAATCGGAAGGAGCAAAGAGGCTATTTCTTTCTGATTTGGATTATTTTCCTCCTCCTATTAGGTCATATTTTTTTGCCCGTTTTTTATCCTCCAGAAGATATCAATATCCTTATCAAACATTTTCCTGAAGAAATCCTTTTCACAGGCAAAGCCCCAAAAAGCATAAAACCTGTAAAAAATAAATTCCGAAAAGCAGTAAGCCTTTTTCCATTTGATCCTAATACCTTGGATAAAGCAGGTTGGGAAAAATTAGGGCTTAGTGATAAGCAAGCCCAGGTCATTATTAATTATAGAAACAAGGGTGGCAAGTTTTATAAAAAGGAAGATTTAAGGAAAATATATTCATTGGATAGTATGAAAATCCAGGAACTGTTGCCCTATGTGATAATTTCCAAGATGGAAGAGAGACCTTCTTTTGCAAATATTGAATATCCCAAGGAAAAGAATTTCAGGTTTAAAAAAGCGCCCGAAATTATTGAGTTGAATAGTTCAGATAGTCTTGGTTTTATCAGTTTGAATGGAATTGGTCCGGTTTATTCCAAAAGGATTATCAAGTTTCGGGAGGCATTGGGAGGTTTTGTAAGGCTTGAACAGATTTCAGAGGTATATGGCATCCCTGCGGAAACTTATGTCGCCATTTTGCCTTACTTAAAATTAGATTTGAGCCTGGTCAAGAAAATAGATATCAATTCGGTCAATGTTAATGATTTAGGAAAACATCCTTATATAAAATATAAGCGAGCAAGAACAATTATCAATTATAGGGATCAACACGGTGCGTTTAAAAGTCTTTCAGATCTGAGAAATATTCATTCTTTAGATGAGGAATTTTTTAGTAAAATTGAACTTTATTTGGAATTTAGATAACATCTATGATTGAAGAGCAGCTGAAAGCATATATACGGGATATTCCTGATTTTCCGCAACCAGGAATTGTATTTAAGGACATTACACCTTTACTTCAACAGCCGGATTTGGTGAAGTTGGCGGTAAAGGAATTTGTTCGAAAATTAGAGGGGATAGAGATCGATGTGATTGCTGGAATAGAAAGCCGTGGGTTTTTGTTTGGTTTTTTATTGGCTCAGGAGTTGAATAAACCATTTGTTCCGATTCGCAAGCAGGGGAAATTACCCTTCCATACGATATCAGAATCCTATAAATTGGAATACGGGCAGGCTACCATTGAAATGCATGAAGATGCTATCCAAGCTGGAACAAAAGTATTGATGCATGATGATCTATTGGCTACAGGCGGAACCGTTGTTGCTGCCAGTAAATTAGTAGAAAAATTGGGTGGAGTAATTACAGGTTACTCTTTTGTAATTAGTCTGGATTTTCTGCAAAGTGCAGGAAGGTTAACCCGATTTAGTGAACGTATTATTTCATTAGTCCACTATAACTAAAAAATAAATTGAGGGTTATGCCCTCAATTATTATTTTTAGAATTCACCTTGGACTTTATAATAATTATCCCCCATAACCTTGACTTGCTGATTCTTTTCTACTAAATAGAATCCATTTTTTTCATAAGCCAAGAATTCAGAGGTTTTATATAAGGTGTTTTTAACCTGTTTTTCAACTGAGATCATGTGTGGATTTCCTTGGGCATCCAATTTGATGCGGACGCAAGACAAATCTAATTCCGGATTGGTAAAACTATATTGAATCAAGCTGTCCGTACGGTCAACTTTCACAAAACCTGCATAAGCTGGTTTGTTTAAGTCTATAGCCTGAAAACTGGATAGTTCAACTGCCCAATCTTTAATTTTAAGCTTCTTCGTTTCTTCCTGATCATCTTTTTTTACCGTTTTATTGATTTCGGGATTTACAGATGCCAAGGAATCAATTTCCCTTTGGAAAAAAGTCGGGATGTCGAAGAATTTCTCCTGATTAATAGCTGCTTGTTCCGATTTCTTGGAAGGGTTACAAGCATAAAAAGCAGCAGTAATGATTACTGCTGCTAATATTTTGAATAACTTATGATTAATATGCAAGGACATTACCAGTCATTTCAGTTGGGATAGGAAGATTAAGTAGTTGCAGAACTGTTGGTGCTACATCGCCTAATTTACCATCTTTGATATTTTTATATTGGTTATCAATCAATATGCACGGAACCAAATTGGTTGTATGTGCTGTATTCACTGAACCATCCTCATTGATCATGAACTCAGAATTACCATGGTCAGCCAGGATAATAAAGGAGTAACCTGCATTGATTCCCGTTTCAACAACACGCTTGGTGCAGTTATCTACGGTTTCAACAGCTTTAACTACTGCCTCAAATACGCCTGTGTGACCGACCATATCCGGGTTTGCAAAATTCAAACAGATAAAGTCAGGTCCGTTTTCAACCATATCCTTACAAATAGAATCTGCAATGGTATTAGCACTCATTTCAGGTTGCAAGTCATAGGTCGCAACTTTCGGAGAAGGGATCAATAACCTTCTTTCACCTTCAAATTGTTCCTCGCGACCACCTGAAAAGAAGAACGTAACGTGTGGATATTTCTCAGTTTCAGCGATTCTGACTTGAGTTTTATGTTGTAATGCAAGGGTTTCACCCAGGGTTTGAGTTAAATTATCTTTTTGGAAGATGACCTTTACATCTTTGAAAGTATCATCGTAAGAGGTCATGGTCACATAGTAAAGATTTAACGGATGCATATCATATTCTGGAAATGCTTGTTGAGTTAAAGCTACTGTAATTTCACGACCACGGTCTGTACGGAAGTTATAACAGATTACTACATCACCTTCGTGGATAGTTGCTTTAGGCGAACCTTGGGCATCTACCATCACGATTGGTTTCAAGAATTCATCTGTAATCCCTTCTTTATAAGAAGTTTCAATAGAATTTACAAGGTCAGTTGAAGGTGTTCCTAGGCCTTTGATTAAAAGGTCATAAGCCTGTTTTACACGTTCCCAACGGTTATCACGGTCCATGGCATAATATCTACCGATAGCAGATGCGATGGTGCCGACAGAATTTTTCAAGTGATTATCGAGATCTTTCACATAACCAACACCGCCGTTAGGGTCGGTATCACGGCCATCCAAGAAAGCATGGATAAATACTTGTTCATTTGTAAGGTTTGCATCTTTAGCGGCATCGGTTAAAGCCTTTAGATGTTCGATATGGGCATGCACACCACCATCGGATAGCAAACCAATAAAATGTACCTTTTTATGATTAGATTTTGCATATTCAAATGCAGCCTGAATAGTAGGGTCAACTTTAAATACACCTTCTTGAGCAGCCTTATTGATACGGCCTAATTCCTGGTATACGATTCTTCCGGCCCCAAGGTTCATGTGGCCAACTTCAGAATTTCCCATTTGGCCAGCAGGTAGACCTACGGCTTCGCCAGATGCTTCAAGTTTGGAGTTAGGGTAGGTTGCAAGCAAGTAGTCTAAAAAAGGAGTGTTAGCGGCTATTACAGCGTTTGAATTATCATTTTTTCCGTAGCCTAATCCATCCAGAATTAGTAGTGCTACTTTTTTATTTTCAGAACTCATTACACAAATATACTTATTATTCATAAAAATGCTAAAAGGAGGAACCTGTAAGGGCGATATAATATTTGTATTGGTTTTGCTGAATGCAACAGGGATTGGCATAATTTTCGCTAAAACATTATTGAAAAATGAATTTAATGTTAAGTGGCAGTAAATTTTGTGTACTGCGCTGATGACCCCAAGTCAATTATGATTGCGACAATTAAAGGTATAGGTATAAGGATGAGGCTTATTGCGGTAGCAATGATGCTTTTGCCATTGCTAATATTCTCTAGTTTCCAGTCGGATGTTTCCCTTGAATTATTAGGTGCATTAAAGGCGAATAACGCGAAGAACATTGCTAACTTTTTTGGACAGAATGTATCCTTATCGATAAAAAACGATTCGGGATATTATTCTAAGTTTCAAGCCGAAGTTATATTGAGTGATTTTTTCAGGCTTACAAAGACAAGCGAGGCCAAGCAAGTTCAACGGACCAATCGTAACAACAATAGTTTTTATATAGTTTATCAAATCAAGACCAATCAAGGTTCTTATCGTGTTTTTGTGAAGTTTGTGCAATCGGGATCCGATGCGCAAATCAACGAGCTAAGAATAGAATAAACTACAGTTTTTCGAATTTAAGTTTCCAAATAAATATATTTTTATTCATCTTCGCTTAATTTTAAATGGTAAATGGAGAGAGAATTCAAAGATAAACTAGTACATTTTGTTCAAGAGGCCCTTTTAGAAGATGTAGGTTCAGGCGATTACACCTCATTATCTACGATAAAAGAAGATCAATTAGGTGAGGCTCAATTATTGGTCAAGGAGGATGGGGTTCTTGCTGGAGTAGAAGTTGCCAAAGAAATATTTTCCCAAATAGATCCTGAATTAGAATTTAACCCACTTATTTCTGATGGGAGCCATGTCCACTATGGAGACATTGCTTTCAAGATAAAAGGAAGTATCCATACAATCCTTAAAGGAGAGCGTTTGGTATTAAATATCATGCAGCGGATGTCTGGTATTGCTACGCAAACTTCAAAGTATGTTCAGGCGATTTCTGGAACCGGAGCGAAGGTTTTAGATACGCGTAAGACCACGCCTTTGTTAAGATTTTTGGAGAAGAAAGCAGTAGAGATTGGTGGTGGTTCAAATCATCGATTTGGGCTTTATGATATGATTTTGATCAAGGATAATCATGTTGATTATGCTGGAGGGATCTCTGCAGCGGTGAATGCTGCTTTTGATTATAAGAAACAAAACCAATTAGATATTGCGATTGAGGTTGAGGTTAGAAATTTTAAAGAGTTAAACGAAGTTTTAAGTTTAGAGGCGGTTGATCGTGTGATGTTTGATAATTTTAGTCCTGCTGAAGTGAAAGAAGCGGTAGAATTAGTTGGGGATCGGTTAGTGACGGAAGCTTCGGGCGGAATTACTTTAGACAGCATAGCAGCTTATGCACAGGCAGGGGTAGATTATATTTCTGTAGGTGCATTGACCCACTCGGTTAAAAGCCTGGATTTAAGCTTAAAAGCAAAACTTATTTAGTAAATTGCTGTAAATGATATCAATATACCTTGTTGGAATTGTCATATTAGCATATCTTTTCGGTTCAATCCCTACAGCAGTATGGTTTGGACAGGCATTTTATGGAGTTGATGTTCGTGAGTATGGGAGTGGAAATGCTGGTGCCACAAATACCTTTCGTGTATTAGGAAAGAAGGCGGGCTCTGTGGTGATGTTTGTCGATATCTTAAAGGGATGGACAGCGACCAATTTGCCTTATCTTCTAGATAGTAGTATCGTTGGAAATCATGATGCGCCACAATTTGTAAATGTGCAATTGGCTTTAGGCGTGATTGCGGTATTAGGTCATTTGTTTCCGATTTTTGCAGGCTTTAGAGGTGGTAAGGGTGTTGCAACCTTATTTGGAATGGTACTTGCCATTCATTGGCCGGCAGCCCTAGTGTGTGTGTCGGTATTCCTGTTGGTATTATTAATTACGCATTATGTTTCTTTAAGCTCCATTATGGCAGGTTTTGCCTTTCCATTTAGTGTAGCTTTTATATTTAAGACCACAGTTCCTTCTATTCTCTTATATGGAATTGCAATTTGTGCCTTAATCCTGGTTACCCATCAAAAAAATATTGAGCGTTTACTGAAGGGAAAGGAATCTAAGATATATTTATTCAAGAAAAAAAATCAAGATTAAACTTTTGGGTACAAGTTTTGTTTAATACTTCTAGATAATAGTATTGTATTAGATAAACTAAATCAAGAACACTTATGAAACGATTCACAAAATACGCCTCCATGGTACTTTTAGGAGCCACTCTGGTAGGTTGTGCTACATCCGCAATTACCGGACGTAAATACCTAAAACTGGTTGACTCCCAGACCATCAATAATCAAGCGGCTTTAGCCTATAAAGATTTTTTGAGTAAGAACAGTTCGAAAGTAGAAACTGGTACTGCGGCAGCAACACAAGTTAAACGAGTAGGAAATAGGATTGCAGCAGCAACGAATGAATATTTAAGGCAGATTGGGGCTGCAGATAAGTTTTCTTTCAATTGGGAGTTTAACTTAATTGAGAGTGACCAAGTAAATGCATGGTGTATGCCAGGAGGTAAGGTAGCTGTCTATACAGGTATTTTACCGATAGCAAAGAATGATGCCGGATTAGCTACAGTGATGGGGCATGAGATTGCCCATGCGATTGAAGAGCATTCCGTATCGCAAGTTTCCAATGCGATGGCAGCACAATTTGGTGCACAGTTATTAAACGCAGCAGGAACAATCAGCAATAGTAGATATACAGGATTATTCAATCAGATCTATGGTATTGGATACCAAGTAGGATCATTGAAATTCTCTAGAAATGATGAGTTAGCAGCAGATAAAGCAGGCTTAATTCTAATGGCGATGGCAGGATATAATCCGGAAGAAGCGGTTTCATTCTGGGAAAGAATGGCGCAAGGTAAAAAGGGAAGCCCTCCAGAATGGTTAAGTACTCACCCTAGTGATGCAAGACGTATCAGTCAATTGCAAGCCATGGTTCCAGAAGCGATGAAGTATTATAAAAAACAATAAGTTAAAAATATACAGGAAAAGGCCGATAAGAAATTATCGGCCTTTTCTTTTGTTCTGATACCGAGTAAAAATAACCGTTTTATTTGCTTCACAAGAATTTACACAGCATTTAATAATCGATGATTTCAGAGTTTTAGAGTTCTAATTTCAAATAAATACAATAATTATTTAATTTTTTTGTAACTTTTTTTAACAAGAACATACTAATTGATTAACTAACAAAAACGAATTATAAATGGAACTTAAGATTAGTAATTTAACAAAGACCTATAATAATGGGGTGAAGGCTTTGGATGATGTGAATTTAGAGATTGGGACGGGAATGTTTGGGTTATTAGGGCCCAATGGAGCTGGGAAATCATCCTTGATGCGTACGATTGCGACCTTACAAAGTCCTGATAAAGGAAGTATTCAATTTGGAGATATTGATGTGCTCCAGGATAATAATGCATTGAGAAGGGTTTTAGGGTATTTACCGCAGGAGTTTGGTGTCTATCCCAATTTATCTGCTGAGGATTTGTTGAATTATTTTGCAGAGTTAAAGGGCATCGTCAATAAAGAAGACCGCAAGAAGATTGTCAATAATGCTTTGGAAATAACCAATCTATACGATTTTAAGAATAAAAATGTAAGTGGATATTCAGGGGGTATGAAACAAAGGTTTGGGATTGCTCAGATGTTGTTGAATGATCCGAAACTCATCATCGTGGATGAACCGACGGCAGGTTTAGACCCTGCGGAGCGACATCGTTTTTTGAATGTGCTACGGGAAATTGGTGCTGAGCATACGGTAATTTTTTCTACTCATATTGTGGATGATGTGCGAGAGTTATGTCATGAGTTAGCAATCATGAATGGGGGTAAAGTATTGTTCAGAGGTACGACTCAAGAGGGAACGGATTCATTGGTAGGAAAAATATGGAAGAAGAAAATTGACCGTTCCGAATTTGATAAGGAAAATGCGATTTATAATATTATTTCATCCAACTATAATCAAGATAATAGTTTAAATATTAGGGTGTTTGCGGATGTTCAACCGGATGAATCCTTTAGCTTGGCGACGCCAATTTTGGAGGACGTTTATTTTGTGACTTTAAAAAGTGATCAGGTAAATGTTTAAGACTATTTTCTTGTTCGAGATAAAACGCTGGTTGAAGCAACCTGTTTTTTATGTTTATTGTGCTATTTATTTTGGATTGGCCTATTTTACGACGATATCAAGTTTAGGAGCTTTTGATGCAATAAGCAGTACAACCTCTACTCCTGTAAATATTAATTCGCCATTGCATATTGCCGGGTTTCTCAATAGTTTTTCAACACTTATTTATTTTCTATTACCCACAATAATTGGAGCTTCTGTTTACAGAGACTACCTGTATAATATGCATACCTTATTGTTCTCATACCCTTTGAATAAGCTGAATTATTTATCGGCAAAATTCCTGAGTTCATTGGTTATTGTGACGATTATTGCATTGTTATGTGTGCTAGCCTTCTATTTGGGACAGTTTCAGCCAAATATCAATAAAGATCTTTTAGGCCCGAATAACTTTAGAGCCTATGTTGAGGGATTCTTGGTTACGGTTATTCCAAACTTTATATTATTTGGGATTATCATATTTGCCTTAGTAACCTTTAGTCGGAATATCTATGTAGGCTTTGTCTTTGTCCTGATTTTATTCCTGCTTCAATCCTTGTTGGATGCTGCGATGCAAAATATGGATAATCGTTATTTGGCTGCAATCCTGGATCCATTTGGTTTTGAACCTATTCAGTATTATAGTCGATATTGGAGTGTGGATGAGCAGAATACCAATTTACTACCCATACGTGGGGTATTGATTTATAATAGGCTGATTTGGTTAGGTTTTGCAGCATTGCTGTTTGGTTTTGTTTATTATAAATTTAGCTTTTCGCAGTTGGGTATTTCCTTCAAGAAGGCCAAGTCCAGCGATCGGATGGTCAAAGATAATTTCGGAAGTATACTTAAGATTGCCTTACCTCAAGTAAAGAAGGATTACAGTTTCTGGAGCAATTTGAAATTAAGCTGGCGATTATCTAATAATGATTTTAAGTTCCTGGTTAAAAACTGGACATTCATTATTCTGTTGATTATTGCCTTTCTATTTGTTTTGGTGGTAATTTCAGTTTCTGGGGAGATCTTTGGGACCTCTACCTATCCTGTGACCTGGCAGGTATTGATTTCCATGGGAAGTATTTATAGCTTCTTTTTGAATATTATGATTTTCTTGTTTTCAGGAATGCTGATTCAGAGGTCAAGGCAGACGAATATGTTTTTGTTAATTGAGGCGACGTCAGTTCCAAACTGGGTTCTTTTATTTTCAAAAGTAATTGCCATGATTAAGATGGTTTACCTGGTCATGTTGGTTTGTCTGATCAATGGTATTGTTTATCAAATCTATGAGGGATATTACCAATTTGAAATTGGCCATTATATGTATGAGCTTTTTGTGTTGATTCCTATTAAAGTTCTGTATTTGATCTTATTTGCCTTTTTCATTCACAATTTCTTTAAGAACTATTTTATAGGCTTTATCATTTGTTTGGTATTATTTTTCAGTCTTCCATTTTTATCCAAAATTGGCATTGAACAAATGATTTTCCGTCCGCATGCAGATCCATCCTACAATTATTCGGATATGAATGGTTATGGGGAAATTCGCCATTTTATTTATTACCGAATTTATTGGATCTTATTGGGCATTGTCATGTTTGGCTTGACTTTGTTATTCTGGAGACGTGGAATCATCAGTAATATCAAGGAGAAGTTCAATTTAGTTGCTCAACGCGCGAAACCACAGCTGATAGTGCCAATGGTCTTGGCAATTGCTGGATTTATTGGTTTGGGATATGGTATTTATAGTGAGAATAATGTCAAACAACCCCATTATTCAGCATTAGAACGTGAGTTGCAGCAAGTTGATTATGAAAAGCAATACAAGCGTTATGAGGGACGTTCGATTCCACGATTAGTGGATGTGAAGGTCGATATGGATATTGATCCTAAGAACAGGAACTTTAACACTTTGGGCAAATTTGTATATGTCAATAAAACATCAGAGCCTATTGATACCATTTTCATGAACAAAAGTCCTGACAATATTATTTCTGCAAAATTTGATCGAGATGCTAAGCGAATTGTTCAAGATAGTGTCTTGGCAGTGGATATATATTTTCTGTCCAAAGCATTAAATCCAGGAGATACCTTAAAGATTGATTATACTATTCGGAATAAGGCAAATGGTTTCTTATTTGATAGGTCCTCTGTTTTGGAGAATGGAACTTTCTTAAACAACCTTATTTTTCCGGTTTTAAGTTATTCAGAATCAGGTGAGCTTGTAGATAATAATGTTCGCAAGAAATATGGTTTGCCAGATAAAATGCGAATGCCTGACCCAAGGGACTCGAGTAAATTAGGGAATAATTATATTTCTCAGGATGCTGATTGGATTACTTTTGAGGCGACTTTGAGCACTGATAAGGATCAGATTGCGATTGCGCCGGGTTATCTTCAGAAGGAGTGGGAGAAGGATGGCAAGCGTTATTTCCATTATAAAATGGATGCTCCAATCTTAAATTTCTATTCTTTTATGTCTGCAAAATATGAGACGAAAAAAGAAAAGTATAAAGGCAAGAATTTAGAGATCTATTATCATAAAGGCCATGAGTTTAATCTAGACCGGATGATGGCATCGATGAAGAAGTCCTTGGATTATTATGAACACAACTTTGGTCCATACCAATTCCAACAGATGCGGATCATTGAATTTCCATCTAGTATGGGAACTTTTGCCCAAGCATTTGCCAATACGGTTCCATTCTCGGAAGGGATAGGATTTATTGCCAAGGTTGATGAAAAAGATCCAAATGCAGTGGATTATGCATATTCCGTGGTTGCACATGAGTTTGCACATCAATGGTGGGCACATCAGGTGATTGGTGCCTATGTTCAAGGTTCAACAATGATGTCAGAATCGCTAGCAGAATATAGTTCATTAAAGGTCTTGGAGCATACTTATGGAAAGGAACAAATGTTCCGTTTCTTGAAAGATGCACTTGATAAATATCTTCTTGGGCGTTCCAATGAGAAAATTCGGGAAAACCCATTGATGTTCAATGAAAATCAACCCTATATTCACTATAATAAGGGTTCTATGGTTATGTATGCCATGAGTGATTATTTAGGAGAGCAAAAGTTTAATGATTTCTTGAAAAACTACACGAGTCAATATAAGTTTCAAAATCCGCCTTACACTACTTCGATTGAATTTGTAAATATGTTGAAACCAGTAGTTCCGGATTCATTACAATATTTGGTTAAAGATCTTTTCGAGACTGTGACGATTTACGACAATAAGGTTACGGATGCTAAGGTGAAGGATTTGGGTAATAACAAATATGAGGTGGAGATTAGCTTTCAAGTTTCCAAATATCGTACAGATCCTTTAGGCAAGAAAAGTTATGAGGATATAAAAGGGACAGCCTTAACCCATAAAGAAGGCAAGAAAAGCATTCAATCCTTGCCATTGGAGGATTATGTTGAAATAGGGATTTTTGCGGAGGAGACCGAGAAAAATGGGTTTAAATTTGATAATCCTATTTTATTGAAGAAGGTTAAGCTTTCAGAGATCAACAATAAGTTGAAGTTTGTGGTTGACAAGAAGCCTGTGCAGGTGGGGGTTGATCCAAATTATAAGTTATTGGATACAGATTCGGAGGATAACCGAAAGAAAATATAACAGAGGAAGCCGTTTAATTGTATTAAACGGCTTTCTTCTTTATGGGCGAATAGGCTTATCTTTGGGTTTTAATGCTAATTGAAAATTATGAATATTCAAGACCTTATAATTAAGGACAAAGACCTTGTTTTATTAGAGGATGTATTTTTGAGTGAAGAAAATAGGGTTAAGATTGACCAATTGATTAAGGAGCATCGATATTTTGAGGAGTTGAGTGAGTACGGTCTGCCTGTTAGCAATAAAGTGTTGTTATTTGGTCATTCAGGCTGTGGGAAAACCACAACGGCAAAGGCCATAGCAAATAGCCTACATAAGCCACTGATCATTTTAAATCTGAGTAATGTTATTAATTCGAGAATAGGCGAGACTTCCCAGAATGTGAAGCAGGTTTTTGATCGAGCTGCTCGAGATAAGGCGGTTTTGTTTTTGGATGAGTTTGATCAATTAGGTAAAGCCAGGGGAGATGATGATAATGATGTTGGAGAGATGCGGAGGTTGGTTAATTCTATTATCCAGCAGATAGATTATTTACCGAATGATGTCCTATTAATTTGTGCGACGAATCATGTTGATATTATTGATTCAGCATTAATCAGGAGATTTCAAATCCGGATACATTATGAAATGCCGGACCAAGTTGCCTTGGATTCGTATTATGATTCCTTGTTAGCACGTTTTCCGGAGGAGTTGCATCCTAAAAGCCGGAGGTATGGGCTTTCATTTGCGGAAGCGAAGGATAGTTTATTTTCTATTGTGAAATCTAATCTGATTAAGAAATTAGATATGAAAGGCAGGATGCTATAGAGCTTCCTGCCTTATAAAAACTATAATTTATTATGCAGTTTCTTTTTCTTTTCTGAATAAGATAAACAAGAAAGCCACGATTCCCATTAGGAAAGGATAGTATAAATATTGCATGATATCAATTGGAGATAAGAGTTCTCTTCCTTGTTCTTCGGATAATACAGCGTTTGCAGCAGCTAATGCGGCCAAGATTTGCGCTCCATAAGGGACCAGACCTTGAACAAAACAAGAAATTGTATCCAATATACTCGCTACCCGACTTCCCTGTAGTCCATTTTCATCCGAAATATCTTTGGCGATTGGTCCAACAATAACAATGGTAATGGTATTATTAGCAATTGCCATATTGACTAAACTCACTAAAAAAGCAATGCTGAGTTCGGCTCTTTTTTTGGAATTGATTCTTTTGGTGACCGTATTCAGCAAGTAGTCAATCCCGCCATTCATACGAATGATTCCAACAACACCCCCAATAATCAAACATAAGATACTGAGTTCAAACATTCCCGCAAAGCCATCGTTTATTGATTTTAGGATGGTTAAGAAGTCTATTGATCCAGTTGTTATACCAATTACTGCAGCACATAGAATACCTATACCCAGTGTCCAGATTACATTCAATCCAGAAAGAGCTAAGATAAATACCACGATATATGGCAAGATTTTAACTAATTCAAAGTCTCCGACATTCATATCTGCGGTATTATGGAGCATTTGATTTCCCAGAAAGGCATAAATGATCATGACAACAATGGCTACAGGAAGGACCATTTTGAAATTGACTTTGAATTTTTCCTTCATACCGACGCCTTGTGTTCTAGTGGCGGCAATGGTCGTATCCGAAATAAAGGAAAGATTATCCCCAAACATGGATCCACCAATAACGGATGCTAAAGCGATAGGCATAATTCCGCTGATGTTTTCATCGAGTCCTACGGCAATTGGAGCAAGAGCTACGATCGTGCCCACAGAGGTACCAAGAGAGGTAGAAATAAAGCAAGAAACCAAGAATAATCCTGATATCACAAATTGCGGTGGGATATAGGTGAGGGCGAAGTTAATGGTTGAAGAAATCGCACCGATGTTCTTTGATAATTCACCAAATGCACCTGCAAGAAGAAATATCAAGATCATAATCAAGATATTTTCATTGCCAGCACCTAGGGCAAAGTTTACCAATTTTTCCTGAAAAGGCTTTTTCGGAAACTGAAAAAATGCGACAAACAGACATAATACAAACACAACCAATACTGGTAATGCATAGAAGTCACCTAAAATAAAAGATCCTGCAAAGTATATCACTACAAAGAGGATTAATGGTAATAAGGCCCAAATACTGCCTTTATTCATAAGCTTAGATTAAGTAAAAATTTTCCAAAAGTAGTATAATAATCACAAACCCCATGAAAACAAGGTCAATATAGAATGTTATTAGCTATATTAATTTTATAGATTATGTATTAAAAACTGATTTTCAAAGGCTTAATGCTTTGCTAAACCGAAATAATGTGTAACTTTAGTTACAATCACCAAAATAAACGTAAAACAATTGAAATGAAAAGAACCCCATTGACAACTTTAATTCTGTTGTTATTAGTGGCATTTGTTTTAGTTTTTGCTACTACCTGCTTCGGGATTCATTAAAAAAAGCGAGACTCGATATTTTATCAAGTCTCGCTTTTTTTAATGTGGGTTCATCTTAATCTTGGTTGTTTTCCCAGAAATCAGCGTTTTTGATACCGAGTTCCTTAGGGTCAAAGCTAGGATCTTCGATGCCTTGTTTTCTTTTTGTTTTATAATCCTTCCAAACTTTCATGGCTATTTTGCTCAATAAAAGAATGGCAATAATATTTGTCCATGCCATTAATCCAACACCAATATCTCCAATGGCCCAGGCTGTATCGGCTGTTCTAATCGTTCCAAAATATACAGTGAATAAGAATACGATTTTGAAAATCCAACCAATTACTTTTCTGGTTTTTTCATTTTTCACCAAATAAGCAATGTTTGTATCGGCATAATAGAAGTACGCCATGATGGTGGTGAATGCAAAAAAGAAAAGGGCAATTGCGACAAATCCATTTCCGAAACCTGGGAAATGATGGGATACCGCTGCTTGGGTAAAGCCATTGTAATCAACATTGGATAGATTTTCTACAATCAGCGTTGTGGGTTGACCAGCGGCATCTACCTCTGTAACATTATACATCCCGGTGAATAGAATCATCAATGCTGTTGCGGTACAAACAAATAGGGTATCTACATATACAGAAAAAGCTTGTACGAGACCTTGTTGGGCAGGGTGGGATACTTCAGCTGCAGCTGCAGCATGTGGAGCAGTACCTTGACCCGCTTCGTTTGAGTAGATACCACGTTTTACACCCCAAGCGATTGCCATTCCGATGATACCTCCAAAAGTAGCATCTAAACTAAAAGCACTTTTGAAAATCAATGCAAAGACTTCCGGAATTTGATGATAGTTTAAGGCAATAATAATCAAGGTCATCAAAATATAACCTCCCGCCATAAATGGAACAACAAACTCAGCAACAGTTCCTAATCTTTTCACACCGCCGAAGATGATCAAGACCAATAGGGCAACTACTGCCATTCCGGTATAGGAGGTTGGGATTTGATAGGCGTTAAATGCCGAGGAAGCAATAGCATTACTTTGTACACCTGGCAAAAGTAATCCGGCACTGATAATGGTTAGAATTGCGAATATTGCTGCATACCATTTCACGCCTAAACCTTTCTCAATATAGAAAGCAGGACCTCCGCGGAACTCATTTCCTTCTTTTTGTTTGTATAACTGTCCTAAAGTTGCTTCCACGAATGCGGATGCAGATCCTAAGAATGCGATTACCCACATCCAGAAAATAGCACCTGGGCCGCCATAAAAGATCGCAGTAGCCACCCCAATGATATTTCCAGTACCCACACGACCGGAAATAGCCAGAGCAAAGGCCTGAAAGGAAGATATTCCCTCATCAGATTTTTTCTTAGCGAAAAGTAATCTGAGCATATCTTTTAAGTAAGTAACTTGGAGAAATCCGGTTCGGATTGAGAAGTATAGACCTGTGCAAAGGCACAAATAAATTAGGACATCGCTCCACACCAAGTTGGAGACCGAGGAGATAATATTATCCATTAATTTGGTTTAAATAGTTATTAGCCATTAATTATTTGTGTAAAGTAAAGGTTTTTTTTAGAAAAAAACGCAAATAAATTATCGGACAAAATGTAATGATATTGCGATGAAAGCTATAATTAAGGAATTGTCAATCATCGAAAAAAAGTAATTTAATTTTGGAAAATTCAATTGCAAGCGGGAATATTGTCTTATTATTTATTTCTTTATTCGCAAGTTAGCCTATGAATAAGTCCATCCTCATCTTTGCATTTCTATTTATTGGTCTTATGATCAGTTCTTGTCGGTCAGTTAAGAATCTGGAGATAAGGGACCTCTTGCATCATAGTAATTGTAATCAGCAGAATGTTTATGAGTATACGGAGGATAGTTTGCCAATCCCATTGCATGAACAGGAGATATCACCATTGTTAGATAAGAAGCTTTCTTTTAACAGTTTGAATATGGCTAATGCTATCGGGATTTTGGATCTGGTGAGTAAATATGTTGAATTGAAACAGAATCCCAAGGGCGAGGATTTGAATTATCGACTGACCTTATTGGAATTAAAGCAAGCAATAGATCAAAAAATCAATACATCATCCTTAGAGATTTCGGCTATTTCATCGGAGATGGATTGTGAAGAGGAGCGGACGAGCCAGGTTGCCAATTACCTGGAAGGGAAGATTCAGGAGAAGGAGTCGAAGCTTACGGTTGCAGCGATTGTTGTAGGTGCCTTGGGAGCTATTCTTACTGAAGGAGTGATAAAAGAAGAGACGGCCAGTCATGTGGTTGGTATTTCAACGGGTGTTGCAGAGGCCACATTTGGGGTCATGATGTTATTGAATGATGAGAAGACCGATTTCTTCCATAAGCGAAATGCATTAAAGGATGTTTGGTTTGGAGCATCGACATCAAAGAATTTTCCGGCTGCGGTTTGGTATTATTTGAATTATTCAAGTCCTGAGAATGGAATCAAGACTTCACTACGGGAGCAGATTATTCAGAAATGGAGTAGTTTCGGGCAGATAACGAAGGGGTCTGAGGAGGAGATGTTGGAGCTTTATTTTGGAGAAGGGGGCGAGTATACGAGTGAGCAGTTAGAAAACCGCGCAGACATGTATGATCAACTGGAGTCAAATATCAATTTGATGAAGCAGGATTTAAAAGCATTGGCTTCTGAATTGGAAAGACTATAAAAAAATGCCATGCTTATTAAATCATGGCATTTTTCCGATAAATCTAAAAATTATTGATTTGCTGGTTTCAATTCTAGTTCATAGAATTTAGGGTCATATTTCATCATTGCCCCAGTTGCAGCATCAATGGCCCAACCTACCATGCCCAGGAGGTTCAAAATGGAAACTGTGTTAAATGTAGTTTCAGGATTGAACTGGTACTTTTCATAACCGTCTTTGGTTAACGTAATGACTGGACCATTAAATCCTTTCTTCAAGGACACAGTGGCAGGAGTGACACCTCGATCTATCCCGTCCACCTGGATTTTTGCACCACTTGGAAACGATTTGATCATTACATCTTGTTTGGTTCCCGTAAAAATAGTTCCGCATGAGCTTGTGAATAAAACAATAAATGCTAGGGCAATTAAAAATACTGCTTTCATGTTAAAATAATTAATAATTGTTAAAGTATATCCTATTGACTGCGCAATTTATGAAAGGTTTAAGAGTATTTTTTAAAAAATTTCAATAAAATTAATCTACTGTTTCATAATGTTCACGAAACAAAATGAAGCTGAGTTAGTTGCGGAAAAATTCGTCAAGAACACGCGATAAAAAGGCCAGATTACTACCTTCCCAAACTCAATAAATAACTGTATCTTTGCGACATGATTAACGTTTCGAATTTATCTCTTCGTTATGGCAAACGTGTCCTATTCGAAGATGTCAACTTAAAGTTCACTCCTGGAAACTGTTACGGTATTATTGGAGCGAATGGTGCCGGAAAATCGACTTTTTTAAAAATTATCTCTGGAGAAGTAGATCCTACTTCTGGATCAGTAGCCTTCACTCCGGGGGAGAGGATGTCTGTATTAAATCAGAACCACTACGCATTTGATGAGTTCCCAGTTATCGAAACGGTAATGATGGGTAACCAAGAGCTATATAAGGTGATGAAAGAAAAGGATGAAATCTACATGAAAGAAGATTTCTCTGATGCTGATGGTGAAAGAGCTGGTGAATTGGAAAGCCTTTTTGCAGAGATGGATGGCTGGAATGCTGAAAGTAATGCAGCGACCTTATTAAGTAACCTTGGGATTAAAGAAGATCTACACTATAAATTAGTTAAGGAGTTGGATGGTAATGAAAAAGTTCGTGTCCTTTTGGCACAGGCTTTATTTGGTAATCCAGATATCTTAATCCTGGATGAGCCTACCAACGACTTGGATATTAATACCATCGCTTGGTTAGAGGACTTCCTTGCTAGCTATGAAGCGATCGTATTGGTAGTATCTCACGACCGTCACTTCTTGGATGCAGTATGTACGCATATTGTGGATATTGACTTTGGTAAGATGACTATTTATTCTGGTAACTATACGTTCTGGTATGAGTCGTCGCAATTAGCATTAAAACAACGTGCTGACCAAAACAAGAAAATGGAAGATAAAGTGAAGGAATTGCAGGAGTTTATCCGTCGATTCTCAGCTAATGCTTCCAAATCTAAGCAAGCTACCTCTCGTAAAAAGGCTTTGGATAAGATCAATATTGAAGATATTAAACCTTCAAACCGTAAATATCCAGCGATTATGTTCAATCTGATGGATAGAGAGCCAGGAGATCAAATTCTGACTGTAGAGAACTTAGGTAAGACCGTCAATGGTGAAGTATACTTTAAGAACATCAGCTTTATGATCAATAAAGGGGATAAGATTGCTGTTCTAGCAGAAAACAACTTGGTGACTTCGGCATTCTATGATATTCTTACAGGTAGGGATCAAGATTTTGTTGGTGAATTTAAGTGGGGAATTACAATTACTCCAGCCGATATGCCTATTGAAAATGCTTCATTTTTTGATGGCCGTACGGAGAACCTTGTAGACTGGCTGAGAGATTACACCACCAAACCTGACGCTGATGAGCAATTTATCCGTGGGTTTTTAGGTAAGATGTTGTTCTCAGGAGAGGAAGTATTGAAGAAATGTTCAGTTCTTTCAGGGGGTGAGAAGATGCGTTGTATGTTTTCAAGAATGATGCTTCAAGGAGCGAATTTCTTGATATTCGACGAGCCAACCAACCACTTGGATTTGGAGTCAATTACGGCTTTGAACAATGGAATCAATGATTTCAGAGGATCTGTATTGTTTACTTCACGAGATCATGAGTTGACACAAACTGCAGCAAATCGTATTATCGAACTTACGCCTAATGGTATTATCGATAAGTTGATGAGCTATGATGAATACATTAATTCCGATGCTGTAAAGGCACAACGCGAAGAAATGTATAGATAAACAATATTAATACTACGGAAAAGGGACCTAAACATCAGGTCCCTTTTTTTATTGCTCAAATTTCAAGGAATAAAAATTTGCTCTTGTTACTTGCTGGCTTGAATTTGGGAATTTTTATGGGGGTGATTGGTAAGAAATAAGGAAAGGAGTTCAGCTTTTAATAATCTTTTAAGGAATGATTCGTCATGTCTTTACTATTTTAATAATTATTAAGGGCAAAAGGTATCAAAAATTTTATGAGTTGATTTATTGAAAAAGAGGATAGAATTACTATATTTAGGTTTGCTAAAATGTATAAGCAGACAAATGCGATCAGTTAAACCGAATTTAAATCATCACAAAATTATATGAGTGTTTTTCAAATAAAAGAAAATCCTGAGGTTTTTGATGCCATTGTAGTTGGATCAGGAGCTGGAGGGGGTATGGCGGGCTATATTCTAGCGAATGCAGGTCTTAAAGTCTTGATGTTAGAGGCGGGGCCATTTTTTGATCCGGCGAAAGATGCCTTACAAATGCGTTGGCCTTGGGAATCTCTGCGTCGCGGCGCTGGAGTTACACGACCATTTGGTGATTTTGATGCGGCCTATGGCGGTTGGCAGTTAGATGGGGAACCCTATAGTAAAGTTGCGGGGACAGAGTTTGAATGGTTTCGCGCGCGGATGTTAGGCGGTCGAACCAATCACTGGGGCCGGATTTCATTGCGTATGGGACCTGATGATTTCAAACCAACAGATGGAATCACTGATCCATGGCCAATTTCCTATGATGAAGTAAAACCTTATTACGACCGCGTAGATAGGATGATTGGTGTTTATGGTACAGTAGAAGGAATTCATAATGAGCCTGATGGGATCTTTATGAAACCACCTAAGCCAAGGTTAAATGAACTATTCATTCATAGAGGAGCCGCGAAAGCGGGAGTTCCGGTTATTCCGGGACGTGGAGCGGTATTAACCGAGTCATCTTCAGAAATTAAAGGTCGGGGAACCTGTTTTTATTGTGGACAATGTGGAAGGTCCTGTAAGGTGTATGGAGACTTTTCATCCTCCTCATGTTTGGTTATTCCAGCGATGAAAACCGGGAACTTGAAGGTTATTGATAACGCGATGGTTCGTGAGGTTTTAACGAATGATGAAGGATTAGCAATTGGCGTATCGTATGTTGATACCAAAGATTTGCAAGAATATTCAGTAAAAGGGAAGAAGGTGATTTTAGGCGCAAGTGCTTGTGAGAGTGCTCGTTTATTATTGAACTCTAAATCAAAATCACATCCTGGAGGAATTGGAAATAGCAGTGGATTAGTAGGGAAGTATCTCCATGATTCTACAGGTGCTAGTTTAGGCGGTTTTATCCCTGAATTATTAGATAGAAAAAGATATAATGAGGATGGTACCGGTAGTGTACATATCTATTCACCATGGTGGGGTGATAATAAGAAATTGAATTTCCCTAGAGGTTATCATATTGAGTATGGTGGTGGGTTGCATATGCCATCTTATGGATTTATGAACTGGGTTCCTAGTGTCAATGGAATGGTTCCTGGGAAGAATGGCGAGAAGAAGGAGATGGGGGGCTATGGAGCAGGATTAAAGAATGATTATCGTCGTTTCTATGGCGCGAATGTAGGAATGGCTGGTCGTGGTACTGCTTTGGCGAGAAAGGATAATTACTGTGAGATCGATCCGAATAAGGTAGATAAGTTTGGAATTCCAGTGCTTCGTTTCCATTATAAATGGGCAAATGAAGAGATTGCACAGGCAAAACATATGCAGGAGACTTTTCAATCTATTATGCATGAAATGGGCGCTATTGTCACTTCAAATATTCCGGGTGCAGATACTTTGTATGGCTTGGAGGCTCCAGGAAAGATTATTCATGAAGGAGGAACTACGCGTATGGGCAATGATCCAAAGACTTCGGTTCTTAATAAATGGGGTCAAGCGCATGACTGTAAGAATGTTTATGTAGTTGATGCGGGACCATTTGTGCAACAAGGAGATAAAAACCTTACCTGGACGATTTTAGCGTTGTCGATGCGTACGGCAGAATATATTTTAGAAGAGAATAAAAAATTAGCATAACCCAAGAGCGATGAATAGAAGAGATTCACTAAAAGCCTTAGGGCTACTTGCGGCAGGTTCAGGTGTTTTGGCTGCATCATGTAAGGATGATAAAAGTGCGAAACAAACTGGAGAGGTTGCTGCTGGCAATTCAGATAAGTTACCTGGAGTTCAGGAGTTTGAATATAAGAGAACCGAAGCCTTAATGGCGGAGAAGTTTTTTAATGACCATGAGCTGGCTACGATTACTGTTTTAGTTGATATTATTATTCCGAAGGATGAGGTATCCGGCAGTGCTTCAGAGGCAGGAGTTCCGGCTTTTATCGAGTTTATGTCGAAGGATATCCCAAGCTATCAAACTCCTTTACGTGGAGGATTGAAATGGCTTGATGTTCAGTGTCAAAAGACATATGGAAATGCCTTTCTAAAATGCAAGAAAGAGGAGCAGATTGCCATTGTGGATGAGATTGCATATCCTCAAAAAGCAAAGCCTGAAATGGCACAAGGAGTTTCCTTTTTCTCATTGATGCGCGACCTGACATCCACTGGATTTTTTACCAGTGAGATGGGAGTAAAGGATATCGGATACCAAGGTAATAAACCCGGAGTTTGGAATGGGGTTCCGGCCGATGTGTTGAAACAATATGGCTTTGATCCGGAGAAGTTCTTTGGATAAGTCTTTTAAAAAATAAAAAAGCAAAGGAGCTGATTTTTCAGCTCCTTTGCTTTTTTATTTTTTAATCGTATCGACGATTTCCAAGATTAATGGGTAAGTATTGTCTTTAACTTTTTTAAGGTCGGATGCTTTTAACCATTCAGCCTGATCAATATCTTCTTCGAGTTGCGGGGTAAGTTTTGGGATTTTATTGACGCCCATATTGTACCAATTCGTTTGTTTAAGCACAAATTTATTGCGCATATAGTAGGTATGATAGGTTGTAGCGATTTTTTTGCCGAGGTAATCGACTTCGATGCCGCATTCTTCTTCGACTTCACGGAGGGCAGCATCTTTCATTTTTTCACCTTCTTCCACCTTACCTTTCGGGAGGTCCCATTTCCCTAATCTGTGAATAAAAAGGTATTCACCATTCCCATTGGTTACCAATCCGCCTGCAGCTTTAATAATTCGGGTTGTTGATAATATCTTTTTAAAAACTTTTCTGATGTCAGGATGTATGTATAGGTAAACGGATTTATCAGAGTTATGAGCGGAATCGTTGAAAAGTTTTTCCAGATCAATGTCTTGTAAACCAATTGTTTGAACGTTTTCTTTAATACGAGGGGTAAAATCTGCCAAAATTAACAGAGATTGGTTCATATAAATTTTATAAATTTGTGCCATGAATTATTTAAATGAGGTTGAACAAAAAGTTGCTGAATCCTTATTGCAAATTAAAGCAATAAAATTACAACCTAAAAACCCTTTTACATGGGCGTCTGGATGGAAGTCACCAATTTATTGTGATAATCGGGTTGCATTATCGCATCCTGCGATCCGTACGTATATCCGTCAGAAGCTATCCCAATTGATTCAAGAGGAGTTTGGGTCGGTTGATATGATATCGGGAGTTGCTACAGCTGGGATTCCTCAGGGCGTTTTGGTAGCGCAAGATTTAGGTTTACCTTTTTCTTATGTTCGTAGCAGTGCGAAGGACCATGGTCGTCAGAATTTAATTGAAGGCGAGGTTATCAGTGGACAACGTGTTGTTGTGATTGAGGATTTAGTTTCTACCGGCAAGAGCAGTTTGCAAGCGGTTAAAGCGTTGCGAGATGCGGGCTGTAATGTTGTTGGATTGGTTTCAATCTTCACCTATGGCTTAGAAGTTGCTCGTAAGAACTTTGAGGAGGCGAAATGTACTTTCCACAGTTTGTGTAACTATGATGCCTTAATTCATGTTGCTGCTTCAAATAGTTATATCCTTGAATCGGATATTGAACTATTAGAGAAGTGGAAAATTGATCCTGCTAACTGGAATCCAGAATCATAAACTATGACTATTATTCAAAACACCGTAGAAATCAACAAACCTGTTGCTGAGGTTTATGCCTTTCTTGCTGATATGAATCATCATGAGCAATTAATGCCTGAGAACATTGAGAAGTGGACCTCTACCGCTGATGAGGCGAGATTTACGATCAAGAACATGGCTAAATTATCATTGCGTATCAGTGAACGCCTAGAGAACAAAGAATTGGTAAGTGTTCCTATCGAGGAGGCACCATTTCCATTGACCTTACGTTGGAAATTGGAACCTACATCGGAAAACAGTACCAATGCAACTTTCGTAATCGAAGCTGGATTAAATATGATGATGAAAATGATGGCATCAGGCCCTCTTCAGAAATTGGTTGATTTTCAAGTCGGTAAATTGAAAGAAGTATTAGGATAGTGTTAGTATTATCCGAATGATATAAGAAAAGAGCAATGAAAATTGCTCTTTTTTTGTTGGGAGAAACTCCGGAGGAGTTTAATGTTTGTAGAAAGGAATGTAACATGAAAATATGCCCGCCCACCCAACAGCAATCGCTAAAAGCGATTGCTGTTGGGTGGGCGGGCTCTATGTTTTATTCCTTTGGGTTGCTACAAATATGTCGCCCCTCTGGGGCTGGTATATTGGAAAATGACCATTGCTACAAATATATCGCCCCTCTGGGGCTTGTTAATGAATGTGTAAATATTCGTAAATGGGAATATGCGATACGACAGTTAATTATAGGTTGAATGGAATGGGTTAAATATTAAATATTAAAAGGGCGTATGCGATACGCCCCTACCGGGCTGGATAGAAATAGATTCTTCGCTACGCTCAGAAAGACAGGAAAATGGTGTTGGGGTTTAGGGGGGAAAAGGTTTTTCAGCAAAGCCGAAGAACCTTTTCCCCAAAAATCCAAATGTAATTATGTAATTGTCATTCCGCATCGAAGATGCGGATTCTGTTTTTGGGGGATAGGTATTGTAGAAATATGTAGCCTTTTGTGTTTTAAAATATAGGGTGAATGTGGGCTGTGAGGAGTGAAACTCCGGAGGAGTTTAATGTTTGTAGAAAAGAATGTAACATGAAGATAAGCCCGCTCCCCAAACAGCAATCGCTTTAGCGATTGCTGTTTGGGGAGCGGGCTCTTTGTTTTCTGCCACGGTTGATACAAATATGTCGCCCCGATGGGGCTGGTTAATGAATGTGTAAATTTTCGTGGATGGGCGTATGCGATATGCCCCTACCAGGCTGGATACTTATTTAGATAATCTTTATTATTATGATAAAATCTTTCCTTATCTTTGTGGCATATTTGCTAAATACCAATAACAAGGTTTGAAACTCTTTTTTACATATATTCTCTTAGTAAGTTTGACACTGCAGTCCTTTTATCGCAGTATCATGACGATGGAATATGAGATTCACCTTCCTGATTATATTGCAAATTGTATCAATAAGAGTCGCCCAGACTTGCACTGTAATGGACAGTGTATCTTGATGAAGAAAATCCAGGAAAAAGAGAAAAAGGAATCCAAGAAGAATTTTGTGGTCTATGAATTTAGCTCGCATTATGTTCATAAGGAATTTAGTACGCTAATTAAGCCAGTTACTATCGAGGAACCTTTTGAGAAACCTCTTCCTATCTATATTTCTGAATATAGTTATCAGTTCAATACCCCAATATTTCGTCCTCCGATTGCATAATTCCATGCTTTAGGAATCAGCAATAATTTGATGTTTTTGTAATATGATGCCAACGGTAATATACGTTGCTGTTTATGTTGTCATCATTCCATCAAATCTATATCGCTACACTTCAATAATTATTTAATTACAACACTTTATTATCATGCAGAAAATAATCGTTTTTATTTCTCTGTTCCTATTGTTCATATCCTGTACCAAAGAAAAAACAGATTATGAAGCAGAAATAGGCACAAAAGAACCTGAGAAATTAGAATTCAAAGAGGCTTATTCTTTTGAGAAGGATGGGTATAGAATTAGTATTGAAGCTTTGAATGGAACGTTTTATAAGGGTTATAATGAACTTCATCTAAGAGTTTTTAATAAACAAAATAATGCTGAAATCAATACAGCGGAATTGCGGTTTCTTCCAATTTTAAATAAGGGACAAGAAAAAGCAGTTTCAACTCCCCATCAATATCTATTAAAGTATAATCAACAGGATAAGTTTTATGCAGGATATGCTGTGTATTCAGATATAAGTTCGGCAGAATATAAATGGAATCTATACCTGAAGGCGAAGATTGGGAATCAGGAAATTAATTTAAATGAGGTTGTTACTGTCAAGGAACAAAGCAACAAGAATTTGAATATGACCAGTTTTATTGGGAATGATGATGAGGAATATTTTATCGCCTTATTAGGTCCACGAAATCCCAAGGTTGCTGAGAATCCATTGGTTGCTGGGATTTATAAATATAATAAGCCCAAGGGCGGACCCGTGGGGACTTTTCCTGATCCTGGTCAGTTTGATTATTCCATGGTTAATGGCTTTACCTTGAAGTTGGATCCAAGGATGCCTGAGCCCTCTATGGGGAATCACTCTTCGCCCAATAACAAGGATTTAACACAGGTAGAAGATGGCTTTTACCATGGTGTAGTGAATTATACGATGACGGGAAATTGGACCTTGAATTTCATATTGATGAATCAAAACGGAAAGATTCTGAAAGGTACTGAGGTGCCAAAGGATTTCACACCTGGTGTTGAAGGTAAAAAGAGTGAATTGTTTATCGATATACTATTCTAAGCATGCATAAAATTACAATCGTTTTTTTGATGTTGATGGCAAGTGTAAAAATATATGCGCAGGATACTTTAAAAAACAAGAAAGATACCATTCAAAATATTGAAGAAGTAAAAGTTACGGGCTTACGAAAGCGTAAAATTGAAACGGACATGAAGATGGCCGTTTCAGTGGATGAGTTTTTAGCTTCTTCTGATAAAATTAGTTTTATCAAGCGTGGGGCCTATGCTTGGGAGCCTATGTTAAACAATATGAGTTCCGAGCGTTCTACGATCACCATTGACGGGATGCATATTTTCGGTGCTTGTACGGATAAGATGGACCCTATAACTTCCTATGTGGAGAGCAACAACCTTTCAACGATAGATATAAAATCAGGACAGCAGGGTAGTATGCATGGTGCTACTGTTTCCGGGAGTATCGATTTGAAAAGGAAAAGTTCAGCTTTTGATAGCATTGCTCAATATAAAGGGTCTTATCAAACAGGCTTTGAGTTTAATAATAAGCAGTTTTTCAATTTGGGAAATCTGTCTTATAGTAGCGAAAAGTTTGTCGCCGACGCAAGTGTTTCCTATCGGAAAGCTGGTAATTACTATGATGGAAACAATGATGAGGTCAAACATTCGCAATATCGCAAGTTCAATAGTTCGTTGGGGTTGGCATATAAAACGAGTACCTTATCTTCCATCCGTGTGGATGCGATTTTCGATCAGGCCAATGATGTTGGATATCCTGCACTTCCAATGGATCTGTGGTTATCCAGAGCCTTGATAACTTCAGCAGCATATAAACAATTATTTGAGGACGGGATCATCAAAGTTTGGGATACGAAGGTGTACTTTAATGCGATAGAGCATTATATGGATGACACCAAGAGGCCAGAAAATTTGGTGCATATGGATATGCCAGGTTGGAGCAACACCTATGGTTTAGTCTCAAGTATTAATTTACAAAAAGGTAGTTATAGTTCAGATATACAGCTAAATGCTTATCATAACTTATCCATTGCTGAGATGACGATGTATCCGCAAGATCGAAGTAAGAAAACCATGTTTGCTTATAGTTGGCCTTGGGTAACCAGTCGCTTTGCTAGTGTAGCGATGAATAACTCTTATGATTTTTCAGAGCATAGCAGGTTGAACTTTGGGGGATCTCTGGGTTGGAATTACAATCATTCGAAATATGTGGAGTTTAACTGGATTTTCCATCCTGGAACGCCACAGGAGAAAAATAGATTACTTCCAGGATTACATGCTAGCTATGACCTTCAGGTTGATAAGTTCAATTTCACGGTTGGAACTGGTTATGGTCAGCGTGCGCCATCTGTTTCAGAAGGGTATGGCTATTATATCTACAACAGTTTTGACCGCTATGATTATATCGGGAATCCTGATTTAAAGAATGAGATATCCTATGAAGCCAATGCGAGTGCCGGATTTAAAACCGACAGAATGGGAATTGATGCGAAGGTCAACTATTTCTATATACAGAATTATATAGTTGGTCAGATACTAAGTTTAGGAAGTCCGATGAACTATCAGTCAGTAGGTGTTAAAGGCTATACTTCCCTGGATCATGCACAGATTTTTAATCTTAGTTTGAATGCCCATTATGATATTTTGGAGCATTTGCATTGGAAAGGCAATGTAACTTATGCGAGAGCAAAGGATGAAAGAGGAGGGAATTTACCATTTATCCGGCCTTTGAGTTATCAGACCTCCTTGCACTATATGTTTCATGATTTTAGTGTTCAAACTTCATTGAATGGGGATTTTGCACAAAATAATTACAGTCCTGAATATGGGGAAGATCTAACTGCAGCCTATAAGGTTTGGAATGTTTCGGCAGATTATAGTTTGAATCTTGGGAAATATAAGGCCGTTGTTCAGGTGGGTGCTGAGAATATATTTAATGAATATTACAGCACCTATGCAGATTGGGGTAATATTCCAAGAATGGGAAGGAATGTATTCAGTTCCTTAAAACTTAGCTTTTAATATGATGGTTCGGGTTTTTAGTGTTTTCTTAATAGTCTTATCCTTATTCCTGGGATTCCAGCAGGCTATTATCGTAATGCATTTCAAACTCAATCAGGAACGCATAGAAAAGGCATACTGTGTCAATAAAAATAGGCCAGGAATGGAATGTCATGGTCTATGTCATTTAAGAAAACAATTAGATTCTCAAGAGCAATCAGACGCTGCCAACATTAAGAATTATCCCAGGGTAGAGTTATTTGTTGTTTCGGTATTTGAGTATAAAATAGATGAAACCGAAATAGAATCGGCTGAAGAAATTATTCTTTATCAAGAAGGGAATTATAATGAGCCGATGCGAGAGATTTTTATTCCACCACCTATTATTATGGTAGTATAAGTTTAACTAAATAATAATAAAATAATAAAAATCAAATATTTAAAAAATTACTAGAGATTATTCTAATGAAAAATTCAATAAAAATTATCGTTGCTTTATTTGCTGTTTCTACCATTTTATCCTGTTCAAAAGACAATGTAAATCCTGTTGCCAATAATATTACTTTACATTTTGACAATACGTTCAAGGGCAAAGCTATTGTCTTAGGGGATGCCAATTCTACTACAGCTAGTAAGAATACATCTGCCTCAGGTCAATTACATCATTTTTCAGAGATCAAGTATGTTATTAGCAACATTCGTTTGGTAAAAGCAGAGGGAACAGAGATTCCATACAATATCAATGATTTAGATAAAGGAGCTACTGTAATCGATCAGGCTAAACCGCAGTCTTTAGATTACGTATTGACGAACATTCCAAATGGAGAGTATAAGCAGATTAAGTTTGGATTAGGGGTTAAAAAAGAGTTGAATACTTTAGATGAGACCAAATTTCCTAATTTTTATAAATCAGCAGGAGCAAATGATACGAAGATGATGTGGGAATGGGGAGCTGGATATCGTTTTACGAAGCTGGAAGGGTTTTATGGTTCTGACAATAAGCAGATGTCCATTCATACAGGAAGCACTGTAGAAGGTAAAGAAGGAGCTTACACTCAAGGGGTAGATGCATACCGTGAGATTTCATTGAACTTGAGCAGTACTGCCGTTGTAGGAAGTTCATCTCCAAAAATCAGCATTAATGCAGATTTCGATAAATTGTTGAGTGGTAAGACCAACACCATTACCTTGACTACAGGAACAGGTGGTAAGGATAATGCGACTCCAAATATCCATACAGCCGTTCAGATGGTAAAGTTTGTGGACAATTTAGGAGGAAATGGTGTTAGCGATTTGACAGGTATGTTTTCTGTTAGCAAAGTAGAGAATTAAATAAGCCTAAGCCATCCTTATTTCAATAGGGATGGCTTGTTTATTTGGTTTTTCATTAAGGTTATATGAAAAAGTTAGGATTTCTATTTTTTATCATTTTATTGATTGTTTCTTGCGGTCGGGAAGAAGAAATAGATGCTATTCCGTTTGATAATCCAGAGATAGCATTGGAAATACCAAAAGGATTTCCGCTGATGAATACGTCTGTTCAAGCAAATAGACCAACCAAATATGGGGTAGAATTAGGGGAGCGGCTGTTTAATGAAAAGAGGTTCAGTGGTAATAATACTATTTCCTGTGCATCTTGTCATCAGCCTACGAAGGCTTTTGCAGATGGCAATCCTAAGGCTATTGGGATAAACAATCGTGTAGGGCTTAGGAATACACCTCCAATTCAGAATATGGCTTTTATGAATCATTATAATTGGGATGGTAATATTTTAGTTTTAGAGAAACAGCCTTTGGTTCCTATTATTACCCATGAGGAGATGAATTCGTCGATAATGGAGGTCATTGGAAAATTACAGCAAGATCCAGAGTATAAGGAATTATTTCGGAAAGCATTTGCAGATGAGGAGATCACTGCTGAGAGGATTTATCGAAGTATTGGGCAATATGAATATACATTAATAAGTTCTAACAGTAAGTATGATAGGGTTGTAGAGCATGAGAAAGAAACTTTTACTTTAGCAGAAATGCGGGGTTATCTTTTATTTCAGACGAAGTGTGAGAGTTGTCATTCTACAACATTATTTACTGATCAAAGTTTCAGGAATATAGGTTTTCCATTGAATCCAAATCAGGAGGAAGCTGGTCGAGCGAGAGTGACGGGATTACATTCAGATTTGATGAAATTCAGGGTTCCGAGCTTAAGGAATATAGAATTTACTGCACCATACGGAAGTTTTGGGCAATTTAAGACTTTAAAAGAAGTGTTAGATTATATGGATAGCGGGGTGATAGATTCGGAGAACTTAGATCCGATTTTCAAGGAAAATGGAAATAGAATACCAATGAGTGCTGAGGAGAAGGAAGATATCATCGTTTTTCTAAAAACGTTGAGTGATCATTCCTTTGTGGCTCAGAAATAACTGATTTTACATTTAAAACACTTTATGTTAGTTTTATTGGTCAATTGTGAGCGATAGATTTTGTATTTTTGTCATATTTGCAATTCTGAACTAATAGATTGATAATGGAGTTAAACTTAAAGCGCCCGTTGGCATTTTTTGATTTGGAAACTACGGGTGTCCAAGTATCGAATGATCGAATCGTAGAAGTATCGATTTTAAAAGTAAATCCGGGTGGAGTAGAAGAAACCCTTACGATGAAGGTGAACCCTGAGATTCCTATTCCTGCGGAATCTTCTATGTTTCATGGGATTTATGATGAGGATGTAAAAGGATTGCCGACTTTTCGTGATCGTGCTCAGGAGATTGCAGATTTTATTGGGGATTCAGATTTAGCGGGGTATAATTCGAATAAATTTGATGTTCCCATGTTGATGGAGGAGTTTTTGCGTGCTGGCGTGAACTTTAGTTTAGAAGGACGTTCATTTGTTGATGTTCAAAATATTTTTCATCAGATGGAGCAAAGAACCTTGAAGGCGGCCTATAAGTTTTATTGCAATGAGAATTTGGATAATGCGCATACTGCAGAAGCTGATGTTCGAGCAACTTATGAGGTTTTAAAGGCTCAATTGGCCAAATATGAAGATGTTGAATATGAGGATAAGCATGGTGTAGTTTCGAAACCTGTTATCAATGATGTTGAGGCCTTACACAGCTTTACGAATTTGACTAAACCGGTTGATTTTGCAGGACGCCTAATTTTTGATGAAGAAGGTGACCCAACGATAAATTTTGGAAAACATAAGGGGAAAAAAGTCGTTGATGTATTTGACATCGAGCCGAGTTATTATGCTTGGATGCAGAATGGTGATTTTCCATTATATACGAAGAAGGTTTTAGAGGGGATCTGGAACGAACATAAGAACAAGAAAAAAGAGGCTAGACAGAACAATCCGTCGACGCCGGAGAATGCTTCGAAGGATTTTAAGCGTCCGGATCGGAAGCCGGAGCCCAGTAAGCCCATTACGAATGATATGTTAAGGGGTTTACAAGATAAATTTAAAAAATAAAGAACCATACAATAATATGATTAACAAAGAACAAGAGATTGAACGTGTTTCCTGTTTGATTATAGGATCAGGGCCTGCGGGCTATACGGCGGCTATTTATGCGGCGAGAGCAGATTTAAAACCGGTTGTTTATACAGGTATGGTCCCTGGGGGTCAATTGACTCAGACCACGGAGGTTGATAACTTTCCGGGTTATCCAAAAGGAATTACAGGTCCGGTCATGATGGAGGATTTACGTGCTCAGGCAGAGCGATTTGGAACGGATGTTCGTTTTGGCTATGCGACCAAGGTAGACTTTTCGAATGATGGTGGTATTCACAAAGTAGAGATTGATGGAATAAAGACCATTGAAGCAGAGACTGTGATTATTGCTACAGGTGCGACAGCAAAATGGTTAGGTTTAGAATCTGAAGAGAAATACAACGGTTTCGGCGTATCAGCATGTGCTGTTTGTGATGGATTTTTCTATAAGGGTCAGGATGTTGCGATTGTAGGTGCTGGAGATACAGCAGCGGAGGAAGCAACCTACTTGGCTAAATTATGTAGAAAGGTTTACATGTTGGTTCGTAGGGATGAGTTCCGTGCATCGAAGGCTATGGTACACCGTGTGAATAATACGGCAAATATCGAGGTTTTATATAATACCGAGGCTGTTGAGATTCTAGGTGATGGACAGGTTGTAAATGCTGTCCGTGTCATCAATAATCAAACGAATGTAACTCAAGATATTGATGTTACTGGATTTTTCGTAGCGATTGGTCATAAGCCGAACACGGAATTATTCCAAGGTATTTTAGACATGGATGAAACAGGATATCTAATTACCAAAGCCGATAGTACTGCGACGAATATTCCAGGTGTATTTGCATGTGGTGATGTTCAGGATCATGTATTCCGTCAAGCAATTACTGCTGCAGGTACGGGCTGTATGTCAGCATTAGAAGCAGAACGATATTTAATGGCTAAGGAAGACGTAGTTCTTTCTTAAATATATATCTAATTAAAAAAACAGGCATAGAAATCTAAATTCTATGCCTGTTTTTTTATAAGGGTATTAGAACCTATATCCGATGGAAAGGCCGGCTCTGAATCCAGGCCAAGGACCATTAGCCTTTAGGGATGCTCCTTCTGAATTTACGTTAGATTCAATTTTGATGATATCATTTTGCAGGTTTTCAAGTTCATTTCTTAATTCCTGTTGTTCTTCAGGTGAAAGGTTCATTTTTCCTGAAATTGTTCCCGTAGCTTTACCAATATGTGGACCTAAGATTCTAAAGTCCAGGAAAACGGCATCAGATAATCTAAATTGAGAGCCAATGGCAAAACCAAATCCCCAGGTTTTAATCCCCCCATTTAATGGGATATGTTCAATATTGCCTTGGTCTGATTCATATGGATAATTTGTAGTTAGGTTATATTTTCCATATTTGAAAAATGGACCAATATAAAAACCTTGACCATTTGATCCTTTTCTGCTGGTGTAGAATCGAAATTCAGGGGAGAAGGTAAAGTGATCTAATTTAGTTTCATCAAGGAATGCTTCATCATCGATGAATTCAGTCAATAAATTTTTGAAAGGGATTGAAGATTTTGGGCGAAAGCCAACACTAGCATTTACACTCATTTTAGGGGCAACCATTCTTTCGTATTCGAAAGAAAAGGTTTTACCTACCAGAGGTAATAAATTGAATTTTACAGTGTTTTGTTGAGCCTTTGAATTAATTGGAATAAGTAATGCGGGTAGAAGGAAGGATGATAACAGCGTTCGTCCTAGTTTCGGATAAATTTTCATGTGGGTTAATAATTTGAGTTTGTCTCTCAAATATATTTAGCTATATCGATAATTCCAATACCTAATTTAAGGTATTTTTCATAAAACTTCAAAATATTTCAAAGCGTTCCAGATGCCATTATCATCGACATCATTCGTAACATAATCCGCAATCTGTTTTACTTCCGGATTTGCATTTCCCATTGCTATTCCTAAGTTCACATGCTTCAGCATGGTAATATCATTTCCGCCATCACCAAAAGCCATTGTGTTTTCAATATTGATTCCAAAATGTTTACAGAAAATGTCAATCCCTACTTTTTTACTCAATCCTTTTGGGTTTACATCTGCAAATAGAGGAGTCCACCTTGAAGCCAGAGAATTTGGCATGACGGTTTCCATAAATTCTTTCTCTTCATCAGGGCCCAGGAAAATATTCGTTTGAAGGATGCTGCTGGTATCGACTGTATCCATATTTACAAGTTTCGGAACAGGCAGATTCAAGTGTGCATACATACCAGCAATTTCTGGGGTTACATCGTGAATTGTAATTTCTTTTTCCGACATAAAAGAAAAGGATAGAGGTTTTTCCTTCGCATAATCCATGACCGATTGAATATCATTGCTATTAATGGTTTGCTTATGTAAGACCTCAAAGGTATTCGTCAGGCAATAGCCGCCATTAAAAGTGATATATCCATCAAAATCCAAGAACTTAATATGGTCGATACTATTGATGGATCTTCCGGTGGAGATTATGGTTTTTATTCCATGGGTTTGTAAGAGTCTAATAGCTTCTACGGTAGACTCCGGAACCTGGTGGGTTTTGAAACTTAATAAAGTTCCATCAATATCAAAGAAAACGGCTTTTATTGTAGGATTCGGCATACACAAATGTACATTAAAAGGACGTATCTTTGCAGGGAAATAAAAATATTATGACAGTATTCGAGAAGTTTTTGTTGGATTTGAATTTACTAATTGAGAATAAAAGCTTAATCAAGCTTTCCTTAGGAAATTACAAAGGGGCAGAAACCAGTTTGAAAAACATTTATATAAAACCTGTAGAAATCAAGCAAGAGTTGATGTTGTCTTTTGTTTATCGTCATCAAACAAAAGACATCACGAAAAACTATTCGATTGAGGATGCTATCGGTGAAATAAAAGAATTAGGTGGGTTTAAAGGCTTTCGTCAGGTGAATGTTCAACTGATAGAAGAGAATTTGGTTTTTCAGATGAATAAAAAAGCGGAGTGGCGAGTGCAACAGGAAAAGGTAGTCGAAAGAGAAGGTCAATCTTATTCCCATGATCATCAGAAGGCACGGAAATTAACGAGTTCCTCTAAACCCTATTTACATCAATTGAATTTAACTGATTCAGATGGAAAGGTGTATAAGAATGCTCAGGACAAATGGAAGCAAATCAACCATTATATCGAATTATTGAGTAGTTCCTTGGTCAACTTACCTAGTGAGAAAAAGTTGAAAGTTGTTGACATGGGGGCCGGGAAGGGCTATTTGACGTTTGCTTTGTATGATTACTTAAAGAATAATTTACAAAGGGATGTGGAAGTGGTAGGAGTTGAATTCCGGAAAGATCTGGTTGACTTTTGTAATCAGGTAGCAAAAGATTCTGGATTTGAAGGCTTGAGTTTTGTAGAAGGGACCATTGAAGATTACAGATCGGAGGGGCCGATTGATGTTTTGATTGCCTTACATGCATGTGATACTGCGACGGATGATGCCATATTTAAGGGGATTCAGAATGAATCATCATTGATAGTGGTTGCACCATGTTGCCATAAGCAAGTTCGACGGGAATTGGAGGCTGGGAAGGCTAAGAATGATTTGGACTTTATGATCAAGTATGGAATATTTTTGGAACGACATGCTGAAATGTTGACTGATAGCATTCGGTCTTTGATCATGGAATATTATGGTTATGAGATGCGAGTGATGCAGTTTATCTCCGATCAACATACCCCAAAAAATGTAATGTTGGTGGGGTTAAAGAAATCGACAGACAGTAAAAAACAATCTGAGATATTAAATAAGATTCAAGAATTGAAGCAATACTTTGGTATTGGATATCAGCATTTAGAACGTCTTTGTGGACTTGAAAAATAATAAATTAAGGTCCAGTAAATAAAGTAATAAATTAGACAGATTTCAGGGTTAATAAATAAATTTTTGAGGTTGGGATTAAATTAAACGGATTGGAATATTGTAAATCCTGATAATAGTCCAAAAAACCTGTGCATTTAGGTCACAAAGTTCTATCTTTGTGTCTTGAAAAATTGTAGCGATGAGAATTTCTTATAATTGGTTAAAGAATTTTATTGATATAGATAAGACTCCAGAGGAACTTTCCTTAATTCTAACAGATATAGGTTTAGAGGTAGAATCCTTGGAAGTTGAGCAAAGTATTCCAGGTGGATTAAATGGATTAGTTGTAGGCGAGGTTATTACTTGTGAGCAACATCCTAATGCAGATAAGTTGAAGGTTACCACCGTTAATGTTGGAGGTCCAGAATTATTACATATCGTTTGTGGTGCACCCAATGTTCGGGTTGGCTTAAAGGTAATCGTTGCCCAAGTAGGTACGACTTGTCATCCAACGAATGGGGAGCCATTTAAAATCACAAAATCTAAGATCCGTGGTGAAGTATCCGAAGGGATGTTATGTGGTGAGGATGAGATCGGATTAGGTACTTCACATGCAGGAATTGTTGAATTAGACAGTGATGCTGCAGTTGGAAGTTTGGTAAAATCATATTACCAGATGGAGGATGATTATTGTTATGAAATTGGTTTAACACCAAATCGTGCTGATGCTGCATCCCATTTAGGGGTAGCTCGGGATTTGGCAGCCTATTTCAGATCATCCTTGAAGGCAGTTGATTTATCAGCTTATCAGGATCAAAGTGGTACAGGGACCTCAGTGGTAGTAGAATCATTGGAGGATGCGCCACGATATTCAGGAGTAAATATCAAGAATATTAAGGTTGGAGAGTCACCAGAATGGTTAAGAAATAAATTAAAAGCTATTGGTGTTCGTTCGATCAACAACATTGTTGATGTGACCAATTATATTTTACATGATTTAGGTCAGCCATTACATGCTTTTGACCAGGACAAGATTGCTGGGAATAAAGTTATTGTAAGAAAAGCGAAGGAAGGCGAGAGTTTTAAGACATTGGATGGGGTTGAGCGTAAGTTGTCTTCAGAGGATTTAGTGATTGCAGACGCTGAAAAGCCGATGTGTATTGCTGGGGTTTTTGGAGGAGAATATTCAGGAGTAACGGAGTCTAGTACTTCGATTTTCCTTGAATCTGCATATTTCAATCCGGTTTCGGTTCGTAAAACATCAAAGAGACATGCTTTAAAGACGGATTCATCATTCCGTTTTGAGCGTGGTACGAATCCAGATATTACGATTGAAGCGCTTAAAAAAGCGGCTATTTTGATTGCAGAGGTAGCAGGCGGGGAAGTTTCATCTTCGATTGTAGACTTATATCCAACAGCAATACAGCCATTTGAATTCCCGGTAAGTTATTTGAATATTCAACGTGTCATTGGGAAAGATATTCCAGCGGCAACGATTCGTGAGATCATTGTCAATTTGGGAATTGAAATCAAGAATGAAACGGAGGCGGGATTTGATGTCTTAGTGCCGCCATATAAGGTAGATGTAACGCGTGAAATCGATATTGTAGAAGAGGTTTTACGTATTTATGGATACAATAATATCGATTTAAAGACACAAATCAAGGCATCATTAAATACTTCAGAGAAGCCAGACAAAGAGGTTGTATTAAACCAAATTGCGGATTTATTGGTTGCAAATGGTTACAGAGAGATTCTAGCGAACTCATTGACGAAGGATGATTACTTGGAAAACAGTGAAACAGCTGTTAAGTTGTTGAATCCATTGAGTAGTGATCTAGATGTAATGCGTCAGAATCTATTGTTTTCTGCGTTAGTTGCGATTGGATATAACCAAAAACGCAAGAGTGCGGATTTGAAGGTTTTTGAATATGGAAGGTCTTACAACCTAGTAGATGGATCATACGTTGAGAAACAATTATTCTCAATAGCCATTGCTGGTAAAAAAGAACTAGAACAGTGGAATGCGAGTGGTAAATCAGTTAGTTTTTATGATATAAAGGCTGCGGTAGATGATATTATCAAGCGTTTAAGGGTTGAGGGTATCCGTGTTGAAGATTACGAAGGCACCTACTTTGACTACGGCTTGAGTTACAGAAAAGGTGAGAAGGTTTTAGTATCATTTGGAGCTGTATCTAAGGCGAATTTGAAGAAGGCTGATGTAGATGGGCCTGTATTTTTTGCGCAGTTTGACTGGGATTTACTGATTAAAGTCATCAAGAAAAATAAGATTACCTATAAGGAAGTATCTAAATTCCCATCAGTACGTCGTGATTTAGCCTTGTTATTGGATGATTCAGTAACATTTGAACAGTTGCGATTAATTGCCACAAAAACAGAGCGTAAGTTGTTGAAGGAGGTTCAGATATTTGATGTTTACAAGGGCGAAAAATTAGCGTCTGGTAAGAAGTCCTATGCATTGAGTTTTGTGCTTCAGGATGAAGAAAAAACACTTACAGACAAACAAATTGATGCGATTATTCAAAAATTAATTATTAACTTTGAGAAAGAAGTAGGTGCATCCGTGCGCTAAAATCATTATACATTAATTGCGAAATACTATGGCGTCATTATCTTCCCAAATGAATATTATCGTTGAGAAAACGAAAAATCTTATTCAATTGTGTGAAGCCTTGCAAGAGGAGAATGACTTGTTAAAGCTAGAAGTTCAATCATTGCAAGTTGCATTTGAGACGAGTTCGGATAAGGTTAAACAACTGGAAGACAAGGTGAAAGCTTTGGCAGTTGCGAAGACATTAGACAATTCGGAGATTGATAAAGATGCTATAAATGAAAAAGTACTTGACACAAAACGAAAAATTAACGATTTTGTGCGAGAAATAGACAGATGTATAAGTCTGTTGAAGTAAGGAATGGGGAAAGAGGAATAGACTTATTACGTTATTAAGCTCAAAGAAAATGGGAGAGATTTCCATAAAAATAAATATAGCAGATCGAGTATATCCATTACGTGTAGAGACGGAGGAGGAAGAGGTAATTAGATATGCTGCGAAGCTAATAAACGAAAAGATTAAGGAATTGCAGGATAATTATGCAGTTCGTGATAAGCAGGATTTATTATCGATGTGTGTTTTACAATACGCGACGGGAATGATCAAGGCTGAGCGGAATACGAAGACCCAGGATTCGGGTATTGAAAATTCCATTCATGAGCTGGACAATATTTTGACGGATTTCTTCAAGAAATAAAACGTTTACGTTCTTAGAATTTAGAGCTTGTAACGACGAATTTGCCGCAATTAAATTCGGGTTGTCACTATTTTAAACTTAACGCTTCAATATCACGAGCAATATTAAAGATGTAGGCCATTTTGCGTAAGCCATCTAGGTCATGATCATACGCTCAAATCATGTGTAATCGAAGTTTAATAATACATGGTACCTGATTTATTTAATTGCGGTTTTTTTTTGGAAAAACGCTATTACATTAACATATTAAATTATAAATAATAACAAATGGAGTTATCAACTACTATATCAATAATAATTTCACTGGTTGTTGGTGTTTTTATTGGGCGATATCTTTTACAGATGTTGTTCAAGAAGCAGGAGCAATCGGCGAATGATAAGGCAGCCCAAATTGTAAAGGATGCCGAGCAGCAAGCGGAACATATCAAGAAGCAGCGTCAATTGGAAGCGAAAGAGAAGTTTTTACAATTGAAAGCAGAGCATGAAAAGGAAGTAAGCCAAAAGAATAATACTATATCTCAGAAAGAGAATACCATCCGTCAGAAGGAACAATCGATGAACCAGAAGTTGGAAAATCTAAACCGCGAGAAGCAGGAATTAGATAGTAAGACTAAGAAATTGGATCAGATGATTGAGTTCAACGACAAGAAAAAGGATGAAGTTGAGCAATTAAAAGGTCAGCATATCAAGCAATTAGAAAGTATTGCAGGATTGTCGGCTGATGAAGCTAAAGAACAATTAGTAAACTCATTACGTGAGGAAGCTCGTTCTCAGGCGATCATGCAAATCAAAGATATTGTTGATGAGGCGAAATTAACAGCATCAAAAGAAGCGAAGAAAGTCGTTATTCAAACGATTCAACGTACGGCAACAGAATCGGCGATTGAAAATACAGTTTCCATTTTCAATATTGAGAATGATGAGATCAAAGGACGTATCATTGGTCGTGAGGGACGTAATATTAGAGCTTTAGAAGCAGCGACAGGGGTTGAAATCATTGTTGATGATACACCGGAAGCGATTATTCTTTCGGGATTCGATCCAGTACGTCGTGAGATTGCGAGATTATCATTACACCGATTGGTTACAGATGGTCGTATTCACCCAGCTCGTATTGAGGAAGTTGTTGCAAAAACACGCACTCAAATCGAGGATGAGATTGTAGAGATCGGTGAGCGTACGGTTATCGATTTAGGAATTCATGGTTTACATCCGGAATTGATTCGTATGGTAGGAAGAATGAGATATCGTTCCTCTTATGGTCAGAATTTGTTACAACACTCGCGTGAGGTTGCAAATTTTGCGGCTACGATGGCTGCGGAATTAGGATTGAATGTTAAGCATGCGAAGCGTGCGGGGCTGTTGCACGATATCGGGAAAGTGCCCGATGATAATCCAGAATTGCCACACGCAATTTTAGGGATGCAGTTAGCCGAGAAATACAAGGAGCATCCAGATGTTTGTAATGCAATTGGAGCACACCACGACGAAATCGAGATGACTTCCATGATTTCACCTATCGTTCAGGCATGTGATGCTATATCAGGAGCACGCCCAGGTGCAAGACGTGAAGTGGTAGAAAGTTATATCAAGCGTTTGAAAGAACTAGAAGATCTAGCTTTATCGTATCCTGGAGTAGAGAAAACTTTTGCAATTCAAGCAGGACGTGAATTACGTGTCGTTGTTGAAAGTGAAAAAGTATCAGATGCACAGGCAGAAATTTTAGCGGCCGATATTTCAAATCGTATTCAAACGGAAATGACTTATCCAGGTCAAATCAAAGTGACCGTAATTAGAGAAACGAGATCCGTTTCTTATGCTAAATAAAATAATGAATTCATTCATAGGAGGCTCATCGAAAGATGGGCCTTTTTTGTTTCGGCAACATTAGAATTTGATTAGAATTCAACTTAAATACCTGTTTAATTTGGTTAAATAGCTAACTTTGATGTAATTAGCGTATATGCAAGTATTAGTTGTAGAAGATGATCAGCGAATAAGTTCTTTTCTAATAAAGGGATTAGAAGAAAATGGATTCTTAGTGACCTTATGTAAGAATGCTGAAGATGCCTTGCAGGAAGAAAATTTAAAAATTAACTGGGATGTGATTATTCTCGATATCATGTTACCAGGGATAGATGGAATACAATTGGTTCAGACCTTACGATATAAGCAGGTTTTTTCTCCGATTTTGATGTTGAGTGCATTGAATAGCATTCAAGATAAAGTGAGTTCCTTGGATTATGGTGCTGATGATTATTTAACCAAACCTTTTCATTTCGAGGAGTTATTGTCGAGGATCAATGCATTGAGTAGACGAAGACAATATCATCTGCGCGATCAGCCGAAAAATCCTGTTTTAACCTTTGCCAATCTACAAATTGACACCGATCAATATAAGATCTATGTGAATTCTGAATTAGTTGAGTTATCGCCGCGTGAATTTAAGCTTCTGATGTACCTTGTGGAGAATAAGAATAGAACAGTAAGTCGGATGCAGGTTTTAAATGCTGTTTGGGGAATTACCTTCAATAATCATAGCAATGTGGTGGATGTTTATATTTCTTATTTAAGAAATAAGATAGAAGGTTCGGATCAAAAGTTTATTTACACCATAAAGGGTGTTGGATATATGTTTAAAGCTGATTCATGAAATTAAAGCATCGGTTAGCACTTTATTCATTGGTAATCTTTAGTGTGATCACGCTATTGATTTCTGTTGGAATTTATTTTTTGTATTACGTTCAGATGGAAAAGTCTGAACAGCAGAGTTTGGAAAGCAAGTCCTTATTATCGGCCATCTATTACCTTGAAAGAGATGAGCTTAGCAGTTTGGAGCATGAGAATATTCAAAAGCAATTACAGAAAACAATTTCCAGGAGGAATATTGCGGTTTTCGATAGTAAAAATGGGAAGATTGCGGGGGATATGGTGAGTATTTCAGATATACCTCAGAAATTCATTGAGACCGTTAGAAACGAAAAGAATTCCTTTTTTACAACAGAACACTACTTTTATAATGGTATTTATTATGAGGATAATGAGGGTGATTTTGTAATTGTTACCCGGGAATCCAAGGAGGATTTTAATAATCAAATGCAATCCCTGCTTCATATTTTGATTATTTCCTTTCTCATAGGATTATTGATTATTTATTTTTTCTCCCGGTTTTTAGGTTATATTGCTTATCAACCTATTATCAAGGTCATCAATCAGATAAAGGAAAGAGATAGTAAGAATTTTGACAAGCCTATATATCTGGATCGCTCATATTCCGAAATTCAAGATTTGGTAAATACTTACAATCATTTTGTGGATCGGATATCCCAGACCTTCCATGTTCAAAAGAATTTTATAGACTATGTGTCACATGAATTGCGGACACCTATTACAGCTTTATTGGGGACTTTGGAGGTGACGAATCAGAGGAAGAGAAATGCTGCTGAATATGAGGAGGTCATTGTTCAGTTAAAGCAATACATCAATGATCTTGAACAAACCTTGGAGCAGATGATGTTACTGTCAGGTGCAAAGACGAGTTTTGAGTTTTCCAGGGTAAGAATTGACGAAATCATCTGGCAGGTCATAGAAAATGCGATCCTTTTTTATCATGCAGATATTGAAGTAGAAATCAAAGTGGAGCGCAATGATTTACTCTTTCAGGAGGGCAATGAGAAATTGCTGGAATTAGCGTTCAATAATATTATCGAAAATGCGATAAAATATTCTGAAAATAAGAAGGTTACTGTTGTTATTCTAGAGCAGGACGGAAGATTGGTTCTCCAGGTAAAAGATCAGGGAATTGGAATTTCCAAGGAGGATCTGAAAAAAGTAAAGCAGAATTTCTTTCGAGGGGAAAATACCGGGAATTACTCAGGAAAAGGCATTGGACTTTCTATGGCCAATATTATTTTTATGCTGCATAAAATTGATTTGGAGATAACGAGTACAGGGAATGGCACTCAGGTATCCTTAATTTTCTAATCGAATTCTAATCTAAATTAAAAATCACCTTAATCTGCGAACCCTAGGTTTGTACAAAATATTAAAGGTGAGGAAATTCTATCTATTCTTATTGTTTAATTGTGGGTTCTGTTTGTTACAGGCACAGACCTATTCGGTAGCGGATTTGGAGAATCTGTTCCAAAAAAATAATCTACAACTTATTGCCAAAAAATATGATGTTAACAAGGCAGAGGCTTTGCTAATACAGGAAAAACTATGGCCTAATCCAACGCTTACGGTTGATAATTTAAACTTATGGGCGAATAAGTCGTTCGAGACGATGCCAAATCTAATTGGCAATTATGGGAGTAAGCAGCAATTGAATATGGAGTTGGAGCAATTGATAGAAACTGCAGGTAAGCGGAAGAAAAGAATTGCGATCAAGAAAGCCGAGCAAGAAGGCTCGCAATTGGAGTTTGAAGAAGTTCTGAGGCAATTGCGGCTGGATTTAAGGAATAATTTACACAGTATTCGAAGATTGCAATTGCAGGAGAAGGAATTGAATACCGTGCATCGTTTATTTAGCCAATTAAATGAACAATATAAAATTCAGGCTGGAAAACAGCATATCTCTCAAGTAAGCTATTTCAGGGTGAATTCGGAGTTGATAGGGATTCAAAAAGAGCTTTTAGACCTTAAAACGGAGCTGAATGATCGGATACAGGAATTGAGGATATTAACTCAGATGCCAGAACTGAAAGTAGAAAACATTGTTTTTGATGAGTTTTCCATGGCTAAATTCAAAACACTACCCTCTAATTTAAAGGAGCAAGCACTTAGTCAGAATATCTATTTACAGACTCTAAATAATGAAATCCAGATTTCAGAAAGTCAGTTACGATTAGAAAAAGCTCATAGAACACCTAATTTCAATCTCTTGATGAACTATGAAAGAGGTGGGAATGTGATGAATAATTTCATTGGGTTCGGGCTGAATATTGATTTGCCCATTTTTAATAGAAACAAAGGAAATATTCAGGCTGCAAAAATTCAAGTAGAACAAAATCAAGTCAGCTATTCCATGGGACAATTAACCTTAGGGAATGAGATTGATAAGATATTGAATAGGCTAGAAATCTATTCCTGCAACCTAGAGCAGTGGCAGAAGAATCATGATGAGGGGCAGGTTGAGGTACTTGAAAACTATATCAAATACCTACAAGAGCGTCAGGTTACTTTAATAGAGTTTATAGATTTTGCACAGGCGCAGCGAGAAGCTCAGCAAGCATTTTTAGAGTTACAAGAAAAGTATTCAAAGAGCATTGAAGAATTACAATATTTAGTAGGCAAGGATTTACAATGAAAATATTAAAAGCATTACCCTCAGTAATAATTACCCTTATTGTTTGTTGCACTGGCTGTGGAAACAGCCAGAAGCAACATTTTAGTGAGACCGATAGTGTTAAACAGTTTTGTATCAATCCACAATTGAAGAAATCGACAGATATTGTTGGAGTTGAGGAAGGACCAATCATTGAACAACTCACGTTGTCAGGAAAGATTGAGTACAATGAAAATGATCTGGTCACTTTTAGAAGTTTATTACTTGGTGTTGTTGAGAAGGTGGATTTTGAGTTAGGGGATCAAGTTCGGAAGGGGCAAGTCCTTGCAACTATAAAATCGACGGAGATTCAAAGTTTATTCCAGCAAAAGAAAGCCCAAGAGAACCAGATAAATCTATTGTCCAAATTATTGGTTACAAAAAGAGATTTGTTAAAAGATGGGATGATTTCAGAGCCTGAATTACTTCAGGTTGAGCATGAATTGGAATCATCAAAAATCGAATTGAATAGAATTAATCAATCCCTGCAGCTTTATCATGCAGTTGGCGAAGGTACATTTCAGATTTTAGCACCTAAAAACGGATATATCATTCAAAAGGATATCAGTCAGGGACAAATTATCACACAGGAGAGTGATCCTTTATTTTCGATTTCGAATCTAAAGGAAGTTTGGGTGATGTTGAATGTTTATGCTAGCAATCTGAGATATATTAAGACTGGGGATCAGGTAAAGGTAAAGACCATCGCGTATCCGGATCAAATTTATACTGGAAAGATTGACAAGATCTACAATGTTTTTGATGCGAATGAGCATGTTATGAAAGCACGAGTGGTGCTTGAGAACCAGAACTTGAACCTGATGCCTGGATTAAGTGCAGACATTATTATTGATAAGCAAAGGAAGGATGAAAAGGCTTTTGCTATTCCAAACAAGGCTTTGGTTTTTAGTAATAATGAGTATTACATGTTGTTATATAAGGATGATTGTCATATAGAGCCTCAAAAGGTAGATATCATAGCAAGTAATGAAGAGTTCACTTATGTAAGGAATAAATTATCAGGATCTAATCAGATTATAGGAAGTAACGCATTATTAATTTTTGAACAGCTAAAGGATTTGTAAGGGATGAAGAAGTTTGTTCAGAATTTAGTGACGTTTTCCTTACGGAATACCACTTTCATATTATTTGCCACTCTTGTATTATTATTTGCGGGAATCTATGCCTTGAAGCATACAGCCATTGAAGCATTTCCTGATGTTACGAATACGAGAGCCAGAATTATTACGCAGTGGCCAGGTAGAAGTGCTGAGGAAGTTGAAAAGCTAGTGACCTTGCCAATCTCTAAAGAGATGAACAGCATTCCGAGGAAGTCTAATATTCGTTCGATTTCGTTATTTGGTTTGTCGGTAGTGACGGTTCAGTTTGAGGACGATGTAGAGGATTTCTATGCGCAACAATATGTTTCCAATAAACTAGCTTCTGTTGATTTGCCTGAAGGTACATCCATATCAGTGGAACCTCCTTCAGGGGCTACAGGTGAGATTTTTAGGTATATATTAAAGAGTGATTTGCCGATCAAGGAAGTTTCGGCAATTCAGGATTGGGTAATTGAGAGGGAATTGCTTTCCGTTCCTGGGGTTGCGAATGTGATCAGCTTTGGGGGCGAGGAGAAGATTTATGAAATCAAGATCAATCCGACAGAATTAAAGAATTTTAACCTTACACCCTCAGATGTATTCGAAGCTGTTTCTAAGTCCAATATAAATGTTGGTGGAGATGTAATTCAGCAAGGGGATCAGGCCTATGTAGTTCGCGGTGTAGGTTTGTTGGATAAGATAGAAGATATCGGCAATATCACCATCAAGTTAAACGGTTCTACGCCGGTTTTGATCAAGAATGTAGCGGAGGTTGAAATTTCCAACAAACCGAGATTAGGTAAAGTTGGATTTAATGAGCAGGACGATGTTGTAGAAGGGATTGTGGTGATGTTGAGAGGGGAGAACCCATCGGAGGTTATTGAGCGGTTGAAAGATAAGATTGAGGAACTTAACAGCAGGACCTTAAGTGATCAGATTAAGATTGAAACAGCCGTTGATCGGACTTTACTGGTCGACAGTACCGTAAAAACGGTTTCAAAGAATATTGTCGAGGGGGTACTGCTGGTATCATTAATCGTATTTATTTTCCTGTATAATTGGAAGTCCACATTTATTGCGGCATCGGTTATCCCGCTTTCCTTTTTATTTGCCATTATCATGTTGAAGATTCAGGGCTTACCAGCGAATTTAATTTCAATGGGCTCCTTGGACTTTGGTTTACTATTGGAAGGTACCTTGGTTATTGTGGAAACTGTATTCGTGGCATTGGCTACGTTATCTCATAAAGTTGGTCCAGAACGCTTTGCGAAGATGTCAAAAATGGGTGTTATCAAGAAGAGTGCGGGAAGTGTAGCATCTTATATCTTCTTTGCTTTAATGATATTGATTGTTGCGTTGTTGCCTATCTTTTCTTTTCAGAAAGTTGAGGGTAAGATGTTTACACCACTTGCTTTTACATTAGGATATGCCTTATTAGGATCTTTGATTCTAAGTCTTACCTATGTTCCAGCCATGTGTAAGTTGTTATTTACAAAGGGCATGGAAGAGAAGGAAAATTTCATTACGAAGTTTTTTCATAAGAGCATATATGGGTTATATAGCTATGCCTTGAAGTATAAGCGAGTGACCTTAGGCTTATTTATTGGGTTATTAGCTTTGTGTTCAATAAAGTTTATGAACTATGGTTCGGAATTCTTACCACAGTTGAACGAAGGAGCGATTTATATCCGAGCGACTTTACCGAATAGCATTAACCTGGATGAATCCAGCCGTTTGACCAAGGAGATGAAGGAATTGATGGTTTCCACCTGTCCTGAAATCGACTTTATATTAACCCAAACGGGTCGTCCGAACGATGGAACTGATCCAACCGGATTCTTCAATATTGAATTCAACGTTCAGTTGACGGATGAAAGTGAATGGGATAGAGGATTGAGCAAAGCGGATATTATTGAAGAATTGAGGACTAAGTTAAATCAATATCCGGGAATTAATTTTGGTTTTAGCCAACCTATCCAAGATAACGTTGAGGAGTATGTAGCTGGGGTTAAGAGTTCATTGGTGATAAAAATATTTGGGGATGATTTGTATCGATTAGAGGATTATGCGAATCAGGTATCTGCTTCAATTGCTAAGGTTCGAGGGATCACGGATATTAACGTATATAAGAATATTGGTTTACCAGAATTGCGGATTCAGTTGCATGATTCCAAAATGGCGAAATACGGTGTTTTTACAAAAGATGTTCAAGCGGTGATAGCCATGACGATTGGTGGTCAGGCTGCGACGAAATTTTATGAGAAAGACAAGCAGTTCGATGTAGTATTACGTTTCAATAAAGAATACAGGGATAGTCCAGAAAAAATTGGGAATATCCTTATCCCAAGTAGTACGGGCGAGAATATTCCCTTGAAGGAGATTGCTAGTATAGGTTATGTGACTGGGCCAGCATTTATTTACCGTGAAGGGAATAGCCGTTATATCGGAATAGGATTCAGTATTTCAGGACGTGATTTAGGAAGTACGATTGAAGAGGCGAAGGAGGTTGTGGCGAAAGAAATCAAGCTTCCAAAAGAGAATTATATGGAATGGGCAGGTGAGTTTGAAAGTAAGGAAAGGGCTACGAAGCAGTTGATGACGGTGATTCCAATTTCCTTGTTATTGATATTAGTTCTATTGTATAGCAATTTTGGTAATATGAAAGATACTGCGATTGCTGCTATTACGATTCCATTTGCCTTTATTGGTGGTTTTCTATCCTTATGGTTTACTGGGACAATCTTTGGAATTTCTGCAGGTATTGGATTGATCATTCTTTTTGGAGTAAATACCATTAATGGAATTATTCTGATTGCGGTAATGAAGGATTACCTCAAAAAGAATTCCTTGAGAGAAGCTATTGATATGGGCGTTAAGAGCAGGATTAGATCGATTGTAATGATTGCTTTGATGGGGTCGATGGGTTTATTGCCAGCAGCATTATCCAGTGGTATGGGCTCTGAGATTCAAAAGCCCCTCGCTATTATGATTGTGGGCGGTTTATTGATTTGTTTGATTTTATCTTTTGCGGTATTGCCTGTGGTCTTCTATTATGCCTATAGAAAGAGTGAAATGTTAGCTAAGAATAGTTAACTTTGCAGGCATGAAGAAAAAGGCGCCAGAAAGCAATAAAAAAGTAGAAAATACAAGACCTGTTGAGCGGTATTTTAATGAGTTGGACCAAACTTACGGGGAAGGTAATCTTATAGTTTATAGTATTTTTCTGTTTTTGGCTTTCTTTGCCATTATGGGCTTGATTTGGATGATTCCATTTCCTCAATTTGATTTTCTAGTTAAAATGAATGCTCATACCTTTTTAAATTGGGGATCATTCTTCATTGCCATTGTGGTTTACAGTTATTTGAAGTTAGCTCCAACCTTATCCTATGCCGTGTTATTCTGCATTGGGATAATGAGTTATTTCATTGTTCAATTGGAATACGTAGAGCGAGATGGTGGACCAAGCGTGATTTTGGTTTGCAGTATTATAACTGTTATCAGCTTGTTAGGTTTGTTTTTCAGCAGTTCGAAAGTGAAAAAAGGGAATGCTTCTTTTTTGAGTTTATTGACTATAGGTCCGATTTGGTTATGGTCAAAAGTGTTTGATAAACTTAAATGGAAGTATTAAAATATTTAAAATGAAAAAGGATGGTTATTAGCCATCCTTTTTTTATGAATATTACTTTAAGTTCTTAAGCTGATAAATAATTTTTGCTATTTCAGTGTTGTCTTTAAATCCTTGGAAGTTTTCTGCTCCGGGACCAAAGGCCATCAAAGGAACTGGGATTCCAGTATGGTCATTTGTAGCGAAGTTTGCTGAGACTTTTCCATTTTTAGAATCTGCATCCAGAATTATCATTCCACCAGTTTCATGATCAGAAGTAACAATAACCAAAGTTTCTTTGTTTTTATCTGCATATTCCAATGCCTGACCTACTAATTTGTCAAAACTTAGGTATTCAGTGATGCTAAAGCCTGTTGAGTTACTATGGCCTCCACCATCAATCTTAGCACCTTCAATCATAAGAAAAAATCCCTTATTGTTGTTTTTGTTCAGGTGCTCAATGGAAGGTTGCAAAGCATGCTCGATAAATCTATATGAAGTTTTTAAATCAGATTGATCCTTATCCAGTTTATTCCATTTATGATCGACTTTATCTTCTTCAAAAATAATGGTTTGATTAGCCTTGGATTTGCTAAGGTTATCTAAACCTTCGTGTACCTCAAAGCCTTTTTTCTTTAAGTCAGTCAATAGTTCGCCATTGTTCTTTTTAAATGAATTACTATTTCCTGCCATTAATAAATTAAGTTTTGAATCCAGGATATCGCGTGCGATTTGATCTGAAAAATCTCTCTCTTGTACGTGGGTAAAGAAAGCAGAAGGAGTAGCTCCAATTAGTTCATCATTGGAGATAATACCGGTTTTCATTCCTATAGATGATAATCGATCAGGAATATTCTGAACTTTATTTCCAAGGCTATCCACGCCTATATGGCGATTTTTAGTCTTATATCCCGTAGCTATTGCGCTTCCTCCAGCAGCTGAATCCGTGTGGTAATTATCAGTAGGTTGGGTAATCAGATAACCTGTGAAGGGCATGTTTAGAACATTTAATTGCGTTCTGTTTGCTAATGCTGCTGCCCATAATTGGGATAGTCCAGCACCATCAGAAATCAGAAGGATAATGTTCTTAGGTTTCAATCCCGCCTGGAATTTTTCTTTGATTTTATAGGGTTGATAGACCTCCTTTTCTTGATAAGTGGTTTTCGGTGCATTGATTAAAAACTCACTAAGCTCAAAAGGTTTGTCGGTATTGATAAAGTCAATTCCAATTTTCTGCCATTCAAGCCAAGTTGTCCTTGTGTCTGGGGCTGCCCAGAAGCGTATTTTTTTACCAATATTATGAACAGAGTCCACTTTGCCTTTTACGATTGACAAATCCTTGTCTGTAAGTCTACCTAGACCATTCCATTTGGATAGGGAGCCAAAACTAGCACTGATCAAACCGATTCTTTCCAATTCCTGTTTGTTGTATTTTTCATTTAATGTTCCGTCGAAATAAAAAATATCATCGTATTTATGGAAATCAGTAGGCTTTGGTCTATTTCCGCTAATAATGAGTTTGACCGCTTTAGGATTGTTTTTGCTGTCAAATAATTCGCGATGGGGTTTAAGGATTTTAGTCAGCAGGTCCAAGATAGGTGCACCTTCGGTTTTAGGGTCTATCAGAAGCTGCAACTGACCTTGATTTGGAAATAAATAGCCATCCGTACTGTTTTTATAAGCATCTAAAATCGGTTGTAGATAGAGTTTTGTAAAGGTTTTTTCTTTTGTGATATCTTCAGGGTCATGCGCAACATAGAGTTCATTGTCCTTTAGGAACAGATCTACTTCAATAGAGCCAAAACCTAAGCCATAGGCTTGATTGAAGGGATTATTACGAGTATAATCGTTATGGGAATGAGCATTAGGTAGAAATGCAATTGGTTTTACTTGAGCAAAGGAATAAGGACTACTACAAAGCGCTATTCCCAAGCTTAGGCTATAGATTAATTTTTTCATTTGTTGATTTTAATGAATTTCCAGCTAAACAAAATTAGTTAGAATTCAATTTGTAATAAATTTAATAAATAAGGTTGAAAGCGAACTTTAAGATTCTGAATAGTTTCAAACTTATATTACAATTGTTTTAAGATTAAGAGCAAAAGTAGAGTGGGGATGTTATGATAATATTAATATTAAATTAGGTTTAGGTAAAGTGCTCAATAAGCTTATTAATAAAATGTAAAAAAGGGGTTAGAAAATTATCAAATCTATTCTCTATTTTTATTTTATGAAAGACCTTCAATACCCATTACATTTTCGGTTTCGCGTAACAAGTTTGGCGAATGATTTTTCGGCAAAAGATGCTTTAGGGAATAGCATCTATTATGTTCGCGAGAAGATTTTTACCATTCGTGATCATATTATGGTCTATCGGGATGAGAGCAAGGCTGAGTTATTATATGAATTGAAATCGAATAAATTAATTGATTTTCAACAGACTTTCACTATCACTGATCAGAATGGGAAGGTTATAGGGAAAGTAAGGCGAAAATCGATTAAATCTCTTTGGCGGTCCACTTTTAATTTAATGGATGCGAATGATCAACAAGACCATACCATAAAGGAAAAGAATCCTTGGGTGAAATTTTGGGATGGGCTTTTTGGTGAGTTGCCTTTATTAGGGATGCTTTCAGGTTATGTTTTTAACCCTTCCTACCTTCTACGAGATAATAATGACGAGGCGGTATTTGAGATTACTAAGGAGCCATCATTCTTTGGTCGGAAATTTATCGTCAACAAGTTGACAGACAAAGAAGTGGATGATGAACGATTTGTTTTGAGCTTGATGCTGATGATATTAATAGAAAGGAGAAATGGTTAACCATTTCTCCTTTTTACTGTTCGAATTATATCTTTGAAATCGATTATTATCGGTCTTGTTTATAGATTGCATAAACGTATTTCAGTCCGCTTTTCTCTTCAATTTCATGAATTTTCTTGGCATTAATTTTCTCCAACGCTTTTTGAGATCTAGTATTTTCTGCTGCCACATGAAATATTACAGTATCTAATTTTTCAAAGGCAAAATCAATCATTAGATCCTTTACCGATTGGTTATATTCCCCGCCCCAGTATTCCTTGGCTAAGAATGTATACCCAATTGCGATGGACTTTTCATTTCTATCATATTGATAAAATGAGGTTGCCCCAATGACCAGGTCTGTTTTATTATCAATGATCAAATAGGGGATATCCGTATCGATCAATTTTTGGAAATATCTGGTAAATCCAACAGGAGTATAGCGGTTACTATCCGGATGTTGTTCCCAAATTGCGGGGTCAGAGGCAGCAGCGAATACCCATTCATAATCATTCTTGATCATGGGAATGAGTTTCACTAAATCATTGCTTAAAGTTTTTCTCTCCAACATATAACACTTATTTAATGATTCGTTTAATTTTATTGGACTTTTTTATCCATTTATGCACTGCCTCATAGTCTTCATTTTGGATTTTTTCGTAGATATGTTGCAATTGCTTAATATGTTCTTCTAATACCTCCAAAACATTGGTTCTATTTTGTTTAAAAATAGGAGTCCACATATCAGGAGAAGATTTTGCCAAACGGACCGTTGATTGGAAACCAGATCCTGCAAGTTCAAAGATCCTACCTTGTGATTTTTCCTTCTCTAAGACGGTTAGAGCAAGGGCAAAAGAGGTCAGATGGGAAATATGAGACACATAAGCCGTATGCATATCATGTTCTTCTGCTGTCATAAATGAGGTTTGCATTTCTAATTGTTCAGTAACGGCATCAGCAAGTTCAAATGCATCTTCATCAGAGCGGAATGCTTCCACGTACACCATCATTTTATCTTTAAAAAGGTTTGGAATTGCTGCTTCAGGACCTGAATATTCTGTTCCGGCCATCGGATGGGCAGCAACATATCTTCCACGATTTGGATGATCTTTTATTAAATTTAGAATATTAGATTTTGTAGATCCCATATCAATGATGACCTGATCGGTTGCAATATCTAATAATTTAGGAAGTAAGGTCATAATTGCATCAACCGGAATTGTCAATACGATAACCTTACAGGTTTTCATTGCCTCATATAGTGTCTGGATTTCATCCACCAAGCCTAATTGCAATGCTTTCTTCTGATTTACTTCACTTTTTTCGACCCCAATAATCTTGTCGAAGAAATTTGTTTCCTTAAGTCGGATACCGATGGAACCTCCAATCAGTCCTATTCCGACAATTGCTATATTCATTTCAAATATGATTCAATAATTAATAAATAGGTTTAAGCTAATGCTTGACTGATTCTGTCAATAGCCTGCTCGTAAACCGCTGTTTTGGCACACAAACTAATGCGAATGTATTTCTCACCGACAGAACCGAAGATTCCGCCTGGAGTAATAAATACCTTTGCATTGTAAAGTACATCATCACATAGTTTATAAGAATTCTCAAAGCTTTCAGGAATTTTTGCCCAAACAAATAAACCCACTTGGTTTTTATCGTAAGTACAATTTAAAAGATCCATGATTTGAAAAACCTTTTCTCTTCGAAGTTTATATTCTTCATTTAACTGTGTGTACCATTCTTTATCAAGACTCAAAGCCTTTGCTGCAGCCAATTGCAAGGGTAAGAACATACCAGAGTCCATATTGCTTTTAAACCGCATTATTTGACCGATTCTATGTTCATTAGCAATCAGCATCCCAATTCTCCAGCCTGCCATATTTGAAGATTTGCTTAAAGAGTTTAACTCTATGGCTACATCCAGAGCATTCGGAACTTCCAAAATACTTTGTGGATGATCGTTCAGAATAAAGCTATATGGGTTATCATGGCAAATTAGAATTTGATGTTTTCTACCAAATTCAATGATCTTTTCAAAGAATTCGCGATTTGCCAGCGTTCCAGTCGGCATATGCGGATAATTAATCCACATTAATTTAACCTTACTCAGATCCCTGGCCTCAAGCTCATCAAAGTTTGGTAGCCAATTATTTTCAGGTTTTAGTTCATAGCTTATCGGTGTAGCACCTGTTATGGTTACTGCACTTGAGTAGGCAGGGTATCCCGGATTAGGGATTAAAGCCTCATCGCCTTCTTGAAGATAAGTCATACAGATATGAACAATACCTTCCTTAGATCCAATTAATGGTAGGATTTCGGTGTCAGGATTTAGTGTAACGCGATAATATCGAGCATACCAATCAGCCATGGCTATTCTAAGTGCTGCTGCACCTTTATAACTTTGATAACCATGAGTAGTTGCCAATGCTGCCTGCGCCTGTAAGGTTTGGATAACCTCAGGATGCGGAGGGAGATCAGGACTGCCAATGCCTAGGTTGATCACCTGCGCACCGTTCCTGTTCATCTCATCGATCTCTCTTAACTTCTTCGAAAAGTAGTATTCTTCCGTTCGTTGAAGTCGTTTCGCTACTTCTATTTCCATTATTTAATTTAATTTGCCGATAAAATTATAAAATCTTAATGGTTTTATTTCAATTATCATAAATAATAAACCCACTTTTTGAATAATTAATGACTGATTTTAGGGAATTTTTTAATGATTCTCCTAGGACTCTAATTTTTCCTGATCTTCTTCTTGCGAACCTTCTATTTTTCAGCAGTAAAATTTGGCTTTATTCGGTCGAATTTTATTGTGTAAATAATTATTAGGTAAATTATATGTAAATTAAACATTTTAAATTCTAGTGTATTTTATTTTATTACAAGATATTTTGGTAATGTCGCGTTTATATCAAATGAACCGTTATTTTTGATATTGGTCATTATTTTTCCTGAATAATATGTAAAAATTGATTTTATTCGCGAAATAATTCGTTGAAAAGATAAAATAATATACGTTTTAAGAAATTAACTTTGGCTTCAAATTTATTTTATTGTAAAAAAACGTGTTTTAATATAAATTTAATTCTAAAGAAAATAATATTTAATGATTTAAAAGTGTATTTTCGTTTGAACGTTGATTAGTAACAATAAAAAGTAAAAAAATTTCTTTAATTATCAAGGCGTATGAAAGTATCTGAATTATCTGGTGTCAAGGAGATTGCTCGCAGGGCAAATGTATCTATAGCTACAGTTGATAGAGTTCTTCATAATAGAACGGGAGTTGCACAAAAAACGAAAGAAAAGATATTGTCCATAATAAAGGAAATGGATTATAAGCCGAATATCTTGGCGAAGCGACTAGCTTCCAAACGGGTTTACAAATTTGGGATTTTGATTCCAAAGGAATGTAGTGAAGCAGAATATTGGAATGCTCCAGTGACAGGAATAGAGGAAGCATTATCTGAATTTGGAGATTTTGGAGTGGATTTGCGATATTACTTTTTTGATCGTGATGATCGATTGAGTTTTATAGAACAGACAGAGGAGTTATTGAATAAACATATTGACGGAGTTATTGTAGCTCCGATTTTTATTAATGAGACTCGGGAGTTTGCTGCAAAATGTGTTGAACGAAGAATTCAATTTGTATTCATTGAGTCTCAAATTCCAAAAGTTCATCCTTTAAGTTATATTGGTCAGGATCTGGTGCAGTCAGGACGCGTTGTAGGTCATTTATGTCAGTATTTAATCAACCCCAAAGATGAAATCCTTGTCGTGAATGTTGTGCGAGAAAATGATAATACTGAACATTTGATGGAAAAGATAAGAGGATTTGAGCAATATTTTCTGGATGGGAAATACCATTGCTCAATAGATAGTTACAACATTGAGATTTCCGATCCTAGCGAATTCGCAGTTTTTATGGATGATTATTTAAAAACTAAGAACCCCAAATTAATCTATGTTACCAACTCCAGGGCTTACCTTGTTGCCAATTATCTGAAAACAAGAGGTATTGTAGATATAAAATTGGTGGGAAATGGATACCATACTCGAAATATTGAGTTTTTGAAAGATGGTTTTATAGATTTTCTAATCTGTCAAAAGCCTTTGGAGCAAGGTTATAAAGCATTTTTGGCGCTGTATGAATTTTTTATTGCCAAAAGAAAAGTGGTGAAATTGCAATATATGCCAATCGATATAGTGACTAGAGAGAATTATCGGTACTATGAAAATTAATTTTATTCACCGAGTACTTTTGAGTATATATAAGTAATTGAAACAGTGTGTAATAAAGAGGTTATTAGGAATAGTTTATTGACATTTGATTGCAACATTTTGATGCCATTGACGCTGAAAAACAGCTTAGGTTACATTTTTTCTTACATTTGTAATCTTAGTAATCTGCATGAAGACATACTTTAGACTACTTTCGTTCGCAAAACCCATTGAGAAATATGCTATACCTTATATCATATGTACTTTGATAATGGTGGTGTTCAGCACCTTGAATCTAGCTCTTTTAGCTCCTTTATTACACACTCTTTTTAACTCTCAGGATGCGGTCATTGAACCAGTTGCCAAACCTGAAAGTTTTGATGTAATGGGTTATTTTAATTATTTCGCTTATGATCTTAATAACCGATTAGGTCCCTATGATGCTTTAAAATATATCTGTATTGTTATTGTAGCATCGGTTTTTATAAGTAATCTATTCAGATATCTCTCCCAAAGAATCATGGAAAACCTCCGGATTCATACCCTATTAAATTTAAGAAAGTCAGTATTTGATAATGTGATGAACCTTCATTTAGGTTATTTCTCAAATCAAAGAAAAGGAGATATCATCTCTAAAATAGCTTCCGATGTGCAGGTCGTACAATTTTCTGTAACCGGAACTCTTCAGGTGGCGTTTAAAGAACCTCTTCAATTGATAGCATATGTTGTTATGTTATTTCTTATCTCGGCTAAACTTACCTTATTTTCATTATTGGTTATTCCTGTTTCTGCATTCTTTATCTCAAAGATTGTGAAGACTTTAAAGCAACAAGCTCAACAAGGGCAACGTGTTTATGCGAATATGATCACCTTATTGGAGGAAGCTCTGTCAGGGATTAAGATCATTAAATCATTCAATGCAGTTGAATTTATTAAAGGCAGATTTAATTCTGAAAATGATGAGTACGCAAAGATCAATAGAAGGATGGTACGTCGTCAACAAATGGGATCTCCAGTTTCTGAACTTCTAGGAGTAGGGATGGTCGCTGTAATCCTATTATACGGTGGTCATTTGGTTTTAAGTGGTCAAGGAGATTTGGCAGCTTCAGAATTTATCGCTTACATTGCAATTTTCTCTCAAGTAATGCGTCCTGCAAAAGCATTAACGGATGCTTTCAGTAATATCCATAATGGTATCGCGGCAGGGGAAAGAGTATTACAATTGATAGATGAGAAAAATCAAGTTGCTGATAAACCGAATGCCCTAGATATTGATCGTTTCGATAGTAAGATTGAATTCAATAATGTGAATTTCGCGTATGAGGAAACTGAAGTATTGAAGGATATCAATATTACCATCAATAAAGGGGAGACTGTAGCACTTGTTGGTCCTTCTGGAGGTGGAAAATCTACCTTGGTGGATTTGATTCCGAGATTTATGGATGCTTCTTCTGGTTCAATTACCATTGATGGACTTGATGTCAAAGATTTAAAACAAGATTCCCTGCGAAGAATCATTGGGGTTGTAAATCAGGAATCTATTTTATTTAATGATAGCATTTTCAACAATATAGCTTTTGCAAATGCTGAGGCCACAGAAGAACAAGTTATTCAAGCTGCGAAAATTGCCAATGCTCATAATTTCATCATGGGTACAGAGCAAGGCTATCAAACAAATATTGGAGATAGGGGGTCTAAATTATCAGGTGGACAGCGTCAGCGGATCTGTATTGCCCGTGCGGTACTAAAGAATCCTCCAATTATGTTGTTGGATGAAGCTACTTCGGCATTGGATACGGAATCAGAACGCTTGGTCCAGGATTCATTATATAAATTAATGGAAAACAGAACTACGGTGGTTATTGCACATAGACTGAGTACGATTCAAAATGCGGATAAGATCATTGTTTTAGAAGCCGGACAGATTGTTGAAGTTGGATCTCACCTGGAATTAATTTCGCAAAACGGTCTATATAAACGTTTGATTGATATGCAACAGTTTGTAGAAGCTTAGAGCTTCAAATTTTAGCTTTTTCGGCTATGTTTTCATACATTTGTATAGTAAGGACTGCGAAATGGAAGCAACAGAAAAATTATCGTTTTTATTGAACGACAAAAATTTATCAGAAGAATTAAAGCTAATTGCAGAGAAGGTACTTAATAGCGAGCGTATTACATTTGAAGAAGGGGTTTACCTCTTTGAAAACGCAGAATTAGGATATTTAGGAGTATTAGCAAATTATATCAGAGAGAAAAAACACGGAGATTACACCTACTTCAACCGTAATTTCCATATTGAACCCACTAATCTTTGTGTATATGACTGTAAGTTTTGTTCCTATTCAAGATTGATTAAGAATAGAACCGACGGTTGGGAAATGGATGTTGATGGCATGATGGACATCGTGAAAAAATACGATGGCGAGCCAGTCACTGAAGTTCATATCACAGGGGGTGTTGTCCCTAAACAAAATCTAGAATTTTACGCTGAATTTTTTAGAAGATGTAAAGAACATCGACCGGAACTCCATATCAAAGGATTAACACCAGTAGAGTATTATTACATCTTTAAAAAAGCAAAACTTAGTCACTATGACGGATTGAAATTTCTTCAATCCTGCGGGCTTGATTCTATGCCTGGAGGAGGAGCTGAAATTTTCCATCCGGAAGTCCGTGAAAAGATTGCTCATGATAAATGTACAGCAGATCAATGGTTGGATATCCATGAGCAAGCTCATAAATTAGGAATGCACACCAATGCAACCATGCTATACGGACATATTGAAGAATTCTGGCATCGCGTAGACCATATGGATCGTTTGAGAAACCTCCAGGATAAAACCGGTGGATTCCAAACATTTATTCCTTTGAAATTTAGAAACAAAGACAACCAAATGGATCATGTTCCTGAGGTTTCTGTAATCGAAGATTTGAGGAACTATGCTATTGCAAGGATCTATATGGACAATTTCCCACATATTAAAGCATATTGGGCGATGATTTCTAGAAATACAGCACAGATGTCTTTGAGCTTTGGGGTGGACGATATTGATGGTACTTTGGATGATACCACAAAAATCTATAGTATGGCTGGTGCTGAAGAGCAAACTCCGGCAATGAGTACTAAAGAATTAGTGGAACTGATTAAAAATGTAGGAAGACATCCTATTGAGCGTGATACGCTTTATAATGTGGTAACAGATTATAAAGACTTTGTTTTTGAGGAAACTAGCCCGAAAAAACAATATTATTCGTTGCCAGTGGTAAATTCTTAAGTCTGGGTCAAATTGAAAAAAACATTTTATTTTATCCGTCACGGTCAAACTGATCTTAATCTGAAAGGAATAGTTCAGGGTAGGGGTGTTGATAGTCCTTTAAATGATAATGGACTAAAACAGGCACAGGCTTTCTACGACTCCTATAAAAATGTCCCCTTTGACAAAATATACACTTCCACATTAATTCGGACACATCAAACGGTCGCGCCATTTTTGAAAAATGGAGTTCCAATGGAACAATTGATTGGATTGGATGAAATTAGTTGGGGAATCTATGAAGGTCAGGAGCAGACTGAAGATATTCTTTCAGGATTTGAAAAAGTTGTAAACTCATGGAGAAACAATGATCTTGATCTAGCGATAGAAAACGGTGAATCTCCCAATGCCTTGGTTTATAGACAAAAGGAAGCTATTGATTACATGCTGCAACAACCTGAAGAAGAAACCATATTAGTGTGTATGCATGGTCGGGCATTGAGAATTATGCTTTGCCACCTAACAGATGTCCCCGTTTGTAAAATGGATGATTTCCCCCATACGAATACTGCATTATATAAATTAGAATTCGCTGACAACAATTTTTCTATAGTTGATTATTATAATACGAAGCATTTAGAAGGTTTGTTAAATGAATAAAATTAGAGTATCTGCAGTTTCTTATACCAATACACTCCCTTTTTTACAAGGAATAAGAAATTCAGATGTAATGAATGATATCGAGCTCTCGGTGGATTACCCATCAGAGTGTGCTCGAAAAGTAATTGAAGACGAGTCGGACATGGGAATTATCCCAGTAGCTGCGCTCACGAATTTAGAAGAATATCACTTTATTGGAGATTATTGTATTGGATCTCTAGACTATGTTGATTCGGTTTTTATTTTTTCCTCCAAACCAATTGAAGAGATTGAAACCTTATTATTGGATAAGCAATCCAGAACTTCTAACGGATTAGCTAGGATTTTACTGAAGCATTATTGGAAGAAAGATGTCAAGGTTGTGACAGAAGGTGAGGCTGATGCGTATGTCCTGATTGGTGATCGTACCTTTGGAAAAAAGGAAAATGTTCCTTACGCTTATGATATGGGACATTACTGGAAAGAATTAACCGGATTGCCGTTCGCTTATGCAGTTTGGGTATCGAATAAAAAGCTACCTGATAGCTTTGAACAGAAATTTAATGAGGCTTTGAAAGACGGTGTTTCTAGACCAGATGATGTCATTCCAGGATTGCCAGTATTTCCAAATTTCGACTACCATCATTATCTAAATGAAAGCTTGAATTATCATTTAGATGAGGCAAAGAAAAAAGCAATAGAAAAATTCCTTGAATGGTATAGAGAGTTATAAAAAAAGGCTTCCAATTGAATGGAAGCCATTTTTTTTATGTGCTAGTTTTTTTTAGTTAATGAATGAAATCAACAGCATTAACCAACCGACAATCATTAACAGGCCTCCCAATGGGGTAATTGGGCCAATAAATTTCATGTTTGCTTTTAATTTATCTTTAAAACTAAGGATATAGATGCTTCCAGAGAATAAGATACAGCCCCAGAAAATTCCATAATAAGCCCAGTTTTCTACACCTGAATCGAAGTTTAGGTGGAAACCAATAATAAGTAATGTAATTGCGGCATACATCTGATACCGAACACCTACTTCAAAGGAACTTAACCTTTCTTCTGAAAGAACTTTCTTAAGTGCATGAGCTCCGAAAGCTCCTAGGATAATGGATAAAATCCCTAAAACGGCACCTGAAATTAATGCGATTTGATTCACTATATGTTGAAATTTATTATTACTTCTTTGCTTTCTTAACTTGCGCCAATATCTCAGCTTCGGTAGCTACACCTGTTTTATTCCACGCTTGTTCAGCATTTTTATAAAGGATTAGTTGAGGAATACCACGCACATTCAACACTTTCATCAGATTTTTGTTCTGGTCAGCATCTATACGAACAACTTTTACCTTTCCAGCTTGTTCCTTCTCAATTTTATCAATTGTTGGTTTTAGTTCTTGACAAGGAGCACACCAAACTGCTGAGAAATTAACCAAAACCAATTCAGAAGAATTGATAATCTTATCGAAATCTTCAGTGCTTAATTCTTTGGCTTCCTTCGCGTTATCTGGTTTTATTTCAGGTTTTTCTGCACTCCTCCAATCCATCATTCCACCGGAATAATCATAAACCTTAAATCCTTTTTCTGTTAAGAATTCAGCAGCTTGTTTACTACGACCACCACCTAAGCAATAAACATATACTGGTTGATCTTTGTCCAAATTCTTGATCGATTCTTCGAATTTTTCTTTCTCTTTCCAGTCCACATTTACCGAATTAGGGATATGTCCACCGGCATACTCACCAGCTGTTCTTACATCTAATAGTTGTGTCTGAGGTTTAGCAATAACCTCCTCCATTTTCTTAGCATCAATCTTTTCTTGTGCATTCACTTGTAAACAAGCAATTCCAATCAATGCGGTAAATAATATTTTTTTCATTACAAATGTTTTTCTAGTATAACCAAGGATTAGCCCTTGCGAAGATACTTTGTTAATATAACGATTGTTTGGCCTTCAATCTTGCCTTCAATCTGTTCTGTATTGTCAGGAACAAGTCGAATATTTTTAACAACCGTTCCTAATTTAGCTGAAATACTTGAACCTTTTACATCTAATGTCTTGATCAATACAACGGTATCACCTTCGAATAATCGCGTTCCATTAGAATCTTGATGAAATTCAACTGTAGCTTCGGCTTCATGGTCTCCGGTTTTCTTAGCCCATTCTAGAGTCTCATCATCAAGGTAAAGGATATCCAAATTATTTGCTGCCCAAGCCTCATTTCTCAATCTGCTCAACATTCTCCAAGCAACCACTTGAACCGGAAGGTGCTCTGACCACATGGTTTCTCCAAGAACTTTCCAGTGCTCAGGATCTATCTGTTCAGTTTTTTCTATTTGCCCTTTGCAAACAGAACAGATCAAAATGCTGTTATCTAAGGAAGCGTTTGAGGTAGGAGGAACTTCGTAAATATCAAGGTTTTCGGTCGAGCGACAAAGTTCGCATTGGTTCTCACTTCTATTTTTCAGATCGTCTAATAACATATGTTTGGTAATATATAATGATTTCAAAGATAAGCATTTTAAATGAGGGGAATGAATTGTACCTTTAAGCAACATTGCCTCCAGATAATAGCAATGGCAAAGAATTTGTAGTGTAACCAAATACAAACTAAAATTAAATAAAGAAATATTTATGAAATGGCAAGGCGGCCGCCGCGGCGGTAATATCGAAGATCGTAGAGGGATGTCTGGTGGGCAAAAGTTGACTCTTGGGGGAATAGGTGGTGTAATAGTATTGATTATCGGCTTTTTGATGGGTGGAGACCCCAACGATTTATTGAACCAGATGCAAGGTTCGGGACAGCAAGGATCTGTTAATGAACAAGGAGAATATCAATCTACTCCTGAGGAGGATAAATTGATGGATTTCGCCAGAGTTGTATTAACTAGTACCGACGATGTCTGGGCTAAAATCTTTCAAGATAATGGAAAATCTTATCCTCAACCGACGTTACTGGTCTATACTGAAGGTATTGAAACCGGAGGTTGTGGGGTTGGAAGGTCTGCATTTGGACCATTTTACTGTCCAGGAGATCAGAAAATATATTTGGATTTAAGCTTTAATCGTGAGCTTTCTCAAAAATATGGTGCTAAGGGTGAATTTGCGCTTGCTTATGTAATTGCGCATGAAGTTGGTCACCATATTCAGAATATTTTTGGGGTATTATCTCAAACTAATGCCCTTCGCTCTAAATTAAGCGAACGTGAAAACAATAAGATTTCGGTTATGACTGAACTTCAAGCGGATTTCTATGCTGGGGTTTGGGCGCATCACTTAAATAAACTAACTGATGTGGAGATTAACTATGATGATATCGTGGATGGGATGCGTGCAGCTGCAGCTGTAGGAGATGACCATATTCAAGAACAAGCTTATGGACAAGCTAATCCTGAATCCTTCACCCATGGTACTTCTGAACAACGGATGTATTGGTTTAAAAAAGGATATGAAACTGGCGATATTAATGCTGGAAATACCTTTGAAGACCCTAGCTTACAATAAATTATTGAACAAGAAGATTGCAACCTCGGATATCAGAGTTGTCAAATCTACCTAATATCTCAAAGGACCCATCGGAATGAAATTTCCCTAAGTCTTGAGTCGCAATAAAAGAACAGGAAAAATAATTGGCTAAATCAATGACATTTATTGCTCCTGTTTTTTTGTTGTCCAAAAGTGTTAGCGGATCATTGGTGTCACGGATTAATATCTTCATCCAATTCGGTGTTTTAAAAAGCCCATTTCCACTTGAATATCCTTGAGACAACAATTCTGTCATGCCATATTCAGAATGTATACTAGGGACATTAAAACCTTTACAAAGAATTTCATGCAACTCTTCCCTGATCATTTCTTTTCGCTTACCCTTCATACCACCGGTTTCCATGACGATTAATTCAGGAAAATCAATATTGAAATTCTCGATAAAGTCTAAGAGCGCATAAGTTACTCCAAACAACACAGTTTTTGTTTTTGAATTCCTTAATTCGCTTAGGCGATTGAAAAGATCTTCATGGTTATACAAAAAATAACCACTTTCAGCTTTCTCTGATCTATTGATTAAATCATCAACCATATAGATCAACGAAGATCCAGAACGCTCAAGATAGGATGGGAGCAAGGCTAAAATCGCTATATCCTTCACATCTCCATAGAATTCCTCAAATGCTTTTCTGAAACTTTCAATGTACAAACTGGATTTTGCAACAAGATGCTTACTAGTGATCATGCCTGTAGTGCCTGATGACGAGAAGGTAACTTCAGGAATTAATCCTTCCACAATTATATCCTGGGATTTAAAGAATTGGATAGGTAAAAAAGGAATATTTTTATAGTGGATTATATCTTTCGGATTAATACCTAAAATATCAATATACTGCTGATAGATCTTATTGTTTTGAGCTTGAAATCTGAAAACTTCAAGGGCACAATGATTGAATTCTTCCTCAGATTGTATATTGAATATCTTATTAGCTATTTCCATTGCTGCAAATATACAACAACAAACAGCAAAAGCTTTCAAACAAAAAGAGACTTCCAAATAGAAGTCTCTTTTTGTTTGAATAATTAAATACTCTTATAACATACCACCACATACAGGAATTACTTGACCTGTGATGTATGATGATAAATCTGAGGCCAAGAAAAGACAAGCATTTGCTACATCTTCTGGTTGACCTGCTCTTTTCAATGGAATATTTGCTTCCCAACCTTCAACCACTTTAGGGTCTAAAACGTCAGTCATTTCTGTGCGGATAAATCCTGGAGCAACAACGTTTGTACGGATGTTCCTTGAGCCTAATTCTTTTGCCAATGATTTGGAGAATCCAATAATTCCTGCTTTAGACGCTGCGTAGTTAGCTTGTCCAGCATTTCCTTGAACCCCAACAACAGAACTCATATTGATGATGCTACCCTTGCGGTTCTTCATCATCACTTTAGATGCTGCTTTAGAAACATTGAAAATTGATTTTAAGTTGATGTTAATTACATCATCCCAATTTTCTTCGGTCATACGCATTAACAAACCGTCTTTTGTGATTCCAGCATTATTTACAACAATGTCCAAAGTTCCAAAATCAGCTACGATATCATTGATTAATTTATCAGCTTCATCAAATTTGGAAGCGTCGGAACGATAACCTTTTACTTTTGTTCCAAATTGTTCAAGTTCTTTTTCTAGAGCCTGGCCTTTTTCTACAGAAGATAGGTAAGTAAAAGCAACGTTTGCTCCATTCTCAGCAAATACCTCCGCTATTTTACGACCTATTCCTTTGGATGCCCCAGTAATCAAGGCGGTTTTTCCGGCTAACAATTTCATATAATTAATTATTTATGTTCAATAATAGAATGTCCACAAAAGTGACAAATAAACTGCATAATACAAAAAATGTGTAGGAATAGAAAGTTCATTCCTGCAAAAAAATGGGATTATGGTAGAATTGAATAAGAGAAAGGGTATTTATTGATAAAATCACAAATATTTGAAACGTTTCTGACAAATTTATTCGCTATAATATAAACCGAATATTAATTTTGTATTTCATTTAAAAACCATGGGTAAGAAAACAAAGAAAACGGAAGTAGACGTCGTTCTGATTGGTGGTGGTATCATGAGTGCGACGTTAGGTACGTTAATTAATGAGCTAAGTCCAGATATTAATATTGAGATAATCGAGCGTTTGGATGTTGTTGCTGCCGAGAGTTCAGATGCGTGGAATAATGCCGGAACAGGACACTCCGCACTTTGTGAACTAAACTATACTCCAGAGCAAGCTGATGGATCAGTAAAAATTGATAAAGCAATTAGTATTGCTGAACAATATGAGATTTCAAAGCAGTTTTGGTCTTACCTAGTAGAAAAGAACATTATCAAGAATCCTAACCATTTTATCCGCCGTGTGCCTCACATGTCCGCGGTATTTGGTGAAAAAGATGTACAATTCTTAAAAACAAGATTCGAAACCATGACGAAACAAAATTTATTCAAGGGTATGGAATATACTGAGGATAAAACTTTGTTGAACGAATGGGTGCCTTTGATGATGGAAGGACGAGCAGTGGACGAGCCTATCGCCGCTACCAAAATGGACATCGGAACAGATGTGAACTTTGGTGCTCTAACAAAAGATTTGATTACCTACTTGGATGGTAAAGACAATATTAAATTGTCCTTGAATCAAGAGGTAAAAGATATTGACCGTGAAGATGACGGAAGATGGGAAGTTGAGGTTAAAGACTTAAAAACAGGCCAGAAAAGAGAAATCCTAGCAAAATTCGTGTTTATTGGTGCCGGTGGTCACTCCTTGTTATTATTGGAAAAATCGGGTATCCCAGAAGCAAAAGGATACGGTGGTTTCCCTGTGGGAGGTCAATGGTTAAGATGTAATAACGAAGAAATCATTAAACAACACCATGCCAAGGTATATGGAAAAGCATCTGTTGGTGCTCCACCAATGTCTGTACCGCATTTAGATACTCGTTATATCGACGGTAAACAAGCTTTACTTTTCGGTCCTTATGCTGGTTTCTCAACCAAATTCTTGAAAAAAGGATCCTACTTCGATTTACCTGCATCTATTAAGCTTTCAAATATCCGTCCTATGCTTTCTGCAGGATTGGATAACCTACCTCTAACAAAATATTTAATTACTGAGGTCATGAAAAAACCGCAGGATAAATTGGATTCATTGAAACAATTTATGCCAACGGCTAGATTGGAAGATTGGGAAATTGAAAAAGCTGGTCAACGTGTTCAGGTAATTAAAAAAGATCCTAAACATGGTGGTATCCTAGAATTTGGAACTGAAGTTGTATCCAGTGCAGATGGTTCTATCGCTGCATTATTGGGCGCTTCTCCAGGTGCATCTACATCGGTGGCTATCATGATCAACCTGTTGAAAAGATGTTTCCCTGATCGCGCTAAATCCGATTCTTACCGTAAGAAATTACGCGAAATGATTCCTTCATGGGGCAAAAAATTAAATGATGACGCAGAATTGTGTCAATCAACTAGAAATCGTACTTCTGCTATTTTGCAGATAGATAAATAATATTCATAATATCTTATGGGGTGCTAATATGTCTCGCTTCTGGCGAGACATATTTTTAGGCTGAGATGATACCCATTTTCGATGATCCATCGAAATGAACCTGATCCAGGTAATGCTGGCGTAGGAATAAATTATATCCTTTCCCTTGTCTCCATAAGTGCATAATCAATTCAGCGAAATTGGAGGAAATCTTAAATAATATTTTTCATACTTTAAAGGAAACTTCTTGGTTAGAAAGGTTTTCCGTAATCTGTGGTATCATCCAGGTTCTATTGTCCAAAAACAATAAGGTCTCAAATTATTTATTTGGAATCCTTGGAATTATTTCCGGAATGATGGTTTTATTTTCTGCCGGATTATATGCAGAAATTGCCTTACAGATCTATTATCTGGTCATGAGCATCTATGGTTGGTGGTTCTGGATGAGCAATAAAACCGCAAAGGAGCAACCAATATCCTACACAACAAAGACAGAATGGAAAATTGTCCTAACGATTGTCTTTGCAGGCTTCTTATTGTTTTACTTCCTGCTACGAAGTATTACAGACTCAGATGTTCCTGTTTGGGATGCCTGGGTGACTTCAACCGCTTGGGCTGGAATGTGGTTACTGGCAAAAAGAAAAATTGAAAACTGGATTTTATTAAATATCAGTAACCTTTTTGCAATCCCACTTTTGATTCATAAAGACCTCTATCTATTTGCTGCCCTAACAACATTTTTATTCGTGATCGCGATTTTCGGATTCTTTAAATGGAAGAAAATTATGCAATCACAAAACGTAGATCAATTAAATTTCAATTAATGCTTAGTCAAGAACAAATCAATATCATTAAGGAATTACAGCCTTTAGGTATTAAACATAAATCCCTAACAAAGGAGCAGTTAGAGTTTACTTACCGAAATAACTGGTTTAATTTATGGGTTCCCAAAAATTTAAATGGTCTTGAAATGCCATTTCCTCAAGGTCTGGATTTACTCGAAGAATTAGCCTATTATGATGGCGGATTTGCTTGGACAGTAACTTTATGTGCTGGAGCAAATATGTTTGCAGGTTTTATTGACCCTAAACTCTCTGAAAAACTATGGTCAGATCCTAAAATATGTTTGGGTGGAAGTGGAAGAGTCGGAGGGAAGGCCATTGACCTGGAAGATCATTATGTAGTGTCAGGCTTTTGGAGCTATGCAACTGGTGCACCCCATTTAACTCATTTTACTTTTAATGCTGAAATCATAAAAGATGGAGAAACTGTAAAAACAGATTCAGGAGAACCTCTTTATTATTCCTTTTTAGTGCCACGGGAAAATGTGTTGATTGAATATGATTGGGATACCTTCGGATTGGAATGTACAGCAAGCCATTCATTCTCTATTCAGAATCTAAAGGTAAAAAAGGAAAATGCATTTATGCTAGACCCTAACAATAAAACTTCTGCTTCAGCATTGTTTAATATTCCATTTATGCCCTTTGCTGAACTAACCCTTTTGATGAACTATGTCGGGATGTTTAAACGATTCTTAGATCTGATCGAAAAATACTACTTCGAAAAATCTAAAGAGCCTAATTGGGCAGAAAAGAATAGCAAACAAAGATTCAAACAACTTGATCAAATCAGAACAAGCTTTGAAAATAAAGTTAAGGAAGTAAAACATAATGCCGTTTTTCTATGGGAAAAGGCAATTGCAAATGCTGAAGTTGATGCTAGCTTATTCGAGAATATTGCAACACTTTCCAGAGAAATTGCAAAAGATATTCGTATGGATTGTGCCGAGCTTTTACCATTACTCGGAATCAGAGCAGCCCAAAGAGAGAATGAGTTAAATATTGTATTCAGAAATATTTTTACAGCAAGTCAGCATAGTTTGTTGAATGTATAACATAAAAAATGAAGGGGCTGTCTAAAAAGGTCTCTAAAAAAAAATAACCCCGTCATTAAAAAATGGCGGGGTTTTCTGTTTTTTGTCCTTAAGATTTAGTATCTTAAGGTGCACCCAAAAAACAATATGGCAAACATACAATTCAAAGCTCTTCCATCCAATAGTCCGAGTCTATTTCCTGAAAATATTTTTGATCGTATTCCATTGAACCATCCTGTTCGGTTGGTGAATCAGGTTGTTGATCAGTTGGATCTGGATCATATTATCCGACTTTATAAAGGGGGAGGCACTACTAGTTTCCATCCCCGGATGCTCATCAAAGTGTTGTTCTACGCCTATTTAAGCAATATCTATTCTTGCCGAAAGATTGAACGCGCCTTACAAGAGAACATCTATTTCATGTGGCTTTCTGGCAACAGTACCCCTGATTATCGTACGATCAACTATTTCAGGGGGAAGCGTCTTAAGGGGCAAATACAGGAGTTGTTTGCAAGTATCGTCCGGATGTTACATGAAATGGAGTACGTCAGCCTGAAAGTTCAGTATGTTGATGGTACCAAGATCGAATCTGCAGCTGGTCGTTATACGTTTGTATGGAAGAAATCGGTTGAGAAAAACAAGGTAAAGTTAGAAGCGAACATCGCTTCGGTTCTTGCCGATATTGATGCGCAGATTACCCAAGACCAATCTACATTAGGCAATCAAGAAGTTAGCAAGGCTATCGACAGCACGCAGCTGAAGGAAAAGATCAAAGCGATCAATGCAAAGCTCAAAGTGGCCAATAAGTCTACCGATAAGCAGCTTAAGAAACTCGAAGATGACTACTTGCCACGATTGCAGAAATATGAAGAACAGCTGAAAATACTAGGGGATCGCAATAGTTATAGTAAGACCGATACCGATGCTGTGTTTATGCGCATGAAAGAGGATCACATGAAGAACGGTCAACTCAAACCCGCCTACAATACACAGATCAGTACCGAGGAACAGTTCATCACCCATTACAGTATCCATCAGACTACCGCAGACACGACAACCCTACCGGAACATTTGGAAGGCTTTGAGTCCCGTTACGGAAAACAAAGTGAGTCAATCGTCGCAGATGCCGGATATGGCAGTGAGCAGAACTATGAGTTGTTGGAAGGACAGGATATAACCGCTTTTATCAAGTACAATTACTTCCATATGGAGCAGAAGCGAAAGCATAAGCAGGATCCTTTTTCGGTACAGAACCTATATTACAATGATCAGGAGGATTTTTATGTGTGTCCGGCAGGACAGAAACTAAGCTTTGTCGGACAAACAACCAGGGTCAGTACCAACGGATATGCCGCCCAGGTGAGCTGCTATCAAGCTCAGCGATGTGAGGGCTGTCCGATGCGTGATGGGTGTCATAAAGCACAGGGCAATCGTCTGATTGAAGTCAATCACCGCCTTGCTTGGCTCAAGGCTAAAGCTAGAGAAAGACTACTATCGACACAAGGGCTATACCATCGAAGCAAAAGACCCGTGGAAGTCGAAGCGGTATTTGGACAGATGAAAAGCAACAACAAGTTTACCCGCTTTAGTATGAAAGGACTCGAGAAAGTTACTGTGGAGTTCGGATTGATGGCTATTGCCCATAACCTAAGAAAATGGGCAAAAAAGTGGGAAAGCAAAACTTTAATTGGTAAACCTGGTGGCAACAACTCCCTATTTGCGATAAATCAAGCTATCAGCGTGATGAAAAGTACAGAAAATCGACTTGCAGCTTAATATTGTTTAAAATATAATTGAGATCAAGAAAGGTATTAAAACAAAAGAAGGTGCCTTTTTAGACACCTTCTTCATTTTTTAATTTCGGGTATTAAAGCTAGTTGTTTGCTAAGTTGACAAAATATGCCCATGTTAAGGCATCCCTTGCATCAACTAAATAATAGCCGGTTCTATAAGGGATAATATAAAACCCTTTAGGATTATATATATACTTAAAAATTTCTTTTAGAGCATGAACAGTATTGGGTTCTTTTGCTCGAGGTCCCATACCACCTAATGGACGGAATTTCACCAAATTCTCAGCAGTTTTATCCACAATTGGATTTTCAATCCCTTCCCCAAAGTAATCCCCTAAAATAAATCCTACAAATCCATATTCTTGATTAATTGCTGAATCAAGACCATAGCGAGGGTAAATTACAAATTCCGTGAAGCGTGGAATCCTTTTCATCTTAGCAATATCATTTTGTTTTCTTGTGCTAAACCCTTCAAAAGAACTCCAAACTATAGGTGGTTCTTTTCGCAAAAATCTATCAATCGATTTTGGATCATAAATCTTTGGCTTACTTTCATTACTGATTGAAAATGTGTTTTGAAAATTTAGTTTCCCACTTTTTATTTCCGGAAGATTTAAATGTTCAATTTTCTGACCATCCAGAGTTATTGGTTTTTCTAAGGTAATTCCAACTCCATTAAAAAAGTAATAACTCGACGCAATGGAAATACTATCCGCAGACTTATATTGTAATTTCATAAATCTATTAATAGTATCCATTTCAAGATCATATGAATTGTTCAGCGTATTTAAGTAGAAAAAGAATTTCTCAGCGTGAAAAATACTATTGATGGTTTTTTTATTCTCTTCGAAACGATTTTTTATAAACTGATTTGCAGTTTGGGCATTACATTTTATAAGTTTCAGACTGGATTTCTGAGCTACTCCTTCCAGATAAATTGTATCATTGATTACCTTGTTGAAATTATAAATCGAATCTATACTCTTTGTATAAGTTGTAAAATAGCCAAATGTGGAATTTGCTGGAAAAATCAAACTTGGACTCCGTTCTTTTACGGAAAGATCAACTTCAGTCTTCTGTAGCGAACTATATAAGTCTGAAAAGTCAACCAAAAACTGAGCATTATTTTCACTGTCAAACCGAATATAACCTGCAGTTACTCCTCCATTTAAACCATTGTTAATTCTAATTTCCCAACCATCCTTATTTGATAATATCTCCTTTTTAAAATAATCCATCTTTTCTTGAGGATCTTTCCAGACCTTTTCAATCTCAAAGGTTTTTAATGTATTCTTTTCGCAGGATGCAAATAAAAAAATACATAAAAAATATATAATAAATCTTTTCATTACTTTAATTATTAGGTGAAACGAATCCATGAAGTACCATCCTTAACACTGACTAGATCATAGCTGCCAGGACCTATTTGAAAAACATAGTAACCTTCTTTTTCGAACCATTGTATAGCAGTGTTTCTGGCAATAGTTTCTGACTTTTCGTCAGGATTAATGCCGTTCAATAAATAGTATATCTTGAATTTTAACTTTCCATCATTCGAATAAATAGAATTAAATATTGGACCTAAAAAGAAACTTGAATTATCATAAACAAAATAAAAGGCATCTAATGGGTCTAAATATAATCGAGGAATAAATAATAGTGCACTGAATTGTGTGAAATTGCGAATTCCAAATGCATCAATTTTACCATTTAACGTAAAACCTGTTCCTGAAAAATATCGACGGTTAGCTAATACCATTCTTTTAGGTGCATCATTATCTATGAAAATTGGCTTATTACCATTCTCTACGATATACGTGTCCTTTAAATTTATTTTGAGTGATATTTTATTTTCTAATGGCTTTGGAACTATTTCAGAGATTTCTGATATGCTAAGATTCTTTGTTTTTAAAGGGTCTTTCAATAAAATTCCTTTATCCGTAAATACAAAATAACTGTTATGGTGCTTTAGGACCCCATCCTCCTCATAATAAAATCCTACAGTATTTGTAGAGGTATTAATTGCGATTGTATGGGTTTGGCCATTAACAGTTAATTTATTGTAATACCCCTTCATCGTATTAAAAGCATCGACTTTTAATTGGTTATTATATACATCCAATAAAAATTTCTCTGATTGATTGTCTTTGGCACGGATAAGCATCATATCAGATTCATTATGGTTACCCCTTAAAAATATAGTGTCCGTGGTAACTCTGATAAAGGAAAATTCAAAGTCTGAAATTAATCCTTCTCCGGGGTTTCCTCCATTGATATAGGGGTCTGGGTCAGCTAAATAATGAATATAGGAGTAAGTGTCAAAATTTAAAGAAATCAATTGGTCAACGGATATACGGTAAGAGCTTTCAATTAAATTTTTCGCGTAATCTTCGAATACTGAAAAACCAGATTTTACCCTGTTGTTTTCGTTGAAATTAAACTTAAATGTATATCCTCCACCACCTTTTGGAAATAAATAGGCGATCCATCCGTTTTTTGCACTTATCAATTGTTTTTCATATTCTGTTTTTAATTTTTCCATTTTCTGATCTGGTCTATTAAAATCTAGATCATCCTTTTTACAGGAAAAAAATACAAATAAGAATACACTGAATATTAAAAGTTTCGTTTTCATAACATATAATTAATTGGTAACCAGTTTATCCATCGATGATTTTACTTCAGCTTGTAGTTTTCTGAAATCAATATTTAGGACCTCCTTATAATATTGGACAATAATCTTTTCTTTCGCTCGAAATGTTTTTTCTGCAAAAATGTTCTCCCGAATCATTTGGTCGAAAGTTTCTTGACCTAATACCAATAAATAGGCAATGGTTTCTGCAAAATCCTCTTTATCAGACGACTTGGCATAAGCGGATACAAAACCCTGTGTTTTAGCAACTTCATCCGTGGTGTTAAACCATGTCTCTGTATATAAATGAGCACTTATTTTGCCCCAAGCCTCAGGATATCGGATAGATTGATGAAATATATGAGCATATTCATGATGAACAGTTCCCATCAATGAGACAATTAGCTGTTTGTATTTTGTCGAAAAATTATTGATATCATAAAGGTTGATTTTTGACCCTCCTTGAGCAGTACCTACTACCATAGCACCGTTTTCTTGGTACTCTGGGCTTCCTACTAACACTACTTTTGAAATTGGAAATCTCCGGAAAAAGTTCTTGCCACCGGTCTTCTCATATGGCTTCAGCCATAAGTTAGTAAGCGTATTTAAAACCGGAATAACATTCCCTTCAATAGGTGGAACTAAGGTCCTGTAAAAATTCACCTCATAGGGATTCCATTTGTACTTGATTTCCATGTTATATGGTTTCACGAACTGTGAATAGATATATTCATCAATTTCCATCTTCTTCCAGCTCTCTCCACCTAAATCAATAATTGGTTCCTTAGGTAATTCTTCTTTGGAACAACTGACACTTAATAGAAGTATGAAGAATAATGAGCAGTAAGTTCGAATAATATTTAAGCTTTTCATTTTTATCTTGGATTTGGTTCTAAACCTGAAATAATAACTTCTTGAGGTAATTGGAACATTCGCTTTGGACTATTTGCCGATAAAATATAGGTTACTGTTTCATCGTACGCCTTGTGTTGAACGGGTATTTTCATCCTTAAAATATCCATCCATCGTATCCCTTCGAATAAAAATTCGCGTCTTTTGAAATCCAATACTGTCTTAATCAGATTTAACTCTAAGTTCTCTGAACCATAAAAGGCATTAATTTTCCTAGCATTTACATTGTGTAGCAAAGGCATATATTCCGGTTGGTCTGCATGGAAGTATATTTTTTTACTGATGAAGGTATTTAGATCCTTTATGCATTTATCAAATTGTTGTTTCCTCGCATAAATCTCCGCCCTGTTTAACAAAAGTTCATCACTTGTTAATGCAGGGATAATGTTGATAGCAATACCATAATTCGCGTTTATTGATGATTTTACAAACATTTCCCTGAATTTTGGAACATGGTAAACAAAACTATCGCCTCCAAAAATAGGATATGCAAAAGCTCCATTCGTTACGTTTTTCTTAACGAGTAAATCGCTTAATAGTGTTGCTGTAAATCCATAGCGATTCGTAGCCAAGTTCCTTCCCCAAAGGCTTGGCGCCTCAATCAAAAGAAGGTTACTCGGATTTGTGGCAATCGTATACCATTGTTGCTTTAAAAAGTATTCCCGCTGTAGGAAATCCTTATCATTGACATGTCTGATAAAATTCGAAAGATCATCACCTAAAGCTAAATTTGAATGCTCAAGTGCTTTATCTAAATCTCCCTTGAAAAGATAAAACCTACATGCGAAGGCATGTGCTGCCGCTCGTGTGAAATGGTATTTAGTGATTTTATATCGATTATCCACTATTAAAGGGATTCCTTCAACCAAATCTTTCTCTATTTGATCATATACATATTGAACAGTATTCCGCGAATATTTCTGAACAATTTCAGTTTCCGGCATGGTTACATAGGGAATTCCAGGTGATTCATTATCCCCATTTGGTTCATAATTCTGAGCAAACAACATCACTAGCATATGATGAGCATACGCCCTTGCAACAAGTGCTTCTCCTCTCAAAGGTTTAGTTTCTTCTGTTAATCCAAGCTTATCAATTGCTCTTAACGCATGATTCGCTGCACTAATAGCCTTATAGGCCGCAAACCAATAAAAATTTGGTGAGTCCTCATCATTTGAAATAATATCTTCATAGATCCATGCACTTCTGTTTAAGGGGTCAGTTACTCCTGATCTTTCTCCTTTATCGCCTGCATTATCGGAAGCCGTTTCCATAAATGGAATGTAATTCGCTCGTGGATTTGCTGAGGTCAATAATTCTGCAATCTTTGTGGGTGTATCTAGTTCAGTTCTTTGGTCAGGTGAGGTGTCAAGATATTTTGAACAGCCGACTAATACCAAACTGAATATTGAAATAAAAAATAGGTTTGTTTTCATAATCATCAATGTTTTATAATCCAACTTTTACGGATAGGGTAAATTGTCTAGGAATAGGCAAGGCTACACCACCTGATCCATAGAATTCTGGGTCTTGCCCATTTAATTTAGGGTCTGAGTAAAGTAGGAATAGGTTATTTCCAACTAATGTGATTGAGGAACTTTTGAGACCTATCTGTTGTAATAATTTTTTTGGTAATTGATAGGCCAATGATATTTGCTTAAAACGAATAAATCCACCATCAGCAACACGTGCATCTGAATAATTATAGGCATTATAAACTTGATTCCCCGGAAGCCAAGAATTAGTCCTCGATGAAGCTATAGAAGGTGAAAAATTATCATACGGTAAAATAAACCTATCTAAAAAATCATAGGACATCGCATCTAATTCAGAATAGGAGTTTTTATAGATTGGGTTTAGCCTAACTTTATTTCCAGCACTATAAGTCACTAAAAAACTTAAATTAAATGCCTTATAATTAAAGGTGTTAAAAAGACCTCCAGTGAATAATGGGTCAACCGAACCTTCATATTTTAAATAATCAGTTTGTATACTTTGAAGGTAAATATTGTTGGAAATATTCCCATTTTCATTCACATAAATAGGTGTACCATTTAGTTCATTCAATTTGACAAAGTCAATGGAAAATAATCCTCTATGGGGGTATCCTTCTTTTGCCGCACCAACGGAATTAACTAAATTCCAAATATATGGCTCATTCCGGATAGAGGTAATTGTGTTTTTATTAAAGGCGTTCGTTATTTGCGTTTTCCAGCCCCAATTTGTTTTTTTAATAATGTCTGCTTTAAATAAAACCTCTATACCTTGGGAGTGCATATTTGCATAATTCGCATATTTAATAGATTCTCCACCAATTCCCGAAATCCGCATTGGCCCTATTAAATCAAAACCCTGCCTATTGTAGAGGTCAACAACCACTTGAAATCTTCGATTTAAAAAGGTTGCATCCAAGCCGATATTTGTTTCGTATTGCTTTTCCCAAGTAAGGTCCTTGTTCTCTAGGAAGGCAATGTTGATAACTGGCTCTTGCTCTGAAATATATGGACGGTTGGTGGTATTTGATCGTAGCACTAAACTAGCATTGGTCGCAGGGCCCATACTGGCGGTTAATCCGTAAGTACCACGAAGGGTAAGCGTATTTAAAAAGGTTTGATTCTGAAAGAATTTTTCTTGATCGATATTCCATGAACCAGATAAATTCCAGGTCGGTAACCACCTGGCAACCTTACTTCGGCCTAACTGGTTTGAGCCATCATATCGAATCGTTCCCGTCATTTGATACTTGCCATCATAAGAATATGTACTATTCGCTGCAAAGGCTACAAACCTATCACTGAACACATTCATCTGGTAATATGGGTAATTGTCCTCCACTGACATCTTTATCATTTTTGGATCGATATAAGGAACACCGCCCTTGCCAAATTGATAGCCATATCCAATGTTGTTTTTTGAAGTCCTATCTAGATACCTTAATTCTTGGGTCGCAAATCCAGTGAAATAATGTTTGTTTATTTTCTTGTCAAAATGTAAGGCATTTCGGATATAAAAACTCTTCAAAACATTCTCATTGGTCATATAGATCCCGCCATATGGTAATACAGAAACTGGTCTTGCATCCGGATTTGAAGGGTCTCGATATAAAAACCTATTCTGATCCATAATTCGGTTGTTTTCAATGCCCGAACTTTCATAGATTGTACCTGCTCGATAGGCATTAGCCATGTTAGAATTCTCATGAACCTTATGTTCATTCCCTGATGTAGCATAGCGATATGCTCCTGTACTCGAAAGCTTCAGTCCAAAGGGAAGTTTATAGTTTATTTCACCTTGTACCTTTAAATCCAACATTTTTAACTCCATGTAATTTTTTTCGAGCTCATTTAGAATATTAAATGGCGCAAAATTCATGGTGATATACTCGAGATTATTATTCAAGTCATGTGGTGCAATTACTCTGGAGGTATTCATGGCATATGAAAAAGGATTAATATCAAAATCTCTGGATACAACTCCTGTAACTGGGTCACTATTTTGACCTAAGGTTCCTGGGGCAATCTGATCCCGAATGGAACCTGTAGAAATTAGTCCAATATTTAGGCGATCATTTATTTTGTAATTCGTTCTAAGATTTGCGGTATATCTTTGGACATCATTGGATTTAGCCCAGCCATTATCCTTTAAAAAAGAGGTTGAAAAATAATTTTGAACAGTCTCATTACCACTTGTAAAACTTAAAGAATGCTCTTGTTGAAAGGAATTGTTGAAGAGCGTATTAAACCAATCTGTATTCTGATAAACATATCGTTGTAAGAAAGCTTCTCGACCTTGTACAGTGTTTTCAACTAAAGGTTTTCCGCTGGCATCCCATGTTACAAGAGCACGTGATAGATTTCCGTAAATACCTGAATTCATATTGTTTTTGATCAAGGCATAATCTATTGAACCCTTTCTAGCCAATTCCGCATAAATTGACATTTGATCATAGGAGTTTACAATATCAAACTGATTGTAATCTGGCTTTAGGAAGGTACTGATATTGCTCAGATAAGAAATAGCTTGGCTCCCAGCTTTACCTTTTTTCGTAGTAATGATGATGACACCGTTCATTGCTCTAGCGCCATATAAAGAGGTTGCTGCAGCATCTTTTAATATTTCAAAACTTTCTATATCATCAGGGTTTAATCCTGCAACTGAAGAGCCCAATAGAGTTCTAGCGTCTCCAGTAGATAGTTGGTCGTTAGAAATATTGACAACATCTTCTAATGGAATGCCATCAATCACCCATAGGGGTTTATTATCCCCTGAAATCGAAGTCGCTCCGCGTACCCTGATTTTTGGAGCAGCACCAAATGTCCCTGAAACATTTTGTACACTAACCCCCGAAACCTGGCCTTCCAGCATCCTTGAAACATCCGGAACCCCTAATCGTTGCGCATCCTCCGCCTTAAGCTTCGTAGCAGCTCCAGTGAATTTACGACGATCAATGGTCTGGTATCCAGTGGCAACAACGTCTACAGCCTCCAGTGTTTGCTGGTCACGGACCATTCTTACTTGGATGTTCTTGCGACCGGCAATAGCTAGCTCTTGCCGTTTATAGCCTAAAAAACTTATTATTAATATATCATTAGATTTTGCAGCGATTTCAAAATGTCCATTCTCATCACTTGAACTGCTTTCCTTGCCGCCTTTGATTGATACAGATGCCGCTTGTAAGGGCTTTCCCTCTGAATCCTTGATAGTTCCTTGAACTTTTTCTTGCTGAACAACAGTTTCAGATTTTGAATTCTTGGTTCTGAAACTGATGGTTATTTGTTTGTCCTCAATGTGATAATTCAGCCTATCCATGGGTAGGATTATCTCCAAAACCTGTTCTAAAGGCTTTTTCTCAACATCAACCGATATTAGGCCAATCTCTTTACTGACACGGTCATTATAGAAAAATTGATATTGGGTTTGATTCGTAATGGCGTATAAAACCGTGTTTAATTTAGCACGATGAAATTTTAACGAGATTAATTGCTCCCTTGCTTCTGTAATGATGCTACTTAGCATATACATAGAAAATATAAAAGCAATTTTTGCCATCTTTGGTAGAAAAGAAAAGCCAATAGACCTCTTCCTTTCTAGTTTTTTGTCTTCTAAAAAGTGATGCATTTTTAAGTTTAATTTTTGTTTAAAATTGGATAGTAGGGTAGCTGCTAAAGCAGCGAATGAATTGAATTGCTTATGTCATCATAATATTAAAGTTTGGTTTCGGAAATTATTAATTGGTTATTCTGTATCTGAAATTGATGTGCTGAAGAATGATTAAGGATATTAATAATTTGCTTCAAACTTACATCTCGATTTATAGTACCTGAAAAGGTCTCATCAGGAGTTTTATTGGTTTTATATTGTGATTGAATCCCATACCAGTTTTCAATTTGGGGGATGATTTCCGAAAGTTTATCATTCCTGAATAGGAATAAGTTTTGCTTCCAGGCAAGGTCTTTTTCTAAATCAGCAGTATATAAACCTATTTCTCCTTGTGCAATTACTGCCTTTTCTAAAGGCTTGATTTGCTTTGTATATTTTTCTGTCTTAATCTCAATATTTCCCTCCACTAATGTGGCCTCAAATCCATTGTTGTAATTCTTGATATTAAAAGAGGTTCCTAATACGCGAATATCTCCAAGATTTGTTTTTACGATAAAGGGTTGTTTCTTATTAGGTTTAACTTCAAAATAAGCCTCTCCTTGAATGGATACTATTCGCTGAGCATGATTAAACTGGGAAGGGAATTGGATGTTGGAATTAGAATTTAGCCAGACTCTCGAACTGTCCGGCAAGGTGAATGAATAAATCTTTGTATTAGGAACCTGAATCTCTAATATGTTTTCTGTTTCAGCTGATTTTATCGAGGAAACAACTGGAATGATGTTTTTACCAGAGAGTATGAATGTGTCGGTATTGAGTTCTAGAGGATCATTTAATTTGATCTTTTTTCCATCAGCTAATATTAATTGAACGGAGTTATTTTGACTCTGACTATTTCCAGGTTTTCTTTTATTTTTTGATAAAACTTCAATCACTCCTTTATTCCCAAAATCAGTAGGAATAAATAATAATGTTCCTAAAAGAATGGATGCTGCTACAAACCATTTTATGAAAAGTAATCTTTTGGATTTTTTTCTTTTTTTCCATGATTTCTTCGCATCAAAGGAATTTAATAATGCCAAATCCTCCTTTATGTATTCATAATTGATGCATCTATTAAATAACTTCTTGTTATTAATATCCTCCTCAATCCATTTTTTCAGTTTTCTGCTTTCTTGGACTGTACAAATACCTTGTAAGTGTTTGAAAATAAGTGTACTGATGTACTTCTCTTTTGGGTTCATAATTAATACTTAGAAAAACTGAACGCACAAAAGGATGAATGAAAAATAAAATAAATTTAATTCGAGGTTAAAAAATAGAGGAGTAAGGTGAAATGTTCGGGGTTTAATTTTTTCTGTAAATAGATTAAACCGCGTTTCTTATGAGTCTTTACGGTATTGATGCTGATGTTAAGCTCATCCTTAATTTCCATATTGGATAGTCCATCAAAGAAACTAAGTTTGATTACTTTCTGACACATGTTAGGAAGCGTATTCACCAATTTATCTATTTCTTCGATTAGTTCGGTATAGATCAATAGATGATCCAGATCTACTGAATCCTGTTCGTTAAACCCACTTAAACGCCAATAACGCTGATTTATCTCACCTCTTTTATGCTCATTGAGCATTTTATTTTTTACTGTAGTAAAAAGAAATGATTTGATGGCCCGTGGATCCGATGAAATCTTTGATTTATTCATTAAATAGGAAGTGAAGGCATCTTGAGTAAGATCCTCAGCTTGAGCGTAATCGCCCGTAAGTTTAAATGCATAGAATTTGATATACTTGTAATAGCTGATATACAAATTCTTATCCGACATAACTACAGAAGGATTCATTATTTAGGTGGTTAAACAATTATTTTTGATTAATTAGAAATAAATATAAATAATTTTCAATTAATGTATATTGTTATTATTGAAAAATTATTTAAGAATACTTGTAAATATGGGTTAGTCACCTAGAAAACAAAGAAAATTTATTCGAGAATAAATTTTATTGTAATTTTTAATTTTAAGAATTTTTGGATTTTGGTAGTTAGGAGGGGAGATAGATATGATGGTGGATTTTAATCCTCCTCAGAGTTAAAATCATCACCATCATACAGGAATTCTACTAGTATAGAATTCGATTCTTGTGTTAATACTTCGTCTTTTATCATTTTGAATAATTTTTATATTTCAAAAGTAGAAAAAGACTTTATGCTGAGTGTTAATTTGGTGTTAAGTTTGTGTAATTAACATTGGAAAAGCTCAGATTGTAGGAAATCCCTTGGTCAAATGAATTCTGACTTCTAATTCTGTCAAAAGTAGCTTCACACCAAGGATTTGCAAAATTATTAAACTCCCTCGATAGGCTATCATTCTGTAAATAGGATCCATCTGTAGGAATCCCATAGAGATAAATCAAACTTTCATGGTTATTACTTATCAATTTCCCATTCTTATCCACCGCAATTTTTCCATTTCTATAATTTCCATTGACAATTTCTTGCAATAATCCACGCTTACGCATCCGATCAAATAACTTATTGTTCTTTAGATTTAAATCTCCTTTAGGAATTCTTGCGTCAATCAGGTAATTGAATTCTTTCTCCGTATAAGAATTTTTAATGACCAAAGAGTCTTTGTTGATTTCAATTCTCGGTTCCTCACAAAATATGAATTTTACATATCCCTCTCGAGCCAAACAAAATAATTTATCAATGCTATCCCTTGGTGGACCAAATGCTGTATGATTTATGAATCCCAACCAGTGCTTTTCAAACGATTCTTGAGACTCTTCATCAAATCCATTATGCGCAAATAACTCCGCAATTTGATAAAAACCTTCCCGTAAAGCAGCAATCGCTGCTGACATTGGGCTCTTCAATTCCCCATCATCCGAAAGCTTCATACTATAAATCCCTAAGTCCACAATAAACTCATGGTAATTGGATTCAATAGGAACCTTGGAATATGCCATAGGATCTATCAAAGCATTGATAGAGAAAAGTTTGGAAGAATTAAAGGTCTCAATGAAATCAATAATCTCCGAATCTGTTAACTCCTTCGTCGAATGAATATAGGTGTAAAATGCCAACTGAGTTTCCAAATTATAGGTCGGCAGAATATCTCGCTCAAAATTTAATGGTTGGTTTCTTTTCTTTAATAATTCTACCCATTCATCGGTCATCAATTTAAGTTGATATTTATTGCCTGACCAAAATGCATTTCGGGGTAACATTGGTAAATTCCTTCTTGAAAATGGATAAATGATCGGTTCGTAACCCGATGGTAAATATCGATATTCATGGTCCTGTTTATAAAATATTCCTCCGCGACCTTCTGTTAAATGTAAAACAGCGTCCATAAAAGTTAATCCAATTCCTTTAATTGCAACATCTACCTGCGCTGGAATATCATCCAACAATTCAACAGGGTAGGTCTGGGGAAGATACATGATATTGCCGTTCTTTTCTGAAGCCAATAAGTCTTCCTGCTCCATATTGGAGAAACTATGGCCAGTACATAAAATCGCTGATTCATATAGAAATGGCAGTTTCCTTTTAGAATTTGTCAATCTAATCTTATCCTGTAATAGCTCAACATCTGAAATGTTCCCATTGATCAAACTCACATCAATACTTTTGGGTTTATTTTCCAAGGTCTTATGTAAAGCATCCATCAGATATAGACCCATCAACTCTCGGGAACAAAAATCCGACGGATTTGGACCATTTTCTGCTGACTTATTATGATTTATCCAATCAATAAGCTTTAACCGGTTCGGAATGTAATGTGGCTTTTCCAAATCATCCCAACAGCTTACCTCTGCAATACAATCATTCATGATTAAATATGAAGGTAAATGCGGTTGAAAATTGGGTCCTGCAGCAAAGTCTCGACTGTGATTGAACCAATGAATATTGATTGTCTTATTTAAATTTTGACCTATTGCCTTGGATATAAAACGATCCAATGCATAAAATCCCTTAGGTCCACCTCCAACTATCGCAATATAAATTGCATCAGATTTATTAGAAGTCAAATCTTCTTCACTTACAACTTGATTGTAAATGTTCTTAGGTACCTTGCTGAGGTACGGGTCTAGATATGCAGAATTCCAAATCATAATCTAATTCTTTATTAATCATTGGAGCTCAGTTTAAAAATAGATTTAAGCTTTTAGTGCATGAGCAAATCTGGCTATGATTTTTCGTAGCCTATGTAAGTTTAGATTCACTAATTTAGAAATTCACTTTTTTTGCTTCAATCAAGAATTTTTATCGCTGACAGATAGTCCATTACTATCCCAGGATATCAAACTGATATCTCCAAAATTGTTAATTACTAAATCACATTAATTATTATTTGTATACCTTATTAAGCCAACCAAATGCTGTGATATCACTTGTCTGGCAAATCTTTTTTCTTAAAAGATTTAGTTATGTGTGATGTAGTAAATATAACAGTAAATATTCATAATCGTTTTAATGAAGTGGTTTTTTTAGCTTAATTTTTTGATTTTTTTTAACCTCTACCCTATAAATAGGGTATAAAAAAAGGCATTTTATAAAAATGCCTACCAATTTTGTCGTGATACCTACTAACTATTATTGTTTTTGGTTAATAATTTCAAATGTTTGCCGAATCAGATCAAAAGATTTCATCCTTTTTTCATCATCATAGATGTAATTGGTGCTCATGATTTCTTGAATTTGTAAATCTTCAATTAATTCATTTAATTCTTGCGCAAGTTTAGTTGGGGCGCCAAAATAAGTGCTTGAAGTCATTGATAATACCGCTTGCTCAATCTCTGGAATACCATGATAAATTGGCTTTTCCGTAGGTGGAGATAAAGGCATCCTTCGGTTGGTAATGATTCCTGCAAATAAATTTTGTAAGCTCGTTGAAAGAATCTCCGCTTCTTCATCACTGTCCGCAGCAATTATATTCACGCAAACCATAAAATATGGACTTTGCAATTGGGTCGAAGGCTTGAAATTCGAACGGTAGATTTCTGATGCTGCTTTTAACATGGCAGGAGCAAAGTGCGCCGCAAATGCATAAGGTAATCCTAATTCAGCTGCAAGGAAGGCACTATCCGTACTGGATCCTAAAATCCAAATGGGAATTTCTAAACCCTCCGCAGGAAAAGCTCTAACTTTTGCGCTGACATTGTCAGGACTTAAATAGCGCTGTAATGCCAGCACATCATCCTTGAAATAAAAAGCCGTGTTTAGATTATTGCGGCGTAATGCCATTGCAGTAACCTGATCCGTGCCAGGAGCACGGCCCAGACCTAAATCAATCCGATTTGGATACAAAGTTTCCAAGGTTCCAAATTGTTCGGCAATAACCAATGGGGAGTGATTGGGTAACATAATACCACCAGATCCTACACGAATGTTCTTCGTCTGCGAAGCAATATGACCAATCAAAACCGAGGTGGCTGAACTTGCTATGAATTCCATGTTATGGTGCTCTGCAAGCCAAAGTCGAGTAAAGCCTAAATTGTCTATATATTTTGCGCCATTGGTCGCTCGGGAAATTGCTTCAGAGGCATTCCCATTCTTACGTAATGTCGCTAATTCTAGTAAAGAATATTTAATGTCTTTCATATCCCATAAATATACAGTCTGACCTTCAAAATTATGGTAATCTAATTGTATGGATTTATATTTTATATGTCATCATTTTTAGAATCCCTAAACTCCAAGATTTTTAGACATAAATTTACATCCTCTAACAATTGATTTATTCAAATTATTTGCTGATTTGGTAATCAATTTTGGAATATATTTTAACATATATTGTCAATTTATTAAAGAATATTGTCTTTTCATTTTAGCAGAGTCGGAAAATGACTACATTTTCATTTCAATTAAAATAATAAACACCTTAAAATCCTTTAAAATTCCCCAAAAACATCGAAAAATGCGTTTAAACCGTTTAAATGCATATTATGAAATTCATCGATTTTTACCTACATTTTTTGCTAAATTAATTAAATCAAAATTTGCATTTTATTTAATTGAAAATAAGGTAGTTATAATTGTGTAAAATTTACAATATGCTAAATTTGCTTTTTTTATTGCTAAAAATATATATAGCTTTGTTCGCAAAATAAATCCTATATATGACAAATTTAATCAGTAATCAATTGGAGTCCTTCGGTATCCGTCCAGAAGGTCCAATTTATTTTCAACTTCCAGTCCCCGAACTGGTGGAAATAGCGATTAAAAACAATGAAGCTTCACTGACAGAAACGGGAGCATTAAGTTTCAAAACTGGAATATTTACAGGGCGATCTCCAGAGTCAAGATTTATCGTTAAAGATTCTGAAACTGCTGATCATGTAAATTGGGGGAAGGTAAATAAACCAATGACTGGAGAGTTATTTGATCTCCTGCTTGCTAGGGTTTCTTCCTACCTTTCTAAAAACATTATGTATGTACGTTCCGTACAGGCTTGTAATCATAAAGATTATGCCCAAAATGTTCTTACTGTAACCCAAAGCCCTTGTCAGGATATTTTTGTCAATAACATGTTCGTTAATGTAGATGTGCAATCCCAAAAAAGTGTGGATTGGACCGTATTGGCAGCTTCTAATTTAAAAATTGATGATTATGCCGAACTAGGCTTACCTACTTCGCATTGTGTGGTACTTGATCTGACAAGACATGTGGTTATCATTATTGGAACCGCATATACCGGCGAAATTAAGAAAGGTATATTCTCCGCATTAAATTATTATTTGCCTTTAAAACATAACGTGCTTACTATGCATTGTTCTGCAAACGTGGGCAAGAAAAATGATACTGCATTATTCTTCGGTCTTTCAGGAACTGGTAAAACTACATTATCCGCAGATCATGGCCGTCTATTAATAGGTGATGATGAACATGGATGGACCCAAAATGAAGTGTTTAATTTTGAGGGCGGCTGCTATGCCAAAGCTATTGGATTAACTCAGCAACATGAACCTCAAATCTTTAATGCCATCCGTTTTGGTGCTTTACTGGAAAATGTAAATTTTAAACCTGGTTCTCGTGAAGCGGATTACGAGGATAGTAGCATTACCGAAAATATGCGCGCATCTTATCCAATTGAATTCTTAGAGAATGTCAATCCTTATGGATATGGTGCTTCCCCCAAACATATCTTCTTTTTAAGTGCTGATGCTTTTGGTGTATTACCTCCAATTTCTAAACTTACTGCTGAACAAGCCATGTACTATTTTATCAATGGTTATACTGCAAAAGTAGCAGGTACTGAAATGGGTGTAAAAACACCTACAGCAACCTTCTCAGCATGTTTTGGTGCAGCATTTATGCCACTTCACCCAATGCATTACGCAGAAATGCTTCGTAAAAAACTTGAAGAAAATCCTGATATCCAAGTGTGGTTAGTCAATACCGGATGGGTTGCAGGACCTTATGGAGTGGGAAGAAGAATTCAACTGAAATATACTCGTCAATTGATTCGTTCTGCAATGGATGGTCATATTGGTGAAGCGGGATACGAAAAACACCCAATATTCAATCTTCAAATGCCTCGGGAATGTCCTGAGATCCCAACTAATCTGTTGAACCCTAAACGGGTTTGGGATAATCAAGAAGCTTATCAAGAATTAGCAGAAAAATTAAAAGGAATGTTTGACGAGAATTACGCGCAATTTATTCCTAAGGAAGTTGAAAAGGTCTTGAGTTAATAAAACCGAAATGAGTATTCAAACATTAGAACAGTTCATTTCTGAGCAACAAACGCAATTCCCCCAAGCAAAAGGTGAATTGACAAGACTGTTGCAAGGAATTTCATTAGCTGCAAAAATCGTCCACCGCGAAGTTAATAAAGCTGGACTGGCAGATATTCTTGGTAAACAAGGAAATATGAACGCACAAGGTGAAGAACAACAAAAATTGGATGTCTTCGCTGACCATTATTTCATGGATGCCTTAGAAAGGGTAGGAGAATGCTGCTACCTCGCCTCTGAAGAACATGAAGATGGACTCGATCTATCCAAGCGTAATAAGTATGCGGTTGGTAAATACATGGTCTATTTTGATCCACTGGATGGTTCTTCAAATATTGATGCCAATGTTTCGGTAGGTACTATCTTTTCAATCTATAAAAGAGTAAGTCCTAGTGGTGAGATGAAGATGCAGGATTTTGAACAAACAGGTAGAATGCAAGTGGCCGCTGGCTATATCATCTACGGCTCTTCAACAATGCTGGTCTATAGTACCGGAAAAGGAGTGAATGGGTTTACATTAGACCCTTCCATTGGCGAGTTTTGCCTCTCTCACCCCAAATTGAAAATCCCTGAAATTGGAAAGACCTACTCCGTAAATGAAAGTAACTACAACCAATTCTCAACCGCAATCAAACATTATCTTCAATTCTGTAAGGAAATAGATAAGGAAACCAATAGACCTTATTCTTCAAGATATATAGGTTCATTGGTCGCTGACTTCCATAGAAATATGATCCAAGGCGGAATATTCTTATATCCAGATACCTATCAATACCCTAATGGGAAGTTAAGATTGATGTATGAGTGTAATCCTTTGGCCTTTATTGCTGAACAAGCAGGTGGAAAAGCAACAACTGGTGAAAAAGATATCCTTGATATTTGCCCTTCCGAATTACATCAAAGAACGCCTTTAATTATAGGAAGTAAAAATATGGTGGAAAAGGTAGAGCAATTTATTCTGGAATATTCAAGTGTTGAACCAACTTTTGCATAAAATAAAAAGCTGTGGATTCGGAATTTAACTATGTTTGCATTAAAAATACTTTATGAAAATATTAGTTGGCTTCCTGACCCTATTCTTTTTTCAGATTAGCTTGGGGCAAAATAAATTACCCCAATTCCTTAAGGGGCATTGGAAGGTAGATGGATCTAATAATCAAGAGCAGTGGGATGTTTTATCCGAGAATAACATGAAGGGATTTGGTTATAAAATTGTCGACAAATTGCCATTGGTTTCTGAATATCTGGATATTCATGTGAAGAATAATGAACTTGTTCTTACTGCAACGGTCTTGGGACAAAATGCTGGAAAGCCAATTTCATTCAAGTCGGTTCCACAAGCCAATAGCCAACAGGTGAAATTCGTTAATTATGACCATGATTTCCCACAGGAAATCTCTTACAGTCTTTCAACGGATAATCCTGATCAAATCAATGTGAGGATAGCTGGACAAGGAAAAGAACAATACCTAAAAATGAATCGTCAATCTGCTGAGGCAAATAAGGGATATGATTCAAACTTAGCCAAGGAACTAGGAGCTGACGATTATGGTATGAAGTCCTTTTATTTTGTTGTCCTTAAAACAGGGACGAATAAAGATGATAACAAAGAATTGATGAATGAAGCCTTTAAAGGGCATATGGAAAACATCAATAGATTGGTCAAAGAAGAAAAGTTAATCGTTGCTGGTCCTTTTGGAAAGAATGCTGATAACTACAGAGGACTCTTTATTATTAATAATATCGATAATGAGGCTGATGTAAAAACAATTCTTGAAACTGACCCCGCAATAAAAAGTGCTTATTTATCTTATTCGATTTATAAATGGTATGGTTCTGCAGCATTGCCGCTTTACTTACCTTATGTGGATCAAGTCACCAAATCCAAACTTTAATATATTAGTAGTAGAAAGGCTCGAAAGTATTTACTTTCGAGCCTTATTTTTTTATTTCACTCCCATTTCCTGAATGATAAATTGAGCATTATCAATCTTATCAGCAATCCATAGGACATATCTGATATCAACACCAATGGAACGGCTATAACTCTCATTCCATGCAAAATCATTGATGGTTGCATCATAAGCTCTGTCAAAGTTTACTCCGATTAACTCTCCATAAGCATTCATGATAGGTGATCCAGAGTTACCTCCAGTAGTATCCATGTTATACAATATGTTTACTGGTACATCATTTAAATCCTTATTAAAATAATTACCGAAGTTTTTATCCAACCAATTTGTCTTAATAGCTTCTGGATATTCAAATTCTGGTAAACCCGAGTTGCCTTTTTCAATTATTCCTTTTACGGTCGTAAAGGGAGCCATATATTTTGCATCTGCAGGGCTATATCCTTTAATATTTCCAAAAGTCAATCGCAATGTTGAGTTCGCATCCGGAATAAAGCTTTTCGATTGGAACTTCTCCTTTACTGCCATGTAATCTGCCATTAACTTGTTCAGGTTTCCTTCTCTTCTCTTTTGCTCCGCATAAAAGGGTTGCATTTCAGAATCTAATTCCTTTTGAAACTTCATTAGTTCATCAGAATATTTTAAGAAACTAGTTGCATCTTTTAAAACAGTGTTTTCGAAATATTCTTGGTTTGAAAGTTTAGAATCCTCAATAATCCGACTTATATAATCTGAAGCAGCTTGTTCATTATTGAATTTATGGGCAGCAACAAATGGTAAACTGTTTCCATCCTTCAATTGATAAGCTTGAGCAAACATATTGCTGGCAATACTCTTGTCAACATTGATATTGAAACTTTCATAAAGACCAGCTAACTGCTTTTTAAAGTTAGCAATGTTAGCATTGAACAACTCAGCTTTTCGACTACTTGATAGTTCTTTGTTTAAGGCTTCCTGAAAACTATTTGTTAATGAAGCAAATTGTAATGAACGGATACCAGAATAAATATTATTATACCAAAGTTCCTTTTCTGCATTATTAAATACTTGTTTGTAGTGTTGATCAATATCTTCCATCAAACTTCCATACTTCGATTTTAATTCAGCATCATTTTCAATAAACTTTGCCAATTCTTCATCTTCTTTAATCTTGCTGTTTATCAAATCAATATTACGAAGGCCTTTTAATTTTCCTCTGTAATTTTTCATGACATTGGCATTTCTTTTAATTCGAGTTGCTAGAGCTAATTCTGTCGCCTTATCATCTTTACCCGCTAAAAGCATTTGTTGATTTTGGAAATCATAAAGCTCTGAAGTATAAGGTAATAAATATTGTTGCTGATACTCAATATATTGTGCAGGTCTATGTCGGAATGTTCTTCCTGGGTAGCCTAAAATAAAGACGAAATCATTTTCCTTTACGCCATTTGGATTTACTTTAAGATGTTTCTTTGGTTTATAAGGAACATTATCTTTCGAATATTTCGCGGATGATCCGTCTTTCGCAACATAGGCTCTTAAGAATGAGAAATCCCCGGTATGTCTTGGCCAAACCCAGTTATCCGTCTCTCCACCAAATTCACCAATATTCTGTCTAGGAACATAAACCAGTCGAACATCTTCGATGGTCTTGTATCTAAATAACACATAACTCTTACCAATAAACATTTCTGAAACTTCGGCTTTTATGGTTGGGTCCTGCGCTTCGGCCTCTTTGGCAATTTCTTGACGTTTGTTATTAATGATATCAATTCTTTGGCTTGGGTCTGATACATTTGCAACTGCTTCTAATATCCTTTGTGATACATCTTGGTATGAATCTGTAATGCGGATATTTAAGCCTTTAGCTTCGATTTCCTGCTCATGTGAATTCGCAACGAAACCATTTTCCAAATAATTGTGCTCCGGACTGGAAGCCAATTGAACGGCACTAAATGCACAGTGATGGTTTGTAATGATCAATCCGTTGGGAGAAACGAATGACCCCGAACAGCCACTGACTTGTACCAAGGCATCTACCAATCCAATTTGACCTGGATTATAAATTTCCTTCTCGCTAATTTTTAAACCTGCTTTTTTTAAGCCCGCTTTGCTGAGCTCACTCAAAGGGAACATCCCTTCATCCGGTATCGCATTGGGAATAAGAATTGTCCCAGTCGTTAGAAAAGCAGCAATAAGTCCTGCTTTGATAAAGTTTAACATAACTATAGATTTTGTTTCATCCCAAAAATACTAAATGTTATGCCAAATGAAATTTATTAATACATATCCTGCCGACATTATTTAACTATTCGATAAATCGTTCCTATATTTGCAAAATTATAATCATCGATTATTGCGGTTTCCAATGATGGATTACGCATAATCAACACCATACTATAATAAATATTTCAGGTATAATCTTTTAATACTAAAAGTGAAAACCAATAGAATGAGACAAAAATTCCTTAAAAAACTTGAAGCTCTAAACAGATGGAGAATGCAGAAAATTTCTAATCGAAATTTTCTTATTGTTCTAGCGTTTGTGGTTGGGATTGTGGGTGGACTGGCTGCCGCATTATTGAAAGGATTGACTCATTTTATTGCTGCTAAATTGCAGGATGACCTGGAATGGCACTTTAAATATTCCCTATACCTGATATTTCCACTTATTGGTATATTCTTAAGTGTTCTATATGTCCGAAAATTTATCAAAGGCAAAAAATTAGAACATGGAATTACACCTATTATTTACGCTATTTCCCGACGTTCCTCCCGAATTGACCTCCATAATATTTATACTCAAATTGTAACCAGTGCGATTACCGTCGGATTTGGTGGTTCATCAGGTCTTGAGGCTCCAATTGCCTATTCAGGATCTGCAATAGGGTCTAATATTGGTCGCTTTTTCGGATTAAGCTATAAAGAAGTTACCATGCTTTTGGCATGTGGGGCTGCAGCAGGTATTTCAGGTGCCTTTAATAGTCCCGTTGCTGGGATGGTTTTTGCCATTGAAATACTGCTTCCAGAATTCTCAATCCCTGTATTTATTCCTTTATTGATCTCATCTGCCTTGGCAGCTGTCATTTCTAGGATCTTATATAGTGAACCTCTGTTCCATACCGCCGCAACAGATTGGGAGGTCAGTTCCATCTTCTTTTATATTCTCTTGGCAGTTCTAGTAGGTCTCTACACAATATACTTTTCAAAATTTAGTCAGGTCGTTAAGAATTGGTTCTCAAAAATTAAAAACCCTTATAATAAAGTATGGGTGTCTGGGATCTCCTTGGGAGTGATGATCTTTATCTTTCCGGCTTTATATGGTGAAGGTTATCTGACCATTCAACAAATCCTGGATGGACATTTTAATTCCATCGTCAAGAATTCCCTTTTTTCTGACTATAGGGATATGGCTTGGGTAGTGGTATGTTATACCATATTAACCTTATTCGGAAAATCATTCGCTTCTCTTTTCACGATTAACGGCGGGGGAAATGGGGGGATTTTTGGACCTAGTTTGGTCATGGGGGGATTAATAGGTTTTGCATTTGCTTATGGAATGAATCAAACCGGCTTTGTTCAACTCAATGTTCCTAATTTTGTGATGGCCGGAATGGCTGCAGCTCTTGCAGGCATTATGCATGCTCCATTAACTGGAATATTTCTGATTGCCGAAATAACAGGGGGCTATACCTTGATGGTACCTTTAATGCTGGTAGCTTCAATCTCTTACCTAATTAATAGAGGTGTAATGAAGTATTCCGTCTATACCAAAGTATTGGCAGAATCTGGTGACTTGCTCTCCTATGAAGATAAAGATCGAACGGTATTGAGTATGATGAAATTGAGATATGTCCTTGAAACCAATTTTGTCGTACTTCGACCTAATGAAACCCCACTAGACCGTCAGTCTGATATTGTCCATTCCAAAAGAAATATTTTCCCCATTGTTGATGATAAAGGTAAGTTAATAGGTATCATCTACAGTGAACGCCTATTCTCAATTTTGCTTGGTGAGGAAGAAGGTAGGGAAAAGACCTTTGCCGTATTGGCTCAAAAACCTAATGATATTATCATTGAAACGGAGAAAATGGAATTGGTTATGACTAAAATGAATAAGGAGGATGTATGGATTCTTCCGGTGGTCAATAAAGATGACCAATATCTAGGCTTTATTTCCAAATCTTCTGTATTCAATAAGTATCGTAGTCTATTGATTAGACAGGGACAATACTTGGAGTAATTATTCCTCAAAATCCCTTAATTTCATCATAAATCCCCTTAAAACCAGACATAAAAACGCTGTTGGACTTCGTTTTATGCAATTGGTTTAATTTTAATTTTTTAAAATTTTAGTGATTTTTTCATTTCTTTTTAGGCTTATGAAACTTTGTAAACCAGTGTTTTAACACTTAAATGTCCTTAAATTAACAATTTGTTAACTAAAGTATAATATGTTAACAAATGTTAAACGGTACAATAATTGTTAAATGATACGTTAATAAGATGGAAGTGTAATAAAAATATTACGAAGACAAAAGATTAAAATCGGAAAAATACTGTGAAGAAAACAAAATTATCAATTTTAAAAGCAACATTATTATTAATCGGATCAGTCAGTATAATGACTAGCTGTTCTGAGAGTAAATCAAAAGAGAAAGAAAACATCGTTAAACCCATGGCATTGCCAGTGTATACAGTTGAAAGATCTGATGCTGTTACGGTTAAAGATTACCTTGGTACCATTGAAGGGAAGGTGAATGTGGAAGTACGTCCCCAGGTTGAGGGATTGCTACAGGAGATTTATGTGGATGAGGGTGCTTATGTTCGTAAAGGACAGAAACTCTTTAAAATAGATCCTTCTTTCTACCAAGAAGATTTAAATAATATGTATGCTGCGGAGAAAGTAGCACAAGCAAAATTAAAAAATGCAAAATTAGAAGTTGATCGTTTGAAGCCTTTGGTTGAAAATGATGTAATTTCTGATGTAAGGTTAGCTTCTGCCGAATCGGATTATCAAGTAGCTAAAGCCGGATTGGATCAAGCAGCCGCCGAAGTTCGCTCAGCACAATTAAGTAGAAATTTTACAACTATCACCGCTCCGGTGAATGGTTATATAGGTAGAATCCCTAAACGTATTGGTAACCTGATTACTAAGGGCGATAAAGAACCATTGACGAATCTTTCAGATATTCAAGAGGTTTATATTTATTTCGCCATGAACGAATCTGATTTCTTGTACTTCTCAAAAGCACAAGCTAAAGCAGATAGTGTTGAAGGTCGCAAATATGATAAATTAAAACGATTGACCTTTCCTGAAGTAACACTGATGATGGCCGATGGTGAAGAATATTCTTCCAAAGGGGTTGTCGATGCGGTAAATGGTCAGGTGGATAGAACAACAGGTTCAATCTCGTTAAGAGCAACTTTTCCGAACCCAAATAATATCCTACGTTCTGGTAGTACCGGTACCTTGAAAATTGCAGAGGTTAAAAAAGATGTCCTTCAGATTCCGCAAGTGGCAACAAACGAATTGCAAGATAAAACCTTCGTATTCGTGGTTGATAAAAACAACCAAGCGCAACGTAGAAATATTAAGTTGAACGGAAAAACAAAAGATAATTACATCGTGTCCGAAGGTTTACAAGAAGGTGACCGCGTAATTACAAGTGGATTTGAAGAACTGACCGACGGTTCTGCAATCATGCCTATACCTCAAAAAAAATAATAGACTATTTAAATTTTTAAGCTGATTCTAACATTTCCTTGATTAATTAAGGAAATGATTAGAATAGCTCAACCCTAACATTTCTATATGCTTAAAACATTCGTAACGCGTCCCGTTTTAGCTACCGTTGTATCGATTATATTGGTGATTCTGGGATTAGTAGGGCTCAAATTACTCCCTGTATCCCGTTTCCCTGAAATTGCGCCACCCAGTGTAGTTGTATCCTTAAGTTATCCAGGTGCGACCGCAGAAACTGTCGCAAGCTCCGTATTATTACCTATTGAAGAGGCAATCAATGGAGTGGAGAATATGACCTATATCCGATCAACAGCTTCTAACTCTGGATCAGGTTCTGTAACCGTATTTTTTAAAACTGGAACAAATCCCGATGTGGCTTCTGTAAACGTTCAGACCAGGATTTCCAAAGCAATATCTTCTATCCCAGCGGAAGTAAATGAAGCTGGTATTACCACAATGCCCCGGCAGAGTGGGGTAATCATGACCATCAATATCTTCTCTAACCAGAAGGATTCGGTCTATGATGAAACATTCTTACAAGCCTTTGCCCAAATTAACTTGATGCGACCATTGCTTCGTGTGGATGGGGTAGCCCAGGTTTCTAGATTGGGGGCAAGGGATTATGCTATGCGGGTATGGTTAAATCCAGAAAAACTCGCCCTCTATAATTTGGTGCCAAAGGATATCTCCGATGCCATCAAGGATCAAAACTTTGAAATTGCTCCCGGTAAATTTGGAGAAACTTCTGACGAAGCCTTTGAAACTGTTATTAAACATAAAGGTCGATTTAGTCAACCTGAAGAATTTCAAAATATTGTTATTAAAACCAATAACGATGGGTCAGTCTTATATCTAAAGGATGTCGCAAGGGTTGAGTTTGGCGCGACCAACTTAAACTCGGATAATAAAGTAGATGGTAAGCCTGGACTAACCCTGAACTTAACGCAAACCAGTGGGTCCAATGCCCATGATATTGATGTGGAGGTTCGAAAAGTTCTCGAAGAACAAAAGAAATATTTCCCAAAGGGAATTGATTATGACATCACTTATTCCGTTCGGGATCAAATTGATCAGTCCATTGATCAGGTAAAACATACCTTGTTTGAGGCATTTATATTGGTATTTATCATTGTTTTTATCTTCTTGCAAGATTTTAGATCAACTTTGATTCCTGCCATTGCCATTCCGGTCTCCCTAATTGGTACTTTCTTTTTCTTGCAGCTCTTCGGCTTCTCGCTGAATGTACTGACCATGTTTGCCCTCGTACTGGCTATTGGTATTGTGGTCGATGATGCCATTGTCGTCGTCGAGGCCATACACCATAAAATGCATGCTACAGGACAAAAACCTAAGCAAGCAACTCTATCTACCATGTCTGAAATTACAGGAGCAATCCTTTCCATTACAATGGTGATGGCTGCTGTATTCTTGCCAGTTGGGTTTATGGAAGGTCCCGCCGGTATATTCTATCGACAGTTTGCCTATACCTTGGCAACCGCTATTCTAATTTCTGCATTGAACGCCTTGACTCTGAGTCCTGCATTATGTGCATTGCTACTCAAAGCGCCACAAGATGAAAAGGAAATTGGTAAAAAGAAAAATAAATTCAACACCTATAAGGACAAGTTCTTTACCGCCTTTAACACCTCTTTTGACAGGTTTACAGATAAATATATTATCGGCGTAAGGAAGTTGATCAAAAACAAAAAAATCGCTTGGGCAGGCTTAGCTGTAATTACAGCGATTGGAGCATTCCTGATGATGAAGTCTCCAAAATCTTTTATCCCAACTGAGGATGATGGTTTTGTGACCTTTAATATTGCAATGCCTCCAGGAGCTTCATTATCTCGTACAACCGAGGTCTTGAAAAAAGCAGATAGTATCTTAAGAAGACATAAAGATATCGAAGGGATGACCTCAGTATCAGGTTATAATGCCTTAGATGCAAGTGCCAGTCCTGCCTTTGCTGCAGGGTATATCACCTTGGTACCTCATGCTGACCGTAAGGATATCAAGAATATCCAAGACTTTATGGACACAGTGAGAAATGACCTTTCTCAATTGCATGAAGCCAAATTTACAGTATTCCCAAGGCCTACAGTACAAGGTTTCGGTGATTTTGCAGGGATAGAATTAGTGCTTCAGGATAGGTTAGGGGGTGATATTCGGGACTTTAATGTGTTAGCGGATACCTTCATCAACCAAATTAATGAACTGCCAGAAATTGGAAATGCTTATACCAGTTTTAAATCCACATTCCCTCAATATGAGGTCAATATTGATGTGGTTAAGGCTAAAGCTTTAGGAGTAAGTATTAATAGCATGATGTCTACGATCAGGCTTTATTTCGCAAGGGTTCAAGCCTCCGATTTTAGCCGATTTGGTCGACAATATAGGGTATATGTACAGTCTGATTTTGACTTCCGTACCGACCCGGAATCCTTTAGCTCGATTTTCGTTCGTAATGATAAAGGGAAAATGGTGCCTATCAATACCATCGTGACCTTGAAGAAAATCGTTGGTCCGGAAACTATTACCAGATACAATTTATATAATGCTATTGTAGTTAATGCTGAACCCGCAAAAGGTTATAGTACTGGGGATGCAATGGCAGCAATCGAAAAGTTCTCCGAGGAAAAACTTCCTGGAAATATCGGATACGAATGGACCGGTATGAGTTTGGAAGAAAGCCAATCGGGCTCACAAACCGTTCTGATTTTTGCACTTAGTATTTTGTTTGTGTACTTCTTGTTAGCAGCACAATATGAAAGTTATATTCTTCCATGGGCAGTATTATTATCTATCCCGGTTGGATTGATCGGAGTATATGCAACAATTGGCTTAGCAGGTCTACAGAATAACATTTATGTCCAGGTCGGATTGATCATGTTGATTGGTCTACTCGCCAAGAATGCCATTCTTATCGTAGAGTTTGCAGTTCAAGAAAGGGACAAAGGAATGAGTATCGTGGATGCAGCAATCAATGGCGCAAGGCTGAGGTTGAGACCTATTTTGATGACGAGTTTGGCCTTTGTGGCAGGTTTGATCCCATTGATGTGGACTGTAGGACCTTCAGCAATTGGTAACCATTCAATCAGTTTTAGTGCTGCTGGTGGTATGTTATTCGGTGTAACCTTTGGTATTTTCATTATTCCAGTTCTATTTGTTGTTTTCAAATCGCTGGATGAAAAGGTTCGCAATAAAATTAAAACAGAAGAAGAAGAAGAATAGAAGATCAATGAAGAATAAAAATATATTAAAAGTTTTAATCGGTTGTTTTTGTGCTGCGTTGTTTATGGTGCAAGGCTGTAAGGTGGGGCAGAAGTACCAACAACCGGAACTAAACTTACCTGAAAAATTCAGGGGGGATACTTTGGCGTATTTCGGAGATACCTCCAGTATCAGTCAGATTTCATGGAAGGAATTTTTCCATGACCCTACCTTAAAAGACTTGATTGATTCTGCATTGTCCAATAACTATGATATGCAAACGGCATTGAAAAACATAGAAATTGCCAATAAATGGATGCGTCAAAACAGATTCAACTATTTACCAGAGGTAGATGCAACCATTGCTAGTGTAAATAAGCAATATCGTTCTAAGAACTTTGGTTCTGGACCATCAACGCGTTGGTACGAATTCAATGGAAAGAAAGCTCCGGAGAATATGTACACCTATACCTCACAGTTTGGTACTGAAATAGGCTTTAGCTGGGAAATTGATATCTGGGGTAAAATCAGCAATGCGAAAGATCAATTGACTGCGGAGTATTTAAATACCCAGGAAGCGAAGAATGCCATTCAAACTAATCTTATATCGAGTGTAGCCAAAGGATATTTCAACCTGTTGATGTTGGATGCCAAGATCGAGGTAGCGAAACGAAATGTAAAATTGAACGACAGTACCTTACAGATGATCAAATTGCAATATGAAGCTGGTGACATTACAGCCCTAGCTATTCAGCAAACGGAGTCCCAGCGTCTGATTGCAGCATCATTGGTGCCTGAATTGGAAAAGGAAATTGTCTTGCAAGAAAACGCCTTACGCATATTGGCCGGAGAGATGCCGGATTCGGTTTCCAGAGGAACTAGTTTTGAACACCTATTTGCTGAAAATAAAGATATCTCTTTGGGTTCTCCATTAGATATTATTAGAAATCGTCCTGATGTCAGAGGAGCTGAATTGGGATTGATTGCTGCAAATGCCAATGCCAATATTCAGCAAGCCATGAGATATCCAGCTCTATCCTTAGAAGGCGTCTTCGGCGTGAACTCCAGTCTTCCTAAAAATTGGTTTTCAATACCTGGATCTTTACTGGGGGGAATTGGGGGTAGCTTGACTGCACCGATTTTCAAAAATAGAAAGTTGAAAACGGAATGGGAAGTGGCAAAATTAGAAAGAGATAAAGCCGAAATTGATTTCCAAAAAACAGTTTTGGAAGCAGTGTCGGAAGTTTCAGATGCCGTCGTGACCGTAGAAAAATTAAGAGAACAGCTTGAATTCGCACGATTAAGAGTTGAGAATTCAGAAAAAGCCGTTAAAAATGCTGGATTGCTTTTCAAAGGTGGGTATGCAACTTACCTAGAGGTAATCACCGCTCAGGGGAATGCCCTTGATTCGGATCTAGCATTGGTTGAACTTCGTCAAGAACATTTAGAGTCTTATGTTGACTTATACCGATCCTTAGGAGGGGGATGGAGATAATTCAATCACAAAAACAAGCTTCACAGTATCATTATGATACATTTCCATCGTTCTAAGCTTTTGATAATAAGCTGATGAACATCAAAGAATGGGTTGGGTTTCCTGGAAATTCCAACCCATTTGCTTTTTCGTTATCCATATCCTCCAATTCAATGATTTTCAAGGCTAATATTCAGTTCTAAAACCTATCTTTGCCCAACCAAACGGCAATTCATTTGCTAGAAAAACATTATTAACAATTTACCTAAGTATTTTTCTGATGGAAAAGTATTTCTACTTCTTAGTATTAGCGCTTATTACCGAGATCATAGGTACTGTATCTGGATTTGGATCTTCTATTCTTTTTGTCCCGACGGCTTCTTTATTTTTTGATTTCAAAGCTGTTTTAGGAATTACCGCGGTATTTCATGTCTTTAGTAATATTTCAAAGATTACTTTATTCCGGAAAGGAATCAATAAGGATATCGCAGTCAAATTAGGTATCCCTGCTGTTCTTTTTGTCATCATTGGAGCTATGTTGACCAAATATGTTCCCGTTAAGGAAATGGAACTAGGCATGAACATTCTAATTGCCTGCCTGGCTATTTTCTTATTGTTCCGATTTGATAAACCGCTGCAGCAATCCAATAAAAACTTATACTTAGGTGGTGTAATTTCAGGCTTTTTTGCTGGTCTCGTAGGCACAGGTGGGGCAATTCGTGGAATTACTCTAGCTGCATTTAATTTGCCAAAGGATATATTTATTGCAACCTCCGCATTGATAGACCTGGGCGTGGATTTCAGCCGTGCAGTTGTTTATGTGGCTCAAGGTTATTTCCCTGCTGAATATATCAAACTTATTCCTTTTTTGATCCTGGTAAGTATTTTGGGTAGTTATCTTGGTAAGGTTATATTAAAGTACACCTCAGAAAGAGTTTTTAAATATATCGTATTAGCTGTCGTGATATTGACTTCAATCTTTCAGTTAATCAATTACTTTACGAAATCGACGGGACCTTAGAATCTGAAATTTGGTCTATTGGTAAAAGGTGAGAATGACCAAGGTATGGAGGTTAAGATCATCAAACCGATCCAAATATATCTCTTCCATAAATATGTGAATCCATTACTTCCTACTTTCCTCTTTACCAGCAGAGTCACGATATTAATTATCATGACTGCCAAAGTCATCATGGACATATGCTCCAAGCCAAAGAAACGGAGCTGACGGGTTTTGATACCAATTGAAATATCCTTCCAAAAGGCTGTGACCAATGGACTATTGAGATATAATACCCAGCCTATAAAGAATTGAATATCATAGATAATGGTCAATCCAATCAGTATTTGATAATCCTTGCTGCTAAAGACCTTATTCTTTCTGTGATTGATAAATATCCAAACTATTTGAAAAAGTAGTGCAAATAATACAAGCCAACGGAAATAGGAGTGAAGGATTAAAAGATAATGGTACACCGATAATGAATATATAAAATGATGCTAAAATTACATACGAATAATTAAATTCGTATCGTTTTTACTTTAGAAAAATCTATTATATGAAGAAATTGACTTTAATATTAGGAATCAGCCTAGCAGTGTTCTTATCAGGATTACAATTTGAAGGTTATGCCCAGACAAAAAAAGTGAATCCTGAATTAGACTCCCTGGCTAAGCCTTATCATCCGGAAGCCGATGCCCAAAAAGACATTGACAGTTTAGTCGTATTAGCGAAGAAAGAAAATAAAAATATCATTATTCAAGCGGGTGGAAACTGGTGTATTTGGTGTTTAAGATTTAATAATTTTATCCATCAGAACAAGAAGATTGATGAATTATTGGATCAAAATTTTGTTTACTATCATTTGAATTTTTCTCCAGAAAATAAGAATGAAGCAGTTTTTAATAAATATGCGCCAGGCAAGGGAAATGAATATGGTTATCCTTTTTTTATTGTCATGGATAGTAATGAAAAAGTCTTGACGACTAGGGAAAGTGGCAACTTGGAAGCAGGAAAGGGATATGATGAAACCAAGGTCCTCGACTTCTTTAAGGAATGGCTACCTAAAAAATAATAAGAAGAGCTATAATGATAAATTATAGCTCTTTTCTTTTTGCTTAAATAGAAGCAACTATAACAATATTCCCAGCTTAAAAAAATAGCTTGGAATATAGCCTATCTAAATAGTTGTTATATGGTTTTTTAAATTAGTGGCTTAAGGTTATTGTTTTGATAATATTCAATTTTATATTGGAACATTTCTGCCATTCGTGCTCCTTGCCATTTTGCGCGTTCTGCCTTTTCTCCAGCAAATAAGTTATCCACTGTTTTAGAAAATAACGCTAACCATTGGTCGAAATGACGCTTCTCTACTGGAAGTTTCGCATGGGGAGGAAATGGACTACCATAATAGGTATGTTCCTCCAATAAAACCGTTTGCCAAAATCTATACATCTTTTCCAAATGCTCTGGCCATCGGTCTTGAATAATACCATTGAATATAGGGCCTAATAAATCATCTTCACGGATATATCCGTAAAATTCATTTACTACCGCCTTTATATCATCCATATTCTGGATGTCACGTTTTTGATTTTCCATTACTTTTACTTTTCCTTCTCTAAACTTTTCGTAATCAATCTACCTGATTAAAATACTCTCTCCAGATATTAAGCCGACTGCCAATTGGTAAACCGTTGTACTTTCTAGCATATCTTTTAAATCTGTTCTTATTTTCACAAAGCTATTGTGCATGGGACATGGCTTTAAGGCATTACATTCTTTTAGCCCTAATCCACAACCCATAAATATCTCATCTCCATCCACCGCCTTGACTATTTGCGATAGGGTAGTTTGATGGATTTGATCATGGTCCATTTCGAATCCCCCAAAAGGGCCTTTAATAGAATGTAGGACATTATGCTTCGTTAATAATCCCAATACCTTTGCTGTAAATGCCTCTGGCGTACCAGTATGCTCGGAAACCTCCGTAATTTTTACGCGGTTCCCATCCAAAGATTGCGTGGCAATGTATATCACCGCTTTTATTCCGTGTTCACAGGCTTTTGAAAACATATCTTATTTCTATGAACCAAAGATAAGGAGTATTTTTCATTTAAGAGTGATTTGTCTTAAATATGAATGTCATTTTATTATGATTCTAGGTTTTATTGTAATTAGCTATTTGTGAGTTGTTTGTAATTATCCTGATTATTTAGTTAATTAGTTTCTAATAGCCATTTACTTAAAAGCATCGAATTCCTAGAAAGTAGAATATTCAATTTTCAGAAATAGCAGATTCAACTGTAAAATTTATGTACAATGGATAATAGATAATAAAATCGATCAATTTACGGATCAATATTTTGATGCCATTGTTATAGGTTCTGGGATTTCTGGGGGTTGGGCAGCAAAGGAACTCTGTGAAGGAAATTTAAAGACGCTTCTTTTGGAACGTGGTAGGAATGTCAAGCATATTGTTGATTATCCTACCGCGAATATGGATCCTTGGGAATTTCCTCATGCTGGCGGACTCAGCAAAGCATTTCGTAAAGAAAATCCAATTGCAAGTAGGGCTGCTGGAATAGGAGAGAGCAACAAGCACTTTTTTACCAAGGATAAGGATCAAGAATACATACAAGAGAAACCTTTCGATTGGATTCGAGGTTATCAGGTTGGCGGGAAGTCGCTCATTTGGGGTCGTGCATGCCAACGCTGGAGCCATTTTGAATTTACAGCCCCTGAAAGATTGAATTATGGCATGAACTGGCCTATTGGATACGATGATGTTGCCGATTGGTATTCACATGTCGAAAAATATATTGGCGTCTGTGGAACGCAGGATCATCTTGAATCCATGCCCGATGGCGATTTTCTCCCCCCATTTGATTTTAATAAAGTTGAACTTCATATTCGCGATTCCATTCTAAATCACTATAAAAACAGATATCTCGTTCATGCACGCTGGGCTCATTTAACTGAAGCCAAGGATATCCATAAACAACAAGGTCGAGTAAATTGTCAGGCTAGAAATGCCTGTATGAGTGGTTGCCCTTTTGGAGGTTATTTTAGCTCGGTTTCATCAACCATTCCCTGGGCAGAAAAGACTGGAAACCTGACCCTCAAACCCAACAGTTTGGTCAAAGAAATTCTTTACGATGAAAAGCTAGGTAAGGCCACTGGAGTACGCGTTTTGAATACGGAAACAAATGAAGAGACTACTTATTATTCCAAGATAATATTTTTAAATGCTTCAACCTTAAATTCGAACCTCATTCTTCTAAATTCTAAGTCGCAACGCTTTCCGCATGGATTGGGGAATGACCATGGACTATTGGGGAAATATATTGGTTTTCATAATTATAGAGGCTCAGTTTCTGCGGATGTCCCAGGATTTTTGGAGGATTATTATTTTGGTAGAAATCCCTCAGAAAATATTCTAGCCAATTATGTGAACTTAGGAAAACAGGATCGTCCTTTCGTAGGAGGATATACAACCTTTCTTGCGGCAAGACGACATCGAGGTAGGATTGATAAGAATCTCCCTGAAGTGGGAGCTGCTTTCAAGGATAATCTAAGTGAAGTTGGACCATGGTATGTGTATATGTATATGCAAGGTGAAACGATTATGAAAGCCTCCAATCAAGTGAGTTTATCAGCTACTGAAAAAGATAAGTATGGAATGCCCCAACTGATTACATCCGTGGATTATGATGACAATGATGAAAAAATGCTGGCGGATTTTCTCACCCAAAGTGCAGAAATGCTTAAGGTAGCAGGCTGTCAGAATATTAATACACATGACAACAAAATCGCTCCTGGATTAGATATCCACGAAATGGGAGGAGTGAGGATGGGTACTGGTCCTACAAATTCTATGTTGAACAAATGGAATCAATTGCATTTATGTCCCAATGTATTTGTAACCGACGGTGCTTGTATGACAAGTACCGGAAACCAAAGCCCCTCAATTCTGTATATGGCATTAACCGCCAGAGCCTGTCATTACGCAATGGAAGAAATAAAAAAAGGTAATTTATAGTAATCTGGTATTCTCTTAGTCGATTTGAGGATAAGGCGTAAAATCAGCTTCGTAGTGATTCCAAATTATATTGGCGATTTTCTTGGTCAAATTCTCAGCTGCATTGCTCTTTGTCCAGCTCCGATCTTTATTGTTGTTGGTGAAAATAGAGAATATAAAATCACCATGTGGAGCATTTACCAGAACCACCTCGTTCCGTGATTCATCCAATGAACCTGTTTTGTCGATGGTACTTATTTCAGCCGGAAATTGAGATAATGATCTTTCATTGTAAAATTGGTTCTTTAAGAATCTATACATTTTATCTGAATGTGCTGGAGAAACTACTTTTCCATTTCTAATAAACTCATATAGATTTGCCATTTCTTTTGGCGTAGTTTGACCCCAACCATATTTCTTCCAAATATCTTCCCTACCCACAGTTCTGGAATTCACTTTTGTATTGGTCAATCCCAACTGATCCATGATTGGGTTAATGGCTTGACCACCTCCAGCCAACTCCTGACACCAAATAGAAGTCACATTATCACTATAACTTAGCATCAGGCCAATAAGTGTAGAAAGATCAGTTTCTGTACTGTCTTTAAAAAATTGCATAAGACCAGAACCGCCATAAGCCCTCGAATCTCGATACATGAACTTTTGGTCTAATCTTAATTCCCCATTTTTTATTTTCTGAAATACCCCCACCAGAATCGGAACCTTAACCACGCTCGCAGTTGGAAAAATACTGTCTGCATTGATATTTACTTCTTTATTTTGCTTTAAATGCTTGACATAAATACCTACATCGCCTTGGAAGCCTTCAATGGCTTGATTGATTTTGGCGGCAAGTTTTTTATCAGTTTTTTGCCCATGTACCTGTGATACAAGAAATAAAAAAATAATACATAAACTGGTTAGATTCTTCATGGTAAATTTTAATTTTATTATAAAATCGAAGATAAAAAAATAATAAGGGATAATTAAAATACAATCAAATACTATGGATTTATTTATGATTGTGATTGGTGGAAAACCGGTCGGAAGGTTTACCGAACAGCATGATGTATTCTTTGGAATTGCAAATAACTTGAAGGATTTGGTTCCTCAAATGAATGAATTTTGGCCAGCATTGGAAGGTAAAATGCATATTGATTCCTGGAGAAAAGTATCTCAGATAGCTACATATCGGATTGAGGTTCTGCCAAAGTCTGAATCAAAGTTAATTGATTCGCCAAAACTTTTTTTTGTAAATCTAGGTGGATATAAACCCAATGACATGGAGGAATATCATTACAAGCAATTAGTGGTTGCGAAAGATTTAGCCGAAGCGACAAAAGTCGCAAAAGATACAGTGTTTTGGAAACATCATGAATCCTCCCATATCGATGATAAATACGGAATTGATGTTGATGATATTTATGAAGTTTCGGATATGCTCAGTTCAACGTTAAAAGAAAAATACCAAATTCAGATTGTACCTAATACGGAAGGGGTTGAGGATCCTTTGGAAGTGGGGTATTTAAAGATCAGTAAATTAATGGAACAAAATTTACAGCAGGGTTAATACCCTACTGTAAATCTTTTTTTAATAAAGTTCTTATTTTCAATTTCATCCACAATCGCTACAGCTAAATCTTCAACTGAAATCATGGAATGCCCATCATGATCAAATACAGGATGATCAGTTCCAGTTCTGTATTTTCCAGTTCTACTTCCTTTTGCAGATGGATTCATTTCAATGGCAGGACTTAAAAAAGTCCAATCCAATTCATCTTCACGCTGGATAATTTCATAAAAATCCGCTGCCGCCAAGGCACCAGGTTTAATCTCCTTTGGAAATTTAGGGTCGTCAACAAGCCTATTGTCATTTTCATCTAAAAGACTTCCTGCACCTCCAATGACAATGAAACGCTTTATTCCAGTTTCCTTTAATTCTTTTAAGATATGTCTGGATCCTGCTAAATAATCATCATATATCTCCGGATTAGTCCAGCCTGCATTAAATGCCGAAATCACCACATCATTACCATTTAATGCACTTCCAAGACTAGTGTCATGCATCACATCCATTTGTACAGCGATGACATTCTGTTTATCCTTGATGTCATCAACATGCCTTGCGATGGCAGTGACTTCAAAATTCCGATGAATAAGTTCTTCCAAAATATGAGAACCAACATATCCTGTTGCTCCAATTAATGCTACCTTCATAGTATATAGTTTTTAATTAAAAAAAACAGGTTGGGTTTCCATTAATCACGGATTGCCAACCTGTTCTTATACAATTTATATGGTTAAATGTTTAATTCAAATCCAATAATTATTGCTTGATTGGCTCTGCTTTGTTCCTTTTGAACTTCGCATAAGAATCAATAATGTAGGCTGTTAAATCTTCTTTTGAAGCCTGTCTGATAAATTCATAAGATGGTCTGTATCCATCCTTAAATAGAAGAAGTTCTTGTTTCTCCATTGGAATCAATGAAAGGATTAAATCGTTTGTAAACACACGATCCACATTTCTTTGTTCTCTTTCTAATTCTAATATTTCAATGGAAGCTCTGGCTTGTTTAGCTTCTTTGCCAAATAACCTGGATGGTGAAACTCGTAGACCTCCTCGAGTAGGGCTTGTTTCTGCAGCCTTGCTGTTGTTCTTTGCACGCTCAATCTCACGCGTTAAGCGGCTATCTGTAATTTTTGATACGACGACCTCATCAATGGTAATCGTACTTTTATCATTTACAAGATAAATCCTGGTAATTCCTTCTTGATAAATGAAGGCTGTATCACGGTCATAGCCGCGTACCATTAAACTTAAATAATCATTAAGCTTACCCGGAATGGTAAAATTTCCTTGTAGATCGGATTTTACCTCATCATTTGTCCTTAAGTTCTTGATCTGTACTTCCGGTATTTTTTTACTGGTTTCCAAATCATAAACTATCCCTTTAATTTCCTGCCCAAAGGAAATAGTTATGTTGCCCAAAAACAACATAACTATTAACCATAAATTCTTGTTTATCTTCATAAATTATTTTGATGTCCAGGTATTGTTTTCCGGATTAATATCAGGATAAACATTGTCTGGGTCTATTTTAACGCTTGAAAGCTTTTCTGTAGTATTCAAGACAAATTTCCAGGTTGTATTTCTTTCCCAAACTTCAACTGGTAATTTTTTTCTTACTTTCTTGCCACTTACCGTTGTAGCTTCCACTACTACAGGCATTGCCATTTTTTGTAAGTTTTCAATACTAATCACAGCACCTTTTGCAGGATCTAGTTCAACATAATTAACTTCAGTGACTGCTTGATCCAATGCCCAGTTGTTTTGGAACCATCCTCTCCAGAACCAATTTAAATTTTCTCCGGTTTCATTTTCAATGGTACGGAAAAAATCATTTGGAGTAGGGTGTTTGTATGCCCAATAATCAATGTATTTTCTAAAAGCAGCATCAAATCTTTCTGGACCTAATACTTCATCTCTTAATAAACGTAAAGCAAATCCTGGTTTGTAATATGCCAAAAGACCAATATTACGTTCTTTCATGCCTTGTGGAGAAACCATAATTGGTTCCAAATTCGGATGCATCAACGCTTTGGCCATCGCATTTCTATCACCCATTCTTCTGAAGTATTCACCATTATTGAAGGCTTCTGTCGAAAGGTCATTGATAAAGGTGTTGAAACCCTCATCCATCCATGCATAAAGACGTTCATTTGACCCAACAATCATAGGAAACCAGATGTGTCCAAACTCATGGTCCGTTACTCCCCATAAACTTCCAGCTTTTGCCTTGCTACCACAAAATACAATTGCCGGATATTCCATACCACCTACATTGGAAGCCACATTGACTGCTACCGGGTAAGGATAATTATGCCATTTCTTCGAATAATATTCAATGGATGCCTTCGTATATTCTGTGGATCTTTCCCAAGCATTTCCACCATTACTTTCTTTCGGATAAGCTGATAATGCCAAAGCAGTTTTACCTTCCTGAAGATTCATTTTTGCTCCATCAATAATAAATGCTTTGGAAGAAGCCCAAGCAACATCCCTTGCGTTTTCTAAACGATATTTCCAAGTCAGTGTAGATTTGTTGGGTCTAGAGTTCTTATTGGTAACCTCATCTTGAGAACGAATAATAACCGTCTTATCACTAGCCTTAGCTTTGTTATAACGGTCCAACTGTTCCTTGGTCCAAACTTCTTCTGGGTTCAATAATTCACCACCTAAAACAACAATATGGTTTGCTGGAGCAGTAACCTCAATGTTGAAATCTCCATATTCAAGGTAAAATTCACCTGGACCAGAGTAAGGTAGTGTATTCCAGCCAGTAATGTCATCATAAACAGATACTTTAGGATACCATTGAGCAATTGCATAAATGTCACCATTCTCAGTTGGAAGGATACCCGTTCTATCAGCTCCATATTGTGGAACTATATAAGAGAAGTCCATGCTAATTTCCGTTTTACCGCCATTAGCTGCCAAAGGAGTAGGGAGGTCAACTCGCATACGGGTATCATTAATACTATATTTCACATCTTTCTTTCCGCCACCAGTTACATTGGAAATACTGTAACCACCGTTGAAGTCAGAGCTTGAGTCACCGTATCGACTATTGGTCAATGGAACAACTGCTTGTCCAATTGATTTTTGATTAAATAAATTCTGTTCCAACTGTAGCCAAATAAAATCCAGTTGGTCTGGACTATTATTGGTGTAATGGATTTTTACAGTTCCCTTTACCTCATGGGTTTTATCATCAAGACTTACTTTGATATCATAGCTTGCAGCATTTTGCCAGTATAATTGCCCTGGTTTTCCGGATGCCGAGCGATATACATTTCCATTGGTCGTGTAGAACCCAGGTTTGAAGGCCTCTTTGTAATCATATTTACTTTCAACCTTTTGAGCAAACGTACTTTGTAAAATACCTGCTTGCGCCAGTAATAGGCCTAAGGATATTTTAATAATAGATTTATTCATGCTTCGTTTATAATTTAGATTTGTATTCTTCTTCATCAAAACCTAAAATGATGCCCTTAGGGCCTTCGATCAAAGGTCTTTTAATCATGCTATTATTGGATAATAATGCTTTATTCGCACTTTTGGAGTCTTTAACGGTGGCTTGATCTTCTGGACTAAGTTTTCTCCAGGTCGTACCTTTTTTATTCAATAATTGTTCCCAGGAGACTTCTTTCTCCCACGATTCTAATTTTTCAAGTGTAGCTGGTTCTTTTTTATAATCATGAAAAACAAATTCTTTTTTGTTTTCTGTTAACCAATCGATGGCTTTTTTTACTGTATTACAATTTTTTATACCGTATACCTGAAGCATATTTAATAATTATTTGAATGAATATATTCAGCTAAAGATATTAATAAAATATTTAATTGCTATTGGATTAGGAAATGGAAGGGGGAAAAGTTCTTAGTGTATTTTTTACACTATATTCTTTGAAGTAACAAAAAAACTTTATCTTTATTGATATTTATAAAATTTAGAAATTATACTATGAGCCTAAAAGATTTCAAAGGAGTTTTAACTGGAGATCAAGTACAAGAGCTATTTGAGATAGCTAAAGAGCATAAATTCGCATTACCTGCGGTAAATATTATTGGTACAGATTCTATCAATGCTGTGATGGAAACAGCTAAGAAAGTAAACTCACCGGTAATCATTCAATTATCAAATGGTGGTGCTCAGTTCTATGCTGGTAAATCATTAAACAATGATAAATTACAAGCATGTATCTTGGGTGCAATTTCTGCTGCTCAGCACGTACATTTATTAGCAGAACATTATGGTGTTGCTGTAATTTTACATACGGACCATGCTGCTAAGAAATTATTACCTTGGATTGATGGTTTATTAGATGCTGGTGAAAAATTCTTTGCTCTTCATGGCAAACCTTTGTTCTCTTCTCATATGTTAGACCTTTCTGAAGAACCATTGGAAGAAAATATTGAGATTTCTAAAAAATATTTAGAGCGTATGAAACCTCTAGGTATGACTGTAGAGATTGAATTAGGTGTAACTGGTGGTGAAGAGGATGGTGTTGATAACTCGGATGTAGATAGCTCAAAATTATATACTCAACCTGAAGAGGTGGCATATGCATTTGAAGAACTATCTAAGGTTTCTGATAAATTCACTGTTGCTGCAGCATTCGGAAACGTTCATGGTGTTTACAAACCAGGAAACGTAAAATTACAACCTGTAATCCTTCATAATTCTCAAGAGTATATCCGTGAGAAATTTAATCTTACAGCTGAGAAACCTGTAAACTTTGTATTCCACGGTGGTTCAGGTTCTTCACCTGAAGAAATCGCGGAAGCAATTTCTTACGGGGCGATTAAAATGAATATCGATACGGATATGCAATGGGCATTCTGGGACGGCGTTAGAAAATACGAGGCTAAAAACCATGATTACCTACAAGCTCAAATCGGAAACCCTGAAGGTGCTGATTCTCCTAATAAAAAATACTATGACCCACGTGTTTGGTTACGTAAAGGTGAAGAAGCTTTTGTGGAGCGTTTAGAGCAAGCTTTTGCTGAATTGAACGCAATCAATGCGAATGATAAATTGTAATTCTTTTTAAAGAATTAACCAATATAGAAGAGCTGTTCATAGGAACAGCTCTTTTTTTGTGCCCTAAATTTTCTAATTCCTAAAATCTGATCTCCTAATCCTTTTACTTCTAAATAGGTACCTCGATATTCATTCAGTATTACAACAAGGCAAGAACCCCATATTACCGGAATTTCTCCTCAGATTCTCCGGATTTCAGTCGGACCTTGTTCGAATTTTTACGACCAATGTCCGAAGGAGGTCCGGAGAAAGTCCGGTTGATATCCGTTAAATCCTAAAATTAGATTTGAATTTGGAATGGATTAAAATCTTATTAGTCCCAACGGGATTTTTCAGGTATGCCTGAGAATAGGGTGGAACTGTTAATAATAATTAAATATGTGATTTGCGGGTACTAAAATGAGTAAATTGGACGTATATAATTATAGGGATGCTGGAATAAGGTCTAGAGCTTTAAGAATGTAAAATAAGTCAAATGTAAAATTGTCTGTTGTCACATATTTTACGATTTATTATCCTTAATATTACATTAAGAAGCAAATGAAGATGTACAAGGAGCGATTTATTAATTATTTAAAATTTGAAAAGCGATATTCTGAGCATACCATCATTGCTTACGAGCGTGAGATCACATCGTTCTTACATTTTGTGGAAGTAGAGGGTTTAAGGTTTGAAGAGGTTGATTATCGATTTTTAAGGTATTACTTTTCTACTTTAAAGGAGCATGGAAAGGAAGCGACATCTGTAAACCGTGCGATCTCTTCATTAAAGTCATTCTATAAATTCTTGATGCGGGAGGGATTGATCAGCCAGAATCCTATCACCTTGATTAAATCTTTAAAAACAGCCAAGAAGTTACCGGTTGTTGTGGAGAAAGACAAGATGGTTCGGTTGCTGGAGCAGATGAATTCCGGTTTGGGTGATTTTGAGGAAATCAGGGATTTTATTGTGTTGGAACTATTATTTGGAACCGGTATCCGTTTGGCGGAATTATTAAAAATAAAGGCGGAGGATATTGATTTTTATAATAAAAAAATACTTATATTCGGAAAAAGGAGCAAGGAGCGTTTTGTTCCGATTCACCAAACATTAGTGGATGAATTGAAAAAATACCTGGAATTAAAGAAAGCCAAGAATTTTGAAAACAATTCATCGGAATTGATCGTTAGCAAAGAAGGGAAGGCAGCATATCCTAAACTGATATACCGAATTGTTAAAAAATATTTAAGCAGTATAACTTCCCAAAAGAAACGTAGTCCGCATGTATTGCGGCACAGCTTTGCGACAGCCCTGTTGGACAACGGTGCAGATTTAAATGCCATTAAAGAATTATTAGGTCATGCTGGGTTATCGGCAACACAGGTTTATACCCATAATTCAGCTGAACGATTAAAATCAATTTATAAACAAGCACATCCAAAAGCTTAAAAAAGGAGGAAAAATGAACATTACAGTGCAATCTATTAAATTTAATGCTGACAGTAAGCTAATCGAGTTCATTAAGAAGAGAACGGAAAAATTAAATCAATTCTTGGATAACATTATCGAAGGAGTATGTTACCTCAGGCTTGAAAACGTAGAAGATGAGGCGAACAAAATAGTTGAACTTAAATTTAATATTCCTGGTAATCAATTGTTTGCCAAAGCACAAGCTAAAAGTTTCGAAGAAGCAACTGATATTGCCATCGAATCTATTAGACGACAGATTAACAAACACAAAACCAAAACAAGGACTAATCTAAGTAATCACAAAGAAGTATTAAATCAAGAAGAAGAATTTTAATAACAATATTTTAATCACAAGAAAAGGCTCCAAAAATAAGGAGCCTTTTCTTGTGATAAAATATTGTTAGATGTGAGATATGAGATAGTAGAAAATAGATGTGAGTATTGAGATTTGAGTATTGAGATAGTGGAAAATAGATGTGAGTATTGAGATTTGAGTATTGAGATAGTAGAACTGCTAGGGAAGGGGGCTAGATATTTTGAAAATTGATGTTTGGCGACTTTATTTCAGACTTTCTATCACACATCTCAATACTCATTTCTCATATCTATTTTCCTTTCCACTATCTTAATACTAAATACTCAATACTAAATACTACTTTTATTTGGAATAATTCTTAACAATATTTAGATTTGTTCCAAATTGAAATAAGCGCATGATTTGTCCATTAGCAAACTTTGAAGAAATATTCCAAACGGAGAGTGGGGCTGTATACCAATGTAGCCGTAAAAACTGTTATTGGTTAGATTTTCAAGGAAGTACTACTGCCTTTAAGGTTCGGGATTTCTTTGCTTTTAAGAAGAGGATTGATTCGATTGATATCGAGTTGATGTTGAATAATTCCTCCAGAGCGTTTGATTTTGAGATTGTTATGCCATTTAGAACCGATAGTATCTTTATTCTGTCTCCACAGGATATCCTTAAGTTAAAGGAGATTTTATCGGGTGCAAAATTTATGATAGAGCTAAATAGTGAGATAAAAGCTTGCCTTCAGTCGAAAGCAATCCTGGCAATTTAACTCTCTTTATAATTATATTGATTCTAAATAAATTAGCTATTTTTTTAGCTAATTTAGACTGAATTTGTATTGCATATTTTTCATACTAATTTTTTCTTTTCCCTTTATATTTGTAGAACAGAAATCAACATAAGGTTTCTCAATGTTATTACATAAAAAGGAAAATTTATTATGAAAGATTTATTGAAATTAAAAACATCTATCTCCGAAGAGATTGAAAACATATTGAATGCTCAAGTAAAAATCGAAGCACATTCATCAGCATTATATTTAGCAATGTCTGCATGGTGTGATGATCAAGGTCTTGATAATGCAGCAGATTTCTTTGCTAAGCAATCAGACGAAGAGCGTACACATATGTTAAAGATCTTCAAATACATCAGTGATCGTGGTGGTCGTGCGATTTCTCCAGAAATCACAAATGTTCCTGTAGATTTTGAATCCTTCAGAGGAGTATTTGAGCAAACATTAGAGCAAGAAATGTTCGTAACTGAGCAATTCAACAAAATTGCTGACAAATGTTTCAAAGCAAAAGACTTTGTTACTTTTAACTTTATCCAATGGTTCTTAGAAGAGCAAGTAGAGGAAGAATATGTTGCAAGACGTATCCTAGAATTGTTCGATGTTATTGGTGAAGAAGGTACTGGTCGTTGGGAAATTGACCGCCATTTGGTGAAAGTTACCTTTGACGGCGAATAATATTTTTTAAAAAAATAAAAAAGGGGCTAAAATGTTATTTTAGCCCCTTTTTTTTATACAATTATTTTCAGTTTATACGTTTTATAAGTAAATTTCAGTTTATCGTAAATTAGTGGATTTTAGAATGCCAATTTAGTCTATTGCTCTGTGAGAAATTACTGGTCAAGTATACTTATTTTGCTTTTTACATTTTTAGGTCTTCCGGAGCTACAAGCTCAAGTTGACTTGAAAACTGTTGAAGGTGTTGTCGCAGATAGCACTGGTTTGGGCATGAAAGGCGCTTCAGTAAGATTAGTTAGCAATTTAGACACAATGAGTGCCATTACCGATGAAAATGGCTTCTATAGATTCAATAATGTCAAAGGGAAAAACCTTAATATTTCCTTTAGCATGCTTGGATTTCAGATCATAAACAAGAGTGTGGCAACCACTATTTTTATTAACAGGATATTGATTCCAAGGGTTACCCTCTATCCACAGTCTACCTTAATTCCCGAAGTTCGTGTCGAAAAGATTATTCCTGTCATTGATTTAGGTGACACCATACAGTTCAATATGCGGGCATTTTCTTTTCCGGAGCATTCCTTATTGGAGGAAGCGATTAAAATGCTACCTGGATTTCAGGTTTTACGGGATGGGACAACCTATTATAATGGACAATTGATTCGGGGAGTACGTGTGGATGGGAAGAAGTTTTTTAGTGGAGATTTATTGACGGCAACACGGAATTTACCATCAGAGTTTGTGAAGCAGATCGAAGTGATCAATGATTATGGAGATCTTTCTACCGCCAAAGGAATAAAAACCACGGAACCGGAAAAGATTATCAATATCGTTTTACAACCTGATAAGAAGCGGATAACCTTTGGACAAGGAACTTTAGGGGCCGGAACGAGTGATCGATTTATTGGTAGTTTAGGGATCAATAAATTCAATGATGGACAGGAGATGTCAATAGTTGGGTCCATTAATAATACCAATACCAGTTTATTTTTATTTGGATCTCCAGATGGTGCTGGTGGTAGAAATACGGATCTTTCCGAAGTCGGAGATTTTTCGGATCCCAATGATGGTTTGAATAAATTAGGTTCAATTGGGATTTCCTTCACGGATAACCTCGGTGAAAGAGTGAGTATTAATGGTGGATATTCCTATCAGAGCAAGTTCAATCTTACTGAAGGTACTTCCTTGTTGACTTCTTCCTATCCAGGATATAATATCCATCGGTTTGAAAAGTATACCAATAGGTCCTATGATAATATGCATACCTTCAATTTGGAAATGAACGCCAAGTTCAAGAACAATGATGTATTAAAGATCAGTCCTAAATTTTCATATAATCGAGAATACTTTTATAACCATAGGAGTACTGATTTAACAAATCGTAAAATCAGGGATGAGGGAAATCGACAAGACACTTCCATCAATAGTAAACCATCAGCGGATATTTCGATGTTATACTCGAAGTATTTCAAGAAACCTGGTAGAAAGTTGGTTGGAGATTTGAAGCTAAATTATCAATCCTTAACCAAGGATGATGTTATTTCTGAATATTATAAGCGTTTTGATTCAACAGGAGTAATACCGACACAGAGTCGCTATGAGCAGCGCCAATTGGTGGATGCGCGAAACGATGGTTCAGGATTAAAAACCTCCATATCCTATGTTGAGCCTTTCTATGAACATAGTTTATTGGAGATTTTCCATGATATGGATATTACCAATATTGAGGCAGTTCGTACGGTACGAGATCCATATTTCTTAGGTGGAGGATATGTAGATTCCTTGGCGATGAATTATGCTTACCAATTTAAGAGTTTTAAGACAGGCTTGAATTATCAGTATGAACCCAATAATAAATTTAGGGTCAACATGGGGTTCTCAGTTCAACCGGTAAATCTTTCAGGACGTGTAAAAGGAGATTCCACGGAATATAAATACAACAATGTGAATCTGGTGCCTTCGACCACGGTTCGCTATAAGTTTAGCAATGATTTGGAACTAAAGGTTGCTTATTTAGGAAAGAATATTCAGCCTACGTTTCTGCATATTTCTCCGGTGCGAGATAACTCCAGTTCACGGAATATTATCGTTGGTAACCCAGCATTGAAGGCTGAATTTTCCAATCAGTTTTCGACGACTTTAAGAAAGTTTGTGCCAACTCGAGGACAATATTTTCAGACTGATTTTGCCTATACTTTTATTGCAAATAAGATTGTTACTGCAAAGCGGGCTATTTCAAATGAGACCATTCAGGAAACTACTTTTGAAAACACAGATGGTTATTACGATATCAAATGGTATTATGAGTTCAATTCTCCAGTTTTCTCGGATGTTTTGAACCTTGGACTATCCGGAAATGTAGATTATTATAATAACCTATCATACATCGATAGCGCAAAGAGTACCACTAAGCAAGTCTTGTTTAATCAGAATGTTCAATTAAGGTACTTACCGAATGAATATTTTGAATCAGTTTTTAATACCAATTATTTCTTGAACAGGGCGACCTATGAATTGCCATACAAAAATAAGATTGCAGCGCATTCATTTTTATTGAGTTTGGCTGGACGTGGGTATCTAACGGATAAATTTATTATTGGTGCCGAGGTATCGCAGAAATTCTATAATGGTTATGTAAGTGAATTGAGTGATGTAAATCCAACTATTATCAATACCTATTTAGAATATAGTTTTTTAAAGAATAAGGCGGCCTTGATCAGGCTTCAGTGTAATGATATTATGGACCAGAATAAAAACGTCGGAGTTATGACCTCCTATGTTGGAAATGATGTCTTTGAATCCAGGAACAATCGACTTGGTCGATATTTTATGTTAACCTTTAATTTGAGGTTGCAAACTTATCCTAACAAATAGATGAAAGCAGCAGTAATGAAAGGCTTTGGTGGGCCGGAAGTGTTTGAGATAAAAAACAACCTAGAGGACTTGAATCCGAAGGGCGAAGAGGTATTAATTGAAGTTAAGGCAGCTGGCATTAACCGTCCAGATGTATTTCAGCGAAAAGGGAATTACCCAGCAATGGAAGGTGTTCCTCAGGATATTCCGGGATTGGAAGTTTCTGGTATTATTCGTTCCGTTGGGCCATCTGCTCGGAGATTTAAGGTTGGGGACTCGGTGATGGCTTTAGTCCCGGGAGCTGGTTATGCTTCGCAGGTATGTGTTTCAGAAAGGGTTTGTTTACAGAAGCCTAAAAACCTATCCTTTGAAGAGGCAGCAGCCTTACCTGAAACCATATATACGGTATGGAATAATCTTTTTGAAAGAGGAGGATTACGAAAAGCTGAGCATGTTTTGATTCACGGCGGAACAGGAGGTATCGGTTCCATAGCTATTCAATTAGCTAAGAGTTTTGGTGCGATTGTATATACGACGGTCGGTTCTGAGGAGAAGAAAGCAATAGCTTTAGAACTAGGTGCTGATATTGCCATTAACTATAAAGAAGTAGATTTTGAGAAGGTATTGAAGGATTTGGGTGTGGATGTTATATTAGATAGTATAGGTGGAGCGTATTTCCATAAACATCTGAATATATTGAATGAAGATGGTCGTTTGGTCCAGATCAATGCAGTAGCAGGAGCCAAGGTGGAGTTGAATCTTTTAAAGCTGATGCAGAAACGGATCTTATTGACCGGGTCGACTTTGCGCAGTAGGGATATTGAATTCAAATCCAGGTTAACCAAAGAAATTGAAACAAATATTTTACCTCTTATTGAAAAAGGGGAGGTAAAGCCATTGTTAACAAAAATCTATCCCTTAGAGGAGGTTGTAGCGGCACATCGCGATTTTGAGAGTTCAGGACAGTACGGTAAAATAGTGCTTAGAATGGAAAGCTAAATACTTTTAGCTGTCTATTTTGTGATTTATTTTACTATATTTAGAAAATTGATAAAAACCTATTTATTAAAAAATGAACATAAAATTTCTTACGACAGCTCTTTTAATAGGTAGCACGGTATTATCGGGATTTGCCCAGAAAGTTGGTAAGGTTGAGAAGCCTATTGATTTGGTGAGCACTCTGGTAGGTACGCAGTCTACTTATTTTTTGTCCAGTGGTAATACCTATCCGGCAATTGCCTTACCTTTTGGGATGAACTTTTGGAGTCCTCAAACAGGGAAAATGGGAGACGGATGGATGTATACTTATACTGCGGAGAAACTTCGCGGGATCAAACAAACCCATCAGCCATCCCCATGGATGAATGATTATGGACAATTCTCGATTATGGCCATGGTCAATAATAAGACCTTTGACCAAGATAAACGGGCGAGTTATTTTTCGCATAAGGCGGAAATTGCAAAGCCACATTATTATTCAGTTTATTTAGCTGATTATGACACCAAAGTAGAACTTACTCCAACAGAGCGAGCATCCTACTTTAGATTTACCTTTCCTAAGACCGATTCAGCTTTCGTGCTAATCGATGCTTTTGATAAGGGTTCCTATGTGGAAGTCATTCCTAGAGAAAATAAAATCATCGGTTATAGTACAAAAAATAGTGGTGGAGTTCCGGAGAATTTCAAGAACTACTTTGTGATGACCTTTGATAAGCCGTTTGCAAATGTTTCAACTTTTGCGGATTCGGTACTGACGGATGGCAGGTATATGGTGAAAGCCAATCATGTTGGTGCTATTGTAGGCTTCCAGAATGCAAATGCTGGCGATCAGGTATTGATGAAAGCTGCCTCTTCATTTATTAGTGCAGAGCAAGCTGATATCAATCTAAAAGAGCTTGATGCTGTAACCTTTGATGAGCAAGTAAAGAAGGGTGAAAATATTTGGAATACGGAATTAGGTAAAATTGAGATAGAGGGTGGAAATATTGATCAGATGCGTACCTTCTACTCATCGTTGTATCGTTCCTTATTGTTCCCAAGAATGTTTTATGAAATCAATGCTCAAGGAGAAGTTGTGCATTACTCGCCATATAATGGGAAAGTACTTCCTGGCTATATGTTTACCGATACTGGCTTTTGGGATACATTCCGTGCATTATTTCCATTCCTGAACTTGATGTATCCGGAGATTAATGAAAAAATGCAAGAAGGTTTGGCCAATGCTTACCGCGAAGGAGGCTGGTTGCCAGAGTGGGCGAGTCCTGGCTATAGAAATATTATGGTTGGAAATAATTCAGCATCAGTTGTTGCCGATGCTTGGGTTAAGGGTGTTCGTTCGAAGGATATTGAAACCTTATATGAGGCGGTATTGAAAGGTGCAAACCATGCCGGTCCTATGACAGCTGTAGGTAGAGCAGGAGCAGAGTATTACAATGAATTGGGCTATGTGCCATATGATGTAAAAATCAATGAAAACGCAGCTCGTTCCTTAGAATATTCATATGATGATTTTGCGATTTATCAATTGGCTAAATCACTAAATAAGCCGCAAACGGATAAAGACTTTTATAAAAAGCGAGCCTATAATTATCAAAAACTATTCGATCCGGCAACAGGTTTGATGCGTGGAAAGAATAAGGATGGATCATGGTCCAAGCCATTCAATCCATTCAAATGGGGAGATGCATTTACAGAAGGTAATAGTTGGCACTATAGCTGGTCAGTTTTTCAAGATGTAGAAGGTCTTGCTAAATTATTAGGTGGTCATAAGGCTATGGAAATCAAGTTGGATTCTGTATTCACTTTACCTCCAGTATTTGATGATAGTTATTATGGGTTCCCAATCCACGAAATTCGGGAGATGCAGATTGCCAATATGGGTCAATATGCACATGGTAACCAACCGATACAGCACATGATTTATTTATATAACCATGTTGCGGCACCCTGGAAGGCACAATATTGGATTCGCGAAACTATGAATAGAATGTATTCACCGAATCCGGATGGTTACTGTGGGGATGAAGATAACGGGCAGACCTCAGCATGGTATGTGTTTTCAGCAATCGGATTTTACCCTGTTACACCAGCTACAGATGAGTATGTATTAGGATCACCAGTATTTGACAAAGTGACCTTACATCTAAGCAATGGTAAGAAGGTTAATATTGAATCCAAGAACAATTCAGATCAGAACCGTTATATCCAAAACATGAAATGGAATGGCAAGAATTATACAAAGAACTATATCAATCATAGTGAATTGTTAAAAGGAGCCAATCTTCAATTTGATATGGGGTCTGAACCTAATAAGAAAAGAGGAATCAATAAAGGAGATTTACCTTATTCGATCAGTAAGGATGATCAATAAAGAATTAAGACTTAGAATCAAATAAAAATAGGCTTGGATTAATCCAAGCCTATTTTTATTTGATCTTTATCTTACCCTGAATTCAGGGCGCGCACATGTTCTTTTACGAGATGTATTTCAGGTAAATTAATTGCATTATGGCAAGAGAAGATTAAAAATCTTCATCATCGTCATCAAAATCATCATATCCTCCGATCGAATCGATATCATCTAATCCGAAATCATCATCATCATCAAAATCATCATCGTCGTCAGGACCGTTGAAGTTGAGAACTCTTTCATCAACTTTTACATCTGTTTCAATTGCTTGCATTGTAGCCATGTTGTTTATTATGATATTTTTCTTTTGTTATGTAAAATTATAGAAGAAAATTCAATTCATAAATTTTTTTTCAAAATAATTAGAACAATTTAAAATCCTACTTAATTTGATTTTAATCAACAATTTCACCGATACTGTTCTCTTCGGCGACAATGTCTTTAAGCTGAGGGAGATCCTTGGTGCTGGACAATCCGAAGTGGTTCATAAATTCACCACTCGTGGCATATAGCAAAGGTTTTCCGATGCTATTGGCTTTTCCAGCAATTTGTATCAATCCCTTATCCAATAGTCTTTGAATTGAATAATCACAATTCACTCCTCTAATCTGTTCCACCTCCAATTTGGTAATGGGTTGCCTATAGGCGATAATAGCAAGAGTTTCTAAAGCTGATTGGCTAAGTTTCTTTCTTTCCTTATGAACCTGTAGTTGGTTGATTGCGTCATGATACTCAGGTTTGGTCAGAAATTGTAACTGATCATTTATGGATACTAAGGCTAGGGCATAATCAGCAGATTCATACTTAGCTTTTAATTTACCAATAAATTCAGCTAGTTCAACTTTACTTATTTCAATGGCCAAAGCATCTTGAAGGATTTCCCTAAGGTCCTTTTGGCTAATTCCTTCGGAAGATGCAAATATGATGGCTTCAATATTTAAAATAATATCTTTCAAATCGAAATCTTAATAATTAATAACCTGTTCTTCCATTTGTTCAGGAAGTTCTCTGAACTTGTAAGTTTGCGTCCTTAATTGCGGTTCAAAACCAGCTTCTAAGATAGCGTCTTGAATGGATTTTGACGTAAACCGGTGTGGAGCTCCAGCTGCAGAAACGACATTTTCCTCAATCATAATTGATCCGAAATCGTTGGCCCCAGAGTGCAAGCAAATCTGAGCGGTTTGTTTACCCACCGTTAGCCAAGAAGCTTGAATATTCTTGATATTCGGAAGCATGATACGGCTTAAGGCTATCATGCGGATATATTCGTCAGCCGTAACATCATTAGTGATTCCACGCAATCTTTTTAATAAGGTTCCATCATCTTGGAAAGGCCAAGGTATGAAAGCGATAAATCCATGCGCATCAGCAGGTTTTTCACTTTGTACTTCACGAATCCATACCAAGTGTTCAAATCGTTCTTCAAGCGTTTCAATATGACCAAACATCATGGTCGCCGAAGTTGGCAGGTTGATTTTATGAGCAGCACGCATAACATCTAACCATTCTTGTCCGCCACATTTACCCTTAGAAATCAATCTTCGGACACGATCGTTCAAGATTTCAGCACCAGCCCCTGGCAAAGAATCCAAGCCGGCTTCTTTCATTGCCTGAAGGACTTCCAGATGGCTCATACCTTCCAGTTTAGCGACATGGGCAATTTCCGGTGGACCTAGGGAATGCAATTTAAGGCTAGGGTATAATTCCTTTAATTGTTTAAATAAGGTTGTGTAGAAATTTAATCCCAGATCAGGATGGTGTCCACCTTGTAGAAGAAGTTGATCTCCTCCATAACGGAAAGTTTCTTCAATTTTTTGTTTATAGGTTTCAATATCTGTGATATAGGCTTCTTCATGACCAGGACGTCTAAAGAAATTACAGAATTTACAGTTCGCAATACATACGTTGGTTGTATTGACATTTCTATCAATTTGCCAAGTTACTTTCCCGTGAGGGACCTGAATTTTACGTAATTCATTGGCAACATAGGCTAAGTCAGCAGTTGCTGCTTCGTTATATAAGAACATGCCTTCCTCTTTGCTTAAGAAGTCAAAATTTAAAGCCCGTTCTAACAGATTATTTACATTCATGTACTAACAAAGATACGGAGGATTTCATGAAATCGAAAGATGAATAATAGAAATGAAAATGGGGGAATAAATGCATAATAAACACTTAATCAGTGTCTTGAGAAAATGGGGTTGGTGTTACTTTAAAGTAAATTAAATTTTACAATAAAATTTAATATCTAAAAACTTATAAATCAGTTAGTTGTTTTAATAATAAGCTTACATTTATTTTACGTTCAGTTTACGGAAATTTAACTTAGCTAAGCTGAAAAAATCTTATATTTAGGTACACTACAAAGGAGGTCATAGATGAGCCAAGACATTATCCATATTGAACGAACATATCCGATTTCACCTGCTGCCTTATGGCAAGCTATGACTGATAAAAAAAAGCTAAAAGATTGGTTTTTTGATATTCCAAATTTCAGTACCGAAGTGGGTGCCGAGTTTGAATTTTCGAAAATGGAGCAGGAAAACAAAAATTTTCATCAATGTCAGGTATTGGAGGTAAAGCCTGGGGAGTTATTTCGTTTTACCTGGCGTCATTCCAAATTACCACAAGGGAATTCCATTATCACTTGGCGATTTATCCCACGTCGTGGAGCGACCACGCTACATTTAACCCACGAGGGGCTTGAACACTTTAAGGATGCGGGTGATCAATTCTCCCAAGAACGGTTTGAAACTGGCTGGGAACGAATCTTAGGGGATTCATTAACAAAATTCATAGAGAAGTTGTGACATTTTTAAGGAATTAAATGATTGGTTATCATTTATATAAATGACAATCCATTTTTTATTGATTTTTTTAATGGTAAAAAGGCTTCAATTTTTTTACATTTAGTATTGTAACCTTATTATACTAAAGCGCAAAACTTAATTATGAAGAAAATCCTTTCGAGCCTCTACGTTCAAGTTATTTTAGGAATTATTATCGGAATTTTATGTGGAGTTTTTTATCCAGACTTTGCAGTAAAATTGAAACCATTAGGTGATGGTTTTATCAAACTGATCAAAATGATTATTGCTCCATTGATCTTCAGTTCCATTGTAATAGGAATTGCAGGGATGCAGGATATCAAGAAAGTAGGAAAGATTGGTTTGAGTTCATTGGTCTATTTTGAGATCATGACCACCGTCGCATTAATCATAGGATTGATATTTGTTAATTTAATGCAACCGGGAACTGGGATGAATGTAGATCCACAAACTCTAGATCCTTCAGCAGTTTCCCATTATATTCAAGAATCCAAGGAGCACAATAGTGTGATGGATTTTATCCTAAGTATTATACCAAATAATGTTATTGCTGCCGTAGCCTCTGATAATTTGTTACAGGTATTATTATTTGCAGTGTTGTTTGGTGTTGGCCTTACAAAAATTGGAGAGAAAGCCTCTGCACCGGTTATCAATGTTTTGCAATCCTTTTTAAAGGGGCTATTTGCAGTCATCAAAATGATTATGTACTTAGCTCCAATTGGTGCCATGGGGGCCATGGGATTTACCATAGGTAAATATGGTATTGAAGCTTTATCCTCATTAGGATTGCTAATGTTGAGTTTTTATGGGACTTGTATTGTCTTTATTGTCGGCGTAATCGGTTCTGTACTCTATTTTTATGCTAAAGTCAATATTTTCAAGCTATTAAAATATATCAAGGAGGAGTTGTTGATCGTCTTAGGAACATCATCCTCAGAATCCGCATTGCCGGGGTTAATGCAGAAGCTAGAAGATGCAGGATGTTCCAAACCAATTGTTGGGTTGGTTATACCGACGGGATATTCCTTCAACCTGGATGGTACCTGTATTTATTTGACGATGGCGGCAGTATTTATTTCGCAAGCCTTGAATATGCATCTTAGCCTAGAGCAAGAGATTACCTTATTATTAGTCCTGTTGCTGACTTCCAAAGGTGCAGCTGGGGTGACAGGGAGTGGATTTGTGACATTGGCTGCAACATTACCTGTGGTGGGGCATATCCCTGTAGAAGCTGTGGGATTGATCTTAGGTATCGATCGCTTTATGAGTGAAGCTCGAGCATTGACCAATATTATTGGAAATGCTGCAGCAACCATTGTTGTCGCTAAATATGAAAAAGGCCTTGATGAAGACCTGATGCATGAAAAATTGGGGTCGGCTCATGTGGAACTCAATTGATACAAAATGTTAAATCGTCCTAAGGACGATTTTTTTTTGCTTTATTTCAATAAAAAATAAAAACAATTGGATTTGATTATTCGTTGATGATTAACACATTGATTAATATTAATACACGGTTTTTATTTTATGGATTTAAAATCTAATGAACCATTTTGGTTGGTCAAAAATGGGATAATTTCCTCCTTTCCTTCTCTTCGTGAAGATTTGGAATGCGAGGTATTGGTTATCGGGGCAGGAATAACAGGTTGTCTAATAGCTCATCAATGTATAAAGGATGGGTACAATACGATAATTATCGATAAGAGAGAGGTTGTAAATGGGAGTTCCTCAGCAACCACGTCGATGTTGCAATATGAAATTGATACGCCATTATACAAATTAAAAGAAATGATTGGGGCAGAGCCAGCTGTTGCTAGTTATCATGCCTGTAACGAATCGATCAGTACCTTAAGTAAAATTGCGAAGGAAATCCATTCAGATGCCGGCTTTAAAAAGAAAAAATCCTTGTACTATGCTTGTAGGAAAAAAGATATTCCATGGTTACAGAAAGAGTTTTCAGCAAGAAAAGAGGCCGGATTCAAAGTAGAATGGTTGGAAGAAAAAGAGATTGAGAAGGATTTTGAAATCAAGGATTCCTATGGTGGGATTCTTTCAGATCATGGAGGTAGTGTGGATGCCTTTCGTTTATCACATGAGCTTTTACTATATAATCAAAAAAAGGGGCTGAAAATTTTCGATAAGACCGAGATGCTGAAGGTTGAGGAGAAGAAAGGGTTTAATCTTGTACATTTAGATACTAAACAAACCATAAAGGCAAAGCGGATAATCTATTGTGTGGGTTATGAAAGTGTGAATCTGATCAAGGAAAAGTTTGTAGACCTCTTGAGTACTTATGCTATAGTCTCCGAAGTCAATCCGAAATTATATGCAAAGTATAATGATTATTTAATCTGGAATACTGCGGAACCTTACCTCTATATGCGAACAACCGATGATTGTCGATTTTTGATTGGTGGGGAAGATGAGGAGTTTAGAAACCCAGAAAAACGAGATGAGTTGTTGGGATCGAAGTCCAAAAAATTGGAAAGAGATTTTAATAAGGTTTTTGAAGATAAATCCTTTATTACGGATTTTTCATGGGCAGGGACATTTGGGGAAACAAAAGATGGATTACCCTATATTGGGGAGCATCCAGATTTTAAACGGTCTTACTTTGTTCTTGGATTTGGTGGAAATGGGATAACCTTTTCAGTTACAGGAATGGAAATGGTCTCTGATTGGTTAAAGGGGCAAAAACATAAATTAAGTGAATATTTTGCTTTTGGTCGTTAGCATAATTGCTGAAATGGATATAAAAAAATAAAAGAGGTCAACTTTTTACAGTCGACCTCTTTCTTTAAAAAGTTATCTTCTTTATTTCTTTATTATAACTCACGTCATAACTGAAAATAAAATAACCTTTTTTGTATAATTAATAACGCCGTGAAATTTGGAATATTGTGTGGGTCTTAACTTTTTTTTAATATTTTTTTAATAATGCTGTTTTTACCGATTGGAGGAGGATTTTTTATAAAAAATAAAAGAGGTCAACTTTTATAGTCGACCTCTTTCTTTAAAAAGTTATCTTCTTTATTTCTTTATTATAACTCACGTCATAACTGAAAATAAAATAACCTTTTTTGTATAATTAATAACGCCGTGAAATTTTGAATATTGTGTGGGTGTTAATTTTTTTTTAATATTTTTTTAATAATGCTGTTTTTGCCGATTGGAGGGGGATTTTTTTTATAAAAAATATTTTATTTCAAAGTGTAAAAAATAGAAAAGGTTGACATTTTTCGATTGTCAACCTTTTCGTTAAAAAGTTATCTTAACTTTTTCTTCATAAAACTAATGTCTTAAGGATTTTAAAATAACCTCTTTAGTCTTATTATAACGATTTTATTTTCAGCTTATTGTGCGCTGATTGGAAAATGTTTATAAACCTTATCTTTTTTGTTGGGATCTAGGAATAAACCACATTATTTAAAGAATATGGGTTTTGTAAAATTTTGTGGAAAATAATCTTTTATGGATTAAACCGTTTTACATTTGTTAGGTCATATAAAAAACTGATGGAAAACAGAATGAAGAAAAACTATTTTAACAGGGCATTGTTACTGTTTAATACTTTTAAAAATAGAAAATTAACAAACGAAGATATTGAGATAGCTGAAGTAAAAGCAGAGCATTTGGAAGGTAGAACAAATGAGTTCAAATTATTGATTTCCATGATTAAGGACACATTTTCAGGAAAATATAAGATGAACAAATGGAATATGTCCATCATCGTAGGAACAATTTTATATGTTGTTTCTCCTATAGATGCCATTCCAGATATCATACCCGTATTAGGTTGGTTGGATGATGCCTCCATTGTAGGCTTTGCAATTTCAAAGTTGGCGGATGAAATCGATCGCTATCGTAAGTTTAGAACAACTGGAATTCAAATGTAAATTAGGTCAATTAAAGTATAAGTTAGGAATAGGTGTTAATGTATATTAATACCTATTTTTTTATTTGGGAAATATTAAGTTCCAAAATATTAATATTTATATTGGACAATAAATAAAACCGGAATTATGAAGAATATCATCGTCTTTATTGTATTAGTGTTTAGTCTACAAAGTGGTTATTCCCAAGAGGATGTGAAGGAAAATATGGATCGTATCGTAGATCAATATTATTCAGAACAGGATAATCCAGGGATTATGCTTCATATATTTAATAATAATGCTGAGACGATTTATGCTGTGGGGGCAGGGAAAAGAGATCTAAAATCAGGAATGGAAATTGATAATCAGAGTAATTTTCGAATGGCCTCTGTAAGTAAACAATTTACGGCTGCAGCAATATATCAATTGGTAAAAGACAAGAAACTAAATGTTTCAGCCTATATATCAGAGTTCTTTCCTGGATTACGTGCAGAAGTTAGAAAAGCTTCAGTTTTCCAATTATTGAATCATACCTCTGGAATTGTTGATTACGAGGAGGTAATTCCAGAAAATCAAGAGACTCAGCTGAGTGATTCTGATGTGCTTAAATTGGTTGAACCTCTAGATCGAGTTTATTTTGCTCCGGGATCACAGTTTCGATATAGTAATACCGCATATTGTCTTTTGGCGTTAATTGTTGAGAAAGTTTCAGGGCAAGGATTTAGTGAATATGTTCAGGAGAAGTTTTTCCAGCCATTGAATATGGAACATTCAATCGTTTATTCACCGTCAGATAATATAAAAGATAGGGCATTTGGCTATCATCTGAATGAAGACCAGTTTGTATTTGCCGATCAAAGCATAACAAGTGCTACAAAAGGAGATGGGGGAGTGTATACTTCAGCTGAAGAGTATAAAAAATGGGACCAGGCATATTTTCAAAGATTAAATGATGATTCTTTGTTTAGCCGATTTTTTGTAGATAATTATAGTACCATCAATCCATCATTTTTTTATAGTATGGGTAAGTTTGTTGGCAAAGATCAGGATGGTGATTTTGTGTATTTTCATTCAGGTGAAAGCACAGGCTTTAATAATTTTGTATTGAGTATTCCTGCCAAAAATCTTCATTTAAGCTTGTTTAGTAATCGGGATGATCAAATCATAGAACCCTTTATAGACGAGGTCTTAAATTCCTTAGATATTCAGGTCCAAGGATTAGATAATAAACCAATTTTTAAATGGTTGAGTGATGTTTACGCGAATAAGATTTAGTCGTATTCTTTTACATTCGCGATTTTAATTTGATTATTTTCCATGACCAGTTTAATATCTCTATGGTAATCTGTTTGGAATTGGCAATCTGAGATAATAACTTTCAGGTCCAGTTCTTGTGCATTTTCATTGAGAAGTTCACAACCAGAGACTTGAATTTTTCCCCAATCCTGCGCAGATATTAAGAATCCATGTCCGAGGCTAATGGAGTCAATATCAAACTTCGATTTCCATTTTTGCCTTAATTCAAATTCGGTAATGCTGCTATCGATATCGAGTCCGGTATTCATAGCGTCGAGTTTGAAATTGTAATAATCAGGAGTGGTCAATACTTGCATTCCTTCCAAGCCAGCATTGTTGTTGAAATAACTTTCAATGCTATCTTTCAGCCATTTACATCCAGCCTCTTTACCAATGGGACCTTTGTCGAAATCAATATTGGCAAGCGTATCTAGTGGATCTTGCTTTTTCTGTTGATTATTGTTCTGGCAGGAGAAGAAGCCAACACAAAGAAAAAGAAATAGGTAATTTTTCATATCATCAATAATTAGTCAAATAAATGTAGAGAATATTCTTGAAAAAAAATCAGATTTCCATATTAATGGAAATCTGATTTTTGCATCTCCTGCAGCTCTTTCGGAAAAGTATTCACAGGAATTGTTAATTCCTAGTTTTTCATTCTCAAATGGTCGTGTTCTCGAAGTAACAATAGGCTAGAAGATGGATATTAATTATTGAATTATTTTTCTAAGATTTCTTTTAAGTTACTTAATCCGGCATCAAAATCTTTGTTCATGTCAAAGAAAAGCCCCATAACATTGAATGGATAAGGCATTTTACCATCAATTTCCCAAATAACTTTTGAGGTTTGAGGGTCGATTTCATTGACTTGCATAAATGACTTGTTTGCATCGCCAGTCCCATTAAAGAATAAATCCATATCGATACGGCCATTTGATGAATCCACCTTGGTAATTACTTGTTTTCCGTCACCTACTTTTTTACTTTTCCAAATGTAAATAAATCCGGGTGTTCCATCAGTACCTTCATAATTACGTTGAATGTTTGGGTCTTGTCGTGACCAGTTGTCGTAATTTCCCTGATTCTTGATTAATTTAACGTAATCAAAGACTTGGGCTTTGGGTTTATTGATTGTGATTTCGCTACCCGCATGGAAATCCTTTGATACAAATGCAGCCACTAACAGGATCAATGCAACTATACCTAGTACAGTCAAAAGGAAATATTTAATGAATTTCATAGTTTGATAAATTGGTTTTTTTCTTAATTATTTTGAAATCAAAGTTAGCATTTTGTTTACAGTATTAGTATTTCTACCGGTTGCTATTACTTTTAATTTTTTCTCAATAAAATTATTATTCAATTTGCTATTTGCCATGCCATCAGGTAAATAGAAGTATAATATTTGTTCGTGAAGATGATATTTCTCTTCTCCTAGGTCTATCTGCTTAAAATTATCAGTGTCTGAATTTTGCGGTTTTTTATTTAAGAAGGTGATGAAAACCCGATTGCCGGGAAATTCACTGGGAAAAGGACAGTTTTGTAAAGCATCATTCAATTCTGCTTCTGAAAGTATGAAAATGGATAAGTCTAATCCAAATTCATCCATGATGAGCTTATTTATACGCTCAGTAAGCTGAACTTTGTTTAAATCTGACTTTAGGACTATATTTCCACTTTGAATATAGGTCTGAACGTCCTTAAAGCCAGATTTTAACAACTTGGCCTTTAAATCAGCCATTTTTATTAAATTTTTTCCTGAAACATTTACTGCCCGTAGAAAAATGATATAGATGAATTCATTTTTATTAGGCATCTCTTAATTGATTGATTTCAATTTTCTTCATTTTCATTAAGGCTTGAGCAGCATTCGGGTTTTGAAGCAGTTTGTTGATATCTTTCGGTACAACTTGCCAGCTGACACCAAATTGGTCTTTACACCAACCACACATGCTTTCCTCACCGTTTGCAATAATTTTATTCCAATAATAATCAATTTCTTCTTGGTCCTTACATACGATTGTTAAGGATGTTGCTTCATTGAAAGTGAAAGGTTGCGGAACTCCAGAATCTGTTGCAGCCATTGTAACATCATTTGCAATAAATTGAGCGTGCTGAACCTGGCCTTTAGTTGGGCCTTCGGAATATTCTAGAACGCCTTGTAATTCAAAATCTGGGAACAAATCTGCATAGAATTTCAATGCATCCTTACATTTACCTTGTTGTTCTGCACAGAACATTAGAGTAGGAACCACCGTTTGATTATTCACATCCCTTAATTTTCCAAAATAGAGTTGCCAGTTGTACCCATATTTATCACAAATCCAACCATAATATTCTGAAAAGGGATATTGTTGCAAGGGCATAAGAATCTGACCGCCATCGAGTAATTTATTCCAGATGGTATCAATTTCATCTTTATTTTCAAAGACCGGCATAAATGAAATCGCCGGAGTAGGTTTAAATACCGGTCCACCATTGATTCCAATAAAGTTAAGTCCCATAATATTTACTTCTACGACAACTCCGTTATCTTTTATGATTGAACTATTTGGAAATACATCGGTATAATAGTCAAATGCTTCTTTTGCCTGATTGTCAAACCAAAGCGATGGAATTATTTTATTTGCCATTGTTTTATAGTTTAATATGTCCTTGAATTGAGTAAGTAGAATAATTTCTTCGATAATAGACATGGCAGTTTTGATTTATTGAAACTCAATTTTTTATTTCGTAAAGTTTTCAGGATGATGAATTATCCATTTACACAGATTAACATCAGCATTTGTTTTGTCTTTCAATCTTTAGTTGACAGGCAGATCAAATTTCCTGCGGGATCCTTTAAATAGTGATTAGAAGCTTCGGAGTTTTCAATTTGAACTTCATTTGCCTTAAAATATTCAACTGCGGAAGCGATTTGATCTGTTGATAATTCCAGCAGAATGTTAGAATCTAATTGCTGGTCTTCTGCTTCCAATCTTAAGGTGTTGGTACCAAAGGCGATAATTGCTGATTTGCTTTTTTTAGCATTAAAACTAGCCTTTACCTCAACATCCATCAGGAGGATATCTCGATAGAAGTGCAATGTATCCTCAAATAGGTGCATTGGAATTTTAAGAACAATATATTTTCCAGCTTTGAGATTGATTCTTCCCATGTACTATCGTCAATAGTTTTATAAATCAGTAACGCGTAATGATGCGTTACTGATTATTAATGTGATTTATTATAGATAATTATCCCATTTTTTTGTTTCCTTCGAAGTGAATCATCCATTGGATTCCGAATTTATCCTGGAATGAGGAGTACAATTCAGCAAAAAAGGTTTCTTCTAAAGGCATTTCAATTTGTTTTGCACCTTCTGATAATGCTGCAAAAAGTTCCTTTGCTTCCTCTGGAGATTCTACATCAAGCATGATATAGGTTGAGTTGCCATTTGTTAATTTATGGCCAAAACCTTCGACAACGTCAGAACCCATAAGCATACAATCTGGATTGATCCGAATAGAAGTATGCATCACTTTACCTTTAGCATCTTCGGGCAAAGGTGGGAAATTAGGGTCCGCAGGCATATCATCAAATAAATATGTGCCTGAACTTTCAGCTTTGAAGACTTTTTGATAGAAATCAAAAGCCTCTTTACAATCACCGTTAAAATTTAAATAAGCATGAACCTTTGTCATAATTTTTTGATTTTACGAGTTTATATTAATTAATGTGTTAATCTAATTTTATTGCTTTTTTAATAGTTCTTCCAGATTGTTCAATCCCATTTCATAGCCTTCCAGAAAACCCATTTTTAAATAAGCTTGTAAGGTTTCTTCTTTATCATACTTACAGGAAGATGTGACTGTACAGATTCCATTGTTGAATGAAAATTCATTTTTCCATTCCGAACTTGGGAACTCCGGATTTTGATTTCCATTTTCATCACAAAAACCATCTAAGCCTGTGTAAGAATTTTGAGGATTTATTGCGGTGTAATCTAAAAAAGACCAATGAATTTCACCATTGGGACCGGACATATTATATAACCAACGACCTCCAACAGAAAAATCTTGTTCCTTGGTATTACATTTCCAAGGCTTTGGTGCCCACCATTGATCTAAAATTTTAGAGTCCGTAAACGCATTCCAAACTTGATTTTGAGACGCTTCAAATTGACGAGTGATAATAACTTCTTTCTCCTTGATCTGATATTGAAATTTCTTTTCCATGACGATTAAATTTGTTGCTCTTATATATACTAAAACTAAGTTACGCTGCTATCGATGGAATCCACTTGCCATAGGACAAGTAATGAAATTTTAAAATCATTTTAGGATTGTCAATTATTTTTTGGAGGATCTCATTGCTGGAAGTTTTTTGATGGAATTATCTTGCAACAATTTTTGGTATTCATCTGAAGAACTATCAATTAATCTAATTTTGCCTTCTGCATCATAATAAATTCCCCATCCATAGGTTTTGGCAAGAGGAGAAGTACGCAGACAAGCTTGTCCTTTCGAATAAAACTTTGCTTTTTCATCCTCTAATTCACTTTCCAATAAATCATTTCTATTGGCATAGATGTCAAAAATCAGATCATCGGAATTTATATGATGGGGGTTATTGATTAATCTTTCAAATTGCATATTTGCAACTGTTAGTTTATCGATTTTTAATGGGGGAATTTCTCCTTTTAAGGCTTTACAATCTTCCGCAACGGTAATCAATGTGTTAAAATAATTAGTGCTATGTGTTTTCATATGATTATCTATTATTAGCGGAATAAAATTAGACGGACCAAGTGACAACAGTTTGTCAACTGTTTCTTAAAACCATTTTAATTTGGGTGAATCCTCGTGTATTTCTCAGAAATAAAGTCAATTGATTCTTTCATCATATTCTTCATGACATCAATATTTACATCTGAAAGTTTTTTGACATAGATACAAGCCTTGCCCATTTTGTATTTACCGAAATTTTCCAATAAGTGTTTATGCTGTTCACAACCAGTAAATACGTATAATGAAATAGCTGCTTTTCTTGGAGAAAAGCCTAATAGTGGAGCATCACCTTCGTGTCCAGTTGGATATTTATAATGATATTGTCCAAAACCAATAATTGTAGGTCCGAACATTTTGGCCTTTTCGCCCGTAGCTTCTTCCATTAGTTTTATTAACTCGATGGAATCTTGCTTTTTCTGTTCATTATCCAATTGGTCGATGAAGTCATAAACATTCTCATCTGAAAACTGTGTTTTTACTTTTGCCATTATTATTTTTCAGAAAGTTGCTTTACTATATTCAGGGCTTCAGGCCAGGTTTGATCAAACATATGAAGATCATCCTCATCAGAAATCTCGACCGAACATAATACATTCGTTCCATCATCAGTCTTATTAAATCGATAGATTTCCAAAGCATTCTTCCAATTGTCTATCATTTCACCTTCATAATATTCTCCGTTTTTGTCGAACATTCCTAAATGTCTAATGATAACGAGTTCACCGGGGATATTTTTTTCGACTCTAGAAATCATCCCTGCTTCATCTCCATTTTGGTCTAAGGAAGTAAATTTGATGGTAGAATTTTCGGTCCAATTACCTTTTACATTGGAAGTAGGACTGAAGGGTTTTGTCCATTCTCTGTAGGTTGCTTCATCAAGCATTATGGAATGGATTTTTTGAGGATCAGCATTGATTTGCTGAGAGAAATATACTGTTTTCATCTTATTGAAATTTTCCGAATCCAAAGACTGCACCTGCAGGGTCCTGGATGATTACATAATTAAGGCTGCCGTCAGCCTTCTTGCTTTCATGAACTAATTTTGCTCCGCGGTCCAAAGCATTTTGTAATGTTACATCAACATCTTCTACACAAACATACATGATCCATTGAGGCGGAATATTCGCGTTGACACCTCTTTGATTACATATTCCACCTGCAGGATTCTTCTCATCATACAACATTGCATAGTCATTGTAAGACTCTTCATTATCCTTCATAGCGACAGGGAACTCCTGCCAGCCAAGGACATCTTTGTAGAATTCCTTGAGGGATTCTGCTTGATTGGTCGTCAAGTCAGCCCACACGATCTGACCAGGTTTATATTTTTGTTCTGACATAATTATTGGTTAATTCTTAGTTTCTACGTGTTTTTTAAAATTATCTAAGATAGCTTGCCAGCCGTCTCTTTGCATATCTTCAGGATTAGAGCCTTCCATATCAAAATCAATGATTACCTGTGTTTTACCATTGTCATCCTTGAATTTAATATCTGTTTCTCTATTGTCACCCAAGACATAGGAAATGCTATTCATTGGCGTAACTTCGGTATAAGTACCTTCAAAATCGAACTCAAAACTTCCATCCTTGGCAGCCATTTTATTTTTAAATTTTCCACCTACTTTAAGGTCATTTTCGGATGATGGACAATGCCAATCTTCAGATGCATGGTTCCATTTTACAATATCATCAGGACTATTATAGGCTTCCCATACTGTTTTTAATGGAGCATTAATTAAGGTTTCAATGTGAATTCTTTTCTTTTCCATAATCGTGTTGTTTTATATTCGAAATTAATCGTTAGTGCTTTATATCAACTTGTCCTATGACAAGAAATAAATTATTGTTCCAACATTTTGACCATACTCACGATTGAATTGATGATCAAATCCCAATCTTCTTCATGTAGCTCATGGCCCGTACCTTCTAGCACAACCAGATTTTGACCTCTCAGTTTTTGCATGATAGCTATAGCATTTTGAAAATGACAAATGATATCTTCTGTTCCGTGAATTACTAAAACAGGTGCTTTTATTTTGTCTAATTGATTGTAATATTCCATCCCTCCTGAAATGGAAGCATGGTTAAACTGGCTTCTGAAATTATTGGCACGACGATAGGATTCTCTCAAATAGTTTTCCTCCCTTAGTACATTCAATGGTTTTTTTCCACTCATCAATTGGGAGCCCTGCAGCATATAATGCACAACCTTATCTTCATTATCCCAATTGATATCCGATCCTTTGGCATGAAAGTCTAAAATTCGGGTATCCATTTCTGGGATTGGGAACTCGGAATCACCCCAAGGCATGGTACTTAGTAAAGTCAATGATTTTACTCGGTCACTATTTCTAATCGCAAGAATTTGGGCTATCATTCCGCCTAAAGATATTCCAACCAAATGCGCTGCAGAGATTTCATAAGAGTCTAAGATTGAAATAAGATCATCTGCAAAATCCAGCATGTTATAATTTGCTGTTCCTTCAGGAACCGAGGTGGACTTTCCGGTATCTCGAAAATCAAAACGGATCACAAATAAACCTTTATCAGCTAGTTTTTGGCAAAATTCAGTATCCCAAAATAACATGGATACCGTGGCGCCGGCAATCAATAAAACAGGAGGATTTCTTTTGTTACCAAAGGATTGAGTAAATAAACTGATATCTAGATTTTGGACGATTTTGTCAGTCATAATTTATTTTTTTATTGCAGAAATAAGGAGAATTGATTCCATTAATAAAACAATGTAATAATCTTTTCTGTTTTAATTCAATTGCTTAAAATACTTTTCTAAATAATGTACTCCATAAGGGAAATTATATATTAAATTAGATAATAATTACTTGAGTTTACACTACTAAATAAAACATAATCATGAATGAAAATCTAAGTGCCAGAGCCTCGATTCAGATATTAAAACCTATTGAAGAGGTTTTTGAAGCGATTGTTAACCCAGATAAAATGAGTAATTATTTTATTGAAAAATCAACAGGAAGGTTAGAAGAGGGGGTTACTGTTGAATGGAAGTTTCCGGAGTTTGATGATATCTTTCCAGTAACTGGGAAATTTATTCGGCCTTATGATTATATATCCTTTGATTGGAGTGGCGGCGAGGAAGGGATGATGGTTGAAATTTTCTTGGAAGCCTTTCATAATAACTTTACGGTGGTTCGGATAAAGGAAAGTTATATGCCTGCGAATGAAGAAGGAATTAAACAGGCCATTGGTCAAACCGAAGGTTGGTCAAACTTTTTAGCTTGTCTAAAGGCGAGTTTGGAATACGGTATTAACCTGCGGAAGGGTGCATTTGATTTTATGAAACCTTAAAATTGATTACCTATGTCAACTTTTACGACGATTGATGAATATATTTTGGGTTTTGAAGGAGGAAAACAGAAGTTATTGAAAGAAGTTCGGGCTATAATAAAAAAGGCAGCACCAAAAGAATCCAAGGAGACGATAAACTATAAAATGCCTACTTACAGGTATAATGGGAATTTAATTCATTTTGCCATGTTCACGAATCATCTTGGTTTATATCCGGGTGTTGATGCCATTGAAAATTTTGCTGAGGAACTAAAGCCTTATAAAACTTCAAAAGGGGCTATTCAAATCTCTTTGGATAAGGCATTACCGGAGAAGCTCATAACAGATATCGTACATTTTAATGCAGAACGATTAAAGGAACGTCAGTATCCAAGTTGGGAAACGAAACATGAAAGATGGGATGAATGCCAAGAATTTATGAATCAGATTATCCTAAGGAATAAAACGCCGTTGAAAAGGGAGATAAAGTGGGGTGCAGATGTTTATACTTATGAAGGAAAAAACGTTATTGGATGGGGCGGATTTAAAGACTTCTTTTCCTTATGGTTTTATAATGGTGTGTTTTTGGAGGATAAGCTCCAGGTTTTGGTAACTGCATCGGAAGGAAAAACAAAATCATTACGGCAATGGCGATTTACAGATATCAAAGATATGGACGAGGAGAAAATTCTTGCCTATATCGAGGAATCTGTTCAGACGATAAAAGATGGGAAGGAAATAAAGCCAGATAGATCTTTACCTAAAAAAGTAGAAGGAATGTTTAAAGACGCTTTGGACAAGGATAAAATTTTTAGTGTAGCATTTGAAAAACTGACTCCCGGGAAAAAGAAAGAATACATAGAATATATTGATGAAGCCAAGCAAGATAAGACCAAAGAAAGTCGGCTGGAAAAGATAAGACCGATGATCCTGGAAGGCAAGGGCTTACATGATAAATACAAGAAATAAGTCTATCGTAATGATAGGCTTTTTTTATGGAATTACAACAATCTTAAAATTTAACTGTTCATTAAATAGAGGAATTAGACAATTCAGAGATTTTAGTAGATGAACAGAAGAGATTTTATCAATCAAGGACTATTATTAGGAGGTAGCATTTCCCTGGGTTGGGGAGCTACGAGCATTGAAGGGTCATTTAATAAAGGAAAATACATGGAAAAAAATATTGAAAAAAGATTTCGTCCAAAGAGTATGAGTGGATTTGGTGGTGTTGCATTGGGCAATGGATTCAACCATAATTCAGATTTAGCTTGTCATGAAGCCATGGAAGCGGCGTGGGAAGCAGGGGTTAGGTATTATGATACTTCTCCTTGGTATGGATTAGGAATAAGTGAAAGGAGGATGGGATTATTTTTAAAAGAAAAGTTAAAAGATGACTATACTATTTCGAGTAAGATCGGGAGGATTTTAGTTCCAGAAGATAATTATAAGCAAGAAGGTTTGATGTGGAAGGGTCAGATGAATGCATCGTATAAGTATGATTATTCAGCTTCGGGAGCCAGAAAGTCTGTTGAAGATAGCTTACAACGATTAGGTATTGGATCGATGGATATTGTTTTTGTTCATGATTTATCGCCGGATAATGGTGACATGGGTAAAGATTGGCTCAAATACTTTGAGATAGCGCAGAATGGTGCCTTCAAAGAGCTGACCAAGATGCGTGAGGAAGGACTAATAAAAGCTTGGGGTTTAGGTGTTAATACGATTGAACCTATATTGAAGAGTATGGAGGTAGCGGATCCTGATATTTTTCTTTCAGCCTGTCAATATTCCTTAATTCATCACGAAGATGATTTAAACCAAGTCTTTCCTAAGATTGCTGAAAAGGGATTATCCATAGTTGTTGGAGCGCCTTTATGTGCGGGATTTCTTGCTGGAAAGCCGAGGTATTTGTATGGTTCCAAGATTCCGGAATTTGCTGCTGAGAAGCTCAAAAACTTGGAGGAGGTTGCCAAGAACCATCAGGTTGACCTCAGGACTGCAGCTTTGCAATTTTCTGCAGCTCCAGATGTAGTCTCTTCCGTAATTCCTGGCGCAAGCTCAGGAGAGCAAGCGAAAGAAAATGCAAAGTCATTTACAGAAAGCATCCCTAAGGGATTTTGGGAAGAGTTGAAAGAGAAAAAATTAATTTCTGCGAGTGCTCCTGTTCCAAATGATTAAATTGCAGAATGGAAAATAATGTAAAAGTTGGCTTTATAGGTTTAGGAAACATGGGTAAACCTATGGCGAAGAATTTAGAAAAAGCTGGAGTTGATCTCTATGTATATAATCGTACTGCAGAAAAGATGCAGGATTTTGCCGAGAAGAGCACCGTATGCCATGATATCGTAAGCTTGGTGAAAAGTTGTGATATAATATTTACGATGCTGACCAATGATGATGCTGTTCATGCGGTTTATGAGACTATCTTAACCATGGATATTGAAGGGAAGTTATTTGTTGATATGAGCACCATCTCACAGTTTGCTTCCAAAACAATTTCTACTATCACTAAATCAAAAGGTGCAAGCTTTGTGGATGCACCGGTTGCGGGAAGTACACAACCAGCGAAGGATGCTACATTGATTTTTATGGTGGGTGCCGACAAGCAAGATGAAGAACGTGTATTACCTTATCTGAATCTGATGGGTAAGGAAGTAAAATATATGGGTGAAAATGGGAAAGGCGTTTCTGCGAAACTATGTATCAATTATTACCTTTCAATTTTATATCAAGGGATGGCTGAGACAGTTTTGTTCGCTGAGAAGATGGGTATATCGCGGGCAGATATGATGAGTATTATCAATGAAAGTGCGAGTGGTAGTGGCGCATCAAAGGTAAAAACTGCTTCAATAATAAAGAATGAGTTTCCGGCAGCATTTTCTATAGATTTAATGCTGAAAGATGTGAAGTTAGCTATTGATGCTGGAGCACAATATCCCTTGAGTAAAGATGTATTAGGGACTTATCAAGGAGCGAAGGATGCTGGTTTTGCGGACTTAGATGTCATGAGTATTATTCCTTACTTAAAAGAACAGGACACCGTTCATTAAATCATAAAAAATAAGAATATGAAGAATCAATCATTTATCATTTTGCTAAGTATATTACTTAGTCAAACTGTTTTAGGTCAGGACCTAAAGGAGGTAAATTATAAGGAAGGTAATCAAGCTTTGAAAGGTTTGATGAGCAGTAATTCTGGGGAAAGCCTTCCGGGAGTTTTGATTCTGCCAGCATGGAAAGGAATTGATCAAGAGGCGATTGATGCGGCGAAAAACTTGGAGAAACAAGGCTATATTGCATTTATTGCCGATATCTATGGCGTAGGGAATACGCCGAAAGACAATTCAGAATCTTCAAAAATATCATCTCAGTATAAAAAGGATTATCAATCCTATCAGAAGCGGATTCAGGCTGGAATAGATGAGTTAAAGAAAGCAGGAGCTACAAAGGTGGCAGTGATTGGCTATTGTTTTGGAGGTACTGGTGCATTAGAGGCTGCTAGAGGCGGATTGCCAGTTGAAGGAGTTGTATGTATCCATGGTAGTCTAGGAAAGGCTGCTGACCGGGCTAACGGAGAAATTAAGACTAAGGTTTTGGTGGAGCATCCCGCAGATGATGCAGGGGTAAAGCCTGAAGATTATGATGCGCTTGTTAAAGAATTAAGGGACGGCAAAGCTGATTGGCAAATAATAACCTATTCAGATTCGAAGCATACATTTACAAATCCTGAGTCGGCAGATTATAATCCTGTAATGGCCGAAAGAGCATGGAATCATAAATTGATGTTTCTACAAGAAATATTAAAGTAAAACATCAATAGCATCAAAATATTTAAGCCGCCTTTGGGTGGCTTTTTTTATACTATTTAAGACCTGTAGTATTTTAAAGGCTTCTGATAATTCTTCTTATATAAGATTACATGAAAGATTGAAGTGATTAACAATGCAAAAAACAGGATCCATTCACTGGATAAACTTTGAATTTTTATCGAGTAGGCAGCAGTTGCGCAGAAAGTATTTAAGAATATTAAAAAAAGTAAGATCGTTTTCATCTCTTCAATATTGATTATTAACTGGTGGTTTTCCTTAAAATTAATACTATTATGATAAAAAAAGAAATTAATAATAATATAATTACACCTATAGTTTAATGGTGTTGATTTATTGAATGAAGACTTTTGTTGATTCAAAAACCTTTATTTTATTTATTTTTCTAGATAACCTTAGTTGTTACAATTTTTGCAAACTTTAACGCTAATATTTAACTTTTTTTAAATACTTGATATGCAATTTGTTGTAAAATGTATCTTAAACATTTGTTTATTGAATAAGTTAAAAATTTAAAGATAAATGCCATAAATTGAGGTGATAGGGAACCATTAAGTTGTTAAATTCCTATATTAGGAAAACTAAACATAAATCTATAACAACTTAAACGCCTTAATTCTATGGTTAAACACCGCCATTTTTTCAATGGAAAGAATGGGATTAAAATGCTTCGCATAGGAGGGATAAGTATGCTAATCAGTATCACCTCACCGACTGCATTTGCCCATTTGGCCAAAGATGCTACGATGTATGCATCGACATGGCATAATCAAAGTACTGTTCGGGGAACAGTAAAGGATTCTTCAAACGGTTTAGCACTCTCCGGTGTGACCGTAACTGTGAAAGGAACTAACCAAGCAACTACAACCGATGAAAATGGAAATTTTGAACTAGAAGCTGTTCCAGGAACAGCGACTTTAGTTTTCACTTCAGTAGGAATGGAAAGTAAAGAAGTTGCTGTATCCAATCAGACCACCTTCAATGTCAGTTTAGACCAGAGTCTAGACAATATTGATGAGGTTGTTGTGGTGGGATATGGTACCCAAAAGAAAGCTACAGTTACAGGTTCCGTTGCAGCAGTCAAGGGAGATGAATTAAAAAAATCACCAGCGATCAATTTGTCGAATGCGATTGCAGGCCGCGTTGCTGGTGTAGTGGCAACGAATCGAAGTGGTGAGCCAGGGAGCGATGGTTCCGGAATTCGGATTCGTGGGACAAATACCCTTGGTGATTCAGGACCATTAATTGTAATTGATGGAATTCCAGCCCGTGCCGGAGGTTTCGAGCGCTTGAATCCTGCAGATATTGAAAATATATCTGTATTGAAAGATGCGTCAGCTGCAATTTATGGTGCACGTGCTGCCAATGGGGTAGTCTTAGTGACCACAAAACGTGGTAAAACTGGTAAACCAACCTTATCCTACACTTTTAATCAGGGTTATTCTCAACCTACCGTAATTCCTGAACTAGCAGATGCAAATGAATACGCAGAAATGCGTAATGAACTTGAAATCTTTAAGCTTCCGGTTGATGAATGGAAATCTGCTCTGGATGCTTTCAACAGTACCGGGGAATATAAAAAGCCAGATGGTACCATCTTATCTGCACCCTTTACTATGGAGGATAGACAGAAGTTTGCTGATGGATCAGACCCTTGGGGACATCCAAATACGGACTGGTATGGTGAAACACTTAGAAATTGGTCGCCACAATCAAAACATAACCTCCAGTTGGATGGAGGATCGGACAATTTTAAATATTTAATGTCCTTGGGTTATTTAAACCAAGAAGGATATTATAAAAACAGTGCAAATAACTATAAGCAATACGATCTTCGATTAAACTTGGATGCCAATGTCAATAAATACGTGAAGTTGCAATTTGGGATGTTAGGCAGACAGGAGAATCGGAGCTATCCGATTAAATCGGCAGCAACTATTTTCCGGATGACCATGCGTGGAAATCCAACGCAACCAGCATATTGGCCAAATGGATTACCAGGGCCAGATATTGAGAACGGTGAGAACCCAGTTGTTATTTCGACAGATGCTTCAGGCTACGATCGCAATAAGCGGTATTACTTCCAGACCAATGGACAGATTGAAATTTTGATTCCAGGAGTTGATGGGCTTAAAGTGACAGGTACAGCAGCAGTTGATAAGTATTTGATCAATTCCAAAAAATGGGAAACACCATGGTATTTATATACCTGGCAGGGAGATTATGAAGCTGATGGAACAACCCCTTTATTGGTTGCTGGAAGAAGAGGGTTAGCAGATCCGCGATTAACACAATCAAATGAGGATCAATTAAATGTCTTGTTAGGAGCAGTCGCATCTTATGATAAAGTAATAGGTGATCATACCTTCAATATTTTAGCTGGGGTAAACCGAGAAACTATTCACAATGATAACTTTTCTGCATTCAGAAGGTTCTTTATCTCAAATGAGATTGATTATTTATTTGCTGGTGGAGATGCAGAGAAGGATAATTCCGGTGGAGCATGGGATCGGGCTCGTTTGAATTATTTTGGTCGTGCGAACTATAATTACAAAGGGAAATACATTGCAGAATTATTATGGCGCGTTGATGGGTCCTATATGTTTCCAAAGGCTTCGAGATATGGTTTCTTCCCTGGAGCGATGTTAGGCTGGATGGTTTCTGAAGAGAACTTCTGGAAAGAAAATGTTCCATTTGTAAATTACTTCAAAATCCGTGCTTCTTATGGGCAAATGGGAAATGATAATGTGTATTACGATAGTAAACTTCAGGAATATCAATACTTCTCAACTTATGCGTTCGGATCATACATTATCAACGATGAAATGGTGAAATCCTTATATGAAAGCCGTGTTCCAAATAAATTTATTACTTGGGAGGTTGCGAATAACTATAACCTAGGTTTTGATTTTCAATTTTTGGGTGGCAAGTTCAATGCTGAATTTGACTTATTTAAAAATAGCAGGGAAAGTATTTTGTGGCGTAGAAATGCTTCGATTCCGCAAAGTACAGGTATGACCTTACCTGCTGAAAATATAGGTAAAGTAGATAACTCAGGATTTGACTTGAGCTTAGGTTATCGAGAAACATTTGGTGATTTAGGATTTAATGTTGCAGTGAATGGAGGATATGCGAAGAATAAAATCATCTTTTGGGATGAGGCACCAGGAGCTCCAGAATGGCAACAAAGTACTGGTAGACCTATCAATGCCGGCTTATACTATATTTATGATGGCGTATTCAAGGACCAAGCAGAGATTGATGCGAATACTATTGATTATGGTGATATCACCGGTAATTTACGTCCGGGAGATATGAAGTACCAAGATTATGATGGAGACGGAAAGATTACACCAAATGATAGAGTTCGTCGTGATAAGAATACTATTCCAACATTCCAAGGCGGTTTAAACCTAGGATTTACTTATAAGAATTTTGATTTAGCGATCCTATTCCAAGGAGCAACGGGAGCAGAACAAAGGGTAGGAACAGATGAATCAGGAGCGATTGGTAACTACCTATTGGATTTTTATGAGAACCGTTGGACGGTAGATAATCCGAGTTCAGAATATCCAAGAATTACTGACCGAAGCGATCAATATTACTCAAACAATAATACCTACTGGATGCGTAGTACGAATTACATCCGCTTAAAGAACATGGAGTTAGGGTATAATTTTCCGACTCAATGGATTGAGAAAGCAGGAATAGGCAGTGCTCGAGTATTTGTAAGTGGTCAAAATCTATTGACCTGGAGTAAAATCAAAGTTTACGATCCGGAATCTGACAATGCATTAGGACAATATTATCCTCAGGCAAGATTAATTAACGCAGGTGTAATGGTTTCGTTTTAATATATAATCTTATGAAATTTAAGTTTAAAATTCAATATATATCCTTGGCCTTCATAGGTTTACTGGCATCATGTAATGATGATTTCGTGAATACGGAGCCGTTAAATGAGGCGCCTGAGGAGTTGGTTTGGTCTGATGCAGCATTAGCCCAAGCGTTTGTTTTCGAGATCTATAATGGTTTCGGAGTTGGAGGTTTTTATGAGCAACAAATGGCATCGATGACCGATGAGGCATTCTTTACTCATCCCGGTCGTGGAATTAATACAGTTACAGAATCTCGTTCCAATGCGGCGGATCAGGGCTATATTATGGACACGTATGAATATGGTAGGATGTATGCGCGGATTCGTGCTACCAACATTGCCATTGAAAATTTGAGAAATCCAAAGTTTGATGACAAGGATAAGGCGAATGCTTTGTTAGGTGAAGCCTATTTCTTGAGAGCTTACTATTATCAGCAATTATTACGCTTTTATGGAGCAGTTCCAATAGTTAAAAAAGTGTTCAAATTGGAGGATACTGATTTTCTTCAAGCGCGCAATACCTATGAGGAATGTGTGAATCAAATTGTAAGTGATTGTGATTCTGCATCAACCTTATTGACCGGACAAGCAAGAGAAGATGGCCGTGCATCAGAAGATGCTTCCAATGCATTGAAAGCAAGGGTTTTATTATATGCTGCTAGTGATCTACATGATATGCCAACTGCAAAAGGCAAGTCGTCCATTATCAGTGGGTTCAAAAACCCTGAATATTTGGGATATGTTTCCGGGGATAGAACTGCTCGTTGGAGAAAAGCAAAGGATGCTGCAAAGAAAGTCTTAGACAAAACGGAGTATGCCTATAAATTGGATTTAACAGATACTATTCCTGCAACGGAAGGTACTGCCAATTATTTGGCAATCGCTATGGGCGGAGGAAGTAACGTAGCTGATGCTGAAGGGAAGAAGGATTTAATTTTAGGTCGTTTTTTCAAGGATATCAAAGATGAAAGAGGAGGATGGGTTGGTCGTGACAATGGTCCTAATGGTTATCACAACTGGTCTGGAAATTCGCCCGTTCAATTATTGGTTGATGATTATGAAATGCGTACTGGCGAGAAATTCAATTGGAATAATCCTGCCCATAAAGCTGCACCCTATAAGAATCGGGATCCAAGATTTTATGCAACCATTAGTCATGATGGATCAAACTGGAAGCCAAGGACGGATGATGTGAAAGGTAGAGACCCGAACAATCAAATTCAGACAGGTCGATATGAAGTTGGATCAGGATCAGGTACTAAACGCATAGTGCCAGGATTGGATACTAGAAATAGTCCTATTGAAGATTGGAATGGCTCTTATACTGGGTACTATTATAGAAAGTTTGTGGATCCAAATCCAAAGATTGTTGATCAGAATACTCGTCAGCAAATTCCATGGCCTTTATTACGTTATACAGAGGCAGTATTAAACTATGTTGAAGCATGTATTGAACTTGGAGAAGAAGCAGAAGCTAGAGCCTGGATCAATAAAATAAGATTACGTGCCGGGTTATTTGCGATCAATGATTCTGGAGCAGCTTTGAAAGAACGTTATAGAAATGAAAGACGTATTGAGTTGGCTTATGAGGAGCACCGCTTTTTTGATGCTAGAAGATGGATGATTGCCCCAACGACATTGGGTAGAAAGGTTACTTTGATTAATATTTTTGGTCAGTTGAAGCCTGGGAAAACAGTAGATGTCTATAAGTATGATACTAATAATTATAATTACACTTATACGGTTGGTAATTTAAACCCTGGGATTGAAAACAGAAGCTGGAATGACAAAATGTATTTCAGTTCCTTCAATCGGGATGAAATCAATAGAAACACGGAACTAGTACAGAATCCTGGTTACGAATAGGATTAAGTTAGTTTATAGATTGGCCCAACCGGAAGGTTGGGCTTTTTTGTGTAAAATTATTAAGGGTATAATAAATTAAGGTTAAATGTTTATGATGATTTAACTAACTTGATGAATCAACTGATTTAAATTATAGTTTTGCTACCTAATCTAAAAATTAATGGATACCAGAAGAGAGTTTCTTAAGAAAGCATCGATGCTTGCGGGTGCTAGCGCAGCCGTAAATTTTATTCCAGAATCTATTCAGAGGGCTTTGGCGATAGATGCCAATCCAGGGACCAATTATCTTGATGCGGAACACATTGTGTTTTTGATGCAGGAGAACAGATCCTTTGATCATTGTTTTGGAACCTTGAAAGGCGTTCGAGGATTTAATGATCCGCGTGCATTAAGACAACCTAATGGCTATCCAGTGTGGTATCAGGAGAATAAAAAAGAAGAAATCTTTGCTCCATTCCATTTGGATATAGAAAATACCAAAATAACTTGGATGGGGAGTCTCCCACATGGCTGGAGAGATATGGTTGCAGCACGAAATGAAGGGAAAATGAATACATGGTTAGAAGCCAAACGTGCTGGTGATCCTGAATACAAGCATATTCCATTGACCATGGGATATTTTGAAAGAAAAGATATTCCTTTTTACTATGCATTTGCTGATGCTTTTACCGTTTGTGACCAACATTTTTGTTCTTCATTGACTGGGACGAGTGCTAATCGTTCTTATTTCTGGTCAGGAACAGTTCGTGAGGAACCTCATAATCCAGAATCTACTGCCCACGTAGATAATTATCAGATTAACTATAAAGATGTGAGCTGGAAGACCTATCCAGAGCGACTTCAGGAAGCTGGAATTCCATGGAAAGTTTATCAAAATGAATTAAGTCTACCAGTAGGTTTTGAAGGTGAAGAGGAAGATTGGTTGGCTAATTTCACAGATAATAATCTTGAATTCCATAAACAGTATCAGGTTAAATTTCATCCGGCTTATTATGAATATGCGAAAAGGAAGGTGAAAGAAATAGAACATCTGCTTACTGTAGCAAAATTTGCAAGTCAAGAAGCGTATCAAAAAGTTGTTGATGAATTAAATGGTTATAAAAAGGATGTAGAGACTTATTCTCCAGAGAACTTTGCGAAGCTTAGCAATCTAGAGCAAGAGATTCATCGTCGGGCCTTTACAACGAATACAAATGACCCTAACTACCATAACTTATCCAAAATTAAGGGTCAGGATTCTGAGGAGATTGAAGTCCCACAGGGGGATGTTTTTCATCAATTCCGAGAGGATGTAAAAGCAGGTAATCTTCCAGCAGTTTCTTGGTTGGTGGCGCCATGTCGTTTTTCAGATCATCCCGGTTCTCCATGGTATGGTGCTTGGTATGTTTCGGAAACATTGGATATACTAACTGCAAATCCTGAAGTATGGAAGAAAACCATTTTTATCTTAACCTATGACGAGAATGATGGCTACTTCGATCATATATCCCCATTTGTACCTCCATTGTCTAATAAAGAAGGAACAGGAGCTGTGCCAAAGGGTATGGATACAGCTGATGAATACGTTACTGTAGATCAAGAAAATAAGAGAACAGGTAAAAATACTGGAGTTCATGATAGTCCAATAGGTTTGGGATATCGAGTGCCTTTGGTAATTGCTTCACCTTGGTCCAAGGGTGGCTGGGTGAATTCAGAGGTGTTTGATCATACTTCGCCACTTCAGTTTTTGGAGCATTTTATCCAGAAAAAATATAAAAAGCCTGTAATTGAAAAGAACATTACCGAATGGAGAAGGTTGGTATGTGGGGATTTGACCTCAGCATTTAGACCTTTGCCAGATATTCAAAGACCTGCTATTGATTTTGTAAATCGAGACCAATATGTAGAACGAATTTATTCTGCTCGTGATAAGTCTATTCCTGAGAATTTTAAAGCAATAGCAAAGGATAGTCTGAAAAGTATAAAAAATAATCTTTCCTTGAATACGGGTTTAGGACTTCAAGAGAAAGGTACTAAATCAGCATGTGCAATTCCATATGATATAGATGTGAACCTCAGTGTTTCTTCTGGAAAATTAAACTTTCATTTTTCGATATTAGGGAAACTTCCGCAAACGAAGGTTGTAGGGGTTCCATTTCAATTAATTTCGCACACTGCTTTTGGTAGTAAAAATGAAATTGGTAGAACCTGGAATTTCGCAGTTAAACCTAAAGAAAACTTAACCTATTCATTGGATTTATCTGAGCTGAAGGATGAAAGCTTCTGCTTCTCAGTACATGGGCCTAATGGATTTTATCGTGCATTCAAAGCGAAGGTGAATGCTGAATTCCCTCTTGTTGAAGTGAATAGCAGCAATGCTAAGAAAGGGTTCCAAATAGCGATTTCTAAATCCAAAGTTGGCTTAAAAGTTCAGGATCCATCGTATGGGCATAGCTCAAAAGAATTTTCAGCCAATAGAAAGGTGAAGCAAGCCTGGAATTTAGAAAAATCCCAGGGCTGGTATGATTTTGAAATAACCTCGGATCAAAACCCGGATTTATTTATCAAATATGCGGGGCATATAGAAAATGGAAAACCTAGTTCTACTGATCCACTAATGGGTGAAGGAAATATTCCCTCATAAAGAAACTAGGAACTGACAATTCGTTGGCAATTGTTTTCGTAAGGTTCTTAGAGAACAAATTTGTAAAGAAGCTTTTCCTGCTGTATGTAAGAAGTAATAAATCAATTTCTTCTTCTACAATCATCTGATTGATACAGTAGGGAATAGGTTCTTTGATATCGAACCTGTTGATTAACTGCTTACTTTTAAAGCTGACAGAATTTACACCTGTATGCTTAAGCATTTTTTCTTCCCAATAAAATATCGCATTTGCTTCCGCAGGTTTATTGTTTTCAACAACATGCAAAAGGTTTAGGTCTATAGCAGGACTTGTTCTATGTATGAAACTATCAATTAGATCAAACTCTGTAGCCTTAAAATTGGATAGTATCCCTATTTTTTTCAATTTAAATCCTTCATGATGTGGTGGAACAGCAATGACTCCAATTGGAGAGTGTTGGATGATATCAAAAGTATTACTACCAAAAACAAGACCCTTTAAACCTGTAGCTCCTTTCGAACCCATTACAATAAAAGGCGCATTATTTTCTTCAGCAACTTTTAATATCGTATCTGTTAGATTACCTTGGATACATGCTGCCGAAACCTGAAGTTCAGGAAATTCCTTTTTTACTCGTTCTTGAAATTTCTCCATCTCCTCATTGGCGCTATCCATATTATGCTTTGCAACCGCATCATTAAACTCTGTGGTTGCTAATGTTCTTCCAAAGGTTTGATATACATGTAGCAGATGGATATCCCAATTGAATTTGGTTGCTAGATTTGCTGCATATTTTGTGGCAACCCAAGCATTATCTGAAAAGTCTGTAGGAATAAGAAGTGCATTTTTCATAATCAATATGGTAGGGTGTGTTTACCAAATATAGCCAAAAAGAAATCCTATTTCAAGTTTTAGGCTTGTCGAATCCTATTCCTTTCAAGAATGTGATAAATATCTCATAAATTCCCTAGAATAGATACTAAAAGTGATAAATATCATCGAATTGCTCATCCCTTAGAACTATTTTTGGGTTTTTGCATTTAATAATATATGACCGAAAATAAAGAACCTTCATCCAATAATCCCTATTCAATTTCCCTTGAAGAATTTGTGAACCAATTGGACAGCAATTTATCTGATGGGTTAACCAATGAGCAGGTTGAAAGCAGGTTGAATGAGTATGGAAAGAATAAACTGCAACAGGAGTCTCGAAAATCGATATTTCGAATCTTTATTGACCAACTCAATGATGCATTGATTTATGTTTTATTTGCTGCGGTTGGGATTACTTTTTTCATGGGAGAGTATACCGATGGAATCATCATTCTGGTTGTTATCCTCATCAATGCATTTTTAGGTTTATTTCAAGAGGTTAGAGCAAATAATGCGATTGATGCGTTAAGGAATTTATCGCATCCAAAAGCAATTGTTCGGAGAGGTGGAAAGGTCGTGGAGGTGGATTCGGAACTATTGGTACCTGGAGATCTTGTCTTATTGGAAGCCGGTCGATATGTACCTGCTGATTTACGGTTAATAGAATCAGCGAACCTTCAAATAGAAGAATCTGCCTTGACTGGAGAATCTGTTCCGGCGGAAAAGAGTGCGGATGCGAATTTAGAGGATGAGTATATTCCTATTGGAGATCGGATAAACTTGGCATTTATGTCCACTTTGGTTACCTATGGTAGAGGTGTAGGAATAGTATTTGGAACAGCCAACCAAACTGAAGTAGGTAAAATTGCAGGTCTTTTAGATTCAGAAACTGCTGAAAAAACACCATTGGAAATCCGTTTGGATCATTTGGGAAAGACTTTAGGGAAATTAGCCATTGGAATTTGTATTATCATATTTATCATTTCCTATTTTCAGGGTCGTGATCTCACGGAGATGTTCTTGACTTCAGTGTCATTGGCCGTGGCGTCCATTCCTGAAGGATTGGCAGCAATCGTAGCTATCGTTTTATCCATTGGAGTAACCAAGATGGCTAAACAAAATGCGATTGTTAAAAAGTTGCCTGCCGTTGAGACCTTAGGATCAGTGACCATAGTTTGTTCGGATAAGACCGGAACGCTTACCCAAAATAAAATGACTGTGCAGGAAGCCTTTACCTTCAGCGATAATTTGATTTCCATTGATGATGAAGCGGAGAATACCTATGAGGAAAATCTATTAGCCGAAGCGATGGTTTTAGCTTCGGATGCCACCTTGGAAGGTGAGAATCAAACAGGAGACCCTACGGAAATTGCCTTACTTGCTTTAGCAGATCAATGGGAAATGGATAGGGGAAACCTGCAATCCGAACAGCCTCGAGTTGATGAGCTGGCATTTGATTCGGATCGTAAAATGATGTCCACGCTCCATAAAACTGGTTCAGAATATATTCTTTATACAAAAGGAGCAGTTGATAACCTAATCCCAAATTGTAAATACATTATTCAAAACGAGGAGTTATTTCCTATCACTGAGGACCATAAAAAGCAAATTACAGATGCGGTAGAAAAAATGTCCATGAAAGCCTTAAGGACATTGGCTGTTGCCTTTAAGAAAAGCGATTCTAAATTTGAGAAAGAAGATTTTGAAAAGGACCTTGTGTTTATTGGACTCGTTGGTATGATTGATCCCCCGAGAAAAGAAGTGAAGGATTCCATTGAGAAGGCAAAAGCAGCCGGTGTAACCACCATTATGATAACTGGTGACCATGGAAATACTGCCTTTGCCATTGCAAAGGAACTAGGCATTGCTGAGAATATTAGTCAGGTTACTACCGGCAAGGATATAAATTCCATCTCTTATGAAGATTTAGAATCTCATATTTCTGACTATCGGGTATTTGCAAGGGTATCTCCAGAGCATAAGGTCAATATCGTCAAAGCATTTAAGGCAAAGGGAAATATCGTGTCGATGACTGGTGATGGGGTCAATGATGCACCATCATTGAATGTTTCAGATATCGGTGTAGCAATGGGAATTACCGGGACAGATGTAGCCAAGAATGCTTCTGATATCATCCTTGCAGATGATAATTTCTCTACCATCATTGGGGCCATTGAACACGGCCGTAATATCTATAACAATATCAAGAAATCTGTAATATTTTTGCTCGCCAGTAATCTGGGGGAGGTGATTACCATGTTGGTTGCTATAGTTGCCGGATTACCAGTTCCATTGTTAGCGACTCAATTATTATGGATTAATCTAATCACAGATACACTGCCAGCTGTTGCATTGGGAATGGATCCCGGTGATCCCAATGTGATGAATGAAAAGCCTAGAAATGTCAAGGAAAATTTCTTTTCAAATGGCGGTGGGAAGAAAATATTTATTGCAGGTATATTAATTGGATTATTGACAATTGCTGCTTTCTTGATTGGGTATTTTGAGCATGGCTATAATCCTTTTAAGGATAGTATTCCTGAAGATATTCATGAGTATTCCCGTACCATGGCATTTTTAACCATTATTGCCTGTCAATTGTTCTATTCTTTATCTTTTAGACATGAGTATAAATCGATATTTAGAGTAGGGATATTTTCAAATAAGTATTTGATATTTGCGATTATTTTAGGATTCGCATTGCAGTTGATGGTATTATTTGTTCCGATTCTAAGGGAATCATTTAAACTGCAGGTGATAGGGATTTACGATTGGGTGAAGGTAATTGGATTAGGATTGGTGCCTTTGTTCGTTAATGAATTGATAAAGTTATTCAGTAAAAAAGCCAAGTAGATGAATCTATTTGGCTTTTAATTTTTGTTGTTGTCTCTTTATTTTTCTGAACTCCCAGGGCGCTTGAGCAGTCTTCAATGACCACAGGTTTCTCTTATTTAGTCTTGCCTCTGCTTCTGCTTGTGCATATTCTTCCGATTTATCGAATTGAAGGAAATGCCAAGCTAATCCTGCTTTCAACATGCTTACGTTTACCTCGGTTGAGTCTATATAAACTTTTCCAATTGCTCTTTTATAATGGTCGTATTTCAGGATAGAAACCTCAACCTCCCTTTGAAAGCAAAGCTGTCCAATATATTCCTTTGCAACTTGAAAATAATCCTGACCCTTTTCAGGGCTATCTATTCCATGCAGTCTCACCCGGTGTTGCTGATTTAAGCTGTCTAGGACAGTGATGGTATCTCCATCGGATATCCTAACTACCTTACCAAAGATCTTTTGCTGCGCAATTGCATGTTGGCAAGTGAGGAAGAAAATTATTATTAAATAGGGTAGATGCTTTTTGAACATGCGGCAAAAATAGCACTCTATTTCATATCTCAAGGACCATAGCAGGAATTTTACTTGTTTAAACGTATTTCTAGTTCTAATTATGAAGGATATTTAAGTTGATATTAGTGGGGTTATACGTTTTAGCATATAGCTATGATATGTTAAAAAATGTTAATATCAATATTGTTTGACGCGAATTAGTCCTGACTTGCGTTATTAGTTCAAGAAACAAAAAAGTTTCAAAAATTAAATTTCATAATTTAGGTTAATAATTGGTTTGATAAAATCCTGAGGCTCCCCGCCTCGGGATTTTTCTATTAATTGAAATATTTAATTGACTTCGTTCTAAATAATAAATAGGAAATACTAATTTAGACCATGCTTAAGAAGATTTTGTTAATAGATGATGAGGATAAACTACGACAATTATTGGCCCGTATTATCCAATTGGAGTGGGATGACTTGGAAGTTTTTCAAGCAGCAAATCTAAAGGCTGGCTACCAAATATTAAAAACCAAGGATATAGATGTCGTCTTATGTGATGTGAAACTGCCTGATGGCAATGGTGTTGAAGCAGTCCTTGAAATAAAGAAGATCAAACCTATTGCTGAAGTACTGCTGATGACTGCATTTGGACAGATTCCAGATGGTGTTCAGGCTATCAAGAATGGTGCTTTTGATTATATGACAAAGGGAGATGACAATAATAAGGTTATTCCTTTGATCAATAAAGCCTTTGAAAAGGTGGAAATGGCGAAAAGACTGAATAGGCTGGAAGAAAAAGTGGGCAAGAAATACTCCTTTGATCAAATCATTGGTAAATCCAAAGAATTAAATCACGCGATAAATTTAGGTAAGAAAGTAGCGCAGACTGATGCTACAGTGCTCTTGCTTGGAGAAACTGGGACAGGAAAGGAAGTTTTTGCTCAAGCAATTCATCAAGAAAGTAAGCGGAATGGGAAGTCTTTTGTAGCTTTAAATTGTTCAGCAGTGAGTAAAGATCTCCTTGAATCTGAATTATTCGGGCATGTTACTGGGGCATTCACAGGTGCCCTGAAGGATAAAAAAGGATTATTTGAAGAAGCCAATCAGGGGACCTTATTCCTGGATGAAATTGGTGAGATGCCTATTGAACTTCAGGCAAAATTATTAAGAGTATTAGAGACTGGTGAATTTCTCCGCGTAGGTGAGAGTAAACCAACCAAAGTGGATGTGCGTGTAATAGCTGCTACCAATAGAAACCTGGAACAAGAATCTGAGGAAGGCTTGTTTAGGTCTGATCTGTATTACAGACTATCGGTCTTCACTATCGGCTTACCGGCATTAAAAGACAGAATTTCTGATATCCCATTATTAATAAAGTATTTCGTTGGACTTCAATCTGCAAAATTGAATATGCCAATTCCGAAAATTGACGATACTTACATCAGCTTGCTTCAAAACCATTATTGGAAAGGTAATGTCAGAGAGTTGAAAAACAGTATTGAGCGTAGCTTAATCCTGATTGAAGGTGATACGCTTGATGTTAATGCCTTGCCATATGAGTTCAGCATGCAGGAAGGCAAAACGAATAGTCTTTCGGAGATGGCATTGGCAGAAATGGAAAGAAAACATATCCAAAAAGTATTAGCTTATACCAAAGGCAATAAGGCGGAAGCTGCACGATTACTCGAAATCGGAATAGCGACGCTGTATAGAAAGATTGATGAATATCAGATTCAGCAATAATAAACTCGAATTACTCTTCTCAAAATGATAACAACCCTATCAAAATGATAGGGTTTTTTATTTCCATTCTTCTCAATTATTTTTTTAAAACACTGTAATGCAATAGGATATAGCTTTTATTTCTGTGCTGGAATAATGTTTGGCATCAGGGGGATAAATATGACTTTTTTAATTATGGAAAAGATTACATCCCAAGAGATGGCAAATTATGTAGGACGGCATATCAGGAAATTGTCTCCACAGCTGAAAGGTTTACAATATCAAGGTAATGTGGCCGCAGTGATGCAGATTATTGTGAGTTATATGCGCGAACTATGTCAGAAGAAAAAATTTAGTTACCTGCAGCGCATATTATCCTGTGTCGGGGTATTGTACCAGCGAGGTGATCAGGCGATCAAGCAAAATGTAGAATACCTTTTTATGCATTGTTTGACCCGTATGGATCATTTATGCAATGCCAAGCAATGGGGGCGAATTATTGCTCAGTTGCCGAAGGATCTTAAAGAAGTTTACATCATTCAACATATTAAATAACATGGTAATTACCCTTTTATTATTGGTATTGGGCATTGTTTGCTTTGCCCTATTCTTTAAATCAGTTGATTTTTTTGATAAAATCTAGAAAAAATGGAAAGTAAAATTATATCAACCGTGAAAGCTTGGCTTCCTCAATGTGTGATGGAAGATAAAGTGGAGTCTGAGTACGAAGTTTTACAACATGTTGCCGAATTCTGTTTGGCAAACTTTGAAGGAACGACGGATGAACAGCAGATGGCTCGCGAAGCAATTCATGTGATAGGCATTTTATATGGAGGGGGCTCGTTGCATGTGAAAAATGCTATCGAAAATGAATTCTTAGAAAGAATGGCTTCCAGCGAATCTCCAGCAAGCTTAAGAAAACACTTGACCTTTTTCCCTAAGGAAATGAGGCCGGTTTATGTAAAAACAATTATAGAAAATTAAAAATATGATCGCTTTGTTTATAGTCGCCATCATGGTCTTCTTATACACCATGTATGTATTGTTAAATCCTGAAAAATTTTAAGGAAATAAAAAGATGAATCTAATGAGTACAGAAATTTGGGGCGTTATTTTGATGTTTGTAGCAACTATCTTGCTTGCTATTCCCCTAGGAAAATATATAGCCAATGTTTTCTCGGATAAACCTGGTTTTTCAGATAAAATATTTGGCCCAATCGAAAAAGTAATAATGCGACTTTCAGGTGTCGATTATAAGAAAGAAATGACCTGGAAAGAGCATATGGTTGCTTTATTGACCATAAATCTAGTGTGGTTTGTAATCGGAATGTTGATTTTGATGTTCCAAGCAAACCTACCATTGAACCCAGATGGTAATCCGAACATGTCAGCTGATCTGGCATTCAATACCGTGATTTCTTTCTTGGTAAACTGTAACCTTCAACATTACTCTGGAGAAACAGGAGTGAGTTACTTCTCGCAAACCGGCTTGATGTTCTTACAGTTTGTGAGTTCAGGAATTGGTATCTCCGCAGCCATTGTACTCTTCCGTGCATTTAAAGGAAAAGGCACAAGATTATTTGGAAACTTCTACGATGTATTCCTAAAATCATGTACCCGCATTTTATTGCCAATCTCCTTTATTGTTGCCTTGATCCTAGTTTTTGAAGGAACTCCAATGACTTATGAAGGAAAAGATACCATGTTGAATCTTCAAGGTGATACAGTAGAAGTTTCAAGAGGTCCCGCAGCAGCATTTATTGCTATTAAACATGTGGGTACCAATGGTGGTGGATTTTTTGGCACAAACTCAAGCCATCCTTTAGAAAACCCTTCATACATCAGTAATATCGCTGAAATGATCGGTCAATTTGTTGTTCCGGTAGCTATGGTTTTTGCTTTAGGTTTTTATATAAAACGTCGGAAATTATCCATGATGATTTTTGGGGTAATGACCTTTGGTTTTCTATGTCTGGCCGTTCCGAATGTCTTGATGGAGATTCAAGGTAGCCCTGCTATTGAAAGACTCGGTGTCACCCAGGATTTGGGAGCCATGGAGGGTAAGGAAATTCGATTAGGATCCGCTGCTTCTGGTTTCTGGTCTATCGTGACCACCGTAATCTCGACGGGTTCCGTCAACTCCATGCATGATAGTAGTATGCCATTGTCCGGCATGAATGAAATGCTGGCGATGATGATCAATGCCTTCTATGGAGGTAATGGGGTCGGAATATTGAACTTCTTTATTTTCATTATCCTCGGGGTCTTTATCTCAGGGTTAATGGTTGGTCGTACTCCGGAATTCATGGGCAAGAAAGTTGAAGCTCGTGAAATGAAAATTGCGATGATGGTTGCTTTGATTCACCCATTCCTAATTCTTGCAGGGACAGCATTCGCAGCAGCCTTTCCAAGTGTAGGTGCTAGCACAACGAATGACCCTGGATTTCATGGGTTGTCAGAAATGTTATATGAATATACTTCGGCTTCAGCCAACAACGGTAGTGGATTTGAAGGGCTAGGCGATAATACCATGTGGTGGAATGTCAGTACAGGTATTGTGCTTCTATTCGGAAGGTTTATTCCTATCGTAGGTCCAGTAGCCATTGCAGGAATCTTATCAGAAAAAAGATATATCCCTGAAGGTGCCGGAACCTTAAAAACCGATACCGCTAGCTTTGGATTTATGGTGTTTGCTGTCATAGCCATCATAGCAGCTCTAGCATTCTTCCCAGCATTGACTTTAGGACCAATAGCTGAATATTTTTCTATTAAATAATAAATGAGATTCAAAATGAAATCAAATAATCCATTTTTTGATACTGAGCTGTTAAAAGTTGCTTTTAAACAAGCTTTTATTAAGCTCAATCCAAAAGAGATGCTTCGTAACCCAGTGATGTTTACAGTTGAAGTCTGTACTGTGGTTATGGCAGTAGTATGTATTGCAATTTTAATGGGAGATAAAACACAAGGCTCCTTCGCATATAACTTTATAGTCTTTCTTATTTTATTTGTGACTTTACTGTTTGCAAACTTCGCTGAATCACTAGCTGAAGCTCGTGGTAAAGCACAAGCAGACAGCCTTCGTAAAACAAGGGAAGAAACACCAGCCAGATTGAAGGACGGAAGAACCATTCCGTCATCCCAATTGAAAAAAGGCGATTTATTCGTGTGTACAGCTGGTGATATTATTGCGAGTGACGGTGAAATTGTGGAAGGTCTTGCGACCATCGATGAAAGTGCAATTACTGGGGAATCTGCTCCAGTGATCAGAGAGGCAGGAGGTGACCGTAGCTCGGTGACTGGTGGTACAAAGGTATTGTCAGATGAGATCGTGGTATTGGTGACTGCAACTGCAGGAGAATCATTCTTAGATAAAATGATTGCCTTAGTGGAAGGTGCTAAAAGACAAAAAACACCTAATGAGATTGCATTAACAATTCTGTTGGCTGGATTTACATTGGTGTTTATCCTATTATGTGTTACTTTAAAACCATTTGCCGATTATTCTAATGTTCCTATTAGTATCGCAGCGTTTATATCACTATTCGTATGCCTTATTCCGACAACCATTGGTGGTTTACTATCAGCAATTGGTATAGCTGGGATGGATCGGGCATTACGTGCTAATGTATTGACTAAGTCAGGACGAGCAGTTGAAACTGCTGGTGACGTGGATGTACTCTTACTTGATAAAACTGGTACTATTACTATTGGGAATAGAAAGGCAACAAGATTTCATCCAGCAATTGGAGTTGATTCCACTGAGTTGATTCGTGCGGCAACATTAAGTTCCATGAGTGATGAAACTCCAGAAGGTAAATCCATCGTTGAATTGGCAGGATTAGATCTTGCACCCTATAAATTACAAGAATCAACATTCATAAAATTTACTGCTGAAACTAGATGTTCTGGATTGGACATTGCAAATCAACGTATTCGGAAAGGTGCTACGGATGCTATTAAGAAGTTGGTTGAAGCGGCGGGGAACCATTTTCCTGAAGACGTGATGAAGACAGTGGAAAGTATTTCAGGAAATGGTGGAACCCCGTTGGTGGTTTCAGAAAATGAAAAAGCATTAGGTGTAGTAGAACTTCAGGATATTATTAAACCAGGTATTAAGGAACGTTTTGAGCGTTTGCGCAAAATGGGTATTAAAACAGTTATGGTAACTGGTGATAACCCTTTGACCGCTGGATATATTGCTGAAAAAGCTGGTGTGGATGATTTTATTGCCGAAGCTAAGCCTGAGGATAAAATGAACTACATCCGTAAGGAGCAAGGAGAAGGTAAATTGGTGGCGATGATGGGAGATGGTACAAATGATGCCCCGGCACTTGCGCAAGCCGATGTGGGTGTAGCAATGAACAGTGGTACACAAGCTGCTAAAGAGGCTGGAAACATGGTTGACCTAGATAACGACCCAACCAAATTGATTGAGGTGGTAGAAATTGGTAAACAGTTATTGATGACCAGAGGAACATTGACAACCTTCAGTATTGCCAACGACGTAGCAAAGTATTTCGCTATTATCCCGGCATTATTTGTAGTGATGATTCCTGCTTTGGCACCATTGAATATCATGAACCTGAGCAGCCCTGAGTCAGCCATTTTATCAGCCATCATCTTCAATGCAATTTTGATCCCGATGTTGATTCCATTGGCTCTAAAAGGAGTAGCCTACAAACCTATTGGCGCTTCAGCTTTATTACGTAGAAACTTATTAATCTATGGATTTGGAGGATTAATCGTCCCATTCATAGGTATCAAATTGATTGATTTATTATTATCAATATTTATTTAAACTGAAATGAAAGCACATTTATTACCCGCACTTAAAATGACCGTATTGACATTCGTTTTATTTGCAATAGTATATCCGTTTGTAGTTTGGGCAATTGCTCAATTAAGTCCTAATCAAGGCAAAGGTTTTGTGATCGAGGCAAATGGTAAAACATATTATAAAAACATTGGTCAGAAGTTTACTGATGATAAGTATTTCTGGTCAAGACCGTCCGCAGTAGAATATGATGCTGCCGGATCGGGTGCTAGCAACAACGCAGGTTCAAACCCTGAATATATACAGGAAGTGGAGGGCAGGATCACTCATTTTTTGTCCCAAAATCCCAAAGTGAATAGAGAGCAAATTCCGACAGAAATCGTTACAGCAAGCGGAAGTGGTCTTGACCCCCATCTTTCTGTTAATGCCTTGGAAATTCAGGTTCCTCGCATTGCACAATTAAGAGGTTTAGAGGAGCCTGAATTAATTGATTTAATCACTGAACATACTGAACAGCCGCTTTGGGGAATGTTCGGTCCTAAAAAGGTAAATGTTCTTGAGTTGAACTTAGCATTAGATGCCTTAGCAACTGAGAAAGGAGTACAAAATGCTCAATAAAATCTTGTGTTCTGCATCCATATTCCTTGGATTAGGAACCGTAGATGCTCAGGAATTAACTGATTCATTGAAATCAAATTTGACAATCTCGGGTTATATCGAATCCTATTATACCTTGGATCTCAATAAACCTGAAGATCATAAAAGACCAGCTTTTATCTATAGCCATAATAGAAGTAATGAATTGTCCGTGAATCTGGCAATGATAAAAGCGGCCTATGAAGGTGACCGTGTTCGAAGCAATCTGGCAATTGCTGTTGGTAGTTATATGAACGCTAATTATTCTGCCGAAGAAGGAGTATGGAAGAATGTTTATGAAGCCAATGTTGGTTATAAACTTTCAGCGAACCATAATGTGTGGATTGACGCCGGTGTATTACCATCACATATAGGTGGTGAAAGCGCAATTGGAATTGATAACATCAGTCTAACTAGAAGTATAGCAGCTGAGAATTCCCCATATTTTGAAGCGGGAGCTCGCTTATCCTATACGACAGATGATTCCAAACTTTACTTAGCAGCCGTTGCGTTAAATGGATGGCAAAGAATTCAATTACCAAACACGAGCACGGGTCCTTCATTTGGTCACCAAATTCAATATAAACCAATAGAATCGGTGCTGTTGAATAGTAGTTCCTATGTTGGAGATGAAGGTAAGGACAGCCTTCGCTTCTTTCATGACCTTTATGTGCAGGTTGCGGTGAATAGCAAAATGAATATTCTGGCAAACTGGGATTACGGAGTCCAAAAACAACCGTTGATCTCGGAAACTTATAAATGGTGGAATGCTGGTATTCAAGCAAACTATGCATTGTCTTCAAAGGTAAAAATGAATGCCCGCTTAGAATATTTCAATGATAAGGATGGTGTAGTTTTCGGTAGATTTGAGGATAAAGGCACAACGATCCTTGGCTATTCCGCAGGATTTGATGTTGACTTGTATAAAGGTTTGATTTGGAGGACAGAAGTCAGAAACTTAGACGCTTCTGAAAATATTTTCGCCAATCACCAAGCCGAGTATAAAGGTAATACCACGACGGTCAGTACGGCTTTAGGTTGGCGATTTTAATAAGTATTGTGAATAATGGAAGAACAACGTAAATCAGCCGAACATTTCCTGGAACTAATCAAACAGTCCAGGAGAGGCAAGTTTAAGATCTATTTAGGGATGTGTGCCGGGGTTGGAAAAACCTACAGAATGCTGCAAGAATCTCATAATTTATTGCGAAATGGCATCGACGTACAAATTGCATATGTAGAAACCCACAATAGAGAAGAAACATTGGCTTTGTTGGCTGGTTTACCTCTTCTTCCACGAAAAAAAATATATTACAAAGGCAATGAGCTGGAGGACCTGGATGTAGATCTAGTTCTTCAAAATCACCCTGAAGTAGTCGTGGTAGATGAATTAGCACATACCAATGTGCCAGGAAGTAAAAATGAAAAGCGTTGGCAAGACGTGATGGAATTGTTGGACGCGGGAATAAATGTTATTTCTGCTGTAAATATCCAACATCTTGAAGGTCTGCAAGCCGAAGTTGGAGACCTGCTCTCGGTTCCGGTTTATGAAAGAATTCCCGATCGTGTCATTCAATCGGCAGATGAAATAGTCTTTGTAGATATCTCTGTGGAGGATCTGCTAGGTCGTTTGAAAGAAGGGAAAATATATTCGAAAGATAAGATCGATACGGCGCTCAAGAATTTCTTTCAATCCGAACAATTGTTATTGCTTCGAGAACTTGCATTAAAGGAGGTGGCTGTCCATGCCATCAAAAAACATGAGAAAGAAAAGAAACCTGATTCAAAACGAAAAGCCGAAAGATTTATGGTATGTGTTGGATCTGATGAGAAAAAAGCTAAAAACTTAATTCGTCGTACAGCCAGGCTCGCCAATTTTTATCAGGCAGACTGGTTTGTCTTATATATTCAAACACCAAAAGAAAGTACAAACAAAATACCCTTAGATAAACAACGATATCTAATTAATAATTTTAAATTGGCAACAGAATTGGGCGGACAGGTAATTCAAGTCCAGGGGAAGGATGTCCCAGCAAATATTGTAGATCAAGTCCTCCGAATGGAAATTACCACCCTCTGTATAGGTAGGCCGTATTGGCCGTTTTTAAGAATCTTATGGTCCATGGGGATTTTTAGAAGGTTATTGAAAAAATTGGAAAAGATTCAAGTTGACTTAATTATTCTGTCATGAAAATTAAAGCTAAACTCTATTTAGGAATAGGATTTTTATTTCTAATGATCCTTATTCTGGCTGCGGTAAGTACTTTATTCGTCAGCTCATTGAAAAAGGATACTGAAAATGTATTATCTGCAAATTATAACTCCGTTGAATATGCGCGAAACATGTTGCACGCTTCTGATGAGATCCATCTCAATAAAGAGGCTATCGCTCAATTGGAGAACAACTTCGCAAAACAACAATTGAATGTAACGGAACAAGGTGAAAAAGAAATCACGGCTCGTCTAGCAGATCAATTGAATAAACTGAAAGCTAATCCTGAGGATGTACAAGTTGGCAAGGATTTTCGAGCTGACTTAGTCAAATTGATGACCGTCAATATGGATGCTATTGTCATGAAAAGTGATCATGCGAAAGAAACCGCTAGCAATGCTTTTGTTTTGATATCTGTAATCGGAGCATTATGCTTCCTGATAGGATTTGTTTTGTTTATTAATCTTCCAAGTAATATCGCAAACCCAATTAAAAAGTTGAGCGAAAGCATCAAAGAGATCTCACGGCAAAACTATACGCACAGAGTTTATTTTGATGGAGAAAGTGAGTTTGCAGAATTAGCAGCATCCTATAATACCATGGCAGAAAAACTTCAGGAATATTCCAATAGTAAACTTGATCAAATTCTTGAAGAAAAGAAAAGAGTGGAAACACTGGTGAATAGTATGCATGATCCTGTTATTGGACTTGATGAAAATAGAAAGATTATTTTTATCAATGATGAATGCTTACAGGTCTCTGGATTAAAACGAAAAGACTTGTTGCATAATAATATTGATGAATTAATAAATCATAATGATTTGGTAAGGAATCTTATTGATCAAAATAACAGAGAGTCTACTATGAAGATCTTTGCCGATAATAAGGAAAGTTATTTTGAAAAAGAAGTGATCCCTATGGAAATTACGCCAACAGGAGAGCTAAAAAGTCAAAAAATAGGAGAGGTCATCGTTCTGAAAAACATAACGACATTTAAAGAATTAGATGTAGCGAAAACCAATTTTATAGCGACTGTTTCTCATGAGTTGAGGACGCCGATTGCTTCTATTCAACTGAGTTCTGAATTATTGAAACATCCTAGAACCGGAAGCCTCACTGATGAACAAAAGACCTTGTTGGAAGGGATAGAAGAGGATAGTTTAAGATTATTGAGAATTACTAGTGAATTATTGAATGTTTCTCAGGTAGAGACTGGAAATATTAAACTGTATTCGCAGATATCGGATCCATTGCCTATTATCCAATATGCATTAAATGCAACTAGAATGCAGGCTGAACAAAAGCATATTGAAATTTCAACGGATATTGATGAAAATATCGCCAAGATTTTTGTGGATGAAGAAAAGACAGCTTGGGTGTTGACCAACTTTATTACCAATGCTATCCGTTATTCTCCAGTCAATAGCAAAATCATGGTTTCCCTGAAAAAAGAAAATAACCATTTACTCTTTTCAGTGAAAGATCATGGTAAAGGAATTGATGCAGCCTATAAAAACAAGGTGTTTGATCGTTATTTCCAAATTCCTGGCAGTGTTCGGACAGGCACAGGATTGGGTTTATCCATTTCTAAGGATTTCATAGAAAACCAAGGGGGTAAAATCGGCGTTGATTCTGAATTAGGAGTGGGTAGTACCTTCTATTTTAGATTACCAATGGTAACAACTTAGTCAATGATATAAGTTTCAAAATGTGTGACATATTCCTCAAACTCCAATAGATATTGCTTGTCTTCCTTGTAATATCTGGCTTTTTCAAAACTCTCTCCAGCAAACTCTTGAATGCTCGATACAGAATCCCATTCAGTGATGGTCATAAAATGGCAGATATCATGATCTATGCGTCGAAGAACTTTGCAGGAGAGATTTCCTTTTATGCTTTTATAATCCTTGATCCCCGTGTCAAACAGATAGTTTAAATAGGTGTCAGCATCTTCCTTTCGCGTAATTCCATGCCATATTCGAGTAATGATCTTCATATTGTTTTCCTTTCATTGCTTGTTGTTAAATTGATTTGTACCCCTAATTTACTGAATATTAGAGTTTCCCTGTTTAATTAAACCCTATTTTATTAGTTTTTGTTTTTATTAAGCATTTCCGAGTTTTTTCAGGATTCTGGTCTATCCTAAACTTTAAATAAGCTAATAATTCATCCTTAACGATTAAGCTTTTCCCTTATCATTTTTTATTAATCAATATTAGCGTGTCCGAAAAAGCATTTTTGACCATGAGTATTAGACATTCTTCCTTTTAAGATATATTGTTAAATAATTATTAATGTATTATTGAATTAATACGAATATTTGTTGTTTAAAAATTATTCCCTAAAACTTATATAGCTAAAATTATACTAATAATCTTGTTTAATTATTAATAGTTAAACGAAATTCATTTGATGTAAATAGATTACTACATAATCTAAATTATTAAATCATATGAATATTATAAAGAACTGCTTAACATACTTTTGTGAAGAATATTATATTTATTTAATAGTATTTAAATGGTTTATTAATAATTAAAACTAATTGCTGTCTGCTCATTGCTTTACATTTTGGACAAGATCAGGCAACGGTTGAAAAGGAGGTTAACAAATTTCTTCGCAAAACTTTTGAAAATATTATGGAAAAGAAAGTATTAGGAAAATACGTGTCGCCTAAACTGGTGATACAAAAAATTGAATTAGAACATGGCATTCTTGCGTCTTCTGCCTGTTTCACTCCAGGTAATGGAACCGAAGGGAATTATACCCCTGAAATAGATCCTTGGACAGATACAAGAAATAACCAAGAAATTGATTTATAGAATTTAGGAAAATTAAAAATGAAATTAAATCTAAAATTGACGAACAATAGACTCTTTAAACTTGCTGTTTTTGGAGTGATTTCAATTGGTTTTTTCAATAGTTGTGATCGGGATTCGCAAATTCAAAATGACCCTTTGCCAGAGGTTGATGCCCAACTTACTTTTACAGTGGATGGGATTGTAGATGAGGTGGAAATTAACTCAAATGATGGAAAAGCATCTGCTGCTCATACTTCTCGGTCGGCGGCATCTACGGATGGCATAATAGAGTCTAAGGATGTTTCTTATGAAGCCTTTGATGCCATCGTCAGACTACAGAATGATCCTATTGATCCAAAGTCTAAAAGAGTTTCAAATGGTCAATCCTCCAAAGCATCTAATGCTGGATCAAAGGCAGTAGCTATGGCTCCAAGGATTAAATATAGATTGCTCCTTTATAAGGACGGTGCTCTTGTAAATTCTGTTCATGCTGAATCTGGAGTAGCAACCCATGTGGAAGTAAATAAGAATATCGATTACCAATGGTATGCGTATTCTTATAATACCGAAGATTTTATCCCTGATGTGACTAGCACGACAAATCCAGTAGTGGAATCGTCTATCGATAAACCTTTGTTATATGCCAGCGGAACCGTGAGAGTAACTGGTACGGGCTATGTAGATAAACCAATGTTATTGCAATTTGGCCATCGTACTTCTAGAATTGGTGCTGAGATTAGTGCTAGAGGGATGTTCGCAGGACTTGAATCTATCACTGCTACTTTCGCAGGTACGGATTATGTGAAAAAAGGAACATTAGATTTGTTGACAGGTCAATATATTTCCACCACAGCGGTAAATGTAGGAAACTTGAACTTTAAACAATTGAGTCCAGAAACTAAAGATACCATCAAAGTAGCATATTATTATACTGCAGCACAAACTGCAATTGCTCCAATGAAAGTCAATGTATCCACTTTTACAGTGAAATTAGATAAAGGAAGCACTCGTACTTTTGGTACTCCAATATCTTATTCCATGAACATGAATAACTTGGCTTGGGGTAATAGGGTGACTTCTGCATTGGATCTGATAGAATCGGCTTTGACTGTGCAGGGGGTAAGATGGTCTCGGGCTCTCCTGTATTTTAGTTATGCAGATAAGGCCTATCGTTTTAGACACCTTATTGGTGTAAATGACTATCCGGTAAGTCCTGAAGAGTACTGGGATTATAAATCGCCATTTCCTCCAGGTCCACTTAATACTCAGGATCCTTGTACAAGGGTTTACCCATTAAATAAATGGCGGATGCCAACAGAAGCGGAAGCAAGTGATTTGGTTGATTTAAAAGGAAGCAGCCGACAAATCTATAATGATTATATCGAATACAATGCAACTGGAACGGCGGCTCCTTATCCAAGTAATAAGCTGAGAATTATTCAAAGAGGTTTTATGACCCCTATTGTAAATATTGTTGCAGATCAAGGAATCAATGCTTATTTCTGGACAGATGACCCTGGTACATTTTTAGGAGGTTTGTTAGGTGGTGTTGAAAGTTACATGTTTAGTGATTTTAGGAATGTTAATCCATTTATCTTTGATTTTGTTTGGATGCACGGTTTTCAATCAACGGTCGGTGGTCTTGAGAATGTTCGTTGTGTCAGAAAATAGATGATAATAATAATAAATTCGGAGGGCTGTCAACAAATACAGCCCTTTATTATTCGCTGATTAATGGGTTATAACTTTCTCGTTTCCCTAATATTAAGCACCTGTAGATGATAATTTACAAATAATATTAATATTAAACTAAACTTAGCGTTAAATATAAATGCTATGAGTAAATTCGTATCATAGAATGATAAGTTTCTTTCTTTTAAAACCTCGTTTTTGTAGGTATTTTAAATAAGTGATGAAAATATATAAAATATATATATTTTAATTTTAATTAATAGTATAAATTAGTGGTCTCGCTAAATTTGCTCCTGATGAAAATGAACGTATATTCGTAATGTTGTTCAGAGAGAAAATTAAATTTAAGGTCACACTAACTATTGATTTTCAAGTATAATTAAAATAAGTGTTTTGGTTATTATCATCCTCAAACACAGATACATTCAGAAGCGATAATAAAAGGAAGAGCAAAAATTTATTATAAAAATGTTATTTAATAAATTCTTCTTTTTAATCATAAAACAACATTAATGAAAAAGTTAAGTAGTATAGTTTTAGCAACAATGTTTGCTATGGTAGGTTTCGCGAAGGAACCAGTTAAAGGCGATCCTTGGAAAACAAATTTTATGGCTAATAAAGCCTTCCAAGAAAGCTATGATTTGAACCATTGGTTTGTTGGTGCAAATGTAGGCGCACAAATATATTTTGGAGACCATGACAAACAATTGAGTGTGGGAAAAAGAATTACTCCTCAATTTGAAGTGTATGCTGGTAAATGGTTGGATGAAAAATTTGGTGTAAGATTAGGTGTAAATGGTATTAACTATAAAGGCCTAACTCAAACCCAAATGTACAGCACTGGAAAAGTTTTCCACGCTGGTCAGGGCTTAGAGTACCAAGACTTTAAATACATTAATGTTCATGCTGACTTTATGTTCAACTGGACTAACGATGCATTAGGTTATGATCCTCAACGCATGTACAATTTAATCCCTTATGTGGGTATCGGGTTCGGCGCAGTTCTTTCTGATCCAGGATCTGTAAAGTTTAGTCCAAACTTAGGTCTGTTGCAATCATTCCGTCTGACGGACGCTCTTGATTTGACACTTGACATTCGTGGTAACTTATATGGTGACGAATTTGATGGTGAAGCAGGAGGAAGAAATTTTGAAGGGGCAGTATCTACATCAGTAGGTGTGAAATATACCCTTAATAGATAAGCTTAGATTCACTAACTATTAATAAATTAGCCTTGATCTCGCCCGATATCAAGGCTTCTTTTTTTTTAATCCCTAAAATCATACCTTGGTACTTTATTAATTACTAATTTTAGTTAATTCTTATATATGAGTATGAAAAAAATATGGACAGTATGTGTGCTTCTTAGTTTATTCCTCACATATTCCTGTGATCAGAACAAAAAATCAGATAATTCAAGTACTAATGATATTAACGAGCTCAATGCTGCTGGACCTTACACGCCGCCAAAAGCTCCTGAGAATATTCAAGGCGAAGAAGCTAAAATTACTTATGTGTTCAACCACTTCTGGGATGACTTTAATTTTAGAGATACCGTAAAGGTCTTTGATCCTAATTATGGGGAACAAGCTGTCGTAGATTATATTGGTCATTTCCCACTTGTAAAACCAGATACCCTGAAGGAAGGAATTGAAAGCTTATTTAATGAAGCTAAAATCGATGCTCCGGTATTTGATTTTTTTAAATACCAATTTGATAACTATTTGTCCAATCCCAATTCCCCAATGCGGAATGACTTGTATTACGAATACTTCTTGGAATACTTGATTGGATCAGGAAAGTTGTCCCCGGAGAATAAAATAAAATATGAATCATTGCTCCCGATTCTTAGAAAAAATAAACCTGGAACAATGGCAACTGATTTTTCCTTTATCACTGCAGATGGTAAAAAATCTACTTTGTATGATGTCAAAGCTCCATTTACTTTGCTGATGTTTTATGAACCCGGATGTAGTAGCTGTGAAGAAGCCATTTCTCAAATTAATACCAACCCCGGCTTTAATTCGGTGATTGGAAAAGGTGCCTTGAAAATTCTAGCCGTTTACCCTGATGGAAATGAAGATATTTGGAAATCTTACCAGAATAATATTCCTTCCAATTGGATTAATGGATTAGATCCCGATCAAACCGTGGTAACTAAAGGATTATATATGATAAAAGCGACTCCAACAATTTACTTGTTATCTGAAAATAAAAAGGTAATCTTGAAAGACTCGAACTTAAATCAAATCATGCAATTCTTTCAGAATATTTAAATAATTAGGAAATGGAAAAAGCCATCTAAGAATATAATCTTAGATGGCTTTTTTTATGCTTAAACCAAACCATTCGGTAATTGTAGACAATTTGTAGATGTTGATTTTTAGGCTGTATACGCTTTGTCCTGTCTAATATTTCTGCTTTAATCCAGTTCTCCTCACCTTTATGAAATAGAATATAACTTAAACAAAATCTATGATGAAAAAACATTTCAATTTAATTTTGCTGTTCTTAGGGATTGTCCTTATTTCAGCATGTTCAGGAGAAAAAGGTGATGTAAGTAAAGATCCTAAGTATGCAGATATTGCCAACAATATCTTTATTACTCAACAGCCTTTATTTTATTATAATTATACCCATTCTGAAGGAGGTAAATCTGGATATTTTCTATCCGCAGAGGCCAATATGCCGAATGCTGAATTGAAAGCCGAAATCCCTGTTGGTAGTCATGTCAAAGTATCAAAAGTAATTGAGGTCCCACAAAAAGACGGGTCGGTACAAGTGATGTTGAAAGGTGATGTGTTTGGACCTTCTCGCGAAGCATTGAAATATATGGCCATGTATGAAGACATAAAACCGGCTTTAAAAACTAATGAATAGCAGTGGTAACTCTTATTTCAATGCTGGATTGACCTGCATATAGGATTTTAAAAACAGTTATGAAAGCGCCATTTTGTAACTGTTTTTGAGCTTTTGGATATTTTTTTGATGTAGGGCAAATAAAACTTTGCTAACAATCATAAAATAAAATGCAAAGTAGATACTTTATAATCTCTATTTTCAGAATTTTTAGTTTAGAGTTATCTTCATTGGGGCGGCTATTTTACTCAACGCGTACTACTCTAAAACCGATATAACTACTCCTCTCTGTGGGACTACCAATAAAACGATGCGTTGTGCTAAAGAACCCTGCGCTATGGTAAAACCAACTTGCTCCACGAAGTACATAAGAATTGCCAGAAGCAGGACCTAATGGTGAGACCGATGGACTTGAAGCATAATATTTCGAACTATACCAATCAGAACACCATTCCAATACATTACCACTCATATCATAGAGTCCCAATTCATTCGGCTGTTTAGTTCCTACGGGATTTGTTTTAAAGCTGGAATTTCTACTATGCCAAGCTATATCATTTAGGTTGTTGCTTCCGCTATACTTAAACCCTTTACTTTGATTTCCTCCACGAGCAGCATACTCCCATTCAGCTTCGGTTGACAATCTCCATATCCCACCTAATTCTCTACCCAACCACTTTGCGTAAGAAACAGCATCATTCCAAGTCACATAAACCATAGGATGGTTATCATGCCATCCCCAGTCTGGTGTTGATATCGGCATCTTTTTTCCAGTAACCTCGCAATAATATTTATACTGACCTACAGTTACCGGGTATTTTCCAATACTAAAAGTACTTAACGTAACAGCATGTACAGGTTTTTCATCTTTTCTATTTTTACTGCCCATATTAAATGTCCCCCCTTGAACAAGTACCATATTGGCTGCAACTGATTTCAGCATTTCTTCTTTTTTCCGCTTTTTTATTTCAGCTTCCTTTCTGGCTAATTCTTCTTTTATCAATATACCTTTTAAAGCCAAAATCGATTTTGGATATTTTTGATAAAACTCATAAGGTTTTAATGATTCATAATCTCTCCATTGGTTTACCATATCAGTTCGTGTTACTAAGCCTTTATTTACTTTTAGTTCTGTAATAATATGATATAATTCAAACAACATTTTAGCACAATCAGTCTCAGAATTTGTATAAAAATCAAGCGCGGATAATTTTAAAAGTTGATTTTCTTTACCTCCATAAATTTGCTCAGTAATTGAATTATGGGCAAAAGTAACATGAACAATGTTATCCGTATTAGCTAAACCTATTACTTTACTAAAATCTATGTCTTCGGCAATATGAAGATACTCAATTCCATTTACAGTATGTCGCCACGACCAAGAGGCTAATTGATCAGAATAATTAATTGTAACATTATCTTTTGCATAAACTCTTTTGTTTTGCCCATTGGCTTTGTATTGCAAATCTGAAATAATTTTCGATTGCTTCTCAAACCATTCATAAGGAATCGGTTCTTTTTGAGCCATTGCCATGTTGGCAATAGCCAGAAATAATATAATTAGTGTCTTTGATTTCATAATTGATTGAATTAAAGAGTTTAATGGTTTTATGAATACTACTAGGATCTAAGAAAAATCTATTTTTATATCTCCCCCCAAAAAAATAATTGGTAAATCTTCAAAATATTTTATCATCACCTTTAGCTTGTGGAGATTCATATTAAATCCTACCTCTCAATGCCATCATTTCTTCCTTGGAACTTTCAAACAACGGTTTATCAATGAGGTATTGCAACATTTGTTTTATATTGAGATGTGTAAATAAAACTTTGCACTAACCCAAACCATTCCTGAAAGCAGAACGGCTAAGTTGGTTGTTAATATTGTTCTCATAATTTTATGTTTTTAGGTGCTTTTAGTATTAATAATATTGAATGAAATATCCACTGTTTTTTTCCAATATCTTTAACCTAAGGTCTGTGGCTATAAGTTTTCCTTTTGCTACTTGCAACTCTCTATCACGTGTTGGAGGCACAACCAATGTTACTCTTATATATTGCTCATCAGAGCTTTCATTTTTACTTTTTGCTGCTCTTTCTCTTTCCTCTTCTTCTTTTATTCTTTTTCTTTTCGTTTCCTGTATTTCATAAAGTTGATTATGTACCGACAATATTTCTTCTTTTGAGGTATAAAAGTTGGCTGACGGAATATTGGAACTCGATAACCCTTTGCTTGAAACATTATAAAAAGATTCGTCAATAATTTCAAACTTGATAATATTCTTTTCTTGGTCGAAAGTCACTTTATCAAACCATTCTTCGCCATCTACCAAAAGAGTTGTTCCGTACATATCGTATAGTTTTTCTTTCGAACCATTTTTGGCCACAAAATAATTCATCCCTATTATCTTTCTGAGCTGTACTGGAAGGTTGTCATTGGGTTTTCTCCAAAGAAAGTCACCGTTATACTTCACCCCAAAATATTCTTTATCGTTGTAAGCTTCCAACCCTTCTATTTCCTCCACACTTTCAACTCCTCTCACATTAGCAAGCTCTTTATATCGGCTTTGAATTTCATTCGCTCTTCGCTTCGCCACCTCAGATTCTTGTCTTATGCGTGCAGCACTTTCTTCTTTTCTTAATTTTTCTGCCGCTTCATAGGCTATACGTTCTTTCTCTTTTCTTTCTCTTTCTTCAGCTTCTGCTTTTTCTTTTCTCACCCGTTCTGCGGCTTCTGCTTTTTGCTTGGCTATCAGTACATCATTTCGCCGTTTGTCCTCGGCTAGTTTGGCTATCCGTTCTTTTTCTTTTTTATCCTCGCATACGTTACAAACTTCGTAGGTATTTACTCGAGCGCTGTGTGCAACATCAGGCCCTTTTTGATAATATTTACAACCTAAAGCTTTTACATTGTGCGATTGTGCAAAAGAAGAACTAAATAATCCTGTAAATAAAAACAAGATTACTATCAATCCTAATTTTGGAATTGTTTTCATAATTAAATTTTTTAACATAATTGGTTCTAACAAATTTAATTTTAATATTTTAGGATTGAAATAGCTACATATAGTCCAATTTGGGGTTATTTCAAACCTAAGTATTATGGATAAAATAAATAAACTACGCAGTATTTGGGATAGAATACCAAAGGCTGTAACCGAGCAAATTGACCTTTCACAAAAAGAACTTATTAACCGTTATATGGATGTTTTTCATTTTGGGGAATATTTTTATGTAATTTTTAATACCCGTACTACAGAAATGGAATATATAAGCCAATATGTAGAAAATATATTGGGATATTCCCATGAAGATTTTTGTTTACAGCTGCTGATTGATAATTTACACCCTGAAGATTTACCTTATTATTACCATTATGAGCAGAGTGCGGTACGCTTCTTTTCAAGATTAGAAGATGATTTGTTTTTCAAATACAAATTTGCATACGATTATCGTTTGAAAACAAAGGAAGGTTCTTATAAAAGGGTACAACAACAGATTGTGCCAATCTATTATTTTCCAGAGGGAGGCGTAAGGACCTTAGTTGTTTTTACAGATTTAACTCACCTTAATATCACAGGTGTCCCCAAGCTTTCTTTTATAGGTATGGAAGGCGCACCATCTTATTACAATGTTCATCAACAGGATGAGTTTTTGAAATCGCTAAATATTTTTACCAAAAAAGAACAAGAAATTTTAGGATTAGTAGTACAAGGATTAACTAGTCAAGCCATCGCCCAAAAGATGAACAGAAGTATCTTCACCATCAGAAATCACCGAAAACGTATCTTAGAAAAATCAGGATGTGATAATGTTCAAGAGCTTTTAGTGAAAGCGGTACGTGAAGGATGGGTTTAAAGATCTTAAATATTAAAATTATGATTCCTGCTTTTCAATATAATTTCTCTGTTTTTCTTCTATTTACATTTTTTTAAAACTTACATTTGTGTCGTTAACACACCCAATATTTGTTTATTGTCTGCTGTTGCTTTTTGTCAATTGAATCCGCTTAATTATTTTTGATTTTATTAGCATATGCCAAAGCATTCTTTCTCCTACGATCAATCCAAAACTTCTTACCCAATATTAATCGCAATCGCTATTGCACATTTAGCAAATGATATGATCCAAGCCATTATTCCAGCTTCATATCCCATGCTTAAAGAAAATTTCCACCTGTCATTTGCTCAAATTGGGGTAATAACTTTCTGTTTCCAATTAGCATCATCTTTATTGCAGCCTGTTATTGGGGCTTATACAGATAAACACCCAAAGCCTTATTCCCAATTGATAGGTATGATGTTTAGTATTATCGGAATTATTGCCCTGGCTTATTCCAACAATTATTACTCCATACTGTTCTCAGTGATTATGGTTGGTATAGGTTCTTCTATTTTTCATCCTGAATCTTCAAGGGTAGCATTCCTTTCTTCCGGCGGAAAAAGAAGCTTGGCACAATCCATTTTCCAAATTGGAGGAAATACCGGTTCTGCCTTAGCACCTCTATTGTTAGCTTTATTCGTATTGCCGCATGGACAGCATCATATTCTCTGGTTTTTAATTATAGGATTATTTGCTCAAATCGTGCTTTCTTATATCGCAACTTGGTATAAGCAAGTACTGCATGCTGTTAAAGGCCAAACCAAGAAATTAATCAAGATTCCTGATCTATCGGACACAACCATCAATTTCTCAATTGTGATCCTATTGCTATTAATCTTTTCGAAATATGTATATATCGCGAGTATCACCAGTTATTTACAGTTTTACATGATGGAGAAATTCGGAATTTCCGATGTACAATCCCAAGTTTATTTATTTTACTTCCTTTTTGCGATCGCATTGGGAACACTGTTTGGTGGATTTCTTGGAGATTATCTTGGGCGTAAATATATTATTTGGTTCTCGGTACTCGGTTGTGCTCCATTTACCTTGTTATTACCTTTTGCCAGTTTATTCTGGTCAGGGATTTTGGTATTTATTATCGGTTTGATTATGGCGTCTGCTTTTCCATCCATTCTGGTTTATGCTCAAGAACTTTTACCACGTAAATTAGGAATGGTGTCAGGACTGTTTTACGGCTTTGCTTTCGGAATGGGAGGGGTAGGAGCTGCGATCTTGGGATATTGGGCAGATCATACTTCCTTGGAAAAAATCTACTTAGTTTGTTCTTATTTACCTTTGATAGGTATTATCGCTTATTTTCTGCCAAATATGAAAAAAGTGAAATTCAAAGAGTTAGCTTAGCTGGGCAATCCAAACCGTAGCACCTCCGCATTCTGGATCTTCAATGATATGTTTGCGGACTTGAAATCCATGGTCAGTTAATAGCTTTTGGTATTCTATAGCGGAATAGGAGGAATGATACAATTGCTCACCGAAATTATTGCTCCAAATTTCACAATTCTCATAACCTGATGTGAACATTAAGATGCCTTGAGGTTCAAGACTTTGCTGAAATTTATGAAACATGGCCGCTTGATCTTCTCTAGTGAGATGGAAAAAGCTATGCCAGGCAATTATTCCATTGAATTTATGCTCAAAGTTTATCGACCGCATATCCATTAACTGAAATTCACCTTTTGGAAAGTTCTTCTTTGCCATTTCGATCATTTTCTCACTGCCATCAATTCCTAAAACTTGGAACCCTTGTTCGCTGAGATACTCATAAATTGGTTTGCCGCTTCCACAGCCTAAATCTAAAATTTTTCCTCCTGAAGGAATTAAAGAACAAAACTCATTAAGATATTTTTCTTCCATAAGGTTCTGACTTCTATTTTTATCGAAATCAGAACCTATGATATCATAAGTTTTATAAACTTTATTTTTATCCTTTGAAGGCATTTTCTTAGTAAAATGTAAGATTTATCTTCTTGTAACCTAAGCCCTCTAGTAATGGACGGAGCACATGGGTAGCATTATTCTTTGTCTGTTCAAGTATGTCAGACTTCTTAACCTGATTGGTGATTTCTTCCTCTGCAGCTTTAAAGGCTTCATCTACTAAAGTGGCCTCTCTAAAAAACGCCATTTTCGTATCATAAACCTTTGATGCTTTATGGTCAATTTTAACATAACAGATCTCCGGTTTTGGAAGACTAATGGTGACAGAATCATCAATAACCTTGACATCTTCAGCTTTCAATTTTGCTAAATCAATACAACCTACTGCGTCCGCCTTGATTATCAATAATACACTTGCGTCCGGTAAATAGGCCGTCATGTTCTTGTGTTCAACCACATCACTAAACCTATATTTTACCAATTCAAGCTTACCCATCGATTCTATTTTCTCTACCAATATCTGATGATTCGTCTCCTTGCTCGGCGCTGGCTTTATCCTTTCCCATACAAACCAAGTAATCCCAATGATCAATCCTAAGACGATTAATACTTTTAGTAACTTTGTCATAATCAGCTATTCTCAAATTATAGACCATTCTACATTTTTTATGTCAATTAACTGTAATGCTATCATTATGACTAGGTTAGTAACCGTTTAATTACAATACAACTCGATTTTTCTCAAAAAACCTGACAAAATGTTATCTGATTTATATATTTCTAACATATAGACCTACTATTAAACTGATTGTTTTTCTTAATTTTAATTAAGTCATAAGAAGCACGCTACAATATGAATTCCATACTTAATTCAGATAAAAACTTTTCGAAACTATTCCTTTTCGGAATATTTGTTCCTCTTTTTCTTTTCTTATTACCGATTCAAGCTCAAACAATTTATTCTATTGATAATGTTCCAAGCCCTAAAGAAAAAGGTCAGGATTTCTTCGTCAGTAATCCGGATGGTATCATTAGTGGTTCAACTGTAAATATCCTCGATAGTATTTCAATCGATATCGAAAAACATACTGGTTCTGAATATACCATTGTGATTGTTAATGATTACCAAGCTGATGATGACTTTCAATTTGCACTCGATTTATTTAATAAATGGGAAATTGGCAAAAAGAATGTCAATAATGGTTTATTGCTCTTTATTGCAAAAGAAAAAAAACAATACCGATTTATCTCGGGTTATGGAATGGAAACAATCTTTCCTGATGCATACCTTAAGCGTGTCGGAGAAAAATACTTAGTGCCTAATTTTAAGAATGAGGATTATGACCTAGGATTAATCCTAGCAAGTGAATTTATTGCTAAAATTCTAAAATCTCCTGATTCGATTAAAGAACTTGAATCTTTAATGCCTGAGGCAACTCCATTCTTTAGCTGGAAAAACCCAAATTTTAAAAACAGTATTCTGGTAACCGGTTTTTTTTTGCTCCTTTACGTCTATATCCATATTGTAGCTTCTAGATTAAAAGTTAAGAAACAAAAACTAAAACCTATCGCTCCTTTCTTTTATGGATTAGGATGTATGGGGCTCCTGATGTTTATCTCGGTTTTTATTTTTGCTTTTATATTTGAGAATTTAGAAGAAGTCTATCAGGTCAAGAATATTCCGTATTTCCTTTTTGTGTTTTGGGGACTCGTCCTTTGGATGAAAATTCATGATAGCCAAGATGCAATCAGTAAAGGCTATGTGGATGAACAAGAAAAAGGGAATGCCTTGAGGAAATTTGCCGGATTAGCTTTCTTGCCTTCTGTTGTAGCTCCATTAGCATTATTTAATATGGGAGGGATTACCTTTCGATTGAATAAAAACAAAAACCGTTTCCTTCCACCAGATTCTTCCGGAAATTGGGAAAGAATTAAAAGAACTTCCAATAAGGCTGAAACCAATAAATATTTGAATAAAGGTCAACTGAAAGAAGAGAAAATAAAATCCCGCAAATATGAGATCTGGACAAATAAACAGTCCAACGAGGTTAAATTAATACCCTGGGATATCAATAAAAAGCTATTTGAATGCCCCAAATGTCATTTTTATACCCTTGAAAAGAATAAAGAAAATGTCATTGAGAAAGCAACTTATTCTTCAACTGGAAAAGCGGAAAGAATTGACGACTGTGAAAATTGCGATTATGTGCTAGTCCATGATACTTACATATTACCAAAACTTGTCCGCAGTTCCAGCTCAGGAAGTGGTTCTTCAGGCTCAGGTGGTTCTTCTGGAGGTGGAGGGGGTAGCTTTGGTGGTGGCTCATCAGGAGGTGGTGGTGCCGGTGGACGCTGGTAAGCCTGTTTTCTTATTAATAAACTTTTTGTTATTAAATGGTTGATGGATATAGAAATAAAATAAGGCTCCCGAAAAATAACAAAGGACATCTACCCAATCTGCTGTATTGTAATCTGTAATCCGTGGACTCAGTACTTCGAAAAAGAGGGAAACCACAAAAGCTAAAATCAATAATTGACTTAATGGGAATTTATAGGATTTGATGCCAAATAAAAATACACCGAAACAAAATGAAGCATGCGCTATCAATGGGATAAATACAAAATCTGTTAACCAATTGTTCAGATAGGGAAGTGGAGATCCAGATTGACGGCTGAATCGGATTATAATCCAAGAGAGCGCATAGAATATTAAATACCGATCAATAAGTAAAACCTTTAATGCGCAAAGGATACGGCGATAAGCATGGCTAATAGTCCACATGTCATTAAGATTTGAAACATTACCCAACCAAATTTCTTACCCCTTCGTTGCATCGGGCTGTCATTCGGATCAACTGGAAATATCGTGTCCTTAATCTCATCCAGATGCCGCAAAAAGAAATTCTTCTTCTTTTTTTTCATAGTTCGTGTTGCTCCGGCAAATTTAGCTATCTAAACCTATCTTTTACAATTATTGTCAACTTCATTTTCTTTTTCAAAAGCAATCTAAAAATATAAAAACCATAACCTTTCATGCCTGTTGTATAAATAGAGTATTAAATTAATTCACACTATTAATAAAATTAATATGGCATTAAAAGATATTATTCAATCGTTGACTGAAAAAAGTGAATCTCCAAGTATTACACTCTCATTCAATACATTTAAAACTTTTCCTGATCGTGAAAAGAATGCTATTACACTTAAAAATCTAATCAAAGAAGCTGAAAATAGATTGCTTGATGAATATGGGAAAAGAGACATTCCTGAAGTTTTGGAAAAACTGGAAGAGTTGCCCGAAAAAATCGCTGATATTCCTTTGATGGATAGTTTACATATTTTTATTTCCAAGGACATAGAAGAATTTGTGCCATCACCTTGGCCGGTTGATAATGAAGCCGTTTTTATTGATGATTCTTTTGCGGTAAAACCGTTGATCAAAGCCATTAATAGAACGAAGGAATATATGATTCTATCTATTTCCCAAGGTGGAGCCCATTTATTCGAAGCGATGAATGATGGTATTGAAAAGGAAATCAACAATAATGATTTTCCATTTGACGCTAATCCATTAGATCTTTCTGGATCCGACAATAACAAAGTTGAAAATCGACTGAAAGAATATTTCAATCAGATTGATAAAGCTGTAGTGGAGGTTCATAATAGCAATGATTTGGATGTCGTAGTGATTTCCACAGAACCAAATTATGCTATGTTGATGGAAGTTGCTGATATCCCGAAAATGTATATTGCCCACGATAACAAGAATTATGACGCTTCTGAAGCTGATAAAATGGCTAAGCAGGCTTTTGAATCCATTAAGGAATTGCAAAAAGAGGAGCGCACTGAGGCAATTGGAGAATTGAAGCAAGCGGTTTCTTCAGGTCAGGTTTTAACTGATTTGCAAGATATTTATCAAGCTGCAATCGATGGTCGTGCCGATCTTTTAGTCGTACAACAAGATTTTGAACAACCTGTTAAAATGACCTCTGATAGAACCTTTGATTTGGCTGAGGATTCTAAAGAGAGTGGGATAGTAGATGATATTGTTTCCAATATCGCTTGGGAAGTAATATCAAAAGGCGGAAAAGCCTATTTTACTGCTCAGGAAGAATTGAGTGATTTAGGAAATATAGTTCTGAAAGTTAGATATTAATCTACTTCTATAATTAAAAGTAAAGGCCGTATTTTATTACGGCCTTTATTATTTTACTTCACCAAGTCTTTCTGATATAACTTGCTATGAATTTCTTTAAGCTCATTGGCTGGAATTTTCATGACTTTACGATCATAGGTCATCAAACCATTGGTCTCAATTTCAACATCAGTTGTCTGCGTATAAACACCGCCTGACAATCCTAATGGAATTAATTTACTTAGATCACTGACTACTTCTTGATATCTATTTTTCAATTCCTCAGAATTTTTGAAGGATTGATAGCCCCAGTTGTCTTTTTGTTGCCAGGTATGACCTTCAACCGGTAATCCTAAGCCACCATATTCTCCTAATACCAATACATATTGATCCCCAAATAATTCCGGACTCGGCATCGCAGCATCTGGGTAATTATGGATATCAAAAATATGACCTGGAGCTCCAAAGTTACCTCCTGAGGCCCCATTGACTAATCTGGAAGGATCATTTTGAATAGTCCAATCAACAATCTCTTTCGTTTTAAACTGACCCCAAGCCTCATTGAATGGTACCCAAACTACGATCGATGGAAAGTTGTGTAAGGTAGACATGATGGCTTTCCATTCTTTTCTATAAATAGCTTCTGATTCTGGAGTACGATCCTTATCATGTTTGCCCGGACGAATCTTCCCTGGGTTCATATCCCAGATATTGCCGCCAAGATCCCCGCTTGGCATATCTTGCCAAACCATAATTCCAATGCTGTCACAATGCCTATACCAACGGGCTGGTTCAACTTTAATATGCTTTCTAATCATATTAAAACCCATCTCCTTCGTTTTTTCAACATCATACTTTAAGGCCTCATCCGAAGGTGCTGTATGTAATCCATCTGGCCACCAACCTTGATCCAATGGTCCGTAATGAAAAACAAACTCATCATTCAGGTACATGCGTTGTATGCCGCTGCCATCCTTCTTAACACTGATCTTGCGCATCGCAAAATAGGACTTCGCTTCGTCAATCACCTTACCTTTTCTTAATACTTTGACTTTTAAGTCATATAATTTTGGTGAATTCGGAGACCATAATTGTGGATTGCTTAACTTTAATTGTGCCTCCTCGCCAGCAGTAGATTTTACTTCAGCGATTTTATTGTTATTATCATAAGCCTCAACCAGAATTTCATCTCCCGCTTTTGCAGATGCCAACTCCGTTGATATTTTCAATACGGATTGATCTACATCCGGAGTTTGCTTGGTACTTACAATATGGGTTTCTGGAACTGATTCCAACCATACGGTCTGCCAAATTCCCGATACTGGAGTGTACCAGATACCATGTGGATTGTTGATTTGTTTGCCTCGTGGTTGTGGACCATCGGAAGTCGGATCCCAAACCCTAATCGCAATATCCTGAGTTTTACCTTTTTTAATGGCATTACTGATATCAATACTAAATGGATCAAATCCACCTTGATGATTACCAACATGTTGACCGTTTACAAAAATATCACATTCCCAATCTACAGCCCCGAAATTTAAAAATATCTTTCCTTTATTTAGTTTCTTATCAATGCTAATCTTATTGTTATACCATAAAACATCATCTTTAGTTACCCGCTTGGCAACCCCAGATAAGGCTGATTCTACAGCAAATGGAACTAGGATATCCCCATCCCAAGCGGTAGGAATCTCTTTTTGATCCTTGTTGCTGATCTTGTATTTCCATAATCCATTCAAATTCTGCCAATTGTTGTTCCGCTCCAATTGTGGTCTCGGATATTCCCGATGTGCATTCTCTGGAGTAACTTGCTCTGCCCAAGGACTTAGGATCTTATCCCGAACAGGAGCCCAATTCTGCGCATTCCCCTCCGAAAATGAAGCAGCAATCAAACATGCAATAGCAATGGTTCTTTTCATCATAAGTTAGTTTGTTTTCGTTTTTAGATTTAGGTGTATCGTTTTTGCAATACTTAATTCCCTTAAAAATAGTATTTATATCTCTAATGAATTAAGAATTACCCAATTATTTTAACGGATTCTTCCTTAATTATTAAAAATATTACAAGCAAAACTATGGATGCAGTAAAGGGAAGGGTAAAAAAAGAAACTGGCCAACAAAGCTGCTGACCAGTTTACATCGCTAATTTTAAAAAAATATAGGTAGAATTCTATATTGGGATTAAACATCCTCGCCTTTCAGCATTTTATTCCAATATAGGTAGGGTAGAATGTATTTTTTTAATAACCATAATCGCCAATGCTCTTTACTACTGTCTCTGACAAGCATTTGTTTTAATTTTGGATCTGGGGTGAATTCATTCTTGTAATTGAATTCAGCAAGCACCATTTTACCATATCCTGTCACCAATGGACAGGATGAATAGCCCTCATAAGACTTGTTATCTGCTGTCTTATGCTCCATTAGTTTCATCAGATTATCGACCACAACAGGAGCTTGTTTTCGAATTGCAGCACCTGTTTTCGCAGTTGGAAGTCCAGCTACATCGCCTAAACCAAAAATATTGGCAAATTTCTTATGCTGCATGCTATTGATATCCACATCCAACCAACCAGCTTCATTTACCAATGTAGATTCCTTAACAAATTTTGGAGCTGTTTGCGGTGGTGCTAAATGCAGTAAATCAAAATGCATCTCCACAAATTGTTCCATCGGTTTTGCAGAATCTGCAGAATCCCCTTGGTTAATGACACATTCGTTATCCTTTGGATTTGTGTTTTTGAACGTGACAATCTTCTTCTTGGAATCTATTTTTACAGGCGCATAGTAAGGCTTGAAATTGATGTTATAGCGGTCAATCACCTTCATCAGTGTATCCGCAATTACTTTGACGCCAAATATGACCGTACCTGGTGTTGCAAAAGTTACATTCGCCTTATCGGATAGATTATTCTTCTTAAAATAATCACAAGCTAGATACATAATCTTTTGAGGAGCTCCACCACATTTTATAGGTGTAGTGGGTTGAGTAAAGATGGCATTCCCGCCTTTGAAATTCTGGATACATTGCCAGGTATAATTAGGGTCAATATAATTACTGCATACCACGCCTTTATTAACCGCTTCTTCCAACCCTTCAATTAAGCTTAGGTCATTGACTAATCCGCAGGCTACTACTAAATAATCATAACCTAAAATCTCTCCATTATCTAATTGAATACTATTTTGCTCCGGCAGAAAGGACGTGACAGATTGCTTGATCCATGTGCAGCCATCCGGAATCAACTCCTTCATCGGCTTTACAGTCTTATCAAAATCATAGGCTCCAGCACCTACCAATGTCCATGCTGGTTGATAATAATGCTTCTTGGCTGGATCTATTATCGCAATTTCTAAATTCCGATCCTTCTTTAATAATTGTGCAGCAGTCATAATCCCCGCAGTCCCACCACCGATTATAATGATCTTATAATGCGTATCCATAAGTTTATTTTTTGGTTATTATTAAAGTTAAGTGGGAAAAATCAGAAGGAATGTAACAAATGTTACCAAAGACTTTTACTTCTTATCATACATCAATGTTTAGCTACAAAGCATTGCGGATATTTGTAGTATCAAAAAACAAAAACTATTAACAACAGTAATAATTGAAAGGAATAGAAAATGAATAATAAAGTATTAGGATTACACCACATAACAGCCATCGCTAATTTGGCTCAACGTAACTACGATTTTTATACCAAGGTTCTTGGTCTTCGTATGGTGAAAAAAACTGTCAACTTTGACGACCCTGGAACTTACCACTTTTACTATGGTGATGAAAAAGGAAATGCAGGTACCATCTTGACTTTCTTCCCTTGGGAAGGAATTGGCAAAGGTAAAACTGGTGCTGGAATGGCAACTGAAATTGCTTATGCCGTGCCTGAAAATAGTGCTGAATTCTGGAAAGATAGATTAGGAAAAAACAATGTGTTGACCGCTGATCCAGTAGAAAGATTTGGTGAAATCTATTACCCATTCTTAGATCCTGATGGATTGAACTTATCCATCGTGGTTCCTAAAGAAATCGATAATAGAACCGGATGGGCAACCGATGAGGTTTCTACTGATTTTGCAACTAAAGGTTTTCATAACAGTACATTGACTTTAAGAGAATTGGATCCTACAGCAAAAGTATTAACAGATTTGTTGGACTATGATCAAATCGCTCAAGAAGGTAATCGCTATAGATTCAAATCCAAAAATATTGACACTGCTAATTACATTGATATCCTAGTGGATGAAAATGTTGGTAGAGGTGTAAATACGGCTGGTACAAACCACCATATTGCCTTCCGCGTGAAAGATGATGTGGATCAAATGGAATTACGTGAGAAAATTATGAGTGCTGGGTTACAAATTACCCCTCAAATTGATAGAGATTACTTCCACTCCTTATATTTCCGTGAACCAGGAGGCGTATTATTCGAAATTGCTACTGAAAATCCAGGTTTTGATGTGGATGAACCACTAGCAGAATTGGGTAACTCATTAAAATTACCTAGACAATATGAAAGCCAACGTGCTGCAATTGAAAATGTATTACCAATATTAAAATAACTGAAAGGAGTTTAAAATGGCAAATATATATCAAGCTGGGAATACTGAAAATCCCAGCAAAGCATTAATCATGATTCATGGTAGAGGTGGATCTGCCAGAGATATTATGGGTTTATCAGAGTATCTAAACGTTCAGGATTATTTGCTGATCGGACCTGAAGCTGATCAAAATACTTGGTATCCGAATTCTTTTATTGCTACAGTGTCCTCAAACCAACCTAAGTTGGATATAGCATTGGAATTAATCCAACAAGCTGTGGATCTCGCAAAATCTAAAGGAATTACAACGGACAACATTTATATCCTAGGATTCTCTCAAGGTGCTTGCTTAACCTTGGAATATAGCACTAGAAATGCCATGAAATATGGTGGTATTATTGCCTTCACAGGAGGATTGATAGGTGAGGAGCTCAATCTTGAAAATTACAGCGGTGATTTTGAAGGAACAAAAGTCTTTATTGGTACAAGTGATCCCGATTTCCATGTGCCAGTAGAAAGAGTACAAGAAAGTAGTAAACTTATGGAAAAACTTGGCGCGGTAGTCAACGAAAAGATTTATCCGAATATGGGTCATACCATCTCCCAGGATGAAATCCAAATCGTTAATGAAACCATCTTTAAATAAGTCTATTCTCTATTTTTAATAAAAAACCCCTTCGGTCATCGACCTTAGGGGTTTTCCACTTAATAAACTATACTATACAATTATTTTCTTCTTTAGTAGACCATGGTCGTGTTAACCTTCAAGTATTTTAAAATCATATGTACTTGACTTTTTAATTTCTCATCTTGACTAGGGTAACTAAAATTGATTTCCAAAGATTTATCTTTCGTATAGAAACAGTAAGCTTTCCCTACAGTTCTATCTCCTTGCTGCTCTTCCTGATAATAGGTCTTCTGATAGAAATATTCGTAATGCGGAAGGTCTTTATGCTGTTTTTCAAAACTTTCTTTATCCAGACTATTAGGAACCAATGCGATTTTAAAATCAGCTTCAGCCGAACCATTCATCGCTTTAAAGGTATACGAATCTTCCGGACTCGGTTGCTCCTTGAAGTCAGTATATCGCATGTTCAAAAAAACCGAAGGCATAAATTGCTTTACCATAAATATTCCTAAAAATGGATCATTCCAAAAGGTTTCAGAACCAGAAGGTGCCGCAATTTGATCAACCGTTGCATTTGCCCATTCCGGAATCTTAAGCCCCATAACTTGTTCCAATTCTTTTAGCTTATTTAATGTTCCTAAGCTGTCATTGTTGATCAATGGTATTACAGCTTCAAAAGCTAGATTCGCCTTCTGATAAAAGGCCAAAAGAAAACTCCTATTGGACGCATATCCCCAATACAAAGCATTTTTAGAATTATCGGTTTTTGAGTGCACCTGGGTTTCGCTCAAATCCGAATGATAAGTGTTGAAAACTGCATCCTTTCCTTCAAAAAGTGGATCCCCCATAGAAACCTCACCATTGTTCAAGAATAACTCATCATTACTATATAGTAAAACCCCATTCACAAATAGATCGCCCCATTTTGGATCCTGAAAAAGTATCGATTCAGTTTGATAAATATGATCTTGCTGAGGGTTGCCACTATTGATTCGTTGTAGCTCTACGCTATTGTAATATTTACCAATAAATGGAAATACCTGTTCAGCATTTGTAAATAAAATCTTGTTATCCCCTTCGGCCTTCAATTCATTTTGAAATGGAGCCTTCCGTAACCATTCTTTCAGGTCCTTTCCAGTCATACTAGCCACTTCGCTATCCCAGCTAAATTCTTTTTTCTTATTAGCCGTATCTGAACAACCGGCTAGTACAGCGATGCTGGATAATAAAGTCCATATAATTATACTTTTAATTTTCCTGCCTGAATTCTGCATATTATTAAGCTATTAGATTTTTCAAATTAATCAACAAAGGAATTATAACTCCTCAATGCATTCTGAGATGCATTATCCAAACTTGTAATTGCAGTCTCTGAAATGTCCGTTCCAGCATCCAATTCTCGCTGAACAATCCTCATTTTACCTAAATACTCATTGATTGCATCATTATACATGCCGAAAGTTCTTGCCTTCGATTGATAGTCCTTAGGCAATTCATCGCTCTTGTTATCGTTATAATCCTTTTCAATTTCAGAATAGCTCTTTTTGAAATCTGATTTCAGCTTATTTAAATCTTCAGCTTCATAAGCCATTACGGTAGTTTCTTGAACTAAATCAAGTAACCTCTTGGAACGAATGAATTGACTCTTCAATGGATTTCCTTCTAATATGGTTTCTTCAGCCTTATCTGCTAATGGTTTTAATTTGGCAAATATCTGTGCTGCAGCGTCTTGATTCTTATTGATTTCCGCAGTTGCTTTTTCCCGAAACTCTACGAGCTTCTTGCCTTTATCCTCTTTCCAATCTTCTGCCGACTTATAGGCACTAACTTCTTTGTGAATTTCCTTGATCGCATCAAAGCTGCTTGAAAGCTGATCTACCAAGGGTTTAAAATCTTTGCTCAATCCATCAGGATAAACAATTCCCTTTAAATCATGGACAATTGGAGGAAAGACCATTATTGGAGCAATGCGAACGATTTGACTTGAATTCTCATTGCTCTCTTTTACATATTGCTCAAATTGATCGAAATTACTGACAAATGTTCGGATGGCTGATCCTTGAGTGTTATTCACTTTAACAATAGAATTGTTAAACGCTATGATCTCATTGGCTTCTTTCTTGTCATCATCTTTGTTGCTAAATAGTCCTCCACCTGAGCTTTCAGACTCTCCAGTTTTGGACCCTGAATTATTACAACTTACCATGAGGGAAACAGTTAGTAAACTGCCTATTAGAATGCTGTTGATTTTCATAATGTTTTGTTTATTAAGTGTATATCTTGTTTTGTATAGTTTTTTTTATGAATAAATCATGTTATGCTAAAAATGGAAATTTTGTCTCAGCCCATTTGCCAATAATTGGAAGTGGTTTCATTACCCCATTGGACGCATTAATCATTCCAATAATCATTAACACAATATTGATCAGACCAATATATCCCAAGGCGTAAATGCCAGTTAGCATCATTAAGATATTTAGGACGATACCCAATAATAATCCGAAGACGAAAATGGCCAATCCTTGTTTCAAGTGATATTTCAAGAAGTCATCTGCTTTCTCTTTGCCTGAGAAATAAGCAATTAACCAACCAATTAATGTGATGTAAGCGACGATAGATAAGGTTTTGTTGTTCATAATATTTTATTTTTATTTAAATGAATGTACAATTACACTGACTAGAAACAATAGAAGAACTATGGATATCAATGCATAGGTGTAAAATGGTGTTTTTGACTTCCTTTTTAACTCCGCTGCTTCCAACTTCATTTCCGGACTAAATTCTCCTGATCTTTTCTGCTGTCTACAGTGAACACAAACAGAATGGGTTTCCTTCCAAAGCGGAAATAATGGAATCCAAAAAACATGAAAGTAGTTTTGATAGGCAACATAGGCTAGCGTGCCTGATTGTTGACAGTAGGAGCAAGTTAAATTTGAAACTTGACTTCCTATACGAGCTTTTCTTAATCCGAGTATGAAAAACATAGACTTCGTTTTTGTTTACCCAAAGTTTTTCATTTTTAATCCAGTATCCTATTTTTTAGAATCTACAATGTTTATACGTGTCCTAAAAAAGCATATACAAAATCTCTACAAGAAATTGTAATCATTTGAAAATCAATCGTTAACCACTTTATTGTCTTTTAAACCACTCCCTTAACAGGCCATTCCCCTAAATTTATCGATCAGATAAATCACTAACCATAAACTTTTTTCTATACTTAAAAACTCATATTCACACACTTTTTTTTAAGAATTTCACAGATTAATTAGCTAGGATGGTCTAGATATGACCATAATTCTGGGAAATTCCCATCAGAAACGACGAACTCAAGGCTTATTTTTATCATTTTGAAGCAGGATAAATGAGCTTGGAGAAAAAATAATTCTTTTATTATGAGGCTGTTTTATTGAATATTGAAAAAAAAGCAAATTTAGATTGTGAAATGTCCTGAAAAAACCTACCTTTGCATCACTTCAAACAACGAAGGGTTCTCGATAAAAGAACAACGATTCCGTAGCTCAGCTGGTAGAGCAATACACTTTTAATGTATGGGTCCTGGGTTCGAATCCCAGCGGGATCACAAAAAAAGCCTCACAGAAATGTGAGGCTTTTTTTGTGTCCGCAGGATTCGAAAGAAGGGTAGGCCTGGGTTCGATTCTGGAAGGCTCAGGGTAGTGTTGGGGGATCGCGGGGCTGAGCCACTCCCAGCGGGATCACAAAAAAAGCCTCACAGAAATGTGAGGCTTTTTTTGTGTCCGCAGGATTCGAAAGAAGGGCAGGCCTGGGTTCGATTCTGGAAGGTTTTCGGATTCCCCTTTTTTGTCTTTAAGAATTATTTTACAGGCGTAACTTTATACCCTAGCAATTCTAACCGTTTAAATACCGAAGTACTCTGGTTCATTACGCATGCAATATCGAAAGTAATTACAGAACTTTCTCTTGTTATAGCTCCAATTATACTTTTGACCAACCGGTCCGTCCTCAATCTCTCAATATCCGCATGTTCATATCTTGAATTTAAAAATCTCGTTCTTATATAAAGTGAGTTTATTCCCTGTATATCTTCATTGTAATAGAATTCGGCTTTGGAAGCAAGAATATTCTTGATTTCTTGCTCATTATTTAAGACATAGTCAATTTCATTTGACCAATAATCATTCCCATAAGCATCGATTATCGAAACAGCGTCTTTGATCGATAGGAGCTCCTTCACAGGAATATTGTACTGTTCAGCATATGCCCTAAATAGAAATTCAGTATAATTAGCATGATTACACTCAGGATACACTGCTTTTGAAAGTACATTATATGCATAAATCGGTTTGTAAGAATTAAGAGTCTCCTCGTTTACATTTATTTTACTTAGTTTCGCTCTCACTCTCATATATGCTTTTGAAGTGAGTATTTTGTTTATGGCTGATTTCGAATCGTTTATCCGTAGCATCTTTTCTGTCTCTGCGGCAGTATTAGGATTATTTATGCCTGTTTCGGTATAATAAGCTTTTACCTTATCCAAAATATCTTCCATTTTACCCATCAATGAATTGCTTTCTACACAGAGACTTGGAGTAGTCAGGACTATATATGAATCGTTTTTTAGACTATTTCCACTTATCTGCCAAAGCAAAGAGTTTTCTTTCAGCTCTTGAGCATTGGATTGACTGGCAATTAGGGTTCCCATCATTGTTAAAATCATGTAGTAAATTATTTTTTTCATATTGTTATTGAGTTACATTCGTGATCCTATTTCTTTTATATTCTCTTTTCGTTCAAAATATTTTGTTTTCTTACTTCCACATTTGTACGAGTAACCCAAATTGAAGGACCTCGTTTCGTTTTTGTTATAAGCGGACATCCAAACACTTTGATAGTCCATTGTTTGCTTTTCACGGATGGTATTAAATATGTCCGTCACACTAAAATTAATGATGGCTTTTTCTTTCCATAGCCCTTTTCTTATGCCAATAGCTACACTGGAAACACCCTCAGTCTTGTATATTCCGGAGGCATAAGGCCTACGTGCGGCTATATTCATATCACTACTCACGGCATTTTTAAGGTTGAAATATGATTCAAACTGGATTGGATAAGACCATGTTTCGTTCGAAAAATTCCCTAGCTCATCTTTATAAGGATTGAACTTGAAAAAACCGTATCCACCGCTAAAATTTATGGACCACCTCTTCGTAAAGTCATAATAGTAGTACGATTTTTTTGTATTTAAAGGAAAAATGAGCATTCATTTTAGTTTGCTTTATTATTTAAGATAATAGGTGAGTAATTATAAAAATTTACTTAAAGATATAATAATTTATTTTGGTGTAAAATTTTTTAATATAATTTATGGTTATCCGCTTACGAGCCTGTTATATTGGTAGGGATCAGTCTATGTAATATCCTTTCGCCAAAGTATTTGCTTCGATACTGAGAAAAAACACAATTGTAACTTTTTAACCTCTATGTTTTTCAAAATTCTTTTTGAAGGTTTATTTAAAAATGATTCCCCAAGTTATGGTTCAATGAAAGAGCGTTATGAAGAAGGAATGTCTAATTTTTTGAACTTTCGAACACTCTCATGGAAAAAAAGTTGCTAGCATTCTATTTAGTTCAGAATCATTTTTTATGCTATCGTAGTTTGGACATGTTTATTTCTAAACTTCGAAAAAAACTTGAACTTGATCCATCCATTAAAATTGTTGTTGTAAGAAGTAAAGGTTATAGGCTTGAGCTTAACTTTTGAAACCTTCAATTTCTGGAGTTAAGAAAGATGAATACTAATTGTATTAAAAACCTAAAATTGTTAAGAAAACGAGCCTAAATTTTTAAGGTAGAATTTTTATATTCATTTGATTCAATCACCTTAAATTTTCCAAAAAAGAGTTCGAACTCTGTACCTGCGGGATTCAAAAAAAGGGTAGGTAAAAGGCCTATTTATTTCAGGTAATCCGACCTTTTTTTCGTAAATTAGAGGTATCACATAACAAAGAAATATATCCTGTTTTGACAGTATTATTTATCCTTATTATTAGTTTTATTGCCTCTTTGGTCCGGTCTACTTTAGGTTTTGGCGAGGCGTTAATAGCAGTTCCATTTTTCCTATTATTCTTACCTGTAGATGTAGCGGTTCCCCTAGCGGTCATGTTGTCTATTGTCATTGCTCTTGTGGTTGTGATTCAGGACCATAAAAAAATCCATTTTCACAGTGCTAAATGGTTGATTTTATATGCAATTCTTGGACTGCCTTTGGGTATCCTGATACTGACTTATGTAAATGAAACAATCGTAAAAACAGGGCTTGGCTTACTCATAATAACCTATTCAATTTATTCCCTCTATTTTAGAAAAAACAAGACCTTGCCAGAAGATAATAAGTTTTTGCTTTTCGTATGCGGTTTTTTATCGGGGGTATTTGGTGGTGCCTATGGTGTAAATGGCCCTCCTTTAGTGGTTTACGGAAATTTGAGACAATGGAGCGCAAAGCATTTTAGGGCAACCTTACAGGCCTACTTTTTACCGGTAAGCCTGTTAAGTGTTTTCGGTTATTATGCAAAAGGATTGATAACGACAGAGGTTAATACATACTTTCTCTATTCGCTGATTACAACCATTCCGGCAATTTTTATTGGCAGGTATCTAAACCATAAATTAAAAGATGGTACATTTTTTAAATACGTTTATTGGGGCTTGATGCTCATCAGCGTAGTTTTGATCGTCAGTACTATAATATAAGCAGAAAATTACTCTTTAAAATTGACCTAACCAACAATCCTTGACGACAACCTTATCAAGTAAAAGATCTTTTTTTGTAAACTCTATTGAGTAAACCCTTCGATTTTTGTCAACCTATCTCAGTACAAGACTTAGGTGTCTTTTTCGATATTAATCAATAATTTATTCAGAATTTACTCGAACTTTTGCCGCACTTTCTTCGGACTTCCTTCGGACCTTCTTCGGACATTGTCCGAAAAAATGCGGACAAAGTCCGGTTGAAATCCGAAGGAAGCCCTGTACAAATCCGCGATTATATCGAATTATTATTGAACTCATCCAAAAGTTGTGTTGAGGTAGGAGTATTTTGAAAAATCAGGAATGAAACAAGTGGAAAAAATCTATAAAATTCTTTTTATTTAAAAAGGATTATTTGATATATTTATGATATCAAAATAATATCATATAAATCAATTATGGAAAAGATTATTAAACCCACCTCAGGCTATTTAGCATTAGTAGTTCTGTTTTTAAGTATTTTGGGAATTATATATTCCTTTATACAAATAGCATCCCACGATAATGTAGGTTTTGTAGCCGTACTTATCGTTCTATTTTTAGTGTTTTTTATCATTATCAAGGGATTGATCATTGTTAACCCGAACCATTCAAGGGTATTGAATTTATTTGGAAAGTATGTCGGTACAATCAAGGCCAACGGCTTATTCTTTATTAACCCTTTAATTACAGCTCAAAAAATCAGTTTAAGATCTGAGAATTTACAGGGACAAACATTGAAAGTAAATGATAAGCTGGGAAATCCAATTGAAATTGCAGCGGTAATTGTATGGAAGATAGGAGATACCTATAAGGCAGCTTATGAGGTCCAAAGTTATATGGATTATGTAAGGGTTCAAAGTGAGGCAGCTGTACGACATTTGGCGGTAAGTTTTGCTTATGATAGTTTTGAAGATGAGAATGCTGATTTAACATTACGTGATGGGGGTGAGGAAGTGAATAAGATTTTGGAAAGCGAACTTTTGGATCGACTTGTCAAGGCTGGTGTTGTTGTTGAGGAAGCTAGGATTACACATTTGGCTTATGCACCAGAAATTGCTGGAGCCATGTTGCAAAGACAACAAGCCTCTGCAATTGTTGCAGCAAGAGCTAAAATTGTGGAAGGAGCAGTAGGGATGGTGGAAATGGCCTTACAGAAACTGTCTGATCAGAATATAGTAGAATTGGACGATGAAAGAAAAGCTGCAATGGTAAGTAACCTGATGGTTGTATTATGTGGTGAAAAAGCAGCTCAACCAATTGTTAATGCTGGAACACTTTATAATTAATGGATTGCGAATCCAGATAGTAAAGATTATTTATGAAAAAGAATTTTGTGATAAGGATCGATGAAGAAACCTTTAAACTATTGGAAAGTTGGGCCCAAGAAGAATTTCGAAGTGTTAATGGACAAATTGAATTTTTGATTCATCAAGGATTAATCAAGTCTGGTCGAATGAAAAAAGTAAAAAATAGTAATAATACCAAAGGATCGGTCTAATGCTAGACCGATCCTTGTTTGTATTTAATCTCTTCTAATATACTCCCGATCTTCATCAGTCATATTATCATCATTCCCTAAGAATTCATCATCCTCGCTTGGGCTTACCGTATTGCTAATGCCATATTCCTTGGGATGTTTATTTTTTCTCCTAAATAGTATTGCTCCAACAATGACTCCTAGGATAAAGAATATTCCAAGAATGATTAGTTTCGAGGTACGTATATCGCCAAACAGCCAAAAAGAAGCCTCTTCCTTATTATTGAAAAGAATGATAGCTAATAAGGCCAATAATACTGCTATTACAATGGTTTTTGGTTTCATTTTTGCTCTAGTTAAATGACAAAACTAAAAAATAATGATTGCAATCCAACTTTTTAAGATGTATTAAGTTGGAAATTAAAATGTTTGATAAGTTTTTATTAAATTTATTGTAATTTTATTTTATATCCTAATAGGATAAGACACCGATGATAACACTGTTTTAAGAAGTTTAAACAAAGATTCTTAAAAATCTAATTTTTATTTTGACCTACATCTTTGTTAAAATTTGTCTTTTATTGATTCTTAATATAGAATAATCTTAGGTATATTAACGTTTAATTATAAACTACATATTAAAACATAACGCGTATTGATTAGGGATTTTATTGGTAAAACACCGTTGCGGAGGGATGAATATTTATCAGGTAAGTATAAAACCAATATTTTTATTAAGGAAGAGTTTTATAATCCAGGCAAATCATCTAAGGATAGGGCAGCATGGTTTATGGTTGAGGATGCCATTAAACAAAATAAAATAGCAGAAGGAGGAACATTTGTAGAAGCCAGTAGCGGCAATACTGGTATTAGTATTGCCTTGATTGCTAAAGAACTTGGTTATAAGGCAAAGATTTTTGTCTCTGCCAGTTGTTCTGAGGAAAAAATTAAGCTTTTAAAGGCTTATGGAGCCGAAATTGTCCACTGTGACAACTCCAATGGTCTCCATGTGTTTAATTCTACACAATATCAGGCCCAAGCTTATTCTGCAAATAATCCAAACACCTACTTTACCAACCAATATTACAACTCCAATAATATCCGAGCGCATTATAAAACAACAGGTCCCGAACTATGGGAACAAAGCCAGGGTGAAATTACGCATGTTTTGGTCGGTGTAGGAACTGGCGGATCCATATCAGGTATCGGGAGATTTTTGAAAGAACAAAATTCGGATATTCAAGTATGGGGGATAGAACCATTGAATTCTGTCTATGATTTATTTATGAACGGAATTGAAATTCCGGATGAAGAAGTACAATTTGATGGAATTGAAGGAATTGGTAGGACTTTCATACCAGGAACTTTTGATAAACAGGTGGTGGATCGTATTTTTCAGATCAGTAAAGAAAAGAGTATTGAAATTGCTCAGCAATACCAACGGGAATGTAATGACCTATTAGGCTTCTCAAGTGCAGCGGTTTTGGCGGCATTAGATACGCATTTGGCAGATATGCAGCTCCAAGAATCAGATCAAGTGGTTTTATTTTTTCCAGACCATGGGAATCGATATATTAACAAACTCTATACAGATGTAAAATCATTAGAAAAGATTAACGAGGATTAAGATGCATCAATATAATGATTTGGCAATCCCTATTGCTTGGCCAGACCAAACTGCGCGTGGGGATGAATTATGGATGGCCGTATTAAAGAAATTAGGAATTGTAAAAAACCTTAATTTCAAGGTCGGTCATGCTGCAATCGTTCTTATTGAAAAGAAATCTGGTGATTTAAAGTATTTTGATTTTGGAAGGTATATTGTGCCAAGAGGGTTTGGCCGAGCAAGGTCTAGTCAATTTGATCCTAGATTAGAACTAGAAACCAAAGCTATATTTTCAGACAGTGGAGAACTTTTAAATCTGGAAGAGATTCTATGTGAATTAACGGAAAAAGAATCTGCGACACATGGAGGTGGTCGGTTATTATGTTCAATTAGTGAAAGGATTTCTTTTAATAAAGGAGTTCAATTTGCTGAAGCATTGGTGGATAAGGGGCCTGTTTTATATGGAGCCTTAGCCCCGAACAATAACAGCTGTTCCAGATATGTTGCACAGATCTTGGTCAATGCGATGGAGAAAAATGATCCGCGGAGTAGTAAAATATTTTTTCCTGAATGTTTGAAATCCAGTCCAACCAGCAATGTAGTAAATGCTAATGATCAGCAAGTTCAGTTTTGCTATCATAAATCGGAATTAGAGCGTTGGAATATGGATAGGAAACAGTCATTAAAATTTCAAATAGGCTTATTAAAACCGAATTTCATCAGGTCAAAGGCTCAAGAACTTCCGGATGATAATTTATTAGGCTATATTGAAGAACCAAATCGTCCTGAACACTTGCCCAAATCTGCGCAATGGTTAGGAGGCTTAGGTGAAGGATGTTGGTTTTCCTTATTGCACTGTGGAAATGAAGCCGAAATAACGAAATATAATTATCGTGGTGAAATCGAGTACACTGTTGTGGGAATAACAGAGGGTTTATTCAGTCAACATGTAGATTATGAATTTAGCTATGAGATACATCAACATCGACATGTTGTTAAACAAAATAATGAGAAAGTAATATTTAATACGTTAGATATTAATAATTTAAATTTAAAACAATCGATCTAAAAAGATAATAATACAATGGAATTAAAAATTTTAAAAGCAAAAATTCATACCGTAAAAGTAACAGAGGCAAATGTAAGTTATAATGGTTCAATTACAATTGATGCTGATTTATTAGATGCAGCAGGCATTGTCAAATATGAACAAGTCTATATTAATAATGCAGTTAATGGAAGCAGGATTATGACTTATGTATTGCCAGGAAAAAGAGGCTCAGGTGAGGTATGTATGAATGGTGGTGCTGCCTTGCATGCTAAGGTGGGCGATACCGTTCATATACTTTCTTTTGTAAACTTAAGTCCGGAAGAAGCTGAAACTTATCAACCAACATTGGTATTTACAGAAGGTAATAATCAAATTAAATCAGTAGAAAAGTATAATTATTAGGCTTTTCCAGCAAGATATGCAAGGCTGTCTACATTTTGTAGATAGCCTTTTTTGTTGCTGTTTCAGCAATAATTTTAATATTTGTAAGACAAGGCTGAAGTTAATGGAAGAATTTAAAATCACTGAAATCAGTGACCTTCCTTTTGATAATTGTTGATAACTTCACGAATTGAATTTTTAGAATTGCTAATACTATTGATATGCTTAAAATGATTAGGAAAACGACCTTAGTTGCCATAACTGGTTTTATCTGTTTGTTCTTAACTTCCTGTTTTGATGTAGTTGAGGAAATCGACATGAAAAGCAACGGCAGTGGCTCCATTGTTGGAACCTTGAACATGAGTAAGAGTCGTACCAAGGTATCTTCTTTAATGAAATTGGATAAGATCGATGGCTTTAAGATCCCAAGTCAAGCTGAAATCAGGAAGGAAGTTACAACCATTGTGCAATTGCTGAAGAATACAAAAGGAATCAGCAATGTTGATTATCGATTGGATTTCAATAATTACATAGCGAGTATATCCTGTGATTTTCAGAATGTACAAGCCTTAAATTCCTATACTGAAACTTTATCTAAACACTTTAAAACTAAGTTAAATACTTATTCGAGTTATAGTTTTAATTCAAGTAATAAGACATTTGTTCGGAATTATAAATATAGTTCTGAGGCTAAGAAGGAATTTGATAAGTTAAATCCCGAGAATCAAAAAACATTTGATCAAGCGTTTTATACCAGTATTTATCGGTTCCAGAACCCTGTTGTAAAACAGGATAATACCAATGGAAAGGTTTCCGGGAATAAGCAAGCCGTTATGGTTAAGGTTTCGGTTCCTAGCTTAATTAACGGTAAAGCTAATCTTTCTAATAACATTACACTGAAATAAATAAGAATTTATCTAATTAAACATATATGAATAACTTGAAACTTGCCATCGTCTTATTGGCAGTAAGTCTGGGGGGGAATGCATATTCGCAAGATCTTTTATCCAAGGTTCCTGCGGATTCAAAAATGGTTGTTGGTTTGAATGGAAAAGGATTTTTCAAGCATGCCGATGTCAATCAGTTGAATAGTATTTTGAAGCGAGCTGGTCTATTTGAAACCATTACTGAAGATAATGAAGAGTTTCAATCTGATAATATCGAGGATTTGGGGATAGATCTTAATTCTAAGGCTTATGTGCATTTTAATGTTAATGATAGTTTACAATTTTTAGGCGCTATTATTCCATTGAAAAATAAGGCTCAATTTGAGGCTATATTTCCTAAGGATCATGAAATAACTGTTGTAGGAGGGATGAATACCATTTATTCTGAGGATAAGACCCTACGGATTAGTTGGGATCAAAATACAGCCTATATTCTAGGTGGAATGCCAATGAACCATTATTTTGATCAAGAGGGAATTAAAGAGAAGTATGGCTTATTGGAATTGCCACAGTATGAATATGCAGATGATTATGTGGATGAGTATGATTACCAAGCTGCAGATTCTGTTGCAGTTGCGGCAGATAGCACCTTGGATTGGGAAGAATATGGTGATTTTACCGATACTTTGCACATAGAAGAGGAGAAGGTAGAAAAGGAAGTTTCAGTCCCTATAAAAATCGATATTGTAGAGCAAAAGGAAGTAGCCAAACTGGATACGAATGAATATGGCGAGGTTATCAATGTTCCACCGCCAGCAGTATACAAAGAAGATAAAGGATATGTTCATCCTCCAGCTTCTTATGATGAATTTGGATCTGTAGATTCTGTTCTAGCAAGAGATGAATATCAGGATGACTATTACCAGCAATATTCCAGAATATCAAATCATAACGACTCCATCAAAAATGACTTTGTAAATAAAGCCATCAATAAGATGATGGATCAGATTATTTCAGGAAATATAAAAGGATATAAATCCAAGCAGCTTACCTCCTTAAAGGATAATGAATTGGTTCGGATTGAGGTTAGTTCTTTTGACAGCCTCATGTATTTATATTATCCGAAGCATTTATTAACAGCCATTACAGGTGGAAGTCCAGCTTTTGACTATGGATATGAAGCTATGAATAGCACTATTCTAGTGGAAGGAAATAGAATGAAAATGGTCGGTGATTTAACCTTTGATAAAGAAATGACCAAAATTTACAAAGAAGTCTATAATAAAAAAATAAATCCAAAATTGTTGACTTATTTAAACGATGATGCGTTGGGATTTCTTTCCTTTAATTTGAATTCCGAGGCTTATCTTAAACATATGCCTAGAATTGTACAACGCGTGTATGGAGGAATGGATGCGAAAGTTGGGAAAATAATTGATTTATTTGTTACCGGTTTTGATATTGTGGTAGATGAAAAGGCTGTAGCGAAAGTGTTCAAAGGAGATAACTTGTTAATTCTAAATGGTGTAAGCCAAAAAGAAGTTAAGTATATTGACTATGAATATGATGAAGATTACAATTATACAGAGATAGAAAAAACGAAAATGGAGAAAATCCCTAATTATATCTGGATGTTTTCTTCTGATGATACCAGGATATTTGAAAAAATCTTTTCTATTTTAGAATTGGAAAATAATATGGTCAATCACAATGGGATCTATGAAATCATGGGTGGTAAGGCGGATGAATTTGCTCCTTATATCTTGATTCAGGATGGTATTGTATTCTTGGGTAATGATTTGGAACAAATGGAGCAGATTAAGGATAAAGCTTATAAAAGTCAGTCTGGAGGAAGATTTGCTACTATGGCGAAGAAAAATAAGTTTGCGCTTTTATTCAACACCAAAAAGGTTCCAGAAATGGTAGAGGATTTAAAACTTCCGGTACATCGTTCCATGGAAGAGGAGATGAATACTCTTTCTCAATATGGTGATATTTATATGATCAGTAATGGAATGAAGGGCAAGAAGTTTTTATGGGAAGCTGGAGTAGACTTTCCAAAAACATCGAAAAATGGCCTAGATTATCTGATTAATTCCTTGGATAATATCAGTAAGTCATTAAAAGATTAATCAATGGGTTGGATTAAAAAAACGCTTATATTCATATTAGGACTTATAGCCATATTGGCTATAAGTTTTTTTGTTTTTAAATACTATCGGGCATCAAAAGCTGCGGATATTAAAATTCCTGAGAACAGCTTTTCTGTCATTCAGTTGGATGTTGATGATTTGATTGTCGAGATGTTCCAAAATTCTATCTCCAATTACTCTGAGTATTACGGAGTTAAAAAAGATACAATTTCTAAAGAAAAAAAATCAGAATTATGGAATATAGGTGTTCATATACCTGCTAAATTATACATGTTTAGATTAAGTGATACTTCATATCAATATTTTGGTGTTTTGGAAGTCAGCAATTCTAATAAAATTAAAAGTTTCCTGAAAAATCAGTTGAGAATAAACCAGGATTCCGCAGTTCAAAATTTAGAAAAAGGGCAGGAGTATTATTCTTCGAAAGAGCTAAAGGTTCTGTTGAATGCTGAGAAATTGGTATTTAGTATTGGCGGTAAGGAAGATTTGGAATCCTTAAAATCTTTAATCCAAGCCGATCAATCCAAGTGGGTTTTGGCTAATAATTTTGGGGCCGAGCTGAAGGAAGTGCAAGGAGCTGACCTGAGTTATGTGGATAGAAATAAAAATTGGGCATCAGTTGATTTCAAGGATGGAAAATTCGATTTAAAGGGATATATAAAATCTTCCTTATTTGGCTTTCCAGCTAAACCAGTTCAGGTTTCTAAATCCGATGATTATGTGTTGCACTTATCCCTGAATTCAGATCTTTCCTTAATTCTTAAGGAAAAGGAAACGGCGCTCGAAAAATTCAAATTACCCATTGATAGCTTACATAAATATATTGGTAACTATGCAGCTATAGAGCTCCTGGATAAAGAAGTGATGGAGTCTGATACCATTATCACCTATGATTATGATGATAATTTTGAGATGATTGAGAAAAAGGAAGTGAATCAGGTCGAAGTCCCAGCATTAGCCTTTCAGGTAAAAGCATCACCGCACTTATTAGGATATCTGCCAGAAAAGATGTTTTACAAGTTTTCGAAAAATTATAGTGATGGCTTTATTCATTTAAGTACAATTCCAACCCCTTCGGCAAGCTTAGCTTCATTAAAGCCATCTGAAAATGTTTTTGAAATGTATTATCAGAAGAAAGCGAATGCTGATAAGTACTTAAGCTGGTTGCCGAATTATGATAAGATACAAGCAGGTACGTTGTTCGGACAAGCCGAAGACGCTAATATCATGCGGTTAAATGGTGAGTTCAAATTAGAGAATTCTAGGCTTAATGCTTTCTATCAAATTTTTGTTGCTATGTAATCAATTGGTTTTCAATGTTTAAACAGCTAAATATTGAAGCTTCGTTAAAAATTTAAACTTTTGGCTTAGATTTTGGTCAAATAGGGAGAACAACATGAATATCATATGAAAAGATTTTTGGGATTATTATTGGTAGCCTTCATGGCATTTAGTGTATCATCATGTTATACACACCGTCACCATCCACATGGTATGCCTCCAGGACAAGCAAAAAAGAAATACGGTAGCAAATCAGCTAAACGTTACGCACCTGGACAACAAAAGAAAAAATATAAAGGTAATAAAGGGCGACATAATCACCCTGGACATAGGGTAGATGTGATGTGGCAGTATTAGTATTTAGTATTTAGTATTTAGTATTTAGTATTTAGTATTTAGTATTTAGACTTGTATGGCGGATAGATATAGTTTGCTAATACAAAGCATTCAGAAATGCAGGCATCTAAATACTAAATACTCTCTACTAAATACTAATAAAATAAAAATCCCTGTTTTCATTTGAAAACAGGGATTTTTTTTTATTGTTAAATGCTTACTCAGCGATAACTTCGAAAGGTACTTGTACTTTCACTTCCTTGTGTAAGTTCAAGTTAGCGATGTACTCACCTAATTGCTTAGGTTCAGTTTCGAACGTGATACGACGGCGGTCAACATCATAACCTTGAGCTTTAAGAGCGTCAGCGATTTGAATGCTGTTAACTTTTCCGAAGATCTTACCAGACTCACCAGCTTTAGCACCAATAGATAATTTTACTGTTTCTAATTTAGCTGCTAATTCAGTAGCATCTTTTTTAATTTTTTCTTGTTTAAACTGAGCTTGTTTGATATTCTCAGCTAAAACTTTCTTTGCAGAAGGCGTTGCCATTACTGCAAATCCTTGAGGAATTAAGTAGTTACGGCCGAAACCTGGTTTTACTACTACGATATCGTCTTTCTCTCCAAGGTGTTTAACATCTTGTTTTAATATAACTTCCATTATCGTATCCTCCTTATTTTAATGAATCAGTTACGTAAGGCATAAGTCCGATAATACGCGCACGTTTAACGGCTTGAGCAACTTTACGTTGAAATTTCAATGATGTTCCAGTTAATCGACGAGGTAAAATTTTACCTTGGTCATTTACGAACTTCAAAAGGAAGTTAGCGTCTTTGTAGTCGATGTATTTAATACCGTTCTTTCTGAAGCGACAGTATTTTTTACGGTTGTCCTCTACTTTAGGAGCAGTCACGTATTGGATGTTTTCGTTTGCCATTAGTTTGCTACCTCCTCAGTTTTAGTTTCTGCCTTTTTGTTGAATGCACCGCTACGTTTTTTCTCGTTGTAAGCCACAGCGTGCTTGTCTAGAGAAATCGTTAAGAAACGCATCACGCGCTCATCACGTTTGTATTCAACCTCTAATTTTTTAATTAAATCACCTGGAGCCTTGAATTCAGTTAAGTGATAGAATCCAGTTGTTTTTTTCTGGATCGGATACGCTAATTTTTTCAAACCCCAATTATCTTCAGCGATAATTTCGGCTCCGCCTTCTGTTAAGATGTCTTTGAATTTCGCGATAGCTTCTTTCGCAGCATCTTCTGAAAGCAACGGGGTAAGAATGATTACAGATTCGTACTGTTGCATTGTGTAAATAATTATGTTTATTAATTTAACTCCGTAGTTATATTAACGGAAGTGCAAAGATAGAAAAATCCATCGATTATTAAAAAAAAGAGTAATTATTTTTTGAATTGGATTTTGTTAATCAATTACTTAGCTCAACATGTGGCTAGAAGCTTACAGATGATACTAATTTACTCAGCTTTTTAAGGAAGTATTTCTGAATATGCTAATCTTTGCATCAGCAAAAATAATAGAGAATAGTATTGAATTTTATTGTTAGAATGCCCTTCTGGGCAAGGATTGTGGTTGCTATTTTCGCAGGATTGTGTATTGGTTATCTGATGTTTAAAATGATTTATTTCATTCTCCTGTATTTATAGAACCAAAAGAACTTTTGTTTATTATGATTAAAGCCCAATCAGAAATGATTGGGCTTATGTATTTTTTGCATTCGACTCCGCTCAGGGAACCTGATTCAAATTATGCTAATTTGCCTAATGCTTCTTTAATTCTGCGCAATGCTTCAACTAAACTCTCATCAGATGCCGCATAAGAAAGGCGGATATAATTATTGTTTCCAAATGAATCTCCACCAACAGTTGCAACATGGCCATAGTTCAATAGATATAAGGCCAAATCTGCTGAATTATTGATTACATTTCCTTCAGGATCTTTTTTACCAAAGAATGAGCTAATTTCTGGGAAGAAATAGAATGCACCATCTGGTAAGTTTGTTTTTACCCCAGGAATATCATTCAATAAATCATATACTAATTGACGACGACGAGCAAATGCTTCTTTCATCTCTAATACACTTTCCAATCCTTGTTCGTAGGCAGCAATACCCGCACGTTGAGAAATAGAGCATGTTCCTGAGGTTGTTTGACCTTGCATTTTTTCATTGGCAGCAGCAATTTCTTTGTTTGCTGCAATATATCCCAAACGCCAACCTGTCATTGCAAAGGCTTTAGAAAAACCATTGATAATAATGACACGGTCCTTAATAGATGGGAATTGAGCGATAGACTCATGCTTATCAACGAAATTGATATGTTCGTAAATCTCATCAGAGATAATGTAAATTTCAGGATGCTTTTCAAATACCTTAACCAAGCCTTCTAATTCAGCTTTCGAGTAAACCGAACCAGTCGGGTTACAAGGAGAGGAGAACATAAAAACTTTAGATTTTGGCGTAATAGCTGCCTCTAATTGTTCCGGTGTAATTTTGAAATCTGATTCAATCGTTGTATCTATATAAACAGATTTACCTTCCGCTAATACGACCATTTCGGAATAGGATACCCAATAAGGTGTAGGGATGATAACTTCATCTCCAGGGTTTACTAAAGTTAACAGCACATTGGATAATGACTGTTTGGCTCCAGTAGAAACTACGATATTGGAGATGTCATAGTCTAAGCCATTTTCATTTTTTAGTTTATTAACGATCGCTTGGCGAAGCTCAGGATAACCAGAAACAGGGGAGTAACGGGTCCAATTTTCATCCAAGGCCTTCTTAGCAGCATCTTTTACATGCTCAGGCGTATTGAAATCGGGTTCACCTACACTTAAACTAATTACATTAATGCCTTTAGCCGCAAGTTCACGGCCCAATTTGGTCATCTTTAATGTTGCAGACTCGGATAGATTGTTTATTCTATCGGATAATATGGATGTTGTACTCATGATATTGCAAATATATTATATACAATTTATTATTGATGAGAAAAATGTAACAAAATATCTGTAAAAATGATACTTTCTAAATAGATTGCTTGGAATAGGTGTTTATGAAATAAATGATAGCTTTGTAAGCAAAGGACAGGTTTTGATGAAGTTAAAATTTGACGGGTTTATAATCGCCCTTATTGCAATGATTATCCTTGCCTATATCTATCCAAATGTAGTAGAGTTCTTAGATGGCAAGTTTTTAGATGGAATTATCAGCGTAGGCGTAGCTTTGGTTTTCTTTTTTTACGGCTTGAAGTTGAGCTTTGATGAGGTAAAACAAGGAATGAAAAATTGGAAATTGCACCTCTCTGTGCAATTTTTCACTTTCGGCCTGTTCCCTTTGTTGGTATTATTATTCCGCCCTTTGGTCCATACTGAAACTCAGGAACAATTTTGGTTGTCCTTTTATTTTTTAGCGGCATTACCTTCTACCGTCACCTCCTCGGTAGTAATGGTTTCCATCGCTAAAGGAAATGTTCCTGCCGCGATATTCAATGCCTCCATATCCGGATTGATCGGGGTAGCCGTAACGCCTTTGCTGATGCATTTCTTCTTAGAAGTTGGCGAAGTTAATGTGTTCGGGGAATTATATTTAGGCCTCTTATTTGAAGTTATACTTCCTGTAATATTAGGTTTATTGATTCAACCTTATTGGGGTAAATGGGCGCATAAATATGGAAAAGCCTTATCAAATTTTGATAAAGGTGTGGTCTTATTAATCGTCTATAGTAGCTTTTCAGAATCCTTTTTGAATGATATTTTCAATACCATTGGTACAACCTATCTAGCTACCTTATTTATTTCAGTAATCGTATTGTTTTTTACTGTTTATTTGATCATTCTGTTATTGGTTAGATATGTTTTGAAGTTTAATCGGGAGGATCGGATTTCTGCATTATTCTGTGGCTCAAAGAAATCCCTAACCCATGGAAGTGTTTTCTCGAAATTTCTCTTTGCGAATAACCCCAAATTGGGGCTTTTTATCTTGCCATTGATGATTTATCATGCATTTCAGATTTTTGTGGTGACGATCATAGCGCAACGCTTAGGAAATCAAAAAGATGAGCGTATGTTAACAAATAAGTAACAATTCCTATTCCCGAATTAATTATTTTTGCGGTTCAAATTTAGTACTATGAATAGGCAAATGAGGTTGGTTTTATTATCCTTGGTAACAGGTATCGTTTTGATGCTCATCAAGTTTATTGCCTATTTTATTACGGAATCCAATGCTATTTTTTCAGATGCTGCAGAGAGTATCGTAAATATTGTCGCCTCTGGCTTTGCCTATTACAGCATCTACCTATCGGCTCAACCGAAAGATGAAAATCACCCTTATGGACATGGGAAAGTAGAATTTTTCTCTGTTTTCGTGGAAGGGGGGATGATTTTTATTGCAGGTAGTATTATCCTTATCAAATCAATTTATTCGATTTTCTCTCCAGAACCGGTGAGTAATGTTGAAGAAGGGATGTATTTGATTTTAGTTACTTCCCTGATCAATTTTGGCGTAGGTTTTTATTTGATGAAGCGTGGTAAAGCGTTAAGATCATTGACGATAGAAGCGGATGGAAAGCATCTCCAAGTGGATGCCTATAGCTCCATTGGATTGATTGCCGGACTATTGTTGATGAAATTTACAGGATTAGCATGGATTGACCTTGCACTATCTTTTGCACTCGGTACATTTATCCTTTACAATGGTTATAAATTGCTTCGCAAATCCATTTCTGGATTGATGGATGAATCCGATGCCGAAGTGGTGGAAGAGGTTGTTGCTATTCTTAATAAAAAGCGGAAGCCGGAATGGATCGATGTACACAATCTTAGAATACAACGATATGGTCAGGAAATGCATATTGATTGCCATTTGACCTTACCTAATTATTATGACCTCAACCAGGTTCACGATAGTATCTCTGATTTTGATTCTCTCCTCAACGAGAACTTAAATGCAAAGACCGAATTCTTCATACACCCAGACCCTTGTATGCCGGAATGTTGCCATTATTGCAATGTGCAGAATTGCCCCATTCGTACTGAACCGTATTCCAAACATATTGATTGGAATATTGTGAATGTGACTAAAAATATGAAGCACTTTAGGGCGGAAAAATAATTTCTTGCTACAGATATGTCGCCCCGATGGGGCTGTACCTTGTTATATGTCCCTTGCTACAAATATGTCGCCCCGATGGGTCTGTGTTTTATTAAATGTTCCTTGCTACAGATATGTCGCCCCGATGGGGCTGTATCTTATTAAATGTCCCTTGCTACAAATATGTCGCCCCGATGGGGCTGTGTTTTATTAAATGTTCCTTGCTACAAATATGTCGCCCCGATGGGGCTGTACCTTGTTATATGTTCCTTTGCTACAAATATGTCACCCCTCTGGGGTTCTTGACATCGCTGCCGATTTCCTATAAAATCAGTATCTTTAATAAAAAACCAATTTTTATGAAAATCTTCGGCACATTATCTGTATTTCTATTGTTGATTCAATTTTCTTTTGGGCAGACTGCAAAAACTGCTGTTAGCGAGGTTTTGGATGCCTGGCATTTGGCAGCAGGTGAAGCCAAATTTAACGCCTATTTTGATCTAATGGATGAAAATTCCGTGTTTATTGGGACTGATGCCACAGAGCGCTGGGATAAGCAGGAATTTATGGATTATGCGAAGCCTCATTTTGATAAAGGCAAAGCTTGGAATTTCAGTAGCCTGGAGAGAAATATAGAAATTTCGGAAGATGGTAAAACCGCATGGATAGATGAATTGTTAAATACACAGATGAAGATTTGCCGGGGCTCGGGAGTATTAATCAATAAGAACGGGAAATGGCTCATTAAGCAATATGTACTTTCAATGACGGTGCCTAATGATCTGGCATCTAAAGTGGTGAGCATGAAGACCGATATTGAGGATGAAATAATTGAAGAATTGAAACTTAAATAAAGATACTATGTTAGTGAAACACGAAGAGTCAGGGAATAAAGGCTCATTTTTTGCAGTAGAAGATGGAAAGCAAATTGGCGAGATGACATATTCCAAAGCAGGTCCTGGAAAAATCATTATAGACCATACCGAAGTAGATCCTGAAGAAAAGGGAAAAGGGATCGGGTCTGTTCTATTGGAAAAAGCAGTCGACTATGCGCGGGAGAATAATGTGAAAATATTACCATTATGTCCATTTGCGAAGGCGCAGTTTGATCGTGATGTTAATATTCGCGACGTTCTGTTTTAAGGAAAACGTAAATTATATCTACCATTATGAATGCAGTTGTTATAGGTGCTACAGGAGCTACCGGGAGAGAGTTGGTCCTACAGTTGTTATCGAATCCAAAAGTGGATTCAGTGACAGTATTAGTTAGAAGACCATTCTTTACCTCGGAGCCCAAGCTGCATGAGGTAATTGTAGATTTTGATCACTTAGAGAATTATAGTGATTTTATAATTGGGGATGTTGCTTTCTCAACCCTTGGCACCACCTTAAAGGATGCAGGAAGCAAGGAAGCCCAATGGGTGGTAGACTATGACTATCAGTTGAAGTTTGCCGCCTTATGTAAGATGAATAGGATAGATACCTTTGTTTTACTTTCATCTGCACAGGCGAGTAAGAATTCCAGATTCCATTATACCAAAATGAAAGGCCTGTTGGAGGAAGGAATCAAAGCATTGAATTTCTCAAAATTAATCATTGTACGTCCAGGTCCGATCGATCGTCCCAATACGAAGCGAAAAGGAGAGAAGTACGCTGTTAAAACTCTTAAGTTCTTGAATAGAATGGGTTTATTTAAACCATATAAACCAATTAGTACGATGTTTTTGGCGAAGGCTATTGTAGATGCTGTTTTTGAAGATAAGGATGGTATCCTGGATATTTATAATCCGAAGGAAATCTGGGGAGAATTAGGGGAGCAGGTTTAATAAATTCATAATAATTAAGGAATTTCTATTGAAATAAGACAAAGATTTTTCATAATTCAGCATTATTTTGGCTTTTATGGCTATTTAAAATTGATTTTATTATCTTTAGGCGAATTTAAAAAAAGAGGTAAAGAAACTCTTTGATTTTCACTAATAATTGCAAAATAATATCATTTCAATAGAAAATTATGTCATCTAAGATCATTTACACAAAAACAGATGAAGCGCCTTTATTGGCAACGTATTCATTTCTACCTATTGTTCAATCCTTTGCGAAAACCGCAAATATTGAAGTCGAATTAAGAGATATTTCATTAGCGGGACGTATTCTTGCTATTTTCAACGAATATTTAACAGCAGATCAAAAAACAGCTGATGCATTGGCAGAATTAGGTCAATTAGCAACTACGCCAGAGGCTAACATCATTAAGTTGCCGAATATTTCTGCTTCTATTCCACAATTAAAAGCTGCTATTGCTGAATTACAAAAGGCTGGATATAATATTCCTAATTATCCAGATTCTCCAGCAAATGCTGATGAAGAGAAAATCAAAGCAAATTATGCTAAAGTATTAGGATCAGCAGTGAACCCAGTTTTACGTGAAGGGAACTCGGATCGTCGTGCTCCAAAAGCAGTTAAGAATTATGCGAAAGCAAATCCACATAGAATGGGCGCTTGGGCTAGTGATAGCAAAACGAAAGTTGCTTCCATGGAAGAAGGTGATTTCTATGGTTCAGAACAATCATTGACTGTGGATTCAGATAGCCAATTCAAAATTGAATTCGTTGGTTCAAACGGAGAAATCAAAGAATTAAAAGGATTAGCAAATTTGAAAGCTGGAGAAGTAATTGACTCTTCAGTGATGCATGTTGCTAAATTAAAAGAATTTGTTGCGAAAGCTATTCAAGAAGCTAAAGAAGCAGGTGTATTATTATCAGCGCACTTGAAAGCTACTATGATGAAGGTTTCAGATCCTATTATTTTTGGGGCAATTGTAGAAATATATTTCAAGGATGTTTTCGAGAAATATGGTTCATTATTCCAGGAATTGGGCATTAACAAAAATAATGGTCTTGGTGAGGTTTATGCAAAGATTGCAGGTACTCCACAAGAGGCTGAGGTAAAAGCAGCAATTGATGCAGCTATTGCTAATGGACCAGATTTGGCAATGGTAAATTCAGATAAAGGAATTACAAATTTACATGTTCCTTCGGATGTTATTGTTGATGCATCGATGCCAGCAATGATCCGTATTGGAGGTAAAATGTGGGATAAGAATGGTGCTGAGCAAGATACATTAGCAGTTATCCCAGATAGATCATATGCTGGAATTTACGAAGCTGTGATTGAAGATTGTAAAGTAAATGGTGCTTACGATCCAAAAACTATGGGTTCAGTTCCAAACGTTGGATTAATGGCTCAAAAAGCTGAAGAATATGGCTCCCATGATAAAACATTCCAAGCAGCATCAAACGGAGTAATTCGTGTAGTTGACAATAATGGTAAAACATTGATGGAGCAGCAAGTTGAGGAAGGTGATATCTTCCGTATGTGTCAAACAAAAGATGCTCCAATTCAGGATTGGGTTAAATTAGCAGTAAATCGCGCGCGTTTATCAGCTACTCCAGCAGTATTCTGGTTAGATGAAAACCGTGCTCATGATAGAGAGATCATTAAGAAAGTAAAAACTTACTTAGCTGATCACGATACAACAGGATTAGATATCCGTATTTTATCACCAATTGAGGCTACAAAATTCTCGATTGAAAGAATTCGTAAAGGTGAAGACACGATTTCAGTTACAGGTAATGTGTTACGTGATTATTTAACTGACTTATTCCCAATTTTAGAATTAGGTACTTCAGCAAAAATGTTATCTATTGTTCCATTGATGAATGGTGGTGGATTATTTGAAACAGGTGCTGGTGGTTCAGCTCCAAAACATGTTGAGCAATTTTTAGAAGAAGGCTATTTACGTTGGGATTCATTAGGTGAATTCTTGGCATTACAAGCTTCACTTGAACATTTAGCTCAAACACAGAACAATGAAAAAGCACAGGTATTGGCAGATGCATTAGATGAGGCAAATGCTAAATTCTTGGCAAATGATAAATCACCTGCACGTAAAGTAGGTCAAATTGATAACCGTGGTTCTCATTATTATTTAGCGACTTATTGGGCTGAGGCATTGGCGAATCAAACAAAGAATGCAGAATTAGCTGCGAAATTTGCTGGATTAGCGAAGACCTTAACGGAGCAAGAAGCAAAGATTAATGAAGAATTAATTGGAGCACAAGGAAAAGCTCAGGATATCGCAGGCTATTACTTCCCGAACGATGAATTAGCTTCTAAAGCTATGCGTCCATCTGCAACATTAAATGCTGCGATTGATTCATTCTAAGAATATTAATCATATTGAAAAGCCCTTGTTATTGATTTAACAAGGGCTTTTTATTTTGGCAAATATGCTGCTGGTAAGATTTCCGATACGAATGCTCTGGTTTATTGCCGTTTTGGGTAGAAATCATTAAATTTAGTATGTAAAACAACATAAACCTATATCCATGAGTCATAATAGTAGAAGAAAATTTTTGCAGCATACCGCTTTGGGAGCTGCTGCAGTTATTGCTGGTCCTAATTGGTTGCATGCAGGAACCAAGACATCAAATTCAAGCCTAGCAGATCAGAATAGTTTGAAATTAGGGATTGCAGGTTATAGTTTTGTGAACTTTAATCTTGATCAATCCTTAGCAATGATGAAAAGGATGGATGTTCGATATTTATGTATTAAGGATTTTCATTTACCATTAAATAGTTCAGCAGAACAAATTGCTGCTTTCCATAAGAAATTAGCGGATTCTAATGTTACTGGATATGCTGTAGGACCGATTTATATGAAGACCGAAGCCGAAATTGATAAAGCATTTGATTATTGTAAGCGTGTAGGAGTTAATTTGATGATTGGCATTCCGGAAATCAAGGATCTTCCTTACGTAGCTAAAAAAGCGAAAGAGAACAATATTAAGTTTGGAATACATAATCATGGCCCTGAAGATAAGATTTATCCCAATGCCACCGTTATTTGGAATCATATCAAAGACTTGGATAAGAATATGGGGATGTGTTTTGATATGGGGCATGATACCCGAGATGGTCAGGATCCGATCAAAGATTTTGTAAAATATAAAGACCGCATATTTGATATACATTTAAAGAATGTGACGGCTGCCGATGCAAAAGGAACAACCTGTGAATTAGGACGTGGAGTTATCGATATACCAGCATTTGTAAAGGCATTATTGAAAAATAAATACCAAAGATGTTGTAGTATAGAATTTGAAAAAGATATGAAAGATCCATTAGCAGGTATTGCTGAATCCGTTGGATATTTTCGAGGTGTATTAAGCGCAGTCTAAGAATTCCTCGTACATTGAACCAAAAAGGAATAATCAAATTGATTATTCCTTTTTGTTTTTATATAAATCTAAAGGATTTTTATTGAAATTGATAATTGAAATTATTGAAACTTAACAAAATATCAAATGTTTAATATTAAGAGACTGTTAAGTTAAAGGGATTCAAAAAATAGGTAAATTAGCTATATAAACCATTGTGTATGAAAATCGTAATTCTGTTATTGCTAAACTTAATGTTTTTGCATGCCTATGCACAGAAAGACTTTTCATTAATAAATCCCAGGAAAAATTCTTTCCGGTTTGATCTCAATGGTAATTTAGTATTGCTACCGGTGAAGGTCAATGGAGTTGAGCTATCATTTTTATTGGATACGGGGGTAAAGGAAACCATTTTATTTGCGACTCCGCAAGATTCTGTTCCTTTAGAAAATATTTCCAAGGTCAAATTTTCAGGGATAGGAATTGAAGATGGAGTAGAAGGTATAATGGCAGTAGGCAATGAGTTTTCAGTTGGAAATATCTTAATTGATAGTACCCATAATATTTATGTTATTGATGCTGAGGACTTAGATTTGTCCAGTCATATCGGAGTTCCAATCAATGGAATCTTAGGCAGCCATTTATTTGAGGATTATTTGGTTCGAGTAGATTATCAAAAGAAAAAGATCAGTGTTTTTGATCCATTTGATTATCCAGAGAAACTGGTTAAGAATCATCAGAAAATTCCTATAGAGTTAGAACGAAGCCGTCCTTATGTTTACATTGATGTGGATTTAGGAAATAGAAATTTAAAACAAGCAAAAATGCTTGTGGATATGGGTAATTCGGATGGGATGTTGGTTTTTCCGTTTCTTTTAGACTCCTTTACTGTTCATGAGCCAAATATTTATGATTTTATTGGTCGAGGATTCAACGGATTGATCTTTGGGAAAAGAAATCGGATTGAAGGTTTTGAGTGGTCTGGGTTTTATATTAAGGAACCTATTGTTTCATATCCGGATTCAAATGCTGTTCATGCGGCAAAGTTAGCGAAAAATAGAGTTGGTTCTATTGGGAATCAAGTCTTACAGCATTTTGATGTAATTTTTAATTATCAGCAGAATGAGATTTTCCTGAAGAAGAATCGGAATTTTGGGAAGAAATTCGAGATCAATATGTCTGGAATGGAGATCAAGCATGATGGCTTGGAGTGGACCAAACGCAGATTAGCAACTACAGTAGGCAAGCGAGATGCCGATAATCCGAATTCAGGGATCAATGTTTACAATCAGGAAGATTTCAAGTATGAATTTACCTTACGACCAATATATAAGATTGCCAGTGTTCGGGAAGGCTCACCTGCGGATTCGGCGGGGGTAAAGGTCAATGATGAGCTCTTGAAGATTAATGGCAATAGTGCTCAGAATATGAAGTTAAATCATATTCTCGGAAAGTTGATGCATAAAGAAGGGGAAGAGATTAATTTGCTATTAAAGCGAGGTACTGAAGAAGTAAAAGCTCATTTTATCTTAATAGATCCAATTCCTTATCGAAAGGCAGTCAATAATTAGAAATAAAAAAGCCTTGAATTAATCAAGGCTTTCATTTTATTCGTTTACAACTCCCATTTTGCTGAATTTATCAATTCGTTCAGCAACCAGTGTTTCTTTATCTTTAGCACCTAGGACAGCCAGGTCTGATAATATTTTATTTTTGACGTTCAGGGCTGTAGCTTCAGGATCTTGATGCGCACCACCAATTGGTTCATCAATGATTCCATCAATTAATCCATTACCCAACATATCTTCTGCCGTTAATTTCAATGCTTCAGCAGCTCTTTCTTTCTGGTCCCAACTTCTCCAAAGGATTGAAGAACAAGATTCCGGAGAGATCACCGAGTACCAAGTATTTTGCAACATATACACTTTATCGCCAATACCAATACCTAAGGCTCCACCAGAAGCACCTTCACCAATTACAATACAAATAATAGGCACTTTTAGAACGGACATTTCCAGTAAGTTTCTAGCGATAGCTTCACCTTGACCACGTTCTTCAGCTTCTAGACCTGGATAAGCACCCATGGTGTCGATTAAGGTAACGACAGGTTTATTAAACTTTTCTGCCATTTTCATAAGGCGTAAAGCTTTTCTATAACCTTCAGGGTTTGCCATACCGAAATTACGGAATTGGCGTTCTTTCGTGTTTTTACCTTTTTGATGACCAATAACCATTACGGATTGTCCGCCAATTGTTGCGAATCCACCAACAATAGCTTTATCGTCACGAACATTTCTATCGCCGTGTAATTCGATAAAATCATCACATATTAAATCAATATAATCGAAGGTTTGTGGTCTATCAGGATGTCTGGACATCTGCACTTTCTGCCAGCCAGTCATATTGCTATACACCTCAACTTTTGTTTGTTCTAGTTTTTCTTCCAATTCACGAACTGTAGCGCCCATATCTACTTTGGTTTTTTCTTCTACTTGTTTAACCTTTTCGATTTGCGTCTGTAGATCAGCAATCGGCTTTTCAAAATCAAATGTCGTCTCCATAATTACCTGTTTGGTGTCATTAAAGCGGTAGCTAAGTTACTTGTTTTTTAAGAATTATAAAATGTTATTTCATCATTAGCTTAACATTAAGTCATCCTAAAACTATTTAGTAGTTGATAATAAGCAATATAACAAATTGATGCCAATACTTGTTTTGTGTTGTAATTAAAAAAATAATATCTTCAAGACCATGAATGCAGCTGCCTCAGTTAACAAACCGAAAATTCCTTGGGCTTTTATCGCAAAGGTTATTCTGGTAATCCTTATTATTTTCAGTCATCTTCATTTTGAACATGAAATTGAACAACGGAAACTTCTTGCCCAGATTTTAAAGGGTTTGTATTCATTCTTAATTCCTAGTATTCTACTTTCCATGGTTAGATTTTTGGTCATTATCTTATATAATGCCAGAAATTCCATTAAAAGAGAACGTGGTAATTTTGTGCTTGGCATTAACAGATTGACAGCTGTCTTAAATACTGTATTCCTTGTCATTGCTATTATGACTGCTTTTGGAATTAATCCTAAAGATTTTATTACCAGTATTACTATTGTTGCGATGGCTATCGCAGTAATTTTCAAAGACTATATCACCAATATGATTTCAGGATTGATTGTAATGTTCTCAGAACAATTATCTGTTGGAGATCGTATTCAGGTAGGGGATCATAAGGGAAGAATAATTGATATTACTTTTGCCAACTTAGTACTTCAGGATGAAGAAGATGATATTGTGATGGTTCCAAATAATCTCGTATTTACTTCTACCTTTATGAACTTATCTGCTCATCAGTCAAGTTTATTCACCGTAAAGTTTGAGTTGCCATTGGAAGTTTCCTTGCACCTAGAAGAATTGGAGGAACATCTTAGACTGAGTTTGATAACACATCCTAATCTCGAGTTCAAAGAAGATGAATTTCAAGTGAAGGTATTAGATATAGGAAAGGATTTCGTACGCTATAAAATAGATCTGTACGCAGTTACCAATAGTAATCGCATGCACAGGAATATTGAAAATGAAATCTTAAAGGAAATAATCAAGTTTGAGCGCAATATCCTTAGATCTTCCTAACTTTTACACGCTTGATAAAATGTTCAGAGCCTTTTTTAAGGATTAGGTCAGCTCTATATCTTGTTGGAAGAATATTTTCGTGAAGGTTTGGCTTATTAATTTCATTCCAAATCTGTCTAGCCATTTTGTAGCTTTCCTCTTCAGATAGATTTGCATACTTATGAAAATAGGAAGCAGAATTTTGGAAGGCAGTTGCTCTTAAGGATTCAAAGCGGTCAATGTACCATGAAACGATATTTTTCTCATCAGCATCCACATAGATTGAAAAATCGAAGAAATCCGAAACGAACACACCATTTTTTCTAGAATTTACCTGCAATACATTAATTCCTTCAACAATAAGTACATCAGGTTGAGAAATAATCAATTTATCGTTAGCAAGAACATCATATTCCAGGTGTGAGTAAAGAGGAACAGTTACTTGCGATTTTCCGGACTTGATATCTGCCAGGAATTGCATTAATTTTTTGGTATCGTAACTTTCTGGAAAGCCTTTTCTGTTAAGGATATTTCTTTTAATCAATTCCTTATTAGGATAAAGGAATCCATCTGTTGTAACCAGTTCAACTTTTGGTTTATTCGGTAGGAGCGATAGCACCTTGGTAAGTACCCTTGCGGTTGTACTTTTTCCCACGGCTACAGATCCGGCGATCCCAATAATGAAAGGGAGTTTTTGGTGATTGCGTTTGAAAAATATATTGCTTTTAGCATGTAATTCCTGGAAGTTATTGATATGAACCTCTAATAAATGAGCCAAAGGGATATAGATATCCTCAATTTCCTCCATTGTTAGAGGTTCATTTAAGGCATGCAATTGATCTAAATCTTTCTCTTGAATCTGATGGCTTAATTGACCATTCAATCTTTTCCACTGTTCACGAGTAAAGTTTTGGAACGGACTTGTAAAAGTATGTTCACTGATTAGAGGCATAGCAATTTGAATTTTTCAAGTCGCAAATATACAATCAAGATTTGTTTTTTAATTAAATTGTATCAATTAGATTACTTTCAATGACAATTGGATGCATTAAAGTTTTATGAACCGGACATTTTTCACCTATTTGATAAAGTCTTCGTTTTTGATCTTCGTCCAAATCACCATCTATAAATATATTGCATTTGATAAAAGTTGTTTGTTGTTGTTCACTTTTTTGAACTTCACTAGATACCTGAATATCAATTTTGTCTACATTCCATTTTTTTCTGTTGGCATACATTCTCATTGTAATTGCCTTGCAAGCTCCTAGAGAAGATAATAGGAGTTGAGTAGGCGCTAAGCCTTTATTTTCACCACCTAACTCAATAGGTTCATCTGCTAAAATATTTAAATCTTCGTACGAAATTGTTGTTGTATAACTGCTGTCACCGATACTAACTAATACTTCATTTGCCATATAATTTTGTTTCTTCTTCTAATAATCCTTTAATAATTAATGATCCTGTTGCTGGGTTAGTTGCTAGAGGTACATTCCAGAGGTCGCATATACGCATCAACATTTGAATGTCGGGTTCATGCGGGTGTTTTCCAAGTGGGTCTCTAAAAAAGATGATCCCTTCGATTTTGCCTTCCGCAGCCATTGCTGCAATTTGGGCATCCCCACCTTTGGGTCCTGATAGTTTTAATTCTACCTCTAAACCAGTTTGTTGAATATAAGAACCTGTTGTTCCTGTTGCCACGAGATGAGCTTTGGATAATTCTTCTTGATGGTCTTTGACGAAAGCTACCATTTCGGCTTTTTTCCCATCATGTGCAATTAAAGCTATAGTTTTTGCCATTTGTTAATTTAGTTTGCGTGCTATTTTTGATCGCTTCGATAATATAACAAAAATATTTTGACAAGGTTATTTTAAGGATATTAAAATGTCAATTTTTTAATCTTCTTATTTATTCTGGGGTTAAAGTTTTTCCTTGAGGTATTGCCATACAGAGGTATGTTTTTTCTCGCTTTTCCTTTCCTTATCAGCTATAAGATCTAGTACATAGGCATCTAACATATTTTCATTATCGCTGATTAATTTATCGGCAAGAGAAACTATTTTTTGAATATTCCCTTTGGAGGCAGCATCTAGCGCTGGTTCTATAGATGATAAATTGGAAGGTTCAATTCGGATATAGTTAGAGGAGTGTTGAACCGATCGAAACAGTTGATGTAGGAAATAATCGTTGCTTTCCGAGGAGCTACTGGTCATAATATCCACTAGAGCAGGTCCGATTGAGATTGCTTTTTGCTTTTTAAAATCTTCGTATTTATAGGCGTTCTTAGCAATTCCCGTTCCTAGCGAAAGGATATGGACATCATCAATCTTAAAGGTCTTATAGGTTTTAAGAACTTCCAATAAAGCCGAGATAGCAGGGTTATGGGCGAATACTCCGCCATCTACCAAGGGGTATCTTGTTCCGGCGAGGGAGTAAATTTCTGCAACGGAGAAATAAGTTGGAGCAGCAGAGGTTGCACGGCAAACATCCCTTAGATAGAAATCTCGCGATTCACCATGAGTAATAGCTTTTTGTTGACGAAATAAATGATTTTTACGAAGTTCAATATTATATGCGGTGATAATACAAGGTTTGATCAGTTCACTGAGTTTTTGGTCACCGAAGTAGCTTTCGAGCACATTTTCAAGAACTTTCTCGTCGTATAGTTCCGTTAATAGTCCGAATTGGTTGAGGAATCTTCGCCAGCTGCTAGTAGTAAAGATATCTGTTCCATGTTTAATATAAATATCGAGCGCATCTTTTGCGGAGAACCTAGGTCTAGTGAGATCTTGCGGATCAGGGCAGAGGAGAATACTGATGAGGATACCACCGGTACTAGTACCTGCGAAGAAGTCGAAATAATCAGAGAGGTGGGCATTTTGGTTTCCGGTGGCTTTTTTAATTTTTTGTTCCAGCGAAACGAGCATCATTCCCGGGATAATACCTCGGATTCCGCCACCATCGATTGATAATATTCTTTTCATATTGAGTGATAAGGTAAGATAATCAAAGGAAATCAGAAAGGGGAAATATTTTTTAACAAAAATGCGTTAAAGCTGGTTAAAAGTAATATATTTGCAGCCACAATCAGGAGAGGTGTCAGAGTGGTCGAATGAGCAGACCTGGAAAGTCTGTATACGGGATGACTGTATCGAGGGTTCGAATCCCTCTCTCTCCGCCAACCAAATCAAAGCCCGACTTTTGTCGGGTTTTGTCGTTAATAGGGGGTGCCAAACTTGTTTGAACACCCCCTATTAACGACAAAACCAGCGAGCAGAGCGAGCGGCTTTGATTTGGTTGAAGCCACCCCCCAAAGGGATGGTTCAGGGCTGAAGGGTGGGGGTAAGAGCGGCTGAACCAATCCCGACTACGCTAGCGTTATTCGGATTAAGATAGAAATTCGGCGAAGGCGAATGTTATCCCAAGAAGAAGAAGGGCGTATGCAATACGCCCGTACGGCGCTGGCGTTATTCGGTGGGTCCATGGAGGGCGTATGCAATACGCCCGTACGGCGCTGGCATTATTCGGTGGGTCCATGAAGGGCGTATGCGATACGCCCGTACGGCGCTGGCGTTATTCGGTGGGTCCATGGAGGGCGTATGCGATACGCCCGTACGGCGCTGGCGTTATTCGGTGGGTCCATGGAGGGCGTATGCAATACGCCCTTACAGCGTTGGCATTATTCGGTGGGTCCATGGAGGGCGTATGCAATACGCCCTTACGACGCTAGCATTATTCAATTAAGGATAAGAATTCGGCGAAGCCGTATCCAATCTACCCCTACAACTTTGCTGTGAATTTTAAAAGATTTATATTAGATTTTTAATATTTCAATTATGAGCCAAAACAAGTATTCAGGGTTTTCAGATGAGCAACTTTTGCTGGAGCAAAAGAAATTAAAGTCGACGAATTTAATCAATGCAATATTAATTGGTGCTGCGATTGGTGTTGCAGCATATAGTTATTATAATAGAGGGTTTAGCTTTTTTACACTATTTCCATTATTGTTTGTTTATTGGTTTTGGACCTCTAAGAAGAATACTCAAGAATTGGAGGCTGAGATTAAATCCAGAAACTTATAATGTCAGTTCAACCTAAACAAAACCTATTCAAGTATATTATTCTATTTGGGCTTTTTCTACTACAAAGGGAGTTAGTTTTTTCTCAATCTTCTATTGTTCCTGAGATTCCATTTCAAGCTGAGGCTGAGGTTTCGGTGGATGGGAAGTTGGATGATTGGAGTAAATTGAAAAAGTTGTTTGTGGTTGATGAATTTGTGTCTCCTTGGAGCAGTTCTGATTTTGGTAAGACGGTTTTCAAGGCTTTTTATGATAAGGAGTATTTGTATTTCTATTTTGATATTGAGGACAAGAATATCGTAGAGAAGAAGTTTGAGAGGGAGGAAGATGTTGCAAAAGGAGACAGGGGTGAGATATTTCTTTCGGCGGATTCAAGTCTAAGTGAATATTTTTGTTTTGAAATTGCTCCTAGTGGGGAGGTGTTAGATTATAAAGCCAAGTATTATAGGAAGTTTGATTATGAATGGGATCTTAAGGGTTTGGAAATTAAAACAGATGTTGGTCCCAGTGGATATATTCTAGAAGGCAGAATTCCGTTGGAATTTGTAAAAGGATTAATAAAATCAAAATCATCTTCAGAATTTCGAATGGGAATTTTCCGGGGTGAGTTTAATAGCTTAAGCTGGAATGAAAAGGATATCAATTGGATATCTTGGATTCGTCCGAATACAGAAAAACCAGATTTTCATACGCCATCTGCCTTTCAATGGGTGCGATTGGGAAGGGTGGAATAATTGAAATTATGTCCTGTTGGGGGAAAGGAAGTGTGAAGAAGGACGGGAAACCCCGGAGGGGTCCTTATTATTGGTGTCGGATTTTTGAAACGAATTGTAGGGGCGTATTGCATACGCCCTTTTATTGTTTAATAGGTTTATCGTATGTATTGGATTATATTATTGGATAGAGGGCGTATGCGATACGCCCCTACAGCGTTGGCGTTATTCGAATAGGGAAATTTATTTTTTGTAGCAATTTAATGTAAACAATCGTTATAATGGAATAACTATTATAAATATAAACCATTGAAATTATGAGACATCTACTTATTCTTGCATTATCTCTTTTATTCTTGAGTTCCTGTGAAAAGGATGGTATTAATGTGACTGATTGTGAAAAAAAAATGAGGAATCATTTTAAGGATCAATTAAACTGTAAGGAAAAAGGTTCTTATGAAAGTAACCTTTATAAGGGGACATATGATGGTAAGACCATATACTTTACTAATATTGTCTGTATTTCTTGTTTGACAATGCCTCCAAATGAAGGTTATACCTGTGATATGGAAAAGGTAAAAATTGAGAATTTTAATGATGTGAAAGATATAAAAATGGTGTATAACAGTTGTACTAAGAATTTTATCAAATAAAAGGAAAGCTATTTAGGTCAATGGGGTTTGAATAAAACTTTTATTTTTGTTGATAATGGGAAAAGAAATAATTATCGATGGGAATAAAATCCATGACAAGACTAGTTTTTACGAAGAGATTAATAGAAAGTTCATGCAAAATGAGAGTTGGCAGTTGGCTGAGAGCTTAGATGCATTTGATGATTTATTATATGGTGGTTTTGGCGAAATCAAGGAAGGGGAAGAGGTGAAATTAGTTTGGCAAAATTTTGAGGAAAATCGAAACTCGTTAGGATTAGAATTTACAAAGGAATATTACTCAGAGAAGTTGCAGCATCCAGAAGATTTTGATACCAACATCATTCAAAAAAAATTGGATGACTTGGAAAATGGATCGGGACAAACTTATTTTGAAATCTTAGTTGAGATTATTACCGAACATTCGAATATAGAATTGATAAAGAAATAGGCGATCAAATGATCGCCTATTTCTTTATGTCATTTAAACTACAGCTCTTTTCATTAAGATGTCCGTTTGCTCATCGGATCCTAATTTAAAAATGTGTTTATCAAATTCTTCGAAACCATTTTTTTTATAGAAGCTAATGGCTCTGGCATTTTCCTCCCAAACTCCAAGCCATATAGTGGGAACTCTTAAATTCTTTGCTGTTTCTAGGGCTTTGAAAAATAATAATTGACCTACCAGTTTACCATGGTGGCTTGCATATACATATATGCGTTCAATTTCTATATGATCTTCTAATTTGATTTCAGTTTGTGCATTTCCAATATTTAGTTTTAAATAGCCAATTGGATTTTCTTGATCCCAAGCTATATAAAAGATGGATTCTAAATTTTTTAATTCATCGTGAACTTGATGGTCTGAAAAGCGATTACTGATGTAATCGTTCATATCTGCTTCCTCATTTCTGGACTGGAAAGTCTCAATAAAGGTTTCACGACCGATTTTCTGAATAATTAGCATGTCATCAACTGATGCTACTTTGATTTCTATCATAATATTAAGTCCAGGGAAGCTTAAAAGTATTGATTTTTAAGCAATGAAAAGGTAATTATTATAAGTTATGACGTTTATATTATAGTTAGTTATGTGTTTTGTTGTTTTATTATAAATCGATAGGAAAAGAAATCGTTTGTAATTTTTTTATTTTATTTAAAACATCAAGGAAAACCAATTTACTTTTTAATTGTTTGAAAATAACAGCAAGAGAAAGATTGTTATAACGCATATCGCAATACAACCATAAATTGCAGATTGACTCTTCTCAGAAATAGTTTACGATTTATATGTCAATTTGCATACGATTATACCCCAAGCGATTTGGGGTATAATTATTTTAGGATATGCTGAGGATTGGATTCTTGATTCAGAATATAGTGAAAATGCTTTAGAAAGGAATTTCAGTTCAATAGTAATCCTTGTTAATTACTAAATTATTGTTATTTTGAAACCAATCGATCTAATGAATTATGTGTTACCATGTTGGTTCGCCGAGTAAATCGGAATTGAAGAATAAACTACCTAAGAAAAAAATATATTATCCTAATGAACAAGAGATCTTCCATGTTTCGGGATTTACGCGACCATTTTTGCCGGTTACTTTGAATCAAGATACGGATGTTGTCATGGAAGCACGATGGAAATTAATCCCAGGATGGATAAAGTCGGAAGTAGATGCTGGTAAATATGCCAATACTTTGAATGCAGAATCAGAAAGCATTTTTGAGAAGGCTAGTTATAAGAATTATATCCTTGGGAATCGTGGATTGCTCTATGTTACTGGATTTTATGAACCACATAAAGTAAGTGGAAAAAAGGATTCTGAGAATTATTTTATTTATTCAGGAAGTAAGGAGCTATTGACGTTAGGGATTGTTTATTCCAATTTTACGGATCAAGAAACCGGAGAAACCTACCCGACATTTTCAGTTATTACCACAGCTGCAAATCCATTGTTGGAAGAAATCCATAATGAGAAAAAAAGAATGCCTTTGATTATACCTGAAGCGTCTAGGGATGCATGGTTATTTGCAGATGGCAAAGAAGAAATAATGGCCTTGATGAAGCCTTTTGAAGGGGAATTAAAGGGGCATCAGGTCTATCGTGTCACCGGTGCCAGAGGGGAAGATACCAATACCCCGCAAATCCAAAAGCCTTGGACTGGTCAAATCAGTTTGTTTTGAAAAATCAAATAGCTATGAAATATAAAAACCTATACCTATCAACATTAATTGGATCCATAGCCTTAAGTTCCTGTTCAGTAACCCAAAAGATGCAGGATAAGCCTTATATCTATATTCAAAAAGAAAAGCGTGAAAACAAAAAGTGGAAGTTAGTTTGGGAAGATCATTTTGAGGGTACACAATTAGATACCACGAAATGGAGTCGAATTCCGAAAGGGGGGTCTGATTGGAATCGTCATATGAGTACCTCAGATGCAGTATTCCGAATGGAAAATGGCAAGTTGTTTTTATTGGGGATTAATAACCCTGATACTATTACAGATCCCCGACCATTTATTACGGGCGGGATTTGGAGTAAGAATAAGTTTGCCTTTCAATATGGGAGAATAGAGATCCGTGCAAAATTAGGAAGTGCCCAGGGGGCATGGCCAGCGATGTGGATGTTGGCAGAACTTGATAAGTATGGGAAATATCCTATGAATGGCGAGATTGATATCATGGAGCATTTGAACTATGATAAGATTATTTATCAAACGACACATTCGCATTATACCTTAAATCTAGGACATAAGGATAATCCGCCGCATGGGGGAACTGCTGCGATCGAATCAGAAGAATATAATACTTATGGCATCAGTTGGTATCCGGATAAAATAGTTTTTCAATTGAATGGGAAGGATACATTTACCTATCCAAGGGTAGAGGGAGTAGATTCGAGCCAGTGGCCTTATGATCAACCTTTCTATATCTTGATAGATCAGCAGTTAGGTGGCAGTTGGGTTGGAAAAGTAGACCACAGTCAATTACCAGTAGAAATGGAGATTGACTGGGTAAAAGTTTATCAATAGAAAAAAAGCCGGCCAAACTTAGGTTTGACCGGCTTTCGAAAAATTATATTCTAAAATTAAAATTGCAGATTTATTTTTTTGGACAAGCCACTCTTTTACGGCCAGTACCAGTTCCAATAATTACAGTTTTTCCATCGACTTTTTGACTGACAATAACTTCGTTTGGTCCGGTTCCATCCCATGGAACATTGTTGAATTGTTGGTTACCTTTCATTCTTAATTGAACTAGATTTCCACCACTTGTTTTGCTACCATACATGGTTATTTGTCCATTTCGGCTAATCAAGATTCTTACCAAAGGCTTGTCAGCAGTTCCTTTCATATTAAATACTTGAGGAATATTACCCGTTGCATATTCAGTTCCATCAACAAATTCTATATTTCTAACGGTACCTAATGATGGGTTGGTTTGGAATTGAATCTGATCATTTTCGGAAGTTCCAAAAATATAATTATCATTTACTTTCATGTTAAAAGCATTATCCAAATCAGTGATATCGAATTGGAACCCATAATTCGCTTGTGGAGCATCGAATGTTCTTCTAATGTATGAGTTGTTAGGATAATAAGTACTACCAATAATAATTCCGGTAATTTTTCTTCCATACCAATCATACCAAGTTTTCTCAGGATAATTCCAATTCAAACCAGAGGAAGTAACATTTTGTGTACAAACTCTAAATCTTAGTAATAATTTATATTTATGTCCAGGGGTAATTTTTATATTAGGAACAGAAATATCCGTTTTTGTTTCACCATCTAATGTAATGGATCCAATTACAAAGTTTGCTGTGGTTGTAGCAGGACTAAATATTAAGGTAGAATCAGCGGTAATAGTTGTAGTTGAACCCGGTACACTAGGAAAATTAACATTAGCCATTGTCGTACCAGAAGAGAAAGTCAGTGAATTATCACTTATTTTTAAGTTTCCTGCAGCTCTGGTAGGTGTGATTCTAGTATTCGCAATTGCTTGGATTGAACCAGTCATACTATTATCCATTTCAATAGATGTAGTAATTTGGCTGAATTGGTGAACCAGAATAGCGTCCAAGTAACTATCTCCGTGAGGTATATATAATTTTTTCTTAAAGTACATTAAGTCACCAGAAACACTATTAATAGATGCATTATTTAATGAATTTTGGTTAGTTACATTCGGTAAGTCTGTAGTACTATTAACGGAGTAGATAACGAAAGTATAAGTTTTACCTGCGTTAACTTTAAGCGGGTTATTTGGATCTTCTGAACCAAAGATGTAGTCATAGTTACCTTGATGAGAGCCATCCTCATTATATACCATAATGCGGTATTTTACTCCATGTTTCAAAGTTTTACGTACTACTTGGGATGCTGCTCTATTTTCAGAGTTTACAGCAGCAGAGTAATTCATTGCTGAAGATTCAGAATCTTTTAAAACAATTACCTCCATATTCAGATTATCACTAATTTGAACATTCGATAATTGTACGTTTGATTCAGGAGATCTTTTTGTTGTTCTACTATTACCAACTAAAATATTTTCTTCTTCTGGAGATCCAACGGAAAGGTTGAATTTTACAGTTGTATTTAAATTTCCAGCCGATTCTGATTCTGATTTTTGACAGGATTGAAAGCCGACAAAAAGGACAGCAAGAAAGAGTATGCTTTTAAGTTTCGTCATCTTTTTCAAAAGTGTAAATTCCATTTTTTGGGTTTTAAAGATTTTAATAAGAGAAATTAGAACCAATCAATTTGTTTCGTGTCTTGATCGTCCTCGATCCATTGATCTTGCATAGGCGTGTTAGGACCTCCAGTTCTGATAATTGCAGAACCAGTAGCTATTCCTTCTTCAAGATGAACAGTTTGGATTTCTATCCTTGGGCTAGTGTAAATTTTATCCATAATGCGATGCACCTAGTGTGTGTTTTATTTTTACTTTTTGTGATTAAAAGTTAATAGTTAATGATTTTCGGTAAAATCCAATGATTTCCCTATGAAAACACTGTAAATGTAGGTAGTTAATTCATTTTCTTATATGGTACACTAACTTGTTTCGAGGGTTAATTTTAAATTGTCGATTCATCACTACAGAATAGTATCGATATCCGGTAAAAGCTTTAAAAGCGTCTAACTGACCCTTATTATTTGTGTAAAAAAATGGCAGAAATTGATCAATATTTAGGAGTATAGTTTAACGAAATAGGTAGGATTGGATTATAGGATGTATTGGAATATTTTTTTGAACTGATTTTCCAAAAAATACAGTTTGAGATAAAATGGAATTTGTCAAAAGGATGGGCAATGAAGGATAGGAAAGAGGGGATTTTTGGGATCATACCGAAAGTTTGGGGGGTTAAGATTTTTAAGCATACAATTTCATCACTCTGTACAGGAAGAATGTTGTGTCCCTAACGCCACGGAAGACGCTCCTGAAAGCTTTGAGTTTTGCATTGAATGATTCTGCCGATGCATTAGTACTTCTGTTGTCGAAGTAATGGAGAATGTATTGATGATGAGCTGCAATTGATCTTGCTACGCTCTCAAAGGAAGCAATGCCCGCATTCTCAACCTGATTATGCCACAGGCCTAGTTTGGTAAATGCGACCTTTTTGTCCCGGCATTTGTTGAAGATGTCTCCTAAGGCAATTCCAAGATCATAAGCCTGTTTTAGCTTAGGAAACCGCATGAACAGCAATTCAGCCCGGTTTTTTTGGCTTTCTGACCATCGGCTGGGATGCTTGAACAAAAGGTATCTGGATCTAGCCAACAGCTGTTTGAGCGTATCACCATTAGGCAATAATTCCGGTTCATATGGGATTCCTCGCTTTCGCGACTCCATTATCTTCTTGCTTTCTGCATCCAACACCTCCCAACGATATTTGATACGGAGTTCCTGTACGGCATCATAGGCTAACTTTTGGACATGGAACCGATCGACCACACGTCTAGCGTTCCTGAAACATCTACGGATAGCCTTGGCCATGTTGGGAGCCATATCCATGGTCACCTCCTTTACCTTATTCCTTGATCGCAAGGGTATTCGCTCAAGAACAGCTATGATATCCTCAGCCTTTGTGCCTTTAATAGTTGCTAGGATCGTTCCTTTACGCCCTTTTGCCGATTTACTGCTAACAATGGTATATAATTCACCGTTGCTAAAGCTGGTCTCATCGATGCTCAGGTGTTCCGAGATGTTTTCAGGGAACAATGTCCAGCTCTCTGCATGCGGCTTTTGGTCCCAATCATGGAAATCACTGAGGTGATTCTTGTATTGATCCTGTAGTTGCTTGCCGTCCATCTGGAAGAACAGACCTACCAATTGGGCGCTTACAGGATAGCTATCCAAATATCTTCTTTAAAAAAAGCCCGAATTCCGTAGTCATTCGAGCGCCCTCACGCACTAGGTTCCAATCTCTTGTGATGATATCTCCGGTATCCAGTACCGTCCAGCGACGGCGACGGATATGTAGCGTAACTTTCTGGCCTCGAATGGGAAAGTCTGAAATCTCGGTGGAAGGCATAAAACCCTTTGACTCCAACTTGCTGTTCTCATAACCTGTCGGAGCAATATTAAGTTCATCTAAATAAATATGGAGTTGATTGTCGACCTGATCGACTTCTAAGATCTGGAAGTATTCCAAAAGCCCTTCGGGCATCAATAAGGATAGTAATTTACGTTCGGCTTCTTGCAAGGGATATCTGTATTAAAGACGCTAAACTAAGAAATTTCTAACACTCCCCCCAAGAATTCAGCTTGATCCGATTTTTGAAGAGATATATTTTTTATAAAACAGGATGAATAAAAAAAGCTCGTCGGACCTGACGAGCTTTTCGATTTAGTACCTAGGGCGGGAATCGAACCCGCACTCCCTTAACGGGAACAGGATTTTAAGTCCTGCGTGTCTACCAGTTCCACCACCTAGGCAACTGAGCGAAAGACGAGATTCGAACTCGCGACCCCAACCTTGGCAAGGTTGTGCTCTACCAACTGAGCTACTTTCGCTTGACGTGCTGCAAATATAGAGAGATTTAGTAAAGTTGAAAAATAATATTTCGACAAAAGTTGCAATGTGCTTGTAATGTGAGTAATAATTTTATCACGAAGCTATAAAAAGGGTTCAAGAATAGCATTTACAGTGATTTTTTAGCTATTTTCGTGTTTTAAATGTGGAATATGCAACTTAGACTTTTTACTTTACTATTTTTCTGTTGTTTGGTTCAGATTGTTAAATCAGAATCCTATCCAGAAGTCATATTTGATAATAGTTTGGTTAAAGGGTCCTATGCACGTAGTATTGTGAATTACAGTGGCGATAGCTGGGTTGAGAATGTTCAAAAGAATTTGTTGGTCTCGGATAGCTTATTCTTTACACCTGGAAATGCTTTGTCGTTGAAATATATTTCTTCAGAAACTGGCGACTGGGATGTATTAATCCGTTATAGTCGGCAAAAGTTTCATTATCGTGTTTCCTTGGATGATAACTTAAGTTTAAAATTATTTGTTGGAACTGAAGGGACGAAGCCTGAGAATTTACCATCCATATCCATTCAACAAGGATTAAATCAATCCATATCCATTCCATTAGGGGATTATATTGAAGATTATAATAATAGTAGCTGGATGAGTGTAAAAATTCCACTTCGGGAATTTGCAGGACTTAATATTGACCAAAATATAACCGGAATAATTTTAAGGCAACATCACTCCAGTACGGTTACTAATCAGCTATTTTTAGATCAGATGGAGTTTTTACCATCTAAATATTCCGAAGCTCCATTAACCTCCAATGCTGTATTATCAAAGGCATCTGCCTATGGTAAGCATATTGACCTACAATGGCAGGTTCCATTGACCCCAAGTATTCGTTATGTTAAGATTTATCGATCTGAAGACAATAAAGAATTTAAGGCTGTGGCTATTCGCCCAACCTATATGTTAAGAGGTTTGGATTATGTACCAGTTTTGACCAAAAAGTATTATTACAAGATTGCTTGGGTTGACTATAATTATAGGGAGTCTCCATTTTCAGAGGTATTAGAGGTTGAACCAAAGCAGTTGAATGAAAGTGAGTTAATGGATTTGATTCAGTTGGCGAGTGTAAATTACTTTGTCGAGAATTATGATATTAATTCTGGGATGTACATGCCTTATCGCATGAAGGATAAAGCGTTGGTTTCAGTTCGTGAGACTGGAGGAGCCATGTTAAGCATGTTGGTTGGCGTGGAGAAAGGATTTGTGAGTAAGTCACTTTTTTTAAGCAGGGTGAAAAGGATTGTAGGATTTTTAGCGAAAGCGCAAAATAATAAAGGTTTTTTTCCGGCATACTTTGATGGACGAAAAGGATTGCCTGTTTACTTGGATGATCAACCTCGATATGATATACAGGCCACTAGTTCATTGATGGAGGCCTTATTGGTCATTCGTCAATATTTAAATAATGATGCAGCTGAAGAGAATAAATTAAGGGGTGACATCACTCAATTATGGGAGCGATTAGATTGGCGGGGAGTAACCCTTCCTTCGGATCCATTGGTTTTGAAGTCATCAATTAACATGGTTGATGAGTATTTTTCATTTGACCCTTTAGTTGGGATCAATAATGGATTGAATGCATACATGTTAGCGATTGCATCTACGAAGTCAAGTTTAGCGCCAGAAGCATTTGCGAATGCTTTAAAATATAAATTTGAAAAGCCTCAGGTTCGGGGTAACCTAAGAAGATTGGGGAATAGCGAAGAGAGTCAAGCAACAGATTCTGTTGTAACAGCAGTTAATGAAGAGAAAAAATTAGTTTCAGCAGCAGGACAGGATACTGTTTACAAAGTTTTGGCAACGCATGATACGCTGATGTATGGAATTAATTTGCCATTTGGCAATTATACCAGTAGTTTATTGGATATGTATAGACCCTTTAATACTATCAATCCGAATTTGAGTAAGGTTGGGGATTATGATTTAAAGGGCGTATTGCAGAAGTATACGCAGGTTGCCAAGCGTAGGGATAATGAGATTGGGGTAGGGACTTCGAATTCTGACATTTGGGGTTTTTATCAATATCGGGATAGTATTGGGACATTTCGGATTAATCCGGCAATAGCGATTTCATCGATGTTTTTGGATGAAGCAAGATCTAAGCGATCGCTTCATGCTTTATACAATCAATTTGGGGAATTTTTATTTACAGAATATGGATTTCGGGCCTGGATGGATTTACGGACGGATGATGTTTCGGATGAGTATATTGCGAGTAATCAAGCAAATCTTTCAATACTTTTGGAGAATGCCCGGACAGGCTTGATCTGGAAGTTATATCAGGCGATTCCGGAAATCCAGTCAGCGGAGCAAAGAATCTTTAAGAAGTGAAATAATTAATAGTAATATCATTATATTTACGCAATCAAAACAATAAAAAAACACATGAAGCGAATCAACTATTTAACTTTAATTTTTTTAGCGGGTCTTACCTTATTTTCTTGTAAGCAACAGGCTTTGGTTGTGAATCCAGGAGCTGTAGTGACCCAGGATGGTACCAATGACGGACTTAAAAATGTAAAGAGAGAGTTTGAAGATGCCAAGCAAACGAATGAGGGGATTTTGGTTTCTATCTCATCAGATTTATTGTTTCCAACAAATTCTTCCTATTTAACTGATGGAGCAAAAACAGAGTTGAGTAAATTAGTGAAGGTTTTGAAGGGGAGCAATGCAGGATCCAAAATCAGGGTCGATGGACATACCGATGCTACGGGAACACCGGAGTATAATGTATGGTTATCCGATAAGCGCGCTGCTTCAGTGGAGAAATTTTTGGTTGAAGCGGGAATTGGAGCTTCCAGGATATCAACAAAAGGTTTAGGTCAAACCAAACCTATCGCTGATAACAAGACTGCAGAAGGAAGACAGAAAAACAGAAGAGTAGAGGTTGTGATCTTAAAATAACCTTTAAAAAAGAAATATATAAAGGCGCAGTTCTGACAAATCAGAACTGCGTTTTTTTATCCATTATACCTGAGTAATGGATTGGCTGTATTGTGGAAAATCTGCGCAAAAAATAGCTGAAGAGTTAAATTCCTAGTTTATATTTAATTAAAGCTGTGGATATTTTAGTTGGCTGGAATTGGTCGAAAATTAAGATAATATTAAGTATTTTTGTTAGTTATATAGTTATAGGGAGAAGAGAACGATGTACATAATTTTTGATACGGAAACTACGGGTTTGCCAAAGCGTTGGGATGCACCAATTACGGATACCGATAATTGGCCGAGGTGTATTCAGATAGCTTGGCAATTGCATGATGAAATGGGGAGATTGGTTGAGCATCAAGATTATTTAATAAAGCCTGATGGTTTCAATATCCCATATGATTCGGAGAAGATCCACGGTATTTCAACTGAATTAGCAGAATCAGATGGTATTCCATTAACTGAGGTTTTAGTAAAATTCAATGAAGCCTTATCAAAAGCCAAATTTGTTGTTGGTCAGAATGTTGGCTTTGATGTCAATATTATGGGTTGTGAATTTTACCGGTATCAGGTTGATAGTCCGATGTCTTCGATGCCTGTTTTGGATACCTGTACTGAAGTTACCGCTGAATTATTAAAATTACCGGGCGGTCGTGGTGGTCGTTATAAATTACCCACCTTAACAGAATTACATAGTTATCTTTTTGGCGTTCCATTTTCGGAGGCCCATAATGCGACTGCCGACGTTGAAGCGACAACACGATGTTTCTTCGAGCTTATCCGTAAGGATGTATTTTCGGCTAGTGACCTACAGGTTGATACGGGTTACTTTGTTGAATTTAAGACTGAGAATCCGACATTGGTTGAGCCGGTAGGCTTAAAACATGTAAATTTAAAAGCAGCTTCAGATGCGATCCGTCAAGCGGAAAGCATGGGGGTGAAGAAAGTGGTTATCGACGCAGAAACCCTTGCCAAATTCGAAGCCGCGGAATTTGCACATTTACATAATCATACCCAATTTTCAGTTTTACAATCTACTATTTCCATTGACAATTTAATTCAGGCTGCTGCAAAACATAACATGCCAGCTGTGGCGATGACGGATCATGGGAATATGATGGGTGGCTTTCACTTTGTAAGTAAAACCCTGAGCCATAACAAAGAGATTGAAGCAAAAATAAAGGAGGCTGCAGAGAAAGGTGAAACTTTTGAAGGAAAAACCATCAAACCGATAGTTGGTTGTGAGTTTTATGTTTGTGAAAATCGAAAAGATAAGAGTCGTAAGGATAATGGTTATCAGGTAGTATTCTTGGCGAAGAATAAACATGGTTACCATAATATGGCTAAGATGGCTTCAATCGCCTATACTGAAGGGTTTTATTATGTTCCTCGGATTGATAAAGAAACCGTTGAGCGCTATAAAGAGGACCTTATTGTATTATCGGGAAATTTAAATGGTGAAGTGCCGAGTAAGGTGTTGAATATTGGGGAAGCCCAAGCTGAGGAGGCCTTAATATGGTGGAAAGAGCAATTTGCTGATGATTTTTATATTGAATTAATGCGTCATGGTCAAGAGGATGAAAATCGTGTAAATGACACTTTGGTTCAATTGGCAAAGAAACATCAGGTTAAGGTAATTGGTACCAATAATACTTATTACGTCAATAAATCAGACGCCCATGCACATGATATCTTATTGTGTGTGAAAGATGGGGAGAAATTATCGACACCAAAGGGTAGAGGTCGAGGATTTCGATTTGGATTACCAAATCAAGAATATTATTTCAAATCTGCTGAAGAAATGAAGCAGGTTTTCAAAGATACCCCTGAGGCCATCATTAACATTCAAGAGGTTTTAGATAAGATTGAGGAATATTCCTTAAATCGGGATGTCCTGTTGCCGAAGTTTGAAATTCCGGAGCAGTTTCAATCTCCAGAAGATTTAGTAGATGGTGGTAAACGAGGTGAGAATGCATTTTTAAAGCATTTGACCTATCTAGGTGCAGAACGCCGCTATGAAGAAATTACGGATTCCATTCGAGAGCGATTGGATTTTGAACTGGCGACCATTGAAAAAACGGGATATCCGGGTTACTTTTTGATTGTTCAGGATTTTATTGCTGCGGCACGTGACATGGGAGTTTCAGTAGGTCCAGGTCGTGGTTCTGCGGCAGGATCGGCAGTAGCCTATTGTTTAGGGATTACCAATATTGACCCTATCTTGTATGACTTACTATTTGAGCGTTTCTTAAATCCGGATCGTGTGTCGATGCCGGATATTGATATTGACTTTGATGATGAAGGTCGTGGTCGGGTTATGCAATATGTGATTGATAAATATGGGGCATCACAAGTGGCCCAGATTATCACTTATGGTACCATGGCTGCGAAATCTTCCATTAAGGATACAGCCAGGGTATTGGATTTGCCACTTTCTGATGCCAATGAGATTGCGAAATTGATTCCGAACTTAAAATTGAATAAGATTTTCAATTTAGAGGATAAGGCTTTAAAGGAGGTCTTACGAGCGGAAGAGTTGGAAGCCGTCAATAAATTAAAATCCTTGGCGGATGGTGCTGGGATTGAGGCAGAGACCATCAAGCAGGCTCGGGTTCTGGAAGGTTCAATGCGGAATACAGGTATTCACGCCTGTGGGGTAATTATTACGCCAGATGATATCACGAATTTCGTTCCAGTTTCCTTGGCAAAGGATTCAGATTTATATGTTACGCAGTTTGACAACTCGGTTGTAGAGAGTGCGGGATTACTAAAGATGGACTTTTTGGGGTTAAAAACGTTAACCCTAATCAAGGATACTGTAATTAATGTGAAGTTGCGTCATGATATCGATTTGGATCCGGATAATTTTCCGATAGATGACGAAAAGACGTATGAGTTATTCCAAAGAGGTGAGACGATTGGTATTTTCCAATATGAATCTCCGGGGATGCAGAAATACATGAAGGAATTAAAGCCGACAGTTTTTGCGGATTTAATTGCGATGAATGCCTTGTATCGTCCTGGACCAATGGAATACATTCCAAGTTTCGTTAAGCGGAAGCATGGTATTGAACCGATTACCTATGACTTGGATGCCTGTGAGGAATATTTAAGTGAGACCTACGGGATTACGGTTTATCAGGAGCAGGTAATGCTTTTGTCCCAGAAGTTAGCAGGATTTTCGAAGGGTGATGCCGACGTACTTCGGAAGGCGATGGGTAAGAAGCAGAAAGCAGTTTTGGATAAGATGAAGCCAAAATTTGTGGCTCAAGCAGAAGCGAATGGCCATAATGCGAAAGTCTTGGAGAAAATCTGGACTGACTGGGAAGCCTTTGCATCTTATGCCTTCAATAAGTCACACTCCACCTGTTATGCTTGGGTTGCTTATCAAACAGCATATTTAAAAGCCCACTACCCAGCGGAATATATGGCTGCAGTATTGTCCAATAACATGAACGATATCAAGCAAGTTACCTTCTTTATGGAAGAGTGTAGGCGAATGGGCTTAACTGTTTTAGGTCCAGATGTTAATGAGTCGCATTATAAGTTTACTGTAAATGATGAGGGAGCGATTCGCTTTGGTATTGGAGCTGTAAAAGGTGTTGGAGCAGGGGCTGTTGAGACTATTGTAAATAGTCGTGCAGATGGTCCTTATAAATCTATCTTTGACTTGGCGAAGCGTGTTGATTTACGGATGATCAATAAAAAGGCTTTCGAAAGTTTAGCCTATGCGGGAGGTTTTGATTCCTTTGGAGATACGCATCGGGCTCAATATTTCTATTCCGATACCGAAAGTAGTTCAGGCATAGAAAAAGCCATAAAATTTGCGCATAAATTCAAGGAGAATGAGAATTCAGCGCAGGTAAGTTTATTTGGATCTGGTGGAGCAGTAGAATTACCTGAGCCAACGATGAATCCATGTCCAGCATGGGGATTGATTGAGAAATTGAAATATGAGAAGGATGTAATCGGTATTTACTTAACGAGTCATCCTTTGGATAATTATAAATTTGAGATGCGACATTTCTGTCCCAATACAGTTACTGATCTTCAAATGATCAATAAGGTAAAAGCGGCAGAAGTAGAGCAGGAGGTTCTGTTAGAATTTAACCGAATCAAAAATAAGGAAGTTGTATTAGGTGGAATAGTGGCTTTGGCGAACCATAGGGTTGCCAAGTCAGGGAAACCATTTGGTTCATTTATTATTGAGGACTACTCTGATTCTTATGAGATTATGGTTTTCGGTGAGGACTATGTTAAATTTAAAGGTTACTTGCAGGAAGGTTATTTTGTTCAGATCAGAGGATTAGTTCAAGAACGTTTTAAACAGGTTGGAAATTGGGGATTTGAGTTAAAAGGTATTCAATTGTTATCTGATTTACGGGAGAAGATGGCAAAGAGTTTTACTATTCAATTTCCATTGCATGTCTTGAATCAGGAATTCATGCAATCCTTACAAGAATTAATAAGTTATACGCAGTTAGAAGGGCAAGAAGCGAATTGTCAGTTGAAATTTATGATCATGGATCTTCAGGATGAATATTCTATAGAAATGCCTGTAAAAAGGAAGAAGATATTTATTACGAATGAGTTTCTGGATGGACTAGAAGCCTTGGAGAGTGTGAGATATAAATTAAATTGATAGGTTATAAAAAAAATAATAGTTGTATTTAAATAGCATGTATAAGCGATTGCTTATATTTGTGTACATTATAATTGTAAAAACATAAAACATAATCAAAATGGCATTAGAAATTACAGATGGCAACTTTGATGAAGTTGTATTGAAATCAGATAAACCAGTACTTATTGACTTTTGGGCAGAATGGTGTGGTCCATGTCGTATGGTTGGTCCTTTGGTTGATGAAATTGCAACTGAATACGAAGGTAAAGCAGTGGTAGGAAAAGTTAATGTAGATAACAATCCAGATATTTCTGTACGTTATGGAATTCGTAATATCCCGGCATTGTTGTTCTTTAAAAATGGTGAGATCGTTGATAAACAAATCGGCGCAGTGCCTAAGTCAGTTTTAACTGAGAAATTAGAGAAACAACTTTAAAAAACTAAAAAAGAGCGATTTATTATCGCTCTTTTTTAGTTTTAGTATTTAAGTAGAGAGTATTTAGTATTTAGACCTAAGCGGGCTAACCGCGAGGACTGAACATAATCGTAAGCGGGATAACCGCGGGAATTGTATCTTGTCGTGAGCGGGCTAACCGCGAGGACTAAACATAATCTTAAGCGGGCTATCCGTAGTTTTAGTATTTAGTATTTAGTATTTAGTATTTAGTATAGAGTATTTAGACATGAATGGGCTAGCCGTTTTAGGGTTTTGTTAGAGATTGATATTATATTTAAATCCTAAAGTTGCCCATCTGCTTGGCATTGGAACTGCTCCGACTTCTATATATTGGGTATCAAAGATGTTTTGAAGGTCTGTATATAGGGTATATTTTGATTTTTGGAACGCTACGCGAGCGTCAGAAACAAAATATGAATGATTGGAGGTTCTGTTAAGCCATCTGTTTGCCGTACTTATTGACCAACTTCCTGTTTGAAATGTTAAAGACCCTATAGCTTGATGTTTTAAACTTTCAATGCCATATTTAATAATAGCATTCTGATAATCATTGATTATTGAAGAATTTAGATAAGTGTAGGAAAGGCTCAAGTTGATACTTGAAGAATTTCCTAATTGTCGATTGTAAAGAATGTTCGAAAATATTCCGTGGGTTTTATTATTCCCAAGATTCTGAGCCTGATAAGGTTCACTTGTTGAAGTTCTCATCCAATCAATAAAATTATCAATATCCCTATAGAAGTAACCCGCTTTTACAGTTAGGTTAGCCAATTGATAGGAAGTTCCAATTTCATTTTGCCATGCATTTTCACTTTTTAGATTTGGATTTCCAATGTTTCCTGGTCTTTGGTTAAGATAAAGATCTGTGAAAGTTGGGATTCGTTGACTAGTTCCGCTGCTGGCAGAAATTTTCCATTTTTCATTGATCAGGTAACTTACATCCAAGCCTGGGAATACTTGCCAGTCGTAATCGGTATTGTAATTAATATATGCCCCTAAATTGAAGATGAATCTTTTGAAGTAGGTTGATCTGAATTCAGAAAAGAAGCCCAGATTATTACGACTGTGGTCACCAATATTTGAGGAGTTAATGGATTCATGTCTGGTTTCGAATCCTAATCCAAGATCTCCAAAGGTAAATTGACGGTATGCATTTAATTCACCTGATACGCTATGTGTATAATGATGACTTCTGCCTTTGGATAAATCATCTTTAAAATATCTGTAATCATCATCATTATATCGATAATTTACTCTTGGGCTTAGATACCAATGCTCTTTAATTTGATGATGTGAAGCGATGCTAGAGATAAAAGTTTGGACCAATTCCTCTGAGTTTTTATCCCCAGGAGCAGCATAATATCCATTTGCACCAAATTGATTATTGATATAACCCGCCATCATCTGAATCTTATTATTATCATTCAGGATAATGTTATTCTGGTAGAATATTTTTTCATTATCGCTAGCCGTATTATAGCGTTGTCCATTACTATGTTCCTTACTGGCGTATAATTGATGTTGGTTGTTTTTCCTGTAGAATGTACCCCCAAGTTGAACTCCAGAGCCATAGTAAGTACCATTTTTATCTTCCTCTTCCACTTTATCAAAAGAAGATCCTGCAAATAGATGGGCGAATACAGAGTTGTTTTCTACTTGTTTAGTAACAATATTCACTGCACCAGTTAGGGCATTTATTCCATACATTCGAGAAGCGGGTCCGCGAAGGATCTCAATTCTTTCGATCGATTCAATTGGAATAGGGATATTTAACATATGGTGCCCAGTCTGAGGGTCAGTTAATTTAACACCATTAATCAATACCAAGGTTTGGTCAAAGCTACCACCGTCGATTCCAATATCAGCCTGAGTGCCAAATGGTCCCCTTTGTCTAATGTCTACTCCTGAAACATATCTTAATACTTCATTAATACTTGTACTAGGCAGGTTTTTAAGATCCTTTTGAGTCAGAACCTGAATGTTCCGACTATGTTGGTTGAAAGGAATCTGAAATCTATTCTCTTGGATAATAACTTCATTGATCTTAGTTGTATCCGTGGTAATATTTTGAGCAAGTAAAAGATTAGGTACAGCAGAAAGAAGAATTAATAATTTTTTGGATGACATTTTAATTAAATTTTCTGCGAAATTAGTTAAAATAAATATTTAGATGAAAATTCTAATGCCATTCTTCTCTACCTTGAGGGATTTTATGTTTTGACAGGTCTATGGTATCAGTAGGAAGGTCATTCATTTTTAGATAGGACAAATCAGGTTGGCCAGCATCTACCCATGCAGTAAACCACAGAGAGCCAATTGCATGAATGGATTTTTTCATTCTTTTATGGACCATTCCATTTAATTGTTGATGATAAGTTTCCACATAGTAATCGGAGTAATTCGTTTGTATTTGTTGTCCGCGTAAGATGTAAGATTTATGTAGGATCTTGGGTAATTTTTGAGAAAGATATTGTTCAAGTTGCAGCACTGAATCGAGGAGTGCATTGCTTTCCATAACAATCGACCAGGCATAATCGAGGACATTATCAATGTAATTTGCAGGACCGACATACAGGTTATATTTTTTGGAATATTTTTCGGGGAGTCTTGTTTCCCAGAGGGCATGAATTCCGATTTGATTTGTTTGCTGACCGTTGTAGTTGCTGGTTGTATGTAAAGGGACATGCGCATCGGCAGTATAATGGCCCAAGTCAGCAGAAACCTTAATAATTCTATAGCTATCTTTTTTGTAGAAAGCATTTCGGAGTTGAATAAATGACTTTTCAATTTGCCAGGGGACAATCCCTCTGCTCATGAGGAGTTTTTCATTATATTTTTCTTTGGCTTTATTCCAGGGGATCTGGATGGAATCTTTATGGGGAATTTGGTCGAGGTCAATAAAATGGCGTGGAGATTCTTTCGGGTCGATATATACTCTTTTATCGGCATTTACAGCATAGTCTCGGATTTTGATGAGATATCTTTTATAGAAATCATTCAAGGGTGGCGGCAGAGTAAATATGGCATTAGAATTTATTATTTTGTGGGGATAGAAACCCCATGCGGAGAGGGTTATCATTATGATTATCGACAACATTAAGATAATGGATCGTTTCATCTTGTGATAGAGGGTTTTATCGAAAATTAATAATTTTCAGTTAAGATAAGTAGAATTTTGTGGAAACATATTAACTGAAATTTGTTACTTTGTTAGAGTCAAATTCAGAATCGATGAAAATATTATATGCTGTTCAAGGGACTGGAAATGGGCATTTATGTCGCGCGATAGACATTATTCCCTGTTTACAGGAGTATGGTCAGGTAGACGTTTTGATCAGCGGGATCCAAGCTGATATTGAATTACCCTTTAAGGTGAAGTACCGTTATCATGGATTGAGTTTTATTTTTGGTAAATCCGGGGGTGTTGATTTATGGAAAACCTTCATGAGTTCGACGGTGAGGAAGTTTGTTAAAGAGGTGAATTCTGTTCCTGTAGAGGATTATGATTTGGTTATAAATGATTTTGAGCCTATTTCAGCATGGGGATGTTATTTTAAGGAGAAGAACTGTATAGGTTTAAGTCATCAGATAGGGGCATTTGACCCATCGAGTCCAAAGCCTGAGGAGTCGGATATGTTGGGAAAATTTATCATGAAAAATTATGCGCCGGCAAATATTTCTTATGGATTTCATTTTAAATCCTATGCTTCGCATATTTTTACCCCAGTAATTCGGCAGTCGGTTCGAGAATTGGAGCCTAAGGATTTGGGTCATTATACTGTTTATTTGCCTTCCTATGATGATTCACATTTATTAAAGCATCTTTCCCGGTTTACGGATGTGAAATGGGAAGTTTTTTCCAAGCATAATAAAAAGCCATTCCGGTTGAAGAATGTATCCATAAACCCGATAAATAGTGATGCCTTTGTACAGAGTATGGCCGAATCTTCAGGAGTTCTTTGTGGGGCAGGCTTTGAAACCCCGGCAGAAGCCTTATATTTAGGGAAGAAGTTGTTGGTTATTCCTATGAAAAATCAGTATGAGCAACATTTAAATGCTGCATCATTAGAGGAAATAGGAGTTCCAGTCATTAAAAGTTTAAAAAAGAAGTCGGAATTAGATATTGAATCCTGGCTAAATGCAAAATCTAAAGTCAGTGTAGACTATCAAGATTGTACTGCAGAAATAATAGATAAAATTGTAAAAAACCATAAACCATAATGAAGTATATATTAGGAATCTTTTTTTGTTTAGCGCTGAATTCAACCGTTAATGCTCAGGCATTGGCCAATTCGAAGGATTCTTTATCCTATGCATTGGGCCAGGACTTAGGGTCTTATATCAAACGGATGGATTTACCATTGAATAAAGATCAACTTTTGAAGGCAATAGGAGATGTGCTGGATGGAAAGGAAGTAGTATTCAAGGATGAAGAGCGCGAAGGCATTATTCGTAATGGCTTACAAAAGATTCAAGATGAGAAGAATGCTAATTTAAAAAACGCTGCTGAAGAATTTTTGGCGAAGAACAAAACCAAAGCAGGAATCAAAGTAACTCCAGAGGGAGTTCAATATGAAGTTATCAAGGAAGGAAAAGGGCTAAACCCATCGCTTAGTGATACTGTTACGGTACATTATATTGGGAAAGTCTATACGGGTGAGAGTTTTGATAATTCCTATGAGCGAGGCGAACCTTTGGATTTGAATTTAAATTCTGTCATAGAGGGTTGGAAAATAGGAATTCCCTTGATGAAGAAAGGGGCAAAATACAGATTTTTTATTCCATATACATTAGGATATGGAGAACGAGGTAGTGGACCTATTCCACCGTATAGCACTTTAATATTTGAAGTAGAGTTGCTAGATATCAAATCAGCAAATGAGAATGCAATATAATTTATTGGGAAAATCAGATCTTCGAATTTCTGAAATTGGACTTGGTGCCATGTCATTGGTTCAAGGTCATGATCAAACCAATGGCTATATTATCAAACATGCGCAAGAGTTAGGGATCAATTACCTGGATACTTCTGATCTTTATGATAAAGGGAAGAATGAAGAATTGATTGGTCGTTTAATTGGGGCTGACCGAGATAAATGGATTTTAGCTTCTAAGGTTGGCAATAAATGGCGTCCGGATGGAAGCGGTTGGGATTGGGCACCAGATAAGGCCTATATCTTAAAATCGATTGATGAATCCTTAAAACGGTTAAATACGGATTATCTGGATTTATATCAACTTCATGGCGGGACTATTGAAGATCCATTTGATGAGATTGTAGAGGCGTTTGAGCTGTTGGTAAAGCAAGGGAAGATTCGGTATTATGGGATTTCATCCATTCGTCCCAAGGTCTTTTTAAATTATGCTCAAAACAGCAATATTGTTTCTGATATGATGCAATACAGCATTTTTGATCGAAGACCAGAGGAATATTTTCCGCAATTACAGGAAAGCGGGATTTCGGTATTAGCTCGAGGAACCATTGCTCAGGGTTTGTTACTCAAAAAACCAGCTCAGAAATATTTGAGTTATTCTGTACATGAGGTTCTGGAAATTCAGAAGAAATTAGCAGAAATCTCCAGTAATTATGATTTAAATAGGTTGGCTCTCGCCTTAAAATATCCTTTACTACATTCACCAGTTGCCTGTAGTGTGGTTGGGATTCGGACAAGAGAACAAATCAATTCCTTAGATGAGGTTTTTGATGATATGCAGAAGATAGATCTTAGTGTATATGCAGATTTAATTGAAGTTATGCCTACAATAAGATATGAAGTATAAAATTGGCTATGTCGATAGAATACAAAAAGAAGGTCAGGGATAAATCCTGACCTTCTTTTTGTAATAGGTTAATCATAAACCTACTGATTAAAATATTTTTTAAGAATTGCTTTTAAATCTTCAGGAGTATCAATGGCGTCATTAATATGGTTTGAAATGGCAGTTTTAATTTTATAGCCATTATCTAACCAGCGCAATTGTTCGAGGGATTCAGCAGTTTCTAGTTTGGAGATTGGAAGGGATGCTATCTTCTTAAGAGTATCTACTTTAAAACCATAGATACCGATATGATTATAATAAGTTTCGTTTTTCAGCCAATCTTGGATGTTTTTACCTCTTAGAAAGGGGATAGGTTGCCTGGAGAAGTAAAGCGCTTCTTGATTTAAGTTCAGTACAACCTTTGGTTTATTGATATTTTCAAGATCCTCGATTTCAGTGATTGGTCTGACCAGGGTTGCGATTTGAACCTCAGGATTTTGGAAGCAAGAAACAAGCAGATCAATTTGTTGAGGATCAATAAATGGTTCATCACCTTGGATGTTGACTGCGATATCGAATCCACTGATATTACTGATTACTTCAGCACAACGGTCCGTTCCAGATTGATGATCTTTTTTGGTCATGACAACATTTCCGGCGAAGCTTTTCACATGGTCAAATATACGTTGGTCATCAGTTGCAACGACCACTTCACTTAGAGAAGCGGCATGTTTAACTTGATTATATACACGTTGAATCATGCTTATACCCGCTATATCAATCAAAGGTTTTCCGGGGAATCTCGTTGAATCATATCGAGCGGGGATTATTCCAATTACTTTCATGGATTAAAAATAAGAAAAGCCGATGAGAATCGGCTTTTTAGTTTTTAAAATAAACCGAAGAGCTCGGCTTCTATTTTTTGAATGATTTTTCCTAAATCTTCTTGATTATTTGCAAAATCAAGATTATCCTTATCTAAGATCAAGAGTTTACCTTCTGAGTAATTATTGATCCATTTTTCATATTTTTCATTCAATTTAGAAAGATAATCCAGACGAATTCCGGATTCATAATCACGGCCTCTTTTTTGGATATTATTGACCAATGTTGGGACAGATGCACGTAAATAGATTAAAAGATCAGGAGGTTTAATGTAGTTTACTATGCTTTGAAAGATATCGGAATAGTTTTCAAAGTCTCTAGCGCTCATTAATCCCATATCGTACAAGTTTTCCGCAAAGATATATGCATCTTCATAGATAGTTCTGTCTTGGATCATATTGATTTCTCTATTTTGAAGATCTACAATATGACGGAATCTAGAATTAAGGAAGAAGATCTGCAAGTTGAAAGCCCAGCGTTTCATATCACTATAGAAGTCTTCCAGGTAAGGATTATTTTCTACTGCTTCAAATTGCGGTTCGAAGTTCAGGTGTTTAGCAAGTAATTCTGTTAAAGTTGTTTTACCTGCTCCAATATTTCCAACGATTGCTATATGCATATTCTAGTACAATTTTTTTAAACCGATAATTTCACGAACTTCTTTCATAGTTTTTTGGGCACTTTCATGTGCTTTTTCAGCGCCTAATTTGAGCACTTTAGCAATGTAAGCATCATCTTTACTGATTTCATTAATTCGAGCTCGTACATCGCTAGTTGCGATTAACATATCTTCAGCGAGTTGCTTTTTGAAATCACCATAACGGATTTCTGCTTTATTATATAATTCATCAAAATGTTGAAGTGTATCTTGTGTTGATACCACATTCATTAAGTCAAATAGATTTTGTACGGCTTCTGGTTTTGTTTGATTTTGTTCAGTAGGCCCAGCATCAGTCACTGCTCGCATGATTTTTTTACGGAGGATCTCTTCAGTATCTGATAAGTAGATACAATCAGCGTCACCATTTGATTTTCCCATTTTACCTTGTCCAGACAGGCCAGGGATTTTAATTAGTTTATCCGCATATGAGAATGCGAAAGCTTCTTTGAAATAATCCACTTCGTACAAACGGTTAAATCTATTTGAGAAAGTTCTGGTCATTTCAAGGTGTTGTTCTTGGTCTTTACCAACAGGTACCTTAGTTCCGTGATGGATTAAGATATCACAAGCCATCAATACCGGATAAGTCAATAAGCCCGCATTTACATTGTTAGGATTTGCTCTGACTTTATCTTTAAAGGCAGTTGATCTTTCCAATTCGCCCATATAGGCATTCATATTCATATATAAATACAATTCGGCGACTTCAGGGACATCCGATTGAACATATATAGTTGACTTTTCAGGGTCCAATCCAGCTGCAAGGTATTCTACGACCACATTACGGACTGTTTCTTGCAGTCCATGGGGTGTAGGGTGAGTGGTTAATGAGTGTAAATCTGCGATAAAAAAGAAGCAGTTATATTCGTCTTGCATTTTGACGAAATTTTTTAATGCTCCATAATAATTCCCAAGGTGTAATTTTCCGGTACTTCTAATACCACTAACAACGGTTTCCATATAACTGCGAAGTTACATAAAAAACAGGAAATTACCGACAGGATATCAAGATGATAAGCTGAGGTTAATCGATTTAAGCTGCTTTAAGCGGAAATAATGCTTCTTTAATAGATATGCGGGTTTTCGAGAAGATCCGTTACATAGCCTAAAACTTCGGCTTCTTGAGCTCCATCTTCCAACATGGAGAAAGTCAAATAGGCGGCATAGATTTCACAACTAAAGGTTACATGTTTATCCGATACGATTGTATCGATAATTCCTTCACGGACATCAATTCCAAAATGTTCCAATTCGTTGTGTAGGTTGGTTGATATACTATCATGATCTTCACCGGAAGCAAATCCTACGATGATATGGAGGATTAGTTTATCAAACAATTCCGGGTTCATATTTCTGAACTTATTAGAATACAATTCAGCATCAAAACGACTTTTCGCACTTGAGACGATTTTGTCCCAAATCAGGTACTCAGTTTTAGTTTGCATAATAGAAGTTTATATATTGTTAAGGTAAATATAATCAATTGTCCTCTTTAATACAACGGGTAAAACGGTTTAATCTTATGATGTTTATGCAAACAATTGCCTGGTTTAATTGGTTTTAAGAGTAGGTTTTAAAAATTAATTATTATGAATTCAGAAGATAATAACAAGAAGAAAATTAAGGATGATGATCAAGGGCCAAAGGATCCGAAGGATTTGGCATATAATGCTGAGGAGGCTTCTTATGAATTGGATGTTAATGATAATGATCCGGATTGGGATCATCCATCGGATTATGATTCCATAAGTGAGGGTGCTGCGGATGATGATTCTACTTATGATTCTTCGAATCCTTTAGTAGGGGATGAATATGCACCCTTAGATGAATTGGAACGGGAAGATTTGGAGGAGAATGATATGCATATTGAAGGGGAGAGTATTGTCCGGGTTTCGAAGGAAGATGAGGAATTATCACGGGATGCCGAGGATGAGCGTGACGATCTGGATGAAGAAGGGTATCCAAAATATGAAGGTTATTAAATCCTAGTTGATAGGTCGTTTATTATACTTGAATAGCTATATTTAGGCTTTCAAAATTATTAATATGCAAATTGATTTAACAGGGAAAAAGGCATTGGTTGGTGGAGCAACCGGCGGAATAGGGAAAGCTATTGCAAAGGAATTGGCTTCTTGTGGGGCTACCGTTACTTTGATGTCTCGAAATGAGGATAAGTTAAAGGAAGTTATGAAAGAATTGTCTGTAGAAGGCGGTCAAGAACATGATTATCTGCAAACGGATTTTATGGATTTTGAGAAGCATCAAGGAGTCTTAGCCAAATATTTTGAATCTCATCAGGTTGATATTTTGGTGAATAACACGAATGGTCCTTCGGCCGGAACTGTTTTGGATAAGGGTATTTCAGATTATCAGCAGGCTTTTGATTTATTGTTCAAGAATGCGGTTTATACATCGGAGCTAGCGTTGAAGGGGATGCGGGAATCTGGTTTTGGTCGGATTATTAATGTTTCCTCCTTGACGGTCAAGGAGCCACAAGATAGTTTGGTTCTATCAAATAGTATGCGCGTAGCCTTGCTGAGTTGGAGTAAGTCTTTATCAAAGGCAGTAGCTGCAGATGGTATAACAGTTAATTCTGTTTTGACAGGTTATTTTGCGACAGATCGATTATATGATCTGATGAAAAATCAAGCGGCGAATGAAGGAGTTTCCTTGGAGGAAATAGAAAAGCGCCGGATTGAGAGTATGCCCATTAAGCGTTTGGGTAAGCCAGAAGAATATGGCTATTTAGCTTCTTTTTTGGCGTCAGATTATGCAAGTTTTCTAACTGGGGCTTCCATTCCATTGGATGGTGGGCTTTCCAGTGTAATATTTTAAAGAACAATTGGAAGCTATTCAGCTTCCAATTGTTCTTTGTATTTCTTTTTATGTTCTTCAATTTCTTCAGGCATCTCGGGGTATTTGATATCCTTATATTGCGCCAATACCTCGTAGATGATTTTTGCGACAATGAATCTACTGATTGGCTTGGAATCTGAAGGAATTACATACCAAGGTGCATGTTTTTTGCTAGTGTTTTTAATAGCCTCATTATAGCATTCCATGTATTTATCCCATAATGCTCTTTCCTTTAGGTCACCTGGGGAGAACTTCCAATTTTTTTCTTCTTCCTCCAATCGGCTCAATAATCTATTCTTTTGTTCTTCTTTACTTACATTCAAGAAGAATTTGAGGACAATCATTCCGTTTTGGGTCAATCGTTCCTCAAAATTATTGATTTGTTTGAATCGCATTTCCCAAAAATCATTGGGGAGGTTATGTGGATCTGTAATATGGGGAATTCTTTCATTCAGCAAATATTCCGGATGTACCCGAGTAACCAGGACGTTTTCGTAATGTGTCCTATTGAATACTGTGAATTTTCCTTTTTCAGGAAGTTTTATTTCATGACGCCATAAATAATCGTGCTGTAGTTCAATTTCTGTTGGTGTTTTAAAGCTTTCAACGACTACCCCCCGAACATTTATTTCCTTGAAAACTTCGCGGATCAATGAATCTTTACCCGAGGTATCCATACCTTGTAAGCAGATCAATACACTATATCTATCATCTGCATACATTTTATCCTGTAGTGCTGCTATTTTTTTTCTTAGCTCTTTAAGTTCTACTTTGGCATCCTCTTTTGATATTTCATCCCGGATATCAGTAGGATGTTCTTTTAATTTAAAGCTGCTGTTAGCGGCAAACTTCTTTATATAGTTTCCCATAGATTTTTATTTAAACAACACAATTTAATAATTTTTTGTTTATTGATTTTTAATAGGTTTTCAGATTAAATGGGAGGGTTTGTAATCTGTGCTTTATTAATATCATTCATTCTGCTGATAATTAAAAATATCATTTATTTTGATGATAATTTAAAATATCACTAAATTTGATGATATATTTGTTTATCATTTATTTTGATGATAAACGGAAATATGATTATATTGAATGATTAATTAAATAAAAACTATGAGTTACCATGTAATATTAACGGGAGATGTGGTTCATTCACGGTCACATGAGGCCAAGGAGTGGTTACCGAAGTTGGAGCATGGGATTAAAAAATATGCTCTGACGTTTGATATATTTCGGGGGGATAGTTTTCAGGCGGAGGTTTCCCTAGGTTCCTGTTTTCAGGCGATATTTTATTTAAAGGCAGAGATGCGCCAATTGGAGGGGATGGATATTCGGATTGGTATAGGTATAGGGAAGGTTGAGTTATTGGATAAGGATATCAAGAAGTCCAGTGGAGAGGCGTTTATCTATTCGGGTCAATCCTTGGACAATTTGAATAAGGAGAGTTTGGAGTTTAAGTCAAGATGGAAAGAATTGGACGAAGGATTAAATTTGATATTGACTTTATCGACCCGCTTAACGGATCAGTGGACTCCGAATATGGCAGAAACTGTTCAGGCAGCGATGGACTATCCTGAAGCGAATCAAACCGAGTTAACAAAAATCATTGGTCGGAAACATCAAAGTCAGGTGAGCACGGAATTGAGCAAAGCCAATTATTCCAAGATCAATCAAGTTATAAATTATTGTACAAAAGAATTGAAGCGATATGTTAATTGATTTGCTTAAAATGTTGATAGCCCATATTTTGGGTGATTTTGTCTTTCAACCAAAATCATGGGTTGATAAGCGAAGGACACAGATTCAATATCTCTTTTATCATGTTGCGGTCCATGCAGGGTTACTCATATTATTTTTTATAAATGACCTCGCAGGGAAATGGCAGATCATTTTGTTTCTGACGGCAGCTCATTTGGCGATCGATAGTCTAAAGATAGGCTGGGAACAGCGTTGGCCATCCAATCCAGTCAGGATATTTTTAATAGACCAGGCTTTACATATCGCCAGTATATTTGCTGTATATTACTTTAATAATCAATCGAGCTTTCAAGAGTTAATAGGTTCAATATCATTGAATAAATTTTTATTATTTGCTATAGCAATTCTATTGATCGTATTTGTTATTCCGATCATCATCCGCGTGTTTTTCAGTAAATGGAATAAGGAAGTTGAATTCAATAGCAAGCGTAAAGAGACTTTATTTGATGCCGGGACGATAATAGGGATTTTGGAACGAGCGATGATCTTAGGATTTGTATTGCTTGATTTAAATGAAGGAATAGGCTTCTTATTAGCTGCGAAATCCATATTTCGTTTTGGTGATTTAACGAATGCTAAGGACACAAAATTCACGGAATATGTGCTAATAGGTACATTATTGAGTTTTGGTTTAGGTATGTTTGTAGCATTCTCTTTAAAATATCTACTGACAATAATATAATCTACTATGAAAATAAATCTAAGGAGGGTAAAACAATTACTATTTCTTTTTGTTGGGGTCTCCGTGAGCATGAATGCGATGGCACAAAGCCCATCGTTTGAAACTGAATTAAAGAAGATTACCGATAAATATGATGCGGTTGGGCTTGCGATTGTAGTTGTAAAAGGCGGGAAACCCATCTATGAGAAGGCTTTTGGATACAAAGACCTCGAAAATAAAACAGCATTGACCACAGAGGATCTATTTCGGATAGCCTCTATTTCCAAGTCATTTAGTTCAACTGCTATCATGCAGTTGGTTGAACAAGGAAAGGTATCATTAGATGATGATATCAGTGATTTAGTAGGGTTTAAGGTAAGGAATCCGAAATTTCCAGACACGAAGATTACCTTGGAGATGATGCTTTCGCATCGGTCGAGTCTCAATGACAGCAATGGTTACTTTACATTTGATGTTTTGGATACGGTAAAAAATAAAGATTGGGCGAAATCCTATAATAATTATGAGCCAGGAACGGACTATGAATATTGTAATTTAAATTTCAATATGATTGGGGCTGTTTTGGAGCGATTAACAGAGGTTCGTTTTGATAATTATATCAAGCAGCAAATATTAACTCCATTAGGATTAGATGCGGGATATTGTGTTGATTCGTTGGATCAAAAACGCTTTGCAAAGTTGTATGATAAGGAGAATGGGGTTTATGTTGAGCAAAAGGCAGCCTACAATCCGAGGTCGGAGGAGATCAGAAATTATAAAATGGGCAAGAGCACCCCAGTATTTTCTCCTACAGGCGGAATGAAAATTTCAGCACATGATTTATCAAAATATATGTTGATGCATATGAATTATGGGAAATCAGGAAAGGTGAAGATCATTTCCAAAGCGAGTTCAAAGCGGATGCAAAAAGGATTATCTCCCAAGGAAAATTATGGACTGGCATTATTAGAAACAGATCGATTAATTGAGGGAGAGCATATGATAGGACATACTGGATCAGCTTATGGGCTGTATAGTAATATGTTTTTTGAACCGAAGAAGAAGTTTGGTTTTATTGTGATTACCAATGGATGTATTCCAACGATTGATCGGAACGAGGACATTGTCATGTCGAAGGAAGTTATTAACTTACTTTATCAAGATTTTATTAAGAAGAAGTAATCCCTGTTAACCTATTGATTCCTAGTGATAAATTTAACGGGGATTAGTAAAGGGTATATTTAAGGATTGTTTCATGAAAAATTAACTACTTTTGTAAACATTATTCAAATTGAGAATTTAGCAATATGATTATTCAACCAAGAACTAGAGGTTTTATCTGCTTGACAGCACATCCAGAAGGAGCGGCAGAGAATATCAAGAACCAAATCGAATACGTAAAATCTAAGGGTGAGATTAAGAATGGTCCTAAGAAGGTATTAGTAATCGGGGCGTCGACAGGATTTGGGATTGCTTCGCGCATAAGTGCTGCATTCGGATCAGGAGCAGCGACTATTGGAGTATTTTTTGAGAAGCCAGCATCTGAGGGAAAATTGGGTACTGCGGGCTGGTATAACAGTGCTGCTTTTGAGAAGGAAGCACATTCGGCAGGTCTATATGCGAAAAGCATAAATGGGGATGCTTTTTCTGATGAAATCAAAGCACAAACTATTGAGTTAATTAAGAAAGACTTAGGTCAGGTTGACTTGGTTGTTTATTCATTAGCATCACCACGTCGTACGCATCCAAAAACTGGGGTTCAACACTCTTCGGTATTAAAACCTATTGAACAGCCATTTACGAATAAAACTGTAGATTTTCATACGGGAGTAGTTTCAGATATTAGTATTCAACCGGTAGATTCAGCTGATGATATCAACAATACTGTAGCTGTTATGGGTGGTGAAGACTGGAAGTTTTGGATTGAAGACCTAAAGGCAGCTGGAGTTTTAGCAGAAGGTGTTAAAACTGTTGCATATTCTTATATCGGTCCAGAATTGACTTATCCAATCTATAGAAATGGAACAATTGGTCGTGCGAAGGATGATTTGGAAGCTTCTGTACCTACTATCAATGAATTATTGAAAGATTTACATGGTATTTCTTATGTATCAGTAAATAAGGCTTTAGTTACGCAGTCAAGTTCAGCTATTCCTGTGGTTCCTTTGTATATTTCATTATTATATAAAGTGATGAAGGAAAAAGGTATTCATGAAGGCACGATTGAGCAAATGCAACGATTGTTTGCTGAGCGATTATATAATGATGTGGAAACTCCATTAGATGAAAAAGGAAGAATCCGCGTTGATGATTTAGAAATGAGAGCTGATGTTCAAGAAGAGGTTGCAAAACTTTGGGAACAAGCGAATACAGAGAATTTAGAAGAGATTTCTGATATCAAAGGGTATAGGGATGATTTCTTCCAATTGTTTGGATTTAATTTCGATAACATCGATTACAATAAAGACACGAGTGAATTAGTTCAAGTTCCAAGTTTGGCTGAATAATTCATCAAATACTTCTAAAAAGGCGTTAGGAAATTTTCTTAACGCCTTTTTTAATTTGATTACTGTTAATAGGAGGTTGATAGGATAGGAATCCTATTTTTATTGTAAAAAAGTAAATTTTGTTGTAAAAAGATAGGTTAGCGTTCTTTTCTTTTTATTAATTTTAGCCAATTTAATACTGTTTGCAAAATCTACCAACCAAGACAGTTATTAGGCTATACACTAACTATGAATTAATATAAATGGATAACCAATCTATTATCGAGGAGGGACATATTCATCTCAGTGAAGGGATTCAGGAATTTGGCTATTTATTAATTACAGATTCTGCATTTACCATAATCGCTGGAAGTGAGAATTGTGAAAAGTGGTTAGGGGATTCATTTTCCGCTCAATTAGGCAATAATTTATGGGGAGTATTGGAATTATATTTTTCCAAATATGTAAGGAGTATAAGAATTGCCGTTGACCAGGTTATCAATGAGGTAAATGAACGCGTATTGTTGGAGTTAGAGGTCCAGGATGAGCCTTATTACTTAAATATCTATTTATTCCAGGATGCTATTTACTTTGAGTTTGAGAAGAAGTTTGAAGATCCCAATGTATTCTTTCCAAAATTCGAAATTGTAGATAAGTTATTATCAGCAAGTAAGGGGAAGATATGGGAGAAGGTGAGTTCTTATATTTCGAAAATCAGTGGTTTTGATCGGGTTCGTGTATTTCAATATGTGGGGGAAGGAGACGGATTGATCGTTGCGGAGTGTATTGAAAGCGATGTTTTAGAAGAACTTATCGGAAGTTATTATCCTGATATGGACATCTTTAGACATGCCAAGAATATCCACTCTGTGAATTTTCATCGCTATACAGCGGAGGTCAATGGCAGGACCATCAAGATTATTTCAAGAGAAAATTATAAAACAAACCTATCCCAGACCAATATTCGGATGATATCTCCGGTTCATGCATCTTATTTAATCAAAGATGGGGTTAATTCAAATCTAAGTGTTTCGATCCAGATTGATGGGAAATTATGGGGTTATATTTTTTGTCAAAGTAGGAAAGGGAAGAAAATAAACCTCTTAAAAAGGGAGGCCATTGTTTATTTTATTCAAATGGCTATCAATAAGTATTCGGAGGAGCAAAAAAGCAAAATCAAGGAATTCCATGATGATATCAGGAATTTTGAGCTACAACTGAAGGAGAAGCTATTATTAAAGAATAATCTCGTCAATTCTTTATCTGAGCTTGAAAAGGAGCTTTGCTATTATACAAAATCAGATTCCATGGTGATTTTGATCAATAATGAAATTTATTCTAGTAATATATCAATTGGTCATAATAAAATATTAGAAATCAAGAATTTGATATCCAGAATTTCAAATGGTTCTGTTTTTTCAGATTCTGAATTTGTATTAAAATATGGGGGACAGCTGGACTTAGATTCAGAGCGTTTTGTTGGATTAGCGTGCTTAAACGTAGATCTAAAAGAGTCTTGCAGTATATTTTGGTTTAGGAAAGAGCGGGAATTTTACAGGAAATGGGTTTCCATGCCAAATACACAAATTAATAAGCAAAGAAGTAATGAAATCTTTGAGCATGAGGATCATCCGAATTTGGATATCTGGCATCAACGGACATTTGGAACCTCAGCAAGTTGGGAGGAGAGTGAACTATTTTTTATCAAAAGGCTAGGTGACATCATCCTTCAAAGTGCGAAGAATTTTTCACAAGAGCTGGATAAACTAAATAAGGAAGTTGGCAATTTAAATCGTGCCCTAGACAATTATGCGAATACGGTTAGCCATGATTTAAAAAATCCATTATCGGCGATTAATCTTTCTACGCAGATGATTTTGCAAAGGCCAGATATGAAAGAGGATTTGCGACAAAAGATGTTGATCAATACCAAGGAAGCTGTGGACGTGATTTCTGAATTATTGAAGAGTATCCATGATTTTTCGAAGGTGAAGGATTTCGAATACCAGTTGGAGCCGGTATATGTGGATGAATTTATTCAGCAGATTGTAAACTTCAGCCAGTTAAGGTATAATGCACATCGTACGAAGGTTCATTTTGGGCAAATTTTGCCGGTTTATGGTGAAAGGAGTATCATATATCAGTTATTACAAAATTTGATAGCGAATGCGATAAAATATAGTGCCAAGGTTGAATCCCCTATGGTAGAGATATTGTCATATCATAAACATGAGTTTGTGTGTTACACAATTAAGGACAATGGGATAGGAATAGCGAAGGAGGAGTTGAGTTCGATTTATGATTCATTCAAGCGTCTGTCCAATGCAAACAGTTTTGAGGGGACTGGTTTAGGGATGTCGATTGTGAAAAGAATTACGGATAGACTACGGATAAAGATTGAGGTTGAGAGTGAGATTGGAGTAGGGACAAGCGTTCATTTATTATTCCCGAAAGAAATTGGTTCTTATTAAGTTAGGGGAAATCGGAAATAGATAATTTTAATAGCTTAAAAGCTCGTTTAAAAAAATTATATTTGCGAATTAAATTGAAGGCATAATAACCTATATGAAGCATATACGCAATTTTTGTATTATCGCACATATCGACCATGGGAAGAGTACTTTGGCCGATAGATTATTAGAGTATACCAATACCATTACCCAACGAGAGGCACAAGCTCAATTGTTGGATAATATGGATTTGGAACGTGAAAGAGGGATTACGATTAAGAGCCATGCAATCCAAATGGAGTATACCAAAGATGGACAAACGTATGTGTTGAACTTAATTGATACTCCGGGTCACGTAGATTTTTCTTATGAGGTATCACGTTCGATTGCAGCCTGTGAAGGTGCATTATTGATTGTAGATGCTTCCCAAGGTATTCAAGCACAAACTATTTCCAATTTATATTTAGCATTAGAACATGATCTAGAGATCATTCCAATTTTGAATAAGATGGATTTACCTGGTGCTATGCCTGAAGAGGTTAAAGACCAGATTGTTGAATTAATTGGAGGGAAAAGGGAGGATATTATTCCTGCATCTGGTAAAACAGGTATGGGTATCCCAGATATATTAGCTGCTATTGTGGAGCGCGTTCCTGCTCCCGTAGGAGATCCGGATGCACCATTACAAGCTTTGATTTTTGACTCGGTTTTTAATTCATTCAGAGGGATTATGGCCTATTTCAAAGTGGAAAATGGAGAAATCCGTAAAGGAGACAAGGTTAAATTCGTAGCTACTGGCAAAGAATACTTTGCTGATGAAGTAGGTACATTAAAATTAAACCAAGTTCCGAAAGAAGTAATCAAGACAGGTGATGTTGGATATATTATTTCAGGGATCAAGGAAGCTAGAGAGGTAAAAGTAGGAGATACTATTACAAAGAAGGATCGTCCATGTTCACAGGCTATTCAAGGATTTGAGGAGGTTAAGCCGATGGTATTCGCGGGTATCTATCCTGTAGATACGGAGGATTATGAAGAATTGAGGGAATCAATGCACCGTTTGCAACTGAATGATGCTTCGCTTGTATTTGAGCCAGAGTCATCAGCTGCCTTAGGTTTTGGATTCCGTTGTGGATTCTTGGGAATGCTTCACATGGAGATTATCCAAGAGCGTCTAGAGCGTGAGTTTGATATGACCGTTATTACTACGGTTCCAAACGTTTCGTATTTAGCATACTTGTCTAAGGATCATGAGGAAATTGTTGTTCACAACCCTTCGGATTTACCAGACCCAAGTAAATTAGATAGTATTGAGGAACCTTATATCAAGGCAAATATTATTACGAAAGCTGAATTCGTAGGACCAGTAATGTCATTATGTATTCAGAAACGTGGTACTATCATTAATCAATCGTATTTAACATCAGATCGGGTAGAATTGGTATTTGAGATGCCAATGGGCGAGATCGTATTTGATTTTTATGATAAGTTAAAGACCATTTCTAAGGGCTATGCTTCATTTGACTATCATCAGATAGGCTATAGACAATCGGATTTGGTTAAATTAGACATTCGTTTAAATGATGAGCCAGTAGATGCTTTATCATCATTGATTCACCGTAGTAATGCTTATGATTTTGGTAAGAAGATTTGTGAGAAGTTAAAGGAGTTATTACCAAGGCAACAGTTTGAGATTCGTATCCAAGCTTCGATTGGAGCCAAGATCATAGCGAGGGAAACGATTTCAGCATTACGTAAGGATGTTACAGCGAAATGTTATGGTGGTGATATTTCCCGTAAGCGTAAGTTATTGGAGAAGCAGAAGAAGGGTAAAAAACGTATGCGTCAGGTAGGGAATGTTGAGATTCCGCAATCAGCATTTATGGCTGTTTTGAAATTAGATTAAGATAATCAACCTATTTAATATATCATGAATTTATTGGACGGTAAGGAAGTATCAACCAAAGTAAAAGAAGACATTAAACGCGAAGCGGCGGAATTGACTGAGAAGTTAGGCCGTAAGCCTCATTTACTTGCGATTCTCGTGGGGAATGATGGCGGAAGTGAGACTTATGTTGCGAGCAAAATGAGAAATTGCGAGCAGGTCGGTTTTGCTTCGACAAATCTTCGATATGATACGGACATCACTGAAAAAGAGTTAATCGATAAAATCAAAGAAATTAATGCTGATGATAGCATTGATGGATTAATAGTACAATTACCACTTCCTAAACATATTGATCCAGAAAAGATTACGGAAGCTATAGACTACCGCAAGGATGTTGATGGATTTCATCCTATCAATTTGGGTCGTATGCAGCGTAATTTACCATGTTTTATTCCTGCGACCCCATACGGTATTATGTTGATGTTAGAACATTACGGTATTGATACATCGGGCAAGAAAGCTGTAATCGTTGGGAGAAGTAATATTGTTGGTTCGCCAATGAGCATTTTACTTGCGAGGAATTCAAATCCTGGCAATTGTACTGTAACCCTAACTCATAGTAGAACTAAGGATTTGAAATCTGAAGTTTTGCAAGGTGATATTGTTGTTGCAGCTATTGGCAAGAAGAATTTTGTGACCGCAGATATGGTAAAAGAAGGTGCCATCGTAATTGATGTAGGTATCAATCGTGAGACTTCAACAGAAACTAAATCAGGATTTAAACTATTTGGAGATGTTGATTTTGAAAATGTTGCTCCCAAAGCATCGTGGATTACGCCAGTTCCGGGAGGAGTTGGATTAATGACTATTATTGGTTTATTAAAGAATACCCTTGAGGCTGCAAAAGGAACTGTTTATCCTAAAGGATAAGTAGTTTACTTATAAATATTATTGAAGAGCTTCCAATTTTGGAGGCTCTTTTTATTTTTCTGCATATAAGAATAAACTATTTGAGCTTCCCGTTAGTTATTATGCTATAAAAGAGAAGATTATAACCTACAATGCCATGGCAAAATTGGATACAGTAAAAAATAGAGATATTTGGGAGATGATCAACCAAAACAATGAGAACCTAGAAAAACTCCACGATATTGTCCGGAAATCTTTTGAAGAAGAAAAATTGATCACGGAAAGTTTGATAAATCCGACGGATGAATATCTTAACAAGGGTCAGATGATATCTGACAAGGTAGCACGTTTTGGGGGGAGTTGGTCCTTTATCATGATATTTACTGGAATTCTTATTGTTTGGATTATCTATAACTCGATGATGGCCAAACAGGATCAATTTGATCCGTATCCATTTATTTTAATGAATTTAGTGTTATCTTGTTTAGCTGCATTGCAGGCACCAATAATTATGATGAGCCAAAATCGTCAAGAGGAGAAGGATCGTAAGAGAGCAGAGAATGATTATTTGGTCAACCTAAAGGCAGAATTAGAAATTCGTAGTTTACACAAAAAGATAGATGTATTGTTAGAGGAGGAGATTAAACAATTATTTGATTCGCAGGTAAACCATTTGAAATTATTGAAGCAACTATCAGAACATGTTGATCAAATGGAAAAGGAACTCAAACAAAAGAAAAACCCTGAATAGTTTAACAAGTGATAAATAGTTGATTAAAAAAATGGTATAAATATTGTATCGAAGCATCTAGTAGATTAATTTTAATTAAATAATTACACAAACAAATAAAAACATGAAAAAAATCGCGGTATTAGCAGCAGTTGCATGTGCTATTTCATTATCAGCATGTAACAATAATTCATCAATGGACAAAAACAATGATGGAGATACTACAGTTGGTGAGAAGTTAGATCATTCAATTGAGACTACAGAGCAATCAGTTGATGAATTAAAGGCAGATGTGAATGCTGAATTAGCCAAAGCAGAAGAAAATGCGAAGAAAGCACAAGCAGATTTAGATGCAGCAGTTAAGAGTGGAGACAAGAAAGCACAAGAGGCAGCACAAAAAGCATTAGATGATGCAAATGCAGCTTGGGAAAGAACAAAAGAAGCAGCTAAGAATGCAGGTCAAAAAATTGAAGATGGTGTTAACAATGCTGTAGATGCAACTAAAGAAGCTGGTCAAAAGACTGGTGAAGCTATCGACAAGACTGCAGAAAAAGTTGGTGATAAAACCAAACAATTATCTGAAGACGCTAAGAGAAAAGCGGAAAACGTTAAAGAAGCTTTAGAAAACTAATAAAATCCATTTTATATAAATGGTAATTAAGTTTTTAATGAAAGCGCCAATTTAGTTGGCGCTTTTTTTATGTTTAAATTGTATTTAATGCTGTATATTGCTAGATATGGGTATAAATATGGCTTGGAATAAAACAGAGATTATCAATTATTGTCGAACAAAGTGTGAGAAAAGAATTATTGAGATTCAATCAGCGATGGAGTCGGCTCAAGATGCTATTTTAAATGATACGAAGAGTAGTATGGGCGATAAATATGAAACCTCTCGCGAGATGGCTCAACAAGAGATTAGTAGACTTCAAACCCAATTGCAACAGGCAGAGATTGATTTGGATAAAATCAATAATTTGAATATCGAACCTTCCGAACATGTAAAGGTTGGGAGTATCGTTATCACTGATCAGTTTGATTATTTTATTGCTATATCCATAGGTGCTGTTAAGATTGGTGAGAAAAGCATTATGGTAATTTCGAAAGAATCACCAATAGGGAATTTACTATTTGCAAAGAAGGTAGGAGATGAGGTTCAATTTAATGCAAAGACCTTAATTATTGAAGGTATAATCTAATCCACAGGCGTTTAATCTATAGAATTTTGGCCTTAACTGGTTTGTATTTAATAAAATATTAAGAAAGAAAGAGTTTTTGTTACAAATTATAATAGGCTGTGAAATAGAGTTTAAGGGAATAAATGCTTAGAATTCGAAGGAAGGGGGCATTTGTATAGATTGATTTACAATAAATGAAAAAAATATTTATCAAAACTATTTAGCTCTAATTTTTGTTTAGCTTTAAGTATTATTTACCAACAAAAACACGGTTTTTATGAATCTTAAAAAAATCTTAACTATTGCATTAGTTTCAGGTACATTAATGACTGGAACAATTGCGTGTAAGTCCAAAATTTCGGACGCTGATTTGAAGGCTAAAGTTGAAACAGCTATTCAATCAAATCCAGGGGTAACTGTTGAGGTAAAGGATGGCGTTGTTACCTTAAATGGTACGGCCAATTCTGAGGATGAGAAAGTGCAAATTGAAAATGCGGCAAAAGCTGCGGACAGCAAAGGGGTTAAATCAGTAATGAACAATATTGTTGTTAACACGATGCCTCCTGTTGAAATCAACACGAACGATGCTGATCTTACTACGAAGGTTACGGAGTTTACGAAGGATTTCCCAACGGTAAAAACTGCAGTTGCAGATGGGGTAATTACAGTAACTGGGGAATTAGAACAAGCACGTGTTCAAGCATTAAAAATGGGATTAGATGCATTGAATCCTAAGAAAGTTGACATGTCAGGATTAACTGTTAAATAATAAGGACTATGAGTTTACAATCAAAATATCAAGTATTAATAGATACTGCGAAAGCTTCAGGTATGTCAGATTTGGCAATTGCGGAGCAAGATGGCGTATTGCATATTCAAGGAACAGCAGCAAGTGCTGATGTAAAAAACAAATTATGGGATATTTATAATCAAATTGACCCTAACTTTTTATCGGGTGATGTCGTTATGAATGTTGATGTATCATCAGCTGTTGCAGGTTCTCAAGTACGGGTTATTACTGAAAGCAGTAATCTAAATATTCGTAAAGGACCTGGAACGGATCAACCTATCGTTGGGAAAGCTGCTAAAGATGAAGTTATTACTTTAATTAGCAGAGCGAATGACCAATGGTGGTTAGTTAGAACTAAAGATGGTGAAGAAGGATATTGTTATGCTCAGTATCTTGAACCTATTAGTTAATACGTATTAGGAAAGAAAAATAAATGCCCATTATTAATATAATGGGCATTTTTATTTTTTTAGAATTTTTACAGCTGAAGGGAAACGATATTTCCTTGGCTTCCAGCGAGGTAAATGATTTTTTTATTGTCTGATAATGCAATTACATTAAAACTTTCTTTAGAGATGTTTTGCCATGTTTTTCCGGCATCTTTGGAGATATCTGTTCCGGATGTGCCAGTTGCAATCAAAGTTTGCGCATTAATGTATTTAACACAAGAGCGATAACCAAATACAGGGATTTCAGGTTTTTCCCATGAAAGTCCGCCATTAAATGTCAATAAGATATTATTGCTATTATTTTGATCTTCAGTATAATTCCCACCTACAACAACGCCAATTCTTTCAGTAAGGAAGTCAATTGAGAAAATGCCTGTGCTAGGAGAGCCAGACCAAATGGGCACATCTTGAACATCCAATTTGCTTTCTTTCTCACTTCTTTTCATCAAACTGGAATACGATCCGCCAGTTCCAATATATAGCCAATTATTTATGACTTGCAGGGATGTTCCACTTGCTGCAAAAGCAGCTTCACCAGGTTCAGCAAATAAATGGATGGCATTGGTAACATCTTTCCAGGACTTTCCTTTATTTGTACTTTTTAATAATTGAAATTGTCCATCAATTGGATCTCCTAAAATATAGCCTGTTTTACCTTGAAAATCCATTCCATCCAAGAAAATTTCGGGGTTTTCATTTTTATAGACTTCAGTCCATGTTTTGCCGGCATTTTTGGTGTGAAGGACTATTGCTGGAGCTCCGGCACTTACAATTACGGCTTCCTTAGCGCTAAAGACTTCAATATCACGGAAGTCAAATTTTTCATAACCTTTCGGAGATACCCAAGTCCAGGTTTTGCCTTCATCCGTAGATCTTCCAACCATTCCGTTGCTACCACTTACCCAAACTACATTATTCTTATAGGTTTCCAATCCTCTGAAACTAGATATATTTTCAGTAGAGAGAGGGGTGAACTCTTGCGCTTGAATTTGAGTTGCTAGACCACATATTGCTAGAAATAAGAGTAGATTTTTCATAATTCCAATCGTTATGAAAGTTGTTTCATCAACTCATCAAATTCATTTCTCAGTGTTTGGAGTTGTTCTTCCAGTTGGCTAACTCTTTCTTCTAAAACAGTAATGGCCGAATTATTAGCAGGAGCAGAGGGAGATGAGTTTTCATCCTCATAGGAGTCTTCATCAAACTCAGCGAACAAATGAATATATCGAGCTTCTTTTTGACCAGGTCGTTTAGGGAGTTGTTTGATATAGTTAGGTTCTTCCGAGCTTAATTTATCAAGTATTTCAAAAACTTGATCTAGATTTTCAAATTCATATAATCTTCCGGAGTTTGTATTTAATTCACCGGCAGTCATAGGTCCTCTTAAAAACAAGAGACAGATAATTGCTAGTTCTTGGGGTAATAAGGGAAATTGGATTGCTAGATTATGTTTGTATTTGGTCACTCTGCTTCCACCACCAACGACAGTAGAAATAAGTCCTTTTTTTCTTAATGTGTCTAACACTTGAATTACTGTTGATTCATCATACTGGACAACCGGTTTTCTTGATGTTTTTTGGTTACAGGCTGTTAATAGTCCATTTAATGTCAGGGGATAATATTCAGGAGTTGTTTTAGATTTTTCTAACATAGATCCTAATACTCGGATTTCTTCTTGACTTAAGATTGGTATTGATAAATTTTCTTCCATAAAAGCGTAAATCGTGAATTTTACTAAATATACAGATTAATACAGGAAGAGGAAGATAAAAAAAACAGCCTATTCAATGAATAGGCTGTGGATATTTTTGGGGAAGGCTGATTTAGTTTTTAATAAGATTTGAGTTTTTGATTACTCTACATCCATAAACTGGGCAATTTCTTCCCTTATATCAGCTGGTAACATCATATAAATTTCTTTCTTTAATGTTACTTGTTCTCCATGAATTGTTGAGATTTTTCCATCATAACTAATAATTGATTCAAATCCTCCGATAAGCCATTTACCATCAGTTTGCAAATAATTACGATGTTTCTCGTCTAATTTTTTTAATTCTTTAATAATTTCTTCACTATTAAAGTTTTGATTCTTTACCATATTAAAAAATCCTCTTTTTTAGCAGATTACAACTTGAATTGGAAAATTAGGTTTATACCCATTCTCAGAAATTCAAATTATTATCTAATGTTAAACAACTACGGCAACGAATATGAAAATATTGTGCCAATTCTATACAATTTTGGTTAAAAAATTTATAAATAATTTAAGGTTAATAGGTTGCGAATATATTATCTATTTCCTTAACCAATATGAACTTTTTGATATATTGGGTTCATAATAGTGTTTTCATTTTTATAAATTAAGTGTACTGTCCTAAAATTTCATAATAAAATGTATGTTATAATTAACAGATATTTAAATAAATTATTATTTGAAATTGCGGAAAGTTTTTTAGTCTTCCTTTTCTTTATATGCTGAATATAAGGCAGTAAAGGGAGGTTTTATTGAGACTGCTATGAGTCTTTTTTTCTTTTCATCTGTAAAGTAATGATTGTTCTTAGTTAGTCCTAGATATTCATATCGTTCTTCATAGAACTTCAGGAGGTAATCAAGATTAGTTTTCTCCAACATTTTAAATTTAAATACAGCGTAAGTAGCTTTTCCACCTTGGAATAAGTAATACATTGTTTCGATTAAATCGGAGTTTGTATCATAACTTAATACATCATTTTTATCGATTAGCACTTTTCTTTTTTCTAGGCTGGTTATTTGGTTTTTAGTCTTTCCATAAAAGGAGACGGGTTCAGGGATATCAGTAATATTGGGTATTACTTTTATTTCTAGGGAATGGTTTTTATCATTTATTTTTGCGGAGATTTTAGTTTTGCCAATATGATGGGCAGTAAAAGTTCCATCATCCTCAATTGTACCTACAAATTTCTTGGATGATTTCCATTCTGAGATATTTCCTTTGGATGTAATTTGGATGGTATTGCCGACATGTAATTCAAGGGACTTTTGATCGAATCTGTATTCTTGTAGTTTATTATCGTCTAGCAGTTCATCTTTCTTTACACAGGAAGTTTGGATTGATGAAATGAAAAGGATTATTAAGAAGGGGAAGCTTTTATTTATTGCCATGCTCATTGGATTTTGTTCAAAACTAAAGTTAATATATTAACCTGTAGTTAAAATTATAATAAATAAAAATTTTGCCTTTGTTTTTGTTATTTTTAAAGAGGTTGCATAATGAAAAACATTTCAAAATAATTTATGATGGGAGAAAATGAAAAGATTCTGAACCTTATTCAGGATTTGATGAAGAATGATATTTTGGCAGATTTCTTAAGGGATTATGATTTTTCGGTTAATCTTTTTGGCTTAAAGATTTCAGATTCAAGGCATTTATTTTTAAGGTTATCACAACCGAAAGATGAAATAATACTTTGGTTACAGGAGGAATATATTCCAAAAATGGATCATACCGGGAATTGGATTCAGTATCCCGCAATTGAAAATCCACGAGTTGAAAGGATTGAACCTTCCAGCAAATATATACCTACAGATTTGAACTATGGAGAATTTGTAAATAATTTATTAGGATTTTTCGATCAATTAAAGGCATATAAAGCTAGTCATCTTCAGAATGTTGACTTAGATCAACTTAACCGAAGGATTGATGAAATGATTCAAGAAATTAAGACCTTGAGCCAGTTAAACTAATAAGATCAAAAGTCATTTTTCGCAAAGGAAAAAAAGCTACTCAAGAATGAGTAGCTTTTTCTATATTATAATGCTGGATTATTAGCATATTCTTTCCACACATCTTGGATTGATTTTCCGAGAGACTGTCTAAAAAAGTCATTATAGTTTGTTCCTTGGATCAATGCACTGTTTAATTGCTTGACAAAATTCTTGTTTTTATGGGTTTCTATCCAAAGCAGGAATCTACCTGTGATTCCGTAACTTCCGTCGTAATTATGTTCAGGTTTATAATCCTGTAGGGTCCAAGGATCAGGATTGTCTATTCCATAATGGTATCTCACATTATCTGCAATTCCTTCCACTAGCCATCCCGGTACATTACCCTTGTAATCTTGTTGAATATGATGCATGGTTTCATGAACCACCACATCACCATCCTTAGGATTTCCTTCCATATATTTATATGCAAAGACTACCACATCACCAAAGGCATAGGCTACGCCGTCATAGGTAGGGTCTATAATAAAGTAAAGTTTGCGTTTTGCCTTAGGATTGAAATCAGTAATTAACTTTGGATAAACGGTAAAGAATGTATTAGTTAATCTTTCCTGATATTCTAATTGAGTCTTTGAAGAGTGATTAATGAAGACGAGTGAAACATTATTTTTGGTTAGACTATCAATTTTCTGAAGCGGTTCTTGCTTCTGACTAGAGGGGGGCATTTGCCTTAATCTAAATTCAGAGGCTTGGAACATATTATCATTATAAAGTTTAGTTATTGACCATTTATAATGGGTGAATTTTTCCTCGTTTTTAAAATAAAAGCTATAAGTATTATTTCTTTTTCTGAATTGCATCCCCATGTGGCTATCTAATTCTTTCCATGCTTTTCCATCATTAGATCCAAAAAATTTCCAGTCCATAGGGTCACGACCATCGAAATCATTTCCGGTAGTAAAATCATAGGATGCGACTAACTTAGCTGAGTCGAATTGAAAAGTAATATCTAGACCTTTGAAGTTTTTTGCTAGGAATTTGGTATTTAGGTCGCTATCGGTTAATTTTTTCGAGCCTTCAGCCCCATTAGGTCCATCTTGGTTTTCAATACTTACCCTAACTGTTGCTTCGGCAGTTATGTCTTTAATTGGGATTTTCTCTAATTCGGGGTCTGGGATATGGGTATCATCGATGTTATCTTTACTACAACTACTATATAAAAGAATGCACAAGAGTGATACAATCAGGGAAAACCTGTTTATTTTCATATTTCGCATATAATTTAAAGTTTAGTTTATAAAAGAAGTAAGTATTTTCATAATGTTAAAATAACGTATAAATCAGGAAGTTGTTATGTAGGTTTTCAGCTAAATATCGTTAGCTATTCAAAAAAATATAGTAATCGGCTTAAAACTAGAATTTAGGGCTATTTTTTCCAGATTATTTTTTATATGTAGCGGTTCGATGGCAAAAATGCTAAATATGGTTTAGCAAATTTTATTTTGATTAATTATGGCTTAAAGCTTGAAAATTCCCTGTTATTAAACTTTTGCAAACATCTAGCTACAAATAATTTTAATGTGAGGTTCCTATTATGTCAATATTAAATTGTTATTAAAATTTGTTCTAATTTTGACCATTATGATATTAAAAGCTATGAAACAGTTAGGCATATTATTGTTATTCGCGGTATTATTTATCTCATGTGAAAAAGACAATGGGGTAGTTCCAGAGAAATTAAAAGAAACAGTTGTTACTGATTTAAAAGGTAAAGTGTTTTCAGCATACCAGGCACAGATGGTAACGCAAGGAGAAGGCGCGAAATTAGTTGATCCAGAGAATGCATTCTTTACCAAGATGGAATTTGTAGGTAATGTCGTAGAACTTACCAGAGCGAACAATACAAAAAGTAGATTCGGATTTGAAATTAATAATGCAAACCGTAACTCTGAAGAGTTGCCAGATGTATTTTCATTAGCAATGAAATCTGACTACAATAATTTCTACATTTATTTAAATAGAGATTATTCAAATGCTACAATTATATTAGGTGAAGGAAACAAGAGTTATAGTATTAACTTAAAACCGTAATCGAAATAAATTTTTTATTGGAAGCCCAATCTATAATTTAGATTGGGCTTCTTACTTATTAATCAATTCCATTTAATAATCCCAGCCCACAAAGCGTTGGGTAAGTTTTTGATTTTCTATCACCCAAACTACATAATTTGTACAGGCCCCATCTCCAATTTGTTGACTAGCATAATACACATTTCCATCCTTATAGTACTGGAAGTTGTCCGAAGCACTGAATATTCCCAAAAGGTATTTACCTGGGATTTCGATTTGTTGTTTATTGACCTTTACCTCAGCTTTGCTAATTGCCTTTTTGGGTAAGCCACAATCCGCTAAATAATAATAAATATTATTAATGGATTTCACGTTGGTATTGCCATTATCATAATAGCTAACCTTGTATTTACTTGCTGAGAAAGATTCAAGTGTATAAGTTATATTAAAAGTCTCCTCATTTACTTTTTGTAGTTCATCCAAATTCATTAATTGGGATTTATGGACATATCCATGATCCATCTCTAAGTTCTCCTCATAAACAAGGAATGAAAAGGGTTTGTCTTTATAGAATAGGACTTTCCTCCAATTGCTTTGCTCCGAAGGAAGATCTTCCGTTTGATCGATTAAAATTACAGTATTGTTGTTGAGTTTCGCTATAATTTCAGCCTTGGCATTTGGGGCGATTCTGATATTAGTGTAGCCTTCTTTGCTTTTGATAATGTAAGGTTGAGCTAATAAATTATTAGAAATAATCATCAAAAATATAAGTAGGAAGGATGAATATAGAAATTTGATGTTTTTCATGTTTTGATTCAATATAATTTGTTCATTTTAGAATTTATTGCAATTTATATCAAAAGGATTGAATCTGAATATTCTACCTATCTACAAATTGTATACAATTCAAAAAATCATTTTTAAAACATTTTAGTTGGTTTATGCTTCTAATACTAGGCTTTTAAGTTGAAATAGGCTAAATTTAGTGGAGAGGACAAATATTTATGGATCATAAGCATATATATAATAAAAATGGCGTTTGCGAAATATGTAGTCAAACGATGAAAGTTTATAAGAATGCCAATGCCGATGATTTATTGATCGGAACAAAAAATCAAAGAAGTCATGAGTTAATATCTAAAGTTGATAACCATAAAACTAAGGATGCGACAAAAGAAGAACATGATCATGTCCATTCAAGCGATGATGACCATGTTCACGATCATGACCATGATCATAGTCATGAAGCCAATGGAAGTACCTTAGATTTATTTAAACCAGCAATTTTCAGTTTTGTCTTTTTGATTTCAGGGATATTGTTTGATTTTGTTTTCCATTTTGAATGGTTTAGTGGCTGGGTTCGATTGGTTTGGTATCTAATTGCCTATTTACCTGTTGGTTTTCCAGTATTAAAGGATGCATTGAAGAGTATTCAAAAAGGGAATTTCTTTTCAGAATTTTTCCTGATGGGTATTGCAACCCTAGGAGCATTTGGTATCAAAGAATATCCGGAGGCCGTAGCAGTTATGCTTTTTTATGCTGTTGGCGAGGCCTTCCAAACTTTAGCCGTATCAAAAGCGAAGGCCAATATTAAATCACTATTGGATCAAAGGCCAGATGAAGCATCTGTAATAGTGGATGGTAGGATCCAAGTTTTAAAAGCCACAGAAGTTAAAATAGGGGATGTTGTACAATTAAAGGCTGGAGAAAAACTGGCACTAGATGGTAAGTTATTAAGTGAAAGCGGATCATTTAATACAGCAGCACTTACTGGTGAAAGTAAGCCAGATACGAAGTCTAAAGGTGATGCAGTTTTAGCGGGGATGATCAATTTAAATACTGTTTCTGAGGTGGAAATTACCACGGAATATGATGACAGTAAGTTGAGTAAGATCTTGGAAATGGTTCAACATGCTTCAACACAAAAGGCACCTACGGAACTTTTTATTTCAAAATTTGCCAAGATATATACTCCAATAGTAGTGTTTTTGGCTGTAGGGATAGTATTATTCCCATATTTTTTTGTTTCTGATTATGTTTTTCAGGATTGGTTATACAGGGCATTGATTTTCCTGGTTGTTTCCTGTCCATGTGCGCTTGTAATATCTATTCCACTGGGATATTTTGGTGGCATTGGAGCAGCCAGCAGGCATGGGATTTTGGTTAAGGGTGGGAATTTTCTAGATAGCCTGGCATCAGTTAATCATGTTGTAATGGATAAAACAGGAACGATGACTGAGGGAGTGTTTAAAGTGCAGGAGGTTATGTTTTCTGCAGATTCCAATAAGGAAGAAATTCTCTCATATGTAAATGAAATTGAGAGTAAAAGTTCGCATCCGGTTGCAACTGCGATCCATGAGTATGTTGGCGAAGTAAAAGGTAATATTGATTTAGGGCAGGTTGAGGAGATAGCAGGGCATGGATTGAAGGCAAATATTGATGGGAAGGAGATTTTGGTAGGTAATTATAAGTTATTGGATAAATTCAATATTTCCTATCCAGCGGATCATAAAGCAATTGTATTTACTACTATTGCTGTTGCGATGAACGGTCGATATATTGGATATATTAGCATTGCAGACCAAATAAAAGTCGGGGCAGCTGAGACTATTCAGGCATTACATGCTGAGGGGATAAAAGTTACGATGTTAAGTGGTGATAAAACCACTGTTGTTAAGGAAGTTGCGAAAGAATTGCAGATTGATTCAGCATTCGGGGATTTGCTACCTGAAGATAAAGTAGAAAAATTAAAAGCTGTAAAGGAAAGTGATAAGATTGTAGCCTTTGTTGGGGATGGAGTGAATGATGCCCCTGTAGTAGCCTTAAGCGATGTTGGGATTGCGATGGGAGGATTAGGGTCTGATGCAACCATTGAAACTGCAGATGTTGTTATTCAAGATGATAAGCCGATAAAAATCCCGATGGCTATAAAAATTGGAAGAAAAACCAAGAGGATAGTTTGGCAGAATATTGGATTAGCATTTGCAGTGAAGGCTATAGTTCTGATATTAGGGGCTGGGGGAGTGGCAACCATGTGGGAGGCAGTCTTTGCTGATGTAGGAGTGGCTTTACTAGCGATATTAAATGCCGTCAGAATTCAACGAACAGATTTTAATAAGGATTTTGATAAAACTTAATAATTAAGGAGCAGTAATAATACCTGCTCCTTAATTATTTTAAAATAAATATATTCAGGATTAATTGATGCGTACCCCTACATTTCCATTGGTTTGAGAATGATCATATTTATAAAGATTTTTAACGACCAATGACGTCCCTTGATTATCTTTTATTTCGTAAGTATCTGCGTATAAATCATAATTGATGGAAAATATGGTGGTGTTTCCTTGAGTAATAGTTGATTTAGCTCCCCATGTTCCTCGATTGGCTAATTGTTCATTTCCATTATTATCTGTAATCTTAAAGATATTGGACTTAACCTTTGTTACCTCTGCATAATTTCCCATGTTATCTGAGATTTTATGTCCAGATTTAATTTTTTCGATTTTTAGATGGTAGCCTGATTCTGATTGAACTTCTTGTAGATTTAATAGCCAATCGAGTTTAAGAGTAAAAACTTCATTATCTTCATCTCTCACTACAAATTGATCTTTATTTTTTTGAAAGGAAGACAATGAAAAACCATCCCTATTTCTAAATCTGAGAAAACCATTATTTACCATTTCTAAATCCGCTTGGTAGCCATCTAAATCTTCTAATTCCAATATATCATTCCAAATATTTGAAAGAGTCAAAAATTGGCTCTTTGAGTAGCCGAAATAACCATCAGAAGAGAACAGCATCATAAGATTAATGAAATCCTTTTGTTTCGGAAAAAGATTCCTCAAAGGGAAATTAATAGCTTTTTGTTGTACAACTCTTTCAAAAATTTTGTTGTACTTCTGCATGTTAACAGAATCGGTATTCACCTGTTTTGATGTTTGAGCAAATAAGTAGCATGACATGCTAATAAAGAGAAGCGATAGTATGATGTATTTTTTCATGAATTGGAAATTGATTTGATAAATTTCGACCAGCAAATACGAAAGATGCTTGTTTGAAATTTGGACTCAAACAAGTATCAATAGTTTAACTTAGACGTAAAATTATGACATCGGGGTTGCCTGAATCAATTCTTTTGCATTTTTCTTGGTTCCCCAGTTAAAAATATGTCTTACTGTCGAGGAGTGATAAGGTATTATTGCTATAATAATGATTACTAGAACGTTAATATAAATTAAGTAAAGATAAAGGTCATGTAATCCCAATAAATTCACTTGCTTTTGAAAATTGGAAATAAAGTTTCGATCTAATATTTGTCCAGAATCGATTACTTCAGCAAGTCTAGTTTGATGTATCAATTGGAGCTTATTAAACCAATTACTGATGATACTGGACCAAAATACAGTGACAAAAAATGTTCTTACCAACAAGAACAACACGATACTGTGAAGGAAAGCCTTCCCATTAACATTCCCTGCCAAATAAACTGCAGTTGCAATAAAAGAGATCATAATTGCAATACCCCTGAAAATAATGGGTAAGATTAGGTATTCCAGAGGAGTTTGAATGTTTATCAGGTTATAGATCAGGATATTTGAAATCAGATAAAATATTGCTGAAACCAAAAATATTGCCTTACATTTTTTTGTTTTCCTAAAATACAGATAGACGATTATGCTTCCCAAAAGATAGCCGAATAGCACATAAGCGTTGATTTCAGCTTGTTTGGTTGGATTAGCTGGCAAGATGATGTTCATCAGGTTGGTCAACAAACTAGTATTTGCATAAAATATTCCCAAAATAAAGATGGTTATGAGGGTCAAATATGTTGCTTTGTTTTTTATAGCTGAAAAGCTGATTATTTTTCTTTTCTTTTTGAAATTCCTGTTAAAAAACATAATAAAGAAAATGATGGTCAATACAATTGCCAGGATAATGCTTTTGCTGTTCAACCAATTATTTTGAAGACCATAACTCGCTACAAAAGAAAAGCAAAGAAGGCTTGCTGCCAATAAAATGGTTCCCAACCAATCGTATTGGAAGAGAGGTACTTTTCTGATAGATTGGGTTTTAAAACAAGAAATGACGAGAAGGACGGAAAGCAACAACATCAAGTTTTGAAAGGTATAGCCTAGTTCCCAATAGAATTCCTTTGCTAGATAAGCTGTGATTAATCCACCTAATACTGGAAAAATCAGGTTCATTGGGTAATAGATAGCATACATTTGATATCGTTCACCGGTAGGCATTAGGTATGGCATCAATTCAGAAATCAGGGCCATGATCAAAATGATTTTTACACAGCCAAAGACAAACATCAACATAACATTTACCAAAGGAACTTGATTATATTGCAAGGTCAGGTTGATGGCGATTAATAGTAATAGACAGAATACAAGTAGCCTTTTCTTAGGCATATAAATCGTAAGCCTAAAGATTAAAGAGATCGAGCAAACCATTCCAGCGCAATAGGCATACATTGCCATGGATAAATCTGCAGAATTGGTTGCTTGATCAGAAATGATATAAGGGTAGATACTATTGGGGATACCGTTGCAAAAAGATAGACTAATCGCTATGATTAGCAGGATAGTCAATTTAAATTGGCTTGGTATCCAATCACGAAACAGACTATTGCTCATTTATATAGAATTTACAACGACATTTAATCCAACCATCAATTTCTTCAGGTCTTCCTCTTTATTATCACTGGAAAACTCAATCCGTACCGGAATTCTCTGTTGGACCTTAACAAAATTGCCAGTACTATTATCTACAGGAATACTGGAATATTTGGATCCAGTAGCTTCAGAAATCGCTTTTATTTCTCCTTGAAAAACGGTGTTGGGAATTGCATCCACTGTCAATTTTACTTTTTTACCAAGGGCAACTTGCTTCATTTGATTTTCAGTATAATTAGCAGTAACCCATTTTTGTTGATCTCTAACAATATTGAATAATTGCTGACCCGCTTGCACCAATTGACCTTCTTCTAAGGTTACTCTTCCAAGAATACCATCGTATGGTGCTACAATTACAGTATAGGATAGGTTGAGCTTTGCAAGGTCTAAGGCTGCTTTTGCCCTTAGGATTGCGGCTTCATTTATACCAGTTTTTCTACTTGTTTCCTGAGTGGTTAGGTGGGATCCTACTTTTTGCGCAGTTAATGCTTTATACTTTGCTTTTAAAGATTCATAGTCTGTTTTCACTTGTTCATATTGATAGACTGCGATTGCATCCTTATCCATTAATTCCTTGAACCTTTTATAATTTACTTCAGCGTTTTCTAAACGAGTTTTCAATTCTTCAATATTAGCATCGGCAATGTTTTGACTATTACGGGCGATTTCAACCTCTGTTCTAACGACAGAATTTCCGGCACGAGCATCTGCTAATGCAGCTAAAGCATTTTCGACCTGAATTTTATACTCATCATTTTCCAGAATTACGAGTGTATCACCTTTATGGACTGTTTGATGCTCTTTGAAGCGAATATCTTTCAAATAACCCGTGATTTTTGTACTCACTGGATTAATATGTCCATCTATTTGAGCATCCTCGGTATATACGCTGTTGTTTAATTGAAAATATGTGGTCAATCCCCATGCAATGGCACCTAGGATGATTAGAATTGAAAAGAGATTTATGGAATATATTTTTAGTCTTCTTTTTTTCTCTTTAGGACTAATAGCTTGTTTATTTTCAGTATTCATTAATTATTATCGATTTTATATTTTATTAATATTAGTTTGATGTTGAACTATTTTGTTGTAAAAAAAACACTATTCAATAGCGCTTTTAATTAACCTGAGTTGATTACTGATTTCAGAAATATCTTTGATTTGAGAATTCTTAATAATTTTTTCATATAATTCTTTCTGAACAGGTTCAAGCTGAGCTTGATAATCCCAACCTTTTTCGGTTAACACAATTTTATTATTTCTTCGGTCAGTAGGATCGGGGATTCTTTGTACCAGGTCTCTTTTGCAAAGATTGTCTATAAGGGGTGTGACACTGGCTTTGCTTTTTTGAACTTCCTCGGCAATATCTTGTTGATTTACTTCTTTTTCTCTCCACAGAACAGCTAATACTTGGACCATTTCATAGGTAACATCCAATTCTAGTTCTTTAACTTTTTGAAAATAAAACTGTTTGATTGCTACTCTTAATGAGATTATGTCTCGGATTAATTGTTGAACGACTTTATGTTCTTTTGCCATCTTTAATATTTTGAACAAAGTTAAATATTAAACAGTTAAATGTCAAACTAATATTGTAAGGTTTTTGCAATTTGTAATGAACTATTCGTTTTAAAAAGGGTCTATAATTACCTTTGCGGCATGAAAAACAAAATTCAAGAGATCAACGACTTTATACAAGCAGAAAGAGCCCAGCTATTAAATCATAAACTTTATCATAAAATTCAAAGAATCTCAGATTTACAAAAATTTACGGAAGGCCACGTGTATGCAGTTTGGGATTTCATGTCCTTATTGAAGGCTTTACAAGTAAAACTTACTTGTACTACTATTCCATGGTTTGCAAGTCATTCACCGGTAACACGGTATTTAATAAATGAAATTGTATTGGCTGAGGAATCAGATGAATATATTGACGGTACCCGATTAAGCCATTTTGAAATGTATATAGATGCCATGAAAGGTCTAGGTGCTGATATTGATCCTATTTTCAATTTGATTCATAACCTTCAAGCAGGAATCAATATTAAAGATGCACTGGAGAATAGTAATCTAGATCAAAGAATTATCGATTTCTTAAATTTTACATTTGACACTATTCAAGCCGGGGAAACCCATAAAATAGCTTCGGCGTTTACATTTGGGAGGGAAGATTTAATACCAGATATGTTTTCCTCAATCTTGAGTTCATTAAAAGAACAATTTCCGGAAACTGATTTGACCAAAATAGTTTACTATTTCCAGAGGCATATTGATCTGGATGGAGATGAGCATGGACCACTAGCCATGAAAATGATTATTGAATTGGCGGATAATGATGATCGTAAGTGGACAGAGATGGCGGAAACTGCGAAACAAGCTTTACAGTATAGAATAGGTTTATGGGATGCTATTGCTGATTCCTTATAGTATAGTTTTATTTCATAAAAAATGGGCTTATGATTTATCATAAGCCCATTTTGTGTTTTAAGAACTATTTGTTCTCTACTACTATTTCACCCAAATCTTTGGTTTGACCAATACTAACATTTACATTTTCCAAAGTTTTAGGAAGGAAATCAGTATTTGTTGGTTCAATTAAGATTTTATAAGTTCCTTGCGGAACACCTGGGAAATAGAATTTACCAGTTGGGCTAGCCAAAGTACCTAGCGTATCTGTTCCTTGAATTGCATATACATGTGGCATTGCAAAAATAGGGTTGATACTTCCTGTGATTGCACCAGAAAGTGCAACTGGAATAGCTCTGATTACTGGTTTTAACATGTATTTTCCATTTCCAGTTTGGTGAATAGATTTTGACGCATCAAAATCTAAAGCTAGGGTATAAGCAACATGAGGAACCAAATCATCTTGAACTTTGATTTTTACCCCAGAAGATTGGCCACTAGGAGTAGTTAAATGATGTTTAACACCATCAACAACGATTTCATTATCATCATCTAAAACTAACCTAATTTCCTGTAATCTTCCAGATGGGACATCATGTTCTGCCAATATTAGATAATCACCTTCACGGTACGATAGAATATCGAATGGTTCGATATCAAGATCAATTACTTCGCGTCCCCCTTCCGTGATAACCTCAATATGGTCGATATCCAGTAGGATTTGATCATAATATGCAGGTGCATCAGTGATTTTAATAGTTAGTGGAGTTTTTCCATCTGTCGTATTCGAGTTATCTGTACTACAACTCGACATACTTAAGGCAACCGCAGCTACCGCTAAACCTAATAATGCTTTCATAGTAATAATTTTCGTTATTTAGAATTAATAAACAAATCTTATACCAATTTGAGTATTACTATACTTTGTGTTAATTAATTATTTTATAAAAATAGGCTTATCTAGCTTAATAGCAATACGATATGCTGCATTCATTAGGCCTACATGGCTGTAAGCTTGTGGAAAGTTACCCCATTGGCTACCATCATCTTCATTTACATCCTCAGAAAATAATTTTAGTGGATTTCCATAGGAGAGAAGCTGTTCAAAAGTTTGCTGAGCCTCTTCCAAGCGGCCAACGCATGCCAAGGCTTCAACATACCAAAACGCACAAACCAAAAAAGTGGTTTTAGGTTTGCCAAAATCATCTTTATGCAGATATCTATAGAATAATCCATTTTTACCCTTTAGTTCTTTTTCTACTGCTTCCAAATGTTTTTTAGCTCTTTCAGAACTAGGATCTAAGTAGTTCATCATGATAAGCTGCAGGGTGCTGGCATCCAAGTTAGAACCTTCGTCCGAATTTCTATACACCTGGGTCTCTGGATCATAGCATTTCTCAATATAGTCAGCTGCTTTATCCATTAAAACTTTAGCTTGTTCTTCAATGTCCTTATAGTTGTTTTGAACCGCGATTTTTAAGGCAGCAGACGCTCCTGCCCATTGGAAAAGGTTGGAATAAGCATGGTGGTTGGCAATATTTCTAAATTCCCATATTCCAGCATCCTTTTCATCGATGGTCATTTTAATCTTTTCAAGGATATATTTCAACCATGATTTTGCATCCTTTCTTTCATCCATTGGGAACCTGTTATCGGTGTAAAGAGGAAGTAAAGCAATCATTGCCTGCCCATAGACGTCATTTTGGATGTGTTCATAAGCTTGGTTCCCGATTCGAACTGGTTTATTTCCACGATATCCTTCCAAATAGTCTAAAGTAGTTTCAGTCAATATTTTACGACCAAGTATACCATATAAGGGTTGCAATCTTCCGGAGTCTGATTGGGTGATATTCGTAATATAATTCGCAAATTCTTCAAGTTCATCGAACTTACCAATATGACTCAATGCGGTTAATACATAATAACTATCCCTTACCCAACAATACCTATAATCCCAATTTCGTCCTGAACCTGGTGATTCTGGTAGACTCGTTGTGCTGGATGCAATTATTGCTCCTGTATCTTCATATTGGTGAAGTTTAAGGACCAATGCGGAACGGATGATGTGCTCTTGATAAAAATTAGGAATATTAGCTTTTTTAGTCCATCTTCTCCAATAGATTTTAGTCTTAATCAAAAACTCCTCAGCGGTTTGCATCAAAGGTGCTTCAAATGTATTACCGTAGGAGAGGATCATATATTTCCTGTCCGACAAAATGAATTTGCCTTCTTCCTGATCAAAGAAATGACTAATGGGAATATTAGTGGTTAAGCGCATGTTTTCTTCAGCATGCTCGAATAAAATATGGTTACTTCCCCTAAATTTTTTGAAATCGTCTTTTCCATAATTCGCTTTAGGATGACAGTTTACACGTAAGGAAGGATTTCCATATAGGGGTTCAACAATCCTAATCAGCATCAAGGGCTTATAATATCGATCATACTGAATAAATCTGGGCGCAAAATCAATAACTCGAAATCCCGAATGCTCACCTTTGACCTCAGTGACTAAAATATTTGTATTTTCTAGATAATATTGATTCGAAGTGATATGACTGTCATCTAGGCGAATATTAAATTCACCACCTTTTTCCGTATCCAACAGGCATCCAAAAATAAAGCTGTCTTCGAATGTTGGCCAACATAACCAATTTATATTCGTGCTTTTATGTACATGTGCTATAAAATTGCAATTTCCAATAATCCCACTATTATAAATGTGTCTTTTATCCATATATTTTTTATTCTATTTATTTTCTCCTAAAGATGAAAGGAGTTCAATTACTTCTTTATGGTTTTCAACGTAATATTTAGCATGAGATTGTTTATCGCCGACTTTAATTGTAATACTATTTTCAGGTAGGGCAATAAACATATCTTCATCTGTTGCATCATCACCAATACATAAAATGAAGTCTGGCTCGATTTCTTTCACCATATTTACTGCGGCTTCCCCTTTATTGACTAGTTTGTTTTTTATCTCTATAACTCGATCACCATTAATGATTTGTAATTCCAAAACCTGATTTATGTGTCTTAATTCTTGGAGAAGTTCTTGAGCTTGTCTTAATCCAAATGCTCTTTCCACCTTCCTGTAATGCCAAGCTAAGGAGTGTGACTTTTCTTCAATTGAAGAACCTGCAGTTCTGTCTGTAAACCTTTGTAGAATAGGAAGGACTTTTGTTTTCCAGGTATTGGTCAAGCCTGGAACCAGATGCCAATCATGATTTGGATAATTACTCCAAATGCCATGCTCTGCAATCAGGAAATAAGGTTTATTGCTAAACCAATGTTCTAGATTCGTGTATTTTCTTCCTGAAATTATGGTGATCAGGTTTTTAGGGTCTTGGCTTAATTTATCTAAGACATCATAAACATCTTCGGTAGGAATGGCTTTATCAGCATTTTTATTAAATCCAACCAATGTTCCGTCATAATCCAAAAGGATAAGTCTTTTACTACCTTCTTGGTATTGGGACTTTATTTTTTGCTCAACTTTTTCACGTACCTTTCTCGATAATTCTAATTGTTGTTGATGTTTTATTTCTTCCAAACGCTGCATGAAAAGATTAACCCAATGATGCACTGTATATTTGGAAACGATTTCCTGGCTGGCATGCATGCGTTCATCTTGTTCCTCCTGATCCATACGTATGGCTTCATACAAGGTTCTGCTTGTTCGATGTACAGCATAAGGATTAATAACTAAAGCATCGGATAGTTCCTTGGAGGCTCCCGCAAATTCACTTATCACTAAAACCCCACTGGTCTCTTGTTTACTCGCAATATATTCCTTTGCCACAAGGTTCATTCCATCGTATAATGAAGTTACCCAACAAACATCAGCAGCTACATATAAAGCAGATAATACAGGAAATTTCAATGAATTATAGAAATAAGCGATAGGTTGCCAACCTGGTTTTCCATACACCGAATTAATATTACCAACTTTCCGGTCAATTTCATTCCTTAACTTTTTATATTGATTAACCTGATCTCTCGAAGGAACAATGAGCATATATAAAACGATCTTTCCATGCAATTCTGGATGATCATTTAAGAGGATTTCAAAGGAGGTTAATCTTTGGATGATTCCCTTACTATAATCTAAGCGATCAACGGATAAGATTATCTTTTGCTGATCATATAAAGATTTTAGCTGTTTGCTATAAGCAACTGTTTCTGTTGAAAGAGCCTGGTTTTTGTATTTCTCATAGTCAATACCCATTGGAAAAACATCGACTAAAATGGTCCTTCCCTTTATTTTAAGGTTATTGATATTATTTTGGAGGTTTAATATTCCTGAGCAAGAATCTAAAAAGTTATCTACATTCTCATACGTGTGAAAGCCTATTAAATCAGAACCTAATAAACCCTCGAGAAGTTCATCTCGCCAAGGAAGCATTTTGAATAATTCAATAGGAGGAAAAGGGATATGATGAAAATAACCAATACTACAATTATCAATAGCCTCTCTAATAAATTTGGGTACAAGCATCAGTTGATAATCATGTACCCATACTCGAGTATGTTCCTTTATATAAGGTAAAGTAGCATCAGAAAACTTTTTGTTTACTTCTACATAGGAAAGCCAGAACTCTTGTTTCAATTCTACGTAACTAGGTCTATAATGGCATAATGGCCATAATATAGCATTTGAAAAACCTTCGTAATATCCTTTGATTTCCTTTTCAGTTAGAAAGACAGGGATTAGGTTTAACTTTTTAAGTTCTTCCCGAATAAGATCTTCTTCTTCCTTATTCTTTGGAATAATTCCTGGCCATCCTATCCACCAAGAGCCATTTTCTTTATAAAATGACCCTAGACCTGTAGCTAGGCCACCCTCACTGGGCGTAAATTTAAGTTTAGACTTTTTGCGTTCAATTTTGATGGGTAATCGATTCGAAATGATGAGAGTTCCCGAATCAAGTATGTCTGGATTGTGTAACATATGTAACCATAATACAATCCTAATAACATTTTGTTTTAATTATTTGTTTAAACATTTGGAAACTATTAATATTATTGATCTGGAAAAATTAAATAATATTTAAATTGACGTAATGTAAATTTAATAAATATTAACTACCCAGTTTTTAGTCAATTGATTACCTTTGAAATATAGAAATTAAATTAAGTTTAACAGTAAGCGAAAGTCTTTTGAACCTTTGTATTCAATAAGCCTAATTGCATTGAAATTTTAGCTGTAATATTTACTTTTTATTAAGAGTTTAAAAATTATTTTAGATTACTTTAACCTTAATTATTGATGATATTGAACCATAGGAAACGGCTCAATTTCCATAAAAAAATAAATTATTTCTATATAAAACATTAACTAGAATAAGACAATAAGTTTGAGTGTAATACGCAAATATGCTTTAATGTTACATATTAATGGATATGTGAATAATTAGATATATTTGTTTTATCAGGAGCAATTTTAGCGCACTATTACATTTAATGTACTTATTGTTTTGCAATTATTAACATGGGTATCTTGTATGTAGATCTTAAATCTATATAGAAATTTCCACTTAACTGAGTATTTGAAGTATTCAGTATTTATCACATGAAGAAGAACGTATTTGAGATTTTTTTAACCATCTTCTGTATTGGTTTATTAATCCAGATATTATTAATGATGAAACGAATTGAATTTCCCATTCCATTAATATTTGGGCCTTTACTTTATTTGGCATTTTTAAATCAAATGGGAAAAACGCTCTCTTTTGGTAAAGATGGGTTACATTTTATTCCAATAATCATTGGGGCAATATTCTTTTTCCTATTTCAGTCTTCTTACCATAGTTTTTATCTACATTTTTATTTTATTACCATCCTTTCTTCGATGTTTATTTACCCTTCATTGGTGATTTTCTCAAAAAAGAAAGAAACAGTTTTTGTAAACGAAAGAAACCTCATCCTACTTGAGATTTTAGCTTTACTAGGGTTTGCAATTTTCTTCTTCATCAATATTATTTATATCAATCATCTGTCTAATAACGTAAGCAACTATCATCCTCAGTTGGTTATATCTTCTATCATAGTAGTGAATATTGCGGTGTTGACTTGGTTTTTAATCAACAACCGTTTCTCTTCTTCCCATACCTCGGAAGAACCTCAATTAATTCCCGTTCAACAAAATGATACTCTTATTCCTGAAAGGGAAATTCAAATGATCCAGGAGAGTATCAATTCTCTTATGGAACACGAGCATTTATATTTGGATGCTCATTTAACATTGGAAACATTAGGAAAACTAACTGGTTTCAATAAGTGTAAAATTGAATTTTATATTAATAATATTCTTAATTCGAATTTTGAGGATTGGTTGGCTTCATTCCGAATAAAGTATGCCATCAGTCTAATTCATTCGGATTCTAAGAACTTTAAGCTCGAATATCTTTCCAATTTATGCGGCTTTGATTCCCGTACTGCATTTAATAAATATTTTAAATTATATGTTGGAGAATCACCTTCAAATTATCGAAGCAAATTAATTAAATAGCCTATGTTGGTATATTTTATTTACTCTGCCATTGTTATCCTTTGTATATTAAGCTATCAGGTATATACGAACCTGCCTGTAAAAGGTGTTTTTGAGAAGGTCTTATCAGCTTTGATTATTACGCTGCTTATTCACATTGTTTTTGCAGCACTTTTTAGAGATATTATTCCTGGATACAAGTACGTAGATATTGGAGCCCCCTTTGGGCTTTTATATGGTCCGTTCTTATATTTTGGATATCTGGCATTCAAATACAAAAAGATTAAAACGAAAACTATTATTATTCATGGGATTCCCTTCTTCTTATTGACAATTGTTTACATTATTTTCTTGAGTAGTGAGTTTATAAGATTCCAATATGGAAAGACTTATTATATAATTCTTTATAGCTTATTCGGTCTTTCATGGATGCTCTATCCGATTTCAGTTTTGTTAAAAGGTAACATTACTGAATTTCTGCAACTTGACACCAAGAGGTTGTATTATTACTTTATCATTCTTTTATTAGTTTTGGCAGCCTTTATTATCCCTACAATCATGTCTACCTTTATTGATAAATTTGATGCGGGTAGGCCAGTTTCGGGAATTACGGTTTATATGATTATGATGATTGGGATCAGTATGATCTATAATTATCTATTTCGTTCCTTAATATCTCAATTGAAACCCGTTGATTACTCTCTTAAAAATCCGACGGTCCAGAACACTAATATTCCTGTAATTGATCATAAATTCAATCAGGACGCTAAAGAATCACCCTATAAAGACAAAATTCTTCACTATTTGGAAGAAAAGAAATACTTAAACCCTGAATTTAATATTGATCTTATGGCAAGGGATTTGAAGATTTCTAGATCCTTAATTTCTCAATTCTTTAAAGACTATTTTGGACAAAATGTCTTAAAAACGATTAATGCCCTTCGTATAGAAGAAGTATGCAAAGAACTGACAAAGCCTGATTTTCATATGAATATTGATGATTTGGCCCTTGAATGTGGATTTAGTTCCAGGGCTTCTTTCTACAGGAATTTTAATTTAGAAAAAAAATGCACACCTATTGAATATAGGGAGCAGTATCTGCCTAATCCTCAATAATATGAATCGCTGTCTTCTTTATATTTTATGCATTACTATATTTTTCCCAAATCTGTTGTTTTCTCAAAGGACAGCATTTGAAAAGAGATATGCTGCAGTTAGAGCAGAATTAATGGCAAAAGATTATAAAGAGGCACTTCGGCTGGCTGATTCTTTAGAGCAAATTTCGGAATCAGATATCAGCAAAATAAGAGCTCAAAATTTAGTTGCCTTAGTTCATCAAAACGTTGGAACATATTCTATCGCAATAAACTATGCAAATAGAGCTGATCAACTTTCAAATTTGATTGGATTCCCGGATTTTGAGGCCAGTTCAGCGTTAGTTTTGGCATCTATTTATAGAGATATCGGGATTTTTGGCCAGGCTAGTAATTATATTGAGAGGGCAGAGGTGGATATTCAATCTGTAAAGGATAGCTTGGTTAGGAAACAGCTTGAAATTCAACTGCTTCAAGAAAAAGCTTATCAATCCATTTTCAATAAAAAATATACTGAAGCTGTTGATTTAATGGAAATTGCATTAAGCAAAAAAGGTTATATCGATGTCAACAATCCTAGATCTTTTTTGATTAGATCTAAAAATCACTTGATAATTGCTGAAAGTTATTTGGCTTTGGGGATGTATAAGGAAAGCATATCCTATTTAAAAATGATTCTGGATGATGTATATGGGGTTGAAACGATTATTAAGCCCTTTACATTTCAATGTTTAGCGGAAAACTATTTTAATTTAGGTCTAATTGATTCCACTAGAACATACCTGGATCAAACTATTCCATATGTTGAAGGATCTAACAACATCAAACTGAAAAAACAGTATTATTTCTTAGAGGCTAAATACTATAGAAAAAAAGGGCTTGATCATGAGGCAATTCAATTTGTCGATAAATATTCTCAATTGGAAGAGCAACATAGGAATACAGCTCAAATTATCGGAAATAATTTAATTCGAGATTATTTAGGAGAAATTAAAACCATCAAAAGAAATAATGTTGTGTTGATTTGGTCATTGATTATTATGACCAGTATTTGTGTGTTGTTTTATTTGATTAAAATTAGACCGAAAAGATCGAAGAGCGAGGCTATTGATATTGATTTTGTTCCCACAACTGCAAAACCCATAGTTTCAAATCAAAGCTCCAATTACACCTCAAAAGATATAATACAGTCTTCTGGTGAATTCCATATATCCATTGAAACCGAAACTAGGTTGGTCAAGAAACTCAATGATTTGGAATTGGAATTATTCTTTTTGAATAAAAACCTTACGTTGAGCTGGATAACAAATAAACTGGATACAAATCAAAAATATGTCTCTTATATCATTAGGAAGTATAAAAATCAACATTTTAATGATTATATACTCAATTTAAGAATCCAATATATTGTTAAACAGCTAGAGGTAAATAAGATTTTATGGGATTATAAGCTTTCGTACTTGGCTGAAATGTCTGGATTTACCTCACATAGCAAATTTACCATAGCCTTTAAATCTGTAGTAGGAGTGACCCCGTCTCAATTCATAGAGAATTTAAAACAAAACTCTAAAACAGAAATTTAGTCCAACCCTTTCATTTTTTTATTGGATTCTACCAAATAATGAGGAAAAAATTCCAAGGAATATAGCTTAAAATACATTATTCAATTTTAACTCTTAGGTTAATATTATCTAATAAAATGTTGTAGGCCGGTGGACATTTACCAATTTTCGTAATTTTTCATATACAGATTGAGCAATATATTTCCCAATAATCTGTTTTAGGTAAAGAATTTCTTAAAAAGATCCAATTATTAGCCTCCAAATTTTCCAAAATCACCTATTTTTTAGATGTTCCAAACGTATAATTCTACGAAATATCACCTTATTTAGTTTAAAAACTGTTCATATCTGTGAATTTTAGCCCATGTCCACCTCCTCACAAGTCCAAAATAAGCTTGGAAATTTAATGCAAATTATCAAATTTCAGAAAATTGATAATTAATATATGTTCGTTAATTGGATGTATTTAATAGACTGATAATTAACTATATATAATGTTTTAAGACATGTCTTAATTATGTAATTGAATAGATATTTTCATTTTTGGGACATACTTTTTTAGGGACTAGATGTAATTTTGGTATATCACAAACGAGGAATTAACTAGAGTTTAAAAGCTAGGGAAATTCTGTTAGCGACTTTGCCAACTAACTATTATTAATAAATATTAAAAAGTATGTATCTAGGTTATAACCTTCAATTTTTACCGTATCAGTTACAGGTAAAATTCTGGAGTTTTCCTTTTCTATTAAGGCTAGCTGCTTTAATCAGCATTGCATTAATTTTAGTTTTAATAATTAATAAATTAAGAAGTCTTTTTAATAATTGGAAACTCCACGTAGTAGAAACTGAAGACCTAAGCTTAAAGGAGAAAATAGAAACATTAGTGAATGCTATTCTCTTTGAGAGTACCAATAGGTCGGAGAAATATATTTTAAATGAAATTGAATCCCTTCACGCTATTAAGGAGTCAAGACGTGGATTGAAAATTATTTCCAAATTGTTGATTCAAGCAAATTCTAAATCGAGATTGGGAGAGTATATACTGAATAATAATAATTATAAGCATATACTTTCAGGATTTGGGATTATTAAATTTTGGGAATTAGAATTGGTGTCCAATAATACCAGTAGAATTCATAAAGCAAAACAATGTCTCAATGACTTAAAAATTGAGGAAACGAATTCAATTACCAAATTATCAAAATCAGAAGAACAGAAAAAGACTATGGCTAGAAGTTCAAAATTCATAAATAAAATTGAAGGGAATGAACCATATCGCTTCTTGGATGAAAGCTTCGACACGGAATTTACCCCCCTTGATGAAATACTAGTTCATCAATTCCTATTACAAAAATCGAATTCAGGAAGATTACCACTATTAAGCCGTTGGGTTAGAAATAGTAAAAATCCTGATTTTAGAATTTTTATGGTAAAGGAAATCGCATTCTTTAAGCAATTAGGCTGTGCATCAATAATTGCTAGTCTTTTACCTAATGAACCTAATGATAATGTTAGGTTGGCCATAATTGATGCATTAACGAAATTAAATTACGCACAGGCTGAATCTCAAATTACTTCTTGCTATAAAAATGGAAGTCTCCAATTGAAAAGATCCATAGTTCAGACTGTCATTTTGTTTAAAACTAGGTTTGGATTAGAATTTTTAAATGAAATTTTTTTCGAGGAAAAAAATGAAGAGTTAAAAACAGATTTGATTCAGGCATTGATACTAATGCGCAGTGACATCAATGGAGAATCTGAAAAGCCTATTAATGATAACCATGAGGTGAATGAAATCCTATTAGGGAACATCAATTACCAGATTGGTTAAGGGATAAATTCTAACAAACCATCTATATATCAATTTAATTAACACTATCTATTTTATTTATTATGATTGACAACGTTTCAACTATTAAAAAGGAGTATATGAACCCAGATACGGAGAATAAGATTCTGGCAGCATTAACTCAATGGGAAGCTCAAGAATCATATTTAAATCCTTCTTGTTCTATTACTACTGCATCAAAAGAAATTGGATGTAACTCCAAATATCTTTCTTTTGTGGTGAACAGAAATAAGAAAATTGATTTTCCTAACTATGTAAATAATTTGAGGTTAGACTATCTCAACAATTATTTAAGAACTGTGGAAGAAGCAAGGAACTTTAAATTAACGTATTTAGCTGCACTTGCTGGTTTCTCATCCTATGGAAAATTTGCTAAAAGCATAAAAGACCGGACAGGATTTAATCCTACCCAGTTCATCGTGTTTTTCGATGAAAAAATTGCTTAAAAGCAAAGCTAATCCTAAAGTCATTTAAATGGCTTTAGGATTTCCATTTTATTAGGGCAAACTCCCTATGCAATGCTATGCTGAAGTACTTTGACTGTGCTAAGTAATTGACCGTAATGTCTTTGGGCATGCTCCGCAGCATGAAATAATAAGCCAATTTGTGTAGTGGGGATTTTTTTTCGTCCGAGAAACCTTTCTTGAGTTAAGCTGTCTGAATCTATCTTTTTTAATTCTTCGACAAAATTGTGGATGGAATTTGAAAGCTTTTCTTTTAAAAAGGATACCTGAATTTTATCATTAGGAACACCTTCCATTCTTAACTCTTCGAATTGCTTTTCACTTAAGGATTTACCTTGGGAATAGGTCAACATCCGGTCAGCTACCCCTGCAATATGCTGCATATGAAAAGCTATGCTAGCCATTCCAAAGGGTTTTTCCCAGAGGAATTTTTTGATTATTGAATCGTCTAATTTTTGAATATCCTCATTTACCTGGAGTAATGCATGCGCAATTCCTTGCAATAAATCAGGAACTGCAGGAATTGGACCTCGCATCCAAACTTCTAATTCTGAATCATTGGAGTTTTTCATAGTTCTAACTTTGAGAGATACTTTTGTCACCAAAAGTAACTAAGACCATACCTACGATGATTATCAATGAGCCTAAAATTTGCATCCAGCTCAATGGCTGCTTAAACCAGAGTGCCATAGCTAGTTGAACAGTTAAAAATGTTCCACCGGAACATAATGCTATAACGATAGGTTGGGGGACTGTTTTAAAGAGCTGAACAAGAAACCAAGATGCTGAAAGCAAAATAATATTTCCAGCAATTAAGGCCGCCCACTGATATTTGGGCTGAATCCCACCGTATTTAAAAATTATACTTGAACTAATCTGGCAAACCCAGAAAGCAACGAAAAATAAAATCTTCATAAGGTTAATTTATCCTGATGAAGTTAAAGTTTATTTATAGAAAAATAAAAAATAATAGCTCCTTATCATTGAGCTATTTTGAGCTCAACTGTAAAGTCTGAAGTAGAGTAATCCCGGTTTTCACCTTCCTTTTTGGCAAGTTCAGAGTTAATGGTTATGGTTTTTTGAATAGGAAAGCCATTTAAATAGGTCAATATGCCTTGTTTATTTTTGGAATGATAAGAGCCGTTGATATGCAAAAACACGCTTCCAGAATTATTGTTCAATTGAATGAAATGTGCCATTGTAGCATCTTTTAAAGCCTGAGAATAAATAATATTGGCATTGCTATGCCCAGGCATCATATCTAACATTTCCTTATAAATTTGAAGGGTAGTATCAACATGAATTGGTAGGGTGGGAAAGAACTGTTTAGCATAAGGAGATAGTTGATTTAAAGTCTCCATTCCCTGATGATATACTGTATTTGCATAGCGCCTTGGAACATTCGTCGCAATCAACTTCAATTGGTGTTCCTTGGCAAATTCAACTAATGGCTTGTAATCTTCTATGTAGTTTTTCCAAATTCTTGATTCACTCTCAAAGCTTTTTTGATTAATACTGCTCAAAAAGTATTCATCAATAATAGGTTGTACATCTGCTTCAAACATTTCCATTCCTATTACTACTTTTTGCTTATACCGCTCAAATAAACCCGTTAATAAATCATATTCTGCCTGATGAGCAAATGACTGATCATGTAATTCACCAAAGAAAATCAATGGTTTATCTTTTGCCAATTTGATGATATCCTCAAGACTTACCTCTTTGCCATTCCTATCGTAGACAATATAAGTCTCCTGTGCCTTCAGTTGTAAAACTGTAAGCAAATTGATCAAGCAGAATATAAAATATTTCATTTATTCAGTTTCTAATTGTTTAACAACTAACCTCCAGTTTTCATCTTCAGGAATATTTGGCTTCCTTTTTCCGAAAAACTGAATAATCAGGTTTCCTTCTTTATCAAATGCTTCAATGCTATGGACCAACCCTAGATTCGTTGGTTTTTTGACAATCCATAATGAAGCAATATTAGTGTCGTTTAAATGGAGATTAAATATTGGATCCAAAATATTTAACCACGGTCCAGTTCTGATAATCTTCTCAGCTTTTCCTGTATGAATTTGCAAACAATTTTTATTTCCTACAAATACCATGAATTCTAATTTCTTCTCAGAAATTAATTTTAATAGCTTATCCACCTTTTCATTTGATATTTGTAGCACAAATCCCTTTGGGGCAATTCGCATAGATTGTAACCGACTGATATTATATTTCTTTAATAAGCCAAAGAAATCATGTGTGTCTTGAAGCCCTTTCCAATCAGTTTGAAAATTGATTTGATCAACATCGTCATCTAATATCTCTACTGTTGCTGAAAAGGGTTTTAAATCTATTTTAATCTCAGTGGGAGTATTGAATCTATGTTTTTCTACCAAAGCATCATATGCATCTGAATTACTATTCTCTGTCAAATAAATTTTATGAATAGCATCTCCATGATTATCAAAAAATTGAATACTTTTTCTTTGGTTCTCTGTTACTGCAAAAGCATACTTCCAATTAGCCATAAACAATCTCAAGTCAATATCCGGATTTGATATCAATCCTATCTGGCCATGAAAACTCGCTTTACTATAAGTCCCGTGCCTCTCATGTACAGCATTATCATTTCTAGTTAAAGCCATTACCTCTCCTAAAACAGGTATATCATTCAATATAGCACTGAACTCAGGAAGCAATAAAATATTTTCTGGATTTATACCAATCAATTCAGCTTCTGACACTCCAAGTTGATTTGCAGCTTCCCTAATTCTGCTTTTTGGATTCTCAATCTTAAAGGTGTTGAATTTTTCTCTTAATGTTGTTGATTTTATAGTTTCCATAGTTTTTTTCTGTTTTTTATTTATATGAAATAATAAAGGAATCTTTTTGATTTACTTTTGATGCTGGCCTAGCTGTGTAAGGTACAATGATTGGATATTCAATTTCATCGACCTGTATCTTCTTAACCCGTATCTGGTAGGTGCTAAATATCAGATCTTCTGTTAATACCATTTTTGGACACCCATAAGCCATTTTTTTTCCGTTTTTTAATAATATAATTCGATCTGCAAATTGGGATGCTAAATTGATGTCATGCAGAACGCAAATAACTGTAACTCCCTTGTCCGCAAGAAGTCTAGCTTTTTCAAGAATGATTTGTTGGTATTGTAAGTCTAAACCTGTAATTGGTTCATCCATCAATAAAATTGCCTGCTGAACAGCATAAATTTGAGCCAAAACTCTAGCCAATTGAACTCTTTGTTGCTCTCCACCTGAAAGTTGATGAATAAAACAGTCTTTATACTTTGTCAATCCCATTTCCTTCAATACCAAATTGCAAATCTCAATATCATCTCGGTTAGGATTAGTTTTAAAATGAGGATATCGACCCATCAGGATAACATCGAAGACAGTCAGGTTTATATTTAAATAATTTGATTGGGGTAAAACTGCTCTGAATTTTGATAAACTATTTAAATCCAGTTTTTTAAGGTCTTTTCCTTTGATTTTAACATCCCCTAAATAAGTCTTGATTTGCTTACTTAAGACCTTTAATAAAGTGGATTTTCCTGCTCCATTTGGTCCAAGAATAGCTAGTAATTCAAAAGAATTGGCTTTGAAACTAATGTCTTCCAACAATAATCGATTCCCCAATTGGTAGCTCAGATTTGAAACTTCAATCATATAATGAACCTCTCTTTCTTGCTTTTTAATATGATTAACAAAAACATGGGAGCTCCCATTAATGATGTTAATATCCCGATTGGTAACTCCGCTGGGATCACAATTGTTCGGGCAATCAAATCTGCAATAACTAATAAGGAACCGCCCAAAAGGGTAGATGCAAATAGTAAATATTTGTGATCTGCAGATATGCTGATTCGCAATATATGTGGGACCAATAATGCAATAAAACCTATTATTCCAGCCATTGCAACACAAGAACCTACACCCAATGCTGATAGAATAATAATGTATTTATTAACTTTTTTTAGGTCGATACCCAAATGTTCTGCTTGGGATTCACCTAAAGCAATCGCGTTTAATGCTTTTCCAAATGGTAATAAACCTAGGATGCAGATTATGCAAAAGGGCAGGATGGCCATAATAGTTTTCCAATTTGCCCCGCCCAAGCTTCCTAATGACCAAAATGTTATCGTCCTTAGTTGGTCATCAGTTGCAATAAATGTCATTAGCCCAGTAATTGCCATGGCTAAAGCATTTATCGCTATCCCAATTAATAAAAGAGTGGATATATTGGCCTTACCTTGTTTTAGTGAAAATGAATATAGAATCCAAGTTGTTAGCATGGCTCCAATAAAGGAAGCTATGGATAATGCATAATACCCAAATATTAATGTTAATTGACTGAATAATCCTTGCCCCATAACAATAAACATAACTGCAAATAAGGATGCTCCAGAGGAGACACCAATTAATCCAGGTTCTGCCAAAGGATTTCTAAATATCCCTTGAATGGCACAGCCCGTAATACTTAAGGTCATCCCGATAATCATTCCTAGCAATACCCGAGGTGCCCTAATCGCTAAGAAAACCGACTCCTCTTGAATGGGAATTCCCTCAATATTAAGCTGCAAAACATACTTGCCTAATATTTTCAGGATATTCTGAAAAGATATTTCTACCGCTCCTACACCGATGGAAAGAATGCAGGAGCTAAGTAGAAATAATAGTAAAGAGATTATGGAGATTCTTTTTTTTCTTTGTATCGTCATTAATGAATTTTAGAATACAGTTCCTCAATAGCAATTGGTAATCTGGAACTAAATCCAGTTAATAATTGACCGTCCATGGCAACTATCTTCTTGTTTTTGCCTGCATTGGTCTCCTTGACCCCTTGAACATTTAAGATCCCTGACTCATTTCCTAAACTGGAAAGACCGCTTGAAAATAATAGCAAGACATCAGGATTGTATGACACCAAAGCTTCAGCTGTTAATGGTTTATAGTCCTTGAAATCCTTGGCAACATTGACGCCACCAGCCAAATCAATAACTTTATCAACCTGAGTTCCAATGCCACCAACCATCATCGTTCCTGCTCCTCGAGCATAAATAAATAATACCTTAGGCTTTTCTTGTTCTCTAGAATAGGCTTCAACAGAATGAATGGCCTTATCAAAATTGGCAATTATCGAGTCTCCCTTGTTGGTTAGACTTAATGAGTCTGAAACACCTTTTATTAACTTACGAGTGCCATCGATTGAATATTCTTGATCAAATAAAATAACTCTGATTCCAGCATGTTTAAATTGCTCTGTCGTTTCTGGAGTTACTTCCGTTTTGGTACCTATGATCAAATTTGGCTTTAAGGCAATAACACCTTCAACAGGGATCTTCTTGTTATGACCAACCTTTGGTTTCGAATTCAATGAAGCTGGATAAGTTGAAGCCACATCTGTTCCCACAATTTTATCCTCCAACCCCAATTCGCTGATTACTTCCGAAATGGTTCCATTCAAAGAAACTATTCTTAAACTATCTTGCCCTTGATCACTGTTTCTCGCCTGCTTTTCCATATTATTCCCACAAGAAAATAGGAGTGAAGCGAGTCCAATACTAAAAATGTATATGTATAGCTTATTCATGCTTAATTGCTTTTTACTAGTTTGTATTCTATTTCTGGATATCCGCGTTTGCCACCATCTTCTTTTACACCCATAACCAAGAATTTTAGTTTGTAAATATTTCCTTGACTATCTTTGATGACATAAAATCTATCTTTTAAGACCCCAACAGATAAGGTGTTCCTCCATGATGAAGCCATCGCATTCCTAGAAGAATTAAATTTGACTTCAGAAAGCTTACTTGAATCAAACTGTTCGTAATTAGGATTTCCATTCGGTTTTCCTTCTTTATCGAGAAATACGATTTGAGAAACTGAAACCTTATTAAGGTGATTTAGGAAAACAAGATCACTGAAGAAATAAGGAACTGCTATGGTGCCCATATTGGTAAAATACATACTCTTATTCCAAACAATATCCCATTCATCCTTTGCTGGTTCAACCTTTACAGGACCATTCGAAAATGCCATAAAATTGAAATTTAGCTTCGCATCTTTTTTGATGGTCATGCTCTGCGGATTGGCATCATCAATTTTTCCATATTGCAATAAATAATCATTTGCAGTTCCTCGATTTATTTTGATTTTCCAAACGTTCGCTTTATCAACGCTATTGCCATGAACGGTATTCACTAAAAACACTTTATTTTCACTGGCATTAGCTTTTATTTCAGCAATTACCGTTTTATCTATTCTTCCTAATGTATCATCATAATTCTTCATCACCGACGCATTGATGTCGAATGCAAGCTTAGAAATATCTGTATTACTGGAATTGGTGGCTTTTATATCTGTCTGTGAAGTTTCAATAGCTGAATAACCCATCTGATTATTAATGATCACCCTAAATTCACTACCTGAATAAAAACCCAAACTCCATGAATTTCTGGCAATAGCCGTTTGGGTATTCGTACTTAAATCTATGTAAACCGCATTGGCAGCATCAGTGCCACCTTCACCTCCTTGAAGCGTTAATTTACTGCCGTCAGAAGGAGGGATGACGGGTATTGGATTCGATTTATCCCTCTCACATGAACTTAGCCCTAGGATACCTGCTAATAAAATACTCGATAATTTGCTGATATTATTCATTGTTGTTATTTATTAAATTGATATAGTAATCCGAAAAAGAACGAACGTCCATAGCTGATTGGAATAGAAGAATTATTGGTACTATGGGCACCGCTTCCTTCGCTTGCTGTATTAAGAACATTCGTAGTATTGGTTAAATTTCTAATCCCCGCTTGTACTGTTATTAATTTGTATAAATGCTTATTGACAGAAATGTCCAATTGATGATATGCGTCCTGGCTAGCTTGATTTACTGTCATCAAATCCCCCGAACCAGTTATCTGATAACTTGGCCTTTTGCCATATAGCTTATAAAAAAGATTGATGTTGGCCCCCCATTTAGGAATTTCCTGAATAAAGGAACTATTAACCTCGGCTGTCCAAAAGTATTTTCCTAATTCCCGATTCTCCTCATGTAAATCATTGGAACGACCGATATAGCTTATTCCCAGTTTGATTTTAGAATTATGGATATCTAATGAGTTCTCCCAGGTCAATCCTTGGGTTTGTGATTTCCCAATGTTTATATAAGTGGACAATGCTGAATTATTTGGATCTTGGCCGATACTAATCAGGTTATTAAACCGATTGTAAAAACCACTCAGAGAAGAGTTCATAAAACTATTTTCAATCTTTTTACTATAATTTAAGTTTAAATTGAAGTTCTGATTATGTTCCGCCTCTAAATTCTTATTGCCATTTATCGCATGGTTACTGTCGTGGAATGTAAAATAGAGTTCTCTTAGGCTCGGAGCTCGAAATCCCATTGCATAACCCATCCTTAATGCCCATTGAGCATTGAAATCAATTTTGGCATTTAAAGATGGAATCACTGGGGGAGCATCATAAATTGAATTATGGATAACTCTGATTCCTGGACGAATCTTAACCCACTCAGATGGTTTATATTCCGCAGACACAAAGCCAGCAAAGTCATAAATTTCAGATTGATCTTGAATTCGGGCTCCAGAAGCATGATCATAATCTGCTTCTATACCAGCTAAAAAATCTATCTTTTCGTTCAAATAATAATTTGCATTTATTCGCGCAAAACTTTGATTAAACCTAGAAACATCTTGTTCGCCACTACCAGTAGTTAACTCTGATTCTTGATTTGATAAATCATGTAATCTGGTTATCGTGGATCGCTTATAATGCTGCATAGAAAAGGAACCGCTTAAATTTAGTTTTTCCTTCAATTGCCATTGACTTTGCAAGACTTGCGTCAATCTATCTGTCACATAATTCTTATCGATATATTTATAGTTCGCAGTAATAGGACCTGGACTATATAAATCCTCATTGGCATAATCTATTTTATACCATGAATTGATTTTTCCTTTTTTATATCCAATTTTTGCAGAACTCAACCATTGTTCTTTAGGTTGCCATTGTAGTGCTCGACCAGTCAATTCTCCTTGAAAACCTCCAAAATTATTTCGGGACCCATTCCAACCTATTTCCCATGAATCCATCTGATAATTTATTCCTAGATGTGCATTATGACGACCTTCTTGGTTAAATGGCTTATATTCAGAACTAACGCTCTCTTCAAGTATTCTCGCAGTTATTCCAATTTTATTATTTTGTTTTCCCGATCGTTGAGTAATAATATTGATTACACCAGCTAAGGCATCAGTTCCATACATCACAGAAACCGGACCTTCAACTATTTCTATCCTTTCAATAGTATTAACATCGATTTGGGATAGACTTTGCTTACTACTTCCACGGTCTATTAAGGGAACCCCATCAATTAAAACTTTTACATTTTGACCACTGACTCCCATCAACTGAATATCCGATTCACCTAAAACCAAGTCATTAGAAAATCTAATACCTAATTCCATATTTAATAAGGTCGACATGTCTGTACTACCTCGTCTTTCTATATAATCCCTGTCAATTGTTTTGACCCGATAAACTGAGTTTTTTAATGTGCTCGGCTGAAATTGACCTGTTACTACCACCTCCTCAATTGGAAGAACTTTCTTCGAACTATCTGCCTCTTGGGATAGAACAGAAAATGGTATAAAACCTAATAATAAAAGACAATTTCTTTGCAACATTATTTAGAATGATTTTAAATAGTAAGACAAACATAGCCCTTATTTAGAATTGTTCCAAACAAGAAAATGACGCAATTAGAAAAATGAAAGACGAATTCCGAAAAAACTAATCTTGAGTAAAAAACTTTATAAAAACATTATTGAAATAATAAACTATATAAAAACACAGGGGTTACTTTTTATGGTAACCCCTGTGATTCATATTTAATATTGTATATTCTTATCGCTGAGTGACACTGCCACCAGATGACTTATTGATATCTTTGGATTTTGGATTTCCAATATATTCAACCTTTCCTGCAGAACTTACATTGGCCGTTATTGAATTGCTAACCCCAATTATTAAACTCCCACCAGAACTTGCATTAACTTCTAAATCCCCAGTCTTAAAGTTTTCAAGATTCCCTTTTCCATTGGACGATAAATCAAATTCACTATTTTTCGATAACCCAGAAAGTGTTAAGTTTCCAGCACTAGACGCACTAACTTGTAGTTCTTCCGTTTTCAATTCACCACGCATCTTACCGGTAGAGCTTAAATTAATTTCTGAAGATTTCGCCTCTATTTTGCCTGTAACTAAACTTCCCGATGATGATAAATCCGCTTTGAAATTGTTTACACTGATTGGATCAAGGATTTCAAGAGAAGCAGCTGAACTTACTGAAATAGTTCTTACCATAGAATTACTGTAAACAGTAACTTTAATAGGAGTCCTCGAATTGATTTGACTTCCTCTTTTTACTCGTATTTGGAGATCCCTCGAATTTACCACTGTTTCAATCTTTGAAAGATACACCTGTTTAGATACATCTACCAGCACCTCATTCTTGGATGATTTTATGAATTTAACCTTAATTCCTGCTGAAACTGAAATCTCAGAAAAACTCCCTATTTTCCTAGATTCTTTGTGTTGCGCATGAGCCATTGTAATAAAGGCCAACATAAGCATGCTAAGTGTTATTTTCATCTTTTAATTGATTAGTTCTTTTCTATCTGTTAGTATCAGATTATTATCAATAAATGTATAAATTATTAAATGAAATTTATCACCATTCTTTAATTCATTATGCTTGAACCTGAACTTAGAAATTATTACTTATTTCATTTGTCTAGGCCAATAAAAAACAATATTTTCAAGGTTTATCTCAAGCGAGTTTCCATGACTATTTTAAATTACTTTAAAGATCTATATCATATTAATGATGAAATTGAACAATTCTTTGATTCAATAATTGAAGTGAAGGAATATGCAAAGGGTGAAATCATCTTTGAACCAGGTGCTTACTTAAAATATATTTATTTTATTGAGTCTGGTTTCACTAGAATCTACTATTATAAAAACAAAAGAGAAATTACTCATTATTTCTTCGGTCCTAATAGTTTTGGAACGGGCATTGAAAGTGTTTTTTATAAAAAACCATCGTTGTTTGGTTTTCAAGCTTTGGCTCCATCTAAGGTTTGCCGTATCCCTTTTGCAGCCATAGATGAACTTGCAAACACAAATATTACGGTTAATAAAATCATTCAAAAAGTCCTCCTGGATTCCCTCATAAACTTTTCCAACAGGTTTTATAAAATGCAATTCGAAACCGCGCATGAAAGATACAACGCCCTGATCGAGGAAAATCCTGAATTATTTCAAAATGCCTCATTAGGTCATATTGCTTCCTATTTAGGAATCTCGCAACAAACACTTTCTGTAATCCGAGGTCTGAAATAATTTTTCCGGTCTCGAAATAATTTATTTCAACAATAATTTTTAATCTAAATCCTAGATTATCCTCTTTTCTACACTAATATTTATCCCAATAAGGTCTTTTTTAAGATATCTGAAAATTATTCCTATAAAACACTTGCATCTTTGTCTTGTTAAAAGATTAAGTCAAACTAATTCAAAATGGATTTTCGATTAAATAAAACCTTATCTAGCTTAGCAATAATACTTATTACAAGTATGTCTGCCTTTGGCCAAGAAGGTCTGCAACCTTTTAAATCTCCTGTTGAGAAAGCAGTCTATCATAATAAAACATTCATCAATGCTAATTTGGAAAACCAAAAAGTCGCATTAGACCGTGAAAACGTAAGAGGTAAACTATTGCCTACAGTTTCCGCAAATGCAATGTATGGGTATTTAAATAGCAATATTGATTTGGATCTACCTACCAAAACCTTGCCTTTGTTAGGTTCAAGTATTTTTGATGGCTCTCAACGAATGAATTTATCAACTCAGATTGGAATGGCTGGTGTTACTGCAACTCAAGTTATTTTTAGTGGCCTCCAAATTACCAATGGACAAAAAGCTTTGGAACAAAAATTCAAAGCTCAACAGTTAATGACTGAAGCTGGTTACGACCAATTGGCACAAGAAATAATGCAAAGCTTTGACCAATTGATGCTACTAAAAGAAGTAGATCTCTTGATTAATGATTCTGAAAAAAGATTGAATAAAGAACATCAAAAAGTAATCAAAGGTATTGAAAACGGCTTTGCAATCCCCTATGACCGCGATAAAATTAAACTCGCAATGCTCGAACTGGAAAGCAAAAAAGCTGAGGTACAAAGTAACAGAGAACTATTGTACTACAAATTACAAGAATTGACAGGTATGAGTTTAGAGGAATTACAGGCTGTGAATTATCAGCTTGAAGAAATAAACCTCGAAATGAATTCCGCAAAACAAATGAATAGAAAAGAGCTGGAAGCTTTGGAAGCATCTCAAAAAGCGTATGAATTTGTTCTTAAAAAAGAAAAAGGAGCTAAGCTACCTCAAGTATTTGCTTTTGGAAATATTTCTTACTTCAATGCTTTTGGTACCGATATGACTTTGAAAGATTTACCGCACCTAGGTGATCTAAAATTAGAATCAAACCATCTGAGAATGGCTCCTAATTTTGCTCTTGGGGTAGGGATGAAATGGACAATCTTTGAAGGTAAAGCCCATAAAACTGCTATTGACAAAGCTAAACTTGACCTGCAAATCAACCAAAATAAATTGGAGGATACCAAAGAAAAACTATCCCTATTACAGCGTAAAACAGAAGTCGACTATAATTTAGCATTGAAAAAAATCAATGTAAGTAATCAACAAGTTGAAATTGCTAAAAATAATCTGCATTTGGCATCCAGACAGTTTGAAGAAGGATTATCTGACGTCACTGAACGATTGGAAGCTGAAAATGAATACTATAAACAATCTCTAGGATTTTATAATCAAGTGCTGAGCCAACGAATTGCAGCTTCAGAATTATTAAAAGCGAACGGAAACTTATATCAAACCATCACGAAATAATCATGAAAAATATTATATACACTATTGCTGGACTTATTCTTTTACAAAGTTGTTCTGGGGACAAGACTAAAAAAGAAACCAAATTAGAAGGAAAAATTGAAAGGGATCAAATCGCTGTCACCACCAAAATTCCTGGAAAAATTCAAAAAATCCTTGTTGAAGTAGGAGAGAGCGTGCATAAAGGTGATACTCTGATTGTTTTGGAACTTCCAGAGGTTGATGCAAAATCTATTCAGGCTGAGGGTGCACTTGCTGCAGCTCAAGCTCAATATGAAATGGCTGTAAAAGGGGCTACGGATGGCCAGATGAAACAGCTACATGCCAAAGTGGATGGGCTCAAAGAACAATATGACTTTGCGCAAAAATCCTTGGATCGTATGAATAACCTTCTGAAGGATTCCTTGATCGCTCAACAAAAATATGATGAAGTTTATGCTAAATACCAAGGTGCAAAAAACCAATATCTTGCTGCACAAGCAGAATTGGCAGATGTACAACATGGAGCTAGAATAGAACAACAACGTATGGCTTTAGGTCAAAAGGAACGTGCATTGGGTGCAGTGGATGAAGTAAATGTGGCCGCAAAAGAAAGATACATCTTGGCTCCTCAGGATATGACGGTGGAAAATATCAACCTTCAAGTCGGTGAACTTGGTCTGGCGGGTTATAGTCTGGTTTCTGGTTATATTAATGATGCAACATTTTTTAGAGTGACTATACCTGAAAGCAAAGTGAAGGAATTTACAAAAGGTCAGGAAAAAACATTGACTATCCCATATCTGGATAATAAAGAAATCAAAGCAACTGTAGAAACCATTAAGCCTTTGAGTTCTTATGCTAATATTTCAACTGCTTATCCTGACTTTGAAGAACAAGAAACATTATTTGAAGTGCATTTAAAACCCGTTAATAAACAAGAATCTAAAGATTTATTAACGAAAGCAACCTTCTTAGTCAAACAAAACTAATGATCATGAAGAATTTTTGGAGTTTAATAATTAGAGAATTCAAGCTTTTCTTTCAAAACAAAGTATTGCTTGTCTTATTCCTTGGTGCTCCTATACTTTATGGTGTATTAGTAGGAGGGGTCTATAAAAAAGGAAAAGTAACAAACCTACCGATTATCGTTGTGGATGAGGATAGAAGTCCGCTCAGTAGACAGCTGATCGATATGTTTGAGGAAAACGAAGTAATTTATGTAGCTAAGGTCTTGAATGATCCATTTAAAGCAAAAGACGAGGCTATGAAAACCGAATCAACTGTAGTGGTTCAAATTCCTCGGAACTTCTCTTCTGATATCAATTATAATAGAAGTACTGAGTTAACATTGTTTGTCAATGCATCAAACACTCTGACTTCGAATTATGCAATGATGGCAGTAAATGTCGCAGCTTCAACATTGAAAGCAGGGATTCAAATTAAAGCTCAACAAAAGAAAGGTGTCCCTGAATTTGTTGCCTCTAAACAGTTTGAACCCTTTAAAATTACCATGATCAAACAGAATATCAGAAGTGGAAACTATTTGTATTTTATGCTTCCAGGAGTATTGCTGACGGTTTTACAACAGGTCATGATGTTGGGATTAGCACTTAGTTTTGCCTCAGAATTTGAAAATGGAACCTTTAAGGAATTAGTAGCGAAATCAAAAAATGTATTTCTATTGATATTGGTTAAGATTCTTCCTTACATTCTAATGTCCATATTGATTTTTATCCTTTATTATGGTTATTCAATATGGTATAGGATGCCTTTGGAATTAGATGGCTGGACTTTCTTTGGATCTACAATGCTATTTTTATTAGCCGTGAGTTTCATCGGAATTTTAGTCAGTATAGCAATTCCTAGTCAATTGAAAGCCACTGAGATTCTTATGGTTATTGCAACCCCAAGTTTTATTTTGAGTGGTTTTACTTGGCCTCTAAGCCAAATGCCTGAATGGGTGGTTGCTATCGCTAAAATGATACCCCTAACTCATTATCTGCAAATTTTTAGAACATTGATGATCGAAAAAGGCACTTCTGCATATATCCAAGGGCCAATCATTGGTCTGGCACTTATAGCAGTAATTACGCTAATCGCATCCATAATATTATTGCAGTTGAAAATTAATAAAGCAAAAAAAGAAAAAGTAATTGTGACTGAATCTAACTAAATAAAAAATGTCCATTCAAGATTTTAATCTACTGAATGGACATTTTTTATTGCGCTTTAGCCTAATTTTTTATTTGGCTTTTATTTCAACTGATCCCTCTTTTCCAGGTGATCCAGAATAGACCTGACCTTGTGGAATTCCGCGTAAACCCGGGGGCGACATCGAAATTCGACTATAAATTTGACCTATTTCACTCGTAGGATTAACTCTTAATCCACCTTGTTGAACATCAACAAATAAATAATTTGTCGCTTTTTTATCTTTTGTCTGTGGTACTATCGCAGATGCATCATAATTGATTTTTACATTACCACCATCTCCATTTGGAAAAGTTCTTGTGCCATTGAAAGCATCAATCCCTCTGGCAATAACAAATAAGGAACCTAACTTGTTAAAACGGACATCAATATCAAAATTGGTCGCATTATTCTTACTGTCTTGTCCCGTAATCACCACATTCTTTCCTATCTCTGCATATCCAATATCCAATTTTACATCCTTCTTCGCATAAAATTCCAACTTGGACTTATCCTTCATAATTAAAGTGTCAATCTTTAATATCATGGATGAGTCTCCTCTGTTGTAAATTTTCTTATCTTTTCTTCCTAATTCTAATTTGGATATATGTTGAACTTCTTGTGAATAACCTAAGAAGCTCCCTAAAAGTAGAGCTAAACTTAATACATATTTCATTTTATTTTCCTCCTAGTTATAGGACAATTTATTGATAGAAAAGTTTAATTTTCTGATTTCATATATTCAACAATCAATTTTGCCGTTTTTTCTGATGCTCCCGGAGTACCCATCTTCTCTATTAGCACATCATAATTCTCTAATACACTAGCCCTATGCTCTGGGTCTGTAATCAATTGACCCAATTCATCAGCAATATTCGCAGTAGTGCATTCCTTCTGAATTAATTCAATAACAGATAAATAATCATTGATCAGATTTACCAAAGAAATAAATCTCACCTTGATTACCTGTTTCGCAATCATTACCGAAATTGGATTAGCTTTGTATACAACTACCTGAGGAACTCTTAATAATGCTGTTTCCAAAGTTGCTGTACCACTGGTTACTGCCGCTGCTTCTGAATGTTTTAATAAATCATAGGTCTGATCAAATAATACCTTGATAGGGTAGTCCCCGATATAGCGTTCGTATAAGCTAATATCAATGTTTGGTGCTCCTGCAATAACCAATTGATGAACTGGAAATCGATGGTATAATTCAACCATTTCCGGTAGAAGATGTTCAATCTCCATTTTTCTGCTCCCCGGAAGTAAGGCTATGATCGGACTATTTCCTAATCCATTCTTTTCTCGGAAATCTGGTTGAAATTCATAGGCTGAAATGGCATCCAGCAATGGATTCCCTACATAGTCAACATGATATCTGAATTCCTTATAAAATTTCACCTCAAATGGTAGGATACAAAACATATGGTCTACAACCTTTTTAATTTTATAAACCCTATTCACATTCCAAGCCCATATTTTAGGGGAAATATAGTAATTTACAGATATCCCAATTTTTTTCGCAAACTCCGCAATCTTCATATTGAAGCCCGGAAAATCGATGAGAATTAAACTATCAGGTCGTACCTTTTGTAAATCTGCTTTGACTTTCTTTAAGTTTCTGGAAATACTCCTTAAATTCATCAAAACTTCCACAAAACCCATAAATGCCATCTCCGAGGTATGGATCAAAACTGGAACGCCTGCAGCTTCCTGCATCTGATCGCCTCCAACTAAATGAAATTCCGCCTCCGGATCTTCTTTTTTTAATGCTTTTATCAGGTTCGCTCCATGTAGATCGCCTGAGGTTTCGCCAGCTATTAAGTAATACTTCATTGCAATAATTAATCTTTAAAGATAAGGATTCTTATTACCATGATGCAATATTTCAGGAAATTCCATAGGATAAAATAACAAAGGCCGCAAATGAATTGCAGCCTTTGAAATATTTTTATGAGAATGATTAAATCCCTAACTCTACTTGGAACATAGCTCCCCAAGAACTTTTGTCATTATGGTTGTTAAAATTACCATCCTTAAAGGTATAGGTGCCGTTCAATTGGAATTTTAAACGGTGTGCTTTCATATATTTGGTTAATCCTAATTCCATCACCTCCGTTTGTCTTTCAAATGCTCGGATATCTTTATGAGGCTCTACATAAGTATAGCGTCCGGCTACTTCATAGCCATGGTTCAATAGATATGAAACCTGCTGATTAACACCCCAACCTTTATAAGCAACAGTTTCTTGTGGTGTTTCTTCATCCGTTACGTTGAATGGATTATCTACATCCCTACGCATGTACTCAGCCTGATATGCAAAACCATTATATTTAAATATCGCATCCGCAAAAGCGATTTTGAAGGTAAATGGATTCTTTACAAATCTTCCTAATTGACCCGCTTCACGCTTTGTTCTGTCATTGTAACTATAACCACCACCAATCGATAATTTAGGAGTTTCTTCACGTTCTAAATCACCCTCCTGATAGTCATTATCATTTGTGAAATCACCTAATGGTAAAAACTCAATTCTACCTGTATAAGCAAGTCCTGGATCAGTAGATGCTGCCGCACGACCTTCTCCCGTTGAAACGGCAGCCTTCGCATTGAATGGCATATCGCCGATCTTCTTACTTAAATTCAAGGATACCCCAAAGTCACGGTCCAAGGTGAAGTTTTCATTTACTATTGAACGGTCCGCAAATTGTAACTGTCCCGAGGAATTTACACGCTGACGGTTTCCAGGTAATTTATTCTGACCAAAGGACACATAAAAATCATCCGTGAAATTATAAAACATTACCGCATCCCTAACAATATTAGGAATTTTAGTGTCATCGTAATCTTGATCACTGCGGGTGAATGCTAATTGTACTGAATATGAAATCTTTGGAGTATAAATATATCCATCCATACGCATCCGTAGCCTCCTAATCCGTGCATCAAATTTCCCGTCATCTAAATCATTAAGCTCTTGTTTAAATCCTAATCGATTCTGCATTCTAAAGCGAAAGTTGATATAGAATAAGGAGTCATTGGATTTGTACTGTATTCCCTTAAAATTTAAAATTGTCGCTCGGTCATCTCGTTCCTGAGCTTGGACCATAAAAATTCCAAGAAAAAGTAAGACCAAAGATAAACTGATGTGTTTTAGGTTTCTCATATTATATTGAAGGTTCTTGTTGACTTAAACAATGGAAACTTCCCAATCCCCAAATGATATCAACCGAGTCAATACCAACTACCTTTCTGTCCGGGAAACAACCTTGTATTATTTCTAGTGCTTTTTGATCATTCTTGTCATTGAAGATAGGTACTACTACCACCTTATTTGCAATATAGAAATTTGCATAGGAGGCAGGTAACCTTTGATCTTCATATTCTACTGGACGTGGCATTGGAAGCTCTACAACTTTTAATGACCTACCATCCTTTAATTTCATGCTTCTTAAATTCTCTAAATTCTCTTGAAGAAGTTCGTAATTTTCATCATTCTTGTCTTCTTCAACTACCGTTAAAACGGTGTCTTCTGAAACAAACCTACTGATATCATCAATGTGCCCATCAGTATCATCCCCAACAATACCATCGCCTAACCAAAGAACTTGTTCTTGACCATAGTAATCCTTCAAATATCCCTCTATTTGCTCCTTATTAAGCTGAGGATTTCTATTCTCATTCAATAAACATGCTGTGGTGGTTAAAATTGTGCCCTTGCCATTAAATTCAACTGAGCCTCCTTCCATAACAATTGGAGGAGTGAACAGTTTTAAATTAAATTCTTTAGCAATTTTCGTTGGAACCACATCATCCAAATCAAATGGAGGATATTTTCCTCCCCATGCATTGTAACCCCAGTCTACAATTGCTTTTTCCCCAGTTTGGCGGTTGATTACAAAGGCCGGTCCATGATCGCGACACCAAGCATCATTAGTCGGGTTGAAATAAAAACTAATGTTTTCCATTTTTGCTCCCGATTTTTCAATGTGGGAAATTGCAAATGCTTTCATCTCTTCATCCTTAACATTGATCCGAACCAATTGGTCTTCCGCAACTAATTTGATGAATTCTGAATAGGGAGAATATATCGTATCTATCTTTCCAGGCCAGGATTCTTCCTTATGTGGCCAACTTAACCAAAGGGCATCTTGTAATTCCCATTCCGCAGGAAATTCAAAGCCCTGTCCTTTGGGAGTATCTTCGTATTTATATAAATCTGAGTTAATATGTGTCGTCATCTTAAATTAACGTAAAAAAAACTATGCCTTGAATCCAAAACATAGTTTTATATTTTCTAAATCATTTATGAATTAATCTTCGTCAATAAACCTCTTGGTAATTGGACCGTAAGTCTCAATTCGTCTATCACGAAGGAATGGCCAATGCTTACGGAAGAAGTCTGACTCATTTAAATTCACTTCTACAACTTCTACCTCTTCTTGATCGTGGGAAGCTAGGTATAATAATTTACCTTGCGCATTCGTCACAAAACTTCCTCCCCAGAATTTCATCGCTCCATCTTGCTCAAAACCTACTCTGTTTACTGAAACTACAGGAACGCCATTCGCAACGGCATGTGAACGTTGAATCGTTTGCCATGCATTATATTGGTCTTGGTTGGTTTCCTCATCTTGGTCCGTTGCCCAACCAATCGCAGTAGGGTAGAACATAATTTCTGCACCCATTAATGCTGTAATTCTGGAAGCTTCTGGATACCATTGGTCCCAACAAATCAATACCCCGATCTTACCGAATTTCGTCTGAAATACTTTATATCCTAAATCACCAGGTGTGAAGTAAAATTTCTCGTAAAATGCAGGATCATCCGGAATATGCATCTTACGGTATTTACCTAAATAACTACCATCGGCATCTAGTATTGCTGTGGTATTATGATATAATCCTTGTGCTCTTTTTTCAAATAACGAAGCAATGATAACTACTCCTAATTCCTTGGCAACTGCTGATAATGCATCAGTGGAAGGACCTGGAATAGCTTCCGCTAAATCAAAATTGTCGTAATCTTCTACATCACAGAAATACAAAGAGGTGAAAAGCTCTTGTAAACATACAATTTGTGCTCCCTTTGCAGCTGCTTCACGAACCTTATCTATAGCCTTATTCAAATTAGCTTGTTTATCCTTTACGCAAGACATTTGAACTAAACCAACTTTAACTTTACTCATTTCTTTATATTATTTTGACCTTTGCGCAAAGATAAGATTATTTCATGGCTTATACCCTAATTTGAGTTTATTACATGAAGTATTAATTCCATTTTTTTACTTTTGGATTATGCGAAAGATCATTCATATCGATATGGATGCATTTTATGCCTCTGTCGAACAACGGGATTTCCCCGAATTTAGAGGTATACCCCTTGCTGTCGGTGGATCGCCCGATGGAAGAGGTGTCGTCGCTACGGCAAGCTATGAAGCTCGAAAATATGGCGTGAAATCCGCTATGTCTTCTAAGATGGCTCTTCAACTTTGCCCGCATCTAAAATTTACCTATCCTAGATTTGATGTTTATAAGGAAGTCTCAAACCATATTCGGGCTATCTTTAAAAGATATACAGACTTGATTGAACCTTTGTCACTTGATGAAGCCTATCTCGATGTAACAGAAGATAAACTGGGAATAGGCTCTGCAATTGAAATTGCAAAGCAAATCAAAGAAGCCATTAAATCTGAACTCCAATTAACAGCTTCTGCAGGTGTTTCTGTAAATAAATTTGTCGCTAAAATTGCCTCTGATTTCCAAAAACCTGACGGATTAACCTTTATTGGTCCCTCCAAAATTATTCCTTTCCTCGAAAAATTACCCATTGATAAGTTCTTCGGTGTAGGAAAGGTAACAGCCAAGAAAATGAACCAAATGGGAATATTTAATGGTATTGATCTTAAAAGATTCTCCGAAATTGAAATGATTCATCATTTCGGAAAATCAGGGAAATTTTTCTTCCAAATTGTACGCGGTGAAGATAATCGACCAGTAAAACCCAACCGAATTAGTAAATCAATTGGTGTGGAAGACACCTTCGAAACTGATCTGCGAACTTATGAAGATATGCTGGATGAAATTAATCGTATTGCCGAAAAACTATTTAAAAGACTTCAAAAAGCCGATAAATTTGGGAAAACAATAACCCTAAAAATAAAATTTAGCGACTTTAGTCAGATCACCAGAAGTAAAACCTTCTTTTCCCCAATTGATCAACTCGTAGAAATTCAAACTCAAGCGATCGAACTTTTGGATAAACTTAATCTCCAGGATAGTAGGGTAAGACTTCTTGGAATAACATTTTCTAATTTTAATGATTTAGAGACTACCGAAGAGGTTGGCTATCAATTATCGCTATTCTAACACCCCAGCTTTAATAATCATTACTTTATGCGGGTATAAGCCCGCATAGCTTTCTGCCAAATGGTTCATATAATAATTATTGATCACCAAATTTTCCTGACTAATAAGCTGTTCAATATCTAATTCTTCAATAGAATTTTCAATAAAACCTAAGGCATAAACCTTATTGTCTTTATAATAGATATAACTTTTCTCTTCTAAATTTCGCCCCTTGTCTATAATTAAAAAACTTCTTTTTCGATTAAAGATGGAATCAATTGCCTGGGTGACTTTGGAATTGTATAAATCAGTTTCGGGAAGATCCAATTTATCTGGTACTTCCTTTGTTTCCTTTGCAGCATTGGGATTAATAAAAAAGGAGCATAATCTCAAATCTAAATCAAACTCTTTGATCATACTCAACAGAAATTGTGTGGATTCTTGAACACTACTGAAATAATAAATTGGCCTTACATTTTTACGAACTTGGCAAACAGATAATCGGATATATCCATTTTGATCCTCATAATCCAAAAGACCATATTTAGGTTCAAATTTCTTCAATGCACGGTTATGAATCGGCCAGTTCTTTTTGATATAATGACACTCTAATAAAAATGCCATTAACTCTGTACCGGTTTCCTGAAATTCTATTTGGCAGATTTCATTAATAAAGCTTTGACGTCGTTGACCTGTATTATTCCCCGTGAAATGTGAAATTACTCGCTTTTTGATATTATTCGCCTTTCCAACATAGATAATTTTACCACTGTTATTCTTGAATAAATAAATGCCAGTACTACTTGGTAAATTATGAATGAGCTCAGCGGGGATATGGGTTGGTATTCGCTGCTCCTTCGCCTTATGTTTGATGGAGTTGATAATAATCTGTTCATGATCTGCTTGCTGAATTTTCTGAAATAATGTTACGGTAGCTTCAGCATCACCGCGTGCTCGGTGTCTATCTTGATTCCTGATTTCTAAAGTTTGACATAAGCGGCCTAGACTATATGAATTTAAATTGGGAAAAACTTTCTTACTCAGTCTAACTGTACATAGTCTGGATGCTTTCCAATCGTATCCTGAATTTTTTAAGGATGACTGTATAAATGAATAATCAAAATGAACATTATGAGCAACAAAAATCCGATCTGATAACAAATTGTAGATTTCTTCGGCAACATCGGAAAAAACAGGAGCATCCTTGACCATTTCATCGGTAATCCCTGTCAAAGCTTGAATATGGAAGGGGATAGGTTGTTCAGGATTTACTAAAGTGCAATATTCTTGAATGACTTGTTCGCCATCATATATAAAAATCGCAACTTCCGTAATTTGACTGGCAGAAGCATAACCACCAGTAGTTTCAATATCTACAATCGCAAACTGTGAAGACTCCATTAAACAAAAATAATACTAATAATTCTATTTACTAAAATTATTAGTATTATTTTTTATGCTTTTACAAAAATTATAATAATTCTACTCCTTGGTCTAGAAGCTCTTCTTTTTTCTTTGGATCCCAAATGCTCACCTGAACTTCACCAATATGTTTTAATTTCAACATAAACATGCAAATTCTCGACTGACCAATTCCTCCTCCTATGGATTCCGGTAGTAAATCATTTAATAACATTTGATGAAAAGTCAATCGCTGACGATCTAAACTATTTCTAATCTCTAATTGTGTCATTAAAGCTTTCTTATCCACTCGGATACCCATTGAAGATAACTCAAAGGCACTTCCTAATATTGGATTCCAAACCAAAATATCACCATTCAATCCTCTATACCCTAGGGTATTGTCCGTGCTCCAGTCATCATAATCAGCCGCACGACCATCATGTGCTTGGCCATTCGATAATACTCCTCCAATACCATATACAAAGACTGCCCCATATTCCTTGGAAATAGCATTCTCTCTTTCTTTAGCCGATAAATGAGGGTAAGTTAACAACAACTCCTCCGAAGAAATAAATTTGATCTCCTTGGGTAAAATTGCTTCTACATGGGGATACTTCTCTGAAACTGATTGTTCTGTGGAATAGATAACATCATATATCTTCTCAACAGTATCTTTTAGGAAATTTAAATTGCGGTCATCATATCGAATACACTTCTCCCAATCCCATTGATCAACATAAATACTGTGAATTGGCGAGTAATCCTCATCTGGACGTAATGCTCGCATATCAGTTAGTATCCCTTCGCCTGGCTCCATTTCCAATTCCTTCAAACGAATTCTTTTCCATTTTGCTAGTGAATGAACAACTACAGCTTTTTGATCTGATAATGATTTGATCGGAAATGAAACTGGTCTCTCAATCCCATTCAAATCATCATTAATTCCCGTTCCATCCAATACCACAATAGGAGAGGATACTGGGGTTAAATTTAACACTTCTTTCAATCGAGATGCAAAAGTTTCCTTTACAAACGTAATCGCCTGCTCTCTTTTTAAAATATGACGTCCCATTAAAAATTTTACAATATAAACATAGCTTAGTATGACTCCTGCCAACTAATTTTCATAATCGAAACAAAAATAACAAAATGTTAATGATTTGCAGATTTTATTGCAAAAATAACTACAAATTATTGGGTGTCTGATGAATTTATTTAAAGCTTTTGTTCTAATGCTTTCAAAATCGCACTTGCTTTGGTGTAGCATTCTGCGAATTCATAGGCTGCATTCGCATCGACCGTGATAGCACTTCCCGTGTGGAAGGAAAGATAATTATTGGTCGAATTATATAAAATAGTCCGGATAACAACATTGAAATCAAAATCCCCATCCGCTGAAAAATATCCTATTGCTCCTGAATAAACGCCCCGACGTGAATTCTCATATCGATCACATAACTTCATCGCTGAAATTTTTGGAGCTCCGGTCATCGAACCTGCGGGAAAGGTATTACGGATTACCTCTGTATTGTTTAAGCTCATATCCATCTTGCAGGAAACCGTAGAAATCATCTGATGAACATGCTCGAAACTATAAATCCCTAACTTTTCAGTCACTTCAACGGTGCCTGGTATAGCACTCCGAGTAAGATCGTTCCGAACCAAGTCAACGATCATGACATTCTCCGCAATTTCCTTCGGATTATTAGCAAGATTCTCTCGTAATTCTCGATCCTCTTTTTCATCCAAACCTCGCGCAGCGGTTCCTTTTATCGGCTGTGAAATCAAGGTATCTCCTCGCTTTGCTAGAAAACGCTCCGGTGAAGCACTGATAATAAACTTGTCCTTAACCTTTATAAAAGATGAAAATGGAGTAGGAGATAAACTATTTAATCGTAAGTATAAGGCTTCTGGATGATCGAGAAACGCTTGGTCATCATAAAATTCCTGGCATAAATTTGCCTCATATATATCACCTTGATGGATGTGATCCTGAATCTTTTGAAATGCATCAAAATACATCTTCTGATCCATTCTTGGCTTGATCTTCCCTTCAAATGAATACTGCTCATCTAAAAGGTCAGCTCCTAAAATAGACTCAAATACCTGCTCAGGATCATCTGATTCTATACAAATAAAGCTTGGATTAAATTCAATAATGATCTCTGGAACAAAAAAATATGCGTCTGGAAAACCCAATGGATTGGGATGCCTGGTCTCCAATTCTTCAATCTCGTTCTTGAGATCATAACTAAGAAATCCCGGTATCATGGTTTGAGGATACCGGGATTTATATTCTTCAAGTCCCGCAAAAACAGAACCTTCTACTGCTGAGAATTCACTTTTAGCTCCTAAAGCTAAAATATTCCCAATCTTTGAATATTGATTTTGAAAACCATTGGATTGAAATAGACATACCGTATCAAACCCTTTAGACCATGTTAATGCCTGAAGTAAAAATCGACTGGTATCTGTTTCAAATATGGCTTTTGCCATGTCAATTATAAAACAATAGTTTGAGTACGATCTGGACCTACTGACAAATACTTGATTGGAACATTTAATTCCTGCTCAAGGAAAGAAATGTAGTTGTTCAATGCCGCAGGAATTTCATCCTTACTACGAATACCAGTCAAATCAGTATTCCATCCTTCAACTTCTTTTAAAATTGGCTCAGGTTGGTGTGTAATGATTTCATATGGCATGTAATCGATCGTTTCTCCTTGATATTTATAGTGCGTACATACGTAGATTTTGTCAAATGTATCCAATACATCTGCTTTCATCATAATTAACTCAGTAACACCATTGATCATAATCGCATATTTTAAAGCTGGAAGATCAATCCAGCCTGTACGACGTGCTCTACCTGTAGTTGCTCCAAACTCATGTCCCAATTGACGAAGTTTTTCACCTGTCTCATCCTCTAATTCGGTAGGGAATGGACCTCCACCAACACGAGTCGCATAAGCCTTGAAAATACCATAAACTTCTCCAATTCTATTAGGAGCAATACCTAATCCTGTACATGCACCTGCTGTGGTAGTATTCGATGAAGTCACAAATGGATATGATCCAAAGTCAACATCTAATAATGTTCCTTGTGCACCTTCCGCTAATACGCGTTTCCCGTCTTTTAAGTATTGGTTTACTAAATGCTCCGAGTCAACATGTGGAATCGATTTCAAGAATTCAATGGCATCCATAAATGCTTTTTCCTTCTCCGAAAAATCAGGAATCTCTCCGTAATGAGACAACATTGACAAATGTTTCTGTTTTAACTTCTCATAACGCTCCATAAAATCAGGTAGGGTAGTATCTCCAACACGAAGTCCGTTACGACCTGTCTTGTCCATGTAAGTCGGACCAATACCCTTCAGCGTTGATCCAATTTTACCAGCACCCATGTTTGATTCTGATGCCGCATCTAATAGTTGATGCGTAGGAAGAATTAAATGAGCTTTACGAGCAATCACTAAATTACCCTTGCCAACTGGATCAAATCCAGCAGCCTTTAGGTTGTCTAATTCTCTCTTTAGAATGATAGGATCGATTACTACTCCATTACCAATTAGGTTAAGGGTCCCTTCATTGAAAATTCCTGAAGGAATAGTGTTTAATACAAATTTCTTGTTGTCAAACTCTAAAGTGTGTCCAGCATTTGGTCCGCCTTGAAAACGAGCGATCAAATCATATTTAGGACAAAAAACATCAACGATTTTTCCTTTTCCCTCGTCTCCCCACTGCAATCCCAATAGCACATCAACTTGCATAGTATTACTTGAAATTTATTAGTTAAAATTTTATTTGTTTATTCATGAACTCTACTAAAACAGATATTACCTTCAATCAAAAAATAATAAATGTTTTATCTGCCTATTTCCATAGACCCCTTCAAAAAAAAAATTCGGAAAAAGGATGTTATTAGCCTTTTTCCGAACAAAGGTATATATTAATTTTTCGAATGTTAAATTAATTTGAAATTACTGCTTCTTTTATTGCAGCCTCTTGGTTAGGCTTGCTTTTTCGACAGTCAGCACATATTCCATAAAGATTTAAGGAATGATGCTTGATATCAAAATTCAATAATTCTCCTATCATTGACTGAATCTGATAAACCCTTGGGTCACAAAACTCAACAACCTTGTTGCACTCAATGCAAATAACATGGTCATGCTGCTTATATCCATAGGATTTCTCAAACTGAGCCATGTTACGGCCAAATTGATGTTTCGTAACCAAATCACAGGATACCAATAATTCTAATGTATTATAAACCGTAGCACGACTTACCCGATATTTCTTGTTCTTCATATGGATATACAAAGATTCTACATCAAAGTGGTCCGATCTAGAATAGATTTCCTCTAAAATAGCATAACGCTCAGGCGTTTTCCTTAAATTCTTGTTCTCTAAGTATGCCTCAAAAATCTTCTTTACGGTTTCGTAATTTTCCCCTTGTTTCATAAGGTTTTTCCTTTATAAGCCCCAAATTTACCAAATTACTACGTTATTATCCTCCTGAATTGTCAAGACCTTGTAAGTCTTTAATTCTCCGATTCGTATCGCGTAACTCCAGTAATACCCGGGATTTGTTTCAAATGTTTAATTAAACTTTCTAATTGATTCGTGTCATTCACAAAAACCATAATATCCCCCTCAAATATTCCCTCATTACTTGAAATAGATAAAGAACGGATATTAACCTTGAAATCATGTGAAATAACCATGGTAATCTTGTTCACCAATCCAACATCATCAATACCAACAATCTTTAAGCCGGTTAAAAATGCAACGCTATTATGTAATGATGCCCATTTCGCCTTTAAAATCCGATAACCATAATTTGCCATCAATTTTGAAGCATTTGGACAACTCGTTCTATGAATTTTTATCCCATTATTCACCGTTAAAAATCCAAATATATCATCCCCAGGAATTGGATTACAACACGGTGCCAAGGTATAGTCCACCTTTTGATAATCATCACCAATTAAAATCGTATCATCTTTCTTGTTGATCTTCTCAACCAACCCGTTGATATGTGACTGAAATTGATTCTGATTCGGATCCTCAGAACGTTCATTGGCCACAAAATTCCTCAGATTCTTGATGTCAATGGTCCCTTTGGCCACATTATAGAAAAGCTCCTGTGAACTCGGATACTTGAAAAAATTAGAAATCTTATTGATGTTATCCGTATTGTAAGTGATCTTTAAGGATTTTAATTTCCTCTCCAAAATCTCCTTACCATCTTCAGCAACTCGACGTTTCTCTTCTTTTAATGAAGATTTGATCTTTGACTTGGCCTTCGCCGTAACAACGAAATTTAACCAATCTTCCTTCGGCGTCTGTTTACTTGAAGTGATGATCTCGACCTGATCTCCATTCTGAAGCTCATGACTCAAAGGTACTAGCTTGTGATTTACCTTCGCTCCAATACAGGTTGCTCCAATATCAGTATGTATCTCAAATGCAAAATCTAAAGCCGTCGCCCCATTTGGTAACTGAACAAGGGTACCTTTGGGAGTAAATATGAATATCTCATCCGAAAATAAGTTCATTTTAAAGTCATCCACAAAGTCCAAGGCATTTGGCTCTGGATTACTTAATATATCACGAACTTTTTGAATCCATTGATCAAGACCATTATCAGAATTTGACTCCTTGTATTTCCAGTGGGCAGCAAATCCTTTCTCCGCAATTTCATTCATCCTTCTGGTCCGAATCTGAACCTCAACCCACTGACCTCTAGGCCCCATAACCGTCGTATGTAAAGATTCATAACCATTCGCCTTCGGTGAAGAAACCCAATCTCGTAAGCGATCCGGATTCGGACGATATAAATCCGTCACAATCGAATAAACTTTCCAACATTCGGTTTTCTCCTTCTCATCCTCCGTATCAATAATAATTCGGATAGCAAATAAATCATAAACCTCCTCAAACGGAATAGACTTCTTGCGCATCTTATTCCAAATGGAATGTATTGATTTCGGTCGCCCAAAAACAGAGGCATTAATGCCTTCTTCTGCTAAAATTTCCTGAATAGGAGTGACGAAGTCCACGATAAACTTCTCCCGTTCTGCTTTCTTCTCGTTTAGCTTTTTGGCAATAAATTTATAAGTATCTGGGTCGGTAAACTTCATGGAAAGATCTTCCAACTCCGACTTGATTGCATATAAGCCCAATCGATGCGCTAAAGGAGCATATAAATAACTGGTCTCTGAAGCGATCTTCAATTGCTTATGACGAGCCATAAACTCCATCGTACGCATGTTATGAAGTCGATCCGCCAGTTTTATCAAGATAACCCGAACGTCGTCCGCAAGGGTCAATAACATCTTCCTGAAGTTCTCAGCTTGCATCGAACTATTCGGATCAAAAATCCCGGATATCTTAGTCAAACCATCAATAATCCGAACGACTTTCTTCCCAAATTGTTCCTCAATATCCTGTAAGGTGACACTTGTGTCCTCTACAACATCATGTAGCAATGCACAAACAATGGAAGTGGTCCCCAAGCCAATCTCTTCTGCAGCAATTTGAGCCACAGCAATCGGATGGTAAATATAAGGCTCCCCAGATTTACGACGCATATCTTTGTGACTCTCCAAGGCTAAATCAAATGCCTTCCGAATCTGCTGCTTGTCACCCTTCTGTAGAGTCGGTTTACAGGCTCTTAAAAGTGCGCGATATCTTTTACGGATTTCCTTATTTTCAGCCTCAATATCAATCACATATTCTTCCATAAAATTGCAGTCCTATCAATAAAAAAATAAAATATTTTGCTATATTTAGTGAATAAATAATTAAAGATTTTATACTAAATTGTAAAGTATAAATATACAGAAAAAAATTAAATTTATCATATAGGGCATATTATATTGAAGATGTGTGGAAGTAATATAAAGTGGGTTTTTATCGGATTTATCTTGTTTGTAATGTCGCTAGCCAGCAACGCCCAAACACTGATAAAACCCCAGTATGGACCAGGCAAACCAGAAGTAGTAGAACATTACGCTACTACAACCCTCGATAATGGCGAAGTAGTACCTTGGTTTCCTATTGAGGAAGTCGTAATATATGCGAAAAGAACCTTTAAATCAGAAGAAGACCGCATTAAATACCTACGACTCAGAAGAAATGTAATTCGCGTTCTACCGTATGCTATTTACGCCCAAAAACGATATGAACAACTCGATAGAGACTTGGCATTAGCAAACTCAAGACGTGAAGAGAAAAAATTAATCAAAGAATGTGAAAGGGAAATCAAAGAAAAAATCACCTCAGAAGTGAAAAATTTAAGCGTTTCCCAAGGTAAAATCCTGATTAAACTCATTGAAAGACAAACCGGAAACACAAGCTACGACCTCGTAAAAGATATGAAAGGTAATATTTCAGCATTCCTGTATCAAGGTGTCGCTAAAATATTTGGGCATAACTTAAAAAGTACATATGATCCCCGTGAAGATTATGAAATAGAAAATATTATTCGCGAATATGAAAGATCGCGGCGAATGGTAAACCCTTAAAATTATGAAACTATGAGTAAAACCGTATATGATTATAACGCATTGGAATTTAGTGGACATAAAAAATCACTACGAGATTTTGAAGGTAAGGTTTTACTTATTGTCAATACAGCAAGTAATTGTTTCTTTAATAAACAATTTAAAACTCTCGAAAATCTCTATCGAAAATATAAGGAACTAGGGTTTGAAATCCTCGCATTCCCCTCGAACGATTTTCGTAATCAAGAACCCCTAACCGGTAGAACCCTGGAAACATTTTGTCGTGTGAATCAACAGGTTACTTTCCCCGTGTTTAAAAGAATTCATGTCGTAGGTGAATTTACTGACCCACTTTATAAATATTTGACTAACATCAATGAAAATGGAAAAATTGGAACTTCCCCCATGTGGAATTTTCATAAATACCTCGTCAACAAAAAAGGAGAGGTGGTTGACCATTTTTATTCATTGACTAGCCCAATGTCAAAGAAAGTCCACAATCGCATTGAAGAGCTCCTGGGCGACCATTAATAGTAGTATTTTTTAGTAGTTTTGTGTATTGTACTTAATACACAATCTCATGAAATTAGACTTACTTGTTATGACTGTACATCCTGATGATGCTGAACTAGGCGCAGGAGGGGTTATTGCTAAATATGTTGCCGAAGGAAAAACTGTAGGAATTGTTGATTTAACTTTAGGTGAGCTTGGAACCAGGGGAACAGCGGAAATTCGTGCCCAAGAAGCCCAAAATGCCGCTAAAATCTTAAATGTCGCAGTTCGCGAAAACCTGAAATTGAGAGATGGTTTTTTCCAAAATAATGAAGAAGGTCAAAGAGAAGTAATCAAGGCGATTCGTAAATTTCAACCCGAAATCGTAATCACAAATGCCTGGGAAGATCGTCATCCAGACCATGGTAGAGCTAGCAAACTCGTAAATGATGCTCTATTCTTGGCAGGTCTACGCAGAATCGAAACCGAATTGGATGGTCAATCCCAAGAACCTTTTCGCCCTAGACTGCAATTGCAACTAATTCAGGATAAATATATTCAACCCGATATATTAATTGATATCACAGAATATTGGGATATTAAAGAACAATCAATATTGGCTTATACTTCCCAATTCAACGTGGAAAATCAAGATGATGAACCTCAAACGTATATCTCAAATCCTGACTTTATGGATTCTACTAAGGCAAGAGCACACGAATTTGGAAGATCTATCCAAGTTAAGTATGCTGAAGGATTTACAAGTAGGAAAATCTTGGGAGTAAAAGATTTATTTGAGCTTTATTAATATTGAGGTTAGAAACATTAGCTTTCTGAAAAATATGATATACATAAAAAAAGGACCAATTTAAGGTCCTTTTTTTATGTATATCATTCTAGAAAGATGAATTATTTTTTTTCAAAATAACCACGTATAGCTTCCTCATCCTTCTTAATCTGTTCTTGCATTAGCTCTAAACTTTCGAACCACTGGTCATGACGAATAAACTCAAGAAATTTTACGCGAATCGTTTTGCTATACAAATCATCATTAAAATCCAATAGGTTGACTTCTATCTTACGATTCATTCCATCAATCGTTGGTCGGGTACCAATATAACACATACCCTTGGCAACTCGCTCAGGAACAGGTTCATAATAATCTCCTGTCACTATCTCTGTTGTCTTTGGGAAAATCTCAACCTCAACTGCATAAATTCCATAGGCTGGAATTAATTTATGCGATTCATGGATACGTAAATTAGCCGTTGGAAAACCTATCTCCCTGCCAATTTGATCGCCTTTAACTACCGTTCCTGTTAGTTCGAATGGATAACCTAAATATTTGTTCGCCGTAATGATGTCACCTTTAATCAAGGACTCTCTTACACGCGTTGAGGATACAGCAACATCCTCAATGTCTTGCTCTGGAATTTGATCTACCGAATAATCAAAGATTTCAGAAAAATGAATCAAATCTTTGATAGTACCTTTTCTGTCCTTGCCAAAATGATGATCATAGCCAATAACTATTTTCTTACAGCCTATTTTATTGACCAAGACATCTGAAATGTATTCCTCAGGGTTTTGATTCGAAAAATCTCTGGTAAATGGAGTGATAATTAAATGGTCTATGCCCGCTAAATTCAACCGCTCTACTTTTTCTTCAATATCATTTATTAATCGCAGACTGTCATCATCTGGATTGATGATTAGTCTGGGATGTGGGTAGAAAGTCAATAGGACAGTCTCCCCAGTATTATCTTTCCCTAATTCTCTTAACTTATTTAGAATTTTCTGATGACCTACATGGACCCCATCAAATGTTCCTATCGTTACAATAGCATAATCCAATGGTTTGAATTCATCTAGATTCCTGTAAATTTTCATTATTTATTGCTATAAGTTTGAATTATTAAACCGCCTGGTTCTTTAATTCTTTTACTTGGTTAATTAATTCAGTTAGTTCCCAGGCATCCTTTACATTGAAATTCCCGGATTTCGTTCTTCTTAGGGAAGATAGATGTCCTCCACATTTTAATTTCTTTCCAAAATCATGCGCAATGGAACGTATGTAAGTCCCTTTGCTGCATTTTATCCGAAAATATACCTTTGGTAATTCTATTTTCTCTACCTCAAACTCCATGATCTCAACTCGACGAGCCTTTAACTCTACTTCTTCACCTCGTCTAGCTTTCTCATAAACTCGTTCTCCACCTATCTTAATAGCAGAATGTGCCGGTGGATATTGATCTTGAACACCTACAAAACTTGCTGCCGTTTCAAGAATATCTTCATCTGTAATAAATGAATAATCAAAGGTCTGATCAATTTCGGTTTCCAAATCATAGGATGGGGTAGTGGCACCCAAGGTAATACTTCCCGTATATTCTTTATCCTCCGCCTGGAATCCATCAATCTGCTTGGTCATTTTACCTGTACAAACTATTAATAAACCCGTTGCCAGTGGATCTAGCGTGCCAGCATGTCCTACCTTTACTTTCAAAGGCTTAATACTATTCCTCAATTTTCCCACAACATCGAAACTTGTCCATGTCAATGGTTTATCTATCAATAATACTTCTCCCTCTGCAAAAGTAAACTTTGGCTTAGCTTGCCCTTCTAAATTCTCGCTCATTTATCCTTTTGTTTCTTGAATATTTTAAAACAACTCATTTTGTACAAAATATCCCTAGGTAATTTTTCTGCAAAAATAGAAATATTTTTTGGATGTCAGCGGAAGCTCAACAGATATACCAAATTATTAAATGAAAAAAGGACCAAATTGGTCCTTCTTAATATTTTTTATTCCTTAATCTATTTCTTATCCAGTGGTATAAAAGAATACCAATAAAGCTATCCCAATCACAATTCGGTACCATCCCCAAAACTTAAACCCATATTTGGTCAAAACCGAAATAAATGTTTTTACAGCAATCATGGCTACAATAAACGCCACGACATTCCCGATAATGAAAATAATAATATTTTCGTTACTCGCCATAATCATCTCATATCCTTTTTGTGCATGCTCCGTACCTTCTGCCCAAGTCTTTACAAATATCGAGTAAACTGTAACTGCTAACATCGTCGGAACTGCCAAGAAAAAGGAAAATTCAGCCGCAGCTTTTCTATCCAAGCCTTGAGTCAAGCCACCAATAATCGATGCTGCGGATCTTGAAGTACCCGGCATCATCGCTAAACATTGCCAAAAACCAATAATAAACGCCTTCTTTACTGGAATCTCCTTCTCATCCGTAATCTTCGGATTCTTGAACCATTTGTCAACAAATAATAAGACAACTCCTCCTAATACTAATACCGTAGAAATTGCAATTTGATTGCCTAACACCGCTTCAATCTTGTCATCCAATAATTTCCCTAAAACTAAGGCCGGTATAACTGCAATTGCTAACTTGTAATAAAATTTAAGGTTTTTGAAATCGAAGAATTTCCTCCAATATAAAACTACAATCGAAAGAATAGCACCAAACTGTATAGATACCTGAAACATCTTCAGATATTCACTTTCTTCCATTCCCATCAATGCTGCAGTAAAGCCCATGTGAGCCGTAGAGGAAATAGGAAGATACTCTGTTAATCCTTCAACTATAGCTAGGATTATCGCTTCTAAATAACTCATTATTGCTAGTTTGTTTTCGTTTTAGGTTTATATAATATAGCCACAAATCCTAAAGCAAAACCTGCAACAACTACAATAGGGGCTAAGGTTATCTTCGTAAAACTGTAAATATCCTCTGTGCCCATCATTAATATAAAGCCTATAGCAACTAAAACAATACTCAATATGAATAATTGATAATTTATCTTCTTAAATACGAATCCCGCAGTTGATGCCTGCGATGGGGTTCCTTTTACATTCTTAATTTGACTCATTTCTTTAATTGATTAACAATTGATCTATCTATATAAACTAGCGGATTTAGCCCGTAAGTATTTAGTAACAGCAAAATAGGTACTCATACCTGAAATTAAAATCCCCAATCCAAGTACGATCGCAAATATCATCGCAAATTCAAACCAGTCTCTTAAAAAAACTAATTCAGGGACTTGTTTCTGCGCAAATTGTAACGTTAAGATTAATAATAATATAGCAATCAATGCTCCAATTAAACCATGTGCAATCCCATATAAAATATATGGTCGACGAATAAACCCTTTGGTCGCCCCAATCAATTGCATACTCTTGATCAAAAATCTTTGTGAATAAATGGCTAATCGAATGGTATTGTTAATCAATGCAATCGCAATAATTAATAAGATAACCGTAAAAGCTAAAATGACAATACTGATAACGCGAATATTCTTATTCACCATGTCAATCAAGGATTCCTGATAAACAACCTCCTTGATGCGACTATTCTTGCCAATCTTATTTATAAAGGTCTGTATCGAATCACTATTCGCATATTGCTCCTTCATATAAACATCAATCGAAGGTAATAATGGATTTCTTCCTAAATACTCTACGAAATCTTCCCCTAAATCCTCCCTAAGATTTTTGGCCGCAAGTTCCTTACTCACATATTCTGAACGCAATACATACGGATCTTTCTCCAAATCTTTCTGCAAGGATAAAACATCCCCTTCATTTACATTATCATTTACAATAACATTCAAAACAATGTTTTCTTTTACATAACGAGATAGATTTTTTGCATGGACTAGAATTAATCCTAATAGACCTGTCATCAATAAAACCAGTGCAATACTGATTACGGTAGATACGTATACTGATTTCGTTTTTTTCCTTGGTGAACCCTGTTCGATCACTGACATATATTTGTTTCTGCGTTTATCCTTGCGAAAGTAAGGATTTATTTTTTTCCAATACTAATTTTCTAACAACGAATATCTGAATTTATTGTATAGAATAAAAAACTTTTATACCGAATTTACCCTAAATTCGCTAATTTCGCAATTCTTTGTACCATACTTTTATAAATTATAATGGAGTATACCCATCAATCAATCGAGCAAAAATGGCAAAAGTTTTGGGCTGAAAACCAGACCTTCAAAACTTCTGAATCTACTGAAAAACCAAAATATTACGTTTTGGACATGTTCCCTTACCCTTCGGGTGCTGGTCTGCATGTGGGACACCCGCTCGGTTATATTGCCTCTGATATCTTCTCAAGATATAAACGTTTAAAAGGTTTCAATGTATTGCACCCAATGGGTTATGACTCCTTTGGATTACCAGCTGAACAATATGCCATCCAAACTGGTCAACACCCCGCAATTACAACAGAAGCAAATATTAATCGCTATAGAGAACAATTAGATAATATCGGATTCTCGTATGACTGGTCTAGAGAAGTGCGTACTTCTGAACCTAACTACTACCGTTGGACTCAGTGGATTTTTATGAAACTTTTCGATGCTTGGTATAATAAAGAAGCTGACAAAGCTGAACCTATTACTACTTTAATCGAAAAATTCGAAAATAATGGAACCACTGGTATTAAGGCTGAATCTGATGATGATGTCTTAACATTTACGGCAACCGAATGGAAAGCTTTAGCTGAAAAAGATCAACAAATTGAACTTCTAAAATATAGATTAGCATTCTTAAGAGAAAGTACTGTAAACTGGTGCCCAGCTTTAGGAACCGTATTGGCTAACGATGAAGTAATCAATGGAGTATCTGAAAGAGGGGGATATCCTGTTGAACAAAAGAAAATGATGCAATGGTCTATGCGTATTACAGCATATGCTGACCGTTTGCTTCGTGGATTAGATACCATTGATTGGCCAGAGCCTTTAGTGGAAATGCAAAGAAACTGGATTGGTAAATCAGTGGGTGCAAGTGTGAAGTTTCCAGTTCCTCAATTAAATGAAAATATTGAAGTTTTTACCACGCGTGTTGACACAATTTATGGAGTTAGCTTCGTGGTATTGGCTCCTGAACATGAATTAGTTGCTGATTTAACTACAGCGAACCAAAAGGCTGAAGTTGAGGCTTATATAGATAAAACTTCAAAAAAATCTGAACTTGATCGTTTAGCGGATACCAAAACCGTTTCTGGCGCTTTTACTGGTTCGTATGCGAAACACCCCCTAACTGGTGAAGATGTTCAAATCTGGATCGCTGATTATGTATTAGCGGGCTATGGAACCGGAGCTGTAATGGCTGTGCCTTCAGGGGATCAACGTGATTATCTATTCGCTAAACACTTTAACTTACCAATCGTTCCTATTTCTGATTCTCAAGATATTAGTGAAGCTGCCGACCCTAATAAAGATGGGAAATATATCAATTCTGATTTTATCAATGGAATGACTTATCAAGAAGCTGTTCCTGCTTTAATTGAAAAACTAGAAACCCTTCAGTTAGGAAAGGCTAAGATTAATTTCCGTATGCGTGATGCCATCTTCGGAAGACAAAGGTATTGGGGAGAACCTGTACCAGTTTACTTTAAAGATGGTTTGCCTTATTTAATTAAGGAAAATGAATTACCTCTATTATTACCAGAGGTGGATAAATATTTACCTACTGAATCTGGAGAACCTCCTCTTGGACGTGCTGAAGATTGGAAATACCAAGATCAATACGAATATGAATTAAGTACTATGCCGGGTTGGGCTGGATCTTCATGGTATTGGTTCCGTTATATGGACCCTCAGAATGAAAGTAATTTCGCCTCTAAAGAAGCTGTGGATTATTGGAAAGCCGTGGATTTATACATTGGTGGTTCTGAACACGCTACAGGTCACTTGCTATACTCTCGCTTCTGGAATAAGTTCTTGAAAGATTTGGGTTATCACAACGAAGAGGAACCTTTTAAAAAGTTGATTAACCAAGGTATGATTCAAGGTAGATCCAACTTTGTATATAGAGTCCTGGATCAAGAAGGTAAGGGAACTAATCAATTTGTATCCTTAGGATTAAAAGATCAGTATAATGTAAATCCTCTACATGTGGATGTAAATATTGTTCACAACGATATCCTTGATTTAGAAAAATTCAAATTGTCCCGTCCTGATTATCAAGATGCAGAATTTATACTTGAAAATGGAAAATACATCTGTGGAACCGAAGTTGAAAAGATGTCAAAATCTAAATTCAATGTCGTAAATCCTGATGATATCATTGAACAATATGGTGCTGACACCCTTCGTCTTTACGAAATGTTCCTAGGACCGTTGGAACAAGCAAAGCCTTGGAACACAAATGGTATTGAAGGTGTATATAAATTCTTACGTAAGGTATGGCGACTGTTTCATGATGCAGAAGGAAACTTTAAGGTTTCAGATGAGGAACCATTGAAAGCTGAATATAAGGCTCTTCATAAAATCATAAAAAAGGTAGAAGAGGATATTGAACGATTCTCATTTAATACTTCTGTTTCTGCATTTATGATCTGTGTCAATGAGTTAACGGATTTAAAAACTAATAAACGTAAAATCCTGGAAGATTTATTGATCGTCCTTGAACCATATGCTCCGCATATTACTGAAGAATTATGGTCTAAACTTGGTAATGAAGCCGGTTCAATTTCCTATGCTAACTACCCAGAGTTTAAGCCAGAATATTTAGTAGAAAGTGAATTTGCTTATCCTGTATCTATCAATGGTAAAATGAAAATGAATCTCCCATTGCCTTTAGATTTGGATCAAAAAGCAGTTGAAGCTGTATTAAACGAAAATTCTGACGTTCAACGTCTACTTGACGGTAAACCAGTTAAAAAGATCATCTTCGTAAAAGGAAAGATTATCAATATGGTCGTGTAATCAATTTTCATTAGAAAATATATAGAAAGGGATGATATTCATCCCTTTCTTTGTTTATTGACTGCAAATTTTATCCCTGCATCAATTCATTAAAATGCTTCTTAATATTGGCTGCTATTTTATCGATAGGTAAATCATCTGAATCACCTCCAAATGGTTCTTCAATGGACTCACCAATCATTTCTAAAGTAGCCAATACATAGAAGATAAATGGAACTGCAGCAACAACAAAATAGCCCATTGAAAATACTAACCCTATTGGCAGTGTAACTGTATACAACACTATAAAGGTCTTAATAAAAGCACTATAGCCCAGTGGAATCGGAGTGTTCTTTATTCTTTCGCAGGCACCTGTGATTTCTGTTAGTGATGTAAGTTCTTTGTTTAGTACAATCAGTTGATCTCCAGTGATTTTACCCTCGGCATAGAGGATGTTTGTCTTTTTATATATTAATCCCGCAACTTGATTGGGACCATGCTTTTTTTCATCCAAATCCCTCAATTCCGGATGCTCTACCTCGTCTAACATAAACTTCGTATAGTCTGACCGGAGATAATTAAATAAAGTCTCTGCAAATAGAGGAATAGATTTCTTATAAAAACTACGGCTCACCTTATCTTCTGGATATAAAAATGCATTTAATTTAATAGCTAAGGTCCGGCTGCTATTTGTTAATGCACCCCATTGTTTCCTAGCTTCCCACCAGCGATCATATGCGGTATTCGTCCTGAAAACCAGCAATAAGGATAATACAAACCCTAAAAGATTATGAACAGTCGTAATATTTCGCATCCATGTCCGATCGGATAACTTTAAATATTCTAACTCCCAATATGCTAATGCCCAGGATACCAAAACCGAAATTATTAAATAGGGAAGTAGGCGCTTGAAAATTTTACTGTTGTGTAAATAAGATATGGTTTTAAACCAGTCCTTGGGGTTGTAAACAATCATTGAATATTTTTTTTGACTATAACCTTGAAATAGCCTATTTTCACGCAATATGTCAAAAAACCGCAAAACAGTCAAGAAAAAAGTTGTCTCTGAAAAAGAGATTAATAGAAATTTACTGTTTTGGAGTATTGCATTACCCGTATTATTGGTGATAGCAATTTTTGCCTGGCAACATCGGGCAGGATTATCCTATCTGATGATAAAATGGTTTGAGAAAGACAAAATGGTTGCTGAAGATAATAGCAAATTTGATATCCGTAATATTGAATTGATGCGAAGACATAATGATAAAATCTTCGGAATCGATGTCTCGCAATACCAGGGAAACATTTCCTGGTCTGAAGTCCTGACCATTAACGATGAGTTCCCAATCGATTTTATTTATATAAGAGCTACGATGGGCGAAAAGGCTAAAGACAGTAAATTCAAACAGAATTGGAAAGAAGTCAAAAATAGAAATAAGCTTAGAGGAGCTTATCATTATTTCCGACCTAATGAAAACTCAATAAAACAAGCCAATAATTTTATTAAAACCGTTGAATTAGAACCTGGAGACTTACCACCTGTATTGGATATTGAAGAAATGCCAAGAAATCAATCTATGGATAGTTTAAAAACAGGGCTCAAAAGATGGTTAACTATAGTGGAAAAACATTATGAAATAAAACCTGTTCTATACTCAGGAGATAAATACTTTGCAGATTTCCTCGAAAAGGAATTTGCAGACTATACCTTGTGGATTGCCAACTATAATTTCTGGATTGAAAAACCAAAAAAACACTGGAATTTTTGGCAATTCTCAGAAAAAGGTACAGTAAAAGGTATCAAAGGACCCGTAGATCTTAATCTCTTTAATGGTAATATTGAAGAACTCGAAAAACTTAGCTTAGAATAAAATCTTAGGATTGGACATCAGTTTTTTTGTTCCTAAATTTATACCATAAAATTTTTAATCTTGGATTTCATTCTAAATTTTAAACACGAATAATAATGGCCTCATTTAACGAAATATTACAAAAGAATTCATTGGTTTTGATTGATTTCTCCGCTGCTTGGTGTGGACCTTGCCAAATGCTTGCCCCAATTCTGAAAGAAGTAAAAGATGAAATGGGTGATAAACTATCTATTATTAAAATTGATATCGATAAAAATCAAACCGTCGCCAATAAATTTCATGTCCAAGGGGTACCGACTCTAATTTTATACAAAGATGGTAACCAAGTTTGGAGACAAAGTGGATTACAACCAAAACATGAATTGATCAAAATTATTAATTCATTCTCTTAATATATCAATCTGAATTAATATATCAATCTGAATTAGATAGTAAATAAATCTTACTACTGATCAAATTGAATCAAAAAAGGAAAGCAGATATTGAGTATCTGCTTTCCTTTTTTGATTAAGCTTATCCCTAATCTATATTGGCGGTTTCGTCATTCGAGGGGTCCTTCACTTTTAAACTCAATTTATCGATACGATGACCATCCATATCTAGAACTTCAAATTCCAGATTTTTATAAATAACTTTTTCGCCTTCCTCCGGAATATGATCCAATAATAAAAAGACTAATCCAGCAACTGTTGTTAAATTGCCTATTTCATCTTCATCATCTTCTGTTAGATCCAAATGAAACATTTCAATAAAATCATCTAACTGAAAACTTCCATCAATCACATAGGTGCCATCTTCTCGTTTTCGGATGGTCTTCTTTTCTTCTGTTTCTGGTGAATCAAAACCTCCAACTAAGGAGGCAACAATATCTGTCATGGTAATAATCCCTTGTGGACTCCCGTATTCATCCACGACAACCGCCTGTAATACCTTTGACATCTTTAATGTTTGCAAAACATTATAAGCATAGGTGTTTTCATTGACAAATGGAATAGGAGTGACTAACTTACTCAAATCCATCTCCTTGGTGGTCAGATATTCTTTTAATAAAGTCTTGACATGAACCAAACCTATTACATGATCAAAATTCCCATCACAAACAGGGTATTCCGTATGCTCATCAGCAATGATACATGCTTTATTTTCATCAAAGGTATCTTGGATATCGAGATAGGTGATCTTACTTCGATGAACCATTAAATTAATGGCCTTTTTATCGCCTAAACTCAAGACCCGATCCACCATATCATGCTCAATCCCCTCAATCGCACCACTATCAACTCCCTCATCAACTAAGGCTTTGATCTCTTCCTCCGTAACAGCATTCTGATTGACCTTGATATTTAACATCTTAACAATGAACTCCGTCGAAATACTTAACAACCATACAAATGGTTTCACAATTTTACTTAGGATATTCATCGGTACTGAAATAAACGATGCATATTTTTCTGGTATCGCCATTCCAATCCGCTTCGGAACTAATTCCCCAATAATTAATGATAAATAAGTGATGATTAATACAACAAGCAAAACTGAAACCTGGCTACTATAAGGTGCCAATGCCTCTATTTTATTAAGTTGCTCAGCAATATAAACAGATATGGTACCTCCAGAAAAGAATCCCGTAAGAATCCCGATCAGGGTAATCCCAATTTGAACCGTTGATAAAAAATTATTTGGATTTTCTTTTAATTGTAAGGCTGTCCGAGCACCTTTGTTTTTGGAACTCGCGGCTTGCAATCTCGCCTTTCTACTCGATACAATCGCTATCTCTGAGGCTGATAGGATTCCATTTAAAACTATTAAAATAAGAATTATTACTATTTCCGTGACCATATGGTATTAAATACGCTATTCTTCTAGCAAATTACAAAATATTCTTCTCAATGATGGATTAAAATTTATTTAAAAGCAAGTCAACAACCAGCAATTAATACTTTTTTTTAATTGAATTGTTTTTTATTATGCAACCGTTTGATTATAAAAAAGATTTTATTTATTGATTCCTATTATTGATATTGCATTCAGATACATACTATGTTGAATGAATTTGAAATAATGTCAACCAAAAAAACTGAAAATAGCATCAAATCGGCGAAGAATTTTAAACTTGAAGGTGAAATCATAGACTCGGTCCCTTTTGGATCAGGCCATATTAATGATACCTTCAAAATTACAACCAATAGCCCCCTAAATAACCTTTATTTATTGCAACGTATTAATCATCATATCTTCCAAAATGTAGAAGGTCTAATGAATAATATTGAATGCGTTTGTAATCATTTAAAGAAAAAATTAGCCCATTTGGGTGAAAATGAAGTGCTTAAAAGGACAATGACTATCGTGCAAACATTGGATAATAAAAATTATTTCCAAGATGATAATGGTGATTATTGGAGAGTATTTCATTTAATTCCCAATACCCGTTCCTATGATATCCTTGAAACCCAAGAGCAAGCTTACTCCGGTGGAATGGCTTTCGGCCAATTTCAAAAGCAATTGAGTGACCTCGACCCCCAAAATATTGTAGAAATATTGCCTAATTTCCATAATATTGAATTTAGACTTAACAATCTAAGAGAATCTATAAAAAATAATCCAGTCAATAGAGTAGAGGCTGTGCAACCTCTTCTAGATTATATCTTTGAACGTGAAGAAAAAATGAGAACTGTCCTTGAATTAGGCCGTTCAAATTTGCTCCCACTAAGAATTACTCACAATGATACCAAATTCAATAATGTATTGTTGGATGCAAATGATAAGGTGCAATGTGTGATCGATTTGGATACCGTAATGCCTGGTTATGTGGCTTATGATTTTGGTGACGCCATCCGTACCATAATTAATTCAGCCGCTGAAGATGAAGCTGATGTCTCTAAAATTGTTCTCAATATACCACTCTTTCAGTCTTTTGCCGCTGGTTATCTATCTGAGGCCAAAGAGTTTTTAACGGATACAGAAATAGATTCATTAATCCCAGCAGTGCATTTATTACCGTACATGCAAGCTGTTAGATTCTTGACTGATTATATCAATGGTGATACCTATTATAAAATTGCTTACCCCGAACACAACCTTGTTCGTACTAAAGCTCAATTAAAATTGGTGCATGAACTCGAAATAAATCACGATAAATTAACCGCTATATTAGCTGAGAATCTAATGTCTAAATAACATGAAAGAACTCTTAGTAAAAAAAGTCAATCTCGATAGTACAAACTTAAATTATCCTAGTTTAGCTAATGAATTAGCTGAACTCGAGTGGAACGCTATTGATCAAAGCCCTTGGAAACAAGAATTCCCAGTAAACCCTGAAGCTAAATTTCAAATTGCTTATGATAGTCAATCGATTATCTTGCATTATGAAATAACTGAAGAATTTGTCAAAGCGCAGTATATCAGACCAAATGAAAATATTTGGGAAGATAGTTGTGTAGAGTTCTTTATTTCTTTTGATCAAGGTAAGACCTATTATAATGCTGAATTTAATGTATTAGGAACAGGACTGATTGGATATGGCTCTTCAGACAAAGAAAATAGAAATAGATTGACCGCTGAGGATATTTTAAAGGTTAATACCTTCACTCAGGTGAAAAATATCAATGGTATAAAAACCTGGAATATCATTCTGACCTACCCATTTTCATTATTTGCTAGGACTTCTGAACAATTATCCGGCTCATCAGCAACAGCTAACTTTTATAAATGTGGGGATAGCCTTCCTAATCCTCATTTTGTAGCTTGGAATAATATCGATTTCCCTAATCCAAACTTTCACTTACCTGAGTTTTTTGGGAAAATAAATTTTGAATAAAAAATATCGGCAAGTTGAATTGGGGTTCAACTTGCCGACCTACATACATTTACCCATTACTATAAGGGTCCTATTACAAAAACTTTTCTATCCATTCCTTATATGCTGCCATAAAGGAATCCAAGAATTTCTGACAATCTTTATTTACCAATTTTCCCGAATCATCAAAATTTGAAGCCACATTTCCAATATAGGCTTCTGGTTGTGCCATCGCAGGTACATTGATAAATACTAAGGATTGCCGTAAATGATGATTTGCACCAAAGCCACCAATACCGCCAATCGAAGAACTGATAACAGCTCCCGGTTTTCCATCCCATACATTCTTACCATACGGACGTGAGGCTACATCAATCGCATTTTTTAATACGCCAGAAACTCCACGATTATATTCCGGTGTCACAAATAATACTGCGTCCAAGGAAGAAACAACCTTCCGGAATTCTACATACTCAGATGGTGGATTACCCTGATCTAGATCTTCATTGTAAAAAGGAAGCTGTCCTATTTCAATAATACTTAAATCATATCCTGATAGGGAAGCAGATATTAAATAATTCGCAATCTTACGATTAAATGATTCCTTTCTCAAACTCCCTACAAATATTCCAATTTTTTTATTTGCCATAATATTTTCTTTGTTGTTAGTAATAACAATTTTCCTCCCAAAAAGTTATTTAGATATTTATTATTCTTATTTTCAAATCTTACATGGCTAAATTGTCTAACGAATTTGCTGAAGTCTGGTTTTTTAATCAAGGTTGGAATGCCCATCAATTTCAAAAAGATTGTTGGGAGGCCATTATTGATGGTAAATCTGGAATCCTGAATGCACCTACTGGTTACGGTAAAACATTTGCCATTTGGTTTGGTATACTTGATCATTATTATTCCCAACAAAATAAACTACAATCTAAACCAACCAAAAAGTCCCTACATACCCTTTGGATCACGCCATTAAGAGCTTTATCCAAAGAAATTTTTAAGGCTACAAAACAAGTCTCTCAAGACCTGGAATTAGATTATGATATCGAGCTTAGAACAGGAGACACTAGTACTACTGAACGTCAAAAACAACGCAAAAACCCTCCCCAAGCCTTAATCACAACGCCTGAAAGTGTACACCTCATTTTGGCAACCAAAGAGGGCCAGGCTTATTTCAAAAACCTCGAGTTTATTGTGGTCGATGAATGGCATGAATTACTTGGTTCTAAAAGAGGAGTCCTTATTGAATTAGCGATAAGCAGATTGAAGGCAATTAATCCTAATCTCAAAATTTGGGGGATATCTGCAACGATTGGAAACCTAGAAGAAGCCAAACAAATATTATTGGGACCCTATTCGAAAGGAACCTTAATAAAAGCTGATATTCATAAAAAACTAAGTATTCAAACCGTATTTCCTGATAATTTAGAAAAATTCCCCTGGGCAGGGCATCTTGGAATTAAGTTGTTAGATAAGGTCGTCGATATAATTAATCAATATCAAACAACCTTAATATTTACAAACACCAGGTCTCAAGCTGAAATATGGTACCAACAAATAATCACCTATTACCCTGAATTCGCTGGACTGCTGGCAATTCACCATGGATCCTTAAGTGATGAAGTCCGTAATTGGGTGGAAGAAGCTCTCCACCAAGGAAAACTAAAAGCAGTCGTATGTACCAGTAGCCTGGATCTGGGAGTGGACTTTAGACCAGTAGACTGTGTAATCCAAATTGGATCGCCCAAAGGAATTGCTCGTTTTCTTCAACGTGCTGGCCGTTCCGGACATAGACCGGATGCAACTTCTGTAATCTACTATGTCCCAACTAACTCATTGGAAATTATTGAAGGTGATTCCCTAAAATTCGCAGTTAAAGAAAATATTGTGGAAAGCAGAATTCCATATATCCGTTCTTTTGATGTATTGATCCAATATCTTATGACGCTCGCAGTCGGGGATGGATTCTATGCCGATGAAATTTTACAAGAGGTAGCACAAACGCATTGCTTCGAATCGATTACCCAAGAAGAATTTGACCAATGTATGGCCTTATTGATCCATGGTGGGTCAACCTTACAAGCTTATGATGATTTTCATCGCTTGGTTTTAGTAGATGGAAAGTATAAGGTAACTTCTAGAAAATTAGCAATGAGACATAGACTATCCATTGGTGCAATAGTTTCAGATTTGATGATGCGTGTGAAATTTCTTTCTGGGAAGTACTTAGGATCAATTGAAGAATCTTTTATCTCAAAATTAAATATTGCTGATGTATTTTGGTTTTCCGGTAGACAACTCGAATTGGTCCAGATTATCGCTAATGATGCAATTGTAAAACCCTCTGAAAAAAAGAAAGGTGTGGTTCCATCTTGGATGGGAGGTAGGTTTGCCATTTCTCCTGACTTAGGTGTTGCCATTCGGCATAGCTTTAAAAGCATTCATAAAACTACTGGGATTAGTCCTGAGATAAAATTCCTTAAACCATTATTCAAAGAACAGGAGTCTCTTTCAGCTTTACCTAAAGAAGATGAATTACTCGTCGAGTATATTAAAACTAAATATGGTTTCCACCTTTTCTTTTACCCATTCGAAGGAAAACTCGTTCATGAAGGGATGGCACAAGTTATTGCCTATAGGCTCAGCCTTATGAAGCCAGCAACTTTCTCCATCGCAACGAATGAATATGGCATTGAACTCCTCACGGATATTGACTTTCCTATCGACCAAAAATTACTAAATAAGTTATTTAGCCCGATTAATTTACATCAGGATATTAATTCCGGCATAAATGTTCAAGAAATGGCAAGACGCCGGTTCAGGGATATTGCCGGAATAGCTGGCCTTATTTTTCAAGGATTCCCTGGAAAACAAATGAAAAGTAAACACTTGCAAGCAAATGCTGGCTTGTTCTTTTCCGTTTTCTCTGAATATGACCCTTCAAACCTTCTTCTCCGTGAAGCTTATGATGAAGTGTTTGATTTTCAGCTTGAAGAAGGTCGTATGCAACTGGCATTCGATAGAATTAATAATCATAAAATTATTTTTAGCAAGCCTCTCAAACTAACTCCTTTCGCTTTCCCTATATTTGCCGAATCTTTTAGGGAAAGATATTCAAATGAAGATTGGCAAAGCCGTCTCGAAAAACTTAAAGATCAATTACTAGATGGCTAAACGCATTGAATTAAATGGATTAGAAGTATTTTTGCTCGCTCAAAAAGTTATCTATATCCCCAAATACTTTTTGTTGATTATTTCTGATTGGCATTTGGGAAAATTAACCCATTTTAGAAAAGAAGGTCTCTTTGTTCCTGCACCAGCAATTGAAGAAGAATTCGAAAACTTAAACCTCCTCATTCAAAATCTTGACCTCAAGGAAATCGTATTCTTAGGTGATCTATTCCATTCCGATTGGAATTCCGATTGGGAAAAATTAAAAACCTATATCAACACCATCAGCAATCAATCTATCTCCTGTACATTGACAAAAGGTAATCATGATATCCTGACTCAATCCCATTTTCAAAATATGAATTTGAAAATCAGAGAAAGTATTATCCTATCTGAAGGCATAGTGTTATCTCATGAACCATTTAATGACCTACCTGATTACATGTATAACATCGTTGGACATATACATCCTGGATGTTTAATCGAAACTTCAGCTAGGCAATCCTTCCGTTTGCCTTGTTTCTTCCTCCAAAATAAAATCCTCACAATGCCAGCATTCGGTAAATACACAGGCCTCCATTTGGTGAAAAAAGAAAAAAATAATCGAATTTTTGCAGTTGTAAAAGACAGTGTAATAGAAGTTTAATTTTATTCTTCCTCATTGTATTAACAATTTTATCTCTTATCTTAGATTTATTAAATTGCTAAAGCGGTTTATCAAAATTTCTATTAACCTATTTTATTCTGAAAAGCATGTCAAAGAAATTAAGTTCTATTGCTTTATTATTTCTTTTTGTTAGTTGTGTATCGACGAAATCGGATGTCGCAACTACAAAAGACATCGTATGGACGCTAGGAGGTTTTGAAAGACCGCAAGGCGTAAATCCCATAATCAGCCCAGACTCTACAACAACGTTCCTTGATCCTATGAGTGATTCTTTGGTTCGTTGGGAGGAAAATGACACCTTCAATCCGGGGGCCGTCGTAAAGGATGGAAAAGTTTATGTTCTATATAGAGCTGAAGATAAATATGGGATAGGAATAGGTTTTCGAACTTCAAGATTAGGCCTCGCCGAAAGTAAGGATGGTATTCATTTTACCCAACATAAAGAACCAGTCTTATTCCCAGCTAAAGATGATCAAAAAGAATTTGAATGGCCAGGGGGCATTGAAGATCCGCGGCTTGCCGTAACTGAAGATGGGACCTATGTCGTTTTTTACACCCAATGGAACCGAGATGTTCCTCGACTAGGTGTAGCTACCTCTAAAGACTTAATAAATTGGCAAAAACATGGCCCAATTTTTAGAAATGCCAAGTATCAAAAAGTTTTCAATGAAGGTCATAAATCCGCTTCAATAGTCACCAAATTAAAAAATGATAAACTAATCATCACTAAAATTGATGGTAAATATTTTATGTATTGGGGTGAACATGGCGTTTCAGGTGCGACATCAACGGACCTGATTAATTGGGAACCTATTCTAAATGAAGAGGGGAATCTGGCTAAATTTATCAAGCCTAGAGAAGGGTATTTTGACTCTGCACTAACTGAATGTGGTCCGCCTGCTGTAATGACCGATAAAGGTATATTGCTACTTTATAACGGGAAAAATCATAATAATAAAGTTTTAGCAGATCCTCGCTTTAATTTAGGAACCTATAGCGCCGGACAAGTGCTATTCTCCAGTAAAAACCCAACAGAAGTAATCCAACGCATGGATGTCCCTTTTCTAAGACCAATGGAAGATTTTGAAAAATCAGGACAATACAAAGATGGAACTGTTTTTCTACAAGGACTTACGTATTTTAAGAATAAATGGTTTCTATATTATGGTTGTGCTGATTCGAAAGTAGGAGTAGCAGTTTATGACCCTAGTAAATTAACCGATTTTGACCCTGTCCCAGAAAGTTAGAAGCTAAACATCTCTATTTGCCAGATTCCATAAATGATCTGCTGGATTCAATATCATTTCTAATATGCTTGATTTTCCTATTCTCGTAATACTCTATGTATTCTGATCTTGTTTTAAATTTAGCATCTGGATTACTTTCATAGTCGGATATAGTTTTTAATATTTCCGAATTCATTGGGTTCGTATCAATAGTATCTTTTAAATACTGCTTCATCTGTTCCCGATCATATCCGAAAATTAATTCTACATCCAAGTGGAAAACATTAGCAAAGCCAAACTTGGAATTGTAAAGCTGGTAAACATCCTCCGCATCCATATGCTTATATAATAAATAAGCATTAACATCTAAAGCATAATACAAAATATCAATTTCTTGACCCTTTATCTCTTCATCCAAAAGCCATTTAATAAGTGGCTTATCTGCTCTTTCATTATTTTCAAACAATTCTAGGATCAACATAGCCCTATTCCAAGCATTCTTATCATAACTCCAGTCTTTATTAGGGATCGGAGCAATATTCAACTTGAACCTTTCCAACCTGGAAACATCAGAATCCTTTCTGAAACCCTCGATTATTTCTCTTAATTCTTCCTTTTTAATGGAATTATCTTTCATCTTCACTTATTTTTCTTCTACAATAGACTTTCCCTTGGAAAAATCACCACAGGTCCATTCCCAATTTTCATGCAATCGTACTTTGCCATTCGCCATGATTTCGGGAATTGACTCACATTTTCCGGTCATCATTTCGCCACGAATATTAACTTGATGATAGCTCATCTCAATGGTGCCATACTCACTTACCAAACCTAAAAGATGCCCGTATTTTATGTTTCCACCATAATACTCGGCGAATACAATATTGCCAATCTGTTTATAATGAAATTCCGTCTCAGTATTCGTTTCTCCAGTCGAACTATTTTCAACCGTCCGAAAAACCTTATTATGATAGTTAACCATTAACATAATTCCAGTTTAATGCGTCATATTTTTCCATTGATCCGAAATTTTATGCAAGCGCACCATGTAAATCAATAGCAAGATAATTTCCATCCGAATGGAAGGAGCCAGTCGAGAATCAAAATTTTCCAAATTAAAGATCCTAAACACACATATAAATAAACCAATTGAAGCCATTGTTTTTGCAAAAATCATCGCATGATCCTTTTCAAACCATAACATATACGCTGCAACAGCATTTAAAACAATTGTACAGAAAACTAAAATACTAAGCCAGTCAAATGCCTCTGAACCTTTGATACCGAAAATACTTTCTGAAATAGGATACTCAATAAACAGGTACAATAAATACTGAACAACAATGCCAATGCTACGCAGGAAAAATATCCAACAAAAATATTTTATCCAAATGGGTAATAGGTCCCTTCTCCTTTGAGGACCAGTTGGTAAATAGATATCATAAGTTTGTCCCATAATTTTAGCTTGAAATTAATGTTAATATAAAATTGACACTTATTTAATTTACAGAATTAAACATTGTAATCTACAATTAATTAATGAATTTTTCCTTATTATCCTGACTATTTATATTGGCATTAATATTGTTTCTTGGAGACCAAAATATTGAAAACCGTTTAGATATGAGAAAACTGATTTTTGGACTATTTGCTTTATCATTAGGATTTACTTCATGTGTTAAAGATGAATTCAACGTACAAGAAGAAATAAACATTGTAGGAACAGAATGGGAGGGAAGCGGTCAGATCAGCTCAGAATCAGATACCGTCGATTTAAGTTTAAATTTTTTAAAGGACGGTTTCCTCAATGCAACCTATGACACAACAGCTTGGTAATGAACCTATAATTTCCACCTAGAAACCCATAAAGGCATAATAATAGACTCGGCAAGTAGAGAAATTCCATTTCTAATTAAAGCAGACATCCTAAAATTAGTCATCCTAGAAGGTGACACCATCCAACTCCAAAAAATTAAATAACATCTACCTTTATAATATTAAAAGCTGATTTAACTTAAATCAGCTTTTTGCGTTTTGGGGTGGGAGGACTATACGCCCCTACCCATTTTTTCCAAAATAGATTCTTCATCTTCGATTAAGAAAGACAATCTCCCGTTTTTTTAGAATAAACAGATTCTTCGGCGCTGCTCAGAATCCCTCTTGTGGTAAATACCATATCAAGCCCCAGCGGGGCGACATATTTGTAGCACCATCGGTTCACATGAAATAGCCCTGTAGGGGCGACATATTTGTAGCACCATTGGTCCACATGATACAGCCCCAGCGGGGCGACATATTTGTAGCAATATCAGTTTATATGAAATAGCCCCGTTGGGGCGACATATTTGTAGGAACCCCAGAGGGGTTCAATATTAGTAACAAGCAAAACAATCAATAAAAACGCCAATAAAAGGCATCTATTTTATGTGTTTACGGTTAACCGTAAAATCGCTGTTGATATTGCTCTTAAATTCATGATTTATTATAAGAAATTCTAATTCAATTATGACTATGGAACAAGATCTTAAACTTAAGTTAGAGCAACTTCACCAAAGAGTTGATGCGTTGAAGGATCAAATTGGAACTGAAGAGGCTACAAAAAACGCCTTTGTTATGCCTTTTATTCAAATATTAGGATATGACATTTTTAATCCTACGGAAGTTATTCCAGAATTTATCTGTGATATAGGGACCAAAAAAGGAGAAAAGGTAGATTATGTCATAAAAAAGGATGATGAACCAATTCTGATAATCGAATGCAAACACTGGAAAGAGAATGCAGATGCCCATAACTCACAATTACATAGATATTTTCATGTATCAAAAGCTAGATTTGGCGTCCTTACAAATGGTCATATTTATAACTTTTATGCTGATCTGGAAAAACCTAATATAATGGATGAAAAACCATTCTTTACTTTAGATTTAAAGAATCTAAAAGATTCAAACTTGAAAATTTTAGAAAAATTCACGAAGAATGGCTACAATTTGGAAAGTATTTTAGATTCAGCTGAAGGATTAAAATATATTAAAGCAATTCGTTTTGAATTGGAGAAAGAATTAAATAGTCCTTCTGATGAATTTGTGAAAATGCTCGTTTCTAAGTTTTTTGATAAACCCATAATTGCCTCAAGATTGGCAGTATTTAAAGATTATTCCAAAAGAGCAATTTCAACGTTTATTAATGAAAGTATAAATTCTAGATTAAAGAATGCATTAAGCATCAATGAAAATATACCATCCAAAGAAGCGAATAATACTGAACCAATTGATGATAATTCTGGAAGCACTGACAAGCAAGATAAAATAAATACTACCGAAGAAGAAAAAGAGGGTTTTCAAATTGTAAAAGCAATCTTAAGGGAGATTTTGCCATCAAGTAGAATAGCATTTAGGGATACTCAATCTTATTTTGGAATTCTGTTAGATGATAATAATAGAAAGCCTATTTGCCGATTGCATTTTAATTCAGCGACGGTTAAATATATTGAGCTTTTTAATCAAGGAAAAGATAATGGTGAAAAAAAACAAATAGAATCTGTAGATGATATCTACAACTTTAAAACAGAATTACTAGCTACCATAAAAAATTATGAGGATAAATCTTAATTGAATATTTTCTTTTAAAATCAAAGTTTAGATTTCCATAATCTAGGGTTAATATGATGATGTGATCTAGAAAATTGTAATAGGCGTATGCGATACGCCCCTACCATTTTTCCCAAAATAGATTCTTCATCTTCGATTCAGAAAGACAATCTCCCGTTTTTTTAGAATAAACAGATTCTTCGGCGCTGCTCAGAATCCCTCTTGTGGTAAATACCATATCAAGCCCCAGCGGGGCGACATATTTGTAGCAATATCAGTTTATATGAAATAGCCCCTGTAGGGGCGGCATATTTGTAGGAACCCCAGAGGGGTTCAATATTAGTAACAAGCAAAACAATCAATAAAAACGCCAATCCAATTCAATCGCTAAAGCGATTGAATTGGATTGGCGTCTATTTATCTTGTACATATTTTTACTAATATTAAACTCCTACGGAGTTTCCGTTCAGATCATCGGACAACCTTTCAACAAACATATCTCCCCTCATCATTCCTTCCATTTCTTCAACCAGGATTGTTCCGCCTTAGTCAATGAATTGACATCGGCCACATATTTAGGATTTGGAATATACCAATTCACAGCCTCATAAAACGCCTTTAAATCCTTATCATTAAATACATATCCTCTGCGGGCATACGGTAAATTCCTTATTATTTTACGTTGTACAGAACTTAATGGTTGATCAATATTTATATTAGATAAAAGTCGGTATCATTGTTTTCAAGGCCATTTATATAATAATTAATACCATAAATAGTCAATTCACCTTCTGGTCTGAAATTCTTCTTTTGGAATTGAATTGTACCTTTTTGGATGAAAAATTCTACAGCATCCTTATCCTTTATTGAATTGACATCACCTTTAATATCCTTCATCTTGCCAATGCCTTTAATGGTCCAATCATTCTTTTGTGTGAAGAATGTTTTCGGAATATTGAACTCCTCAAAATCACCCATATCAACGATAAGGGTAAAATCATCGATTTGCTTATTTGCCCATCTATTTGCAGCAGTCAAGACATAGTCAAAATGATAATTGTAATCTATACTTCCAGAAACATCGAAAACATAGGTATGCTTTACAATATTCTTTCCGGGCTTGAACATTGCTTTAAAGTGGTACACATAAAAAAAATAAACTTCATTGCCGCTCGTGTTTCCATCAAAGGTTTTTAAATCAATAGACTTAATCTTTCCATCATTATTGTATAAGGAATCAGCAACATAAGCAACTTCATAATTCAATTTCTTATCATTCATGATCACCGTGAAATCCCGCATATATGGATGCAATCCTTTCTTCGGAGCCCCATCTACATCACCATTAGGAGATATAGCCTCAAATCCAACAATAATTTCCTTCGCCGCTGATGGGTTGAAAAACTCATAATAAACAGAGACTTCAATAAATTTGTTATTTACCTTTTTGACCTTCAATATTTCTTTTTGGACAGCAATATCACTTTCCTGAATTGGAATTAATTGATTTCCAGCAGCAAAATAGGCCCCATCATTAGCTAATAAACCCAAATGTAGAAGTAGAGTAAAGAGTAGTAAAATATGTCTTTTCATAGATACTGTGATTTATCGAACGTACTTGAGCAGCAATTCCTTTTTCTCATTGCTTTATATTATATACTTCGCTTTCTTGTCCTTTAAAAATAGTAAAATACTGAATAATAAATTAATAGATGCTAGATTAATGATGAATTCTTGAGCCGTAGCTAATCCCATTCCGCTTGTTCCTCCTGTGATCAATGCGTACTTGTCTGTAAATCTTTGCATAGTTTTTTATTAGTTATATAATGCAAAGATTGAAAAGTGTGGGCTGCTAGAAAATCTGAATCTTGCTGAGTTTATGAGGGGAGGGGGATTGATATTTTTTTGGACTATTACTCGAGAAAAACACAGTTTTTATTTTTCTGTCCAATATTTTTCCTTTAAATATTCTGTCTTTTTTATGTCGCAGCCTGATACAAATATTCTATATACAGGTCTGTCTATTCCATAATATGGTATTTGATCTTCAAAAAACGTTATTTCCATTGTCTGTAATATGTTTTTTAAATCCTTTATTTTATTAATATCTGCGGAAAAACCGATGCAATGTGTCCTAGCCCATTTGTCAGACTTAATCTGATTAAAAGCATATTCTACAATTTCACTCTCTGTCTTGAAGTATTTCAAATTGTCTTTTTGTCCACGTTCTGTATAAAACCATACATAAAGTCCGTCTGATTTGTCAATCCCAAAACCTTCATAAATACTACTCCCGTTTATGGAATAACTATCAAAGTTGAAGCATTTTTCTTTCATCCATTCTTCAAGTTCGATTATTGTCTTGGGTAAAAAAACGATATGCATGGGTTCAGGGTGTAAAATGAAATTATTTTGTGTATTAACTTTGCAGGATTACAACGTAAAACCTTTATACTAATGATTTAGGATTTATCTATTGTTGATCTACTAATTTCAATCTCAATAGAGGATAGTTTCTTCCTTGCTCGTCCTTATCAGTTCTCTCAAATATTTCAAATCCAAATTTTTGATAAAATTTCAGTGCTTTTGTGTTCTGCTCATTTACATCTACCTTGTCTGCATTTAGTTCTTTGACTGCGAAGTTTAATAATTTCTGTCCTAGCCCTTGACCGAAATATTCTGGGTCTAAAAAGAGCATTTCAACTTTTTTATCTTCAACAGCAATAAAACCCGATATTCTTTTTCCCTTTACTAAACAAAAAACCTGAAAATCATTGAAATTAATAGTATTGACTAATTCCTTAATTTCTTTAAAATCAGTTGGGGTCAAGAAATCGTGTGTCGCAAGAACTGATTTTTCCCAAACAGTCAAAACTTGTTGTTTATATGTATCGGAATATTTGATAATTTCAAAGTTCACGGTATGCATTGTGTTTAAATATTTACTTAGTGCTGTTGTAAAATTAAACAAAATATCAACTGTACCTATACCAATTGCATCTGGTGGAAGAAAAACTGTTTTCTGTAGAAGAGGAGGGGAATTAATGCCTATTTGCCTTTAAATTTTTGTATAGTTTTTAATTGTTTTATAATGCAAAGATTGAAAAGTAGGGGTGGTAAAAATCCGAAACATATTGAGTTTATGGGGAGGGGGTGAGTGAATTTTGAGGGAGAAAGATAATTGCATTTTTAATACTTAAATATTAAAGAAGGTGAACAATGAAAAGAAAGTAGATTCCAAGATATTTACTTTTTGATATATTTGAATAACCATTTTATTATAACATGAAATTCTTTATGAATTGGAAACCAATTCTCAAAATCAATTTATTTTGCTTGAAATAGACAATATGAAATATATTCTCTCAATTCTATTAATAATACTTTATAATTTTTCATTAGCACAAATTAATCTGCATGATTTTGCTGATATCCACAACAACAAAATTGTAGACGTAGAAGATATTTTATTAAGTAAGGGGTTTGAATTACAAAATCCAAAATACAAGAAGACTTTACTAAAGGAGTTCAACATTGCGGGAAATAAATCAATACTTTATTATTTTGCTAAGGAAGATGGCTTAGACACAAAAATGATAGGGAAAATTGTTTCAAATGACATAAATCTACTTACAGTTTATATGACTACTGATTCACAGGAGTATCAGCAAATGAAAAATGACCTAAATGAATATGGGTTTCAATTAGTCAATACAATTAGTATAAACCAATATAAATTTACTTACGAAAAAGATGGATTTGAAATAGGACTAATTACAGATTATTCTCCTGAATTGTATTCAAATATTTATGCAATGTATTTAATCGATAAAGGGAATAAAGAAAAAATATTAAAAGGGAGCAAAAAGAAATGAATAAATTCCATTGAATTTGGAAATATATAAAACATAAATACTAATCCTATTTATAATAATCAAATATTAATAAACTATAGATAATTTTGAATTTTTATACTAAATAAAGATACCTATAGGAAATATTTGGTAAAGTTCAATCCAATATTATTTGAAGTCTGAATACCATCCCTTGATGGGGGAGGCTTCATACAAATCAAGGCCGTTCGCTGTGCTCACTATGTTTTGTTGTTTTTGAAGGAGTCGGAGGGATTGGCTCAGCCCCACAATTCCCGCACTCCATCCCTGAGCCATCCCTTGTTGGGGGAGGCTTCATACAAATCAAAGCCCGTTCGCTGTGCTCACTATGTTTTGTTGTTTTTGAAGAATTTGCTCAAACAAGTTTGGCAAAAGCTTCAAAAACAACAAAACCTCGCTATTGCGAGGCTTTGATTTGTTTGGCGGAGAGTGAGGGATTCGAACCCCCGAACCTGTGACAGTTAACGGTTTTCAAGACCGCCGCATTCGACCACTCTGCCAACTCTCCGCGACAAAAGTAGAAATTTTTATACGCTCTCCAAAACTTAATTATTAGTAGCCTGAAAATGAGCCCGATTATTTTTATTACAACCCTTTTTAACCCGTTTTTCCGTTAAAAACCCCTAAATTTATTTACAACATTTACTTTTTTCCTTATTAATGCCGACTTTAGTATAAAGTCATTTTCAGCATGAAAAAAATCATTGTCTTCCTATTTTCATTATGCAATATCGCCCTTGCACAAAAATCAAATCTTGCTTTTGAAACCAAATTTTATAATGCTGAAGATCAATGGGTCGTTTTTAATAAAAAAGATAAACAAAATACCTATGCCCTAGGATTTATTTACCTAGATCCACAAAGCGGATATACCTACAAGTATGAAGGCGAACTGGAATATAAAAACAATAAATTCCATAAAATTCCTAGACTCGATACCTCTTCAAATATTATGGTAAGACTAGACCCCAATACTTTTGATGTAATGCCGCTGAATGATGAACAAATAAAATACCTTCATCTGAATCCTCAACCTGAATGGTTGAAACCGTATAAGGAAAATAGTGATTTCCTACAAAACAGGGTGCAAAGAGCATCTTGGATGAATGGGGCAGGAGCTAGCATTAAAGCTCTTCCAATTCTCCAAAAAGCATATCAGGAAGATCCTCATTTTCCAGGATTAGAATTTGAATTGGGATATGCCTATAATGCAACAGGAAGCTTTTATAAGGCTGTTATTGTTTTGAATAAAGCCTTAGAAAATAACCCCAGCAATTTCTGGTATTATAGGGAACTCGGTTTCTCATTAAAACACTTGAATAATCTTCCTGAAGCTGAAAAAGTATATAGAAAAGGAATTGAACTCGCATCTGATAAAACTCAAATTGCAGAAATGGCCATTAATATGGCGCAAAGTTACTTTCATGCCAAAGACAAACCCAAATTTGATGATTGGAAAGTAATCGTTGTCCAAAATTCTGAACCTGACTCTCAATACCGTGCTTACCTAAACTATTATGAAGAAAATTGGTATAGAGACCGTTGATATAATACCTTATAACCAAAATAATCATGTTAAAAGACCAACTTGAAAAACTTAGATATCCAATTGGAAAATTCAGCCAACCTGAACATATCAATCCGGAAACCATCGATTCCTGGATAAAAACGATTGCCAAATTCCCTGAATACCTGCGTAATGAAATTCAAAAATTACAGGATAAAGATTTTGAATTGACGTATCGGGAAGATGGCTGGACCATTAGACAGTTAATCCACCACTGTGCAGATAGTCATATGAATAGTTTTATTCGGTTTAAACTGGCATTGACTGAGGATACTCCCACCATAAAAACTTATAAGGAAGATCTATGGGCAAATTTGCCTGACAGTAATATGCCAATTGAAAGCTCCATGAAAATTTTGGATGGATTGCACCAACGTTGGGCTACGCTGCTATCAAACCTTTCCCTACAGGATTTGAAAAAACAATTTCGTAATCCTGAATCCAATAAAACGATTAGTATTGAAACTGCAATAGGAATTTATGCTTGGCATTGTAACCATCATCTTACCCACATTATCAATGCAAAAAAGCTATAGATAAGCTTGAAATCCTGTATAATTCTAATAAAATCAGTAAATTTAAGAATCAAAACTATCTAATAATGGAACAAATAACCCTTTTCAAAAGTGCTAGTCAAGCAATTGATAACCTGGATAATGGTGGTCAATTCTACAATATTTTTACTAAAGCAGATGATGACCTTATTTCTCAATCGGAAGTGTCAAAAGTGGCCGGAGCAAGCCTACCGAAACAAAAGGCTGTATTGTTTTTAAATCTGGCAATGTCCAAATTATCAGCTAGGGAACAACAGGAAATTGAAGGGAGATTCGATGATAAACTTTCTGATAATTTCCAGAAATATAGTCCGCAATCAATAAATTCTAATGCTGAATTAGAATCCTTGGATGCCGGAACTGGAGTGATTATTAGTGGTACCCCTCGCAAAATCGAAGGCGAAGGTGTCATTTCTGGTTTTATCTCTATTCCCGTGATCGATGTTTTTACATTAATCCCAATCAGTGAGACTTATATAGTTTATGAAATTAAAGATGATGTATCCGGAGAGGCTGTCCTTGTGGCACATGATAAAGACGCCGGCTTATTGCCTGAATCTCCAATTAAAATTGCCGGAGTTATCAAACAATTTCAATTAACGCAAGAAGATGAAAGTGAATTCCAAAAATTTATCGAAGTAGATTTTTATACGGAAAATATTGGGTAATCCTTATCCCAATAATATGGTATTTCAATAATAAGAGCGACAAAATTGTCGCTCTTATTCATTATTTAAATTAAATTATGCAAGATTATCTTAGTCTATCAATTCAAATTCTGCTTCTTGAACATCCCTCGAATTGGTTCCTATATAAACCTTAAACTTCCCAGGTTCTGAAATAAAATCAAGCTTTTGATTGTAAAATTTTAAATCTTCTTCACTGATTTCAAACTCAACGGTTTTCGATTTTCCCTTCTCTATCCATACTTTTTGAAAGCCTTTCAATTCTTTAACTGGTCTGGTTTGTGATGCAACCAAGTCCTGAATATATAATTGAACCACTTCCTCACCATTATACTGCCCCTTATTTTTGACCTGAACAGTAATTTTGAGCTTATCTGATTTGTTTATGGTTGCTTTCTCCAATTTCAAGGGACTATACTCAAATTCAGTATAGCTTAATCCAAATCCAAATGGATATAAAGGTTCATTGCTCACATCTAGGTAATTTGATCTAAATTTCTGAAACCATGCTGATTTTGCTAATGGACGACCTGTATTTTTCTCGCTGTAGTACATTGGTAATTGTCCTACATTCTGCGGAAATGTTGCCGGTAGTTTCCCTGATGGATTTACATCCCCAAAGAGTACATCCGCTACTGCTTTTCCGGTTTCTGTTCCCCCAAACCATACATTGAGAATGGCTGGAACATGTTCTTGTTCCCAAGTTAGGGTTAATGGTCTTCCAGCAAATAATACCAAAACTACGGGTTTACCTGTTTTTACCAAGGCTTCCAATAATCGTTTTTGGCTCTCCGGAATATTTAAATCAGTACGACTAGAGCTTTCTCCACTCATCTCAGAACTCTCACCCAAGGCTGCTACGATTACTTCCGCATTCTTGCTAACTTCCAAGGCCTCTGCAATAATTGCTTCAGATGAACGATTATCACGAGGAATGGTACGTCCAAACATGGTGGAACGCTCTTGTAATGCAGGATCATCCGTCAAATTTGCCCCCAAGTGTGTCACAATATCCACTTTATCTCCAAGTACTGAACGCATTCCTTCAACAAGTGATTGTGTATTTTCTAAATCAGCACTCACACTCCAGGTTCCTGGCATATTTGCCCCTGTATTTGCTAATGAACCTATTACTGCAACTGTACCCTGTTTTTTTAATGGTAGGGTATGGTTGGCATTCTTTAATAAGACAAATGATTTCCCGGCAGCTTCTCTTGCCAATTTTAAATTCTCTGGAGTTAATAGCTCTTTCTTCGCTCTATCTTCATCACAATATTTGAATGGATCTTCAAATAATCCCAATCTATATTTTGCTTCTAATACATAACGACAGGCTCGATTGATTTCTTCTTCTGATACTTTCCCTTCATCCAATGATTTCTTTAAAGTAGTCAAGAAGCCTTCACCAACCATATCCATATCCACTCCAGCCTTCAAGGAAAGTTCTGATACTTTCTGAAGATCACCAAGACCGTGGTCAATTAATTCATTGACAGCCGTATAATCGGTTACTACCAAACCGTTGAAATTCCAATCTTTACGCAATAAATCTGTCAATAACCACTGGTTCGCGCTTGCAGGAACTCCGTTGATATCATTGAAGGAAGTCATCACAGACATCGCTCCAGCATCAAGGGCTGCTTTATAGGGAGGTAAATATTCATTGTACATTCTATGTAAACTCATATCCGTCGTATTATAATCTCGACCGGATTCGGCCGCTCCATATAAGGCAAAATGCTTTACACAAGCCATCAAGGTGTTATTTTTACTTAAATCATCGCCTTGATAGCCTATAACCATTTCTTTTGCGATACGAGTACTCAAATAGGTATCCTCACCACTTCCTTCTGAAATTCTTCCCCAACGTGCATCCCTGGAAATATCAACCATAGGGGAAAAGGTCCAATTTAATCCATCTGCTGATGCTTCCGTAGCTGCTACACGGGCAGTTTTCTGAATCAAATTCATGTCCCATGTTGCTGCCAATCCCAATGGAATCGGAAAAATAGTCTTATATCCATGAATAACATCCATCCCAAAGATGATAGGTATCTTTAACCTCGATTGATTCACTGCTAATTCTTGGGCTTTCCGGATTCTGGAAGGGGAGGTCATACTAAAAATTCCTCCGATATTTCCGGCTTTAATCTTTGACTCTACATCTGTTGATACGACAGAACCCGTTGTCGCCTCGCCTGCAGTTACCAAATTCAATTGACCAATTTTTTCCTCAATCGTCATTTTCCCCATCAATTCATCAATGAATTTTCCCATCTTTTGGTCTGCTTGAGCAAATACCAAATGACTGCTGAAAATTAGTCCTGCACAGATGATGTTTCTAATTAATCTCATTCTCTTCAATTCTAAAAACTCAGCCCATTGCTGAGCTGAGTAACTAATTCTAACTATTAACTATTTCAGATTGGGACTCTGAAATCCTAATTTCTTCAAACCAGATTGTATCTCTGGTGCCTGCATAAACAAGTTCCAGATTAATCCAGATCGGTAATTTTCCATCATCACGACGATCGGCCCTTGGTCAATCGCTAAATATCGTTGTGGAAACCAATTCTCGGTTTCACTGTAAGCATCATAAAAACCATATTTCCCCCATACTTTATCGCCAAGCTGGTTGAATAAATATCTGGCAAATGCCATACTTTCCTTCGGTGTATATGGCGTAGAAGATAGGGCAGCTGTAGGACTAATAACGGATTTATCATTGTCTGGATGATGTGCATCATACCCTTTTATAGAATAAGATGCTGTCCAACCCCAACCTTTCTCTGATCCATAGCCTTTATATTTATTAGGATTCTCATCCGCATAGGCAATATTGATCTTAGCATGGTTAACTACCACTTCTCCATAATCTACATAGGCATCCTTTAAACCAGTTGGATTTAATCCTAAGAAGGAGTAGTGCGCCCAAAATAAGGGTCCTACCTGACCTTCCTTGGCATTGTGTTTTACCCCAATTGGAATATTGAATTTCTTTAAATCGGATTTTATCTTACCATTTCTTGCCCAACCTTGATTGTAAACCGCTGTGTCAATTGGATGAGTAGGTGAGGAACCGGCTAAAACATAGGTTACCAAACATTCATCATAGCCTTGAATCGGATGGTTCATACCGAAATCATGCGTAGGACTCCAGTGCCATAATAAAACATTCTTGCCATTGGTATAATGGTTCCAATCAACAGACTTCCAAAGGTCGTCTGCCTTCTTTGCAATTGATTTTTGTTCCTCAGACCCGTCCTTCAGGTATTCCCGAACAACGATTAATGATTGTGCTAAAAATGCAGTCTCCACGAGGTCACCACCATTATCCTTCTCACTAAAGGCTTTAACCTTTCCTGTATCGCCATGATACCAATGGGACCAAGCTCCTTTAAAACGTGGTATTTTCCCAAGAAAATCCATAATATGGTTTAATCGGTCTTCACCTTCCTTTTTACTGATGTATCCTCGTTCCATGCCGACCACTAATCCCATGATTCCAAATCCGCTACCGCCAATGGTAACGACATTTTCGTCATTCTCAGGATAAACACCATCAATATGAATCCTTTCTCTCGCCAAACCCGAATTCGGTTCTGCCCCTTCCCAAAAGTATTGAAAGGTTTGAGCCTGGATTTTGTTCATCAAGGAATCATTGGATAAGGAAACGCTATCCGCTGAAATACTGTCTTTTTGGTTTTCCCCTTTTTGTGAGTTCTGACAGGATGATAATCCTGTTGCTGCTAGTAATAATGCAATTGTTAGTGTCTGTAGCTTCATATATTAAATGTTTGGAGAAGTAAATCCTAATTTTTTTAATCCATTTTTGACTTCTGGACTTTTCATCAATAAGTTCCAGATTAATTTGCTGCGATGATTTTCAATACCAATGATAATTGGTCCCTGATTAATCGAAATAAAGCTTTCTGCAAACCAGGCTTGGTCCAAGGAAAATCCATCCTTAAAACCATATTGCCCCCATAAACGGTCACCCAGCTTATAATAAAAAAACTCTAATGCCTCTTTTGATTCTTTTGGAGTAAATGCCATGGATGTTAATGCCGCAGTAGGGCTAATTATCCCAAGGTCATTACTTGCAGACATCGCAGAATAACCATTTGGAATATCTCCCGCTGTTAAACCCCAGTTGGAAGAAGAATATCCATAATATCCCTTCGGATTAGATATGCAATAAGCTCTGTTGATTAAGGTCTGATTCTTAACTTGTTCTTCATAATCTGCATGTGCATCTTTCAACCCAATTGGATTGATTCCTAAAAAACTATATTGTGCAGTAAACAATGGCCCGCCTTGATCTGGCCCTAGGGGTAAAACTAAATTGAAAAAACTCTTCCCATTCTTGAATTGACCATTTCTTGTCCAACCTTCGTCATAAACCTTTTTCTCAATGCCATGTTGACTACTACCTGCAGCTAATACATAGGTGATCAATGATTCGTTCCAGCCCTGGATTTTTAGATTCATTTCCCAGGCATTACTAGGACTCCAATGCCAAAACAAAACGTTCTGCCCATTTTGAAAAAATTTCCATTCTACAGCTTGATACATTGCATTGATGTCCGCTGTGACTGTTGCATCCTTAAAATACTCTCTAGCAACAAATAATCCTTGAAAAAGGAGCGAAGTTTCTACCAGATCTGCGCCATTATCCTTAGTGCTGAAGGGCTGCGTTTTTCCAGTGGCACCATTATACCAATGGGAAAAGGCTCCATGATATTTATCAGCTGACTTTAAAAAGGTAATTATCTTTTTGGTCCTTGCTAGTCCTTCGGCTTTTGTGATAAAATTCCGATGAACGGCAGTAACAATAGCCATTAGACCAAATCCGGTCCCTCCGGTGGTAACGGTTTCTGTTGAACTATTTCGCTCCCGAATCATCCCTGAGTTAGGATGCGCAAAATCCCAGAAATAACTGAAAGTCTGTTTTTGAACTAAATTCAAAAGCTCTTCCTCAGAAATCCGCTTGAATTTATCAGATTGATCTATAGCTGTGTTGAATACAATATTATATTGCTGTTTTAAGCTATTATTCGAAGTGCTTTTTAAGGAGTTCTTTATTAATATTTCGTACTTAGATAAAGCTAATAGAGGCTTAGAGGGAGTAATGGAAACTCTCTTGCCTCCATCAATAAGTTTTACGCTGCTAGCCATGGTTGCCTTATCAGCGTTTAATAACTGAATTGTTGAGGATAAATCTTGACTAGCAAGGGTTTCATCAAAATCAATGGTTATTTCTGGGCTTAATGCAATGCCTTTGGAATTGATCTGTAAATCTTGATTGCCAACCTTTACAGAACTAAGGGCAAAACCAGAATCTGAAGGTTTGTTCGGAGCATCATTCTTGGAACAAGCCAAGAAAAGAAAACTGAACAATAGTATTGTGGAGTAAAGATTTCTCATGCTTGAAATTATATAAATAAGGGAAGATCAATTGACCTTCCCTCAAATTGTATGAAAATCTACCAGCCAGGATTTTGAACCATTTCTGGTGTTTGTATTAACTGATTGTTTGGAATTGGAAACAAGTATTGCTTAGCTTGAAATGCTTTTCCTGCAGCTTTCATCGCTGTTTCTGCTTGTTTTGTCCTTACTAAATCAAACCAACGGTCATGCTCCATCGCTAATTCTAAACGACGTTCTTTCCATATAGCTTGACGAATTCCCGCTTGACCAGTAGCTGTCGTATTAGGTAATTTTACACGATTACGAATAGCATTCAATGCTGACAACGCCTCTGCAGTATTTCCTAACTCATTCGCAGCTTCTGCTTTTATTAAGTACACTTCTCCTAATCGTAAGTACCTTAGATTCTTGTCGGTATCTCCAGCACCACCATTGGCAGATGAATAAGCCTTTTCATTGTACATTTCATTTTCCGTATTTCCAATCTTGACACCGTCAAACATGGTTTCATTACGGAAAATTATGGTTGCATCTCTTCGGATATCATCCTTTTCTGCGTTGAATGCATCCAAAAGGTTTTGTGATGGTGTATTAAATCCCCAACCAATTGCCGCCGTACCACCACGTGGTCCTTGCGTTTGAGAATATTGTTGGATACCATGGGCAATTGAAGATCCTCTAGCTTGAATTTCAAATAAAGATTCGCCGCCATTTTCACCCTCTAATCTCCAAATTTTCTCATAATTTGGTTCTAAACTATATTCACCTGAATTTATTACAGCTTGAGCCATATCATAGGCCTGTTGCCATTTTCCTTGATATAAGTAAACTTTCGATAATAAGCCTTGAGCAGCACCTTTAGTCGCACGACCCAAATCTTTACTCGCGTATTTTGACTTATCAGGAAGATTATTGATCGCAAATTGAAGATCTGCTTCGATATAAGCATAAACCTCAGATTGAGGTACTCTCTTAATTAAGTCCTGCTCTTGAATTGGAACATCACCCCAACCACGAACCAACCAAAAATAATTTAAAGCTCTCAAAAACCTTGCTTCTCCAATATAACGGTTCTTTAAGGTTTCATCCGTCAAACCATATCCTTCGGTATATTCAATGGCATTGCTGGCACGACCAATGGATTTGTACCATTGTTCCCATAATGCTGCAAATGAACCTGCAGTGGAGGTATAAGTCAAATTATCCAAAATATCCTTGTCACTACCTGTATCTGTAGGAGAGGAACCTTTATCTGAATTATCGGAAATTATCTCTGTAATCCCTAAAAAAGAAAAACCATAATTCCAATCTGTGAACATCCCATAAATACCATTGATCAAAACCTCCGGTGAGTAATTCTGATTACTATCTTCAGCCTCAATTATTTCTTTAGATGGTACGTCTAGAAAGTCCTTGGCACAACCCGTCATTAAAAGACCTGCAGCTGCCAATAATGCTATATTTAAATTTCTGAATTTCATATTTGTCGTCTTTAATGATTTAGAACTGTACATTGATACCAAACAAGAAGTTTCTTGTAGTTGGATAAGCCGATAATTCTATACCCGAGGTCAACTGTGGATTTCCATCACTAGGGATCTCAGGTGAAAATCCTGTATATTTTGTGAACATAAATGGATTCTGAGCCGTAAAATACAACCTCATGTTGGAAGTCGAATTGTATAGCTTTTTGAAGGTATACCCCAAGGTGATATTGTTAATTCTGAAATAATTTCCTGATTCTAGGTAATAATTTGAAGCATAAGAATCTCTATCTGCACCAGGATTGATATTCGAGTTATTTGTTGGAGTCCAACGGTTCAAATAAGTTTCCTCGGTGATATTTTCACCACCATTGATCCGAGTACCTTTTAATGCATTATAGATTTTGTTTCCTGCAACACCGTATCCTGAAAGTGAAAAATCAACAGATTTGTAGTTGATACCAAGGTTTACACCATAGGTTGATGACGGCATATAGGATCCAAAAAATACTTTATCTCTATTATCGATTACGCCATCATCATTTTGATCTTTGTATTTCAAATGGCCAGGTCTTGGAGAACCATATTTTACACCGTTGTCAATTTGATCTTGATTCTGCCAAACCCCATCTGTTTCCCACATCCACCAACCATAAAGTGGTTGATTTGCTTTAATCTGCTTTGTGATTTGTCCATTTGCAAGACTTCCTCCATAAGCTCCATCATATGCTGGTTTTACCTCTTTCAACTCATTGTGGTTGTAGGCATAATTAACACCGATATTGTAATTGAAATCCTCAGAAATAGAATTTTTCCAATTTAAAACTACCTCAATACCATTGTTTCTAACCTTACCACCATGGTCATAAAAGTTATTCGAGAAAGGTGAATTTAAGATTGGAATCACATTCATTAATAAATTGGAATTCAATTTATCATAGTAATCAAAGGATCCTGATAGTTTTCTATCAAACATTTCAAAGTCTAAACCAACGCCAGTCTCATAGGTTTTTTCCCATTTCAAAGGCATTGCTGGACTACCAAATGCTGCTCCTAATACCAAATCTTGGTTCGGGCCAAATACATAATTTAAGTTCGAACTACCGTCAGCAGTTAATAATTGTGATACGTTCAATGGAATATCCTGATTTCCTAAAACACCCCAGTTAGCTCTTAATTTCAAAAAGTTTAATACTGTGTTATCTTTCATGAAATCCTCATTGGAAATCGTCCAACCTATACCAAACGAAGGGAAGTTTTCAAAATAATCTCCTGTAGATCTAAAAATACTAGAACCATCTCTTCTGAAGGTTGCTGTGGCATAATATTTACTGTTATAGTTGTACTGAACACGGCCAAAATATGAAGCTAATGCAATCGGTGTATGGAAAGTTTGGTTCAGAATTTTGGTATATTCTGGATCGGCCATGTCAATATTCCAATATTGTTCTTGTGCTAATAAATCATATCCTGTACCTGATAACATATTGCTGATGTTGTACTTTTCTCTAGAAAAACCTGCTACAGCGTTCAGTTGATGACCATTAAAATTCTTGTCAAAAGTCAAAAACGTTTCCCACTGCCATCTAAAATCTTCATTCTTTTTATAACTCAAACTGTTGTTTGCGTATTGGGTCACATTCGGATTATCATTTTTTAACTTCTCAAAATCAGCCTCTGTTCGCAGCGGACTACCATTTAACCATGCATCCTTGATATCTGAAAATGTTCTTTCGTTGCTGAAAATCTTTGTTCCACCAATACGGGAATTGATTTTTAAGAAATCTAAGATTTGGTATTCACCTTCAATACCTCCTTGAATCCGAGTGCTATTATTTAGCTGATTTGCTCTTTTAATCGCATAAATTGGATTACCAATGGAGTTTAAATTTCCGGTGGACTCGCCTGGTTGTGTTTGATAGCCTGCGACTCCAGTAGTCGTATTATAAATAGAAGTACCATAGCGACCATTATCAAACATCACTGGTGCCAGTGGAGTTTGACGATAGGCATCATTGAATGAACTATATGGCTTTGGAGTAGATTTATTGAATGAAAGATTTAATGTCTGATTAAATTTAAGTTTGTTGTTTAAAAACTTGTAAGTGTTGTTGTTTCTAATAGTATTTCTTGAAAATTTGGAACCGTCTAAAATTCCATTCTCTGTGAAATTATTTACACTTACAAAATAATCAACGATTTCAGATCCCCCTGATAAGTTAATGGCATTATTATAAACTGTACCATTTTGCAACATCTCATCAAACCAATTTGTATTATTGCTTTGGCTTGTATTTAATAATGTTCCTTTTCCGATACCTTTAATATTCTCATTGTAATATTCGATATATTGGGATGCATTAGCCATTTTGACTTGATTCAGCATGTTTTTCATGCCTACATAGCCTTCATAACCAATTTTTATTGATCCCATTTTACCTTTTTTAGTAGTTACCATGATCACCCCATTGGATGCACGAACACCATAAATGGAAGCTGAAGAAGCATCTTTTAAGACATCAATGGATTCAATATCCGAAGGATTGATGCTATTCAGATTGTCCATTGGAAAACCATCCACAATGTATAAAGGGTTTCTACCTGCTAAGGCAGTACCAAGACCACGAATGGTAACTTGTGGAGTAGATCCTGGAGCTTCAGAAGCAGTCACATTAAGACCTGCAACTTTACCTTGGATTGATTGCATCGCCGACATGGCTGGTTGTTTAACAATATCTGCAGCTTTTACACTACCGATAGCTCCCGTTAAATCAACCTTCTTTTGAGTACCATAGCCGACCACGACAACTTCCTCTAAAGCTAAATTCTCATCATCCAAGAAAACATTGATTTGACTCTTATCACCTACGATAATAGTCTTTGAAACGAATCCCACAAAGGAAAATACTAATGAATCAGTAGGAGTAGCCTCTAGGCTAAAACGGCCTGCCTCATCCGTTTGTGTCCCACCTGATTGTCCACTAATAGTAACGGAAACGCCAGGCAAAGTCATCATGCTTTGACTGTCCTTCACCGTTCCTGTAACGGTTTTGCTTTGTCCATATAGCCAGGTCATGCTGATAAGGAAAACAAAGGTCAGGGTAAATAACTTCCTCATATAACAAATGGTTTTAATTGAGTAAATAATGTTTAGTAGTAAAAAAGTGTGTATTCACTTAACAAATATGTGATGTATTGGTTTGTAATTGAAATTTTCTATATATACATTACTACTACATGAAAAAAATACTTTCTCATTCTATTATTAAGTAAATATTAAAAGACTGAAAATAAATCTGTTGACATTATTATATAATTCACAACTTGAACACTAAAGTGTATAAAATACACATATAGTTTTGTGTCACTATGATGTAGTGTTGTAGTAGTAAAAAGTAAATAATAACTAAAAATAATTTTAAAAATATGGGTGAGAATAGAGAATTTTACTAAAAATCAGCTAAAAAAACAATTCTTTTAGCATAAGGATCTTTCAGTTTGTTATCAAATTTTATTGAAAATAATAGGTGAGTGGAGACTATTTTTTAAAGTTCCAACAAGAACTCGGTTAAATTTTTTGTCGTATGTAAATTCAATTTTTTACGAAGTCTATAGCGACGAATTTCAACTCCGCGGGTACTAATATTTAAAAGGGATGCAATCTCTTTACTTGACATATTCAGTCTTAGATAAGCACATAGTTTTAAATCATTCGGCACAAGTCCTGGATAGTCTGCTTTTAACTTTTTGAAAAAGTTTTCATGGGCCTCATTAAAGCTCTTTTCAAATAAATCCCAATCCCGATCATCACTGTGTGCCTCATCAATCAGTTTGCTGACTTTTCGAAGTTGATCCTGACTTAACTTGTTCCCATTGGTATCATTAATATTGGTTAATTCATGGTGCAAGTTATTCAGCATTTCATTTTTATAGACAATATTCATGGCAGCATTGGCAAGTTCTCGATTCTTGCTTTCCAATTCTTGCTCCAATTGAATATTCTTTAAGGAGATTAATTTCTTCTCATTGGCCGCTGTTTCCCTAGCTAGACGCTCTTCCTGTTCGGCCATTAATTTCATCTTAAGCTGTCTTTGGTGCTTTAATAAGCGGTTTTCATATCCTTTCTTTCCATAATAAAGGATTAATACCAATAATAGTAAATAACCTGTTAAGGCAGGCCAACTTAAATACCATGGTGGCAGAACTTTAAAACTAAAGGCTGTAATTTCAGATTTGATTCCATTCGGTGTAATTGCCCTGACTTGAAAGGTATAATTCCCAAATGGTAAATTGGTAAAATCCTTAAATGCAATTTCCTCCCAACTCGACCAGGCTTCTGTATAACCTTCTAAATAATACTGGTACCGTAAGGATGCCGAGGAATACCAAGGCGATGCAAATGAAATCCGAATATTATTTTCATCATTCGGTATTTCAAGCTCATCAAAAATTGGATAGGGTTCAGCTGTAGTATTCCAAATACTACTGATCAATGGCTTAGGTATATTCTGCTGAACAGGATATTGATTAAAATACAAGGCAAAACCATTGTCCAAACCTATTAGTGAAAGGTTATTGTCGACATTTAAGACTTGTTCATACTCGTTCATCATCCTGCCTTTAAGGGAATTCCATGAACTTGAGTCAATCTTTAGTTTACCATCACTCAAAAATTGAATCTTCGCTAAATGTGATTTCTTAATAAACCAATAAATATTATTTGAGATCGGAATTACCTTATTCGCATTGGAGAAAGAGGCTAATTGGTTATTTAATTCTTCATAAGGTTTAAATGCTCTAAGGATATTGTCATATAAATAGAAGCCTGAATCACTGGCAAAGACAATATTATTGGCTAAATCATAAATCCCGTATAGCTTGGTTTCTTTAGGCAAACCATTATTCTCTAATTTTAGTTCTGTTGCTTCCTGATAATTTGGACTTAACTTAAAACTGAACACATTCTGGTTATTACTTAACCAAAAGCTCTCAGGACCCGATTGAATAATATTTCGAATAGGATCTTTTTTATAGGAAAACTGCTTGATAAAGGACGCATCCGGATTACTCTGCATTAAACTAACTCCAGTATAATTCGCCTGAAGCCAGTAATTGCTGTCTTTAATGGTTGCAAAATTCCAAGCTCCGGTCACTGATGAAATCTTAAGCATGCTATTCCCATCCACAACGAAAGTACCATTATTATGGCCACAGATCAGTTGCCCTGCTATATTCTCTAATTTCCAAACCTGTCCTTGGGAATTTGGTATTACCCGGAATTCCAATGACTTATAATGATCCACACCATGCCAGTCACTTACAAATAAACCTTGATTCGTCCCTAAATAAATCTTATTATGATAGATTATGGAGGTGTAAACCGTGCCAATGTTTCCCGTAAGATCTGCAAAATAATATAATGGACTATTGATATCTATTCGATCAATTCCATTATCCAGACCAACCCATAAATTGGATTGCTTGTCAATTGCCAGACTTAAAACCGTATTATTTTGAAGACCATTATTTTTATTAATATGCTGTACAATTTCTCCAGTTTGATTTATGATGATTACTCCGTTTTGAATGGTACCAAAGGCGTATTGATTTCCATAAAGTTTTACTCCACTATTAATCTGGTATTTCTTTAGAAAATCTTGAGCCTCGGACGCCCAAGGTACAATACTACCGTCTGCATTCATCTTGAAAACCCCATTTCTATCCGTGCCAATCAGAATTTCAGTAGAACTGTAGGGAAGCATGGTTAAGATGTTATATCCTAATAACTTATCCTTGTCTTTAAGTGGGGATAGTTGATTTCCTTGGAAGCTAAAAAGCCCTGATGGAATTTGCTCAAAAAACATCTTGCCATTCACCTGGAACCCAAATAGAAATGGTTCACCATTGGCTGTTATGGTTTGAATTTGATTATTGGCGTACAGGTAGCTTTTAGAGAAGGTATGGAAGTATATCTTATCACCATCATTGATAATTCGCCAGATCTCATCATTTTTTAATGCTTGCTGATCTTTTACAAGGCCTGATAAGCTTGTATAACTCATCTTCCCATAATCAGAGCGCGTCCAATACCCGAATTCACCTGCACCACCTACAAATATCTTACCTGTAGCGTCAATATAAACACTTCGAAGTCCGGCATGATTTTTCATTCGATGCAATTCCCATTCCTGGCCATTAAAGGATAGTAATCCTTCGGTATTGGCTGAGTAAATCATCCCATCGGGAGCTACAGCGATTCCCCAGTTCTGATTTCCGGCTTTATAGCTGGTCTTGGCATACTGTTGAACAAATGGGGAGCCTACACGAGGGATGTTTTGCCCAAATGATGCTGCCATTTGTCCGACAGTCAGCAATAAAAGAATGATTGATTTAATTAATTTCATGTTCTTCTGTCCTCAAATATAATAAAAGCTTGTTATGAACATTAAAATTGTCATTGGCTACTTAATGGAAAATCATTTAATTTGTATATGCTGAAGTTTGCAAACGCAAAAATTAACCTTGGTCTACATATCCTGAGCAAACGGGAGGATGGATACCATGAACTGGAAACCATTTTTTATCCGGTGAAGATCTATGATGTCGTAGAAATCCTGCCTTCGGAAAAACTCGAACTTCAAATCTGGAATTCAGATTTAACCGCCGATGACCAAAACCTTTGTCTTAAAGCTTATCATTTATTGAAGCAGGATCAGCATATCGATCCAGTCAAAATACATCTATTAAAGAACATACCGATTGGCGCAGGATTAGGTGGAGGTTCATCTGATGCAAGCTCAACCTTAGAACTTTTGAATAATTACTTCAAGTTAAACTTGAGCAAGGACCAGTTGAAAAGCTATGCAGCCAAATTAGGTGCAGATTGTCCATTTTTTATTGACAACCAAGCCATGTATGCACAAGGCATAGGGACCGAATTAAGCGAGATCGATGTTGATCTAAGCGCATATCAGATAGTGGTCATCAAACCCGATATCCATATCTCAACTGCTGAAGCATACCGAAATGTAAGTCCAATGACTCCAAGTGTCAACCTCAAAGAAGCTATCCGACTTCCCATTCAAGAATGGAAATATCAGATAATTAATGATTTTGAAATATCTCTTTTTGACCGATATCCAGTAATCGGGGATATTAAAGCAAAACTTTATGAAAAAGGAGCTATCTACGCTTCAATGAGCGGATCAGGCTCATCTGTGTTTGGCATATTCGAAGATTTAGAAGGACTCGAGGAACTAAATAAATATGGAAAGGTTTTTCTGCCTGTAAATTTATAAGTAAGCACAATGAAACAGCTCAAATTGTTGCAGCTATTTGTACTCTTGGTCATCATGACAAATTCGGCACTGGCACAAGAGATAATTCCGTTCCGATTAAACAATCATCATAATATCCTTGTAAAAGCTATAATAAATGAAGTTGATTCCGTAGAGTTGATGTTTCAAATCGCGATGCAAGAGGGCTCATTAGCACCAGACCGAAAAAATCCGGTTCAATCTGTGAAATTTGATAGCACTGAATTTCCAGAAGGATTAAGCAAAGTAAACCAGATAAAAGTGGCCAATACAATCATTGATAGCGTATGGATCTGGAACAATGAATATACAGGACCAGAAGCGGAAGGAAAAATTGGAACGCTGATGTTCCAAGGGAAAATCTTTAAAATCAATTATTCCCAATCTCAATTCGAATTGTATGATGAACTTCCATCACTGGAGGGATATCATAAAATTCCAGTAAAAACCAAAAACGGACAATTATTCCTGCAATTAACCAGCATGTTCGGAGATCAGCCTTCCACGGATGAATTCTTAATGCAATCCGGTTTTTCAGGTGCTATTTTATACAACAACCAACTCGCCGATACCCATCATTTGGCTCAGAAACTTCCAGTTTTGGAAGAAAAAACAATGACCAATTCAGCCGGACAGAAATTATCCAGTCTCATCTGTCTGATGCCTCAAATAAAAATTGATAGTTTCACCTTTAAAGAAGTCCCAGTCAGCCTTTTTACCGGAGAAATCAAGAATCAAAAAACAAATTATATCGGTGCAGATTTAATTCATCGATTTAATTGGATAATCGATATCCAAGGTGGATTTGCTTATATCCAGAGGAATGAAGCATTTTCGGATAAATACTATTTTCAAAAAATTAAATAAAAAAACGGTAGCTTGTTCATTCTGAATCGAAGATGAAGAATCTATTTTGGTAAATATTGGTAGGGGCGTATCGCATACGCCCTTTTATATTTTAATTCGCATACGCCCTTACACGTTTCATAGCCCCAGAGGGGCGACATGTCTGTTTTCTAAATCGCCTTTTTCTCACCCAATATCCAGCTAGGTTTTGATTCTTTGAGTTCGACGATTTTATTGGTATTTGCGTATTTCATGATATGAAGCGCAGCTTCATGGATATCATCGGTGAACAATAATAGATCCTGGTCTTCAGGGCTGATGGTTTTGGCTTCAATCATCATATCTACATGTTCTTTGATGTTTTTATGGTAATCCATTCCCATGATAACGATGGGGAATTGCGATATCTTCTTCGTTTGGATGAGGGTTAAGGTTTCAAAAAACTCATCTAAGGTTCCAAATCCACCCGGCATAATGACGAAGGCAAATGAATACTTGCGTAGCAATTCCTTTCGGACGAAGAAATATTCGATATTCACGAACTTATCCATATAGGGATTATGCTTCTGTTCATGTGGCAACACGATATTACAGCCAACAGAATTTCCATCGACATCTTTCGCACCACGGTTTGCGGCTTCCATAATTCCGGGACCACCACCAGTCATAATGGTAAATCCTTGTTCTGCAAGCTTCGCAGATAGCTCCCTTGCCTGAATATAATAGGGATGGTCTTCTCCAAATCGAGCCGAACCAAATACTGTGACACAGGGACCAACGAAATGTAAGGTCCGAAATCCCTTCATAAATTGAAATACTACGCCAAGTGCGTATTTCAACTCATTCCAACGTCCCCGAGCGCCTTTGAGAAAATTTATCTCCTCTCTTACAAATTTATTACTCATGTTCTAATGGACTGTTAATTAATTCATTCGCCTCATTGAGGATAAGTTTTTGTTTATCTTTAGCAACCTGAATTTTATCTAATATCTGAGGCGATTTCACTAAATCTTTTACTAAAATACATTGAAACTTCAATAACATCGCTTTATCCTGAGCTGTAATATTGGTTAAGCAGGTAACTGGATACTCTGCATTGCTATCTACTCTGGTTTTTAAACAGCTTCCCTTGGGATAATCCCAGGACAATAGGTTTACCTTATAATATTCACCAAATGTAACAGAATCAGAGGTTAGATAGGCATTGGTAACCAACCAGCCGTCAGTAAACTCATGATTCTTATTGAAGAAAGTATAGGATATCCCGGTGATATCTTCCTTTCGGGACTTAAAATACATAGGGGTGGTCACAGATATCTTCGCATCGGCATCATTTCTGAATTTACATTCAATGGCCAACATTTCATCTCCCTTAAGGGCAACGACATCAATCTCATGACTTACAGCATGACCTTGTACGGTTTGGCCAGTCACGGCTTCATAACCGTCTTCCTGAAATAAGCGTGCAATCCATTTCTCAAAATAGAAACCTTCAGGGCCCAATTCGCGAATTGCTCTCTTTAGGCTGTAACGAGCAGCATAGGAATTTTTCTTACCTCTTAGAGCATTAAATGCCATCTCATAGAGTTCCTTGGTGGAAATCCCATCATATAAAGAACCTTTAATGGAGGTATATACCAAATTTACTTCTTGTTCATTTGCTCCGGAACGGGTTAGGGAGCGTCGTAATGCTGTTTCATCAAAAGGCACCAGCTCACCTGAATATTTTTTTACGCGCATGTTTTTCTTTTCTGTATGAATTTACAAATATTAATGTCCTAAACACAAAATTTATACCCAAGTAGAAACATTTTAATATTTCAATCGTTATATTGTATAGGATTAAATTTCGAAAATTATGAGCGGTATTTTAAATTTTGCAATAGACAAGGTAAAAACTAAACTCGAGGAATCCTGCGAATATGGCAACGTAGGAACCTCAGAACGTATATTATCGGTAATTGCTGGTGGATTTATTGTTGGAATGGGCGCAAGAAAGCTTTTGAAGAACCCCATTACAGCATTTTCAGGAATCACATTAGGTGGTGCACTTATTCTTAGAGGTGTTACAGGAAGTTGCCCAATTAAGGAGGCAATTGAAGAAAAGAAACCTGAAGCAACAGTAATTGAACACAGATATTTTGTAAAATAAAAAACACAATTATTTTTACAGTCGGTTTCATTGAATAATGAAACCGATTTTTTTTAATCCATATTTATGAAAAAAATAGTCGTTTTTACTGGTGCTGGTATATCTGTTGAAAGTGGACTTCCGACCTTTAGAGGGTCGGACGGACTTTGGGAAGGTCATCGAATTGAAGATGTCGCAACACCTGAAGCTTGGCAACGTGACCCGGAATTGGTACAGAAATTTTATAATAAAAGAAGAGCAGATTGCCTCAGTGTGCAACCTAATCATGCACATTTGAAATTAGCTGAACTTGAGAAGGAATATGATATCACCATCATTACTCAAAATATAGATGATCTACATGAGCGTGCTGGAAGTAGTAAAGTCCTCCATTTACATGGGCAAATTCGAAAATCACAATCTTCAGTAAATCCTAATCTAATTTATGATATAGAGGGAGCTGACATCAAGACTGGTGATCAATGTGAATTGGGTTCTCAGCTACGGCCACATGTCGTTTGGTTTGGGGAGCAGGTGCCAAATATGAATGAAGCTTATAAATTAGCAAGACAAGCAGACGTCTTTATCACCATCGGAACTTCTTTACAAGTATACCCAGCAGCCAACCTGATTTATGAAACTAAACCTGATTGTAAATTGATTCTAATTGACCCCAATGCTGAGCAATACAATGTGCCACCGGTAGTTATTAAAATTACGGAAAAAGCGAGTAAAGGTGTTGATTATTTGGCGAATTTGCTTGCAAAATAAAATTTTGTACACACATATAATAACACTATTTATCAGATAGTTATATTTTTTATATATATTTATAGTTCAATTTAAACAATTTGTTTAGGGTATAAAAAAACCTCCAAAGCCAAATTTTATTTGGTTTTGGAGGTTTTGTATTTATAACTAATAAATAATCAGTATATTATAAATATCATGTATAGTAACTATTGATATTTATTATATGTTTCCAAAATTGAGGCTCTCATTTGGGAAAACAGGTCTAAAACCTTTTTCATAAATTCATCATCAAGCATTTCAAATACTCCATTGACTCCACCTACAACATCAGCCTCAGCTAATTTATAGGATTGCTCCAAACTTCCTTGCTCAAATTTGATGATGAACTTTTGGTTCATACCAAATATGCTAATCTTACAATCCGGATGTGGCAATTCTGCTAATACACGCATTTTATTATTTTTTTTTAATTGTTCAATTATGTACTGGCATAAATCATCCTGTTTCCACTTTTTGAATAAATGCCAAAAAAAAGTTCTGGTCAATAATGACCAGAACTTCAAAAATATAAATTATTACTATTCTAAACGACTCCTTGTGCTTTCATCGCTTCGGCTACCTTAATAAAGCCACCGATATTAGCACCTCGCAAGTAATTGATATAACCTGTAGGTTCTTTACCGAAACGCACACATGTTTTATGGATATTCTCCATGATTAATTTTAAACGATGATCAACTTTCTCAGGAGACCATTGTTGTCCAATGGCGTTTTGCGACATCTCTAAACCAGAAACAGCAACACCACCAGCATTGGCAGCTTTACCTGGTCCAAAATGAATCTTTGCTTGGTGATAAACTCGAATTGCTTCCGCCGTAGAAGGCATATTTGCACCCTCAGCCACTATTTTACAACCATTCTTCACTAATTTCTTAGCATCAGATTCGTTGATTTCATTCTGTGTCGCACATGGTAATGCAATATCACATTTAAATTGCCAAGGATTTTCTTTAGCATGATAACTTGCCGAAGGATATTTCTTTGCAAATTTTGCGATATCCCGACCTAATGTCGCGATATAAGCTAACTTCTCTAAGGTAAAACCATCTTTATCGTAGATCGTTCCCTGACTATTCGAAAGGGTAATTACTTTCGCTCCTAATTGTATTCCTTTTTCAGCAGCATAATAAGCCACATTTCCAGCTCCGGAAATACTTATTACTTTGCCTTCGATATTTTCATTATTATAATCCAATACACATTGAACAAAATAGAGGAGACCATAGCCAGTTGCTTCAGGACGGATATACGAACCACCCCATTGAGTGCCTTTACCAGTCAATACTCCTGAGAAATTATTTTGCAATCTTTTGTATTGTCCAAATAAATATCCCACTTCACGGGTTCCGACACCGATATCACCAGCTGGAACATCTGTTTCAGAACCAATATGACGTTGTAACTCAGTCATGAAACTTTGGCAGAAACGCATGATTTCATTGTCAGATTTACCTTTAGGATCGAAATCTGACCCACCTTTACCGCCACCAATTGGTAATCCTGTCAAGCTATTTTTGAAAACCTGCTCAAAAGCTAAGAATTTTAAGATACTCAAATTCACATCAGGAGCGAATCTTAATCCACCTTTATACGGACCAATTGCCGAGTTCATCTGAACACGATAGCCACGATTAACCTGAATTTGATTTTTATCATCTAACCATGCAACACGAAAGGAAACAATACGCTCAGGTTCTACCATTCGTTCCAGGATTTTTAAATCGATAAAATCTTGTCTGTTTTCAATGATGTAAGGAATTAAATCCTCAACAACTTCAGTTACCGCTTGTAAAAATTCAGGCTCATTTGGGTTACGCTGGCCTACTTGTTTAATGAAATTCTTAAAATTAAGGGACATTTATTAATAAATAATTATTTGATTCAACGCAATATTACCAAAAATATCATAAAAATGCCAATATTTTATGTTTTTAATTACAATAGAATTTTCCTTAATTTTATCTTATGAAAGAAGTTAAAGGGTTTGATACCCATCTATTGAAAAATGGTTTTCATAGAATCAATCTCCTAAACCAGTCCAGCCCATTGTTGTTTCTAAAATCCTTGAGTAAAGAATTAGATACCCCAATTTATATAAAACGTGATGATTTAACTGAGATTGGAACCGGAGGAAATAAACTACGGAAACTTGAATACCTGTTGGCTGAAGCCAAAAATCAAAATGCCAACCGAGTGATTACCATCGGTGCCCGCCAATCCAATCATGCTCGTCTAACCGCCATTACTGGAAAAATACTAGGATTTGAGGTTGATTTAATTCTCAAAAATTCCGTCCCATTGGATACGGAGAGTTATCAACTCAATGGAAACCTGGTATTGGATAATATTGTCGATGCTAATATCCATGAAATACCCAATGACGGAACCGCATCAAATTTCATCCTTAGCCTGACAAAACATTATGAAACAGAAGGGGATAGGGTTTATTTTATTCCTGTAGGAGGTTCCAATATTGTTGGTGGATTTGGATATGCACGTTCTGTCTATGAAATTGAAGAGCAGTCCCAAGCCTTAGGGGTTGATTTTCAACATATCGCGCTTGCAAGTGGCTCCGGAGGAACACATGCTGGCCTGATTGCTGGTTATGAAATTCTTGGCAAAAAAGCTTTTATCCAGGCGTATAATGTCCAACCCGATAGGGAACCTATTCTAGGTGAAACCAAAAAGATAACCGAAGGAATATTGGAAATATTCGGTATTTCTGCCAATCCAGATTATCATCTTAGCAATGATTATGTTGGGGAAGCCTATGGTATCCCGAACAAAGAAACCCTCGCGACGATCAAGCACTTGGCGAAATCGGAAGGCGTATTCCTTGATCCGGTTTACACGGGTAAGGCCTTCACAGGATTAATCAATGATATTAAATTAGGAAAGTACCCCAAAGGTGAACCCATTTTATTTATCCATACAGGTGGTGTTACAGGTTTGTTTGCGTATAGCAATTGGTTTTAATTCCCTATATTTAAAACTTCAACCTTAATTCACATTTTATTTAACCTATGCAACGTAAAGATTTTATTAAATCCTTAGGAATACTTGGAACTGCTGCTTTAACATCTCAAGCATTCGCTAATCCATTCGGTCTGTCTGCCGATCCCCTAAAAATCAAAAAAGGATTAGGCTATTGGATGATCAAGGAGGAACTTTCTGTTTTGGACAAATTCAAACTAGTAAAAGATCTAGGATTTGACGGAATTGAATTTAACAGTCCGCTTGATATTCCAATCAAGGAATTATTAGATGCTCGCGATAAAACCGGAGTTGAAATACCTAGTACAGTCAATAAAGACCATTGGGGAAAACCATTATCAGATCCTGATGCTGAAGTTCGAAGTTTTATCATCAAATCCATTGGTCAATCTTTAGAAGAAACCAAAAAGCTAGGTGGCGATACGGTTCTTGTTGTTCCAGGAGTCGTAAATGATAAGGTTTCTTATCAAACAGCTTATAACAATGCTTTGGGTTCTATCAAGAAACTGATTCCCTATGCAGAAAATACTGGGATCAAAATTGGTTTAGAAAACGTTTGGAATAATTTTATTCTAAGTCCAATTGAAGCCAAGGATTTTTTGGATAAAATAAATCATCCCTTGGTAGGTTGGTATTTTGATCTGGGCAATATATTGCGATATGGATGGCCAGATCATTGGTTAGAAGTTTTGGGTGATAAGGTCTTTAAATTGCACGTTAAGGAATACAGCACGAAAATCATGAATGATGGCGGGGTAGGAAAAGGCTTTAATGTGGAATTGACCAAAGGTGATGTCAACTGGGCTAAAGTCATGGAAACCATTAAAAAGATCAATTATAAAGGCGAATACATGACCTTGGAGGTGAATGGAGGGGATAGAACAGTTCTTCAGAAATTATCAGAACAATTGGATCAAATTATCCGTTCATAATCTTTTCAGAAATCCTAATCATGAAGGATTTATCATGATAACCACAGCTTCGTTGGCCCAACTGGCATGTTGGTAAAAGCTTTGAAGTTTTGTAAAATATTCACTTAAATACGCAAAGCTATGTTCGTCTTGCCAAATCCCAGGATATATCGCAAGTTCCAGCATAGCTTTCGAATTAAAATGAGTTCTCAACTGCTCTGATTTAAGCGTTTTTAATGCTTCATTAAGTACTTTTACGTCCTTGGGAACCAAGTATTTTACACGTTCTTCATAGGAATCTCCAATCTTATGTATGCTTGAGTTTCCAGATATTACCTCCGCAAAATTAAGACCGCTATCTTGTTGTTCCGATACCTTCTCCAATAAAAATTGGATTCCTGCCCAAGATTTATCAATATCCAACTGCGGCACTTCCCTAAATTCATTGGAAAAGAAATCTTCCAATAATAAATGATTATCCTGAATATAAGAATCTAATTTCTCTTGACTTACCCGACGAAGAGTACAGTACATCTCCATAATCTAAAGTTTATAATAAATATAAGCAAAAGGAATGAATCTAAGTGAATACCATTCTCGTCCATACTTGTCAATACCTATCTAAAAGAAATAATTATGCCATAATAAGACAATTCATCCTACACTATGTTAAAAATTGGCTTTTTATTTAAAATGTCTAGCGACGATTTTCAATTGAATAAAGAGTTCGATTCTTATAAGGGAGGAACTCAGAAATAATTTTGTGTTTCCAAGGATTTGGGTCTGAATTCCTTCGGATCATTGTCGGACCTTGTTCGAATTTTTCCGAACAAGGTCCGAAGAAGGTCCGGAGAAAGTCCGTAGAAAGTGAGGTAAAGCGCTGAGTCATAATTGAACTTTACTACAATTAAATACAGATGTCTTCTACGGATATAGGTTGTGTCTTGTACTGAAATAGGTTGACAAAAAGCGCAAGGTTTATTCAATAGATTTTACCAAAATAATTCTTTGTCTTTCTAAGTTTGTCGTCAACGATTTTCTACCTGTCAGAGCTTGTCAAGCAGCGGCGGATATTTAAAGAGTTAGGATTGCTCGAAAAGCACGAGCCGCATAGTAAGATTCCGCACCATTATGGTAGGTGAATACACGACCAAAACGGAAGTCACCAAAGATAGCACCGCCTTTTTCGCGAATTTCAGAAGGTGTTTCTAGCCAGCTAGAGGTTTTAGCATCAAATTGCCCCAATGATTGCAATGCAGCATATTCTTGTTCATTCAGGATTTTTACGCTCATATGCTTGGCAAGATTGATTGCTGAATCCTTAGGCTTATGTTCTTTTCTTGACTCTAGAGCCTCTTCATCATAACATAAACTACGCCTTCCTTTTGGGCTTTCTGGAGAACAATCTATAAAAATGATTTCGTCATTATCATAAATTGATACGACATCGGGTTCCCCCTCGGTAATCTCCATTTCATTGATGGACCATAATTTCTCCGGAGAAGCATCTAATTTGGATTTAACATCTGACCAGTTCAGGTTAGGATGCCTATGCATGTTCTTTTCAAATCTCTTTTGTAGGATTGCATAGAGTTCCTCCATGCGTTGTGGATCTAATGTGTGACTTGTTGGTTTCATTTTGGATTCAGTAAATAACAAAGTTAATTGTTCAAACAGGAAATTAATCGAGTTGTTTTGAAATTCATTGGATTTTAATGTTATTTATTAAAATAGTCAAAAGCGGCTTTGGATACTTTTGCAATAATGCTGGCACTTTGAGGTTCAGTTTCTTTGGAATCTGTTACATAGACTGAAATATAAAGCACTTGACCATTAGGCAGACTGATGACGCCTATATCATTGACTGCAGCTGTAATTCCGGTCATTTTATTCATTCCAGAATACCCGGTTTTATGAGCAACTGTTGTTCCTTTTGGCAATAGTCCTTTTATTCTATTCTTGCCGGTGCTTGTAGAACGCATGGTATCCCAAAGAAACTTATGTGAACTTTCTGAAAGCAGATTTTTGGTATTTGTATAATAGTCAAACAAGATTTTATTAGCCTGGCTAACCTTGGTCCAGTTTTGAAATTGAATATCCCAGTCTGCCTGTTGTACCGCTTCATTGGTTTTGATGGATTGTTCAGTATAACCCTTCTCTTCAAAATATTCCTGAACCTTATCTGGTCCAGCAAGCAATTCAAACATGGCATCACAACCGAGGTTGTCACTTTCAGCTATGGTATACCGCATAACTTCACTTAAAGGTAAGGTAACGCCATTAGGAAATTTATCCTTGATTGGGCTATATAAATCCGTATTCATCATTTCTTTACTGAATACAACAGGTTGGTCAAGTGATAATTTCCCTTTATCCACTTGGTCGAGAATTACTATGCCTAAATGAAATTTATAAGTACTCTGTAAAGGATACTTATGGTTCCCATTAATAATGAGGCTATCGCTAAAGTCATGATTATGGATAGCTATTCCAACCTTTGCATCATAGCTTTTTAAAATTTTATCGATTTGCTTTTTTAGTTCGGTGTGAGTTTGCGCTGAAGAAGGGCATGAAAAGCCAATAAAGAGGAAGATTAGGCAGTAAATTTGTTTTCTCATTTGGAATAATTGTATGTCTAAAATTTGAACGATAGGGAGTGGATATTATTGTTTTTCGGTAAAACTATAAAATTAAGAAAAGAAATAGATTTTTTACTCAAACGATTGCAACATCAAATACAGGGCAATTAAAGCCTTACGGATAAATAGGGCGTTTACGAGATAATAAAAATCATGTATTTTAGGAACTGTTCAAATCAATAATTATGAAAAAAACCTTATTAACCTTTTCCTTGGCATTAGTCCTGACTGCTGGTCTTCAAGCTCAGACAGCAGAAGAATTGCATCAGGTATACTCTGATTTAACAGTCTTTCAAGATGGATTAGCCTTGCAGCTTAAAAAAGGTATAAACAAGAAACAAATTGATCAAATCAAGAATGATGACATTCGTTTGTTGGCCAATGAGCTTAAAGCAGGAAAGAAAATCAATGAATATAAATATCATACCTATGAGGCTTTATTATCACCTCGCACCTTAGGACAGCAATTGAGTATTGGGGATGGTTATAGCAAATATGAGAATGTAACCGGTGTTTATCTTCCGGAAGGCAAGCATATCTTGATTGCAGATGGGATTGTGGAAGGAAAGGATATAAAATTGATAGTACCTAATTGGTTACGTAAAGCTCCAAATCCTGAGGAGCCAACCAAGGATCCAAAAGGCTGGGGAATAGAAAAAAAGGAGTTTGTCTTACGAAATGGGGTTAATATTATTGACCTTAAGGATTTCGGGAGCTTGGCCTATATCAGTTATTTCTCTGATAAACCAAAGGAAGAGAAACCAATTTCTGTTCACTTTATTTCAGGTCAAGCGAATGGTTATTTTGATATCAATAAACATTCAGATCAAGATTGGAATTCCTTTCTGGACCATGCTGTCTATCCAATCTTAGATGCAAAAGGAAAGCATATTCAAACGGCTTATCCTGTCGAAGACCTTAAGAAATTTGCTTATGGAAGAGGGAAGGAGCTGATCAGCAATTACGATTCATTGGTATATCGTCAACACCGATTGATGGGATTGATCAAGTATAATAAGGTTCCGGATAATAAGATTTTAGCTCGTGTAAACTATAACTATTATATGTTTAGAGATGGGGATGGAGTTGCTTATATGGGGGATAAACAAGGTTATGCGATGAAAATGGTATTGGATCCAAGTTCTGTAATCAATGGGGATCCATGTTGGGGATTTAGTCATGAGGTAGGTCATGTTCACCAAACAAGTCCAATGTTAAGTTGGGGTGGATTAGGTGAAGTAAGTAACAATATCTATTCCCTATATGTTATGCGTTCCTTTGGTAATGAATCTCGGATTCTAGATCAAGATAACTTCAGTAAAGCTAGGGCGAGCATTATTGATAAAAAGATTTCCTATCTACAAGATCCCGATGTTTTCAACCGATTGGTTCCATTTTGGCAATTACAGCTTTATTTTGAAGGAGCTGGAAACAATCCAGATTTTTACCCAGATTTATTTGAAACCTTAAGAAATCAAAACAGTAATAATAGTCCGAGTCGTCAAAGAATCCGTGAAAGATGGGGGAAAGAGGCAACTGTTGTGGAGAGAAATCCAGCAGTACATCAATTGAACTTCATCAAAACTGCTTGTCAGGTTTCGAAAACTGATTTAACTGAATTCTTTGACCAATATGGATTTTTCTATGTGGGTGAAATGAAATATGATGATTACGGGGATTATGAGTATAAGATGACTCAGGAGATGGTGGATGCTTGTAAATCAGCAATCAAAGCAATGAATCTTGCTAAGCCTAAGTTGGATATCAGTACCCTAACAGATAAGATTTAAAAAAGCCTGTTGAAAAACCTGAGCTAAGTATAGATAAAGGCGGACATTAAGTTCCGCCTTTTTTATGCAGTCATTTTATCCTTTAGGCATAACCTTATAAGTTGGATCTTCTTCAATATCCACTTCGATAAAACCTTTTGCATTATCCAATAATCGGACGCAATCTGGACTCAGATGTCTGAGGGTAACCTTTTTATGTTGTTCCTGGTATTTCTGAATTAGCTTCTTCAGGGTTTCAATGGCCGACATATCAACCACCCGAGATTCTTGAAAGTCGATAATAATATGTTCAGGATCTTCTTGGAAGTCAAATTTATCCATGAAATTACTCGTAGATCCAAAGAATAGGGGACCGTAAATTTCATAGATTTTGGCACCATTTTCTGCCACAGACTTCCTTGCACGAATTCTTTTGGCATTGTCCCAGGAGAACACCAATGCAGAGATAATGACACCCACTAATACTGCGAGGGCTAAATTATGGAGGATGACGGTTATTGCAGCGACCAAAATACCGACGATAACGTCGGATTTGGGCATTTTATTCAGCAATCTGAGAAATCCCCACTGAAAGGTAGAAATGGCCACCATCATCATGACACCTACCAAGGCTGCCATGGGGATTTGTTCGATCACATTTCCGCCAACTAGGACCACAAATAGTATCCCTAATGCACCGACCATGGCTGATATTTTAGTTCTTGCTCCAGCATTGATGTTCACGAGGGTTTGAGCGACCATAGCGCAACCACCCATGGCCGCAAAGAATCCATTAATGACATTTGCGGAACCTTGCGCGATTGCCTCTTGGTTAGAACTACCTTTGGTATTGGTGATCTCATCCACCATATTCAGGGTCAATAAGGATTCGATCAAACCAACTGCTGCCATAACAGATGCATAGGGAAAGATTATCTTTAAAGTTTCCAGATTGAATGGCACATTCGGGATATGCAAAGATGGAAATGAACCACTTACGGAGGCTATATCAATGACTTTTTTGGTATCAATCTTTAGAAAATAAACCAAAGCGAAGGTCAGCATAATAGCGACCAAGGAGGCCGGAACTGCTTTTGTTATTCGAGGAAAAGTTAATACGACGATTATGGTCAATAGCGTCAAAGCCGCCATGATAAGTAGGGGAGTTCCCGACATCCATACTTCGGCTCCATTTTGGATAAACTTAAATTGCTTGAGTTGAGCCATAAAAATAATGATGGCAAGTCCGTTTAGGAAGCCATACATCACGGGTTGGGGAATCAATCGGATAAACTTTCCTAATTTAAAGGCACCGACAAGAATTTGCATCAATCCCGCCAATGCCACGGCTGCAAAGAGGTATTCAACCCCATGAGAAGCGGCTAGGGCCATCAAAACAACGATAGTTGCGCCGGCACCACCGGATACCATGCCCGGTCTACCGCCAAGAATTGCAGTCACTATACCCATTAAAAAGGCGGCATACAATCCCGTTAAGGGGCTTAATCCAGCTAAAATGGCAAATGATAAAGATTCCGGAATCATGGTCATGGAGACCGTTAATCCAGCAAGTATTTCGTTTTTATAGTTTATCTTTTCCTTAGAGAGCAGATTGATGGCTTGAAGCTTCATTGATCTAATAATAGAAAAACAAAAATGAGAAATATAGTCGAAAATGATAGGGGTAATTCGGATACTATTCAGAATTATTTTCTAGTACTCCAATACACTTCAGTTTTTTGGTTGGCATAAAAACCTTCAAGGCGAGCATCATGAACAATTTTTTTAACCGTGGCATGGCTAGAACAAATATAGACCTGAAAGCTATCCCAATGGCAGGTGATCAATATTTTCCTGTCATAGGTATACAAGTTTCTGTTATGCTGAATTCCTATAACATCATTTATCAGATCATCAATCCAGACCAATTCCATACAATCCCCAAACTCAGTTCCCAAACAAATCCAATCATAACCTTGCCTTTTTATGGCTTTAAGGATAAAATTTATTTGAATTTCAGGGAAACAACCTTCTGAAGGGATAAACATCTGATTTTTATCCGTTATTTGGATTAATATATCCTCCCAGACACAGTTTCTTTTTTCTTCGACCAATCCCGTAATTGCAGTACGCAAGGCTACATCGATTTTAATAATGTTGTTAAATCCGGTCAACATCAAGATTTCATGCCAGGAAATAGGGCTGGTATTCTCAATAATTCGCTTTTTAAAATCATCGAGTAGATCTTCATTCCAAAATTCCTCCATTTTAAGGGTGGATGAATCGAGTAATTGAAGAAAGGGATTCAAGGAGAGAAATACCGAATCAAAGATACCTTCGTAGAAGGTCAATATAGGAATATCAACGGCCGGACCAATTGTACTTCTGTCCATATCGGGTAATTTTCTGATACTTTTCATGGGCTAAGCAGTTTGGTCAAATTGTATTTTCAAAACTAAGTTATTAAAATTCTTTTAGGTTATTTGGGATTTTATTGTTAAAATAAAGTATACATTGCTTTTATTATTAATAGATTTGAATCAATCAAAATTAAAATTTATGCCTTGGGATCCAGAAGTTTACAATCGCTATAAAGATATACGTTACAAGCCATTTTATGACTTATTAAGTTTAATAGAAGATGAAGTGGCCATGGAAGGCATTGATTTGGGATGTGGAACTGGAGAACAAACGGCCATTATCACAAATCGATTTAAGGATGCTAAAATTTTAGGAGTTGACAGTTCGGCAGAAATGTTGGAACAATCCAAAGGATATGAGAACAATAGGCTAAAATTTAAGTTGGAAGGAATTGAAACAGCCATGGATTCCGATCAAAAATGGGATCTTATTTTCAGTAATGCAGCACTTCAATGGATTGATGATCATGCCAGCTTGTTTCCAAAAATTATTCAAAGACTTAATCCTGGAGGTCAGTTGGCCATCCAAATGCCGGTACAAAATGAGAATATCTTAAATCAAATACTGTTAAATCAGGTTCAAGAAGAGCCTTTTGCAGGTCAGTTAAATCAATTTTCTAGGCTATCACCCGTATTGACCATGGATGAATATGCTCATATCTTATTTGATCAGGGTATTCAAGAAATTGAGATTTCCCAGAAGGTTTATCCTATCATAGCTGAAAATGTTGAGGAACTATATGATTTTATTTCTGGTTCCGCACTTATTCCATACCTGGAATTATTAAAGGATCAGGAGCAAGAAGGATTTGTGTCGGAATACAAGAAAAGAGTAGGGGAGCACTATTCAAAATTTCCAGCCATCTATGCATTTAAAAGAATTTTGATTTACGGAAGGATGAAAAAGTAGGCAGCAACTGCATTTTGATTGAAAGCTACTGATACTTTGAGGCTTAAGGAGTTAATTTTGGTTAAAAAAATATTTGGGATTACATATATTTACTAAATTAGTGCCAAATTATTCCATGGAATATTCCATTTCTTAAATTATGAAAGTAAAGAATTCAATTAAATTCTTCTTTTTGCTAAGTCTTTTTGCTCTTTCCTGTTCCAAGGAAAGCGAAACCAGCAAACGTATTGGTGATGATGAAGATCAATATTATATTTCGGAAATAGCTACGGTTAATACAGAGAACATTCGTCTTGATACAATTTGGGAAGATTTGGAGGATTATGAGCAGACTTTCGTTCCTGCAGTTAGCAAGGTAGATTTTGGGAAATTATTTACGAATGTAAAAGATAGTTTAGAAATCCAATTAGATCTTCCGCAACATTTAAACTTTAAGCATAAAGTAGAATTACCCTTAATCAAAATGGATAATTTCAATTGGTTCTCAACGCCAAAAGACTCTTTATCCATATCCCATGCCATTGTGGATACATCCTTTATTTCCAGCCAGCGTCCAGTCATTACGCAGTTTATCACGGGACATATCAATAAGATTAAGGTCAACCGCAAATATCAAAGAATCATTTTCTCAGGTGATTTAATCATGAATATGAAGCTTTCAAATGGTGGAAACCAATATATCCGTGGAAAATTTACAGCCTCAAAAATGGGAACGACGAAAAGTGATATTTATACTGAGTGATAATACTTTTTATATAGCTGAAATCAAATTTGCTCTAAACTTTTCTGTTGCCTTCATACAATACTCCCATACTGTTTGTTCATTTTCTAGAGAGTAATATTTATCATCGGGTTTTTCGAATTTCATTTTTTGGTTGAAAAATTGGCCAGAAACATTTTCAACTTCTTGAGAAGTAGCAAGGTAAATACTTGTTCTTGCACCAGTTTCTGGTTTAGGCATAAGTTTTAAGGCTACTTTAAAAATAAGATTTATGATAAAACCTTTATCTGCATCTTGTCCAAAATTAGTAGCTACAGCGCCAGGATGACATGCATTTACGGTAATATTATTGATTCCTTTTGCTTTTAATAGCCGAGCCAAATGTTTTGTTGTCCAAACTAAATAGAGTTTTGATAATCCATAAGCCCGATCAGTCTTATAATTTTTTTCAAGTTGAAAATCATTAAAATCTGGTTTTCCAGCACGTCTATGCATAGCTGAATAAAGATTGATGATCCTTGCAGATTGGCTTTTTTGAAGTGATTCCATTAGTAAATCTGTCAATAAGAATGGAGCTAATAAATTAAGCATCATCGTTTGTTCAAAACCATCTTTAGTGATGGTTCTATCTTTACCAAAGATGGCACCTGCATTATTAATCAATACATCTAAATGCTTGTATTTAATGATAAAAGCTTCTGCCATTTTTTTGATTTCAGCCATAGAAAGCAGGTCAGCAATTAGGAAGTCGACATTAGGATTTCCGGTTTGGTTTTGTATTTCTTGGCGAACTTTTTCAGCCTTTTCCAAATTCCGTCCGTGAATGATTACAGTATGTCCTTGTTTTGCAAGTTCGGTTGCTGTTATTTTTCCTATTCCATCTGTACTTCCTGTAATTAGTATGATTTTGCTTTCCATGATGCTTTTAATATTTATTAATCTTCGCTATTATTTTGTTGATACAAAAGTATATACTAGTTTTACATCTAACAAGTATAGACTATACCCTACACTATGTCAAAGTTTTGTTAAAATTTATTATTATGTTATTAATCAACGAATTATCAAACAAGATAGGGGTAAGCATCCATACTATTCGCTATTATGAGAATCTTGGTTTGATCCAAGGAATCAAGGATGAGACTGTAAAAACGAATAATTACAAACGGTATGACAACAATGTAATTGAGCGTTTGGAAATTATTTTAGAGGCTAAAGAAGTTGGATTTACGCTGGCAGAGATTCGGAAACTATTGGAAAGTTGGTATAATCCAAAATCTAATAGCCAAGAGCAAATTGAAATGTTTAAGTCCAAGGTTCAGGTAATTGATATAAAGGTCAAGCAATTAAAAAATATCAAGAAAAGATTACAGGAAGTTATTGAGAGTTTAGGAAGTGGTAATTGCTGAGATAAGTAATATATTCTTGGGTGACATAGTCATGAATATGATGCTTTCGATCGGAGAATTCCAATATATCCGCAGAAAATTTACAACCTCAAAAATGGGAATGACGAAAAGTGATGTTTATGTTGAGTGATTGATAATAATTTTTACATATAAAATCAATTTTGAAACAACCTATCTAATAACTCCTTATAACTTATGAGTAGAAAATAGTTCATTCAACAATTTAATGATAATTGTGGAAAACTATTAGTTTTTTACTAAATGAAGTAGCATTATCTTTATCTAAGAAGAGGTAATAAGATAATAAATTGGGATCCTCTTTTAGGACAGGCTGAGACCAAAAATCGATTTTTGTTGAAATCAACGTTTTTCTTATTATTACTGTTAAGAAGAATTTATTAGATAAAATGACATTTTGATCTCGTTCCTAAATAAAAATTATCAATTAGCTTGTTGGTTATTAATTGTTTTATTAAAAATAATAAAATTATGGCATTAAAACCAGGTCCAAAACGCATTGCTACCTCAACAGGTAAGCCAGATCAACGTCAGCGTGATAATAAAAACACACCAGGCAACACACCCTCTTTGAAACCTTCAAAAAGCTCAAAGAAATAATTTATGTGTAACAAAATATCTGGATATTAAAAGACTTAGTCATTTGGCTAAGTCTTTTTACTAAAATAAACTAATTTATGAAACAAATTCTACTCAATAATAAAAGCTCTGTTGCATATGATGATACTGAACCTAATGATGTAAAAGTATTTATTGATGGTAAAGAGCATGATTTTAAAGAAAGCAGTGAAAATAGAATTGATTATGCTGTTGCTACTAAAAGAAAAAAATATTCAAAAACTTTAAACCATCAATTTGAAAATCTTGTCTTGCTAACAGGTGCAGGATCTTCTATTGATTGGGGTGTAGATGGTAAAGTCGGTAAATCGATGGTTAATTTGTGGGATAATGTTAAAACTGAATTAGGAACCGATGTTTTTAATAAATTATTAGAGGTAATAAAATACAATGATTATTGGCCAGATGGTGAAATTGTAAAAAATTTAGAAAAAGTCTTATCTATGGCTACACCTGCAATACCTTATGTTGATAAAGCTATTATTGATTTAGTAGATTGTGTTAATAAGATTAAGGCTTTTATTAAAGATGCGTGCATGTTGGAAATGCCAAGTAATGCCCCTCATTCCATTTTGTTAAATAAAATGACAAAAAGAAAAGTTACGCTTCCAAGGTTCAAACTTTTTACATTGAATTATGATACAATGTTTGAACAAGCGGCAAGTAAGAATAATTTCACAGTAATAGATGGCTTTTCATTTGGAATTCCTAGAGTTTTTAGTGGGCGTAATTTCGATTTTGATATTGTAAGTAGAAATCAGAGTAGAGTTAAAGAAGAAGATAATTTTATAGAGAAGGTTTTCCATTTATATAAGTTACATGGTTCTGTAAATTGGGAGAAAATTGAAAACAAAATTTATCAACGAGAAGGAATTGAATCTCCTTTGATGATTTATCCACATCAATCAAAATACGAAAGTTCATATGAACAACCTTATTTTGAAATGATGTCTAGATTTCAGAATAGTTTAAGAAAAGAAAACGTATTCTTAATTACTATTGGATTTAGCTTTGGAGATAAACACATTGTAACATCTATTATTGAGGCTTTGGAACAGAATCCAAGTTTTCAACTAATGATAATTAATCTCAGTATTGATGAAAGCAATGAAAATTTAAAACCTTTCATTGAGGCGGCTAATGTATATTCTAATATTTCAATAGTCGCAGAAACTTTTGAAGATTTTTCAAATAATTATCCTGATTTACAAACTTATAATCACGATTCAAGTAAACAAATAATTATTAATCTACCAACTGCTCAATGATGAAAATTAATCCGTTCTTACACAGTCATTTTTTAGGTTATGTTAACCATGTATCACCTTCTTTTATAAAAATACATTTTCCTTCATCTATTTTAATGAAGTCATTTTTCCATAACTCTGAAGTACTAAAAGGAGGTTTAGTTGGAAATTATGTTGTAATTGAGGGGGAGGACAAAGGTTTTCTATGTAAGCTTTTGGAGGTGACTTTACCTGAAAAAGAAAGATTAGAATTGAGTGAGAAAACATTTTCAACTAAAGAATTTCACCCAACTGGCAGATTAGAAGTTCTATTATCCTTCGATTTATTTAATCCTTCAAATATAGAAAAAGGAGTAAATTCCTTGCCATTGATTGGATCAAAAGTTTTTATTTGTTCGTCAGAATTTTTATCGACTCATTTTAAAAAATTTGGTGTAAAAACAGAAGATTTAAAAACTGCACCTACCATCAAATTAGGTAATTTAATTTATGATAAGAACGTCCCTGTCCATCTATCTTTACAATCATTATTTGCTAGGCATTGTGCTGTTGTTGGTACTACTGGAGGTGGCAAAAGTTATACAATAAGTAAGTTTATAGAAGGTATTATAGATTCAAATTCTAGAGCAATTATAATTGACCCTACAGGTGAATATAGTGGTTTAGATACTAACCATAAAGTAGAGAGCACTAAACTTATTACAGATAGTTATTTTCCATATCAAAATCTCACAATAAATGATTTATTTGTCTTATTTAGACCATCAGGTCAAGTACAACAACCAATGCTGTTAGATGCAATAAAATCATTAAAATTAGCAAAATGTTTATTAACTGATCCGACATATAACCTAACTCCTAATGAAGAAGAAAACTATTTATTTAGTATAAAAGGTAAGAATGTACAAGTAACCAAAGGTTTGTTGGTAAAAAGTGAAAATGAAATTATCCCATTTAATAATGCAATTTTTAAATATAAAGAAATCATTGAGGATTTTTCTCAAAATGATTTTGATATAGCATTATTACATAAGCAGATTAGCAACGAATGCTATTTTACTAATGAATTTAAATGGAGTGGAAGAGATATAAGGAATTTTGGTAATGCTACAAGTTTAATTATTAGGATCAACAATATCATTTCAAATGAAAAATATACTGGTATGTTTGGGTTTAATAATCAAACTTCTGCCAATAATTTAATAACTCAAATAGAAAATTTTCTCATAAATCCTGACAAAAACATTTTAAGAATAAGTTTTGAAGATGTACCATATGATTTTCAAGCAAGAGAAATACTTGCAAATGCTTTGGGTAAGTACTTATTAAATAAGTCAAGAACACTAGTTTTTAGAGATAAACCATTAGTTTTATTTGTTGATGAAGCACATCAATTTTTGAATAAAAAAGTAAAAGATGAGTATTTTGAAAGTACCGAATTAAGCGCATTTGACAGTATTGCAAAAGAAAGCCGCAAATATGGATTATTTCTATGTTTGGCTACTCAGATGCCTAGAGACATACCTATAGGAACATTGAGTCAAATGGGAACGTTTGTAACACATCGACTCATCAATCTTTATGATAAAGAAGCGATTTCAAGTGCTTGTTCTACTGCAAATAAGGAAACTTTATCTTTTTTACCTTCATTGGGTTCAGGAGAAGCTATCATAATGGGGGTAGACTTTCCAATGCCTTTGTCTATAAAGATTGATCTGCCTTCAATTGAACCTTCATTTAATACACCTAAATTTTAATTAACGGTATGTAATGATTAAAAAGTTGGTGATTTTGAAAAGGTATTTAACAAATTGAAGAATTTGAAAATCTTGTTGATTTAGTAGACAAAAATTATAGAAATGACATCATATATTGTTTACCAGCCGAAATAGCGTGAAAGCAATATGACGACAATAATAAATTCAAAATTTTATTTACTATTATTTATTTCAGTTTTTTGAATCTAGCCGCATACAAGCGCAATAATATATTAGTCAAATAATTTATATTATGTTAAATAGTAATTACTGAATATACCCTTCCATTTAAGCAATCATAAAAAAGGTTGACTACATAGCCAACCTTCCTACCAATGGTTATATGAATAAAAATTTTATTGCTATTGAATAATTGCTGCAGCTACTGTAATATTAGTTCTAGGATCAATAATGATTGCTCTAGCATTTTCTGGAAAATCTTGTTGTTGGTCATACACAATTTCATCAGCAGATTTTATTAATACTCTGCCAATATCATTTAAACCGATGGCTTGGTCATATTGTGGTTCTTGCGTATGTACATCATATTTAAATAAAATCTCAGGGATTTTAATTTTACTAACCTTAGAATGAGTTTTTAGTAAATAAATTTGAGATAAGTCTAGTTCCTTATTTTCAAACCATGAGATATTCGCTTCAAAGGACTTCTCTGTTTTAGCTGGATGATTTGCACTTACAATAAAATCGCCTCTGGAAATATCAATTTCATCCGCTAAATGGATTATTACTGAAGATCCATTCTCTGCTTCATTTAATTGTTGATTATCAAATTCTATGGCCTTAATGGTTGATTTATAGCCGTTTGGTAAAACCAGCACCTCTTCTCCTACTTTCAGCCCCTCTCCTAACACACGTCCTGCATATCCTCTATAATCGTGTAAATCAGCACTTTGCGGGCGTACCACCCATTGTACCGGGAAACGCCAGCCTTTATTTGTAAGCTCCTCAAATTCAATATCTTCTAGGTAAGTTAGTAAGGATGCACCATGATACCAAGGCATTCTCTGGGATTTTTGAACGATATTATCACCTTTTAAAGCTGATACAGGAATAAAATCAACATCTTCCAAACCTAATTTATTGGCTAGGTTTAGGTAGTCCGTTTTGATGTTTTCAAAAACAGCCAGTTCGTAATCCAGCATATCCATTTTATTGACACATACCAATACCTTTTTGATTCCCAATATTTTGGCAATAAAAGAATGGCGTTTCGTCTGTTCAATAACTCCTTTTCTAGCATCGACCAGGATGATGATCAAATCTGAATTTGAGGCTCCAGTCACCATATTTCGGGTATATTGAATATGTCCGGGTGCATCAGCGATAATAAATTTCCTTTTTTCAGTTTGGAAATATTTATAGGCTACATCGATTGTAATTCCCTGTTCACGTTCAGCTTTTAATCCATCCGTCAGGATAGCCAAATCGATTGTACCATCGTCATTTTTACGGTTTGCTTTTTGAATAGCTTCCAATTGGTCATCCAGGATGGAATTGGTATCATATAAAAGACGGCCGATCAAGGTACTTTTACCATCATCTACAGATCCAGCCGTTAGAAATTTCAAAATATTCATCTAATATCCTCCACAATTAATTAAAAATAGCCTTGTTTTTTACGGTCTTCCATTGCTGCTTCAGAGACTTTGTCATCCAGACGAGCACCGCGTTCACTAACAGTTGATGCCTTGATTTCATTGATAATATCATCCAATTCAGTTGCTTCTGAATCTACAGCGGCAGTACAAGTCATATCTCCTACAGTTCTGAACCTAACTGATTTATGTTCTATAATATCATCTTGATCTATTTGAAGTGCAGGATCTGCGGCCATCCATTGCCCATTCCTAAATACGACATCTCTTTTATGGGAGAAATAGATGGATGGTAGTTCAATTTTTTCACGCTTGATATAATTCCATACATCCAGTTCCGTCCAATTGGAGATTGGGAATACCCGGACGTTCTCCCCTTTTTGAATCTTTCCATTAAAGATATTCCAAAGTTCAGGTCTTTGTCTTTTAGGATCCCATTGACCAAAATCATCCCTAACGGAGAAGATTCTTTCCTTAGCTCTTGCTTTTTCTTCATCCCTTCGGGCACCACCAATACAAGCATCAAAGCCATTTTTCTCGATGGTATCTAATAATGTAACTGTCTGAAGGGCATTCCTACTGGCATTTTTCCCCTTTTGTTCAACTACCTTTCCAGCATCGATACTTTCTTGGACATAACCTACGATTAGTTTTTCGCCAATTTGATCTACTAGCCAATCCCGGAATTGAATAGTTTCAGGAAAGTTATGCCCAGTATCAATATGTACCAATGGGAACGGGAATTTTCCAGGTCGGAAAGCTTTTTTTGCTAAATGGACCAGGGTGATGGAATCTTTACCACCGGAGAATAAAAGAGCGGGATTTTCGAATTGTCCAGCCACTTCTCTCAATATATAAATGGCTTCTGCCTCTAAATGATCTAAGTAATCCATTTTGTAAACTAATTATTTATGTGTCACATGTAAACCACACTCCTTCTTTGATTTATCCTCCCACCACCATCGGCCAGCGCGGAAGTCCTCACCTTCTTGTACAGCCCTTGTACAAGGTTGACAACCAATACTTACGAATCCTTTATCATGCAAGGGATTGTAGGGTACAAAATTGTCTTTCAAATATTTTTCTACGTCATTTAAGGACCAATTGTAAAGCGGGTGAATTTTAATGATTTGGTTCTGTTCATCCCATTCTACGAATTCCATTTGGTCTCTATTGATTGATTGCTCAGCTCTAATTCCAGTAATCCAAACTTGATAGCCATTAATTGCTCTTTTTAGAGGTTCAATTTTTCGGATATGGCAGCATTCTTTGCGGTCCTCCACTGAATTATAAAAACTTGACGGGCCTTTCGTTTCAAGAAGCTGTTCCACAGCTTGAGTTTGGGGATAAAAAGCTTTGATATTTAAGTTATATAGGTCTAGGGTTCTGTTCCATACATAATATGTTTCCGGGAAAAGACGGCCAGTATCCAGAGTGAAAATGTTGATTTTAGCATTTTCAAGTGCGAGGAAATGCGTTAAAACTTGATCTTCAATTCCAAAGGATGTAGAGAATACAGCCTTTTCAGCGAAATTCTGGTCTATATATTGAATAATAGACCGGGCATCAGCCTCATTTAAGTCGGATTTAATTTGCTCGATCGTATTCATTTTGTTTAATTAACTGTTCGGTATGTGCATTAAGCACGTTTATTTTCTCTTTCAGGTCACCTGCTAGTTGATTTCTCAGGTCGGACATGAGATTTAGGGTTTCATCGATTTCCTCTGGTAGCAACTCATTCAAAAATTCCTTGATTCGTTTTGCGATGGTTGGAGATTTTCCATTTGTAGAAATCCCGATTTTTAGATTGCCTTTTTGTACGACGGATCCCAGATAGAAATCACATAGCGAAGGTTTATCAGCCACATTTAATAAAATATGGTGATTAGCACATAATTCGCGGACCTGATTATTTAATTTGGGATTATTTGTTGCCAATATGACAAGTTGTTTTCCAAAGAGATCAACTGCTGAAAAAGCGCGATGATGTAACTCAATATTAGGGTTATCTTGAATAAAGAGATAGAACTCTTCAGATACCTCCAATGCTACTACTTTCACTTTAGCTTGTGGCGAATTACTAATCAAGGCTTGAATTTTTTCCAATCCAACCGGTCCAGCACCTACCAATAAGGTTTCAATCTGATCTAATTTGACATATATTGGAAAAAGTGTATTCATTAAGCTTCAATAAATTGCAGTTGTTGTTTAACATTTTCAAACTCCAGGTGCTTGGCGACTACCTCACCCAAAATAATAATTGCAGGGACCCCAATTGCAGAAGCCTCAGCCTGTTCCAGAATATTATCAACCCTTCCCAATACGATTTTCTCATTCGGAAGCGATCCATTTTGGATTAGCGCAATAGGTAAATCCGCTTTATTATTATTCTTATATAATTCAATGATTTCCTTAAGTTTAGCAAATCCCATAAGAACAACTACTGTAGCATTAGTATGGACTGCTTTATATAAATCTTCAGAAAGATATCCGGCTTTGGTTGCACCGGTGATTACCCAGAAAGATTCAGCGATTCCGCGATAAGTCAATGGGATCTGTTGTAATCCTGTTAAACTAATGGATGAAGACAAACCTGGTACAACAGCTGTAGGGATATCAAATTGACGAACAAAATCAATTTCTTCACCACCACGGCCAAAGACAAAAGGATCACCACCTTTCAATCTAACCACATGTCCATGAGTCAATGCATAATCCACCAGCAGTTGATTAATCTGATCTTGAGAAGTTGATAGTTGTTCGGCTCTTTTGCCTACATATATTTTAGTACAATGTTCAGAAGCTAATTCTAATAATTCTTCATTCACCAATGCGTCATACAGGATGACGTCAGCTTTTTGTATGGCTTTGATTCCTTTCAGGGTAATCAAATCGGGGTCGCCTGGACCTGCGCCAACTAAAGTTACAAATGGTTTAATTTCCTTCATTTTCTCTCCTCTCTTATTGGTTTACTACACGCCATTCTTCTCTACGTTCTTTTGCTTCCAGGCAAAATCCTTTGGCCTGCAATAAATAGGTTCTTGCAAACTCTTCCGAAGGCTCATATTTATTTATTTGTAATACTCTATCTGCAAATGTGGATGGAAACTGGAAGTATTCCTCGTTTACATAATTGTTGTCAAACTCTTGTATGACTGCAGTTTGTGTTGAAGCATTAATTCCTTTATCCAGTAACAGTGCTTTTGCTGTCCACACGAAAGAACTGTAAGCATGGTAGATGGCATCTGCATATTGTTTTCTCTCAAATGCCAGATCTGCGAGTTCTAATTTTTCTTCAGCTTCCAATAAAAGTGTTGCCACCAAGTCAATCACTACGCCAGCACATTCACCTACACCAATTGCCGTTTCAAAACTTGTTTCGTGTCCCCAATCAATATGTTCATCAGGACTTAGATTACTCAGTTCAGCTAAAGGCTTCAGCAGTCTATAGAAATGGTCCTTTCCTTGTTGTTCATAATATTCGATGAACGATTGATCATTATTTTTACCTGCCTTGAAATCAGACAAGATAACATCAACTACTTGAAGCACTCTTTTCGTTGGAACTTTGATTACCCGATCAGCAACGCGGCCTTTTCCATCGCCAAGCGTTCCACCTCCGAGCATCACTTGAGCTGCAGGAACTACATTTCCATTAACCTTTACAGAGCTACCATGGAAGCCTATATGGGCAAGACCATGTTGACCACAGGAGTTCATACAGCCAGAAATTTTAATCTTCAGTTCTTTTTCTTTGATAAAATCCTGATGAAATTCATGGATATAGTTTTCCAATACTCTGGCCATTTCTGTTGAGTTCGAAATTCCCAGGTTACAAGTATCAGTTCCGGGGCAGGTCGTAATATCTGCAGTGCTATTATAACCAGGTTTTGCGAATCCTAAGCTTAGCAGAACATTGTATACAGCTGCTAAGGATTCAGGTCTAACGTATTTAAAAAGTAGATTTTGATCTTGCGTAATCCGAATATCGTCTGCCACATGATCCTTTATACCATCAATTAGTTTTCTAGCCTTATCAGTAGAAATATCTCCAGTTTGGATATTGGCATAAACGCCATAATAACCTTCTTGCTTTTGTTCAAAGCAATTTGTGGATTTCCAAAGTTCAAATCCTAGCAAATCATTTGGGGTTTCTTCATGAACTATAGCGCTTGGAGGCTGAGGTTGCTGAACAGCATCTCTATCAAAGGTTACACGTTTATTTTTAACGGCGATTTTTTCTTCTTCGATCAAGTTAAGTACTGTTTCAAGACCTAATTTTTGAACCAGGAATTTGAATCTTGCTTTATTTCTGTTATTACGTTCACCATATCGGTCAAATACACGGATAGTAGCTTCGGCATAAGGTAGAATTTCATCTTCAGGGAGGAATTCGTAGACTTCATGAGCCAGAATAGGTTGAGCTCCGAGTCCGCCGCCAAGCATAACCTTAAAACCTCTTTGCTCTTTGCCATCAACCATCCTTATTTTAGGAATAAATCCAAAGTCATGGATATAGGAGAATGCGGAATCCTTGTCTGAGGCCGAGAATGAGATTTTGAATTTTCTACCCATCTCAGCGCAGATTGGATTTCTGACGAAGTAGGTAAAAGTTTTATGAGCATAAGGCGAAACATCAAATGGTTCATCTGGATCAATTCCAGCGGTTGGCGAAGCCGTTACGTTACGAACAGTATTTCCACATGCTTCACGAAGGGTCATATCATCCTCAGCAAGTTTTGCCCATAGTTCCGGAGTTTTGTCCAAGCTCACAAAGTGGATTTGAATATCCTGACGAGTTGTGAGGTGCAGGTTTTTACTTGCGTATTCATCCGATATTGCGGCAATTTTCAAAATCTGTTGGAAGGTAACTTTTCCAAAAGGCAGTTTTATACGCACCATTTGAACTCCGGGTTGTCTCTGACCATAGACTCCCCTAGCCAAGCGAAGAGATCTAAACTTTTCATCTGGCAACTCCCCTTTCCGATATGCCTGAATTTTCTTTTCTAATTCAATGATTTCCTGTTCTACTACAGGGTTTTCTAATTCTGTCCTAAAGCTCTGCATTCTATCTTCTATTATTAAAAAGGTAATTAAACACCCCTTTAGTTAGGTTATTGTTAACGTTTATGGAACAAATGTATAAAATAATTATAAAATTACTATACAAAGTCTACCAAATTACTATATATTTGTGTAATTATTTTTTAATGATGCTCAAAAAACAAAGAAATACAGGTATTAAAGTGTTGATATTAAGTTCATTAATTTTTTTTGTAACATTTTCTTGTTCGCCGAAAGTTGATCAAGGCTATGATCCAGAGAAAGGATATGTGGGCACAATTTCTATTTCAGGAGCATTCGCTTTGTATCCTATTGCTGTTTTATGGAGCGAAGATTTCAAGAAAATACATCCGAATGTTCGATTTAATATTTCGGCAGGCGGTGCAGGAAAAGGGATTTCTGATGTATTATCCAATATGGTTGATATAGGATTGGTGTCCCGGGATTTACATCCCATTGAAATTGAAAAAGGAGCATTACCTGTAGTCGTAGCCAATGATGCCGTGATTGGTACATTGAATAGTAAACATCCGAATATTGAAAGTTTATTAAAACGCGGATTAAGTCAAGAAGAACTTAAGGGCATTTTTGTAACAGGGAAAATTAAAAAGTGGAGTGATTTAGATCCCAGTTTTGTCAATAAGAATATAGAGGTTTACGTTCGGTCAGATGCTGCAGGAGCAGCAGAGACATGGGCTAAATATCTGGGGGCTACACAAGAGGAGCTTTCTGGTATTGGAATATTTGGGGATCCGGGATTGGCACAAGCAATCAAAGACAATCCACTATCAATAGGATTCAATAATATTAACTATGTATTTGATTTAAACAGTAAAAAGACAGCTGAGAATATCGTTGCTCTTCCATTGGATCTCAATTCGAATCATCGAATAGATGAACAGGAAAGCTTTTATAAGGAGCTGGATAGTTTAACCAATGCAGTTGCAACTGGACTGTATCCTTCCCCACCAGCACGGGAATTGATGTTTGTCCTAAATAAGAAATATGAATCCAAGTTGTTAGATGAATTTGTTCGGTTCGTCATGACAGACAAATCCCAGGCATATTTATTAGAGAATGGATTTGTTCCATTGAAAAAAGAAATGATCAAAGAAGAAAGCAATAAACTATTGGCCAGTGAATTATAGATTATTAAAAGATAAAATAATAAAGGATCTTTCCGGGATTTTACTAGGGATCTGTTTACTAGTCATATTGGCTATTGTAGTAGGACTTAGCATCAAATCGGAGCCTTTAATTGCACAGGAATCCTTATGGAATATTTTGAGCAGCAGTATTTGGTCACCTATGAAAGGGAATTTTGGATTTCTACCTTTTATTATGGGGACGATTTGGGTAACTATGATTTCCCTCCTTATTGCAGTTCCATTATGTTTGGCAGCTTCGGTTTATTTAGTTGAGTATGCGGGGAGCAAGTTGCGAAATTTTGTATTACCCTTGGTGAATATATTAGCAGCGATTCCACCGGTTTTATATGGAGTTTGGGGAGTCTTATTTGTGGTTCCAATGATTGGAGAGTACATAGCGCCAATATTTGGGATTAGCAGCACTGGATACTCAGTTTTTTCAGGCGGGATTGTCCTTGCGGTGATGATTTTTCCAATTATGGTCAGCATCATGGTAGAGGTTTTGCAAACTATTCCGAAGGAATTACGTTCGGTTTCCTTATCCCTCGGAGCGACGAAATTAGAGACGATCCAGCAGGTTGTGTTGAAGAAAGCGAGGCCAGGAATCATGGCAGCTATTGTACTGGCAGTTTCCAGGGCATTTGGAGAGACCATTGCTGTATTGATGGTTTGTGGGAATATTCCAAAAATTCCTAAAACCATCTTTGATGCCGGTTATCCATTACCAGCTTTGATTGCCAATAATTTTGGGGAGATGATGTCAATTCCGAAATACGATTCGGCCTTGATGTTTGCGGCTTTGCTCCTATTTGTGATCATTTTAGGGTTTAATTTAATTTCCAGGGGAATTTTAAAGAGAATGGAGGCAAAAAATATATGAGCAATATCAACAAGAGATTGAGAAAAGAAAGAATTGCCAAGATATTAATGCAAGGGTCTGGAATCATAATTACAGGTTCGTTATTTTTTATCGTTGGGACCATTCTATATAAGGGGCTTCCACATTTGAGTCTGGATATGATTACTAAAACTCCTGAGGGTGGTTTTTATGTTGGAAAAAGTGGTGGAATCCTGAATGCAATTTTGGGTTCCCTCTATTTAGCTGGTCTTTCCACTTTATTAGCGACCATCATAGGGATTCCTATTTGTATTTTCTTAAATATTTACTCCAAAAAGGGTTCAAGGATTAGCAGATTTTCTAAATTGATTTTTGATGTTCTATTTGGGATTCCATCCATAGTTTATGGGGCAATAGCCTTCAGTATTATGGTTTGGTTGGGCGTTCGGGCTTCTCTGATTGGTGGGGTAATTACCATTACGCTATTAACGATTCCTATTGTTGTTCGGACCATAGATGAGTTAATCCAGACTGTACCAACGGACTTAAGTCACATCACGAGTTCATTGGGTGCTACACGATGGGAATCAGCCAAGGTTATGCTAGCTTATATTAAACCAGGGTTATTTACGGCTATTTTATTAGCATTTGGCAGAGCTATTGGCGATGTGGCTGGGGTTTTACTGACTACAGGCTTTAGTGACAACATCCCACTTTATTTGGATGAGCCTACTGCTACGCTGCCTTTAGCCATATTTTTCCAATTGAGCAGTCCTATACCAGAAGTTCAAGGTCGGGCTTATGCCTCCGCATTAATTTTAACAATTATCATTTTACTTATCGTTATATGTACGCAATATCTAGCATCGAAACAGAAAAAACACAGGACATAATCCATCAGGTTAATCCACATATAGAGATTAAGGGTTTAAATGTTTATGTAGAAGATCAACATATTCTAAAGGATATCAACTTAGAAATCCCCAACAATTGTATTACCTCTATTATTGGACCATCAGGTTGTGGCAAAACAACTTTGTTAAAGACCTTAAACCGACTTTTGGATGATTCCACGGATGTAAAAGTGACAGGATCTGTTTTGGTCAATGGCGAGGATATTTATGGTCCCGATGCAGAGGTTACACATATTCGGAAGAAAATGGGCTTATTATCACAAAAGCCATTTCCATTGCCCATGTCCATATTTGATAATATTGCATATGGTCCTAGGATACACGGGAACAAAGACAAAAAGTCCCTCCAAGCCATTGTAGAAAGGCAATTAAAAAACGTAGGTTTATGGAATGAGGTCAAGGATCGGTTAGATAGTTCAGCCAGTAGGCTTTCTATTGGTCAGCAACAGCGATTATGTTTAGCCAGAGGTTTAGCAGTTGAGCCAGAGATTATTTTGGGAGATGAATCGACCTCAGCCCTTGACCCGATTTCAACACAAGTCATTGAGAATTTATTGATTCAACTAAAACAAGATTATACCATTGTATTGGTCACTCATATTTTGAGACAGGCTCGTAGGGTTTCCGATTATATTTTGTTTCTATATAACGGTGAGGTGATAGAATTTGGTAAATCAGAGCAGGTTTTATTGGATCCACAGCATGAAATCACCCAGCAATATGTTAAAGGATTTATTTCATAATCACAATTAATAGATAGAAAAAGGGAGCGATTCAATTGAAAAGCTCCCTTTATTATTTTTGTTGTTTAGTTAAATTAAGTTCTGGTTTCACCTTCAGGACCTTCTTCAATGGTCTCGGCTATTTCTTCGAGTCCATCTTCATCGGTATCTTTCCTGAATGGTGCGGCTTCATCGAATTCCCCTTCCCATTTGGCAACTACAACGGTTGCTAAACAGTTACCAATTACGTTCACTGAGGTTCTAGCCATATCCATCAATTCGTCAATACCTAGGATTGCTGCAATTACAAATACTGGTAATCCGAATTGGTCAGCAGTAGCAATCAAAATGATTAAAGATGCTCGAGGCACAGCTGCTACTCCCTTAGAAGTAATCATTAGGGTAAAAGCGATCATTAATTGTTGGCCAAATGACAAGTGGATACCTGCAGCTTGGGCAACAAAGATTGAGGCCAATGAAAGGTATAAAGAGGTACCATCGAGGTTAAAGCTATACCCTGTAGGAATAACGAAAGAAACGATTTTCCTTGGTACACCGAATTTCTCCATGGCACTCATCGCTTTAGGCAGAGCTGCATCCGAGCTTGTGGTAGCAAATGCGATGGATACAGGTTCTTTAATGGCATTGATAAACTGTCTGATAGGAATCTTTAGATATAGAGCTACTGGCAATAAAATACCACCTAGGAAGAATATCAGCGCTAGGTATAGGGTTGCCAAAAGCATAAAGAGGTTTTTGAGGATATCAATTCCGAGGTGACCCACGGTATATGCCATTGCTGCACCTACTCCGATTGGCGCGAAAAGCATAACGAGATTGGTAAATTTGAACATGGCTTCGGAGAGCGATTCGGCGAAGTCCACGAAGGGCTTTCGTTTCTTTTCTTCCACCATTGCGAGTCCAATACCGAAAATAACGGCAAATACTACGATTTGAAGGACTTTATTTTCATATACAGATTTTACGATATTCTCAGGGAAAGTGTCTCTAAAGAAAGAGGTGAATTTATAGATCCAATGTGCACTTTCGTCGATATGTTCTAAGGCGATTTTATCAGAATCGGATACAGCTGAAGTTTGGGGAAGTTCTTCATGCGGCATATGTTCGATGTCGATACCTACTCCTGCCTTTGTTAAGTTGATCGCAGCAAGACCGATAAAAATAGCACAGGTCGTAGCACAGAAGAAGTACAACATGGATTTCCAGGCCATACGTCCTACTTGTTTCAAGTCTGAATGCCCAGCAATACCAAAAACCAATGTTGCGAATAAAATTGGTCCGACGATTGTTTTTACCAATTTAATAAATCCCTGGCTTAGGGGTTGCAAGGCTTTAGCGACATCAGGAAAATCTAATCCTACGAAAATACCCAATACCATACAGGTCAGGATCCAAGTAGTCAAACCTTTTCGCATGATTGCATTTAAGACTAAGACAATTGCGGTAATCCAACGAACTCCCATCATCAAAGATGCAGGAATAGCAGCAAGATTGAATTCATAAAGGATGGTCAGGATAGACGCTATCGCAATAGTTACAAGCAATATATATCCTGTGGTTTTTTTAGACATGTAGATTTAATAAGGTTATTTATTTCTTTTTTTAACTTTTTAGACGAACAAAAATAAAAAAATAGAGCTGCAAACCAAATCTTTTACGTTATAGTATTTTCGGAACGGACGGAGAAAAGCACTAATTTTGGGTTAATAACTTGAATGTGAGCAGTCGGGAAAAAACAAAAAAAACCACCTTTTTGGGGGTGGTTTTGATAATATCTTAGAACAATCTGATTATTCAGCGTGAAGCCAAGCTTTTTTAGCTAACAATTCTTCTTCTGTTTCGCGTACATCCTCATCTTCAACACAACAATCTACAGGACAAACTGCTGCACACTGGGGTTCATCATGGAATCCCACACACTCAGTACATTTATCAGAAACTATATAATACACTTCATTAGAGATTGCATCTTGTGATTCGTTAGCATCCAAAGTAACGCCATCACCAAAATCAATCACACCATCTAAAGCTGTTCCATCGGAGAATTTCCAGGTTACACCAGCATCATAGATTGCATTATTTGGGCATTCTGGTTCGCAGGCCCCACAATTTATACATTCGTCAGTAATTTTAATTGCCATTTATATCCTTACAATAAAATAATAAACTAATTTTGCACTTTCAAAGTTAGTACTAATGCTATATACTCAAAAATAAAAGTATACAAAATTAGTAGTTATTTACTTTGATATGGCAAATATACGGCAAAAAAAATACAGATTAATTCTAAATAGTAAGATTTTGACAAGAAAACAGAGAATAGATGCTTTCGTAAAACTTGGGGAATACCTAAGATCAGCAGAAATGGATCATGCTTCTATCTTAGATACTGCGGTCCATAAAAACGCATGGTATACCAAGGCGAATATTCAGCAACAAATAAAGGCAATCGCACATAATTTGACTGAGGAAAAATTAAGTAAATGGTTAAAAGATGTTCCAGACACTGATCAGAATAAATCTGTGGGCTTAGTTTTGGCTGGTAATTTACCTCTTGTAGGATTTCATGATATCATGTGTGTTTTATTAGCTGGTTTTATTGCAAAGATTAAGGTATCATCAGATGATGCAGGTTTAACCAAATTTGTTCTTGATAAGTTAATTGAAATAGAGCCACTATTTAAGGAACAAATTCAATTAGTAGATAAACTAGAGAATTTTGACCTGGTTATAGCAACTGGAAGTAATAATTCTGCTCGTTATTTTGAATATTACTTTGGAAAGAAACCTCATATCATTCGTAAAAATCGAAACTCCCTATCTGTATTAACGGGAAAGGAAAGTGATGAGGAATTGCAAAAGTTGGGGCATGATATATTTGATTATTTTGGGTTGGGATGCCGTTCTGTATCGAAAATATTCATTCCTGAGGGTTATGATATTGTTCATTTACTGAATAATCTGGAATCTTTCCATCCGATCAAGGATCATGCTAAGTATAACAACAATTATGATTTCAATAAATCCATATACCTGATTAATAAGAATAAGCATTTTGACAATGGATTTTTATTATTGAAGGAGGATTCCAGCTTAGCCTCTCCCCTGGCGGTTGTTCATTTTGAATACTACAAGGATCTTGCTGAGGTAGAGAAATATATCATTGATCATCAGGATGAGATCCAGTGTATTACGTCGGATGTAGAGTTGCATGCGGGGGATGTTCCGGTTTTCCCATTTGGGGCGAGTCAATATCCTGCATTAGACGATTATGCGGACAATGTAAATACCTTATCCTTTTTATTGGCGAACCAATAATTAGCATTTATTGTCGTTATATGAGTGTGAATTCGTAAAAAGTTATAATTTTGTTTGACTATGTATGTAATTAAAGTTAAAGGTGTGGCAAAAATTCCGGATTATGTTCAGTTAAGGGACGATGCATTTACGCTTTTGGCTTATTTTCGCGTGGACAGACCTGACAAATCACTGGACAAGATTGGTTTATCGGACAAAGCGGACTATATTATGGAAGTTGTTCGGGAGTTACCATTTGGACAGATTAAGAAAATCGACTTATAAATTATCATGAGAGAAGCAAATACAGTTATCAAACTTAAACATGTAGAAATCTATCAACAGAAGCATCTTGTACTATCTGATGTCAACCTTGATATCGCACAGGGGGAATTTTTATACCTCATTGGGCAATCAGGTTCAGGAAAGAGTAGTTTATTAAAAATAATCTATGGCGATTTGTACATTGCAAATGGTGAGGGTATGATTGCTGGATTTGATTTAAAGAAGCTTCATGAGAATGATGTTCCCTATTTGAGACGTAAATTAGGCATTGTATTTCAGGATTTCCATTTATTGAACGATAGAACGGTAGAGAAGAATTTAGAGTTTGCCTTGAAGGCTACCGGCTGGAAGGAAAAAGCGCAAATCGAGAACAGGATTATTGATGTATTGGAAAAGGTGGGCTTACGTTCGAAATTGAAGAAGATGCCACATGAGTTATCAGGTGGTGAGCAACAGCGGGTTGTTATTGCGAGAGCATTATTAAACAATCCAGAGATTATTTTGGCAGATGAGCCAACTGGGAACTTAGACCCGGCTACCTCGGAGGAGATAGTTTTATTATTACGTGATATTGCATCCTCAGGGACGGCAGTATTAATGGCTACACACGATTATCAAATTATTAGAAATATGCCTGCACGTATCCTGAAGACTGCTGACGGAGCGTTGCATGACAATGTTAGCATTTAATAGCTGACAGTAGTAAAATCAATCCGACATTATTGCTAGTGAATGTAAGAAACACTGACAGCATGTCGGATTTTTTTTGTTGGCAAAAAAATTGATGGAACGGTACTTAAGGTTACACAAACAAGTTATTTATTAGGAGATGATAAACGAGAACGAGAATATTCAAGACCCAGAAATGAACAATTCGGAGGAGAATGTGGAGCAAGGATCTGCAGCGACCGAAGAGCTGACAAATAAGTTAAATGAATCAAACGATAAGTATGCGCGATTGGTAGCGGAGTTTGATAATTACAAGAAAAGAACTGCGAAGGAGAAGATTGATTTGATGCAATCTGCTGGTAAAGATGTAATCTTAAAGTTATTACCTGTAGTTGATGATTTCGATCGTTCTTTGAGTTTTATGAAGGATGTTTCTTCAGATGATCCAATGAAACAAGGAATTGATTTGGTTTATCACAAGCTTAAAAAAACGATGGAACAACTTGGGGTTAAGGAGATCGAAGTATTAGGCCAGCCATTTGATCCTGAGTTTCAAGAAGCGATTACCCTCATTCCTGCACCTAGTCCAGATTTGAAAGATAAGGTTATTGATGTTATTGAGAAGGGTTACACCTTAAATGACACTGTAATCAGATTTGCGAAAGTAGTTGTAGGTCAATAAATATAAAAGATGTCAAAAAGAGATTATTACGATGTCCTTGGAGTTTCCAGAACGGCAGAAGTAACAGAAATAAAAACATCATATCGTAAACTAGCCATTAAATATCACCCGGATAAGAATCCTGGTGACAAGGAGGCTGAAGACAAGTTTAAGGAAGCTGCTGAGGCCTATGAGGTTTTAAGCAATCCGGAGAAGAGAAAGCGTTATGATCAATTTGGTCATGCGGGCAATTCAGCTTCTGGATATGGCGGTGGCGGCATGAACATGGATGATATCTTCAGTCAATTTGGAGATATTTTCGGTGGTGGAAATCCGTTTGAAAGTTTCTTTGGTGGTGGCGGTGGCACACGTGGAGGTCGTCGTGTTCAACGAGGAAGCAATTTAAGGATCAAAGTAAAATTGACTCTTGAGGAAGTTGCCAAAGGGGTTGAGAAAAAAGTAAAAGTAAATAAGCAGGTTAAATGTAATACCTGTGATGGTACTGGTGCAAAAGATAAAAATTCATATCACACTTGTAATACCTGTGGTGGTTCAGGTTCGGTTCGCCGAGTGACCAACACCATTCTCGGTCAGATGCAAACAACAAGCACCTGTCCTACTTGTAATGGTGAGGGCGTTGAAATCACTGCAAAATGTACAGTTTGTAAGGGAGAAGGTTTAGTTCGTGGTGAAGAAACCATATCTATCAATATCCCTGCAGGTGTAAGTGAAGGCATGCAGTTATCGATGAGTGGTAAAGGTAATGCTGCAGCACGTGGAGGAATCCCTGGAGACCTTATTATTTTGGTTGAGGAAGTTCCGCACGAAACATTAAAGCGTGATGGTATCAATGTGATCTATGATCTATATATCAATTTTGCTGATGCTGCCCTAGGTACGAGCGTAGAAATCCCTACAATCGATGGTAAAGCGAAAATCAAGATTGAACCAGGTACTCAAGGTGGTAAGATTTTAAGATTGAAAGGTAAAGGATTGCCAGAAGTCAATTCTTATCATAAAGGAGATCAATTGGTATATGTCAATGTATGGACTCCAAAAACAGTATCCAAAGAGGAAAAGGAATTGTTGGAGAAATTGAAAAACTCAGCAAACTTTAAACCTCAACCTGGAAAAAGTGAGAAATCATTCTTTGAAAGGATTAAGGAGTATTTTGAATAAGAGTATTGAGATATGAGATGTGAGATTTGAGATAGTGGAAAGGGATAGTGAGATTTGAGATGCTAGATTTGAGATGTGAGATAGTGGAAAGGCTGAAAATTCTTAATATTTTTTATATTCCTCTGATTAATAATCCATTTCATTCTTAAAAGATAAAAAAGCTGGTCATTTTGTAATGACCAGCTTTTTTGTTTTATAGAATTGCTTCTCTAATTCTTTGCAATTTCACGAGTAGATCTTCTAGTAGATCTAGGTGGAGCATATTAGCGCCGTCAGATTTAGCATTAGCTGGATCTGGGTGAGTTTCAATAAAGAGGCCATCTGCTCCCACTGCGATTGCAGCTTTTGCGATAGTTTCAATTAATTCTGGTTTTCCACCTGTAACTCCAGAACTTTGGTTCGGCTGTTGAAGTGAATGTGTACAGTCCATAACGGTTGGTACATTGAAAGACTTCATGACAGGTAAACCGCGATAATCTACAATAAGGTCTTGATATCCGAATGTATTTCCGCGATCAGTAAGAATCACTTTTGGGTTTCCGGCATCTTGTACTTTCTCTACTGCAAATTTCATGGATTCAGCAGATAGGAATTGTCCTTTTTTAATATTCACTACTTTTCCTGTTTCAGCAGCAGCCTGTAGAAGGTCTGTTTGTCTACAAAGGAAAGCAGGGATTTGAAGGACATCTACATATGCTGCAGCCATTGCAGCTTCATGGCTTTCGTGAATATCAGTAACAGTTGGTACCCCAAAAGTTTTACTCACTTTTTCCAAGATCTTCAATGCTTTTTCATCCCCAATACCAGTAAATGAATTTCCCTTAGAACGGTTTGCCTTGCGGTAAGAACCTTTGAATATATAAGGGATATTTAGTTTATCAGTAATGTTGACGATTTTATCAGCAATACGTAATGCTATTTCTTCACCTTCGATAGCACAAGGTCCCGCCATCAGGAAAAATGAAGAAGAGTTGCCATTTTTAATTTCTGGCAAATATGTATTAATCATATATAATTTAATTACCTAGTTCCGACATAAATTTGATACGCATCAATTGGATGTCTTCAAAGGAGTAATCCTCCTCTCCTAGTTCATCCAATGCCGTATCAATACCATCATTTTCAGCAGTTTTAAAATAGTCATAGACTTCATCCTGACGATCTTGATCTATCATCTCATCTACAAAATATCCAATATTCAATTTTGTTCCGGAATTTACGATGGATTCAACTTCACATAATAAGTCTTCATAACTAATGCCTTTAGAAGATGCGATATCTTCCAAACTGATTTTTCTATCAATATTTTGAATAATGGATACTTTTAGAGCAGATTTATTCGCGGTGCTTTTGATCACCAAGTCTTGCGGTCTATCAATATCATTATCATCCACATATTTCTTGATCAAATCAATAAATGGAGCTCCAAACTTCATGGCTTTACCTGAGCCTACTCCTTGGATTTGCTTCAACTCATCCATTGAAATAGGATAATGAGTACACATTTCGTCCAGAGAAGGGTCTTGGAAAATTACAAACGGAGGCAATGATTTCTGTTTAGCAATTTTCTTGCGAAGGTCTTTCAGCATTTTCAACAACTCGGTATCCAATGCGCCAGTTTGGCCGCCAGCATCTTCAGAAGAGTCTGCTTTAGACATTTCCATTGGTTTGTTTAAGATAAACTTCAATGGATATGGGTTATTGATATATTTTTTCCCACCTGGAGTCAATTGCAGCAAGCCATAATGGTCGATATCCTTTTTAATAAAATCAGCGAGTTCAGCCTGACGAATCAAGGAGTTCCAGAAATTGACCCCTTGCTCCTTTCCAGATCCAAATAGCGAATGTGTATCATGCTTGTATTTAGATATTGGTTGATTATTTTGACCGATTAACATATTGATAATATGCTGATCATCAAATTTATCGCCTTCTTCTTTAATAAAGTTTAGGACAGTTAAGAGAGGTTGCTCAGCATCAAAATAAGTTTTTGCTGCTCTACAATTATCACACATTGAATTACAACCGGTCTCATCAAACTTTTCGCCGAAATAATGAAGGATTTGTTTTCTACGACAAACGGCAGATTCCGAATAATCGATAACCTCTTTTAATATCTGAGTACCTATTTCCTTTTCAGAAACAGGTTTATCTTTCATGAATTTTGTTAGCTTTTCGACATCTTTTTCGGAATAGAAAGCCAAGCAATAACCTTCACCCCCATCCCGTCCAGCACGCCCAGTTTCCTGGTAGTAGCCTTCCATTGATTTAGGGATGTCATGGTGAATGACATAACGCACATCCGGTTTATCGATTCCCATTCCGAAGGCGATCGTAGCGACAATAACCTCGATGTCTTCCATCAAGAATTTGTCTTGCGTTTCTGCCCTAGTTTTGGCATCCAATCCAGCGTGGTAAGGTAAAGCCTTAATTCCGTTGATATTAAGGACTTCAGCGATTTCCTCTACCTTCTTGCGGCTCAAACAATAAACAATACCAGCTTTCCCAGAATTACTCTTAATAAAACGAACAATCTGTTTGATGACATCTTCTTTAGGTCTTACTTCATAGTACAAGTTAGTACGGTTGAAAGAAGACTTAAACAAGCTAGCATCAGTCATTTGCAAATTTTTGCGAATGTCTGATTGAACTTTTGGAGTAGCAGTTGCAGTAAGAGCGATAATAGGGATATTCTCGCCTATATCATTGATTACCTGGCGGATTTTACGATATTCAGGTCTGAAATCGTGCCCCCATTCGGAGATACAGTGGGCTTCATCGACAGCGACGAAGGAAACTGTAATACTCTTCAGGAATTGCACATTTTCTTCCTTTGCCAAGGATTCAGGAGCAACATAGAGGAGTTTTGTTTTACCATCTTGCACATCTTGTTTGACGCGCTGAATTTCATTTTTGGTAAGAGAAGAGTTCAAAAAGTGAGCTATACTATCTCTACCACCGAAGGCTCGGACTTGGTCGACTTGATTTTTCATCAGCGCGATTAGCGGAGAAATAACAATAGCAGTACCTTCGCTCATCAGAGCTGGCAACTGATAACAGATTGACTTTCCGCCACCAGTCGGCATAATTACGAAAGTATCTTTCTTATTAAGAACATTTGTAATAATTGCTTCCTGATCGCCTTTAAAAGTATCGAACCCAAAAAAATCTTGAAGATTATCGAAAAGTGATTTTTCTATTTCCATTGACTATGCAAAATAAATAGATGTAATAACGGTATGAATAATACGTGTTAAATAATGTATTTTTGTAGCGAATACATCAAATTTATACATAAAATTAAGGAAATAATACGTGAAAAACAATATAGATATCAAATCGTTGGCGCAGAGCACTTTTGAACTTGAAGCAGCGAACGTATTGGCACTTTCAGAGAAGATTAACAACGATTTTGTAGAAGTAATAGAGAGAATTTTGACCTTAAGAGGAAGGGTGATTTTGACGGGAATTGGAAAAAGTGCCATCATTGCCCAGAAGATTGTCGCGACATTAAATTCAACAGGTACCCCCTCTATTTTTATGCATGCTGCAGATGCGATTCATGGTGATTTAGGAATTATTCAGGAGGATGATCTAATCATTGCCATTTCAAAAAGTGGAAATACCCCAGAAATCAAAGTATTGGTTCCCTATTTGAAGCAAACAGGTAATATTTTGGTGGCCATGGTTGGTAATCAAGAATCCTTTTTAGCAGAACAAGCAGATTATATCTTAGATACAAGCATTACTCGTGAGGCTTGTCCTAATAATTTAGCTCCAACGACCAGTACCACGGTTCAATTAGCCATGGGTGATGCAATTGCTGTTTGTTTACAAAACAAAAGGCAGTTCACCGATCAGGATTTTGCAAAATACCATCCAGGTGGAGCATTGGGAAAACAATTGTACTTGAAAGTTGGAGATTTATCCGATCATAATGGCTTACCACAAGTTTCGGCGAATGCAGATGTACGATCGGTATTGATCAGTATCACAGAATTCAGACTTGGTGCAACGGTAGTAATTGATGGAGGAGAAATTTTAGGAATTATTACAGATGGAGATATTCGAAGGATGTTGGAAAAGCATACTGACGTTAGTGGGTTAATTGCGAAGGAGATTATGTCTGTAAATCCTAAGAAAATTGACAAAACAGAATTAGCGGCGAATGCGCTTCATTTGATGCGTCAGAATAGTATTTCACAATTGGTTGTGACAGATTCAGGGAAATATGCGGGGATTATTCATTTGCAAGACATTTTAAAAGAAGGCATTATCTAAATGCTTTATTGTAATATTCTTGTGTAATTATTTCAAAAAATGCATAAAGAATCGTATTCTTATAAAAATGGTCTTAGATTTGATTGAGTAAAGCAACGAAAAAATTGAAACGATGAAAAAGATTACAAGTATATGTGCAGTAATTATTGCATTTATTAGTTTGACGGCGATGGGAATGTTGGCTGCTGAGTTTAAATTTGAAAAGGAAACACATGACTTTGGAAAGATTCCATTGAACAAGCCTGTTTCATACGAATATAAATTTAGTAACTCTGGGGATGAACCAATCATTATTTCAGATGTTCAACCTACCTGTGGCTGTTCTGTAGCAGAATTTACCAAAACCCCAGTAAAACCTGGAGAAGCTGGTACTATTAAAGTTACCTTTAATGCAGCAGCGAAAGGACCATTTACGAAGTCCTTTATTGTAAAATCGAATACAAAAACTCCAGTAAAAACACTTACCATTAAAGGTATAGTTGAATAAGGAATTAATTTTTCAGGTTTTCCAAAAACCTAGAAAGTATATAAAAAAAATGAAAGCCGGCTTTAACTAAGTCGGCTTTCATTTTTTAGGACATGCTCAGTTTTATTTGTATTTTTGCAGGGATAAAAAACATAATTAAATTATAATGCCAACTATTTCTCAAAAGGGCATCAACATGCCAGCATCCCCTATTAGAAAACTGACTCCATTTGCAGATCAGGCAAAAAGAGAAGGAAAGAAAATCTACCATTTGAACATTGGCCAACCGGACATTGAAACTCCGGAAATCATGTTAAATGCTTTAAAGAACATTGATTTTAAAGTTTGGGCATATACGTCATCAGAAGGGACACTTTCTTACCGTACTAAATTAGCTGAGTATTATAATAAATTGAATTATAACATCACTCCTAACGATATATTGGTTACTAACGGTGGATCAGAAGCGATTACAATTGCGATGCAAGCTTGCTTGAATCCGGGAGAAGAGGTTATTATTCCAGAACCATTCTACGCGAACTATAATGGCTTTGCATGTTCTGCTGACATTATTGTAAAACCGATTATGTCTGTTATTGATAATGGATTCGCATTGCCTTCAATTGCAGATTTCGAAAAAGTTATCACCGAAAAAACGAAAGCAATTGCAATTTGTAACCCTAATAATCCGACTGGATATTTATATTCCAGAGAAGAGTTAGAAGCATTAAAGGAATTGTGTTTAAAGCATGATCTTTATTTATTCTCTGACGAGGCTTATAGAGAATTCTGTTATGATGGTCGTGAGTTTATTTCACCGATGCAACTAGAAGGTTTAGAAGAAAACGTTGTGGTATTTGACACGGTTTCTAAACGTTATTCTGCATGTGGAGCAAGAATTGGCTGCATCATCACGAAAAACAAGGAATTATATTTGACTGCTTTGAAATTTGCACAAGCAAGATTAAGTCCGTCATTAGAAGGGCAAATTGCTGGTGAAGCAGCAGTTGATACTCCAGATAGTTACTTTGAAGCGGTATCGAAAGAATATACGGCAAGAAGAGACACTTTGGTAAATGGCTTAAATAAAATTGAAGGCGTATTTTGTCCGAATCCAGGAGGTGCATTTTATGTTATCGCGAAATTACCGATCGATAATGCAGATAAATTTTGCCAATGGATGTTAGAGAAATTCTCATACCAAAACGAAACAGTAATGATGGCTCCTGCTACAGGATTCTATTCTACGCCAGGTGCAGGATTAAATGAAGTTAGATTGGCCTATGTGTTGAATCAAGAAGACTTGAAAAAAGCATTGGTTTGTTTAGAAAAAGGCCTACAAGAATATCCAGGAAGAACTATCTAAGTTCCTTCACAGCATAAATAGAAAGGTCGTTATTTTGAATAACGACTTTTTTTTATGGAAGAATTAGTTTAATAAATACATAAACTTTTGCTTTTAATCTACTGAATAATAGCCGTTTATAAAAAACACACAACAAAACATCAACTTTGGCGTTTATATAGTAGAAACTAATGAAAAAATATTTATGGATAAATTAAAGAAATTCGAATTAATGGAGAAAATATCCAGAGAATTAGAGGACATTAGAAATAGCCAGCAGGCTGTTTTAGAAAAAATAGCTAAAGTTGAAATTGATAATATAGAATTAGGAGACAAAACAATTGAATCTAAGATTCCTGATATCTATCAACGTACAGCAGATAACTCTGAAGCAATTCTGGAAATCCTAAATTCCTTCCAAGAAAAGACAGATGAGTTTGGAAGTAAAAATAATATCGATCAATTGAAACAACAACAAGAGATTGATAATATGAAATAATAGAAAAGGCCTCAAAAATTTTGAGGCCTTTTTTAATATCTTATTTTTTGAGTTAAGCTTTTGGGAGTTCCATTTTATCTTGTACTAATTGAATAACAAAACTCAATTGTTCTACTTGATTTAACTCAGAATTATCCAAAACTATAGCATCTTCAGCTTGTCTAAGTGGACTTTCTTCACGCGTACTATCAATATGATCCCTATGTGCCAAGTTTTCTTTTACCTCTTCCATGGTTAATTGTTCACCTTTGGCGGATAATTCTGCAAATCGACGTTCAGCACGAACCTGAGGACTTGCAGTCATAAATATTTTTAGATCTGCATTCGGGAAAACCGTGGTACCAATATCACGACCATCCATCACAATATTCCGTTTTTTACCTAATGCTTGTTGCTGCTTTACCATGGCCGTACGAACAGCTTTTACAGCACTTACTTCAGAAACATATTCAGAAACTTCCATAGTACGGATTGCATCTGAAACATCAATTCCATTCAATAGAATATGGGGCTTTTCAGGATTAGGCACAAAATCAATATGAATATTTTCCAAGGCTGTAGAGATGGCATGATCATCGTTTATATCGATGTTGTTTTGCTGTACATACAGCGTTACTGCTCTGTACATTGCACCACTATCAATAAAAACAAAATTCAATTCCTTAGCCAAGGCTTTTGCAACCGTACTTTTCCCGCAAGAGGAAAATCCATCAATAGCAATTACGAAATTCTTCATCTGATTTAGTTCGTTCCTCCAATCATTACCCCTGGTTTATTAACCAATGGAATTTTTATAAGATTTTCATCGACAATACTTTCTGGTAAGAAAACGTATTTTTTATCATAAATAGTACCGTCAATATAGTAGCTTAACCAATATTCATTAGTCAATCCAAAAACCTGAGGATCTATAGCTTCGATTTTTTTAGAAGAATGTGCCTCCATATCACCAATGAAATGTCTCAACACAGTAGTTTTGACATCTTTACCATCTTTTATACCATAACCTTTGGAGGAAACAAGTACATTTTGGATGGCAATATCTTTCTCATTAACGAGGTATACATTCCAAACCTTAGCAGTTGGAGATTCAGCTTCCAATACCACGGCAACTGATATATCTTCAACTAAATTTAAGGGTAGATCCTTTTTCATTATTACCTATTTCTTTTTGGCAGTTGCTTTCTTAGTAGTTTTTGCAGTTTTAGTTGTTTTAGTCGCTTTTGCGGTTTTCTTAGCGGAAGGAGATTTTGTATCCTCTTCAGCCCATTTCAACACATCTGCATAAGTGATTTTTTCAACTTCAGTTCCTTTAGGAATCTTCAAGTTTTGTTTTCCAAATCTTACGAAAGGTCCCCAACGGCCATTTTCAATTTTGGCCTCTGGGTTCTCATCAAAAATCTTGATGACCTTATCTTTATCTTTTTGGCGTTTTTCCTCGATGATTTGGATAGCTTGCTCTTGTTCCACATCCAAAGGATCCAGTCCTTTAGGTAATGAATAGAAGCTGCTGTTATGGCGGATATAAGGCCCGAAACGACCAATTGCTACCGTCATTTCTTTGCCTTCAAACTCCCCTACTTTTTTAGGAAGTTTAAATAATTCTAATGCTTCCTCCAAGGTAATGGTTTCAATCATTTGACCTTTACGCAAAGAAGCAAAGATCGGTTTTTCCTCATCATCAGCAGTACCAATTTGCACTAGCGGACCAAAACGTCCCACACGTACTGAAATTGGTTTACCAGAAACAGGGTCAACACCTAATTCACGTTCGTGCGTAGCACGATCTGCATTATCCAAGGTATTTTGAACTTCCGAATGGAAAGGTCCGTAGAAGTTCGAAAGCATATGAGTCCATTCTTTGAAACCTTGAGCGATCTCATCAAATTCCTTTTCAACTTTCGCTGTGAAGTGATAGTCTACAATTCCTTTGAAGTGTTGAACCAAGAAATCATTTACTAGGACACCAATATCTGTAGGGAACATTTTATTACGTTCTGCCCCTGTTATTTCAGTTTTTGTTTGAGATGTAACTTCTTTACCATTTAATGTAAGAACTCTGTAGGTTCTTTCTTTACCATCACGATCTTCTTTTACCACATAACCTCGGTTTTGAATAGTAGAAATGGTAGGTGCATATGTTGAAGGACGTCCGATTCCAAGTTCCTCTAATTTCTTAACCAAAGAAGCTTCGGTAAATCTTGCTGGAGGTCTTGAGAAACGCTCTGTAGCATGCATAATCTCCAGATTAAGGTCTTGACCTTTAGTCAATGGAGGAAGAATGGCATTATCAGAGTTATCCAAGTCAATTTCATCGTTATCATCGTCAGATGATTCAAAATAAACCTTTAGGAAACCATCAAATTTCATGATTTCACCGGTTGCTACTAAATCTTCAGATCTGGTTGAAATGGAGATTTTAGCTGTTGTTTTTTCAAATTCTGCTTCACTCATTTGAGAAGCGATGGCACGCTTCCAAATTAGTTCGTAAAGTCGTTTTTCAGAATTATCACCATCAATGCTATGATCATTAAAGTATGTAGGACGAATAGCTTCGTGAGCTTCTTGGGCTCCAGCGCTCTTCGTACGGTATTGGCGAAGTTTATGATACTTCTCGCCATAAGCATTAATAATTTCGGCTTGAGCACCTTGTAATGCAGTGTCAGATAAGTTTACCGAGTCAGTACGCATATAAGTAATACGTCCTGCTTCATATAAACGTTGAGCAACCTGCATGGTTCTAGCAACAGAGAATCCAAGTTTTCTACTTGCTTCTTGTTGTAGTGTTGAAGTTGTGAATGGTGCTGATGGAGTACGTTTAGAAGGTTTAGTCTCTAAACTCTTAATATTAAATGCGGCTTTCGCACAATCATTCAGGAATTGATTTGCTTCTTCTACGGTTGCAAATCTGCTTGGTAATTCCGCTTTAAAACGGTCTTTCGCATTTCCTGTATTAAATATAGCAACAACTTTAAATGCTGCTTCCGCGTTGAATTTATTGATATCTCTTTCACGTTCAACAATTAATCGAACAGCAACAGATTGTACCCTACCTGCTGAAAGCGAAGGTTTAACTTTTCTCCAAAGTACAGGTGATAATTCAAAACCTACTAATCTATCCAATACACGACGAGCTTGTTGCGCATTTACAAGATTAAAGTCGATTTTTCTAGGGGACTCAATAGCTTTTAAAATGGCAGGTTTGGTAATTTCATGAAATACGATACGTTTAGTTTTATCGTCTTTCAAGCCCAATGTTTCGTATAGATGCCAGGAAATAGCCTCTCCTTCACGGTCCTCATCGGACGCTAACCATACTGTTTCTGCAGATTTCGCTAACTTCTTTAATTCACTAACCAAAGCTTTCTTATCCGAAGGAACTTCATACTTCTGTTTGAAATTATCTTCGGTATCAATCGCATCATCAGTTTTCACTAAATCGCGAATGTGACCATAACTGGACTTCACTAAAAAATCTTTGCCTAGATACCCTTCTATTGTTTTAGCCTTTGCTGGTGACTCGACTATCAATAAATTTTTTGCCATTTAAATTCTATGATTTGATGCAAAGAAAACGATTTCAAAATGGAATGCAAATTCTTTTTTAACCAAAAGGCCAAAAAAGTGAGAACAATCACCTATCAATTAATCCAAATATCAAGTAAATAAAATAGGGCAAAAACCACTGAGGCAATACCATTGGTGGTCATAAAAGCACGGTCTACCCTACTTAAATCTGTTGGACTTACAATTCGATGCTGATAAATTAATAATGCGCCATAAAAAGCAACACCTATATAATATAATATACCCACCGGCATATAAAAGACTGGAAGGAGAACAAATATAAATGACAGGACATGAAGAACTTCAGAAATTCTTAATGCGGTCTTACCTCCAAAATTCGCAGGGATGGAATTCAACCCATTTGCCTTATCAAATTCCTCATCTTGTAAAGCATATATAATGTCGAATCCACTCACCCAAGTCACTACTGCCAATCCGTAAAAAATCGGTATAATATTAAATACTCCTGTGACCGCAAGGTATGCTCCTACTGGTGCTAAACCCAAACCTATCCCTAATACAATATGACATAAAGGCGATATTCTTTTCATATATGAATAGAAAAGAATGACGAATAATGCCACCGGAGATAGGACGAAACACATAAAATTGATGAAATAACAAGCAACCATAAACACGATACAGTTTACTATAGTAAATAATAATGCTTGTTTAGGGCTGATTCTTCCTGCAGGAATATCCCGGACTGCTGTTCTCGGATTTAAGGCATCAATATCACGGTCCAAATATCTATTAAATGCCATGGCAGCATTTCTAGCCGTCACCATACATACCAACATTAATAGGAATAGTTTCCATTCAAAATGATAGTCTGTCGTATGAATTGCTAGAAAAAAGCCAATAATTGCAAAGGGAAGCGCAAATATACTATGTGCGAAAAGCACAAGAGACATGTATTTTTTCATATCCTACTCTAAGGGAGAAACAAAATTTTGATTGATTTCATGAATGGTTTCCAATACTTTTTCACAACCCAACTTTGTTTCAGAGGATGTTAATATATGGCCAGGCACTTCTTCAAACCAAACTTTTAAGGCTTTTCTGAACTTAGCGATATTTTGGTCTGATTTTACCATTGAATGTTTATCAGCTTTCGTAAATAAGAGAAAGAAAGGAATTCCCTGCTCTCCTAGCCAATAACAAAAATCAAGGTCGATTTTCTGTGGCTCATGTCTACTATCAATCAGGACGAATACGCATTGAAGATTTTCGCGTCTTGTAAGGTATTCACGGATAAATTTTTCCCACTCGGCACGGTTCTTTTTTGAGGTTTGCGCAAAGCCATAGCCTGGTAAATCGACTAAATACCAATCATCATTAATAATGAAATGGTTGATAAGCTGGGTTTTTCCAGGTTTTTGCGATGTTTTAGCCAAACCTTTTCTTCGTGTAATAGCATTGATCAGAGATGATTTTCCAACATTCGAACGACCAATGAAAGCATATTCTGCTTTGTCTGGCGTTGGAAGTTTTGTTACATCCGTATTACTGGTTAAGAATTCTGCACGATTGATATTCATATTGCAAAGGTACGATTAAAAACCTTTTTATTTCTCATCATAAATACGGGTAAAACTCATTCAATTCAAGAAAAATTCATAATTTCAGCATCAAATCTAATTTTATGCTCGAAATCAAGAATATTGTTAAGCAATATGCACATCATAAGGCTTTAGATGATGTTTCTATTCATGTACCAACGGGGAAAATATTTGGTCTTTTAGGACCCAATGGTGCCGGGAAAACATCCTTAATCCGTATCATCAATCAAATAACTGCGCCCGATTCTGGGCAGATCTATTTTAAAGGCGAACCCCTGAATTCTTCCCATATTGGAAAAATTGGCTACCTACCTGAAGAACGTGGCCTCTATAAAAAAATGTTGATTGGAGATCAAATGATCTACTTAGCCCAATTGAAGGGGTTAAGCAAACAAGAAGCAAAGGAAAAAATAAAATATTGGTTTGAGAAGTTAAAAATCGAGAGCTGGTGGGATAAAAAAGTTGAGGATCTAAGTAAGGGAATGCAGCAGAAAGTTCAGTTCGTAGCGACAGTAATGCATGAGCCTGACCTTATTATTCTAGATGAGCCATTCTCAGGGTTTGATCCGGTAAATGCTCAAGTTATCCAAGATGAGATTCTAGAACTCAATAAAAAAGGTGCTACCATTATTTATTCTACGCATCGGATGGAATCCGTTGAAGCATTATGTGATAATATTGCACTGTTGAATAAATCGAAAGTCATTCTTGAAGGTTCTGTCAAAGAAATCAAAGACAACTATAGAAATCAAACTTATAAAATTGAGTATAGTTTAAAACCAGAAACTAGCAATATTCAGTTGGATGAATCATTATGGCAGAATCTAGAAAATGAGAAAAATGGTGGAAATACCTTGACCATTCAAATTCCAGAAGGTAAATCATTGAATGATGTATTAGTTCAATTGATTCCTCAAATTGAAATTCAACAGATCTTTGAAATCATCCCTTCCATGCATGATATCTTTATTGATAAAGTAACTAAATAATAAGCCAGAAAGTATATGAACAAGATATTATTAATCATCCAAAGAGAATATTTAAGTAGGGTTAAGAAAAAATCCTTCTTGCTGACTACTTTTCTGGTGCCGTTATTTTTTATAGGAATGTATGTTGGGGTTTTCTTCCTAACAAAAAAGAGCTTTGAAGATTCGCGTGCTTTGATTTATGTGGTAGATAACACCAAAGAAGTAGGTCCATTGCTAAAAAACACAGAGCAAATCACCTTTACGCATTCGACTATTGATTTGAATGATCAGATTCAAAAGATCAAGGATCTAGATGGAAATACGAACATATTAATGATTCCTGAAGATTTTTATCAGACCCATAATATTGAATTTCTATCATCTGGAAAACCTAATATTAATACCAAAGCCTCCGTTGAAGAGCAGTTGGAGGACATTCTATTAAACTACCAATACAAAGAGCTCAATATCGATGCTACGAAAATTAAAAGTATCGATACCAAGGTAAAAACTGCTGCAAAGGAAATCACCTCAACAGGGGAAGCGAAGGATAGTTATACAAGAATAGCCATGGGAATTGCAATGGCATTATCTGTTTTGATTTACTTATCCTTATTTCTGTACGGTGCTCAGGTTATGCGCGGGATTATTGAAGAGAAATCTAATCGTATCATTGAAGTGATCATATCATCGGTGAAACCTTTTCAGTTGATGATGGGCAAGATTATTGGAATTGGTTTAGTGGGGATTACCCAGTTCGTTCTTTGGATTATCCTGAGTTTCGGATTGATAGGAATTGCTTCCAATACTTTGATTGATAAAGCCGAGTTTCAACAAGAGATGATTCAAAAAGCTCCTCAAGGTGCCGAAATGGACAATAGTTCCATTCTTTCGGAAGTAAATACAGCTCTGGATGCTGTTAACATTCCGGAATTATTGATTAGTTTCTTTTTATTCTTTATTGGTGGTTATATGCTGTATAGTGCACTATTTGCGGCTGTAGGATCTGCTGTGGACAGTGAAACCGAAGCCAATCAATTTACGATGCCTATTACAACACCATTGTTGTTGGCCTATATTTTATCATTTGGGGTGTTAATTAACAATCCTCATGGCCCCATAGCAACCTGGTTAAGCTTTATTCCATTGACCTCTCCTATTGCTATGCTTGTCCGGATTCCATTTGGTGTACCTACATGGCAAATAGCCGTTTCCTTTATACTTTTAGTAGCCGGTTTTATATTCACAACTTGGGTTGCAGCACGAATCTATCGTATTGGAATCCTGATGTATGGTAAGAAAGCTAGCTTTAAGGAATTAGTGAAATGGTTCCGATATAAAGGATAATAAAATCTTTATCTATAGAAAAAGCCCTTCCAATTGAATATTTGGAAGGGCTTTTAAATTTTTCCTACCTTTGGACTGCTGTAATAAATTTCAAACTCGGAAATCACATGACTGAAAAAATTAATCTGTCGGTGTTTAAGAAGTTTTTTTCTTCTAATACATCTGGAGGGATTCTTCTGTTTTTATGTGTGATCATATCATTAGTGATCGCAAATACACCTTCATCAACCCAGTTCAATGAACTCTTACAATTCAAGTTGGGATACGAAAATGAAACTATTCAATTAAGGTATTCTGTCAAGCAATGGATTGATGATGGTTTGATGGCTATATTCTTTTTACTCGTTGGATTGGAGATCAAACGTGAGCTTGTAGAAGGTGAATTATCATCTCCCAAAAATGCATTATTACCAATTTTGGCAGCTATGGGAGGTGCTATTGTACCGGCAATAATTTATACATTTTTTAATCATGATCAGGCTTCTCATCATGGCTGGGGAATTCCTATGGCCACGGATATTGCGTTTGCCCTTGCCATTATCTCCTTGCTGGATAAACGAGTACCGCCGAGCTTGAAGATCTTTTTAGCAGCCTTAGCTATCGTCGATGACCTATTAGCAATCTTGGTTATTGCAATATTCTATTCTACCGAATTACATTACACTTATTTATTATATGCTGGAGGAATCCTCGCATTACTAGTTGTATTCAACAGAACAGGTGTAAAAAGTGTTTGGGCTTATATAATCCCTGGATTATTCATTTGGTATTTTATCCATCACTCAGGCATTCATGCTACGATTGCAGGAGTTTTGGTAGCCATGACCTTACCTACTACACCGGATGAGAGTGAGTCTACCTTAGAGAAATTAGAACATGCATTGGCCAATCCTGTTAATTTTATTATTATTCCATTGTTTGCCTTAGTAAATACCAATATCAGTATTCATAGTGATATGGTACAAGGATTGAGCACCCCCTTAGGTTTGGGTATTATTCTAGGGTTATTCTTCGGAAAGACCATTGGTATCTACATGACAACCTGGATCTGTGTTAAGACCAAAATAGCTAATCTTCCTGATATGGCTGGATGGAAACATATGATTGGTGTCGGGATGCTAGGTGGTATTGGATTTACGATGTCAATCTTTATTTCAATGCTATCCTTCAAGGATCCCCTATTTATTGAAGAAGCAAAATTCGCGGTGCTTATTGGGTCCTTAATATCAGGTACTTGCGGCTATATGTACCTTTCTTTTGTAGCAAAAAAGGACAAATTTCATGTTGAGGAATAATTACAAGTTGTAACGCCTTTTTTGCATAAATATTAAAAGAATGCGCGCATATATAAAATAATATGCGCGCATTCTACTTTAAGTAAATATTTAAATAAATTCAATTGTCCTAAAACGAAAATAAAAGCTACAGATATCAGGAAATTTGGAAAGAAAAAACCTTATAAAAAAAATAAAGCTTGAGTCAATCGGGCGATTGCTCAAGCTTTAAAAAATAACCTCTTATATGAGGTAATCAACCTAAACCTAAGACAAAGATAGATATTTACTTATATAAATTCCAAATTTATTCTAGGAAATAAACCGTATTCTAATGTATAAAATAATTAACTTGTTGGAAATCAGAGGAATAAAATTAAAAAAATAAAGGTTTTCAAACGGGGAGAATGAAAACCTTTAATAACCAATTATAAACCTAAATTATGATACCACAAAGATAGTGTACATTTTACACATATCCAAATCTTTTTTAAAATAAATTATTACCCTCCCCTGATTCCGGAGAAAATTGTTTATATTATATTTGAAAAAAACATTCAGAAATATGTTTACAGGCATTATAGAAACATTAGGAACAGTTAAGAAAATTGAGTTAGAACAGAGCAATATTCATTTCTTCATTGAATCATCCATTAGCGCAGAACTCAAAATAGATCAAAGTGTATCCCACAACGGAGTTTGTTTAACAGTTGTTGGTCTTGAAGGTGATGAACATCAAGTCACTGCTATCCATGAGACATTAGAAAAAAGTAATTTAGGAAAGTTGAAGGTTGGCGATCTTGTAAATCTTGAGCGATGTGTTAAAGTAGATGGTCGTCTGGATGGACATATTGTACAAGGCCATGTGGATCAGACCGCTATCTGTACTGCGGTTGAACCTCAGGAAGGTAGTGCAATCTATACCTTTGAATACGATTCAAAATTAAACAATATGACCGTTGAAAAAGGCTCCATCACTGTCAATGGAATTAGTTTAACAGTTGTGAATTCTGAAAAAAATAGCTTCTCAGTAGCGATTATACCTTACACTTTAGAGCATACCAATCTTAAAACCATTGAGGTTGGTTCTACTGTAAATTTAGAGTTCGATATTATTGGGAAATATGTAAGCAAGCTGCTTGCTTTAAGAGATTAATAAAAAATGGGCTTTTATACTGAAAAGCCCATTACTTCTTTTTTACGTTTTGATTTAAACTTCTCAGGAACGACATTTAAGATCTCATTCTTCAACATATTGATAGCATGTTTCTTGACGTAGTTCTGAGGAGTCACCAAACTGATTTCCCTAACAGGTTCAGGAGTTTTAAAATAACGGACATGAGCCAATTGATCCTCATCATAATTAGAAATGCTCATTTCTGGTAAAATGGTCAATCCACCATTCAAATCTACCATCCTCTTCAAAGTCTCTACACTCCCGGTATTATAATCAAAGGTTCCTTCCTTGGATTGGTTGTGCTTGTAATTGCAAATATTCAAAACCTGTCCCCGCATGCAGTGGCCTTCATTTAGCAACCACAATTTCTCATTCGAAATATCTTCAATATTGATCATTTTCTTCTCGAAGACCTGACTTTTTTCGGAAACATAGGCAACAAATGTTTCATAAAAGAGTGGGATTTCCTGAATTACCGGGTCATGCAACGGAGTGGATAGGATACCACAGTCCAAAGTTCCAATTTTCAATTCCTGAATTATCTGTTCTGTTGTATACTCCCAGATTTGTAATTTAAGCTTGTTATATTTCTTCATAAAGCTTGAAATTACAGTAGGTAAAAGATATGGTGCGACAGTAGGTATTACACCAATTTTCAACTCTCCGGTCAATTCGCCACGTTCAGCTTGAAGAATCTCGGAGATTTTCTTGCTCTCGGTCAATACCGTTCTTGCCTGTTCGATAATTTTTTCGCCAATTTCTGTTGGAACTACAGGTTGGCGGCTTCTATCAAATATTTTAACGCCTAAGGATTCCTCTAATTTTTGGATCTGCATACTTAAGGTAGGTTGTGTGACAAAACATTTTTCAGCAGCAGCAACAAAACTTCTGTAAGTGTCGACAGCAATAATATATTCTAATTGGACTAGAGTCATTCTATAAATTTTAACTATACAAATGTACTGAAGTTATCATGTTATTCGTAATCAGCATTTAAATAAGACATAAAACAAACAAAGCCTGGATAAATCTAGGCTTCGTGTTAATCAACAGATCATTTTAATGATGATTCTGCTTGTATTTCATTTCTAAATCCAAGATGATATCTCGTTTTTTCCCTTCAATCAAGGATAAATTCCCGGCAACAAATACTCCCTTTTCATCGGTTTTAGTATTTCTTATTCCGTACACTGAAGATTCATCCGCAGGATCTGATTCGCCTTCATATCTATACAAAACATCGATCTCATAAATTGCTGCTTCATCTGACAATTGATCAAACTCCACATTATAATCTATGGTATATCCTTTTTTAGACAGATTATCCAAGGCTTCCGTCATGGTTGCATATTTAAAAGTCTTATCCATTTTATATTTTTATGTTCGTTTCTATAAAAACACATAACTTTGAGTATTGTTTCAATTAGATATAACAAAGTAAGAATTAGAACATGGCTCATATCCCCCCTCCTACAAAACACACAGCCCCAGAAGCATTTGAAAGATTACTCGACGTATTAAACACCTTAAGGATTGAATGTCCATGGGATAGAAAGCAAACCATGGAATCTTTGCGGCATTTGACAATCGAAGAGTTGTATGAGCTAACTGATGCCATTCTAGAGAAGGATTATCAAGAAATTAAAAAGGAACTCGGAGATATATTGATGCACCTGGTTTTTTATGCTAAAATAGCGGATGAAGAAAACCAATTTAATATTGTTGATGTCTTGAATGCCGTTTGCGACAAGTTAATTACTCGCCATCCTCATATTTATTCAGATATCCAGGTTAAAGATGACGAGGAAGTCAAACAAAATTGGGAGTCTATCAAATTGAAAGAAGGCAATAAATCTGTTTTACAAGGTGTCCCTCAAAGTCTGCCTGCCTTAGTTAAAGCTTATCGTATTCAGGACAAGGTTCGTGGCGTTGGATTTGATTGGGAGGATAAAACGGAAGTTTGGAATAAAGTTGAAGAGGAATTGGCAGAATTCAAAGCTGAATTTGACTTAAAAACTGGCGCCATTGACCAAGAAAAAGCAGAAGCTGAATTTGGAGACCTCTTATTTTCTTTGATCAACTACGCTAGACATATTGGCATCAATCCCGAAAATGCCCTTGAAAAAACCAACAAAAAATTCATCCATAGATTTACCTATTTGGAGGCTAAAGCAGCCGAAAATGGACAGGTATTAAAAGACATGACTTTGGAGGAAATGGATGTTTACTGGAATGAAGCTAAAAAGCTGAAATAATTGGACTTCTGTTATTTTCTTGATAACTTTAATACGGCACAAAACCAATCGTATGCAAATTCTTTTGAAGTTTCTAAAGTGGCTCGGAATAATCCTCGGATCAGTTTTATTAGTAGCCGTAATCTATTTATATGCAACAGGTAAAGACTTTCTAATCAAAGGTGTTTATGTCACTTATCTTCATGGACACAAAACCGCTTACCTAGACGATTACCGATTCTTTGATAACCATAGCATCGATATTGGTCAGCCTCAACCTTGGAATATTTCAAAAGAATATAACTCTGTCAAAATTACAGATAGCCTAAAAAGCATCCATGAAAGATGGAAGTCAGTAGCTTATATGATCATTCATAAGGACAGTATCTGGTTTGAGGAATACTATGATGGATATTCAGATTCTTCAAGATCTAATTCCTTCTCAATGGCAAAAAGTATGGTAGCCGCGATATTAGGAAAAACAATTGAAGCTGGCCAAGTAAAAAGCCTTCAACAGAAGGTTAAGGATTTTGTTCCCGAATTGATTGGTCCATATGCGGACTCCCTAAAAATGGTAGACTTGGTTTCTATGAGTTCAGGTATGAAATGGGATGAAAGTTATTACGATCCTTTCTCAATTACCACCAGATTATATTTTGACAAGGATATAGTTGGCACCTTGGATCAACTCCCAATCAATAATCAACCAGGACAAGAATTTATTTATAAAAGTGGTGATACCCAACTCTTAGGCATTGCTTTACAACGTGCTACTAAAAAGTCCTTATCTGAATTACTATCACAATATTTCTGGAAACCAATGGGTGCTGAACATACTGCACTTTGGCAAGTGGACAGTGAAAAAAATGGCATTGAAAAGGCATATTGTTGTGTGGCCTCTAATGCTCGGGATTTTGCAAGATTTGGCAAGTTGTATCTGCAGCATGGCCAATGGAATGGAAATCAACTTTTAGACTCTGCCTATATCCAGCAATCGGTTACCAATACTTTCCCGGCATCACCTGAATATGGATACGGTTGGTGGATTGGAAAATACAAGGACAAGGATTACTTTTATATGGATGGTCACTTGGGGCAATATGTTATTGTAATCCCACAAGATGATTTAATCATCGTTCGTCTTGGACATGGAATTGGTGGTAAACCAAGAAGTAACCCTGGATCAGCTTTCTATAATTTTATCGAACAGGCATATATTATGCTAGGCAACAGAGTCAACAATAATTAGCCAAACTCCTGTAATAAAGCGGTTCTATAGATAATATTTGTATTTTTGCTGCAATGAAAGAATTAGCAGTAATATTCGATATGGATGGCGTAATTGCCCACACTAATCCATACCATGCCCAAGCCTTTGAAGCATTTTTTGACAAATATCAAATCCCATATTCTGATGAAGAATTCGAGAAACATATGTATGGCAAACACAATAGCTATATTTTCACTCATTTCTTCAAAAGACATATTGCCGGAGAAGAGTTATTAAGTCTAGAAAGAGAAAAAGAAGGACTTTTCAGAGAAATCTACAAATCTGAAGCAAAGCCAATCCCTTATTTACCGGATTTTCTAAATAACTTAAAAGAGAATAATATCAAAACGGGAGTTGCTACCTCAGCTCCGCGTGCCAATATGGACTTAATTCTAGATGTATTGGAAATCAGAAATTTCTTTCAATCTACGCTAGGATCTGAAAATGTAGAATTACATAAACCTCATCCTGAAGTTTATTTGAAATCAGCTAATAACCTAAACATGAACCCTCAACATTGTTTTGTTTTTGAAGATTCATTTTCAGGAGTTACTGCAGGATTAAATGCAGACATGAATGTAATTGGCGTTCTTAGCTCGCATAAAAAGGAAGATTTACCAGTTTGTCTGGATTATATTGACAACTATAAAAATATGAGCGTAGATAGACTAAAATCACTTTACGAGCAGCATGTGGGATAATGCATTAGAACTAATTCCCTCCCCTGGCGCGTGGATCCTTTATTTCTTCTGCGCCATGCTTATCGGAGTTTCTAAAACAGGTATTCAAAATGTAGGAACCTTTACCATTCCTATGTTTGCGATCTTGTTTGGGGCGAAATTCTCTACGGGGATAGTTCTAATTCTTTTGTGTATGGCTGATTTATTGGCTGTAATCTATTATCGGAAGCAATTTATTTGGTCAGAAATAAAATCCATGCTTCCCTTTTCCATGTTGGGCTTATTTATAGGATTGTTTGTTGGGGAATATATTGATGATGGAACCTTTAAATTTATTATGGGTGCTTGTATATTCATCAGTGTACTTTTGATGATTTGGGGAACAAATAAGGCCAAAAAAAGTCAGGACAGCAAGGATTTTACGGATAACTGGTGGTATTCACCAGCCTTCGGATTATTAGTAGGTTTCTCGACGATGATTGGCAATGCTGCCGGTCCAGCCCTGACTATTTATCTGTTGACTAGAAAACTCAATAAGGTAACCTTGGTAGCTACTGGAGCTTGGTTCATTATGATCCTTAATTTCTCCAAAATTCCATTGCAGCTATTCGTTTGGAAGAACCTGACCTGGGAAGGCATTATCTTAAATTGCTTAGCTATTCCCTTTATTTTATTGGGAGGTTACATAGGTATCAAACTTGTGAAAGTTATTCCTGAGAAAGAATTTAAGATTGTTATTCTAGCTTTAGTCATCATATCTTCATTGATGCTGATGTTCGGCTAGTAAATCAAAATATTATAGAAAAAGGGAAGTCTAAATGTAGACTTCCCTTTTCTATTTTATATAATCGTATAGTTTAAAACGATGTTGTGTCGACAGGAACCTCAGAGTTCTCTGTTTCCGGAGCCTTATCAATTAACTCCATAAACTGATCAAGTTTAGGGGTAATGATAATCTGAGTTCTACGGTTTTTAGATTTTCCGTCTGCACTATTGTTGCTAGCAACTGGGTTGTATTCACCACGTCCACCAGCGGTCAAGCGTTTAGGATCTACACCATAAGTGTTCTGTAATGCTTGAACAACAGAAGATGCTCTCAAGGTACTTAAATCCCAGTTGTTACGAATATTTGGTTTCGAAATCGGGTCTGTATCAGTATTACCTTCAATCAACACATCGTAATCTTTGTAATCTTGGATGATCTTAGCAATTTTTGATAAAGTCTCGCCCGCACGGTCTGAAATTTCATAGCTTCCTGATTTATATAACATATTATCAGATAATGAAATATAAACCACACCTTTTAAAACTTGAACATCCACATCTTGCATTTCTTCACGGCTAAGTGAACGAGTCAAGTTGTTTGTCAACACCATATTAAGTGAATCACTTTTTTGTTTGGTATTTACTAAATGTTGAATGTATTTATTAGAGGCGTTGATTTCATCCACCAATTTGGAAATATTGACATTTCCTTGCGTATTTTGGTTAATACTATTATCCAAAGTTCCTTGAAGTTTTGCTAAAGCTTCTCTCAATCCTGCATTATTCTTCCGTTCAATCTCAAGCTGTTCTTCTAAACTTTTTACTCTGGTTTTGCTTTCAGCAAGGTCTAATTGACTTTGGTTATATTTATCACCCAATTCTTTATACTGAGCTTCCAAAGCTCGGTGTGTTTTCTTGCTAACTCCACAAGAGGTAATCAACAAGGCTGACATTAATAATAATGGTACGCTAATTCTCTTAATCATAACGCTTGATTTTGTTTCTATTCGTATTTATTACGCTAATGTTAAGCAAAAGGAATGCCTTTTATCTAAAATTAACTTTTATTAACTCTAAATTTTCTATTAAATCCCCTTTTCAGTTCAATAAACGAAGATTATTGTCGAAATATTTTATTTTAAATGTAAGACCAAAATTTCATATTAATCCAAAAAAGAAAAAATATATTATCGTTTTTCGGTAAAATTATTTTTAAACATTTCCTATTCTAAAAACTGAAGTTTTCTACTTTTTATCTTAAAAATAAATATTGGGAATCAAATGAATAAGGTTAATATTTATTCAAAAAAAAAGTCTTGAGATCGGGGAGATTTCAAGACTTAACTAACCAATTATTAACCTAAATTATGAATACTAGCTAATATTCAAAGTTTGTGCCAAAAAATTAATTCTACTTTATTTTATGTCATTTTACATTCAAAAGCTCAAATACCAATCATTAATGATAATTTTGTCCATGCAACATTTGAATACCTACCTTAAAAATCTAAACATAGATGCACTAAATCCTATGCAGGAAGAAGTACTTCAACAGTTTAGTACAGACCGTGACTTTGTTCTTCTCTCTCCTACTGGATCAGGTAAAACACTAGCTTTTAGTCTTTTACTTTTCAAATTACTAGGAGACAATTTCTCAAAAGGCACCAAAGCTATGATTGTGGTTCCGACGAGAGAGCTTGCTCTACAGATTGAATCTGTAATCAAACAAATGAACAGTGCCTTAAATGTTGCCCTATTATACGGTGGGAATAATAGCCAGATTGAAAAAGATAAACTTAAACAACAACCTGCCTTAATCATTGGAACACCAGGAAGAATAATTTATCATATCGACCGCGTTCCAAATCTACTTGAAGGTTGCCATACGCTAGTATTGGATGAGTTTGATAAGTCATTAGAACTTGGGTTTCAAGATCAATTGAGTTATATCGTAAGAGCGAGCAGAGATGTAAAACATAAAATCCTAACCTCCGCAACGGATATGGAAGAAATTCCAGCATTCCTGGAATTAAACAATCCAATCAAATTAGACAATGTTGACAGTCATGGCTTAAGACCAGACTTGAGTTATTATAAGGTGATGACCAGCTCTAAATTAAAACTGGAGTCACTTTTTAAATTACTTTGCAAAATTGGTGATGAAAGGGTTTTGGTTTTTTGTAACCACCGCGAAGCGGTAGACAATATATCTGATATTTTGGAAGGAAAAGGAATTCAAAGCATTCCATACCATGGTGGTCTTGAACAATTTATTCGGGAATTGACTATTGTTAAGATAAAGAATGGTAGCCAAAATATTTTAATTACGACTGACCTTGCTGCACGTGGTCTTGATATTCCAGAGATGAACCACGTCGTTCATTATCAATTCCCATATAAGGAAGATGAATTTATTCATAGAAATGGTCGTGCGGGTAGAAACGGTCAAAAAGGATATGTATATGGTATTCTGTCTGATGATGATCGTGGAGCTAATTATTTAGATGGAGCAGAAACGCTCGAGCTAGATGGATTTTATCCGATTCCTGCCGAACCAGAATTCAAAACATTAAGGATTAATGCTGGTAAAAAGCAAAAAGTCAATAAAATTGATATTGTAGGTTATATCCTAAACTTACCAGAAATTACGAAGGATGACTTAGGGCTAATCGTAGTCAAACCAAATGATTCCTACGTCGCTATTCGTGCTGATTTAGCCAATAAAGTAGTGAAGAACGGAACTAACGGAAAAATAAAAGGTCAGAAAGTAAGAATTAACTTAATTTGATTTCTTGATATGTTTTAGAATCGTTGCTGGAACCAGGTGATTGATATCACCATTATTCTTCCAGATATCCCTAACGATCGTTGAAGAAATATGGGCCTCTCCACTCCTGCTTACCAAAAAGTAAGTTTCGATTTGAGGGGCCAATAAAAGATTGTTCTGAGCAATAATGTTTTCATAATCAAGGTCAGTCCCATTACGAAGACCTCTTAAAATAAACTGAGCACCAATGGATAAACAATAATCTACTGTCAATCCATTATAAAAACTAACCTCTACCTGTTCGTTATCTGCAAACAATTCAGAAATGGATAATTTGCGACTCTCCACATCCATCATCCCAACCTTTGAACTATTGATGCCAATAGCAATATAGATTTTATCAAATAGCGGTAAAGCTCTATTTATCAAATCCTGATGTGCAATGGTAAATGGATCAAAGGATCCTGGAAAAACTGCGATTCTCATAATTATTTAGAATAAAAGCTAAATGATGAATTTCCATATTGTCGGGTCTCAACAAAATTTGGATGATCAATCATCTTGCGGTTACTTGGATGTTCTACAATTAAAAGTCCCCCTTCTTTCAATAAATCATTTTCAATGACCAAAGCCGCTAACATCGGTAGCTGACCTAAGTCATAAGGCGGATCAGCAAAAATCAAATCATATTGTTCCTTATCCGATTTGATAAACTTAAATACATCAGCTTTTCTAGCTTTGATCTGCAATAAGTTTAATTTCTTGGCTGTATCAGTTATATAAATTACACATTTACCATGTAAATCAACCGAATTGACCTTTGCTACTCCTCTCGAAGCAAGTTCAAAGGATATATTCCCCGTACCGGCAAATAAATCCAAACAGTCCAATCCATCAAAATCAATTCTATTATTTAAGATATTGAATAATGCTTCTTTTGCAATATCTGTAGTTGGTCTGACAGGTAAATTTTGTGGAGGATTCAACCTCAATCCTGCTGCCTTTCCTCCAATTATTCGCATGTAGGTAAATCTATTAAATAACTTCTCGAAAATTGATTTGACTCTTCGTCCAAGGAAATACTCGGTTTATTGGCTGAAATCTCAATTACCTCATCAGAGTAGGTCTTTAACTTTTGTATAAAGGAATGGTCAACATCCAGACCTGAATATAAAACCTTATTAACCTTTTTATCAATTCCAAAATTCTCAAATAGGTTTAAGATAAAATAACTCAAATCATCATCGCTAACAACTTCAAAGGTATTATAAAACTTAAATTGACCATTGATAAATAAATAGATATCAGCAGTATTATCATCAAATACAACACCTAGAACATCCCCTTTCAATGGAATGTATGGTCTTGCTTGTAATAGATTTAATTTAAACTCAGGAACGAACTTAGCATCTGGAAAAAGGGTTTTCCAACGATGATGCAATAATACATCCAATTGATAGAATGCCTGAATTTGCAAGAACTCAACTGCAGTTTGACTCATTTCCTGTGCAGGATTCTCCATGAATTCCTGGTAATTATCTAAGTCATCTTCTTGATATAAATCATCAGGAACAAAGGTTAAATTATGGGTAGGAATACTCACGTAAACCTTTTGAAATGGCAGAGATAATAGCTTTAGAGCCTCTTCTGAAGGATTATGGCTCTCAAAATTCATATACACCAAAAGTTGATTGTCTTGATCTAAAACATAAAGCTTATCATATTGATAATTCGCTTTTACAATCAGTGTATAATGCGATATATAATGTAAATGAAATTGTTTCGAAGTATAATTCATTCCTTGCAGATGGTATAAACACAAAATTAGTTTTAAAAATTGGATTGACCAACCTTTTGGATAACTTTGGGTTGTGCAAATAAAAAACAGCCTTTTACAACAGTTTTCTCATCAAGCAACCCAACAGCAAGTCGAAGTATTTGAAATTCTCGGTGAATTCCTACATACTTTTGCCGTGGAATCCTGCTTTATACTAAAAGGCTATGCCGGTACTGGTAAAACCAGTATCATTTCTGCATTGGTAAAATCCTTACCTCGATTTCATAAAAGATCTGTTTTATTAGCTCCGACCGGACGTGCCGCCAAGGTAATGTCAGCTTATTCTGGTCGGAATGCCTTGACCATTCATAAAAAGATATATAGGAAGAAAAATGCCGTATCACTAGATATGCAATTCAGCCTAGCCGACAATACACATGAAAACACCTTGTTTATTGTCGATGAGGCTTCCATGATTAGTAATGAAGGGCATAGTATGTTTTCCAATGGATTATTGCATGATTTGATCGAATATGTCCAGTCAGGAGAAAATTGCACCCTTATGTTGGTCGGTGATATTGCTCAGTTGCCTCCTGTTGGAATTGAAACCAGTCCTGCGTTAGATCCTGAATACATGAACGCAGAATTTGGATTAGAGATTTTCAGTTATGAAATGACGGATGTCGTTCGACAGGATAAGAACTCAGGAATTCTATATAATGCGACAAAAATCCGCAATGAAATCCGATTGGATGAAGAATTTGCGGAATATAGCTATCCGCAATTCGTCACTAAATCTTTCAAGGACATTTTTAGGATGAATGGCGAGCGCTTGATTGAAGGTCTTCATTATGCTTATGATAAGTTTGGAATCCAAAATGCCATGGTTATTTGTAGATCCAACAAGTCTGCAAACCTTTATAATCAGCACATTCGAAATCAAATATTGTTTAGGGATGAGGAAATCACAGGTGGAGATATCGTTATGGTCGTGAAAAACAATTACTATTGGCTGCAGGACAATGATGAAAAAAACACTGGATTCATTGCTAATGGAGATATGGCGGTCATCAAGAAAGTCAGTAATGTCCATGAAATGCATGGCTTTAGGTTCGCTGACCTATATCTTGAGTTTATGGACAACAATGAGGGGGATGCGATTCGTTGCAGGGTTCTGCTAGATAGTTTATATGTTGATTCACCCAACCTACCCTATGAACAACAACAGAAACTTTATAATAGCATTGCGGAGGATTATCAAGATATCTATGCAAAAAAAGATCGTATGGAGGCCATTAAAAAAGACCCATATTATAACGCTTTGCAGATTAAATTCGCCTACGCCATTACCTGCCATAAAGCCCAAGGTGGACAGTGGCCATTGGTCTTTATAGATCAAGGCTATATGAATGATGACATGTTGAATACGGAATTTATGCGCTGGCTCTATACCGCGATAACCCGGGCAACTCAGGAACTATTCTTGGTCAATTTCAATGAAAAATTCTACGAAGCCTAAACCTATCAAAAATAATACATGATCCCTTCTTTATTAGGTCAATAAATAGATATTTTCGCTCTTTCAAATATTGACTTAATTAATGTAATGAAGTACTTTTTCTCTTTTATTTTTTTATTAACCTTTGTTATTTCAAATGGACAAGATAAGTCCAATCTTACAAAGCCTAATTACCAACTGGCATCTAAATTCTCACCCAGCAAACTCAGTAAATTAATCTTCTCTACAGAAGTAAATCCCAACTGGATCAATTTCGGTGACAAGTTTTGGTATGAATACAATACCCCGAAAGGTAAAAAATGGTATCTCGTAGACCCCAAAACAAAAAAGAAGTCAGAGCTATTTGACCATGCTGATATGGCAGCAAGAATTACTTCCATCGTTAAGAATCCTTTTGATGCTCAGCATCTTGATATCCGAAACTTACGTTTTATGGATGATGAGAACCTTATCCGTTTTGAGGTTCAAAGCACGAAGGATACGGTCAAATCTAAAGATGAAATCAAGAAATTGACAAATAAAAAGGATACGATCAAAAAGAAGCTTTATTACTTTGAATATAATCTCAGCAATAATAACCTGAAAGAACTAAGCGAAGAAAGTAAGGAAAAAACCAAACTATTCTGGGCTAACTTCAATCCTGATACCAGTAGGGTTTACTACGCTAAAAATTACAACCTATATTGGATGGATTATAGCAATTACCTGAAAGCTCAAAAAGATGAAAAGGACTCTACCATTGTCGAACATCAAATCACGACAGATGGCGTGCAATATTATGCTTGGGGTGGTGATGAATATAGTGTCACGACAGGAGATAAAAAATCGGAGGATGAGGACAAGAAAAAGAGAAAACCTGTTTGGATAAACTGGTCTCCGAATGGTAAATATTTTACTTTGACGCGTAAGGACAACCGTGAGTATAGTGCTCTATGGGTAATCAATAATGTTGCAAAAACAAGACCTACCCTGGAAACCTATAAGTATTTGATGCCGGGTGAAACAGATTCTACTGAAGTTGAGCTTTATATTTTCGATAGCAACACCTTAAAACCTAGACAAATCAATGTTTCAGCTTTTAAAAACCAAACTATAAGCTTATGGAACAAGGATCGCAATAAAGAAAGCTACAAAGGAAAGCATTATATCAATTATTGGTTGGGGAATGATGAGGAATTTTATATCGCTAGATCAAGCCGTGATTTAAAACGCATTGATATCGTTGCAGTCAATACCAATGGCGAAACTAGAACTTTGGTAGAAGAACGTTCAAACGTTTACCAAGATGTCAAAAAACCATATTTTATCAATAATGGAAATCAATTTATCCATTGGTCTCAACGTGATGGATGGGGACATTTCTATCTATACGATAAAAATGGAAAACTCATCAATCAAATTACAAAAGGTGAATTCCATTGTGATGACCTAACAAGATATAATGAGGCAACAGGAACCTTATACTTTAAGGCCAATGGTAAAGAAAAAGACCTTGATCCATATTATACCTTCTATTACTCTGTAAATAAAAATGGGGGTCCAGTAAAATTATTGACTCCTGGAGATTTTGATCATCAGGTTTTAACTAGCGAATCCAGCAATTATTTTGTAGACAACTATTCGAGAGTAAACACTGCTCCTATCAGCAATTTGTATAATGCTTCAGGCCAACTTGTCATGAAATTAGAAGAAACAGATCTTTCTAATCTTTTTGCCGCTGGTTATAAATTCCCTGAGCCATTTAAAGTAAAAGCTGGTGATGGTATTACTGATTTATACGGAGTGATGTACAAACCTTTCGATTTTGATTCTACCAAAACCTACCCTATCATTGAATATGTGTATCCAGGACCTCAAACTGAAGCAGTGAACAAAAGCTTTGGTCGATCGATGGACCGTATTGACCGTTTGGCGCAATTGGGATTCATCGTTATTTCAGTGGGTAACCGTGGTGGCCATCCTTCTCGTTCTAAATGGTACCACACCTATGGATATGGAAACCTTCGGGATTACGGCTTGGAAGATAAAAAAGTAGTTGCTGAGCAATTGGCCGATAAATACTCATTTATTGATGTCAGCAGAGTTGGAATAACTGGCCATTCAGGTGGTGGATTTATGTCTACTGCTGCGATGTTGGTATATCCAGATTTCTTTAAGGTAGCCGTTTCTGGTGCCGGTAATCATGAAAATAACATTTATAACCGTTGGTGGAGTGAAAGACACCATGGAGTAAAAGAAGAAGTTAGTGCAAAAGGGGATACAACCTTCTCTTATAACATCCAAAGAAATACTGAACTGGCAAAAAACCTAAAAGGTAAATTATTGATCGTTACTGGTGACATTGATAATAATGTGCACCCTGCTAACTCAATCCGTATGGTTGATGCTTTAATCAGAGCAAATAAAAGATTTGATTTCTTGCTATTGCCTGGCCAAAGACATGGATTTGGCGATATGACTGAATATTTCTTCTGGAGAATGGCAGATTATTTCAGTCAGCATTTATTGGGTGCTTCTGAAATGAATGAAGTCGATATCATGGAAATGAACAGGGATAAACCAATGAAATAATATCCTGAAAAATCATATTTTCTTTCTATTTTAATGACTAATTATTTCAATAGAAAATATGCCTGATCAAAATACTAGTCATTTTATAGAAGCCCTAAAGCATTTTGGGGCTTCTGACTTGAATGAGGAAATCCTAAAGGAGGTAAACTTGGAACAGTTGCTAGATTGGAGTAAGGATAACCCGGATCAGAGGCTTTGTTTTCGAAGTTCCTGGGCTTTGGAACACCTACTATTAAAGAATAATCAACTCTTTGATTCTACCTATAATCAGTTGCTTGAGAATTTCAAAACCTTAAAAAATTGGAGTGCATTAAGAAGTTATACCAAATTGATAATGTGGTTATTATCAAAGAACAACAAAAATATTAAATTATCTGAAGACCAAAGAGAAATTATCCTAGAAAAGACCTTTAATATTCTAGAAGAGAGCGATTGCCCGATTGCGGTTAAGGTCAATGGCTTTGATATTTTATACCGATTGATACCTTATTATGATTGGTTGGCAAAGGAATTAGGTTTATTGATAGAACTAAACCTTGAAAAAGAAAATACCCCTGCCTTAAAAAGCAGAGGTACCTATATCTTAAAAAGACTAAGAATCTAAGTCTAAAAGAGAGTGTTTCCTTTATTAAAATGGGATTTCCCCAGGTGCTTAAAGGCTAATTCAGTACATTCTCTTCCTCTTGAAGTTCGCATTAAATATCCTTCTTGAATTAAGAATGGCTCATAAACCTCTTCAATTGTTCCTTCATCTTCACCTACAGCAGTTGCAATAGTCTTAAGACCAACTGGACCGCCTTTAAATTTCTCAATAATCGTACTTAAAATGCGATTATCCATCTCATCCAATCCATGCTCATCAACGTTCAATGCATTCAGAGCAAACTGCGATATGGCCTTGTCAATGGAACCATTTCCTTTGATCTGTGCAAAATCCCGCGTCCTTCGCAATAAGGCATTCGCAATCCTTGGAGTTCCTCGACTTCTACGCGCAATTTCAAAGGCTCCTTCTTCTGAAATAGGAACATTTAAGATAATTGCCGATCGCATAACGATGTCTGTTAATAATTTTGAATCATAATATTGAAGCCTCGAATTGATACCAAAACGAGCACGCAATGGTGCAGTCAATAATCCTGAACGAGTAGTTGCACCAACTAAGGTAAATGGATTCAATGATATCTGTACAGAACGGGCATTAGGACCGGTTTCTAACATGATATCAATTTTGAAGTCCTCCATAGCGGAATATAGGTATTCTTCAACTAGAGGGCTTAAACGGTGGATTTCATCAATAAAAAGAATATCTCCTTCTTCCAGGTTGGTTAATAGCCCTGCCAAATCGCCTGGCTTATCCAATACTGGTCCTGAAGTGATCTTTATCCCCACTCCCATTTCATTGGCAATAATATGAGATAAGGTCGTTTTTCCTAATCCTGGAGGGCCATGCAATAAAACGTGGTCTAAAGCTTCACCACGTAATTTCGCTGCCTTTACGAAAATAGAAAGGTTCTCCAATATCTTTGCCTGACCAGTAAAATCGTCAAAACTCTGCGGACGAAGTACCCTCTCCAAATCTTTATCAGTCGGCGTCAGTCTCTCTGGGTTGGGATCAAGGTTTTCATTCATATCTTAGAACACAAATCTTAATTTAACAATTATCTCTCGTAGTTTTTAAATAAACTTCCAAGTTTCATCTGAATTACTCCAAAGAATGCTTCTTTAAAAATCTTCGTACTCATTTTCGAAGTTCCCAAGGTTCTATCTGTAAAAATAATAGGAATTTCGACAACATTAAAGCCATATTGGATGGCTGTAAATTTCATTTCAATCTGGAAAGCATATCCAACGAACTTGATCTTGTCCAAAGGAATGGTTTCTAAAACCTCCCGACGGAAACAAACAAATCCCGCAGTAGCATCCTGAATCTTAATCCTTGTAATCAGACGCACATAAGCCGAAGCAAAATATGACATCAAAACCCGATTCATAGGCCAGTTCACAACATTTACTCCTTTGATATATCGGGAACCAATCGCCATATCAGCACCGCCATTTTTACAAGTGTCCCGTAATCGGATGAGATCATCTGGGTTATGACTAAAATCTGCATCCATCTCAAATATAAATTCATACGACCTTTGAAGGGCCCATTTGAATCCATGAATATAGGCAGTTCCTAATCCCAATTTCCCTTTCCTTTCTTCTATAAAAAGTCTACCGGAAAATTCTGTTGTTTGTAAGGCTTTCACAATATTGGCCGTCCCATCAGGAGAACCATCATCTACAATAAGAATATCAAATTCAATCTCTAATGTAAAGACCTTTCGAATTATTCTCTCTATGTTTTCCTTCTCGTTGTAGGTAGGAATGATAACTATGCTGTCTGACACGCTATATTTTTTAATGCGGTAAAGTTAAGCAATTAGAACCAAACTAATAAGGACTCTCTGACAAGTAATAATCATAAAAAAGCCGAATAAATAACTTATTCGGCTTTTTTCTAATTTACTCCATGCATGAGCTTTTTTATAAATGGAGAGAGGATAATCAATATTGCTCCCGCAATTAATGAATATAGGCCTAACTGCTTATAACCCTCCGTATAAGTTATTAATTTATCGACCAAAGTATCGCCTTCCCTAGCTTGTGCCATGCTTGCACCAATCAACCCGGCAACATATTGACCATATGCACTCGCTAAAAACCACATACCCATCATTATACCCTGCAACTTGGCTGGCGATAATTTGGTCATAATGGAAAGACCTATCGGTGATAAACATAATTCACCAATCGTAATCACCAAAAGCGCTCCAGTAAAAATATCCAATGAGGTAATACCTCCAGTAGCGAAAAATCTGGTTGCATATAGTACGTAATATCCTAATCCTAAAAACAAGAACCCTAATCCGAATTTAATAATCGTATTCGGTTCCAATTTACGCTTCGCTAACCATAACCATAATAAACCAAATAATGGCGCCAGAATAATGATAAACAAGGCTCCTCCAGAATTATTTACTCCATTTGGATCAAGTCGAATTGCACCACCCAGAACGGTATCATTTAAGTTCTTTGCCGCAAAAATACTCAGGGAGCCACCGCTTTGTTCGTAAATCCCCCAAAATACAATGGAAAATAATATGAAGACAAGCGCAGCAACCAATTTATGGAATTCCTTCTTTTCAACTTTTGACATTTCATAAAACAAGTATATCAAAGTCATTGGTCCAATAATGGCCATAAAGTAATTCGTATACTCGGTTTTCGAAACCATGATCTGAATCAATGGAATAAATAGCAAGGTCCCGATATATACGGCATATTCTACCCATTTCGGCAATGCTTTAGATTGAATAATCGCATCTGGATGCCCTGGTTGTAATCCAATTGGACCTAACTCATGTTTCGTAAATTGGAAATTAATCAAACTGATCAACATACCTACTGCAGCTAGTCCAAAAGCAACATTCCAACGATATGCTTCATCGATTACTGAACTCAACATATAGCCTTTCCCAATAGCAACACAGATATAGCCCCCTAAGAATGCACCTAGGTTAATCCCTGCATAGAATAAGGAAAATCCAGCATCACGACGGTTATCACCATCTTTATACAGCTCACCGACCATAGTAGAAATGTTTGGCTTAAAAAATCCTGTACCAATAATGATAAAAGCTAAACCGAAATAAAAAAACTGATGGGTATCAATGGATAATAGCGCTGAGCCCACAATCATCAACAAACCTCCAAAAAACAAAGACTTCCGAAATCCTAAAATCTTATCTGCAAATAATCCTCCGATAAAAGTAAATGCATAAACAAAGGCTTGGGTAGCTCCATATTGAAGGTTGGCTTCACTTTCACCAAAATTTAATTGGGTAATCATAAAGAATACCAACATCCCGCGCATCCCGTAAAAACAGAATCGCTCCCACATCTCAGAAAAAAATAACCTCCAGATTTGTTTGGGGTATTTTCCCGAAAAGTTTTGAATCTCCGCAAGAGATTCTTGTGCTTTAGTAGCCATAATAAATGTAATAATTGGTTCTATTTAACCCCATGCATCAATTTCTTCACAACTGGATTCAATAACATCACCAACAAACCGGCAGCAATGGGAACAATTGTAAAAATCAAGAAAAAGGTACTTAATGAATATTCCTTCGTAATATTATCGATCTGACCACCTAAAATCGCAGCTAACTTATTTCCAATAGCTAAAGCTAAATACCACATCCCAAACATAAACCCAATCATTCGTGCTGGAGCTAATTTTGATACATAAGATAAGCCTACTGGCGATAAGCATAACTCGCCGAGTGTATGGAACATATAGGCCAGAATCAGCCAAACCATCGAAACCTTCACTCCTGCCTGTAATCCATTTGCCCCAAAAGCCAAGAGCCCAAATCCTATTGCCATAATAATTAATCCCATACCATATTTTACGGTAGCAGGTGGATTATATTTTGAATCCCAAATTTTAGAAACGAAATTGGCAAAGGTGATGATAAAGAATGAGTTCATGATGGAAAACCATGAAACAGCAATTTCTGAAGATTCAGCTGTGAATTCCTTATAAAGCATCCATAGGGCAATTCCCCAAATCCCTCCAAAACAAAGCATTTGCACCAAATTGGATAATGGCGCTTTTCCAAAAGTTTTCTTGGTTAGCATTGCTACAGCGTAGGTAACAAATAATAATGGAACAACCGTTAATAAACTGTTGATTACATTGAATGCCATCAAAGAATCACCAGATAAACTTCTGTCAACACTATCCCGCGCAAATATCACTAATGAAGAAGCCCCTTGTTCAAAGGACATCCAAAAGAAAATAACGAAGAATGCAAAGATGATGACGGCTATCAATCGGTCCCGAACAACTTTGGTATATCTAGTTAAACGCGAAATAACAACAAATAGGAACAAAATTAAAGCTGCTATTATGGCTACATTCTGTCCTGCCATGGAACCAATTTGTAAACTAGATAATATATCTATTCCTGAAATCTTAGAAAGTGGATCATTGAAAGCATATCCAAGACCTAAAATAGTCATGATTACGATTAGAATAATATCTAGACCTGTAAATGGATTGGGCTTATCATCTGGATTTTCAGCACGCATTGCCTCTGCTTTAGCTTCCTTCTGCTCTGCTGTAGGAGGATCACCAACTGTTCCGAAAATAGGTTTGGCAAACCAAAATTGAAGAGTTCCTAAAAACATAAAAATCCCCGCCAGACCAAATCCCCAGTGCCATCCTACTTTCTCACCCAAATAACCACATAACATCATCCCAAAAAATGCACCTGAATTAACACCCATGTAAAAGATAGTATAGGCAGCATCTTTTTTCTGAGGAAACTTCTTGTACATTTCTGACAGAATGGAAGTCATATTCGGTTTAAAAAAACCGGTTCCTAATACTAGTGCTCCTAATCCAAGGTACAAGAATAATGGAGTATCAAAGGCCATAAACAAGTGCCCTAAGGTCATAATCGCAGCTCCTATTACAATCGCATAACGATAGCCGAGATACTTATCTGCTAATATTCCTCCAAAAATTGGAGAAATGTACAATAACATCGCGTAGGTACCATACAATGCTCCTGCTTGAACTGGATCCCAACCCCATCCTGAAAAAGGACTGCCGGAAATAATCGCACTGGTTAAAAAATTGATCAGGAGGACACGCATCCCATAAAAGGAAAAACGCTCCCACATCTCCGTGAAAAACAAGACAAATAGTCCCGAGGGATGGCCCAAAACCAAATTCCCATCCAGTCCCTGCTTCTCTAATTCCGCTGAAAATGAAGCATCTGTAGATTTACTCATAAACTATATTTTCTACTTAGTGTTAATATTGAATTTGTAAAAATAAATAAAACTTTCAGGTTTCCACCGATTCTCTGAAATCACAATCCCATTTGACCTATCTATTCTTCAATCTCTTTTATCAAAAAAGGCTGAATCGTTTATCAATTCAGCCTAATTATATCTTATTTTAACTCCAATTATTATTGAATGCCATGCATCATTTTCTTTAATTTTCCGTTGAACATTAATAGAAGTAATGCAACAAAAATTGGTAATGCAGCAATAATCAAAAAGAATACGGTCATGGAATATGTTTCAGTAATCTTATCAATATATGAACCAGTCATACCTGCAATGAAGTTTGCAATGGCAGACGCTGTAAACCATAATCCAAATAATAATCCGGCAAATTTCTTAGGCGAAAGCTTACTTACATACGATAATCCCACTGGAGATACACATAACTCTCCAGTAGTATGGAAGAAATAAGCTAATATCAACCAAATCATGCTAACCGATGCGGTTTGCGCTCCTGAAGGGATAGACATAGATCCATAAGCCAATGCCAAGAACCCTACTGCTACCAATATCAATCCAAATGCGAATTTCACCGGTCCTGAAGGATTCCATACTTTCTCCCATAATTTAGAGAAGGAAGAAGCTAGGGTGATGATGAAGAAGGAATTTAAGATCTGAAACCAAGAAACGGTTACTTCTGTAGTATCTACTGTAAATTCTCTATTTACTTTCCAGATTCCCAATGCCCAAATAATGGCAAAGGAAATAGCCGTAAAAATAACTGTCAAAGGATATTTACTGAAAATCTGTTGTGATAATTTGAATAATACCCATGTCACGATCAAAATCGGGAATATCGTTAATGCCGCATCTACCCATTTGAAAATCTCTCCAGCATTACCATCTAATACACGTTGAGTATAGTTTTTTGCAAAAATGGTCATTGAACCTCCGGCTTGCTCAAATGCAAAGAAAAAGAAGATACTCGCAATCATTAATACGGCAACTACAATTAAACGATCTCTAACCACATTCTTAGGAGTATGATCCTCTTCTGCAATATTATGAACATGCTCTTCTGGCGTATGAACTGTCCCCGGTTTTTCTCCAATTACTCCAAAAATCTTTTGAGCAAAATAAAATTGAACCATACCAAAGAACATAAATACTCCAGCTAATCCAAATCCATAATGCCAACCAATTTTCTCACCGATATAACCACATAATAACATTCCTAGGAATGCTCCTGAGTTAATACCCATGTAGAAAATAGTATAACCAGCATCTTTCTTTGCTGATGAATCTGGGTATAATTGCCCAACCATCGAAGAAATATTCGGTTTGAACATACCATTACCCAGGATCATGAGTACTAATCCTATATAAAAAAATGTGTTGGAAGAACCTTCTAAGGCCATTGAAGCGTGACCTAAGGTCATAATTAATGCTCCCCATAATATAGCTTTCCGGTAGCCGGTTAATTTATCGGCAATCATACCACCAATTAATGGTGTCAAATAAACCAATCCAGTATACCATGCATACAATTCCATGGCTTCACCATTGGTCCATCCCCAACCACCTTTTACAATCTCGGTGATTAAGAAGACAGTTAATAAGGCACGCATCCCATAATAACTGAAACGCTCCCACATCTCAGTAAAGAACAGGACAAATAGACTTGCAGGATGCCCCATCACCATTTTATCGTCAACGCCTTGTTTGGCAAGGTGTTGGACCAATTCTTGGTCTTTTTCTTGATTCATCGGTTATTGATATTTATGTTAATATAGAATTAATTACAGAACATTATTTTTTCAGGATAGCAAATTAACAAATTTTTATTTAGAATTTGCAGCTTTCTATTTTCAACAACTATCCCAAAATTTATATTCTTATGAATCATTTTTTTAACGATAGTTTAATGATAATTTAAAAGTCCACCCCTTTTCTAGGATTGAATTTTTAAAAAGAAATAGAAGAAAAATTACCAAATCATAAACAGACCTACAGCATCACAACCAAATACTCAACCATCTCCACTATTTGATGTCAATTATGTATTTTTCTTGTTTTCAAATAAACCTCCCCTTTCCCGAATTCAACTTTAATATATTCTTAATTTTTCGAATCCTAAACTTATTGTGTAAACATTTTTTTACGTTGATAACTTTATTTTCCATCAACAACCTGTATTATAATATTTATTGAAAATCAATAATAATCAAGATAAGGCCAAAATTCAGCCCATAAAAAAAGAGGCAAAACTATTGTCTTGCCTCCTTCAATCATTTTCCGATCTTATTTAAATCTCTCTAAAAGAGTTTTAGTCAATTTAATACCTTCATCTTCTGAAATATTGCTTCCTTCGTATTCGATGCCCACATAACCTTTATATCCAGCATTCTTTACGATCTCCATCATTTTTCCGAAGTCTACTTTCGTATCATTGCCATTGGCATCGAAATCATGTGATTTTGCACTTACTCCTTTGGCATATGGCATTAATTCAGCAACTCCCTTATAACGATCATACTCGTAAAAGTTTCCAAAATCAGGCAAACTACCACAATTCTTCTTACCTACTGTCTTTAAGACGTCTGATAACCAGTCTCCATGTGAAGAAATACCACCGTGGTTTTCTACTACAACTGAGATTTTACCCTTTTTACCATAATCAGCTAAAGTAGCCAAGCTTTTTACAACTTGATCTTTAACCTCTTCTTTAGTTCCTTCTCCGGCAGCATTTACACGAATCGCATGACATCCTAAGAAATTTGCTGCATCAATCCATTTATAATGGTTTTCTACCGCCTGCTTACGTTTCGCCTCATCGCGATCGCCTAAGCTTCCTTCGCCATCAACCATTATCAGGACGTTCTTCACGCCATTGTCTTTTGCCCGGTTATTCAAATCCTTTAAGTAGGTCATATCCTTTGCCTTATCCTTAAAGAACTGATTTACATATTCAACTCCATAAATGCCAAAATTCTTGGCAGTATACTCAGGAAAATCAATGTTTTTTAAATCACCTTTGAAAAGTTTTTTATGTAAGGACCACTCCGCTAATGAAATTTGAAACCAATCTTTCTTGGCTGCAAATACATCTAATGATGGTGCTAGGGTTACCCCTGCTGTTACTAGTCCTAGGTTTCTTAAAAACTCTCTTCTTGAACTCATGATTTTGTTATATAAGTGTTATTAGATATTAGCCCATCCAGACGTTAATACATCTACAAGATGCATTGTCTTAATGGGAAGTTGATTCTTTTCTATATAGGCCTGTAACTGCAACAAACATGATGAGTCTGTCGAAATAATATAATCAGCCTTTACATTTAATGCATTCTGAACCTTCTGCTCCGCCATCGCCGCTGAAATACCTTCAAATTTCACCGCAAAGGTTCCTCCAAATCCACAACAGGTCTCTTGATCGCGCATCTCGACAATCTCTAATCCCCCAACATGACTCAATAGTCGTCTTGGCTCCTCTTTGATCTTACATTCGCGCAATGCCGAACATGAATCATGGTAAACCGCTGTACCAACCAATTCTGCTCCAAAATATTCCTTCTGCAAAACATTCACCAGAAAATCACTGATCTCAAAAATATTACGTTGAATGGATCTGCATTTATTATGCTCGATGGAATTCGTAAATAAATCATCATAGCCCCCTCTAACCATTCCAACACAGGATGCTGAAGGACTAACTATGGGATGCTCATCATTGAAGTCATTCAAAAATTTCTGACCTATCTTTTTTGCATCATCCCAAAATCCCGCATTATAAGCCGGTTGACCACAACAGGTCTGATCCGTATTATATACAACCTTACAACCCGCCTTCTCTAACAACTTCACCGTATTGAAGGCAGTTTCCGGATATAACTGATCAATAAAACAGGGAATAAATAACTCTACTTTATGCATTAATCGCCTTGAATAATCTGTAATTTATTAAATTTTAACACACGAAACAACAACAAAAACCCAATGATAAAATATACAGACAGAAACAATGCCGAATATCGAATATTTTGTGTTATCTGTTCTATAATGCCGAAACTAAATAAACCAATCACAATGGCTACTTTTTCGGTTACATCATAAAAACTAAAAAATGAAGTCGTATCCTCAATATCTTCTGGAATTAACTTCGAATAAGTCGATCTGGATAAGGACTGTATCCCTCCCATCAATAATCCAACTGTAAAGGCCATACCGTAAAATTGATACTCATTGCTCATATAAAATGATGCACAACAGATCAATATCCAAAAGAATACTACAACTATCAATACCTTGATATTTCCAACTTTCTTCGCAGCAACCGACATCAAATAAGCCCCTCCAATCGCAACAATCTGTATCAATAGTATGGAAGCAATCAACTTGCTCGCCCCTAGGTTTAACACCTTCTCACCAAATGCTGCAGCAACAATCAATAGTGTCTGAATGCCCATCGAATAAAAGAAATAGGCCGGCAAAAAGGTCTTGATCGCCTCTATCTGTTTGATCTGACCCAATACAGTAGTAAACTCCTTCTTAACCTTGGTAAAAAATGGAAGCCTCTCTGATCCTACAGTAGGTTTATTCCTAGGTAAAAACTTAAATGGAATCTGGGCAAATAACAACCACCATAAGCCAACTAATAAAAAGGAGAATCTCGCAGGAAAGGATCCATCTGTAATACCAAACCACTCAGGTTTGAAAATGAAAATAAAACAGATAATCTGTAAGGTCACACATCCTACATATCCATAGGCAAACCCTTGTGCACTGACCCTGTCTTGCTGATCTGGACTGGCTATGATCGGTAAATAAGAGTTATTGAAGGCTACCCCGCCTATATAACCCATCGCCGCCAAAGCATAACAGAAAATACCCCATTCTAAAGTATTCAGCTTAAAGAAAAATAAACCCATACAAGCTATGGCGCCAATATAGGTGAATAGTTTCATGAAAAACTTACGCTTACCAGCTGCATCTGAATAGGCCGAAATAAATGGTAAACCCAAGGCCATCAATAAATAAGCTATGGATAAGGCAAAATTCGATAAAGCAGTATTGATCACCTCAATTCCAAAAAATGATACTGTATCATTGGTATTTGGATTCTTCGTAATCGTCGTATAATAAACAGGAAAAATCGTGGAATTGATAACCAGGTTATAAGCTGAATTCGCCCAATCATACATGGACCATGACCGAATTAACTTCTTATCATTCTTTTTGAATATTTTCATAAGATTTGCTTATGCGAATATAGCATTTGATTTTTGAACTGGTTTAAAAATTTTCGTAGATATGCGTTACGATTCTTACCATTTCTTTACGAACTGGCGATGAACTCCCCATGAAGTTATTGTTCAAAAAGGAAAAAGCATACCGTTTCCCTTTTTTGGTCAAAATATAACCACTCTGACAATGAACGCTATTGATTGTTCCGGTTTTGGCCCAAACAAAGGCTTTACCGCCTGGAGTTGGATAGACATTTTTCAAAGTACCTTCTAATCCTCCAGCTGGAAATAAATACAATTTCGCTGTCTCATCGCGAACTTCGTTGTTTATCTCAAGTAATACTTGAACCATACTCCGTGGAGTAATCTTATTATAACTCGATAATCCACTTCCATCTCGCAATTCAATGGAGTCACTCAACTTGCTATAATAGGTATCCTTCATGTATTGACGAAGGTCCTCCGTCTTAAAACTATTGTATTTCAAAAATGAAGCAACCATGTTTAGCTGTTCTGCAAGAAAATTATCACTCGGCAACATCATCTCCCGCTCTACCTCTCTTTTTGGAACAGAGTTGAGAATCTTAAAATTTGAAGGTAATGGCTGATTGACCAAACCAACATTCTTCTTTAAAGTGTCCTGAAGTAAGATGACCAGCAAACTATCACTTGGGCGGAATGGTTTTTCATTGACATAATTCTTTGGCAATGGAAGCTCATTGACTTCATAGCTGTTATTCTCCATTGCCCTATGAATCCTATACCGTGTTGTCGTATCGGACAACTGCTTTACATCCCTTTCAAAATAGCTAGGAAATAATCGCAATTGACCATTAACTTCCCTAAATTGAACCACATTACCATATATTGGAAAAGGAAATAATTCCGGTTGATAATAGAATTCATAATCCTCAATTGACCAACCATTTCTATAGGTTGGCTCTTGTGTTGCAGTACTTGAATAGAATAACTTTTTATTGCTGTTTTTCAAAAAGTTATATACTCGACCATTATCCAATCTTGGATGCAAGAATGTTGGATCCCCAGTTCCCCAAAATATGAGGGAATCTCCACGTTCTACATAAGCAATTCCAGGAATAGAATCCCCAATTAATTTTAAGGAGGCAAATAAGGTAAAGACTTTGGTGTTTGATGCAGGAGTAAAATGCTTGTCTTGATTATGATCATAAACGAAACGCTGTTCATCAATATCATACAGACTAAATCCATAGTAATGTTTTGGTAATACCTCGGATTTTTGGAACTCTTGATTTAGGTTTTGGATTAATTGTGCCTTGGATTGTAAACAAGCCAATAAACCCAGTAGGATTAATATGCTTCTCATTTGGTAAACTTAGTAATTTTTCTACTTTTTTATTAATTGAAACAAAGTTTTTATAGTTCAAAAAGAAGGGCCGATCTTAATGATCAGCCCTTAATTCTCTTATTGAATTAACTCCTTAATTCTGTTTTAAGTTTTCGTTCCTATCTAACTCTGTTTGAGGGATTGGCCAATATTCATTCTTTGGTCCAAAAGTAATCCCTTTATAAGGGCTAAGAATTCCTCCTTCAAAGGCTGAATAGCTTTCAACAGTCTCTTTCGCAATTCCCCAACGAACCAAGTCAAAGAATCTATGACCTTCTAAAGCCAATTCTAATCTTCTTTCGAAGCGAACTGCTTTACGAGCATAATCCGCGCTAGGGAAATTTGGATAAGGTTTTACATTATATTTGGCAGCATTAACCCCTGTAGCAGTTTTCTTAGGTGCTAATTTCGCAGCACGAGCACGAACTGAATTCACCAATTTCAATGCTCCAGCTAAGTTACCTGCTTCAATCTCACACTCCGCAGCCATTAAATAAACATCCGCAAGACGAATAATGTTCACATCTAATCCTGTGATGTAAGCCTCTCCTGGCGCTGTATTGGATGCAAATTGAGATTTAGGAACCATTTGCTTTCCAGGTAAAAATGGCCCAGCAAACGAAGGCTCTCTAATCCATGAATCACCTGGCATAATTCCATAATCTAAAAATTCAACCCCTCTTCTTGCAATAGTATAGTCAATACGTGGGTCAAAAGCCAAATTAACATTAAGAACATAGTCCTCTTTCGCTTTCCCTGTTAATTTGAAATCAGAATAATATGGATCATTTCTATAAGTATCTAATAATGGTAATCCATTGGCATCTACCTTGAAGGAATTTACCAAATCAAATGTCGGATTATAAAATCCACAACAACTTACCGGTGCATTACCATAGAATCCTGATAACATATCCCCCACATTTCCATTTTCAGCATTACCATTTCCATTAATCGCATGCTTGGAAACCATCACTACCTCAGGACCGTTCTCTTTAGTCACATCAAAATTGTCGCGGAAACCCATATTCTCTAGGTTCTTGCCTGCCATAACATCTTTAAACAATGGTAAAGCTTCGCTGTATTTCTTTTGATATAATAAGAACTTTCCCAGATAAGCTTTAGCAGCAATTTTATCCATTCTACCAAATTCATTCTTGATTTTTGTAGCTGGCAAATTATCTACCGCAAATTTTAAATCCGCCTCGATCTTAGGCTTAATATCCGGCTCATTTGAAACTTTTAACGCCTCTTCCAAAGTCGTGTTCTCATCGATATATGGAATATTCTTAAAAATCCTCCATAAATAAAAATAATAGTGAGCACGCAGCATTCTTGCCTCGCCTTGAATTTCCTTCGCACGTTCAGCTGTAATGGCCTTCTCACCTGCTTGGTCATCATTCAATAACTTCAAGGTCGTGTTACAACGTTGAATACCTTCGTAATAAACCTGCCACATCGAACTCAAGTTGTCATTGACACTGGTAGCTTTAAAGGTCTCAATATTCATCATATAAGGCTGGTCAGATGAACTGGAACCTTTGTGGGCATTACCACCAGCAACCTCCCCAAATAGCCATTGACTCGGAGCCGAAGCATAATTCCCCCATGTTCCACTCACATTACCATTTAAAATACTATATGCACCTATTAATGCACCTTCAACACCATCCTTATTCCCTACCTGGGGCTCAGATAACTGCCCCTGAGGTAATTTCTGTAAAAATTCTTTCCCACAGGAACTAACTAATAGCATCCCCGCTCCTAAAAGAATCATTAATTTATTTCGTTTCATGATTGTACTTTTTAAATTAATTCCCGATTAAAACCCTAAACTAAGACCAAATGTGTATTGGCGTGCTTGCGGATAAATACCAAAGTCAACACCTAATGCCGGATAATCTGATGGAGTCGCCGAAATCTCAGGATCTAAACCCTCATATTTGGTAATCGTAAATAAATTGGTTACCCCAAAATAAACTCTGAACTTGTTAAATGTGGTATTGTCGCCAAATAACTTCTTCGTTTGGAAATTATAGCCTAATTGGAAGTTCTTTAATTTTAAGAAACTACCATCTTGAATATAATAACTTGAAGTCGCAACTTCCATCTCATTCAAATCTGAACCCGGATTTACAACCGTTGGAACATCGCTATTGTGATTATCTGGACGCCATGAATTTAATGTTCTCACACTTTTTTGACCATCAAATACACCAAAGTCTGTGAAGTAACGTGTCGCCTCATATAAGTCATTCCCTTGTGAACCATAGAAGTATAATAATACATCAAAGTTTTTATAGGCTGCATTCAAATTCAAGGAATAAACAAAATCTGGATGTGGTGATCCGATAACTGTTCTGTCTTCTGGACCTAATACGCCATCACCATTTAAATCTGCATATTTAATACCTCCTAAACGGGCACCACCATATTTTGGAGAATTATTTAAGTCGGCCTCATCACGATAAACTCCAATCGCTTGATAGCCATAAAATGCTCCAAATGGCTCGCCAGCTTTTAATAATGAGGTTTGCATTGAACGGAATGCACCATAATTTACTTGGGCTACCGCAGGTGATAAGGCTACAACTTCATTTTTGTATTTCGAGAAGTTTGCTGCTACATCAAATGTAAATGCAGATTCTTGTCTATATCCATAGTGATATCCTAAAGACGCCTCAATACCTCTATTTCTCATTTCACCAATATTTTGAACCGGTGCAGTCGCACGACCTACTGCTGTAGCTGGCAATGGAACACGGAATAACATATCTGTTGTAGATTTATTAAACCAATCAATCGATCCATCAAAATCCCCATTTAATACTGTGAAGTCCAAACCTAGATTTAAGGAACTTACCTGTTCCCATTTGATGTTTTCATTTGGATAATCACTTTTCCAAACACCAGTTACAATCTCATTATTAATCGGATACGATGATGCTGTTAAAGAAGTAGTATATCTAGCTAAATACTGATAAGCACTGATCCTTTGGTTACCCGTAACCCCGTAACCTGCACGTAGCTTTAAGTCAGTCAACCATTCTGCTCCTTTAGCAAATTCTTCCTGAGAAATACGCCATGCTCCACTTACCCCTGGAAATACACCATATAAATGGTTCGCTCCAAAGTTGGATGAACCGTCACGACGAACTGTTGCACTCAATAAATAACGGTCTTTATACGCATAGTCTGCCTTACCCATAATAGAGAACATGGAACCAACCGATCCGGATCCACCATTACTAATGTTTGTACTACCTGCATCTAGATAGAAGTAATCCAAACTATTTAATATAAAGTATCCATTACGTCCACCTGAAATCCCTCTATTACGGTTTGAGATCGCCTCTGTACCTACTAGCACGTTTAAGGTATGATCTTCACCCAAATTAGGCTTATAATTTAAAGTATTCGTCCAGGTCCATTCCGTAGTATATCCATGATACTCACTCATACCATTATTGAAACTACCTTCTGAGAACTCTGGGTTTGGATAATTGTAACTTACTCCGTTGTAATTCTCATAGCGTAATCCAAAACTTGAACGGTAAGTTAAGCCATCAATGATGTCATACTCACCGAATGCATTACCAAAGAAGAAATTAGAACGATTCATATTATCTTTCGCCCTGAATGCCATTGCAACTGGGTTCTGACCATTCCCTAATTTATATCCTTTAGATCCCGCAAAATTTTTACCCTCATCATATACCGGGATGACATTTTGGATACGATAAGCAAATCCTAACACAGAGCCTTCGCCCTGGTATCCACCTGCCGTATTTGGATTAACCCCCATACCGTATCCTTCGGTATAGGCATAGGATAGATTTTCTCCAAATCTTAACTTTTTGTTAAAGGCACTGAATTGAGTATTCGTTCTAGCATTATAACGTCTAAATCCGGTATGGATAATGCTACCTACTTGATCCAAATATCCTCCAGACATTGAGTATTGAGCATTGTCAGTTCCTCCAGAAGCACTTAACTGATAAGACTGAATTGGTGCATTTTGAGATAATTCTTTAAACCAATCTGTCCCTGCTTTATTTGCTTTTGTAATCTGATAAAAGGCATTTGGATCTTTCAAATCATAATTGTATTTGGACATATCCGCATCGGAAGCCGTAATACCAGTGGTTTTCCCTCCGGCTAATAAATATTCTGGAATTGTTCTGTCGATTCCAAATAAATCCTTTTCTAAATCAATAATTTGCTGAGGACTTAACATTTTAGGAAATGCTCCTGTATTAGGAACTCCTGTACCTACATAAGCATCAAGATTAAGAGCCGTACGACCTGATTTACCAGTTTTGGTTGTAATAATGACAACCCCATTATTCGCACGAGCACCATAAATAGATGCTGCAGAAGCATCTTTCAGCACCTGCATACTCTCAATGTCATTCTGGTTCAACCAACTCAATTTACCCTCAAATGGAACACCATCAATGATATACAAAGGCTCGTTGTTATTAATGGTTGAATAACCACGAATACGGATTTGTGGTGTAGAACCTGGAGCTCCATCATTTACGATTTGAACCCCTGTTGCACGACCCTGTAATGCTTCAACAGCACTACCCGCGGGCTGTGACTTTAATTCATTCACATTTACTACAGCAACAGAACCTGTTAAATCTTTTTTCCGTTGCGCGCTATAACCCGTAACGATAACTTCCTCAAGATTACTACTATCTTCTGTTAGAGAAATGACAATAGGTTGTGTCGCAGATGTTACGGTATGCCTTGCCGATGCGTAGCCCACGTATGTAACTACTAGAATGTCATTCGGTTGCGCATCAATTTCAAAATTACCGGATACATCTGTTGAGGTACTACTGGTCTTGCCGACAATTTTAATCGTCGCTCCAGCTATCGGCTCACCAGCCTGGTTGACGATTTTTCCTTTAACTGGACTTTGCATCGCATACAGTGGATGCATTGCGATTTTATTCCAGATCGATACTTCTGAAGCCGACACACTACTCATACTGAGTAGACCCATCGAGATCAGAAGACCACTTTTTAGCATTCTCTTGGGAATAAAAGAATTGCTATGGAATTTCATTGATCTTCCCATAATAAAATTTGTTAGTTAGTTTGTTAAATTATTAGTTCAATTCTGTTCCGTATCTAACTCTTAGGCATAGCAATGCCATGAATTAAATAAGAATTATTTAAAGCATATAAGTTCCATAGGGAACTTATCATATCCTAAAAAATAAATTGTAGGCTACTTTGGTTTACTAATTGGAATTAAGTATTCGTGGTTCATAAGCTGTTAGTTAATTTGTTAAGTTTATTAAGTAATTTATTAGTTTATCATATCTAATTTAACTCCTAAACTCCTGTCAAAGTGTACATTAAACACTTTCAGATTTTAATTTGTAAATCCCCTTTCAAATACATTTAGAAATTTTACAAATACAACAGGAATAGCTTTAGTTTAGAATTAAGTTTACAATTAAGTCTAATTTATAAAATATTTTTAATAAACAAGACTTTTAAGCAACAAAAAATTTACACAAAAAAAAGGAGGTCAAAACCTCCTTCAAATATTTTATTTATTGTTTCTCAATTAATAGCCTAAAACATATTTTAACCCACCTATAATTTGCTTTTGGAAATTTGGCTCGTATAAAGATTCTTTCGTATGTCCAAGACCGGTGTAAAACATTTTGATCCCTTCAAATTTCTGATACCAGGCGATTGGATGAAAATCACCCATCTTACCATTCTCATAAGATTTTTCATCAAGAGTCATCAGGATTTTTAAATCTGGTTTTACATTAGAAAAATCATACCACTCATCCTTATGCATCCAGACCTTAGGCAAATGTTTCGTAGCTAAATGCTTTCTGTTTTTAACATCAATCTTAGCTTCTTGAACAGCAGGATGACTCGCGAAATAAGCACCAACCAAATTATTATACCAAGGCCAATCATGCTCGGTATCTGTTGCAGCATGAACCCCCATAAATCCCTTTCCCGATTTAAGAAAATTTTGAAAAGCTACCTTTTGCTCTTCATTTAATATGGTACCAGTTGTACTGAAAAATAAAACTGCATCAAAATTCTTGATGGAATCTGCTAAAAATACATTGGCATCCTCTGTATGAAACATCCCAATATGCTCTTTCTTTAATAGATCACCCAAAACTTTGACACCCTCTTCAATATTGTCATGCCTAAATCCAGCCGTCTTCGTAAAGACCAATACTTTTTTAGGTTTCTCAATATGCCCTGCAAATGCAAAGCAAACACTTAAACAACATATTAAACTCAGTATGCAAAATCTTCTCATTTGATTTATTTGGTTTTTGATTGATAAAAATCTAAGCTTTCAATAATGGAATCCTCTTCCACAAATTTATTATAATCACAAACACCAATCTCTCGCAATAAAGCAAAACCTAATTTGTTACCCTCGTTCTTCTTATCATTCTTCATTAAGCCCAATAACTCCGGATAAACTGCAGAATTCAATTGATATTTAGGATAAATTGACAACAGATAATCAACGATCTCATCTAATTCAGCTTTATCCAGATTATTAAATTTATAGGAAAGATACCCTTCACAAATCATACCTATAGCAATCGCCTCCCCATGTAATAAAGGATTTACATCTGAAACCAACGAATATCCTTCTACCGCATGGCCAATCGTATGTCCAAAGTTTAAGATTTTACGAAGCCCCTTTTCAGTAGGATCTTCTAAAACGACTTTATTCTTTATCACAACCGAGTCATAAACCATACCTTCAGGTATTTCTGGTAAAGTAACAGTCTTACAACGAGTAAACAAACCTTTATCTTGAATTAACCCATGCTTGATCACCTCTGCAAATCCTGATAGAACTTGACGATCATCCAAGGTTTCTAAAAATTTATTAGATATAAATACAGCTTTAGGTTGGCTAAAAGTACCTATGATGTTCTTTACATTATCTAAATCTATCCCGGTTTTGCCACCAACTGAGGCGTCAACTTGGGATAATAAAGTCGTCGGTACATTTAAAAAATCAATACCTCTTTTATAAGTTGATGCAGCAAATCCCCCCATATCAGTAACAACTCCGCCACCTAGATTCAGCATTAAGGCTTTCCGGTCCGCACCAAAATCTAACATGGTCTTCCAGACTCCAATACAAAAATCTATATTCTTGTTCTCCTCACCCGGGTCCACCTCAATAATATCATAATCAACAATATCCGGAATAGCGGCTTGGATGACAGGTAAACAATGATCATTTGTATTTCGATCTACTAGAATCAAAAGTTGTGAATAATCATGGTCAATCAGAAACGATTGTAGCTCATCTAACTCATTATCGAATACGACTTCGTATCCTAAACTATTAATCTTCTTCATATATAATTTGTACCTAAAGATAGATTTTTTTTATGGATTTGCCCTTGTTTTTAAATCTATCTTCAGATATTTTACAAAGCAATTTTAGTTATTGTATTTTTACTTTATTCCCATCAAATTCGACAATATCGCCAACCTTGACCTTTAACCTTTTCCTGTAATCTACTTGACCATTGTACTTTACGAGTCCTTCTTCAACTACCCATTGAGCCATCGCCCCATGCTCAACCCAGTTCATTACCTTTAATAACTGAATCAATTGGATGTAATCCCCTTCTAATGTAAACGTTTGCATAGACAAAAGTAATTTTATTCCGCAGCATTTAGGATATATTAATATCTAAAATTCATAAAAAAAGCCTAATTTTACGCCCATCAAATTAAAGTAATATGGACATAGCTTCACCCTTAAAGCTTGACTTTAACAATACAGAAATTGCCTTTAAAGGTAAAAGTGATAAAGACCTTAATAAAGCCTATTGGTTATTTAAGATGGTCGCTAGTAATGCACTCATTAAAATCGGTACTCCAATCACTAATTTTTCGCTAAATATTGGATTACCTATTCAAGGAATTATCAAAAACACCATCTATAAACAATTCTGCGGTGGTGAAAGTATCCAAGATTGCCAAAGTGCAATCCAAGACCTTGGTAAAGGTAATGTAACTACAATCCTTGACTATTCCGTAGAAGGTGAAGATTCAGAAGAAAGCTTCAATTCTTGCTGCGCAGAAATCTTGAGAACTGTAGAAGCCGCCAAATTAAATCCGTTAATCTCATTCTGTGTGTTTAAACCTACAGGATTGGGAAGATTTGATCTTCTGGCAAAAATCGACGCCAAAGAAAGCCTTAGCCCTGAAGAACAAGCTGAATACAACCGTCTCTTAGACCGTTGTGATCAAATCTGTAAAGCTTGTTATGAAAACGGAATCCCAGTGTTAGTAGATGCTGAGCATTCTTGGATCCAAGATACAATAGATGATATCGCAAGAGAAATGATGGAAAAATACAATGGAAATAAACCTATTGTATATAATACCTACCAAATGTATCGTCATGATAAACTTGCCTCCTTAAAAGCTGATTTTGCTTATGCAAAAACGCAAAACTTCCACTTGGGAGCCAAAATCGTTCGTGGAGCATATATGGAAATTGAAAGAGAAAGAGCAAAAGAAAACAACTACCCTTCTCCTATTCAACCGAATAAAAAAGCCTCTGACACAGATTATAACCAGGCAATTCATTTTTGTTTAGACAACATAGACAGAGTTGGTTTGATGGCAGGAACCCATAATGAAGAAAGCTGTAGATTATTGGCTCAGGAATTAGAGAATAGAAATATTCCGCATAACAACCCGAATGTATTCTTCGCGCAACTTTTGGGAATGTCGGATAACCTTTCATTCAACCTTGCAGCTGCGGGTTATAATGTAGCTAAATACATGCCTTATGGCCCCGTTAAAGCCGTAATGCCTTACTTGTTCCGCCGTGCTCAAGAAAATACTTCGGTAGGTGGTCAAACTGGTCGTGAGTTAAGCTTGATTATGAAAGAATTGAAACGCCGTAAAGCAGCAAATAAATAATCCTTTTCTTTTTGTTATCCTTAAAAAGAAACAGAAAACATATTAGAAAGTCTCCATTTAATGGGGACTTTCTTATTTTTGCGCCATGACGGAAGAAAATTTTCAGAAATACCTTAAACTAAAAGAAATCGCAACCCCCTTTAAAGCTTTATTATTTGATGTTGATGGGACCTTAGCGGATAACATTTATGCTCACAAAGCTGCATATGTCCAAGCCGCAAAGGAACATGGTGTAGATCTGGACCCTGACCTGATTGATGAAACCGCAGGCTGGCCAACAGTCGCAGTCGCGGATGAAATCTCAAATCGCTATAATGTATCATTAGATCGATATGAATTCGCAAAAAGAAAATCTGCAATTTTCATCGCCGAATTTATTCAAAAAACACAGCCTGTTGAATTTGTAAGACAAGTCCTTTATGATTTTGCAGAATCTAGAAAAATTGGAATTGTTTCTGGTGGGAGTCGATCAACATTGAATATTACACTCGATGTAATCGAGGTAATAGGCAAATTTGAAACGTTGGTTTGTGCAGGTGATACACCAGAGGGAAAGCCTTCACCTCAACCTTTTTTATTAGCAGCTGAACATTTAAATGTAGATCCCATCGATTGCCTGGTATTTGAAGACGGCGATCCAGGTGTACAAGGTGCTATCTCAGCAGGAATGTCCTGGGTGAGAATTGACCAAATCTAAAAATTTGTAATTATCCGAATTCCACCATTGGTGTAGTTCATATCAGCACGTTTAAAACTTCCTACTGGCAACTTAACAAATGGTTCCACAGATAGGTTTATGTTCTTGTTCATTTTCATCTCTTTTCCAATTGAGAAATTCACAAAACCACCAAAGCCTTTACTGCTCACATTCTCATCCTCAGTCTTGATTGCGCGAGAAACTTGCTTAACCGCTGTTTTCACATCAGCTTCGTTCTCAGGTAACCCATTTCCAAATAATTCGCTATTGGCATTCTCCACAAAGTGGGCATATCTATTCTGATTGAATACAGCAGCATAGGTAATTCCCGAGGATGCATAATAACCACTCTTGGACTTTACTCGAACATCCAATGGAATTTCTAATGCTTGAACATTCCCTGAAATAGCATTGACATTCGGCAAGATTATAGCATTACTACTCATATAATTTTGCGTCAAGCCGTTCCCAGTAATCTTGTGGATAGCATCCTTATTCGCGACTACTGCAGTCTCAGCATTGGCAACCGGATCCTTCATCTCAGAAACATCATACTTATTGTAAGCCAAACCCGTACGAACACTGATATTCTTACTAATATTATATGCCAATAAAACTCCGCCCCCAAAGTTAAATCTATCATTTGTCGAATTAGGGGAAACAAATAATCCTAGATCAAACTTCTCTCTTAAATTAAAATTCCGGTTTTTTAAAACTGGCTCAACACCTTTCTTAGCACCTTCGTTTTGGTATGCTAACTCCGTATTCATATTAGTTTGACGAAGAACTGAATAATCCTCCTCATCCAACCTGATCGATGGTTGGTCTATATTGAAATTATATGCTGTTAAACGATTTGGTACTTGAACAGAACTTGGATATAAATTTTGATTAGAATAATTTGATAAAACTTTTAAATCTCCAAAGGAAGAATAACTAACAACGTCTTGCTGCTCATTTCTTTGAATAGAATTTCCAGCTGCAAAAGATTCAAATGCAGTAGGATTTGGTTGTGAATTAAGATTGTTATTAGCTTGCTCAGGCAAGTCAGCAGTTCCTTCAGGTTGTGTAACACTGGAATTATCTGAAGAACCACTGTTTTCAGACTCCTGATGATTGGCCACAACTTGATTTTCAACCATGCCTTGATTCGCTTCAGGCCAATTTTTTACTGTAACAACTCCTAATAACAAAACCGCTGCAGCACATGCTGCCCAATAAAAAGTTTTATTCCTTTTAGTTGGGGCAGTATCATAACGACTCTGAAAATTCTCCCATGCACCTTCCTTATACGGAAGTTCTTCCATGGTTTTCATCTTTTCGATGATCTGCTCAACAATATCTTTTTTATTCTTTTCTTCCATTATCTTAGTCGAATCAGGATTTAATATTTTCTAAATTTATTTGACTCAAATACAATTTGCGAAGCTTCTGCTTTGCTCGTGTAAGATAAGTCCGTGATGTACTCTCTGGGATATCCAACTTCTTCCCTATTTCTTCATGCGAATAACCCTCAATCTCATATAAGTTGAAAATTGAACGTTGTATATCTGGCAATTGCTGGATAAGGGACAACATATCTTCATACTCCAACCGACTATCATTATTCACAGAATAATGAATCGTATCACTCCCACTCAAGTCATCCAACATATACATCTGCTTACGCACTCTTAAAGCATCAATGGAGGTATTTACCGCGATTCTTGCGATCCAGGATTTAAAAGTCTTCTCTAATACATTGGCATCTTCATGCAGTGAAAATGACCCAATCTTATTAAAGGCTTTCACAAAACATTCATTCGCAAGCTCTTCCGCCTCCATTTCATGTTTCATATAACGAATGACAATAGCCATCACATATCCATAGAATTTCTTATACAAAAAAGATTTACTCTTCTCAGAATTGGACATAGCACATTGCTCCAATGCGGTCCTAAGGTCCATTGCTGTGTTATTACTGAGATATCTTTTTAATATTCCCACCTAAGTCTTTTCTTATCTGCTTGTCCTAAAAAACTATAGATGAAACTAAGCTTTATTCATACTAATACCGCTATATATTTTCTATAATGTGATAACGAATAAAAACAATTTCATGCTACAGTTGGTATAAAATAATGATTAAGGTCATTAATTCCTTGCCTTTTATTTGGTAAATTTAACAAACACAAAATTAACGATTATGAGAGCCATCTTATTTCCTACTGATTTTTCTGAAATTGCCAATAATGCCTTCCTTTATGCATTACATATCGCAAAGTCCATTGATGCGAAAATTTATGTGCTTTACACCTATTTAGAACCGGTTTTATCTGCCACCCACGGTGGTCAGCCCGAGCTTCTAGGTGAAGTCTATCAAACAATAGAATTGAACCAGTTTGAAGTCTATAAAAAGAAAACACAAAATCTTCGCGAAATTGCCGCTAATATAGGACTTCCAGATGTTGAACTAATTTTTATGTTCGAAGAAGGGCCGGTGTCTGCGGTTGTAAAAAGTATTGTAGAACGTGAAAAAATCCATCTTGTCGTCATGGGAACCCATGGTGAGTCGGGATTCCTTTCTAAATTGATCGGAACAAATACAGTCAATGTCATCAAATCCATCCAAAATCCTGTCCTTGCAGTACCACCGCATGCTAAATATCAGGGTATCAAAAGAACAGTATTTACAACCTTGTTCCGCGAAAAAGACAAAGAGGCATTAAAAGAAATGCTGATCATGGCTAAAGCTGTCAATGCAAAAATTGATTGCCTCCATGTATTGCACAATGCTAAGGTCGCTGATGTTCTGTTGCAAACCGAGGCTTGGCAAAAGGCATTCCCTCATGACAATATTGAGTACATCCTATTGGATGAGGTCGAAAGCATTGAAAATACAATCGCAAATTATATTCTTGAAAACAATATTGATATATTAGGTGTCGTTAAAAGAAATCGAAACTTTTTCGACCGACTCTTTGGAAGTAGTGTCAGCAATAATTTAGCCCTACACTCCAAAGTGCCTATTTTGGTGTTCCATGAAGAAAAATAATTATGCAGCAGATCATTAAAAAATTAGAAGCATTAAATCGTATCAATGATAAAGCAGAAAAATTCACCGAAATTACCGATGAAAATTTCATCGAACACGGTGTACTCTTCTTTATTCCTCTTGAAAAATTTGAAGTTAAAATTCTAATCCCTGCTCCGCATCATAAAACAATCTTCCAAAATGGAACCCCAACCTTTAAACAAGTCTTGAATCACAAAGAAGCAATGATGCTTAAATAATTGCAAATTTTGAAAAATAAAAAAAGGGTATCAATTTGATACCCTTTGCTGGAGCCTCCTATCGGAATCGAACCAATGACCTACTGATTACAAGTCAGTTGCTCTACCAGCTGAGCTAAGGAGGCGTTTCCGTGGAAAACGTTGCAAAGATGAATTTTTCAATCCATTTTTACAAACTTTTTCAATATTTAAATCACGTAAAAACACTAACTAAATGACCTACAAGCCATTATTTTTATATTTCAAACCTGAATAATGTCATTTTGGCGGTTAAAAATAAAATATCATGCCATATTTTCAGGTATTCATTAAAAAACACTGTAGGCATTCCTTTTGTTATTCCAATAATACAAAAAGCTAAACTATAATATGAACTTTAACAACTTTACAATTAAAGCCCAAGAGGCTATACAAAAAGCATCAGAAATTGCATCAGGTCATCAGCAACAAGCGATTGAACCTGCGCATATCATGAAGGCTTTATTAACCGTAGATGAGAATGTTATCTCTCACTTACTGAAAAAATTAAACGTCAATATTAGTTATCTATCTCAAGAGGTCGATAAATTAATTGAGTCCTACCCTAAAGTAAGTGGTAGCAATGTGTACTTAAGTAACTCTGCAACTGCAGTTCTTCAAAAAGCACAAAGCTTCCTGAAGGAATTCAATGATGAATTCGTTTCAATTGAACATATCCTATTAGGCCTTTTATTGGCTGGCGATAAAGTTTCCAACCTACTGAAAGATCAAGGAGTTACTGAGAAAGATTTAAAAACTGCCATCAAGGAGTTAAGAGGAAATTCTAGAGTTACCGATCAAAATGCAGAAGCGACATACAATGCTTTGAATAAATACGCTCGAAATCTAAATGAATTTGCAGAGTCTGGCAAACTGGACCCTGTAATTGGTCGAGATGAAGAAATCCGTCGCGTAATGCAGATTTTATCACGTAGAACTAAAAACAACCCCATCTTAGTGGGTGAACCAGGCGTTGGTAAAACTGCAATAGCTGAAGGAATTGCTTACCGTATTATCAAAGGCGATGCTCCAGAAAACTTAAAATCAAAGACTGTATTCTCATTGGATATGGGAGCTTTGGTTGCCGGTGCAAAATATAAAGGTGAATTTGAAGAACGTCTGAAAGCAGTAGTAAAAGAGGTTTCTGATAGCGATGGAGAAATTATCCTCTTTATTGATGAGATTCATACCCTGGTTGGTGCTGGTGGTGGTGAAGGCGCAATGGACGCTGCAAATATCTTAAAACCTGCTTTGGCTCGTGGTGAACTGAGAACCATCGGTGCAACAACCCTGAATGAATATCAAAAATATTTTGAAAAAGATAAAGCACTAGAGCGTAGGTTCCAAAAAGTAATGGTTGAAGAACCAGATACGCAAGATGCTATCTCTATCCTTCGCGGTATTAAAGAACGCTATGAAACTCACCATAAGGTAAGAATCTTGGATGAGGCGATTATTTCTGCAGTTGAATTATCGCAACGCTATATCACTGACCGTTTCCTACCAGATAAAGCTATCGACTTGGTCGACGAGGCAGCTTCTAAACTAAGACTTGAAATGGACTCTGTTCCCGTAGTAGTTGATGAGCTGGAACGTAGGATTATGCAATTGGAGATTGAAAGAGAGGCAATTAAAAGAGAGAAAGATGAAAAGAAAATCTCAGAACTCTCCGAAACTATTGCCAACCTTTCCAATGAAAGAGATTCACTTAGAGCAAAATGGCAATCAGAAAAAACTTTGGTTGATCAGGTAAACTTAGAAGCTCAGAACATTGAAAACTATAAACTGGAAGCAGAACAAGCTGAACGTGCCGGTGACTATGGAAAAGTTGCTGAATTAAGATACGGAAAGATCAAAGAAGCTCAGGATAAAGTTGATGCCCTGAAAAAAGAACTTTCTGAAAAACAAGATAGCAGCAGAATGCTGAAAGAAGAAGTTACTTCAGAAGATATCGCCGATGTGGTATCCAAATGGACTGGAATTCCTGTGAGCAAGATGGTTCAATCTGAAAGGGAAAAATTATTGAACCTGGAGGAGGAATTACACAAACGGGTTGCGGGACAAGATGAAGCCATTGAAGCAATTGCTGATGCTATTCGTCGTTCCAGAGCTGGATTAAGCGATGCCAAACGCCCTATTGGTTCTTTTATTTTCTTAGGAACAACAGGAGTTGGTAAAACTGAACTTGCAAAAGCCTTAGCGGAATACTTGTTTGATGATGAACAAGCGATGATTCGAATCGATATGTCCGAATATCAGGAAAGGCATGCAGTCTCTAGATTAATTGGAGCGCCTCCAGGATACGTTGGATATGATGAAGGTGGTCAGTTAACAGAAGCTGTTCGTCGTAGACCTTATTCAGTGGTCCTATTGGATGAAATTGAAAAAGCTCACCCGGATGTATTCAATATTTTATTGCAAGTGTTGGATGATGGCCATTTAACAGATAATAAAGGTCGGGTTGTAAACTTTAAAAATACAATCATCATTATGACTTCAAACACTGGTTCTCATATTATTCAAGAGAATTTCTCGAAATTGGATGATAACAACCGTGAGGAAGTTGTGGCAAAAACTAAGGATGAAGTGCTGGATCTATTACAAAAATCTATCCGTCCTGAATTCCTGAACCGAATTGATGAGGTAATCATGTTTACTCCATTGTCAAGATCAGAGATTGGAGATATTGTTAGAATGCAATTCAACAGAGTTGAAAAACAACTAGCAGAACAAAATATTTTCCTTACTGCAACTGATGAAGCTTTAGATTGGCTTGCACAACTTGGTTATGACCCAGTATACGGCGCTAGACCACTGAAAAGAGTAATCCAAAAAAGAATCCTCAATGAATTATCCAAAGAGATTCTTTCCGGAAAAATCTCCCGAGATTCAGTCATTGAACTCGACGCCTTCGACGGAAAATTCGTTTTCCTCAATAAATCGGAACAATCATAAAAAAAACCGCCTGAGTATTGCTCAGGCGGTTTTTTTTATACTTTTATTTTTATAGATCCTCCGAGAAAACAAATCTTATTTCATCTCTCAGATTATATTTGGACGCCATTACCTCGCCATAAGCACCTGCGGTGCGGATAGCGATTAAATCACCTCTTTCAGAAACCGGAAGTGGTACTTCTTTACCGAAGCAATCCGAACTCTCGCAAATTGGACCTACGACATCGTAATTTAACTCTTCGGCATTAGGTTCAGCCCCTAATTTCTCAATCTTATGAAAAGCTTGGTACAAGGCAGGACGCATTAATTCGGTCATTCCGGCATCTAAGATTAAAAAGTTCTTCTTTACCCCACTTTTGGTGTAAAGCACTTTGCTAACTAAGGTACCTGACTGGGCAACCAAAGCACGACCTAGCTCAAAATGAACTTCCTGTTGGGCATTACGCTCCAAAAATTTATCAAAAACTTCAAAATAAGCTTCAAAATCAGCATATGGATGCGTATCTGGCTCATGGTAGTCTACGCCTAAACCACCACCAACATTTAAAACCTTGATTGTCGTTCCGCGCTCTTCAAACCAATTCTTCCATTCATTCACTTTCACACAAAGGCTTTTGAATACGTTGATATCAGTAATTTGAGAACCTACATGGAAATGTAAGCCTAATAACTCTAAATTCCCACACTCCCGAAGAACAGATGCCGCCTTCTCAAGCTCAGAATTTGGAACCCCAAATTTATTCTCATCCAAACCAGTAGTAATATAATGGTGAGTATGAGCATCTACATTAGGATTGATACGCAATGAAACCTGAGCTTTCATTTGTTTTTTAGCCGCTAGTTCATTAATAACCAATAATTCCTGAATCGACTCTACATTGAAAGCAAAGATTTTATGGTCTAATGCAAGGTTAATTTCTTTATCAGATTTACCTACTCCTGCGAATGTGATTTGTTGGGCAGGAAAACCAGAATCAATGGACTTTTGAACCTCATTCCCACTCACACAATCCGCACCAAATCCTTTGGACTGAATCAAGCCCAATACTTTATCATTAAAATTTGCTTTTAAGGCATAATGAACATGAAAACCTCTTTTATCAGCTGCTGCTTTCGCACGATCCAAAGTCTCATTCAACAAGTACAGGTCGTAGTAATAAAAAGGTGTTTCAAATTCTTTTAATCGGTTTAGATCAATTTGATGTATGTTCATTCTTTAAAATATTCTATTATGTAATGATCTTAATGCTTCAACTTTATGGGCAGAATCCAATAAAATGGAAACATTATAATCTGATCCCCCGTAGGATACCATACGTAAAGGCAAATGTTTTACAGCATCCAATACTCGAGCTGCATAACCATGCGTATTCGCACCAAAATCCCCTACCACACAAATAATTGTTTGATTTCTATCAACACTTACATTTCCAAAGTCCTCAACTTCACGGATGATATCATTTAGATTTTTGGTATCATCAATCGTCAATGAAACTGCAACCTCAGAAGTTGTAATCATATCGATTGGAGTTTTATAGCGTTCGAAAATTTCGAAAATCTTCCTTAAGAAACCATAAGCCAATAACATTCTTGAAGAATGTATATGGATAGCTGTGATATCATCTTTCGCTGCGACCGCTCTGATTGCTCCTTTTTTACCACCATTTTTTGAAATCAAGGTTCCAAATGCTTTGGGATCCATGGTGTTCAACAAACGAACCGGAACATTATATCGTTGCGCCGGAAAAACACTCTGCGGATGTAAGATTTTCGCACCGAAATAGGCCAACTCCGCTGCTTCATCAAAACTTAATTCAGCAATCGGCGTAGTATTTTTAACAATCCTTGGATCATTATTGTGCATGCCATCGATATCTGTCCAGATTTGGATTTCATCAGCTTGAATAGCTGCACCAATTAATGATGCTGTATAATCTGACCCTCCACGACGTAAATTATCAATTTCGCCAAATGAATTTCTACAGATAAACCCTTGAGTAATAAATAAGGTGTTTTCTGGATGTTGGTTTAATATAGCTTCTAACTTTTCTTTGATAAAAGGTACTACAGGCTCATTATCCTCATCTATTTTCATAAAATCCAATGCTGGAAGCAATACAGATGGAATGCCTTTTTCCCCAAGATACAGATGCCATAAGGTCGTAGACATTAATTCTCCTTGTGCCAAAATGATTTTTTCTTCTGTCGGAGTAAATAAATCATTGGACAATGATGCTATAATATTAAAATGGTAATCAATCAATTCCTTACCCTGCTTAAATCCATTCTCAGTGCTGAAGAGGTCCTTGATTAAAGCTTCGTACTTATTCTTATGATCCTTGATCAATTCCTTGGCTTCATCCTTCTTACCATTCAAGTAAGCTTTAGAGATTTCAACCAATGCATTTGTTGTTCCAGCCACTGCTGAAAGGACAACGATCTGACGCTCTGCGGGATTAACGATATCCAATAAACTCTGGATACGCTCAGCACTTCCTACGGATGTTCCACCGAATTTTAGAATTTTCATGTTTCTTTTAACTATATGTTTTTACGAGGGGGTGAATATAAGTCTTTTAACAAAAAAAAGCGGCACAAATGCAAATAAAAGCTTTTGTGCCGCATATATTTTATGCGGAAGAACTACTTCTTCAAGTTTTCTATCAACAGTTGGGCTAGTTCTTCACCAATTCGCTCTTGTGCTTCATTGGTCGCTGCTCCAATATGTGGAGTTAAGGAAATCTTAGGATGTCCTAAAATCTCGGCTCTTGGTGTTGGCTCATCATCATAAACATCTAATCCGGCAAATCCAACCTTGCCTGAATTTAATGCTTCAACTAATCCCAACTCATCAATTACTCCACCTCGGGACGCGTTAACTAATCCTACTCCATCTTTTAATAATGCGAATTCTTCTTTACCAATTACTGGCTTATCCGTAAATGGAACATGTAATGAAATAAAGTCTGATTTCGCAAAAATCGTTGCTATATCTACCTGTTCTACAGGAACATTAACTGATACATCTCCAGAAAAATTTAATGTCAATGAACTAGGTCCTTCGAATAGGTCCGAATAGATAACTGTCATTCCCAATCCTAAACCAATTTTCGCTGTCTCACGACCAATACGGCCAAAGCCAACTACACCTAATACTTTTCCTTGTAATTCTGAACCAGCAGCATATGCTTTCTTCAAACCAGCAAATTTGGTATTTCCTTCAACTGGCATTTTACGGTTAGAATCATATAAGAATCTTACACCATTCAACAAATGTGCAAATACCAATTCAGCAACAGAATGTGATGATGCTGCCGGAGTATTGACTACAGCAACACCTTTTGATCTTGCATAATCCACGTCGATATTATCCATTCCTACTCCGCCTCTACCAATTACTTTGATATTAGGACAAGCATCAATTAATGGTTGACGCAATTTGGTAGCACTACGTACTGTAACGGCATCGTATTCATTCAACCTATTGATTAATTCATCTTGCGGAATATGCTCTGTATCAACTACAAAACCAGCATCTTCCAATATTTTTTTACCGATAGGATCAATCCCATCGTTTGCTAAAATTCTCATGTTAATTATTTCTTACTTTCTTCAAACTCTCTCATCGTATCTACCAAAGCATTGATTGAACTAATGCTCAATGCATTGTAAATAGATGCTCTAAATCCACCAACTGAACGGTGACCTTTGATCCCAATTAAATTACGCTCTTTTGCTAATGCTAGGAATTCAGCTTCCAATTCTGGACTATCCATTACAAAAGTAACATTCATTCTCGAGCGATCTTCCAGAGCTGCTGTACCCTTAAAGAATGGGTTACGGTCAATTTCATCATATAATGTACGCGCTTTGATGATATTCTCTTGTTCAATTACGGAAATCCCACCTTTGTCTTTTAACCAACGTAGGTTTAACATGGATACATAAATAGAGAATACTGGTGGCGTATTATACATGGAACCCGCTTTCGCATGGGCTTCATAATCAAAAATCGTTGGCAATGTACGTCCTGATTTACCAAGGATTTCATCTTTAACGATAACCAAGGTTACCCCAGCAGGACCCATATTTTTTTGAGCACCAGCATAGATTAAATCGAATTCTGAAACATCAATCGTTCTACTTAATATATCGGAAGACATATCTACCACGGTTGGAACTGAGGTATTTGGTTTATCAAACACTTCTGTTCCATAGATTGTATTGTTCGACGTATAGTGAAAATAGCTCGAATCTGCAGGAATGGAATAACCTTTAGGAATATAGGAGTAGTTTTGGTCACTCGAGGACGCAACAATCTCAACCTGTCCTACCTTTTTAGCTTCCTTAGCAGCTTTGGTCGCCCAAACGCCAGTATCTAAGTAAGAAGCTGTACCATTCTCAGGCAATAAATTCATTGGAACCATCGCAAATTGCTGGCTCGCACCTCCTTGAAGAAATAATATGGAATATCCCGCAGGAACATTCAATAACTCACGAACCAATTTCTCAGTCTCGATGATTACTGCTTCAAATTCTTTGGAACGGTGCGAAATTTCCAATATAGATAAACCTGTACCATTAAAGTCAATTACCGCCTTTGAAGCTTCTTCAAAAACCTCTTTAGGTAAAATACATGGGCCTGCACCGAAATTATGTTTCATTACTGTAGCTTAATTTGTTAAAAATTAGGAGGTTAACGATTAATCAATCGTTTGACCTAAAATAGAATGCCCAAAGGTAAAATATTTTTAAAATTTTTTAAAACAAATTCCATATTTGTTTAAAATATCTTAAATTATTATGACATTTAATATCATATTACCATTTATCCTCCATAGATGTTTAAACATAAAACTTCCTGAAAAATATTAACAAATTGCATCCATTGTGGATATCTTTAATGAAGAAACACGTACCAAAAACCTAAAAAATTGTGTATCTTCGCCTGTTACGTGTCTTTTATAGATATGACAATTATTATATTGATTGAAACCAAAATATAATGGCTGAAGAAACAGAAAACGAAAACAATTTAGTTCCTGCCGAAAACAGGATTATCCCCATTAATATCGAAGACCAAATGAAGTCCGCGTACATCGATTATTCGATGTCGGTAATCGTTTCGCGTGCTCTACCTGATGCTCGTGATGGTCTGAAACCAGTACACCGTCGTGTATTGTATGGTATGTTAGACCTTGGGGTAACGAGTGGAAAACCTTATAAAAAATCTGCTCGTATTGTTGGAGATGTACTCGGTAAGTATCACCCGCATGGGGACTTATCCGTTTATGACACCATGGTTCGTATGGCCCAACATTGGTCTATGCGCTATCCCCTAGTCGATGGACAAGGTAACTATGGATCTATCGATGGTGACCCACCAGCAGCAATGCGTTATACGGAAGCTAGACTCCGTAAAATTACTGAGGAAATGTTGGCGGACATTAACAAAGACACCGTTGATTTCCAATTAAACTTTGACGACTCCCTTGAAGAACCAACCGTACTTCCAACCAGAATTCCAAACTTACTTGTAAATGGAGCTTCTGGGATTGCTGTAGGTATGGCTACAAATATGGCTCCTCATAACTTAACTGAAGTTATTGATGGTACCATCGCTTATATCGATAACCGCGATATCGAAATTTCAGAGTTAATGACCCATGTCAAAGGACCAGATTTCCCTACAGGAGGTTTGATCTATGGATATAATGGTGTTAAAGAAGCTTTTGAAACCGGTCGTGGTCGAATCGTGATGCGTGGTAAAGCGGAAATCGAAACTACTAAATCTGGTAAAGAGATTATTATCGTAACGGAAATCCCTTATCAAGTGAATAAATCGGATATGATCAAAAGAACTGCCGATTTAGTTCAAGAAAAGAAAATCGAAGGTATCTCTGAAATTAGAGATGAATCTTCTAAGGATATCCGTATCGTCTATGAAATAAAACGTGATGCAAATGCTAATGTGGTCTTAAATAACCTATATAAGCATACGGCATTACAAACATCCTTCTCAGTAAACAACATCGCTCTAGTTAAGGGTAGACCACAAATGATGAACTTAAAGGATATGATCCATGAGTTCGTTGAACACAGACATGATGTGGTAATCCGTAGAACTAAGTTCGAACTTGCTGAAGCTGAAAAAAGAGCCCATATCCTGGAAGGTTATTTGATCGCTCTAGATCACTTGGATGAGGTTATTAAATTGATTCGTAATTCAGATACTCCAGAAGATGCTCGTGTTGGCTTAATGGAGCGTTTCGCACTTTCTGATATCCAAGCTCGTGCAATCCTAGATATGACCCTAAGAAGGTTGACAGGACTGGAACGTGATAAGATTAAGGAAGAATATGCTGAACTTATGAAAACGATCGAGTATTTGAAAGAAGTTCTTGCTGACGAATCCCTACGCTTCAAAATCATCAAAGATGAATTAGTTGAAGTAAAAGAAAAATATGGCGATGAAAGACGCTCTCATATCGTACATTCTGCTGAAGATTTACGTATGGAAGACTTCATCGATGATGAGGAAGTTGTGATCACAATTTCTCATAATAGTTATGTAAAACGTACTCCATTAACAGAGTACCGTGTTCAAGGACGTGGTGGTAAAGGTGCAATTGGATCTACTACCCGTGATGAAGACTTTACTGAACATATTATCACGGCATCCGCCCACAACTACCTATTATTATTTACGGAAGCAGGTCGTTGTTTCTGGTTGAGAGCATTTGAAATTCCTGAAGGTAGCCGTACTTCTAAAGGACGTGCATTACAGAATATCATCAATATTCCTAAGGATGAAAAAATCAAGGCATATATTAAGGTAACAAACCTTAAGGATCAAGAATACCTTGAAAATAATTTCATCATTATGTGTACTAAGAAAGGTACCATTAAGAAAACATCACTTGAAGCGTACTCTAGACCAAGAGCAAACGGTATCAATGCGATTAACATTAATGAAGGTGACCAACTTTTAGAAGCTACATTAACTAATGGTTCAAGTGAAATTGTCATGGCTCTACGTTCTGGACGTGCCATCCGTTTCAATGAATCTACCGTTAGGCCTATGGGAAGAACTGCAACAGGTGTGCGTGGTATCACCCTTGCAAGTGAAAAAGATGAGGTTGTTGGCATGATTAGTGTTAATAATCAAGAAACAACTGTATTGGTAGTTTCTGAAAAAGGATACGGTAAACGTACTGATATCGATGATTACAGAATTACGAATCGCGGTGGTAAAGGTGTAAAAACAATTAACGTTACGGACAAAACCGGTGAATTGGTAGCTATTAAAGGTGTTACTGATGAAAACGACTTAATGATTATCAATAAATCAGGTATTGTTATCCGTATCGGAGTTGAAAGCTTGCGTGTGATGGGTCGTGCTACTCAAGGTGTGAAATTAATCACCCTGAAAGATACCGACGAAATCGCATCAGTAACCAAAGTGGAAAGACAAGAGGACGAAGAGGAATTAGACGTTGAAGGTGCTGAAGGAGCAGAAAACTCAACAGACAATGAATCAGCTAACACGGAGAATGAAGAACAAGAATAGATTTATTTCAGGTGCTTTAGGAGCATTTTTACTATTGGGTACCCAGGCTGCCAATGCGCAATCTGCCTATAAAGAGGCTAGTAATGCTTTTGCGCTATATACTCAAACCGGTAATATTGCTAATTTAGATAATGCCAGAAAACAAATTGACAATATCTATAAAACTAAACGCGACTCATCTAAAACTAAAGTCAATGTCCTTAGAGCAATGGTATTGAGCTCGTTAGCCTATGCTGACTCAACTCGTACTATTAAACTAAACGCCGACCCTATTGATTTGACTTATCAAACAATGGGAAAGATTGACAAAAAAGATCAACCTGGTTATGCAGGTGAATTGAAATATGTCAATCAAAATTTAGCAGCTGCATTAATCTATCGTGCTAATAAGTTCTTGGAAGCTAAGAAATTTGACGAAGCCTACACTGACTTTAGCCGGGTAAATGAACTGGATGCTAAAAGTGGCGATGTCACTTATAACCTTGCTTTGTTAGCAACTAAAGCAGGAAAAACCGAGGATGCAATTAAATATTATAACATAATCCATGAATCTGGAAATATGACTGCCCAGCAGTTTATTGAACTGGCAAATATCTACGACCAACTGGATGAGAAACAAAAAGCTCTAACCACATTGGAAGAAGGTAGAACCAAATTCCCAGAAGATAAAGGTTTGTTATTCTTATTAATTGAAAAATACGCTAAGAGTAATGCCTACGATGCTATCGTTCCAATTATTGAACAAGCGATTAAATTGGAACCTGAAAACATCGAATTAAATTACCTCGCAGGGTATGCTAATGAGAATGCGAATAATTTGGAAATTGCCAAATCTTATTACGAAAAGGTATTGGAGTTGGATCCAAATAATTACGAATCAAACTTGGCCCTTGGCTTAATAAACTTAAACAAGTTTTTAAAAGATACCGAAGATCAGGAATCGCAATACAATGCGCAGAATTATTTGTTGAAAGCAAATGAAATCAAGCCTTATGAAATCAATGCGTTGAAATCATTGGCATTATTTTATCAAAAAACAGATGATGACACCCAATTGGATCGCGTTAATCTTTTATTAAACCAACTTTCAAATTAAACAAACAATAAAATAGATATGAATTTTAGAAAATCGATATTATTTGTAGGATTGCTTTTTGCAACCAGTTCTACTGCCCTATTTGCACAGTCGGGCAATGTAAAGAAAGCAAAAGCAGCTATTGTTAAATACGAAGAATTAAAAGCTGCTGGTTCTGCTGAATTAGGTAAATCTAACCTTACTGCAGCTCAAGAAGCTATTGATGCCGCTGTGGTTCATGACAAAACTAAAGATGATCCTGAAGCTTGGACTTATTATGCATTGGTGTACTCAAACCTTGCAAATTTGAATAAAAGTGCTGAAGATGCTACCAAAGCAAAAGATGCTATTGCTAAAGCTACAGAACTTGATAAAGATAAAAAGCATGCTGATAACATCTTGGTAGCTGGACAAACACTTGGTCAATTCAAATTTAACGAAGGTGTTGCTGCTTGGGACAAACAAGATTATAAAACTGCATACGCAGATTTCTCAGATGCATTAACTTACCTTCCTGGTGATACTACCCTAACTTTCTATTCAGGTCTTGCGGCAGTACAAAACAAGGAGTATGATAAAGCAATTGAGAAGTACAAAGAATTAGTTCCAATTAAGGAATACTCTAGCCATAAAACAATTTTGGTAGACCTTCCTAAATTGTACCTTCAAAAAGGTGATACAGCATCTGCAATTACTGCAGCAGCTGAAGCTGTAGCAGCTTATCCAAATGATAATGATGCTGTTGTTCAAAACATCGAATTGAACTTAATCACTGGTAATGAAGCGAAAATCGTTTCTGACATTGAATCTCAAGTTGCAAAAGATCCTCAAAATAAAAGCTTACACTATTATTTAGGCTTAGCTTATGGTGCTGCAGGTGATACTGAAAAATCCCTAGCTTCTTACCAAAAAGCTCTTGAAATCGACCCTAATTACCTTGAAGCAAACACAAATGCTGCAGTGGTAATCATGAACGGTGGCCGTGAGGAACTAATGAAACTTAATGAAGACAAATCAATTCCTACTACTGAATACAATAAAAGAGTTGAAGGAATCAAAGGAAAAATCGCTCAAGCGGTTCCTTACCTTGAGAAATCAGTTGAATTAGATCCTAAAAATGTAGACGCGTTAAGAAATCTAAAAAATTACTACGATTTCATGAACGACGAAGCTAAATCAGCTGAAATTCAAGCAAAAATTGAAGCTTTAAACTAAGCTATACTCATAAAAAAAATGAAGGGATGAACCAAAAGTTCATCCCTTGATTGTTTTAGTATTTAGTATATAGTATTTAGTATTTAGACCTATGGCGGATAAGTATAGTTCACAAGAATAGACTTAATAGTAACGTGAGCTTAAATATTCAGAAAATAAATTTATCAAACTATCCAGGAAATCTAAATAATAACTACTATATATTAGATAATCAGTTAACAGATATATTCAGAAAGCCATATTATCAAACTATCCAGGAAATCTAAATAATAACTACTAGATATTAGATATTCAGTTAACAAATATATTCAGAAAGCCATATTAGCAAACTATCCAGGAAATCTAAATAATAACTACTAGATATTAGATATTCAGTTAATAGATATATTCAGAAAGCCATATTAGCAAACTATCCAGGAAATCTAAATACTAAATACTAACTACTAAATACTAAAATCAGCCCAACGCTACGTCCAGCACCATCATCACCACAAAACCTAGGATAAATCCAAGGATAGGAATATCGGAGTGTTCTTCTTGTTGTGTTTCGGGGATTACTTCTTCAATTACGACGAATATCATTGCACCTGCGGCAAATGAAAGGGCATAAGGAAGGATTGGCATAAAGAACCCGACTGCGAATGCTCCTAGCACCGCAAAAACAGGTTCTACGATTGCTGATAATTGACCATATTGAAAGCTTTTCCATCTGGACAATCCCATTCGACGAAGTGGCATTGATACGGCAATCCCCTCTGGGAAGTTTTGTAATCCGATACCCATTGCCAACAAAACAGCACCGGTGATACTGGCTTCAGGAACATCTAATGCTGCGCCACCAAAGAGAACGCCAACCGCCAAACCTTCAGGAATATTATGTAAAGCGATAGCAATAGTTAACAAGGTAGTTCTATGTAAGGACGATTTTGGTCCTTCTGTTTTTAAGAAATTCAAGTGAAGGTGGGGCATCAATTTATCTAAACCAAAAATAAAAAGCGCTCCAAGAATAAAGCCAATTGCGGAAGGCATCACTTTGGAAAACCCTTCGCCAGAACTCATTTCAATGGCTGGTGAAAGTAAAGACCAGAAACTAGCAGCAACCATGACCCCTCCAGTAAATCCAAGCATGCCATTCAATAACTTTTTATTGACTCCTTTGAAAAGAAAAACGCCGGCAGCACCCAAAGCTGTTACTCCCCAAGTGAATAATCCAGCGAACAAAGCCGAAACAACAGCATTCTGTTTTCCAAGAAACTCTACTAATTCATCTATCATTTGATCCAGTGCAGAATAATTTGCTGAAAATAAGTATTCTAATTTAGATTCTAATAAAATAATACGCTTAATTGTACATCTGTCGATGTTTTTAGGTAATGCAGAAAATAGATTTAATTAAATTTTATGTGGATATGAAAAAATATCTTGAACTGCTCCCATACCTGATATTAAGTAGATTTCCATAAAAAAAGGAGCTGATTTACAGCTCCTTTCCTATCCAATATGTATTTTTTCATCTCAGATGTGACCTCAACATCCAAGCAGTTTTTTCATGTTTTTCTAATAATCCAACGAGGAAATCCTCAGTTCCAGCATCATTATGTTCTTCTGCTAGTTTAATGTCTTCTCTCAATGAGATAATTAAACTCTCGTAATCATTTAACAACTCAGCGATAAATCCTTGACTATCATTCTTTTTATATTTCATTTCAGTCAGTTGAGTCAGTTCCAAGAATTCTTTCATGGTACCTACTGCATAATGACCAATCGCACGAACTCTTTCCGCTACCTCATCGATAATTTCAGCCAATTCAGAATACAGTTCTTCAAAAAATATATGTTGTGCATGAAAATCCGGACCTTCAATATTCCAGTGCGCATTACGAACCTTAGTATAAAGCACATTCTCATCTGCCAAAAGCTTATTTAATAATCCTGCTACAACTTTTGTGTCCTGTTCTTTAATTCCTATATCAGTTTTCATATTCCTATTTATTTAAAATGTTAATGTAATTTCTTGCCAATTTGTTTTATTTATTTTTAATATCGGCTAGCTGTATTTAATTTTTCCAAAGCCTCCTCACCTAATCTCAATTGCAAAGCGGAAACAAAACCTTGTAAATGACTTTCTTTTGTCGCACTGGCTATGGGAGCCGTAATATTGGGTTGAGCTAATAACCATGCTAATGCAACGGAGGCTGCCGATGTACGGTAAGCCGAAGCCACATCATTCAATGCCGCAACAATACGTTGCCCTCTTTCATTCCAATATCTTTTTTCAATACCTTCTCCCCTTTTGGATTTCGAAAAATCATCATCAGTCAAATACTTCCCTGATAAAAATCCACTCGCCAAAGAATAATATGGAATAACGGCTAGACCATATTGTTGAACCGTTTCCGCATATTCAGTTTCATATTTCTCCCGATCATACAAGTTATATTCAGGTTGAAGGGAGATATATTTCGGTAATCCTAATCTACTTGACGTGTCCAAACTCTCCAATAAACGATCTGTTTTGATATTGGATGCTCCAATGTATCGTACCTTACCTTCTTTTATCAAATCCTCATAAGCTCTTAAGGTTTCCTCCACTGGCGTATCCAAATCATCGTAATGCGTTTGATATAAATCAATATATTCTGTTTGCAATCGACTTAAGGAAAGCTCAACCTGCTCTTTTATATAGTCTGCCTTGGTATTGGTTTTACTGTCATAACCAAACCTTCCAGCAACTTTGGTCATCAAAACGACTTTTTCCCGGTTATTTCTCTCGTTTAGCCAATTTCCAATAATAGTTTCTGACTCTCCACCCTTATTGCCGGGCACCCAATGAGAATAATTGTTGGCTGTATCAATTGCATTGAAACCCAAATCCATAAATTGATCCAAAATTTCAAAGGATTGTTTTTCATCCAAGGTCCAACCAAAAACATTTCCCCCAAAAATTAAGGGTACTATTTCTAAATCAGACTCTCCAAATTTTACGATTTTATCCATTTAAGCACGAATTTTTAGTATTAACAATTTACTCATTATTTAGCAGATAAAGGCCTTTTTCAAGCTTTATATTGTCATAAAAAAGTCGATATATCATACCGCATTACCTTACAATTCGTACTTTTGTTCTTTGTCAAAAAATAAAATGTCTAAAGAGATTCCTTACTTCCATTTATTTCAAGAAGATACAGAACAAATCATCCTTCCAAGTCGATTTACTTTTCCATTTTGTTATGAACCACATGAACTAAGTAAACTTGCCGCCCAACAGGTTCAAGATTACTTAATGAATCAACAGGATTTTGACCATAACTTCGGATTGGACCCTGAACAATCCGGATTGATCATCGGAAAAATGTTTGGCGTATTGGTGCTGAGAGATCAACATGGCCAATTAGGATTTCTTGCCGCAGTATCTGGAAAATTAGCCGGAACAAATAGACATAACTATTTTGTTCCCCCAATCTTTGATATGCTTGACCCTGAAGGTTTTTTTCTGAAGGAAGAAGAAATAATCAATCAAATAAATAGAGATATTGAAAAGCTTCAAAATTCAACAGCATTAAAAGACTTAAAAACTAAGCTAGCAAGCACAAGGGCTCAAGAGGAACAAGCCTTGGCAGATATGCGTGCCTTACATAAAAAGAATAAAGCCGAAAGGAAGGCTATTCGAAATACCCATAAAGAATCCCTTTCTATCGACGAATATAAATTGATTGAAGAGGATTTAATCAAACAGAGTTACCGGGACCAGCATCATTATGATGTCCAAAAAGAACTCTCAGCCAGGAATATCCTACAGGCTGAAACTGAATTGAATGAAATTCTCAACCAAATTGACCTTTTGAAGCAGGAAAGAAAACTGCGTTCCTCCAATCTTCAGAATGAACTTTTTGACCAATATCATTTCTTAAACGCCAATCAGCAGCGTAAATCTGTATTGGATATATTCAAGGACAGTAAAAACATAATTCCACCGGCGGGTGCTGGCGAATGTGCTGCTCCAAAACTGCTTCAATATGCTTTTGAGCATAACTTGAACCCCATATCTATGGCAGAATTCTGGTGGGGCTCATCGCCTAATCAGGAGGTCCGTAAGCATCAGAACTTTTACCCCGCCTGTCGAGGGAAATGTGAGCCTATTTTGGAACATATGCTCCAAGGTTTGTCCGTCGATCCTAATCCCATGCTGGAAAACCCTGCCGATGGCAAGGAGTTGGAAATCATCTTTGAAGATGAAGCAATCATCGTAGTGAACAAACCTGCAGAATTCCTTTCGGTCCCTGGCATCAATGTCCAAGATAGCGTGCAAAGCCGTATTATGGCAAAATATCCGAATCTGGATAGCCCATTGATCATTCATCGATTGGATATGTCTACCTCAGGAATACTTGTTCTTGCAAAAACCAAGGAGGCACATCAATTTATTCAAAGTCAATTTATCAACCATACGGTTAAGAAAAGATATACCGCCCTTCTGGATGGCATTATCCAACAACCTGAAGGCTTAATTGATCTTCCACTACGGGTGGACCTGGATGATCGACCTAGACAGGTGGTTTGTTACGAATATGGAAAACCTGCGCAAACAGAATATAAAATTGTAGCCATCGAAGGCCAGCATACGCGAATCCATTATTTCCCGCAAACGGGAAGAACCCATCAATTGAGGGTTCATTCTGCGCATGCTAAAGGCTTGAATTGTGCTATTATTGGTGATGACCTCTATGGAAAACGGGCAAACCGTTTGCATTTACATGCGGGATATATTCAATTTATTCACCCCCATTCCAAAGCATCAGTTTCCTTTGAGGTATCGGACCCGTTTTAGATTTCGCAGGATTTCTTTAACTTAAAGCAAATAATCACACCGAAATGGAAGTCTTAAGATATGCCTATCAACATCCTCAATTAAAATCATCCGACTTGGAACTGATTTTTGAAGCCCATGACCAAGTCCATTTATCAAAAGGGGATTTTATACTGGAAAAAGGTCATATAGCCAATGAATACTATATTGTGGAAGAAGGTTTAGTCCGTACCTATTTATATGATTATGAAGGCAATGAAATCAGCACTGGCTTTTCCGGAAAAAATGAAGTTGTAATTGAAGTAGCCTCGATTTTTCAAAGAATTCCAACCCAAGAATATATACAATGTTTAACAGATTGTATCTTATGGAAAATTGATTACGAAAAATTTCAGGACCTTTTTCATAAAATCCCTGCTTTCCGAGAATGGGGTCGTGCTTGGATGGCTTTTGAACTTTATCTGTCCAAGAAAAGAGCAACGGAAATGATTACAGAGCCCGCAAAAATGAGATATCTCCATCTCATGGAAGAAAAACCACAAATTATCCAGCAAGCACCCCTCAAATATATTGCCTCCTATTTAGGCGTAACAGATAGTTCGCTTAGTAGAATCCGTAAAGAAATCCTTAACGATTAATAATAAAAACAAACATGATGGATTATTTTGAAGATCAAACCTTTCAGAATATCAATTTTATAGATAGCCCCCTTTACAAGGGCGAATATGAATACTGTAAATTTCTTCAATGCAATTTTGAAGGGGTAAACCTCAACAATTATAAATTTATCGATTGCCAATTTGTGGACTGCAATTTATCCCTGGCAAAAATTGAACAATGCAGTTTCCAAGACATCCTATTCAAAAACTGCAAATTGTTGGGATTACGATTTGATAGTATCAACCCATTTAATATCCAACTCCGCTTCGAGGAATCCAGCTTAGACCATAGCTCCTTCTATAATTGCAATATCAAAGGAACAGTCTTCTCGAATTGCCGTTTGCATCAGGTAGACTTTGAAAACGCACATTTAACCAATGCCAGCTTTGCCGGATCCGATATGAAGGACGCCCAATTTATTAACTCCAACCTTGAGAAAGTGGACTTTAGAGAATCAAAAAACTTGATTTTAGATCCAAGCATCAATAAAGTTAAAGGAGCGAAAATAAATCTCAATAGCCTACCTGGTCTATTATTAAAATACAAGTTATCCATTAGCATCTAATCGAAATTTTATTTTTCAAGAAGGATCTAATTTAAGATTTCACAAACTGTTACAAGGCAATATGAATTATTGGTTGTGAATCAATCGTAATTTATTCTGCTACTTAATAAGTTATTCGGCTTTAGTTAGAGTCAAGTATTGAAAATAGTCGGACCATGCTCGGACCTAATAGGGACCTCCTTCGATTTTTTTCGGCAAAGGTCCGAAGAAGGTCCGAAGAAGGTCCGGCAAAAGTGCGGTAGTACCATGAATTTTTCCTGAAGTATTTTTCAGTTTTGTATTTAATAGCCACTCCAGATTTACACAATTTCAGACCATAACATTTAGGATTTTGAAAAAGGAAATTAACCTATTTGTTAAAAAGCCTGAATAAATAGTAGCAAGGATTCTATTTCTCGGGCATTATCCTTAATTTTAGGGATATGAAGATATTGGCCTTTGGAGCGAGTAATAGCTCCGATTCTATTAATAAAAAGCTGGTTAGCAGTGTAAGTAAATATTATAAAGAAATTGATGATGAGATCTTGGTACTGGACATCAATAATTTTCCTGTTCCAATATTTTCCAAGGATCTAGAAAAAGAAATCGGAATTCCTGAAAATGCTGTGGAATTTGCTACCAAGATTGATTGGGCGGATTTGATATTGATATCATTTGCAGAGAATAACGGAAATTATAATGTAGGTTATAAAAACCTGTATGATTGGATTTCAAGAATAAAGGGTCGGAAGGTGTATCCGGGGAAGCCGGTATTCCTATTATCCACGAGTGATGGACCAAGGGGCGCCAAAACTATCTTAGAAATGGCTGAAGCTAGGATGCCTAGAGATGGGGCAACTGTCCTGGAAACGTTTTCCTTGCCTGATTTTCAATTGAATTTTGAGGAAGGGAAAGGGATCATTACGCCTTTATTAAGAAGTCAATTGGAAGCGAAAGTGCGCAAAACAAAACGCTTGATGGCCGAGCGTTTATCAAATGAACAACAGTAAAATTAAATTTTCAATATTATGGCAAAGAAAGTATTATTATTAGTTGGTGATTATGTAGAGGATTATGAAGCTATGGTTCCTTTTCAAGCAATGGAATCCATAGGTATCCAAGTAGATGCTGTAGCTCCGGACCGCAAAAAAGGTGATGTGGTTCCGACTGCTGTTCATGATTTCACGGGTGATCAAACCTACAAAGAATTGAGAGGGCATAATTTTGCTATCAACAAGGATTTTGATTCGGTAAACACGGCAGATTATGATGGATTATATATTGCTGGTGGACGTTCTGCAGAGTACATCCGTTTAAATAAAAGAGTTTTAGAGATTACGAAGGACTTTTTTGATCAAGACAAACCAGTAGCAGCGATCTGTCATGGAATTCAAGTATTAACTGCTGCGAAGGTATTGCAAGGACGAACATTAACGGCTTATGTTGCTGTAGGACCAGATATTGAATTGGCGGGTGGTACATGGAAAAACATCCCTGCTGATCAAGCTGTGGTTGATGGCAACCTAGTTACCTCGCCAGCATGGCCTGGACACCAAAATATCCTGAAGGAATTCTATAAATTACTTGGCATTAAGATTAGTCTTTAATGGAAAAAAAACGTAAAAAGATTTGGTTTATTGCCATTCCTCTGATCCTTATCCTTGGGTATTTTATTTATGATGCCTATTCCCAACCTTCTATCGAAGAAATACCTGGTGGTTTTCAGGAGGTTGCTTTTGTTCGAAACGAGAACAATAAAGGTGGGATCATCCGGATTTATGCAGTGACTGTAGAAGATCAACTCAATGCACAATATGAACAATGTGCAGATATGTTTCCAGTAAATGATTATGGGAGTGTCACCAAGATTTACTTCTTTGACAAGAACAAGCCCTATCCTACTGAATTGAAGCTGGAAGACCCACATTATGATGCTTCGAAGTACGAAGCAATTAATATTCTTAGCCGTCGAGGCGTTAATAAATAAGAATCTATTTTTTAAATAGCTGTAATGTAATACATTACAGCTATTATTTTTTGTGAAAATAAATTTTCTTATTTAAATATATTTTTTATATATTTATTCAAATAAAATATTTAACAAACAATTTTTTTAACCTACATCTATAATTGAAATGCGGATATAGGCAGTTACATTAGAATTTCTCTCGTGAAGCTGTTGTTAAATTTCATTTTATTTATTGCGATTATAGTAAAATGATAGCACTCGAGGGCCCTTGGGTGCTTATTTGATTATATTAGTCAATCTATAAGAACATCTGTTATAATACTTTATAAACCCATTTCCATTTAGTTCAATTTTTAATTATAATTCACATATTTTTTACTTAATTTTAACCCGTAATTAATTACATAAGTAAATAATCTAAAAAAACACATCCCATTCGAGAATTTTTTTGGGGAAAAAGCAGTAAAATAAATAGCGAAATAGATAAAAATTGATAAATCAGCCGGATCAAAAAAAACATCCTCAAATCAATTCCATTATTTAATAATTTGATATTAATTTATTAACTTTTACCAAATAAAGCTCGAACATCTTTGAGCTATGATGACAGATAGAGAAATGGCAAGCAAATTTATCCCGAGAGATATTAGTTGGTTAAGTTTTAATGGTCGAGTTTTACAGGAGGCAGCGGATCCAACTGTACCTTTACATTTAAGAATAAAGTTTTTAGGCATATTCTCTAATAATCTGGATGAGTTTTTCAGGGTAAGGGTTGCTGCATTAAAAAGAGCAGCTGAAATAAACACTAAAGAGTCAAATAGTTATTTTTATAAACCACCTGCAATTATCCTTGAAAAAATTACGGAAATTGTAATTAAGCAGCAGCGAAAATTCGACAAAATTTGGAACCAGGTCCAGCGTGAAATGGCCAAACAGAAAGTCTATATTAAATCTGCTGAAGACCTAAACCCAACCCAGTTAGCATTTGTAAAGAATTACTTTGACGAGGAAGTTGAAACCAATATCATCCCTTTAATTTTGGATGAAACCAAGCCTATGCCCTATCTTCGAGATAAGAGCTTATACCTGGGTATCGCCATGTATAAAGATGATTGGCAGTATGACACCAAATTTGCAATCATTGAGCTTCCATCCAGACAGCTTGGACGATTTGTTATTTTGCCATCACCTAAAAATCAAAAACATATTATCTTAATTGAAGATATCGTAAAGGTCAACCTGCCATATATATTCTCTTATTTTGGATTTGATGATTTCGTCGCTAATACTTTTAAAATCACAAAAGACGCTGAATTTGACATCGACAATGATGTTAACACGACCTTTGTAGAGAAAATTAGTAAGGGAATCAAAAATCGTAGGAAAGGAAAACCAACCCGATTTGTATTTGATCAAGAAATGGATCCTAAGTTATTGGAATTACTGATTAAAAAACTGAATTTCAGTAAGAAAGACAGTATCATTCCAGGTCAAAAGATTCATAATTTCAAGCATTTTATGGATTTTCCCGATGTTTTCAAAGCGGATGAAAAGCCTGAGGAAAGAATGTCCTTTGAGCATCCGGACTTTGCAGGAACAGACCGGGTGACCGATGTGATCCAGAAAAAAGATGTTCTTCTATCCTTTCCATACCATGAGTTTCGACCGATGATTGATTTATTACGGGAAGCAGCCATGGATCCAGATGTGAAGTCCATCAAAACAACCATCTACCGGATGGCAACCAATTCCAAGATTGCCAATGCCTTGGTAAATGCAGCCAGAAATGGTAAGGAAGTAACCGTCATGCTGGAACTGAGAGCAAGATTTGATGAAGAGCATAACTTGGAATGGAAAGAACGATTTGAAATGGAAGGAGTCAAGGTTCTTGTAGGTGTACCGAATAAGAAAGTGCATGCCAAATTGTGTATCATCAAGAAACGCGTTCAAAATAAGACGATTCAATATGGTTTTGTGAGTACAGGAAATATCAATGAGAAAACCGCCAAATTATATGGTGACTATTGTTTGATGACCAGCAACAAAGGAGTCATGGCTGATATCAATAAGATCTTTAATGCTTTGCAAAAGCCAAAAATTCCAATTGAAAATCAAATTCATCACAATAAGCATTTGATGATCTGTCCATTCGATATGCGTCAGCAAATTTGTGCCTTAATTGATAAGGAGATTGCAGAGGCCAAAGCTGGGAAACCTGCTCGAATTATTATCAAGATTAATTCATTAAGTGATAAAGAATCCATCAAGAAAATATATGAAGCGGCAACCGCTGGCGTTCAGGTAGATCTTATTGTGCGTGGTATTTTCTGTGCAGTCAATCAAAAGAAATTTATCAAGCCATTTCATGCCATCAGTATAGTTGATGAATTTTTAGAACATGCGCGTGTATTTTATTTTTATGCTGCCGGTAAAGAATTGACCTATATCTCATCCGCAGATTTGATGACCAGAAATTTGGATCATCGGATTGAGGCTGCTGTAAAAATCAACAATAAGAAATTAAAGCATGAATTATTGGATATGCTGGAGATTCAACTGCGAGACAATGTCAAAGCAAGGTATCTGAATAACAAGCAAACTAATGAATACGTTCATAATGAGGAGCCTATTTGCCGATCACAAATTGAAATTCACAATTATCTTAAATCTAAAGTCGAAGAAAAAGAACTGATCGAGCAATAGTAATTATTTTATTATGCTAATATTTTTAGTATTTTAGTAAAAATATTAGTGAGATGGAACGTGAATTAATTACAGGTAGAGGTGCTCAAAAGAATATTGACAATGTATTTTCGAGATACAGTTATAGTCAAGACCATATAGAGGGAATTGATGATTGGGAACAAGACGTTCCGAATACCCAATTTACCATTATTCACCCCAAAACAATAGTCAATAAGGTTCACAGCCCTGATGTCGGTATGGAATATTCCTTGAATCCATATCAGGGTTGTGAGCATGGCTGTATTTATTGTTACGCCCGAAATTCCCATCAATATTGGGGTTATAGTGCCGGATTGGATTTTGAAAGTAAAATACTGGTCAAAGCCAATGCTCCAAAATTATTCCGCGAACATATTCGTAAAAAGAACTGGGAAGGCACTCCCATTTCCCTTTCTGGGAATACGGATTGTTACCAACCCCTAGAACGCAAGTTTAAGCTTACCAGAGCCATTTTAAAGATTTGCCTGGAACATGGCCAACCCGTCGGGTTAATTACGAAAAACAGCCTAATTCTACGCGATTTGGATATCCTATCTGAACTGGCAAGTAAAAATCTATGTGTCGTCTTTATTTCCATCAATTCATTGACCAAGGAGACGCGATCCAAGATGGAGCCACGAACAGCTACTGCCCAGCAAAGATTAAAGGTTATAGAAACCTTATCACAACATGGGATTCCTGTTGGAATCATGTGTGCCCCAATAATTCCAGGACTTACAGATCATGAAATTCCCAAGGTCCTTAAAGCGGCATCAGATGCCGGAGCAAAATGGGCTGGTTATACGATAGTTCGACTAAATGGAGAGATTTCGAAAATTTTTGAAGATTGGTTAAAAAAATCCTACCCAGACCGAGCCAATAAGATTTGGCATAGTATTCAGGATTGTCATAAAGGAAAAGTCAACGACAGCGATTTTGGGAATAGAATGAGAGGAACAGGACACTTAGCAGAAATCATTCGGAATAATTTCAAGCTTCATTGTAAAAAGTATAATCTTAATCAGGAAATGTTTGAATATGACCTCTCCCACTATAAAAAACAGCAAAATACACAGTTGAATCTGTTCGATACCACTAATCCATAGATGTTAAAATTATGTTAAATTAATATTGTATCAGGCATGTTTCAGTTGGTATGGCATTAGGTTTGGACATAGGACCGCAATAAACTATAGAAAAACAACAAAATAATTTGTACTATGAAAAAATCAATGAAATTACTGAGTCTATTATTTGTAGTGTTATTTGCAGTATCTGCTTGCTCAAAGGACGATGATCCAGCAGATAATGATATTTTTGTAGATGACTATAAAGGTACTATTAGCTATGTGAATGAAAACGATAGCGAGAAAAATGTTTCACCAACAGAAGGTAAAGTTACAGTGACTAAAGTAGGTGGATCAAACTACTCCTTTATCTTCGATAGTAATATTCCAGATATTATCAATGTGAAGATGCAAAAAGGAGAAAACAATAAATTATTTATAGAAGATGGTGCTTTCGGCGTACTTTCTATAGATGCAGATCACTTAACCATTGGCTATACAAAAGATGGGGAAACTTGGACTGCAAACTGTAAACGTGACTAAAACTTCGATATATACAGATTAATTTAACTTGACAGGAGTCATCGAATGATGACTCCTGTTTTTTTTCTTAATAGCCTATTGCAGTTTGATTCTATGGCTAAACTATATTATTACTTCTTGAAATCCATTAGGTTCAATAGCAGCGTGATTTTAAACAAGTTTGAGTTACTATTGATAAATAAGCTATAATCCTTTCCAAACTCTTTGAACAGCCTACTTTCAAGGGATTTAATTCGCGTATCATCTGCTTGGTTCACTAAGTAATGATTTACACGATTACTGATTTCAAGACTTAGATGATGATTCTTCACCTTCAAGCGTAGTTTCAAGGGAAAATTCTCCATACTGTTATAGCCATTGATCACACAATTCTGGATGATAGGCAACAATATTAAGGCAGGAATCTTTTCTTCAGGATCCTCCATATCAAAGTCAACTTTATAGTGTATTTCAGATTCTGATAAAGAGGAATAAAGTTCAATAAAACCTTGGATTAAATTGACTTCAGCACCTATAGACCAAACTGATTCTGAATTCAACGCCAATATATCAGCTTGATAAGCCCGAAATTTTACAGACAAAGAATCTGAGATTTCTGGATGATTATAAAATAGTTGGGAAAGTTGCTTTTCGGTTTGGGCTTTCAAAAAACTTAGTTCTGTCTCAGCAGTCAATAATTTATCTTCCAGCTCAGCTAGATTTTTTGAATTTTTCTTCCAAAACATGATGCTAATTATTGTAATCTTTCTTTAGAATTTTTAGTTTCCTTCTTTCCTTCCAATCCACTTACACCGCCAGACACCACTAGTTTCATGGCATCAGTTGCAGAAAGATTTAATTTAGTAACCTTTTCTGATGGAACCACAACCACCTGACCAGCAACAGAATATGAATAAGGGAAATAAACAACTACTTCACCTGGCAAATTGATGGCATGTAAATCTCTTTGCGTCAAAAAACCAATTTTCTTGAGTCCATGTTCATTTACTTCCACCAATACTGGTTCGTTGAATTTCTTGGCATCTCCTACGAATGCTTCCGTAAAATCTTTTATGGATGAATATAAAGTATTGAATAAAGGAATCTTACTGATTGTTCTACTCAACCAATTTCTGATTGGAGCTGTAACCAAAGTGGTAAAGATAAAACCTATAAGGGTAAGCAATAGGATAACCGAAACTATCCCCAATCCGGGAATATACAAGGGTTTACCGGTTTCATCCACCAAAAAATGTTCTGTGATATTTAAGGCACCATCCAGGGTTGCGACCAGCCACACAATCACAAAGATTGCTCCGGCAACTGGAGCCACCACCAATGTCCCCTTAATGAGGTAATAAAAGAATTTTTGAAAAAACTTAGTTATCATTTTACTCGTAATAATAGACTCTTTTTACACGACTTGAAATATTGACCAACAATTCATATGGTATCGTTTCGATATCCTGGGAAGCCTGCATTAAGTTGGGAAAAACAAGAACCTCATCCCCTACTTGAACATCCTGTCCGGTCACATCCAACATACACATATCCATACAAATATTTCCAACGGTTGAAGCTAGGTTGCCATTAATTTGCATTTTTCCAATGGAATTTCCAAATCTTCTGGAATAACCATCAGCATAGCCGATTTTTACCGTTGCGATTTTACTAACCCTATGCAATACTCCTTTTCGGTCATAGCCGACGGTTTCACCAGCAGGTAATTCCTTGATCTGGGTGACTGTTGTTTTCAAGCTACTGACCTGTTCCAAATTTGGCAAGTTCTTATCCATATCGACCCCGTACAAACCAATCCCTAAACGAACCATATCCAAATGGGCCTGCGGCCAACGAACAATGGCAGACGTATTTGCCACATGCTGAATAAATTTATAGCCTAATCCGGCTTCAAGCTTTGCAGCAGCTTCCTGATAGGTTGAAATTTGATATGCCGTAAATTCATCCTGCTTTGGATCACCAGAAGCGACCAAATGGGTGAAAAAGGATTGCACCCGTACTTGGTCCTGATTACGCAACCGTTCAATTACTGCCTCGACCTCAGAAGGAAAGAAACCTAATCTATGCATCCCTGTATCAAGCTTAAGGTGAATCTTGAAGTCCTTGATATTTTGTTCTTTTAAGAAATCAATAAATTCTTCCAAGAAATCCATGCTATAAACCTCAGGTTCGAGATTATGTTGAACCAAAGACTGGAAGGTATCCCGATCAGGGCTCAACACCATGATAGGAAGAGTAATCCCTGCCGTTCGAAGTTCAACACCCTCATCTGCAAAAGCAACAGTCAGATAATCAACCTTACTAAATTGCAATAAATTAGCAACTTCAAAGCTACCACTTCCATAGGAAAATGCCTTCACCATCGCCATTAACTTCACATTCCTTGGAATCAAAGAACGATAAACCATTAAGTTATTAGTAATCGCATTTAAATTAATCTCCAAGACTGTTCCATGCGACCTCAAAGCCAATCTTTGGACAATTCTTTCAAATTGAAACTTCCTGGCTCCTTTGATGAGGATGCTTTCATCATGAAAATCCAATTCCGTCAAATGGTTCAAAAATTCTTCGGTATTGCTGAATTGTTGGATGGAATGGATTCCAAGGTCCTTCAACCAGTCAAAATCCCGACCAACCCAAATAAATTTTTGAAGTTGCGAGTTATTCAGCAAATCCTTTAGTTTTTGCTGCAGCTTATCACTTTCCATTAGTCCTTCCATTTCAGAAAGGATCAGGGATTTCTGAGCATGCTGGTTCTGTTGATGGAGGAACTCCAAAGATATTTTTAAGGATGCAAGATCATTCGAATAGGAATCATCAATTATTGAACAATGATTGACACCTTTCTTCAGTTGGAGACGCATTTCCAAAGGCTTTAAGGCTTGGATACGCTCAACAATAGTTTCGGCATCATATCCTAGGAAATACATGACAGCAATACAGCTCATGACATTCTCAATGGATGCTCGGTCTGTAAAAGGAACCTGACAGATACAGATAAGTTCACCAATCTTGATTTTAAGCTTGCTGACCTGATTAAAGGTCTCTTCTTGAATCAGCTGAATTTGATCAGTATCACTTTTGCCCCAGGATACAAGTTTGATTTTTGGATCAATTAAATCCTTGGAAAGATATTCAGATCCTGCAACCAGTACCTCAACATCCTTGAACAGTTTTAATTTTTCTGTTAGTTTTTGTTGTTTGGTTTCAAAGTTTTGGGAATGTGCCACTCCAATATTGGTAAAAACCCCAATGTTGGGCTGAATCATTTTTTGGAGTGCGTCCATTTCACCTGGTTCAGAAATTCCCGCTTCGATAAGGGCCAAATCATACTGCGGACCTAAGTTCCACAAGGAAAGAGCGACGCCTAGTTGGGAATTATAGCTTTTTGGGCTTTGATAGACTTTCTTTTCAGGAATCAACAATTGGAATAGCCAAGCTTTTACAATAGATTTTCCATTGCTACCGGTTATTCCGATTATGGGGTAATGAAACTGTTCTCGATGATAGGTCACCAATTCTTGCATAAACTGCAGGCCATTGTCAACTTGAATGACATTGACATCTTTTTTATCTTCCAGGAAAGTTACCGGATTCGAGATTACAAAATTTCGAATACCTTTGGCATAAGCATCTGGAATAAAATCATGACCATCACGAGTGGCCTTTAGGGCAAAAAATAGAGATTCATCAGGATTATTCACCTTGCGGCTATCGTATACTAGTTCGCTGATTTTAGACGATAAATCATTTGACATCAATGGTTTCCCATTTAGTTTCTCGCAAATAAATTTAATAGTATACATGATTCTGCAAATAATGAACGAAGTTCATCATTTTTTTTAAAAGTTCATCATTTTTTGAAGATTTGCATTATGGATGAAGCAAACAGAAAAAAGAAAGTATATACTCCATTGGAAGCCAGACGGAAAGCAGAATCCTATTGTGCCTACCAAGAGCGGTCTCAGCAGGAAGTACGGGATAAATTATATCAATGGGGCTTGCATCAGGCCGATGTTGAAAACAATATTAGCTATTTGATCGAGCATAATTTCTTAAATGAGGAGCGATTTGCCAAGGCTTATGTTTTAGGGAAATTCAGGATTAAAGGTTGGGGTCGAATTAAGATTAGCCAAGGATTAAAGATCAAACAAGTATCATCACCCTTGATAAAAATAGCATTGAAGGAGATTGATGCGAATGATTATTTCGAGAAATTAAGAAGCATTCTGGAGAAGAAGTCGAATTTAATCCATGAAAGCGATGCCTATAAAAAGCGGAATAAGCTATATCAATACGCTTTGGGCAGAGGATTTGAAAATAATTTAATTTTAGAGGTACTGAAAGACAATGGATTGGAGGATTAGCTAAAATTTTTTGAAAAAATAATTTCAGGATTTCAATTTTCTCTCTATATTTGCACCACGTCAAGCGAAAGTAGCTCAGTTGGTAGAGCACAACCTTGCCAAGGTTGGGGTCGCGAGTTCGAATCTCGTCTTTCGCTCAGTTGCCTAGGTGGTGGAACTGGTAGACACGCAGGACTTAAAATCCTGTTCCCGTTAAGGGAGTGCGGGTTCGATTCCCGCCCTAGGTACTTCAAACCCTTGATAACATAAAGTTATCAAGGGTTTTCTTTTTTAAGAAAGAGTAAATGATAATACAAAAACAGGGGCAGATAAATATTTATCTGCCCCTGTTTTTGTATTAAACGGTTATACTTATACCCTATTTTCGTCCTCTTCGAAGGTTTCTTACCTTGCGTATTCTTGTAATCATACTTACGGCAATCAGGCTAACCTGTGGCATCCGCGATATCCTTCGGCCTGGTTTCAATTTCCTAATAATGTAAGTTTAAAATTCATTTAAGTTTACTAATTCAATAACGCTTTCCTTCGCTCTATTTCTGCTTGCAAACTACTGAACCACTCTTGATAAACTCTTGGTTCATAAATCATCTGCTCCTTATTTTGCTTATTTACAGTTCCCCAATAACCATTCGAACTTGATTCTGCTCCTTCATAAAGCGTAATCTTAACCTCGCAAACCTCTTTATTTATCGTTTCTACATAAAACATAACCTTTGAAGTATTAGCATCTTTAGATGTACCAACCAAAAAGCGTTGCATGGCAGCGTTTTTATTCTCTATGCGTTTTGACCCATTTATTAGACCAGTTTCTTTATCTGCACGATCTACAATATAACTTTCTGACTGAAGTAAACTAATTACCGATTTGAACACCAATTCCTGATCAGATTCAAACTGCTTGGTAGTCATCATCTTCACTTCTGCTGGGGATTTTGTAACCATTTGCGTAGCACATGAACTAAACATCAAAGCAATACACATAAATAAAATTAATTTTTTCATTTTTTTATATAGTTAATAAATTAATAAGCAGTTGATACGACAGAGTAATCCAATACGACATCCTTCTCATCAAAAGTGATGATAAGATCAAAAGATTTACTGCTACTACTTTGGCTTGCACGTTGTCCTGCAAAAAAATCTGTTGAACCAGCTTTATTCTCAACAGACATCTTATTATAGCTCCATACCTCTCTATTAGATTTATTTTTCGAAACCAAATTCGGAGAACCAAACAACTTTAAAACCTCATCTTGCGTTGTATTTCCTTTAATAACTTTAGATTTAACAATTCCCATTGTCAAATTACTTTTCTCTGCTGCACTATCAGCACCGTACTTGTAGCTATTACAAGATGTAATGGAGATCAACACAACTCCCAATAATGACATAAGTTTTTTCATAATAATAATTTGAGCAAGATTAATTAATTGTTTTATTATTACATTACGGCAAACCGTAAAACACATTAATTAAAGAATAAGTAATTGTACATCTATACACCCAACGATCATTAGTAATTACTAATCAGTGCACTTAGGCTACACACAATTGATTATATTTGTTTACCAATTATCATCTATATATGGCAATCAATAAACACTCAATAATAAGATTATAGTAAAGAGCTTATTTACTAAAGCAGATGTTATTGAATAATGGTACAAAAAAATAAAGGCAAAAATAGACAGTATACCACAAGCAATCTTGTAGAAGACCTTCAAAAGTGAGTTCGTTCCACAACTTCCTAACGATGTAAATGCAATGGATTTATTACCAAGATCATTTCATTGAAATGTGACGTGAAAGGTTATAAGAAATGAATGAATTAAATAGCAAACACATAAACTAACCAATTATCAATTTTTATGAACATAAACGAAGTAAGAGAAATAATCTCCCATTCTGAAATAACAGAGCAATTAACTCAATACGCTGTACAAATTATTTTCCCATCGAACAGTGAAAAATATGAATTTACTGGGTTATTCAATATCTATAAGTTTATTAAAGACCAGAAAGATAAATGGGGAACAATTGAACAAGGTAAAAATGATCATTATTTTCGTCAGAGCAAATCTTTTTTTGACAATGCTTTTAACCAGATTATTAACATCCTTTCTAATGTTAAAAACAAAATCATCAACAAAACAAACATTCCACAATCATTAGCAAAGCTAAAACAGTCATTAACACCAAATAATCAGATATTTACTTTTGATGCACCAGAGGTTGACTTTTTATTTAATCTACTAGTTAAATTCCCTAATTCAGTTGAAGCTGCATTTCAATACTTTACAGCCGGCAGTATAGCATTGAATAATAAGGACAATATTCAAGGAGTGTTTTTAGCGTATGAATTTCAGAACAAAGATATCTCCCACATGTTCAATCGACGCGAATCAGAAAAGAAATCGCTTTTCGAACTAAGACGTAATATTGATAAAACAGCAAACGAATATGAGAATTCTTTAACTACACATATAAAAAAATCAATAAAGGACTATGAACAATATAAAGCAAATCTTGATCAATTTCAACAGCGTTCAGAAGATTCTTTGAGCCAATGGATGATTACACATAAGGGTGAATTTGAAGGTTTTCACAAAGAATCTATTGAAAAGGTATCTGCTTTAGAAAACCAATATGCGGAATTATTAAAATTAAAAGAGCCTGTGGAGTATTGGAAAGAAAAGGCAGAAGGGTTACGCAAAACTGCGTATTGGGCATTTGGGGCAACAGGTTTCTGTACACTATTACTAGCTTTTTTCATTTACAGGCTATTATGGCATACACCAGAAGGACTGCTAGAGTCTTTATTTGACGGGGATAGAACTGCTGCGATTAGATGGTCGATTGTTTTTGTAATTTTTATTTCACTATTCTTCATAATCATTCGTGCTATTATGAAATTTATGTTCAGTAATTTTCACCTAGCTAGAGACGCTGAGGAACGAGAAAAATTAACCTACTTATATCTAGCTTTAATTTCAAATGGTCAATTTAATGAGGATGAACGTAAAATTGTGATGCAATCACTTTTCAGCAGATCCGATACTGGTCTATTGAAAGAGGACTCTTCACCAACAATGCCTGGAGTAAATTCGTTATTTGAGAAAATTAAATAAACTATGTTAAACACAAAATATCATTTATTCCACGAATTTTTAGGCAAGCTGCCTAATGACCATATTTAACCTATCCAAAGAACTAAATTCTTTAATAAGGGCAAATTTTCTAGGATGATAAGCTCATAATATAAGTCATAAATTTAAATTTATTCTGAACAAAAAATACTTCAAGACGAAAAAGGATTTTCATGTTCTGTAGAACTTCAACCTTTATGGTTTCCTCATCACATATATTAAAAAATAGCAAAAAATATACTGATCATTTATGAAACACGGAAATTGAATACAATATATTTTTTCACTAAAATAATCCTGAATTTCATCTTTGATTTTTTCATATCCTACCCCACCGAAAATATGTGGGAAAAGATATCAGTTCATATTCTTTGCTGATATTGAATATGCGAAGATGTTCCACCACCTTCCAAAATACTTCCCCTATTCTAATATGTTATTATTGTTTGTTTAATGTCCCCACCCAAGGAAAATACATTCCATTTGTTGCTTCCTTATTTAAATAAAAATTATCTAGCCTAAAAATTATTTAAGGTCCAAATTATATTGCTTTCAGAATATAAATGATTTCATATCCTTTGAGTTACTAATAAATAAACGCGAAAAATACATTTATTATTAACCTATGTCTGATAGATAAAATCTATCAGAACAGCCATGCATCTTAAATTTTATTTATCTAACTTTAATTAAATTTAAAGGAGGAAAACAAAATCCTCAAATAGAATTTTTAATTATAGACAATATTAATCCGAACAAATAAATCAGCAATTATATAGAAAATAAAAAACAGAGATATGGAAAATGGAAACGACATCAGCAAATGCCCATTTCATAATGGCACATTAAAACAAAATTTGACAGTAGCCGGAGGAGGTACGACGATTAAGGATTGGTGGCCAAAGAATCTAAAGGTTAGTTTATTGCGTCAGCACTCGGGCGCATCAAACCCAATGGATCCAGATTTTGACTATGCAGAAGAATTCAAGAAATTGGATTTAGAGGCTGTAAAACAAGATTTACATGCATTGATGACAGACTCTCAGGATTGGTGGCCTGCGGATTTTGGACATTACGGAGGTTTATTCATCCGTATGGCATGGCACTCAGCGGGTACTTACCGTGTAGGTGATGGCCGTGGTGGAGCTGGAACAGGTCAACAACGTTTTGCACCCTTGAATAGCTGGCCAGATAATGTGAGCTTGGACAAAGCAAGAAGGTTATTATGGCCTATCAAACAAAAATATGGTAGAAAATTATCCTGGGCAGACTTATTGGTATTGACTGGTAATATCGCTTTGGAGTCCATGGGCTTTAAAACCATTGGATTTGCTGGTGGTCGTGTAGATGCTTTCGAACCAGATGAGGATGTATACTGGGGTTCTGAAGACACCTGGTTAGGTGGTGATGTCCGCTATGCTCATGGCTCAGAAGGTATTGTTGATAAGGAACATGGCGTGTTATCTGGAGAAGAAAAAGCAGATGGCGATGTACATTCAAGGAATCTTGAAAACCCATTAGCAGCAGTACAGATGGGATTAATCTATGTTAATCCAGAAGGTCCAGATGGTAATCCTGACCCAATTTTAGCAGCCAAAGATATCCGTGATACTTTTGGACGTATGGCGATGAATGATGAAGAAACTATCGCGTTGATTGCTGGAGGTCACTCCTTTGGTAAAACGCATGGGGCTGGACCTGCGGATAACGTAGGGAAAGAGCCCGAAGCGGCTGGCTTGGAAGAGCAAGGCTTAGGCTGGAGAAGTTCTTATAAATCTGGAGTTGGAGCTGATGCCATTACTTCAGGTTTGGAAGTTATCTGGACCGAAACGCCAACACAATGGAGCAACAACTTTTTTGAAAACCTATTCAATTACGAATGGGAATTAACAAAAAGTCCTGCAGGAGCTTATCAATGGGTGGCAAAAGATGCTGATGATGTTATTCCTGATCCATTTGATCCAAATAAAAAACGTAAGCCAACGATGTTGACGACGGATTTATCTTTAAGATTTGATCCGATCTATGGACCTATATCCCGTAGATTCTTTGAGAATCCAGATCAATTTGCGGATGCTTTTGCAAAGGCATGGTTTAAATTGACGCATAGAGATATGGGACCTCGCTCCCGTTATTTAGGTCCGGATGTACCTGCGGAAGAATTCTTATGGCAAGATCCTATTCCTGAAGTAAACCATGAATTGGTAAATGATTCAGATGTTGAAGACTTAAAAAATAAGGTCCTTTCTTCAGGATTGAGCGTTTCAGAATTAGCATCTACCGCTTGGGCATCAGCATCTACTTTCCGTGGTTCTGACAAACGTGGTGGTGCAAATGGTGCTCGCGTACGCTTGGCGCCTCAAAAAGACTGGGAAGTAAATAATCCTACACATTTAAACAAGGTCTTGGGCGTATTGGAAGGCATTCAAAATGATTTCAATCAAGCGCAAGCAGGTGGAAAGAAAGTTTCTATAGCAGATTTAATTGTGATCGCTGGTAATGCAGCGGTAGAAAAAGCGGCAAGGGAAGCTGGAACAGATATTAAAGTTCCATTCACAGCCGGCCGTATGGATGCCTCACAAGCAGACACTGATGTAGAATCGGTAGCTTTCTTGGAACCTATCGCAGATGGTTTCAGAAACTATAAGAAAAGGAAATATACTTCTACCACAGAGGAATTATTAATTGATAAAGCGCAGCTTCTAAACTTGACTGTTCCTGAATTAACAGTATTGATTGCTGGAATGCGTGCATTGGATACCAATTACGATGGTTCAAAAAATGGAGTATTCACGAATAGACCAGGTCAATTGACCAACGACTTTTTAGTGAACCTGCTGGACATGAATACCGCATGGAAAGCAGCTTCAGAAGATAAAGAACTATATATCGGTACGGATCGTAAGACTGGACAACCAAAATGGACAGGTACCCGTGCAGATTTAGTATTTGGTTCCAACTCGGAACTTCGTGTGGTTGCTGAAATCTATGCGAGTGCGGATGCACAAGAGAAATTCGTTAAGGATTTTGTGAAAGCATGGACCAAAGTAATGGATGCTGACCGTTTTGATGTTAAATAAATAGTAATTCAGAAATAAAAAAGAGCCTCCCTGATAGCAGGGAGGCTCTTTTTGTTGCTCTAGTATTTATGAATAAATATTGATCTCTGGAAATTAAAGTAAGGCAAGCATCCAAGCTTTTTTAACCTCATCTCTTTGCAAATAATCCTTGGCTTTGAGTAATTGATGAGTAATCCTGGTACTTTCATCGCCAATAAATGCATTTAATAATTCCTGAATCTCGGAATCATATTTAAAGGCATCAATTTCTTGATCTGTTGGCAATTGCTCAATACGGGAGAGTTTTTCTAATTCAGAATCATTAAAAATTCCTGAATTGGTAATAAAAGATGGAATATCTGTTTTTTGCATATGTAGAATTAAAAAAGCTGAACCTTGTAAAGTTCAGCTTTTATTTATGATTTACAAAAATCAAATCTTTTCAATTATTTTATCTGCAAATTCAGATGTTTTTAGAAGGGTTGCTCCTTCCATCAAATTATAGAAATCGACAGTTACCGTTTTGGCCTTGATTGTTTTTGCCAATGCATCAACAATGGCATCACCTGCTTCAGTCCAACCCATGTATTCCAGCATCATTACACCGCTTAGGATAACGGATGAAGGATTCATGGTATTGGTATTGGCAAATCTCGGAGCAGTACCGTGTGTAGCCTCAAAAATAGCATGTCCGGTTTTAAAATTGATATTTGCACCTGGTGCAATACCAATTCCACCCACCATGGCTGCTAAGGCATCCGATATATAATCACCATTTAAATTCAATGTAGCAATAACATCGTAATCCTGTGGTGCCAATAAAATCTGTTGCAGGAAATTATCCGCAATAATATCCTTGATAATCAATTTACCAGCTTGTTCTGCGGCCTTTTGTTCTGCATTAGCAGCATCCTGACCATCTTTGGCTTTGGTGGTTTCCCATTGATTCCAAGTGTAAACCTGATCCTTGAATTCCTTTTCAGCTAGTTCATAGCCCCAGTTTTTAAATGCACCTTCGGTATATTTCATGATATTACCTTTATGCACCAAGGTTACTGATTTTCTACCTTCGGCAAGTGCAAATTCAATTGCTGCACGGATTAGGCGTTTAGAACCTTCCTCAGAAACGAATTTAAGACCTACTCCTGTTGTATTGCTAAAGTTGTAGTCTACATTCAGGTCGTTTTTCAAAAAGTCTTGAATGCGTTTAGATTCTGCAGTTCCAGCCGCAAATTCAATCCCTGCATATATATCCTCTGTATTTTCCCTGAAAACAACCATATCAACTTTCTCAGGATGTTTAACGGGTGAAGGAACTCCTTCATACCACTTCGTTGGTCGTTGACAAACATATAAATCCAATTCCTTTCGTAGGGCAACATTCAAGGATCTAATACCACCACCAATCGGAGTGGTTAAAGGTCCTTTGATACCTACTAAATATTCTTTAAAAACATCCAGGGTTTCATTAGGCAACCAGCTTCCAGTTTCATTGAATGCCTTTTCACCTGCCAGGACTTCTTTCCAATTAATCTTCCTTTTTCCTCCATATAGCTTTTCAACAGCTGCATCAAAAACGCGAACTGAAGCCTTCCAAATGTCAGGACCTATACCATCTCCAATAATAAATGGAATAGTAACCTGATCTGGAACCAATAATTTACCACTTGAATCTATACTGACCTTATCTGACATAATTAATTGTTTTTTAGTTATTTATCTTTACTGAACATATTACCAATCTCCCTACTGATTCTTCTGAAAATAGGTGCCGTTTGAATATCTTCATACTCATCAATATGTTGATCTTCAAGCCTTGATGGGAAGATTAATAGTAAGTTTTGGTTCTTATAATATTTTCCAACTCTTTTCGCCAAACCGTCCAAGGAATCGCGGTAGGATACATCACCATAACGCGCTGACACGAAGACAAGCATAGATTCAGCATTGCTAAAGGTTGCCAATCCGTAGATATTATCCCAATCTTCATAATTCTCGAATGAAACCGGAACACTGGACTTCAAATTCTCCAGCATTTGCTCAATCGCTTGATGACTTCGATGATTACACACGAAAATAATTGGCAGAGAAAGCTCTGAAGCCAATTTGGTAATTTTTTCCATCCAATATGCGAATCCTACTTCAGATTCTGCTAATGGCGGAACAAAGACCGTAATCATTTTATTGGTAATAAACGGCTTTTCTATCCGGCACATCATCAATGTGGCATCAGTACGGTTCAAGATACTCTCGGTCTTCTCTCCTACGATCTTCTCCACAAAGCTCGTTGCACTAGGCCATCCTAAGATTAAACAGTCAGCAAATGCTTCTCTTGCCGCACGGCTGATACCATTGGCGATATTGAAATCAACTTTTGTGATTAGATCAACCTCTGTTTCAGATCCGGAGGCATATTTGGCTGTCTTATCCAGATTCTGTCTTGCTTGATTCAGGTTTCTTTCCGCTTGTTCATCATTTGGAACCACACTTAAGATATTTAATGGATGTGGTGATTTCTTGGATTTCACTAAAGTTGCAAAATCCAGGATAGCTTCCATGTTGTTCAGATTCGCAATTGGAATAACGATTTGTTCTTCATGCTCTTCCACATGCTCCATATGTTCCTCATGCTGACGACCTTCCAAAACTATTTTCTTGGAAGCATTCTCGGTGACGATGGAGGCGATAATACAACTTACCAGAATCAGGATAATTGTACCATTAAGGACATTCTCATCAATAATATCGTTGTTATAACCAACCATGATAATGGCTAAGGTAGCTGCAGCATGTGCATTGCTTAATCCGAAGATTAAATTCCGCTCATTTGTAGAATATTTAAATGCCCATTGGGTTGCTGTTGCTGCAAGGAACTTTCCGACGATACCTACTAGAGTTAAAGCACCAGCAACGTAGAATACGGTTAAACCACTGCTATTGGTAATCACACCAATATCAACGATCATACCTACTGAAATCAAGAAGAAAGGAATAAATATAGCGTTACCAATAAACTCAATGCGGTTCATTAAAGCTGAAGAATGGGGAATTAATTTATTCAGTGCCAATCCAGCAACGAATGCCCCGATAATAGGCTCCAGGTTTGCCATTTCTGCAAGGAATGCTGCAAAGAATACAACTGTCAGAACGAAGATATAGTGGCCTGTTTTTTCGCTTTCCACTTTTTCAAAAAACCATTTGGCAATCTTTGGAATGACCCCAAACATAATGAAAAGGAAGATGGCAAATGAAATCCCTAAGGTTACCCAAAATTCATTATCAATATCACCTTGCGATGCACCTTTAATAACCGCCAGAATGATAAGAACGGCTGTATCGGTAAGAATCGTACCGCCAATCGTAATTGCAACAGCTTCATTTTTTGAAATACCATAGCGATTAACAATGGGATAAGAAACCAAGGTATGTGTCGCAAACATACTTGCAATCAAAATACTGGTTAATAAACTATAATCAAGGACATAATAACATACCGGGAATCCGATAGATATAGGAATAATAAAGGTAAAGAAACCAAATAGGAAGGATTTATGTTTGGTTTTCTTAAACTCATTCATATCGAGTTCTAGACCTGCAATAAACATGATATACAGCAATCCTATGGTTGAAAACAAATCAACTGCAGAGTTTTTCTCTAACCAATTCAATCCATGCGGACCAATAATCATCCCTGATATAATCAGCCCGATAATCCCAGGTACTTTTATCGGTCGCAACAAAATGGGCGATAAGAGAATGATAAAAAGAACTAGAGAGAATATAAGGACCGGATTAGTTAGTGGGGCCTCAAAAGCATGTATTAGATGATCAAAAATTTTGTCGCTCATATAAATTATTCTGAATTTCAATACAATTAAAAAACAATATTGTTTTCAAGTGAAAGATAAGGAAATTTAAGAGAATTATTGATTGAGAATCGGGAAATCTCCAAGAATGTTACTTGAACTGGATCGTCTTAATTGGCGATATTCTTGAAATAAGCATAGAAGGAATGAACAAAGTCAATAATGCAATTCCTATTAATGAAATATTCAACCATAATACGGTCATCCAAGAGATTTCCATAGGGACGAAGGAAACGTAATAGATACTTGGATCCAGTTTAAAAAAGTGGGTACTGGTTTGAAAAAAGTAAAGTCCAATCGCTATCAGATTTCCTAAAATAAGTCCATAGCCGATCAGATATAAGGAATTATAAAGGAATACAGTTCTGATTTTTCCATTTCTCATTCCTAAGGCCTTCAACATTCCGATCATTGGCGAACGTTCCAATATTGAAATCAATAAGGCAGAAATCATATTGATAACAGCAACGACCACCATCAGAACAAAAATAATATTATCATTCATGTCCAGCATATTCAGCCAATTGAAAATATCCTGCATTTGAATGACAACATTTGTTGCATATAGGCCAGAACCAAGATTATTATTGAGGTCGTCCGTGGTCTTGAATAATTGATTAAAATCTTTGACGCGGACTTCATATCCACCTGCTTGGCCATCTTCGAGGTTATTTAGCCTTTGGATCAAGGGCAATGAGCCAATTACGTATGTTTTATCCAATTCTTCGGAATTGGTTGTGAAAATCCCCTTTACTATGAATTTACGTTTCTTTACAGGATCCTGGATAAAATGCATAATAAAACTTTCACCAACTTTCAAGTGCAGTCGGTTTGCCATCAATGATGAAATCAACAATTGATTATCTGCATCTTCAGCAGAGAAATCAATGGTATCACCTTCAAGAATAGTTTTTGAAAGAAAGTTTTGATCGTAATCCTTATCGATTCCTTTGAGAAGCACCCCTTCTACTTCACCTTTGACATTCATGATCCCCGCTTTAGTGGCAAAGGGATAGACTTCAACGACATTCGGATTTTGTTTGATTCGATCTATTTGTTGAGCATCGAGGGAAATTGGGGTATTGACGTAGGAGTCATTTTTTTCATTTTTCAGGATAATAATATCGCCAAAAAAGCCTCTTTGTTTTTCAGTTATTTCATCTTTGAAGCCATTTAGTATGGCTACAGCGAGAATGATCGCCATAATAGCTAAGGCTAAAGCCCCTACCGTCACGCGGACGATAAGTTTTGAAAACGTACGGTTTCCCTCTAGAGTAATCCTTTTGGCTAAGAAATATGGAAAATTCAAGCTTAAATTAAATTTGTAACTTCGCAAAGTTAATAAAATTTGTCATCCAACAATAGGGATGCTGTTGCATCCTAAACGTAATTTAATATTTCTATGCGAATAATATTTATGGGTACTCCGGACTTTGCTGTAGCTTCGTTGAAAGCACTTATAGAAGCTGGAGAAGAAGTCGTAGCAGTGGTAACAGGTCCCGATAAACCGGCGGGTAGAGGTCAGAAAATGCATTCTTCAGCGGTGAAGCAATTTGCAGTTTCTCAAAATATCCCTGTCTTACAACCCGTAAAATTAAGAGACCCAGAGTTTTTGGAAGAATTAAAGTCTTTTCAAGCAGACCTACAAGTAGTTGTTGCGTTCAGGATGTTGCCTGAAATAGTATGGAATATGCCGCCAAAAGGAACGATCAATGTACATGCTTCGCTTCTTCCAAACTATCGTGGCGCAGCTCCTATCAACCATGCTATTTTGAATGGTGAAAAGAGTTCCGGGGTGACCACCTTTCTTTTGCAACATGAAATCGATACTGGAAATATTTTATTTTTCACTGAAGTGCCCATTACAGAAACCGATAATGCTGGCGACTTACATGACAAATTAATGGTTGCTGGAGCCGAATTACTGATTAAAACTGTAAACGCTATCAAAGAAGGCAATGTAAATCCTATCCCACAGGATGAATTAAGCAGCAATCAGGAATTAAAGCATGCTCCGAAAATATTCAAGGAAGATTGTTTGATTGATTGGGACAAAAGTACAGAGGAGGTTTTCAACCAGATTCGGGGCTTAAGTCCTTACCCGGCTGCATTTACATATTTGGACGATAAGGTTTTAAAGATTTATTCAGCGGAGAAAGAAGTTGTTGGACACAGCAAGAAGCCAGGGTCATATATCTCTGATGGAAAGACCAACATCAAATTTGCCACGGCAGATGGCTTTATTAGTCTATCTGAAATACAAATAGAGGGCAAAAAGAGGATGGCTGTAACTGATTTTCTTCGAGGTTATCGTTTGGACAAATTGGCAGATTAATCTTCAACATATTTAAACAGATCCCCGGGTTGACAGTTCAAGGCTTTACAGATGGCATTTAAGGTGCTGATACGTATAGCCTTAGCTTTCTGATTTTTAATAATCGATAGATTGGAAAGTGTGATTCCAACTTTTTCACTCAATTCATTCAGAGACATTTTTCTCTGCGACATGATTTCGTCAAGATGAACAATTATAGGCATAACAAATAATATTTTGCTTTTGATTAATATTACAGTAGAAAACAATTCTTGTTTGGATTTGTTTTATAACAGGAAAAAGGAAATTGAAATAAGCAAGAAAAATTAGTTAAATGTGTGTTAAATACTTGTAAATCGACGAGATTAGCGAGTTTTTGGAATGATTTTTGATGTTAGTATAACATCAACTCACCACGTATAACTAACTCATAATGAGTTAATAATTTACAAATAGATTAGAAATAATTGGGATAAATTTGTTATGTTTGCGGACATTTCAGAAAAGAAAGGTTTATATATTTAGATGAGACAGCTCAAAATTACACAATCCATCACCAACCGTGAATCGCAATCACTTGACAAGTATTTGCATGAAATCGGCAAGGTAGATTTAATTTCGGCAGAAGAAGAGGTTATTCTAGCTCAAAGAATTCGTGAAGGTGATCAGGTTGCACTGGAGAAATTAACAAAAACCAACTTACGTTTCGTTGTATCGGTAGCAAAACAATACCAGAATCAAGGTTTAACCTTAGGGGACTTGATTAATGAGGGTAACTTAGGCTTAATCAAAGCAGCAAAGAGATTCGATGAGACCAAAGGGTTTAAGTTTATTTCCTACGCAGTATGGTGGATTCGTCAATCAATTTTACAAGCTATTGCAGAGCAATCTCGTATCGTTCGTTTACCATTGAACCAAGTAGGGTCTTTAAGTAAAATTAGCAAGGCCTTTTCAAAATTGGAGCAGGAATATGAGCGTGAACCGTCACCAGAAGAATTAGCTGATATCTTAGAAACTACGGTTGACAAGGTATCTGATACATTGAGTAACTCTGGTCGTCACGTATCGATGGATGCGCCATTTGTACAAGGAGAAGAAAACACCCTATTGGACGTTTTGGAGAACAGCGACCCTGACACTGACAGTTCATTAATTGACGAGTCTTTATCAGAAGAAATCAAGAGATCGTTAGCTACATTAACAGAGCGCGAGAGAGAAATTATTGTATTATTCTTCGGATTAGGTTCAAATCATCAATTGTCATTGGAGGAAATTGGCGAGAAATTCAGCTTGACTAGAGAGCGTGTTCGTCAGATTAAAGACAAGGCGTTACAACGCTTAAGACACACCTCGAGAAGCAAAATCCTAAAATCATATTTAGGATAATCCAAGATCTTGAATAAACACATAGCAATGCGCAATTAATATTGCGCATTTTTTGTATAAAAAATTTTCATTGGGAATAAAAAAAGCCTTGAACTAAAATTTCAAGGCTTTTTCTTTTAGAAATAATATTATTATTTCTTATGTAATTGTTCGTATAAGTCAATTACCTTTTTTTGCAAATCGATAACTTCAACTTCACGTGCTTGAAGACGTTTTTGAAGCTCGTTTACTTCATTCTGAATTTGCTTATCTTCTTCAGGGTCTGAAGTAGACAACAATTGCACTAATGATAAACCAAATAATTTAGAGATTTGGTTTAATCTTGATAAATTGACATCTGTAATTCCAGTTTCAATCTTAGAAAAAGCAGGAATCGAGATATCTAGCCTTTTAGCTACATCCTCCTGACTCCATCCTTTCTGATGTCTAAGTAATCTAATTTTTTTTCCTAATGCATTCATGGGTAAAATGTAAAATATTTATTTATTAAGTAATTATCAAATTTAAACAAATAAAGTAAAATTCAAAATCCCATTATTAAAATTTTAAAAAAAATCCGAAAGAATGTTAAAAATTTCTCAAAAATTTATCTGCAAAACTACTCATATTTACCCCATTGTAGTTGTTTGAACTCATAAATAGCAAATTATACCCATTTGACTTAAAAGTTTCTAAAAATACTTCTAAATCAGCCATTTGCGTGATAACTTGGAAGGAAGGATGGTTAAAAGCCTCTGTTAAACGCCAAATTAAATTATCTAAAGCAATATTTTTTTCCTTTATAAGTGATGTATTAACGAAAACGACAGCAAAGTCTGATTCATTCATCGAATTTGCGTATTCCGTAATAAACTCAGAGTCAAGACTGTCATAGGCGTTTAATTCGATGACAGTTACCAAGGCTTGATTTGGAAATTGTTCCTTCACTGCATGGATACTTGACCTCAATTTACTAGGTGTATGTGCGAAATCCTGATAAACTACACTTCCGTTCTGACTAGCTACAAATTCTAAATATCTTATTGAACTCTTGAAATCTTGGATTGCCGAATAAAACTCATCGCGCTTCACTCCTAGCCATTCACATACCGTAAATGCACCAGCAATATTGGATAAATTGTGCTTTCCAAACACTTTTAACGGGATATTCTCTTCGCCAACGTGCAAATAGGTCACTCCCTTATTTATCGTGTATTCTGGAAGCTTGTAACCATGTCGATTAATTTTAATGTCCATGGTCCTCTCTACCACCTCTCTGGTGTTTTTATCGTCCTTGTTATAGATTAATGTACCTTTAGGAACAATAGTCCTAATAAAGTCCTCAAATTGCTTAAAATACTCTTCTTCTGAGATAACAGTTTTAAAGTGATCCCAATCAATTCCACTGATAAGCGCGATATTCGGTTTATATTTTAAGAATTTAGATTGTTTATTAACTGCAGAAGCATAATACTCATCGCCTTCAATAATCATGAGGTTATTTTCAGGATTCAACTGTAGCAGGTCATCAAAACCTTCCAATTGAGCCCCTACCAAGTAATCAAAATTGCGTCCCAATTTCTTAAGGACATGCATGATCATACTTGTGATGGTCGTTTTGCCATAGGAACCGGCTATTACAACACGAGTTTTTTCAACGCTTTGTTCATATACAAACTCAGGGAAAGAATAAATTTTTATTCCCATTTCCTTGGCTTTATTTAGCTCAGGATTATTTTCATCCGCATGCATGCCTAAAATTACAGCATCGATATCCTCCGTAATTTTTTCAGGAAACCACCCTAATTCGGTTGGGAGTAAACCTGCTTCACGAAGTTGCGACTTCGACGGCTCGACGATTTGATCATCCGAACCAGTCACCTGATGCCCCTGTTCAGCTAAATTAATAGCTAAATTATGCATGATACTTCCGCCTATGGCAATAAAATGAATGCGCATTTAGTTTGCTTTAATAAATTTGGCTGCACACCAGGTATCCAGCACTTTTTTCTCAATAAATTGAAAACCTAAGGATTCAGCCTTCTTCGATAAGATCTCCAAATCCTCACCATCATAGAACCCTGAGATATAGAGTTCTCCTGATTCAGAAAGGTCGGTATAATACACATCAAATTGATCCATCAGAATATTTCTATTGATGTTCGCCAGGATGGTATTAAATTTTTTCCCTTCAATTGCTTCCTTAGAACCTAACTTCGCTTCAATATTTGAAACCTGATTAAGTTCTTTGTTCTCTATTACACTTTCTACACAGATAGGATCAAAGTCAACTGCAAGGATTTGCGATGCTCCACGTTTGGAAGCTAGAATCGCCAATATTCCGGTACCACAACCCATATCTAAAACCTCCTTACCTTGGAAATCATTTTCCAGGATATAAGAAAGCATCATAGATGTGGTTTGATGGTGCCCCGTTCCGAAAGACATCTTCGGATCGATAATAATCTGATAAGGATATTCGGGTTTATCCTCATGGAAAGTCGCACGCACATAACACTTGTCATCAACCAAAATAGGGCTAAAATTACTTTCCCACACTTGATTCCAATTCTTGTTTTCTAGTTCGTTGACCTCATAGGATATTTCAAAACCTTCAGCTTCGCTCAGCAACAAGGTTTCCAAAGCCTGGATATCTAGGTTTGACGCTGGAATATAAGCTACAAAACCTTGGTCCTGATCCTCGAAAGTGTCAAAGCCAAGGTTTGCTAATTCAGCGATAAGCAAATCCTTTTGCCATTCTTCGATATTCGAAGACGTAAAAGTAACTGCTGTATACTTCATATTTTTACGCGTTAAATACGTTAATAATTTGCAAGAAATCGCGAGATTTCAAAGATGCACCACCGATTAATCCACCGTCGATGTCCGGTTGTGAGAATAAACTTTGAGCATTCGATGGGTTTGCACTACCACCATATAAAATACTCGTGTTATCAGCAGTTTCCTGACCATATTGATCAGCTAAAGTTTTGCGGATAAATGCATGTACTTCTTGTGCTTGTTCTGGACTTGCTGTTAAACCAGTTCCGATAGCCCAAACAGGCTCATATGCCAATACAATATTTTTAAATGCTTCAGTATCTAAATGAAATAAAGCTTTGCTTAATTGCGTCTTGATTACATCAAAATAAGAACCTGCCTCACGTTCATCCTTAGTTTCGCCGATGCAAAAGATAGGTTTAAGATTATGTTTTAATGCAACATCAACTTTCTCCGCCAATAATTCATCAGTTTCTCCAAAATAAGCACGACGCTCAGAGTGACCCAAGATTACATATTCAGCACCGGTGGATTTAACCTGAGAAGCTGAAATTTCTCCTGTATAAGCTCCCGATTCATGTTGATTGATATTTTGTGCACCAATAGATACATTCTTCGTAGAAGCGCTTAATTTAGAAATTGCTGCCAAATGGATAAATGGGCTACAAACAACGATCTCTTGATTTCCAATCACTTCGTCTTTCACCATATTCACGATCTCAGAGAACAAGCTAACGCCTTGCTCATAATCCATGTTCATTTTCCAGTTTCCAGCTACAATATTTTTACGCATAGTGTTTAATGTTTATTTATATGTTTAAGATTGATTTTCTACATGAAGATATTTGAATTCATCAAATAAATATTGAAAGATAGAGAGGTTACTCTGCAGATCATTCCTTCCCGTTACACGGTCTCTACTCTCCATCATATTAATAAATTTTTCAAAAGTGTATGGTTCCGACCCCTTGTCAGTTACCCAACTGAAATCAGGCACAAATTTGGGAATAAATTTTGAAATTGCAACCTGTGAGCCAATACCAATTACACAGCCTGTTGTAAACGAAGAATTTATGGCACACATGGCATAGTCCCCCATGAATAATCCGCATTTAAACTCATCGGTCTCGCGATAGCTAAGGTCCTCATAATCAAACAACCGAACTGCTTGCCAATTGTTTTTTAAATTTGAATTTGAACTACCTGCTCCGATATTTGCTCCTTCGCCTATCACCGAACAACCTAAATATCCATCATGCCCTTTGGCACTATTTCCCCAAATTACTGTATTATTCACCTCACCACAGACTGTGCTTCCCGGACCAATGGTAGTATTCGGATATAGCTTCGATCCTGTTTTTACCCTTGCTGACTCGCCAATAGAAACATAGCCTTTCAAATAAGAACCTTCTTCTATCTTGGCGTTTTTGCCGATATAGATAGGTCCTTCCATACTATTTAAACTAGCACCTTCCACTTGCGCTCCTTCTTCCACAAAGATCCATGAACCGTAAATGCTATTCGTATCGCTGATAGCAGCAGATTGACGACCTGTGGTCAATAATTTATAATCAAATAGAAGTTGGGATTTATTGTGGAGGAAGATGTCTTCGATATGGTTTAACTTAGAAAATTGAGCCGAAGACTTGATAGGATTATATTTTTCATGAAGAAACTCCAAATCAAGTTGGGGTTCACTGGTTTTTATTGCAATCCAAGAATTTTCATCCAATAGTATATCACCAATAGCTAATGCTTCCAACTCCTTTATTAGAGCATCAGATGGCAATACATCAGCGCGGATAAATAGAAATTCAGAGTTACTATTATGATTAAAAGGAAATTTTTCGAATAAGTAATCGGCAGTTTTATAGGTAACGGGGGACTTGAAAATAAGCTCCCATTTCTCATTTAAGGTAGAAATACCGACTCTAAGATTGCCAACGGGTCTTGATGAGGCAAAAGGGAAAAGACGCTTACGCCAGTGAGCGTTATCAAATAATACTATGGTTAGCGACATGAAATAAAAGTACATAAAAAATCCCGACAAATAAATTTTATCGGGATAATATCAATTTCTTTATAGTAAAGAATATTACTTTTTGTTGTAACGGCTACGGAATTTATCAATACGTCCAGCTGTATCAACTAATTTCATTTTACCAGTGTAGAATGGGTGTGAAGTGTGAGAAATCTCTAACTTAACTAATGGGTACTCTGTACCATCTTCCCAAGTGATAGTTTCTTTTGTATCAACACAAGATTTAGTGATAAAAGCGTAGTCATTAGACATGTCTTTAAATACAACTAATCTGTAGTTTGATGGATGCAAATCTTTTTTCATTTTATCTTATGATTACTATATAATTCAACAATTGAGGTGCAAAGATAATTTATTTTTCATTCAAATACAAAAAACAAACATAAATTCATTTCCACACCTGTGAATAAGTTTTACTTGCCTTTTAATCAGCCAGTACAATTTGAAGGTTTTTCATCTTCAGAATTACAAAAGTAAACAAATCCTATGAATAACAAGCCTTTTTTCGCTATTAGCATCATTAAATAGTTCTAATTTCATACTTTTGCAACACATTATAAGTTGTACGAAAAATGAGCATCGGATTATCTGAACAAGAACAACAAAGAAGGCTAAACCTGAAAGCCTTGATCGACCTAGGCATTGACCCCTTCCCTGCTGAAGAGTTTAAAGTTAATGCAACGGCTGAGGACATATTGGCAAACTACGAAAGAGATAAGATCAACTATAAGAATATTAGTTTTGCTGGACGTATCATGAGCCGTCGGGTTATGGGTAGCGCTTCTTTCATGGAACTGCAAGACTCTACTGGACGTATTCAAGCCTATGTAAAACGGGATGACATCTGTCCGGATGAAGATAAGACCTTATATAATACGGTATTCAAAAAGCTTTTGGATATTGGTGATATCGTTGGGATCACAGGTTATGTTTTTACCACCCAAACTGGTGAAATCAGTATTCACGTGCAAACTTTAAAGGTTCTGACTAAATCTTTAAGACCATTGCCGATTGTAAAAGAAGCTGATGGCAAGACCTATGATGCGTTTACTGACCCTGAACAACGCTATAGAATGCGTTATGTGGATTTGATTGTAAACTCTCACAACAAAGAAATTTTCGTAAAGCGTACGAAGTTATTCAATGCAATGCGTGATTACTTCAACAACGCTGGATATATGGAGGTTGAAACTCCAATCTTACAGGCTATTCCTGGTGGTGCTGCGGCTCGTCCGTTTATCACTCATCATAATGCCCTTGATATTCCATTATACTTACGTATCGCCAATGAATTATATCTGAAGAGATTAATTGTTGGTGGTTTTGACGGGGTATATGAATTCTCTAAAAACTTCAGAAATGAAGGAATGGACAGAACACATAACCCAGAGTTTACAGCCATGGAAATCTATGTAGCCTATAAAGACTACAACTGGATGATGGAATTTACTGAAAACTTATTGGAGCATTGTGCGATTGCTGTAAATGGAACAACCAATGCGACTTTTGCTGAGCATCAGGTAGATTTCAAAGCGCCATATCCAAGAGTGAGCATGACAGAGGCTATCAAACAATTCACTGGTTTTGATATTACCGGTAAATCGGAAGATGAAATCCGTCAGGCGGCAAAAGGAATGGGAATCGATGTGAATGAAACGATGGGTAAAGGTAAGTTGATTGATGAGATCTTCGGTGAAAAATGTGAAGGAAACTTTATTCAACCGACATTTATCACGGACTACCCTATCGAAATGTCTCCTTTGACAAAGAAACACAGAGATAATCCTGAACTTACTGAGCGTTTTGAATTAATGGTATGTGGTAAGGAAATTGCAAACGCATATTCGGAGCTTAATGACCCTATTGATCAAAGAGAGCGTTTTGAACATCAATTGAAACTTTCTGAGAAAGGTGATGATGAAGCAATGTTTATCGACCAAGATTTCTTACGTTCTTTGGAATACGGAATGCCTCCTACTTCAGGATTAGGTATCGGTATGGACAGATTGATTATGTTCTTAACGAATAATCCTTCCATCCAGGAAGTATTGTTCTTCCCTCAAATGCGTCCTGAGAAAGTTGCAAAGGTAGCTTCCACAGCGGATTATGTAGAACAGGGAATTCCTGAAGCTTGGGTACCAGTTTTACAGAAAATGGGATTCACGACCATCGAGCTTTTAAAAGAAGCTAATCCAAACAAGGTTTTCAATGATCTTGGCGGGATGCGTAAAAAGATGAAATTAGATGTTACAATGCCAACTAAAGACGAAGTTCTAGCTTGGTTTGAATAAGATATCATAATAAAAAAGTAATCCTCATTGTTCATTCAATGGGGATTTTCTTTTTGCTCGTAGTTATGATAAGAGGGAATGTCTAGATATTCAATGTCTGAAGATTATTTTCTGATAAGTTCTCCAAACTACGCTATCCTAAATAGAATGGACAAAACAAAAACCATTTTTTTATCGTTTCTAAAGGAGAAACAATAAATTGAACCTATGAAGAAACTTCAAATACTTTTTCTTATTCCACTTATTATGGGATGTGCCAGTAACCAAGGCACAAGTTCCAAACCACCAAAAATAATTGGTAACTGGCAATGGCTGGAAACCTCGGGTGGTTTTGCTGGAATTAAGAAAACACCAGAATCATCGAATGAAATCAAACATCTTCAGATTACTAAGGATAGTATTTTCTATTATGAAAATGGTGAATTGACTTCAGCTCAACCCTATAAATTAAAACTGACCAAATCTATGCTAAATAACAAAGATGGTTGGCTCTTGAATGAAAATCCACATAAAGTGTTTGTTCAAAGGCAAGATAGCACCTTGTTGATGCAGGAAGATTGTTTTGATTGTTTCTCACATCGATATGTGAAAATGAAGGAAAGATAAGAAGAAAGAAAAGTAAAAAAAATGCCCCGATTTACGGGGCATTTAATATTTACTTAGCTGGAGCAGCATCTGGTAGTAAGATAAACTTATAGAAGTTTTCTTCTTTCAAATACTTATTGGCAGCAGCTTTTACTGATTCGATAGTAACTTTGTCAAGATCCTCAAGATACTTAGTAACCTTTGTAGGATCAGATTCATTCTGTACAGAACCCATAATTTCTGAAGTCCAGAAACCATTCTCTCTTAGATTTAATTCCAATTGACGTTTTTCCTCAATTTTGAATTTATCTAAATCAGTCTGAGATGGACCATTTTGTTTAATCTTCTTCACTTCGTCAATTGCAGAATTAATCAAAGATTGATACTTGTCAACACTAGTTCCAAATCCGATCATAAAGGTATAACGAGGTTTTGGAGATTTGCTGTATGATAAACGAGCTCCGGTTCCATATACTCCACTTTCATCTTCACGTAGACGCTCAATCAATTTATTGGTCAAAATAGTCTCCAAAGCACTTGCATTCATGTTCTCTTGATCATTATAAATATAATCACCATAAATAACCATTCTTACAGCAGCTTTCGCCTCTTTACCCTTGCGAACAATCTTTTCAACACCTTTGTTTTTCTCATAAAGGTTCAAGTCCTTCGCTTGTTCTTTACGACCTTTATTAGGTAAAGCAGCTAGGTATTCCTCTAAATATGGTTTGATTTCATCCTCAGTAAATGAACCTACAATTACAAAAGTGAAATCTGAGGCATCAGCGAATCTATCTTTATAAATTTCCAATGCTCTTTCTTTACTTACCTTATCTAAATCTGTAATTGAATATGGAACACGACGAATGCTATTTCCATATAATGTACGTTGAATCGCATCACTATAAACAAAGTTCGGATCATTTTCACGATTTGCTTGCATGTCTTTTTGCTTGCTAATAACACTTTGGAAAATATCATCCTCAATTCTAGGTTCTGTGAAGTAACCATAGATCATTTCAAAAGCAGTTTTTAAACTTTCTTTATCAGTTGAACCACGAAGACCTTCAGAACGCTCAGTGATATAAGGACTGATGTTCACCTCTTTACCAGTTAAACTCTTTTGTAATTCTACGGTATTCAACTGTCCGATTCCAGAACTATTCACCAAGTTTCCAGCGAAAGATGCCGACATATAATCTGCATCAGAGTACAAGGATGTACCACCTGGACTATAAGCAGAAATCATAATTTGATCATTCTTGAACTTGGTAGGTTTTAATAAAACCTTAACTCCGTTGCTCAAGATTAATTCTTTTGTTTCAATTTTATCAATTGATTTTTCTGATTTAATAGAACCTTTCACTGGAGTTTTTGAAAGCATTGGCAAATCAGATACCTTGTCCTCATAAGCCTTTAAATCTTCCTTATCAATCTCTGTAAACCATGCATTAACAGCTGCTTCTTCTGGAAGTTTATCTTTTTCAGCATCAGGAGCTAAAATGATCACATCACGGTTAATGTCTTGGTAGAATTCCTTACCAACATTCTCAACCTCTTTCAAAGTCAATGTAGGCAATAACTGCTTAGTGATTTCATAGCGATCTTCATTACTCAATGCTGGACCATCTTTCAAGAAATGATTCAAATAAGCATTTACGTAACTTTCTGATTTTCTTTTATCACGCTCAGTGTAAGAAGTTTCATTTGATTTAGCAATCGAACTGATAGCACGTTTGAATTCAGTTTCTGTAAAACCAAACTTTTGAAAACGATCTAGTTCTCTAACCACTGCTTTAAAACCATCTTCAAACTGACCTGGTTTAGAGATAAAGAAGGCACCTAAATTATCAATTCCACCGATAAAGCCAGAGATATCAACTCCAGCTTGAATAAATGGAGGATTTGCTGACTGACCTAGTTCGCTAAAACGAGAATTGATCATTTGGTTGAAAACATCTTTCAACAAGTCCCTTCTATAATCCTTAACAGTAGAAACCTTTTCCTCAGGATGTTTGATCATGATCTGACCAACAGTGTAAGTCATTTCAGGATCTGTTACTTTAATAAATTGGTTTTTATTAAGTAAGTCAACTTTATACTCAGTACGCGGTTTCAAGTCCTTTGGCACCTTCATATCCGAGAATAATCTTTTCACTTCAGCTTCCATTTGCTGAGGATCGATATCTCCCACGATAATCAATGATTGAAGATCCGGGCGGTACCATTGTGCATGGAAATTACGAATTACCTCAGGGTCGAATTTTGTTACAACTTCTTCCGTTCCAATAGGAAGTCTATCCGCATAACGAGATCCATTTAACATAACTTTGAAATACTGATCACGCATGCGTTGCATTGCTCCGCGGCCACCACGCATCTCTTCCATGATAACACCTCTCTCCTTGTTGATCTCATCTGTTTCAAGCATTGCATCTTGTGCCCAATCGCGCATCACCTGCAAGCCGTTTTTCAATAATTCAGGATCATCCGAAGGAATCGGTAACTGATAAACAGTTTCATCAAAACTGGTATAGGCATTTAAATCAGAGCCAAATCTTACTCCTGCCTTTTGTAAATAGTCAATCAACTCATTTTTAGGAAAATGCTTTAATCCATTAAAGTTCATGTGTTCCATAAAGTGAGCCAAGCCTAACTCCTTTTCATTCTCTAAAATTGAACCTACTTTCATCGCAAGAAACATGGTTACTCGCTTCTCAGGTTCTGAATTTTTACGAATGTAATATTGAAAGCCATTCGCCAATTTACCCTTGATAACATCCTTATCAAATGGCAATTTTGCATCCCATTTCAGGGAGTCGTTCATCAATACTACTTTTGCTTCTGAATGAAGGTGGGTCGGCACGTAAGCACTGGCCATTTCCGTTGCAAAAGGCAAGAGAAATGCTAATGCGAGGGGTTTTAGAATTTTCATAATTTCAAAAAAAATTTACTAGAATGGTTACTAATTTATATTTGGATAGCAATCTACAATAAATTTATTTAGCTTTAAAACAAATCTTCTATTCAAACTTATGATTTAATTTTTTTTAACAAATGGATTGGGAACAGACAAAAAGAGATTTTAAACGTTATTTATTATTAGAAAGAGGATTAAGCGATAATAGCATCGCAGCATACTTAAATGATGTTCATAAACTACAGAGTTATGCAGAATTAAATCATATTGATTTAAGGGAATTTCAAACCCAACATATCCAGCAATTTCTGCAATGGATAAATGAGTTTCCTATTTCTGCATATAGCCAGGCACGCATGCTCTCCGGAATAAAAACCTTCTTCGGATATTTACAAATAGAACATGGATTCACAAACAATCCAGCCGAATTAATTGAAACCCCAAGACTCTCCCGAAAAATCCCTGCCGTATTAAGCATTGAAGAAATCGACCAGCTGATCGCAGCTATCGACCTTTCTTCTCCTGAAGGAATGCGTAATAAAACAATCCTAGAAATTTTATATGGATGTGGTCTCAGGGTTTCGGAGTTATGCAACCTCAAAATTTCAAATTTGTTCCTCGATGTCGAATTTATCAAAGTCGAAGGAAAAGGGAATAAAGAAAGATTAATTCCAATTGGTCAGCAAGCCATCAAATACCTCAAAATTTATCTGGAAGAAATTAGGGTTCATCAACCTATAAAATCCGGAATGGAAGACTTCGTATTCTTAAATCGTAGGGGTTCTCCCCTTTCCAGAGTCATGATATTTCTAATCATTAAAGACCTGGCCAGTAAAATTGGCCTTGCCAAAGAAATTAGTCCCCATACATTTAGGCATAGCTTTGCTTCACATTTAGTGGAAGGTGGTGCTGACTTAAGGGCAGTACAGGATATGCTTGGACATGAAAGTATTACAACTACTGAAATATATACCCATATCGATAAAGAATATCTTCAAAGTGTCATTACTCAATTTCACCCTAGATCTTAATGCAACAAAGTTTAATTTAATTTGCAACAGTATTGCATTTAATATATCTTTGCAATGTGATAAGATTATTGAGGTCGTATAAACAATTAATTTCAACGCTATGGATTGGGGTCATGTTCCTCTCCATTTCTTTGATTGTTTTACACCGTCATGATCTCCATACAGATTCCCATGATTCCTGCCATTTAACTGAAAAACACAATCATCAGCATTCCCATTCTGAAGACTGCCAGTATTGTTTTTTATTTTTTCAGCAAGGGATTAATCTAGTAACTCCATTTTTATGGGAATCAAATCCGGAGAGCTTCCAAATCAATACGATTTTAAACAATCGTATCTTTGAGTCTCCCCTATTAAAAATTCAATCCAGCAAAAGTCTCCGTGCTCCCCCCTTTTACACGTTATCCAAAATCGTGTAATATATCTATAGTAATTATCAAATTATAACAACGTACATGTTGAAATACGCATGGACTGTACTGATTGTATTCCTTATGAATGCAGCATCAGCACAGGACAAATCCATTCAATATATCAATGGTATAGTTGTCGATGAGAAAGCCCAGCCTATTTTTGGTGCTAATATCAGTATTTCTAATACCGACAATCATACCTCATCAGATGTTCATGGTCACTTTAAAATCAAAGCTGGCCAAGGACATCAACATCTTGCAATCAAAGTTTCAGCATTAGGCTATGAAACCTTTGAACAATTCGTTCATCAGGAAGCTGATAGCTTGCTTAAGATTGTTCTTAAAAGCTACAGTGAAAAGATCGACGCTGTTTCAGTTTCTGCACAGGTAGAGGAACAGCGCACCGCTGTAAGATCCAAACTTAATAGCCAGCAGATCGAAGAAAGTAAAGGAAAATTGGTCGCCGAAGTGTTTTCAAAACTTTCTGGTGTATCCATATTAAATACGGGGCATTCAGTTTCCAAACCTGTTATTCATGGTATGCATTCTAATCGGGTAATATTATTAAACCATGGAGTCAAACAGGAAAGTCAACAATGGGGACTGGAACATGCCCCTGAATTGGACCCTTTTACTGCGGATGAATTTGAAGTTATCAAAGGTGCACAGGCCGTGCGCTATGGTGCAGATGCATTAGGTGGTGTATTGATTGCAAAGTCTCAACAGATTGATCCTAATAAATTATCTGGAAGAATTGATTTGATTGCTCAATCCAACGGCAGAGGCGGAACCGCAAATCTTCAATTGGAAGGCGGAATCAAATCTATTGATGGACTGGCATGGAAAGCTCAAGCTTCTGGAAAAAAATTAGGAGATATCAAAGCCCCTGATTATTTCTTGGGAAATACCGGTTCAGAGGAATTAAATTTCTCCGGAACGCTGCAATATAAAAAGGATAGAAACTACTTTGAAGCATTCTATAGCAGATTTGCTACTGATTTAGGAGTATTTTATGGTGCCCACATTGGTAGCATTGAAGATATCTATGCAAGAATCGAAAATGGTGAACCCTTTGAAAAATATGATTTCAGCTATAAGATAAATGCCCCGAGACAACAGGTTTCGCATCAATTGGGAAAACTAAAATATCAGCATCAGTTTAAGAACGATTATCAATTAGATGCTCAATACTCATGGCAACAAAATCATCGTCAAGAGTTTGATATGCGAAGAGCCTTGGAGGATAATATTCCAATGTCCGACATGGTCCTTACCTCTCAGCAATTGCAATTAATCTTAAAGGCTAAATCACACAGCTTCGGACTAGATGCCGGAAATCAGGTAAACAACAATACCGCCGGTACTGGTACTACCCCTATTATCCCAAACTTTGATAATTATTCCTTAGGGATTTTTGGAATTCATCAATTCCGCTTAAATCAATGGATACTGGAAGCTGGATGGCGCTATGACTACCGTTATTTCGACGCAGCAGGATATCGTTATAAGTATACGGATGCTCAGCAAAACGGCCCGCAGCAGTATTTGTTAGAAGATAATAGGAGTTTCCATAATTTCTCAGGATCCTTAGGTGTTGCTTATCCCATTAGCCCGAAATGGCAATATAGAAGCAGTGTGGGCCTCGCATGGCGTGCACCAACAGCTAATGAGCTCTACAGCGATGGAGTTCACCATGGAGCTGGAATCTATGAAATTGGGAATTTGAATCTAAAAGCAGAGCAAGGATTAAAATGGGTGCATTCTTTTTCACACAAATCTGAATCCCTGGAATTGACCTCTGATATCTATGGACAATATATCGATAACTATATCTATGCAGCTCCAAATCCAGACTCTGTCAGACAAACTATCCGCGGTACTTTTCCAGTATTTAGCTATTCCCAAAACAAAGCTTTGTTCTACGGACTAGATCTTCAACTCATATGGAAGATTACGCCAAAAATTAATTATGCATTACAAGCAAGTTTGGTAAGAGCAAAAAACATCAGTACCGACAGTTTTCTGCCTTATATTCCATCGGACAGAATGCAGAACTCCATTCAATGGTACTATGCTGCCGAAGGAAAGGGATATGTCAAACTAAGCCATGAATTTGTGGCTAAACAAAACCGATATACTGAAGGAACTGACTATGTCGCTCCGCCGGCAGCTTATAATTTATTCAACGTATATATTACACATCCACTAAATATTAATAATAACCCTTTCAATCTTTCTTTGGCGGTGGACAATCTTTTCAACACTAGTTATAAGGACTATATGGATCGTTTCCGATACTATGCCCATCGCCCAGGAAGGAATTTTATTCTATCTGTAAACTATAAATTCTAACACAAAAAATCATGAAATCAAACATTTTTATCTTATTCATATTAGCTTCTTTCTTTACTTTTCAATCTTGTTCTAAAGATGATCCAACCCCTGAGGTAGATCAGGAAGAAGTAGGCTCAGCAACTCTAACTTTCACGGAGGTTGAAGCAGAAAAACATGACGACCACTATCATTACCATGATATCAGCAATCCAGAAGTTGAATCCGTAGAATTCTCAGGTGAAAAATTTCTACCTCCTGTAGGTGCTCATATTCATTTGGAAGTTGGTAAATCTTACCGCTTCAACTTAAAGGTTAAGGATTTTGCTGGTCGCGAGAGCCAACAAACATTTATCGACCGTGCTGACCAACATTTTGCATTCCTTTTGGGAGCACCCGCAGGTACATTATCCGCTGAATATGCTGACAAAACAGCTGATGGAAAAGCAGCAAATGTTGGTGTTACAGGCTATATCACGGTTCTAAAAGCTTCCAACAGCTTCACATTCCGTTATTTACTACGCCATCTTAACCCAGGGGTTAAAAGTTCCATCAATCCGAAAACTGATATCTTCAATGCAGACTTCAATAAATTCGGTGGTGCCAATGACTTAGATCTGAAGGTAGAATTGCACCTTGTAGAGGAAGGTCACGAAGACCATTAACAGAAAGTAAGGCTCAAAATCAATAGCTTGCTAATTTCAGCAAGCTATTGTTATATAAAAACCATAAAAAGTATTATTTTTGGCGAGCCGCCTCCGTAGTTCAATGGATAGAATGTTAGATTCCGGTTCTGATGATGTAGGTTCGATTCCTACCGGAGGTACAAAAAAAGCCGCTTATAGCGGCTTTTTTCTTATAATAGTACTTAGTTTTTAGTGTATAAACCTACTGTGATAAAAGTGCTGCTTGCATTTATTCAACCAACATCTCCTACCTATTTTCTTTTTTTTATTTAAGATCTTTGATATCTCCTGCTTTTAACTCGATAATTGCTCCTTCAAATCGAATGGTTACATCTGTTACCGCATGAACTTCAACATTAGAAACTTCACAATCTTGATAAATTGTCTTTTGTCCTAAATTCATTCTCTTCGGTTCCTGAGTGTCAATAATCAAATCTATTTGGCCTGACTTATATACTTCTACGTATTTTTCAGGACAACCATCTGTCTTTGAACATGCCACGATTGAGCTTGCAAAAATTAAAATAGCTACTATTTTAATTGCATTATTAATAATTGATTTCATTTGGATTGATAGTTTTCAAAAGTAGGTATTTAAACATTCTCATTTTACGGATAACCATATTTCTATCGAAATATCCTTTTTTTCTCAGAATAGAAACAAGGATTTAACTAAATACCTTAATTCATCCCTATGATCGAAAAACACGCAATAACCTTTATCCCAAAAATTTCTTTTTATAAGAATATATCACTTTTGGAGTTATTACAAATAAAAAAAGGACCTATTGGTCCAACATATCTAAAAATAGTATAAACTAAAAAAAGCTGCCCTTAAGCAGCTTTTTTATATCATTACGCATTCTCCTGATTTAAAGATTGCTTATAAATAGCCTTCTTAACTTGGATACGACGAGCAACGGATTTCTTCTCATAAGCTTGACGCGAACGTAATTCTCTTAAAACGCCTGTCTTCTCGAATTTCTTCTTGAAACGTTTTAACGCTCTATCTAAAGATTCTCCTTCTTTTACATTAACAATAATCATAGCTTTTTTGTATACCTCCTTCCGTCGTAAAATTCTTGGTCTGCAAAGATACGTAAAGCAAGAGGATTAAACAAGGTATATTTAATATAATTTATAGTCAGCTACAATCTGTTCCAAGGGTCTCTCCTTACTACATAGAACAGTCTGAATACCAAGCTTCTTCGCTCCTTCCAAATGCTGCGGACTATCATCCACAAATAATGACTCTTCCGGATTTAAGTTATTCTCATTCAATACCCGTTCAAAAATAGCAGCATCTGGCTTCCTTAAATGTTCCAAATGTGAATAATAAGTCCTCTCAAAAAATACATCATTGCTCGGGACGCCATATTTCTCCTGAATATGGTTCATACAATAAGCATAATGAAGCTCATTGTTGTTACTGCATAAGAAAGTACGGTAATTGTCTCTTAAATTTTCAAGGATCTGATGTTTGCCTTCAGGCACTCCAATCAGCAATGAATTCCACGCTGTATCAATTTCATCATCAGTCAGATCAAACTTATTGGCTTTTTCCCGAACCCCATCTCGAAATTCAGGAACCGTTATTTCTCCTTTATCAAAGGAATCAAACAAAGTGTCTTGCCCATGGTGTCCAAAAAAATCATCTACATTTTTAATACCCAAATCTATAAATGCCTGACGCACTTTAGGAAAGTCAATCATAAAGATCACATTCCCATAATCCAGAATAACATTTTTAATTTTTTGCATATAAAAATTTTGTTTTCTCGTCTCAAATATCGATAATTGCATCGTTAAAACGGGTATCCACTCCCATTTTTTAACACAAAAAATAACCGCGCCTATAGCTCAGTCGGTTAGAGTAGAAGACTCATAATCTTTTGGTCCCTGGTTCGAGCCCAGGTGGGCGCACAGAGAAACCCCTGTAAGTTTTCAACTTACAGGGGCTTTTTTTTGAGGAATATTTAGGGCTGGTGATAATAATAAACATCCAATTTTGAAATAATAGAAATCCTATTTATTATAGTATTTCAAAAATTGATTGTGTAAATGTTCATCATTTACATACTTTGTAAAAGTTGATGACTTATTATGTAAATAAAACTCATCAATATAATGTTTTAAAAATTCTATGTGAGGTATTTTTGTTTTTGGATAGTTCTTATTAATTAGAGTTTTGGTTTCAGATTCTGAAAAAAGTATTTTGAGGTAAATTGATATTTGAATTTCTCTAGTAAAATCATCATAATTTCCAGACCATTTTTTACCAATTAGTATTTCTTCTATTAATTTAATAAAATTATTACCCTTAGAAACATAATCTTTAACAAGCTTTACAATCCTATCATCGTAGTTGTAACGATCAGAGTTAATCTCTACGGTTGATAACTTAAAAATTTCAAAAACCATTTTAACATCTTCATTCTTATTAATCAAATACTTTAGAGTACTAATATAAAATTCTAAAACTTTATTTTTAAATTCACTTTTTAAAAATTTAACATTTTCTGAACTCAATCTTAAAATTCTTAAAACTATATCCGAAACAACTTCGAAGATTACCATTTTATTCTGAAAACTATTACCTTCATCATAATAGTCAAGCATTTCTCTTAATAAATTATATAAATCATCTGGTAAAGCAATTTTATTAAGGAATCCTGAAATAATTACATCACGTGAGAATTTAGGATCTTTTAACTCTAGTAAAGCAGGTATTAATTTTTTAGTCTTATTATCGTTTAAAAAGATTAAAAGTATGCTAAATAGATCTTTTTTAATCATCTCACCTTCTGATAACCAATCGTTGAATTTATCTGCAATTTCAGAGGTTGACTTTTCAATAATATCGAAAAATTCAATTATATCTAATCCATAATTTGCATAGTTAAAATATAACAGTCTATTTTGCTTAGAGTAACCTTTAATATTTTCATTATCAGTTAATAAAATTTCGAAAAAATTCCTAAAATGAGATTCTTGACATTTATTTAAATTATTCTGCATTAAATTTTCCTCACATGGATCAAGTCTATTATCATCTTTAACAAAATTATTGATGAAATCCTCATTATTAAGTATACTATTATATAAAATTGTATTACTAGATTTAATGGCTTCAAGAATCAACAAATCTGTATAATCTATATTACCTCTTAATTTATTGTAGGCAATTTTCAATGAATTAATTAAACGATTTACCTGTCTTAAATTTCTAATTATAGATACAAAAGATTTATTTCTTAATAACTCTCTTAATGAATCAATTAATTTAGGATCATCGAACTCATTTTCAAATTTATCCACTATAGTTTTTTCATATAAATCTTGACTAAGAATTGGTAAGGATATCAAGACATTAAAAATCTTTTCAATATATTTATAATTATCAATTTTTGAGTATACATAATCAACATCAATCCCTGCTATAAAAAATGTATTTGAAAAATTAGCAGAATTTCTGATTAACTTTAAAACACTCATTAATTCTTGACTATCGAGTCTATCAGTATCATCTACAATAACAAGAATTTTTTTTCTTGACAATTTTAATTTATTAGAAATCTCTTGTTTTAGCTCTATTACTGACTTTTTCCCATTCAAAATTGATAAAAGTTTAAATGAAATATTTAATTTATCATTTTCATAGCTATCAGATATAAGATTAACGTATTTCTCAATATCTGTAGTCAGATCCTTGTTTAGAAATTTAGTAGTGGATATTAATTCAGTAAAGAAATTATCAATCAAATTAGTAGATTCATATTGCCAAGGATTAAATTCTATAATTATGTAATCATCTCTATATTTTTCCAATTCATTTTTAACCAAATTTGAAAAAAATGTTTTACCATCTCCCCAACTACCTACAACACCAATATTAAATGCTTGTTCAGATTCTGTATTGTGAATAAATTTAGTCAGTTCTTTACTTAATCCCGAATAATTAAACAAATCAGATGAATTAACATTATCTAACACAAATTGATAATTATTATTTTGTGTATCTAGTCTCACATAATACAAAGACCATCTACTTGAATAAATTAAAAAATATATCAAAAACACTAAAAAAATGTTTTGGATATATTCTGACAAATCATTTAATTGAAAAAATCTATTAGCAATCAGTTCGTTATAAACGAATAAAACAGCAACCGAATACAATAAAGAATTGATAGTTATTAAGTAACCGTGTCTTAACCGATTTATTAATACTATAGCTACATGAATTACTAAAAAATAGTAAACAAAAACTTGTAAAGTCTGATCAATTTTATAGTTAGATTTTAAAAACTCTATAACTACTTTTCCATATCTATTTAAGATAAAATCACCAAAACCTAATAAAACTATAGCTATAATAAAGCAATTAACAGATTTTGATAATTTCAACTCTTTAAAATATTTTTTTTCATCAAATTCATATTGCCACATTGGTGGGAATAATCTTTTAAAATTTAATGATTCTAAAATTTTATCAAAATAATTTATCATCAACTACACCTCCAATACTTTATCTATTTCCTTCATTAGTCGATCAGTTTCTGTAAGCGAAACAATCATTTTTTGATAATGCAACACATCATCAAAGTCAAGTTCGCGGTCTTTACGTTCTTTAAGCCATTTTTGAGCAGGTTGGTAACCTCCAATGTAGAAATTCCAAGCAAGCTGGGGAACATTGTCAAAATACTGCGTTTCATTAATATAGACTTTACCATCTTTGAATATTGACTTGCCTACGATGTTGTTACCTCCTACAGGATATGAGGTAATCAAATCTTCTAATTTCTTGCTTTCTAAAAGATGTAATACACGAATTTGTCCCCCAAGTTCAACCAATTGCCAAAATGCTGTCGGATCTGTTGGATAAGGAACTCGTGGAAAATCAACCTTCAAAAATTCCTTGTATTTCTCGCGATAGGCAGGTGAATGTAATACTGCATAGATATAATCTAAGATATCTATAGGTCCAAATGTACCTTCTGTAACTTCCTTTTCATTGGTAAACATTAGCCCCAATCTTTTAGCTATTTCAGCTACAATTTCTTTGTTTAGATTAGGTACACGCCCATGATGTTCATCTGTACTTAATTGTCCATTCGTGTCGGGATATAGGTAAAGGGGGAAAGTTTGCAAAGAATCTGCTGCGCTATCTAACAAATGTAAATCTAGAACTACACTACTTAAAAACACATATCCAGTACTTAAACCCCTATTTAACCTTGTAGTAATAAATGCTATATTATCAAATGCAAGATGTTTCATAATTTTATGACGAGGATAAGCCATAAAACCCTTGCTGTTTCCAGTATAGATAGAATATCTTATATCAAACGGTCTATATTGAAGTTTAATCTTTTCAAAATTGCTATTAATTACGTCATTTTTCGCATTAATTAATTTCCAATCTCTTCCATCTGGCTTTAATTGGTACTTATATCTTAAAGTCTCTAAATCAAGATTCTTCAAATCTTCGATTGTTTGGTTTACATCGATTTTAGTATATTTAATTACAAAATCATCTCTTTCAGTTTTTATTCCTGTTGCATTTAAAGTAAATAGCTTTTCAACATTTAATTGAGAATTATAAAAAGTTAAGAGCTTTAAGTCTTGATTTTTAAATAAATATGTTTTTTTATTTAAATTCACCTCACTCCACTGAAACGATTTTATATGGCTACTCCCTAAGACTTTATATTTTTCTTCTCTTTTACCAAACAAATCGTAATGATAAACTTTTGCAAATTTATCCCTATTCTTCTTTCCTGTTTTTATAAAAATGTTAATTGATACACCTTGCATTATATCAAATACATTTTGATCGATGCCTCCATCTAGTGATACTTCTTTTTTCTTAGCATTTCCATGTAAATCAACTAAAAATATTTTATCAAATGATTCCAATAAAGATTTACGCATTTGTCTATGGATAATACCATCTATAAAACTATTATTAGATATATATGCAAGAATACCTGTACCATTTTTATCTATAAAATGCTGTCCATACCGAATAAATTTTATATAGTCATCAGATAAAGGATTTATATTTCGTTCGTTCAAGTCTCTTTTATAATCGGCTACTAAATTTTCAATCCAAGGGCTTTTATTGGTGCTACTCACAGAATAAGGAGGATTCCCCATAACCACCATCACAGGTGTATCTTTTTTGACTTCATTGGCTTGATTGGATTCGTCCGAAAGCCACGAACTGAATAGCGTATTGCTATCGGGATGCGCTTCTTCGAGCGAATTGGTCAAGAATATTCGAAAACGCTGATTGTTATCGGCTACATAGCCTGTTTCGGTTAGGAGCATATCCATTTTGAGATGCGCCATAGCATACGAAGCCATCAATAATTCAAAGCCATTCATACGTGGGATAAGGTCTTCTTTGACATACTTCTGCCACATACCTTCCATTCCCTTGAATTTGCTATGAATATGCTTTATCATTTCTGCCAAAAATGTCCCCGTACCCGTAGCTGGATCGAGTACTTGTACACGATGCACTTCTTTTTCGTAATCCACTACTCCTGCTTTGTAGCGTTTGTCGTGCGTAGGAACTTTGACTGTGATTTTCGATTTTGAATTATCGGCTAACCCTTTAGCCAAACCAAATTCGTCTTTCAAAATATCATCTACTGCACGCACAATAAAATTCACCACCGGTTGTGGTGTATACCAAACTCCAAGTGCCTTGCGCAAAGATTTGTCATACTCCGCCAAAAACGTTTCGTAGAAATGTATAATGGGATCTTCCATTTTGGTCGAACGACCAAACGTTTTCATAATCTTGGCTACATCTGTCGCTAAAAATATCGTCACTAATTCATCCACAATCCATACGATACGGCTATCTACGTCAAATCCTGCAATATCTTGAAACAATTTACGGAGAAAAGGATTTGATTTAGGGATCAATTCTGCTGCTTCAATCCGTGAGAATGTCGGCAAAGATGGGTCATGATAACGTGCTGCAAACATACCATAAGCAATGGTTTGCGCGTATATATCTGAAAATGAGCGATTAGTAATGTCATGTATAAGCATTTGCTTAAACGAAAGCATTTGACCCTTTAGCGAAGAATTTTTCTCTTGAGCATCATCGGAATCTAATGATTGCTCAATCACATTTGCCATTAGTCGAGCCTTGCCTGCCATCAGTTTCGCAAGTTTTGTAGGTGACTTAATGGTCTGCGTTATGGTTTCTGCAAAGTTTTTGATTAAAGTCTCGAATTGATCAAAATTTGCATTTATTCCAATAATATTTCCATTCTTAATTTGTGCGATACGAATCTCTACGACATACTCACCATCTTTATAAAACACGAAATGTAAGTAATCTGTAATTATTAGATTGGACAATCCTAATCGATAGCGATCAAATTGCTCCTTGAGAGTTTTGCTCTTTAGATCTACATTGACATCTTTAGCCTCAATGTAGCCGACTGGGATATTTACAACACCTTTTGTCAATACATAGTCGGGAGCCCCACATTCTACACGAGCAGGCTCATTGGTCACTAATATATCTTTTGGCAATATAGATGATAATAATCGTTGTAAATCTCCTCTATACGAATGTTCACGAGCATTACCTGTAATATAAAGTCGATTTATATTATTAATGTATTGTTTTACTGAAAAATCCATTTATTTAAGCTAATGAATATGGTTTAAACTGTTTTAAAATTAGTTAAAATAAGTGAAAGGAATAAATCAAAATAAGACGTAATAAAATGAGACATCCTCACTCATCACCTTTAAATGAATGATGAGTGAAGATGTGGCCTACGGCAGTAAAAGTAATTAATTCTCAGATTTTTGAATTTCTAACTGCTCTAGTTTATAAGCTAGTTTTGAATTTTTATCCCATTTTTTAACACAAAAAATAACCGCGCCTATAGCTCAGTCGGTTAGAGTAGAAGACTCATAATCTTTTGGTCCCTGGTTTGAGCCCAGGTGGGCGCACAAATCAAAAAGCCGTTTATTCTGAATAGAATAAACGGCTTTTTTCGTTTTAAAGAAATTCTGTTTTCATTCATTGCTAATCATTTAGGTTTGATATCTATGGCTTTAGTAAATCTTCTAATGAAATAAAAATCCTCCAAATAAATTAGGCTGCCCAAACTAATTGGACAGCCTAATTTGTTATTTTTTTATTCTAATTAAATAACGGATTAATAAATTCCCATTCTTTAATATGAGAAGGTTGATGCTCTTTTAAGACAACTTCATCAAAAGTTTTCAATAAATCTGCATTAGAGCTTGCCAAATCCTTTTCCTCCATGGGATCATTTTCAAGGTTATAAAGCTCCCAAGTTGTATTTTTATAGCCTTGCTTCTTTACATTAGTTTTTACTGCTTTCCATTTACCTTTTCGAATCGCAATTTGACCACCTTTTTCAGGATATTCAAAATATAAATAACGTTCATTTAGATTATGATCTTTTCCGAGTAATGTGGGCATCATGGATTCACCATCAGTAGGAATATTTTCAATTTTCAGCAAATCTGCTAATGTTGCCATCAAGTCATATTGAACAGAAATATGGTCAGAAACATTATCCTTTGGAAATTTATTCGGCCATTTGGCAATGAATGGCACTCTGATTCCCCCCTCATAGACGTCCATTTTAAGACCTCTGAGCCCCCCGACACTATTGAAGTACTTTGGCTGTACCCCACCATTGAATGTTGCCCCATTATCACTTGAAAACATGACTATGGTGTTTTCATCAAGCCCAAGTTCCTTGAGTTTAGCAAGGATAATTCCCACCTGGTCATCCAGATAGGTTATCATCGCAGCATAGGTGGAAAGAGGGTATTGAGATGGAACATATCCATTCTCACCTAGATATGGTTGTTCTCCAGGGAATTTTCCAATATATTTCTTGATATACGCTTCTGGAGCTTGTAAGGACACATGCGGAATCGTATAAGGTAAATACAAAAAGAAAGGACTCTTTTTATTCTCTTCGATAAATCCCAAAGCTTTTGAAGTCATTTTCTCTGGAGAATACTCCTTTCCTGTAAATTTTTCGAAATCCTCATTCTTGAGATTCTTAGGATCGAATTGTTCATGAACAAAGCGATATTCATTTTCTAAAGTATCCCATTTACCATTTTCCCAAAGGTGCGTTGGATAAAAATTATGGGCTTGTTTCTGATCTAGATATCCGTAGGCATAATCAAAGCCTTGTTTTTGGGGATCACCTGTAGTATTAGCCATTCCTAAACCCCATTTGCCAACAATGCCAGTCTTATATCCAACGGATTTTAACATTTTAGGGATGGTTAAAACTCCTTCTGGCAGCGGCATCTGCCCTCCTTCTTTATCATCTTGAAACCCTCCTAATTCGTAATTCCCACGGATATAAGATTTCCCTGAATGCTTTCCCGTCATCAACATAGCACGCGAGGGAGCACAAACTGGAGCTGAACTGTAATGTTGAGTAAAACGAACTCCTTCTTTAGCTAATTTATCCAAATTTGGAGTCTGAATTAACTTTTGACCATAGGAACCAAGTTCTCCATACCCCAAATCATCTGCATAGATATAGACAATATTCGGTTTGTTATTTAAATGTTCTTGAGCAAATAAACTCCAATTAACTAAGATAAGCCCTATGGAAAGCAATATAGATTTGAAATTAAATAAATGCATAATCAATTATTTATCCGGTTTGCCTTAATATATTAATTAAAGAAGTCTAATTCTGCTATACTAAGTGATTTATCATCCCTAGCTATTTTTACCGCTTCAATTTTAATGAATTTTGTTTTCACAGGGTTTTTAAATCTAAATGTCCTGGTTGTAGGATCATTGATTAAATTACCAAATTCAAATGAATCAATTAGCTCCCAAGTTGTCCCATCATTACTACTATAAATTTTCCCCAACTCTAGCATTCCTTTTTCATTCTGGCGTTGAGGGGTATATGCAAAACTCTTTAATAGTTCAGTTTTTCCTAAATCGATGCTTACAAAATGAACATTATTATCAGATTGAGAATTCCAATGAGTACTCGGATTTTCATCAAACATTAAATTTGACTCATGACCTTTAGTTTCTGAACTTTTATCAATGATTTTCCAATCCTTTTTTTCAATTCCGATTTCCTTTTCAACTACAGATCCAACTTGGCCATCTTTTGAGATCGCTATGGCATTAATATGATTACTATTAGGAAGGAATTCACCCTGATATAAATTTGAGTTTTTATTAGGTTTTGTTCCATCGGTCGTATAGAAGATTTTATAATCTGCACTTAGATTTTTTAAGACATCTTCACCATGTGGTTTCCATCCAAATTCATGTTTTTTAGGTTGGATTGTAATTTTACCACTAGCATTACGTGAAATTTCCAGTTGAGGAAGAGTATTAGGCGCTAAATATGCTCCTATTTCACTTAATACCGGAATTGCTCTGCTTTCTAATATTCTCAAACGTAATTTACTAGTATTTACTTGAGGAAAGCGTAAAATCCTCTTAAAACCTACATTTGTACTATGGCTGATTTCTTTCCAACTTCCATCAATCCAAGCATCTAATGCAAGCTTTTCAATTCGTTCCCCATTGGTATCGATCGCTTCTTGAATCACAAATCTATTTAAGTTAGTTTTCTTAGAAAGAGGGATTTCAATCTGAACTTGACTGGACTTTAAAACTAGTTTTGTTTTTAAATCACCATCAATTAATGATTTATCAATCTTAGCATTCCTTAATAAATTATTGGAATAAGTTGATTTAATTCTTTCACCGACTTCCTCCAAAACCTTTACATCTTCTGGAGAGAATTTCCCTTCACGATTAGGCGGAATATTCAATAAGAATATAGAATTCCCTCCTACAGATCTTTCATAAATGTCAAACACATCATCTGTACTTCTTACTTTCTGGAAATTATCATCCCTATAAAACCAACCTTCACGTATGGAAGTGTTCGTTTCTGCAGGCTGATAATGTAAAAATTTCGCACCCTTTATCGCTTCCCTGCTGCCTAAGTCTTGATCAGTTAAATCTTTATGCGTATCTAAGGTAAGCGGATCTTGAGCATAAGGAATTACATTCCACTCCGTTGGTCTTGTGCCTCCTGCTTCATTGCCACACCAACGCAAATCTTCCATTCCAAAGATGATAGCATCTGGTGCAAGGGTATGAATTAATTTTTTCCAGGCTACCCGATTATATTTTTGCCCACCCTTTGTTTTTGGATGTGCACCATCAAACCAGACCTCATGGATTGGACCATACTCTGTTAATAATTCAAATAATTGATTTAGAAAATAGTCATTGTAATCGTCTACATTAAATTTAAAGGTTTGATTATTCTTAAATGGTCTACCTTCAACTTTTCTTGGGATAATCCTATCTGAATACTCACTTAAATTACCATACAAACCATCCGGATTTTCTATTTGGTATAAGTCTGCTGGAGATAAATAAATTCCCAATTTAAGCCCAAATTTTTGACATGATGCCGCCAAATCTTTCAAGACATCACCATTTCCGTTTCTAAAACCTGTGGACATAACACCGTGCTTGGTATAGCGACTTTGCCATAAAACAAATCCATCATGATGTTTTGCAGTAAAAATTACCTTGGTCATGCCAGCATCTTTCATGCTTTTACACCATTGATCAGTATCTAAGGTTTTAAGATCAAATATTGTAGGATCCTCTTTTCCATTTCCCCATTCCATTTTAGTAAATGTATTCGGTCCAATATGAATAAAGGCGATGAATTCATCTTTGAGGGCATCATATTGGTTTTTTGTTGGAACAACGTGAGCTGCTTTTCTGATAATTTCTTCAGGTGTATCCGATTGATTGATACTATAAGTATTCTTTATTGGAAGTGAATTACCTTTTAGTAGTTCTTGACTGATTGCTAAGGATGTTACACAACTTAAGAGTAAAAGTAAATTGATTCTTTTGTTCATTTTTTTTTCTTTTCGGCTAAATAAGGTCAAAATAATTATAAATTTAATGGTTCACTTTAGGATTAATTGAGCCAATTTTAGCATAAACTAAACCTCCATTAGCCTATTCCTTCGAATTGCAAATACTTAAAAATATAAATTGTATATAACCATAATAAAGTTCATACCTTAACAGGAATCGGAGGAAAAGGAATGACAGCGAGCGCGGGATATCCTCTTGAAAGCATTAATAAAATCTTATAAAACATTAAGAGCCTTTAATTTAGTTTAAAGGCTCCTTAAGATTTTATTCAATTATTATCTTATTTTTATATTTAACCAATTTGCTGAGTTATGGATTTTCTCTTTCTTTTCAATACGAGCAATATTTTATATATAGTAATAACAACTATAGTAGTTTCTATTTATGGTTATACATTATATTCCATAATGACAAATCATTCCCTAAGCAACTTGAAAAAAACATTTTGGGTTATAATATCTTTATTATTTAGTTTACTAGGATGTTTAATTTATTTTATTTTCAATCCATTAAGGAATGTTAATACCTAAGCATTACTCGATCGAATAACCACCAACTAACTAATCCCTTCTACTTCTTTTTCATTTTCTGCAAACGTTCTTTTGCTGCTGGAATCACATCATCATCTTCAGTATAATTTTCAATCACACTTTCCAATGTTTTTCTAGCCTGTAGAGCATCCCCTTTGCGAGCATAAGTATCTGCTAGCAGGATAAAACTTTTTGCTACCCAATAATCATGGGAATCCATGTTTTCAATGACATCAAAAGCCGATTTCTGAGCCTTGTCGTACTCCTTATTATCATATTGCATTTGTGCAACATTGTATCGTGCTTCAGCACTAACTGCTGCATGACTTTTTAGGGCCGCCAGGTTCAATTCTTTCAACGCTGACTGCTTTTTACCTTGCTGAGCCATAGCTTTTGCACTGTATAAATGAGCGGTAGCAATTTCCTCTTCCGTAGCTTTTGCATTATTCTTAACCAACTCGATATACTTATCCATTTGCTCATAATCCCCTAATTCGTAATAACAGATCATCAAATTAGTAACAGCATAACCATAATTATCCTTGTAGTCAGAATTAAGCTCCAGTTTTTTCAAGTGTACAATTGCCTCATTATATTCTTTCAAACTCAAATATAAAGCAGCTACTGTCATCAAGGTTTTCTCCGTATACTGACTCGTCCAATCATTCAAGATAATATTCAGATCGTGCAATGCCTCTTCAGGACGACCTGTATGGAATAAACTCACCCCACGAATATAGCGTGCATGCTTCTCTTGCCTTGGTTTCGGAAATTTATCGAAATAAGCATTAATTGCCTCCACAGCAGGACCATATTGTCCTCTGTTAAACAAAGTATTTCCGGCTTGAAATGCCAGGTTATCTTGTTCACCCTCACTTAAATCAGTGATATTGGTACTCGTAGCATATTGAATATAGCTTGTTGCATCACCTTGATCCAAATAGATATTCTCTATTGATAACAATGCTTGTGCAGCCTCGCCTGTCTTCGAGTAATCCTTTACAACCTTTTGAAAGGTAGCCATCGCAGCTTCATTATCACTCATATTGTATTGAACCAAGCCGATGGTCATCAATGCCCGGGGTACATAACTACTTCTCGGGTATTTGTCGATCATCTTTTGTAGTCCTTCGATAGCAACTTCATAATCCCCTTTTACGAAAGATATATATGGAATTTCAAAAGCCACATCATCTGCATAATTGGAATTTGGAAACTGTTCAACGACTGATCTCAAAGTATTTAACTTAGCATCATTGTCGCCTTGCAAGCCTTGGATAATACCATGTTGAAACAAGGCGTAATCCTGATTCGGAGCCTTATTGGCGATCAGCTGATCATAGTATTCATTAGCACGTCCATAATTACGCATAGATAGATAAGAATCGCCTAATCGAGCCATCACATCATAACGCACATTTTTATCCAATGAACCCTCATCAGATGCTAAAAAACGCTCAAAATAATCAGCAGCAACACTATAGCGGTTAATACGGAAGGCTGAATACGCTAAGGCATAGTTTGCATAATTGTATAAATTCGTGGTTCTAGCAGCCGGCATCTGTAAAAATCTAGAGAAATTATCTACAGCCTCGCCATACTTGCGAACTTCATACATCGCCTCCGCTTTCCAATAGGTTGCCAATGCTGCCATTTCTGGATCAAAAGGAACTTTCTCTGAACGCATAAACATGGAAATACTATTCTCGAAGGCACGCTCATTATAAAATTCCAACCCACGATAATAGGTTATCTTCTGATAAACCATATCAGCTTTGGATTCTCTATTTTGAAACGATTCCAATAAGTAAACCCCAGCCTGAAAATTGCTGCTTCCCATCAATACTTGAGCCATTCGGGTTTCAGTATTCTCTGCTTTTTGAGCTTCTGGATCAAGCTCTGCAAATTTCATGGTAATATATTCCTGAAGCGGTTTCAACGATACTTGGACCGAATCCAATTCAAATAAGGTCTTCGCATAATTATAAAGAGCATCTGCTTTCAATTCCTTATCATAATTCATTTTGGAGGCATTGTAAAATGCTGCCCTCGCCTTCTGTTTATCACCAGCTTGCAGAGCAATTGACCCTAATGCCATTACCGAACTTTGGTAAAAAGCATCCGCAGGTTTTACTTTTTCCAAAATAGAAACCGCCCGGTCAAATTGACCAGCACGATAAGCTAAGATTCCTATCCTATTATTGTCTACATTATCCCGGTCAGAATTAGGATATCTTTCCGGTAAAGGACTATGAAAAGGTTCTTTAAAATTGTTTCTACTATAATACAATCCCGCAGCAATCGTTCTCAATTCCACCTCTAATGCCTTCCGGTCGATCTTCATATCCGGATTACGACGAATCTTTACAGCATCAGCCAACATCGGACGATAATCACGAACAATCTCGATGGAATCCAAAACTGATTTTTGAGTTCCTACTGCTTGCTCATTATTTTGCTGATTCTCAACTTGTTTTTTATCTTCCTGTGCATAACTTGCTAGCAACATTACTGAGAAAACTCCAGTAAGTGCAGGTTTCAGGTAACTATAGCCAATCCTATGTTTCAGTATCATTTTTCGTCCTTATTTCTTAGCTTTTCCAATCGTTATTTCATAGTAGGAATAACAATTGTGTAAAATTATCCCCTTCTTAAGTGTGATAGTCAAATCTAAAGAATTCCAATCACAATAAGATGAAGAGTAAGTAAAAAGCCAGAGTCAATGTATTTAATTCTCTTATCCGAACTTAACCTAAGCAAATTAAATACCATAGACGAATCAAATTAAAATTTTTAATAAACCCCATCATTTAATTTTTGGTCCATACTTATTATCGAATCTTTGACCTTCTGCAAAAATTAAATAGAATACATAAAAAGGTATTAATAAGTACCAACCACTTTTCCCCACATCATGACAACGCTTTGTCCCTTGAGAAAAACCAACCCACAATAAAATCACAATTGGGATAATAAAAATTGGATTGTTACTGAATCCTTCTTCATACCTATTTCCTAAAATATACCAGACTTCGTCATTACTGCCCTTAAGAAAGCGTTTTAAAATTGCTGAAAGGAAATAGATAAATAGATAAGTCAAAAAAAACTCAAGTCGACCTATTCTACCTTCAAAGGAAAAAATATTTTTACGTTTTGATTTAGAACTTCTAGGGATTTCAGGGGGTTCAATAACAGGTATTTCAGGAGGTTCAACAACAGGCATTACAATTGATTCTAAAACAATTGCTTCCTTTAATTGAGGCTGTGGAATTTTAACCCGCAATTTTTGAGAACATTTAGGACATTGAACTATTATTGATTCCTTTAAAATATTATCTGTATTTAATTGCATCTTGCAATGACAATTGGAGCATTCCAAATTCATAAAGGTTGGTTTTAATTATTTAACATAACTAATTATCAAATAGAAAGCACAAAATAAAAGGGCCAAAATAACTATGATCTCATCAATTGATAGGTTCTTTTTCTTAGCAGTCAAGTTTTCTTCAGTGATAATATTTTCCTCTTCTTTGTCTGGATTATCCTCTTCTATTTTGACAGGAATTTCTTCTGTTAATTTTGGATTGGAAATAATCCTAAGGTTCATGTTTTCATCAAAACCCATCCAAAATTCAGAACTACAATAAGGACATTGAATAAATAATTGGTTTAGTCTATTATATCCTTGGCTATTTAAAGTCATTTTTGACTGACAGGAGGTACATTGAATAATTTTCATTAATACTTTCTATAAATCAAACCAACTGGTGAAATCAAAATCATCATCAACATTATTTTCAAGGTCGCTTCCAACATCATCAAGATTTACTCCTTTCTGATCTGTCAAAAAAACCTCATCTACTACCCCATCATAATTAACATCAAGCAGCATCGCATCCACTACTCCGTCTGTATCAGAATCAAGGATGATTGCATCTACCAAACCATCCTGATTCGTGTCCATAGAAATTGAATCGAATAATCCATCTTTATTCGAGTCCAAAATAATTGCATCCATAATTCCATCTCCATCAGAGTCTAGAATCATGGCATCAAGCAAACCATCCTGGTCTGAATCCAGCATAATGGCATCAACCAATCCGTTTTGGTCTGAATCTAAAAAAATTGCTTCCGAAATATTATTATTATCATTATCAACCAGAATACCATCGGTAATATTATTACCATCGTAGTCTATTAATGTTGCATTGGGATTCGCTTGGTTAGAATTATTAAGAATAGATTCAGTAGAAATCGCCACAGTGGAAGGAGGTTCACTAGAAGAATGGCTTAATTCATTGAATGCACTTCCTGTTAAGGCTCCAGCAATAAAGACACCTGCTTTCCCAATAGAATTTGGAGGGTTTGAATTTGAAGGATTAACAGTCGGCTCATCCTTTGAATTTTTAGCCCCACAATTGGAACAAAAATTGAACTCAATAGGATTAGATTGACCACATTGAATACAAGATCTTGTTAAGTTACCTTTCTCCATTATTCTTAAGTACTAAATTAATACCCTGCGTTTTACACTAGAATTTATCTGGTATAAAATTACATTGAGCCATTTAGGTAATAAAACGGTTTCCCGTAATATGATTATACTTAAGAATTCTTTGGATTCTAAGTCAACAGAACCTACCTTCCCATCAAACTCCTAACTAAATTTATAGCTTTGTCAGATTTATTTAAAACATCGGAATCACGGTATTCTATTTTCTTATCAATCTTCACTCCTACTTTTTGAGCTTGTTTTCCATCCGGATAAAAAACAGCATTTCCCGTAAATTCTAAGGTATAATTCCCGGGTAAAACCAACTTTTTGATATCCCCATCGGCACCAGCAGTTTGTTGTCCGATTGTAATGGCTTGAGGAAAAATATGCTGTAAGTTCATGCTATTCCATTCACTTGCACTTAGGGTTTCTTGATTTAAGATAATAAACACTTTCCCATTATAGGGATGATCATTGTATAGTTTTTCTTTTGGGAAATAGGTTTCTGTATTTTCATTGTAAATAAAGGTTCCAACATTATTAAGATTCTGTTGGAAATACTTGCCGAAGAAATTATCCTTTTTAGAAAAGTATCCATAAACATAAGTATAGACAAAACCACCCCAATCTGGATAACCACGCATATCGAATACCATAGCTTCTTTTGATGCCGCCTCCTTCAGAATTTTCTCCATTTCGGCATTAATATTCTCATCCTCCACATCCTCTATAAAGGAGAATGTTTGATCGATCTTGAAATAAGCAATATTAGGATCAATTGACTTATTTTCTCTTTTATTTTGCTGTTTGGCTTTAAGAAAATTTAGGACAAGTTCAATTCTAGGTTTATCAGCAGGGTTAATAAAATCAATTTTACTCTGAATAATACTGCTACTATTATTCTTTTGAATCGTAATATCTCTGGATTCGGTATTATCAGGCCAAATTAAGTTATTCTGATAATCTGATAAGCGATAAAGTAGGCCTCCCCTGTTGGAAGTTGATAAAAGCTTATTTTTCTCCTCAATAATGGCTTGAATCTTTTTTCCATTGATGGAAGTGATCTTATCACCCACTGCAAGATTAGCTTTTTCGCAGATTTCAGGGATAATTAGATCGGTAACGAGAATATAGTCCTCTCTAACTTGAAAATCAAAAGCTGCATATAAGGAAGAATGAAAAATTTCTCTTTTGAAGTTCAATTGATTATAAAATTTAAAAGCATGCGTATCTTCCATTGTGGAAACGGCTTTTGCCAGTATTAATTCAAAGTCTTTCCGATTATTTACCGTCAAACATTCATTCACAAGATTTTCCAATATTTGATCAGAATCCTTTGCCATTAAATATTTATGCGGGTATAAATAATCAATAGCACCTATAATCTTTGCCAAGGTTAGTAGCCTATAATTTTCAGGGAGATTTTCAGTTTTAGGAAAATCATAGCTTTTCTCATTCGGTATTTCAGCAATGTGGCCTACCTTAGGAATGTAAAAATGTGATTCAGCTTGATATCTATTTCTATAAATATTATCCAACAATTTTTTGTTGGCCTTTGAAATATTAGGATTCTTCCGATACCAATCAAAATTTTGATTAGCGTTGATGGCATCCTTGGCATTATTGGAAATCACTTCTCCGGTAAAGTTATTACCCAAACCCTGTGTAAATGCAGAAATAACATCATTTACATTGTTATATTTCTGATCAATATGCTTTATAAAAAGGCTATCAGCATTTATCTTTCCAGATGCTAAATCTGGGTGATAATATTTTAAGAAATTCCAAACTTTAATTACCTCATATTGGGAAGAACCTTTAGCATAGGAAAAATGTAATAATAAACTGAATAGAATTAAAGTGATTGTTCTCATAAAAAAAGCTGAAACTAAGATCAACGAAAATTATTCGTTTTTATAGGCTATTAATAGTTATGTATCTGATTTACTAAATCTAAAATACAAAAAAAGCCAACAAATAAAACTTTCCTGATTTTGAGTCAATCAACTTAATGAACGGAATTAATCTTAAAATCTAGGTCTTCGAAATTTTCATTCTCGTCTATCAATATCGCTCTTGGGATTGCATTAACATTAAACAAAGTATTTGATATTTCCGCTTTCCAACCTTTCAGTTCTGAAATATAAAACAAAATTGCCCCAATCTTCGATTGAGGCAATTTGTAAATAATCATTTCTATTTTAACCTACTTATTGTATTTAGTTTCAAATGCATCGGAAGCTTTGTTTACATTGTTCGCTGCACTTTCGAAAGCATTATTGATTTCATCCAATAACTTACTTTCGGTTGCCGGATCCTGGACATTGTTTTTTCTGATTTCAATTAATTTTGGATACGAGTCAGTTACAATTTTTTGATATTCTTTCAAACCAGCAACTACGGCATTTTGAAAATCTCCATCGCCATTAAAGTCGCCCAAGTCTTCTACTTTCTTGATGTCAGTCGACAATGATTTCTCCCATTCGGAACGTACTGTCTCAGCTTTAGCATAATCCGCAGAGGTCATGGCAGCATTCATATTGGAAATATGAGCTTCGTTTCCATTGATCACCGTAATAATAGCATTGTTGTACTCTGCTGCGTTCTTTTGGCTTGACCCACAACTTCCTAAGATCAAGGTGCCTACCATCGCTAGGCATGTTAAAGATTTTCTTATCATAATATTAAAATTAACTGTTTAAAAATATTCCCTGTTTATCATCAGCACTATATCCTCTTCCTTAATACAAATATATTTCAAGAAAAAGCACAAAACTATAGCTGAAATCAGGGATATTCTCCAATCAATTAAACTCAATCAACCTCAAGGCAATATTATCCTATCATTTGATACTGCCCAGAAATAAAAATCTTGAATGTTTTTTGAAATTATTAAATCTCTTGAATGGAAATAATGTAGGTTAGCAAATGAATACTAGTCTTTATATTTTATTTTATACATGGAAGACCATAACAAATAATCTTCGCCATGAATCGAAACATCTTTTGGATATATAGAGACCGAAACTTCTACAGGTCTGGAATTTTGATCCTCTGCAACCACAAATTTACTTGCTTGTTCCCAATTCGGCTGGACATCTGTGATCGGTTCACGACTTTGAAATGAAGCCTGCAATTCAGGTTGATTTTCAGAAATCACCTCAGAATAATCTAAAGGATTAAAACCTAATTTATCATAAAGCCCCTTAAGAAAATGCTTCTTATTTCCTTTTTTGAAAAATAACCGTGCATAATAAGGTCGATCGTTATCTTCGAACGGATTATTATCAGTTCCAGTAATAATTACTTCAGTTACATTATTTCCATCATACTTATACTCTTTCTTTTGGGGAGCTCCAAAACCCTTCGGCCCAAAGTCAAATTCTTTGGAAAATTTAAAATCCCTGGTAATAATCGTGGATGGAAGTTTAGATCCGGATGGATAAGTAAAACTTGCAACAACAGGCTTATCGGCAGCAAGATCAGTCATCGAATTTGGGTTCCTAAGAAAAGTTAATTTCACTTCTGTCAAGCGACCCTGTTGATCGTATAGATAAGAATGTTCAGAACATAATTCCCTCTTATCAGTATATACCTGAACTTTTTCAACTTTCCCATTTTTGTCATAAACATACTCAGAAAAGCCAGTTTTTATTAATCGATTTTGATTATCATAACTGAACTCTACTAAGCTATTTGTTGCAGCATTAGGTTTCGTCTTAATAACTTCAATACTTTCAAATTTTGCTGCCTCCTCTTTCGAATCTGGCTTAAAAGTATCATCCTTACATGAAAATAAAAAAGTCGAAAACATTAATCCTGATAGCAGAATCAATAAGCTAGTTCTTTTCATAAAAAGCTATTAGTTGTTTATTGAAATCAATTATACATATAAATTCCAAGCTTTTTTCTTTTCGTCCAACCATTTATTTTTCGACTCAGTTGTACTAAATCCAGTCCCATCATTCACCTGATTTAATTCATCTACTATTTGCGGTGTATACTGTAATCCTAAAGCCTTACCTGCCTTTATTATTTCATCATCTTCCCATTCATTTTCCCACCATACACTCACTTCCTCCAACCAAACTCCATCCCAAGTTAAATACTCAGGGTTGTCAATGTCCTTCTCTATATTATAAAGAATATATCCAGCCTTTTGAGTATCATATGCAATAATTTGGCTATGATTCATTTCAAAAATTGGTTTATAACGATCTACCTCATAACTGTCTTGATCTTCTTTATCCAATTCAAAAATTGAATCCGGTTTAGAATAATCATACTTTAACAATTCATCCAACTCCGGATCTGAAATATTTTCATTATAAATCTCCAAAACCAATGCCGGAAGATTCAAGGATTTAATCAATTCGATAGCCTCAATTTCTAAATTATTATTCGCCATAGTTCAATTATTTAACAATAATCTTATCTCTAATATTAAAAACGGTGTAATTGAAGATACATAAATTAATAAAGCAAACAAATCCTTTCAATTTTAGAAATCTAGAAATCTGAAGTTTCGTGAACTAATTTTCTGTTTCAACAGAGCTATTATTTCAGATCGGCTGTAGATAAATTTTCTATTCACCTTTTGTTCTAACAGCATTATTATTCAAGTCAACATCATGGTTTTACCGGACTTTCTCCGGACCTTCTCCGGACATCTGTCGGACCTCATCCCAAAAAATTCGAACAAGGTCCGAACAAAATCCGGGAAAAATCAGAAAGAAATCCCTTAGAATATTGATTAATACCTGAACAACTCCTGAATGAAGATGCTATTAGTTTCCTTAATAAATAACCAAGAACGGATAGATTACTCAAAAACAGAAGTTCTTAATTGGCAAGATAATTGCACCTACAGTTCAAATCACATCTAACAACTATGAATCTGAAAATTAAATTATTTAGCCCAGCTATTATTGCTGTTATAGCATTGGTATCAACATCTTGTAGCAAGGATGACAAAGTTCCTCTAGATGCTGCTTTAGGTACTTACAAAGGGAGCATGACTACTTATCCACCTAATTCCCCCTTGCAAATCTTTGATAATACGACTGTAACTGTAACCTCAGCTGGCGAAGGACAATTAAAGGTTACCCCAGCATCAAATACTAAAGCAACAGCTAGAACATTTCTTGTTTTTACAGAAGATGGTGGAATTTACAACTCAGAAGACGATTCTAAAGGAATCTTTATCTATGACGATGAAACTGATGAATTAATTGTTAATACCACTAGAACAAATCCCAAGGAGACCGGATTTAGATTTAAAGGGTTAAAACAACCAAAGTTTGAACCGCATCAATAAAAAAAGGCTTGCAAAATTGCAAGCCTATCTTTATTAAATTATAATGCATTTCGCATAAATCTTAACCAATTGCCGTTTGCAATTTTAATAATATCCTCTTCCTGATAGCCCCGATTCCTTAAAATTGGAAATACCTTTTGAATATCTGCGATGGTATCCAAATCATACGGACACTGTTCTTTTCCAAAGGCTCCATCCAAATCACTTCCCACGGCTACATGGTTTGTATTTCCGGCAAGTTGACAAATGTGATCGATATTATTAGCCATAATCTCCATACTACAATTACTATCCTTAGGAGTTGATTTACCTCTCACCCAATTTGGAACCATCATCCAGGCATCCAAGGCTACCCCAATTACCGAACCTCGATCTATAAGGGCAGTAATCATTTCATCACTGAATTGACGGTTATGGTCTACAAATACCCGACAATTATTATGGCTGGCCCAAATCGGACCTTTATACCGATCCAAGGCATCCCAAAAAGCATCATCATTCAAGTGAGTCGCATCCAAAATCATTTTCAAATAATCCATTTCCCGAAGTAAAGCAATGCCATCAGCATTTAATCTACCAGAGGAGTCTGTTCCATTGGCATAGCGACCAGGGCCATAATGTGCAGGTCCCAATGCCCGGAGTCCATAAGCATAGGCTTTTTCTAAATAATCAAGATTCACGATGGAATCCGCTCCTTCCAAACTAAGTATATAGCCAATCGGATTTACATTAGATTCTGAACTATCATTCCATAATTGCAAATGTTGATCTAATTGGTTTCGATTGCAAATCATTTGTAGATGTCCATTTTCTTCCATTGCTTTATACCATGCCAGCTGCCCTTGCGTTTGTGCCCAGGCTTGTTCTGGTGAAAACCAACCAGGCAATGAACTTCCAGGCTCCACAAAGCGTGCGATCTGAGTGGCTACGACTAAACCTATATTCCCTTTTCGCAATTCCTCAAAGCATACTGTAGCCTTGCCTCGATCTGGTTTATCATGCATCCCTTCTTCCCTCCGATTCAATTCAGAAATGGAAAGTCGAAGATCCCGATTCCATTCCATGGCATTCATGCTCAAATCCAAATGCCCGTCAATCAAAAATGGCTGCTTATCCTCCATACTTATATATTTAAAGCCCTATTTCTAGCTATAACCTGCCAATCTTTAGCATATTCCTTATCCTCAATCACTGCTACCTTTTCATATAAGGCAACTGTTGGACAAATATGAAGTGGAATGGCATATAAGGCTGTGCCTACAGGATAGTTATGACTATCCTCTACCGTTAATACCATATGTTCCTCACTTTGAAGTATAGGAACCGCATCATTCGCATTTAAGAATTTCACACGTGGCAAAGGAGATTCAGAGGCAACAGCTTTATATCCGAGGTCAATACAGATTCTATTTTCATTAATTACTGATATTACCCGGGTAAGAAGCACAGCTGCTACTTTAAATTTCTGTTCAGGAATCTTTTCAGAATAGCCCCAATCCCAAAACACGAAGGTTCCCGGACTACAGGCTACATTTTTTCTTTCCGCATGTGCAGTGAAGGATGGGGAACCTCCTACCACAATTTTTAAGGATTGATCTGATTGTTCCTGAAGAAAGTCATGAGCCTTTTGAAGTAAATCAAACCCTGAATCAGCTTCCTTCTTCCGAACTTCAACATCAGGATTATTTATCTGACCATCATATCCATGAACTCCCTGGAGTCTTAAGTTTTCCTGCTGACGTATAGTTTCCCATAATTCCTTGATCTGGGAAAATGCCGCTCCCGTCCTACCCATACCTAGATCTACATCCAAGTAAAAGTCCAACACTTTATTTATTTCAACTGCGGCATCATTCAATGCTTGAATAGAACTTACATTATCCAGAAGGCAGGAAAATTGCGTATTGGGATAGGCAAGAATTAGTTTTTGCCAACGTTTGATATTTGGACCTACAGGTTGATAGGCTAATAAGACATCCTTCGCATTCGCTAAGGCCAACATTTCTGCTTCAGCAATGGTCGAACATTTAAATTGATCAATTCCTGCATCTATCATCATTTTGCTTACTTCAAGCATTTTATGCGTTTTGACATGCGGACGAACCCGACTGCTGTCATGATCAACCATTGACTTCAGTAATTCTATATTATGCGCTATCCGTTTGGGATATAATAACAATGCCGGTGATGCCAGCTGATCTATATTCTGAACTTCATACCAAGATTCCATGATCAATCCTCATGTAATTCAAATAATGCTTCAATTTCTACGGGAATATTATCTGGCAATGAACCAAATCCTACTGCACTTCTTACCCCAACTCCATTTTCTTCACCCCATACGGAGGCAAATAATTCACTGCAACCGTTGATAACATACGGATGTCTTTCAAACTCAGCCGTACAGTTGACCATTCCCAAAACCTTAATAACGCGCTTTACTTTATTTAGAGTTCCTAAATTCGCTTTGATTGTCGCTAACATTGCCAAACCCACTTGCCTCGCAGCAAGTTTTCCAGCTTCCATATCCATATCCTTGCCGACACGCCCAATAATTAAAGTTCCATCAGCCTGAACAGTACCATGCCCTGATAAGTATAAATATTTACCATCGATAAGGCAGGGTTTATATACTCCTAATGGTTTTGGAGCGGGAGGTAAATTCAATCCTAATTTTTCAAAGTGTTCATCTGCGTTAAACATATTTTTTTGATTTTAAGTTTATATAAATAGAGATAAGATCAATACGCCAATAAGTCCTACTACGGCAACAATGGCTTCCATAATTGACCAAGACCGAAACGTATCTTTTACCGATATTCCGAAATATTCTTTAAACATCCAAAAGCCAGAGTCATTAACATGTGAAAACATCAAACTTCCAGCTCCAATAGCCAATACCAGTAAATTTGGATTTACTCCTGAAGCTTGTAGCAAGGGCAATAATACACTGGCAGCAGTTAATGCAGCAACAGTTGCAGAACCCACGCATCCGCGGATTATGGCGGTAACCGTCCATGCCAGAATCAATGGATGAATTGGCATCCCCCGTAAACTCTCTGCTAATTTTACACTAACTCCACTGGCTTCCATCACTTCCTTGTAAACACCAGAACCTGCAATGATTAACAAGATCATGGCAATATCTTTTACAGCTTCCCCATAAATAACCATAACCTCTTTAATGGGTCTTCCTTGAAATATCCCTAGGGAAAAGGTGGCATAGATAATGGCAATCAGCATAACAATATTTGCTGATCCCAAAAAACCAAGAACTTGATGTATTGCAGTTTTGTCTTTGGATACCAAATAAGGCAAGACTGTAAACAGGATAATCATAATCACTGGAAATAAAGCCGTCAAAAAGCTATTCAGGGGACCTGGTTTTTGATAACCATCATCCTCCATGACCATTTCTTCGGGTTTAAAGACTTCAGATTTACCTGCGGTAATATGTTTAAGGGTTTTACTAAAGAGTGGTCCTCCAATAATAATGGCTGGAATAGCGATCAATAATCCATAGATCAATGTTAATCCCATATTCGCTTCAAACAAGACGACCAGGGCAACAGGTGAAGGATGTGGTGGAATAAAGCCATGAGTTACGGATAAGGCTGCCAACATGGGCAATCCAATATAAACAGCGGGTAATTTATATTTATAGACAATAGAAAATATTAATGGCACCAATAATACAAAACCAACACCGTAGAATAATGGAATTCCGACGATAAATCCAGTAAATGCCATCCCCCATTGTAGGTGTTTAACTCCAAATAACCGAACCATGACCGTTGCAATATTTTCGGCAGCCCCACTACTTGCAATCAATTTCCCTAACATAGCCCCGAGCACAATAATCAAGGTCAAGCCACCCATAATTGAACCGATCCCCTTTTCAACTGTAGGAGAAATTTTATCCATTGGAATTCCCAATACAATTGCTGTAAGGATAGAAACTATCAAAAATGCCAGGAAAGTGTTTATTTTAAAATAAGTGATGCAGATAATCAGCAATAGTAGGCTAAGGAGTACAACTGTAAATACCATTTAGTTTATATTGAGGGTTAGGAGCTTCCATCTGGAAAGCGTTGGTTATTATACCCTAAAATAATAATACCTAAACGAATATGAGCGTAAATCGAAAAATAAATTTACAGGACAAGATTTACATAGCCAGGCGACTACTATTTAATTAAAAGGTTTACCTTCTTTTAATAATTCCTTACGGATGCCATTGAGAACATCCTCTAAATGAATCGATTTATGTTTTTTATTTTTTTGATGGCGTTCAATAGCCTTAATACAAGCAAAATGAACGGCATTGACAATAGACCCGCCAGAGATGACATGATTTTTCACAAGTTCCGGTATATCTACGGTATCTTCTTTTTCATTGCAAAGAGCAATATCCTTAGGAAAGGATAATCGCCAAATTTTTGAACGATCATTGGCATCTGGAACAGTGAATTTCAGAATGGCATTGAACCGGCGCATAAAAGCATCATCAATGTTATTCTTCATATTGGTCGCTAGAATCACCATACCATTATAATCTTCAATCCTTTGCAAGAGGTAGGACACTTCCTGATTTGCATATTTATCATGAGCATCCCGTACATTGGTTCTCTTTCCAAACAAAGAGTCGGCTTCATCGAAAAACAAGATCCAACCCTTATCTTCAGCCTTTGCAAAAATCTGTTCTAAATTTTTCTCGGTCTCACCAATGTATTTCGACATCACCATGGAAAGATCAATTTTATAAACATCCTTGCCGACTTCTTTCCCCAATAGACCTACAGTCAATGTTTTTCCGGTACCTGAAGGACCATATAATAAAGCTTTATAGCCATTGTTTATGCGACCTCCCATTCCCCATTCCTGAATAAGCAAAGCATTGTATTTTAACCAGCTTTTTAATTCTTCTATCTGTTCCTTCAGTTCATTATTAATTACGAGATCTTTCCATTCCAGTTTTGTTTTTATCAATTTGGCAGGGAAATTTACACTGAACTTTGGTTGGGTGGTCTCTTCAAATAAGAAACTATCTAAATATTCTTTAGAAACAATAATCTTCCCACTTAACTCCGGTTCACCTACTGGCACCTCTTCCAGCCACAAGATTTTCTTTTTATCAAAAAGATGATCAGCCCAAAAGAGTTTTTGGATCATTAATTTCTTCTCAAAATCATCATCTGCTAATAGAAATACTGCTGTTTCTCCGGTAGGTAAAAATCCTCTAAAATCCTTTCCTCTTACTCCGCCAATTTTTTGAAAATCTCCGGCATGTTGTAAGGAGGCTTGAATCAGATTATCAAAGAGATCCGATTGTAGATGAGCTGACATTGCAATCAGAAGTAAACAGGCTTCATCCTCATTGAGTTGATTTACCTTGATAAATTCAGAAAGTTTCCTGGACCATTTTGAGTAGTCAGGGACTGGCTTTTTTAGGGTAGAGTCATTAGCAAAGCGAACATTTAATCTATATGAGATCAATTGTTCTAAGAATTTTAATTCTTCAGGAGCATTATCATCTACAAAACTGAAGTTTTGTTCCTTATTTTCCTTTTTACTTTTCATTAAAATAGATCTTTGCTTTTTCCCAAACCGCTACTGCTACCTTGAGTCCTACTTTATGACCTTCTGCTGTAGCTTTAGAGAAATGAGTTCCAGCATACAGGCAGGATAAACCGGCCTGTTCAGCAGCTGCAGAATAGGTTGGCCATTCCAGAACAATATCCATACAAGGAGTTACGCCATTTTCTATCGAGGAAGACCCCATTTTTATCGTTGTACGCCCCCCAAACACATCATTGCCGGTGAAGTTTTTAAGAATTACAGCTGCTGCTCGGCTGAGACAACTATGTGCTGAAATATATTCTGGCGATGCTGGGGTTTTTAAATAGGGTTTCCACTGCTCTCCTTTGAGAGTTTCAGTGCCTTTACATGGTCCAGCCCATCCGTGAATAAACAATCCATTAAATAGATTTCGAATAGCTGTCACTGGTCGAACAGCATTATACCATCTTTTAGAATCCCATGTTGCAATGGAAGCGTCCAACAATGCATTGGATAAAACAAAGAATAGTTTTATACATTGGGAATTTCTACAAAATTCTTTTTGAGCCACAAATTGTGCGATCTCACACCAGTGACCTGCTGTAGAATATGTTCCTTTTCCATCTTCCCAATAACTTGCAATGACTTTCTGTTCATCTGTAAGTGCTGCATTGATATCTAAAATCTCCCTTGCTTGAAGTTTAAATTCGGGTTGCTCTTTAGTATAAGGCGGTTCAGGTCTAAAATGCCAATTAAATGGTAAAGCAAAAGCCCTAACTAACCCCCAATGTGCCAAGGCAAATCGTTGAACCTTACATTCATGGTCGGCTTTTACTTTTTTTAGTGGTTGCCAATGACTGAGGTTCATAAGTTGGTCTGCACTGTTAACAGGTTTAAAACCAGTATAATCAGAAAATCTCGGCATTTTCAATGATCCCAATGGGTTAGATCCATCGCCATAGTGCTGTTCAATAACCAATTTGGCTATTAAATTTCCTATACCTTCAGGCTTTTCAATATCTAAACATTTGATATCTGGATCATATTCCGATTGACACATAAAATCCCTAAAGATATTTTTATGTTCAGCAGGAAGTCTAAACCAGAATAGATGCATTAATACCTGATATGCGGCATAACTAAAGGATTTTCGAATATGCTCCTTTGCGCAATGTTGTTTTGGAAATTTAATATAATTGGCAGTCGTTGTGCTGATTGCGCAGCTATCATATACAGACCAAGCATCGTACATGGCAGTATGAACCATCGCTAATGCTCGAGCTGCAATAGTTGCAGGAGATTTTGTCAACTTAATAGCTTCTAAAGTAAGTTGATTCCATTTTAAAACAAGTGGTTTGTCTGACATGATCGTTAGCATTAAATAGGTCAATCATTGATAAAACATTAAATTATCTCCATTCAACATTGATAATTTGTTTCAACCACGGAAACTTAATCATATTTAAATTCCAAGGTAAATAGTCCAAAAGCATATCGACTGCTCCTTTTTCAACTTGAAATGTGATTTTATCCTTATTATAAACCACCTTTCCAGGTCTTTGCAAAAAAGTCTCCCTTAAACCTTCAATGGAAGTACTCTTTAGGATCTCCCAATTTGCAATACAAGCCTCAAGCATAGCATCTACCTCTTCCCTTTCAGAAATTGTAAGATCTGCCTCAATCGGAATGGATCGCTTAATAGGATAATCACAAATAATTTTAGGAATAACCAATTCATATTCTTTAGCATTTTGTAATCCAGTAACGGCATAATGTAAAAGATAGATGGCTCTCTCTTTCAATTTTAAGTTGAGAAAAGCTTTCTCTTGCAGCAAGTCCAACCGTCGGAATAATGAAGGTAAAAATGGATGAATCAGTATTAAGCCAACATGAGAAAGGTATAGTGAACTTTCTAAATCTATTAATTCTCCAGCCACTATATCCTCCAGGATAGAATCTTGAAACTCAACCTCGGTTGAATTATTTTGAATACTAATCAAGTCCAAGCTTTCTTCGAGTGGTTTTTGGTCCTTATTGAGTCTCAGTGAAATTGCTTCTTCAAAAATTTCTTCCCAAAACTTCTCCCTAGGTCGAAGAATCTTGTCTTGCGCCAACGAAGAATTCGCATTCCGGGATTTGTAATAATCCTTGGTTTTAGACTCAATCAATTGTTCATAAACCGGAGCAATAATTTTAAGTAATCGAATTAAAAACTCATCAGAATGTTGCCTGATTACTCTTAGTAAAGAGTTTTGTTGATTTGATAGTTCATTCATAAAATGTTCCAGCACCTCAATGTTTGAGGAGATGGATTCCAAAACATGATTTTGCCAGTCCTCTGGGATATTTTGTACATTCCAAGGCAAATACCCTTTTTGGATATATGAAATCCATTGATAATAATGATGTAAAGCCAAGGACATTAATTCCTTTGGATTTCGCAAAATTTTTGCTTTTAATAACATCACCTCCACTTGCGATGATATTAATTCTTTCAATTTTCCATTGATTTGAAAATTGGAAATTTCTTCCAGCGTCAAGTTTCCTAAATCAATAGTTATCGAATCCAACATGATTACCTGATCCTCGGAAGAAAAATTCTGAAAAATACTATCTAACAAAGGCAATATATAGGTCCAGTATCCATCACTCAACTTTTGTTGAATCAGAAAGCTGTCCATTTTTTGATGGATCTGTACTTCAATCCTTTGTTGTTTGATAATATGATTCATAACCAGCTTTTATTTCACTTTCCTAACATTATTTTTTTGATGGCTAGCACATTGACCTTTGGTTGAAACTTCTTTAGTTCAATTCCATCCCAATGATTAAATATTCTTGAAACATCTATTTTTGCTTTTCTAATCTTTTCAAATACCGATTCTAGAATCGCCATCTCTGTAATGTTCTTCGTTTTATAATTTAACTGATCCAAAGAATAACTTATTACCGTTTCCATAACCCTATCCCGTTGTGGTTTATTGAGAACCTTATAATCCTTGCTGGTTAATTTCTTGTTTTCGATAATTTGGGTAACAAGAGGTTCCAAATGTGTAAAAGCAATAGTTGGGTCAGCCATATAGTTTTGAACCGATTGAATAACTTTATTCTTGCTCAGTTTTTCAGAAAATTGGTCAATATTGTGTCTATAATTTTGTAAACGTTTATCTTTCAATAATTTAAATTCCCTAAGATTTCCTTTTTTCACAAATTTTTGTGCTGGAATAGGCTCTACCTGAACATTTTTGGCTAGTTTTTTTACAACAACATCTTTCTTTATCCCTTCTTTTTTAGCATAATAAACTTGATTATCGCTATCATCACAGCTTCTAAATTCATACTCTTGAGGATAAGATACCATCCAATTGTATGTACGATTTACTTGGTTCAAGAAATCATCTTGATGTCTTAGATCTTGAATCAAACGCGATGATAAACATGGGTTAACAAAAATTTCTTTTTGTATGCAGGGTTTACATTTAACACAGCCTTTTAATTGTTCAAAATTCCTTTGGAACAGAAAGTTCTTCAGATCATTAACTATGAAATAAGGATTACAGGTATTTTTCTTAGCAATCCAACGTCTCCAATCTTTATATTTTGATTCAAAACAACATAGGTCATGTGGTGCTAGCCAGAGTATTCTGAGCATGACATGCGCCGGAGCTAATCGATATAAAATATCTTCCATGATTAATCGACCAGTTTCAGAGCGAAACCTCTTGACCCAAGCAGGTAAAATGACCGTCGCGATAAATGAATAGGAGTCCTGACCTGGTAAAAAGCAAATATCTTCACTCGTAGAACAAGGGTCTGAATGATCCAGTATCCATTTATACCGTAAATTTGGCAATCGGCCTTCATACAAATAATATTGTTCATCATCGCAATCCTCAGGACATCTAGGTCGTAATAGGATATGCTCCACAGCATGTAAACCTTCGGCATTTGTTAATTGAATAGTCCTCTCCACAGCTTTGCATAGCACCTCAGCAGTTGGATAGCATTGAGGGTTATAAGCAAGCGACAGTCCATTTATGCGGAGTTCCTCTCTTAATTGTGGAAACCGCAAACGTAGGGCAATTCCAAATGAATTACAGGAACAATCAAGAATCGATTGGTAGTTTTCATAATCTTTTAACAACTCATAAGCCATGAACAACCTCAATAATGCATCTTTACAGGAATTCAAAGGGCATACTGTTTTCCAAGCAACAAAACAATTGGACTCAATTAATTCAACTGAGTTACAGCCACAATTAGGTTGATTATCTTCTTCACATGAATTAAAGCCTGGCAACTTAATTTCAATACTATATTGATATGAGTTATTGGATGGATTTAACTTTCTGGATATTGGAAAATAACAGAGGAAAAGAGTCAATTTATGTTTAAAAGACTCTATATCACCTTCCGGATTATACGATTGCAGAATAATCTCCCCATCCTTATCTCGCAGATAAATATATTGCTCCTCTATACTATAAAAATTATCTTGAGGTTGGATTTCTTCCAATATCTGAAATAATTGCCCACAGGAATCCTCGTTATTTCTGTTCATGATTTTTTTGGCAAATGGCTTACCAGATTCATCTTTAAAGATTAAATAGCCCTGTTCAGAGGAAAATGAGTAGGATTCAAGTTCAACATATTGTTTAAATTTATCAAACAGGTCTAGCTGGATTTGATTTCGTTTTTTGGCGGTATCATAAGTACATGGATGGATCAAAAAATCTTCAGCGCAATTCAAATAAAATGAATAGCAGCAATCCGTTTGTTTTTGATATTTATGAAAGCCAATTTCGGATTGTACAGCACAGATAAAGTTTTGCACCCCAGTTTCGCCCCAAGCTTCTTCTTCAGAATAAAATCTATTTGAGCTTTCAGCTAATACCTCCCTTATAAAAATCCGATATTCTCCAGCTTCATTAGCTAAATGATTACAATCAATGAAAAGATTACCATGGTATTTAATAAGCATTAAAAAGAAATCAAAATCTTGCCAGGCCTCCACGGCTGTTTCATACATTTTCAAGCTATGCCAACCTTGTTCTTGATTATCATTTAAGTAGGTTTCGAAATAATATTTGTCATCTGACCTCTTAATGGGATAAGACATTATCCATTTCACCAAGACTTCATCTATAGTTCCTTCCTGATAAGAATTCAACTCCTCTTGTGTAACCTTTGGAATAAACACAAGAGCTGATGAGTTTTGATTATTGATTTCATCATAACTTATGAATGAACCATAATTATTGATCAGGGATGCTTTTTCCAATATATCAAAGAAATTAATCTCAAAGGCTTCTAATGCTTTTTCTTCATTTTCAAATGCCAAAACACTTTCAAAAAGGATGATTTCCTCTCCAATTGGACCAACATTTTTATAAGCTAGATTATGTGCTCGGATTTGATATTTGAATCGTACAGATTTAGAGCCATTTACATTGATTTTTTGGATTGCCGGACCACCGAGGCAGAGTTGCAGATACTTCAATCCTCTTTTTAGCCATTTCAAAGACTTCATTCTTCCAATTATTGCTTCTTCTTTGGAGAAAAATTGGATTTGATTGTAGGCAATTACATTATCCTTATCCACCAATCTATAGACAAATCGAGGTGAATTTTCATTGTACTCCTGTCTGATTGAACTGCTAAATATTTGAGGTTTTTCAGTACTGTTATATTGGGCGATATGTTTTTGTACAGATAAGGCCTTCGTTAGATTATCTTCTGATGCTGTCGATTCTGGGGAAAGACTTACCGTTGGTAATTTACTCGCCTTATTTTGTTGGCTTAGCATGATAGTGTTTTTGCTTTTCCCAACTTTCAATGAAGGTAATGCTTGTTGAAATACCTGCGCAGCTTTCAATGCATCTTCTTTATACAAGTATTCTTTCGTACTACTAAATTGAAAGTTTGCATCAGGTTCAAAGCCCAACTCAAAGTTGAACTTCCAGCCTTTAGGCATGGCTAGTGCCCCTAACTTATAACTCGATTTATTGAGAATGTCTAGGATAAGCTCTTGAAGTTCCAAAGCTTCTTTTTCAGTTTCAAACTCCGCATACGAGGTAGCTTCAACCTGGTTATCTTTAACAATATTCAATTGATATTTAGAGTCTATACTAGTTCTTCCAACACTGTAATTAGATTGATCAACTGCTAAAAGTAATACCTGAAGTGCATGACTTTTTGCCTCTTTATTACTCTTAAACTCTTTTGTAGGGTAAAATTTAAAGGAATTATTATGGTCTAATAAATCATAGCTAAACTTATCAGGTTTACCAACAATATTGTTATGAATATTGATTTTATAATCCTTGGTATCCAAGAATTTAGGAATTTCATTTTCTGAGCTGATTTTTGATAGCTGCAAGATTTTTTTATCGGTAATATCTGATAAAACCCATTGAGCTGCATCATTCAGTTTTGAGATCGTCTTAAATCCAAAATCTAAAGCAGCAGTTTCAGAGTCATAATTGCTAACCGAACTTCTGATTACCTGATCGTCATGATCCAATAATTGAGTTTTATAACCATAGCTACTGATATAAACCTCTTCATTTGGTTTATTGGCAAAAGAACGACTCAATCCTATTCTCACCTCATCTGCTTCCTGAGAGGTATCATACTGCTTAAAGAATGAAACAGAGTTTTTAGCATTATAATGGAGAACGACTTCATATTTCTTTTCATGGGGAATATATTTAGTCTGCAATTTCTCAGGGTTTGCCAAAGAATTAAATACTAATTGAGCAGCTTCTTCAGCCTCTTTCTGAGAGTCAAAACGTTCTTTTAAGGAGAAATAGGTTTCATTTCCAATACTTAGATCGACTAAATAGTAATTGTCAATCTGTTCAACCACAAAATTGCAGAGGCTATTTAAACCCTTATTTTCTATTCCAGCAAGATATTTGGCTTCGATTTCAAAACCAGATATGTTGTCAGATTGCCAATTATTAGCCAAATAATCATACGCTTTGCTACGATTAGCACTTATCTCATCATAATGGAATAACAAGTTCTCCTTTGCTTGTATTAATACATCCGCATTATTCTTATACTGATACAAAACATTGTCTGTAAACCTTTCTGCGAATCTGGCCAATAGATGATTTAGGAAAGTATTCCGGCGAGCATGATACAAGTCATTATCCTCAACAATAAGTGCCAAATAGGATTTAAAGGTTGAAATATTCAGTTCTAGTTCAAATGAAACTTGGTTTTCATCTATAATAAAGGTTCTATAATTTTCTTCGAATGATCCTACATAAGAAACAGAATTTAGATGAAGATTTGCTGCTGCGATTGAATTAAAGCTTATTTTACTAATTAATCCGAACTCATCCGAAGAACCTAAGATGTAATAATATATTTTGCCATTGCTAATCTCAATAAATCCGACTTCATAGTTATTACTACTAAAATCTTCGATTAACTGATGAATTTCGATTTTCTGTTTGGATAATGAACTAAACTTATATGGGTTTAATGAACTTAATTTAGGCTTGTCAGCATGAATCAATTGAATTAAATCTGCTTTTGGAACGACGCGAACCAGAGCATCTCCTTCAGTACCTAATTGAGTACTTTGATCGGTGCCAACGGCAAATCTCAATAAAGTTCCAAGATCTTTTTCATCGGCCAATTTATTGATAAAATAGGTTCTTCTATCCTCAGCATTATCGGAGGAATTCATAGCGAAGATTTTCCTCAAGTTTTTCAATTGTGATAGATAGCCAGCAAGAATTTGATCAAAGAATAAGAGATATCCCTTTAATTGTAAAGCTTGGGCCTTTCTATGATTCGAAACATCATCTGCTAACCCCCCTTCAGAAATTCCGTATACTTTAGGAAAATCCTCTTGAAGAAGATAATAATCGTCCAAATTCTCATAATAATTACCATTTGGAATTGGGTAATCCAGGTAAGGAGAACCCTGTTGATAAAGTACTTTCCCAGAATAAGAAAAACTAAGTTTGAAAACGTTTTCAAATTTCGATTTATCAAATTCTAATGGAATACCATTTCTCTTAAATTGGATATCAGTACATTTTATGGAGAAATTAGGGACGTTATTTTCAGGGATTTTATATTTCCATAAATCGATTTTTTGAAACCAATTAGTTTCACAATTATTTAGGGATAATGAGTTTACTGATTTTACTCCTTCAATTTCAAGAATGATCTGATAGAGATCAGATAGGTGGATTTCCTTTTTTAGTTTTAGTTCTTCAAGCTCGTCTGAATCAATAAAGCCGTGACTTTCCATCAGGTCATAAGGTCTACCAGCATAAATATCCTCAATGGACTTGCCTTTATCCAGCAGTTCCTGAAGGGTGTAGAATTTAGGACTAGGGGAAATAAAATCTCTAAGTTTCTGAATAATTTCAGGATAAATTTTATCAATATCAGCATCTATACCAATTTCTATGGAAGCACAGATCCCTACATCCATTTTGCAAAGGAAATTAAAATCAACGAAGTCCTCACAAAAGTTCCTATTGGTCATTAATTTGGCTTTGATTCTATTTTTAATTTCCTCTAAATGGTTTGTTTGTTCGGTTTCTGAATCAAAATCTTTATTAATATCTTTTTCAGGTTCGATTATTACGTGATACAGCCCATTTAAGTAATCTACACATAGGTCATTTTGGGTTGAATGAAGGAATTGATTGTTCTGAGAATTACAAAAATCAAATTGATCGGTTGCAATTTCCAGCCAAGCATTTTTGACACCTTCGATATCAATCAATAATTTTCTATAATCCATAATCGTTAAAGGATTACAGGTTAATATCTGCGCTGGACTAAAGAAATTATCATCTTTCGATGTATCTAAAGGGTTTCTTGCAAAAAGATCGATACTAGGTAGGTTGGTTCTATAACCGAGATCTAACAAAGAATAACAAAGTACTTCCAAAATGGTAATTCCTGGATCATGCACATTATGGTCAGTCCAAATTTTTCCTGAAAGCTTACCAAGGTAGGCAATACCTTCGGTCCTTAATTTATCAAAATCAAGGTATTCAGGAAAATCAGAATTGTCCTTATTGATCCATTTATTATTTTCTCCGTCGGTTAGCATGATATTGTTTTCTAACTAAGCATTCATATTCTTACAATAATTCTCGATAGGGACCGGTATGTTGTTGCAAGGAATTGCTTCCTTATCACTAGCCCATCGTTCGCAATCTTGCTGATCTATTTTTACATCAATATTTCCAGCGATTAGAATAGATCGAGGTGATATAGGACATACAACTTTAGCCGAAGAATTACTTACTGGGGTAAGCTCCGAATTATCGATTTCATGTTGCATTTTTATTCCCAATATATAATCGAGGTAGTTCCTGGACTCCAGAAAACCAACTATATCAGATCGATAAATACACTGACCAAAGGTTAATTTATCATATTGACCTATTGCCCAGGGAGCTAAGAACTCTCGCAGGTCTTGTTTTAGTTTTTCCTGGTAAAAGGCTTCGTCCATGCCCTTCAATAGTTTAACATGGATACAAAAATGAACGGCTTCGTATCGAGGGTTCATAATTTTCAACCTGACAAAAGGCGACGAACATTGTTGAAAATACCGTTGTATATTTTCGAGTAGACTAACAGGCACCTTTGGTTCAAACAATTGGGAGGCTTTTAATTTATTTAAATCAGGAATTACGGCCAGAATAATATATCCTGGAGCCATTGGAATATCATTTTCATAGATTCTAGCATCCAATGCAAAACTATGGTTGATACATTTGACTTTAAATAATTCAGGGAAAGCCTCTAAGGCGATACGTTCATAGTCGAATTTTTGAATAGCCCTACCTTTATGTTTTAAGAGTTCACTAATTCGTATATAGAAATGTCCTTCTTCTTCGGGGATTCTACCAGCAAAGGAATCATAGGGTTGAGAAACAGATTTGACAGCTGCATCAGCATTCAGCAGTTTAGCAATTGATCCGGCTGGCAACCCTTGGTTTAGCCGTAGTTTATCATTTTCGGCATGATTGGTAAATGTAGCTTGAACAGCTTGGCAGTGAATTCCAATAGTTTCGCTGATGGATCGACTATTTTTAGGGACTGAAGCTTTTATCCAAAATAAACCTTCTGGTAGAACACTATTATCTGCAGATATATTTCCTGGAATAGCGAATTTAATGATACCGGAAGTTGTTAATCCATGGGTATCATCATCTAAAATTTCGAATCCATTTCTCAAATCCTTCCATACATTATTTTCTAAATAATGCCATTCCAAAGCTTGTCTTTCCGCTTCTGAATCTGCGGTAGCTTCTGCCAATTGAAACAATACATTAAGATTACTACCAGGAATTAAGTCCTGAATTCCTAAAAACAAAGTTCCTTCATCACAAAAAATTGGAAATAATGAAGTTCCATTTTTAAATTGTTCTTTTTTATAAGTTCCGGAAAAAGGATATAAATGAACGATTTCAATATCTTGCATTTCCGCAGTTGCAGAGTAATCTAATTCTAACTTACTAATTATGGGGGTCCAAGGTTCATTAGGAATAATGGCCTGAACTTTATCATTTTTAATGATGATCTCACGAATTAGGGATAGTTTATCTTGCAGATTTACCACATCACCAGTTAGGTTTCTATTGTTCAAATGACCAAAAACTGGTTCATAGACCGTACCTCGAATATCATCTGCTGGAGAAACGTCAATCGGATTCCCAAAAACTCCAATTTTAGATATAATCCCCGAAGAAGGGTTATTTACCTTATCAACTACTTGTATTGAAATGTTTTTTGCGCTATCTAAGTCAGCGAGAATAGTAGCAGTACTGAATACAATTAATCCAGCACTAGGATGATAATAAATGGCATCCTCAAGTTTACTATCGGGCAGCTTTCCTAATGCCATCATCTGACGCGCTAATACATAGGAATAAACTTTATGACAAAAATCCTGAACCTGAAGATTAATTTTCAAAAACCCATTTCTAAGCCCAGTTTCATATTGTTCAATCAATGGATCTGGGGATACAAAGCGTTGATTTAAAGTGAAGAAATCTTTATTTAAATATATACTCTGCGAAAAAACCTTTTCACCATCACAATTAGTACTATTATAAGAGTCAAATAGCCTTCTATTATGATAAGTTTTTCCTTGAATTATCGCCTGATGAGTTGATAAAGATGCTGATGTGTGCGCATTTTCTTTGACCCATTTTCCATTCTCCAGAATAGAGAGGTTAATCAGGAATTTATTCTCATCAAGGCCAAATTCAGCTCCATCTTTCAGGTAACCTTTATAATAATCACGAAAACTAAATGGTCTATCTTTCCAATTGAATTTAACATGGATGTCATTCCATTTCTTACAGAACAATTCCTGACTACCAATATAAAAATCTGGCCCAATAAGGTTCAAAGAAGTATTAACATTATCTGACGGAGGATTCTTAATATCAAAATCTATAACTTCTGGACGAACACCAAAAGGATAGATTGGAGCTTTTACATTTTGTAGGCTTTCACTATTTTGAACAATAATATTCTTCAATCCACAAACGCTGACATCAATTTTTGTAGAGGTAGAATTTGTAAGGCGAATGCTCCGAAAAAAGTGATAAAGAGACAAGTATTGAATACTTTCTGTTTGTTCTCGGAGGCAAAATAATTTATCATTATTAAACAAGGATTCAACAGGGATTTTCACCCGTTCATCCAATAAAACCCTAACTACCGGAGATTTACTGATAATACCTTCTTTTAGGATTTCATTATCATAGGCCACGATAGATTCCTCCGCCTCGGTTAAGACGGCAGAAATCGTAATTTCAAATTCCCCATTACTGTTTATTGGAGATAATGAAATTTGGGCTGGATTTATTGGATCGATCCAAGATTTTGGACCTGAAAATGAAATATTAAAAGCTTTAATGGGTTTAAAAATATCCTTTAAGAGCTTGATATCTGCTGGTGCAGAAATTAGTTCATGGTACTCCCCTTCTGAAATCACCTTCTCAAATAACTGCTTATCCAAAAAATGATAACATGAAGTCTGCTTACTAAGTGGGTTATCGTCCCTTAGCACGGATTCCAATTTTTCTTTAAGGTTCTTACTAATTCCTTTTTTAATGGCTAAGGCAATCAAATCCCTATTTATTGGATAAAAACGGTCATTAATTACAGTTTTCACCTGTTCATAAAATTGATTAGCAATGGCAGTATCCGTACAATTTTCATTTATTTGACAGGCAAGCTGTATATTAATTTTACGCATTCCTTCCTGAAGGAATAAAACATCAGAGGCAAGGATAAAACCTATTCTGGCTCTTTGATTGGCTCTAACGAATTTATTTTCTGGATCGATATATTTACTTAAGGCGGAACCTAGCGTGGACCAACTGGCTATTTGATCAGCTGGAAATGGTTTTTCAAGACCATCTGCCATACTCGCATTGCTTGCCATATAAACACCTTCGAGGTAAAGTTTTTTATTACTCTCCTGATTATTAAGAAACAAGGTCCTTTTATCAACGATTTTCGCTCTATTAACAACGATTTGATCATTTAAAGAAAACTGAATTTCAACCTTATTGGCATCCTTACTGTCTTTAACGAGCAAACCTTGTTCTAGCAAATAACTTTGAACCTGGTTTTGCAATTCGAAAATCAAATGAACCTTATCTGGCTGAGCAGATTTAGATTTTAGTAGTAAAACTTCCTTATAGAAAAAATCAAGATGTTTCTTGGTAAAGGAATTCAGGTCATTTTGAACATGTTTAAAGAGCTTCAAAAAAGTAAATAACAAGGCCAAATGAGGACTCAGTTTTTCTTTGAATTCTTCTTGAAGTGGGAGAAAACTAGATTCTAGACTTTCTTCAGCGGAGCCTTTTGAGATATCAATTACTGAAAGAAAAGATTCTGCTATCGCAATAATTTGATTTTTTAAATAGATACGTCTTTCTCTTTTAGTTTTTCCAGTTTCTTTAAAGCTTTCCAAATTTTGAATCGAGAAAAGATTATTCAAATCGAGGTTCCAACTAGGATTATCGATAAAAGGCATCAGGTTCAATGGCTTATTTTGCAACCATTTGACAGCAGAATTTATCTGAATAATAAAAAGTTTTAATGAATCAGATAGTTTGTCCTTAACCAATTTATTTAGGCTGAGTGAAATTGGCAACTCAGATTCCGATAGTTTTAAAGTCCATAAATTAATGGGTTTTATGATGGCCTGAAAAACATAATTGAAAATCAATTGGAGACTTACCTTCGAAGGGTCTTTTTCAAATAAGAACTGATAGAAGCTAAGTTTTTCTCTTATTTTCTGGGTATTATATTTAATAATTGAAGTGACGGTAAATGGGAGATTATTTTGAAAAAAAGGTTGCCAATCCGACACATTCAATTGAGGGTCATAATAATTGATATGACGGGATAATTTTTCAAAATAATCCAATAAATCAGCTAATTTTCGGGCATCAATCTGGGCTGAGCTAGACAACAGATCATCCATAACCCGTTGTCTTTGGCTCGTTCCGGGATCATTTAAAAAGGGATGTATCAAGTCTTTACACAGCATGGCATCGAAGATTAATTAGATTGATTTCAGGGCTTCATTTAAGTAATAGTCATATACATAATTGAATCTTGAATTTGTTCCTGGAACAGAATATTCAAGACTGATGGTAAATCGACCTTCTATGAGGTCCATAGAATCAGCGGGGCTGATTTCAATTTGTTCAACACGGATTCGGGGTTCATAAAATAAGATGGCATTTTTAACCCGGTCTTTGAGATAACCAATTACGGAACTATTCAAGGTTTCAAATACATAATCTGTCAGATCGCATCCATACTGAGGTTGCATAACCCTTTCACCCAATGCGGTAGAAAGCAGGATATTTAAACTTTGATCAATATCTTCAGTACCAGAAACCATTTCAACATTATTAGAAATATTATTGAATTCTGGGGGAAATGACCATCCAGTTCCTAAAAATGATTTAAATGAATTTTCCATAGTCATGTGTTTTTATCCTCCAATTTGCACGGTTGGCAATCCTAATACGATTGTTCCTCCATGAGCTGTCAAATCTCCTTGTCTAGCGGCAGGTTTTCCACCTATGAGTACTGTTGCTGAGCCTTGAACAATATTGTCAGGAGCTCCAGTACATAGCAGCAGATCACCAAGAACCGCTGCTGGGATTCCTCCAATCAAAACGGTTGGTACTCCAGGACCAAGAATAGGTCCACCAATATGTGGAACAGGTCCTGGGCTAACCATTGGACAGATATGCATATCATTTATTCTTGCTGCAGATGCCATAATTAGTTTATTTTAACCATTGAACCTTTTATTTCAGCGACACCCGTTGCAGATATTTTTGTCATTGAGGCAGAAACATTGACATTAGTGTCGGATTTGAGATTCATTGTTTTTCCGATCACACTTAATTTTGTTCCAGCCGTAATTTTTAGTTCTGTTCCGGCTTTTAATTCAATTTTCTTTGGACTTTCAATAAGAATTCCATTGTTGTCCATTACTATTTTATTTTGATTTTGATCTTGTATCTCGATCTTTTTTCCATCTTCATCTAGAATAATACTATTTCCGGCAGGGGTATCAATTGTGATTGTTTTGCTGGAATCATTAAAGTGAATTCTCATTTTACTACGTGAGAAAAAGCCTTTCTCATCATTTGCATCTGAACCTTTCAGGGGTGCAGGTTTTGCACTACTATTTAGCATTCCCAGCATCACGGCATGTCTTGGATCATTATTGATAAATCCGACGATTATTTCATCATCGATTTCAGGTCTAAAGAAAGTCCCTCTTTCATTTCCAGCATCCAGGCAATTAACCCTTACCCAGGTTCCATTGGAACTATTATCGATAATTGGAATCTTAACCAGAATGCGATCTTCGCCTTCAGGGTCGTTTTCTAATTGTAAAACCTTTCCAATTTGAAGACCTTCAATAGCACCTAATAAACCAGATGCAGAATGGGCATTTATATCCGTATACTGGGTGCAATAATTATTGGAATTGAGTCCAAATTGGATATGCGTATACCAAGTTCCATCACCCATATCCTGGCGTACAGCGGTCACATAAGCATTACCATTAAAACGATCAGATACGGATGCAATTTTCACCATATCACCGGGTTTAATATTTTCAAATCCTGTAAACCGAGCACGACCTTGAATTTTAGACAAACGACTTCGCATCATCGTGCCTTCGGCCCAAGCTTTTAATTCTTCTTCTAAAAGTTGTCCACTATGTTGTAATTGATATTTATCAAGTTTATTTTTCTCTGCTAGGAAAGAACTTTCAACATTTCCTTGTTCGATAAAGTCCTTAGCTTTCTCTATTTCTTCAGAAGCAATCTTTTGGTTTTTATAATCCCAAGCATTCGCTTCCACCTTAGCCCATTGATTTTTAATATCCATTTCTGCTTCGAACTCCACAATGGAAGATCCGTAGGTCAACTGCATTACAGGGTCCGCATCAGTTTTCGGGAATTCAATCTTTACCTCTCCATTACTTACATTGATTAATTGTCCATTGGCCTCTGCCCGAAGGAGCAAAAAATCCCAATCCGTTAAATGATGTTGAATTATTTCTTTATGTGGAACCTTAGTGGATTCTACACTGGATGTTAAGTCAGCGTAGGATTTAATTATACTTTCCATGATTCCGTCATCCTTTTCATTAAGAAAGTATTTACTACGGCGAGATAATGTCATTTGTATGGCATTATCCCGACATTCTATATATAATTGGGAATTACCTTTTTCTTTTACTTTAACTTGCTGCTTAGTAATTATTCCTTTAAAAGCAGTTTTGTTGTCACTATCAAATCCAAGCTTGATTACAATTTGATTTCCTGGAACAAAATCTTCTTTATTACTAAGTTCAAAATTCCCCAATGCAGCATCACCATCCTTCAATAATATTCGAGCGACAGGTATTCTATTGATTTCCTTATCAATTGAAATACTAAGCAATTCATAGGATGAATCCATAAGCTGTTCATTCAAATAAATTTCGAAACTTACAGTATCATGCTGCGAAGGATTATGAATTAGAAGTTCTTCCATTAGTTTGCTTTTTTATTAAAAGGTGGAAAATAGATTTCTTGACCTGGTATTAATTTTTTTATAGATATCAATCCATTAGCCTTAGCTACTTGAAGGAAATATTTGGAATCATTGTATATTGAAAAAGTCATCAGGTCCAATCGATCCCCTTGCTTTATTACGCGATGATGGGTTAAATCGGGAGATGAAGGATTATCTTCAGCCATTCTTTGTTCCCTTGATTGGTAATTCAAGAAGGTTGCTGATAATTTAGCTCTTAATGGTGTTCCATCGGGTTTAAATAAGGTAAAGTTTATATCAAGATTTGAGAGAACACAGCGGAAACGGATTTCAGAGCCCCAGATAATTAACAGGAAATTTGGACGATGGATGTCACCTTGATAGTTATAGGCACAGTCCATGAAAATTTTCAACTGTTCCTGAACAGGCTTGCTTTTATATTCCTCCCAATATCCTTCCATTGTACCGGTTCCATCCAAGATGAAATCGAGTTTTAATTCCTCTGGCGCTGTTGATTTAAACTTCACTTCAGGAGCTCCGGCTCCATGAGGTCTTTGAACATCATGTTCAATTTTATAGTTTTTGGAAAATGTCTCTGGATTAATAGGGGCAACAAATGCAGGCGTATTAGTTTGTTCAGCAGCATTCATTTGAAACTGTCTATCCGTAAATGAATAGATCAACAATTTCTCTAATTTTCCAGAACTATAATTAGCGCTCATTTTTATCTTTTAAGATTTCCAATACTTTTTCGACACAGACTTTGATAATCTCTTCAGCTGGAGAAACACCATTATCCTGATTTCCTTGTCCATCTCCATTGAGAGGAATTTCTTGAATGATGGTTGCCTTAATGAGCAACTCTCTGACTTCGACAGGCATAGCTAAGATTTTTGAAAAATTAATCGGTTAAAGTTTAACTCCAAGGTTTCAATCAGGATTTCAGCACGTCCGGCATTCAATTCTGATAATTTCCAGGATCTGGGCCATACATTATTGATTTTCCAATGCATTAAAGATTGATGTTGTTCATCCAATAAATTGATAATGACCGTTTCTAGCGGTTCATATTGTTGATCATCGAAAGCTCTTTTCAACCAATCTGTAATTGCGGATTCACCAGGTGCAATCAACCCTCTTTTTAAGACTAAAGGACCATATTTGTGGCGAACAGGTACAACATGCTCAAACCTATTTTCGCCGCCTTCCTTGATGGTTTCCACATCAATGCTGGAATCCAATCCAGTGACAGACTGAAACTTAATATCAACGGCTTTATTACCTTTCAGAGTAAAGTTTACTGAAAAGTGAAAGTTGACGGTTTGATAGAATGAATCAGGCATGGTCCTTTAGTTTATTTTTTAGCTTCAACAATAGATAAGCCTTCATGTACGAGTTCCATTGATTCAATAGCGACTTCGTTAGCGTCGGCTTTCAGGTTTGTGGATTGCACTTTGGAAGGCCAAGCCCGAGACAAGGTCCAAGAAATTATGGGTTGATGTTCTTCGTCCAGGAGACGAATTGTTACATCCCGACGGAACTTTTCTTTTCCTTCTTGGAACATCATGGTTTTTTTCCATTGTTCAAAGAATTCAAAATCACCAAAGAAGGTTCCTCTTTTCAAGGTTACATTCGGGTATTTCGTTAACCCTGGCTGCTTGGTTTTATTATATGTCGGGCTACTACCTTCCCGGTATTCAATAACCTCAGTTTCAAAGTCAAGTCCACTCACTTCGGTAAAACCGATTCTAGTTCCGCCCCAATCCAATTGGAAATGGAACTTGGGAAGTGGATAATTTTTTTTAGGATCGTTTGACATAACTTAAGATTTAAGCGTTTATGTTATTTACATTTATTTGCAGGATTGACCTCATTAATTGCATTTTCGAGGCTTTGCTTGCAGGCTAGCAAGGCGTCTCGTTTTTCTTTTGCGGAGTCCAATTCTTTCTTGAGTCCATCTACATTCTGTTTGGAGTTCAGGTAATCGGTTTCTAGTTGTCGATAATATTCATCGCTATCGATTGGAAGATGAATGGCGGGTTCTAAGCAGCAACATTCATAGCCTTCAGAACTTTTCACAATCTTGCTGGATTCAGGATAAGCAGTGCTATCTGGGTTGGAACCTTGGTTGCATTTAAATTTATCCTTCCAGTATTGGATCACTCTTTTCAATCCATATTCCTCACAGATATTGATATGCAGGCCATAGGCCAATTCAACAACGGCCACTACCTGAGGGATCATAATATCGCGGGTTAAGATTACAGCATCCAATTTTTGACCATAGTCTTCCAGTAATTTCATTATTCCAATTCCTGGAGATAACTCAGGTCTTTTCAAGCAATTGATACAGAGCAATAACTTATCATATTGGGATTTCAGTTTGTCGACGCGGTTATAGAGGTCTTCAACCATGCAAAAAAGGATTTCAATGGCCTTATTGGTTTTATCGGTCACTAGACATACTTTTTGTAGTAAAAGAATAAAAAGTTCTAATTGGCGACAAAGAGCATCAGCATTTTCATCGGTTGCTTCCCAATCTGCGAACCAAGCTTTGAGCCGATCTCTTTCCTCTACACTGAGGTTATATTCCAGTTCTTTGTTACTGGCATATGCATTAGCAGATTTCCAATCTGCTGTGACTTGCACAAGATCGCCTAACCATGCCTCATAACAACAATCTCCCCCATTTTCATTGGGATTAGGTTTTTGATCACAACAATCAAAAATATCTCTATCTAGCGTGCTTACTTCATTATAGCTTAACATAATCGTGTTATTTAGGGTTACTATTAGTCGCAACTTGCGCCATCATTATCCTTGATGCAATAGATTTCGGTGACCTCTTTACAGATATCACAGATATCACATTTACATTTTTTGAATCTGTTATTTTCATCATTCGAGCCTTCATTACATCCGCAATCGCCAATACAATTACATTTATGGCAACATAAATAGTCTTTAACCTCCACGAGCGTTTCTAGTTCATTCCGTTTATTATATAAAGCATAACTGGATTGAGTTTGAGACTTAATAGCGAGGGTAAGATCATCTTGGGATTTTTTAAGTCCGGCAGTAGCATTAATGATTTGGGAAAGGATTAAGTCATCGAATGTTTTGGCATTTGTAGCGAAATCCTGTTGGAATTTCTCCAAGGATTTAATGTTAGAAAAAGATTGAATGCCTATGATATCGGAGACAGAGTTGCAGATAATATCAATTTCCTGGCTTAATTCAATTGGTTTTTCCACCAATTTTTGGAGTACTCTGCATGCATCCTGACACTCATTGGGCAATTGATTACTTTCAGCTAGTTTTTCATTATCATTACAATTTTCAGAAGAACAGCCTAATATTTTAAGTTGTCCTGAATTGCAACTGTCATTCATTCCAGCATCTAGTTTTGCGGCTGATTCGCGGAGGTTAGCAAAAGCTACCTTTGCATTTTTAGCAGTCATGGAGACTGCTTTTAATGCGGCTAACAGGGCATCATTTTGTAGAATACTGGCAGCAACATTCTTTTTTATTTCATCCGATGCTTGGATCAACTCCACTCCTACTTTTAGTTCCAAGTTGCGGAGCATTTGATAGTTTTTTTCTGTTTTGACAAAGACGCATTTTTTCTTTTCGTACATCATCAAAGTACCATCTTTGGTAACTTCACTTTCACTCAATTCTCCCAGTTTCCCTTTTAATCTATTGCAATAATCTTCTTTGATTTGATATAGATTTTTTTGAGTTATAGTTTTAGCTTCATTACCATTGCAATTCCCATTTTTAGGGTTTCGCATATTTGAGCTTTCTATGGTCATAACAATGATTATTTATGGTATACAATAGGTTAATTAAGATTCAGCGAGCATTTTATGCATAAATCTTAGGATAATGAATTCAGCAGGTCTGACAACGGCCATTCCAATTTCCACGATCATTCTACCTTCCCAGATATCCAATTCCGTCATTGTTTCTCCGAGTCCGATATGGACAAAGAATGCTTCTTTGGTAGATGCGCCCATTAGGGCTCCAGCTTTCCATTGTTGGGTGAGGTAATTTTCAATCATTGATTTCACTCGGACCCAGGTATTCCGGTCATTTGGTTCAAAGACGAATTGTTCAGTAGCATTTTTCACAGACTCTTCTGCCATATTAAAAAATCTTCGCACCGGTACATATCGCCATTCATTATCATTTCCGGCCAATGTTCGTGCTCCCCAGACAATGGCAGGTCCGCGACCTGGAAACGAACGGATTACATTGATAGATTTACCAGCAGCAGAATCTACATTCAGATTCATTTGTTCCTTTTGGTTGATCAGATATTGAGGTCGGATAGCATTGCTCACATTAACATTCGCAGGAGCTTTCCAAACACCACGTGCATTATCAACCTGTGCATATAAGCCTACAATTGCCGCCGACACTGGCATCAGCATCTGAATATTTGAAACAGCACTTTTGGCTTGAAAATACTTTTCATTATTTACGGCCAATAGTTCTTTCAGATTTGCAGCACCGGGAACTCCCGTTACTATTACTAATTCATCATTATCTTTATTGGGATCTCCTACTACTTTATAGGAATAATCAATAGAGGTGTAAAGCTTCGGAAAATATACAGCTGCATATTTATAGAAATCAGTTGTTCCCGATAAAGTACTTCGAAGAAGTTCAACATCTAAGTTCCATTGATCTAGGTTTTCAGCATTATGATAGACATCCAAAACTGTGAATCGATCTTGAAGTTCGACACATTGCTTGATTGCTTCGGTATGAATATCATAGTAATCCGTGGCAGAACTCAAGTTCATGGAATCTGGGAAAACCAATAAAGTAACCTCATTGATTTTGGCGACTTCCTTTAAACCATCTAAGAGATCAGCTACAATAATCGTCCCTCCAGAATCGGAATAATTACCTACCGAGGTAATCCAGCAAGGTCCCCCACCATTAGCGAAGAACAATTGCATGGAATAATACATCAGGAATTTAGATCGTTTGGTTTCGTCCATTTTGCCATTAACGGCAGAATTAGGTCCAAATTCAACTGATAGGCCTTCTTTTTCAGGATCGGGATAACCAAAATATTGCTCGTATTGAAGCATAGATTCAATACGCCACGGTTTATTTCTGAGGTCATCATTTTCTTTCCATTTTGCATTCTCAGTGTATCCAATAAAAGCTGGAATTGCAGTTTCAACCGAAGCAATGGAAGGCGGAAGATGTGGTATTTCTTCAATATATACTCCGGGGGTTTTATATTCTTGCATAACAATAGATTTTGGTTATTATTATTTTTTACAATCAAGGTTCTAATGGAAACAAATCAGATTCTGGAACCATTATTTCACTATATATTTTATTATTTTCTATTCTACAGTTTGAATTTGATGATGGATTCGGGAGATATAAAAAGCTACTATCAGGATTCTGATAGAGGGTTATATTTGAAGTTAATGGTCCCGGATGTTTGGATATCAAAGTTCCGTCAGTAGAGTTTAATAAATCTGGAAATAGACCTGTTTTTAAGGCTTTACTCTTATTATTTACATACCTCCAAAATGAAGATTTACTTCTAATATTAATTTCAAAAAATGGCGTCGGAGGATCAATAATATTAAATTGATTTTTTCTGCTAATCAATTTTCCTGAGGCATCAATAATTTTGAAACCGTTGATGTTGCTTTTTACCTTATATAATATTAGCCCAACAGAATTTCTTAATTCAGATTCATTTTTATAAAAAACTATTTTATGATTTTGACTATATCCTGTCGTATTGGAAACTTCAAGGTCATAGAGCAATTGGTCATTGTATGGATCATCAGGCAGCATTCGAATCAATTTAGGATCCCAAACAATTTGAACCTTGGACATAGGATTGACACTTTTGACCATAATTTTCTGAACTAGTGTTCCGGCGGAATTTTTTAGTTTAAATGTTGCATTCGTAATGTTGTTGGCATTCAAAAAATTGTAAATAAAATTCGGAGGAACAAGCAGGCGATCATTTTCATTAGCATAGGCTTGACCCACAATAGGTTTCCACGTCTTCGTATCTGAAAAATCAGAATAGAAGGTTCTAATATCATTGGATCCAAATTTTGCAATTTCACCCTGTTCGTAAGTTTTGGCAGCATCGAAATCGGAAACATCGGCGGTTAAATAAGGAGAATTCCGGTGGCCTGATAATGTAGCATCATTTGAAAAGAGGTAATATGCATTTATAAAAGAATTCATTTTTGCATTACTTACTTCATTTAATTTTGATGATTTTTTATAAATAAGAATTGGAATAAGCAAGTTGTCCGATAAAGGATTGATAGGTTCATAAGTAGTCATACCACTAGGGAGTTTCTTAGCACGAACCGCAACCAGGATTTTACATCCGGAATAAGTAGGAAGTAATTTTAGGTTATTATTTTTAAAGATATCTTCCTGAGATTCTGGGGTTAAAAAATCAATATCATCATTGATATGATCCGCATAAGATTGAAATTTCTTGAACAAAAAATCAAGTCGATCTAGTTGGTTAGCGAGCTCAAAAATGTTATTCCCTGATTTCTCTGTTTGATAAAATTCATGGTAGAGTTTAATCTCAAATAACGATTTATAGAGCGTCTTCATCTCATCAATTTTTATTGGATAGATTAGTTTGAATTTCTTCGATTAGAGGTGCATCTTTAACCTTAACATGTTCAGAAAGCGAAATCAATCTGAGTTTGTACATGGCAAAAGGAACCTGTCTTCCACCCAGGGATCCCCATAAATAATTAATCTGTTCAAAGGACAAGGTATAGAGGTCCATACAGAAGGAAAATTCAATATTCTGATCAGGATCATAGGGGTTTACATAATTAAAGTTGTTTTTACTTTGCAAGAAGCTAATGACCAAGGATAATCTTTTCAATGCGAGCAAGTAATTATCACCTGCATAGTTACATGTAATTAGCACATATAAGTTTATGTTTACTGGTGGATTTTCGTAATAAGCATTAGCATTAGAAGTTCTTTTCAAGGAGGTTTGATTTTTCAGCGTATTTTCCTCTTCAATATTGACCAAAGTAATTACGATATTATCAGGAAGCCCGGAGCCCGCGGAGGTTTCAGCCAAGCCAATATTATCAACTATAATATTAGCTGCAGCATCGCCTTTGGAAGCTAGATAAGACGAAAGATTGTCTTTGAATAATATGAGTGCCTGATCAATCATTTTGAAAGGTTATATGAAGTTTGAGTACTTCTAGTGGAGAATATTAATTCAGAAATAAATTTCCAGATTAAAGGAACACAGGACAATAGCTATCAATAGTCATTTGATTTTTTAAACCATATCAAAGAGGATGGCAAATTTAGTCAATTGACAAAGATTGTTGATTTCCAGTTTATTAGTTATGTTTTTCCGATGATTATTAACGGTATGAATGGAAATAAATAAGAGATCCGAAATATCTTGACTTGATTTACCTTCTACAATCAGTTTAATAATTTCTTTTTCTCTTTTGCTCAATAACATTACTCGATTACAATACTTTTGAAAATCACTTTGATCAGAAAGAGACACCTGTTTATTTTCTGATTTATTTAATTCGAAGGCATACCTGAACAAGATAAAATTCTTTGAGTCTTGATGAATAAGGGATAGTTTTGAGGTAGCGAAATACCATTTATAATCACTTTTATTCTGGGGTCTATTTTTTTGAAAGAAGAAGTAAACTTTATTAAGGTTATTTTGTTTGAAGGCATGGTAAAGATTAGATTTTAATACCACATTATCTTCAGCAGGAAAAAAGAAATCAAAATACGCTAACCAGATTTGTTCTGCATCCGGATGGACTTGGTTCAACATTTCGGTCCTACATTTGTAGTTCAAAACGTTGGAGGTTTCCTTGTGATTTTCTACAAACAGATTTCCTACATAAAAATCCCCTATTTCTACTTTCAGAAATTTCTGCTGTAAAATCTGACTTAGCATCTCAATAATATGTTTACTAAAATCATATTTTGAGCTTATCTGAGAATTCTGTAAGAGGCTCATAATATTAATCAATTTATAGTTAGTGTTTGTACAGTGAAAATTGATTTTAAACCAATTTTGATAGTCAATAGAAATAAAACTAATTGGAATTGGTTATTTATAAATCCTGAATGAGTGAGTACTTGAAAAGAATGAGTAAGTAATAATAATAAATTATTGAAGGCTGTAAGAAAAACGGAATCTATAAGAAAATGAGAGAATTATAAATTAGGATACAAAATATAGAAAAATAAATGATAAAATTTAATATTTCCCTAAAACCGTTAACAATATTTCACTTAAAACAAGATATTTAGTTAGTAGGAAATGAGAATTAGGGTGTATTTTAGCATTAAAAAGGGAGGGTATAAAGTAAAAAAAGCCGTCTAAACTTTCGTAAAGACGGCTCATAAATAAACACTCTATAACACCTAATATCCTTTGTTTTGAACGAGTTTACTGTTATTTCTAATTTCCGCAGTAGGTTTTGGGAATAACAATTCTCTTTCAGTTACCACAGGTCCATAGGAGAACTTGTGACCAACATAATTATCAAACTTTTTGGTAGTTACATTGAATGCTTTTCGCAGGCGTACCATATCGAACCAGGTAATATTTTCATAACATAGCTCATGCCAGCGTTCCTTCCATATTGCTTCGCGCAATTGTTCTTTAGAAAGTCCAGCAAGATTTGGCAGTTGAGCTCTTTTACGGATGGCATTGACTGCATCATAAACTTTTGCACTAGGTCCAGCTACTTCATTGGCAGCTTCAGCATGCATCAATAAGACATCTGCATATCGGATGATTGACCAGTTTAGATCACTGTTGGTGGTACTTGTTTGAGCAAGCTCATCAAAATGTTTGTACAAGAAGTAAGCACCAAGATTGACTTCCTTGGATCGGTCAGACTCATGCGTAAATTTTGTAAAGAAAAATTGTTTTTCTGCACGTCTCAAATCTTTTGCATCATAGGATTCCACAAAATCTTTTGTGGCATAAATTCCACCTGTTTCATCGGAATATGCTGAAATATTCTTATTATACGGGATAATTGCGACCTGCCAATTGGAAGGAATGACTTGTGTTTTATACTGTATACTGAAGATATTTTCAACTCCATTTTTCTTTTTGGGATCATGTAAATCCGCATAGGTTGGAAACAATTGATATTGTTTGGAATTGATTACTTCTTCCGAAGCCTTTGCAGAAAGATCATAATATGCAGCACCTTTATTCAATGGATAACCTGCCATAGTAAGGTAGACCTTAGCCATGAGCGATTTAATAATTCCCATATTTACTTTACCACTTTGGTCTGCCCAAGGTAAACCAGAGCCTTCCGCCACTTTTAAGTCGCTAACAATTAATTCATAGACCTTTTCAACCGATGATTGCTCTGGATATAACTGTTCTGAAGTTAAACTTACTGCTTCCGTCACGAGCGGAATTTCTCCAAACATTTGGACAAGATTAAAATAGTAGAAAGCTCTCATGAAATGTGCTTCCCCTAGTAATTTCTTCTTTTCAGTTTCATCCATTGAAATTTTGGGAATATACGTGATGGAGAGGTTTGCATTTCCGATTCCTTTATAATAGGTTGTCCAAAAGTCCAATCCATAGCCATTATCAGAAGTATTCCGAAGATCTTTAACGTAATAGCTATTTACAGCCTGTCCAAGGTCGGTTGCAGCCAGTCCTGTAGCAAACTCAAGCATCATCCAGGTTCCACCACCAAAACCACTGACCATTGGATTTCTTAAGCTAGCATATATTGCGCTAATGGAACTTCGCGCATGTTCAGGTTTTGTGAAATAATTCTCAACAGTAAAATTACTAGGGTCTGATTCATCCAAAAAATCAGAACAGCCCATTAAGGCACTGAATGCTAGTACACTCGCTGTAATTTTAATAGTTCTATTTATATGTTTTATGTAATTCATGATAATCCAATTAAATTATAAGCCAATGTTTAATCCAAAAGTGAACACCCTAGGTCTTGGGTAATCGTACATTCCGTAACCTTGATCGAAAGGGTTTCCAGAGTTAGAAACTTCAGGGTCATAACCTGCGTATTTGGTCATTACAAAGAAGTTTTGAACGGAAGCGAAGAATTTCAATCGATCTAATTTCATCCGAGAAACTACATCAGGGTTCACCGTATAAGAAAGCATCAAGTTTCTACCACGTATAAATGAAGCGTCAGAGACTTTATGGCTATCATTATTGGTTGTATAATAAGCATTTATAGGTCTTACCTGAGCGATATCAGTATTTTGATTATTTTCAGTCCAGGCATTCAATACTGTTTTATAGCTATTGGCAATACCTTGTCTATCTTCAGCGGAGTGAATACTTCTATCCAAGACATCATTCCCAAACATATATTGGATATCGATCAATAGAGATAGGTTTTTATATTTGAAGGTATTTGAGAAAGTACCGTATCCATCCGGAATTCCACGTCCGATAATGGTTTTATCATTATCATTGATTACCCCATCGGCATTAATATCCTGATATTTGACATCCCCTGGCAGCATATTATATTTTTTAGCTTCTGCTTCTTCAGCCGACCCCCAAGTTCCTAAGTGTAGAAATCCCCAGAAAGAACCTACAGATTCACCTTCACGGATAATTGTTCCGCCACTATAAATGTCAGCGCCTCCAATTAATCTTAGGACTTGATTTTTATTATAAGAGAAATTGAATAATCCGGACCAATTAAAAACGTCATTTCCAATATTGGCTACATTGATTCCAAACTCAATACCATCATTCTTCATACTACCTATATTTCTAAAGATGGTCCCATAACCACTTGACAATGGAATTGGGGCATCCAAAAGCATATCATTCACTTGTCTATGGTATAGATCTAATTCGAAATTCAATTTATTTTGGAATAAGCCTAATTCAAGTCCAACATCTACTTGTTCTGTTCTTTCCCATTTCAAGGTAGGGTTTGCAATTCTTCCAGTTCCAACACCTACCAAGCGATCTCCCCCTTGTATGATTTCATAATTTCCCATTCCGGCTAATGCTCTATAAGCTGGGATTTCAGAGTTTCCTGTAGCACCATAGCTCATTCTAAGTTTCAGATTTGAGATGGATTCAGAATCTTTAAGGAAGTTCTCTTCATTGATTTTCCAAGCTACAGCTGCAGAAGGGAAAAAGGCATATTGATTATCGGCTCCAAATTTTGAAGAACCATCAATACGACCTGTGAAAGTGAAAAGATATTTATTTAACAAGGTGTAGTTAATTCTGGTAAAATAAGAGTTTAATCCATTGGCATTAGCACCAGAAGAAGGTGCATTCATGGTTGCTCCCGCACCGAGATTATTAAATTGGTAATAGAAGTCAGTGTATTTACTGGAGCTGGCATAGGACCCGAAGTAATCTGTATGCTGCCATGAGAAACCAAGCATGGCATTAATGGAATGGATATCTCCAAAGTCTTTCAGGTAAGTGAAATAGTTTTCAAATTGCCAAGAATTGAATCTTTTATTATCCACGTTTGCTGTTCCATCACTGGAGATATATTGCAATCCAGCAGCTGCGGCATAATCTTTTCTTTGGTTAATGATATTTGTTCCGATTGAAGTTCTAAATTCCAATCCATCCAAAAGCTTGATATTGGCATACATATTACCAATAAAAGGTTGTGTTGAAAGGTAATAAAGGCGTTCATCGGCCACACGTATTGGGTTATCACCACCTTCCATGCCTGGATAATCGCGGTTACTCGCCCATTTTCCGTCAGGATAACGCACAGGGATTAAAGGTAATGCTTCCAAGACTTGGCGCATCATGGTAATTCCACCGCCACCTAATTCATCCACTTGTTTATCTTTCTGATCTGTATAGCTTAATACCCCACCTACTTTCAACCAGTCCTTGATTTCAGTATCAAATACAAATCTTGCTGAATATCTTTTTTGCCAAGATCCATAAGCTACCCCTTGTTCATTCCGATAATTTACAAAGCCACCATAAGAGCCTTTATCATTTCCATTGGTAAAACTTAACTGATGATTTTGCGTAATAGCATTTCGGAAGGCTTCTTTTTGCCAATCTGTATTATACAAAGGTTTACCATTGGCATCAAAAATCAATGGATTCGTACGTTTGGTTTTAGGATCGGTGTATTTAGTTCCTGTAGCCCATCCTACAGGGTCAAACTTTTTAGCATTTTCGTACGCCATTTCCTCGACAGCCAGGAATTCCTCAGAGGTTAAAACTGGTAATAATTTAGGGGCATATCCAACACCAAGGTCAACATCATAACTTGCTTTCCCTCCGCCTGCAGTACCTCTTTTGGTAGTAACAATCACTACCCCATTGGCACCACGAGCACCATAGATTGCGGTTGAGGAAGCGTCTTTAAGCACTTCAACGGAAGCAATATCATTTGGGTTGATGTAATCAATTGGTGAGCTACCATTCTGAAGTCCATCACGGCTCATGATCACTCCATCAATCACATATAGAGGGTTGTTTGTCGTAGAGATAGAACTGGATCCACGGATTCGGATATTCGCTCTTCCCCCAGGTCTACCAGAGCTTGTAGAAACATTTACCCCTGTAATTTTACCACCTAAAGCTTGGTTAAGGTTGGAAGCAGGTCTTTCATGCAGCGCTTCAGCTTGAACTGTACCTACGGCTCCGGTCAGGTCACTTTTTTTAACCACCCCATACCCTACTGCAACCACGACTTCTTCAATGGATTCCGAAGAAGAGGTTAATTGGACATTAATAACATTTCGATTGTTTACTGCTTCGGTATGGGTATTATAGCCCATATAGGTAAAGATAAGGTTTGCAGTAGCTGTAGTTTTAATTTCATAAGCACCATTCGCATCGGTGCTAGTACTGGAATTTCCGACACTACTTTTAATAGAGACGCCTGCCAGGGCTTCATTCGTAGTTGAGGATACTCGACCAGTAATCGTGATTTCCTGTGCATATGTTGTTTTTACTAATAAGAAAAACAACAATAAAGGAACACATCTGATGTAGGTTCTCATCATAGTTATAAGTTTAAAAGGTTTATATTGAGTTATTTATCTCTCAATTCATTGGAATTCCTACATGCCAAAAACCATTTCCTTATAGCCAAACCAATTCCAGCTCGTTTCAAAAGAGAAACAATACATCTTGCTGAGCATATTTTACTATATCCTCAGGCTATTATTGATAATTATTTTAAAATCTAATTTGCTCCTTTGTTTGAATATCTTTTAAAATCAGGTATTAGGTAATAGGTCAATTGTCTGAACACGATTAGGTTGTTCCATAATAAGTTATTCCGAATATAGAGTTCCTTTTTGGTTTAGGTATCCTGTACTATCCTGACATTTACTATTTTCCATTCAGCTTTCCTCACAAATTCTTAATTTCGTCAACATAAACTATATGATTAAATGAAAAAGTTATTAGTATTTCTATTATTAGGTTCATCAGTTGCCTACGGTCAACGAGGATTTACTATAGATGAGACTGTATATGGTCCGGGTAAGTATGCTGCAAAGACTTTGCCGGCATCAAAATGGATAAAAAACATGGATGCTATTTCGAATTTGGATAGTACCTATCAAAATTTGCTAAAGCGAGAAGCAAAAAATAATTGGCAACCTGAGGAATTGGCTTCAGTGACTGAACTTCAGACTGCCTTGAAAAAGATTCTTCCAAACGAAGAGATAAAGCTTCGTAATTTTCCGACAAATTACAACTGGATAGATTCTCAAAACATTCAATTTGTTTTTGAGGGTAAAAACACAAGCTATTTGGTAACCTACGACAGCAAGCAGAAGGAAGCGAAGATAAATACAAGTTTGCCAAAGGATAGAGCTGGCGAAGAATACAGCCATTCGAATAAGCAAACAGCTTATTTAGTTGGCAATAATATTGAGATTATCAAAGCCGATGGTAGCAAGATAAAAGTCACACAGGATACCGTTGATGGAATTGTGAACGGAAGTTCAGTGGTCCACCGGAATGAATTTGGAATAAGCAAAGGAATGTGGTGGTCGCCCGATGATAAAAAGTTATTGTACTATAAGAAAAATGAGACCATGGTCAGCAAATATCCATTACCACAATGGGATACCCGAGTTGCTACCATTAAGGATATCCGTTATCCAATGGCTGGGATGAAAAGTGAAGAAGTTACTTTGAACATCTACGATACGGAAACTGGCAATTATGTTCAATTACAAACTGGAGAACCTAAGGAGCAATACTTAACCATCGTTACTTGGGATCCATCGGGTAAATATGTATATGTAGGCGTATTGAACCGTGGTCAAGATCATTTGAAATTAAATAAGTACGATGCGGCTACAGGATCTTTAGTTCAAACCTTATTTGAAGAATCTTCAAATACTTGGGTAGAACCACAAGTATCATTAGCTTTTATTCCTAATAATCCAGATTTATTTTTATATCAAACTGATAAAGATGGGTTTAACCAACTTTACTTATACAACACTCAAGGTAAATTGATTAAGAAATTAGGGTATAACAATGCCATTGTTACTGATTTCAAGGGCTTTGACGAGAAAGGTAAAAAAGGATATTATATTGCTTCCATCAATCAAGGAATGGAGCGACATTTATTTGAGGTTGAATTAAAGTCAGGTAAGACGGTTCAACTAACAAAAACAAATGGAACACATAATGCTACGGTAAGTAGTTCTGGAGAATATGTATTGGATCAATATAGCAATTTAAATACGCCAAATGTTGTGCAGATCAGTCATCGCAAAACAGATAAGACGGCTAATTTAGTTAAAGCTACTAACCCCTTTACTGGCAATATCGATCTTCCAAAAATTGAATTTAAAAGTTTTACCTCTGCGGATGGAAAAACGCCATTGAATGCGAGGATAACCTATCCTTCGAATTTTGATCCCAATAAAAAATATCCAGTTATGGTTTATTTATATGGAGGATCGCATGCACAACTTGTAACAGACCGTTGGTTAGGTGGAGTTGGATATTTCGATTTATATATGGCTCAAAATGGATATTTAGTCTTCACGATGGATAATCGAGGATCAGATGCTCGCGACAGGGACTTCACTCGAGTAACCCATCGAAATTTAGGAGAAGCCGAAATGGCTGATCAGTTGGTGGGGATTAACTATCTAAAATCACAACCTTATGTAGATGCAGATAACATGGGAATCTTTGGATGGAGTTTTGGGGGTTTTATGACAAGTTCCTTAATGACCAAGCATAATGATATTTTTAAAGCTGCGGTAGCAGGTGGACCGGTAATGGATTGGAAGTATTATGAGGTGATGTATGGTGAGCGTTATATGGATACTCCAGAAGAAAACCCAGAAGGATATGAAAAAACATCCATGTTAAACAAGGCGGATCGATTAAATGGTCACTTGTTAATAATTCATGGTGCTCAGGATCCTGTAGTAGTTCAGCAACATAGTATGGATTTTGTTCAAAAGTGTATTGAAGCGGGGAAACAAGTCGACTATTTCCTTTATCCTACCCATGAGCATAATGTAATGGGCAAAGATAGAATCCATATGTATGATAAAATTGCCAAGTATTTTGATTTATACTTGAAGTAATCAAAGTTCGAGCTTAAAAAATCCCTAATAAAAGTCAGTATTAGGGATTTTTTATTTATTAAGAGTCGATTTGAAAAAACAATGGTATAATTTTCAATTCTATATAAATCCAAGGATATCCTTTCTATTTTTGGGCAAAACTTAAACCATTGAAAAGGATTTTCACCATTTTTTGTTTGCTGTTCCTGATACAAATCAGCAATGCACAACATAGTAAGATTTCGGGTTCCATCAGGGATTCCCTAAGCAGTTCCCCTATTTCGTATGCAAGTATTGGATTATTGGATAGCAAGAATAAAATAATAGATGGCATGATCACCGATAGCACTGGATTATTTGAATTTTCGAATTTAAAAAACGGAAGCTATCAATTACAGGTGAAATTTATTGGTTATTATCAAAAACAAATAGGATTTGAAATCAAGGGAGAAAAAACTTTGGACTTGGGTTCGATATATATTTCCAGCTCAAGTACAAATCTAGAAGTGGTAACAGTTAGAGGAAATATTGCGGGACAAAGCCACAGTAATGATAGGCAAACCTATCAAGCCAACCAATACAAAAATGCAGTTGGGGGAACAGCCTTGGACATTGTGAAGAACTTACCTTCAGCATCTGTTGATGCAAATGGGAATATTAGCATGCGAGGAAATACAGGAGTTATTGTATTAATTAATGGCAAGCCTACATTTTTAGATCCTGCGACCATATTAAATCAAATTGCTGCCAATGATGTTTCAGAGGTAGAATATATCACGAGTCCCACGGCACAATTTGACCCCGATGGTAAAGGTGGGATTATCAATTTAAAGACTAAAAAATCAGTTTCCAATGGTTTTGCATGGATCTTAAATCTGCAAGGAGGTCTTCCAAGTATCGACGATTATGATAATATTGAAAGTCAAAAGCGTTTTGGTGCCGATATCTCCTTTCAATTAAAAAAGGATAAATTGGAGCTAAATGGATCAGCAAATTATCTTCGAAATGACAATGCTGGGTTTAGGGATGGAGATGTGAATACGATAATTGGGGATCGACAAACCTATTTTCCTTCTCAAGGGGAACGTAGTTTTGACAAGTACAATTTCGGCATCAGGTTAAACGCTGCTTATGAAGTTTCGGAAAAGCATAACCTCAATTTAGGAGTTTTAGCTTCTAGAAAATTTCAGGATAGACTGGCGGATATTCATTATAGAAACAGAACCATTCAGCCTTCTACAGGTCAAGAAATTTCTAGCTTAAATTACTTCAATTCGAACTTACAGAATAAACAAGGTGAATTTTACTTATTGGATTTCACCTATCAATACAAGATTAATCCTAGACATTCCTTACAGTTGGGAGCAATCTATGAGTTTGCCAATATTTATGGATCAACAAAGAATGGGAATATTGAGAACAGCATAGATACGGTTCAATGGACACACAATACCTATAGGAACCCATTACATGGATTAAGATTTTCCATTCAGCATAATTGGAAATTAGAAAATGCAGAATTGGTATCGGGTTACCAATTAAGAAATGATAGTCAGAAGGGGAATTTTGAATATTATGCCGCTGAGGGTGACCCGCAAAATCTTCACTTAGTTCCAGAATTCACAGGACGTATGAATGCAAACAATCGTGTTCATGCTCTTTTCAGTCAGTATGATCGTAAATTCAATGGAACTCAACTTTCCTTAGGATTGCGCTATGAGTATTATCAGCGGGATCTTTTGTTGTTGCACAGTAACCAAGAATATCCATATTCCATCCATCAGTTATATCCGACCTTCAATTTAATGCATGATTTGGGTTCTGGATGGTCTTGGAAATTAGCTGCAGCAAGAAGAGTTCAAAGGAACAATAATTTTGAGTTGAACCCCATTCCGGAGCGCGAACATTCAGAAACCTTAGAGCAAGGAGATCCTGAATTATTACCTGAATTTACAAGCAATGCGGAAACTGGTTTGGTTAAGAAATTTAATACCGCAAGCATATTCATGAATGCCTATTACCAACATACTAAAAATCCTATCCAACGAGTAAACTCAGTCTATGCAGACACGATTTTACACCGTGTATTTACCAATGCAGATTATGCTTCACGCTATGGCTTGGAACTAGGGGCTGAAGGAAAACCATTATCATGGTTAAGGTTGAATGCTGGAGCGAATATTTATAATTATAAGATTTCAGGTCAGGTTTTAGATTACCAAGAAACAAGATCGAATCAGGATTGGGTTTATTCAATCAATGCGGGTTTGCAGGCGGATTTCGCAGCTACATGGAGTACAGGACTACAGGTGAACTATCTTTCAGAAAGACCTACCGTTCAAGGAAAGGATTCAAGATTTCTTACACCATATTTCAATTTAAGCAAAGGTTTTCTGCAAGGTGCCATTACGGCACAAGTACAATGGCAGTTTATTGAATTAGGGAAATGGGGAGTAAACGAACAAAGAATAACCACGTTCTCCAATGATTTTTATACGACGACGAACTATATTTATGAGAAGAATGTGTTTTTGGTAAATTTAAATTTCAATCTGCACAAACTAAATCAAATCATTAAACTTCCAAAAAGTGAGTTTGGGGAAAAGGAATTCTAGGTTTTTTGATTTTTGAAAACCGATGGAGTGATTCCTGTATAGCGTTTAAAATATTTAGAGAAATTAGATTTGTCAGAGAAACCTAAAATAAATGCAATCTCTGAGATATTGTTAGAAGTGTAATATAATAACCTTTTGGCTTCCTTGATTATATAGTCCGCAAGAACTTCAGATGCGGTTAGATTCACTTGTTTTTTACAGGCTGCACTTAGGTTTTGTGGACTGGTATTAAGTTGAGATGCATAATGAGCAACATGATTTACAACTTGAATCTCTTTGTTCAGTAAATCACAGAACCTTAAGTATAGATTATTTTGAAAAACCTTTAACGAGTTATTTTGATTTGTGTTTTCAAGAATTTTGGACAGCATTGCTTTAAATAATCCTTCTTGGGCAATTTTATTATTTTCATTCTCCAATAAATTACAGATCAATTGGATGCTATGCGCATCATTCAAAGAAATATGATCAAATTGCTTGACCTCATCAATCAGACGACTTATTTCTATATCTAAACTTTGTTCGACAAAAAGTTTCTTCACAAGGAGGACATAACCTGCAACTGGATTTTCCAATTCCCAATGATGTACATTATCTTTTTGTATCACTAAAATACAAGGGGTCTTTACTACGGCTTCTCTCCCATCCATAAAATGTTTTCCGGTGGTTGAAGATAAGAATACCAATTCCAGGTAACCATTATGTTTATGAGGTTTAGTAATATTTTTTGAGCGGTCAAAAACTGCCACTTTAATAAGTTTTTGGGGTTCTAATTTATCTTTTATTTCAATTTCCTTAGCAGCCATGTTTTCATTGTGAGAAATACTCGATACCAAAGATATCTTAAAAAATAGTGGTCAAGAAAAAGGTTAGGTAAAATTTTCGGTGCAAAATGATGTTAGAAAAGGTTAATAATAATTAAGTCCGCAATAAACTAAATATGTAAATTACGAACATCATAAAACTATTAGAGTCATTATATGCGAAAAACCTTTATAACATTAGCATTAGCACTGATATTAAACCATTCGATTGCACAAGATAAGCAAGTTATCGCCGAGGACCCGAAAATGGAATGGTTCGATGATGCGAAATTGGGAATCTTTATACATTGGGGGATTTATTCTGTAGATGGAATTTCAGAATCCTGGGCGTTTTTCAATAATTATATTTCTCATGATAATTACATGAAGCAACTTCAAGGATTTACGGCTAATAATTACAATCCGAAGGAATGGGTTAAGTTGATAAAAGATTCAGGAGCAAAGTATTCCGTTATTACTACGAAACATCATGATGGGGTTGCCTTATGGGACAGCAAAATGGATCAAGCGACCACGGTTTACAAAGATGCAGCAGCTAAGAAAGATGTATTAACTCCATTTGTTAATGAATTAAAAGCTTCAGGATTAAAAACTGGATTATATTTTTCATTACCAGATTGGAGTCATCCCAATTATGATATTATTACTCGGACTCAAAAGCGCTACGACATCAAACAAGAAGCGAAGCGATGGAATAAATTTCAAGATTATTATCAAGGTCAATTAAAGGAATTGTCAGTTTCGTATAAGCCTGATTTAATTTGGTTTGATGGGGATTGGGAACATAGTTCAGAAGAATGGAAAGCGAAAGAGACCTTAGACCTATTACGCAAGTACAATAAAGACATCATCATAAACTCTAGGTTGAATAATCATGGGGATTATGCAACCCCAGAGCAAGGAATTCCAGTTCAGCGTCCAAATCATAGATATTGGGAATTATGTTATACGATGAACGATTCATGGGGTTATCAGCCTTTTGACAATCATTACAAAAGTCCGAATATGATTGTAAGGACCTTGATTGAGTGTTTGTCAATGGGTGGAAATTTACTTTTAGATATTGGTCCGAAAGCCGATGGAAGTATTCCGGCGGAGCAAGTTGCCATACTGAAGGAATTGGCAAGATGGACGAAGAAATATTCGGAAGCGATATATGGAACCCGAGCAGGATTACCACAACAGGTGTTAAATGAGAAAAACAGTTTTTCAAAGGATGGCAAAACGGTATATATTTACTTGGATCAGGTAAAGGATTATGTTGAATTTGACGGTTTGGAGAATGCTCCACTAGAAGTCAAGATGTTAGGCAGCCATGAAAATGTAGAGTTTACGCATGATGGGTTAAAGCTGAAGTTGCAAATTCCAAAGGATAACTTTGATCCAGTAGCCTCTGTTATTGCTGTAAAATTTGATAAAGCACCGAGCATTAGTGCGGCTATATTACCGGAAGCTTATAATCTGAGTAATATTTTGAGAAATAAAAACAGCAAGGAAACGATTCGTGAGATTGCAAAGGCAACTTCATTGGGAAGAAATTTATTAAAAGGAAGAATTAATGATGATGGAAGTAAATTAGATTCGACTTTAAATTTTCAAACAGAAGAAACAAAAAGCTGGGTCAAAAAACATGCTGAAGTGTTACAAGATGCACTTCCAGGTATTCCAGCGAACCATTTCAATGGAAAAACGGCATTATCAGCAGATAAACAAACTTTATATTTATTTGTGGAAGGCGAGCCTACGGGTCCAGTAGCTATTAAGGGATTAAAAAATAGTATCGCCCGGATTCGGATAGTTGGAGAAGGATCTATGATTGGCCATGAGATATACAACAAACTCTATTGGAGTGCCACACCAGGAATAGTATATATTGATATTCCTAAGGAGAGGTTAGATAAAAACCAGACGGTTATTGCTGTATTATTAGACAAGCCTATTGAATTGTATTCAGAGGAAGTTGGAGCAATTGAAAGTAATCTTTAAGAGAAAAAAAAGTATTTGGGATTGAGGGATAAGTTTTAAAGACTTATCCCTCAATTATTTTTACGATTTCTGTGAAACCTCTATTTTTTGCGTGTTGTAATGGAGTTATTCCATCTTTATCAGGAATATCCATTTTAGAGCCTGCATCTTTCAGGATTTGGACAATTTCCTGGTAATTCTTAGTGCCATCACCTAAAACAATCGCTTCCATTAAGGCAGTCCAACCCAATCTATTGACATGATCAATCGGATAACCTTTAGTATTCGCCAATAATCGAACTGTTTCGACATGACCACGTTCACATGCAGGAATCAATGCAGAGCCATAATAACGATTAAACACATCAAACCTAGCGCCATTAGATAAAAATAGTTTAAGCATTTCTGTCTGCCCAGTAGCTCCAGCATAGAGAAATGGGCTATCCAAATTATCAGCTTGTTGATTTACATTCGCTTTATATGAAACCAACAATTTTGCCATAGGTAAATCTTGGTTGATGGTTGCGATTAAAAGTAAGTTCCTTTTATTGGCATCGACGGTATTCACATTTTGACCAGCTTTTAAAGCAGATTCTACCGCTTTCAAATTTTTACTTTCAACCAATCTTATTAATTCTTGTTGTTCCACAATTTCTATTTCTTGTTCTTTTACTGTTGCTGCTTGGCAGGAAGAGAATCCTAATACCATGCAAAAACCTAATGTTAATACTCTCATAATTAATAAACTACCTTTCCTTTATAAATCAATGATTTAACCGGAGACATTCTGGAAACAGCTTCTGCTGAACAGGAAGCATCCAGGAAAACCAAATCAACAGTATCTCCTACCTTAGGCCATATTTGGTTTCCTTTATCATCTAAGGGAATTGGTCCTGCAGTTGCTAATTTCAACATTCTAGACAAAGCCAATTCAGAAGAATAGCCATATAATTGAGCTGCGAGATTAGCTTTTTGCAAAACGCTTCCTGTTCCAAATGTATTCCAGTGATCTACAATACTATCATTACCAACCATTACCTCTACTCCTTTGTTCATTAAAATTGGAATTGGCATAATCAATCCTCCAAAAGGGACGGTTGAAATAATTCCAATTTTTGCATCAGCTAACTTTTCCGCCAGTTCTTCTTGCTTGGGTTGATCAATTTTACCTAAGGCAAAGCAGTGGCTCAAGTAAGTTTTCCCTTTCAAACTTGGATTTTCGTTTACTTTATCAATGAGATATTCAATGGTCTGTACACCTGAATCACCTGTTTCATGCAAATGAATATCAATTCCTTTTTGGTTATCCAATGCAAGTTGGACTGTAAAATCCATTGTTTTTTCAATTGCCCCATCAATACTAAAGGGATCCAATCCACCAATGAAATCAATATTCATTTTCGCAGCTTCTTTCAAATATTGGGCAGATTCAGTATAGAAAACTCCATGTTGCGGGAATGCGACTAGTTCAGCACCGAAAGTGTCTTTTTTATTTTCTAAAGCTTTTTCTAAATTTTTTAAAGAATCCAATTTGGAGGTAGGTTCTATATTGACATGACTTCTGGCAAATGTGGAACCATTTGCTTGCAATAATTCAATAAGTTTCTCAGCTTTAAAGGTCGATGTTTTGAGCAATTCAGGCATAATTTCCTGTTCAAGAGCAATCATTCCCTTTACCCCTCCCTTTCTTCTCTTAACAGCCTGCCATTTGTCTCCATAATATGTTTTATCCAAATGGATATGCATGTCTTTAAAGGATGGTAACATCAGGTATCCCTTTGCATCGATGGCGTTAGGATCATTGGTGTTAGCACTTATATTTTTTATTTTTCCATTTTCAATTTCGATGGTAAAGAGTTCGGTTTTGGTTGAAGAAACTTCATCATCGATAAATTCAAAACCAGTTTCTAGTCTAACGTTTTTGAGTTTAATATTTTTCATTTCATTCATGTCATTTATTGAAGTCGTAGATTTTGTAAGATTGGAATCTGTTGAACCAAGTACGGTTGATCCCAGTGCCATTCCTGCAACACTCATAGCAGAATTCCTTAAGAAGTCTTTTCTTGAAATTTTCATTATCAATGGTTTTAGCATGAATCAAATAGATCCACTATACAAAAGTAAGGAGGTTGATGTAGAAAAATCTTGGAAGTATTATACGGATGCTTGTAAATTTTATAACTCTTCTCGGAATTGTGAAGGTGTTAAGCCGGTTTGGCTTTTAAAAAAGTTTGAGAAATGGGCATGATCTGAAAAGCCTAGTTCAAATGCAATTTCTTTAATACTACTATCTGAGGTTTGCAAAAGTCGCTTGGATTCCAAAGTAATACGTTGATGAATGAGTTTATTTGCAGAAATTTTGAGGTTTCTTTTACAAAGAATATTCAGATAGTTGGCACTAATATTCAACTGATCGGCATAATATGAAAGGGATCTTTGATTCTTGTAGAATTTATCTATAAGCCAATTAAATTTAGCGAGTCTTGGATGGGTTTGGTAGATCTTGAATTCATCGATGTCAAATTCAGCCTCTTTACTCACCAATGCAGCAATAACGGCTGCGCGTGCTGAGATCAGTTGATTTAGGGGAGAATCATCCAGTAATTCCTGTCGAATAGCATTGAATTCATAACGAAGTTTTTCGAAGGCGTCGTTTCTTAGCCGGATAACAGGGTGATTTTGATAGTTCGTAAAGGAGTACCGAAAAGCAGGAGCAAATTGTTCTAGAAAGGATCGTTCAATCATCAATTGATATCCAAAAGATTCAGGATGAATATGCCATTTATGGATTTGCCCAGGGAAAAGAACATGAGCTTCCTTATCCCCGATGACATAATCTACAGAATCAATTGTATGTACTCCGGATGCATTCTCAAATAAGATAATAATAAAAAAATCATGCTTATGGGGCTTTTCAATAATTTTTTCACCAATGATTTCATTGAAAATCAATTCTTTTTTGCCAGCGAATTGCTCTTCCCTAAATCCTTTCAAATCTAAGGTTGGAATAATATTATTTTCAATGGATTGATCTTTCATTCAGCATCAATTATCCTTTAAAAATACATAAAGATTCATTTTTTCAGGTATTTGATTAAATTTTTACAAAAATTGACCTCTTATAAAGCACAATCAAAATAATCAAAACGATTCCATAATTACCAACGGTAAGAATTAAATTTGAGTAATCTGGAAAATGGTCTTCTAAGCCAAAGGTCAATGAGTGAACCAGGCTTCTGAAGTTGATCACTTCGGCTAATCCATAAGCAACGATGGAGTTCATACCATAAATTTTCAACCAACGGAAAGGTTTTTTAATTTTTTGAACATCAATAATATAATAGAAAATCGCCATCAGAAGGATACAAATCCCTCCAGAAAACAAGGTCATACTACCTGTCCAGATTTTTTTGATTATAGGTTGCTGATAATTCCAAATCAAACTGACTACAATACATACTACCGCGGCGATGACTAACTTGATGGTAGTTCCATTAGGATCAACATCTTTACCATCTTTAATAACCTTGCCTGTTAAACAGCCCATGAGCACCGTTACGACGAATGTTAAACTACTCCAAATCCAGGTATAATGATAATGTTCTGAAAATATCCATTCATCACCTTGCCAACTTACCCCATCCATAAAATTTTGCAAGAACATTTTGTCCAAATAAATTGCGAAGTTATAATTAGGTTCATAACCTTCCCAAGTGGACATTGGAATGGAATAAATAATAAGCAGCGAGAGACCTAAGCCGATTAACTTTTTAAAATTAAAATGTAAATAAGCAATGGAGGTAAATAAATAACCTGTTGCAATTGCTTGAAGTGTATTGGAATATAATCTCAAGACATGCCAGTCAAAAGCAAGAATATTGCCTTGCACGACCATTCCAATGATCCATAAAATCAAAAATCTTCGAACAATATGACGATAAACCTCGGGGCTATCATTTCCTATTTTTTTATCCAGAGAGAATGGAATTGTTATCCCTGTCATAAATAAGAATAGGGGCATAATAAGGTCCCAGAGTCTAAATCCTTCCCATTCCACATGTTCAAATTGAGTTAATACGGCATGGTAAGTTGAATTATCCCATAATTTCCCAATTGCCATGATTATAGGTTGTAAAAAAACCAGAAGGAATAGGTCAAGACCTCTCAATATATCGAGGGATTCTAATCTTTGTGAGGAATTTATTTTCATTATTTCAGGGTTAGGTTTTTTACTTTCTAAGCATTGGAAATTGCGAGATTCTTAGCGTTGTACAACCATAGGGGATCAATCGGATTTCCACTTCTTCAAGGTCATTTAAATTCAAGCCGTACATATCAGCCGAAGGCAATGGACCAGCCATGCCGTTGTACAATTTCCAGAAAGGCAACTGCCTTGCTTTCACCTTTAATGCTAATGGTGCATTTTCACGATTCCAAGGATTTAGTTTATTAGGATTAGCGGATTCAGATAGCTGAAAAAGGGAATTCATATCCTTTTTATTGAATAGCGGAAGTCCAAAATTCCAATCTGCTTTAGGTCTTACTTCAATGAAAGAATCACCGTAAGCCACCTTTTCATTATCTGCTAAGAATACTTCTTTTTCTTCTCCGGGAATATCGAGGGCGAAAACAAGCGGTCCTCTTTCAATTGCACGAGATCCTTCATGGTAGGTTTCATAATTTAGTTCCATAGGAAAATCCAGGGTCATGATATCATTATTTTTCCATTCCCGTTTCACTTCGACCACAGTCCCAGGTTTAGCATCCATTTCAATTTCTTCTCCATTGATTAGGATTTTAGGATTTTTTGTCCATGTAGGAATGCGCAGTTGATAGGGAAATTCGAGTAATTTTTCGCGATGATTTATTTTCAAGTTTATCTTACTTTCAAAGGGATAAAAAGTCTCTTGGGAAATTTGTACGGATTTTCCATGTTGACCGACTTTTACTAGAACTGAAGAGGGGGCATAAATCATAGAAGCAACACCTTTATTTGCTGTTGCATAATAGAGGTTTTGAGTAAACTTTGGCCAACCTTGGTGCATATTGGATGTACAGCAAGGGTAACCTGTTAATAATCCAAAGACCACATCAGTTCCTTGATGGTTGACATCGAAGTTATACATCTGCCGTGTAATTTGGACTTGATTGGCTTGCTGGAAATATTGGCGACGCATAAAATCGTCAGAAATCTGGGTTGGCATTGCATTAAAAGCTATTTTTTCGAGATGTTCAGCAAATCCTACATCGGCTGTAATTTCCAGCATTTTCTCCAAGGAGAACATCAATTCTACGGCTGAGCAGAGTTCAGATCCTTGTGTTGGATTGCTACCATGTAAAGCTTCATCTCCACCATACATCCCTTGTGCTTGTCCATTAAACAATTTAATATCAGCTAATCCTTGCTTCACAGCCTCGAGATGATTAAGGTCTTTACTTTGTTGATAATAAATAACGGGTTCCTTAAGTCCTTGGGCAAGATTTACACAGTGAATACTTCTGAAAGTTGCCAACATGTTTCTTTGTTGGAACTTTTGAGTGAAGTCAAATCCCTGGGCATGGAGAATTTCTGCTAGCTCGAGTAGTTTTGGGTCTTCAGTAATATTATACAACCAATAAACTGCTTGCAGATTGTCAGCAGAACGGTATTCTGCCCAGAAAGTCCAATGTCCTAAAGGTTTTTCATCCAGGGTTTTGAGTTGATAATGGAAATATTTGGTAAATAGGTTCAAGACTCTTTTGTCTTCAGTGGCGGAGTAGTATTGTTGTAGGATTTTGAGCATTACCATTTTTGGCCACCAATCATGGGAGTTATTTCTTTGAATACCAGGTTCGTGGTCATAATCCTTAGCTGGGCCAAAATATCCATCTTCAGATTGGCTTTGGAGTGCCCATTCAACCCATCGTTGGGCTTTAGCTTTTAAAGATTTGTCGTCTAATTGATAAGCTAAGGGTAATAAACCATCGATCCAATAAGGTCCTCGCTCCCACTGGTCTCCGTCACCACCCAACCAACCATTACGGTCATTCATGACCAAAGGATATAATTTATCTAAATGTCCAGTAGCACCGTTTTTTTGGGCATTTAGCATTTCCTTCAGCCATCCTTGGGGTTTAATGGCACCGAGAGGCAATTCCATAAATGGTTTTTGCAAGAGCGGGGCTTTGTTTTGGATATAAGGTTGAGCATGTACATTTAAGGTTCCTAGCCATAAAATGACAGCACAAATAGAAGTTTTGAGTAGAATATTCATGGTGTTAGGTTTATCAGATTTGAATTGGCAAATAAGATATTAGATAATGAAGTTAAGGTTTTTTAAAAGGAATTGCTATTTATAATAAAGAAAAAGGCTGTATGTTTTGGGGAAAGGCTAATTCTTGTCTAAATTTAGGGGCAAAGCCTGAAAAACATGTCTGAAGAAATTGTCCGACTGGAAAATGTAGATAAAATTTACAAGACTGGAGACACGAGTATCACTGCCTTAGCGAAGAGCAGTCTCAGTTTCGAGTCCAACAAATTGACCTTAATCATGGGGCCATCGGGTTCGGGAAAGACTACTTTATTGTCCATTATTGGTTGTATTATCTATCCAAGTTCAGGAAAAGTTTACTATAAAGACAAAGAAGTCACTAGTTTATCGGAGAATCGGCTTGCTGATCTTCGCTTACATGATATAGGATTTGTATTTCAGCAATTCAATTTATTAGAACCACTAACTGCATTAGAAAATGTAATGCAACCTTTATTGTTGCAAGGCGTTTATAGAAAAGAAGCAAAAGAAAAAGCCATACAGGCATTGGAAGCGGTAAGTCTATCCGATCGATTACATAATTTACCAAAAAAGTTGAGTGGAGGTCAGAAGCAGCGAGTAGCCATTGCACGAGCATTAGTGACCAACCCAACGATGATATTATGTGATGAGCCAACGGCTTCCTTAGATGCGAAAAGTGCCGCAGTTATTATGGAGGAATTAAAAGAGCTGTCAAAGGAAGGAAAAGCCGTCATCATAGTGACGCATGATTTAAGGTTGAGAAAATTTGCTGACCAGGTCATCTATGTAGAAGAAGGAAATGTTTCAAACAAAATTCGAAATGAGGAAGATTATAAATAGCCTAGGTGTTGTGGCTTATTCGATGCTTTTTTTAGGACTTTTTGGCTGCAAAAATGCAGAAAAGGAGAAAACTAAAGAAAATCAAGCGGCAGTAAGTCCGGTATACCAGCATGTTATTGCTATCGGAAAGGTCCTGCCTGAGGATGGTTGGGTTCAAATAAGTTCAGCAATTAGCGCTGAAGTGAAGGAAATTTTTGTGAAAGAGGGTGACGAGGTGGAACAAGGAGAAATATTAATGAAATTGAAAGAGAGCAGTGCTGGATTGGACATAAAGCAATCGGAGGCTCAACTCGAGAGTCTAAGGTCTCAACATCAATCCAGTATTAGTGATTTAGCGAAGGAGGAGATTATTCTTGAGGAATTGAGGTCAAAATATGAGATTACGAAAGCACTTTATGAGAGAAATGCAGAAACAAAAGAGAATGCCCAAAAGGATCTTTCAAATTTAAAGCAACAGCAAGAATTAATTGCGGGTCTCAAAAGCCAGATTCGAGCAAATCAAGCATCAGAAAAGGAACAATTGATAGTTATTTCAAAGAACAGGGAAAATTTAAAAGACTTTCAGGTAACAGCGCTTAAAAAAGGGATTATTTCAGAGCTCAATGTTCAATTGGGTCAAACGGTAAATAGCACAGATGATTTGGGAAAAATTGTAGACAACCAAAACATCATAATCGAGGCTGAGGTTGATGAATTGTTTGCTGACAGTGTAGAGTTAGGTCAGCTTGTTGATATTAATTTAGTTGGAAAAACAGCTGTTATTGGCAAGGGCAAGATAATTTACGTCAGTCCTACCTTAATGAACAAATCAATTTTATTTGAGACATCCAATGAAGCCGAAGACCGCAGAGTAAGGCGGATTAGGATTGAGCCAGATAGCAATTCATCACTACTAATAAATTCGAAGGTTGAATGCAGGATAAAATTATAGGAATATGCTGGGATTAGCTTGGAAATTCATTCGTTTTGATCGAGCCAAGAGCTTTGGAATTATTACAGCCATTGTGATCAGTGCGTTTTTGATTGGTCAGCAATTGAGTTTATTATTTTTCTTGATGGGCTTAATGGGAAATTTGGTCAACAATGCCCCTATTGAAAAAAATGATATATGGATCATTGAATCCCAGAGTAGGAATGTGAATTCGATCAATAGTATTGATCAACGAGCTGTCCAAGAAATAGGCAGTATCCAAGGAATTTCGAAGACTATCCCTATTATATTGGCCAATGCGCAAGCCACATTTTTAGATGGTAAAACTGCGGCTGTTACATTAGTTGGAGCCCCTGCCCCCGACTTTATCATGGGACCAATTGCTTCCAGAATTGACAGTGGAGCAGTTCAGGATCTATTACAACCCAATGCGGTAAGTGCGGAATATTTTAATGGTAGGACTTGGGAAACCAGTTTATATCTTAACAAGCCTATTGAGATCAATGGAAAGAGTGCTAAGTTGGCTGTTATTACAAGAAATGCGCAAGCGTTTGGTGCGAGTTTTATGTACACTACATTAGATAACGCGAGGATTCTAGGAAATTTTTCAAATAATAAGGTCAGTTTAATCATAGCAAAATTGACAGAAGGACAAGATAAAAAGGAAATGATGGAGATGATTAATCAGAACTTCCCACATTTAAGAGCTTGGGATGCTGAAAAATTACGATCATCGACGGTAAAGGAGATTTTAATTTCTTCAAATATGGGGATGAGCTTTGGGACCTTGGTTGTATTTGCGATGATTTCTGGTTTTTTCATTATTGGATTAACCTTGTATTCTTCAGCATTGGATCGTATCAAAGATTATGGAACGTTAAAAGCAATTGGGGCAAAAAACAGGTTTGTCAATCGGTTGATAATCGCGCAGGCATTTCTTTATGCATCAATAGGTTATGGATTAGCTATGCTATTGATTTATGGATTTAAATTTGGGGTAGAAAAAAGTGGTTTAAATATCAATGTGAGTTTGCCATTTGCTTTGTTTTTACTCTTAGTTACGATGATCATTTCTGTTGGGGGATCCCTATTTGCTGTCCGGAAAATATCAAAATTAGAACCAGCTTCAGTATTTTAACATGAACAGAATCTTCTTACCTATACTTATTATATTAACAGGGATTTCTATTTCAAATGCTCAGGAACTCAGTATACAGGAGTTATGGAATGAAGTTGGCAAGACCTATTCCATTCAGGAAAAGAGATTGAATCGGGAGGTTCAAGAGGAGCAATTAAGAATCAGGAAATCAGAGCGAATCCCAGTAATTTATGGGGATGTAAACTTGCAACGGAATTTGATTATTCCTACCACTCCGGTTCCAGCCATTGCCTTTGATCCCAAAGCAGATGAAGGCGCAATTTTACCATTAAAGTTTTCGACAAAATGGAACTCCAAGGCGGGAATCCAATTAGAATGGGATCTTTTCAATCCTACTAAGCGCAGTCAAAGAAAGGAGGACCAAATAAATCTAGAGAAGGCTAAGGTATCCGAACTACAAGCCAAGCAAGAGTGGAAAATTGATGCGACTTTGGCGTATGCTTCGATTGTTTTAGCGACTGAGCAATATAAAGCCGCATTGGCAGATAGTATTTTATATGCAGAGATTAATAACATCAATAAGGATCGTTATGAAGCAGGTCGACTGAGTTCGTCGGAATATATAGTTTCGCAACAGGAGTTACTTAGAAAACGAATAAATATACATGAGTCGTGGTCCATTTTGGAAGAGGCGAACTTGGAATTAGGTCGATATTATCCGCTAGAGCGTATTTCTGTCTTAAAAAATAACATTGAAGAAATAGTAAGTTTGACTGACTCCATTGAAGAGGAAAATTTCGATCAACAACTTATTAGCTTGGATGAACAGTTAGCTCAAATACAATTGCAAGGAATTAAAAGACAAGCCTTGCCTAGTTTATCTTTTAATGCGTATTATGGAGGTCAATACTTCAGCAACAGTTTTAACATTGTCAATAAGAATTTTTGGTATGGCTATAGTTATGCGAACTTGGGTTTAAAAATTCCTATTTCTGCCTATTTTACAAATTCAGCATCAATACGCCAGGTAGCATTAAATGAGAAGATTTTCAGGAACCAATTGGAAGAAACCAAGGATAGCGATGCAATTGATTTAAAGCAGAAATCGTCAAAAATAATTTCACAAAATAAAAGGATAAAAAGCCTTGAAGAAATCAAGGATCTTGCGGCACAAAATAAGGCTGAAAAATTGGAGTCATACGAAGCTGGTCGGATCCTCTTGACCGAGTTTAACAAGGCGAATAGTGAATATTTAAAAAGTTGCCAGGACCTTTGGCAAGCGAAATATGATTTACTAAAAATTACAATAGAATAAGGATTAATAAGCAATAAGACTGAATTATTGTTAAATATTTTATTATCAATAATTTATTCATAATTTTAAGTGAAACAAATTCTATTTGAATTCATTCAAACCAATAATTATTTATTAACCTATGAGTCCAATTATGAGTATAGTCATCATTGCTATAGTAATCATTGCACTTGCATTTAGCTGGTTTAATGGTAAGACCAATTCCTCTCCGGGAGTTTTTTCCGAAAATGATTATCCATTAATTCCTAATGATAAAGGGATAGTTATAGAGGGGCCTGAATACTCTGAAGTCAAGGCTGCATGTACGGATTTTTGCCGTATGTATAACAAGAACGAATACAGTATTATCATCAAGCTTGTGGGAATAGACCAAAAAACCAGTTTATTATTATTTCCATATGAGATTGATTTCACGAATTATTGTTATTTGGTAAACTATCTAGAATATCCGATCAACCAACATTATCAAGCTACGGTTACAGGCTGGTTGACAGCAAAGAAGATTGATCAATGGATTCATATCAATTCTGTAAACAAAAAAATTATGGTTTATAATGTGAAGGAATTAAATAGAGGGGATGTAGTTTATTATACGAGTATGGATCAGAAGGGTTACATCATAGATTTCCAGAAGAATTCGAATGCTGAGGAGATGGAGAGTCCAATTAAGCGTTATATTTCATGTGAGAAAGATGTTAAGGATTTAAATAATCTAACAGGCGAATTGATTGCATAAAATGTACAAATTGGCAAACTGTCATGTTACAGAATTTTTTGTCAGGTTTAATTTTAGCCATTAAAAAATAAGGGATAAATTGAGGGTTTTAGCTAATTTTTATTGTTACTCAATATTTAAATGTTAAAAATAGTTAAAGGAAATATTAAATTATCTTTCGGCATGGAGATTGATTAATACTTACTAAATTTCATAATTTAGGTTAATAATTGGTTAGTTAAAAACTCCTCAGGCTCCCCGCCTAAGGAGTTTTTTTTATTTTGGCACATCAGCAAATTGTAAGAATTTTTTTAAGTTATTTTTATATTTAGGTTAATTCGAAAAGAAGAAAAACATAAAATTATATTTTCCATGGCAACAATGACAAAGCAAGCTGTATTGGATGAATTAAAATCCTTGGGTTCGGATAAATTAATTGCACAGAATAAAAAGCGAGGTGCTGGAGACAATCAGTTTGGTACCAAAATGGGTGATGTAAGAAAGATTGCGGCAAAGATTAAAAAGGATCAAGCCTTAGGATTAGAATTGTGGGCTACAGGAAATATGGAGGCGAGATGTGTGGCTATCCTTATTTTAGACCCGAAACAACTGAATAATGAGCAATTAACAGCCATGGTATCATCGGAGAACTTTGCCAATGTTATCGATTGGTTGTATAGTTATATAATAAAGGACTATCGGGATAAGCAAACTTTGCGTAAAGAGTGGGAACATGCGGATAATTTGATGTTACAACGCTTAGCATGGAGTCTAATAGCTGGTAATCTAACTCGTCAACCAGAGTTAGAGGATATTCCAAAATTGTTAACTTATATAGAAAAACATTTAAAGTCGGCTCCAGCAGAGGTGCAGTGGACAATGAATAGTGCTTTGGTTCAAATTGGAATAAACCATCCATCTTATCGAGACAAAGCTTTAGAAATTGGAAATAGATTGGAAGTATACAAAGATTATCCGGTTTCAAAGGGTTGTACCTCCCCTTTTGCTCCGATTTGGATTGATTATTTTGTTAAAAGAGAAAAATAATTAGATTAAATAATTTAATATATTATTAACAACAAATTAACAAAAACACTATCAAATAGCTGATTTATTAATATTGAATCAGCTATTTGTTTTTAAAAAATTAAATATGTAGAAATTTTTTTTATATTTATTTCAATTTACCGTTGCGACATTAACTATTGTTGGAATAAATCTAAGATATGATATTAAGATTCAATACGTTACGTTTATTTTGCTTTATTATACCCGTTTTAATTGGGTTTCCCAGTATCCAATCATGTGGTCCTAAAGAAATTGAGCAAGTAAAGCCAGATCCAAAACCTACTCCAGATCCAGATCCAGATCCAGAACCTGAGCCTCCCAAAAAGCCAAAATCAGTTTTATATCAATACTCGTCGGAGAAGAATGCTGAATTCAGGGAGTTTCACAATGGCAATTCTGTAAAGGATTTAAAGGAAAGTGATGTAAAAGTACATTTCGGAAACCGTGTTACATATTTTAAAATGGATTCTATTTTGGTCAAGGAAGATTCCATGTTTGTTTATCGGAGCAAGATACCAGATGAATCTTACCAAATCAAGTGGAACGAAGATGAATTACAGACCTATGACGCAAGTTCAAAGACCTGGAAAACCTGGGCCACAAGAAATACAGACTCGACATTAAATGTGGAGATTAGTTTTTATAAGAAAAGTCTAAATAACAAACTGCACAGTAATCTGAGTATTGGGCAACAATACGCTTTGACTGATTATACTATTTTCTTAGATAAAGATGGTACAAACAGTTCAAAATTGATTTGGTTAAGGAGAAATTTTGTATTCAATCCAATAAAGAAATAGGTTATGAGATTAGGAATAATATTGGTACTAATTAGTTTAACAATTAGCAGTCAACTAATAGGGCAACAAAAGTCTACGAAAATCTACAGCAAAAATCCTGATGAGATATTCTTAGGGGCAATTATCAGTAAAAAATCAATAAATACGGAGAAGCATGAGTTTGTTAAAATGAAAACCAATCAGAAACTACAAGCTATATCTTCGACCTTTAAATATGAATATCCTGCGATCATTCCGAGCAAGTCGAATATGAATAAAATCATAATTGATGAGTTCAATTCGGCAGGTCTTCCAACTACCACTCCGGGAGGGGCAGTTTTTTCACTTTGGTCCATACAATCAATTAATGAATTAAACATTCGATTCGGCCAGAAGATGGATTTTTCTAAATGGTTTGGATTGGACCCCAAAGCCAAGATGGCCAAGTCAAATATTTTGATTGAGTATGAAATTCCATTATTTGATTTATATCTAGATCTTTTTACTGATGCAATCAATAACTATGTACAAGAAATTAAGGCTTTAAAAAATGATGATTTAATTTATGTTTCAAACATAAGTTGGGGTCGCAAGGCTTTAATTTTGGTACAATCTGATTTTGATGAGAACAAGGTAAAACCCGCCTTATACAACTATCTAGATAACAAGGCGTTAACAGAGGAGCAATCGATTATTTTAGAAACGGCCTCTATTTCCTATAATATATTTGATGATACCAAATTGGAGCTCACAGATCCAAATCCATTAAAAACGGTAATAAGCTATATTACTGCCCCAATTACAAAGGATAATTATGGTGGAATTTTATATTTCTTTGGTAGTGAGTTAGATGGAGCTTGGTTTGAAAACAGCTTTTAAGATGCTGATTTTTTACCAAATTCAACTTTTTTGATGACGGGAATTCCAAACAATCCATTTGATAAGTGGATATCTAAAGAATCTGGGTGGGACGTTTGTTTTCTAATATCTTCTGAAAGTCCAATCCTCTTGTGGCAATTTGCTGAGAACTCAGCTTTTACAACTTTGGGAGCTTCAAGATGATGGTCCTGGGAAATTAAAAGTTTATTGATCTTACATTTTACTTTATAGGTATTTACCTGAGTAACTGGAGAACATAGGAAATAATTCAAGGACAAGAACAAAAAAGTCAGGTAGGAACCTGAAATTATGATGCTATAAAATAAAGCTTCAAATTTTCCCGTATTTTTAAACAATCGTGTTTTTCTAAAAATGAAAAAGGCCAATAGACCGATCAGAAAGAAGATTACTATAATATTAAGCGGGATTAAAGTTTTTTCAAAAAGGAAGTAATTAAAAATATTCAGGACAAAAATTGAAAGGAACAATTTGTCAAGCAAAGTAATTTTGTGATTGCTAGTAAGTTTCATATTTATCCTAAAACGTTGATTTTAGAGATGCGAATATACTAAATTCAAAGATGTAAGTATAATTTATTGTAATAGTATATTTCCAAACCTTCATTTAACAATTATTAAAATAATAAAAGAATTAAAACTTTTTAGCAACTTCATTTTCTCAATAATTAATTTTAGTATATTTGCAATTGATATCTCAAACTGGATTTTAGAATTCCTGAGCTCAAATTATTTAAATGGTTTGAACGTATTTTATTGATTGATTTTTATGGTTATTATCGTATTCTTTGGAGTAATTATATTTTTATATAGCGCAGTTATCTTCACAAACTGGTATGTGACTGGAGATTATCGATTAATGCATTATTTATATAAAATTTGGATATCAGCAATTGCCTTTATTTCTATTTACTACTACTATCTTTACCCTTAATTTATGCTAATAAGCATAGTTTTCACCAATTGACATTTGGTTTCAGGGATTTAAAATCAACTAATTGAATTCCTAAATTTTGGATTTTTTCTTTAATTCGGGGGTCCAGAAGGATTTTAGTGACATCACTCCTATCTTCACGCACATTTCTATAGCCTTCATGGCCTACATTTTCCATTTCACTGACATCCAATCCAGGGTGTTCTACAAACAAATAGGTTTTTCCATCTTTCAATACATCCAAAGCAGCAAGGAAAGCAATGATTTTATCTTCGACAGAGGCTTTACTTTTTAGGTCTAGGTTAGGAAACATTTCAAAAATATAATCTTGGTCTTGAGGTAAATTGTATTCTTTAGAAAGTTTTTCGACCATTTTTTTAACCTGCGGGTTCCAATTTCCGGACCCCATATGGGTGGAGATATGCGATATTCTAGGGATCATTTTTCTAGCTAATTCAATTTGAGCTCTAAATTCTTTTTCAATATCCTCCAACTTCCATTGATGTTCTTGAATTGAAGCATTAGGAGCATCTTTATTTGGATAAATAAAGGAGTAGAAATTTCCATATTCATCCACAATGCTTTTTGCGGGGGTCAAGGGTCTCCATTTACAATTTTCCCATTCACTGGTAATCATTAAGTGAACACCTACATCAAGATTAGGATTTTCTTCAAGCATTTTTACAGCTTCCACTGCCCAAGGACAATTTACCATCAATTCAACGGAGGTTGTAATTCCATTTTTATAAGTTTCAATAATAGCTTGATTCGCTGCGTTGAATGACCCTATATCATCGGACCTGATAATTAATTTGGGTGAATTTTGCCCAAATACAGGATTGAATAGACTTATTAACGAAAGAAGAAAAAGAGAATAGGATACTCGTAAAAAATAATTCAGCATAAAAATAGTTTGAAGTTTGATTCTAATCCCTCTACTAATCAACTGATTAATAGGTTTATAAATAAATCTAAAAAAAACTGCTAAGATGTGAAAGAGTTTTCCGTATTCAATATAGAAACTTAAATCATGATAAACCAAGCAGTATATATTGCGCAACTAATAAAGAAGTTGTTTGATGAATCTATTACAGATCAGGAGAAATCGGAACTGAATAAATGGGTTGAACAACATCCAAAACGCAAGCAATTTATCGAGGAGTTGAATCAGCATGACCAATTGTTTGAAGAAGCCTTACAATGGATCGAGTTAGAGAATCAGGATCAGGAAAATTGGATAAATAAATTATCTGACAGGACTTTTGAAAAGATTCATGCTCTTTCTGATAAAAAGGTTCTGAAAACAAAAAAGAAGAGATATTGGATATGGTTCGCTGCAGCATCGATAATAATAGTTTTGTTTTTTGTTTGGAATATCCATCATAAAGAGGAGATAAAAATAAAAAATCAAATTGCTTTGACGCAGGTCTTACCTGGAAAATATCAGGCAACTCTTACACTACCCCAAGGAGAACAGATTGCTTTGAGTGAGAAGAAAGATATGTTGGTCATCCATGCAGATAATAAGCTTAGTTATGCTGATGGGGAATTAATTGCTGATTTATCGACTATTAGTAAAAAGGAAGAACAAATTCGGATAGAGATTCCCCGAGCAGGTCATTATAAAGTTCAGTTGGCGGATGGCAGCCAAATATGGTTAAATTCTGAAAGTAGGATAGAATTTCCGTTATCCTTTATTGATAAGCGAGAGGTTACCTTAGTTGGTGAGGCTTATTTTCAGGTTGCAAAGATACAGGACGATCTTGGGCATAGGCGAACTTTCCGAGTAAAAAGTGAGCAACAACAAATTGAGGTCACTGGAACAGAGTTTAATGTATATGCTTTTCCATCAGAAGAAATAAAGACCACCTTAGTTGAAGGCAAGGTCAATGTTCATTCGCCATTTCAAACTATTTCATTGGTTCCCAATGAGCAGAGCAGGTTTAAAAATGGGGCTTTAGAAAAGTCTAGTATTGATGTTTCGAGTGAAATAGCTTGGAAAGACAATATGTTTTATTTTGATGAAACGACTTTGCAAGGGGCGATGAAACAATTAAGCCGATGGTATAACTTGGAAATCGTCTACTTGGAGGGTATCCCTGACACCTATTTCTACGGTCAATTTAGTCGGGATCAGCCATTGCAGGATTTACTCAAAATATTGGAAGAAGCGGGGGTAAAATTTGATTTTGAGTCAAAGGATAACAAAAACTACCTTATCGTCCTTCCGCAGTTTGAAAAAGAGTCATAGAGATTCAATATAACCTAATTAATAATTCTAACTATTTAAATCATGAAATACTTAAATGATGGATTTGGCTTTCTGAAGCCATACAAAAAAATGAGGTGGATAAAGAAGCGGAGTTGGTTAGTAATCTGCATAATGCTTGTTTTCAGTTTAAGATTATTTGCAAGTAGTTATGGTCAATCAATTTCCATCCACGTGAAGGAAGTTCCGTTGATTGAAGTCATGAAAACCATTCAAAATCAAACCGGCCACTCCTATTTTCTTAATGGCAAAGATCTAGCAAATTTAAAAGTCAGTGCGGCATTGAACAATGCAGATTTAAAGACTACGATGGGTGCATTGTTAAAGGGAAAACCGGCGACATGGTCCATGAAAGGGAAAACTATTATTATCCGGAAGATCAATTCAAATAGCAAAGAGACAAGGTCCGAAAGTTTAGAAACTAGTGTTGAAGCAAAACAACAGACAGTTTCGGGAAAAGTAACGGATAGCCAAGGTAATGCTTTGATAGGTGTGACCGTGAAAGTTGTAAACAGCAACATTGCCACCTCTACAAATGAAAATGGTGAGTATGAATTGACTATTCCAGCGGAAGCAACTTCGTTAAGTTTTTCCTTATTGGGGTTTCAAGTTGAGGAGGTTTTATTAGAGGGTCGATCAGTTGTCAATGTCAGTTTGAAGGAAGGCTCCAATGATTTAGAGGAAGTCGTTGTTGTCGGTTATGGTACTCAATTGAAAAGAGATTTAACGGGAGCTGTTTCCAAAATTGACGGCGAGGATTTAAAGAATATGCCTATTCGGAATGCGACAGAGGGCTTACAAGGTCAAACCTCGGGGGTTCAAGTTACATCAACTGGAGGAAGTCCAGGCACACCGCCTGCAGTAAGAATTCGCGGTATTGGTACAGTGAATGACAATAACCCATTATATGTGGTCGATGGATTGCCACAGAGTGATATCGGCTGGTTAAATCCGAATGATATCATCAGTATGGAAGTATTGAAGGATGCGTCAGCAACTGCGATTTATGGTTCGAGAGCGGCTAACGGGGTCATTATGGTAACTACTGCCAAAGGTGCGCAACGAGGTAATGAACTTAGCAATCTGATATCATTTGATAGTTATTTAGGGTTTCAAAATCCCATTAAGACTTATGAGATGATGAATGCGAAAGAATTTATGGAGTATAAAAATTTAGCCAATACGAATGCTGGATTAGACCCCTATTTTACAGATCAGGATAAGGCAGATGTTTTGAAATTCTTAAAATCGAATACAGGATCCGAGGAAGGGACAAATTGGTGGAAAGAAATCAACAATAAAGATGCATTGGTTCAGAACTATGACATTGCAATATCGGGTGGCATCAAAGATTTGGCTTATCGTTCAAGTTTTAGTTATATGGATCAAGAAGGGATTATCAGTGGTTCGGATTATGATCGGATGTCTTGGAGGACAAATTTCAATCATAATTTAAGGGAATGGTTGTCTATTTCTGGAAACTTCGGATTGATCAATGAAGGTCGTGGAAATGTGTTAGAGGGCAGTCCAGGATTTAATACGGCATTTATTTCCTTTGTTGCGGATCCAATTTCACAGGTTTACAGAACTGGGCTGAAAGATATTCCTGCATTTTTAAAGGATGGTTTATTTTTAGACAGGATAGATCCCAATAATCCTTGGTCTTCCTATGGTCCAATTTTGATGACGAATAAGGAAAATCCAGTTGCTCAAACGGAGATTTATAAGAACAATCGTTGGAAAGGGATTGCAATCAAAGGAGGTGGAGCTGTGGATATAAAGATAATGCCATGGTTAAAGTTCAGAAGTAGTTTAGGAATTGATCTACAAAGAGGAGTTTCCAATTATTTCTTACCAAAATATTATTTAAATGGGAACCAATTCAACAACGATGCGACAGTTGGAGCTTCGAATTCGTTGACCAATTATTACGTTTGGGAGAATACATTGACCTATGAAAAGGAGATTGAAGACCATAAGATGTCCTTGATGGTTGGTACCTCGGCAGAGCAATGGAAGGGAGAATCTTCAGGAGCATCGCGTCAGGGTTTAGTATCCAATGATCCAAGCCAATGGATTATTAATGCTGGTTCCATCAATCCCCAAGCTTCGGGAACAAAATGGGAGAATGCCTTAAATTCATATTTCGGCAGAGCATTTTATTCCTATAAGAACAGGTATATGGTTACTGCAAATTTACGGTATGATGGTTCTTCCAATTTTGGAGAAGGTCGTAAATGGGGAACATTTCCATCGGTTTCAGCGGGATGGAATTTTTCAGAGGAAGACTTTATGGATGATGTTTCCTGGTTAGATGCAGGTAAGTTGAGATTGAGTTGGGGTATGATAGGAAATCAGAACATTGGTGGTGGAGCCTATTTAACTACCTATTCAGGAAATATGGGTTATTATTTATTTGGCCCCCGCAATCCACAATTAATTGGAGGAAGTAATTACATCGGAAATCCATTGATACAATGGGAACAGACAGAGCAATTAGATATCGGATTAGAATTGGCTTTCTTACAGAACAAGTTACATTTCAATTTTGATTATTATAAGAAAACCACAGATGGGATGTTGTTAAATGTTCCACTACCGGCCTATTTAGGGTTTCCTAATAGTCCGTGGTCTAATGCTGGTGGAGTTCAAAACTCAGGATTGGAATTTGATATATCCTATAAAGACAAGGTTGGAGAATTTGGTTATAGCATTGCAGCCAATGCTTCTACGGTTAAGAATAAGGTTCTTAGTTTAGGAGGTGGTGAGCCAATTACAGGTGGAGGATGGATTTCTTATTCCACTACCATGACTGAAGAAGGCAAACCAATTGGTTATTATTATGGATTTAAGACAGATGGTATTTTCCAGAACCAGGCGGAAGTTGACAATTATTTCCAAGAAGGTGCTAGGCCTGGGGATTTAAAATTTGTGGACTTGAATAATGATCAAGTCATCAACAACTTAGACCGTACGGATATTGGTGATCCTTTTCCAACATTGACTTATGGTTTTAGATTAGGAGCGGATTACAAGGGCTTTGATTTACAGGTTCTTGGACAAGGAACCTATGGCAATGAAATCATGAACATTGCAAAAATAGACATGAAATCTGGTGTTGGTTGGTATAATGCGCCTAAGGATTTGATGACAGAAGCTTGGTCACCGACTAACCCTAGTAATACGCAATTTAAAATCAGTGCTGCAAATCAGAACAACCTTCAAATATCGGACTGGTTGGTTGAGGATGGATCTTACTTAAGGATTAAAAGTATTCAATTGGGTTATACCCTACCTTCTACCCTATTTAAGAATGCTCGGATAGATAGGTTGAGATTATGGGCAGGTGCATATAATCTATTCACCTTCACAAAATACACAGGATTAGATCCAGAAATAGGCAGTGGTTCGCCATTAAATATGGGTGTTGACCAAGGATACTATCCTATTGCAAAGTCGTATATGTTTGGTGTTAATTTTAGCTTTTAAGTCATGAAAAGAAAAATTGTTAAGGCATTGGTGTTATCAGCTTTATTAATACCAATGGGCTGTAAAAAAGATTATTTGGAACGGGATCCCTACGGGATTCTGAACCAGGGAGAATATTTTAAAACGGATGGTGCTGGGTTGAAGTTATTGACCAGTTGCTATATTCCAATGGCAGACTCTTGGGGTTATACGATCAATAAGGTTGCTATTGGGGATGAGGTTGTAGATAATGCCGGTGCTGGGGGTTCAGATCCTGGGGATAGACCACAGACTACAGAAGTTGGAAGAGGAAGGCCATTGGCGTCGAATGCTTTATTGTTTGAAACTTGGGCAAATCGATTCAAGGGCATCGGGAACTGTAATATTGCATTGGCAGGTTTCGAAAAGGAAGGAGCCAATCTTATCCAAGATGGTAAACCAGTATCGGCAGAAACGGTAAAGCGATATATTGCGGAGGTTAAATTTCTCAGAGCATGGTATTATTTTGACTTAGTCACAGTCTTCAAGGAAGTTCCTTTGATTGTTCAGGTTGAAGATCCATCCACACGGAAAGAGAAGGCACCTATTGCGGATTTACGGGGTCAGATTTATAAGGATCTGGATGAGGCGATAGCCGAAGTGAATTTACCACGTGGGTCAGGATTAACGAGTGCCGAAGCTGGCAGGGTAAGTAAGGATGCTGCCTTGGCGTTGAAGGCACGTGCGGCTTTATTTTTTGCAGGTTTGATGGAGCAAAGCATGCTTACGGGCGATGCAAAAGCTGAATACACCTTCGCAAAAAATGCGGCGGCAGATATTGTACAAAAAAGTGGTTTGAGTTTGCTTCCAGATTTTCAGGATTTATTCCGTGGGGACTATCAGGTGGGACCATTTTCAAAAGAGAACATCTTGGGTGTAATGCACAAATACGATCCTGCATTTGGCTTGGGTGGAGATGCCTTTGCAATCATGAATGTAGGACGTAATAATGTTGGTGGTTGGGGTGGTAACACACCTACCAAGGATTTGGCAGCATCATTCCATGCTCAAGATCCGCGAAAGATGTTTACCATTATCAGCCATAATGATATTTTCAAAACAAGTACTGGTGGACAGGAGGTACATAATTACAGAGGCTATTTCAATGATTTTGATTTGCAACAGAGCAGAAAAGCATTTGTTCCGCAACAATATCGCGAAAACAATGATTTGTTGCGTAGTAAATGGCAGCCCTATTGGATTAGGTATTCCGAGGTTCTCTTGGTTTATGCAGAAGCAATTATCAAATCAGGTGGTAATTCAGCCGAAGCCCTTCCCTACTTAAATCAGGTTAGAAAAAGAGCTTTTGTGACCACTTCAAAGGTTGATGATCCGGCAGTGTACAGGCTATTTGGCAAGGATTTAAAACCTATTTCAGAAGCTGAATTTAACAGCAGTTATGCTATAAAAGCTACGGACAATGTTTTGGATGCTATTCGGAAAGAAAGGAGAAATGAGTTAGCCTTAGAAGGATTCAGGTTATATGACTTGATTCGTTGGGGAACATATGCATCTACGATGAAGGCATTTTATGCGAAATATGGTTTTGCGGATAAGGGTCGGGATGCCAGTGAAAAGAGCTGGCCATTTCCAATCCCACAAATAGAAATCGATCGCTCAAATGGTGTATTAATACAAAATTCAAATTATTAATTATGGACAGAAGGAAATTTTTAAAGAACACTGCAACTGTTGCAGGCTTTTCAATTGTATCAAGTAATGTATTAGGTAAAACCTTGGGCTATGTTGCACCAAGTGATAAATTAAATATTGCGGGTATTGGTGTTGGTGGTATGGGCCGGCGTAACCTTGCCAATATGAACACAGAGAATATTGTGGCATTATGTGATGTGGATTGGCGATATGCACAGAAAACATTTGATGATTATCCTAATGCCAAAAAGTTTAAAGATTGGCGTGAGATGTATGATCAGATGGGTGATTCCATAGATGCTGTCATGGTTGCTACACCTGATCATTCCCATGCTGTTGCTACTGCACATGCTATTACTTTAGGAAAGCATTGTTATACGCAGAAGCCATTGACCCACTCTGTTTATGAATCTAGGTTATTAACCAATTTAGCGAAGAAATATAAGGTTGCTACGCAAATGGGGAATCAAGGAAATTCCTTTGATTGGTGTAGACAGATTGCCGAGTGGATTCAGTCTGACGCTATTGGGGAAGTTTATGAGGTTCATTGCTGGACAGACAGACCGATCTGGCCACAGGGATTAATGAAGCCAAATGAAGGGATGTCAGTTCCCGACACCTTGGCTTGGGATTTATTTATTGGTCCTGCTGAAAACAGGCCTTATAATAGTGTTTATACGCCATGGAATTGGCGTGGATGGTGGGATTTTGGAACAGGTGCCCTTGGGGATATGGCCTGTCATATTATGGATCCTATTTATTGGGCCTTGGATTTAAAATATCCAAATAAAGTAAATGGTAGTTCCACTTTGAGCAATCTATATTCGCCTCCTCATGCGCAGATGGTTCAATATACGTTTCCGGCAAGAGGGAAAAAGGGAAAAGTTAATATGCCAGAGGTAAAAGTTTATTGGTATGATGGCGGCTTATTGCCGGAGCGACCATCGGAATTAGCACCTGGGCAAATGATGGGTGATGAAAATGGCGGAATTATTTTCGTAGGGAAGAAAGGTAAGATCATGACCGGTTGTTATGGCATGAATCCTACCCTATTACCTGTTAGTGAAATGGAACATTTCAAGCAGCCGAAGCCCTGGATTCCAAGGATTCCAGGGGGCAATGGAGACATTTGGAATACTAATGCACATGAGCAGGATTGGATTCGTGCAGCGAAAGAATCACCGAATAACAGAAAGGAATCGAGTTCAAATTTCGGCTTCTCCGGACCATTCAATGAAATGGTTGTAATGGGTGTTCTTGCTGTTCGGTTACAGGGATTATATCGGGATCTATTATGGGATGGAGAGAATATGCAATTCACTAATATTAACGAATCAGACAAACTTAAAGTAGTATCGGTGGATGAGTTTAGTGTGTTTGATGGAGATCCAAGGTTCAACAGACAGTTTGTTGAGTTAAATGCGAGAGATGCGGCCAATGAATGGATAAAACATACTTATCATAATGGCTTTAGCCTGCCTGATATGCCAAAAGTTTAAGCTATGAAAAGGACAAATAGAAGAGAATTTATTCATCAGTTAGCTATTGTGGGTGGGACGAGTCTTGCGTTTTCTGTTGCACCTGGCGAAGTATTGGCGAAACAGAAGGTTAAAAAAATCGGCATTATTGGACTGGACACCTCACATAGTGAGATGTTCACGAAGGATATCAATGAAGGCAGTCTTAAAGATCGAGGTTATCGGGTAGTTGCTGCTTATCCACATGGAAGTAAAGATATACCATCGGCATTGGGCATGAAGCAGGGAATCATCGATGCCGTTAAAAAAATGGGGGTCGAAATAGTAGATTCTATTGATTCATTGCTGAAGCAAGTAGATTACATTTTACTGGAATCCAATGATGGTAGAGTGCATTATGAGCAGGCGGAAAAGGTGATAAAGGCCAAGAAGCCAATGTTTATTGATAAGCCAATGGCAGAGAATTTAGAAAAAGTGCAAGCAATTTTTGAATTAGCTGCTAAGAATAATGTTCCAATTTTTTCATCCTCCTCCTTGCGATATGATAATTTGGTTCGGGAGGTGAATGCTGGAAAAATCGGAAAAGTATTAGGAGCTGATGTTTATACGCCTGCCGAAATAGAACCCAACCATATTGATCAAGCATGGTACATGATTCATGGAGTAGAAATGCTATTTTCTGTGATGGGTACAGGTTGCAAAGAGGTATTTAGGGCCTTTCATCCGGATTTTGAACAAGTAGTAGGCATCTGGAATGATGGCAGGATTGGATCTGTAAGAGGAATCAGAAAGGGCGCCTCGGACATTGCAGGGATTGCTTTCGGAGAAACTGGAATATCGCAATTAGGTCCTTTTGCTGGATATGGTCCATTAGTTGCTGAAATTCTCAATTTCTTTGACACAGGAAAAGTCCCAGTCAGCAATGAGGAAACGATTGAAATATTCAGATTTATGGAAGCGGCTCAAAGAAGTAAAACTTCACATCAAGTAGAAAATTTATTCTAACTCAACTCAATAAGGATCGAGCTATTAAGTTAATACTTAATAGCTCACCTTTTTAAAATTAGGTAATCTGATTTTTATAGTTTAAATTTATATGAGTTATATCTATAAACCTATACTAACATCTAACATAAACACTTGAATTTTCCAAATCCACAATTGGCAGCATTAACATCTGGGCAAGAATTTGGTTTAAAACATTACATGAAGGTTCATGGTTCTGCCCTTCGATACTTTGCATTTAGCATTGTTAAGGATAAATCTGTGGCTGAAGAAATAGTTTCAGACTCCTTTGTAAAGCTGTGGACTGGAAGAGAAAAAGTTAGTACAGAGTCTGGAATTAAAGCATTTCTATATATATCCACCAAAAATGCTTGCTTGGACCATATCAACTTATTGAAGAACAAAGTTGTTCATGATTATGAGATATTGGATGAATTGACAAGTCCAAATGAAGATATCTTAACGAAGATGATTCAAATCGAATTGATAAAGTTGATCGTAGAAGAAGTTGAAAAATTACCTAAACAGCAAGCACGCATATTTAAAATGACCTATTTTGAGCAGAAAGAAACGGACGAAATTTGTGATGAATTAGGTTTATCCAGCAGCAGTATTTATTTTGCTCGATCAAAAGCCCTCGCAACCCTAAAGAAGGCGTTCGGTTTCAAAAGAAATCCAAATTTTCAGGAATTCACTTTTATTTTATTTCTTATTTCTGATTTTTTAATGGAAAATTAGTCTTTAGTAATTAAATATAACCTATTATCTTTCATACACTTACATAGCTAATTTTATTTTTTTATTAATAATCTGTAACATTTTATTCAGGATTATATCTAAAAGGAAAAAAACGATTAGTTATGAACTTGAAAAAAATAATAATGGCCATTATCGTAATGGTATTTACGGTAACAACATCCCAATCACAATCCACTGAGTATTCTTTTAAAGTTGAGAAATCTGGCACAGGTAATCAAAATATTATATTTATTCCTGGTTTTGCTTCATCTGGCGATGTATGGAATGATACCAGAGATGCTTTGTCCAAAGATAACACCTGTTATATACTGACCATGTCTGGATTTGCGGGCGTCCCTGCAAAAGGAGATCCTACATTTAAAGGCTGGAGAGATGAAGTCATCAAATACATCAAAAATGAAAACATTCAAGACCCAATCATAATTGGTCATAGTATGGGTGGTGTAATGGCAATGGATATCGCTGCGACAGAACCCACATTAATCAAGAAAATCATTGTTGTGGATGCATTACCTTGCCTTGCAGCCTTGAGTAATCCTAATTTTAAATCAAATCCAAATTTGGATTGTTCTGAAATGGTGAAACAATTTTCATCTGTACCAGATGCACAGTTTGAAGCGATGCAAAAGCAAGCCATGGCTGGAATGACATCAGATAAGGTAAAACAAAAATTAATTTTAGACTGGTCCTTGAAATCAGATAGAAAGATTTTTGCCAAGATGTTTTGCGACTTTAGTAATACTGATTTAAGAGAGGATATTAAAAACATTCAATGTCCAGCTTTGATCCTCTTAGAAAGTGGCTTTAACCAAATTAAGCCAGCTATTGAAAATCAATATTCAAATTTAAAAACTGCAAAACTAATATATGCGGACAATAGTTTACATTTCATCATGTTTGATGCAAAAGATTGGTATTTACAGGAGGTGCAAAATTTTATTAAATAATGGATTTTAACAACATATATGAAGACTATTGGGATAAGATTTTCCGTCTCTGTATGGGTTATGTAAATGATATTGACCAAGCAAAAGATCTAGCCCAAGAAACCTTTATCACTGTTTGGGAGAAGCTATCAACCTTTCGAAATGAAGCAAGCATAGGGACTTGGATATTTCGGATCGCCAGCAATACCTGTTTGAGTCAAATAAAAAGAAATGAGAGGGCCAATAATATTCCAATCATGGAAATTGAGGATAGCCCAAGCAACTCGACCATGGATGATGAGATACAATTGCTATATCAGTTTATTGCGGAGTTGGCAGAATTGGATAGAATCATTATTTCATTGGAATTAGAAGGAATCAAGCAAAGCGAAATATCAAAAATTGTTGGTTTATCGGATGCCAATATCAGGGTTAAAATTCACAGAATCAAAGAAAAATTAATGTCAAAATTCAAGAGTCATGGAAAATAAGGAGATCAACTTATCCAAATTGTGGAAGCAGCAAACCTCTATTTCTCCAGATTTGGAAGACTTGAAACAGAGGCTATCAAAATATAAAAAGGAAAATCTAAAGAAGAGAATTACCTCTAATATTACACTAGGACTTACTATTGTTGTAATATTAGGAATTTGGATTCTGTATGATGCAAATACAATTTTCCCGATGTTAGGCATGTCCTTGATCATTACAGCAATTGGGATTTCGCTTATAAAATTCAATCAGTTCTATAGTTCATTCAAGGATCTCAATAAAAACTTAGAAAATAAAGAATACCTAGAATCCCTATTAGAGATTCAAAAGAAACAAAAGGTTATTCAGACAAGCTTTATGAATATTTACTTTTCTCTTCTAACATTAGGATTGGTATTGTATCTATATGAATTCACTTTGAGAATGGACAAAGTAATGGCTATTGTAGCTTATGGACTTACACTTGGATGGATAGTATTTGTATGGTTTTATCTAAAACCAAAAATGGTAAAAAAGCAGAATTTAAAATTAGAGCAATACATCAACTCCATTCAAAACATCATAAATTCAGAAGATTAGTTATAAAAAAGCCTGCAGAATTACTCTGCAGGCTTTTTTATGTTCAATTGTTATATTAATTCTTTCCGAATAATCGAGCGAAAAATCCTTTTTTCTTCGGTTGGCCATATCCATAACCATATCCATAACCATACCCACCGTATCCATAACCACCATATCCATATCCGTATGAGCTTCCAAATTTGACACCATTCAATAGGATTGCCATATTGGTTAAAGCCGAGGAATCATAGATTTTTTGGATATCTGGTAATTGTCTTCTGTCCATTTTTCCAGCACGTACAACGAAGATTGTAACATCAGTTATTCTATTAACAATATCTGCATCTGCCACAATACCTAGAGGTACATTATCCACAATGATATAATCATAGCGTTCTTTCAATTCATTGATTAGAGTATCTAATCTATCGCTCAAAAGAAGTTCTACCGGATTCGGCGCGATTACACCGATAGGAACAATATCAATTTCGGCATCAGTTCTATCTTTATAGATGATCTCATCTACAGTAATTGCACTATCCGATAAATAATGTGTAACACCGATTGGCATTGGGAATTTGGTAATATTACTTAGCGTACCTTTTCTTAAGTCTAAGTCGACTAAAACAACTTTTTTCTTCAAGAAGGTCATACTTACGCCTAAGTTTATTACTGAGAAGGTTTTACCAGCACCAACATTAAATGAAGTAAAAGTGATAACTTTTTGCTTTTTATCGCCAGAGGACATGAAGCTTAAGTTCGTTCTAAAAATTCTGAATGCTTCCGTAACTTCATCTACTCCTTGCTCCTTGATTACGATTTCACTCTTAGCGCTCTTCATTTCAGTTGAGAATGGAATCTCAGCTAAGAATGGAACACTAACTGCATCTTCAATATCTTTTCTGTTTCTGATTTTTGTATTCAGAAGTAACATTAATAATAAGATGGCAGCAGGAACAGCGATACCTATAGCAACACCTATAGCAACTTTCTTAAACTTACTTGGATAGAACGGTGCATCAGAACCCGATGCGGAATCAATAACACGAATGTTATCATCAGTCATCGCTCTGTTAATAGCATTTTCTTCACGTTTGTTTAATAAGAAGATATAAAGTTCTTCAATAACTTTTTGCTGACGTTCAGCAGATAACATTATTCTTTGTTTAGAAGGAAGGCTACGAGCTTTTCCAATTGCTGCATTTTCTTCATCCTTCATATTACTCATTCTGATTCTAAAACCAGAAATTACGTTGTCAATTGCGCGAGCAATATTTTGTCTTACTTGAGATAAGGCATTATTTAAATCCTGAACAATAGGGTTTTCGGAGCTATTACCACTCATTAAGCGATTTCTTCTCAATAACAAAGTATTGTATTCTGAAATAATATCTTCAATATTATTATCAACTAAGCCCGTGTTGCTTGGGATTAAATCATCTACTCTACTTGGATCACTTAAACGCTGACGCATGATCTCAACCAATTTCATCTGAGTTGCAAGTTCTTTACTAGAGCTTTGATAAGTTCTTGATTCTGTCCAGTACTGTTCTCCTGCAGATTTTACATCTAAACCTTGGTTTTGAGTTTTCATTCCTTCAAGGCTAGATTCAACTGAACTAAGTTCCTTTTCAATAATCACAATTCTATCGTTAATAAAGTCTGCTGTATTATTAGCAACTGTCTTTTTATCTTCAATAGTCATTTGATTATAAACTTCAATCAATTTGGTAACCATATCTTCTGCTCTCAAAGGAGAAGCATCTTCCATGGTCATTTTAAGGATTTCAACATCCTCCATCTGAACGATATCCAAATTCCCTAAGAAATATCCAACCATTGATTCAATTGGACTTTTAGTAATTGTAATATCTTCAGAAAGGTTTACTCTGAATTTCTTATCAGAGTTAGCTGAGATAATTAAATTACCAACTGGAGTTTTGGTTTCTGCATTTAATTTAACAGTAACAGTTTTTTCAGGATCTGTATTGGAGAAATTAGATAATTCAACCTGATTGTTTCCTTTATATTTCAAATTGAAGGAGAACCCAGCGTTAGCAGGAGCATTTACAAAACGAACGATAAATGGTGAAGTTTTGTATAATTCAATTGTACGAAGACCTTCTTCTTTAGTATAAGAAACATCAGCATTCAACAAACTAATGGTATTTCTCATCAATTCTTGAGATCTTAATTGAAGAATCTCTGAATTAACATTTACAATATTATAAAAGTTGTTTGGCCGAGTAATCCTAGAGGCGCTCATAGAATTAGTGGCAGTTTTAATCATTACAGTTTGTTCTTTCTTATATAAGAAAGGAGTTTTGCTATATTGATAGTAATAAAATCCTCCAAAAACTAATATTGATAATAAAAACCATTTCCAGTTCGCCAAAAGATATCTCAAGATATCCAATACATAAAGTGATTGGTCTTGTTTACCTTTTCCTTGAAAAGGTTTGTTCGTTGAATGATTTACCATTAATTCTTAATTTTTATTAAATAATGCCAAAAGGCTAACTCCAAGTGTCAATAATCCAGTTGCAAAACCAATATATCTCCAAGTTAAGTCTTCTCTAGGAGTAGGAACGGCTGAGATTGGTTTTACAAAAACAATATCATTTTGTTTCAAGTGATAGGTTGGTGTTTGAAATAAATTCACATCTTCAATATCACTTGTATACATTTTCATGTTACCATTTTCTTCACGGATAACGGTAATTTCTTTAGTAAGAGCATTTGTTGTTAAACCACCACTACGAGTAATGGCTTCAAGGATTGTAATTTGACCATCAGGTACAGTTAGGATACCAACACCTTTAACCTCACCCATCATCATTATTTTTAGATTTAATAGTTCGATTCTAACTAATGGGGCATTAATTAAATTCTCATTCACCAATCTATCTTTTATATAGTTTTTCAGTTCTTCAGTACTTTTGCCTTCAGCTTTGATTATACCTAGGACTGGAAAATCGATATTTCCATTTCTATCTACCAAATAACCTTTTTCGGTTGGAGCGCCAGTTGTAGAAGTTGAAATTTCTCCTTTATCACCAACATTGTAAATACCACCATCAGGATTGAATGGAGCAGCCAATTCAGGGGTTTTTGAACTGATAATGATACTCAATCTATCATATTTTTGAATCTTTAAGGTTGGAACTTCCTGTACTGGATAGTCGGTACCAGGAATCATGTTTTCAAGGTAAGTTACCTTTTTCGAAACAACGCATGAACTAAGTGTGAACACAGTCAATGCAATAAGGCTGATAATTAATCTATTCATCTTCAAGTTTATTTACTTTTTTAACTTCATTAAAACATAGTATGGCAGCATCTTGATTTGGTAGACAATCTAATTGTCCAATCTCAGAATACTGAATAATTTTTTCTAAAATACTGACCATCGAAGAAAAGATATCTGGATTCCAGCGGATAGCGGTGAAACTTGGTAATAGTGCCAATAAAGATTCAACACCTTTACTTTTCCAATCCATTTTATTTTCCTTTGATTGAGTCAATCTAACGATTGACAATAATTTATATTTTTTATTGATATAACAAGCTGTTTTCCCACTCCAAGGCGTTCCATAAATAAACACCTCCTCTCCTACAACTTTAACGGCTGGGTTATCATCGTTTAACAGCTTGAATCCTGGAATATTATTAATCCATAATCTGCTGTGAGTACTTTTTCCGGTTCCGCTTTTCCCCAAAAATGCGACCGCAAATTTTCCATTTTCTACAACTGAAGAATGGATTAATGCTGTATTATTTGAAAGAACACGTTGGCCAAATGCAACCATAATCATCCAGCTCAGAATATTGGATTCATATAATTCTTGTTTTTTAATATGGATTTTAGAATTTTTAAATTCCTTGTCACTAACCATTCTCCAAACATCCGAATCACTATTATTATTGACTACGGAAGTGATATAATGGGAATCAGTTTCTTCAAACTTGAACCGGTCACCCCATACAATTGAAACATCACTTAATAATTTGGAGTTTGTTAAATCTACATTGGTTGGTTCATTAACAAGCTCAATATTTACATTTGCTACTTGTTGTGAATTTTCTTCTATTTCAAATCCTTGAAATGAAGGCAAACTACTTTTTATATCAATTGAATCATCATAAACAATTCTGATTATATTATCTGCTACTTCGTAGTTTGTTGTTTTCATTTCCTCTAAAAAATATGTTTACTGCATATATACTGTTTGGCTACATTTTTCAGCCAACCTTAAATCATGAGTTACAAAAATTACTATTTTATTTTTTGCTGAACTCAAAAGTCTCTCAATTAATAACTCTGCTGTTTTTTGGTCTAATGCTGAAGTTACTTCGTCAAATAACCAAATACTATTTTCTTTCATTAAAGCCCTTGCTAAAGCTATTCTCTGTGCCTGACCTTCAGACAATCCGTATCCAGACTCTCCAATCGTTGTATTTAACCCATCAGGTAAATCATAGACAAATTCAGAGCAGCTCTGATAAAGAACTTCATATAACTTCTCTGGAGATACATTTTCAGTATCTGTCAGGATGTTTTCTTTGATAGTTCCGGAAAATAATTTATCACCTTGCGGAACGTAAGCAATATTAATCCGATGATTAGGATTAATAGCAAACAATTCTGAATTAGTCCTTACTGATATTTCCCCTTTATTAGGTTGAATCAAGGCCAGAAGTAATCGAATTAATGTTGTTTTACCTTTACCACTTGAACCTATGATTGCTGTTGGTTCACCACGTTTCACACGCAGATTAAAATCATCAATCACCAAATTGTCTTCGTATTTAAAGCTTAAGTTTTTAATGATTAATTCTTCAGGATCTTTTATTAATTCTGGTTTGTATTCATCTTCAACTTCAGTTTGAAAAACTTCCTCAACACGTTCTACTGCAGTTCTAAATTTGATAAATACTGGGACAAAGCTCATTAATAACAATAGTGGACCTTGAATACGTCCCACTAATTGTAAAAATGCACTCATCATTCCAAAAGTTATTTCACCAGTTCTTAACTTGTACACCCCCCAAATAAAGGTGAGTAGAAATCCGATATTAATTAATAGCTTCAAAGAACTTTGCGAAATCGTTGAAAAATTCAACAATTTCATTTTTAAATCATAAATATTCGCTTGGCTTTCTTCTACTTTTTTCCATCTGAAATTTTGAAGTCCCAATGCTCTTAAACCCATCCTGAATCTTAAATTCTCTTGCACCACTTTTCCAAGGTTAGATTCTGCGGTTTTCAATGATCGGTTTATTGATCTTAATTTCTTAAAGTAAATTTTAGAAAAGATGAACAATGGAGAAATTGCCAATATCAAGAGAGCCAACATAGGATCCATTGACCACAATAACCCAAATGATGCTACTAACTTGATGATTGTTACTAAGAATGAAATCAGCGAAAAGCCGAGCATTTGTACAATTTCATTGGCATCGTTATTTATTCTGATTTGCATATCACCTGTATGCCAATTTTTAATAACCTTCCATCTAGATAGCATCTGGATTTTGATTAATTTATTTTGAAGTTGAATAAGCATCTTAGCTCTCGTCTTCTCATTAATCCATAATCCTATTGCTTTTACAATAAGTCCAAGAACGATAAATAATACGGTTAAAATTAAAGCTTGATCAACAGATCCTTTATTAGAATCTATTGCAAAGTCTATTGCTTGTTTTGACCATATCACGAAATATAAAGAACATGCAATCGCGATTAACTCAAGGATGAAAAATAAAATTAATTCACTTTTGTAATCCTTTGATTGCTCCCAAGCCCATTTAAGCTGATATTTTATTCCTGACAACAATATCCTATTTATTAAATCTTGAATAATATTGCATAATTGGAAACCATATAGCTTCTGACGGGGTTACTTGAACATATTTAATGAAACTCTTCCAAATTCGAGATTTCTTATTTGCTCTTTCTCCGGCCAGATAACTTTCCTTTTCAATAAAATTCTCGTTAAAAAAACCAAAGTTTCCGCCAATTAATATGTCTTCAACCATCCAGTCAGCATTTATCTTCAGATTAAAATCATAGGGAACATTTTCTTTATCCATCCCTAAATATTTAACCAATATGACGTGTAACACATCAACCCATTTTCTGATTCCTAGTTTCGAATAAATTCTTTTTAAGTCTTTATTTACTAATTCATTTCTGTAATGAGCGTAAATACGGGCAGAATCACATAATTGTCTAATCCCAATTCCATAGGATAATAAGTGTTTTAAAATATGTGAATTAGCTTGTACTATCGTCTCTATTGCAGAGGGTAACTTGATATTGCTGCTATTTAAATTTAATATAGTGTAATTATTAATTTCATCTTTATTTAGTTTAGCCAAAATACTTTCCTTAAATGGGTTATGAATATCAAACATTCTTTGATGATGCTCAATTTCAAATCCTTTATAAATATATCCTGCGCTAAAGCCTGGCATTGAGGAAATTTCTAATTCTTTTTTGTTAATAATTTCAAATGCTTTGTCATAACTAGCTTTTTCTCCAAAAAACAAATCAATGTCCCCACAAACTCTTCTCATTGGATTATCATAGCATTTTGCTAATCCTTGCCCTTTTAATATGACCGGTGATAATCCCTCTTTATTGAACATGAATAGCAATTTTTCAATTGCTTCATTCATCATTTCGTTACGTTGAACATGCTTTTCAACTCTCACTGCCCAACTTAATAACAGGCTCTTTGAAGGTTGTAAATGCGATTCTAATTTTTGGATTCCGTCAAATACAATACATTCTACGGTTTGACTTATACTAATTTTATATATTTCATCCCATTCTTGGTTAGTTAGTGGGAAAAATTCTTTATCTAAATTAGCATTTTTCCATAATCCAGCCTTAAGTAATAAAAAAAATATCTTTGTTATTTTGCTTTTTAACATTACTTTATCCGGCTATTAGACCTCCCTTTACGAATACTTGAACTAATTTTTTAGCATCTTGCTTTGCTAACTCCTCCTCGACCTCAAAATTCTCCAACAATAATTGACTTACTGTCTGTTCATCAAATTCTTTGTTTTGCAGTTCTTCCCAAAGAAAGGCAGCCGTTTCATTAAGGGTGAAAACTTTTGACATATCCAACATCTCCTGTCCTGGGTCAATAATCACAAAATCACCTCCTAATTTTCTCAGTTGTAAATCCTTTCTCAATTTCATATTAGTTCAATTTAAACTTACTAAATAGATACCTTAAAGGGCGTATATAATACCAGCATACCCCCATCTTCTTATTTATTTTCGAATTTATCTTTAAGGCTTTGTCTCCTCTTGATCCAGATAATACTGTTGCCAGGATATCTGCTTTCTCAATAGTTTCTATTTGATCTAAATTGCCGTCTCCCGCTAAATAATAGTGGTTAGAATCAATTCGAATCAGCCTGTGCAAAATAATTCGACCTTTATACCTTGCTAATATTATATCTCCTATATTAACATTGAAATTAATTGGTTGTTTGATAACAACTTGATCACCGTGTCTTAAAAAGGGAAGCATGCTGTTTCCAGCAACGTTGAACTTCACAGATTTACCGACTTTGAGGTCTTCAAGTATTATATCAAAAAATAACTGATTGGGAACCTTATAGCTCTTCAAGTGATTATTTTCATCCATAAATCAATATTTCCTAGGTTTATAAAAATTTAATTCAGCAAGTAAGTATAAGAACAATTAAACAAATCGAAGAAATTTTCTTAAACCGCTTTTTAAGGTATTTTTTTCTTTGTTTGCGCTAAATTATGAATTGGCTTATTTAGGCTAAAATCTTATTATATATTTGTAAACATTTATCTACCATTTTTTCCCGCGTAAAGTGCTCTAAATACCGTTTTTTAGCACCTTCTGACAAACTTTTATAGACCTCTTCTTCAGTCAAAATAGTTTGGAAAGAATCTGCTAATGCACGTTCATCGCTAATCTCAACAGTTAAGCCAGATAATCCATTTTGATTAACCCAACTCACTCCAGATTCCGGGATTCTAGTTGATACAACAGGCTTTCCATAACCCATTGCTTCAATTTGAACAATAGCAAATGCTTCGGTTTTTAATATTGAACTTAAACAAAATAAATCACAAGCTTGATAATAGGCTTTTACCTCTTCATCCGTCATGAATCCCAATAATTGAACTTTATTCCCTAAATCATTATCAGAAATAATTTTTTCTAACTCTTCTTTTAAAGGTCCTTTCCCTCCAATTATTATTTTATAATTATCATCTAAATATTTTGCAGATTTTATTAAATATTCATAACCCTTGTATTCCACCAATCTACCTAATGAAAAAATAATCTTTCTATTCAGATGTTTTTCTTTAATCCCATTTACTAAGGGAGAAAGATCTTCTTCCACATCAACACCAATTGGAATAAAATCTATTTTCGATTGGACATTTTTTAAAAACTTCGACTGTTCTACATAAACTGGTGTAGTTCCAACAATGATATCAGCTCTTTTAATTAACCAATTCTGCAAAGGTTTATAAAGCCTTAGAAGGGTCTTTTGTTTTAGAATATCGCTATGCCAATGTAAGACAACCTTTCCTTTGTAATTGGATAAAAATAAAGCCAATGTAGCCATTGGATCTGGGTGATGTATATGAATAATATCGTAGTTGTTTGCTATCTTTTTTAACCTAGTAATCATTTGAGGAGCCAACTTTGTTGCTGCAGCATTTATTTGAGTTGGCATTACAAATAGTGTAGCAAATTTATTCAAATGTATGGTTGCTGAAGGATGATCTTCCGTAGAAGCACATAACATATCGCAATGAATTCCTGCATTAGAAAGCCCTAGCATTAAATCATATTCAACTTTTTCAACACCACCACGGATCGGATAAAACTTCCCTAATTGTAAAACTCTCATATTATTAATAGGTTGTATGTCTTTATTTTAAAAGTATATTGAACAATTCCTCCCAATTTTCAGCTTTAGGTTCTTCTAAATATTTTATAGGTTGCTCATGCAAGGCTGAATAATCTCCTTGGATTAATTCAAACATATATTTTGCTAATTCAGATGGATTGTCGGGATTAAAATAAGCCGTTTTTTTACTTCCTTCTGCTGTTTCATGTGCATAAGGTAAGTCTGCTAACAACATTGGCTTTTCATATTTGCTAAACTCTGAAATAGGAAGCCCCCAAGATTCTACCTTTGAGGAATAGATTAGACAATCCGTTTTTGAGTATAATTCAAGCAGGGTATTTTTGGGAATAAAGCCAATAAAATCAATATTCTTTATATCCCCCCAATTGGAGTAAATCCAGTTGGCATATTTATTTTCAGTCCCTTTCAAGGTCAAAGAAACTTTAAAGTTTTTTACCTTATATTCAGTCAATAACAATTTGGATGCTTGACAGATAACCTCAAAATTCTTGTGGCTATTTGGCGAACCTGCAAATATAAAATGGAAATCATCATTGCTTGAGTGGTTAATTATTTCTACTTCATTGTCAACGATTTTAGGTCTAGAAACAATGATTTTTTTCGGATTGATATGAAACATTTTGCTTAATCCCTTTCTAAACCACTCTTGCTGAACTACTAAGTAATCATTTTTGTGAATATTAGTTTTATAAATCAGTTTTGTAAAAATGGCAAACAAAGCAATTTTGGGAGCAAAAATTAAGTCATGCTTTTTCCACTTATAAAAAGAGAATGAATTATGGCAATAAACAGCCCTTCTCTCAGAGATTACACTTGGACTGGTATCATGTAATGAAAACCATAAAAAAACAGGTCCTATTTCCTTTGAAATCTTTTTCATAGAAACATATTCATACCATAACCTATTGGTCCATCGTTTTTTTGGCCATTGGGTTTCTATATATTCAATATTTGGAAAATCAGTCAATTCCCTTTTATGTACTATTGCTACCACCCTGAAACCATTTCTCACAGCATAATCAGATAAAAACTTAAGGCAATCCTTTAGAATAGCAAGAGTACCAGCCTCAACTAAATTCACTGCGGAAATAACGATTGTTTTCATATTAATTTGCCAAGGTTTGGTTAAATAATTGAATCCATTTATTCATGACCACCTCTTCTGAAAAATTCTTTGACATCTCAAAAGAATTTCTCCCCATTTCATCCCTTAATTCTTTATCCCTGATAATATTGAGAATTTTATTAGCGACCCCTTCTTTATCACCTTCCTCTAATAAAAATCCATTTACGCCTTCTTTAATTATATCCCTTGGTCCACACTTACAAGCATATGACACCATTGGTAATCCTGCTGCTTGTCCTTCTAATAATGCCATTGGTAGGCCTTCATAGCGGGAGGTCATAACAATCAGAGAGCTTTCCGAATATTTTTTATCAATATCACGAACAGGTTCCCTTAAAAATACACTATCATTTAGTAATGAATGATCAATTAGCTGTTGTAAAGCGTCCTTTTCTGGACCTTTACCATATATATTCAATTGCCAATTAGGCTCTTTCTGATGAACGATCTTCCAAGATTCAATCAAATCCTCAAATCGTTTTTGATAGTCATATCTACCTACTGCAATTACTTTTTGAGAATCTAAACTGCTTTTCTCCTGAATTTGAAAACTATTCGCATTTGGAATTACAACAATATTGGGAATCTCTCCCCAATAGGCTTTATCCTCTTCAGTAAGCACAACAAATCTATCATACTCCTGTACAATTCTTAAATCTCTTTTGCTTCGAAACTGATCTATTAAACGCCAAATACCTGTTCTTCCATATTGCATTCTTTTAAATCTTGAAAAATGGATTTCGACTATTTTTTTGCTTCCATCATCAATTTTAGGCAACAAGTCTACTTCGTGATCAAATAATGAAATTGTGATATTAGGTTTGATTGATTTTAAATGTTCTTCTAGTTTTTTCTTATGCAAAGCTTGCTTTTTTGGATAAGCAAATAGCTTTTTAAGTAACCCGGAATTATTATTCTCTGTATAATTAATCCCTAGGTCTATTTGGTTGATGCGTGGATCTAAGTCAAAATAAGGTTTTCGGTTATCTTGATCTGAAGTTATGATAGTTACTTCAAACCCTAACTGAGCAAGGTAATTGGCCTTATTTGCCAATACTCGCTCCATCCCTCCTGAATTAAACGTACCTAGGATGCAATAAACTATTTTCATAAACTTCTTCTTCAACAGGTTCTTCAGCTGCATTTAATGAATCAATACAATAGAATACTGCATAGATAAAAAAGATATCCGTAGCTACTTTTAACCAGATTACAAATGTTAATACGAGGAGGATCATGAAAAACATCCAGTAGTTAGCGTGGCGTTTCATAAATACAATAGCATTAACAACAAATAACATGGCAAATACGGAGAATCCTATTAAACCAGAATAAAGTATAAATCGACAATATCCGATATCTGTACTGTAAACAAAATTGTCAAATAACCCAGTTCCGATAATCCAGGATTGTTGATCCTGCGGCCAAATCCACATCTCTCGATTCAATTTATCGGTTGAGTCAGTTCTCCATTCACCTTTTTCAACAAAATTGAAAAAGCCCTCGAAAGCAAAGCGCATCTGATCGTAGAACTCCTTATTTGTATTATAAAGATATACTGAAACAACAATGGCGACGACTAGGAATAAACCAAATAACAAACTCAGTTTACCCGAATATTTTTTAATGGCTTGTCGGAAAATTGATGATCCTACGACTAAGTATCCCAATGATGCACCAACTCCTAAAATTGTAGTTCTCGAAATAGCATTTCCAATAATTGCAATAAAGAAAAATGAAATCAATAACAAACTGATTGCTAAACCATTACTTCTGACCTTCTCATCGTTATTCAGGGTGGCAGTAATCATTAATAAGACAATGGTAAACCTTACACCAGCAGTATCAAGTGCGGCTCCAATACCATATAAACGTCCAACCTCTTCGAAGAACTCCTGTCCCTGCTGCACATGACTGTCAATAAATAATTTTACACTCGGAATATTGTCTATCAATAAAGCTGCAATACATTGGAAAAAGCATACTGCTGTAACATAGTAGGTTATTAAAGTAAAATCTAACTTACCATGGATAATTTTTATCATGGAACAAATCGCATATGCTCCAAAATACCAAACTGTAAAACTTAAAATATATGAGGCGTAGGCATAATCGGTAGTCATATTAATATCTGTTGAATAGTAACAGACAAAAGAAAATATTAAAGCTAAAATAACAGAAACTAAGAACCCTTTACTAACCCTAATTTCTTTTTCCTTTAACCAATTCATTCCGGCAAACATCACACCTAATACAGCCAAAATCATTTTGGTGTTTAAACTCGGCAATACGGTAAAAGCTATTGGAAATAGAAAAAAGCTCACCGCAAATCCTAGAGATATATAAAGTATTAAACGAATCATTCTGTAGATTAACTATTTATATAAAACACCATAAATTAAACGAATTACGACTTTATTATAAAGTTTGACCAACCAAAATTGTTTTTTAACAGCCGCTAACTGAAGTAATCGAGTCCTGATAGAAAGATCCACATTATCCATAACGTATTCATTGGATTCAGGAAACCAATTCAACCATTTCTTGTATTGTGCTGTATTTTCTGATATTAATAATGGTAGTTTAATATTTAATTTTAAATAATAAATCAAGTTACCCAACTTATCCGATAATTGACTACTTTTTAAATAATTTTCAACCTCTAAAACATTGGCAGTAACTTGTTCAATATGATTATCTGAATAGGTCTTTGTTAGTGATGATGTATTACTCTGACCATAATGATAAAAATGCTTATCTAAATATGCAACTTTTTTAGCACTATTAAAGAGCTTAATTGCAACCATTAAATCCTCCCCCATATTTTTTCCATCAAAAAATCTAATTTGATGATCTTGGAATAAGGAAGCTTTAAATAGAAATAACCATAAGTTCCACCTCATAGTTCCTTTCATCATTTTTTCAATTGCTTCAAAGGATGAATTGAAAGCTGGTTGAACCATTTTTCTTTCATTCTTCTCAAAAGTCAAGAACCAACTAAACCCTACAATATCTAAATCTTCTTCTAAAGCTTTATTAATGGATAATTCAATAGTATCATTCTCAATTGCATCATCCGCATCAATGAAATAAATATATTCTCCTCTTACAGCATTTAATCCGGTATTTCTTGCCGTTGCTACCCCTTTATTTACCTCATGACTGATAACTTCAATTTGTAAATCAGAACCAGCTTTATAATCTTCTAAGACTTGTAGGCTATTATCAGTACTTGCATCATTGATAAAAATTATCTGCAATTCTTTATAAGTCTGCGCACTTAACGAGTCCAAGCAAAGATGTAAGGTCTTTGCTGCATTATAAACAGGGACAATTATCGAAACTAAGGCTTTTCTTTTCATTTTCAAGTTACCACAAAACTAAGTTTTATTTACCTGAACAGCATGTAGAATTTTGTCCACAACATTGATAGACTTTGAATTAAATTTCCTCGCAAATAGTTTGTCAGAGTTAATCAAATATTCAAAATCCTCATCTGTCCAATCTCGAATTACATTATTTTCCCATCTTATTTCTCGCATGCATCCCCTACCTTCATCAGTTAAATCAAACAACTTATTTTTAAATACAGAATTCCAACAAATGGTTTGAACCACAATCTCATCACAACAAAAACTATTCTGATAAATCTTCAGAATATTAGCCTTCTCTTTTAAAATTAACTTCACTAATCCATCACTTATACTTAACCACTGTGTACCTTTTCTGAAACTAATTTTTCTATTCTTCTTATAACCGGTCAGTTCTTGTATTTTAATAGATCCTGCTCTTAATATTCGTTTTATTTGACTAGATATACTAGGTTCAGGTCGAAAGGATTCGCTAAATAGATGAATTCTTCTAACTTTTCTATCAATTTCATCTTTGATATCTCCAGTATAAAATCCAATAAACTCTTTCCCTTTATTTGCATTAAAAAAGTCATGAATATAATCCTGTGACTTTATCGGCATGTCAACCCCTGATAATAAATGATAATAATCATATGATTTTCTTTTGGATGCTGCTTCAAATAAATTGAGCTCTGCTTCCATTACTGTAACATCCCCCCATTTTACATCTACACGATTTTCAAGAATATATAGATTAGCATTTTGGACCTCCAAATCAGGTAAAACTTCAACCTTTGCATCAAAATGAACATAAATATCATTTCTTTTGTCATCAAGAGATTCTATCAATCTTCTTAAAATTTCAAATTCATTGTGCGCAAGAATTAGATAAGCATGTTTCATTATTTACTCTTTACTTTTTCCACTACCTGGTTAACTACTTTAATGTCGTTAGAACTAAATTTACGACCAAACAAAAAGTTCAAGCTGATTGCTTTTTCCACATCTTCTTCAGTTAAAAAACTAGCGTTTGCTGAACCAATATCTTGATACAATAATTTTTCTGAATACAATATTTTCCACTCTTTATTTGAATACTTCAACTCTGTTGGAATAAATAATTCATCCCCACACATGCTGTATCTGTACCTTTTCAAAATATTATTTTTACGACTAATAATATAATCTACAGCTTCAATTGTTATGCTAACCCAATTTGAGGCTTTGATGAATTTGCGATCCTTATTAATTCGACATCTGAAAAAGTTTTGAGCCATTATCCCAATCCGCCATGAAATTTGAGCATACTTACTTTTCTGAAAATTTTTCATACAAAGATTCATTCGATTTCCCTTCTGTTCAAGTTCACTTTCAGAGGAAATTATTGGGGAAAAAATTTGTTTTCCGGTAACTGATTTAAAAAATGAATGATACTCATCTTGGTTTACTAATGGTAAATGAACCCCAGAAATCAAATGATAATATTCATATGGCCCTGTGGTATTTGCTAATTCAAATAAAGCAAACTCAGATTCAATCTGAGAAACATTGCCCCAACGAACATCAATTCTATTGGAGTCACTTACAAAATATAATTTTGAATGCTTAGTGTTAATTTCAGGTATTTCTTTAACTTTTTTATCAATATGGATAAATATATCATTCCTGACATCATCTAATAAACTGACAAGTGTTTTTAGGATCTCAAATTCATGATGCGCAATAATCAAAAGTGCATGTTTCATGGATTATTTTTGATTTTTTATAAAGCTTTTAAAATTATCAATTCCTTCAGTATTAAAATATGACATCTTATGTGTAGTAGTATGACTTAATGCTTCTGGATAATCCATTAAATTTTTTACGCCATTAAATTTCGTTTGTAATATATGAGGATAAACATCACTAATAACAGAGCATTTATTGTCTTTTAGCGGACCATTTACTAATTCATTATAGAGAATTTGAAAGAAAAAATAATCTATAATTTCATTTTGGGTCTTCCAGTAAAATAAAATCAATTGAAGCATGTCTTTGATTAATGGATTACCGCGTTTTGCATAAATAATACTATTTAAGACCTTAACCTTAAATTTATCTCCCCAACCCCAATAATAAGAATAACTGTTTTCCCAAAATTTTTTATCTACTTCCTGCTCATCTCTTTGGTACATAAAATAAGGTAATTCTAACAATTTAGAATCTAATGAACCAGTTTGTAAAATCGTTGCATCTAACCAAACTCCTCCATAAGTATCCAATAATGCAAGTCTTAATAAATCCGAAAAAAAAGTCCGTTTGAATAGACCTGAATTTACTTTCTCTTGAACAAATTCTGGGAAATCAATGTATTCTGAATAATTTGTATCATCAAGACGAATTACCTGAAATTCGTCATTATGCTTATCAACCGAATTGAAACATATTTTCACAACCTCAGGAAGTGAATTATCTTGAACACCTTGACCCCAATACTGCCATATTATCTTTTGATCTTCAAATTCTTTTTTAGGAATTATATTAATCGGAATGATTTCTCTTGAATAATAGGAATCAATAATTGGTCGCCAAAATTGCGAAACTTCATGATGTTTTTTTATTATTTTAGTCTTTCTGATAGAGGACCAAATATTCTTTACAAACGGTATTTTTTTAACCTTTTCTAGCACATTCTTAAAGTTTAGTGGACGATAAGTCTTTTATTGAAACTTATAATTTTTTATATACCGAAAAACTTGAAGAGATTTTCCATATAAGCTTCCCAAAACTGGTGTTAAAATAACTTTGGCAAAAAATTCTAACTTTGGATTTCCTTTCCATAGTTTTTTATAAGTATCAGGCAAGGCTAAATAATAGCGCCACCATTCCTCAAATTTTATTGTTACTTCATTCCATGGCTTACCGCCCGTATAATGAATAGTTCCATGTTTTTGAACCTTAACCCAATCCGATTTTGAATATTTTCTTAAAAACTCAGTCTTATATTGCTGTAAAAAAAAGGTTCTAATACTATTATAAATTGGTGCTAATGCTAATACTCTGCCTTGGCAATATATATTTAATACATCTTGATCTGGAAATTGTAAATATGGTACCCTTAATCCTTCAATTAACTTTTCCGTTAGATTTTCAACTCGCATTTGCTTGAGATTCATGATCAAAAAACCCGAATTAAAATAAAATCCTGGTTCACATCCAATTTCTTTTAAATATGAAACTTGAAAATCAAGTGTTGCTTCATATACTGCAGCTAAATAACTATCCTTTAAATCCGTTTCGTAATACAACTTTCCCAAATCGTTCCGAATAATCACATCGCAATCTGTATAAATGACTTTATCATACCCTTTCAGAATATTTGGAAGTAATAGTCTATAAGATGCCGCAATGGTATATCTCTCATCTACATATACTCCGTCTAGAGCACCTTCCAAACTTATAAACCGAAAACTTAATCTATCCGGAGCAAAGCTTGTAAGTAACTCCTGCAAATGGACAGGTAATTCCTTGGTTAATAAGCAAATAATCTCAAACTTATATTTTGATTCTGAATTTTTTATTAAAGAAGATAAACAAGTTACTACAGGAACTACATAGTTCTCAGTAAATGCTACTACAATGGGAATTCTCATATTCATCGATAATAGTACCTTTTATTTTCTTAATATTTTATCCATCAAAAACCTAAAATACATAAATAGCTTATCCTTTCTTTTTAATAATTCACAGTTTTCAATATAACCTATTTTATTAATTGGCAAATGTTTAACAGCAACATTATAATAATCAAAAACGCATTTTGGATATAAATTTTCCCATTGAATTTTATTTAAGCATAATTGTTCCAACTCATTTTTTGGAGCTTTATATTGAATATCTCTCATCATGCGATACAATTTAGTAATAGCTTCAATTTTTGGTATATATTTCGTTTTATCACTTGATAAATGGATATCCGAAATCCTAAATTTGAACAACATTTCACTAGTATTCGCAAGTCCATTTCTGGCCATTTTCGCAGTACTTATAGTATCTGTTCCAAATGCAAAGGGTAATTTATCAAACTTTTCTTCTTGGATTACCTTGGTTTTAAACATATAATTCCCAATACAAACAAAGGGTACATTTCTAGCCCAACCATAAACGTATTCCATTTGACTACATAATTCCGGTAGGATCCCATCGATTTCTAATAAATCTCCAGCATCATTAATTAATGATATCCTAGATCTTATCAAGTCAACTTCGGGGTATTTCTGGATCAATTTAACACAACTCAATGTGAAATCAGGCTCATATATATCATCGTCTGCTGCCAGAACTAAATACTCCCCTTCTGCGTATGAAATACATTTATTCCATTGAACAACTAAATCTTTGCCCCCAATATTAACCTCATTCTTATAATATTTTATCCTTGGATCATTGTATCTCGACACAATCTCAAAGAGGTTTTCAGGAGAATTATCATCAACAATAATTAATTCTATATTAGGATAACTTTGGGTTAGTATACTTTCAATTGCAAGGTCTAGAAATTTGGCTTTATAAGCCGGAAGTACAAATGAAATTAACATATTACGCTTGTTTTCTGTTTATTATTTTTCCAGGAATTCCAACTACTGTGGCCCCTTCTTCTAAAATCGAACTTAACACAATAGTTCCAGCTCCAATTTTTACACGATTTGCGATAGTCAAATCACCTAAAATCTGTGCGCCCTGACCTATATCCACCTGGTCTCCAATAATAGGTAAACCAATCTCATCATTTCCCGCATTTCCAATACAACAATTCCCATGAATGGTACAATTTTTACCTATTCTTGCTTTCGGATTAATAATAACAGAACCGTAATGGGCTAAATGCAATCCCAGATCAAAACATCCAGCTGGAATAAAAAATCCTAACCTAGCCCCTAATACATTCTTTTTTCGGAAATAATAATATCTCAAAAATTTGTTTGGCTTATAAAACGTATAATACTCTTCTAGCCTTAAATATTTTAAAAATTTTTTAATATAAAATTGCTCAGGTCTTAAAATCCATTCAAGTAAATAATCCTTCGAAAAGAATTTATTTTTCTTTGTATTATCTGAATTTATATATGTTTTTAACTTCATTAGGACCTGATTTTAAGTTCAACTAATTACCTGAAATGACTTCTTTTACCACCTCCAAATATTGATGACCAAATTTTAAATCTGGCTCCAAATGATTTCCTTCTGCCCATTCATTCCATGATTTAATGAAAATGATCTTATTTTCATCATCATATTTAGACACTAATCTTTTTGCATTTTCTAATGCCTTTTTAAATAATTTAGGTGTTGAATTATGTAATATGAAACCATTTACACCACTCCTAGGGCTATTATCCCAATTCGGAATTACAGTCGGATAATATAAATTATTACCTGGGTTCTCATTAAAATCCTGAATCGCGTCTGAATAATTATATATCCTTGTCGGCTTTTTAAAAACCTTCTTATAGTACTTCGAAAGGCGACTAGTTTTAGCCCTTCTATAGAAATTAACGAAGGAATTTCTTGACCTTAAGTAACTATCTTTAGTATGAACTGCTGGAGTCATCGCATCAAATCCATTCGCCTTACTATCCCAATCAAAATCAACATTGGTTGCCACTAAATGAATTCCTGCTAAACCATTTTCTTCAGCTAGTTTTCTAAAAGTTTTAACAAACAATTCTAAGTCGGGGATCTGTTTTGGCTGATATACCATAAACAAAGGTTTTCCATCAACTTTAAAATATCTAGAATCCTTAAATGCTGGTAGTAAATAATGGAAGTGGCTGGTATAATCTTCAATGCCAGGGTAACATTGTTCCATTAAAGTATGTTTTGGATTACCATGCCATATTCCATTCCAACTTTCATTTGCCCATGCTAAGCAAAACGGAAAATCTGGTTTTCCACTTTCTAGAACCTCGTCAAATGGACGTTCTAATATCCTTTTTCCATTGCCAAACCAATAATGCCAATAACAAAATGCTGATATCCCATAATCCTTAGCCAAATTTGCCTGAGCCTCTCTCGTTTCAGGAACACGTAAGTCATAAAACCCTAAATCTGCTGGAACATGTGGTTGATAATGTCCAGGAAACATCGGCTTTGCTTTTGCAACATTAGTCCATTCTGTAAATCCCTTTCCCCACCATAAATCATTCTCAGGGATAGGATGGAATTGCGGTAAATAAAATGCTATAGTTTTTGTCATTGTTTATCTAAGTCGTGTTTTTTATTTATTACTAAAATATTTAATTATTTTTTCAATTTTATTAAAGTTAGTATTTTATTAAAAACTCTTCTTGGTAGATAGTGCATTTTAATAATATGGTTAAGTTCTGTTTCTATAGAGTCCCAATATATTGGGTAATGTTGTCTTAGATAAAATTCTCCCTCAAGACTTCTGTTCTTTTTATTAAATACTATAGTAGCCAACGCTTGAATATGTCTATTCAAAATAAACTCCTTAATGCCATTGGCTTGGAATTTAGACTCAAACTTAGAAACTAAATATTTCTCAGTACCGTATAAGCCCAATTCTCTCTCAATATTCTTTATAACATTTTTAGAATGTGAAGCACTTTCTTCCAGTATTCTATAAACAGATGTTGTATCCTCCAAAAAATGAACTTTTGAAGTGGCTAAGATAGAACAAAATATGAAAAATGATCCATCTGAAGTAATATGTTCATAATCGTAAATTTCAAAGAAAACTTTACTCCGCATTAACCAACTACATGGAGCCATATATCCGCGCCACTTTAAAAAACTCTCAAAATCTAAAAGTACAGGATAGCTATCAGTACCAATTACATTTTCTAGAAAATTCCCATCAACCTTTAAAATATTAACATTTGTAGATACTAAGCCTAAGCTTGAATCAGCTTCTAAAATATCAAATTGCTTTTGAATTTTCTTTGTATCTATCCAATAATCATCCCCTTCACAAAACGCGAGATATTTGCCTCTAACTTGTCTCAACAAGAAATTAAAGTTCTCCGTCATCCCTAGATTATCCTCCTGATTAAAATACCTAACAATGATATTTGAAGGGATGTTATTATTTGAAATGTATTCGGAAATAACCTCATCCGTTTTATCAGGAGATTTATCGTTCGAAATCAATAATTCAATCACACCGGAAAACTCTTGACTTTTAACTCCTTCAATTGCATCCCGAATGTAATTCTCATGACCATAGGTGATCATGACTACTGAAACATCAATTAATTGGTTCTCGTCTTCAATCATGACAAATATTTTAAACTAATTCATATTGATCTAACATATAATGAATCTCTTCTTTGGAGTTAAACATCAAAGCATCAATTATTGACAGATTTGGTTCAAATGATCGATAACTTTGTTTATAGTCCAAACCATTAAACTTGTGAAAAAACAACTCAACATCAGCCAAATCATACTTGGTCTTGTCAAAAAATGATTGTCCACCAATGGGATTAATATAGGTGAGTTTCTCACCTAAGCTCTTACAAATATTTAATGCCCATTCATCGGAATCTTGCGGCTCCTCGATGGTTAATCCCATTTCGGAAAAAATAGAAATCTCCTTTGGCATTTCTAAATACAAGCAGATCTCATTGAGAATGTGCTTATTTAACGAAGTAATATTGTCAAATTCTTTGGAAAAGGTTTGATTCAAAAAATTCATTACCAATTCATAATTAGGAGCAATTTTCTTGTAAATCTGAAATTGAGCTAGAATTTTATCTTTCCAAGGTTTAGAATTATCTAAGTTACAATCTTTGATTAAAGTAGACCTACCATTATCTTTCTTCAATGGTACTTGAATATACAACCATCCTTCCCGTTGTTTTAGGATTCTATTTCTTTCAATCCAGCCCTGTCTAATAAATTGAACTGAATCTAATAAAATAAAACTATCAGTATGTTTGATCAAACTGATATACCCTAAATATGGAAAGAAATAAGGTTGCATTATACCTATTTTCTTTCTAAGCATTATTACTTATTTTTTGAATTTAATATTAGTGTGAATTAACTTCAAACGTGATTTTTTGTTCTTTACTATTCGTATGATTTTGACTTTTTAAAGTCAATTATCATTCATTGTTTTAATTATTTTTCCTGGAACACCAACAACGGTACATCCATCGGGAATATTCTTATTAATAACTGATCCGGCGCCAACAACTACATGATGACCTATGCTAATATTTGGTAAGATGGTACAATTTGTCCCCAAAAAACTATATGAACCAATTTTACAATGTCCTGAGACAGCTACCCCTGGACATACTTCCACGAAATCCGAAATATTTACATCATGTCCAATGGAAACCATTTGATTCACTAAAACCCCATCTCCTATTATTACATCATTCGTTATTACGGAGTTTAGCATCACATTTACGCCTTTCCCCATCTGAACCCCAAACGACCCTACTCGACTTGTATTTGATATCAACGTGAATGCTTGCCCTCCTAACTCCTCAAAATTCCTATACACCATCCCTCGCAATTCTGGACCACCAATTCCTAAAATAAACCTAGCATCAATGTCCTTAAAATATTTCCCTGCTTCTTCCTTACTCCTTAAAATCTTAAATTCATTATATAACCTCACCGGCAAATCCGATGATATATCGTCATAAAACACTATCTCTTTCCTTTCAAAACTCTCTAAACAAACTTCTAAGACTTCTTTAGCTAAACCTTTTGCACCAAATATTAACATGTACTAATTGTTTTGACAACGTAAAATAATCCTACAGATCCAATCCACCTCATCATCTGTCAATTCAAAATATAATGGTAAACATAATACCCGTTTCGCAATATCATCAGTAACTTGAACTTCAATAGGTTCCAAATAAGGCAAACTCGATGATAAACTAGGATAAAAATACCTTCTAGTAAAAATCTCAAATGTATCTAAAGTGGATTTTATCTTTAATAATAATTCCTCCGACTCTAGTACATAAACTAAATAAGCCCCATTTTGGTTTGAATTGCTATGCCATTCAGGCACCCTTGCTTTAAAATTCTTTAATTTCTCCGCATATCGATTGGTAATTGCTAATCGTCTGGAAATAATACGATCCACCCACTTAAAATTCACTAATCCCATTGCGGCATGAAACTCCGAATTCTTTCCATTAAATCCCAATTCTGAAAAACTACTATAACCTGAAATCCCAAAATTTCGCATCGAAGCCATTTTCTTTAATAAATCAGGATCCTTCGTAACTACTAATCCTCCTTCAACACTATGATATAACTTTGTTGCATGCAGACTACATGTACTAATGTCTCCATATTCAAAAATAGATTTCCCATTCACCTTTACCCCAAAAGCATGAGCACCATCATAAATTACCTTTAAATTATGCTTCTTTGCAATAACTTCTATTGCCTCAACATCGCAAGGATTACCATAAACATGAGTCGCCAATATCGCACAAGTATCAGGACCAATAGCAGCCTCAATTTTACTTGGATCTATGTTAAGTGTCGCTGAATCTATATCCACGAATTTAGGAACACAGCCTTCCCATACAATTGATGAAGTTGTTGCAACAAAAGAAAATGGTGTGGTGATTATTTCGCCTTTTAAGTCTAAAGCCTTAATAGCAAGTTGAAGAGCAACGGTCCCATTCGTCACGTATAATAAGTGATCTAAACCTAAGTAGTCTTTTAATTCCATCTCCAGTTTGCTGGCCAATGGACCCATATTTGTCAACCAATTTCTTGACCATATACTGTCAAGATAATCTTTATAGTCATCAACAGGGGGTAAAAAGGGTTTTGTTACAGGTATCATTTAATTAATTTCGTAATGGAAAATTAATTAAACTACCTTTAATTATTAGCCATCAGAACCATCTAAACTTATGTTTGTAGGGTATTGTTTACATTAAGAAGCTAATCTGGTCTCGTTGGCGAGCAAAAAAAAATATATTACTACATTTCAACACTTTAAGCATTTATTAAGATAAACAAATTGAAAAAAAATTGGCCTTGAATCTAATGAAGATTCAAGGCCAATAATATTAATAATATGAAATTACTTGTCTTAAATAATTAGGGAATACATTATATTTTCAATCTCAAAAACATCACTAAACAATTCCTTGTAATTGAGTAAGCTTATTGAAGTATGGAGAATTTTCTCTTAATCCATCAAAATCACCAGAGGCAATAACTTGTCCTTTTTCCAATAAATAAATGGTATCTGAATTCCTAATCGTCGATAACCTATGCGCAATAGCAATAATGGTTAATTTACCTTTTAGAGACTCTATACTTTCTTTAATTATATGTTCTGTTTCTGAGTCTAAGGCTGATGTCGCCTCATCCATAATTAATATTTCAATATCACGATACAGTTCTCTAGCTATTGAGATCCTTTGTTTCTGACCACCAGAAATATTAATACCATTATTCCCGAGGCTACTATCTTCTTTCATTGGTAGTTCATTGACAAAGTTTACCAACCCACACATCCTTAATACCTCATTGAATTTCTTTAAACTTTGTTCGTTTTTATCCTCCCAAAAAGTAATATTTTCAAATATCGTAGCATTAAAAATTGTAGCCTCTTGGGTAATATACCCTATTTTAGTCTTATAACTCAATGAATTCAACGTATCAAAAGGCTTATCATTAATTAATAATTGTCCCCCTGATGGAGCTAATAATGTTGATATCACATTAACCAAACTAGTCTTTCCTGAACCTGACTCTCCAACTAATGCAATCGTTTCGTTTTTCTTAATATCTAAATTAATATTATTTAAAACTACTTGTTCATCAAATTTTAGACTTAAATCCCTCACTTTAATGGAATCAACATTTTGAATTTCTGAACCAAAATACTCAACCTCTTGATTCTTGTCTAAAATAGCTTGAAATTCTTTGAGATTCTCAATTGAGCCAACATGCATCAAATAATTATTCCAATTCGATTGAATATCAACAATCTTCTGCATGACCCTATAAAAGAATAATAAGATAACCATGATGGCACCAAGGGAAGCCTTGAACACAATTACATGAATACCTATAACAGCACAAATAATAATAATTGTAATAGGTTCTCGAAGGGCAGCTAATCTGGAAGCTAATTTTGAAACCTCAATTTGATTGGAAATTAAACTATCTAATTCACCTAGAAGTCTCCTAAAAAACATCTTGCTCCGACCTGTTCCTTTTATATATTTATAATTATTGAATACCTCAATGAGTTCACCACTGTATCGATGGTTATTCTGTGTAATGGATCGGGATAAATCTTCTGTTTTTTTATAAAAATACTTATAAATAAAGTTTGAAAGCAATCCTCCTACGGTCACCAATATTGAAAACTTCCAGTCTAAAAAGAACGCAAAACCTAAATAAATAACCACAAACATGGAGTTCTTTATGGTCTCCAAATATTGATTACATGCATAAACTACTTGCCATGCCTCTCCTAATAAAGAGTTTTGCAACCTTCCAACATCAATTTTCAGGTATTCTTTATATGATAATTGCTGAAATGCAAGAATCATCTTATGCCTAATATTCTTAGAAAATATATTTTGATTGACTGCCAGGTAAACAGATGCGAAATAGAAGAAAACTGCTTTTAAAACAAATAATGCTACAATAAGGATGAGCATATTGCCAATTGTTACTGGCAAATGAATAAACTCAAAAAAGTCCCTGACGTATAATATAAGCTTGTTTTCGTCTCCAGTGGATACATTTAATCCGGAATTATCTGCGACTTGTAATAATGGCACAAACATCGCCAAGCCCAAACTATCCAATAATACCATTAATAAGCTGAATAATAGCATTAAGAATAATGTAAACCCTAGGTATTGATAAAAAAAGTATAATGCTTCAAACCTGGATTTAAGAAAGTTTTTCATAAAAATATCGCCCTATCTAGAGTATAACTCACTAACTATTAAATGTATTTGTTTTCAATCAAAGATTGGTAAAAAAATATTACTTGCCAAACTCAGCGTTTAACATTCTTCTCAATCCTTCCTCCATTGAATATGGTGGAACAAATCCCGAAGACATTGCCTTGGTTGAATCATACTTGGTAACAGCACAAAACTTCTTAACTCGAACTGAACTTATTGTTAATTTCTTACGGGTAATAAAAGCCAAAACATCAAAACCATATCCACCCATCATCCCTAACCAATATGGAATATGGGTTGTAGGAATACGTTTTCCTAAAATCTCCCCAGTGTGGTAAACTAAATCATTGGTAGTAAAATCTGGCTTATCAACATAATTAAATACGTTATAGCCTTCTCGTTTATGTTGAATCAAAAATTCAATAAATGCTACGACATTACCTACATAAGACATTGATTTCTGGTTCTTCCCATCGCCAATCATCATGAATTTGCCTGATGCTATCTGACTTAACAGATTAAATACATTGCCTCGATTTCCTTCCCCAAATATTACTGTCGGACGAACAATGTTGATATTCCAATCCTGATGAGTCTTATTCCACTCTTGTAATACCTTTTCGGCTTCCCATTTACTCTTTCCATAATGATTGAATGCATCCGCAGGAAAAGATTCATCTGGATTATTCTTGTCCAAACCGTAAACAGCAACAGAACTCGTAAAGATTAACCGTCTAACACCGGTAGCTTCCATAGCCTCTAGTGTATTTCTCATCCCCTCTACGTTTACATCATAATATAAAGACGTCGGTGTAACATCATCTCTATGTTCAGCTGCCAGTAAAATAACAATATCCTGCCCCTTCAAAAGTTCTTTCAAACGAACTTTATCTAAAACATTAGCAATTTTTGTGATCTGAGGAAAATTGGAACTTTGTTGTTTATCAATATTGATAAGGTTTAGGCTAGGTGTATCTATAAGGTTCTCTATAAGCTTTGTACCAACAAAACCAGAACCTCCGATAATGGCTATATTCATTAATTATCTAATAGTTATGTTATTCACAAATGTAATGGATACTTTCTTGATCGCTTCTTCCGTTTCAACTTCCTTTACCTGCCCCCCTACTAATTGGATAGACTCGACCCGAATCTCTTCATTATTAACCTCCTGGTTCACAAGGTTTGCATTCTTTTTATTTACAAAATAATTAAAAGTCATTGTAAATACAAACCATAGAATTAAATCCATTAGGATGACTATATTATTACTGATAAACTGAACCGTAATAATATTAAATGCACAAAAAAATAATGAAAGACCAATAATGCTCATCATTGCTCCCTTGTGCGAAAGTCCAGAACGCAATAACTTATGATGTAAATGGCTACGATCAGCTTTAAATAAAGGTAATCCCTTATACCATCTGATGAAAATAACACGAGCAACATCAAACACAGGTACAATTAATGTCGAAAATGCAACCACAATTGCTCCTTCTGAAAACGGCTTGATACTCTTATTATTCATTGCGAAACTAATAGCCAAAAATGCCATGGTATAACCTAATGTCATACTACCCGTATCACCCATGAATATTCTACGTCTTCTTTTTGAAGCCCCAAAAACATTATAGTAAAAAAACGAAATCAGAATTCCAGTTGTAATAAAAGCCAATAATGCATGAATCCATGCATGATAAAATGCAAATAAGGTTCCCAAAACCAAACAGCCAACACCTACCAATCCAGAACATAAACCATCAAGACCATCAATCAAATTGATGGCATTAATAATGAGTACAACAGCAAAAATAGTTAATGGAACTCCTATCCAAACAGGTAGATAGGTTAAAAACAATACCCCATATAAATCATTGATCCATAAGCCTGATAATGGAAATAAGGTCGCTACCAAAATCTGAGCAACGAATTTCCACTTATAACTTACTCCAATTAAATCATCTGCAATTCCAATAATATATAAAATCACTAACCCGCAGATCAACATAATGAACATTGGAAAAACTTCCCATGTTACAATACCTAAATCCACAAAATTCGTCTTGTAAACTAAAACTACAGTGATTGCTAATAAACAACATTGGATAGGAACAAATGCAACACCCCCTAACCTTGGAATTATGCTCTGATGTACCTTTCTCGCATCAACAGGATCAAACAATCTTTTCCTATAGGTAATCAGCATGATATAGGGGATAATTACTTTCCCAAGTAAAATCGCAATTAAGAAAGGAACTAAAAGAATGATAAATTCCATCGATTTATTGTTTTATACTTAAACCCGTTTGAACTTCCCTTGCTTTACCTAACTAGCAATTAATTTTGGGGGTATCTGAGGTTATATATTGGGAACAAATTTAATACAATAAAACCCCGCAAACGAGTGATTTAGTCCTCTTACATCTAAATTTTCTGTTTTTGTAGCCCAAACCTTACAGCTTAAATTTACATGCTTAAACATCTATTTTTTAATAAATAATCGCATAAAAGACCCTTCAAATTAGTCTTTAACCAATTGAGATACAAAACTATATGAGCTAATTACCCGAAATCGTAAAATATTCACAAATTCAAAAACCTCATTTCCTATAAAATAATCGAATTAACTTTGATTTGTGAATTTAAATAGAGAAAGATTGATTGTTAATTAATTTTTTTAAACAGCTTCTTGAATAAAGAGCCTTTTATTGAATTTTCACCATCACCTTCTTGAAAAGACATGGTAAAACCCAATTGATGAGCAGTTTTTTGTTGAATTGCCCGATATATTACATCCCACCCTGGAAGCCCACCGAAATTCCGATCATCAATAAACATGTCCGCTGTGAGCTTTCTGGATGCTTTACTGCTATCCTCTTCTGGAAAATTTGAATTGTGTGAATAAAATATCAACCCATTCTTTGAACAATAATCAATCGCCTCTTGTAACAAATCCCCTTCCCTAACTGTCCAAAGAATCAAAATATGCTGTTCATTCTGTAGCTGCTTCAAAGTATCAATGGCATATGGAATTGGCTTACCTATCTTGGGATATTTGTGCTCTACTATGGTACCATCAAAATCAACTGCTATTATCATTTTATTAACCTTTATATACTGTGGTTAGCAAATTTTAGTCCACTATTAGCGTAAATTTACTCATTTATTAACCTCATCAGACCATTCTCTTTTTCAAAGAATAGGCCAAGTATTTCCAAAATAGGATCATTTGAAACAATAAAAGTTACATTGATTTTATTTTAAACACATTTAATAATAAAATAACAATAAATTGATAAAATTGCTTTTAAACAAAGTTAAGAGCTATTATTTAAAGGTTTTATTAAGTTTAACAGCATTAGGAATTAATTACAATTTCTTAAAAAGCTTGAATAAAAACTAACTTTTAATAATTTAGCCCCCGCAAATTTCACAACTATCTAAAATTTAAATTTTTTAAAATGAAAGTATTAAAAATTGCTTTTTTATCTGCTGTTTCCTTCTTCGCTACCCAAGTGTCAGGCCAAGAATCTACCGACCTTAAAAATGTCGAAATTGCTGACACCACAAAAACTTGGACCATCAAAGGTGAAAACACCTTCTTGATCAACCAAAGCTCATTCTCTAACTGGGCAGCAGGTGGTATCAATTCATTAGCTGGAAATCTTGTTTTCAACTATGATTTTAACTATAAAAAAGACAAATGGAATTGGGACAACAAATTAATTGCTGCCTATGGTCAAACTTATCAGAAAGAAACTGATTGGAGAAAAAATGATGATAGATTCGCTATCAACAGTTTATTGGGTTATCAAGCCGCTGAAAAATGGTTCTATACCTTCTTTATGAACTTTAACACCCAATTTGCTAATGGTTATGAATACAAAGGAACTGAAAAAGGTAGAAAAATCTCCGCTCCTTTTGCTCCAGCTTACTTAAGCTTTGGTCCTGGTATTGCATATAAAGAGTCGGATAATTTTAAAATTAACATCTCTCCTGCTTCGGCAAGATTTATTATGGTGGGTGCTCCTTCCTTAAGAAAAGATTATGGAATTTCTGATACAACAAAATTCTCTAGAAATGAATTAGGTGCTGCATTAGATGCTTATTACAAAGTTAATTTGATGGAAAATATTTCATTAGAAAATATTTTGAAACTATATTCAAATTATCTAGAAGATCCTCAAAATGTAGATGTGGATTATCTTGCAAATTTGAATTTACAAGTAAATAAATTTATTACAGTAAATGCAGCTGTCCAACTAATCTATGACGACAATGTAAATGTCCCTAAAAGTGACGGAACGAAAGGACCAGGTTTACAAGTAAGACAAATTCTTGGCGCTGGAGTTACCTATAAATTCTAATCTTAATTCTATAAAATTCAACAATATCTAAGCGGCAGAATTGCCGCTTTTTTTATTTTACTAACCATTCCTCCTTGCCAGTTTTCCCACATTTTTTGAAACTAATAACCAATGAATCTGTTAATTATATATTGAAAATCCTTTAATTAATTCTTGATATGGCTAAAATAGTTGCAGAACAATTGGTAGAAATGTTGGTGGAAGCTGGAGTTAAACGTGTATATGCTGTTACCGGAGATAGCTTAAATTATTTTAATGAAGCAATTCGAAAAGATGGCCGTATTCAATGGATTCATGTCCGACATGAGGAAGTTGGTGCTTATGCTGCTACAGCAGAAGCTGAACTTGATGGATTAGCATGCTGTGCTGGAAGTTGTGGACCTGGTCATATCCATCTTATTAACGGAGTATATGAAGCCCATAGATCCCACCTACCGATGATTGTAATTGCCTCAACAATTCCTACACATCAAATGGGAATGGGTTATTTTCAGGAAACAAATACTTATAAATTATTCGATGATTGCAGTGGTTATAATCAGTTGATTACATCACCTGAACAAGCCCCCAGAATTATTCAATCTGCTATTCAACATGCTATTTCTAAAAAAGGAGTAAGTGTGATAGGTTTGCCTGGTGACGTCTCGGAAATGAAAGCAAAAGATTCCATAACATCTACTCAAATTTTTAAATGTAATCCTATAATCCGCCCTTCTGACCAAGAACTAAGAAGTATGGCCGATTTAATAAATAAAGCTTCAAAAGTTACCTTGTATGCTGGAATTGGAGCAGCAAATGCTAGAAATGAATTGAAAACCATAGCAGAAAAATTGCTATCTCCAGTTGGGTACAGTTTCCGCGGTAAAATGAACGCACAACTACCTGCCCCATATGATGTAGGTATGACAGGGCTTCTTGGAATTCCTTCTTGTTATCAGGCCATGAAAGAAGCTGATGTGCTCGTTTTATTGGGAACTGATATGCCTTACGATGAATTTATGCCAACGGACAATAAAATCATTCAAATTGACACCTCAGAAGAAAGATTAGGGCGACGCTGTAAATTGGATATTGGGGCAGTCGGAGATATTAAAGAAACAATCAATGCTTTGCTTCCTTTATTAGATCAAAAACAAGATAATTCCTTCTTGGATTCGTTCGGAAAGTTCGCTGACAAAGTACAGGAAAACTTAAACCAATATGTTGAAGATATTGGAGATCAGGATGCTATCCAGCCTGAATTCGTCGCTGATGTAATCAATAAATACGCAAGTCCAAATGCCATATTCACCTTGGATACTGGGATGACCTGTGTTTGGGGAGCTCGATATATCCAACAAACTGGAGACCGTAAAATCCTAGGTTCTTTTAATCATGGTAGTATGGCTAATGCTGTGCCTATGGCTATAGGTGCCGCTTTAGCCCATCCTGAAAGGCAGGTTATTGCAATGTGTGGTGATGGCGGACTTTCTATGTTATTGGGCGATTTAGGCACCATTAAACAATACAATCTCCCCATTAAAATCATTGTTTTTAATAACCGAGCCTTAGGAATGGTAAAGCTTGAAATGCAAGTTGCTGGACTTGTCGACAATCAAACGGATATGGAGAACCCTGATTTCTCAAAGGTTTCTGAAGCTTTTGGAATACCCGCAATGAATATCCATAAACCTCAAGAAATCGATGCAGTAATCGATCAGACCTTAAAGGTCGATGGACCTTTTTTACTTAATATTTTCACTAATCCAAATGCCTTGGCCATGCCATCACATATCAGTGCAAATCAGGTATTGGGAATGACGGAAAGCATGGGGAAATTATTATTGGGAGGACGAATGGATGAAGTTTTCGAAACTATCAAATCAAATTACAAACATTTGAAAAGCATTTTTTAAAAAACTTTAATACAAACATTTATTTACTTTTATATAAATGACTAAGTAAGGCAAAACAAAGAATAAAACTCATAATAAAACCAAACCAAGATAAAATTGGGATACCCCAAATTAGGTATCCTACGCGACCATGAGCCAAAATACTGGCACCAACTCCAAAGGTCATCGCCAAAATGGATAATAGAAATTTATTCCCCATACGATGTAGGATTAACTGAAGATTATCAAAATCCTGCATCTTATGATTGACCGTAATCTTATCATCCTTTACCTTCTCTAATATCGTCAGTAAATCCAATGGAACTTCTGTCAATACATCCTTTGCAAACTTCGCTTTCTCCTTTAATTGACTTATAATATATTCTGAAGAAAATTTCTGCGCAGCTATTTTCTTTGCAAATGGCTCTATACTTTCTGGAACATTTAAATCAGCATCCAACTGCCGTCCAGTACCTTCTAAAATAGAAACCCCGCGCAGCAATAAATAAACAAAATCTGGTAAAAGAATATGATTGCTTTGTAGGACTAAATTGAGCTTCTGCAACATGACTGATATATCGATATCATCCAAAGCATTTTGCTTAATCATCTCAAAAATCTCATAGGCATCCCGCTCTAATCGCCTTTCATCCTCAATATGATGAACAATAGCCAATCTTTTAATGTTCTTGATTAAACTCTTGGCATCATTTGCAAGGAAATCCAAAACCATCGATTCAATAATCTTCCGATCCTCCGGAATCATAAAACCCATAGCCCCAAAATCTATAAATACAATTTGCCCATGCTTAGTGACAAAAACATTCCCTGGATGGGGGTCCGCATGAAAGAAGCCATGCATAAGGACTTGTTCCAAATAGAGGTCTAGAACATTTTGCAACACTGATTTGGCATATAAACCATAACCCTCTATTCCTTCGATATCATTTACTTTAACCCCATCAATATACTCCATGCATATCAAGGTATCTGTGCTGTATTTCCGATATACTTTTGGAATATGAATATCTTTATTCTCTAAAAAATTCCTCCTGAAACGCTCGATATTATTCAGCTCATTTGTAAATGACAATTCATTGAGTAAGGAGCTCTCAAATGATAATACTATCAGGTAAAGGTTCATTTTATAAACAACCTCGTACTTCCTTTGAAGTAGTCTCACCAGATCTTTGATAAAGTCCAGATCTGCTTGAATTACTTCATCGATTTCTTCACGCTTTGCTTTTATGACAACCTCTTTCCCATTCAGCAAAGTAGCTCGATACACTTGCGCAATTGAAGCAGATGCTATCGGTTTACTTTCAATATTGATAAAATGCTTATCTAAGTCAATCTCTAACTCTTCTGCTAGCCTTTTCCGAACATCAATATCCTCCAGTGCCACATCATCCTGCAGCTTTACCAATTCCTCTTGCAAATCTTTAGGAATTATATCAGGACGATTACTCAGTAATTGCCCTAGCTTGATGAATGTAGGACCCAATTCCTCTATCGCTAACCGAACTCGAACATTAAAATTCTCTTCAAATACTTTCCGAGCATGACTGTTCCAAAAAAGAAAACTATCTGGTAAAATCCTATCTAAATTGCTCCTTGAAATCACTTCATCAAAACCATGTTTCGACAAAATTTTTAGGATCTGTCCTACTCTTTTTATTTTCTGAAAGCCATTAATGTGTTTCATTTTTTAGAATCTCCAAAAGAATAACAAGTCAAATAACAAATGGATTTTTGTATTTCTATTTTCTGTTTAAATCTGTAACTAATAATGGATTACTTTCCTTCATTTCTTCAATAAATTTAGCAACCTTATCTGTGGATGCTTCATTCATCAGATAATCCAACTCCTTTTGTGTAATTCCTACCAATTGAATAAAGGAAACTTCCCCATGGGGAGTTGAAATCCTTCCTAACTGCGGATCTAAAGTTGTGGCAAAACCTACAATATCAGTTTCAGTATTTAATCGAATTGGACCTTTCGCTGGAATAAACTGATTCTCTTCAAACCATCGACCACTTTGATAAACATATCGAGCCAAATTATTGAATACCTGCATAACCCAACCTGGATCTCCTTCATCACCTGAGTAAGGAACTAACCTAAAGGTAAACTCAAAACCCCATTTGCTAAATTCTTTCCCGGCAGACTCTGGATTGAAATACAATTCACTCATCCCATAAGTAACTAAATGTAAATGTGCAGGCGAATCAGAATTATCATACACACTTATCCCATCGATCGGATCTGTACCTCCAGCAGCAAAATGCAATCCACATAATGGACCATAATGCCTCGGTTCTATCCCAGGATAAACTTTATCCAACTGTTCATCAATGGATAACCAACCTACCGCAGTATCCTCATTAAATTTTTCTAAGTACTCTTCTTTTGTCATCATATTAATTTTTTACCCCGAAAACTATGCCATACTCCAATAAATAATTTTTTCAAATCAATATACTCAATTCAATTTTAATAGTAAATTACATCGATAACCTAATCAGCATGATACAAGAAAAACTAGCCTCATCTTTAGGTAGAAGAGACGAAATTCCAAACATTGAACTTGCTCAATTAATTTCAAACAACAAAGACAGTCAGGCTGTCAAAGATTTGGTTTTACTCCTGAAAGGAAAAAATAAGGATTTCCAAAATGATAGTATTAAGGTATTATATGAAGTGGCAGAACATACTCCAGAACTCATTTCTGATTTTATTCAAGATTTTATTGATGCCCTAAAAAGCAAAAATAACCGACTGCAATGGGGAGCAATGACCGCTTTAAAAAAAATAACTCCAATAAATGCCGAACAGATTTTTAAAAATATTTTGGTATTAGAACAAGCTACAGAACAGGGCTCAGTGATTACTAGGGATAATTTTATTGAAATTCTTGCAATTCTATTAGATGAAAAGGAATATGCAGATTTGATATTCCCGATGATATTAATGCAACTAAAAAATTGCCCAACAAATCAATTGCCTATGTATACAGAAATTCTAGCTCCAAAAATAACCTCAGTTACATGTAAACCATTTCAAGAAACTGTAAGCAGTCGATTAAATGAAATCGATAAAGAAAGCAAAAGAAAAAGAATTGAGAAGGTTTTAAAGAAGCTAAACTGTTAAAGCCTTCTCTTTCTCTTATTAATACATTTGTAGGGTTTCAATTATTTCAGAAGCACCTTTTTGTGTTGCATAATCAATAGCAGTTTTTCCGTCTTGATCAACGATATCCTTATCTGCGCCTCCCTTTAAGAGGAGATTGATGATTTCTACATTATCTTTCCCAGCATCTCCAAATATTATGGCTTTTATTAATGCTGTATAGCCTTTTTTATTGATATGATTAATTGGATAATTCTTTGTATGAACTAATAATCGTACTACATCCACATGTCCATTCTCTGCAGCTGAGATTAAGGCAGTCTCATTATCATGATTGAATACATCAAATCGAGCGCCGTATGCCAAGTATAACTTTACTAAATCTAAATACCCTGCAGAACCCGCATACAAAAATGGACTATTTAATAAATCATCTTGTTGATTCGGATCAGCACCTCGCTTTACTAAAAATGCCGCCATTGGATAATCATGCTGGTAAGTAGTAACCATTAATAAATTCTGCGACTGCTCATTTACCCCATTTATATTCGATAAATTGAGGTTCTTATCCAAATAGACGGTGTCACCTCGCTTAACTGCACTTTCTATTTCTGGTCCCATTTTCATTATTAATTTATGTTGATTTCCCTGTTAATATTTAACAGCTTTATTAATTTATTATCATAATTCTTTCTGTTAAAACGTATTTTATACAATTATTAGCCATCAGCCTAAATAATATATTAACCCAAGTTAAAAGTGTTTTCAATACATAATAACACAATAAATATATTTAATTTTTCCATTACATTTTAATTCTTGTTAATCTATATTTTATTGTAGCTAAATAGCCTCACAATAAATCCAATAAACAATTTTCAACTATTTTCATTTATTATCATAGATCAATGTCCATGTATTATTTTATCCCAATTTTTGCAGTATTAAACGAAAACGAAAAATAAAATCTCATACAATGAAAAATCTATTAAGCTTATTAACTTCTTTAGTTCTTGTGTGCAACATTGCATTTGCACAAACTAAATGGACTGTAGACCCTGCCCATACGAATGCAAGGTTTGAAATTAAACACTTAGGAATCGCTTTTGTTGATGGTCAATTCACCAAATTGGAAGGTCAAGTAGATTCAAAAGACTCTGTTAACTTCGATAACGCAACTGTCAAATTTGACATTGATGTTAACAGCATCGATACGCGTATTGAAGCAAGAGACAACCACTTAAAAAGTGATGACTTCTTTAGTGCTGAAAAATTTCCTAAAATGAGCCTTAAAAATGCTACCCTTAAAAAAGCTGGAAAAGGTAAATTCAAATTAACAGGTGATCTAACTATTAAAGATGTTACAAAACCAGTGACTTTTAATGTCACTCAAAACAACGGAACAATAATCGATCCTTGGGGAAAAACTCGTGCTGGATTCACAGCAACAACGTCTATCAACAGATTCGACTACAATATCAAATATGCAGATAAAACTCCTGCTGGAATTGATGCTGTAGCTCCTGAAGTGGCAATTACAGTGAATGTGGAATTAGTAAAAAACTAATTCCGAAGGGGATAAATAATCAGTATTGATTTAGCTTAGAATCACAAATAACTATTTATAAAAAGAAAAGGGCGATAAATTTATCGCCCTTTTCTAATAATATTATTCAGCTAATATTATTTCAATCCTTATTCCTCAACTTCATAAGACCAAGTCATTAATCTTTCTTGAAAAATTCTGGAAATTTTATTGAAATAACGCTTATGCTTATACCCCATTACCCATTGAATCCCTTCAACAGCATTTGTACAAAAAATCTCATCTGCAACCTTGACAATTTCCGGCTTAATTTCGGCCTCCACAACTTCAATACCTTGCTCCTGCGCCATATCCATCACAACTCTTCGCATAACCCCAGCGATACAACCTTCTGAAATCGCCGGTGTATACAACACCTTATCATAATAAACAAAAATATTCGACGCTAAGGCTTCACATAAATTACCAGATTGATTAAGAATCAAAACCTCATCAAAGGCATTCTTTTTCTTAAATAAACCTGCCATAACATAAATTAAAGCATTGTTTGATTTAATCTTTGATAATTCCGAATATGACTTCTTGTATTCTGTATATATATCGATTATTAGCCCTGTCTTTTTATCTCTTAGGGTTTCTGGCTTACGATCTACCTGAATAATATAACCTGCTTTATTAGTCTCAGGACTATATAATCCTCCGCCTTCTCGATAAACAATCAATCGAACCCGCGCCTGTTGCCCAACCATATTGTTCTTACGTAACAACTCCTCTACCTTAGTACGAACAAAATAACTATCAAATTGATCTTTGTCATCAAAATGAAGCATTTCCATACTCTCATGCAATCTTTCCAAATGAAGATCTAAAAACCGAATGTCTCCATCTCTCCATAACATCGTTTCAAAAATTCCATCTCCATAACGAAACGCACGACTATCTACATCTAAAATTGTCGTATCCTGAGGTACTATTGCACCATTATTATTAATAAAATGTGTGGGCATAAATTTTTTAAGAATCTAACTTTGATTATTTGAGCTATAACTTCTCCATTTCTCTAATGCTAAACGGAAATCTTCCGGAATTGGTACTTCAAAATGCACAAATTCTTTCGTTTTTGGATGAATAAATCCTAAACTCCTGGCATGCAAGGCTTGACGCGATAGTATTTTAAAAGTATTCTCTACAAATTGCTTGTACTTCGCAAATGTCGTCCCTTTAAGGATTTTATCACCACCATATGATTCATCACTAAATAAAGGATGTCCAATGGACTTCATATGAGCACGAATCTGATGAGTACGCCCGGTTTCTAGTTGACACTCTATTAAAGTAACATAGCCTAAACGCTCCAAAACCTTATAGTGGGTGACAGACCATTTCCCCTTTTCCTCATCCTCATACATATCCATGATTCGTCTATCCTTCAAGTTTCGACCGATATAGCCCGAAACAGTCCCATCTTCTGCAATATCTCCCCAAGCCAAGGCTACATATTTTCTGCTAATGCTATGTTCATAAAATTGCTTCGCCAAAAAGGTCATCGCCCATTCACTCTTTGCAATAACTAATAAACCTGAGGTGTCTTTATCAATGCGATGAACCAAGCCCGGACGTCCGGTATTCCCAGGTAATGTAGGTAATTGATTTAAATGGAAGGTCAAAGCATTTACTAAGGTACCTGTATAATTATTGAATCCAGGATGAACAACCATACCCGCCTCTTTATTAACTAATAAAACATCATCATCTTCATAAACGATTTCTAAAGGAATATCCTCTGGATATACCTCCGTATCACGAGGTGGATCTGGTAAAACAACCGTAATGACATCTAGGGGTTTAACCTTATAACTGGCCTTGATCACCTTTTCATTGACCTTGACGGTACCTGCGTCTATCGCATTCTGAATTCGATTCCTAGAAGTATTCTCTACCCTATTCATCAAGAATTTATCAATACGCAATAAGGCCTGCCCCTTATCAGCAACTATCCTTAAATGTTCATAAAGCTCTTGCTCGTCCTGCTCGTTCTCAAGATGATCTGTCATGCTGCAAAAATAGCATTTTTATAATCATTCCTTTTCCTCAAAGAAAAAAGCATAATTTTACAACCATGCATTTCCCATTCGAAATTTTCAGCCCTGAAGAACAGATACAAAACCCCAGGTTCTTGAAAAATGGAATCTCTCTTTTCATGAAAAGAGATGATAAAATTCACCCCTTTATTTCTGGCAACAAATGGCGTAAACTAAAACATCAGTTGGAACATGCTAAATCACAAAATATCAAAAATTTAGTAACATTCGGAGGTGCTTGGTCCAATCATCTCCTAGCTACAGCCGCCGCAGCAGCCCAATTTGGTTTCAATGCTATCGCTTATGTACGTGGTGAAGAAATTCGAAATCCTGTCCTGGATATGTGTCGCTTATATGGAATGGAATTCAGATTTGTAGATAGAGAATCCTATAAAAATAAACATGACCTTTTCGTTTTTAATCACAACAGTGAAAATGATTATTTTATTGACGAAGGTGGAAAATCTGAACTTGGCTTACTGGGCTGTTCTGAAATTATTGATGAATTAAAAAACGAATACGATCATATCTTTGTAGCCTCAGGTACAGGAACTACAGTAGCTGGAATTCAACTAGGAATTCAGCAGAAAAAATTAAAAACTACGGTCCATAGTATTCCTGTATTAAAAGGAGCTGATCATTTATTGGATGAATTTTCAAACTGGGAAATAGATACTCAAAAAATCAAATTGCATTTGGATTACCATTGTTTTGGATATGCAAAAACTACTCCTGAACTCATTTCATTTATCCAGCAATTTATTGAATCAACAGGGATTATGATCGAACCAACCTATACAGGCAAATTAATGTACGCTGTATTCGACCTTCTAGAAAAAGATTATTTCAAACCGAACAGTAAGATATTGGTTATTCATACAGGTGGTCTAACAGGCTTACTTGGACATTTGGATAAATTTAACCGCTAAAATGACATAAATCTTAATATGTAATCAGAGATAAATAATATTTTTACCCCAAATGGAAAGTCTTTGACCACATAATCAACCGATAACAAACATAAAATGCGCTTAAAGCTGTTAATATTAGTAATCATATCCTTTATTCAAATCCCTTCCTATGCGCTCCAAATACAGATTCATGATACTGTAAGCACTAAAGAACAAAGGGATAGCATTATGCCAACAGCACATCTTTACGATATCGTAGATGCTTTCAATGATATTAACCCTTTTAAAAAAGACAAAAAGAAGCCTTCAGGAAAAAGATCTGCAATCTCCTACCTCCCCAATATAAATTACAACCCATCAATTGGTGCTCAAATTGGAATTAAAGCTGTAGGAGGTAAAATCCTCGGAAATGAACCCAATACAACAATGTCCATTGCAGCAACAGCATTAAGTGCAACCACAAGAGGAATTATTGTAGGATATCTTCTTCACGACATCTATACGCCCGGAAATAAATGGAACATCAAAGGCGGAGCAATGGTAGCCAAAGCAGTTGGACTAGATTATGGTCTTGGAATCGGTGGACCTTTGACAAATCCAACCGAGGAAGAATTAATATTGAATAACCCCGATAGACAACGTTATGTTAACAAATACATGGCTTATACTATCAATGAAAGAATATATAAACAACTGTTTCCAGGTGCTTTTGTAGGTGTGGGGGTGTTTTTTGAATTGAAACGGCAACTTACTACAGTCGGTAATCAAGAAAATATGGCTCCTGTTGAAATCTACAGCCGTTGGAATGACTTTGACCCTACCAGAGTGAATAATAATGGACTTATGCTTAATATGCAGTACATGACCCGAGATAATCCTAATTCGGCTTACAAAGGTTATTATTTCGACATGGTTCTTAGAATGAATCAAACCTGGTTAGGAAGTACGCATAATGCCTATCAACTGCAAACGGATTTTAGAAAATATTGGCAGCTCTCCACGGATAGACCAAACCATGTTTTAGCATTTTGGAATTTTGGATCATACAACCTCGCAGGAAAACTCCCATATATTGACTTGCCCGGAACTGCAAAAGATACCTATGCCCGAAGTGGTCGCGGATATACCATGGGATACTTTAAAGGCGCTTCCTTCTTTTATTCAGAGATTGAATATAGATACCCTATTCTTAGAAACCAGTTTCTGAGTGGGGTCGTCTTTGCGAATGTTCAAACTGCAAATGATCAAATGGGAACTAAACTCTTCCAAACTTGGCAGCCTGCAGCAGGTGCTGGTTTAAGATTACTCTTTAATAAAGCCACCAGAACCAATCTCTGTATTGACTATGCATTTGGAAAATTTGGTCAACATGGATTATTCTTAGGTTTAAATGAAGCATTCTAAACAATTATTATTTAATATTTTATAGATATCATCCTACATGTATTTTAAAATCTTTAGCTTTTTAAGCTGCTCTTTAACTTTCTTTTACTTTTCCGCTCATGCTCAGTCCACTAGTACGGATACTTCTATTAATGAAATAGCGCCTATTGAAATCAAAGCTCATTTCAATGCGCAAGCTATGCTCGACTTGACCAGCTCCGCAAAAGTAGTTACCAAAAAGCTGTTAGAGTCTCAATCACCTAGTAATTTTCTGAGTGCCATCAATACCACCACTGGATTGAGAATGGAAGAAAGATCTCCAGGTAGTTATAGACTTGCACTTCGTGGAAGTATGCTACGTTCTCCCTTTGGCGTTCGTAATACCAAGATTTATTTAGATGAAATTCCTTTTACCGATGCGAGTGGTAATACCTACCTGAATTTATTAGACCCTATTGGGATAAATAGTATCCAAATCATAAAAGGTCCTGATGGATCTCTCTTTGGTCCTAACTCTGCTGGTGTTATAAGATTCATTCCTGAAGGATTCGGACAAATTGATAATCAAAAATCATTAATGCTGTCAGGCGGTTCTTTTGGATTATTCCATGAGCAACTGCAGGTAAATCATAAGGTCAATGAGAATTACAATTTCTCTTTTAACCAAGCCTACCTCCGATCTGATGGCTACAGGCAACATACAGCCATGGATAAGCTCTTTTTTCAAACAGCACATCAATGGAAATATAATTCCTTTGGAAAACTTAAGGTATTTGCACTCTATTCGGATATTGGCTATCAAACCCCAGGTGGTCTGACTCAACAACAGTATGATGATGACCCAACCCAATTTAGACCTGCGGGAGGACCTTTCCCAAGTGCTAAGGACCAAAAAGCTGGAATCTACAACAAAACCTTTATCGGAGGAATCACCAATGAGTATCAAATCACCAAGAATTTGAAAAATGTAACCTCTGTTTTTGGAAGCCATACCGACCTCGAAAACCCTTTTATTACCAATTATGAAACCAGAAAGGAAAACAACCTGGGATTTCGAACCTATTTTTCATACGAAAATATTGAATCCTCTGACTTTTTATGGGAAATGCAATTAGGAGCTGAAGGTCAAAATGGATGGTATCATGTCAAAAATCATGAAAATAAGCTTGGAATAATGGGGGATTTAACTGATGATGATAACCTTGAAAATCTGCAACATTTTTACTTTTATAGATTCAAAACCAAGCTTTATCAAAAACTTTCAGCAGAAGCATCTATTGGTCTAAATTTCAACAATATAAAATTCACCAGAAATGCAGTTGATGAAAATATGACTCATGGAAAAATTAACTTTGATAATACCTGGATGCCAAGAGTAGGTCTTGCATATGCTGCTACAAATAATCTTGCCATTAGGGCGTCTCTTTCCAAAGGTTATTCCACACCAACTATTGCTGAAGTAAGATCCTCAGACAATAAAATCAATCAGGATCTAAAACCTGAAACAGGCACAAATTATGAAGCTGGACTACGATTCGAAAGTCAAGATAGGCGCTTTATTGCTGACATTGCTACCTACCTTTACCAAATGAATAATGGTATTATTAGACAATTAAATGATGCCGGAAATGAATTCTTTCAAAACGCCGGAAAAATTGACCAAAAGGGAATCGAAGCTTCTATATTGACTCAACTTATTTCAAATGAAAATGGCAATTTCTTAAAAGGTCTGATTTTGTCAAGCAACCTCACTTATCAAGATTATAAGTTTAAAGACTATGTCATTGGAAACAATAATTTCAACGGTAATAAGGTTACTTCAGTTCCCAATTGGATATGGGCAAATACATTATCCTTGAAATTTATTAAAAATATAGATTTAAACATCTTACACAACTATACTTCAAGTATTCCATTAAATGATGCTAATACAGTAGTTGCTTCTAAATACAATGTTTTACAAGCAAAAATATCTTGGTTGACACCGATATCCACTAAATATAAATTACAGATTTTTACTGGTGCTGATAATATTCTCAATGAAAAATATAGCCTCGGAAATGACATCAATGCTATGGGAAATCGTTATTTCAATGCCGCTCCGATTAGAAATTTCTATGCTGGAGCTAAGGTAATTCTATAACTTAAAGTATTTTCCAGATTCTTTCCAGAATTCAATTACTTATTTGTACTGATACATAGAATGAAGATATTAATTATAGAAGACGAGAAAGACCTATTGCTAACAATTGAAGAATTTCTAAAATCAGAGAATTTCTTGATTGAATCTGCAATGGACTATAATTCAGCTCTGGAAAAGGTCATGAATTATGAATATGATTGCATTCTCCTCGACATCATGTTACCTGGAGGAAGTGGTTTGGATATCTTAAGGGCATTAAAGGATGAACATAAAAAGCAACCTGTCTTGATTCTTTCAGCAAAAGATTCGGTTGAGGATAAAGTCTTAGGTCTAGAAATTGGCGCAGATGACTACCTGGCAAAACCATTCCATCTCGCGGAACTGTTAGCCCGGATAAAATCTATCATTCGACGTAATGCAAATGATGGCGAACAGTTGGTTTCTTATAAAAATGTAAGCTTAAACCCAGACAGTAGAATTGTCTATGTTGATAACAGCCCTATTTCATTAAATAGAAAGGAATTCGACTTATTCTATTATTTTCTTTTGAGACCAAATAGATTATTGGAAAAAACGAGCTTGGTGGAGTCAGTTTGGGGTGATCATACTGATCAAGCCGATAATCTCGACTTTATTTACTCGCAAATAAAAAATATTCGAAAAAAATTAAAAGAATCCAATGCCAATATGGATATTCAAGCAGTTTATGGTGTTGGATATAAATTAGTTTAATGTCAGTATCAATTAAATATTATACAAACAGGTTCCTGGCAATTGCTATTTTGATCATTATGGCAATCTGGGCTTTGCTATTTTATGCTTTCCTCATGGACGAGGTCTATGACAATATTGATGATGGCTTGAAAAACCAAAAGCTGGAAATTATTCGTGAAGCTTATAATAACCCTGAAATAATTGATAACAACAAAGAATATGGCATAAACCAATTTAAGATTCTTCCCTCTGAACCAAAAGAGGATATTGACAAGAATCATTTCTCAAGGGAATTCATGTACATGCCTTATGATGATGAAGATGAACCTTATAGAATTCTTAAAACTGGATTCTATTCTAAAGATAGAAAACCTTATAGCCTTGAAATTCGAACTTCTACTGTCGAAGAAGATGATTACTTGATTAATTTGGCTGTAGCATTAGCAGTTTTGTACCTTGTAATTGTTCTCAGCATCCTGATCATTAATTATTTCGGTATGAGTAAAGGTTGGAAACCCTTTCAAACAATCCTTCATAACCTGAGCAATTATCGCTTTGGCCATCCCAAATCATTTGAAAGTACGGAAACAAAGGTTAAAGAATTCCAGGAATTAAATGTTCAGATCAAGAAAATGATCGATAGAAATGAGGGTCTATTCGAAGAACAAAAGCTTTTCTTGGAAAATGCTTCCCATGAACTTCAAACTCCATTGGCCATTACAATTGGTAAACTAGACCTCCTTCTCCAAGAAGGTGATCTTCCTGAAGACAAAACAATTAAAATAGCAGAAGCCAAACAGGCATTACACAGAATGGTTTCTCTCAATAAATCACTCTTGATGCTTTCTAGAATTGATAATAATCAATATAACAGTAAAACAGAGGTGAATTTTAATGATCTTATCCAAAAAAAATTGGAAGAACTACAGGACTTCATTCAATTCAAGGAAATTTCCATTAATCTAATTGAGAATGATCAATTCGTTGCTCAAATAAATCTTGATTTAGCACATATTCTAATATCAAACCTGTTAAGAAATGCCATCAAATACAACACTAGCTCAGGACATATTAACATTACTATTGATAAAAACTTATTAGACATTGCGAATAGCAGTCAAACAACTGCCCTTAATCCCGAATATATATTTAAGCGTTTCAACAAAGGCAATCAAGACAGCCAATCCAATGGCCTTGGTCTTTCCATCGTTCAAACTATCCTTGAAAAATACCCTGATCTCCAAATTGGATATGAATATTTGAATGCTGAACAACATTTTTCATTAAAAAAATCAAAATAATTCCTTAAAACTCCCATCATTCCCAATTCTTTCCAGATTTGACATAGAAATTTGATTAAACAAAAAATTAAACGATATGAAAAATCTAATAAAAACATTAATGGTATTATTGATTGCTGGATCATCGTTCAACGCAATCGGACAAGAAAAAGTAATTGAAGTAGCGAATTTACCGCAGCCAGCACAATCCTTTATTCAAAAACATTACGCAAAAGATAAAGTAGCATTAACAAAATCTGAAAAGGAAACCCTATCTCCTATTGAATACAAGGTAGTTCTAGCAAGTGGAATCGAAATTGAATTCGATAGCAAAGGAAACTGGACAGAAGTAGATGCTAATACAGCAGCTGTACCACAAGAAATAGTTCCTGCAAAAATTAAAACTTACGTTCAAAAAAGCTTTCCTGACAATAATATCGTACAAATCAAAAAAGACAGAAAAGGATACGAAGTCGAATTGACAAACGGAATCGAAGTGAAATTCAATAAGAATGCTGACTTCGTAAAAATCGATGACTAATTAAATAAACACACTAAATAATATTAATAAACATGAAAAAATTAATTCTAGCTTTCACTATCTTATTTTCAATTGCAACTCTTACAATGTCATGCGACAAAGAAACAGTGGTAACCGAAGATCAATTGCCAAGTACTGCTTCGCAATTTCTAAATCAACATTTTAATAATGTAAAAATTCTTTCAATTGTTGAAGAAAAAGAAGGCCTATCAGGAAAAGAATATGATGTATTGTTAGACAATGGAATTGAAATCAAATTTGATAAAAATGGTGAATGGTTGGATATCGATGCAAAAGCAGATACCACCTCCTTACCAGAAAGTTTGATCCCTGCATCTATTAATTCCTATGTAAAACAAAACTATGCTAACGCCGGAATCAATAGCATTGAAAAAGAAAAACACGGCTACGATGTTGAATTAACCAACGGACTAGACCTGGTATTCGATAAAGACGGTAAATTCGTAAGAATCGATCCATAAGGATAGTATCAATACAAAAAATATATTATAGAAAAAGGGAATTGATTTAGTCAATTCCCTTTTTCTATAATAATCTTTCCACAATACAGAAAACTATATACTCCCCACTACTCCTTTCCCACATGCAATCAGTCTAAATACTCCCCAATTCTTTTTTCCTGCATGCAATCAGTCTAAATACTCTATACTAAATACTAAATACTACTCCGACAAATAACTTGTCTTCACAGTAATATTTGCAGTTTTCTTTCTGGAAGTCACATTAAAGGCACCACCGTAAGAATATTCTTCGTTTTCATTCTGTCCAGTAATCTGGAAAATCCCTAAATCAGCTTTTACAAGACTTCCTAATGATGAACCGGCTTCTTTAGCAATATTCTCCGCTCTAACTCTGGCATTCTGAGATGCTTCAGAAATTAATTTCAATTTTAAATCCTCAAGACCCGAAAAATAGTAGTTTGGCAAATTAGAACTCAACTCAACTCCTTGGGAAATCAAGGTCGAAATCTCACGAGATGCATTTGCAACCTTATCCAAATCCTTCGATTCAATGGAAACATTTTGAGATAAGCTATAGCCCGTAAAAGTATTATAGCTATTTCCGTTCTGATCGGTATGATAATTGAAGTCGCGATTGATATTAACAGCATTGAATAAAATCTCCTTTTCACTAATTCCTTGGCGAACTAAAAAATCCTTGACCATATCTCGATCCCTTTTTAATTGCTCTGAAGCCTCACTTAAATCCATGGATTTACGATTGAAGGATGCCGACCATTTAACGATATCAGATTCAAAGTTGGTCATCGCATTACCAGTCACATTGATCGTATTCGAATTCTTATACTTGTATTTGTAAGCATTCCCAAAAATCAAGGCAAAGACAATGATTGAAAGCCCTGCAATTATGCTAATAATAATTCCGCTGTTTTTCATAAGTCCCGAATAGTTGTGATTATATTAAAAATGTTATCCTTTATCCCAACCTAAGTTAGGAAATTTTGGGTATTATTGAAATTCCAAACATCAAATTATATGAAACGTAAATTTGGCTTATTTATCCTAGGTTTATGTGCTGCTTCCCTAACTTATGCGCAAAAGAAACCTATCGATCACACTGTTTATGACTCCTGGAATAGCATCAGTAGACCGGAAATCAGTAAATCCGGTAATCTTATCTATTATAGCGTTACTCCACAAGAAGGCAATAGTCTCGCTTTTCTGAAAAATTCAAATAATCAAACTTTATTGCAAATCCCACGGGCTGCAGATTTAAAATTAACGAAAGATGAAAAGCATCTCCTAAGTTTGATAAAAGCACCTTTTCAGGATGTTAGACAAGCAAAAATTAAAAAGAAAAAACCTGACGAAATGCCTAAGGACTCGATTTTGGTATTTGATATCCACAAGAATCAAAGCACAAAATTCGCTCAGGTAAAATCATATAAAATTGCAAAAGATGGAAATGACTACGTTGCTTTCCTACATGAAACTGTAGTTACAAACCCTTCAGATAGCAGTAAAACTAAAAATGGCTCAAAAAAAGAGAAGCCAACACCTACCCTGACTTTGTTAAATCTTAACACCAAGGATACAAGCAATATCTTAAAGGCTGACACCTATGAATGGAGTGATGATGGAAAATTCTTGGTATATTCTATCAAAGGTCCTGAAAAAGACACTTTAAATGAATCTGGACTTTTTATTATGGATTTAGCAGACAAATCCAAAAAGAAAATCAGCAACGGAAAAGGGAATTACAAGAATATTCAGTTTGATGATGCTACAAAACAATTAAGCTTTCTAGCTGATAAAACTCCTGAAAAGTCACTTCTAAAAGAGTTCAAACTCTATTACTACACAACATCACAAGACTCAGCGACCATCCTCGCTGATAAGAATACGCAAGGAATACCTCAAAACTGGTTCGTATCAGGTGATGGAGCATTAACATTTAGTAAATCAGGGAAAAGATTGTTCTTCGGCTTGGCTCCAATTCCTAGAGTAAAAGACACCACGCTGGTGGAATTTGAACATGCTAAAGTTGATATTTGGCACTGGCAAGATGATTATCTGCAACCTATGCAGCTGGTAAATTTGAAAAGAGATCTTTCCAGAAATTATACAGCAATGATAAATCTATCTGGAAATAGAAATATTATTCCTTTATCTGATGAGACTTTTAACCGAATAACGCTGACTGGCAATGCTGATAATGAATGGGCTATGGCAACTTCAGATAAAGAATACCGAATTGAAACCCAATGGGAAGGTGGAATGCGCACAGATATTTACGCTATTTCTACTATTTCTGGTAAAAATAAAGTAGTTACCAAATCAAACTCTGGATATGCATCTTTAGCTCCAAACGGAGATTATATTGTATACTTCAACCGTGGAAATGGAAATTGGTATAGTTTTAATATTGCTACCGAAACTACCCATCAACTGAATGAAGGCTTACAAGTGAGCTTTGTCGACGAAGAAAATGATGTACCGGCAGCTCCAGGACCTTATGGTACCGCAGGCTGGTCCAAAGACGGTAAATTTATCTATATCAATGATCGTTATGATGTCTGGAAACTTAGTTTGGATGGAAAAACCAAAACAAACCTAAGTCATGGACTAGGAAGAAAAAATCAAATGGTCTATAGAATTGAAGAACTTATTAAAAATGAAGACCCTAGAATCAATTACACGCAAATTGATGATTCTAAAACTATATTCTTAACAGGTTTCAATAAAACTGATAAAAACCAAGGACTTTATAAATTAGGGAAAAAGGATATCAGCAAAATGTGGTCTGGACCTCATACCTATAGAATGTTGAGCGCTGATGAGAAATTAAATAAGGTCATTTACACTAAAGAAGATTACAAACACTCTCCAGACTTATATTTATTAGCAAATTTCAAAAATGAAACTAGATTGAGTGATATCAATCCGCAACAAGCAAACTTCAACTGGGGTACTGCTGAATTAGTGCATTGGACAACTCCAAAAGGATATAAATCGGAAGGAATTCTTTATAAACCTGAAGATTTCGACCCTAACAAAAAATATCCGATAATCGCATATTTTTACGAAACTTTGTCCGATGGCTTATATACTTACCAAGCTCCTGCTCCTACTCCTTCTCGTTTGAATATCCCTTATTTTGTGAGCAATGGCTACCTCGTTTTTGCTCCAGATATTCGCTACGAAACTGGATACCCAGGAAGATCAGCTGAAGAATTTATTAACTCTGGAATGCATTACCTCGCAAGAAATAACAACTGGGTAGACTCTACGAAAATGGGAATTCAAGGTCAAAGCTGGGGCGGATATCAAGTCGCTCACCTAATTACCCGTACCAACATGTATGCAGCAGCTTGGTCTGGTGCTCCGGTTGTCAACATGACCTCTGCCTATGGTGGTATCCGCTGGGGAACTGGAATGTCCAGACAATTTCAATATGAAAATACCCAAAGCCGTATTGGTAAGCCTCTTTGGGAAGCTAGAGACTTATATATAGAAAACTCTCCACTCTTCTTTATGGATAAAGTAAATACGCCAGTGGCTATTATGCATAATGACAATGATGGTGCCGTGCCGTGGTATCAAGGAATTGAATTCTTTACCGCATTGCGAAGATTAAATAAACCAGTATGGTTGTTGAATTATAATGGCGATGACCATAATTTAATTCAAAGACAAAACCGAAAAGATATCCAAATTAGGGAAGCTCAGTTTTTTGACCACTTCCTAAAAGGTAAACCTGCCGCAAATTGGATCAAAAAAGGTGTCAAAGCAACCGAAAAAGGAATAGATTGGGGACTTGAAGTCGACTAATTTTACAAAACTCAATCAAAACAGGTGGTAATTTTCCGAAATTACCACCTGTTTTTGTTAAAAAACATCAAATTCGGACAGTTTTTATATTTTTTTTCAAAAAAATTACTCAACTAACTTATTTTTACTATACTTTTGATAAAAATTTAGATCGATTCACACAGTAATCAACAAAAAACTTAAAATAATAATATTAACAGCATGTTAAACTCCAGACTATCCGCAGTTGAAACTGCCTCAAAACACATGTTTAATGAAACAACTGAGGTAAATTCAGAACGCGCAATTCACATTTTTAACAAAAATGTGTTTAGCATCTCCAAAATGAGAGATTATCTTCCAAAGTCAACTTTTAGTGAGTTAAAAACTTCAATCGACGAAGGAAAACAAATTAGCAGAGAATTAGCGGACTTCATTGCACAAGCAATGAAAACTTGGGCTTTAGAAAATGGTGCCTCGCACTATACCCACTGGTTTCAACCTTTAACTGGATCTACAGCTGAAAAACATGATGCCTTCTTTGAACCGGACAGCGATGGTAGTGCTATCGAAAAATTCAATGCTGATGCATTAGTACAACAAGAACCAGATGCTTCTTCCTTCCCTAATGGTGGTATCCGTAATACCTTCGAAGCTAGAGGTTACACTGCTTGGGATCCTTCTTCTCCTGCTTTCATCTTCGAAACTGGCGCAGGTAAGACTTTATGTATCCCTACTGTATTCGTTTCATACACCGGTGAATCTTTAGACTATAAAGCTCCTTTGTTAAAAGCTATAGCTGCAATTGACAAAGCTGCTACGGATGTCGCTCAATATTTTGATAAAGCCGTTACGAAAGTAAATGCTTCCTTGGGTATCGAACAAGAGTATTTCTTGGTTGACCTTGCCCTATATAATGCGCGTCCTGACTTACAATTGACGGGTAGAACACTATTCGGACACATGTCAGCAAAAGGACAACAATTGGAAGACCATTATTTCGGTGCTATCCCTGAGCGCGTATTAGCTTACATGGTTGACCTTGAAAACGAAGCCTTAAAACTAGGTATTCCTTTGAAAACTCGCCACAACGAAGTAGCTCCTTCGCAATTTGAATGCGCTCCTATGTTTGAAGAGATCAACCTGGCAATCGACCATAATCAATTGCTTATGAACGTAATGGAACAAGTAGCCATTCGCCATAATTTTAAGGTCTTATTACATGAAAAACCATATAGTGGAGTTAATGGTTCCGGAAAACATAATAACTGGTCTTTAATTACAAATACAGGTGTTAACTTATTATCACCTGGAAAAACTCCTAAAAATAACTTGATGTTCTTGACCTTCTTCGTCAATACCATCAAAGCAGTATATGAACATGCTGATTTATTAAGAGCTTCTATTGCTAGTCATTCAAATGACCACCGCCTTGGTGCTAATGAGGCTCCTCCAGCAATTATCTCTATCTTCTTAGGTTCTCAATTGGACGAAATCCTTGAAGAAGTTGAATCTGCTCGTGTTGCTAAAAAAGTTAAAGCAGATGCAAACCTATGGCACGGAATCCCTAAAATCCCGGATTTGAAATTGGATAACACCGACCGTAACCGTACTTCGCCTTTCGCTTTTACTGGTAATAAATTTGAATTCCGCGCTGTTGGTTCTTCAGCAAACTCTGCCCTGCCAATGACAATCTTGAATGCAATCGTTGCTACACAGCTGATTGAATTCAAAAATGAAGTTGACAAGCAAATCAAAAGAGGAACGAAAAAGGATCTAGCTATCTTAAATGTGGTTCGTAAATACATTAAAGATTCCAAAGCTATCCGTTTTGAAGGAAATGGATATAGCGAAGAATGGGAAATTGAAGCGGCAAACAGAGGTTTATCAAACATTAAATCCACTCCAAAGGCTCTTGACGTATATGTAAAACCTGAATCTTTGGAATTATTCGAAACTTTAGGAATTTTCTCAAGACGTGAGTCTGAAGCTAGACATGAAATCCTTTTAGAGAACTTCTTCAAAAAACTTCAAATTGAGGCTCGTGTAATTGGTGATGTTGTAACTAGCCAGATTGCCCCAGCATGTTTAGTTTATCAAAATCAATTGATCGAAAATGTTAGAGGATTGAAAGATTTAGGCTTAAACAAAGAAGCATACAGTTCTCAATTGAACTACCTAGAGCGTATTTCGAAACATGTAAACTTTATCCTGGAGAAATCTGAGGAAATGCGTCAAGCACGTAAAAAAGCAAACACTATCGATGATATGCGCGAGAAAGCAATCGCATACGACGAAGTTGTAAAACCATTCTTCGACGAAATTCGCTACCACGTCAACAAACTAGAAAAAATCGTTGATGACGCGAAATGGCCATTGCCAAAATTGCGCGAATTACTATTTATTCACTAAGAATAAAATAATAAACATATTCCAGGGGTAATCAAAAGATTACCCCTTTTTATATTCCAAATATTTGTCCATAACCACAGCCCAGAAACCAGTCAGCGTATAAAGAACCCCATAGGGGTGACATATTTGTAGAAAATAACAATTGCCATCGTACAGCCCCATCGGGGCGACATGTATGTTGGGCGTATGCAATCCGCCCCTACAATCGTTTCATTTATCCGATTGGCATTTTGCCCTGCATTTTCAAACCCCTTAGGGGTGACATATCTGTAGCAAAGAATATTTGCCAACGTACAGCCCCAGTGGGGCGACATATCTGTAGCAAAGAATATTTACCACCTTACAGCCCCATAGGGGCGGCATGTATGTTGGGCGTATGCAATCCGCCCCTACAATCTTTTCATTTATCCGATAGGCATTTTGCCCTGCATTTTCAAACCTCTTAGGGGTGACATATCTGTAGCAAAGAATATTTACCAACGTACAGCCCCATCGGGGCGGCATATTCGTCATTCAAGTCTCTAAAAAATAGATTCCTCATCTTCGATTCGGAATGACAATCATATAATTACATTAGGTATTGGTGAAAAACAGGTTCTTCGGCAATGCCGAAAAACCTGTTTTTCACCAAAACCCTGACCCAATTTTTCTGTCTTTCTGAGCGCAGCGAAGAATCTATTTTTATCCAAATATGGGTAGGGGCGTATCGCATACGCCCTTTTTATATCCCATCTATTTGTCCATAACCTCACCAACAAACCCGTCAGCGTTTTTAAGAACCCCATAGGGGTTCAATATTAGTAACCCGGTATTATTAATGAATAGCCCCGACCGAATGCAATCGCTTTAGCGATTGCATTCGGTCGGGGCTTATTTCGTATTACATCCTTTTACTAACATTAAACTCCTCTGGAGTTTTTATCTCCACCCTGCATTTTCAAACCCCAGAGGGGCGACATATCTGTAGCAAAGAATATTTACCAACGTTCAGCCCCATCGGGGTGGCATATTTGTATGGCACATGCAATCCGCCATACAATAGTTTCATTTAATCGATAAGCATTCCACTCTGCATTTTCAAACCCCGTAGGGGTGATATATTTGTAGCAAAGAATTATTTACCACCTTACAGCCCCATAGGGGCGACATATTTGTACCAAATCACCAAAAAAAGAGGGGAATTTCCCTTTCCCCTCAACAGATGCTATTTATTTATAAAATAACAATAACTAACACCCCAAATATCTCAATATCTAGCCCTCAATTTTTATACATTTTACGGTTTCAGTTACCATTATTACAGTATTTACTGTCCATTAACCAATTCACCATTCTCCTTAATAAAAATCTTCTTCTGTAAATCCAAATCCAAGGATTTCATATCAACTAATTTCAGGTCTTTAATCATTTTCAAGGTCGTAGTCTTATAAAATTGAAAATGCTTGGACTGAATATGCTGATCATAAGCTTCTTTACTTTTGTAAATTTCCAAAATCCGAATTTTATAAGACCCTGAATCCATCTCCATCGGAAAAATGGAAACCACCCCCTCCTCTTTTTCTACCGATTCCCTTGCTCCTTGAAGCAAAATTTCCTTGTATTCCTCCCAATACTCAGGCAAAACTTCAATTTCAGCAATCCGAACCAACTGTTTTGAGACTTTTTCTATATTTTTCTCCGTTTTTTCCTGAGAAAACAGCTTTCCACAAGAAAAAACCACCAGTAAAACCATTATTATCCTCAAATTCATAAATCTCTTCAATTTTTCATATTAACTATTATAATATCAAACTGAAATTAATCAGAATTGTTAGGGCTACTTTATTAATTTTTTATCTGCTGAGCCTGTTGCCCAACCGCTCTTTCCCCTACAATTTTTATTTTATCCAAATTGGCGGTTAACTCCATCAATTCTTGGGCATCAAATTGATATAAACTAGAATCAAAATTCTCTCTCAAATGAGCCAGTTTAGTAGTCCCTGGAATAGAAACGATAAAAGATTTTTGAGCGGATAACCATGCTAATGCAACTTGAGCAACGGTCAATCCGCGTTGATCTCCAAAATCTTTCAATAATTCTATTAATGGCCAGTTTGCAAGAATCGCATCTCGCTGATATCTCGGCAAGGCAGGACGATTATCATTTTGCGCATTGTATTTAGTTCTTTCATTGATATAGCCTGTAATTAGTCCTCTACTTAACGGACTATAAGGCACAAAACCAATTCCTAACTCTTCACAAACTGGAATAACAGTCTTCTCCGGATCTCTGGTAAACAATGAATATTCACTTTGTAGCGCAGTGACAGGCTGAATTGCATGTGCCTTTCTGATATTATCTACACTTGCTTCACTCAACCCAAAATTCAAAACCTTGCCTGCCTGAATCAATTCTTTAATAGTTCCTGCAACATCCTCCATCGGAACATTCGGATCTACCCTATGCTGATACAATAAATCCAAATAATCCGTCTTTAATCGTTTTAAGGATTCATCAACTGCCTTTCTAATCGTCTCCGGACGACTATCAAGCCCTTTTGAAGGAGTTCCATCAATAAATCCGAATTTGCTGGCAAGTACCACATTTTTCCTTATCGGTGCTAATGCCTCTCCAACTAAATCCTCATTCAAATAAGGGCCATAAGCCTCTGCGGTATCAAAAAAATTAACACCTAAGTCATTAGCTTCTCTGATCAGATTAATACTAACCTTACGGTCTGGAACAAAACTCCGGTGATAACTCATTCCCATACATCCCAAACCAATTGCGGATACTTGCAATTGATGTTTTCCAGAACCTAGCAACCTCTTACCAGCATTCTGATTTATTGAGGTATTTGCTTTATTATCCACCTTTTCTTCTTTAATACCAGCAAAAACGGTAGAACTGATTAATCCTAAGCCAGCTAATGAACTAGCTTTTAAAAACTCTCTCCGATTTGTATTCATTTTATTTCCTCCTTTTGTTTATACAAAGTTCAATACAATTGATAATCTTATTGTTATATGGATTACAGTATTAAATACCATTATTACTTTTTCTACCCAAATCCCTAAAATCTCAACTTCTATTTGATTAACCCAACTGAAAACATCATTTTTATATTTAATCAGGTTTTCCAATACCTGAGGTTGAGTTTTTATCATAAAGCAAGGAAAATGAAACTACATAGCATAGATACTGGATTATTTAAATTAGATGGTGGAGCCATGTTTGGAGTGGTACCTAAAAGCATTTGGCAAAGAACAAATCCGGCTGATGAAAAGAATTTATGTACCTGGGCTACTCGATTGATGCTTATTGAAGATGGGAAAAGGTTGACTCTGGTCGATACGGGAATCGGTGATAAACAGGACGAAAAGTTCTTCAGCCATTATTATATGCATGGTGATGACACCTTGGATAAATCATTAAACAAATTAGGGTTCCATAGGGATGATATTACGGATGTTATTCTTACACATTTACATTTTGACCATTGTGGTGGAGCCATTATTCGTGAAGGCGAAAAACTACTCCCCGCATTTAATAATGCTAGATATTGGTCCAATAAAGATCACTGGGAATGGGCCGTTAATCCTAATCCAAGAGAGAAAGCTTCTTTCCTCAAGGAAAACATCCTCCCAATCCAGGAAAGTGGTCAATTGAATTTTATTGACATTGAAAATCCTCAATATGATACTGAAATCCATATGCGCTTTGCTTATGGCCATACAGAAGCCATGATGCTGCCACAAATTCAATATAAAGGAAAAACCATCCTTTATATGGCAGACTTGCTTCCATCGGTTGGTCATATTCCAATTGCGTATGTGATGGGCTATGATGTCCGACCTCTTGTGACCATGCAAGAGCGTCAAGATTATTGGACGGAAATCGTCGATAATGAATACATCATGTTTTTAGAACATGATTCAGTAAACGAATGTGCTACATTACAATATACTGAAAAAGGAATCCGACTAAAAGACACTTTTAAGCTCAGTGAACTCTAAGCCTACCTATTCATGTCCGTAGATATCAAAAAAAGATTTGACCGCATCGTTGAGATATTGATTCAACTTCAATCTAAACGCGTGGTGAAAGCCCAAGAATTAGCTGATCGATTTGACGTTAGTCTTAGAACAATCTATAGGGATATCAAAAGCCTCGAACAAGCTGGGGTACCTTTGATTGGCGAAGCTGGAATGGGATATAGCATTATGGATGGATATAGGCTGCCTCCTGTATCATTCAGTAAGGAGGAGGCGCTTTGCTTTGTAGCAACTGAAAAGTTAGCCGAAAAATACCTGGACAAAGCCGGTGTGGCACTTTACGCTTCGGCCTTGATGAAAATTAAGGCAATCCTTAAAAGCCATGATCAGGATCTGGTAACCAATATGCAGGAGAATATTATCATGCGAAAACAGCATGTTCCTATTTTCCCTGAAAAAGTCCCACATGTTTTAAGTACCGCAATCGAAGCTATTGCCAATAAAAAACAAATTTGCATCCACTATCAAGGGATTAAGGATGATGAAGCCCAAATTAGAATAATCGAGCCAATCGGAATCGTCCATGAAATAGGATTCTGGTATATCGTTGCCTATTGCTTACAAAGGGAAGATTTTAGACAATTCAGAAGTGACCGAATTGCGCAGATTGAAAGTAAAGAGACCAACTTCTCCAAAAGGCATATATCCATTGATGAATATATTTCCACTCAAAACTTCCATGAACTACCAAAAATAAAAGCTAGAATATTAGTGAATCGTCATTTCGCCCCTTATATGCGCTGGCAAAGAACCAATTATGGTTATGAATCTGAACAAAAGATTGATGATAAAATTGAGATGACCTTTCTAACTCGAGATATAGAACATGAATTCCCTCGTTGGCTAATGATGTTTGCTGACCATATAAAAATAGAAGAGCCTGAAGAACTTAAGCATAGCTTTAGGAAGCTCTTTCAGGCCATTCAAAACAACATAAAATAGTAATCTTTATGCTCCTTGATAAGGATGTTTCCAAGGAGCCCTATATTTTCTTTTTAACCTATCTGTAGCCTCTGGATCATCAACACATATCTTTTTCTCTGAATCATAAACCAATGGCCTACCTAATTCCATGGAAAGATTTGCCAAAATACATGATGCAGTAGAAATATGTCCATGTAAAACATCTGCCACCGGCAAAGTGTTTTTATCAATTGCCATTAATAGGTTTTGCATCTGTCTTCTTGTTGCTGGAGCAGCATTTAACTCAATCCTTGGCTCTTTAAGATCTTCGGGATATTGTTCCTTTTCGTAAACTACATCTCGGATAATCTTTTCCCCTTTTGTAGGAATAAACTCCCACTTCATGGTACTTCCTTTTAAAGTTCCTTTATCCCCATAAATGAAAAATGCCCATGGATATTCAGGATCAGCTGCTGTACCCCAAGTTCTATGGTTCCAAACACAGTCCAGATCATCATACTCAAAAATAGCGGTTTGCGTATCAGCAATATTGGACTTCCCCTCCTTTTGAACATATATTCCACCAGTTGCTGTTATCTTTTTGGGCCATCCCAAATCCAACATCCACCTTACCGTATCAAACATATGCACACACATATCTCCCGTTATTCCATTTCCATATTCCATAAAAGCACGCCACCAACCCCCATGAGGCAAACCATCGTAAGCTCTCATCGGCGCTGGACCTGTCCACATTTCATAATCCAAAAAGTCCGGAACGGGCTCTTCAGCTGGATTCGCATTACTTTTCATATGATAATAACAACACATCTCAACATGGGAAATCTTCCCCAATAAACCTTTTCCAATTATATTATCCTTAGCATCAATCATATGCGGAGTACTTCGCCTTTGTGTTCCAATCTGAACCTTTCTATTATGCTTCCTAGCGGCTGCAACTACGGCCTCACCTTCTAATACATCCACACTAATCGGTTTTTGAAGGTAGACATGTGCTCCTGATTCTATTGCCGCAATCCCTATCAATGCATGCCAATGATCAGGTGTACCAACTAAAACCAAATCCAGTTTATTCTCTGCCAATAACTTCCTATAATCTGAATATTTCTTAGGTGTCTTTTTGGACTTTTGCTTTTGCGCTATCAACTCTGCAGCCTCATTCAAATGATTCTTATCCACATCACAAACCGCAACAACCTCCACATCACTCACCTGCATTAACCTGAATAAATCACTCTTTCCATACCATCCCGCACCAATCAAGGCTACTCGATGCGAAGCTAATATCTCGGCTGCAAATCCTGCATTTTGCAAGGCTGCCAAGGATAATAATGCTCCTGTACCAAAAATAAATTGTCGACGATTAAGGTTTAAATCTCTCATAAAAATCGTGGATGTTAAGGTTTATAGAATTAAGATAAGAACTTTAGCCTAAAAAAACAAAGCCTAGCCCTCTGGCGAAGACTAGGCTTAAATTACACCTAATTAAACACTTATTAAGTCGAATGACCTAAAAAGACCTTATGCGGACAAAATTTGTACAATTGAATAGTATCCAGAATACTTTTTTACTTTTAGAAACTATCCTTCATCTTAATAACCTTTTGCCCTTTTCAATGTGGCTAATAATTCCTTATTAGCATTTGAATGATCAATCTTATATAATTTCCAGGTATTCTGATCTAACTCCTCCAACCTGAAACTATTTTTGGGGTCAACAAGCATCTTTTTTACCCAGCGAGGAAATGCATTTGCTGCTCTTGCATTCTCCCAGGTACGGATTACCTTAAAGATTTCATCCTTCTGCGGACAAGCTTCCACATTTTTTTGATTCAATTTTAAACTATAGGTCGCTCCTGTGCCGACTGCCATGGCTTGTATATGCTCATAATCCTCAACCTTGGAATCCTTTGTAATTGGAAAATTACCGCCCATCCCTACTGGAAAGTAGTTAGAATAAGATACATCTCTTAAATCCTTACCCTGACTGGTTGCACTTCCCCATTCTCTGGTTTCTGCATCATAAAGATTCTTTCCTCCACCGACATTCCATATACTTTGATAATGCCATGACCCCTCTGATAAGGTGGCTCCCGTAAAACGTATATCTTCAACACCCAAAACCTTCGCTCTTTCAAACATTTTTCTAAAAAATCGCTTTGCTGAATAATATCCATGGCCATTATTGAATAGGAATTCCTGACCATCAAAATCATAATAATTTATATTATTGAGCTGACATATATCCGCATAATACTCCGCAATTTTATCCTGTAAGGCCATATTCGGAATTAATCCATCATAACCATAATTCAGGGTTACTTGTAATTTATATAGCGTATCATATGCTTTATGAGCTGTTGCTTTCGTATCCCAGTACCCACGAGTAACATTTAACAGACGGTAAGGCTTGCTTTCTGAAACTCCTAAATAATGAATCAACTCTTTTCCTATTTTAATAATATTCAAACTTTTAGCATGACCTTCCCAACTTCCTATTTCTTCCAGATGGGTCGGGTCATCAACATAAATCAAAGTATCATCCGCTGAAATATTCTGCGCCAATGCTCTTTTTTGCTGATACCAGATACTATCACTAGGAACTGGACTCGCATCTTTAGTTCCTGGTGCTAATGAATTGGTAATTGGGGTTCTCCCAATAAATAAATTCTGCTTTTTTGCAAGGGCGCCATACTCTTTATGCGAGTAATTTCCTGAGGTAGTTTTCAATGGTTTTTTGGAGAAATCCTTTCCATCAATATAGCCTTCATTCCCGCGGTCCGGTTTTAAAAATCCTTGGTCATACAGACTTATTGCTTTAAAACCAAGTTGAGCTGCATAATCGATCATATGGTCATATTCTCCACCTTCTGTCAGAATATCTGGAACATAAGCCGCAGGGTCTTTGATCCATTTCCCATTAACCATCGGATAGGGCAATCCCTCTTTCATCACAATATCTTGTATCACATCCAACAATGCTGTACTGTCCGGACTCCCCCAAAGTGCAATGCTTGATCCTATATAATCCACCCTTGGCAATGCCTCAACCATTAAATGATTAGGAGTGTTTGCAGCCATATTCGGAATTAAGGAATAATAAACCTCACGCTCCTTTCTCCTATCTCGAGATTGGTAAGTAATGGAAATCCGACCGTTTTTGTCTAATTCAGCAGCATTCCCATATAATATCCGATAATACGGCTCCTTATGTCCGTAAAATGCAACATCAGAGATTCCATCGCCCCCCAAAGTAAAAACCTGCCCCTCTGTTAAGCTAATAGGCAATGGAAATCGCTTGGGGTCTGGAGAATGAATAACATATTGAAATGGAGCTGCATCACCCTGAATATCTGCTGTACCTCCAATCGTATTATCATTTAATGCTAGCATCCCGATTGCATAATTCACGGATTCACTCGTGTCACGCGCAACCCCGATGATTTCTCCCATCAGATTAGTGATATTGGTATGATATGATCCCCATTGAATTACATCAATCTCATTAGAATTCGTTAAGGAAAGTAATTTGAATTTTAGGTATTTCTCCATTTCATCAATCCGAATTCTCGCATTTGAGCCATTATCAAAATGGATCGTCATGATTTTCTCTGAAGCCGAATAATTCGCCTTCTGAGGGAAATAATAAAGTTTCTTATTGGGATTGTACAACGTTAAGAATGGGGATGGTTTATCGGTTGGACTAAACTCTTGTTCAGGAGCTTTTGTCCTATTCTTCATACTATGGATATACCCCTTATTATCTACTTGAATTTGGAAATACTTCGTTTTAAAAGTAGTTTGTGCCATTAATGGCAAACAAAATAAAGTGGCAAAAAATAGTATATTAAAACTCTTATTGTTCATATTAAAATAATCGGTTTAGATTCAAATTTATCGAGACCCTCTTCTCGTATTACTTTATGGGAGATCACCCTCATAATCCCCCACAAGTAATACTAAAATAACATTATTTAAAAACGAGAATCTTAGGTTTTTAGTAATTTCTTACTAGTTGATTATTCGTCTGTTACTAATAAGACGATTGTGTTAGGTATTACCCTAAATAAAAAATGAAGAATATATTTTTTATTAGTATCCTTTAGCTCTTTTTAATTTTGCTAATAACTTTTTATTGCCATTTTGCAGATTAATACTATATAAATTCCAAGAATCTTTTGTTATTTCTTCTAACCTGAAACTGTTTTTTGGATCCACCAACATCTCTTTAACCCAGTTTGGAAATGCATTTGCTGCTCTGGCATTCTCCCAAGTTCTGATAACTTTGAAAATTTCATTCTTCACTGGACTCTGCTCTACGTTTTTCTGATTTAATTTCATGCTATAAGTTGCACCGGTACCAATCGCCATAGCTTGAATATGCTCAAAATCCTCTACTTTAGAATCCTTACCTATTGGGAAATTACCTCCCATACCAACTGGAAAGAAATTGGCAAAGGAAACATCCCGCAAGTCCTTTCCTTGACTTGTAGAACTTCCCCATTCCCTAGTCTTTGGATCATACAGATTATTACCACCTCCAACATTCCAAATACTTTGATAATGCCAAGAACCTTCTGAAAGCGTAGCTCCAGTAAATCGAATATCTTCAACGCCTAATTCTTTTGCTCTCTCAAACATTTTTCTGAAAAAACGCTTTGCTGAATAATAGCCATGACCATTATTAAATAAAAATTCCTGACCGTCAAAGTCATAATAACTCATATTATTGATATGACAGATGTCAGCATAATATTCCGCAATTTTATCCTGCAAGGCCATATTTGGTATCAAACCTGCATATCCAGCTTCAATAGTCACTTGTAACTTATACAGGGTATCCATTACTTGGTGGGCACTTGCTTTTGTTTTCCAATAACCTCTTGTAACATTTAACAATCGATATGGCTTTGTATCTGAAACACCTAAGTAGTGAATTAACTCCTTCCCTATTTTAATAATATTCAAACTCTTTTCATGGGCTTGCCAACTTCCTACTTCATTTAAATAGGTAGGATCGTCGACATAGATTAATGTATCCTCAGCACTTATTCCTTTTGTCAATACCCGTTTTTGTTGATACCAAATACTATCACTTGGAACCGGACTTGCATCCTTGGTTCCAGGAGCCAAAGAATTGGTAATTGGGGTTCTACCAATAACGAGATTTTGTTCTTTTGCCAAGGTACCAAACTCTTTATGGGATAAATTTCCTGAAGATAGCTTTAGAGGCTTCTTACTAAAATCTTTGCCATCTATGTAACCTTTATTTCCACGATCTGGCCTTAAAAATCCTTGATCATATAAAGAGATAGCCTTAAAACCAAGTGCGGACGCATACTCAATAATTTTATCATATTGACCACACTCACTTAAAACATCTGGTACAAATGCCGCAGGATCTTTTATCCATTTCCCATTAACCTTCGGATATGGCAAACCTTCCTTGATCACAATTTCTTGAATCACATCCATTAATGCCGTACTATCCGGACTTCCCCATAATGCTATGCTAGAGCCAATGTAATTTATTCCTTCTAATGCCTCCACTTTTAAATGATTTGGCGTATTTGCCGCCATATTTGGAATAAGCGAATAATAGACCTCTCGCTCCTTCGTCCGATCCCGAGATTGATAGGTGATTGAAATCCTTCCGTTCTTATCTACTTCTGCAGCATTGCCATATAAAATCCGATAGTATGGTTCTTTATGTGAATAAAATGCAACATCTGAACGTCCATTTCCTCCTAATGTGAATATCTGACCTTCATGCAAAGTTAATGGTAATGGAAAGCGCTTCGGATCTGGAGAATGAATGACATATTGAAACGGCGCCGCATCACCTTGTACATCCGCAGTCCCTCCAATCGTATTTTCATTTAAAGCCAACATACCAATAGCATAATTTATAGCCTTGCTCGTGTCTCGAGCAACTCCAATAACTTCACCAAATAAATTATTGATGTTGGTATGATATGTCCCCCATTGAACAGCTTCAATATCCGCAGAATTGGTTAATGACAATAAGGTTAACCGTAGGTATTTATTTAATTCTCCAATTTGAATCTTTGCCCTTGAACCATTACTAAAATCCACAATCATCTCCTTTTTACTGGGCTCATATTGAGCCTTCTCAGGATAATAAAACTGCTTTTTCTTTGTGTTATATAAAGTTAGAATTGGCGATGGCTTATCCGTAGGGCTAAATTCCTTAAAAGGAGATTTCGTAATATTTTTCATACTACGGATATACCCTTTTTGATCTACTTGAATTTGAAAATATTTTGATTTTAAAGTGGTCTGACCATAGGAGGTCAAGAAAGAAAGGGCAATTATTAATAGTAAATAATAGCTTTTTGTATTCATTATATATTGATTTTATGGTTGATTAGATTTCAATGGTTACGGATTGACCTGCTGGAACTACGACTTTTCGTCCCCAATCCAGATAAGAGTTCTCTCCCAATGGTTTTTCAGCTTGCTTCTTATCTTCAGCTAGTACGCTGACTTTAGCTTCATAGGTGGTCGGATTATTCAATACCAATTCCCATTCTTTACGCTTCTTTTTAAAACTTTTAACAACCACATGGTCAAAAGCATACACCTTTCCGAGATCAGTTCGAATATAAATTCCTGGAATCTCAATTGACATTAATGCTCCGTTGGTTTCATTCCATCCAGTTTTCCCACCATCTCCACGAGAGCCACGGCTGTCAGCATCACAATAGGTCAAGCGCTCGGTAATTTTTCCATTCGGTTGAATACCTTCAGCATGTGCATGGATAACATCACGCATGAATTCAGCATACAATGGGTTTTGGGTCTCCCTAAATAATTTAAATAAGACGTCTCCAGACTGCGTACAGAACCCTGGAGCTCCATGTTTATTTTGAGTGCTTGCCCAGACTGCTCCTGTAAGATTTGCGTTCAACTTCCCTAAAGCCGTGTTTTTTGGAAGTTCATAGGGAAAGGAAACGGTCCAAGATGCAGTATAATCTGCCAAACGCTGAGCCTTCTCTAAATAATCCTTATCCCCAGTGACTTCATATAAGGTCATCATGGAAGTCGTCAATGCAATTGCTGTTTCTGAATCAGCATTTTGAAGAATATCCCCACATGCACCAGAGGTAAATCCGGTTAATTCAAAACTCTTATAGTAATTATTTGCAGCTTCCTTAGCAATCTTCAGATAGGTTGGGTCGTTATAATATTGAGATGCCAAAGCTAATCCAGATACAGCTGAAGCCCCTCCAGTAGTATTATAAACTGCAATAACTCCCTTTTCAATATCTAGATAATTACCCCATGTACCCTGTTCTCGCCAAGTTTGGACAAAGGCATCAGCTAATTGTTTTACATTCGACTTCCAATCCGCTTCAATAGATTTTCCTTTCCCCTGCTTTTCTATCAGCATAAACTGCTTCACCATCCAATACAGCACATCTGCATTTTTCCGAGTTAATCCTATTCCAGGAAATAATTTAGCTGCATCTCGAAATACTATTTTTTTATCTGAGCTAAGTACATCATAATAATATCCACTTGCCCCTCTTCCATTCATTAAGGCAAAATTGAACGTGCTAGCTACTTTTTCAAATTCTTCCTGTCTATTCATAGCTAACATGGGATAGGTATTAATCAATCCGCCAACCCAACCATAGGACATCCAATTGGCATTTTCAGGACAATAAAAACCAACCTCAGAATCGCTATAATAGCGCTCTTCAATATTCTTGGTCATTTTGTCAAATACTGCACTCATTGGAATTAAATTCCGAGTTTCCGTTTTTGGTAAATGCTGCTTTCGCTCTTCCATAAACCTGGAATAAAATGATGGAATATCCACACAATCAAAAGCAACTCTATTTACTCGAATAATAATCTCAGTACCAGCTTCAACTTTTATACCCCGATCTGGACTTTTACTAAATCCTATAAATTCAGGCTTCTTCTCTCTTACTCCAGGTGCACTGATGACAAAACTTGCCATTTGTCGATCCAATGACTCCTCAACTATTAATGCATGATCCTTAATTTCACCTTGCCAATTTATGCCCTGCTCAGTAAATAGTAAGGTCCCTTTCTTTTGGTTTCTTTTGAGATAAGAAATATTAGGTGTTGATGTATTGCTAATATTAACTTCTAGACGTGAATTGGCCCCATATTCTGGTGATAGTTGTGGAATGGGATTCGAAGTCAAAGCTAAATCTTTTCGATAATAATCTGTTTTATCTAATCCAGTTGCATATTCGCGGTTAACAATTCGTTGTCTATTTCCATTATATACCACAGCAGGAATCAAAACAAAATTATCACTACTCCAATCATATTCATCGAATGCAACAGCAACTCCGGCATCCTCCATCCCACGTTTAGCCGTGAAAGTAAATACATAGGTAACTAAACCTTTGTTAGCATTTATGCTACTATCAATTTGTACTGTCCAATTCTCAGAATTGGCTTCAATAGTACTGGCCTTTTTTAAGTTGGACTGTTCATAGGAACAGTCCAACAATCTGTACTTTTTTACTCTATCTTGTTGCTCTGGCAACCAGCCTTGGGCAAAACTCTCAAATCCTAAAAAGCAAAAAATAAAAAACAAAATAATCTTCTTCATCATAAATTTTATTAATGAAGTACTATTTCAGAGGATCAAATGTACCACCCCATTCATTGTTTTGCTCGATTTTGGAATTCCTGTCTAAAACATCTTTAGAAAGTGGATAAAACCAATGTTTCAGATCCAATTTGAATTGATAGTTCGCATTTCCATCAAGGATTTCTACATATTCAAACTTGAATAATTTTCTAGTTTCTGGATCGTACATGTCTTTTGTCCAATTGAAACCGGCAATTTTTGAAGCATCTTTTATTACTGGATATAAACCTGAACGATATTTCAGTTGATTCAATAGATCATATTTCTTTAACCTTCTGATATCATTCCACCGCTTTCCTTCATATGCAAATTCAATAAATCGTTCATCAAAAATCGCTTGACGAACTTCAGATTGGCTACTAGCTGTAATTCCAAATTTTCCGCTTGTCGAAGTGATACCTGCACGTTTTCGAATGTCATATAATACCTGTAATGCTTCAGAAGACCGTCCTATTTCATTCGCACTTTCCGCCATATTCATCAATACTTCAGCATATCGGATTTCAATCCAATCTGTCTGACCATCATAAACTGTATTCCTCGTCAAATCCCGATCTAATCCTTTTAATTGATAATATCCAGAACTGGACCCCCCTACACCTTTGGATAATTGATCAAAAATCATTGTGGTATATTTAAATCCTGAAGGAGAATTTGAATCAGCAACTTTTTTCCAAGTATTCCAATATTTCATATCATTTTCCAAAACATCCTTTGCAGGATAAGAAGTCCCAGGACTGAAAATGGTAGCATAAAATCTAGGATCACGATTGGTGTAAAAATCTGAAATAAAGTCATCGTTATACTTAGCATCCTCTGCTAATCTATTTATGTCAACCTCTAATTTACTTCCATCCTTCTTTGGAAATGCCATTAATAAAGGTAAAATTGCTTGATTATAATTAGCATTATCCTTGGTTAATGGTTCTGGACGAATTGCATTTTGTGTTAATCGGTGATCTGGATAATAATATTGGTTAACCATCACAACTTCTTTATTACGCTCATTATACCAGATATCTTCAAAGTTACCTTCGTATAAGCCTTTTCCCATTTTGGTTAACAAATCAATGGCTTCTTTATTGGCAGTATATGCTGCCTCCCATCTCTTGCCATCATTGCTTGGATTAAAAAGCGGACTTGCATAATTTAATAATACCCGCCCTTTAAATGCCATAGCTGCACCCTTATCAATTCTACCATAATCAGCACCAGTCCAAACATCTGGCAAATTGGCAATCGCCTCATCTAAGTCCTTGATGATTTGAACCATACATTCCGAAGTTGAATTTCTCGAAACAAATAAGGATTCAATATTCGAGACATCTTGAAATTTTAATATTAAAGGAACCCCACCAAAGGTCGAAACCTTCCCCCAATAATCCCAAGACCTCCAAAATAACGCTTGTGCTCTTAAAGTCTTTTTATCCGATTCAGACAAAATAGTAGTCGTTTCCAGATTATCTAAAAAGAAATTAATCCGATCTATATTCGCATAATCTAGGCCTCGACCTTGATTTTCAACAGATATTATGCCTCTAGAAAATTCACTCATATCTGTTGGCCCATTCATCCCCTCATCAGTTCCATTTGCCGAAATTGGCCAACCTGGCATCATCTTGCCATAAATATCTGTCAGAAAGGAATTGATCATGATTTTATCAGTCCATACATTTTCAGGATTGATAGTCGCTGTGTTTTTATAGTCTAAGCTACAGCTGCTTACTATACCGGCAAGTAATATTGCACTTAATATCGATTTATATTTCATGGTTTCTAGGTTAATGGTTAAAATTTTACATCAATCCCTAAATTATAGGACCTTAGGACTGGAAATGCATTCCCTCCAGAAATTTCAACATCATAATATTGGTTGAACTTACTTAACACAAATAGATTGGTACCTGAAGCAAATACCCTAATGTTGTCAAATACCTTGTTATAAAAATTCCCTTTTGGAAGGTCATAACTTAAGGTTAAATATTTCAAACGAACGAAACTGCCGTTTTTCAACCAAAAATCACTGTTATTATTATAGGTCTTAGGACTATTATTACTAATACGCTTCGGAAGACTTGCATTAGGGTTGTCCGCAGTCCAACTATCATCGTACCATGCATTCCACATCCTATTCCACTCCACTCCGCCCGCAAGGTCACTCATGAATTTCTTCTCTAATAATCTTCCTGAAAACATCATATCAAGCCTGAAGCCTTTCCAACTTCCTCCTAAATTCAAACCATAAACAATTGGGAAATTATTAGACTTTAACATGATACTGTCCCAATTATCAATGATTCCATCCGCTTGGCCATCAGGTCCTGTGATATCTTTATAAACCATCATCCCTAATTCAGGTGAAAGTCCTGAATGTTTGTAATTTGGATTGGCAGCAACAAAGGCATCTACCTCTTCTTGGGTTCTTAAGATCTTATCAAAAGCTAACCCTTTAATATAATTCATCGATTTATCCACCGGAACATCAAGCCATTGTGCATTCTCCGCATAATCCATCTTTACTACTTTATTCCAGCCATATGACATCGTCAGATTTCCGTGAAAGGATACATTCTCTGTAGCTTTGTTATATCCTACCTGAAAATCTACCCCTTGTGCTTCAATTTGAGCGTAATTTTCCGCAGGCATCGTTAAACTAAAAGTGGATGGTAAAGTGCTTTGTCGATTTCCTAAAATATCATAGGAATTTCTAAACCAATAGTCCGCAGATAAATTCCAGTTTTTAAGGAAATTCATGTCAACACCAAAATTATAACTCAAAGCCTTCTCCCAAGTTAAATTCCTGTTGACAACATTTCCATAGGTTATTCCCACCGATTGAACCGGAGTTGTACCAAAATAGGCAGAAGATCCAGATCTATATGATTCTTGCCACTGCCAACCTCCAACTGCATCATTCCCAGTTAAACCTACCGAAGCTCTTAATTTCAAAAATAGAATAGCCGGAACATTAAAGAAATTCTCCTCAGTCATTACCCAGCCTAATGAACCAGCAGGGAAAAATCCCCACCTGTTCTCTGGCGAGAAATTCATCGATCCATCCTCTCTAAATGAGAAATTGAATAAATACTTACTGGCATAATTATAATTGAATTGTCCAATGTAAGACATACGTCCTGAAACCCAATCCGTATCTCCATCTCCCCAACTATCAGCTCTAGCTCCACTTGCAGCCCAAAACTGATCAGTCCTATAAACAGGGAAAGTCTCGCGACCTCCCAAAACCCCTGAACCAGCTCCCTCATACCATTCTGAAACTAATGCCGCCGAAACTTCATGGACATCATTAAATGTATTTTGATAATTCAATTGCACATTGAATTGCTTATCATCAGAATAGGATGACTTACGCTGAATATAATCTTTACCAACCCAGGTTGACCGTTTAACACCAACGATATCAGCATCATCAGTGGACATTATTCGATTATTGATACCTGTCTTCTTCATCACCATCATATCATAATTGGTGTAGAAAACCTTATTCAAATCATTAGTCCAGCTTCTATTATAGGATACCTTAGCAGATAATCCCTGTAAAAAAGGTGCTTTATAGGTACCACTAATAATTAATTGTGGCTTCAACATACTTGATGTATTATATCCACTAGCCCCATCTACCCGAGCCCCTACGTTTCCGATCCAACCATAATCAATATATTTCCCACTATTGGTATAAACGGGTTGATCCGGTTGCCAAATCCGCAATTTTCCATAGGTGTCTCCACCATCTATCAAATTCCCAGTAAAATTATTATATAGTGCTAATCCTGTAAAAACTTCTAAATCCTTACTGATATCAGCTGTAACATTCATCCTGAAGTTGTATTTGTCATAGGTCATTGGATCCAGAAATCCTTGCTGTTTAACAAATGAACCTGCCCCAAAATATCTTACTCTATCTGATCCACCATTAACACTTAAATTATGAGTTTGTGTAGATGGATTCTGCCATACCGTTTCCAATTGGTCATAGCCCCAACCGTTGTTTATGGTTTTAAAATGGTCTATTTCCTCCTGTGACCATGCCCATCCTGCTGGATCTGAACTGCCGTTAATTCGTGTATAAAGCTCCCCAGCCTGAACCGCTGAAGTTAAATCCACATTTTTTGTCCTCGTATCAACACTATTCGCAAAAGAATAATTGAACATAGGTTTCCCTAAATTCCCTCTTTTGGTCGTCACTAAAATTACACCTCCAGCAGAACGTGAACCATAAATTGCCGCCGATGCCGCATCTTTTAAAACTGTGATATCCTCAATTTCATTTGGACTTAAGTTATTAAAGTCTCCGCCTCCTCGAACAACTCCATCAATTACATACGTAATCGGTTGTCCATTAATAGAGGAGCCCGTCCGAATACTTACTGATGGTTGATTTCCTGGAACTGAATTGGGCGTACTAACATTTACTCCCGGCAATTGACCCACTAAGAGATTCCCAGCTGAAGTAGTCGGCAAAGTCATTAAATCCTCATTCATTTTCATCGTAGCAACAGACCCTGTTACCAACGATTTCTTTTGACTGGTATAACCTATTACCACAACCTCATCCAATTCACTGATATCATCCGAAAAAGTAATATTGTGAACCGCTAAACCATTGACAGGTTTAACAACAGTTTGATAACCTTGAAAACGAAATGCTAATGTCCCCTCAGGATTTACATTGATTGAATAATTACCATTCTGATCCGAAACACGTGTATTATTGGTTCCCAATTCCGCAACAGTAACTCCAACTACAGATTGGCCATTCTTATCAGTAATCCTTCCTCGAACAGCGATTTTTTCCTGATTTTGAGAGGTTGAATTATTGATAGGTTGATTGTTCTTTAATAAAAGAATATTCCTGTTTTCAATAACATACTTAACGTCAGTACCACTAAACAATTTCGCCAAGGCATCTTCAAGTTTTTCCTTCTTAAAGTCTATATTGATCGTTTTATTGGGATTGATTACAGAATTATCATAGATAAATAAATAATTCGTCTGCTTCTCAATTTGATAAATAGCATCCTTCATCAACATATTATTCTTCTTGAGAGTCACAGTCTTATTCTGCGAAAAAACAGGACTACTTGCAACCATTAATGCAAGTGCCAGGAGGATAGATTTAGGTTTACACCGAAACCTAAAAATTGGATTTAAGTATATATTATTCATACTAGGGGTTTAAATTGGATTTTATTTTTTTCAAAAAAAGCTTAGGTAAATGTGTCTTCTTCACATAATTTTTCATTAACATTTTTGTAATCAAGAGGTTTATTCAGTTATAAATAAATAAAAATAATTGCTTAGTAAATGGAAGACGACTAAATTCAAGGATACCCTAAAACAAATATCAACAAAATTATTATGTTATATATTCACCTTAATTACAACAACTTAAGCATTCATAACATTTCATTTATTAAACAAACATTTAAACAATAAAAAGGGATTGTAATAATTTACAATCCCTTTTTATTGTTTAATCTTGCTAAGACTTAAAAGACACTAATAGATAATATATTCTTTAGTATCATAATTTCTGGAATACTTAAAATCGTTTGTTTTCTGAAGGACATCTAACATATCTTCAACACCATCATCTATCCAAAATTTCCCAGTATATTTTTTATCCCTTAAATTCTTATTTTCAATAATTATTGTGGCTCCAAAATATTCTTCAACCCTATTAAGAATATCTTCGATTGACTCATTTTCAAAGGTTAGTAAACCTTCAGTCCAACGATACGGATCCAAACTTGAAAAATTAGATACTATAAGCTTTCCATTTTCAAACTTTGCAAGTTCATTCGGTTTTAATTGAATCTTTTGGTGACTCTTAATATTCGTAATCTCAACTTTACCTTCTATTAATGCTGTTTCAAAATTTTTCTTCTTTCGGTATGATTTAACATTGAAAGTTGTTCCCAATACTTTGATATCAAAATCTTGCGTTCTAACAATAAAAGGCAACTTTTCATCTGGCTTTACCTCAAACTTACCTTCCCCATCTAGATAGACTATCCGCTCTGATTGGTTAAAAATTGCTGGATACTCCAATTTAGAATTCGCATTCACCCAAACCTTCGAACCATCTACCAAATCCACTTCCACTCGTTGACCAGATGGAACATGTACAGACTGTCTATTATCGCTAGAAACCGGCCCTTTATCTTCCCAATAATTTTTTAGGTTGAGTAAAACACTAAAGCCAATCAATAATACCGCTGCAATTTTCAATAGCTTTTTCCAAAGGGGTTCTCTAACTAGGGAAACAATGTTTTCTTCTTCCTCTTCTTGAATTTCTAAATCATCTGTCCAAAGAGAAACATAATAGGTGTTTTGTAAAGCCTCAAATTCCTTTTTATTATTTTGGTCAGCTTGAACCCAATCCATTACCTCCCGCTTCTCCTCCGGACTCGCTGAACCACTTATATATTTTATCAAAAGATCTTCCATTCAATTATTAAATTATCTGTTTAAAAATTGACCAAACAACCATAAAATCATCAAGTAATCTTTTAAACTAATGCGTAAGGCTTTAATTGCTTTGGAAATATGATACTCTACTCCTTTTAAGGACATCTCCATTTTCTCGGCAATTTCATTTCCCTTTAATTGTTCTTGACGACTCAACATAAACACTTCCCTAGTCTTACTCGGTAATTTTTCTAAAGTTTTTAATGCAATCTCTCGGATTTCTTTCGAAAGAATTAAATCATCATTGATAGAACCAGCCATACTCAACCTAAAATCAATTTCATGCTCCGACCAATCATCAATTTCATCCATTACTTTCTTTCGAACCTTGATATGCTTCAGGTAATCCAATGATTTATTCTTAATTATTTTAAACAAGAAGCTCTGTACCGACTGAATTTCTTCTGTCCGCATCTTCTCCCATAAAATAATTAATGACTCTGTAGCAATATCTTCCGCAACTTCATCCCTTTGAACCAAGGATTATGCAAATAAATATGACCGTTGATGAAATTTATGGTATAGTAGTGTAAAATCGTGTCTCGTAGCCTCCATATTAAAATATTCGGCAATCATCAAATTTGTGGTTCGGAAATAAATTGATTTATTGAAACAAAAATTAGAAATAAAATTGAACTTTTCAAAAACTTAAAATCTTTTTAGCAAATCTGCCCCTACCTGAGTAACAGAATTAACACATTCTTATTCATTTTATTATTCAATAATTTAATACATTTGGCTCGATCGATTGAAACCTTGTGTTTCCCTAAACTCAACCGATGAAATATCTACTATCAGTAATTTTTGCTCTACATATACTTTTGGCCTATAGTCAGGATGAACGAAAACCAGTTGTATCCTTTGAAGATGCCTATAAAAGAGACTATCAGGCAACCAAAATCTCCAATCAACAACCTAAGGTAGATGGTAAACTCGATGAAGACCTTTGGCAAAATCAAGGAGTTTGGTCTGAGAAATTCTCTCAGGTAATTCCTTTTGAACGGGCCTATACAGGCTCTTGGACGAAAATGAAAATCTTCTATGACGACAAAAACATCTATGTCGGTGTTTATTGCAAGGATATTCATCCTGAGTCCATGAATGCTTTTATTGGAAACCGTGATGATAATAGCAATGGCGATCTGATCAGTATTGCTTTCGACCCTTACCATGACTATCGCGCAGCAGTAGAATTCAATATCAATTTAGGCGGAAATAAAACAGACCTAACGGTAACTGATAAACTTTCTGTCAACCTAAGTTGGAATGCAGTTTGGGAAGGTCGGACCAGTCAAAACCTATCGGATTCCAGCTGGACTGCCGAACTTAGAATCCCTTTCAACCAGATCCGCTATAACCAAAAAAATGACGATGGAATCTGGGGACTTCATGTTCGTCGGATTATTCGTAAAAATAATGAGGTACAAAATTGGAGTATGATTCCTATTAAGAACAATGGCCATGTCTTTTCTTTTGGAACCATGCATGGCATGCAAGACTTGCCTAAGCCTAAGGGAATTGAGTTCTTGCCTTATGCCATGACTAAATTAATCCGCGAACCGAAAATCGAAAACAGCCCTTACCAGGATGGAAGCCGTTGGAAACCAAATGCAGGTCTAGATGCTAAATTCGCAATCTCAGATTATACCATGGACCTGTCCATCAACCCTGATTATGGTCAGGTGGAACTTGACCCTTCCGTCATGAACCTGACAGCCTATGAGGTATTCTATGAGGAGAAAAGACCATTCTTCCTTGAAGGAAAGCATATCCTTGAATTCGACAATAATGAGGGAGGAATGATGTTCTATTCACGAAGAATAGGCTCAAGACCTCGCTATCAATATCCGAATATAGATAATCAACAAATCTTTGCCAGCAGCACTGACTTTGTGCCTATCCTCGGTGCGATGAAACTAACCGGAACAAACCGCAAGGGTTTAACCATTGGAATTCTGGAAAGTATTACTGCAAAGACCTCCCAACGTGTCACAAACCTTGGAAACGATGAAGAAAGGGTACAAACTGAACCACTCACCAATTATACGGTAGCCCGAGTACAGAAAAATTGGGATGGCAACACTTTACTTGGAGGGATGATTACCTCCGTCAATAGAAAAATGGATGCTCCACATCTGGAAAAATTCTTGGTAAATGATGCCTTCACTGCTGGAGTTGACTTTACAAAATACTTCTCCAATAGATTATACTATGTCGAATCCAAGGCCATGTTCAGCACCCTTTCTGGAAGTAAGGACGCAATTATGGCAACAAAAAACAATGCCACCCATTTTTTCCAAAGAAAATCAGGCGCAGAATACCTGGATATGAAACCTGATGCGACTTCCTTATCAGGTACAGGTGGATATATAAAAGCCGGTAAAAAAGGAAATGCCCAATGGAATTATGCTGAAACTTTCAGTTGGTCCTCCCCTGGCTTTGACCTCAATGAAGTTGGATACCTAAAACAAACAGATTACAAATCCAATGAATCCGAACTAGCATACCGTAAAACTGACCCTTGGGGTCCTTTTCGTGCTGCCGGAATTACGCTGACCCAAAGAAACGTATGGAACTATGGCGGAAATGCAATAGACAATAACCTTGCGCTAAGATTTAGAAGCTTGACCATCAAGAGAAGAATTGAAATGGACTTAAAAGAAGCTTTCAGTTGGAATTCCGTGGATACCCGCATGCTTCGTGGTGGTTATGATCTTCGCTATAATCCAAATTTTACCAGTACATTTTCCATGAACTCCGATCGTGCAAAACGTGTATTTGTCAAGGTAGATTATGATGGCAAGCATTTCCTGGATGGTGAAACTCGATATAATGAAATCCGACCTTCTGTAACCTTCAGAATCGGAAATCACATTCACCTGGTTACCCAGTTCAATTATGCCTGGAACAAAGATAATTTACAATATGTCGGCACGACAGACCTGCCTAGCATAAATGCTAATGAAGAATCCTATGTGATGGGTAGAATGCGACAAGAAACTTATGGCTTTACCTTCAGATTACAAGGTAATATTACCCCGGATTTATCCATCCAATACTATGGATCGCCATTCACTTCAACTGCGCAATACGATCGCTTTAAATATGCTACCAATACCCTATCACGTACCTACTCCGAACGCTTCCAAGAGTTCGCCGCAGACCAAATCTCCTATGCTGATGGATTATATACCATAGGTGCAGGAGCAACAGCCGGAAACTTCAAAGACCCCAACTTTAGTTTTAATGAATTCCGATCAAACCTGGTTGCTCGTTGGGAATACCTTCCTGGATCAACCCTCTACCTAGTATGGGAACATAATCGTTCCGGAAGAATGCCAGTCTATCAACCCGGATGGGGAAATAACCTCGATAACATCTGGGGAATAGCCCCTACAAATACATTTATGGTAAAAGTCAATTATTGGATAGGATGGTAAAAAAACAAGGCGGACAAAAATCAGCCTGTATATTTAACTCATTACATCAGTCTAAATACTAACTACTAAATACTACCAAGGCTACTTTCGTTTCACATATCTACTTACACCCCTCATCATCAAAATGGTAATAATACTAATTACCACAACGATATATCCTAAGGTCGTATAATGTTCAAGAGGGCTTTCATTAGTTTTTTGAACAATGATTAATCCCGCAACAATCGCGGCAATTCCGCCAGACATCTGCTGTAAAGATGCACTAACACTCATAAAAGCACCGCGATCCTCCTTTTCCGGAACTGCTGACACCAAAGCTGAGGACGGTGTTACCCGACTTAGAATCCCCATCATCATCAGAATGTTTAATACCACCACCAATGGAAACGGCGTCGGTCCTAAAGAAGTATAGATCAGCACCATGACCATCATCCAGATTGTAGCAATTGCAAAGATTTTGAACTTATCAAAACGGTCACTCAGCGTACCAACCAATGGCATAATTACTAAGGACGCAATACCCGATATCATAAATAGCTGGGGTAATTGTTCATGGCTGACATGTAAGTTATTAACAGCGAATACCGAACTGAAGGGCATCATCATAAAACCACCAATGGACAATAAGGCCGTAGCTAGAAAACCTATTCTATATTCCCTCTTGGTAAAAGTTCCCCAAAGATGCTGGAGCGCAGATTGTTTCTTCTGCAGGCCAATATGCTCCGTTATTGGTTTTAATTTCAGAAAAATCAAAATTGCAATTAATACAGCAAGAATGGCAATCATCAAAAAAGCACTTTGCCAACCCCAAGCATTCCCAATATACAATCCAATTGGGATACCAAGAACCTGACTTGCCCCAAAGCCCATCTGCACAAAGCCCATAACCCGACCACGCTGATCCAATGTGAATACATCAGTAATAATCGCCATTGAAATCGAACCAATCACACCACCGAATAAACCAGTCACCACCCGAGCAATAACCAACATGGTATAATTCGTAGAAAAACCGCAAAGAAATGTGCCGATAATAAAGCCTGAATAAAAGAAAAGCAATAGTTTTTTCCTGTCAAATCGATCCGCAAATCCCGCAGTCAATAAACCTGAAATACCAGCACTAAAAGCATAGGCAGAAACAGCAACCCCGAATTGCGATGGCTTCAAGTCAATAGCTTTCATAAGCATATCACCCATGGGCGACATAATCATAAAATCTAAAACAACCGTGAATTGCGTAAATGCCAGGATAAAAATCACCAATTTCTGATAACCAGATAATGGCGCCTTTGTCAGGTTTTCCATAAGTCGATTCCCTTTGTAAGTGTAATTCAGCTAAAAAGCCGAGCAAATGTAGCTATTGAATCGAGTAATTAAGGATTGGTATTAAAATTATGACAATAAATTCTTATAAAATTAATATTGCTATATTATCAATAGGTATTCCCTTCCTATTTCCCTCCTCTTAAGCTTCCCCCCTACAAACTACTAAATACTATTCTTATCTTTGCGCTATGTCTACAGGGTTAATTTCACAAGATACTATTATTGCCTTAGCTACCGCTCCAGGTGCTAATGGCGCAATTGCGGTTATTCGTTTGTCAGGTTCTAAAGCCATTACTTTGGTAAATGAGGTCTTCAAAGGCAAAGACTTAACAAAACAAGCTTCGCACACCGTTCATTTCGGAACTATCCGAGATGGCGATAATATTATCGATGAAGTATTAGTTACCTTATTTGTAGGACCAAACTCCTACACCAAGGAAGACACTATAGAAATCTCCACACATAATTCCGCTTATATCATTGAGCGAATAATCACCCTATTGATAAAAAAAGGAGCTCGCGCTGCAAAAGCTGGAGAATTTACCCTTAGAGCATTCTTAAATGGCGGAATGGACCTTTCTCAAGCTGAAGCAGTAGCGGATCTGATTGCTTCCAACTCAGCAGCATCTCACCAGATTGCCATGCAACAAATGCGTGGTGGATTTTCAAACCAACTTAAGAAATTAAGGGAAGACCTAGTTCATTTCGCATCCCTGATCGAACTGGAATTAGACTTTGCCGAGGAAGATGTGGAATTTGCTAATCGCGATCAACTAAAATCATTAATCCAACAAATCCATTCTGTCATTGCCAAATTAATCCGCTCCTTCGAGCAAGGTAATGTTCTTAAAAATGGAGTTCCAGTAGTTATTGCCGGAAAACCAAATGTTGGAAAGTCTACCCTACTCAATGCGCTATTGAATGAAGAAAGAGCAATAGTTTCCGATATTGCCGGAACTACCCGAGATACCATCGAAGATGAAATCAATATTCATGGAGTAACCTTTAGGTTTATAGATACCGCCGGAATCCGCCATACCGAAGATGTGGTGGAAGCCATTGGTGTAGAAAGAACCCGTGAAAAAATGAAACAGGCCAGATTAATTATCTACCTATTCGATCCTATCCAAGACCAAATCTCTGCAGTTCAAGAACAAATAAATGAAGTCCAGGAATTAAACATCCCATTCGTCACGATTATCAATAAATCTGACCTCTTGACCGAAGAGCAAAAACAGAATTATAAGGTCTTAAATCCACTATATATTTCAGCAAAACATCAAATCGGTATTGATGAACTCAAGGACGAACTCCTTAACCAAGTCAATCTCTCCAATATCAATACGGATGATGTCATGGTGACGAATATTCGTCATGTTGAAGCTTTACAAAATACACAAGAAGCGTTAGAAAAAGTTTTGTACGGAATTGATAATCCCATAACCTCCGATTTCCTGGCAATGGATATTAGACAGGCTTTACATCATCTAGGTGAAATCACAGGTACTGTCACAACAGATGATTTGCTGGAGAATATTTTCAGTAAGTTTTGTATCGGGAAGTAAACGAGATTAGCAACTTAAAGGATTTCAAATTTATCAATACTTTATACGCAGTTAGATTAACTTCTAAGTTTGGTCGATAAAGCAAACTAAAAAAAATCAAGAAATTTTGCAAGAAATTGAAGAAAATCAAGGTGAGTTTAAAAGAAAAGCCTAACGGCATGTTAGGCTGATATTTAGCAGCTTACAATAGGCATGTATTGTTTTTAATAAAGTACATGGTTCATTAATTAATAATGATATTAATGTTCTTGTTTAATTTGGTAAATGCAAGGAATAATATAAATATATTTCCGGTAATTAATGTTATTGAAATAACAAAAGACAAAACAAAGCTGCAGATAAATTTGCTATGATAAATTAATGGTTAAAGTAAACATAATTTAAAAGGATATATTCGAGAATTGGCAATGGCAAAAATAAGGTTAATAAAATAAGCCTAACGGAAAGGTTAGACTTTATTTGTTAATTTTCGAATTCAATTTCGTAACCAGTTACTTTAAAATCTGGGAAATGATAATCGTTATCAAAGAAGTATCTATTAATAAATCGTTTAATAGGATGAAAAAGATCTTTGGGAAATTTATTGTTCTGAAGGGATTCATAGTCATTCTTAACTGCAAAAACTTTTGGATATTTACCACGACTTCTTGAGATTAATCCTGTATTAAAAAGATGTTTAGTAATATTATGTTTGTTTTTCCCAACATATTCACTTTTTGTAATAACGAAATAATCGTTTATATGAAAGTTGCTGATATTTCGAAGACTTTTATGGTAACCATTTTCATAATCTTTTGATGATAATTTACCTTTTTTGTATGTAACTCTTGCTAAATCGCATTCAGTGGATACTATGTCGTCAACATCAATAAAGTAATCTCCCCTAACCAGAAGTTTTTTCTTCTTTCTATAGATTCCGTTTACTATTTCGAGCAATTCTTCCTCAGAGTAATTCTTGGGATCGTCAGACATGCCAAATTTCAATAAATTGCTTGAGTAATTCTTGAGAGATTGTTTTGCATTTCTCAATCGAGGGTCATTCTTAGGTAATTTTATCATAATGGTTTTTATTTCAAATATACAAACTTATCTTTTGAAAGATTTTTCACCAATATGCTTACAAATTTTATATAAAACTATCCGATGCTTTATATTTATTTTGGGAAAATACTATTGTAAAGTCATTCTTTAAAAACTGTATTATTTTATTATTTATGTTTGTAACATGATTATTTTATATGATCACCTGATATGTCAGGTCAATAAAGATAACAGGGCTTATTTCGAAAGCGAATCTTCAATTTGGGATAATTTTGAATGGTGCTTATTTACCAAATATAATGGAGCAATTGAAATTTCCATTTTAGACCTAGAAGAGATGAAAAACGACGCTAAAGAAAAAGGATTTTTGTTTATATGTCCGTGGTAGATTTCTCAAAATAAAACCTAACTTCAATCTCACTTTCCAGCAATAAGACATAACGATTTGCAAATTTATTTAGATCGCTATCTCTAATTAGTGAGTTAAAAAATCTTCCTATGACTTTTCTAAAGGCTTTTAGGGAATGGCTAATCTTAATAATGTTGCAAGATGGACAAGAAGATTTAAAGTTTTCTAAGGTATGCCTTTCAGGATGTTCGCAAGTGCCGTTCCACCAATTAAGCACGATAGGTTTCGCATGCCATCTATTGGGCAATGGGTCGCCACAATAAGTGCAGCGACCTATATATCTAGCGTACAAGGCTTTACACAGTTGTTTTGTTAGTTTCATTTTGGTACTTTAGTTAAAAAGAATTAGCGAAATGTATCCAAAATCATTAAAATTAGAATTAACCAGATAGGAATTTTTATAGACCTTGTTATCACGACGATGAGTTCACAGCACATTTGCTTGATAAACCAAGTAAATCATGTGTTTTTATTTTTGACCCAATAAATCACACATTTAAAACAAAAAAGAATAGGATTGAAGAATATTCAAATGAATTAGGGATGGTTATTTTCGAAAATGAGTATTTAAATTTTCGGAGATAGATTAGCATCAATCTTATTATATTCTTAGCTCCCGAGGTTTAATGTTGTTTTGGTCCATTATTAATTTTGTTTAGACCTGTTAATAATACATTCTGTAGACTAAAAATTTACATTATGACCTTCGTCTTCGAAAGTTTGTGTGTCATACCTATTCTTTTACCGCCTTTGTCGTATACTGGAATTAGTTTTATTCGACATTGACAAATCGTGTATTCTTCTTCTTTTGCAAATAGCTTTCTTTCTCTTTTAATCCCTCACAAAATAGTTGGCGGGGGGGAAAATAATAAGATTACTGGATTATTCAAGATGCGGGATTCGGCTTCTGGCCAAGCGATTTACCAATAAAAAAGCAGAATTATTATCATCCTGCTCATTATTTCGATGCACCTAAATTGATGATATGTTCTCGCTTTACTCCATCCCCATTAGGATGAAAATAGGTTATATTAAAAAATCAGTTCATCTTATTCTAAGTCTTGATGGTTGTAAACTACCGGAGATGTTTCAATATAAAAAACTCTGCCATTCTCCATTAGGTGTATTTATCCAAATTTGTTTACTTCTTCAATCATTACATCTTAATTATGGTAAAAGCTGTCCAGGAAGTTCAAAACTCTTTTGTAATTATCTCTAAAATTTTGACTTATTGATGGGTCATTTGTCATTTGAGTCAATTGTTCGTATTTAATCCTTTTTACCATGGCTGACTTTTATAAATAAAAAATCCTCGTTTTGGAGAATTAATTGCAATAAGATTCACAAATTTATTTCGCGTCATATATAACTAACCACAATTTTTTCAGAACTATTTTGAATAAAAACACTACTTTAGCATAAGTAATACGCTAATTATTAGTCACTTAGCTTATTTAACCAATTTTTAACCACTAAGAAACATGAAAGCAGAAGAATTTTTAAAAGAATTTAGAGGATCTAATCGTGTTCCATTAAATCCTAATGACAGAATAAAAGATGATATTAAAAAAATCATCAAAGAGGGTAATTTTGTTTTTGATATCCATGTTCACACATTTGATAAATATTGTATAAATGAGTTTTATTTTATAACACATTTTCTCAAAGAATTAATATGGAATAAAAACATGATTACTGAAGAGAATTTTAAACTAATTAATGACAATAAGAATGATTTAGAGGTCGCATTAAAAATTTTCTGATTCTCCGCAAACACACCTAATATTTTTAGTATATTAGCGCTCAAAAAGCAGGGATTATGAACATATTCAGTTTTACGGCTCATTTCGGTTCGGAGGAAGATTGTCGTTTGCATTTCAAGGAGCAGCGTGATAAGGAAGGGGTTGTCTGCAAGCGATGCGGGGGCACTTCCCATTATTGGTTACAGGGTAAATGGAGTTATGAATGCAAAGGTTGCCGTTTCCGCACCTCGTTGCGCAGCGGTACGATCATGGAGAGCTCCAAGCTGCCGTTTCTGGTGTGGTACAAAACGATGTTCCTGATGAGTTGCACAAAAAAGGGATTCTCCACCAACGAACTCCAGAAGCAATTAGGATTGAAGCGTTACGAACCGGTATGGGCGATGGTACACAAACTCCGCAGGGCGATGGGCAACCGGGATGCAAGGTATACACTGGAAGGGATGATAGAACTGGATGAGGGTTACTTTTCGGTGGCCAGTAAGGAAATCGAGCGAGGCAAGGGTACACGTGGCCGGGGAGCCGAGGGAAAGCAGAACGTTGCGGTGATGGCCGAAAGCACCCCGTTGGAAGATATCGAAACGGGCAAAAAGGAGAAGCATGTGCGTTATTTCAAGGCCAGGGTACTGGATAGCCATCAAAGTGAAGGAATCAACGGCGTGGTCAGGGACTGCATGGAGGATGATGCCATCGTATTTTCGGACAAAAGCACTTCTTACGTTGACATCTCCGATCTGGTGGAATTGCACGTCACCGAGAAATCAGACGCCAAAACCACCAAGGAAACACTCAAATGGGTGCATATCGCAATCAGTAATGCAAAACGGACATTGCTGGGCAACTACCATAAAATCAAAAGGAAATACTTACAGTTGTATCTCAACGAGTTTATTTACAAATTAAACAGACGGTATTTTGGAGACAAACTCTTTGACAGACTAGTAATTGCGAATATAACAGGTGCATAAACGGATAATCAGAATCTTTAAACATCCTAATTAACTACCTGCGGATTTTAGGTATTATTATAGAAGCCCCCATGAATAAATCGCTCATCATTTTCGGCATCGTCAACATAACCTCGGACAGTTTCTCCGATGGAGGCCGGTATCTGGCGCCAGACGCAGCCATTGCGCAGGCGCGTAAGCTGATGGCCGAGGGGGCAGATGTGATCGACCTCGGTCCGGCATCCAGCAATCCCGACGCCGCGCCTGTTTCGTCCGACACAGAAATCGCGCGTATCGCGCCGGTGCTGGACGCGCTCAAGGCAGATGGCATTCCCGTCTCGCTCGACAGTTATCAACCCGCGACGCAAGCCTATGCCTTGTCGCGTGGTGTGGCCTATCTCAATGATATTCGCGGTTTTCCAGACGCTGCGTTCTATCCGCAATTGGCGAAATCATCTGCCAAACTCGTCGTTATGCATTCGGTGCAAGACGGGCAGGCAGATCGGCGCGAGGCACCCGCTGGCGACATCATGGATCACATTGCGGCGTTCTTTGACGCGCGCATCGCGGCGCTGACGGGTGCCGGTATCAAACGCAACCGCCTTGTCCTTGATCCCGGCATGGGGTTTTTTCTGGGGGCTGCTCCCGAAACCTCGCTCTCGGTGCTGGCGCGGTTCGATGAATTGCGGCTGCGCTTCGATTTGCCGGTGCTTCTGTCTGTTTCGCGCAAATCCTTTCTGCGCGCGCTCACAGGCCGTGGTCCGGGGGATGTCGGGGCCGCGACACTCGCTGCAGAGCTTGCCGCCGCCGCAGGTGGAGCTGACTTCATCCGCACACACGAGCCGCGCCCCTTGCGCGACGGGCTGGCGGTATTGGCGGCGCTGAAAGAAACCGCAAGAATTCGTTAACTTTTCGGTGGCCAGTAAGGAAATCGAGCGAGGCAAGGGTACACGTGGCCGGGGAGCCGAGGGAAAGCAGAACGTTGCGGTGATGGCCGAAAGCACCCCGTTGGAAGATATCGAAACGGGCAAAAAGGAGAAGCATGTGCGTTATTTCAAGGCCAGGGTACTGGATAGCCATCAAAGTGAAGGAATCAACGGCGTGGTCAGGGACTGCATGGAGGATGATGCCATCGTATTTTCGGACAAAAGCACTTCTTACGTTGACATCTCCGATCTGGTGGAATTGCACGTCACCGAGAAATCAGACGCCAAAACCACCAAGGAAACACTCAAATGGGTGCATATCGCAATCAGTAATGCAAAACGGACATTGCTGGGCAACTACCATAAAATCAAAAGGAAATACTTACAGTTGTATCTCAACGAGTTTATTTACAAATTAAACAGACGGTATTTTGGAGACAAACTCTTTGACAGACTAGTAATTGCGAATATAACAGGTGCATAAACGGATAATCAGTAAAATTTTTGAGGAAAGATATGGTTATCAAGACATTGAATCATATTATCAAGATCCAAAAAAAAAGGAAATAACTTGGGAAGAGTTAGATAAAATATTTAATGAAACTGAAGAACAATTTGTAAGTGATAATAACTTTAATAAAGGTCTAAAACATATCCCAGAAGCATTAGGTTTTGTTTTCAAAAAATTTTTAAAAGCAAAAATGCAAAAAGACATTTATAAAGAATATGTCAATAAATATGCAGTATCAAAAACTAATAAATTTGGGTCAAGCGAATTGATAACAGGTATACTAATGATGGATTTTTTTAATGAATTTAATGGTTATGTGAATAGAAATATAGTAGAACAAATTAAAGAATATAATAGTATTGCAGCTGAATATAATGCCTTACCATTTCTTGCTATCGATCCTAGAAGAATTGATGAGACCTTGGATGAGAAGCATCAAATGTTTCATTTAATTTTAAAAGCTTTTAATAGACAGGAAAATGGCTTATTTGTCGGATTGAAATTCTATCCTTCGCTCGGTTATTCTCCATCAGATTATCGCCTTCTTCCAATTTATGAGATATGTCAGGAATACAAAATCCCTATAGTGACGCATTGTGGAGGAGAAATTGTTAGTTCTTTTGATAGTGATATCAAGATTTATGAAAATTTTGAGGAAAATTTAAAAGCTGTACCAGGTAAAAGTAGGAAGCAAAAAGCATTTTATTTAAATGATCCTAAGAGATGGGAAGTTGTATTAGAAAGATTCAAGAATTTAAAAATAAATTTTGCTCATTTTGGTGATGATGTTTTCAGGGACAAAAATGAGGATCCTGATTTTGATTATCTTACACGAAAAGACACAATTATTACCATGATGAAATCATATCCTGGAGTTTATTCCGATTTTTCTTATTCATTGATAAGGGATTATTCTTACAGCAAGCTAATACAATTGCTTAAAACCGAAGAAATTGTATCAAAACGATTGATGTTTGGCTCAGACTTTTGGGTAGTGTTGTTACATGACAAAGATAAGTTTTTGAATATTCAAGAGAATTTTATTAGTGAATTTGATGATGACGAGATATCTGACAGATTCTTTAGAAGAAATGCTGTTCATTATCTATTAGATTAAAAAAAATAATTAATATCAGTAAATAGTCACATATCCTGTGACTATTTTTTTATTTTCAAATTTAGGAATATATTATGTATTGAGGAGGAATTAATTATAACATAAAGAAATAATGGTTTACTCATTTCTATACTTCCATGATCCTTCTGCTTAACAACTGTAATGGTATTAAGAATAAATTTAAGAGTAAAATGCTAGTTTCTTTAAAGGGGGAAATTGAACATAAATACTCTTATTGGAGGTGATGCTGAATAAATAACTTTAAAAAGGATGGGTATTTGAAAACTGTATCTGATTTAATAGGGTAAATTATGCGAAGAGAGAATGTTCTCAACATGTAGATAGCTTAAAGTAAAATCACTCTCTACCATTACAGGGCCTCCCTCTTCTCTAGCTAATAATAATATTCAGTAGTTCTTAAATACCAAACTCCAATTTCATCATCAAGTGAAATAACATAACTATTAATGTAACATAGTTAGAATATTGTTCTTTACTGATCTTGATTCATATCATTTTTCAATTTAACTCGATCATTAATTTTCATAAAATAACGTTCGGTAAATTCTTTTAAATCAGTATTTAAATAATTTTCCAGTATTTGCTTATCTAATTCAAAACAAGTGTGTAGTATGGAATCTCAAAAAACATATTCATGATTCAATGCTGCTTGAAGGAATGTTCCATATTCCTCCTTAATATTCAAATTTTTATATTGAAAAATTAATTCATCAATAGTTGTTTCGGAAAACCCATTTTCGCATTTCACGTATACTTTAAAATTATATCCAGAAGGAAGCTCATTCCCACTTTCAATTATTTTTTTTAAAAGAATTTTATCAAATTCGGTTCTTTCTATTGGCTTTTTACATCCTACAATAAAGGATAATAAGAAAAATATCAAATACTTATTTTTCATTTTCTTTTAATTTTCAAATTGAATTTTCGCAAAACCTTTACAAAATGTAGTTATTAAACTTATTTAAAAAAATTAATAAATATTATATTATTTTGAAGCTTTGAAAGATTAATTATTAATTCTAATAATGAAAAAGTAGAGTGTTATAAAAAATCACAATAGAATGTTTCTTAAAGATTGAAATGAGTTGCTAAACACAATTACTGATAACTAATTAATATTGAGGTATTTAAAATTATATTAAATATCTGTAAAGGAAAATAATCCCATAAAAAAAAGATTAATGATAAGCCTAAATCAATTTATCCAAGCCATTACAAAAATAAAACGAGGTATTACCAGATACGGTAAAGCTCCACATAAACCAATATTGTTATTGACCTTAATCGAATTGGTTGAAAAAGATTTGGTCATTGTAAATCGTTTTCGAATAAATGCAGATTTAGTTGGATTGTTTCAAGAAAATTGGCGATTGTTAGTTAAAACAGCACATCAGTCAGATTTTACTCAACCATTTTTTTATTTGCAATCTGATCAGATTAAAGGTATGTCTTTTTGGAGACTAATAACCTATAATATGACTCCTTTACATGCATATGTAAAAAGCGTTGAAACATTATCTAGAATAGTGGATTATGCTTGTTTCTCCGATGAAGTATATAATTTATTGCTTAAAAAAGAAAATCGGATAATAATAACAAATTATCTCCTACAGTTTTATTTTTCTGAAACATTGGACAATTATTTAATGCATAAACGATTGAACGCAGGCTTTTATAAAGAGATCAAGGATTTCGTATTGAATGATCCTGAAGTTAAATATAAGCATGTCCAAATTGTAACTGAAGAAGACTATTTCGTTAGATCACATCTTTTTAAAAGATATATCCCACAAGTGTATAATGATACCTGTGCAATTACTGGTATGCAAATTCGATCTACTTTCAATTATAATTTTGTAGATGCTTGTCATATCATTCCTTTTTCAATATCACATGATGATAAAGTAACTAATGGATTAGCTTTATGTCCAAATATGCATCGAGCATTTGATAGAGGATTCATAACTATTAATGAAAATTATCAAATTCTCATTTCTAGAGAAATTATAGATGATTTTACTCATCCTTATAGTTTTAGACAATTAGAAAATAGACAGCTTATATTACCTAAGGATAAGCAATATTATCCATCATTGGAAAATTTGAAATGGCACAGTAAGGAGGTTTTTAAAGGATAATAATTTTTGCATTATATCTCCAGTTATTGATCCAGCTTTATTTAAGTGTATTAAACTTTATTATTGTTTTGTATTATTGTATTAGGTTAGATTTTGTAATAAATAATGAAGAAAGTAGAAGTAGTAGCAGCTATATTAAAGTTTGAGGATAAAATACTTTGTGTTCAAAGAGCAAAAAACAAATTACCTTATATCTCAGAAAAATTTGAGTTTCCCGGAGGAAAAATAGAAGTAGGTGAAACAAAAGAAGAAGCATTAGCCCGTGAATTATCAGAAGAGTTAAATATTGTTGCAGATATTCAATCTTTATTTTTAACTATAGTTCATCAATATCCAGATTTTGAATTAACAATGCATAGCTTTATTTGTGAAGTTTCAAATACTGAAATTACATTAAACGAGCATATTGATTTTAAATGGTTGACTATAGACCAAATCCATTTATTAGATTGGGCAGCTGCTGACGTTCCTATTGTAAATAAATTAATCGCAGATGCATAATATAAAACTGGAATTTAAAGACAGTCTTTATACAGGTTTTATAGATAAAGAAATTTTATCAAATTCAGCCTATCAACCTGAATTATTAGTCAATCAAAAGACTCCACCTAAGAAAATTTTATCAACTATACTAAGTGAATTAAGTGTTTGTACAGAATTTTATATTTCTGTAGCATTTGTCACGACAAGTGGAGTTGCTACCATAATAAATCAATTAAAAGAATTAGAAGAACGTAACGTGAAAGGTTATGTTCTAGTTTCTCAATACCTTAATTTTACTCAGCCTGAAGCACTTAAGAGATTAATGCAGTTTAAAAATATAGAACTGCGAATTATGGTTTCGGGCAATGCACATGCTAAGGGATATATTTTTAAAAACAACACCCATTACAACTTAATAGTAGGTAGTAGCAATCTTACTGCCAATGCATTATCTACGAATAAAGAATGGAACATTAAATTATCAGCATTTGATGAAAGTGGATTGGTATATAATGTAATAAAAGAGTTTAAAGCTGATTTTGATAAAGCAACAATTGTCACACTTGATTATATAAATGAATATGAGAAATTGTTCCAAGAACAGTTTTTATTAAATAAAAAAATCAAAGAACAGACAGTTGATTTGTTTGAAACGATTGTTCCAAACATCATGCAGCAGGAGGCATTATCTAATCTTGCAGCATTACGTTTAGTTCAGAAAAATAAAGCATTAATTATTTCTGCAACAGGAACCGGTAAAACGTTCTTATCAGCTTTTGATGCCAAAAACTTCAACCCTCAAAAACTTTTATTTGTCGTTCACAGACAAACTATAGCCAAAGACGCCTTGAATTCCTTTAAAAAGATCTTTGGAAATACTCGAACTATGGGGGTATATTCTGGTAATATAAAGGAAGTGGAAAGTGATTTTATCTTTTCGACAGTTCAAACAATCTCTAAACCAAATTGCTTTAAACAATTTTCTGAAGAACATTTTGATTATATCATAATTGACGAATCTCATCGTTCAGCAGCAGATTCTTATACGCGTATATTAAATTATTTTAAGCCTAAATTCCTTTTAGGAATGACAGCTACCCCTGAGCGTACGGATGGATATAATATTTTTGAACAGTTTGACTATAATATTGGATATGAAATTCGTCTAAACCGAGCAATGGAAGAAGAAATGCTTAGTTCCTTCCATTATTACGGAGTAACAGATTTGATAATTGATAATAAAACCATTGATAATAAATCTGATTTTAATTTATTGGTTTCAGAAGAAAGAGTAAATAAGATAATTGAACAATCAAAATTTTACGGTAGTGACAATGGAATAATAAGAGGTTTGATCTTTTGTTCTAGAAAAGAAGAAGCTAAAGAATTGTCAAAACTTCTAAATATAAGAGGTTTAAAAACGCAAGCTTTAACTGGTGATAATTCTGAAGATCAAAGAGCAGCAGCCATAACACTATTGGAATCTGATAATTTGAAGGAGAAACTGGATTATATCTTAACAGTAGATATATTCAATGAAGGGATTGACATTCCTAAAATTAATCAAATTATCATGCTTCGACCTACTGAATCAGCCATAATCTTTATTCAACAATTAGGACGAGGATTAAGAAAATCGGATGGAAAAGGTTATTTAACGGTAATTGATTTTATAGGAAATTATGACAACAATTACTTGATTCCTATTGCTTTATACGGAGACACCTCCTATAATAAAGATACTATTCGTAAATTACTGAACGAAGGAAGTCGATTAATTCCAGGTTCATCCACAATAAATTTTGACCAAATTACAAAGGAAAAAATCTTTCGATCAATTGACTCTGCAAATATGCAATTGTTGGCAGATTTGAAAAAAGATTATAACCTTTTGAAATTCAGATTAGGGAAAACACCTATGATGATGGATTTCATCAAGAATGATGGTAGAGATCCTTTTCTTTTTGTGGAGTACGCTAAGTCGTACTTCAATTTCGTGAAGAAAGTTGATATGGAATCAATCGGTGATTTAAATAGCGCTGAAATTAAGCTGTTAGAACTTTTTGCAAAAGAAATTAATAATGGTAAACGAGTTGAAGATAGTTTAATAATAAAATTATTAATAGAAAAAAACGAAGTATCCGTTACTGATTTCAAAAACTATATCAAAGAAAAATATGGTTATGAAGTGACAGACAAAACTATTAATTCATGTATTGTCAACTTGAATTTTGAGTTTGTAAGAGAGAACAAGAATAAACAACTTGTACCTGTTCGAGAGATTTATAATTTAGATATAATTAAGCTACAAAACAACATATTTAGTCTTTCCCATAGTTTCAAAAAACTTTTAGAAGATAAAGTGTTTCATGACTTTTTGGTCGATTCAACTACATATTCAATCAATGAATTTGATAAATATTTCGATGTAGAGAATTGGAATAATGGTTTTGTTTTATACAAAAAATATTCACGAAAAGATGTTTTCAGAATATTGAATGCATTTGAAAATCCAGTTGCTCAAAATGTTGGTGGTTATCTTGTAAGCTCTGATAATTCAAATTGTCCCATTTTTGTAAATTATCACAAAGAAGACCATATTTCAGAAACTACAAAATATGAGGATGAGTTTGTAAATAGAAACGAGTTTGATTGGATGTCTAAATCCAACCGAAAAATAGAAAGTAAGGATATGCAGGCTATACTCGGTAATAAGGGAGAAATTAGACTTCCATTATTTATTAAAAAGAATAATGACGAAGGAACTGATTTCTATTATATGGGAGAAATGAAGCCTAATTTAGATTTAGTAGAACAGACTTCGATGGATAATGGGAAAGGCGGTAAAGTTTCTGTTGTTAAGATTCGATTTAATGTATTTCCTTCTGTTAATGAATCAATCTATAACTATATCAATGATAATAGTTCAGATAACAAACTAAATACTGAGCAAATTCAGGAATTAAATGTTGTAGAATCTATTGAAACAAAAATAGAATTGATTCAAATTCCACTTTACAATTTTTATGCTGCTGCAGGTAGTTTTAGTGAGCTTCAGCAGGATAAAGATTTTACATTCATAAATTCGCCAATCCAATTGAAAAATTCAAACGATTATTTTGCATGTAAAGTAGTAGGTGAATCGATGAATAGAGTAATTCCAAATGGTTCAACTTGTCTTTTCAAGCTTTATACAGGTGGAAGTAGAAATGGTAAAATTGTCCTAGTTGAAAACCTCGATAAACAAGATGTCGATTTTAATTCAGCATTTACTGTGAAAACTTATACAAGTGAAAAGATAATTACAAATGAAGGTTGGGCTCATTCGGAAATCAAACTTTTGCCAAACTCCTTCGATGAATCATATTCTCCAATAAATATCTCTGAAGCCAATGCTGAAAACATGAAAATTATAGGTGAGTTTGTTTCAATTATCTAGAAGATTTACTTCCAATTTAGCGTGATATTGTTGACTTTAATATATTTAAGAATTGCTTCAAGAGATTTTATTACTTCTTTAACATCCAACACTTCGCCATTAAATATCAATGTATTATCGAACGTATTGTATCCCCTTTGACAGCTTGGTTCCGGATCATTAAATAATTTGTTCAAGGAAGGATTTATCTGACGATCAATATAAACTCCAGATGGCGTATGATTAAATCGCTCTTCTACCCTTTCATCAAAATGCTCAAAGTAATTACGAAACTTGCGTGAAGAAAGAATGTTATTCTTTTCTATTTTTAAGTAATCTCTAAGTTGCTTACCTCTATCTTTGTATTTACTATAAGATGGCCATAAGATTTTGGAAACATTTCCTGATGCAATTAATACTGACTGAATCGAACCCCACACATCGATTTGATCAGTTCTGTTAAAATGAACTGTATTATTTAATCTATCAAATGCTCTAATAGCGATTTGAGACTGCAAAACAATTTCATCTAGAAGTGTCATTAGAAGTAAGACATTCATATTTGCTATTGAGTTTATGTTTATTTATTATTTATCATCATTAAAAATAACACATTTTCAAGTAATAATTAATAGTGCTATTTATCGTAAATTTTTATGGTTTTCCGTATTGATATGTCTTTAAATAATTGCTACTTTGGTTAATTATCCTTATTAACTTTTTTCGATTTCATATAATGACACACACTTCTCATAATAAATTAGTTAGCTTTATTTGGTCTATAGCAGATGACTGTCTTCGCGACGTATATGTACGTGGTAAGTATAGGGATATTATCTTACCTTTTGTTGTATTAAGACGTATAGACTCTTTATTAGAACCTACAAAAGAAAAGGTATTAGCAGAAGTAACCTTTCAAAAAGGAGCATTAGATTTAGTAGAATTGGATACTAAAGGACTTAGAGATGCTTCTGGCTATGTTTTTTACAACACATCTTCTTGGACAATGGAAAAGCTTAAAGGTACAGCTACTAATTCCCAACAAAAATTAGTCGCAAACTTTGAGGAATATCTTAATGGTTTCTCTGCGAATGTTAAAGAAATCATTGAAAAATTTAATCTGAAGGCTCAAATTCGTCATATGGCATCAAAAGATGTATTACTTGATGTATTAGAGAAATTCACCTCTCCATATATCAATCTTACACCTTTGGAGAAAAATGATCCAGAGGGAAGACCAATGCCTGCTTTATCCAATTTAGGAATGGGATATGTATTTGAAGAATTGATCCGTAAATTCAATGAAGAAAATAATGAAGAAGCTGGTGAGCACTTTACACCACGTGAAGTAATTCAACTGATGACAACCTTAGTTTTTGAACCAATAAAAGACCAACTTCCAAATATTATTACCATTTACGATCCAGCCTGCGGATCAGGAGGAATGTTAACAGAAAGTGAAAATTACCTTATCGATGAAGAAAGTAATATAGGTTATAAAGGTGATGTATACCTGTACGGAAAAGAAATCAACGATGAAACTTATGCGATCTGTAAGTCGGATATGATGATAAAGGGAAAAGATCCAGAGAACATTCGTCTAGGTTCAACATTGTCTACCAATGAATTCTCTAATATGAAATTTGATTTTATGCTTTCTAATCCACCCTACGGAAAATCTTGGGCATCAGAACAAAAATATATCAAAGATGGTAAAGATGTCATCGACAATCGTTTTCAAATCAAACTTAAAGATTATTGGGGGAATTGGGAAACAGTAGATGCTACACCACGCTCCTCAGATGGTCAATTACTATTCTTGATGGAGATGGTAGACAAAATGAAAGCTCCTACAGCCAATCGAGTAGGTTCGCGTATCGCTTCGGTACACAATGGTTCTTCACTTTTTACAGGTGATGCAGGCTCGGGGGAGAGTAACATTCGTCGTTATATCATTGAAAATGACCTACTAGATTCTATCGTACAGTTACCTAACAATTTATTTTATAATACAGGTATTACTACTTATATCTGGTTGCTGAATAATAACAAACCAAAAGAGAGAGCTGGCAAAGTTCAATTGTTGGATGCCAATAACTTATTCCAGAAGCTAAGAAAGAATTTAGGGAATAAAAACTCGGAGTTTTCGCCAGAACAAATTGCACAAATAGCACAAGCTTATTTGGAAAACTGGGATACGAATCCAAAGGAATCAGCTTTAAAGATCAAGCAATTTCAAAATGCTGACTTTGGTTATTACAAAGTTAATATCGAACGACCTAAACGTCTAAAAGCTCAATTTACCAAAGAATCTTTGGATACGCTACGTTACGATAAAGGGTTGCAGGTCTATATGCAAGCCTTGTATGAGAGCTATGGTGACTTGGTATATGCAGGCTTAGATTTACATGCAGAAGAAATTAGCAAACGTGCTGAGAAGGAAGAATGGGGATTAAATAAAAAGCAAATTAGCAAATTAATTGATAAGGCTACATGGCAAAAACCAAAGGCATTATACGATGCTGCACTTCAACTTTGGCAATATGTAGGTGATGATGTCTTTATGGATTTCAACGCTTTTAGTAGCTTGATAGATGAGCAAGTGAAATTGCATAAGATGGACTTAGGGGCGACTGAAAAGAAAACGATATTGAATGCGATATCAAGCTATGACGCTGACGCGCAGAAAGTCATCAAAAAGATTGAAAAATTAAAAGGTGATAAATTGCATCAGCTGTTGAATCACTTAGGCTGTGGCGAAGATGATTTGTCTTACTTTGGCTATTATACGACAGGTAAGTCTGGGGAATATATTATATACGAAACAGAATCTGATCTACGCGATACCGAGCAGATTCCGCTGAGCGAAACGATATTAAATTATTTCATGCGTGAGGTAGTGCCACACGTAGAAGAAGCCTGGATTAACTTGGATTCGGTAAAGATAGGATATGAAATCTCCTTCAACAAATATTTCTACCAACATACACCTTTGCGTGCTTTAGCCGATATTACCAAAGATTTATTGACGTTGGAAGAACAAGGCGATGGTTTATTAGCAGATATTTTAAAATTCTAAACCATGCAAACATACGATTCATATAAAGAAAGTGGCATCGACTGGTTGGGCGAAATTCCTAATCATTGGGAATTAAAAAGGATTAAACATTTATACCATATAGGTAGAGGAAGGGTAATTGCTCAAACTGAATTAGTCTATAATGGGAAATACCCTGTTTATTCAAGTCAAACTTTAAATAATGGAATTTTAGGATATATAAATACATTTGATTTCAATGATGAAATATTAACATGGACAACAGATGGTGCTAATGCTGGGACAGTATTTTTGAGAAGAGGAAAGTTTAATTGTACTAATGTTTGTGGCACCCTAAAACCTTTTACAGTAAATAATTTAGATCATAATTTATATTCTTTGTCATATGTGGCAAATTATTATAAGAGACCAGATACGAATGGTGCAAAAATTATGAATAATGAAATGGCTGAAATTGTCCTTCCGCTGCCTCCAATTTCCGAGCAAGAAGCCATTGCTGCTTTCTTGGATGAGAAATGCGGAAAAATCGATATACTCGTTTCAGTAAAAGAACAGCAAATTGCCTTGTTAAAAGAACGTCGACAAATGGTTATCCACAAAGCCGTTACCAAAGGTAATCAACCGAATGTAGAAATGAAATACTCGGGCATTGACTGGATTGGCGAAATTCCAAAACATTGGGAGGTAAAGAGGTTAAAATATATTTTTAGAATTTTAAAAAGAATTGCGGGGCAATTAGGATATGATGTTTTATCAATTACACAAAAAGGCATCAAAGTAAAGGATATTACAAGTGGTGAAGGTCAATTAGCAATGGATTATTCTAAATATCAATATGCCTTTAAAGGCGATTTTGCTATGAATCACATGGATTTACTAACAGGTTGGGTAGATATTTCAAGTTACAATGGTGTAATTAGTCCAGATTATAGAGTTTTCGAACTTATTAATAAGAATAATATTGACAAGTACTTTTTACAGCTTTTACAGGACTGTTATAGAAATAAAACATTCTATGCTCATGGACAAGGAGTATCTATGGTAGGACGTTGGAGATTTCCTACAGAAAATTTTAATAATTTTTACTTCCCAATCCCCCCAATATCCGAACAAGAAGCCATTGTTGCATACTTAGAAGAGCAAACGGGTAAAATAGACCAAGCCATTACCTTAAAAACCGAGCAAATAGCAAAACTCAAAGCCTACAAACAAAGCCTTATTAACGAGGTGGTCACTGGGAAGGTGAAAGTAGCGTAGAACAAAAATACACTAACCAATTATGAATTTAAATATGAAGAGGAAAAAAGAATTTACTTTATCTGAAGCTTCGCAGATAGAAAATCTGATAACACAAAAATTAAATGCTTCGTCTGTTGAACAAAAAAACATACGCAACAAAATCAGGGATTTAGGCTTCTATGCCTCAGATTTCCCTGATATTAATAGAGGATATACAGTAGCAGATTTTCGACGTGTGATAAAGATTTTAGGCAATGTAGATAAAGCTCCTAAACAGTCAACAATTTTGAAAGCAGCGGTATCTAAACCTGAAACTAAGAACCTATCGAATACTATAACAAGAAAGATTACGCTTGATTATTGTCAACCCATTATACCTCAATTGAAGGCTTTAGGTTTTAAGGGATTTGATACGATTGGTAATATAAAATATACCAATTATAAAATGCTCCCTAAAGAGAGAGGCATATATATTATCCTCTATCCAGCAGATTTGCCAAAGTTTCTTAGCGTAGGAACAGGAGGTGCATTCAAGGCTAAAAACCCTAATGTTTCAAGCAGTGAATTAGAAAGTAATTGGGTTAAAAATACGCCAATTATCTATATAGGAAAAGCGGGAGGTGAAAGTGGTTCTGCTACTATACATTCACGATTGAAGCAATATTTCCGCTTCGGAGAAGGAAAGCCTGTAGGACATTGGGGAGGTAGGTATATTTGGCAACTTGATAAGGCTGATAACTTAATTGTTTGTTGGCTAACATTACCTGATGACATTCCAGCGCAAGTAGAAACATCATTAATTAAAGAATTCAGAGCTCACTATGGTCAACGACCATTCGCCAATTTGAAGGATTAAGAATATTGTAATTTTGAATAAACTAACATTACAAGATTTCTTTGAATCAATAAAATTCAACTTAAGTATTCCAATACGTTATTCGTGTATCTTATCAAATTGTCTAGAACTTGATCGGGCAAGATATAAAGATGAATTGTTGAATAATCATTTAGAAATAGTCAAGTCACCTTCATTTGCTAAGCCAAAGGAATTATTTGATTTTTTAAAAGCTAATCAGAATCGTGCCTTGTATTTTGAAGATGAGATTTTATCAAAACGAATAGAATATATTCGATTGTTAGAAGGAGCAATTTGTGCAAATGATTTGGATAAGCCTTGGTCTGTGAATTATGTAGGAGATAGTTTTGTATTCAAAGGCAAAATTATTATAGCTAGTAGGCTGAACAAAGAAGAACTAAAGAAAAGAGAACAATTACAGTATATATTGCGAGATACCATAGTGATTTAAGATAATAACCAATTATATTTTATGCAAAAATTTGAAGAGAATGTATTAGAGCCAAGACTTATTGGCGAAATAACCTTACCTAAAAACAATTATCGTTTTTTTATCCCATCATACCAAAGGGGCTATCGCTGGGGAATTGAAGAAGTAACTGCATTATTAGAAGATTTACTAGAATTCAATAATACAGTTAAGGATTATTCAGAAAAATATTGTCTACAACCAATAGTTGTAAAGCAATTAGAGAGTGGTGAATACGAGGTTTTGGATGGACAACAACGATTAACTACTATTTATATTTTACTCTCTTATTTAAAACGCAGCTATGATGAAATTACTCTTTTCACTTTAAGTTATGAAACTCGCTCAGATAGTGCAAAATTTCTTAAAAATTTAAATCATGAGATTAATGACCAAAATCCAGACTATTATTATATAAGTCAAGCCTTTTTAACTATATCAAAATGGTTTGATGATAAGGTATCAGAATATTTTGGATTGAAGATGGATTTAGTTAAACTAGTTCTTAAGCAGGTTGAAATCATATGGTATGAAATAAAAGATAATAGCAACCCAATAGATGTATTTACTCGAATTAATATTGGAAAAATTCCATTAACTAATTCAGAATTAGTTAAAGCAGTATTTTTAAGTAAAAATAATCTTCAATTGGGGTTGAAAAGTGCAGATACAAAAATTGATGATATTATTTTAAACAATAAACAGTCTGTAATTGGTTTAGAGTGGGATGCTATGGAAAAGGAATTGCAGGATAATAATTTTTGGAGCTTTATTTTTAATAAAAAGGATAATAATTATCAAACGCGTATAGACTATATACTGGATTTGGTTACTGAAAGTTCAATCAATGCCGTTGATAGTCTTGAAGCGTTTAAAAAGTATTACAATAAAATAAAGTCTATAAGAAATAATGCTGAATTACTTAAAGAGTACGAAAGATTAAATACATCGTATATAGAAGAAGAATGGGCTTTGTTAAAGGCATATTTTGATATTCTCTTAGAGTGGTATAATAATAAATGGTATAATCATATCATAGGCTATTTAATATCTAGAAATGAAAATATTATAGAGTTATTAAACCAGTATAAGAATCTAAACAGAGCAGGATTCAAAAAAGAATTAATCAGTAAAATTGAAAAAGGGCTTTCTATTAAGAAAATTTCTGAATTAAGATTCGAAAATTCAGGTGATAAAAAGGCTTTGGAGGATATTCTTTTGTTGCATAATGTTGTAGGATCATTAATACAGCCTGACACATCTATTCATTTCCCTTTTCACCAGATTAAAATAGCTAAATGGTCTTTAGAGCATATTTATGCGCAAAATACTGACGATCTTTTAGAAAAAGATTATGAATCATGGGTAAATGATCATTTGAATTACTTTAAGTCTTTAGGACACAATAATGATGATTTAATTAATTCTTTTATTGAAAAATTAGATACTCTTCAAGGTAAAAAGCATACTGGTTACGCTGAAGAATATAAGGAATCCTTTAAGATCGTATTTTCTGAAGTGGAAGAATATTTTAGGAGGATAAGTGATGAGGATCGTGATTTAATTGAAGAAAGAGGTGATGAATATCAATGGGTAAGTGACGTACATTCATTAGCAAATTTGACACTTTTGGATATTAGTGCAAACTCCTATTTAAGTAACTCGATTTTTGGTGTTAAACGTAAAAAAATCAAAGATTTAGATAAGAGATTAGCGTTCATACCTAACGAGACACGTAAGGTGTTTTTTAAATATTATTCAAATGCTGGCAGTCATGACGCCTATTGGAGTTATGCAGACAGAATTGCATACGTGACAGATATTGAATCAAAAATTAACAACCTGAATAACCTTCTAGACCTTAAATAATGAAAACCACACTTTGGAGTATATTAAATAATAAAGTAAATGATTTCGAGATTCCTAACGGTATTTCAATCCCCAAAATACAGCGTGATTATGCACAAGGACGCAACACTTTGCGAGCAAAGGAAATCAGGAATGAATTTTTGAAAAATATCCATGAAGCTATACTGGATGTTAAAAATGATAAAGGAAGTGCACTTGACTTAGATTTTGTATATGGTTCTAAAGAGTTAGGAAGATTTATTCCTTTGGATGGACAACAAAGATTGACTACTTTATTTTTACTTCATTGGTATCTAGCTTTCAAAGCAAATAATCTTTCAGCATTTACATCTGTATTATCAAAGTTTCGATATGAAACTAGACCAACTTCAAATTTATTTATCAAAGCATTGTGTAAAGAATTTGGTAATGAAGAGTTTAAGAAATTATTTGTTGAAGACAATTCAAATGAGAATAATACATTTAAAAATGTAATTGAAAATGAACATTGGTATTTTTCTTCATGGAGTTTTGATAAAACGATATCATCTATGATTAATATGTTAGATAGTATTCACGCTATCTTCAAAGATTCTGAAATAACCATAGATGATTTGATTCAAGAAGATACACCTTCCATAACCTTCAATTTTTTACAGTTAGAGACATATGGTCTTTCTGATGGTCTTTATATAAAAATGAATGCTAGAGGTAAGCAACTAACAAGCTTTGAAAACTTGAAAGCGCAAATTTCTAAGCTTATTAAAGAGGGTGGTTTCAATGATAAATATAACTATACCTTACAAACAAGTTCTGGAGAAAAGACTGTTGATGTGGAGACTTATTTTGCAACTAAAATTGATACCACTTGGTCAGATTATTTTTGGAAATTAAAAGAGGAAGATAATTCTTTTGATAATAAGTTATTAAATCTATTAACATTTATAGGACTAAATGAGCTGATTCGAATAGATATAGATGTATACGACAAAGCTATTAATCATTTAGAAAATGTAGAAAATATTAGTTATTACACGCTTAAGGAGGTAGGTTTACTAAACGAAAATAGTATTATCAAATATATTGATACATTAGATATTATCTGCTCGAATCATAAAAATGTGTTAGATTTTTTCGCAAATAGTCCTTTCAAAAATGATGTGTTCATACCTGTTTTAACTGATAAGGTAAGACCAGTGTATGAAAGACGTGTATTATTTGCTGGTACCTTCGATTTAATAATTAAAAATATTAATAATCCAGATTATATTGAATTACAGAAATGGTCGAGGTTATTGTTTAACTTAACGAATAACACGATTTATAATCGGCCTAAAGATTTTCAAGATAGCTTACAAGGTATACGTGATTTCTTAGAAAAGTATAATGGTGATGTATATGCTTCATATCTTACTTATGGTATAAAAGGATTTGATACGGTACAAACATTAGAAGAAGTAATAAAAATCAGCTTAAGAACTAAATACTTAGATTTTAATTCGTTGATAGACCAAATTGAAAATGATGCATATTTAGCAGGTCAAATTTCTTGTATTTTAAAATTTAGTGGTATTTATGATTCTTATATAGAAAGTAAATTCGATAATTATACTGTTGAGCAGTGGGTAGCATTAAAAGAAAGTTTAGAAGATTATTACAAAAAATTTAAGTTGTGCTTTGATAATAACGGACTTAAAACTTTTGAGAAAGAAGAGTTTCGAAGAGCACTACTTTGTATAGATGATTACTCTATCTATTCAACGAATTTTTTCTTTTATAACAATTCATCAAATCGAGATTTATCATGGAAAAGATTATTAAAGGAAGTAGTTAATTTAGGTAAAAGTTATAAAGTAGGTGCAGAGGCTGTTGCTACATTATTTCAAAATTTAAATTTACAAACTCCTATAGAGCAACAATTAGGTGCTATAATAAAGGATTATATTGTTACTACTGAAATACAAGACTGGAAATATTATTTTATTAAATATCCGTTGCTATTTATGGCCAGTAAACAGCATTATGTGAAATTTTTTGGCAATGCTGAGGATGAATATATCTATTGCTTGAATAAAACTAAATATAATAAAGAGACTGATTATGATTTTATGACATTAGTTATAGCAGAAGATTTATCTAGAAAGGGGAAAGATATTAGTAATCTAGAATTTGCATATCATCATAAATATGATCAATTCGGCATTAATAGAGTACATGGTAAATCAGTGAAAATTATGTATAACACTCCTAAGCAAAGACATAAGTTTACAATTAAAATTCATGGACAAGATGAATTTTACGAAAAAAGTCTATCAAAAGTAATTAAGTACATTATTGATAATTATTATTCATAATAGAAATAAAAAATGACCTCAAAATATAACGAACAAGCATTAGAATCTTTAATTGAAAAACATCTTACAGGCTATACATTAGAAGATTTGAAAGACAAATCTCTGTCGGTAGGATCTTTGTATGAGTCTGATGAACATTACCTGAGTGGTAAAGGGTATTATATTGGATCAACTTTAGATTTTGATAAACGATTTGCACTAGATTCAAAACGTTTTTGGGATTTTTTGGAGAAGACCCAAGCAAAGGAATTAGCCAAACTTCAGGTTAGTAGCGATTGGAAGTTGAAGATTCTAGAGCGTTTTGATCGTAAAATTAAGAAAGATGGTGTTCTAAAGCTTTTGAAAAAGGGATTGGAAGTAGACAATGCCTACTTTACTCTATTTTTTGAAGCACCTAGTGCTAGTTCAGCTCAGTCTATTCTTGATAATTTTGAAGCAAACCAATTTTCTATTACTCGACAAGTTCGTTATTCATCGGTAAATACAGCTGAAGAGATTGATTTAGTTTTATTTGTGAACGGTATACCTTTAGCCACCATAGAACTGAAGAATCCTTGGACAGGCCAAACAGCTGCTGTTCAGGGAATAAATCAATATAAGTTTACCCGTGATGCTATGCAACCTTTATTGAATTTTGGTCGTTGTTTAGTTCATTTTGCGGTCGATACTGATGAAGTATATATGACTACCAAATTGCAAGGTAAGGATACGTTTTTTTTACCTTTCAATAAAGGAAATAATTTTGGCAAGGGAAATCCAATTAATCCAAATGGACATAAAACTTCATATCTCTGGGAAGAAATTTTTAAAAAAGATAAATTAGCTCAGATAATTCAACATTATATCCTCTTGGAAGGAAAGGATAAAGATCCATTATCTAAGAAGTATTATATATTCCCCCGTTATCATCAATTGGATGTGGTAAGTAAGTTGATTGCCAATGTAAATAAAATGGGAATTGGTGAAACTTATCTCATACAACACTCTGCAGGGTCTGGTAAATCAAATTCTATTACCTGGACAGCATTTCAGCTAATTGAAGTGGAAAACGAAGAAGGCATTCCAATGTTTGATTCGGTTATTGTGGTAACAGATAGACGAATCCTAGATCGCCAATTACGTGAAAATATAAAATCATTTTCGGATGTGAAAAATATTATTTCACCAGCCTACTCTTCCTCTGATTTGAAGCTAGCCTTAGAATCAGGCAAACGCATAATAATCACGACTATACAAAAGTTCCCTAATATTTTGGATAGTATAGAATCAATGTATGACAAACGATTTGGTATTATTATCGATGAGGCCCACTCTAGTCAAGGGGGCTCTGCTGCAGATAAGATGAATCAAGTATTGGGTGCTTTGAAATCAAATGAAGAAGGTGAAGTGGATGCTCAGGATCTTATAGTTCGTGCTATGCAAGCACGTAAAATGCGTAAAAATGCTTCTTATTTTGCTTTTACCGCTACTCCAAAAAATTCGACTTTAGAACGATTTGGCACCAAACAGGCTGATGCTAGCTATAAACCGTTTCATTTATACTCGATGAAACAAGCGATCGAGGAAGGATTTATTCTGGATGTAATTTCTAATTATACCACATACAAAAGCTATTATCAATTACACAAATCTATAGAAGATAATCCGGAATTTAACACCAAGAAAGCCCAAAGCAAGTTGAAAGGATTTGTAGAAAAAGATCCTCGAACGATTAAGGCAAAGGCTCAAATCATGTTAAATCATTTTATGGATCAAGTGTTTAACAAAAAGCTACTACACCACAAAGCAAAAGCTATGGTAGTAACTCAAAGTATTGAATCAGCTATTCGATATTATAAATCTCTGAAAGAGATCCTAATAGAAAAAGATTCTCCATTTAAGATTATTATTGCTTTTTCCGGTGCAAAAACCGTTGATGGAATTGAATATACGGAGGCTATCATGAATGGGTTTCCAGATTCGGACACCAAGGATGAATTTGATAAAGATGAATACCGTATGCTTGTAGTTGCTAATAAGTACTTAACAGGTTTTGATCAACCTAAGCTAACTACCATGTACGTAGATAAGAAATTGCAAGGTGTATTATGTGTGCAAGCTTTATCACGGTTGAATCGTTCAGCGCCAAAGCTCGGAAAGAAAACAGAGAATTTATTTGTTTTGGATTTTTTTAATGATAGTTCTGATATAAAATCATCATTTGATCCCTTTTATACTTCCACAACGTTAAGTTCAGCAACAGATATCAATGTTTTACATGACCTTAAAACCTCATTGGATGATTCTGGAATCTATGAATGGGGAGAAATAGAAGATTTTAACAGTAAGTTCTTTAAAAGTGTTCCTGCTGATGAGTTAAGTCCTATAATTGACAATGCTGCGCAGCGTTTCAATAGTGATTTGGAATTAAACGAAGAAGAAAAAGCTGATATAAAAATTAAAGCGAAACATTTTGTGAAGGTCTATGGTCAGATGGCTGCAATTATCACTTTTGAGAATATGAATTGGGAAAAGCTTTTTTGGTTTCTTAAATTTTTGATTCCGAAGATGCAAGTTAAACAACGTGAAGAGGACCTGTTGGATGAGTTACTTGAGTCAGTTGATTTATCTACCTACGGAATTGAACGTGTACGTTTAAATGAAAAATTAAACCTAGATGATACTGAATCTAAAATTGGTCCTAATAATTCGAATCCTCGAGGAGCACATGGAACTGATGATAAGTCAGAACTGGATAATATAATACGAGAATTTAATGAACGATGGTTTTCCAATTGGGATGCAACACCGGATGATAAACGTTTGTTCTTTCAAACTTTCGTTGAGAAAATACAACAGCATCCAGACTATGAGTCTAAATATTTGAATAACCAAGATAACTATACTCGTGATATTGCTTACAATAAGATTTTAGATCAAGTAGCACTGCAAATGCGGAAAGTACAGTTAGATTTTGCAAAACAATGGCTGGATGATCATTTTAAACAGGATTTTAAATCAAGCACGCAAAGAGCAATAGGGAGATAATAATTATTTTATTATATATGTCATTTGAATTAAAGGATCTATTATTAGCATATAAAAAAGCTAAAAGAGAAGTATTTCATCAGAATTTACATTTATCAAAGCGTTATTTCATTGAGTTCGAAAAATCATTGATAAATAAATTAGAAAAACTACTAATTTGTCTAAATTCTAAAAAACTTGAAAAGTTTAAATATTTAAATAATTCTAATTATTTTACAATAATAAAAGGAATCTCTTATAATAAAAAAGAAGATGATACAGTTGTTGTATCAGATCCTAAGAAAAGATGGGAGTTGTTAGAAGATAAAGTAGATTCAATCGATTTTAGAATAATACCTGATTTAGATGTTGAAATTCATATATTATCATCTCTTTGGATAGATTTCTATGGGAATTTATTAGAAAAGCAACTTTCTAATAATTGCTATGGGAGTCGAATTGTTTCATCTAAAAGCTCAATTAATCATTTTAAACCTTATGTTCATGAATATAGATTATGGCAACAAAATGGAATTGATACTATAAGGGAGAATTTTAAAAATAAAAAGAATGTTATTGCGATTACAGCTGATCTTAATTCATTTTATCATCATGTTAACCCTCAATATCTCAACTTACTTAATGAACAATTTAGTGTAAAATTAATTCCAGAAATAACAGATGATGCTTTATTTCTTAATGAAGTATTAAAAACAATAATTACCAACTGGTCTCAAACTGTTTATAAACAATTAAGTGAAGATTTTAAACCTCAATTTCGAAATACAAACCATGTGGGAATTCCTATAGGTCTTTCAGCTTCAAAGGTAATTGCAAATTTAATATTAAAGAAATTTGATGATAAAGTTGAAGAGGAGCTAATGCCTGTATATTATGGCCGCTACGTTGATGATATTTTTATTGTATTAAATAATAATTCTAAACTATATAATCGTTTCGAAATATGGAATTTTATATGTAAAAGAATAGAGGGATTGACGATTGATTATTCTGGAATAGTTTCCTATGAAGATGAATATACAGAAGATTCCTCTCTTGCATTTAATTCAAAAAAAGAGAAAATTTTTATTTTAGATAAACTAAGTGGTGAAGAAATAATAAAGGAAATTGAAGAAGAACTGAAAAAAAATTCAAGTGAATGGAGATTTATTCCAGAAACAGGAACTGATTTTGAAAAATTGTCAGAAGATATTTTATTCTCAGATGGTAATTTAAAGGAAGGTATAAATTCATTAAGAAAAGCTAATAGCATAAGTATAAAGAGATTGAAATTTGCGAATTATTTAAATAAACTAGAAGAAATTGTAAGGACACATCCAGAATATTATTGGGAAGAAGAAGTTAAAAAATTGGTATATTTTGTTAAGACATTTGCTATAAATCCAGAAATAATTAGCGATTATACACAATACATTCCGAGAGTTCTGGATTTAGTCATGTATACCGAAAATTATAAATTATTTTGTGAACTTTCAGACTCTTTAATGGACTCTGTAATTGGCTTAAAAAAGTCATTTAAAGAATCAAAATATGATAAAGAATACATCAAATTAGAGGAATATTTCAAAATCATTATTAGAAATTCAATATTTACTGGTTTAAAATTTAATAAAGGATAATGAACCTAAATAAACTCTTAGCAAAATTTGAAATAGAATTATCGGAGGTAAAAGAAATGTCCTTAAGATATTTTATTTCTGACCTACACTTTGTACCGTTTAAAGAAGTATTTGAGAAATCTTCTAATGAATTAAAAGATTATTTATATAATGAAATAATAAAGATTAATCTAGAAAATGATAAGAATAAAATTCCTTGGGAAGATTTGTCAGTTGATGAAGATGAATATATTTATTCAGAATTTCTTCAAGCTTTTTACTCGGATAAAATTAATCCAAATGTGCTTATTGATTTAACGCTTCTTTTAGGGGCATATTCTTTTACAAGAAGTGTTAATTATTTGGATGCTAGTCGAATTTTCGATAGATGGCATGAAGAAGATTGGTCAATATTTAATTGTTTGTTAAAAGTTTACAAGCAAATTCCCTTAAGCAAAGAAGACTTACCTTTTCGAAAAATTGGTGATAGTAACTTTTTTAATCCGGTTAAAATAAAAAGTGTCGAAAATATAGAAATAGCCTTAACAAGCTATAAAGTTTTAATAAGTAGTTGGGAAAGTAAAGTTAATAATTTACCCGAGCCGGATATTACTCGATTACCAAGATTATATAATTTAATAAACACTATATTAGGACGTAAACCTAATTGTGTAGATATAATTGTGTTGCCAGAATTAGCAATTAATGACTTTTCTCTTCGTTTAATCAGTGAACTTTTAAGAAATAGTAACATTGCATTGATAACAGGATTAGATTATGAGATAGACTGGAAAAATAAGACAGTAAGAAATAGGCTAGCATATGTGATACCTATTGAAAAATTTGGAAGAAAATTACACCTACAATTAATCCAAGATAAAGAAATAGGTGCGATTCATGAGATAAATGATCTTTGGAATAAATCAAAATTAAAATTAATAGCTAAAAATCGTAATAAATATCTAGTAAAACATAAAAATTCGATTTTATCAAGTTTAATTTGCAATGAATTCTTAAATATTGATTATAGACAAAAATTACGTGGTGAAATTGATCTTTTAGTACTATTAGAATGGAACCAAGATATAAATACATATAATTCTTTGGTGGAAGCCAATGCTAATGATTTACATTGTTTTGTAGTTCAAGTTAATAATAGATTATATGGAGATACAAGAGTGAGAGCTCCATTTAGACTAGAATACAAACGAGATATAGCGAGAATTAGGGGTGGTGAGGACGATTATTGTGTAATTGCTAAGATTAATGTTTCAGATTTAAGATTATTTCAAATGAATAATATTTCACCTACAGATAATCAAGCCATCTATAAACCCGTACCTACTGGTTATGAAATGAAAAATAATAGAAGGTTAAAGTAATATTTTTACGATTATGGGTTAATTTGAATTCTAATTTTCCAATTCTAAGTTTTCATATCAAGTCAACCTAATTATTAATAGTTAGGTTGACTTGATATGAAATAATATTTACCTTAATTAGGCTCTTCTGGAAAAATTGTAAAGTTAAAATAAAGATTGTCAATAAATGAGTATGAGCTTTTGATTGAATATAATACCTAACAAGAATATGAGTACAACACAAATCGAATTTATTGAGAAATTCTCAGAATCATTATATAATGAAAAAGGGGTTTATTTTATTGGTTCTGGACTTTCAGTACCATCAAGTTTACCTGATTGGAGCCAATTAATAAAAGAATTTGTAAAAAGGATTGGCATCCAAGAGATTTTTGAATCGGATGATTTACCATTATTAGCTCAATATTATGTCAATAAAAATTCAAAAAAAAAATTATTCAAAAAGTTAAATGATGATTTTTCTGGGAAAATAATAAATGAATATCACCAAATACTTAACAAAACCCCTTTGACTTCAATATGGACTACTAATTATGATGATTTATTAGAAAAAGCTTTTGATAAAGAATCTGTTTTAAAAGTAAAAGATTCTGAAGCTTTTAATTATGATGTACAGAAAAATTATATTGAAATTATTAAGGTGCATGGTAGTATAAATGGTGACATTAATGATTTTGTTATTACTCAATCTGATTACGAAGATTTTTTTGTAAATAAACCAGCATTGGTTCAACGTTTAAAAGTTGAATTGTTACAGAAAATGTTTGTTTTTATCGGATATAACTATGGAGATCCAAATATTCAGAATATTTTAATAGAAGTTCGCAGATTAAAGTCTGATTTTAATTCTATTAAACATTATATTTTATTAAAGGAAAAGAAGAAGGATAAGAAGTTTCAACTTTGGTGTCAAAATTTGGAACGATACAATATTTATCCTGTATTATTTGATGAGTACCGTGATCTAAGAGTCATTCTAAAAAAAATATCTTTAAAAGCACGAGGTAAAAGTGTTTTTGTTACAGGTAGTCATTTAAATAATGATTCAGAAAATTTAGATTCTTTATCTAGATATTTTATTGAAAATGAAATAATTCTTGTCAATGGCCAATCACAGGGTATTATGGAAAGTGTTTTTAGAAGTTTTACAACATTGTGTACTAAGGAAAATATTGATTATAAATCAAGATTGAAGTTATTTGCAAATCCTTATGCTGCAAATCCAAGATTTGCTGATGATCTTAATTTATTGACTAATTTAAAGGAATTTAGAACACCCTTAATGAAAGCTACGAGAGTTGTTATCGCATTCGATGGGAGAAACGGAACTTGTGCTGAATTAGATGTTGCAATTGAAAAAGGGTGTGAAATTATTCCATATTTTAAAGATGAAGAATTTCAAACATGGCAGTATTTAGATAAAATTGATGGCTTAAGTAATGACTATAAAGAAAAAATTCAAGGTAAGAGCTTAACTATTTTTGATTTAATTATTGAGTTAGAATCTAAATTCAAATAAAGTTGGAATGTTATATTAAAACAAAATCAGGTGGATATCACGTTGGTTCCAAGCATAAAACAATTGTTTCTGTTTTAACTGGTTGTACATCTCAAAAGGACCTATTTAAGCAATTAAAAAAATTAGATTCAATTTTGTCCTTAGACGAATTTTTTCAACCTGAAATAATTTCTGATTTAAGTCTTTTTACTTCAAAGTCATATTTGTATAAAGAAATCATTAAAAGGTTTGATAATACGGCCGTTTCAACTTTACCTATTTATCAGGTTGAGAGTGTAAACGAATCTATTGATAAAAATAGTTTATTGGACATAGTAATAGAGCAATGCGAGGAAGGAGTTGGTTTTATAACTATACATCCTACACCAACATTAAAGTTATTAGAATTATCATCTAAAAGATTAGTTCCGATAACTTCTAGAGGAGGTGTTATGGTTATAAAGGATTTAATAAAATTAAACAAAAAGGAGAATGTATATATAGAAATTTTAGATGAAATAATTAACATTTGTTTTAAATATAATGTTGCAATTAGTATAGGAGCTTCATTTAGATCAGCAAATATTTTCGACAGCTTAGATGAATGTCAAATTGAAGAGTTTGAAATCCAAAAACAAATAGCCGATTATATTTATAGCAGAGGTGTTAATGTAATAATTGAAGGTCCTGGTCATAGTAATTTATCAACTTTAAAAAAAATTTCGGAATATTATAAGAAAATGGATTATCCCATAATGCCTTTAGGTCCAATACCTACTGATGTCTCAATAGGTCAAGATCATATTTCTAGTGCTATTGGAGCTTCTGTTCTTGGTATGTTAGGTTGTGTTGATATTATTACATCAGTTACAAGGGAAGAACATACTGGTAAAATCCCTTCAATAGATTCTTCAATTGAGGCGATAAAGGCTTCTAAAATAGCAGCTCATATTATTAATATCGATAAAGTAAATAAACTGGAAGAAGATAAAAAAATTGTAACAAACAGAATGATGAATAAAACCTGTATCTATAATAAAAACTCATCTGGTTGCAGTAGATGTTCTCATGTTTGTCCTTTGAAATTTTCGATACCTTAATTTTTTATCAATTAACATATGAAAATTAGATTTCATAATCAAAATAAATCCGGCTATAAAGGATTTCACTATTTGTAAGAATATTATTAGTTGTAAAGATTGGAAGATTATTTGTTTAGTTATATTTGATATTACTATCCTAAATTGTCTTATTGTCTGAAATAACAATCGTAATTGTGAAAATAATTTAAAAATTCTTTAAGTTTCCAAACTAGATATTGTAAATATTTTCTATATATAACATGAAATATTTAGGCTTGATACTATTCCTAATATTTCCAGTGACCTATCATTTGGTTATTCGTATTACAGAGGACGAGTTATCAGGCAATAAAATGTTACAAAATAAAATTTTATTTGCACTTATTTTAATAATTTACTGATAATCAGCTTTAAGGATCTTTTGTATCGAAATAAACACAAATAAATAAAACCCACAACTCTCCTATCCACAACCAATATAACCTCCAACATTTACCTCCTTATTCAAAACAATTTTATTAGTAAAATCAATTATTAATTCACCTTAAACGGCATTTTTTTAAGGATGCGAAAGCCATTTTTGCACTTTTAAACCAATAATCACTATCATAGTGTGAGTATTATTAACTAGCTCAAAAAATAATCTTTTAGCCATAGGACAGCTTAAAAATTCCTTCAAATATTCAATATTTCTTAATAACTTAAGGCTATGAATAAAGCAATTGAAATAATAATAGCAAACAGAAAGTTAGTTCTAGCAATTTTAGTTTTATTATCAGTTTTAGCTATTTATAGTTTAAGTTATATGGTAGGCGTATTTACTTATCATATTACAAATTAAGGCTTAATTTAATGTAGGGATTAGTTTCAATCGATTTATTGTTAAAAAGCTAATAATTCAATTTGATGGACAAACCAATCCGAGACCAAAGAAAATCAATAATGAAGAATCTAGTCTTAGTATTCTTCCTTTTATTTTGCTCAAAATCTTACGCACAAATTGATACGACTTTAATCTACAGGAAAGCTGATAACATCATAAGATTGATTGAAAATAATAACATTGATTCCCTAATAATTAATAGCACAGGTTCTATTAGATGCATTCTTTGTGAAGAAGTTGGATTAAAGAAATACATTCATTCTAAAATTTTCTTTACCCAAAAGATGCATGAAATTTTTACTCCAGAATTAGTTTCCAAGTTAAAGAAAGCTCCAAAGTCTATTGCAAAGCAAATTAAACCAGATCCTTCATATATTGTATATTATAAAATTATTTTAAAAGATGAAATTGCTCCAAACCATGAAGGTGTCGACTTTGGAATTTGGTTAGATATCAATGATAATTTAAAATTTACTGCAATTGATACTATTCCTTAAGATTTTTTTTACCTACCTCCTACCTAATTTGATTTAGATCTTATTAATTTCTCTCTTCTCCTTTTAAATCCACAACTCAAATAGTTTTACCTTTAGCATCCTCCATAAATTAAAATCAAAACTACTCTTTTGGGTAATAAACATCCCGCAACATCCTTGTACCTTGCTCCTATTAAAAATTCACTTTTGAATTAATCAAGGAAACCATTTAATACAAAAAAATCATTTAATAACAGTTCCTATTTTGCCCTATAAAAGGCGAAATAAAACGACAGAAATTCATAAAAGCCAATACTCTAAATACCTTCCAAATCCAGAAAATGAAAACAAAACCCTTCAACTTCCGACTACTTATTTTGATTGCCTTGCCCCTATTGATGTTTTCTTGTAAAGATGACAACTTAGTTACCCCAGCAGAACCAGAGGAGCCTGAAGTTATGAAACTAAAGCTAAAATCACAGGAAGTAATTGAATTTCAATCTATAATAAACTCAGACCAACCTACAAAAATAGCTGAAGATAAAATTGAAGGAATCTTTGGTTCTCGGATAAAATATTTTATACCTATAGAAATTATTATTAGTGCGGATTCAACAACTTTGATTAAGGAAGGTTCGATTACAGAGAAATATAAATCTAAATGGGAAAATGCTGAAGAACTATATATAAAGGATGAAAATAAAGAATCTTGGAAGCTTTTAGGAACAAAGTCGGGGGACTCATTTATTCTTAAGACTGCTTTCTTTTTCAAACAGGTCCAAGGTTTAGAAAGGAATAGCGCCCTTTTAGGTCAAGCTTATGAGCTTGAAAATTATAGTTCCTTGATTTCACCTGATGAACAGTTTAATCTTACCTGGTTAAGGATTGATGCAACTTACAAAAACAATTAATCTTCAAAATGAAACACTTACTTTTTCTGATCAGCTTTGCATTCCTTTTCAGTAGCATTGCTATCGCACAACAGACTTCAACATCATTTGCGGCTAAAAATCCTTCTAAATTATATTTAGGTGCGATATTAAATAAAGCAGATTTTAATCAAGACGAGTATAATGTTTTGGATTTGATTCATGATGATATCACTATGAGCTTTGTCGGGCCTCCGGTGAAAAGCAGCACTATTAAGGCAGGAAAAGACAATATGTATCAAACAATAAACAATGCCTTTTCTTCCAGCTCTAACCTTGTTTTTTCTAATAATTCCTCTTTTTCATATAATTTACAAGTGCTGTCTCAGTATAAAGACATTGAGAATTACTTGGGACAAACTATTAATCTACAAGAATGGTTTGCTATTTCTCCGGATACCCAGAAACCAATTACAGTTCTCGCATTGGATTTAAAAAGAACAGCTTTTACTGTTTCGTTAGACCTTCCATCTAAAGGTACTTTTGCTACTGACCCAAATGAAATAACCAAATACAAACTTGAAGATTTGATTTACATTAATTCCCTAGCTTTTGGTAGGAGAATAATAGTTTTGATTGAGTCGAATCTTGATAAAGATATCTTGCTAAAAAGCTTAAATAACGCACTTGAAAGTGAAAAATTACATGAAAATGATGAGGCTCTTTTAGCAAACTGCACCTTTAGAACGGTAGTTTTAGGTGATGATGAATTAACTTTTATTCCTCAATCTCCAATAAAACCTATTTTAGAATATATTAACCAGGAATTTAATAGCAATAATTATGGGATGCCTATTTCTTTTGATGCGGCCTATTTCAATGACAATAGCATTTTTGAAAATAAATTTTAACCAAAAATCTTTTGCAGAAGATATATTGCTTTGGAATCTTAACAACTCTTAATTGCGACATGCCCTATTAAATGATATATTTAGATCAGGTTTGTTGAAGGAAAGAAATTCATGATCGAAAGGTTTTTTAATAAGAACAATACAGTTGAGGCTTTATCAGATAAAGAATTAAACCAAGTCTTAGACTATAAAGAAGTTATTTATGCTTTTGAACGAGCTACTTATTCAAGCATTTATACTATCGATTATGAAAAACAAAATTTTGAATATGTTTCTGAGAATCCATTGTTCCTTTGCGGATATTCGGTAGATCAAGTTAGGGAAATGGGCTATGCATTTTATTATAAAAATGTCATTCCCGAGGATTTAGATTTATTAATAAAAATCAATAAGATCGGATTTGATTTTTATGAAAATATCCCTTTACAAGACCGGAAGCTCTATACCATATCCTATGACTTTCATTTAAAGAGTGACCACAATAAGAAAATCTTAGTCAATCAAAAGCTAACCCCAGTTTTTCTAAGTGATTCCGGAAAAATATGGAAGGCCTTATGTGTTGTTTCCCTCTCCACCGAAAAAACAGCTGGAAATATTAAAATTTCTAAAAAAGGACATAATCATATTTCCTATTATGATCTGAAAATCGATAAATGGAAATCGCTCAAGTCAATTGTCCTTACTGAAAGGGAAAAGGAGATTATCCAACTTTCAATTCGTGGTTTTACCATCAATGATATCGCTTCTGAGATTTTTGTTTCTCCAGAGACTGTTAAGTTTCATAGGAAAAAGTTATTCGCAAAACTTGATGTTAACAACATGCCTGAGGCAATATTTTACGCAGCGAATAATAAGCTGCTGTAAAAGTGTCACATCGTATTTTGATGTAAAAACCTATTATTCTAAAGACTTTATAATTAACCTCATAAAAAAAAAGCCTTATCTCCCATTAAAGGAAAAATAAGGCTTTTTCCGGTTCATATATCCCTAACTATTTCATTTTAATAAAATACAATCTATTCCTATCTACATTTTTTGTAATTGGAAGAATTTTCTGAGCAAATCCACTATTTCCATTATCAACTACCCCAAAATCATCATCATTAGAAATTACTAGAATATTTCCTTTTAACATAGTTAAGCCTTCTGCCTTATCATGAGGATAAACTTCAGATAGATCTTTTAATAAATCAATTGCTAGAGTCTTTGTTACAGGTGTAACTCCAGCAGAAGCCAATCCAGATTGATCTTTTAGCTCTTCAACCGTTTTACCTTTGAACAATTTCCCTGTAGTACCATTTGAGGCATCAGAAATATCAGTCGCTTTGCTAATATCTATTTTGAATACTTTTTTGAAAAGAGCTGGCTTGCTTGTATCTCCTCCATAGAGTCCATCCCTTTCCAAGGTTAAAAAAGTCGTATTACTTAAAGCCAAAATCTCACTAACGCCTGTTAGCGAAGGATTATCCATCAAGTATGCATATTGTTTTGTTGCTCCAGTTGCTATTTCAAAAGTTAAGATTCGGATAACCACTGAACCAGATACGGCAGCCGAACTTGGATTATACATCGGCGATTGCATAATTCCGACCAAAGTTTTACCATCTGGGGTAATCGTTAGTCCTTCCATGCCTCTATTAGCACGACGATTTGCAAAGACAGCAGGAATTTTACGCCCGCCAAAGCCTGTCCCAAACGGATTGATTCGCTCAATAGTTTTGCCGTTTGAATCGGTATGAACGATATGTGGTCCGTATTCATCCGAAATCCAGAATGATCCATCCGCTGCAATAACCAAACCTTCTGAGTCAATACCATCAGCTGAAGTTGCCAATTGCTTTCCCGTCAAATCGTATGGAACTTCTCCTGTAGAACCCATTCCAATAGGGTTTGGAAGGCCATTTAACTTAACACCTTTTTCATTCTTCAATTCAATGACCTGCTCCAAAACCAATTTTCCATCTTTCAATCTGAATTTTCCAATTTGCGGAGCAAAGTCTGCTTTTCCAATAATAATAGAGTTTTTTGCCTGGCCTGCCACATTGGAACCTCGGTCCGTCATCATATAAAATACTTCCGGATCATTGGGGTCAGCAGCAACTGCCGAACCAAATCCGCCATTATAGACTTTTACACCTTCAGCGGTAGTCATTAATACATTTGGAGTTTCAACTTCCGCCATTGCAGGATAGTTTACAACTTTGGTCTTGTTGGGGTCTTGATCTTTTTTACAAGATGTTAAAGCTGCGATTAAGGTTAACGCAGTCGTTAGTGTGAAGATTTGCTTTCTCATCAATATAGCTTAATAAATTGGCACAAATAAAGATGTTGAACATGAAGCAAATGTTAAGTAAAGGTGAATTTTTTATCTCTTATTGATAAATTATTGCAAATTGATTTACTTATCGAAAGATTAGATAATTTGAACTGGATAATATTCAAATTTATGAATTGAAATTTTTGAATTTATTGGGCATTAATTCGTTTCCCTTCTATCCTATTCCATCACCATTTCATTCCCCTAAAAGATTTTATCACGATTAATTTTGAGTAATTCGCAAAAATACTTACCTTATTTTCCATATACTGACAAAACCTATGATAGTTATAAATAATTACGAGGAGTACAAGACTTATGAAGGCAAGGAATTAGGTCTTTCTGAATGGCATCTAATCGACCAACCGCAGATCAATTTATTTGCAGATGCGACCTTGGACCACCAATGGATCCATGTTGACCCTGAGAAATCAAAAACTGATGGCCCATTCGGAACTACCATAGCTCATGGCTATCTAACCCTTTCCCTGATTCCGCATCTATGGAAACAGATTGCTGACGTTAGAAATGTGAAGATGGAAATCAACTATGGAATAGAAAATCTAAAATTCGGACAACCTGTAAAAGTTAATACTCGAGTTAGATTACATGCCTTAGTAAAATCAATTCAAAATCTTCGTGGAACGGTCAAAGCTACAATCCAAGCTAAACTCTTAAGTGAAGAATCTGAAAAACCTGTTTATGTAGGGGATGTAATCTTCCTTTACAGCTTCAATGATTAGCTTCTAAAAAAGAATAAATATTAAAGGGATTTCAAGACTTCAATTTGAAAATCCCTTTTTCTTTACCAATGCTTTCCATAACCTTTTCTATTATGAGAATTAAAATTTAGTTTCCGGTAAACCGTAAATTATCCACTCTCCGATCCTTATTTTTGAAGAATTAAATGAACTAAAAATTGTTTTAACCAATCCCATGTTAAATCAAACCCAATCCAAAATATTAAAGGATCTAGCTATCGCTCATGATCGGCTTGTTGATTTAAACATAGCGTATACCGATAACTACACGGGGGAGTTAGGGGAATATTATGCAACCAAGGTATTAAACCTGACCAGGTATTCTAGAAGTACAAAAGGTGCTGATGCCTATGATCCTCATAATCGAAGGTATCAGATCAAGGCTAAGCTGGTAAAATCGAATTACAGCGCACATACTATAAAAGGATTAAACCCCCAATTATTTGACTTCTTAACTATTGTTCATCTGAATGAAAATTTTGAACTTATTGCGATTTATCAATTTGAAAGCCATGCAGGATTAACAAGCATAAGGCTATCCCGATCTGGAGATTACAGCAAACAGAAGATCGATATTTCGAAGTATAAATTGTTAAAGGAAGAAAGTACTGCCATTCAAACTTTCAACAAAGTTTATCAAAAGGTTATATCCTTAGGGTTTTTGGATAGTTCCAATGTAGTGGGTAAAGTTGGGGAATTAATGGCAGCAAAAAAGCTCAATTTACAGTTGGCAAGCAGCCGTACTCAAAAAGGATATGATGCCATTGACTCGGATGGCAGAAAATATGAAATAAAAACAAGACGGGTTTACAACTCATTACGACGCATTGCTGAGAACCGGCGAATTAATAATTTAGTAGGTAAAGAATCGGATTATTTAATTATTGTAGTATTGGATTATGAATTCCAATGCGCGGGCATGTGGTTGCTGGAACCTAAAAACATTGTTAATCCAAAATCAGCAAACCTTAAAATTGTAAATACGACCATAGGTGTAAAAAGTATAGTTCCTAGTAAGGTATCCTATTTAAAGGATCGTGAGCCATTTGAAATCCCTGCGAAATCAAGGGGAAAAGCTAAAACTACAACTCCAAAAACGGCACAAAATGCTAGACCAAAAACAGTCAAGAAAGAAGCTAAACCATCGAAAAAATATTCTGCTTATCTTTTCGTCCTTCCGACGATGATTATCTTTCACTTTTTTATCAAGCCAAATTATCCTAGGGAGGAAGCTATATATTATTATATTGGGATTGGTTTGTTTGCCTTTTATCTCTATCGAAAAGCCAATGCTAAACCGAGGGAAGATGAGGTCTTAAAAGCTGTTTTACAAGCTAAAAATGAAATAGATAAAAAGAAAGAACAGGCGGCCCCTATTCATACAGAAACTGTTTACAAGAACTATTATATCAAAAATAATGTGCGGATAAATAAGGTTGAAAAACCCGCTCCTAAAATTAATCACAGAAGGGATGATATTCCTTGGGAATGTGATTGTGATCCACTAAATGGTTGTGATTGTGATCATCGAGATTGCTAATAGATAGATTCAGTGAACCCAAGAGCCTTAACCTTCAAATTACCCCTTATCTTCTCTGCTATTTAAGTATAAACAATAGGAATTCCAGCTTGAAGAATAATTATCTTCCAAATACCAATCCAAACGCTTTCTGTTGATGGTTTGATTATTAAAATGACTGCCATATAGTGACATGGATTGATCACTTTCCTGTGCTAACCAATTTTCAAATTCAGTATCTGTATCAAAGCTTGCAACAATGGGATTAGGTCCATAACCATCATTGACCACGCCAAGTAAATAAACCTGATTTATATAAAATATGCCTAGTCCACAGTAATCACGATGTGAAAAATGAAGGCCATCATATTCGCCAGGATTTTGTTTGAGTTTATGACAAATCTTGTTTGCCAACTCACTGCCATATAAGGAATTATCTAGATCTTGGTAGATAATTAATTGAGATTTATCAAACCTTTCTAATTTTATTTTTGGAATTTCCAGTTTCATAGGTTGCAATTTAAGACCTCTTTTTAATAACAATATTCTATCCAAATTATTTGAAATGTATTAGAATATTTTATGAATTCAAAATAGAGCTGCTTAAGACCTTTCCATTTTAATACTAAATAGATTATCAAACATTAAAAGTTATCGATTGTTGGGAACTTATAATGAAAATGATTTATTCTATGCCCTGTGCTTATGCTAGAATTTAGGAAAGAAGGTATTTATTGTCCTCAGGGAAGGTTTTATATTGACCCTTGGTTGCCGGTGGATTACGCTATTATCACACATGCTCATTCTGACCATGCTCGAATAGGCATGAAAAAATATCTATGTCATAAATTGACTGCCCCTATATTGAAACTGAGACTTGGCAAGGATATTAAAGTTCAGACTCTGGAATACGCCGAAACAATAATTATAAATTCAGTGAAGGTTTCTTTATTTCCTGCAGGTCATTTAATAGGTTCGGCCCAAGTCCGATTAGAATATCAGGGCAAAGTAACGGTTGTCTCAGGCGATTATAAAATACAGGATGATGGATTATCAACCCCTTTTGAACCTGTGATTTGCCATGAATTTATTTCGGAAAGTACCTTTGGACTTCCTATTTACAATTGGCTTCCCGTCAGTCAGATAAATCAAAACCTCAGAGATTGGGTAGCTCATAACAAAAGAAATGGAATCAACTCAGTCATCATAGGCTATGCCTTAGGAAAAGCTCAACGAATCATGAAGGCTTTAGAAGGCTACCAAGACCTGTATGTTCATTATGCGATCTCCAAAATCAATACAGCATTTATTAATAGCGGAATTAAACTTCCCGCTTATAAGGACATAGATTTTAACGATCGTCCTAAGGACCTCAAAGGAGAAATTATTATTGTTCCTCCCTCCTTATTTGGTTCCAATATGTTAAAAAATATTCCAAATGCACAGATTGCTATTTGCTCTGGCTGGATGCAAGTCCGTGGAGCTAGACGCTGGCGAAGTGCAGATGCTGGATTTGCAATCAGCGACCATGCAGATTGGTCCGGATTACTGACGGCAGTTAAGGAAAGCCGAGCAGAAAAAGTTTATGTAACACATGGGTTTAAATCAGTGTTTGCCAGATACTTAAATGAAATAGGCACCGAAGCTGAAGAAATAACCACTGCATTTGGAGTCGAAGAAGAAACGGATGAAAACCTAATCAAGGAACAACAATGAAAGTCCTGGCGAAGTTGATTAATGCGCTCGACAGCAGCAATAAAACCAACAGTAAAATATTGGCTATTGAAGAATTTCTCGCGGAATCGACAGAATTGGATAAGTATTGGTTTATGCGTCTTTTTACAGGAAAGAGACCTCGACGTTCTGTCAAAACCTCCATCTTACGCCATCTCGCAGTGCAATACTGCCAAATCCCAGAATGGCTTTTCCAAGAGTCCTATACTACGGTAGGCGACCTCGCTGAAACCATTGCTTTAATCATCCCTCCTGCCCAACATACTGCTGATAAGAGCCTGAACCAATGGATGCAAGAAATAATTGCCCTGAATGGAAAACCAGAAAATGAAATCAACTATTACATCATATCTTCTTGGGAAAGCTTAGGACAAACTGAAAGGTTTGTTTTCAATAAACTCCTAGGGAGCAGTTTTAGAATTGGTGTATCTTCAAAAACCTTGATTAATGCTTTTGCAAAATATTATGATTTAGACCCTAATCTGGTTGCTCATAGTATGATGTCGGAATGGAATCCGGACCAACTTTCTTTCAAAGAATTTATTAGCGGAGACCATATCAACATTAATCTTCCGGTTCCTTATCCTTTTTGCCTTGCAAATCCTCTTTCTCAAGATTTAGAAAGTTTGGGAACAGAAGACGATTGGCAAGTAGAGTATAAATGGGATGGTATCCGTGGTCAGGTTATCCGGCGAGATGGCGAGACTTTTATTTGGTCCCGAGGTGAAGAATTAGTAAACGAACAATTTCCAGAATTATTGGAAGCGTTAGAATCTCTCGATATAGATTTTGTGATTGATGGAGAAATTGTGCCCTATGAAAACAATGCTGTCATGAGCTTTAATCAATTACAACGTAGGCTCAATCGAAAAAATATTTCTAAAAAAATGATGGCAGAGGTGCCAATAAAATTTATTGCCTTCGATATTTTGGAATTAGAACGTCAGGATATTCGAACAAAAACCTTAAAGGAAAGGCGCAAAATATTGGAAGATCTTCTGTTCAATTTGAATTTAAAGAATTATCTTTTATCAGAAATTATAACGTTTAAGGACTGGAGTACTCTCGATAAAATTCGCCAATCTTCAGCGAATATCAATGCTGAAGGATTAATGTTGAAAGCCAAGGATTCGGCATATCAGGTGGGAAGAAAAAAAGGATTCTGGTGGAAATGGAAAATCGACCCAATGAGCATAGATGCTGTTTTAATTTATGCCCAACGCGGAAGTGGTCGTAGAAGTGGGCATTATACAGATTATACATTTGCCGTAAAAGACGGGGAAAAACTTGTTGCCATTGCCAAAGCTTATTCAGGACTTAGCAATGTAGAAATTGCAGAAGTCAGTAAGTTTGTCCGTGAGAATTCCTTGGAAAAATTCGGACCTGTCCGCACCGTAAAACCAGAATTAGTATTTGAAATCGCCTTCGAAGGAATTGCTGCCAATAATAGACACAAATCAGGCGTCGCTCTTCGATTCCCACGTATTGTACGCTGGCGAAAAGATAAACTCCCCTCAGAAATTGATGATATACAAGAAATTAAAAAACTGATCTAATCCTATCTTTTTTTATTCTTTCTAGTCATTCTTGCCTTTTCCCCACTTCCATAATTATAGGTCTTGCTATTACTTTCCTTCTTTTTATGGAATGCTCCCCCACGTCTTTCATCGATCTCAACTTTATCCTTTGCAGTTGCCGAAGGTTGATAAATCGTTAAATCTTCTGGCAAAGGCATCACTGGAATTTTCTTGCCTAAACTTTGCTCTATCTTTTTAATTTCCGGAAGCTCAATATCTGTGGCAAAGGTAATCGCAATACTCTCCTCTTCGCCATTCTTAAGGACATGCTGGATAAAAGCATCTCTGTTCTCAGGAACTTCAAAATGGAAAATAAATGGAATTCCATCCAAATCAATAGCTTCCAATCCTTCATTCGCAATGATTAGAATTCTACAGTCTGTTTTTTGCCTGAAAATACTGATATCATCAATTCCATAGTCATCATGGAAAAAAGGTTGATAAATTGCTGCCACACCCTTTTTAGCATGTAGCCTTTCCAATAAATTATGAGCCGTATGTTTGGTATTCACGAAAACGACAACCTTATCAAAAACCTCCTCATCCGACATCAAATCATTCAGCAGGTTTATCTTTGTCGTAAAATTAGGAACCTGATAAAGCATCAGCTCATGGGTATCAAAATTATTCTCACCAAGCTCCTCCACCTCAATAACTGTTGCAAATGGCATGAAATCATCAATCATTAGATGTAATTTTTCATGCTCTACCGTACTAAAGGCAAGGTATTGTACTTTCCCACAGCTCTGAGCCAACTCACGTACATTGGTTTGCATCCCTTGTTTTACTATCTCTTCAGCATCATCAATAATAAAAGTCTCAATTCGATTTAAGTTAAGTCCTAACTTCAGATACACCGCGCGAGCACGGCTAGGCGTAGCAACCACAATATCAACTCCGCGAACAAGATCCTCTATCTCCTCCTCCATTGCACCACTCGCTTTAAGGCCCATGATATGCAAGTTCTTATTATTGCTGATTTTATAAAATTGATCTACAATCTCATTAATACGTTCTTCATTCGGTGCCAAGACCAATACCTTAGGTGCTTCATCATCAGTGTACTTCAACCGCATCAAAACTCCTAGAATATAAGTCGTCGTCTTCCCTGCCCCTTCAGGCGCAATACCAATAAGGCTATGCCCACCCACAATACGTGAAAGGGTTTTCAACTGGAATTCCTTGGCAATAAAATATCCCAATTGATTCATGGAGTTATAAAGACGCTTGCTGAGTTTTAATTTATCTAGAGACACTGCTGAATATTTAAATGAATTATAAAGCTACAAAGTTAGGTAAATTATTGTCAGCATAAGGCATTAGCCTACAAATAGCAAATCAGCAGGTGATTTGAACTGAAAACTATCCCTCCCCAAAACCCGTCAGCGTTTTCAAGAACCCCGTAGGGGTGACATGTTTGTAGCAAGCAACCATTGCCAATCTACAGCCCCAGCGGGGCGACATATTTGTAGAAAATAACATTCACCGAAATACAGCCCCAGAGGGGCGACATGTTTGTAGCAAAGGAACATTCACCAACGTACAGCCCCAGAGGGGCGACATATTTGTAGAAAATAATATTCACCAATGTACAGCCCCAGCGGGGCGACATATTTATAGAAAAGAACATTTACCGAAATACAGCCCCAGAGGGACGACATGTTTGTATATATCGCCTAAAATAGATTCCTCATCTTCGATTCGGAATGACAATCTAATAATTACATTAGGTTGAGGTGAAAAGAAGGTTCTTCGGCGATGCCGAAGAACCTTCTTTTCACCTCAACCCTGACACAATTTTTCTGTCATTCTGAGCGTAGCGAAGAATCTATTTTATCCAACTATGGGTAGGGGCGTATCGCATACGCCCTTTTTATATCCCACCTATTTGTTCATATCCCCAACAAAAATCCATCAGCGTTTTCAATAACCCCATAGGGGTTCAATATTAGTCACCCGATAACATTAAAAAATTGCCCCGCCGAGGCTTATTTCGTGTAACCTCCTATTACTAACATTAAACTCCTCTAGAGTTTTTATCTCCGCAACCCATAAAGAGTTGAATAGAATTATTAGCCGTATGCGATTTAAATACAAAGGGCGTATTGCATACGCCCTTACCAAACGTTTCATTTATTCGATAGGCATTCCACCTTGCATTATCAAACCCCGTAGGGGTGACATATTTGTAGAAAATAACATTCACCAACATACAGCCCCAGAGGGGCGACATGTTTGTAAATATCCCCTACGCCCTTTTTATATCCCAGGGATTTTCCTTTTTATTTTCAAATTCTTTTCCTCTTGTAATGTAATTGAACCAAGCCCGTATCAAAAGATTTCGAAGAAATAAATTCTAAGACCTGTTCAGGTCGATGGTCCTTAAATAATCGAGTTCCCTCCCCTAGGAGAATTGGCACAATGGAAATGATCATTTCATCTATCATATCATATTGTAATAACGCATCAATAATCTGAGCACCTCCATCACAATAAATACCTTTACCCTCTTGATTTTTTAGCTCTTCTACTAATTCATTGATTGGAACATTTGTAAAATGTATATTTCCAACATTTGGTCTTAGCACACTTGTAATGACAAAAACACGACGTCCGGGTTGATCATAATGTGCAATTCCAATATTCTTTTCCACATAATCAAAGGTCTTACGTCCAATGATAATGGTATCAATTTCATCAGTAAATTTCCCATACCCATAATCCTCACCTTCCTTTTCCACAGTACTCAGAAAACTCAGATCATCATTATTTTTGGCAATATAACCATCTAAACTACAAGCAATAAATAGAAATAATTTTCGCATAAATAAAAGTAAACCATTAATTAAAAATATACAATTCCTTTAATGATAAACACTTAAACTTTCATAAAAAAACCATCAACCTACAAACCCCGTCAGCGCTTTCAAGAACCCCAAAGGGGTTCAATATTAGTAACCCAATAACATTAAAAGATTGCCCCGCCCACATGCAATCGCTAAAGCGATTGCATGTGGGCGGGGCTTATTTCGTGTAACCTCCTATTACTAACATTAAACTCCTCTGGAGTTTTTACCTCCGCCCTGCATTATCAAGCCCCGTAGGGGTGACATATTTGTAGCAAGAAATGTGTTTACAGAGGTACAGCCGTTAGGGGCGGCATGTTTGTTTCTAGCCAGCCTAACTCGCCCTTACAATATGTTTCAATTATCTGATAGGCATTCCACATTGCATTATCGAACCCCGTAGGGGTGACATATTTGTAGCAAATAACATTTACCAATGTACAGCCCCCTAGGGGCGGCATGTTTGTATATATCGCCTAAAATAGATTCCTCATCTTCGATTCGGAATGACAATCATAATATTACATTAGGTTGAGGTGAGAAAAAGGTTCTTCGGCGATGCCGAAGAACCTTTTTCTCACCTCAACCCTGACACAATTTTTCTGTCTTTCTGAGCGCAGCGAAGAATCTATTTTTATCCAACTATGGGTAGGGGCGTATCGCATACGCCCTTTTAATATTTCACATATTTGTCCATATCCATAGCCTACAAACCCGTCAGCCTTTTCAAGAACCCCAGAGGGGTTCCATATTAGTAACCCGATAATATAAATAGATTGCCCCGCCCATATGCAATCGCTAAAGCGATTGCATATGGGCGGGGCTTATTAAATATTGGGTTGAAAAGAATTATTAGCCGTATGCGATTTAATTACAAAGGACGTATTGCATACGCCATATGTAATTTCACATTTAACCCGTATTTTAAAAATAACCGATTTCTTTAATGATAAACCATTTGGAATTTAATTCATTTGGCGTACTTATAGTAGGATTTCCATCTTCTTTTTTATAAACAACTTTTTGTTTATAAACATGATTCGCAACCTGTTGGTTCAGTCCTCGTTCAAGTGGCCAAAGATTCGAAATCTGATCCTTTCCTCCAAAACCTAAATCTTTTACATGATCTATATCTTCACCTCCTAGCTTCAAATTATAGTTTGTTTCTAACAGGTACCTAACTCTATCTTTTTCTCCATTATTATCTTTGGTTTTGGTTCTTTGTAATTTTTTACCAAGCTTAGGAACATTTTCAGTTGAAATACCTAACAAAACATAAGTCTTTCCAAGATCCGTATTATTACTACGATCAATTTCAGTAAATGGTTTTCTTGTAGTTGGTGGAAGTTCAAGAATTGTTTTCTTATTAAATTCTACAGTTTCAATATTCTTTGGAACTGCTACATTTTTTTGAGTCCATTTATCTGCATTGGGAACTAAGTTGGAAATAACTTTCATATGTCCAAGTTTTGTCCATCGAATCGGAATGGGATTTTCATAAGATCCATCAGCTAATTCTTTCTCAGAAATCAGCTTGGCTGCTAAAACTGCCAAATTTGAAGTTAATTCTTCAATCCTAATCCTCCTGTGCATATAAAACAAATTTCGTTCTTCTTTGCTCAGTCCTGGTTTTGCAAATGTCGATTTTAATTTATCAATTTCTTGAGCAATTGGTATTGCACTTTCTTTTGCTTTTTCCTTTTCAGGATCATCTTTAAATTTAAATTGATTAATAAAATATTCAAATTTCTTCGGGTTTTTACTTGCAATCATTAACTCAGCATTTTCCTCTTTTCCTTTAAAATAAATTTCATGATCGCTACCATCATCAGCAACAAATTGTTTTTTAACTGTCCACCAATCTTTAAAGGCTTCAACAACCTCTTCTCCCTTCTCCACCAACCAATCTCCAGCTGCCAACAACTTATCTACCAGCCAGTCTACCTTTTCATCAATCCATTTATTAGCTTTCTCGGCAATTTCCTTTAACTTCTTACCAATCTTACTGGACAATACTTGGTTCGCCAGGAATTCCATTAGCAGTGGTAAGGCATTCTTCAGATTATTCTCAAATTTCAATGCCGCATTTGCAAAAGTACCGGCCATCACATCGGCTACATTATCCAATACATTCTCAACCAATTCTAGGATCTCTTTGGCTTTTTCTATAGCCGTTTCTACGGCATTGTAAAAGGCAACTATCGAATTTACGACGGCCATCACCCCGGACGGATCAAGCATACTGATTAACTTCTCACTTACTTTATTGATGATATTAGAAACCAACCAATCAATGGCTGAGTCGATAAAGGTTTGCAGTAATTCTGCACCTTTATCTTTTATCATCTGGATGATTTCATCTAAACTATGCTCATGTAAGGCAACAATCCATTCCCAGGCTTTCGCTGCGCCACGAGAGATACGACCAACCCATTTCTTCACCTTATCTGATACCTCTTTGCCGCGTTTTTTCTCTATACTCTTATAAACCTTCTCCATTCCAAAGGAGAAAATACTTCCCAACATTTTAAAGATTTCGGAGAAACTAAAGGCTTGAGGGATATAAATCGGACTATCCTTGGCAGCATCAAATAACCAGGTGGTAAAACCATCTTTTAAATGGGTCCACTTGCGTTCAAAGAATCCTAAAAACCCGAGTTTTACCGTAGTGAGCATATTAACGAAGAAGACCTTTGGTTTTTCAATAATGGTATCAAATACCTCAAATGCTTTATTGAAAACTTTTACGGCCAACTCCTTCGGGAACTTAAGTGCTTCCAATAATAAATTGAAAACCTCCCAAAGAGCACCCATCACATCGCCATGTACGAACATCATTTCTAAAATGTGCATGGTCTTCTTCTGCATGGTCGCCCAGGCACCTTCAACATCTTTAATATCCTTTAATAATGGAATATATTTAAAGACATATTTCACAAAAAAGGCAATTATTTTATCACGTATACATTTTGGAATCCGGTGAAACCAATCATCCAAAATCAAGAAGGCAAGCTTCAAATAATCCGTAATCGCCTCTCCCACCTTGGTCAATACATTGAAGATAGGTTGTAAGAATGCTTTGATCCGTGTGAATGCTGATTCTAGACTGTTAATCAAATTATTCAATTGAATGTTTGCCCAAGCTTCCATTTCTTGGACCTTCTCGGTTATCCAATTGACTGCCGAGTTAATGGCGGATAAAAATAAGGAGCTCATATCTCGAGGGATAGATTGTAAGGTAGCTACAGCTGTTATCAATGCCGAACTTATTACTGCGACTTTCGCCTTCAAGAAATTGCTTATTGTAAGTATGGCTGCATTTAATTGTGGAATTATTACTCCTTGAAATAATCCTCTTTCTTTAATGATCGCATCGCGATCAATTAGGTATCGCCGAATTTGAGAAGCAGCATAGATTATTCCGGTTAATGTGGCTCCGGCAATGATAAAAGGTCCTGCTGGGGAGAGCATCAGGATAATTCCTCCTAAGACCATCAACTTGGTTTTATAAGGTTCAAGTTTTTGCTTAACCTCTTCCCATAGGCTAAGAATTTTGCTTTTTACCTGTTCCCATAAACTATTCTGATCATCACCTTCAAAGCCGATCGCCTGCGCAAACCAATGCCAAAGATCCGCATAAAAGTCAATAACAGTTTTAATATGATTCCAAATCTTATCGGCAACCCACTTAATGCTATCCCAGATTTTACCAAATATGCAAGATACAAAATCCCAAATTGGCTTGCCTATATCATTCCAAACGAAATCAATAAAGCTCTTTATAGGTGCTAAAAACTCTTTTAACTTTTCTAATGCCGGATCTGCAATTCCTTCCAGAATTTTCTGGATAAAATCCGTTGCTTCAACGAATGGCGTACAGTCGCCCTGCTTCAATCTCTCAATGGCGGTTACCAACCAAACCTTAAACATGGCAAAATTGGACCTCACCATCGCTATAATGGAGGCTCCCAGTCGAATTGGGGCCGCAAAAGTAACTATGGTAGCATTGACAAATGCGGATACCTTTTCTTTTGCCCAAGTTAAAAATCCCTTATTGCGGAAAATATCATAAATCTCAGGTGAGGCTTCCCGCAGCAAATCCCAAATCGCTTCTTTGGCTTGACTTAATAGAAAGCCATCCTCTTCATCTTGTTTGGCAATTTTCTTTTCTGTGGAATTAATACCAATTCCTGGAGCGGCTTGGTTTACTTTATTGGCAGAGGCTCCTGCTGCAGTTGCTTTCTTTTGTTGCACCTGCTTTGGTTGAACTCCTGTTTGTTGAAGGGTATGCGTTAATTCATGCGCCAAGAGATGTCGACCAGCCGGACTGTTGAAATCAAATTTACCCGTATTGAAGTAAATATCATTGCCGTAAGCGAATGCTTGCGCATTCAATTCCTTGCTCATTTGAACCGCATTACTATGATCATGAATCCGAACTTTTGAAAAATCTACCCCAAAAGAGCTTTCCATTTGTTTGAGGATATGATCAGGCAATGGTCTTCCAGAGTTTCTTGAATTTGCTAGCCTTTGCTCTATACTCTGATTATTGGAAAATATGGATGATGCACTGGAATTTACCTTCCTTTGTAATGTATCCTCTTTCTCAGATTGTAGGGGTTTTGTTTCATGACTTACATTGCGATGTTGAAGATTCTGGAGCTCATGTTGTTGCCTTTGTTGATTGCGGAGCACCCGACGATTTCGCAAACGTAATTTACTGGCCTGCCTCCTATTATCTTCCACTGGCACCGTACTTTGCCCTTCCTGAACCATAGACTGATTTCGCAATTCCTTTCGGCCAACTTTATTCGTGTTTCGAAGGGTTTTATCTTCCTCTTCTTCTTTCAACCGAACATTTTCATGTTCCTGTGTTTTTCGTTGCACCTTCTCTTCCTTCTCACAGGAATCACATTTTTTCTGAACCAATGGAGAAATAGAAGAACCAATAGATTCACTTCCTTGCTTATCATTTCGCTTTTCTTCCATTTTCTGTACAACGCGATCGGCAGTGCTATCAGCTTCTTTTTCATAATGATCATTGGCAGAACCAACATTCAATTTGGTCTGTACAAAGAAGGCATTGCTTTCCTGTTTTCTCTGAAAAAAGGCGGCATGTGTTGGGCTGTCACTAAAAAAAGAAGAGTCTCCTCCCTTTGAAAAGAAGGAAGTTCTGGATTTGGCAGGACTTGCCACTGATTTTACTTCAGCAGCTTTCATAAGCGAATCGTTAGTTCATCCCCTAAATTTCAATAGGAACCTTAAATTTATCAATAGCTAGAAATAGTCAATTTACCCTCATCACTCCCTTCTTCGCAGAAGTCGATTAATATCATCCATAGAATAATAGTCTCTTCCGCGAATTCGTATGGGTTTAATTACCTGGTCGTTTTTTAGTCTATAATATGTTGATTTGCTAATTTTTAAAAGTTTAATTAAGTCATCGGAATCGAGCAGTTTATGATTATCTGCCATAGTTTTTAGGGGGTTGTTGTGGTAATCGAGTAAGGAGGAGCTTTTCAAAAATTCGTGCTGTGTTCTAGAGATCTCGGTATGGTCGAGCATAGTTTCATACATTTTCTCCAGCAACCTTCGCACCCTCAAAAATTCATTAAAATTTGTCTTGGACGGATCGGACTTCATATATATGGTATTGAAAATAATCAAATCTTCATCCCCTGCACATTTTCTCTGTCACCCAAATTTAACCTTTAATTAAATTTTTAAAAAGACATTTATATTAAGAAATCTAAAGTATTATGTTAACTAATTACAACAATCTACCTGTAATATATCAAGATATGTTATCAAAGATATTAGTTAAAGCATTCAATTAACTCTTATTAGTTTGTTAAAAATGATAAGCATTTTAGGATGCAATTGATTTAGTCAAACATGCAAATAGATTAATATTCTAATTCAATATTTATTCTTTTTAATAATAACCAAATTCATGAATACAGCTCACCTTCTCCACAGTTCAGTCGGACCTTGTTCGAAAAAATTCGGACAAGGTCCGAAGGAGGTCCGGAGAAAGTGCGGCAGAGATTCGGTAAATCCCATAATTTAACCCCTATTCCTGTCTAATAAATCCTAAATCATTCCTGTGTCTTGTACTGAAATAGGTTGACAAAAAGCGAAGGGTTTACTCAATAGATTTTACAAATATATTTCTTTTACTTAATATGGTTGTCGTCAACGATTTCCATCCTGATAGAGGTTGTCAATCTGTCTGGCTCATCCATGCTGGTTCGTCGAAACACTTTTGAGGGTGTTTCTTCCTTCCATCCCTGATGAGCCTCCTGTGGGGACAACATATCGCAGGACATATGTGGCCTAAAGTTGTTGTATATATCAACCGCCCTGACCAACTGTGCCAGCGCCCTGCCATAGTCGGGAAAGGTCTCCGCCATGCGGTATTCGTGCTTCAATATCCCATTGAGCCTCTCGGCCACGGCATTGTCGTACGGACTTCCGGATTCCGTCATGCTGATTGCTATTCCGTTGTCCTGAAGCACCTTAACGTAGCTTGAGCTGCAGTACTGGATACCCCTGTCCGAGTGGTGGGTCAGCTCTCGTTCTGGATACATCCTGCCCGATATGGCCATCCTTAGGGCCGCGATGCAGGCCTGCGAGGTCGGTCTATGGCTGAGCCTGTAGCCCACGATCTTCCGTGAGAAAGCGTCCGTTATCAGGCACAGGTAGATCCATTTCCCCTTGATGCGCACATAGGTGATGTCGCTGACCCAGAGCTGCTCGGCACGCGAAGGATGGCTCCTTTTGACCAGGTCCGGCCATTTCTTGAACCTGTGATTGGACTGCGTGGTGACCGCATACCTACGCTTGCACCTGACCAACAGGTCGTTCTCCCTGAGCAGCCTAAAGAAGCTGTCCCTGCCCAGGCCCTTCATGCTGGAGCCCATCTCCCTGCTCAGGATGCTGCGCAGCTTCAGGGCTCCCATCCGGTGGGAGTCCTGCCGTATCTCGCGTACCCGGCTCAATATCAGGTCGCTGCGAACCTGCGTCTCCTGCTTGTTGCCCAGGTACTTGTAATAGGATTGTCGTGTTTTGCCAAATAGCCCACAGAGCGAGGATATGGAAGTGTTCCGGTAGGTCGCTTTCATTTCTTGGACGATTTGGCACCAGGCTTTTTTCCGAAGTCCTCCCCATAGAACTCCTGGGCCTTCTTGATCAGCATCTCAAGGGCAGTGATCTTCAGGTTCGCCTCATCAAGGCCGTCCTGGAGCTCTTTTGCGCTCTTGCCCGATAGGTCCGCAGTGCTGACTCCTTCGGGGATCTCAAGGTTCAGCTCGCTCTCCCATTGCTGGTACCATTTCAAAAAATATCGGGGAGTGTCCACCGAAGGAAGGTTATACTTCTGGGATAGCTGGGAAAAGCTCAACTTGCCCTCTAAATACTCCCGTGCTACGAGGATCTTGAAGCTCTCACTGTAAACTGCCTGTCCTCCTGATTTGCGTTTGATCTCTGGTTTTTTCATAACATTTAAATTTAACTTTTAATGTTCGCTTTTTGTAAACCAAATTCAGGAATGGACACTGAGAATTAAATTGTAATAGAAATTTAATCAATGAAAAAACAACTCATTCAGCAGGTGATCATACTTTATTAAAAACTTACTTAATCCTATTTTAAGAGAATATAAAAGAGAAATAAACTGAATAAAAATCAGTTGATTGACTTACTTATAGCTAGATGCTGAAAACCCCGTCTTCATTGGGAATCAAAAGACGGAAAATCAATGTTTAAACATGTATTGAGCGTGTTTTAAGAGAGTTTTAAAGCTCAGCCTTTTTAAAACATTTAAGGAAGGAATCTGTTGTTTTTTTAAAGGAAATGAAAATGATTTTATAATTAAAATGATAAAGAGATGAGTATGTTAGAAGATTTAAAATTAAAGAAAGACTTAATTATTGCAAATTTTAAGGAAGCGGCGAATGATGGATATGATCATTCCATTGAATCTGCTGGAAAGAAAGGACTTCGTTCTGGTCGTGTTTCAGAATTGACAGCAATTGCAGATTTAAAACCTGGAGGTGGCGAACGATTAAAGAAAATAATGGAGATAGCTGATGGGAACCTTGGTGGTGCAACCCGCGTCGGAACATTACATGACCTTCGCATCGTGCTTTTAGATAACGATACTAAAATTTTGTTTTGTACCGCTTATGATGGGGATTGGGATGCCTATATAGATGATTTTGCAACCAAAATCCCTGAATTAATGGATATTATCTTTGGCAATGTAGAAGGTTGGCCTGGCATTAAAGACCCCAGTGTTAAACAATTTATTATTGACCATCAAATTACCGCAACTGGATGGTATGTTGGGGTTCCACATTTGACGGTAAATGATATTCGCCGACAAGATAAAATTGTAAGTGGCCTAAACAAAGTTATTGATGAGGCAAATAAAAGTTAGACTATGGCATTCGAGTTATTAAAAAGGATATTCAATCCCAATAAGGTTGAAATAGAGCTAGATGATATTCAATCCATGATCTTAAGGAGTCGACCTATTCCCTACTATGGAACTATGGCGGCCATAAAAATCAAGTCTGCAGCATCGGGAAAAGACATGATTAAAGCTGTTTTACCCTTGGTTCATTCTGCGCAAGATTGGGATAAGAATGAGGGTGCAACGGTTTTCCTCACCCTTACCTACCAGGGATTGGAGGCTTTAGGTTTAGATAAATCTTCATTGGATTCTTTTCCAGAATCCTTTAAGGAAGGTATGGCTGCTCGCGCTAAATTCCTAAAAGATGAAGGTGTAAATGATCCAAAACATTGGGAAAAAGCTTTTAAACAGGAGATCCATGTTGCAGCAGCTGTCATTGCAGATTCTAAGGAGGCTTGGCAAGATTTATTGAATCAGTTCAGACAAGAATTAGAAGGGAATACAGGCATTGAAGTGTTGTTTCAACATGATTTTGGAGCAACCGAGGAGGTAAAAAATGTATTTGGTTTTCGGGATGGGATTAGTAATCCTGAAATCGAAGGTTCCGGTATTGATATGCCAGCAAGTTATGATCGTCCAATTAAAGCAGGTGAATTTATTTTGGGATACCCTGGCGAGGCAGGAGTAATCGCGCCATTTCCGCAGCCCGAGATATTAGGTAAAAATGGGTCTTTTTTAGCCGTTCGGAAATACCAAAGTCAGGTGGCTGAATTCAATAAATTCATCCAAGAAAACAGTAATAGTCCTGAAGAAGGAGAACTGTTGGCAGCAAAAATGGTAGGCCGCTGGCGAAGTGGAGCTCCATTGGTATTAAGCCCTGAAAGTGATGACCAGGCTTTGGGAGAAAATGCAAATAAGAACAATGATTTTTCCTTTAAGGATGATGAATATGGGAAAAAATGTCCCTTTTCCTCCCATATTAGGCGCATGAACCCTCGGGACTCTAAAAACTTCGTCATGGAAGATGTTCGCTTACATCGCATTATCCGAAAGAGCGTAACATTTGGAGATATTGTTGCTCCCGATATCATCAAGAATGATGGTAAGGAAAGAGGCCAATATTTTTTAGCGATCAGTGCGAATGCCATGGGAACCATGGAATTTCTGCAGGCGCAATGGGTAAATGATGGAAATTCTCAAAACCTAGGAACTGAAAGGGATCCTTTAATTTCGGTTCAAAAAGATGGTCTTTTCACTGTCCCGGCAGATCCAATGGTTAAAAGATATCACAATCTTCAAACTTATAATATTGTCAAAGGTGGTGAATATTGCTTTATTCCAAGTCTTTCTGCATTAAAATGGATTAGTGAGCTTCCATAATTCCATTTGATCACAATGCCTAATAACAACTATTTGTAATAATTAATTACACAAACTATGAACAAGGAATATATTCAGTATAAACCTGAACTCGAGGAAATTCCAGAGAATTTCAAAGAGTACATGACAACGATAAACAATGATATTCAAAATTATATAAAGGAAACCAAGACCTTAAGTCATATTAACCACTACACTAGAGATGCACATGCCAACGGATACGCAGCATTAAAAGCAGAATTTGAGATTTTGTCTGGTTTACCTTCAGAATTGGCCCAAGGAATTTATGCACAACCGGGCAAACATGAAGCAGTCATTCGTTTTTCCAATGGCTCCTCGCGTGTACTACCAGATAAACTAAGTGGAAATGCCCAAGGAATGGCTATTAAGGTATTTGATATTCCTGGGAAGAAGCTTGCACCAAATGAGGAAGATTCCCCAAATATGGATTATAACTTGATTAATAATCCTGTATTCTTTTGTAATACTGCTGAGCATTATGTTTTTATCTCAAAGTTATTCCTAAAGTTGACTGATTTTTTTGAAAAAGGAGCCTTAGGGAAATTGGAGTTTGCTGCATTATGGGCTACAGAAAACAAAAAAGCGTTTCCAAATTGGGAAGCATTAAAGGAATTAAATGCATTGAAAACTTTTGAAAAAATCCCAGCAATAAACAGTTTTTTATATGAATTTTATAGTATGGGAGCCGTACGTCATGGGGATTATATGGGCAAGATCCGAGTGATACCAACCGCAGAAACCCGAAGTAAAATTCAAGACAGAGAGGTAGATATAGAATCAGAAGATTGGCCATATCGTTCAGCAATAATAAAGGAAATTGCAAAACATGAATTAACATTTGAGCTTCAAATTCAATTATGTTCAGATTTGGACAAATTACCAATTAACGATTTGACAGTTGAATGGGATCAGAACATTGCCCCTTTTCAAACAGTAGCAAAGATTACTATTTTCAAACAGGAAGTACCTGCAGACGGAAATTTCGAAGTTATGGAAAACCTATCCTTCACCCCATTTAGAACAATCGAAGAAAATTGCCCTATCGGAAATTTACAACGCACCCGACAACAGGCCTATGTAACATCTTCGAATAGTAGACACAATCTAAACCATAAAAAGAAAATAGAACCCAAGAACCTCAAGGAGGCATTCGACCCTAATACTTACAATAAATAGGATATAAACGCGATACTGAGATATCGCGTTTTTTATTGATTATTTACTAATTCCCCAAAAGAAATATAAATTTGAAGGAATATATAAAATCTAAAATTTATTGAATCATGATAAAAATATATCACAATAATAGATGTAGCAAAAGTAGGGCTGCCTATCAGCTTTTAGAGGAAAATCATGCAGAATTTGAAGTACAGGAATACCTAAAAGAGGTACCTACAAAAAAAGAGCTCCAGGATATATTAAACATGCTAAAGATGAAGCCACTGGATCTTATTCGCAAAACGGAAACAATATTCAAAGAAAAATATAGTGGAAAAGATTTAACAGATGCAGAGTGGATAGATATTATGATTGAAAATCCGATTCTAATAGAGCGACCCATCGTCATTAAAGATGGGAAAGCGGCCATTGGCAGACCTATTGAAAATATTATTGATTTACTGAAGGATCCAAAATAGTTGTATTCTATAAATTACCTTAAAACAGGTATTTCTAATTATCAATGAATGCTTTAGCTTTGAAGTAGTGAAAAGAAAAAAGGCATTCATTGCCACAATACAATTAGGATAGAAAATGAAAATGCCCGACCGTAATGGTCAGGCATTTTTTTATGATAGTCGTTTTGGATATTATTTATCCAAATCTCTTAACCAAGTTTGAACTTCTTCACGGGTTTTTCCAGTTTTTTTCTGAAGTTTACCATAAAGTTCATCTTCTTTTCCTTCAACATACAATAAATCGTCATCCGTTAGATCCGCATATTGTTGTTTTACTTTTCCTTTTAAAATATTCCATCTTCCTTTTAAATCTAATGAATCCATTTTTTTTGTTTTTAATAGTGAATAAATATGTGTGTATATAAAGAACAGTACAGAACGTATTTGGTTTGAATTAATTTGATTTTTATTGAAAAACGGTTAATTATGATTTAATAACAGCTCCAATTATAAAAATTGAAGCTGTCAATTATTTAGACCTATCACCTATTTCTGCCTTAAGGTAATTTGTCAATACTAATTAATCAAGATGCCTTTGCGAGCTTATCCAAAATAGTAAGTATTCATAGGCTGAACACTTGGGTTTTGAAATAGTTCGATTAAATAGTTCTAAATTTTTTTTAATATAAATTGTAGTAATTCTTTAATATGATGGCATCTCCCAAATCCCGGTTGTTTTTCATAACTTAAAGGAGATATTAGCCAATAAAATGGAATATATCGCTTCTTTTAATAACAAAGAATTGATGATATATTATTGAAACAAATCAAAAACTAACTCAATATCACATCATGAAGAAAAAATCTTTTTTCATAAAAGCTGATAAAATACTCTATAACGGATTGTTGCTGGACTCCAAATTGGAATTAAAATTTGTTCTCATGATTGAAGAGTATTGTGCCTATATGCGAGAGCCAATTGTTATAAATTATCGACAGAACTCCCTAACGATAACTGAAATTTATGGCGATGGATGTGTTCGATATAAACCGGATTTTTTAGTTAGAAAATTCAGTAATGCTAAGGCAACATTGATAGAAATAAAAAACAGTAATTCCAGAAATAATAAAATTGTTATTGAAAAACAAAGGGCTGCTGAGAAATATATAAAGGTAAAAAACAAAGATTGGGCTTATATTATCTTAGATGAGACCGAAATAAAATTAAAACCTGAGAAACAGGCCATTTATGATAAAATAATAGAAGAATATCCTGAAATTAAAGCCAAAATTTCATACCTGAAGTATATTTATAAGAACGACCCTATTAAAAGAAAAAATATTGAAGGTCGTAGATATCCCTATTTCAATCTTCAAAATTTAGAAGATAATGATTATAAAACTTTCCTATTCAAAGGCATCCTTCCTGAATCAAAAAATAATTAGAAATATTTTAAAGTAAAAACAGTTTTGATTCGTCATTGTCTGTATGGACGAGGCACAGCTAGAACACATGTCGGAAAAAAATGCCAAATCATTTACGGAGGTCGTCAAAACATATGGCGGTCAATTGCTGCGTTTTGTCAAGTCACGCGTACAAAAGACAGCGGATGCGGAGGATATTTTGCAAGAAGTTTGGTATCAATTCTCTAGAGTAACCAATATTGATGATCTAGGGAATGCTGGCGCATGGTTATATTCCGTAACACGCAATAAAATTACCGATAGTTACCGCAAGAAGAAAAATGAATCGCTCGATGAACTCACAGAAGGGGGCGACGAGGACTCCTTCCCTATTGCACATCTATTGGTCGCAGATGAAACCGACAATCCCGAACTCAAAATGTTTAAGGATATATTTTGGGATGAGTTGATGAACGCGCTCGAGGAATTGCCCGAGAAACAAAGAAAGGTCTTTATCATGAATGAAATTGAAGAAATGACCTTACAGGAAATTGCCAATCTTGAAAATGAAAACCTCAAAACGATTATTAGCCGGAAAAGCTATGCCGTGAAGCATTTACGCTTGAGGTTACGTGGTTTATATAATGAATTAAAATCTTAAAAATATTAGTGATGAATAACAATATGCATAAAAAAAGAAAGGTTAAAAAAATCTTTAAGGTTTTTGCAATTGCCATATTATTCTTTTTGGTCATTGGCCTACTTCAATTCCTTTGGAATCATCTGATGCCGGAGATCTTTGGTTTGAAAAGTATCAGCTATTGGCAAGCCTTGGGCTTGTTTGTATTGTCCAAATTATTATTTGGTCGGGGTTTTGGCAAACCAGGTCCGGGATTTGGACGCCGTATGCGACCGCATGATATGGAAAACCCTAACCTTAGTGAGGACGAACGCGAGCGATTTCGCGAGGAATGGAAAAAACGCTTTAATTCTAGATGTGGTTTTTAGGCTGGAAAAAATAAATTGAAATTTTTCAAAATAATTTAAGGTAAAAGGATGCTGTCCAACGTCTACAACATCAAAGGCCTTTACAAGATTTAAAAAAATAAAAACATGAAAAATAAAATTCAATTTATAATTCCAAAGTTACTCGTAGCAACAGCAGTGGTCGGAATAGCAACATTATTAATTGGAACAATCTTTAAGATTCTATTGGTGACCTCGATCTTATTTTCAATAGGAACCTTAATTTATTCCAAAGTTCAAAATCGTCGCTTCAAATCGGATAACCCTTATATGATGGATCCATATGATGCAAGACCCTACCTATCCGAGAAAACAAATGCTATTGTTCCAGTAACTTATGTCAACAATACGCGTAAAGCAACTATTGTCCCTATTTATTAATATCAAAAAATTAAAGAAATGTTTAGAAGAGAAGAATATAATCAATCCGCAGAAGCACAAAACAATCTATGCAGAAGCCATTTTAGAAGGAAATTTAGCCGTTTACAGAACCATTTGTTCCAAGAAGGCAGTCCATTCAATCGCGGCAATAAAACCAATATTCCGGTGAATATTGCTGAAAATGAAGAGTTTTATCAGGTACAGGTATTTGCTGCTGGTCGTAAGAAGGAACAATTTCAAGTCAATATTACCGATCAACTGTTAAAAATATCATGCAAGGCGGCAGAACTAGAGCCTGGATTGAAATACATCTACCAAGAACAGCAATTGGGTGAATTTGAACGTGCATTCCAATTACAGGATGAGGTGTTATTGGATAATGTGCATGCAAGTTTTGAAGATGGTATCTTAACCGTGATTTTACAAAAAGATCCAAGTAAGGTTAAACCTGCGCAAGAGGTGCATGTGTCTTAAGACGGCGATAAATCCATTGTAATAAAAAGAGGCTGTCTAAAAAGGTCTCTAAAAAAAATAACCCCGTCATTAAAAAATGGCGGGGTTTTCTGTTTTTTGTCCTTAAGATTTAGTATCTTAAGGTGCACCCAAAAAACAATATGGCAAACATACAATTCAAAGCTCTTCCATCCAATAGTCCGAGTCTATTTCCTGAAAATATTTTTGATCGTATTCCATTGAACCATCCTGTTCGGTTGGTGAATCAGGTTGTTGATCAGTTGGATCTGGATCATATTATCCGACTTTATAAAGGGGGAGGCACTACTAGTTTCCATCCCCGGATGCTCATCAAAGTGTTGTTCTACGCCTATTTAAGCAATATCTATTCTTGCCGAAAGATTGAACGCGCCTTACAAGAGAACATCTATTTCATGTGGCTTTCTGGCAACAGTACCCCTGATTATCGTACGATCAACTATTTCAGGGGGAAGCGTCTTAAGGGGCAAATACAGGAGTTGTTTGCAAGTATCGTCCGGATGTTACATGAAATGGAGTACGTCAGCCTGAAAGTTCAGTATGTTGATGGTACCAAGATCGAATCTGCAGCTGGTCGTTATACGTTTGTATGGAAGAAATCGGTTGAGAAAAACAAGGTAAAGTTAGAAGCGAACATCGCTTCGGTTCTTGCCGATATTGATGCGCAGATTACCCAAGACCAATCTACATTAGGCAATCAAGAAGTTAGCAAGGCTATCGACAGCACGCAGCTGAAGGAAAAGATCAAAGCGATCAATGCAAAGCTCAAAGTGGCCAATAAGTCTACCGATAAGCAGCTTAAGAAACTCGAAGATGACTACTTGCCACGATTGCAGAAATATGAAGAACAGCTGAAAATACTAGGGGATCGCAATAGTTATAGTAAGACCGATACCGATGCTGTGTTTATGCGCATGAAAGAGGATCACATGAAGAACGGTCAACTCAAACCCGCCTACAATACACAGATCAGTACCGAGGAACAGTTCATCACCCATTACAGTATCCATCAGACTACCGCAGACACGACAACCCTACCGGAACATTTGGAAGGCTTTGAGTCCCGTTACGGAAAACAAAGTGAGTCAATCGTCGCAGATGCCGGATATGGCAGTGAGCAGAACTATGAGTTGTTGGAAGGACAGGATATAACCGCTTTTATCAAGTACAATTACTTCCATATGGAGCAGAAGCGAAAGCATAAGCAGGATCCTTTTTCGGTACAGAACCTATATTACAATGATCAGGAGGATTTTTATGTGTGTCCGGCAGGACAGAAACTAAGCTTTGTCGGACAAACAACCAGGGTCAGTACCAACGGATATGCCGCCCAGGTGAGCTGCTATCAAGCTCAGCGATGTGAGGGCTGTCCGATGCGTGATGGGTGTCATAAAGCACAGGGCAATCGTCTGATTGAAGTCAATCACCGCCTTGCTTGGCTCAAGGCTAAAGCTAGAGAAAGACTACTATCGACACAAGGGCGATACCATCGAAGCAAAAGACCCGTGGAAGTCGAAGCGGTATTTGGACAGATGAAAAGCAACAACAAGTTTACCCGCTTTAGTATGAAAGGACTCGAAAAAGTTACTGTGGAGTTCGGATTGATGGCTATTGCCCATAACCTAAGAAAATGGGCAAAAAAGTGGAAAAACAAAACTTTAATTGGTAAACCTGGTGGCAACAACTCCCTATTTGCGATAAATCAAGCTATCAACGTGCTGAAAAGTACAGAAAATCGACTTGCAGCTTAATATTGTTTATGAAAATATAATTGAGATCAAGAAAGGTATTAAAACAAAAGAAGGTGCCTTTTTAGACACCTTCTTTTTTGTGGGACAAGGAAAGCAGAGGGGTTGTTAAGACGCTGACGAAATGCCTATCGGATAAATGAAACGTTTTGTAGGGGCGGATTGCATACGCCCTACAAATATGCCGCCCCGATGGGGCTGTATTTTATTAAATGTCCCTTGCTACAAATATGTCGCCCCGATGGGGCTGTACATCTGTAAACATATTCCTGGCTACAAATATGTCACCCCTATGGGGCTGTACGCCTGTTAACATATTTCTGGCTACAAATATGTCGCCCCGATGGGGCTGTACATCTGTAAACATATTCCTGGCTACAAATATGTCACCCCTACGGGGCTGTACATCTGTTAACACATTCCTTGCTACAAATATGTCACCCCTATGGGGCTGTACGTCTGTAAACATATTCCTGGCTACAAATATGTCGCCCCGATGGGGCTGTACGTCTGTAAACATATTCCTGGCTACAAATATGTCACCCCTACGGGGTTTCAAAATGCAAAGCAGAGATAAAAACTCCAAAGGAGTTTAATGTTAGTAATAGGAGGTGTTAAATGAAATAAGCCGCTGCCCAATGCAATCGCTTTAGCGATTGCATTGGGCAGCGGCTATTCGTTTATATCATCGGGTTACTAATATTGAACCCCTCTGGGGTTCTTGAAAACGCTGTCGGATAAATGAAACGATTGTAGGGGCGGATTGCATACGCCCTACAAACTGCCGCCCCTATTGGGCTGTACATCTGTAAACACATTCCTGGCTACAAATCTGCCACCCCTACGGGGTTCTTGAAAACGCTGTCGGATAAATGAAACGATTGTAGGGGCGGATTGCATACGCCCTACAAACTGCCGCCCCTATGGGGCTGTACATCTGTAAACACATTCCTGGCTACAAATCTGCCACCCCTACGGGGTTCTTGAAAACGCTGGCGGGTTTTTGAAACGAATGTAGGGGAGGATTGCATACGCCCTAAAAACTGCGGCCCCTATGGGGCTATACGTCTGTAAACACATTCCTGGCTACAAATCTGCCACCCCTACGGGGTTCTTAAAACGCTGGCGGGTTTTGGTGTGGATATGAACTAATATGCCGAATATAAAAAGGGCGTATGCGATACGCCCCTACCCATAGTTGATAAAAATGGATTCTTCGCTACGCTCAGAATGACAATCATGCCCACGCCCTTTGTAATTAAATCGCATTGTTAATTCAGCGGAAATGAATTATATTAGGCCAACAATTATCAATCATACATGCTAGAAAGTTATAGGCCAGGGAAACATCTTTTATTGACATTACAAGTAAATGATCCTAAATTATTATGTGATTTAGAGGGTTTCCTACAGTTTACGCAGGAAAAGTTGGATCAATATGATCTGAAAATGGTTGGTTGTTCCTCGCATAGCTTTGATGGTGCTGGATTTACTGCTGCAGTTTGTTTGATGGAATCACATATCTGTGTGCATACTTGGCCAGAATTTAGTCAACTGACCCTTGATGTTTACTTATGTAATTACCTAAAGGATAATTCTGAAAAAGTATTAGATTTAGGAAAGGAATACAAGGCATATTTTGAATCGACTGTTTTAACCGAAACCTTAGTTAACCGTTAATGATGGAAATAAAATGCTCCAAATGTTCCCATAACCAAAAATTTCCAGTCGAGGTTTTTGACTATACAGGTTATGTATGTCCGAGCTGTCATTCCTATTTTGTAGGTGATGATAAAGATACCTGGGTATTTAAGAAACAATTTTCAGCCAATCAGAATACGGTCTGGGCAGAATTGGGTGAGATAATTGATGTTGGAAATAAAAAACCCTGTATTATCACCATTATTCAGCGGAAAAGTCTGAATGCTGTTGGCAATGAATATGTTTGTTTAAATAAGGATGATAAAGATATTTTCTTTAGTGATGGTGGTGGTTATTACTGTACCTTAGAGCAGATCGATCCAGCGAGTGTTCGGATTAAACCTGATTCGGTAAGCCATGATAATCAAAACTATTATTTTGAAGAGACCGTAAAGCAAAGGGTAATTTATGCGGAAGGATTTGTATTTGAGGATCTTGATAATGAATCTGAGGCCAGCACTTATGCCCATAAATTCAAAGAATTAGATTTTTTCTCTATTGAAACCATTGATGGGGAGCAGGAATGTTATAAAGGAACCTATTGGGATAGAAAGAGTTATTTAAACTTATTTCAAAAATCACGACGTTATTTAGAGCGAACAAAAAAATTTGGCAATCAATTTATACTGTCCATATTGCCATTATTGATATTACCATACTTTATTTATTCCTATATCAACGAGCCTCAAAAGCAGATTCAGCATATTGAATTCAACGAAACGTTTACTTCTAAATCTCCCAGTAACTCGTTTATTTCCACGCCATTTGAATTAAAAGGAACAGTAAAAAAGCATTTAGTATATGAAGGCTTTTCCATTCCAAGTCATTCAGGATCAATGTTAACAATAAGTTTGGTCAATGAAACCAACAATGCTGTTACCAGGTTAAGACCAATAGTTCATGTTGCGAATCCCCAGAATTTAGCAAATGTGATTGATATAGATTTTTGTAAAGTTCTGCCGGGGAGATACCATTTCGTTTTTGAAACGGGCGAATTGGAAACTGAAGTCACGGAATTTAAGCTAGAAGAACAGATAAAATTAAAATATGGGGGCTATAGTAATACCCCATTAATCTTTTTATATATCATCTATATCATTGGTATAGTCATTTATGGTGCAATCTTATTTTCGTCGAATGAAAAGGGAAAAACTGGGGTTTATGATAAATCCACGGCCTATGGCATCCTTTTTAAATCAGGCTTTTTTATTTTTAGTATAGTAGGATTAGCATTAATTTTTGGGTTAAAATATATTGAGGACCAGCAAAGCTGTGAATCAACTATCAAAATTGATACTCAGGTGGATCATACAGGTACAGGGTCCAGCAGAATATATCGAAGGTCAAACTTTTTCATTGGAAATCATAAATAGAACAAACATGAATTACGATTATTTTTTCAAAGGCATTGCAGCCTCGGTAATATATTCTTTCATTGGAATTATTATCTTATTATTAGCTTATCTGGTGATTGAGAAATTAACTCCTGAGAAGTCATGGCAAGAGATAGTAAAGAATCAAAATGTGGCCCTAGCCATAGTTTTTGCAAGTTTTATCCTTGGGATTTCCATAATTATTGCAGCTTCCATTCATGGATAAAAAGAAAAATCTGTCAATCTTCTTATTGATAGCAGTTTTCATCATTTCCATTTGTGGATTGGTATATGAACTGGTGGCAGGGGCATTAGCGAGTTATTTATTAGGAGATTCAGTAAAACAATTTTCTTTTATTATCGGCACCTACCTTTTTTCAATGGGTGTCGGTTCCTACTTAGCCAAATTCATTCAAAAAAACTTATTTGATAAGTTCATTGAAATTGAATTATTGATTGGTGTGATCGGTGGAACGAGTTCTGTGCTATTGTTTTTATTATTCCAGCAGGTAGAGCATTTTCAGTTTATCCTTTATTTTATTGTTTTTCTAACAGGTTGTTTATGTGGGATGGAAATCCCATTATTGATGAATATCTTAAAGGATCGGGTTCAATTTAAAGACCTAGTTTCCAATGTATTTGCCTTTGATTATATCGGTGCTTTAATTGCATCCGTTCTTTTCCCAATTTTGTTGATTCCAAAACTTGGAGTTATGGGGACTTCCCTACTTTTCGGCATAATCAACATATTAGTAGGAATATTCCTAACCTTTTATCTCAGCAAGTTTTTGAAAAACCCTACCCTGATGAAGGTAAAGGCTATCGTTTGTTTCTTGTTTTTGTGTGTTGTTTTCGCTTATTCAGATAATCTATTGAATTATTCTGAGAATCAGTTATATGGAAATAACATTATTTATAAGCATACGACAAATTATCAACGGATTGTATTAACGAATTCAGGAAAGGATTATCAATTATTTTTGAACAACAATTTACAGTTCAACAGTAAGGATGAATACCGTTATCATGAGAGTTTGGTTCATCCGGCAATGTCCATTTCCCGCAATCCCAAAAACATCTTGATCTTGGGCGGTGGCGATGGATTGGCAGCACGAGAAGTTCTTAAGTATGGCGAAGTTGAAAAAGTAACATTGGTAGATTTGGATGAAGGAATGACCCAATTATTCCAGACCAATGAAATCCTACGAAAAATGAATGCCAATGCCTTAAATAGTAAGAAAGTCGAGGTCATCAACCAAGATGCTTTTATATGGTTAAAGGATCAAAATCAACAATATGATGTTATAATAATAGATTTTCCGGATCCATCAAATTACAGTTTAGGAAAACTATATACTACGGCATTTTATAAACGTCTCCGGACATTGATGAGTCCAGAGGCAATAATTTCTGTTCAAACGACCTCCCCTTATTATGCACCGAAATCTTACTGGTGTGTACATGCGACGATTGCTTCAATATTCCCCAACCCTCAAGCCTACCATGCCTATGTTCCATCATTTGGAGAATGGGGATTTTGTTTATTTTCCCCTGATTCGAGTATAGATTTTACCCGTGTAGAGCAAAAAGTGGAGGGATTAAAGTTTTATGATTATAAGTTTGAAAAGCTAACAGATTTTGCGGGTGATATGGGGAAAAGAGAGGTAGAAATCAATCGATTAGACAATCAGATATTAGTGCGATACTTTGATGAAGAATGGGGTAAAATATAATTGGAGTAGGCGTCACTTTCTTAAGGCAAGTTTTATTGTCGGTCTTACCGCTACTTTTATTCAATCTTGCAAACAGAAAGCGAATGGATTATTCCTGAGGCTTACAGGAACCAACCATATTTTAGGTCATCGTTTGCGTTTTCCGGATTTTCCAAAACCCAGCGAAGAGGTACATATACCTGTATTAATATTAGGAGCTGGAATATCCGGACTATCGGCAGGCTATCAATTAAAGGAATCTGGTTTTTCGGACTTCATGATTTTAGAAATGGAGGAACAAGCCGGCGGGAACTCCCGTTCGGGGGAAAATCAATACTCAAAATATCCTTTAGGCGCACATTATCTTCCGATTCCAAATGCTTCAAATCGGGAAATCTATCAATTTTTGGAAAAAGTAGGAATAGTTGTTGGTTGGACCAATGATGGGAAGCCAATTTTCGACGAGGAACAGCTTAGTTTTGCGCCACAGTCAAGATTATTCATCAAAAATTATTGGCAAGAAGGGTCTGTCCCTGAATATGGTTTAAATCCAGATGAGCAGGAGGAATTTAAGCGGTTCTTTCAACAAATGGATACCTTTAGTAAACAGAAAGGAAAGGATGGAAAATTCATCTTTGATATCCCCACCATTTTTGCGTCTCAAGCACATGATTTAGTGGATTTAGATATGCTAAGCATGGAAAAATGGATGCAGGAACAAGCTTACACTTCTGAGAACCTCTATCAATATGTCAATTACTGCTGTCGGGATGATTTTGGAACGGGGATTAAAAACAGTTCAGCATTTGCAGGAATCCATTATTTTTCGAGCCGGAAGCATGATTATTATCCAGACAAGGAAGAGGTCTTAACCTGGCAGGAAGGAAATTCAAGGTTAGCAAAGCATCTAGCAAGTTTTGTTCAGGATAAGATTCAATGTGGATGGTTGGCATATAAGGTTGATTACACAGGAAATCAAGTAAAAGTTTATGCTTTTAATTCAAAGACGGGTAAATCCACGTTATTTATTGTTGACCAATTATTGAGTGCATGTCCACAGTTTGTCAATCAGTATTTAATACCAGAGCGGAAGGAGTTGAGTAAACTATGTCAATATGCCCCTTGGATAACCGCTACCATCACGCTAAAGAAATTTCCTCTATCCATTGGTTCAGATTTATCATGGGATAATATCATCCATGGCGGAAAAGGACTAGGCTATATTTACGATCAGCATCAAAGTCTAGGTCAATTCAAATCACCTTTTGTCATCACTTACTATCATAGTTTGGATTCAAGAGATTTGAAATCCGAGCGGCAAAAACTATATGAATGGTCAGAGGTACAATGGAAGGACTTTATTTTAGAAGACTTAAATAAGGCTCATTATGGGATCGCTGCTGAAGTGGAGACGATGGAGATATTCAGGCTTGGACATGGGATGATCAGCCCAGTTCCGGGTTTTATTAGTTCCTCTGCAAGGAAGCAATTGGAGCGAACTATCGAATCCAAAATATTTTTCGCGCATTCAGATTTATCAGGAATTTCCATCTTTGAGGAGGCCTTTTACCGAGGAACCTTTGCTGCAAAGGAAATTTTAGAAACATTGCGATAATTAATATTCACCTAACATTAGAATAACAGTACAAGGTTAATTTTAGCTTTTGAATAGGAAAGTAAAATTAACAGAATGAAACGTATTCTTAAGCTATATTATGAGAACAAGGTTTTTTATATCAGCTTTCTGCTTTGGTTATTTGTTGTAAGTTCATTAATTTTCTCCTTTTCCAAGCAGGAATCATTTATATTTTTCAATTCTAGGAATTCCTTATTTTTCGATTACTTTTTTACGGTCATCACTCAATTTGGGGATGGGATCTTTGTAGTTGCCTTAGCTTTACTTTGTTTTTTCTTATGGTCTAGGCGATTAGGAGTTGCGATGGCAGCCAGCTATATTGGTTCTGGTTTAGTCTGTTCTTTATTAAAGAGATCCTTTCAAACCAATCGTCCTGGATTCTTTCTTCAGGATGACCCCTTATTTCATTCCCTATCATGGATGCCGATGTCCTATCATAATGCCTTTCCATCGGGGCATACCACCTCGGCCTTTGCATTAGCAACCTGCATAGCTATTTTTTCGAAGCGTAAATCCTTAGGCGTCATCGCATTTATATTTGCCTGTCTAACGGGATATTCAAGAATCTACTTAGGGCAGCATTTTCTGGATGATGTTTGGTTTGGGTCGATGTTAGGTGTAGCATTCAGCAGTTTATATGCTTTATTACTGAGCTACTTTACTGAACATCGATTCAGTTTATCGCAATTACCTACAAATTTCAGGATTTAGGCTATGTGGAAAATTGCATTGAGTGCAGCTAAATTTGCGGCTGTTGGTTTATTGGGTATGTCCATAGACTTTTTCTTCACATGGCTGTGCAAGGAAAAATTCAAGATTAATAAGTTCTTAGCCAATGGGATTGGTTTTACGGTTGCTGTCATCAACAATTATATCCTCAATCGAATCTGGACCTTTTCCAGCAAGGATCCTCAAATAATTGGTCAATTTCTTTATTTCCTAGGGATCAGTTGTATAGGTTTAGCTTTAAATACAGGCTTTCTATATCTATTTCATCAGAAGCTGAAGCTCAATTTTTATCTCAGCAAGCTTATGGCCATAGGAATGGTTTTTATATGGAATTTTTCGGCAAATTTAATTTTCACATTTGGCCATGGTAAATGAATATAGGCTGAAATTAAGATGGCTGATTGTTGTGGCGACGATCATCCGTTGTTTATTTGCCAATTTTATAGAATTGGGAAATGATGAAGTTTATTATTTCACCTATGCCCAACATTTGGATTGGAATCATTTTGACCATCCGCCCATGGTTGGATTATTAATTCGATTTTTCACTTTAAACCTCTATTGGGTAAATGATTTTTCCATGCGTTTGGGCGCCATTATTATGGCTGCCTTCAATACCTGGCTAATTGCTTCCATTGCTCGCCAATTAATGAGTGAACGAGCTGGATTAATAGCAGCGGTACTCTATACTGCATCCTTATACTCCAGCATTATTTCAGGCTTATTTATCCTTCCAGATTCAATTGCCAATACCTTTTGGATTGCCAGTTTATACAGTATGCTCTGTATAGTGATGAAGGAGTCCAACGAGAAGCAAAATGCACAGTTCTTATTATTGGGATTATGGATAGGATTAGCTTGTATGAGCAAGGTCCATTCTATTTTCTTATGGTTTGGATTTATTGGATATATCCTATTTTTTCAAAGGCAATTATTAAAAAATAAGTTCCTTTACTTTTCCATTCTCATCAGTTTAATCTGTATACTACCGATCTGGCTATGGAATGAGTATTATCAGTATATCACCTGGAAATTTCACAGTCAAAGAGTAAGCCTAATCGAATCTGGAATTCGATTGGATTTCTTTTCTCAGGCATTCTTTGGGCAGATATTCTACAATAACCCTTTGTTGGTTTATCTCTATATTATTGTGCTAATCCAATTAACACGCAATAAGTTTAAAATCTATGGGATATCCAAACATATTGTTTACCTGCTATTATTTTGTTCCATACCAATTATCTTGGCAACCACTGGAGTTTCATTTTTTAGGCAAGCTCTCCCCCACTGGTCTGGCCCTGGTTTTTTCGGATTTATGATTATTTCAGCTTTATGGATTGATTATCGGTTAGATTTGAATAATATCCCCAGGCTTCGGAGGTTATTGAATATGCAATTGGGATTTACTTTTTCGATAATGTTGTTTGCAGTACTATTGATTCATTGGTTCCCAGGAAATTTGTTTTCAAAGGCAGATGAGCAACATTTGGGGCAGGGAGATGTTACCTTGGATATGTCAGGATGGAAAGACTTCAAAACCCAATTTGAACAAATAAGAGCAAGGGATATAGAAAATAAATCCATGAAATCCACGGATGCTATCCTAGTACAGAATTGGTTTCCTGCAGGACATCTATATTACTATGTTGCGATGCCATTAGACATGCGATTGATTGCAGAAGGTAAACTTACCGATATCCACAAATTTGCGTGGCTAAATTTAGCCCAACAACCACTAAAAATTGGGGAGGATGCTTATTATATTAGTCCATCCAATAATTTTATTGACCCTCATATCCTGTATGCGGACCTATTTAAGGAAATTAAACTAAGAAAGGTTTTGGAGCAACGTCGAGGAAATAAAATAGTTAGGTTTTGGAACATCTATCAATTGAAGAATGCGAAAGTTACTATTGGTAACAAGCACCCATTAGCCTATCAGGAGTAATGGAATAAAACATCAACACAATAATTAAACAACTCGTTTTCAGTGTTTTAAAACATTGTTCTCATGAAAAAAAGAGGTTGTCCTAGGACAACCTCTACAGTTTAAATATAAAGATTTAATTGTTTTCTCTAAACTTAATTAAAAATAATTTAATAGGAAACAAAAACATACTTAAAAAAATTAAATAATGATTTCAAGTAAGTCTAGTTAATTATCCTTGAGATATTAAACTACAAATCAACTATTTAATGATATACAAGGGTAATAACAGCCATTTATCATGACTGTTATAGAATTCCTGTAGTACAATATTTTAAAAATATTGAGAGGATTTTTGGTTTTTTGGGGCATTTTCTTTCTTTCAGTTGCTTTTTACTCAAAGCTCTGTACCCACAGTAGAAGCATTTGTTCAGCATGATGCTAATTAATTGTTAATAAAATGACGATTTGGTTAAGGCCAAAGATATTTCAAAGATTTGAGAATTAATATGAGAAACCGTAATATTTTAAAGACAATTTAGCAGGTAGGAAAGCAGACTTCAAATAGCATAAATTAACCCTTTGTTAATGAAAGGTTTAGCAACCTTAGCCTTGAAAAAATTACAATAAAAAAAGGCAAGATTTTGCCTTTTTTTATTGTAAGAAATATTTTTTATTTAATCTTTCTGTTTAACATAGTCAGATTCGGTATGCATAACGCATTTCCATTCTCCATTTTCAAGAATCCAAGTAGAAGTACAGACACATTTTGAATTACGAATTTCACCTTGATTATCAACCTCGATTTCAATCAGGTACCCTATAGTAGCGAAACTTTTACTAAATAGTTCCACAACGGCATCTGTCAATCCCTTAATCTTCATTTTCATTCCCTGCCCCATGTCAAAATATTTTTTATAGGTCGGTTCATCAATTTGATTTACACCATCCTTACTCGCAACTATACAGGGGAAATAAGTTAAATTTTTTACGGTTTCATAGTCCAGATTAGCCATTCCATCCCAATATTTGCGTTCAAGTTCTATAATTTGATCTTTCATTTCCGTAGAGTTTATGTGATAAATCTTGAACAATCTGCGAGAAAATAGGTTTTAATTTTTCAGTTTAACACGTAATAATTGATCTGTAGAAGTAAGATATAAATATCCATCTGTAGCAAAAGCACAGTTTGCCGTATGTACAGTTGAACGAATTCTACCTATTGGTTTTCCTGCAGGATTAATCACTACCACTCCATCCCCTGCTGCAGCAAACATATTTCCATTTTTATCAATTTTTATACCATCAGCCGCCAAGGATTCTGCTGGGAATTGCTTTTTAAAGTCAAAGAATATCCTACCTTCTGATAAAAGACCATCCTCTTTAATATCGTATGCCATAATAAATGGATTATTTCCATCGCTTAAAGCAACAAATAAAGTTTTTCCATCAGGAGAAATAACAATTCCATTAGGTCTAGCCAAATTTGAGATTACTTGGGTAGCTTCTCCTTTTGCATTGACTTTGTAGACCCCATTTTCAGCAATTTCTTTTGTTTCGGTATCATTTTCACGTCCTGGTAAGCCATAGGGAGGATCAGTAAAATAATAATCACCATTCGGGTGTTGGCATATATCATTCGGAGAGTTAAACTTCTTGCCTTGCCAATTATCGACTAAAGTTTCCTTCTTTTTAGTTTTCAAATCAATTTTTGCGATTCTTCGGTTTCCATGATCACAGGCAATTAAAAATCCTTCTTTATTAACCAATAAGCCATTCGTTCCTTGCTCCTCACTGTATGTCTCAGGGCCTTCAAAACCGGCAGGTTTAATAAATTCCTGTAATCCATTAGCTTCAGACCATTGATAAATAATATTTTGTCTGGTATCCGAATATAGTAGGAAATTGCCATCATTTACCCAGACAGGACCTTCAGCCCAAGTCATACCATCAGCAAGTTTTTCAACTTGAGCCGTAGAATCAATAATAGCAAGCATGGCAGGGTCTAACACTTCGACATTCCCCATTTTAGGATATTCCTTTTCAAGTTTAGTGCTGTCAGCATTCGAATTCGTATTGGATTGACTGGTGGAATTTGCACAAGAAGCCAATACAGATGAAAATACAAGAGCATGAATAAGAGTTTTACGCATATGAGTAGGTTTTAGTTTTCTTAAAAATAGGAAAATAGGCTGAAAATGAGTCTATATAATATTAATAAATTAAATAGAAATATCATTTTTAATTAATATATTTAATCAAACCAATTCGCTGATTATGAAAACATTAATTAGTCTAATCATTCTACTATCTACGATCCTTACGGGATATTCCCAATCTAAAAAATCAGATTCTTCAATTCCAAAACCAATAGAACAATGGATAAAATCGGAATTATCGAAATCAAAAGTGAAAGAAATTAAAGATTATGGTATAGATAATTTTTTCAAGGAGGACTCCGTTCGGATAATAGGTTATATCAAAGGATATAAACCAGAAAATTCTTCGAGATATGGCATGATTTACCATGGAAATCTCATAACCAATGAAGAAAGTCCAACCTTAGTTCGAATAAGTCCAGATGGAAGGTTTGAAACGCAGATCTTGCTCAAATTTCCATTGCATTCATTTATGATTATATTTAATAAATTTTACAATTTTTATGTTGAGCCAGGGAATACTTTGGCGATGATTATTGATCCATCTGTGGAAAATGAAAAAAAGGCCATTCAATTTTTAGGAAATACCCAGCAAATAAATAAAGAAATCGCTTCCATAGAACTTCCTGATATACCTTATGATTCTTTATTAACTCGGATCAAAACCTTATCAGAGCAGAAGTTTGTAGAGATAACCAACAAGAAATGGGAAGAAGAGAAAAGCCGGGTTCAAGGTATTTTTGCAAAAGATAAATATTCGGCAAAAGCAAAGAAGGTACTATTAAATAATATTGACCTTTATTACCTGGATAAGTTTTTCACTTTTGAGATGAACCGAAAGTATTATGCAGATCAAGATAGTAGCAATGCCGTATTGCAAGTACCATTATCAGCTTCTTATTTCGATTTCATAAAAAAAATAGACATGAATGATCATACTTACCTCATTGGACGAGAGTTTAATTTTACGATCAATCGAATAGAATTTTCTCCAATATTTCCCTTGAGAGAATTTATAAATGAAAAAAATGCATATGAGAAGTTAGATTCAGTTGGCATGGCTCGATATAAAAGCAAGGAATTACCCTTGTTTTATAACATTGCTAAGGTTCGGGCGATATCTGGAGATTTATTAAGATCCATTGGTAATAAGGAAAGGGTTGAAAAAAATCTAATTGATGCTAAAAAGAATCTTCATCAAGCCTTTTTAATCTCTGAATTAGAATCAGTTATTGCGAAGAAGGATAAAAATAAAAATGGTTATGAGCTTCCTAAAACGGAGTCAGCAGCAATTTTTAAAAAATTAATGGAGCCATATAAGGGTAAAATTGTGGTTGTTGATTTTTGGGCGGAGAATTGTGGTCCTTGCCGATCAAATATTGAACACACTAAAGATTTGAGAAATCAATTGAAAGATCATCCGAATCTAGAATTTGTATTTATTACAGATGTTGGTAATACTGGTAAAAAGTTCTACGATGGATATATCAAAGAGAATTACATGGACAACAGTTTTTTAGTTTCCGAAGATGATTATTTAGCATTTCGGGAATTATTCCGGTTTAACGGTATTCCACGATATGTTTTAATGGATGAGAATGGTAACATTAGAAATGAAGATTTTCCAATGCACAACCTAGCATATTACTTGAGTTCTAATTATCCAGAGAAATTCAAGAGAGAGGATTTCGAAGTCAATAAGAAGACGGAGTAAAAACAGCATTAACCCCAATTAATCGATCGGATTAATAGGTTGTTCTACCATTGTACTATCTAATTTTGCACTATCAATACTATCTAAGCTATCGATGGGTTGATCCATTTGATTATTATTGTTATTGCTGGGATTATTGCAAGCAAATGTGGTTAGCAAGAACAATAGGGAAAAAAAATATATTAGTTTTTTCATGACAATTCTATTTTTTAGCTGTGATTTTCTTTGGTTCTTTAGGATGTAAATTAGGATCCGGCATAATATTTAATTGATCTTCTTGCGGATCTACCCCAGCTTCAGCATCCTTATCCTGAGGTTTTAATTTTCTTTGCATAAATGCGGTCAAATCCTTCTTTTTATTGGGCCTATCCTTATTGTTAAGCCCTTCTTTTGCACTTTCATTTTTAGTAGCCATAATTTCTATTTTCAAAGTCATTTAAAAAGCCAGGTTAATCTAATTGTTTCAAATTAACCTGGCTCTTTGCAAAATGGATAATTAAACGTTAACTAGAATATTATTCTGTATGCTTATCTTAAGAAAACCTGGTATTAAATTTTGTTGACATTATTTCAATAAAGCGTATAAATACATTTACAAAGGGTATTTATCCCACAACTAAATAATATTGAATCTGTTCAATTCATAAAACATTATATGAAAACAATATTATTATCGGTAAAGCATGAGCAAGGTCTTATACTTGCCTTTGGTCTAATTCAAGATTTAATGGGTGATCCTGAAGACAATAAAAATAAGAAGAATAATGAACCGCAATTTCAAAATCCATTTTATGATCCTGATTCGGATCAAGGAACACCCAAACCTAGCCCAGAAGAAGATCCGCTAAAGGACGACAATGAACCTATTGGTGAGGAATACCCTTTGAAAGAAAATATTAACCCTGAGGAGGAAGAGGAAGAAGAAGAGGAAGAAGAAGAAGAGGAATACAGCAATAATTCTGATAGTCCGGGATTATTTGATGATGACGATGATGATTTTTAAGATCATCATTATTTTTTAGGGAATCCCTTTTAAATGAGAAGTTTGCGGATATTTCTTAGGATTAAAAATCATTGTTTTTGTGGTATTAAAGCGAATATTAGCGTGTTTTGGCAAACTATTTGTTATAACAGCGGAAACTTTCAAAGTGAGAGTTTTTATTGAAACAATTACTTATTATCATGAAAAAATTATTTTTACCTATTCTAACTCTATGTATGTTCATGCTTGCGACGAGCAAGAATGTACATGCGCAGACTCCTTACCGTACTGCCATTGGGCTTGGGATTGATTTAGGCGATGGCGAGAGTTTATTTGGTCCGCAGCTAAAACATAGTTTTGGCGGTCGCGATGCTGGAAATGTTCAAGTATTATTTGGGGATCACATTACAGTAATTGGTGCTGACTACTCTTATAATCAACGTATTGCCGGAGCAAAAGGATTGACTTGGTATGTTGGTGTTGGTCCACAGTTATCATTTATTGACCATGGAAAATGGGATGATGATTGGTATGACGATGATGATAAACACTGGAAAGGTGAAACGCATACTGATTTTGCCATTCGTCCAGCATTAGGTATGGAATTTAGAATTCCTTCAACACCATTAGCAATGCATTTTGATTGGAAACCTTGGTGGAACTTATCACATGGTTCACACTTTGAAGCATCAAGATTTTCATTAGGATTTAAATTCGTATTGAAATAAGATTTCATTAAGAATAAAAATAGCCTGCATAAATTATGCAGGCTATTTTTTTGTTCTTTAATTACACAAATGCGCCCTTAGATTGTTCTTCCTATATGAAGCGGCCTAAGATATTCAGAAAGATGAGCCCCTATCAATATTGGGCATTTATATGGTTCTTTCTGGTTCCCATGAGTATTTATTTAGTTGGGGGCTTAATCATGCTGATTGTAACTTTAATAGACCGGAAATAATTCCTTTATTTTTTAATCAGCTCTACCCTTCTATTTTGTTGTTTTCCTGCTTCAGAATTATTGTCAGCGATAAAGTCATTTGCACCAAAACCATTTGAAGCTAATCTGGATTTATCGATTCCATCCTGAACCAAAGTATTTAAAACAGTATTCGCACGATCTTTGGATAGCTGTAAATTATGGTCAGCATTGCCAACATTATCCGTATAGCCATTGATATCTAATTTCATGGAGCTATTCGATTTCAAGACTTTTCCTATTTCAGCGACCAATTCTTTACCATCAGGTTTCAGGGTTGCCTTATCCGTATCAAAATTAATTTGAAGCACGGACTTCCCCTTTTCATTTAAATCTTTTTCAATTTTATCTGCTTTTATGATTCCGACAGTTTGTTTGAAGGCCTCCGCTTCAGCAACATAAATAGCACCATAAGCAGTATTTGAAACAATGGCGAATAAAATTACCTTATCCCCTTTTTTCAAGCCATAGGTAACCAGGTTTTCCATGCTGGAAGTACCAAAATCATAGAAATAGCCATCTTTATTATTGGCTTTATTAAGTGCGTCAATTTGTTCTTGCGGCACTTGTCCTTCAAAAAGTTTTTTAGCACCTAAACTTTCAAAATGTTTAGCATAAGATTGAACAAATTTATATTCATCCCACTTTCCACTTCCAGGATCTTTAGGGTCAGTCATACCATAGCCTTTGACTTTAATTTTACCCTCAACTGGATAAAATGAATTTCCAGTATAGAATTCAATCTTTCCGAAGTCAGACTCTCTATCAAAGCCATAGCTACTTTTAGCGTCGAGCCATTCTGGAATTGAATAATAAGGGAATTGTCCCATCTCAGCAGTTGCCTCAGGCAAGGATTCCGGGTTGAACGTATTAGCAGATTCAGTCGGGTTTGTTGTAACGGTCGTATCCAAAGTGCTGTTTGAAATACTATCCGAGTTTGCATCAGCATCCTTATTTGCCGCATTATTACATGACATCACAGCCAAGAATGCAGGCAGTATCCCTAATAAAATGGTTCTTTTGTTCATTTTTCATTAATTAGTGTAATTAAATATAGGAATATTACCTGTTAATAGCTTTAATTAATTGAGTTTTTTAGGCATGTATTTCAGGTTAAGAATTTCCATTATTATTTCCATATTCCTTTGATTTCAAAGACTTCCAATTCCAGAATTTCGATATTATTGCCCCAGAAATGGAACCCTTCCTGATTATTCAAATCAGGTTTTCTTTCGAGATAACTGGTATAGATTCCGTTGTCAAAAAAGACTTCGATGGAGGTTCTATCAATGTAGATATCGGCAGAAAGTTCCATACTGGTTGGGTCCTGAGGCGAGTAAAACATGGTATTCAAGATATTAGCATTCATATCATAACTAATCATCCGTTGTGCATAGAGGTTAAACCCTGCTTCAGTAGCATGTGATAATTTGATTTTTGTACGGATTCTAATCTTATCGTAATCGCTAAATTGATGTAAAAGTTCATTAGCCTTGGCAGAAGTCAAATTCTTCCAGGAATCGATCTTGCTAAACAATTGTTCTGTTTCTTTTATTGGGTTATTAAATAACCGAGGGCCATCTTTCGTAGTTCTTAAACTCAGTTCAGTTGGCAACATCATCATACCATTGAAGGGCATGTTTGGCTGTTGGACTCGCCCCCATCCTATTTGAATTCGGCGACCGTCATTTTCAGGGATGTTGCTGTAAGTTTGAGCAGCATAGAGTTTTCCAGAATTATAGAAATATTTACCTGCTTCAGGGCTAAATACTTTCCCATCGAAAGAGCCAAGCATATAGGTTCCAGTAGCACCATACATAACCCATTTTTTATTATTCGGATCCCCATCAATTGGCAATTCAAACAATTCGGGGCATTCCCAAAAACCTGATACATGACTTTGATAGGTCCAATTTTTCAAATCATTAGCGGTGTAGATGGAATGTCCGTCGCGCTCATTTAATATCATTACCCAATGTTTAGAAGGCTCATACCAGAAGACCTTTGGATCTCTGGTATCCTGACTATTCCATTTTTCCTTGGAGTCTATGATTGGATTTTTGTTGTATTTTGTCCAGGTTCTACCTTTATCCAAGCTATAGGCCATACATTGAACCTGTCGGGCATCGGATGCTGCCGTATAGAAAGCAATCATTGCGGGTTGTTTACCTTTATTGTAACCTGCATGATTCTGATAATCAATAATGGCGGAACCTGAGAACATGGTACCTAATTTATCAGGATATAAAGCCGTTGCTAATTCTTTCCAATGAATCAAATCGGCACTTACGGCATGTCCCCAATGCATATTTTCCCATTCTGTTTCCATTGGGTTATGTTGGTAGAACAGATGATATTCTCCATCGTAGAATACTAATCCATTAGGGTCATTTATCCAGCCTCTTTTTGTGCTAAAGTGGTATTGCGGACGATTCTTTTCATGGTAAATACTGTCCTGTCCGTGGATTTCATCAGCCTGATAGATTTTCTTCAGGGCTTTCTCATCCACATCAGCGCTAATCTTTAGATTTTTCCCCATGAGATGGGAAACGTCATAAAACACCCAATAGTCTTCTTTGTCGGGAGCTAGGCGGACAACAACAGACCAGGGCTCAGTAGCTTCTGGGAGAAAGGTCATTTTCTTTCTGTCCTGTTGATTTGAGATAGGAAAGTTGAGATATTTTTTATTGATTTTAAGCGTGATTTCAGCTGCAGAACCAAGACTTGGAAGGAGCAAAAGCAAAAGAAAGAAAGCCGAACATTTCATAGGTAATCGTTTAGGTTAGATTAAGATAGGGATTATTTTAGGATATATTTTTCTTTTTTTGGATAATAAAACAAGATTGAAAAGTTCCAAAAAAGAAACGAATATTTCCTCTATCTTTGCAGCTCAAATAAAATCGATCGAATCGTGATTAACGTAAATAACATTTCCGTTTCCTTTGGAGGAACGACTCTTTTTTCCGATGTAACATTTTCCATCAATGAAAATGATAAAATCGCCTTAATGGGTAAGAATGGTGCTGGAAAATCGACCTTATTAAAGATTATTGCTGGCGTTGGGAAACCGACGACAGGAAATGTTTCTGGGCCTAAAGATGCAGTGATTGCCTATTTACCTCAGCACTTATTGACGAAAGACAATATGACGGTCTTTGAGGAGACCTCCAAAGCATTTGAGGAGGTTTATAAGATGCGCGATGAGTTAGAGGAGTTGAATGAGCAATTGAATGTACGTACGGATTATGAGACCGATGATTACATGAAATTAATCGAGCGGGTTTCAGAATTGAGTGAGAAATTCTACTCAATCGAAGAGACCAATTACGATGCTGAAGTTGAGAAGGTTTTAAAGGGATTGGGTTTTGAGCGTTCTGATTTCAACCGCCAAACCTCTGAGTTTTCAGGAGGTTGGAGAATGCGTATTGAATTGGCAAAAATCCTTTTGAAGAAACCAGATTTGATTTTATTGGATGAGCCTACCAACCATATGGATATCGAGAGTATCGAATGGTTAGAAGATTTCTTGATCAACCAAGCGAAGGCTGTAATTGTTATTTCGCACGATAGAGCATTTGTAGATAATATCACCAATAGAACCATTGAGGTTACCATGGGTAAAATCTACGATTATAAGGCTAAATACAGTCATTACCTGGAACTTCGCAAAGAGCGCAGACTACATCAATTAAAGGCTTATGAGGAGCAACAACGCTTTATCGCTGATAACCAAGAATTTATCGATAGATTCAAGGGTACCTATTCTAAGACATTACAGGTGCAGTCACGCGTAAAAATGTTGGAAAAACTGGAAATTATTGAAATTGATGAAGTTGATAACTCAGCTTTACGTTTGAAATTTCCACCTTCACCAAGATCAGGAACCTATCCTGTGATTGTTGAAGACTTGACAAAATCATATGGTGATCATTTGGTCTTCCAAAAGGCGAATATGGTCATTGAGCGAGGACAAAAAGTAGCATTTGTAGGTAAAAACGGAGAGGGTAAATCGACGATGATCAAGGCCATTATGGGTGAAATTGATGTCGAGGGAACTTTAAAAGTTGGCCACAATGCTAAGATTGGATATTTCGCACAGAATCAAGCCGCATTATTGGACGAGGAGCTAACGGTTTTTGAAACCATTGATCAAATAGCGATTGGTGATGTAAGGGTGAAGATCAAGGATTTATTGGGCGCCTTTATGTTTAGTGGAGATGATACGACCAAGAAGGTAAAAGTTCTTTCTGGTGGTGAGAAGACCAGGTTAGCGATGATCAAATTGTTATTGGAGCCAGTAAACGTATTAATTCTGGATGAGCCAACCAACCATTTGGACATAAAGACCAAGGATATCATCAAAGATGCCTTACAGGATTTTGATGGTACATTGATCTTAGTTTCCCACGACCGTGACTTCCTAGACGGATTGGCAACTAAGGTATTCGAGTTTGGAAATAAACGCGTTCGTGAACACTTTGAGGATATCAAAGGATTCCTTGAGTATAAGAAAATGAGCAGTTTAAAAGAGATTGAAAAATAATATAATTCACTTAAAAAGAAAGGGTTAATATACTATATATTAACCCTTTCTTTTTTTATATAGAATATTCTTTTAAACAACCACTGGAGTTTCTTCCGTATGTAATTTTTGTTGAGCTATAAGATGATGCAATACTTCCGTTGAAAGACCATGTAAGGTCAATCTAAATCCTGCACCATAAGTTGGCAGAGGAATCATAGGATGCTTATTGTTCAATGCAATTAACTTTTCAGGACAACGCATAATCGTTGCGGCATATACCCCAATAACCTCATCCAACTGTAAGGAATTGGAAGCACGCCAGAAATCATTGTCCGTTAGGAAAAATTGATAGACCGGGGTAAATACTTCAATAGCTGAGGATAAGTCCATAATATTGGTCCAACGATTTGGGAATTCCTCAAATGGAATTGGGTTAGCTGAAACAGCGGAGAAATTTGGATTATCAACGGGTTCAATTTTCAATCCTTTATCCTGAATTGCAGTATTTAAATTGATAATAAAGTTATAAAGATTCAGGTCATGCTCTAGGAACAAATTATCTTTTACCGCATTGAGAGATAAGGGCTTAAGTGGATTCATTGGAATATCTTCTGCTCCTTTGACATTATCTTTAATAAAGCGCAATACTTCAGATCCTAAATAGAAGTGGCGCAGAATCAAGAAATTAGCTTCTGGAGACACCCAATATTTCATTCCCCAGTAGAGAAATCGATGCAGCGTTTTAGGAGCATTGATCAGATTAGGCGCTACGGCTTTAAAAATCTGCAGAATGATAATCGTCAATCGGCCAAATACGCGCAGAAATGGCAACAGAAATTGCTTACTTTTCCGATTGGAATCAAATAGAAAAGCGGCCTTAGCATCCTTATTAAATGGCACACTATTATCAAGGAACAAGGCATGCCAGTGGCTGGGATCCCTTGGGTTATTCTTCTTATGTTCGAAATATTCGCTGGTATGTAACATATTTCAGTATTAATAATTTCCTATTTCAGCCAGTTGCAGTTGGTATAATTTCGCCACCACTTTCGCCGTTTTTGCTACCCTTTTGGCCATATCTTCAGTCAATAACTCGGAGTTCAATGCTTTTTCAAAACGCTCGAAGTGATTATCATTGGAATCGGAGGTTTCATGGTAGATAAAGAAGGAAACCTGATCATCCTTTAAATCCAACTGATGCTGAATAGCTCGACCCCATTTTCCTGCCAAACGATTCCCTAAGCCTTCGATGATAAACATGCCACCCAATAAATCAAAAGGATTCGGTTGGCTTGCTTTATGGAACATAAAGGCACTTAATGCTTCAGAACCAATATTTTTTTCACCATGATAGAGGTCTTCCCTATCTCCGCCACAATTGATATAGTTCTTTTCCAGAATCTGATAATCCTTGTGTTCATCCCTGGAATGTGAAATAAATGAAGAACGGATATCGAAATAATCCATACTCACATTGGATGCCGCACGAGCAATCCATTGAGAGCCATCTATTACTTGCTGTCTTAAATTTAACAAAAGTAATTTATAGTCTTCCAGACTGATGGTTCCATTATAGATTCGTTCGATGATAGGCGTATTTCTCAAGGATAATTCGAAATCGACCCAAATCTGAGTTAAGTCTCGTACCAATTTTTCCTGGATAGGTTTATGGTCAATATGTATTTCAGGAGCTAAGATTTCATCCTTTTTAGAAATGAGAGGGGTTTTATCGCTTTGACCATTGCCGACAACCTTAAGTTTCATGAAGGTGGTAATAAATCGTCCACTCTCCGGAACCATACAGATTATTTCCTGATTTGGTTTTAATTTATTGCTGTAGAGCAATTCATCCAGCATAATATAAATGGAAGCAGCGCCAGTATTTCCCTTGTCGTGAAGATTAGTGAACCATTTATCTTCCTCGATGGTCAGTCCGCCTTTTTTCAGTAAATCAACAATTGGCTGTTTGAAATATTCTGAAGAATAATGGCAAACCAACCAATCAATTTTCTTAGGGTCTACCTTTCCTGCTTCAATCAATTGAAAGAGATGCTGCACACCCAAATTCACGGTATTATTGACCAGTTTAATATCTTGTTTTAAGTTTATTGCAGCATCGGCATCCGCATCTGAGAAATTAGGGTAATCCAACCAATTTTTATCGATGGTACCATCTTTCTTTTTGTTAGCCCCTGTGTACATGCAGACTTCAAAACTATTAGCATAGGATTTGACATCTATCCATTCAATTTCAAGGCTTAGGCCATTTTTATTGGGTTTATTAGCGAGGTACATTGCTCCGGCTCCATCAGAAAGCATCCAGCGTAAGAAATCGGTATCTAAAGGGAGTCCTTTTTCCTGAATTTGAGGTTGTTTTTCAAAGCGAGAAGCCTTGAACATTCGGCTCGGCATATCCGCTGCACAGGCAATCGCGTTTTCATTTTCAGAAGTCAGGATATGGAGGAAAGCACTTTTTAAGGCCATAATGCCCGATGAGCACACGCTTTGATGGGAGACGATATTACAAACCGGAAGCTTAGCTTCAGCATGTACCATGCTTGCGAATCCCGGAATTGGCAAGTCGCCTTGGGTCGTTCCAGCAGTTAATAATTCAATATCCTCCTTCTTGATCTTGGCATTCTCAATGCAATTTTGGATAGCTTTATCGGCCATTCCAGCCACTGAATCGGTTGAATTTTGTTCTTTATCCAAAGCATAATAGCGAGTGTTAATACCGTTTTGCTTCAGCATTCGATCCTTGGTCCTAGAGGGTTTCCCTCCTATCAATCCCAAATAATCTTCCATTTCATCATTTGAAATGGGTGAATTTGGAAGATGCTTACCAATTGCATTTATATAGACTTTTTTATTTTCTGATTTCATTTAATTCTTATTTTCTGAAACTTGCGTTTTAAATATTTTATCGAAGATACTGAGCATAAATCCAAAATTTCCGTGCCCCCATTTATGATGCATACTATGTCTAAAGGTATATTTAGAGAAGGATGAGTTGGGTTTATCAGATGGTATTTCATGGTTACAATGACCTAGCAAATTGATGACCAAACTCATAATCGGGAGGCTTAATATTGAATATACTTGAAAATCATGGATAAAGAGCGGGAAAAAGATTACCGTTCCTAATAAAAATGCTTCAATCCAGTGGAAGCTAAAAATAGAATAAGATGTTGGTTCTTTAGACCAATGATGTACTTTGTGCACATTCAGGAAGAACCAGCGACGATGGAGCAGCCAATGGACCATATAGAAGTGGAGTTCGTTCCAAAGGAATAATAATGGGATCTCCCATAGGCAATTCCAAGGATTATCAAACCTCACCTTAAAAATCCCTTGAGAAAATAATATTTGAAAGAGAATGGCTTGGAGTGAAAAAACGAGGATGGAAACCAATGAGTTTCTGATTTCCTTGCTTCGTTGTCCGGGTTTCTTGGCAAAGACAATCTGCCTTAAGGTTTTATTCTTGGTTTTGTAATCCACAATGATTTCAGTGAAGAATGTACCCACGAAATATAGGATGCTGAAAAACACAAAAAAGAAGGCACTGGTATAGTACCATTCCGACAAGACGAAATTGAATGTTTTTTCCAGTAATTCGTTCATTTATATTCCCTGTGCCTTATCGAATTCAACCAATTTATGTAATATTAACTCAATTTATTAAAGGTTTATTATGTTTTATCTCACTTAGATAAATCCTTGAAACAAGGAGAATTAATATTAATTGAAATTATTGAAAATTAATCCTTCTCTGCAATTAAATTAATAAAAAAATTAATAATAGCGGTATGGAGGATGGAAAGATTGGAGAATGGATTCTTCGGCGATGCTCAGAATGACAGCCGAATCTTTTTTTGAAGGAAACAGATTCTTCGGCGGTGCTCAGAATTCCTCTCAGGGGTTATCTTGTAATGTTACATAATCAGCGTAGGTAGAACGAATGGGCAATTTTTCTGTCTTTTATAGCGTAATAAAAATGGATTCTTCGGCGATGCTCAGAATGACAACCGAATCTTTTTTTGAAGGAAATAGATTCTTCGGCGGTGCTCAGAATCCCTCTCAGGGGTTTCATTGTGACGCTACATAATCAGCATGGGTAAAGCGAAAGGGCAATTTTTCTGTCTTGTATAGTGTATTAAGAATGGATTCTTCGGCGATGCTCAGAATGACAGCCGAATCTTATTTTGAAGGAAACAGATTCTTCGGCGGTGCTCAGAATCCCTCTCAGGGGTTTCATTGTGACGCTACATAATCAGCATGGGTAAAGCGAAAGGGCAATTTTTCTGTCTTGTATAGTGTATTAAGAATGGATTCTTCGGCGATGCTCAGAATGACAGCCGAATCTTTTTTTGAAGGAAACAGATTCTTCGGCGGTGCTCAGAATCCCTCTCAGGGGTTATTAGAATGTTAAGAATATGACAATAATTCACAAATAATCTTTAGGTAATTTTTATTTAAAATTCGTTGTTGAAATTGATAAAAAACAAGAAGTATGGTTCATATCTATTTCGTTTATATCATTACGAATTATAAAAAGAAGGTATTATATATAGGAGTTACAAATAGTTTAAAAAGAAGGCTTCATGAACATCAATTTGATGATGGATATTTTAACTCATTTACAAAGAAATACTATATTTTTTATCTAATTTATTATGAACTATTTACCGATGTTAATGATGCAATAAATCGAGAAACTCAATTAAAAGGTTGGACCAGAAAGAAAAAGAATGCTTTGATTAATAAGAAAAATCCAAATTGGGACTTTCTTAATAATGAGATTTAGAGGGATTCTGAGCGTAGTCGAAGAATCTGTTTTTTTACAAAAAATGGCAATTGTCATCGTGAGCAAAGCGAACGATCTATTTTATAAAGGAATGTATTCACAATCAAAGATTGTGATGATGAATTGAAAAATAAAATTTTCAACCTTGTTTATGGTAATAAAAATGGATTCTTCGGCGATGCTCAGAATGACAACCGAATCTTTTTTTGAAGTAAATAGATTCTTCGGCGGTGCTCAGAATCTCTCTCAGTTGTTTTTTAACTAGCTATTTCCCCAGAAAAAAGGGATGAATTATTTGAAAATTCATCCATTTTTTGATCTTTATTTTTTATTCCTCTTACTTTTCTGGGTTTGCTTTTTTAGCGATTTCGAAAAGATCTGGACCTATGTGGCAATATCCACCTGGATTTTTATCTAAATAGTCTTGGTGGTAAGTTTCTGCATCAAAGAAATTCTTTAATGGTTCATTTTCTACCACTACGGGCTTTTGTAGACTTAGGGATAATAGATGAAGTTTATCTTTAATAATAGCCTCATCAGCTTTATCTGTGTAGTAGATTCCGGTGCGGTATTGTGTTCCTCTATCGTTTCCTTGCTTATTTAAGCTGGTAGGATCGATACTTTGGATGTATAAATCGATCAATAATCCTAAGTCAATTACATCTGGATCATAAACTACTTTTACGGTTTCTGTAGCACCTGTATTTCCTGTACATACTTCTTCGTAAGTAGGGTTGTTTTTGGTTGCGTTTGCATACCCAACTTCGGTACCTACTACCCCTCTTACCAATTTGAAAAAATGTTCGGTTCCCCAAAAACATCCTCCTGCGAAATATATTTCTTTTCCTTTTCCTGTTGTGTTCATTGTCTTATTAATTTCTGATTTTTTTTCCTCCTTACGGTCTGTAAATCCCATTGTCATTAAAAATACTACGACCAATAAGGTTGCTCCAATAATTGTTAATTTATTCATTTGCTTCCAATTTCAAGGACAAAGTTAAGGAATTTGACAATTAAATCTATCTTTTTGGGAATAGAACAGAATTAGCGAATAAATGTTTTTTGTAAAATAATTAATGTTTTACATTAATTATTTATAAGTTTGCATTATATATTAATATCAAACCTTTATGAACCAGGTAAAAATTATATCAACATTTTTAAAATATCTCTGCTATTTTCTAGCAATTGGATATTCATTAACCTTTATCTATTCTGTTATTTGTTTGTTGACTGGTCTTTGGACTCTTCCCTATGGAGATGGAAAGTATTTACACATCTTATATCCCTTTACAAATGTGCCATTTATAAATTTAGATAATAATATCAAATACTTTATTTTTTCATTTCTACTACCGGTTGGCTTTTATGGGATATTTTTTGGATTAACTGCGCAGGTATCCTCTGTATTCTTAAAGTCCAGGATCTTTACGAAAGAAAATCAAGGCATCTTTGAGCGATATTTTATGTTGAATACGTATATCCCTCTTCCAATGGTGCTTATTGGATTGATGTTTGTCGAAGTGGAGGGAATGATATGGATTTTGGTTTTCATCCATCTTATTTTGGGTATCTTTAGCCTGTTCTTGGCTAATATTTGCAAACAAGGACTACATTTACAAAACGAACAAGATTTAATTATTTAAACATGCCTATCATCGTCAACCTTGATGTCATGCTTGCCAAACGTAAAATGCAAAGCAAAGAGTTAGCAGAGAAATTGAATATTTCTCCGGTAAATCTTTCTATTCTAAAAACGGGAAAAGCTAAGGGCGTTCGTTTCGATACTTTAGAGGCTATTTGTCAAATTCTGGAATGTCAACCCGGGGATATTCTGGAATTTAAGGAAGACTAAGCAGCACAATCAAGGTCCTTTATTTATTGATTTTTTTAATCGGCAATATTGCTGACAGGCTATTTATTGCCAAAAAATTTAAATTATGAACACATTAATTATTAATGAGCTTAACCTCAGCTACCCCAATAATCAGCAAGCAATTAAGGATGTTTCATTGCAGCTCGAGAATGGAATGTTTGGGCTTCTTGGACCAAATGGCGCCGGAAAATCATCTCTCATGAAGACCATTGTCGGGCTACAAAAACCTAGTTCAGGAACCATCATGTTTAATGGGGAAAATATCGTTCAAGAACCTGATCATATCAAAAAGCATCTGGGATTCCTGCCTCAGGATTTTGGAGTTTATCAAAAAGCCTCTGCTTATGATTTATTAAATCATATCGCCATCTTAAAGGGAATTACTGACCAATCCCAAAGAAAGCAGCAAATTCTAGAATTGTTGGAAAGAGTTAATTTATCCTCATTTCAAAACAAGGAGGTGCATAAATTTTCCGGTGGTATGCGGCAAAGGTTTGGGATTGCCCAGGCCTTATTAGGCGATCCTAAAATCATAATTGTCGATGAACCTACAGCTGGTTTGGATCCTGAGGAAAGAAATCGATTTAATCTCCTCCTGAATAATATCAGTAAGAATATGATTATTATTTTTTCAAGCCACATCGTTGAAGATATTCAGAATTTATGCCCGCAAGTTGCGATTATGAATCAAGGCAAGATTCTGACCTTGGGCAATCCAAAAGATTTAGTTCATCCAATTCAAGGAAAATTATGGGGTAAGAGCATAGACATTCATGAAGAAGTCTGGTATAAAGAGGATTACCGAGTGATCAGTCAAAAACTTGTGAATGGGAAATTGATGATTAGTGTGTTGCATGATGAACAGCCAAAAGGATTTGAAAGTATTCAACCTAGTTTGGAGCATGTTTATTTTTCCAGTATTGAAACTAATCTCAATTAAAATGGCTAGTATTTTTCACTTCGAACTTCGGCGTACTCAAAAGTATTGGGCAAGCTATTTCTTGGGATTGATATATATTTCGGCAGGCTTTTTTATAGGAAGTTCATTCAATCTCTCATTTTCTGAGGGGTTATATTTGAATTCAGCATTCAGCTTAGGATATGTGATCGGCTTATTAAGTTTATCTGTCATATTTATTGCCAACTTATATGCCCTTCCCCTATTGTTTAAGGATCAAGATTCCCGTTTTGAGGAAGTATTATTTGCATTACCTATTTCCAAAAAGGAATATGTGGGGGATCGATTTCATTTCTTCTTTTTGAAAACATTCTTGAGCTTTTTCTTGCTAATCATTGGTTTTGCAATCGGACAATTATTACGAAATGACTTCAATGTAAACCCTGAATTTCATTTTTTCCATTACCTCTATCCCCTACTTGTTTTTGGATTATTGAATAGCTTTTTGGTTTGTAGTTTTCTATTTATGGTCGCACAAACTAGCCGAAATAAGTTGCTTCTGATCATTGCTGGACTTTTGCTATATGTTTTATACATGTTGGTTATGGTATTTTCCAACTCCCCATTTATGAGTTCTAGTATACCACAATCCATTACAGCAGAGAAGATATCAGGCATTCTGGATCCTTTTGGTCTATCCGCTTATTTTTCAGAGGCTAAAAAGATGAGCATTGCTGAGAAAAACCAACATGTAGTAGCCCTACAAGGTTCTTTATTGATCAATAGGTTGATCTATTTTTTTATTTCAGTAGGATTACTGCTTTACTGTTTTAAAAGTTTTGACTTTAGAACTAACCATTCTAAACCTCAGAAGCCTCAGAAAATTAATAACCAAATTAATAGAATGGGGTATCAACATTTATTACTTAGGATTAAACCTAAGTTCGATTCATTTGCTAGTTTCAATTCTATCCTTTCACTGTGCAGAATTGACCTTAAATATCTTTTTAAGGGCATATTTATTACTTCCAACATTATTCTTCTATTATTTTTTGTGGGCATGGAAATGTATGCAGAAATCGAGAAAGGCATCCGAATTCCACAGAAATTTGCGAGTTCAGGATTGATGGCGGTAACTATTTCTGAGAACTTTTACTTATTCGGTTTACTGATGGTGGTCTATTTCTGTAATGATATTTTCTGGAGAAATCAGGTTTCAAATTTTCACTTGATTGAATTAAGCAGCTATTATTCAAAAAATAAAAATATAGCCCATTTTTTGACCCTAAGTATTCTAATATTATTTTTTAGTGTTTTATTGATTTTTGAAGGAATAGTATTTCAAATCAGTTACGGATATTATAATTTTGATTTCAAGGCATATGCATGTGTATTCTTATTCAACAGCCTCCCCATTATATTATTTGCGAGTTTTATTCTTTTAATCAATAACCTATTTAAGAATAGGTTTGTTGCACTGGGCGTATCAACATTTGCATTATTCCTTTTTACAGGACCGATTTCTAAAAAAGTTTTTAAAAACCCACTCCTGCAGTTTTTCTCAGATTTTCATGGGGTTTACAGTGATTTCAATGGATACGGATTCTACCCAGGAATATTTTCATTGAGGTTATTATTTGGAATCTGTGTTTCGTTGATGTCATGGCTATTGTGGCAAAGCATTAGAACAAAAAAGTTAGGGATTAGTAAGATTGTTTTAGTAGCAATCATAGTTTTAACTGCCGGAATTTCGTCAGTGAAATATTTGAAGCATTACATTCCTGAGGATCAAGATAAGGCTTGGCAAATTGCCGCTGAGTATGAATTAAAGTATAAAAATAAATATCAAAATATCCCTCAACCCACAATAACGAGGGTCAATACGGAAATTAGTCTGTTTCCTTCCAAGAATTCCTATAAAATAAAGGCTGCATATACCCTTGAAAATAAGAGTAAAGAAAATATTAATGAGGTATTAATCAGTTTCCCAGATGAATTAGATGTTATTACTGCTCGGTTGATTGTTGATACGCAGACTATCGCATTAACAAAAGATAACCAAGAAGTTAAATTGCAAAGGCCGTTTTATCCTTCAAAAACTGCGAGAATGGAATTTGAAATTGCTTATAATTCATATGCTGTAAATGGGCATCAAAGTTTCAATTCTATCATTGAAAACGGGTCTTTCATGCGGATAAGCAGATATTTCCCATTAATAGGCTATCATTCTAACTATGAATTGGATGATGAAAAATTAAGATCACAATTCAAATTGGCAACTAAGGAGGAGTTGAAATCCGTAAATGCTGCAGCGAATTCAATTGAAGATTTTATGGATTTAAGTATGGTTGTTTCTACAGAAAAGGATCAAATTGCGGTTGGAACTGGAGATTTAAAGGATCAGTGGACTAATTCAGGAAGGAATTTCTATAAATATCTGGCAAAAAATATTCCCTTCAGGTTTGCAGTATCATCAGGAAAATACCATGTGAAAAAGAGTAAATATAAAGGAATTGATATTTATGTTTATTATCATCCAAATCATGCTGAAAATGTTGAGCAACTGATAGAAAATACAAAATCAAGTTTGGACTATTGTATTAAGAATTTTGGCCCATATCCATTCAAAAGTGTTCAGTTTGCAGAAATTTCTTCATTTACGGAGGGATTCGCAGGCACGGCATACCCCGCGAGTATTTTTATGCCGGAGAATATGGTATTCCATGCAAATTTACAGGGAAGACAAGAGGAAGATGTGATCAATGAGTTGGCAGGACATGAATTATCGCACCTTTGGTGGGGAAATAGTCAAATAGATCCGGATCAACGTGAAGGAGCAACTATGTTGACGGAATCCTTGGCCATGTATACCGAAATGATGCTTTACAAGCATGAGTATGGTTTGGAAAACATGAAGAAAAGATTAAAAATTCATGAACAGATTTTTGAAAGTCAAAAAGGATTTGCTGAAAATGAGCCTTTATATAAAGTAAAATCAGAAAACTTCCATATCTCCTATTCATTGGGTGCAATGGCGATGGTAAAACTCAGTGAAATATTAACCGAAGAAAAGGTCAATACTGCGCTATCAAGCTTTTTGAAAAAGAATAGTTATCCTAAAAAACCAAGCAGTATTGATTTAATAAATGAATTTCTGGAGGTTTCTCCAAATGAAAAGACCAAACAAAAAGTTAAGGAGATCTTTATGAAGCCATGGTAATTAATTGGTATAAGAATACTCAGCCAACATAGCATATTGTGCAGCAAAGGAAAACATAAACATCCCTTCTACCCCTTTGGCCTTATTATCTGGACTCCAACCTGTTAACAGATTCGCAGGAAGAAAACCGTTTATAGAATGGTTTTTATAGCCATAATCAAGGTTCTTTTGAAACTCATTTAAATAGGATTTAGCCTCAGGATTTTCGGAGGCTAAATCTTTATATCCTCTAAGTAATATTCCATTGAACCAATTGTTAAAACCATCGGTTTCAAAGCTATAAAAACTGGGAATTTCGTTGTCTATTTTTGCAAAATAAGCGAAGCTATTTTGACCCATTTCAATGGCTTCCGTTTTATATTTTTGATCCTTGGTGGCAAGAAATAAGTCTACTGCTCCAGACAACATGGAACCGCTGTTGTAAGAATAAAAACGTCCTACAGCTTCTGTAAGTTTTGTATTTGCACGGTACTTGGTATTGCCAACTTCTTCATATTGAATTTTGCAATCCGGATCACAGCCGCCCAGCATATCAAAATATAGTCCGTTTTTTACCTTCAAATTATCCTGTTGCCAATCGTAAATTTCTTTAGCAAAATTTAAATAATACTGCTCCTTAGACTCCTTTTTTATACGTCTAGTTTTGCTGTCATTTGGATCAATAAAAGAACGATTAATCTGGTCATTTTTTCCTTGATATAAGGTATGCAACCATACTAAAGAGCTGATTAAAGGACCATTGCTACAGGCATGTTTAGTCGTGTATCTAGGTCCCCAAGTAATACCCCCATTTTCATTTCCATTGGAATCCAAAGTCGTATCCCATCCATCTAAGACATAATCTGTTAAATATTCTGCTTTATGCAAATAATCCTTATTTCCTGTGAGTTTGTAGGAATGAAGCAGCTCACGAAGCAGCCACATTTGATCATCATAAACATTGTAAATCCCAGTAACCTTGGCTTTCCCTTTTTCAGAAACTCGATCTACTGCATACACAGACCAAGTTTTTGTTTGTGTGTAGGAGGTCAATTCAAAAGTTCCTAAATAATAATCTATATTATCATAAAACTTGGACAACAGTTTTTCATACTTTTCAATGTTGGATTTATATACTTTTTTATCCGCAACACTTTTATTTGCCTTAAGAGCGGATAATATCGCATTTACTGCTTCAATTCCTGCGGAATACATCCAAACACTTGCCCTCTCATCCGATTTTTCCTTTGTAAAAGGGTTATAGAACCTTCGCATTTCAAAAGTTTGGGAATCAAAATAGGCAGAAATCGTTTTATCAACCAAAGACATAGCTCTCAGCAGGTTTTCATTAGCAATATCTTTTTTAATGGGAATTGAACTAATAAAGATGTTATTATTGAGGTTTTCCATCGCCGAAACCGATTGGAAGGCAATTGAGCCAAGGATTAGCCCAGTTGAGCAAATAGCAATTTTTAAGGCTTTGTGATTTAGCATTTTCTAAAGGTTGATTTCGGTTGAGTTGAAAAATTTGGACTCTCTTTGAATCTTATTCAAATTAAAGAAAAATAACCAAAAAACAACCTTCTATTCAATTGTATATTACCACAAAACATATCTAGCACCAATCTTAAAACCTAATTGCATGATTCTATCATATGAATTTCCAGATTCGAAAGGAATTAAAGAATAGATTTTATATCCAGGTTCTAGATGGACAGAAAAGTTTTGCGAAAGGTTGAGATTTGCACCTACTGCTAATTGTACACCAACTCCATTTTGTTTATCCATTACCTGCTGTTGCCCAGACACATCAAAATGTAATGTTGGACCCAAATTAGCATAGAAGTACTTACCGAACTCCATGTGAGCAAGAATTGGCACCTCCATAATTTTTAAGGTCACAGTATCCTTAAATCTTTCCTTTTGCGGATCTACTACTGCTCCTAAAACATCCACCTGTTGTTTTGAAAAACCAATTCCCGTTTCCAGATAAATTCGATTTTTTAGCGGTACCAATACAGATAAGTCCGCAGAGAAAAATTTTCTACTGGATAAAGAACCTGCACCATCTAGTTTTTTCAAGGGACCAATATTTCGAAAAGAAAAAGGTGTCAATGAAAGTCCGATTTTAAGTTTTTTATCAGTCTCCTGGGCTTTAGAAGAAAACGGAGTTAAGAATAAAATAGCAATTGAAATAAGAAGGAAAAGAGGATAATTGGTTTTCATATAATTCTAAAAATTTTGTCTTTAATGGAGAACGAAAAATAGGAAAAATTAGCTACATGGATTATTTAAATTTACAGAAGAAATAAAAAATGGTTACTGAAATCAGCAACCATTTTTTTATACGTTATTTTTTAGGTCTTGGTGGGCGGACATTTCCATTATCACCATACACCGGATCATCCGAATCTGCATCAGGATTATCTACAGATTGCGTGACCATGATATTAGGATCTGTAGGTTGGATAGGCATCGTTGGATTACCTGGATTCATTAAATAGGACAAAATTAAGTACCACATTTCTCAAAAAATTAGAATGTAAAAGCCTGCTAGGTCCACACAGTCCATCTGTGGGATTGCTAGAAAAAAATTGTCCAGAAGGCCTTCTGAATTTTTTGGAATTGAGGCGCATGAATTCCTCAAATTGAAATCTCTTTTGTATCTTTCCTCGAAAGCACAAACAGTATTAACCACTGATTTCGAAAACAAATTTATTGCGCCGAAAGCGACTAATAATCAACCATTTCCACTATTTCAGGTAATTCCAGTTGAATTCTGGTATTTCCAGTGTGGGTAATGGTCAAACTGTTTTTAGGAAGATTTGTATTAATTATGAGAGGTATCGGGTTTCCGGTAATTCTGTGTAGGGGAAACTATTATTATAAGGGGATGTCTGCATTCAATAGATTTAAAGAACAGGTTTTACAAGCTTATTGGGAGAAACATAGCAACAATGAGCTACATGATCGATTGGCAAATCCAACTTCTGCCAATTTGAGGGATTATGCATTATTCTTATTGGGATCAGGTTTAAATCCTGATGATAAGAAAACCCTTCGGGATTTTTTTATCTTAAAAGATGAGCATGGAGATTTGGAGAAGTCAATAGCTGGAATCGACATCGATAAATTAAAACCAGTTCGATATTTTATTGATAAGAAAACGAATAATCCGGATGAAACAATTGTAAAATTATTGGCTGTGCTTATTGATTTTCAACCAAGACCATTCCGCATTGACGACTGGACCGAAAATCCTACAAATTCAAATACGTCAATTTCAACACCCACCGTATTGGAAAATGCCCGAAGTGGGAAAAGTCAGAATTTGGAACCCCAAGTTGAACCCGAAAGTATAGAATTACCAAAAACTATTGATAATAAAAGGAAACGTTCAAAACTGAATAAGAAAGCTGTTCTTCTTGTTAGTTCTGGAGGAATTATTGCAGCTTGTTTAGGCTATATTGGTTTTAAGGAAAAGAAGGAATGTATGTGCTGGTTTAAGGATCAATATATTGTCGTGGATTGCATTAAAAATAACCTTAGGAATAAAAATGTAATTGCCCTAGATCAGGATAAACTTGAAAATTTTAGGAAAATAACCAGATATGATACTTTAGGAATAAAGGATGTTAATAAAATATGGTACTCTAAGGTCAATAATGAAGTTGAGTTCTTTACGGAGGCAGGAAAGCATCCAGAACATGCGGAACGAGGATTAAAATTGGCTACCGAATATATAATTCGAAAATACGCCATGGGAGAAAATACAGACACAACAGACAAGGCAGGAATAAATAATTCAGAATAATTTTCTGGATTCATATTCCTGTCTTTTATATATGAATAATAATTTAAGCTATAGTTACTTCTTTCAATAAGTAAACATCTTGAATTGCATTTAATAAAGTTACACCGTCTTTCATTGGCTTTTGAAAGGCTTTTCTACCGCTGATTAGACCAGTACCACCTGCTCTTTTATTGATGACAGCCGTTTGGATAGCATCCTTGAGGTCATTCTTACCTGATGCTCCACCAGAGTTAATCAATCCAGATCTTCCAGCAAAACAATTTAAAACCTGATAGCGACATAAATCAATAGGATGGTCTGAACTTAATTCTGTATACATTCTTTCATCCAATTTTCCATAGCTACTATTGCCCATATTCAATACTTTGTATCCGCCATTAACTTCTGGCAACTTTTGTTTGATAATATCGGCTTCAATGGTTACTCCTAAATGATTGGCTTGACCAGTTAAATCGGCCGCCAAATGAAAATCGACTCCATCTTTTTTAAAAGCATCATTCCTCAAATAACACCATAATATAGTGGCCATTCCTAAAGAATGAGCTTCTTGAAATGCTTTGCTGACCTCAATAATTTGTCGACCTGATTCTGGGGAACCAAAATAAATAGTTGCTCCGATAGCTGCGGCTCCCATGTTCCAAGCCTCACGAACTGTACCGTATAAGATTTGATCACTCTTATTAGGGAAGCTCAATAATTCATTATGATTAATTTTCACCACAAAAGGTATTTTATGTGCGTATTTTCTAGCCACCGCTCCTAAGACACCAAATGTAGAAGCCACAGCGTTACAGCCACCTTCTATTGCTAATTTGACAATATTTTCAGGATCGAAATAAATTGGATTGGCTGCAAATGAGGCTCCAGCGCTATGTTCAATACCTTGATCAACAGGCAGGATAGATAAATAGCCAGTTCCTCCTAATCTACCATATCCAAATATATTTCCTAGACTTCGTAATACCTGCGGATTTCTATCTGAAATCCCATATACATCATCAATAAATTTTGATGATGGCAAATGAAGAATATTTTTTGGAATAGTTTTGCTTTCAAATTTAAGTAGTTCATCACTACCTAAGTGTTCAATTAATTTATTGATATTCATAATTATGTTTTTAATGTAATACAATAAATGAACATGAAGGATTTAGATTTGTTTTAAATAATAGTTACTATTGTTTTCAACAGATGTCAATGAATAATGTGGTGAACAGGATTATATTTTATCTAACAATTGAAATTTCAAGTTTCCATATCAGCAGGTAACATGAAAGTTAAGTAAAACAAAAAAGCCAAGGTAAACCTTGGCTTATAATGATACTTCTATTTTTTTCTTTTCTTGATTTCGGAAGATTTCAAAATTAAACTTATTCATATACTGGTCTCTTTTGAATACTTTTTGTAACTCTCCTAAATCCTTCACACTCTCACCTTGACAAGAAACAATTACATCCGCATTCTGAATTCCCGCTTTTAATAATGGAGAATTTTCAGATAATCCTAAAACTAATACCCCTTCCATTGTAGGCAAACCAGCCGCAGATTGTTCACCCAAGGTTTCTATGGATTTAAGCTTTGCACCTTTCCATTCAAAAATTTCTCCTTCTTTAATAGTTCCTTCCACTTCAATCTCAGGAATAAAAGGGCTATCTGAACCATCTTTTAAACGTGAACTCATGACCCCTACATCCTGAAGGTTAATTTCTTTAAAACCATCTAGACTACCAGATTTTAATTTAAACTTTCCTGTACTGATATCAGTAAATTCCAGTTTCACTGGAGTTGAGTGTTGATCCACACCTTTAGCTTGATCTACTAATAAGTCTTTTTCCCTTGTATAATAATTCCGGTCTACTTTATCGCCCCAATATTTGACTTGAATATCCTGATGATTATGCATCACTATATTATTTCGAAAGATATCATGGCCGTCCTTAAACCAGACATGAGGATGAAATCCATTATTAATCATAATATTGTTATATACAGTTCTATAAAAACCTTCTCGTAATTTTAATCCGCCAGTCAAACACAGATTATTGAAGATTTCATAATTCGAAGAGCCATCATCCAAATCTATATCCCATCCATGGTCACAACTAAACCTATTATCGCTAATAACTGTGGTTTCAATAGCATCCAACTTAACCCAATTTGGATGTTTCTCAACAATTCGATCCATTTCCTTTCTATCTGGATGCCAAAATCTATCTCTTCCCCAGGAATTAAATGCTCCATGATCACTTGTTTCTAAAACGGTACGAAAAACATCATTATGAGAAATTTTATGTCCTCCCCATGTTCCATCTCCTATATTAATGCCCGCACGTGGGACATCGTAAATTGTATTATGCAATACTGAAATCCGTGAGGCCATAGAAATCTGAACTCCCGCTACTTGTTTTTCAATAAGGCCTATGTTCCGGATTAAATTATCACTAGCCTCACAATCAGCTGGATAGTTATTCGTTTTGGGTCCCGGAATGGTATCAATTTCATTCTCAGGAACAAATTTTTCATATCGGAATGAAGGACTTCGAACTGCATCAGGATCGCCAACAAAGTTTATCGCTCCAGCACCAATACGTTCAAATAAATTACCTTTAATCCGAACATTACGATTGTAATTACTAATGAATACTGCATTGCCTCCCAAATCAGTAAAATCTGAATTTGAAACCGAACAATTTTCTGCCCCTTCAATTCGCACCGCAGCCTGCCGATATATAGTCCAATCACTTCGTAGTAATGGTTCAGTAGTTTTCATAAAAGTCGGAACAGTATGAATAAACTTTATCCCTTCAATATGAACGTTTCTGATTGGCTCATCTTCATTCCCTTGAATTGAAATTAAAGATTCCAAAACTGGTGCTTCAAATTCAAAATCATTCGGATTTTTATCACCAAAATTTAGGTAAAGTGTTGAGTTTTCAGAATCTAAATACCATTCATTCTCACTATCCAATTCCTCAAATACATTTTCAACAAATCGATATCTTTCATGCATTTTGCTAGGGCGATTATTTTGAAGCCCACCCTCTAACACTAATTCCCCATTTTCTTTCTTATCTGTTACCAAATAATGAAATCCTCCCCATCGTCCTATGTGCAAGGCATGAACAATTGCTCCTTTAGGGTTCTGCCATTTTTTAACTCTCTCAGGATCTATTGCATCCTCAGAATAACCATTAAAAGGTAAAACCTTGGAATCATAATTAGGATATCGTGCTCTAATCAAATGAACATTTGATGTAAATAAACTTTGAAAATTGAGATTAGAAGGAACCTTAGCAGTCCACAACCCATTAGTATTTTTTGACCATTTTAGATTCAGTGGAATAGCACCTGAAAAAGCAACTTTTCTTTCTTCAAGCGCTCTAATAATTAGTTTTCCATTAGAACTACTTAGATCTTTATTTAACTCTAAACTTTTTTGTAGATGATAAATTCCAGAATGCACTAATAATTCTACATCACTATCAGGATTTTCCTTCTTAAATTCTAAAATTTTGTCCAAGGCATATTCAGGACTTTTAAATGGTTTTTCCTTAGTCCCAGGATTAGAATTCTCCCCTTGCTGAGATAAATGAAAAACAACTTTATTATTTTGAGCTTTTGATATTGTATGGAACAAAAACAGACTCAAAATCAAAATAATCAATTTGTTGAATCGCAATGTTAAATTTGAATGCATAAGGTATAGGTTTAGAAATGTGCATTATATATTCAATATAATAAAATTAGTTCGATAATTATATCAATTATAAATTTCTTAAAAATTGAACCTTTATATTACTTTTTTAAAACACCTTCAATGAAAATTTTAACTCATTGGAGTAGAAAAAGATTTAGCAAATAATATGACTCAGTAACCAGCAATAAAAAAATAAATCTTTGAATAGCATTGAACTTTTCTAAGGTATTTAAAAATTGGTGGCATTTTCGCCAAATCCATTATAACATCCTCTTTTTCAAACAAACATGTTACAAAAAAAATGTAGTTTTATAAACCGCTGATTTTCAATTGATTGTTTACAAAGAAATTTTATCCATTTTCCTAACTTTTCCGCTCAATTTTCCTCCCGATTATCTCAACATAACATCAAAAATTCTTAATGAGATAATGTTTTAAACACATTCAACCTAATATTTTCCAAAATTTCTATTTTCAACATTTTTTAATTTATCGTTTATCTAATATTTTATATTACCGAATTTAGTTTTCTTATTAAATTATATTTCAACTATTAAAACTTTAAACTTTTTATATATTTGACTTGAAAATATCAAATTATGAAACCAATAAGCCACACTTATTGGCAATGTTTAACAATAGTTTTTACAAACTTTTTATTTACGAACAACGAAGTATTATGAAACAAAGATTACTCAGCGTTATTCTGCTTTGTATGCTATTTATTGGAATAGCAAACGCACAACAAAGGCAGGTAAGCGGTAAAGTAACATCAGCTTCCGAAGGCTCTCCTCTTGCAGGAGTATCTGTGCGTGTTGATGGAACAAATACTGCTACCCAAACCGATGGAAATGGAGATTATTCCATTGCAGTATCTAAAGAAAATGCAGTCCTTGTCTTTTCTTACATTGGTTACTCTTCCCAACGAGTTAATTTGGGAAACCAAAGTACAGTTAACATCCAATTAACCTCTACTGACAATGAACTTGAAGAAGTTATCGTCACTGCTTTAGGGGTGAAAAGGGAAAAAAGAGAATTAGGATACTCTGCCGAACAAGTCGACAGCAAAACTATTAACAAAGCTAGTGCAGTTAATATTGCGAACGGTTTGCAAGGTAAAGTTTCTGGATTGAATGTCACTACCAATAACTCCGGTGTATTCGAAGACGTAAAAATCAACTTACGTGGTATCCGATCATTAACGGGTAATAACAACCCCCTACTGGTTCTCGATGGTATTCAAATGGATATTAAATATCTATCCTCTATCAATCCAAACGATGTTGAAAACATTTCAGTGTTAAAAGGCGCAGCAGCAGCTGCAATTTATGGCCCTGACGCTCGTAACGGTGTGTTTTTAGTTACGACCAAAAGTGGTAATGAAGTTACTAGTGTTAACTTAAGCCACTCTACACAATGGCAAAACATCTCCTTCTTCCCAAAATTGCAAAAGCAATTCGGACAAGGTGCTGACGGAGAAATTATTCCGATTGAAAACTGGTCTTGGGGACCTGCATATGATGGCAGCATTGCCAACATCGGTCCTGAACTGGAAGATGGCACTCAGCAAACAACACCTTATGTAGGTACAGATGAACGCCAGAAATTTTATGACACCGGAATAACCAACCAAACCAACCTTTCCCTAAACGCCAAAAACTTCTTCTTAAGCTTAGAAAATGCAGATATCAAAGGTATAGTACCTGGTGATAAAAATAGAAGAAATGGTATCCGTTTAAATTCTAAACGTGAATTTGGAATATTTAGAGCCGCTGCCAATTTTAATTATACACAACAAAACTATAATGTGTATAATCAAGCAGGTCAAGAAAACTATTACACAGCCCAAAACACTGGTGGTAACGATGGTCTGTTTAGCCAATTGATTAACACTCCGGCGCACATTCCTTTGACCAAGTACAAAGATTATAAAAATGATATCTTCTCCACTTACGACCATTGGTTTACTGATTATGGAATCAATCCATACTTCTCTTTAGGAAACTGGCGTAGACACGGTAAAAAACAAGATTTATTGACCAATATCGAGTTAGGTCTAAAACCTACTGATTGGTTGGATTTCACGTATCGTGCTTCTTTAACATCTCGAGGAATTGCTGAAAGATACATTACAGAAGGTGTAAAAGAAACTCCATTTGGTGCTAGCCGCGGTAAAACTGCCATCACTTCTGCATTAGAAGAATATAACTACAACCAAAACGTATTAACTTCCGATTTATTCGCTAGTGTTAATACTCCAATCAATGAAGATTTGATCTTCAAGGGTATTTTGGGAACAGCAGTTAGACAAAATGAATATAGAAATACCAGTGTAGGCGCAGATAACCTAGTAATTCCTGAATTATACAATATTGGAATCCGTACTGGTATCCTGACTGGAGCTTCAAATGGCTACAAAACTAGATTATTCTCAGTGTATGGTAGTGCTGGTTTCAACTATAAAAACTGGGCTAACCTAGAATTTACAGGCCGTTGGGACAAAACATCAACTTTAGCACCAGGAAACAACTCTTATTTCTATCCTGGAGTTAATGGAGCAATTGTCTTGACAGATGCACTTGATATGAGTACCGACTTCTTTAACTATTTAAAAGTTAGAGCGGCTTGGACAAACACAGCCAACTCTGACATCAGTCCTTATTTCTTAGAAGCAACATATTCCCAAGCTAATGGATTCCCGTTAGGTGGAATCACTGGATTAACAGCCAATAACACAACCTACAACTACAACTTGAAACCAGAGCGCATCAACACCACTGAAGCTGGTTTTGAAGCTGGCTTTTGGAATAACAGATTAACTTTAGAAGCTACCTATTTCTACTCAAAAAATACTGACCAAATTATCAGTGTGAACACTTCTGAAGCTTCAGGTTTTGCGAGAACAAATACCAATGCAGCTTCATTCGATAGTAAAGGGGTAGATTTTGACTTCAACCTTTCTCCTTTGATTAATTTCGAAGGTGGTTCTGTAAACTTTAGAGGTAACTTCCTTTGGAACGACTCCAAAGTAACCAGTGTTTATGAAGCTCAAGGTCTAAAAAAAGAAGAACTTTATATCGGTGGTTACACCATTGCAGGTAACTACGCTATTGTCGGCCAACCAGCATTCGTAATGCGCGGTACGGATTATGAAAGAGACGATCAAGGCAGAATTATCGTTAGTGCTGCTGATGGCCGCCCTACAACTGCATCTACCAATGTCAATTTCGGTAGAACATTGCCTAAATGGATCGTTGGTCTAAACCCTTCAGTAAACTACAAAGGATTTAACTTATCAGCTTTGTTTGAATACAAAGGTGGCCACGTAGTTTCATTCTTCGGATTAGGATCTGATATGGCTTGGACCGGAGTCTCTGAAGCTACCGCTTACAACGACCGTGAACCATTTATCCTCCCTAATTCTGTAATTGAAGACCCAAATAATCCTGGATCTTATATTCCTAATACGGAAGCTAAAATAGGTGAAAACGAAGCAATCTACAATTATTACACTGGCGAGTTTAGAAACACGGCCTCAAACTTTATTGTAAGTGCTAATCACTGGAGATTGAGAGAAGTAGCTCTTTCTTACCAAGTACCTGAATCATGGTTGAAATCGAGACAAAAAGCCGTGAAAGGACTTTCAATTGCCTTGGTGGGTAGAAACCTAGCCCTTTGGCTTCCTAAAGAAAACGTATTTATGGACCCGGATTTCAACAACATGACTGACTCTTACCCGAATGCTTATGGTAATGTCAATTCAACCTCAAATCCGCCGGTAAGAAATTTTGGTTTTACCCTGAATGCTACATTCTAATTAAATGGAGAAGAATATGAAACACAAAATATTTTTGGCAATACTAGCGATTACTTTAGTCTTGTCTGGTTGTAAAGATAGTTTCTTTGATATCAATACAAACCCTAATCAACCAACAAACCCATCGGTTAAACCACAATACTTATTACCGATGGTATTAAAACAAACCGCAACTCGAATGGGTACCCAATACTCTTGGGCCGCTTCTTGGACCGGATATTATGGACGTGGTGCCGATTACGGTCAAAGTATCCCATTGGAAAACTATAACATTACTCCGCTTTACCAACAAGCACAATGGTCAAATACCACAACTGGATGGTATGATGTCCTTAATGATGCCGAATTAATGGCTAAAAAAGGTGAAGCAAGTGGCGAAACTTTCTTTGTTGGAGTATCTAAAGTTATTAAAGCAATCGGCTACATGTACCTTGTGGATATGTATAATAATGTACCTTATTCTCAAGCTTTAAAAGGTGATTCTGCTATTGCTCCAGCTTATGATGATGCCGCTGAAATTTATGCAGACCTTCTTGCTCAACTTGATGTTGCTCGCAATATTTTCAAATCAAACCCTACAATTTCTTCTGAAACGGCTGAAGCAGATGTCCTTTTTGAAGGAGATCTAACCATGTGGAGAAAACTAGCAAATACCCAAGCATTAAAACTGTTGATTCATCAGTCTGAAGTGGTCAAAAACCCTACTGCTGAAATCGCTAAAATTACTGCTGATGGTAGCGGATTTATTGAAGCAGGAAATTCAGCGGACTTGAAACTTGTCTTCTCTAACAATGTGAACCAGGTTAACCCAGTTTACATTACTTATGTAGCTGACCAAAGTGGGATTCAAATGGATGGATTCAACCGTGTAAGCAAATACTTATTGAATAAATATACGTCTAACAACGATATCAGATATCAATACTTATTCTTACCTGCAATTTCGCCTCAAAACCCTAACGAAAGATGGGTTGGGGCTTTATTCGGTGCACCTACAACTCCTAATTTGAACTCAATAAATCAATCTATCGTTGTAGGTACTGGAATTCTTTCAGATGGAACTCAACCATTATGGTTCTTCACTTCAATGGAAAGTCTGTTTTTGCAAGCAGAAGCAACTCAAAGAGGCTGGCTTCCTGGAAATGCTAAAACTCCTTATCAAAATGCAGTATCTGAATCCTTTAAATGGTTAGGCATTCCTAATGCCCAATCTGAAGCAAATCAACTTCTAGCAAACTCTGCAAATTGGGACAATGCTAGCAATAAATTGGAACTAATCATCAACCAAAAATACCTGTCTTTACCAAGCATCAATAACTTCGAGGCATGGGTAGATTATAGAAGATTAGGATTTCCAAGCGATGTGCCTTTATCGGCAAATCCAAATATCGGAAACCGCAAAATCCCTTTGCGTCTGATGTACCCTCAAGGTGAATACAGTTATAACAACGCAAATGTAACTGCACAAGGCGAAATCGACCCGCAAACTAGCCGGATTTTCTGGGACGTTAATTAAAATATCCTTCATCTTGTTCAATGAAGGAATGATGATTAAATAGTACGATAGTAGCAGCCAAAGGGTTGCTACTATTTTTTTACCCCCTATTCCTAACCCCTATTCTATTAGAAATTATCCCCAAAAAATCTATTTTATCCCTGATTTAGCTTACCTTTGGCAGATATTAAAAAATTAAGAATGAGCGAAAACAAGATTATTCTTCCTGACCAAGCTTCTCATGAACAAAAACATGTGCAAGTAAGAAAAATGTTCAATTCCATTTCTGGAAATTATGACAAACTTAATAAAGTCATCACCTTTGGAATGGAAAAAGGCTGGAAGAAAAATGTATATAATCTCGTTGCTTCTAAAAACCCGAAAACAATTTTAGACATCGCCACAGGAACTGGTGATATGCTACTGCTCTTTGCAAACAGCCAAGCTACCGAGATTATCGGAACCGACATCTCTGAAGGAATGCTTGCAGTGGCAGAAGAGAAAGTGAAACAATTAGGCTTGCAAAACAAGATCAAACTTGATCAGCAAGATGCTGAAAATCTCAACTTCCCTGACAATCACTTCGATGCAATCAGTATAACTTATGGAATTCGTAATTTCGAAAACCTCGATAAATGCCTTCAAGAAATTTATCGAGTTACAGCACCTGGCGGTCAGTTAATTGTACTTGAAACTTCCGTGCCTCAAAACTTCTTCCTTAAATCTGGACATTTCGTTTATACAAAATGGATTATGCCGCTTTTGAGTAGAATGTTTAGTAAAGATAAAACAGCTTATAAATATTTGTCCAAATCTGCTTTGAATTTCCCTTATGGAGAAGCTCTCAAAAAAAGATTTGAACAAGCAGGATACACCGAGGTAAAAATAATGCCTCAATTCTTTGGAGCATCAACAATATACCAAGGAATTAAATCAAAATAATAACAACATATTATTTTTCAATTCAACAATTTTAGAAAATGGATCGTGTGAAAACACAATCCATTTTTTATTGTTTATTAAAATCATATTCACACTGCTATTTAATAAACAAATCCTAAAAAATGCACTCCTTATTGCCATTTATCCTGGTTTTAATCTTGTTAATCGTATTCTTAACGATCTTTGCAAACAAGTTAAAAGTTGCTTACCCAATTTTATTGGTTTTAGCAGGTTTAGCCATCAGCTTCGTCAAGGGATTACCTATATTAAAAATCGACCCTGACTTGATTTTTTTCGTCTTTTTGCCACCGCTCCTCTACGAAGCAGCCTGGGGCGTTTCTTTCAAGGAAATGAAGAAATGGTGGCGAATTATTGGCAGTTTCGCTTTTTTGGTCGTCTTCTTTACAGCCTTCCTCGTAGCAATTATCTCCAATCAAATAATCCCCGGATTTACCATTGCCTTGGGATTCGTACTGGGCGGTATTGTCTCACCACCTGATGCCGTAAGTACTGGCGCTATCACCAAATTCGTAAAAATCCCAAAAACAACAACCGCCATCCTTGAAGGCGAAAGCTTACTCAATGACGCTTCTTCCTTAATCATTTTCCGATTTGCGCTCGTGGCCGTGGGGACTGGACAATTTATCTGGCAAGATGCTGGACTCAACTTCCTATGGATGTTGTTCGGAGGTGTGGGTATCGGATTATTGGTCGCTCAGATTTTCATCTGGATTCATAAACACCTACCAACGGAAGCCGCATCCGATATTGCACTAAGCCTCATCAGCCCTTATTTCATGTATTGGATCGCAGAGCAAATCCATTGTTCAGGTGTATTGGCAGTCGTTGCAGGCGGCTTATTTATGTCCTCCCAACGATTAAATTACCTCGCTGCCAGTAGCCGAATTAAAGGCGCATCCGTATGGGAAAGCTTTGTTTTCCTTTTAAATGGAATGGTTTTCCTCCTAATAGGATTAGACCTCCCAGAAATTGTTGCTGGAATCCGTGCTCATGGAACTCCTTTAGGAACAGCAATAGGTTATGGCGTCCTTATCACCATTGTCCTTATCGCTGCAAGAATGATTTCTGCTTTCGCAGCAATGCTAGCAACAATTATCTTTAGGCCCCAAGTAGCGCACCAACAACAATTCAGCACCAGAAGATGGTATACCCCTTTATTAATGGGTTGGACTGGTATGCGCGGAGTAGTTTCTCTGGCTGCCGCATTGGCTATTCCACTAACTCTACCTAATGGAGAAGCATTCCCCCATCGAAACCTAATCTTGTTTATTACTTTCGTCGTAATCCTTTTAACCCTGGTTATCCAAGGACTCACTCTTCCTTATCTCATTAAGAAAACAAATCCTTTTAAAGGTTATATCAACGAGGAGGAAAACCATCAGTCCTCAAAAATAAAAATGAAATTGGGCTTAAAATCCCATGTATATACCTTCATAAAAGACAATTACGAATCCCAACATCCTGATGACCCTGCAATGCAAAGAATATTAAAATATTGGGAAGACCAATCAAAAGTTCAAGACAATTCTTGGATGAATGGAGTCAGCAAAAAAATGCTCCTGGAAATCTTTTCTCAACAAAGAATCTATCTCACTAACCTCAATAAGGATGAGGAGTATGATGAAGAGTTAATTAGAAATCAAATCTATCAAATTGACCTCGAGGAGGAACGAATAATCTTGGTTTTTGACAAACAATAGCGACCAGCAAAAAATTTGTCGACAACAATTCCATTTTCAAATCGTTTATCAATAAACAAACGAATAATACTATGCCAACGCTAGAACAAAGAATTGAAGAATTAAATAAACAATTTGGCTTCAGAGAGCATCCTGAGGATTTCAACTTCGAACTAAATCCCGAAAGGATAGCCTATAAGAATGAAGCTTTAAGAACGAAAAATAGAGATCTATATGCATCCTATTTAGCAGATAATTATCCTAGAGAAATGGATCGTGAATTAGCAGACTTCGATACCAAAGCAAATAAATTGATTCAAATCAGCAAAGATGAAGCAGAACAATTATTCCAGGAGAATAAAATCAATATGCTGAAAAGCGATATTAGCTTTAAAGATCCAGATGCCATTTTTCAAATGAAAAAAGTCAATGATGAAGACCTGGATTGGCATCTCGAAGGTCATGAAACCGATTTACTCAATGGTAATTCAAAACCATATGAAGCACTTGAAGGCAAAAGTAATATCTGGCTATTACAGTAATATTATTAGAGTATTAAAATTGAGGTAATTCCTAAAAACTCCTGTATAAACTACAAATCTCCAATCTTTTCTAAAAATATTCTATCCAACTCAAATTCATTACCTTTCTCCCCTAATTTTCGGACGTGAAAGGTAATGGAATTAGTTTGTTTCGTAATTTTTAAAGTCCCCATTTCAATCTTATAATTTAATTTCTCCTGAGCCGCTTGACTCAATTTCCAATCTGAAACCATCTTCTGACGCTGCCAAATAGCAAACTCTGCCCCATTTTCCTTCTCAAAATACGAAATTGATAATTTGTACTCCCCTTCTGGAACATCCGTCAACATCACCCGAACAGTATGGTGACCATCTGTACGCATCCGCAACCCTCGATCATGTTTCACTTCTGCTCCGCCACCTAATGTCACTTCCATCAGTTGCGGGAAATACTCATGCTCATTCGGTAAATAAACTGTCCGTAATTGCTCACTTGGGTCCATCTTCCCCTTCAATGGTTGTGCAGCATAATACATCGCAATTGAAGTGTAATCTACAGGAAATTCATTCCCTTCAGGACCATGTTCTATCACATGATTTATCTCCTTTTCAAACGGCATTTTATCCGTCATAAAAAAACGATAAGCTCCGGTCCTTCCCATCGGCATACTATAATCCAAGGAGCCATGTATCGGCAAACTAATTCCTCGATCCCATCGATCTAACAAAGCATACCAACCCCCATTATAATAATCTTCCGAACCTGTACCATGCAACCTTTGCTTACCATCAACATGAGTTACATCATCTCCCTCAAAAAATAAGGTCATTCCCGCTCGTAATCCCTGAGCCATATGAATAGTACCTATATAATGCCCTTTCCCACTCGTCTTCAAAAACTCATAATACTGACCAGTTTCTGGCTTCTCTCGCCTCCAAACTGCATAATACTTCCCTTCTCGGTCCTTATCCCTGGCATTTTCCGTATAATAAACCTTGGTTTTTATGGATATCGGAGATTGACTTTCATTCACTCGCTTTTTATAAACCAAACTCATCTCCGCATTTTGATCAAAGGGCATTGGGATATAACTGTAGTTTAAATTTCCTTTGCTCCCCATAAACAAGCTGCGCATGGCCTTTTTGCCATAAGCATAACCGAAATAATCTGCTATAGGCGCATAAATACTCTCTATCTCCTCACCATCCCATTTTGCCGAAAGTATGATATCCTTTGAATAGCCTTCAAATGAGGTTCCAGCATCAATCTCAAACCCTACAATTCGACCTGCTTTATCATGTTCGAAAAACTCAATTTCCTCACCCGGCTGTATCACTAAGCTCTTTTCTATGGCTTTTACCCCCTCAGACTTCCCTTTTTCAAATAATACTATACTCGGATTATTCTCAGAATAAACACGACCTACCTCCTCAATCTTGGACTTCTCTAAATCGCTGAATTTTCCTGTATACGAACTGACCTTTGAATTCGGTAAACTCCGATTCTGAATCTGTAGAAATAGAATTTTCTCTCCCTCAAATACAATTTTCAGCGATTTCTGATAGGAAATAGGTAAATAGCTGTAATATCCTCCAACTTCATTTCCTGAAATACCACGTACAAATGGAAAAACCTTTCCCGAAAATAAATCTGAAAATCTAATCCTTAATCTCGCATTCTTCTCTCCATCAAAATAAAAGGCTAAGGTGTCATCTGTTGGTGTTGGTGTCCAAATGCGATTCACAACGCCAGGACCTTTAAAGTCCGCTATGACAAGATTATCGCCCTCCTTGCGTATAAAGGAATAAGCTCCTCCAAATCCATCATCGTTTTTCCCTGTGCGATCATAACTTGATATCTGCTCAACATATTCAAAAGGTCTATAACTTGGAAGCAAATCAGGCCTTATTAAATTATCCAACTCTGCAATTAAACTAAAATCAGTCTTCTGCGAATAACTCAATCCAACATTTAAAATAGCGATTGAACATAATACCAGGAAATTTAGGAATATTCGTTTCATGATTTTGGATTTAGATTTATAGTTCGCTTATAACATTTGTTTAACGTTTAAGCTACCCTAAGATAATGAAAATTATCAAATAATAAATTGAATTTCACAGCAATAACTCAAGCTCAACCTAAAAACATCCTCCTCTAATATTGCAAAGAAAACTCCTTAAAAAGAGCTTTCTGATCTGCACTTCCTGAAACATGGATCCCTGGTCGCGGACTCCTATCCCAAGGTGCCAAATCTCTTATACTAAATAAATCTTTTTTGCTAATGGGTATGGAAAGCCATTGCCCCTTTTTTATGGAATAATATGCAGAAACACCTAAATCTTGCTTGCTCTCTAATTTTAATTCGATTTCCTTATTTCCGTTTGCTATTTCAATGTTCGAAAGCTCTTCAAACTGGTCTCCTTTCTGAACCCAACTTATTAAATGGTTGCCTTCAATAGACACTCCAACCGACTTATCCTGGTCCCCATAAATACAGATTCCTTTCCTTAATGAATGATTTGAGTTTCCTAAATCTATTTTTGCAGTAACAGCATAAACCTTGTTGGCTGGTCGCCATGTCAACACCGATCCTATCGGATTTCCCGCCTTCTGCCCAGATGCAACGTGCAATCCAGCTTTACTTAATCCATATTTTGGAATTGAATTCCTAAAGTCCCACTGCCCAAAGAATTTTTCCTTGCTGAGTTTCCTGAAGTCCAAATGAAGATCAGAAGTACTTTTATCTGCATCATTTTTAATAAACTCAAAAACAGGCGTATCCTTATCTGACCAAACCAATCTGGCTAATAATCCTAGCCTTCCTGTATAAATTGTCCCATCCTGATTATATCCATGAAACACATAATAATAATCACCCTTTTTATCCTCGACAAAAGTTCCGTGTCCCATGCATTTCCAACCTTCATTGCTACCTAACAAGACTGCTTCTCCTACATCCTCATAAGGACCTTCAATGGTCTTTGAACGAACAGCCTGAACATGATAATCACAGCCCGGACCACAACATGCCCCTGCAGAATAAAACATATAATAATATCCTCCATGCTTCACAAAACTCTGACCTTCAATCCCAATTTTGGCGCTATCCAATAAGATGGAAAATGGCTCTCCCTCTAATCTTAAGCCATCGGATGATAGCTTACTCCCCAATAGCTCTATTGGACGTTTATCTAAGCCATAAGCCTTCCATGTCATATACAAATCCTGCCCTTCCTTGACAACAAAGGCATCAATTGATTCAGTTCCAAAGTCTACGACAACACCCTGATCCACAAATCCACGATCAGGATATTTAGAAGTCGCTACTCCTATGCACGAAACCCCATCGCTTTTACGCTTCGCCGAATAATAAACATAATAGGTTCCATTCTGATAATAATACTCAGGAGCCCAAAAAGACGATTGGATCCATTCGGGGGTCTTTTCAAAAACAAAACCTACCTGATCCCAATTCCGCAAATCTTTCGATTTATATATTGGTAAATGTGGAGCCCATTCACTGGAAGTACCAACCGCAAAATACTGTCCATCCGCATAAATTACACTTGGATCCGCAAAATCCCCTACAATATGCGCTTGCTCTTGAGCCAAAAGCTTCAAATTGCTAAACAAGCCCACCATTAAAATAAAACCATAAAAAATCCGTGAAAAAAATTGCTGAATTGCCATAAGGTTTAAAATTGAGAACCTTAAAATAGTAATAATTCTTTAGAAATATTGTTTTTAAATCAACTTGCTAAATAGTTTAAGCTTTCATATTAACCTTCTAACTCAAAAAATTCTACTTAAAAATGAATCAATGGAACTGAATTTGTTGTTTTCTTCATTTGGTCTAAATGAAATTTAAACTATAAGGCAATGACTGAATTGGCAAACCTCAAAAAAGAAGATCTAAAAAGATTATTTGATAACTTCTATCAATATAATGATCAAGTAATTCAATTTCGCGATTACACAAACCAGGTTATCCTCGTACCACAGGCTGACCCTAATTCCTTTAAAAAGATTGCGGGATTTTTTGCCGACAAAAATCATGTCTTTACTCAAATTTTAAGTGCTGATTCTCCCCCAAAATCCATCCAAAATCATAATGGTTTTTCCATCAATAATCCTGAAGCCAAATGGGAATTTATCATCATCGATGGTATTGATGGCAAAACCTTCAAATATGTAAAAGAAAAATATGACACTGTCTATTGGATGGATAAAAATAATATCTATTATAAATTGGACAACACCCTGATTCCTCTACCAAATGCTGATTATAAGACATTTGAGTATCTCGATTTCTTATATGCAAAAGACAAAAATCATATTTATTATGAAGGCAAAATTTTGCCTATTGACGTCAATAATTATTCTTTGAATCAATTCGGCTTCATAAAGGACACAACCAATATTTATCATTATGATTTTAAAATCCCTTTAAACCCCGAATCCTTTGAGGTTCTCTATTACAACCTTATTAAACAACCTATTATTTTGCAGGACAAAAACGGTAAGTATGAGTACACCCGTTCCACGCAAGCGGATGCAAAAATCATTAAACAGGATAATTAATAAAGCATTTTCCCTACAAAGCCCTAAATTTGCCGATAAATCAAATAATCATGAGCGATCCAAATTCTAGAAGCAATATAAAACCAGGTATTCTCGTAAATATCATTTTGAAAAAAGACCAACGTTCTGGAAATCTAACCGAAGGAATTGTAAAAGATATCCTTACATCTGCCCCTTATCACAGTCGCGGTATTAAGGTTAGACTCACTGATGGTCAAATCGGAAGGGTTGCAGAAATTATCGATGAGGATTAAAACCTTTTCTAACAACAATCTGACAATACTATTCGTTTAACAAGCTTTTATTGACTATGTTTGCCTCTTTTTGGCCCAAAGGCTGGTAATTTATTTATTTTCGCCAACCTTTCGAAAAGTTTTAGCAATCATGATCGCAGATTTAGAAGACAAACAAATTAAGGAAATCTATAGAACATCTATCATTCAACAAACAGCCTATTGGTCTGAAGTTAAAAAAATGCAAGGTGTTCAGTCTGTTGCCTATAATTTTAAAGTAAAATCCTCCGATTTATTTAACAATCCCTCTGATGAAACTTTTATCATTGGCGATCTCTTGATTATTATTCAACATCTTGATAAGGATCACTGTATTGCGTATGTCCCTTATGGTCCCGAAATCGAACCAGATGCCGAAAATCAAGGTTATTTCTTAGAACAGCTGTCTGAAAGCTTAAGAACTTTTTTGCCCCCATCCTGTATCATGATTCGATTTGATCTATCATGGGAATCCTTATGGGCGAAAGAAGACGACTGCTACGATATTTATGGTAACTGGATTGGTGTACCTGAAAAAAGAATCCAGGAACTGAGGTTTAACTTTAATACAGAACATTGGAACCTAAGGAAAGCAAATACAGATATCCTGCCCTCGAATACCATTTTCATGGATTTAAATAAAAATGAAGATGATATTTTGGCAAACATGAAAGCCAAAACCAGGTACAACATCAATCTTTCCAAAAGAAAAGGCGTACAGATTCGTTCTTTGGGCATTGAAAAATTGGATGTGTGGTATGAACTATATCGACAAACTGCACAGCGAAATAATTTCTTTCTCCATGATATCAATTACTTCAAAGTAGTCCTCAGCGCTAGAGCAAATGATACTCAATCGCCTGCGCAAGTATTCCTCCTTGTTGCTGAAGTTGATGACCAACCCCTAGCTGCAATGTTCTTGGTTCTTGCTGGAAATAGAGGCACCTATCTTTACGGGGCCTCGGCAACAGAAAACAGAAATTTCATGGCAACTTATGCGCTTCAATGGAAAGCAATGCAGTTGGCTAAAGAAAATGGTTGTACTGAATATGACTTCTTTGGAATCTCACCTCAAGCAGACCAATCTCACCCTATGTACGGACTTTATCGCTTTAAATCCGGTTTCGGTGGACAAGTTTACCATAGAATGGGCTGTTGGGATTACCCTTTAAATAAAGAAAAATACAACTATTACGCTTCAATGGAATTTCAAAACCAAAGCTACCACCTCAACTAATCCTTCCTTCTTAAGGAGTAGAAAAAGATTCTTGATAAATAATGTGGCAGAATTATATCTGCCACATCCATGCTTCCAGCTATTTATCGAAAACTTACATTCTTAATATGTGGACCATTCCCATCTTTCCGATTCATCGAATACCATTGCTTCATAATATCAACTATTAAACTTATGTATTGTATAAGCATAACTGCTTTCCCAGGAAATTTTATAGTTGATGTCCTTACCAACTGAATAATCTGAGAAATTGATTCTAATAAAATTTTCATATCATCCTTTTTTTGCTGTAGGAACCAACCTAATAATCCCTTAAGCGATTAATAATTTTAATTTTAACGTCTCCTTGCTGTAACTTTTTTAGCAATACAGGATACCAGGTTTTATAGGCTTGACCAGATTGAAGTACGATATAATCCTGATCTTCCTTCTTATAATAACTCCCCATGAGGGGACAACCCATCGTATCTGTATGATAATTCCCAATATGAAAAAAGATATTCGTGAAATTTGGAACATCCATAATCTCTATCATTCCCTGATGCTTTTTCCCAAATTTTGGAGCATATCGCTTATTCAATCCAGCAACCATATTCAGGCTTAGTGAATAGCGACCTTCTGGAATACAGGTACGACCAAAGATTTTTCGTGCCCGGATACTATCCTCCAAAATATAACAAGCAAAAAGACTGTCAATGTACAAATGGGATAAGGTACTATGCTGACCCTTATGAACCCTGACTAATTCCAACATTAGGCAACAAATTCTCCAATGAACTTACTATTGGAATATATTTCCTTCTCATTATTCATAGAAAATATCCACATCACGATTTTTTCGCCTTTAACATTTTCATTTAATTTATAGGTATGACTTTGATCAACTCTTCTACCAATTTGAATAAATTGAAATTTTTGAGTCATTGCATTATAAACGACCAGTACAACCTTATCTTCAGGGTTTTCTGTTTTGTCTTTTGGATTTGCCTTCCAATTGAAAAGCACGTCTTTCTCCTTAACATCTACTCTCAAATCAAATAACCCATTTACCTCACCTTGACTTAATTCTATTTTAGAATAATCTAAACTGATGCTTGGTAGATCCCCTTTCACTGCCTCCTTCAAGAGTTTTCTAGTCATCAAATTCATCAAGGTCATTTTCCGTAAATTCTTCCCCTGATTGGATTCTGTAAGGAATTTTCGCAACGGGTTTAAAAAATCGACTACGAGTTTGAATTTTGCCTGTTGATTAAGCATATTTGGGGTCGCTATTCGCTTTACTTTCTTTGGTACCGATCGAATATAATCTATCCCTTTCCATGAACTTCCTATTACTGAACCTACTTTTCCTGAAAACGTTCCTAAAATCCCGTTTGAAATAATTGCCATTTTTTTTGATTTTTAAAATTTAACCATTCGATTGCTTGCAATACGTTTTGCTTTTTGATATCGACAGCTAAACTCCTGATTCCTCAAACAAGAAAAAAAAATTGACACAATATGATTCAATATGAAACGATTTGGCAGCATTTGACACGCTATATAGTCCAAAAAAGACCCATTAAATCTCTTTTTTTTCAACTAATTCCCTATTGCATCCTGCCAATTACTTATCCATCTTTTCCACTCATAATATTCTGATAAACCATAAATTTTCATACCTTTAAGAAAGAGGCATTTAAGATTTTCCTTATCGAATTTGCCATTCAAATCATCATTTTATAAACTATAAATTTCCTTACACATGAAGGATTCTGCAGGACGAAAATTAAAAGAAGCTATCCAATCCGAAAATCCCCTACAAATTGTTGGTGCAATCAATGCAAACCACGCCCTACTAGCCGAACAATCCGGCTTTAAGGCAATTTACCTCTCCGGTGGCGGCGTTGCAGCGGGTTCACTCGGTATTCCGGACCTCGGAATAACCAATTTGCAGGATGTCCTTATCGACGTTGAACGAATTACGAATGTTTGCTCACTACCGCTCCTTGTGGATATCGATACTGGTTTCGGCCCCTCGGCATTCAATATCGCTCGAACCATCAAATCCTTGGAGAAAGCTGGTGCCGCCGGAATTCATATGGAAGACCAGGTGGGCGCAAAACGATGTGGACATAGACCTGGAAAAGAACTCGTCTCAACCGATGAAATGGTTGACCGTATTAAAGCAGCTGTCAATGCTAAAACTGATCCCGACTTCCTAATCGGAGCTCGAACCGATGCTATTGCTTCTGAAGGTCTTGATAAAGCCCTAGAAAGAGCAGTGGCCTATCAAATCGCAGGCGCTGATTTTATATTCGCCGAAGCGGTAACCAATATTGAGGATTATACCCGTTTCGCCGAAGCAACTGGATTACCAATTCTCGCTAATATTACTGAATTCGGAAAAACTGAACTCTATTCCGTAGATCAACTCCGTGAGGCTAGAGTATCAATCGTTCTATATCCCCTTTCTGCTTTCAGAGCAGCTAATAAAGCAGCATTAAATGTATATCAACATATTCGAAATGACGGAACGCAAGCTCAGGTGATTGAGACCATGCAAACCCGTGAAGAACTCTATAATAGTATCGATTACTACCGTTATGAAAATGAACTAGACCAATTGTTTAAAAAATAACATGTTATGAAAGAAACTAATGAATCCGGTTTTAAACCAAAAAAAAGCGTAGCCCTTTCCGGTGTGCCTGCAGGAAATACAAGCCTATGTACAGTCGGAAAAAGTGGCAATGACCTTCATTATAGAGGCTATGATATCTTGGACCTTGCTGAAAAAGCATCCTTTGAAGAGGTAGCTTATCTCCTCATCCATGAACATTTGCCAACGAAAACTGAATTAAATACCTATCAGCAAAAACTGATAAGAGATAGAGGACTCCCTGATACCCTTAGGGACGTACTCAAATTAATCCCCGAATTCGCCCATCCAATGGATCTGCTGAGAACTTCAGTCTCCGTATTTGGAAACCTTGAACCCGAACCCCTATCGCATGAAGTCCAAACGACTAGAAACATCATCGATAGACTTATGGCAAGCATGGGTTCAGCATTGCTATTCTGGTACCATTACAGCCATAACCAAAAGGAAATACAGGTTGAAACGGATGACCTGACCTTAGGTGGACATTTCTTACACCTCCTTCATGGTAAAAAACCAAATGATTCCTGGGTAAATGCCATGCAGGTATCCCTAAATCTATATGCTGAACATGAATTCAACGCCTCGACATTTACAGCTAGAGTAATTGCCGGGACTGGTTCTGATATTTACTCATGTATATCTGGTGCCATCGGTGCCTTGAGAGGTCCCAAACATGGTGGAGCCAATGAAGTGGCTTATGAAATTCAAGAACGATATGCCAATGCTGACGAAGCCGAAGCAGATATCAAAAAAAGACTTGCCAACAAAGAAGTAATCATTGGATTTGGCCACCCAGTATACACTATTGCTGACCCTAGAAATCAGGTGATTAAGAAAATCGCCAAAAAATTATCCGAAGAAAGTGGCGACATGAGACTCTTTGATATCGCTGAAAGAATTGAAACGGTCATGTGGGATGAAAAACGAATGTTCCCTAACTTAGATTGGTTCTCGGCGGTAGCTTATCATATCATGGGAATTCCTACGGATATGTTTACCCCATTATTTGTCATGTCTCGAATTTCTGGATGGGGTGCCCATGTAATAGAACAAAGACAAGATGGCAAAATTATTCGACCTAGTGCTAATTATACCGGACCTGAAAATCGTGATTTTATCCCCTTGGAGGACCGTTAATAAAAATTAATAACAATAAAAACAATATAAAATTTAGTATGTCTTCACATATTTCAAACAATAGACCAAATCCAGATCAGGTATTAGTTGATATCGCTGACTATATCCTTGATTATAAAATTAATAGCGATTTAGCACTAAAAACAGCTCACTATTGCTTCCTTGATACCTTAGGTTGTGGTTTTGAAGCCTTAACTTACCCTGCATGCACTAAATTATTGGGACCAATTGTACCTGGCACTTATGTGCCTAATGGCGCCAAAGTCCCTGGAACTTCCTTCCAACTAGATCCTATTCAAGCTGCATTTAATATCGGCGCGATGGTGAGATGGTTGGATTTTAATGATACTTGGTTAGCTGCCGAATGGGGACACCCTTCGGATAATTTAGGTGCAATCCTCGCAGTGGCTGACTGGATCTCCAGAAATAGAATTGCTGAAGGCAAAAAACCTCTTCTCATGATCGATGTCCTTGAATCAATGGTTATGGCGCATGAAGTTCAAGGTGTACTCGCATTAGAAAATTCATTCAACAAAGTTGGATTGGACCATGTCATTCTGGTGAAAGTAGCTTCAACAGCAGTGGTGTCTAAACTATTGGGTCTATCTAAAGAAGAACTAATAAATGCCCTATCCCTCGCATTCGTCGATGGCCAATCCCTAAGAACCTATAGACACGCTCCGAATACCGGAAGTCGCAAATCATGGGCTGCTGGTGATGCAACCTCCAGAGCTGTAAGATTAGCATTAATTGCCCAAAAAGGTGAAATGGGATACCCTTCAGTATTAACAGCTCCAGTTTGGGGCTTCTACGATGTTTCCTTTAAAGGACAACCCTTCAAGTTTCAACGACCTTATGGATCCTATGTCATGGAAAATGTATTATTCAAAATCTCTTTCCCAGCCGAATTCCACTCGCAAACCGCAGTAGAAGCCGCAATGACGCTTTATCAACAACTTAAGGACCTAGGAAAATCATCAGACGATATTAAAAGCATTAAAATTAGGACCCACGAAGCTGCAATCCGAATCATCGATAAAAAAGGACCATTACATAACCCTGCCGATAGAGACCATGCCATCCAATACATGGTGGCTGTACCTCTGATTTTCGGAGGATTAACCGCCGCCGACTATGAAAATAATGTGGCTGCTGACCCTAGAATCGATGAACTCAGAGAAAAAATTACTTGCTTCGAAGATCCTCAATTCACAACAGATTATCACGATCCTGAAAAAAGATCAATCGCAAATGCCTTGACACTCGAACTTAACGATGGTACCATATTGCAAGAAGTTATTGTCGAATATCCTATCGGACACAAAAGACGTAGAGAAGAAGGAATCCCTAAATTAATTGAAAAATATAAAATTAATTTAGCCCGTGTTTTTGCAGAAAAACAACAAAACACAATTTTAGAAAGCACCCTGGAATATGACAAAATTATCAATATACCAGTCAATGAATTAGTTGACCAAATGGTATAATATAAAGCAAAAAAAGAAGGTGTAAATTTATTTTTTACACCTTCTTTTTTTGCTTTTAATCTTCTATCCAATTGGAATGAAATCCTGAATAAAAGGAAAAATTATCTTCTTTTAATTTTATTAAGGAATCTGGAATCTCCCATTCATCTCCATATTGCGCAAAACTCTCACAACTCTTCACAAATTCATCTATTCCAATCATATCAATATAGCTGAAAACTCCTCCTGTTTGAACTGGATATCCAAGCCCCATGACAGAACCTAAATCCCCATCCAAACTATAATTTAAAATACCTTCCTCCAAACAACGGTAACTATCCAAGGCCAAAACACAAAGCAAACGATCCTGAATATCCTTATCCGAAATCTGTGAATCTAAATCCTTTAATTCTGGATCCACGTAAAATTTCTTTGGTTTGTTGTCAGGATAATCATAAAATCCACGACTTGATCTTCGACCAGTTCGACCCTTCTTGATCATCCGCTGCAAATAATTATATACGCGCTTTTGACTATAACTCATATCGGGAAGCTGCTCATAAACATGAACCATTAAAGGCAAGGAAATCTCATCCAAGACCGCCAATGGACCAACTGCAAAACCAGCTCGCTTCGCCCCTTCTTCGATCCGCTCCATCGCAACACCCTCCAACAACATCGTAATTCCTTCCAATAGGTAATAAAAGAAAATCCTGGACGTGAAAAATGCTGGTCCATCATTTACTACAATCGGAATTTTTTTCAATTTCCCAACAAAATCCAATGCTTTCTCCAAGGTTTCCTCTGAAGTATCCTTCCCTCGGATAACCTCGACCAAAGCCATGCGATCTACTGGTGAAAAGAAATGTAAACCAATAAATCTGGAGGTATCATCAAAACTCTTCGCTAATTTTCCTATGGGCAAGGAAGTTGTATTGGATGCAAAAACTCCACTCTGTTGTAAATAAACCTTACTATCCTCAATGACTTCAGCTTTAAGTTTTTTATCTTCAAAAACTGCCTCAATAATAATTTCTGAGCCATCCAAATCCTCAACTTGATCCGTTGGAAGTATACGCTCCAAAATAATGGGCTTTTCTTCAGGCTTCATCTTATTTAGCTCAATCAATTTATTACATACTTTTTCAGAATAGGAACGTCCTCTTTCGGCATTCTGTAAATCAACATCCTTCAATACCACATCGATGCCGGCCTTTGCTACTTCATAAGCAATGCCTGAACCCATCATCCCCGCGCCGATAACCCCAACCTTGCGAATCTCGTCCAACTCTATCCCTTTGGTTAAATCAATCGCTTCTTCAACCGCATAAAAGAAGGTCCTAACGCGTGCTAATGTTTCCTTCGCCGTCAGTAAACCAAAATAAGCCAAATGCTCTCGATTGATAAACTCCTTATAATTTAATCCAACAGAATTTTGAATCAAACTCAATAGAACTTCAGTAAATAATAAAGGCTTATTCGACCTCGAATTTAATTTATCTATTGAAGTCTTTAAAGCTCCTGAATCAATGGACCACTTAAACTTATAATTTGCATGCTTTTCAACATCTTCTTGCAACCATGATTGCACCTGCTCCCAGGAACTTATCCTATCATCAATTAATCCTTTTTCTAATGCCTCTTCCGGTTTGACTAGTCGGCCCGAATGTAGAATATCAAAAACCAATTCTGCATCCAACATCCCCATCATTTTAGTAAAACTGCCATTCCCTGTAAGCATTCCATAATTTCCTTCTGGAAAGCCCAACTTCGCCTTGCTACCAATTCCTACCCGGCGATCAAACAACAATAGAAATGCCGCCGCTAAACCTGTACATGCTTTGTCAAATAAAACAACTGTAGACTTTTCAATTTCGGAAAGCTCAATAATCAATTCATCAATATGATCCAGCTTCCTTAAAAAACCTTCCTTTCCAGCAGCTTCCATCAACCCCTCATAATCATCACTCTTGAACTTCCCTTCCAAAATCAATTGCAAACCTGTACAGTCCTTCTTCTTAAGGACAGAAAGCAAAAGCTCTATGCAGAACTTATATTCGTCTAATGAGAGATCATGCGGTTTCGACCGAACATTTATCCATCTTAATTGATAAATCCCCTCAGTATTCTTACTCACACTGATCTGCTCTTTAATTCTCTCCTTAATTTTGCTCATTATCAACTATTTTATCTTCCTAAAATTATTTTCTCTCATAATCTACACCATCAATATATATCTTCGATAATATTTCAAGCATGATTTCCGATGTGCCAGCGATTATCGTACCGACCCTCGCATCCCGATATAACCTCGAAATCCGATAGTCCTCCGTAAATCCATATCCCCCAAACAACTGCAAACACTCCCCTATAACCCTGACTGCCAACTCGCCACATTGTAATTTAGCAATACTGCATTCTTTTACAGCATACCTTTTCTGATTCTGCAACTCGCAACAGTAATAGAGAAAGCTTTTTAATACCGTTATATCTGCAAACATCTGCGCAACCCTATGACGAATAACTTGAAAATCTTTCAATTGTTTGTTAAATGCAGTTCTTTCCTTTAAATAATCCAAGGTATAATTCACCGCAGATTCGGTACTCGCTAAACTATGAATTGCAGCTGTTAACCGCTCCAGTTGCAATCCCCCCATCAAATATTTAAACCCTTGGTTTAACTCCCCAATGAGGTTTTCCTTCGGAACTTTTACTTGATCAAAACCTAATTCCGCCGTGTCTGATGCCAACCAACCCATCTTTTGGATTTTTGTCGCCGTAACACCCACAGAATCCCGATCAATAATCAGTAAACTTATCCCCGAAGAACCTGCATTAGATTTTGTCTTTACAGCTGTAATAATAAAATCTGCATAATAGCCATTGGTAATAAAGGTCTTGGATCCATTGACTACATAATGATCGCCCGCATCCACTGCTGTGGTCTTGAGATTCTGAACATCTGAACCTGCCCCAGGTTCTGTTATGGCAATCGCACTGACCCAGTCCCCAGAAATAACCTTCGACAAATATTTGGACTTCAAATTTTCATCCGCATATTTCCAAATATAGGTCGCTGACATATACTCAATCACCAATGCCGAAATCGTAAATCCTCCCGAATAACAATGAGACAACTCCTCACAAAATATTAACGAATAGTAAAAATCCAGATCTAATCCGCCATACTCCTCCGGAAAAATAAGACCTAAATAACCCATTTCACCCATCTTCTTCCAGATGGACTTATCAATGGACCCTTGCTTCTCCCAATCATCAACATATGGAAGAATCTCCTTCTTAATAAACGAACGTAGACTATCCCTGAATGCTTCATGCTCAGGGCTAAACGGTGTAATTAGCATATAAGTTTATTTGGTTCAAAATGCTCGATAGAATCCAGAACGAATTTCCTTGCCGGCTCATAAATTTAGAAAAAATTGGCCACTTAGCCAATATAAAAGATACTAAAACATGACATCTAGCCATCAAGGTTTATTAACATTTAATCAAGTCTATATCGATATAAAAAACAATTAAAAAACCTTAAACCCTTGAATAAATCGATGCCAACCCTAATGGCCGATGTCAATAGTTTTAAATTTTATCCGAAATAATTTGCAGATACATCTTTGATCTTCTCATCAAATATTTCCTCCGGACAATGAATCAATTGTCGTAAAGCAAATAACTGATAAAAACTAGGCTCATCAAGAATGTTTAGAAACAGAAAGATCTCCTTGAGAATTAATCTCTCATTGTCATCAGAGCGTGAAGATAAAACCTCTAATAAAGTCAACTTAATCTCATTTAAGGTCAACTTGTAATGGGTTAATCCACCACCTAAACTCCAAAATCCTTGATCAATAATGTCCTTGTACTTGATTCGCTCAAACAAATCAACAAGTTGTTGTTGTTGCTCAGAACTTAAATTTTCAAGATTTTTCGCCGTCGTAAAACAGTTCGCCGCGATATCCTGCATCCTCTTCTCAAGATCTTGAGTCTTCAGAGTATTGTTCGGTATTTCCATATTTAAATAATTATATTTTTTTATCCTTTCTCCCCCCAATTCCATGTTCATCCTCGCTTGATCCAATATCCTGAATACCCCCCAACTCAAACCGCGTTGAAAAGCCCATAGACTCTTGAAAACAAGCAATAAATATTAATTATTACCCAAAGAAATTACCGATACAAAAATAACTATATTTAAATTAATTTAATATAAAAACATATTTTTTATCAATTTTTTAATAAATATGAAATCTTTTAATTATTGTTTTACAATAAAACTCAAATAACCCTACCCATAAATCATCCTAATTATCAACCTTTTAAAATTCATTAACAACAGGAGATAGCCTAATTTTAAATTTTTTAATAATTAAAATTTAAACAATACAAAGCCATAATGAATAAAATTTTTACAGAACATTATTAAGTAATTGTTAATTCCTTAAAAAGAACAGGCCATCACGAAAACGTGATGGCCGCCCAATATGATTTTCTTAGGTAGTTAAAATGCGATCCTCAAAATTTTTTTTAATAGAATTGAATACCTAAGTTAACCATTATTGATAATTCGAAATTAAACCTCTCCGGCTATTCCGCTATTTTGTCAGAATTTTCCTACAAAAAATATATATCCAGGAAAGCTTTTTGCTCATCAATTATTTGTAAATTTAAGAGACAAATAGATGTAAAAATAAGGTAATATGGCAACTTTTAGCGACAACTTCTCTAAACAAGCATCTATTTATGCTCAGTTTAGACCTTCATACCCTCACGAATTGTATGATTATCTTAGCGGCTTAACTCCTGCTCATCAATTGGCCTGGGATTGCGGAACCGGAAATGGTCAATCCGCCATCCATCTAGCTGATTTCTTCGACAAAGTCTATGCATCTGACCCTAGCGAAGCGCAAATAAAAAACGCCTTCAATCACGATAAGGTATCTTATAACGTAGAAAAAGCCGAAGAACCAAGTCTCCCCGATCAATCCGTCGATATCATTACCGTGGCTCAAGCCATACATTGGTTCGATATCGATAAATTCTACATCGCAGCAAAAAGAGTCCTAAAAAAAGATGGAATCATTGCTGTATGGGCTTATGCTGTCCCTCAAGTCGATAAAAACATAGACCCAATCACCCAAAATTTCCATGATAAAATCGTCGGCCCTTACTGGCCCTCTGAAATAAAACTCCTACAATTAGGTTATACCACCATCCCTTTCCCTTTCCGCGAAATTGAACCGCCGGAATTCTATATCCGTAAAAAATATAAGCTGCAAGACTTCCTGGGACATCTCCTCAGTTGGTCCGCAACCCAAAGATATATTCAAAAAGAAGAAAAAAACCCACTGGCAAAATTGAAAGACGAACTAGCACCCTTCTGGAAAGATGAAAATGAAGCTAAACCTGTTACTTGGAAAATAATCATGAGAGTAGGTAAACTTCCTAGTTGATTTTGAAAAGAAGAAAAATCCGAAAAAAGAATCCATGACTCATTCCAAAAGAATTCATGGATTTTTTTATTCTATCCAAAACATATAAGCGATAATGCTGTTTATTTTTTGGGTTTGGTGACAAAAAAAGAGTTTTCCAAAAAAAAGAGGTTCCCAGGAACCTCTTAATTATTTTATAGAAATTAAAACACTAAATGAATCAGTCTTTCATCTACTCCTCTAACTTCTTTTCGAATGCCTTTCGAGCACTTCCTCGAAAATAAACATCTCCACAATAAACATATCCTAACTTTTCTAATATTCGAAGCATACCTGTATTATCATAATTCGTGTCCACTTTCAAACTTAGAAATCCTTGTTTTAAACTTTCTGCCTCAGCTTGCTCCAACATCCAGGTGGCCTGCCCCTTGACATAATGCTCTTGACTAACGGCAATCCGATGAACTACCGAAAAAGGACGATTCGTCAACCATTGTTCTGCAATCGCCTCGTATGCCGGCTCACCATCAAAGATTAAAGCCAAATAAACCGTCAATAAACCAGATGGATGAATACTCACATAGCCATACCCACGCTCAATATCTTGTTTCACAACCTCTAAATTCGGATACCCATCCTGCCATTGATTACTCCCCTCTTCTTTTCGCTTATCTATCGCTTCCTGCATGATATCCCAAATTCTTTCCGCCTCTTGTTTCTCTGCCTTACGGAATATAAATCCTGAAAATTGTTCTTCTAACATATCCAAAAATAATCTTTTTATCCAATTGAATCGGTCCTTACTCTTATATCATAACAAAAAAATTCCCCAAAGGGCTTTGGGGAATTTACAGAAACGGGTGTTGATAACCCTTATGAACCAATTTAATTAATGATGATCTTATTATTTGTTTTATTTATTTCGTTGATGTTTAAAAGTAAGGGGTTATAATTAGATTAGGCCCATCCTAATTTTAACTATAACCCTTCACCAAGGTTGAGTTTAGGTTTTATTTTTAAAGCAGTACCAATGCCCTATTCCAAATCTAATAAGAATCATTTGCCAATCCATCCTGTACCATCCTGTAAAAAATCAAAAAATATTAAAGGGGTTGACTAATTAGTCAACCCCTCGGCAAATAGAAATGAAAAATATTAAGCAATCTTGACCTTAGGGTCAAGCGTCTTATACTGCTCAGCGCGTAAAAAAGCTACACGAAAACCATAACTCAATAAAGTATTCTGAATCTCATTCTCCAATCGACCAGGGGAATGTACATTGATTAAATATTGCTTATCATCCATATCAATCGAGATTGGACCCAATTGAGGAAAGGCATGACCTAATTTCTCAAATATTTGTTGCCGCTGTAATAATACTTTTAAAGGGGCTCTAAAGGATAATATGTAGTTCTCCATGTTAAGGTTAATTTTAATTGAAAAATATCTCTGTAAATCTGCTCTTGATTACTCTAACAAATTTAAAAATTCAATTCAATAAAACAAGTTGTTACTTGTTTTATTAAACTAACAAAACAGCCTTTCCTAAGCCCAAAAAACGCGGTAATACTGCAATAAACACAAATATCATCCTTATTATAGATTTTTCCTATGGAGATTAGAAAATATTGATTGATCTTTTTTACTTATATTTGCTATAATAAAACAAGCAAAAACTTGCCTAATGAAAAAAAACAATGCTGATAAAATCTTGAACTTAATCAAAATGCGTGGAGAAATTGATGCATCCTGCATTGCTGAAGAATTAGGAATAACAAAAGAAGGCGCAAGACAACAATTATTAAAACTTTCCGATGAAGGATTAATCCAATCCGTATGTAAAAAATCTGGGGTCGGAAGACCTTTTACTTATTATTCTCTAAGTGAAACTGGACTCGAAAAATTCCCAGATAACCATTCGGAAATTACCGTCCAATTACTTAAATCCATTAAATCATTACTGGGTGAAAATGCCCTAGAATTACTCATCTCGGACAGGGAGAAAAATGCATATCTCAAATATGAAGAACATTTAAAAAGTTCAAAAACTTTAACAGAGAAACTTAATAAACTTGTTCAAGTTAGATCCGATGAAGGTTATATGGCAGAAATGAAAAAAGATGGGCAGACCTATTATTTCATAGAAAACCACTGCCCCATCTGCGCCGCCGCAACTGAGTGTCAACAATTTTGTCGGGCAGAATTGAAAAATTTCAGAGCATTATTAGGCAATGAATTAGAAGTAACCCGAATAAAACATATTCTGGCTAATGAAAACCGCTGTGTCTACAAAATTGAAAAAAAGAAATAGACTTTTATTGATTTCTACTTCTACGGTTTAATTCCTCAACCAACCTCGATGACCGAAAACTAAAGTCAGCCCCAAAACTATTGATCACCAAACCCTTAACCAAATTGTCCTTCGAGGAAATCGCAAATAAAATGCTTTCATCCCCCGGATCCGTCATCCCCTCAAATCTGTAAATCTCATCTATAACAAACTCCTCCGGAGACAACTCCATAGACCGACCAACACAAAATAAACATTCCCCATCCTCCTGAATCAAAAAATCCTCACTGTAGCCCATTCTCTGTAGATCATTCACGGCCTCACTCAACGTATCATATGCCTTTCTTTTCCTTGGTTCCATAATATTTGATTTGATATTCCTTAATCGATTATTATTTGAAGAAAATTTAAGCATTTATTAATAAATAATAGACATATTAAAGTCAATTCAAAACAAAAGACCACCCTACCTTATTATTAAATAATGGAAATTACGTTAATTATTTTTGGGTGCTTATTAATCATCTTTACAGCATTACCTTTGATCCGCAAAGACCATTGGACTTTCCGGGTCTTTGAATACCCACGAATTCAAAAACTTGCCCTTTCTACCCTCTGGGTTATTCTCTACGCCATTCACGCTGACTTCGAAAATAAAACCCTGTTGATCCTGCTCGTTCTAATAATCGGTATTATTGCTTATCTGCTCAAACAAATCTTACCATTTACTCCATTAGGTAAAAAACAGGTTTACAAAGCCGAAAATATCGACGATAAAAACAACCTTAAAATCATGATATCCAATGTCTATGAAGATAATGACAATTATAAAGGCTGCTTAAGTGTTATTCATTTAAACGATCCTGACCTAGTCTTACTTCTGGAAACGAGCCATGAATGGGACCGCCAAACCCAATCCCTGGAAGTGGACTATAAATATCATGTTAAAGTGCCAATCGACAATACTTATGGGATGTTGCTGTATTCTAAATACAAAATCCTGAATCCTCAGGTTAAGTATTTAGTCGAGGATGAAATTCCAAGTATTCATTGCCAGCTAGAACTTCCTTCTGGGCAAAAGGTTCAGGTTTATGCGGTACACCCAACTCCTCCCGTGCCCAATGAAAATCCACGCTCTACTGAACGCGATAAAGAATTATTGATCGTTGCTGAAAAAGCTAAGGATTGTGAATTGCCAGTTGTGGTGATTGGTGACCTGAATGATGTCGCCTGGAGTTATACGACCGAATTGTTCTTAAAGATGAGTACACTTTTAGACCCGAGAAGAGGTCGCGGATTTTATAACACTTTCCATGCGAAACAACCTCTCCTACAATTCCCATTGGATCATGCCTTTATTTCTGCTGATTTTAAACTTCGAGATTTACGAAAATTAGACAACTATAATTCGGATCACTTTCCTATATTCGTGCATATTCAGTTTGAAGAACAAGCTGAAGATCAACAAGAGGACAACCAATTAGAAGCTGATCAGCAAGACAAGAAAGAGGCCGCAGAAAAAAGAAACGCTGACACTTCTGAAAATCCCTAAATAATGAACGAACAGGATAATTACAAAGAAATAAACAAACAGCTCTGGAATCAAAAAACAAGTTCGCATGTAGCTAGTGAGTTCTATAATAATGCAGCATTTCTAGCTGGAAAAAGCTCCTTGAACTCCATCGAAATTGAACTCCTCGGCGATGTGACCTCGAAAAAGATCTTGCATTTACAATGTCATTTTGGTCAAGATACTTTATCCCTCGCTCGATTGGGTGCTCATGTGACTGGGATCGACCTTTCCGACAAAGCCATCGAGGTCGCTAAGGAAATGAATAAGCAATTGAATCTCGATGCCAAGTTTATTTGTGCTGATGTCTATGATACGCCTGAGGAATTGAATGAAAAATTCGATATCGTTTACACTAGTTATGGTACAATAGGTTGGTTACCTGATTTGAATCGTTGGGCACAAGTCATACAGAGATGCTTAAAACCTAATGGTAAACTTGTATTTGTCGAATTTCACCCCATTGTGTGGATGTTCGATTATGACTTCAGCAAGTTTCAGTATTCTTACTTTAATATTGAACCCATTATTGAAATACAAGAAGGTACTTATGCTGATCGTAATGCCAATATTTCAGCAAAAGAAATCTCTTGGAACCATCCTCTTGCTGAAGTATTTCAAGGTTTATTAAATAATGGACTGAAAATCGAATCTTTTGAAGAATACAATTATTCCCCTTACAATTGCTTTAATAATACAGTGGAATTTGAACCTGGAAAATTTCAAATTAAAAGTCTTGAAGGAAAAATCCCAATGCTTTATTCAATTGTAGCTAGTAAATAATTTTGGAAAAAACATAAAACATCTCCCGGGCTATCTGAAGACTTCTTTCTAAATAAACTTGAGCCTGCAAGTCTGTCCCATCTGATACCTTTGGATCTTCATACGTTATCGAAATCCGCTTTAAAGCTCCAGGAATAAAAGGACATCCTTCATCCGCTTGAGAACAGGTCATAATGGCCCCATAGGCTGAACTTGGATTATATAAATGATCGTATTCCTTGGAAAAAAGTAGCATCGGAACTGAATTTCCAGCAGCCTTAAGCCAATATTTGGCATTTCCTCCTTCAGTAAGACTTCCAATACTGAACCCTTGATCTTTCAACGTTTCTAAGATCTTCGGATAAACCGCAGTTACCTCCGCTCCCCCGGAATAACAATGTACGGAGGGAATTTTGAAATATAATGCCGCCGTTGATGCCCAAACCTGCGCTAAATGACTCCGACGCGAATTATGCGTGCAAATAAAAGTCAAATCTACCGATAAACCGACATTGACCCGAGATTGAATAAAATCTATTAAGGATTGTAGAAGACCCTTGCGATCCTCTACAATATTTTCCCAATCCAAGTGATGGATTACTTGATTTAAAGCCTCATTAATAGAAGGTACCTCTTTCATTAGCAACAACCTGAATTTGGCGGGCAACAGGATGATTGACTTACCTTTAATTCCGCAAGATTTCTTTTTTGTTTCTCTACCGGTATCCCACAGGCATCCTCCGCCAAACATGCTGTTTTCTTATTGACTAAGAGAAAATCTTGTCCATTAAAGGCCAAATCATACTTCCCAATCGTACCTGCCTGATACTCCACTTCAACCTCAAAATCTCCAATCCCCAACTGCTCCTCCGACAATTCAATGATCTTTAATAACTTCGATGGTTTTAAACGATGATCCTCATCATCCGCATTCCACAACTGAAAATTTACAACCTGCTCATTACGGATAACTCCGCCACAATCAATAAATTTCTTGTTTATCTCTCCTACTTCCGTAACATGAAAATGTGCTGGAACATAGCTGCCGTCCTCTAATTGAAAATCTACCCGATCAACTTTCTTTAATGCTGATTTTACTTCTGATAATCTCATGATATAAAATTTATAATTAATACATTGTAATATTACGATGTTAAACTCCAAAAAAAGCTATGAACAACAGCTTTTTACTTCAACATCCTGATTTAAAAAATTATTAAACTCTCGCTGAAAACTCTTCCAAACCTCTGAATTGATACAATAACAAACTGATTTTCCTTCGATCGAGCCTTGAATGATCCCCGAGGTCTTTAACTCTTTTAAGTGTTGGGATATAGTCGCTTGGGCTAATCCAAGCTCTTCTACTAAATCATTGCAAATACAGGCTTTCTTATCAATAATATATTGTAATATCGCTAACCTAGCAGGATGACCCAATACCTTGAATGCTAAGGCCAACTTGTTCTGGTCCTCAGTAAATATCTCTGTCTTTGTAATCCCCATTTCTTTAAATTATATATCGCTATATTACGATACATAATTTACTTTTACAATAACGGAAAAAACATTTTCTGTCAGATAATATTCATTTTTCTGAAAATAAGAATGGCCATGAATTCTCATGACCATTCTTTAATAGCCAAATATAAGGATCCGACTATTGTTACCTAATAAATATTTTATTTATTCCACCATAGCTTGGTAAACTGAACATCATCCCCTTGCTTGGATAATGCAGATTGATAATTAGTTTTATTGGTGCTCTGTTCCTTTAATGGGTAGACTAACCGACTTGGAATGGCAGAGCCAATTTCAGGAACAAAAGTATAACTAACCTCTTTCCCTTCTACTTTTCCTCGCCATACTACATCTCCTTTCTTCACTAAAAATAATGGATAACCGGTTCTACGAATTTCAGTCCAAGCCTCAATACCTTGACCAAACTGTGCTAGATATTTTTGAGATAATACATTTTCCTTACTTGCTTTTGGTAATTTCTCCAAATAAGCATTAACCTCTGAACCAGAAACTCCCCAGCGCTCCAAGGATGCTTTTACCCCTTTTTCATAACTTGACTGATCCCAACCTTTATATTCTGAGATTAAAAACTCCACCTCAGCATATTCTTGAAGTACCTCTAATGCATTTGCCTTGTTGATAAGGTCCCCAGGCAAGGAAATACTATCCAATGGAAATAAATTCCCCGCCGCTAATGGCAATCCATAAGGCTGTCCTTTGTAAATATTTTTACTATTCGGTTTTGCATATTTAGCTAATCTCGGATCAGCAATCTTAAATGGACCTCGCTCGCCTTTCAGCGTTTCTATTAAAACATGCGAAACTGCAAAATCTTTCCGGTTGGCAGTCACCGTAGCACGAAATAAAGGTGCCTCATAGGGCGAAGCGGTAGAGAAGGTAAATCCCGCATTATCCGCATTGGAAGTAAATACCCCATTCTTTAAGGCGTCTTCTATATGTTGGATGGCAAATGCTCTATCCTTAGCCAAAATACGATTGGCCAATCTTAACCTTAATGAATTCGCAAACTTAAACCAACTTTCGTTCTTACCCTGATAGATAATATCGGAAGCACCAAATGTATTTGCTGCTTTATATTTTGACAAGGTATCTGCTGCCGATTTCAACTCATTCAAGATATCCTTATAGATCTTCTCCTGTGAAGCATATTTTGGCGTCAAAATATCTGGATTCCTCTTCAATGCCTCAAAATCAGCATCCTTGTTGCCATAGGATTCATATGGAATATCCCCAAACACATCAGTCAAGGAGTGAAAAGCAAAAGATTTCAAAATCCGTGAAATTGCAATCTGAGTAGCATTTAATCCGGCTCCATTGGCTTGTGCCTGAACCTTTGTTTCCTCTTCTGCATTCAATAAAATAATCTCATTTAAATTATTCAATGCCTTATAAGTATTGGTCCAATACTCATCTGAATAGGACGCTGATATCAGGTACCGAGATTGATCGGTGTATATATTCTGACTGAAATATTGCGAGAACAATTGTGCTCCCCTAAAATGAATACTTTCACTTCTCAATGCATTCACCAATTGTCGCTCGGCCGAAAGAAATAAACTCGGCGTCGGAACATTCGCAGGCCTGTTCGGATCAATATTGATTTCTGTCAAGGTCTCCTTGGAACATGAAATAAGACTCAAGGCCAAAAATGTCGTATATAGTATATTTGTTATTTTCATCTCGCTAGTATTAAAATTTAAGGTTAACATTAAAACCATAGGTCAATGGCGTTGGAATATTTCCACCCTCTATTCCTTGAACGTTTCCACTACTATTCGCAAACTCTGGATCGATATATTTACTCTTTGTATAAATATTCCAAACATTACGTGCATAGGCTGATAATCGAACTCCTTTGACTACCTTAGGATTATTCAATGGGAAATTATACCCTACTGTTACTTCCCTAAGTTTTACAAAGGTCCCATCGAATATTGAAAATGTTGTTGGACCATTTGATTCATTACGACCCCATTGCTGAGCACTAATCCGGGTATCATTTTCACGAATATTGCTCGTTGTATAGGTTCCATCGGCATTGAAAACAACATCTGCTTTAACGCCATCTAATACCAAACCATCCTCACGAACATTATTTTCTGCTGTTCTTTCTAAAATCCCTGAGTACATTCCTACATTATAGGTTTGGGAATAAAAACTTCCCCCAACTCGACCATCAATCAGAAAACCAAAACTTAAGTTCTTGTATCTAAAGCTGTTTTGAAAACCAAACAAATAATCTGGAAGAACCGAACCTAGAGGTACTAACTGTGATGTTCTTAAATATGTCCCATCCTCTTTTACTACCCTCTGACCATCAGTATAGACAAAATCATATCCTAATAATTGGCCATATGGTTGCCCTTCTCTAGCTACTAAATTGATTAATGATGAACTCAAGGTCAACGTATTCACAAGTTCATCCAACTTTAATACCTTATTTTTATTTCTTGACCAGTTTAAACTACTGTTCCACTCAAAATTCTCATTACGTACCGGAGTACCATTCAGGATAATTTCAAGCCCTTTGTTCTCCACCTTTCCTGCATTCAGTACCTTGGCCTCATAGCCAAATGACGAGGATACTGGAATTGGTAAAATCTGGTTCCTTGAAGTATTATGATAGTAGGTTACATCCAATCCCAAACGGTTTCTGAAAAATTGCAAACTCAAACCTGTTTCCCATGAACTCGTGATCTCGGGTTTTAAATCCGCATTGTTCAAGGTAGATGGCAATTTATTGGATGGCTTGCCATCGAATGATTGCTCTACATCATAAACTTTATTTAACTGATAAGGATCAGTATCATTTCCTACCTGTGCCCAGCCTAAGCGAACCTTTCCAAAAGACAACCAATCTTGAGCCGAGAATCCAGGCAATTGTGAAAACACAAAGCTTCCTGTAAATGATGGATATATAAAGGAGTTTGCATGACTTGGTAAGGTCGATGACCAATCATTGCGGACAGTCGCATCCAAAAATAATAGATCATGATAGCCTAATGATGCACTGGCATATAAGGAAGCAATACGACGATTATAGGTATAGTTTTCTATCTTAACCGTTGAAGCATTCTTCAAATTATAATAATTAGGAACAATTAATCCGCCTTGTGTTATCGCATAATCAACTTTACGATTTTGATCTCTTAAGTTTGCCCCAGCATTGGCTACCAATGAAAGATTGTTCCAATTCTTTTTTGCAGTCGCTAAAAACTCATAATTGTATTCGTTCAACTTATTGCTGGTTTCCTCATATTGGGAAGCACTCCGTGAATAAACAGCAATGCGGTCTTGGGTTCCAAATTGATAGATATCGCCATGTACCTTGGCCCCAATTTGTAACCAATCTGAAACCTCATATTGAGCTCCTATATTACCGTAAAAACGATCTCTTTTCTCTTCCAAATAACTCTCATAAGCGGACCAATATGGATTATCAATAAATCGAGTCGCCTCAGCTGCCGGCGTATTCTGCCATCCAGTCCTGTTCCATGCTAATGGGGTTCCATCTGCACGTTTATATTTTTCTAATCGTTTGTAGTCAACTTGAACTGCCCCCCATTGGTAGGCTTCCAAGATAATATTACGATTGGAAGCTCCTGTCCATGGCTTCCCAAGGGAGGTATTGTGAATATAGTTGATGCTGGAATTGATACTTAATCGACCTAATTTCGTTCCTCCTGAAAAGTTTAAGGTATTCCGACCTAAGGATGCATTAGGTACAGTACCCTTGACATTCTTATTGGTATATGAAAATCGATAATTTGTATTTCCGGAATTTCCTGAGATCGCCACATTATTCGTATTGGCTAATCCGGTATTAAAAAAATAATGTACATCATGCTCTGGATATAACCAAGGCGAAGGATTCAAATAATCCGCAGCATCTTCTGGATTTAAATTGTACCATTGCAAAACCGCTGTTCCATCTAATTTTGGACCCCAACTTTCATCCGCTGCATAGTCTACAATCTTATACTCCTTCCCTTCGATTTGGACCGTTTGAAATACTGGACTATATCCCTGTCCATATAGTTGCTGACGTTTGGGAAGCCTTACTATGTTTTCAAACTCCAATCCACTGTTAACATCAATGCTAACCTGTTCGCCTTTGCCAGCACGTTTAGTCGTAATTAAAATAACCCCATTGGAAGCTCTTGAACCATATAATGCAGCAGCAGACGGTCCTTTTAAAACTGAAATATTCTCAATATCATCTGGATTCAAATCCTGAATCATATTCCCAACATCCTTTCCTGCTGATCCATTGATCGTCGAAGATGAGTTCAGATCTGAATTATCAATCGGTGTTCCATCTACCACATATAAGGGCTGATTATTTCCGGCAATGGAATTGATACCACGTAACAAGGTCCGTGTCGATCCACCCATATTTCCTCCGGCTGAAACTACCTGCAAGCCTGCTACTTTTCCCGATAATGCAGCCATTGCATTCGTCGGCCGGGTTTGTAGTTCCGTAGATTTTACTTCTTGAACCGCATATCCTAATGCTTTCTTTTCTCTAGAAATACCCAACGCCGTTACCACAACTTCCTCTAACACATCTTCACTTGGACTTAATTGAATTTGTACAAAATCTGAACTCGAAACCGTTATGGTTTTCTCCTGAAAACCTAAAAACCTTACGGTCAGCTGTGGATTCGCCGTGCTGGCATCTAAGCTGAATTCCCCTAATGAATTACTCTGGGTTTGTTTCTGAGTCGCTTTCACCGTAATGGTCGCCCCCTCAATCGCTTGATTTTGGGCATCAATTACTTTCCCCTTTATAATATGCTGAGCCTGAACTTGACCTATACTCAAGGCAATAAACAGCCCAACGAGATAAAAATATATCGTTCTATTCATGTAAATAATTTAAAATGGATTAATTAATAAATTGGAATTGAATTATTGGAGATAGTCTTCCTTAAATTACCTATCTCCTAGTTGCATTCGCGAAATGTGTTGTAGGATTCTTTTATACATTCTTCTTAATTTCTGCTGCAAATATATAAAATCTACCTAATTAGTAGATTAATAAAGTGAAAAAAGTATACTTTTTTAGTAGATATTAATAATAAATTAGATTAATATGACTTTACACACCTTATTTACAACACTTTATATCATAAAATTAATTTGAACATTTTTTTTATTCTTTATTCCCCCCTCACATTTATACCTGATTTCAGCTATTTATTCTCTCCTTTTTCTTCTTACTTTTGTTCTATTATTCTATCATCCTATGAGATTAATTACCTTAATATTTTCAACGATTGCCCTATTTGCGCTGCTTCATTCCGAGGCTATGGCTCAGGAGGAACCTGCCGCTTATGTTGTCAATGATGAATACAACCTTTACCTAACGCAAAAAGATAGCACCGCTTTGGTCTTTGCAAACATGGCCTATATCAGAAAGGAACCTAGCACAAAAAGTGAATTAAAAGATTCAATTTCTGTTGGTACAGAGGTCAGATTTCTGGATGATGATGGTTTGAATCCAATGTCCTTACGGGGCATGTACCTTCCTTGGCAAAGGATTGAATATAAAAAGGACAACAAGTTAAAAACTGGGTATATCTGGTTAGGTTTATTAAGCTTAGGCCATACTTATGATAAATCTTCCAATAACCTCTTCATGTATGGTTTCGCATGGAAATCCAACGAAGTAAATGAAGACTATTACTGGGTAGAAACCAAAGTATTAGACAAAGACAGACAACTTTTGGCAACAAATAGTTTCCCTTATTATCCAGGCGGACAATCTTACACCACTGCTGAACTGCAAAAAAACACCGGACTGGAGGATGCAAAAAGAATCTATACCATTAAATTCTTAGGCGAAGCATGTGGAATTGCTTCTGAATATCATGCTTTTGCATGGAATGACCAAGGTTTTATTCCTTTACCAAAAACATCTTCTGTATCGGATGCTGGTGTATTTTATTATTCTGAAGAACTAATTTATCCGAATCAACATAAAAAAGGTAAGGATATTATCCTTAAAAGAATTGAAGAAGGTGAAGCGGATGAAGATCAATTGGATTCTAATGAAGAGATTCAATTTCAGGTAAAAATAAAAGAAGAAACATTCCAAAAAAATGGAAATACATTTCAAAAAACAGCAGAAAGGTCATTAAAATAGTATATAAACAAAATCGGCTTGCTTGAGTTTCCTCAGCAAGCCTTTTTAGTCACACTACTATTATCAAATAGTCTCTTAAATATTGTTGGAATTCAATAACTCCAATATCTGTTGATACGTATATCTTAAATCTTCTTCTTGAATACAATATGGAGGCAAAATATACAACACATTCCCCATCGGCCTCAATAATATCTCCCTATCCATAAATTCCTCGAAAAGCTTTTCTTGCAACTTATTAAAATAGGATGTTTCACTCGATGACTCCCAATCAAAAGCTAGAATAGTTCCTGTTTGCCGGATATTCCGGGCATTTTTTGTTTTCCCTAATTCAAGCGCAAAATTAGCATGAAATTCTTCTATTTCTCTAATTTTTTTCAACGTTGATTCCTGCAATAACAAATCTAAACTCGCCAATGATGCAGCACATGCTATGGGACTCGCAGTAAACGAATGTCCATGAAATAAGGCCAGACGCTTTTCATCCGAATAAAATGCCTGATATAGCTCTTCTGTACAAGTACTTATCCCCATCGGCATGGTCCCTCCAGTTAATCCTTTGGAAAAACACATCACATCCGGTTGCTCCGTCAGTTGATCTGCAGCAAATAAAGTCCCTGTACGGCCAAAACCTACAAATACTTCATCCTGAATCATTAGGATTCCCTCAGAACGACAAAATTTCATCAATTCCGAAAGTGGCGCAGCATCATGCATCAGCATTCCGCCCGCACCTTGAACCAATGGCTCATAAATAAAACAAGCTATTTCTTCCGAATGCCTAGCAATGACTTTTTTAGTCTCCGCTAAATTCTCCAAAGTAGGAACATCAATGAATATTACATCAAATAACATTTCTGCAAATGGAGCAGTCCATGTCCCGCGTTCACTAACCGACATCGCCCCAAATGTATCCCCATGGTAACCATTCTTGAATGCAATAATCTTATTCTTCTTCAACCCTTGATTGAATGCATACTGAATACACATCTTTAAGGCCACTTCAACTGCAGTGGAACCATTGTCAGAATAAAAAACCTTCTTTTGATTGGAAGGCAATAGATTCAATAACCGCTCTGAGAGCTTAATCGCCGGTTCATGGGTGAAACCTGCAAATATGACCTGCTCTAATGTTGTGAGCTGCTCATAAACTTTCTCCGCAATATACGAATTTGAATGGCCATGTAAAGTAACCCACCATGAACTTACCATATCCAGATAGCGATTTCCAGCCATATCAAATAAATAAGCATCTTTCCCCCGAACAATAGGGATATGCTTACTGGTTTTCATCTGGGAATATGGATGCCAATTAACCGCTATATCCCGGTCTATCCATTCGTGCTGCACAGTCGCTCCTTCTTTAACACCATCGGTTTTAAGCCCAAATTCTTCAACATTTGCATATCCTCATCCACACCCGGATTCGGAGTTACCAATAAGGTTTGACGCTCTCCGGTAAATATCGAGTTCGCCCCAGCCATAAAACACCAGCCTTGCTCAACTTCGGTCATCTCAATCCGCCCAGCACTCAACCGAACCATCGAAGATGGTAATACAATGCGTGCCGTGGCAATCATCCTGACCATATCCCAAACATCTACTTTCGGTAGATCCGCTAATGGTGTCCCAGCAACCCTTGCTAAGGCATTGATCGGAACTGACTCCGGATGCTTCTCCATATTCGCCAAGGTCCGCAACATGCTAATCCGATCCGCATCCTTCTCCCCCAATCCAATGATTCCACCTGAACAAACCGTAATCCCAGCCTTCCTAACATTATTGATCGTCGCTAAACGATTATCAAACTTGCGCGTCGAAATAATCTCATCGTAAAACTCCTCCGAGGTATCTAGATTATGGTTGTATGCATATAGACCTGCCTCCTGTAATCGATTTGCCTGATCCTCCGTCAGCATCCCCAAAGTGCAACAAACCTCTAATCCCATCTCATTGACCCCTTGAACCATTTCAATGATCCGATCAAAATCCCGATTGTCCCTAACCTCACGCCAAGCAGCAGCCATACAAAACCTGGAAGAACCACTATCCTTTGCCTTTTGTGCATGCGCCAAAACCGTTTCTGTAGGTAATAAGGCCTGAACTTTAATATCTGTGTGATATCTGGCCGCCTGACCACAATAGGAACAATCCTCTGGACAACCTCCTGTCTTAACAGAAAGTAAGGTCGATATCTGAACCTCCTCAGGATTATGCCATTGACGATGAACCGTAGCTGCCTCATAAACCAATTCTAATAATGGCTTATTATATATGGCTAACAAGTCTTCTTTCGTCCAATCATGTCTCAGTGCTTTTCTATCTTTCATAATTTATTCTTCAATTTTAATTTTTTCTAATGCTTTATTTAACCCCTCCGAATCAAGCGTCTCCAAACTCGGAATCTCTATAATCTTACTTCCTGCTGGTTTGTTTTTGATGATAATCCGCCTGCTCGATTCCTTGAAGTCCCCATTTAACACAATATAATTCACTGGAATACCTCGCTCCGCTAAACTGTGAAAGGAAAGTAAACTATGATTGATACTGCCTAAATAGTCTGAACAAACCAAGATGACCGGCAGTTCCAAGTACTCCAAAAGATCTATGATAAAATCTTGATCATTTATAGGAACAAACATGCCCCCCGCCCCCTCAACAATTAAATTCCCGCTGGTCGATGGTAACTTAAAATCACTAATCCTGATTTCCTGCCCATCTAACTCTGCTGAATAATGCGGCGATGCCGGATAGCTCAATTGAAATCGCTCTGGAAATATCTCAACATCAGATCCCAATAATTGATTAATCATCATGCTATCACTGCTCGTTAAATCCCCTGATTGAATTGGTTTCCAATAGGAAGCATTCCACATCTTTACCAAAACCGCTGAAACAATGGTTTTTCCAACGGAGGTCCCAATGCCGGTAACAAAATATTTCTTACTCATCTTGAATCTTTATTATGCAAGCCTTTAATAAGTCTATCTCTCTTTCTGTATTGAACGAATGGAGGATAACTCTTAACATTTGCTCTTCTTTAGCCACCGTCGGTGACTTTACTGGGTAACTTATAATCCCCTGTTCCCTCAAAAAGTTATGGGCTTGACTTAATTTATCATCTTCCGGAATATAAATAGGTATAATCGGACTTAACCATTGCCTCAGTTCTTTGTTCTCATCCTGATGAAATTTCCTTATTTTTCTTTGTAATTCTTTTCTCAAAAATTCATTTTCCTCAAGGAATTCATAAGCACTTCTAATAAATAAGGCATGAAAATCTGGGAGTCCGGTACTGTAAATAAAAATCGGGGAATAATTGATAAGATACTGAATCAAGGTTTTTGAGCCTAAAACTGCAGCCCCTGACTGTCCCATAGCCTTCCCATAAGTAACAACAGTCGCAAAAACTTGTTCCTGCAGACCATAATAATTCACTAAACCTAATCCAAAGGTGCCAATGGCATGGGCCTCATCGACAATTAATGCTGCAGAATATCTCGAACATAACCCCACCATCTCTACAAGGGCCGCAAAATCCCCATTCATGGAATATAAACTCTCGACAGCAACCCAGACTCTTCCAGTGGATTTTTTCAAAAGTTCCTCCAAATGATTTAAATCATTATGACGAAATTTCCATCGCTTGGCATTGGACAAACGACTACCTTCAAAAACCGAACGATGTACTTTCTCGTCTAAAAGCAAGGTATCCTCCTTCTTCGGCAAAACGGAAAACAAGGATAAATTAGCATTAAATCCAGACGGAAATATTAAGGCGGATTCTACTTGATGCACCTGCGCTAAATAAGCCTCAAGCTCCATCAATGCTTCAGAATTCCCTGTAATTAATCTAGACCCTGTTGAGCCCTGAAGACTTTGAGGCGAATGCTGTAGGTTTGTCAATAATTTTCTCCTGAAATCTTGACTCCGCGCAAATCCTAAGTAATCATTCGAACAAAAATCAATTCCATCCTTTTTTAAGGAAAGTGTTCTTAACAATCCCCTCTCTTCCCGATCATCAAGTTCCTGCTGAAGTTCAGAAAGCAAATCAGGCAACATCTTTTACCTCACTAAAAACAGATTCAATCCAGTCCTCAAATAATTTATTTTCTATTTCTATAATCGCATCGGCGTATAAGTTCCAGGATGGATGAAAGGATTGTAGTTGATGAATCATTTCCTCCAAATGCCCTTCCTCCTCCAAAATAATGGATTTCACCATCACCTTGGACCCTGCTTCCGTTAAGCATTCTTGATATATTGGATAGAGCTCATCTGCCCTAACTTCAATGGCATAAGTCACAAAAAGATAAGCCGCATATTTCAATGCTGCACCGCTCAATTTGAATTCCTTCATTAAAAAGCGACAAGTTTGTACATCCAATCGATGTAAGTATTGAATGGATGATTTCCCACCAATCAAACTATCCTCCGCATAATATTCAAAGCCTGAATCAGTCAACTTGCCAATCTGCTTTTTCAAATAATAGGCATGCCGATGTTCTTCAGCAGCATGCTTTAATTGAATCAAGTCGGTTTTTTGGGAATCCTCACAGGCAGATATTTTCCGAGCCCCCGCATTCTCCATAAAAGAAAGCGTATTTAACCATTTTGCATGTAGAATTGGTTCCTTGATTATTTTTGCTAAGACAGATTTCATATTTTTCAATTTCGTCCAAAAGTACTACCTTGCCGGTAGGCTCATAGGTGCCAGTTTTAAGAATATGAATAGTCCGGATAACATTCCATTTAAAAGTTTTATTCAAATCCAACGGGATATTAATACTCCCATCTACCTGCAAATCGCAAATCAATTTATTCAGGCCATATCCCAGGGTAAAATTAGCCCAGGAACTAAATTACTAGGAACTAGAGCACTAAGCGAGTTACTTAACGTACATAGAAATACAATTACAGCTGCTTATGATGAATTATTCGCTCAAGGTTGGGTCGAAATAAAACCGAATAAAGGTACTTTTATCGCCTCCCTACTCCCGCTTCAAAACCAAAAAGAGACCGAAACTTTTCATTATCCTAAACAAACTGGATACAGTTTTAAGCAGTCCATCCTCCTGGACAGCCCCTTTGAACATACGAATTGTGAATTCATCCTCAACGATGGAACTCCTGATATTCGACTCACCCAATTTGAAGATTTATCCCGCTTCTACAGCTCGAATATGAAAAGAAAAAGTAACCGTTCTAAAATGGGTTACTACAATCAAGAAGGTAGCGAATATTTCAAAGAGCAAATGCTGAATTACTTGCAAAGCTCCAGAGCTCTGAAAATCAATAAAAATAACTTATTGATCAGCCGAAGTGTTGAAATGAGCTTATATATTATCGCAGAAATCCTCTTGTCTGCTGAGGATACTGTTGTAGTTGCAGATTTAAGTTATTTCGCTGCGAATATGATCTTTCAAAAATCTGGAAGTAAGATTAAAACCATCCCTATTGAATCGGATGGCATTGATGTGGATGCGCTGGAAGTCTTATGTAGGAAACAAAAAATCCGCATGTTGTATATTACTCCACATCATCATTACCCCACAACTGTCAGCTTAAGTGCACACAAAAGAATGCGAATCCACCAATTAGCAACTCAATATGGGTTTATAATTGTAGAGGATGACCATGATTATGATTTTCAATTTGACAAACAGCCGCTATTGCCCATGGCAACTTCTGATCAAGATGGAATGATTATCTATGTGGGTTCTTTCGGTAAATCCTTAGCTCCCGGGTTCAGAACCAGTTTTATGGTCGCTCCGGAAAATTTGATGATAGAAATGAGAAAACATCTGGGGATTATCGATCGTCAAGGGGACATCTTAATGGAACAAGCCTTAGGTGAAATGATTGAAGAAGGAGCTATCCATCGTCATTTAAAGAAATCTAGAAAAGTGTATAAGGAAAGAAGAGACTTAATGGCGGAATTACTTGAGCTGGAACTCGCAGAGGCAATTGATTTTCAAATTCCTACTGGCGGACTTGCATTTTGGATACAATGGAAAGAAACATTCAGTTTACTCAAACTCAGTCAAATTGCATCTCAAAACAACCTCTTTATTCCCAAAACTCTTTTATATCAACAAAAAAACGTCCAGGCAATGAGAATAGGCTTCGGAAATCTCAGTCCCGAAGAAATGATTAAGTCCGTAGCAATACTTAAAAAAAGCTACCAAAGGACACAATATTAACCCGCAAACAGATTAATATTCTCCGTATTTGCACAAGGGTCCTTATAATGGACATACATGCGCTTGTATTTTACCATCTCCCGAGAATCTGCTAGATAATTCATCTTGGTTTCTCTAAAAACCAATTGAGCAGCTTTCTTCTCCATTTTTGTAGCATAATCCAAGAATTCCCGAAACAACATCCGGCGCTCATGGGTGGAAAACCGACTCTGTTGACAAATTTTCAAAATTAACTCTTCATCAAAATGTAGTGTAATCTTATTCCCAATAGGATTTAATAAGTAAAATATCGGCCTCGGTCCATTATTCGGAAATAAACCAAACCCTATGGTCGCATTATCTGTATTAAATACATAGGCATAAAAGTGGACGGTACCTATCAATGCGGAATCTACTAATATGTTTTTTGTAACCATAGCCTCACAATTTAAGTTAACAAATCTATTATCTTCATTGATAACCCAATGATTATCAATATTTAATTGGTTTCAATATACTGAATCTCTAAAAAGAGAATTGAAATTTCAGATTATTAATTTATTAAATTATCTGAAGTCATACCTCAGATAAAATCCTCCCAACAAATTACATACTTTAAGCCAATAATGCTTCACAGCTCGCAGCACATGAACGACATGCTTCTGCACATTCCCGACAATGCTCCATTCCATGGGCGGCATGTTTCTCGCACTCCTCAGCGCAGGAATTACAAATATCCATACAAATTTTTACAATTCCCATATACGCTGAACTCCTCATCAACAATAACTTATAAGTAGACTCACAAATCTCAGCACATTCCAAATCTGTCTGTATACATTTTCGTAACATTTCAAGATCAGATTCTCTTAAACAAGCTTGTGCACATTCTAAACAGGCAATTGAACACTTTTGACAGGCTTCAATACAGGCTTTAATTAATTGTTCTTGATCCATGTGATTTCCTTTCTTATTGTTAATGATTTTGTAATGGAAGTTAATTCAATCTTATTAACAACCATTAAGTTAACACTTTGAATATGCAATCGTTCATTTTAATATGAATTATAAGTAAAACAAAGGCTTTGTATTAAATAAATTACAAGAAATTAGAATATCTTTCCAAAAAAATATAAAAATTGAAAGAAAATTTAACCATTTTCAGATTTAAAATACCTTAGATTAATTTTTACCTAAATGAGGCAGCCCTAACAAATACCCTCAACCTTCCCCTATTTTTCCTTCCTAAAAATTTCAGTTCAATTTCCTTTTGAATCCTCAAAATACACTGTAAATTTATTATACTTTATACCAGCTAATATTGAAAAATTACGCTGAAACTCAATTAACTCCTAATATTATGAATATGATCAATAATGTATTTAAAGGTCTTGCTTTTCTTTTTCTGACAAGTCTCCTGTCTATTCATTCCATAGCGCAGGAAATGCCAGAGAAAACCTTGGACGAATTGGTCCAAAAAACAATGACTGCCTTTAATGTCCCAGGAATATCCCTCGGCATTATTAAAGATGGAAAAGTAATTCATCAAAAAGGATATGGCCTCAGGTCCATCAACAGCAAACAACCGGTAGATAATCAAACTGCATTCGCCATTGCCTCAAACAGCAAAGTTTTTACGGCTTTTGCCTTAGGGATGATGATGGATGAAGGTAAACTATCCTGGGATAGTAAAGTGACTGATTTTATCCCCGAGTTTAAAATGTATGACCCCTATGTTACCTCTGAATTTACCATTCGGGATCTCCTTACTCATCGCTCTGGCCTAGGTCTCGGAGCTGGCGATCTTATGTTCTGGCCAGATTCTGCAAACTTCAATACCGAAGAAGTCATCCACAACCTGAGATACCTTAAACCAGTTTCTAGCTTCAGAACCAAATTTGATTATGATAACCTGCTCTATATTGTTGCCGGTGAAGTGTTAAAAAGAGCATCAGGCCTGTCTTGGGAAGATTTTATTGAACAAAAAATCATGGCTCCTCTGAATATGACCAATAGTGCAGCCTCCCTGAGTCGGATGAAATCCAAAGACAATGTTATTGATGCCCATGTTCCATTGGATGGTAAACTCATTACCATCGCTCGATTTCTCAGCGAAACCACCAATGCTGCCGGTGGTATCAACAGCAGTATTGAAGATATGAGCAAATGGGTAACTATGCTCTTGAATAAAGGTAAATATGGCAGCAACCTCGAGAAACAATTGATTTCTGAAAATAGGTTACGAGAGATTATGACCCTGCAAACGGTTATCCCTGGATCAGGTCCTTATAATGCACATTTTAGAGGCTATGGACTCGGATTATTCCTCAGTGATCAGAATGGTTATTTTGTTGCCGAACATACTGGCGGATTGGGTGGAATGGTTACTCAAGTCACAATGATCCCTGAACTAAAATTAGGAATTATTGTGCTCACCAATCAACAGAGTGGAAATGCCTTTACAACCATTACCAATCAGATTAAGGACTTTTACTTCGATATCAAAAATACCGACCGCCTCAAGGAATTAAAGGAACGCGAACAAAAATTTGCCGGTGAAGCGGATGAAGTCACAGATAAGGTATGGGCAAAAATTAAGTCTCAAAAACAAAAAATCGACTTCTCCCCTTATCTAGGTAAATATAAAGACCAATGGTTTGGTGAAATTGAAATCCTGGAACGTAATGGACAGCTATACTTCAAGTCAGCTAGGTCGCCACAATTGCAAGGGAAAATGTACTATTACCAAGGCAATACCTTTGTAGCAGCCTGGAATGACCGCAGCATGACCGCCGATTCCTATGTGATGTTTAATCTTGATGAAACAGGAAAAGCTAATAGCATTAAAATGATGGCCGTTTCGCCAGCTACAGATTTCTCCTTTGACTTTCATGACTTGGATTTAAAAAGAAAATAACTAGCAATTTTAAGAGCAATAACCTGCTTGAAACCATCTATTATCTGTCAAGAATAAAAATATCTCATTAGAAATGAGCTTTTTCGCAGTTTAAAGCAATTAATCCAACAAAAACATTTGGAGTATATAGAGATTAATCCTACTTTTGTATCACAAAATCACGGTAGGTATAGCTCAGTTGGTTAGAGCACTAGATTGTGGTTCTAGGGGTCGTGGGTTCGAGCCCCATTACTTACCCGGTTAAAGGAGGTCCAAAAGACCTCCTTTTTTTGTTTATAGCCTAAAAAGTGAAGTCTTTCTAATTGGTTCTAATGAGCAATGGATTGAAGTTTTTATTTTTATATCCAATCGTAAATTCTCTGAAATCCCTCAAATTTTAAGCTTTATGACGCAGTTCTGTCCAAGGTTTTATTAAAAATTTTATTTCTTTAAATCCTATTACGAAAATCCAAACTCTCTTAAAGGATAATATTGTATTACTTTAAATTTCAAATAATATTTACCCTCAATTGGTCGCCGATAGCGAAAAGGACGAAGATCATTGAAGAGAATAGGGCAATCATTATTCAACGATATTTACGATTAATACGAAGACTGCTGGTGGTATTTTTGAAAAAGGTTTGTATGATTGGAATATTAAAAATAGGGACAACTTCGAATCCTGAGTGATCAGCAGGCTGAGCCAAACTTGAAAAGTGGTTGCATTTTAACCAAGTTTGCCATACCTAATTAAAAGACAAAGAAACATTTATGAAACGTTTCATTGTAGAAGTAATAAGTAGGACAAACTGCGAAGCAATATAAATAGATTGTGTAAGTACACAATTTATTTGATATCTTGGTTTGGGGCATAATATTCCCCTAAATTGGTGATTGGGATGCCTAATAACCTGAATCAAGTAATTAAGTTTTATATATTTTTTGTTTGTCAATACATTTACTTATATATTGAAATCAATTGTATTTATTTTGCTTTATGTAAAGAAATGAGATACAAACAAAAGATATTCAAATTTTTAAATTTAACTTAAAACTATATCTCGAAATTCGTATATAAGTAAGGATTAGTGAAAATTTCTGTAAAATAGTTTCTCTAAACATCTGTTAAACGAAAGCGTTAATAAAATCAATTATAAAAAAACAATGCCAATACCAAATTTTGATCATAATAATGTAATTCCACCATTTGTTGGTATGCCAACAAATCCTAATGATATATCTCCTTATCTTTGCTCAATTGTTGAGTTTTGTAACCATTTTGCAACCAGTCCTCAAAGGATAGATATCTTAAAAAGATTTTTGGAATTTAGAGGATTATTAAATCAATATGGAATAATTCAAGGATTTCATTGGCTCGATGGTAGTTTTTCTGAAAATATTGAAACTACAGAAAATAGAGCGCCAAATGATTTAGATTTAGTTACTTTTTTTGGTGGTTTAGACCAACAGCAATTTGTAAATATTCAACAGAATTTTGAACCTTTTTTTAATCCTAGTTTATCAAAACAAATTTTCAAATTAGACCATTATCCAGTTGACTTTTGTTATGATCCATATGTAACAGTCGAATCAACTCGATACTGGATACAATTATTTTCTCATAATAGGCATAAAATTTGGAAGGGTATTTTAAGAATAGAACTTAATACACCAACCGAAGATTTATATGCATTAAATTATTTAAATTCGCTATAATTATGAGTTTATACACGAAAATACAAAATATAAAAACTCAAATTATTGAGACTGAACGATTACTAAATATGGTAATTGATCATCCTATTATGTCTTTAAGTTTAAAGCAAAAAATTGCTCAACTAAACGAAGAATTAAATAGTTTACCTGAAAAACATTATGAACCTAAGGTTGAATTACTATTTAGTGGAAATGCAGTTTCTGGATCGGAGGGAATCAAAATTAATTTTTTAAATAAGATAATTAAACCTTTTCAAGATTTAGTTAAAACACAAATTGCTGTAACTTCTTTTACTAATAAAGTGAAAAGAAACGCTTTGAAAAATAAAAGCACTTTATATTTAACTGCTTTACCAAGAGGATCTTTTGGAATTGAACTTTCACAATTAGATAAATCTGATTTAATGGATGATATAGAAGTATCGGAATCTATTAAAGAGGTTATTCACATAATTGAAAAAACATCATTGTCTGATGATGAATTTGAAAAAATTGTGGAAAATCATCCTAAAAGTATTTTAAAGAATTTATCAAAATTTTTGAAAGCTATTTCAGATGAAGAATCAATTTTAAAAATTCAGTCTAATGAAGTAAATGCTGAAATTGAAATTGATAAAATTCACATAGCCTATGAAAGAGTTTCAAAAACAATAAATGAAGAAACTGAGGAAGTAATAAAGGGAATTTTTAAAGGATTGTTACTTGAATCAGGAAAATTTGAAATGATTACATCAATGGGAGTTTATATAACAGGATTTATCAGTTCAGATTTAGATGAAGAAACATTAATAGATTATCAAAAATCGTATATAAATCAAGAGGTTGATTTTTTATTAACTAAAAATGAAACTCATTATAAAAATGGCACGTTGAAAATCTCATATGAATTAAAAGAAATATTAAAAAACGCCATCAACTAACATCGGTTTCGCGAAATGGCGGGTTAAATGATAATTGAAAGTTTTGGCTTTATATCTCGCAAAAAACCAATTACATTGAGTTTTTCTTAAATTTATACGTTGAATTTGCTTTTGCTTACTGTATCCGGAATTGAAACTTTTCCAATTCACTTCTCGACACTAGTGCCAAGTCCCGAAACGTTAGCAGTAATCATACCAGGCCAAACTCTATATCAAATGAAAATAAAAATTTTAGACACTGGGATATTTATTAAGGAAAATTTTTTTCACGGAAAGAAAATAAACTCCTTATTAAGTTTAAGTATAAAAGGAATTATTGAGATATACATTACGGAAATAACATATAACGAATTAAAAAATAAGTTTTCTAGTTTTCTAGATAAAGCAATCTCAAACCACAAAAAATTCACAAAGGAACAAGAAAATTGGATTTTGAGGAATAATAAAAATTCTGATAAATTATTTGAAAAAATTGACAAAACCACAATTGAAACAGAATTTGAAAATAAATTAGATGATTTTATTAAAGAAGGAGTTATAAAAGTAATACCCTATAAATCAATTAATATTAAATCTGTTTTTGATAATTATTTCCAAGGATTGCCTCCTTTTGGAAATGGAGATAAAAAATCAGAATTTCCTGATGCGTTTAGTCTAGGATTAATAAAAGATTATCTATCAACAAAAGGCTTTGATGCTGTTGTATTTTCAACAGATAAAGATTTTATTAAATGCTCCTCATCTTCACTAGAAATAACAAATGAATATGATAAATATTTAGATGAAAAATTCAAGCATCTTGACAAAATAAAATCAGATATAACAAATATATTATTTTTACAAAACAAAGAGTTCCTTAAACAAAGTTTTGTTGACTGGTATAAATCAAATTTGGACGATTTTTCACTTTATTATGAAGCTGTAAATTATAAAGAAATTTACGATCTAACAATAGATGAAGATGACATTGAAATTGGAGATTTAGAATATAATATTGTAAATATAGAAGATGATGTTGTTATAATTGAAGTTACAGGAGATGTAAATGTAAAAGTTAGTGTACTAACAGATGACGAAGAGTTTATGTACTATGATAGTGACGACAAGAGTTATCATTATCTTGAAACTAATTTTGAAACATTTGAAAAGAAATTTAACTCTAAAATGATTGTAACAACTGAAATCATTTCTGAAGAAGATTACTTTGAGGATTTTGAAATAGAATCAATAAATGATGGTGTGAAAGTTAGTTTTAATATAGAAAATAAATATTATGACTAACAATAAAATCGGTAAGTTTTGCACAACTATGATTTTTGTGTAAAGCCCAAAATATTTGACCTCGTATGAGAATTTCTAACCGAGGTTAATTAAATTAAAAATAACCTTCATCCTTCAAACTATAATACCCCTTTGTTCCGACACTCAAATTATTACACCTCTCAATATCTAATACCTAAATAGTTACTATATTGTTCAGAAATTTGGACTTAATGTTTTACATTTACACCCTGTTATAAATTTTCATACACAACTTTAAAAGTAATTAATTTTTACCTATTTTTAACAAAATTACTTGACCATTAAAATGTTAACCATCTTCTTTTAAATAAATGAGTTCATAAACAATTATAGACTTAGACTAAAAACTTCAAGGATATAATTACAGAAGATAACTTAATTTTAGCTGGCTCTAAAGTTATAGATAAATCGGGAGATCCTCATATTGTAATAGTCTTGTTTTTCAGCTGACAGAAATCAAGTATACAATCAACAGTACAAACCACCCGTATTTTTAAATCAAAAAGTTTTCGTAAATAATGAAATAAAAACAATTGGTAAATTAAATAATTCGGCAAACTCAAAAGATAACATTTATACATATATTTTCTTTAGAGATATTTATTGTGAATTCAAGTCTGAAAGATATACATCAGGGTCGGACATTCTTTTTTTCGTATTTAAAAAATGGCCTGATCATGAAAATGATTTTTTGTATGTAAATAAAACTCTTCCAGAATTTGAATCTGTTTAATAACATAGGAATTGATTGAAAACTACTGATAGAGTTCTAGAAGCTAATAATGATTACTTTGAAGCATCTGTCACAATACCAACTAATACATTTTTTGCAATAGATCTTTACTTGAGCCTTGAAAGGATAAGGATAGATCAAATGTGGGTATTTCGGAGGGATTGTGCCATTGATTTGGGTTAAACCGTGCCACTTTTGAGATCATACAATTATATGAAAAACTTATTTTATATCCATTATATTTTGCCTTTACGTAAAGAATCTCCTTCTAGATTTATCCTATGAGAAGAGTTCACAATTCTATCGAGTATTGCGTCTGCTACTGTGCCCTCTCCACCGATAATTTCGTACCATGCTGCCACAGGTATCTGGGAAGATATGATCGTCGATCTCTTTCCATGTCTGTCATCTATTATATCCATTAGCGATTCCCTGTCCTGAACATCCAGGGCCTGCAAGCCAAAGTCATCTAGTATCAATAGTTCCATTTTATTAAGTTTATCCAATTCTTATAGGTATGTTCCATCGACCTTACATAGCTTTAGCTTCTTGAAGATCCTGGAGGTTATCCCATAAAAGGTTTTCTTTCCATATAGGCAGGCCTGATTTCCCAGTGCCTGTGCAATATAGCTTTTACCAGTTCCGGCGGCCCCGCATATAATTATATTCTCTTTGCGCGATATAAAGTCCAACGTGCTCAACCTGAGGAACATGTTCTTGTCCAGGTTCCTCTCATTGCGGTAATTGATGTCCGCTATGCTTGCCGTCTGTCTAAAGCAGGCTTGCTTGATCAGTCGTTCCGTTTTGTTGTTTTCTCTTTCTTCCCATTGGTGATCCGTTAGGATTGCCAGATATTCATCACAGGTGATTCCTTCAAGCTTGTTCTGTTCTACGTTCTGCTGATGCAGTCGCGCCATTGCACCCAGGCGCATGTTCTTTAGTTTCTCGATTGTCTGATTGTTCATAATGTTATGATTTTAGTATTATTTATAGGCAGATGCCCCCCTAATGTTCTCATGGTAAGGGATATGGGGCTTTGGTTCTTCTGCCCCAGTTTCATCGTAGGGCAACTTATCCATATTATTTTTTAAGATGTTTTTGATGTGGCCATATGAGCAAGCCTCAGTTTCCCAAGCTCTTCTGCAGGCATTGTTCAGTCTCTCTGAGCTGTATGATCGATAAAGTTCAATGACACCCAGAGCTCTTTTATATCCTATTTCCGGATAGTCCTGAGAAGTGAGGATCCTTTCCACGCACTTCAGTACATATTCTCCATGGGTAGCTGCCTTTCTCTTAAAGAACTCCGGATTCCAGTCCGAATAGAACTTGTGCGTACTGCTCAGGTGATCCGTATTGGTAATATAGCTACCCTTGGAGAGATTCCTGGGATGGAGAGCAATGCGCTGATGATTATAATATACTTCCACACGGGTATATGTATAGTGTATCATGGTCTCTTTTCCTATGAAACGGTATGGAACGCTATAATAGCTCTTGTCGGGAGAGAAGTAGACATAGCCCATCTTCTGCACCTTTGCCCTTTTATAGTCCTTGAGTTCATAAGGTTCATCAGGAAGACTTTTGAGATACTGTCTCTCGATCCGTTGGTAGAGTTCGATCCTGCTTGATTCCTTCCGCTTGAAGAACAGTTCATTATAGCGCTTCAAGAGCTGTCTGATATGAACATTCAGCTCATCAAGTGAAAAAAATGTCATCTGCCGTATCGGGTAATAGATGCGTTGATAGGTCAGATGGACCGCATTTTCCACCAGGGCCTTGTCCTGCGCGGCATAGCTCCGGGTGGGATTGATCACGCAGTTGTAATGGCGGGCAAAGTCCTTGAAGGTCCGGTTGATCTCAGCTTCGTACTTGCTGGCCCTATTGACCGCTGATTTCAGGTTGTCCGATACGATGGCCCTGGGGACACCCTGAAAGAACTGCAGGGCATTCCTGCAGCAGGATATAAGATCTGCCCGCCTTTGTGTCATACATGCCTGAACATAAGTGTACTGGCTATAGGGAAGAATAGCGACAAATACTTCAACGTTCGTTACTTCGCCGGTATCACGGTCGACGATCTGGAGCTTCTTTCCAGCAAAGTCTATGAACATTTCCTGCCCGGCAACATGGTCGAGCTTCATGGAGCCTTTTTCTATAGGATATTTACGGCGGTAATGCTCCAGAAACTGGGTATAGCTATATGGATCTTTGCTCTGTTCGACATATTGCTGATAGTGGTACAGAAAGGTAAAGCCGGGATGGTTACGCGCCCTGTTTACACCCTCGAAAAACAGCATAAGTTCATTGTGACGGTCGGTATCGATCGTAGTATAGGAAGAAAATAATTCAGCTAAAGCGGCATTGTCCAACTCCAGAAGAGACGTGAAAGGGTAATCACTGGCAGAGAACAGTTTGATATAGGTATTTACGGTATTGCGTGAAATACCCAAAATTACGGCTATTCTACGATTGCTCAAACCATCAAGATGTAATGTAAGGATCTGTTTTAAGTCCATTGGATCAAGTATATTGGCCATGTCGCTGATTTTTTTTGGCGACAAGGTAATTTATTGATCTCAGAAAGTGGCACAAATCAAACCGTAAACCACTGCTGTTTAAAGAGTAGTGACATAGATGATGATTGACGGACGGTGGCACAAATCGAACCGTAATAACAAATTAAGGAGAGAATATGAAACCAAAATTTTCTTAAAAACTAATCTTGGCACAAATCGATCCGTAATATACTAAATCATTACTGGTCATATGGCACATTTTGAACCGTAATAACTGGCACTAACAGACTTAAATGACTGGCACAAATCGATCCGAAATATCCAAAATGATGATGTCATTGAAAATGCAAATGTTTGGATAGAAAATATTGGGTTAAACTTAACACACTAGCTTATTGGACAAAACGAACCATACTAGAAAATTTTGGAAAGTGACTATTCCATAGAATAAAGTCACTTTTTATTTTAAAATTTCGGAATTTAGGTTACTTTCACAAACTCTTAATTACTAAATTACCTCAATACTTTTGTAAACTTTTCCATCTCATCATTTAATAGAGAATTCAGCTTTAAAATAGGTTAAAAATTTTAATTGAAATATTGAATAGCGATTAAAACATTCCTGCTTCTCTTAAGCTCATGAAGAAATCCGATGACATCAAGAGATAAACACAAACTTCTATATCCAACATCTTACCAACTTTAACAGCCTTATTTGTGATTGCCTAATCTTGTGAACCTGCTTTTAACTTTTCCGAAGGATAGTAATGTTACAAAATAATCTTGAATGCAATAGTTTTAAGAGCTATAGAAAAAATTACTTTCCTATCAACATGTATAAAGTCCTTAACTTCTAACTACGCTAGAAGATTCTCTAAAAATAAGCCTTTTCCCCTTTCTCTACTTCCCTTCCTTCCCCATCTCCAATACCAAACTCCCTCCTTTTACAAGATCCTCATGGCTTAACTGCTTTGAACCATAGCTCTTCCCATTTAATGTTGCAGACTGTATATATAGATTTTCCTTCGAATTGTTATTGGCAATAATTTGAAACTTCTTCCCATTATCTAGATTAAAAGTTACCTTACTAAAGACAGGACTTGTAATCTCATAGGTTGGATCTCCAGGTGCTATTGGATGAATCCCAGAAGCTGCCAAAACATACCATGCCGACATCTGTCCAACATCTTCATTTCCCGTCAATCCTTCTACACTATTTTTATAGGCATGCTCACAAATATAACGGGTCCATTTTTGTGTCAATGATGGTGCTCCTAGCCTATTGAATAAAAACGGAACATGATGAACGGGCTCATTGGCATGATTATAATAATTGTTCCATAAAAAGTCCTGAGGGGTATTTTCAAAGAATGATTGTAAATCCGCAAGGACCTTTTCCCTTCCGCCCATCAATTCAACCATTCCTTCTACATCATGCGGCACAAACCAACCCTGCTGATATGGATTCGATTCTATACTGCCATACCATTCCTTTAATCGACCTTCCTTCGGCCAATCCTGCCATTTCCCATCCGCATGTTTGGGCCTGAACCAACCCTTCTTGCTGTCAAAAATATTTTTGTAATATTTACTCCTCGCTAAATACTTCTCATGTATATCTTTCTTCCCCAATTCCTTTGCCATCTGCGCAATACACCAATCGCCATAGGCAAATTCTAAGGTTTCGGAAATTCCATAGCCATTTTCAACCGGAACATATCCTAGTTCTCCATTTCCAAATTTATCCGAAGTCTTGATCATCAGATCCAAAGCCTCATCTTTATTATAGCCTCGGATCCCCTTTGCATAGGCATCCGCAATGACGGATAGAGCCGGATTACCAACCATGCAACCGGAATAGGCATTGAAAAACTCCCAACGCTCCAAATAGTTCTTATTGCTTTGCGTCGCCAAGCTCATCAAAGAATTGATCTCATCATTGACTAATTTGGGATTGATGATAGTCTGCAATGGAAATTGACTTCTGAACACATCCCAACCGCTAAAGATAGTGCGCTTCGTAAATCCTTCCGCCAAATGAACCTGACCATTTGGTCTAGGATAGCGACCATCAACATCTGTTATATTGCGAGGATCTATCATGGTATGATAGAGTGCGGTATAGAATATGGTTTTCTCATCTTCTGTTCCGCCCTCCACTTCGATCTTTCCTAATGCTTTGTCCCAAGCTTCACGAGCCGATTGTTGCATCGTCCTAAAGTTCTTGCCATGGACGTCTGCATAAAAATTATTTTCAGCGCCTTTTTGATCAGTAAAGGATATCCCTACCTTCAAGGTTACTTGTTCCTGATCCTTCGTCGGAAACTCCAGAAAAAATCCCACATGCTCCGCTTCTATTCCCGAAGCTCCTTTGATGACATGCGCTTTTTCTATTAATTTTTGATACTCTACACTAGCCACATCTGCATTTTTCCGCTTTTGATCATCCGGAACTTCCAATGCCCAAAAGCCATAATCCAACAAGGGCTTGCTGAATTCGGCATAGAAATAAACAGTATAGTCGGCCTGACCAGCGCCATCGCCCCAACCTCCTCCTGATGGATCACATTTTATCCATCCTCGAATAGTTCTTTCATCAACAACATCAACCGCCTGTCGAGTGGATGTTCCTCCAACCCGTCTGGCTAAATCAATCTGAATTCGGGAGCTGTCATTCTCTGGAAAGGTAAATCGTAACATTCCTCCATATGGGGATGCTGTCGCTTCGGCTTTAATCTGATAGCGATCTAAAAACACAGAATAATACCCTGCTTCGGCTTTCTCAGTGGACTTATCATAGGTTGATCGATACCCATCTAATTCTGTATTTCCTTCTTTCCCTGCTATCAGTCGCAATGGGCCCGTTGTTGGCATCACAAGGAAGTTTCCTAAATCTCCATACCAGCCAACACCACTCATCTGGGTAAACGCAAAACCTTCCAAGGTCTTATGCTCATAACTGTAGCCTGATCCATTATCACCGCCGGTAATCGTATTTGGACTTACCTGAGTCATCCCAAATGGGGTTGTCGCTCCTGGAAAGGTCTTGCCTAAACCATGAACCGAACTCGCTGTATTGGTACTTGCGCCGATAAAGGGATTCACATATCGGGAAGGACCAAGCTCCGTTTGGGCTTGACCAAAACTATAAGTCAATATGCTGATTACACCTAGAATTATGGATTTTATTTGCATGTTTTTAAAGCTAGAATATCCTAAATATAGGAATTCTTTCATCATTACTGATTTGATAGCTTTTTGAACTTCTGGGAAAATAACGCGGATAAGATGGAATTTGTAATTATTGCTTTTGCGTACTCATAAACTTTCCAATTTGGCCTGCCGTCCTAATCAAATTGGCTTTACTGTGCTTAATGGATTCTTCCAAACTTTCAGGTTGATTTGCAATTGGCAGGAGTAAACTAAAATATTCCTGCAATTTCGGGGGTATTTCTAGGGGTATTCTTCCTGCCAAACCAATACAAGGAATATGGAGTTTTTTCGCTTTTTCAGCGACAGTAATCGGGGCTTTGCCATCCAAGGACTGCTGATCAATACTTCCTTCAGCCGTGATCAAAAGATCTGCTTCTTTTAGTTCCTGATCAAACTTCGTCAACTCGCAAAAATAACTCGCGCCATGTTGGAGATCTGCCTTTAAATATACTGCAAATGCTGCTCCTAATCCGCCGGCTGCACCTCCACCCTGAATGCTGTTCATCGACTTCCCCAACACCTTTTTGCTAAGTTTATCAAACTTACTCAGGAAGCTTTCTAGTTGTTCGACATCTGCTGCCTTCGCTCCTTTTTGCGGACCGAATACTTCTGCAGCACCTTTCTTACCTAGTAATTTATTATCTACATCACATAGGACGGTGAACTTACAGCCCTTTACAAGTTCCTCAAAATTGGAACAATCTATTTTTTCAACCTCATCAAAATTGCCAGGCATGGCTTGAATTTTTTGGTCAGACTTATCCTTAAACTCCAAACCTAATGCCTGAAGCATGCCAATGCCCCCATCAACTGTCGCAGAACCGCCCAAACAAATGATAAAGTTTTTTATCCCAGATTCTATCTGTGAACGAATAACCTGACCTAACCCTTTTGTACTCGAGTCCAATGGATTTTTAACCTTGTTATTTACGGATTTATAACCAGAGGTTTCGGCAACTTCGATGACAGCAGTTTTCCCACGATGGATTAATGCATAATTAGCTTGGGTTTTTCTTAGGTAAGCTCCTTCCACCTGCATGGATTTCATCTCACCTTTTAAATGCTTGCAGATTAAATGGGAAGTATAATCGCCGCCGTCCCCAATTGGAAACTTTATAAATTTGCTTTTCAGGCCCGATTGCTTCAATCCTATCTCAATCGCATCTGCTACCTCATCCGCCATCAGGCTATTCTTAAAACTATTGGGGGCAATCAATATAACCATCGTCAAGAATAAACTTCAGGGTTTAAACAGGTTTTAAGCTTCTCTCCTTGAACAAAAGCCACAATATTTTCAGCGGCAATTCTTGCCATTCCACCCCTAGCCTCAAGTGTGGCTGATCCTATATGCGGAAGTACGCAAACACGCTCTTGCTTCAATAATGGATTATCTGGAAGCATCGGTTCCGGATCGGTCACATCTAGCCCTGCTCCCCAAATCTCCCCTGCTTTTAATGCCTCATCCAAATCCAGTTCATTCACAAATCCTCCCCTGGCTGTATTGACTAGGATAGCATTTTCCTTCATTTGGCTAAAGACATCCTTATTAAATAAACCATGGTATTCAGGTGAATAATTTGCATGTATCGATAATACATCTGATTGTGCCAATAACTCCTCAAAACTGACGTATTTAGCCCCTAACTTCTCCTCCATCTCTGGATGTCGGTTTCGATTATGATAGATAATAGGCATATCATAGGCTCCTTGACATTTAATCGCCATTTCATAACCTATCCTACCCAAACCAAAAATCCCTAAGGTTTTTCCATAGAGCTCCTGACCTAGATTCGCAACAGGATTAAAATATTTAAATCGAACTCCAATCCGAACCTGATTGGTTTGAAAGGATGCCAAGCGTGAGACCATCAGCATCAGCATAAAAGATATATCAGAGGTCGCCTTACTCAATACATCGGGAGTATTGGAAACCGGAATTCCCCTGCGAGTAGCTTCAGGGAGATCGACTTGATCATAACCTACTGAAAACAAGGAAACAGCCTTTACCGAAGGACATAAATCAAAGAATTTAGCATCGATTTTATAGGCTCCAATATTTAAGATGGCATCACATTGTTGACAATAAGAAATCCATTCATCATATGAAATTTCAGGATTCTCCGGCATTAGTAGGTCAATGTCGGGACGAGCCAACAATTGCATCCCCACTTCTGGAATTAATTTATTGATAAAGATTTTCATGTTTAGGTGGTTTAATATGCTATAGGCATAATATACTAATAATCTATGAATTATAGTTAATTTCATAGAAATTCAAACCCAAAAATACCCTTCAGATTGCTGCCTTATCGAAAGGATCGAAGTGCTGGTTGCCCATTTACTCTACCTGTTGGACTTACTATATTATAATTATATCGAGCTGAAAACATGACCTTATCAAACCTATAAATGGCATCATAATAAGCGGCAATAAAATATTTATTGTCTTTGGAAACTGCATAACTGCCATTATCAGGGGTAATACTATTCGGAAAATATAAATCAGTTTTCGTTAATGAATAGTTCAGTAACGAAAGATAGTCCCCACGGGTACCTGTCAATGCAAATATTGAATTTTCTTCCCCTTCCTCGTTGGAAAATGCCCATGGAACAACGCCATTATAACTCCGATTGATCACCTTCATGCTTGGAAATTCCAACAATGCATCTTCCCAATACCCATTAATGAGGAGTTTATTACCTTTCGGGTTGGAAAAGAAAAATGGGTTGAATGGAAATGGAACCGGAGATTCAAAAAATTTACTATATGTTTTAGTTTTCCCATTTAATATAATTGGGGATGTACCATCTAAATATCCAACAATATCGTTGCCTCCATTAACGAGAACCGGAACTTTTATAGATTTATAAAATTCATTCTCTACACTTGGATGTTTATAAATGCTGTCGTTCTTGGAGGCATCAATGGCTTTCCAAACCTCTCCTGAAGATTGAATATTCCCAACATTGACCATTCCAAACCCTGAATTCGTAAACAAAATATCCTCTGGATAGATAAATGGATACATTTCATTATCCCCTTTTAGAACTTTCAAGGTGATAGTTTTTATCTTCTTCCCATTTTTTGGATCATAAACATAGATTTCTGGTTTCTGATCCGTCGTCACATACATCAATTGATTATAAGGATTAATTACAAAATCAATCGGAGCTTCAGGCAAAGTAATCTCTTGTACAACTTTAAAAGATTCCAGGTCCATTTTGACCAATTTACTTGCAAACTCTAATTGTGGACCCCTGGCTAATACCCATAGACTTTTATTATCCCTATCCATAATTATCTTGTGAACACCTACTTCAGTACCAATACTTGCCTTCTTGGAAAAATAATCTATCTGGACAGTTTCACTAAGCGTATTCCCATCATAATCAGTAACAGAATAATAAATTGGAAAGGACCTCCCTAAGGAAGCACAACCATATTTGAATTTGACCGTCTTACCGCCATCCGAAAGGTTAGAACCCATATCAGTAGGAAGACACAATTCATATTTATTCGAAATGGTATTGATCTTTATGGGCTTATTAAAAGTAAAAAAAATGGAGTCCGATAAAGGTGTATTTCCGCCTGTATGCGCCACTAACCTTAAATTTACTTGTTGAGTAACCTTTATGAGAATGGTACTATCTGAAATTCTAAATTTAAGGTTCCCCTCCCTTTCCTCATCCGAGAGATTTTCAGTAGCAAAAGCAAGGACAGATGTATTCCCGGTTGCACTCTTCTTGTCCACAGTAAGCCATTCAACATCTGATTCTACGGTCCAGGCAGCATTCGATTTAACAGCAATTACCGATTCGCTATTTTTTCCTTTAAGCTTTAAGGTTAAAAATTCCAACTCTAAGTAAGGATCCCCATCTTCTAAAACCACATTCAATTGGTTTTCTTGATCTTTCTTCACCATTAATGTCTGGACCTGATCCAAGAAATGTTGCTTCCGAACAATTACCTTTACCTCCCCAACCTTTGTTTTCTCAAAAACCGCCTGCCCTGAATAGCTGGTCATTTTCTTTTGATGAAGATCCACGAGTTCCACCTCTGCTTCTTCTATAGGATTATTTTGCTTATCCAAAACCTTAACCTCAAGTTTTGCAGTTATAATCTTTTCAATATCATCTTTCTTGCAGGAATTTGTTACGAGCAGTAAAATGCCAAGAATATACAACAGCAGGGATTGACGGTTCATAATCCGAATAAATAGTTAATAATCTCAATAATTGATTTTGAATGTATTTTTCTCCCTAAAATGAAGAGTAAAAACATCAATCAAAAATATCAGTTTTTTTGAATTTATCTTGAAATATATTTAACCAAATATTTAATAAAATCTTCTGCAAAAAACAGAACAACCAACCTTTCCCAATAAATCTTTGCTATCGTACACAATAAGGTCATATGCGATAATATATCCAAATCATTAAGTTTCTATTAAGTTTTAAAACCAAGGGAAATCGAAGGAATTCTATTAGTAAATTTATACTAACAATCAGATAGATAGATAAATATCATGACACATAAGATTCAAGAATTAAGCGAAGCTGTATTAATGAAGAAACTTATCCGGTTAAAGACCTTGACCTCCATTCATGTTTTTGCACTAGGTCTTTATTGGGTTTCTTCCTTAGCATTAGGAATGATCGTTGAGCACATGTTCCTCTGGTTATTCTCCATCATTTCCTTTCCAATTCTAATATTGAATATTAAATCCATGAATGAAATCAAGGAAGAATTAGAAAACAGAAAAAACATCATTAATAATCCATCAACTGAAGCGTTTGGTTAAAATATTCAAGCCGCAATCATTAATAATTCAAATTGTATTTTTCATCTTACTTAGGTCAGGATCACCCCTGACCTAAGTCGTTTATTTAGCATCCTGATTTTGAACAACTTCCACTCTCAAAACAAAATTACCCCCTTAATTACCATTCTAACGCACATTCCTAGTGTTTATAATAAGTTTGTTACAATTAAGATTCCTAAATCGCACTTTATTGAATCTCAATCAAGATTCACATGTTAAGAAAAGTTAAGACTTTATTTTTGCCTTGCATTTCTTATAGATTTGTTTCCATGATCAAACATATGTATTTAAAATTATCAGCCGTAATATTGGCATTAAGCGTATCAGCTAATGCATTTGCACAAGAATCAGATTCTGTAGAATATAAAGAAAACAAGGAAAAGGCAATTAAATTTGCTGTCAACAAAAACATAAATGCAGCATTACCCCTATTGACTTCATGTTATCAAAAAAACATGGAAGACAAGGAAGTCCAAACCATGATCTCGGCATCATTGATTAGCATTGCTTCCGACAAGGCGAATCTTCAAGGATCTTTGGACACCATCAATTCATGGACTGCCAAGTTTCCATTCTTAAAAGATGACAAGCAGGTTCGTAAGGTATATACCATCAATGCGAATCAATTGGCATTCTTGAGTTTCCAGGAAAAAAACATAGAAAAATCATTGGCTTACCATGACATTGTAATCGAAGAACTTTCGAAAAACCAAGACTTGGGGCTAAAAGACAATAAAGACCTTATTTCAATGGCAGTAAATTTAGCAGCTGACCAATTTGAAAAGAAAGAGTTCCGTAACGCTAGAAAAATAGCAAGCGAAAGCTTAGCCTACTTCAACGATCCAGAACTCAAAAAGATGTTGAAATACATGGATGATAAAAACTTGGGACTTAATTAAGTCCCATTTTTTATTTAGAGGGGTATGTTGTACAACACAACGCATAAAAATAGATTCCGCATCTTCGATGCGGAATGACAATGACATTATTAAATTAGGACGTGGTAAAAAAAATGGTTCTTCGGCTTTGCCGAAGAACCATTTTTTTTACCACGTCCCTCATACATTTATTCTGTCTTTCTGAGCGTAGCGAAGAATCTATTTCTATTCAGCCATAGGTCTAAATACTCTATACTAAATACTAAATAAGATCCACACTTCTTTTCACGAATGCCGTCAATTCAGCGCCTGTTAATAATCCTCTGGACAACAATGCCAAATCAAAAGCTTGTTTTGCTAATTTTTCAGCCTCATCTTCATTCGATTCTACGATGCGTTTAACAAGGGGGTGGTTACCATTGACTGTAACTTTATAATTATCAGGCAATGTTCCATAGAAGCCCATACCGCCACCGGTTTTCGCCATATCTTTCATCCTGCGCATAAACTCATCCATCGTAACGGAAACTGGAAGATCATTCGCATTTAGGGCATCAACTTCCACCTTCATATCAGGACGTGAGATTGCTTTCTCGAATATTCCAGTCGCTTTTTTGCTTTCATCCTCAGATAATGTTTGTTCTATCTGTTCATCTTTTGGAATCAACTTATCGATAACATCGGAATCCACACGCTTCATCTGGATTTTCTCACCTCCATGCTGCTCTACATATCCCGCAAAGTGGGTATCCAAAGGACCTTGGAAGTTAAGCACATCGTACCCTTTCGCTAAAGCGGCAGAAATATAACCATCCTGTTGCGCCTTATCTTGGGTATATAGGTAAACGATATTACCATCTTTGTCAACTTGAATGTCTTTCACTTTCTCATAATATTCTTTGAAAGTGTAATAATCGTTGTTTACATTCTGTAGCAAGCAGAAATCCTTTGCTTTTTCAGCAAATTTCTCATCACTCAACATTCCGTATTTGATGAACAGATTGATGTCAGCCCATTTCTCTTCAAATCCTTTACGGTCAGATTTAAAAATCTCATTTAACTTGTCAGCAACCTTCTTGGTGATGTAATTATTGATTTTCTTCACATTACTATCAGCCTGTAGGAAAGAGCGGGAAACGTTCAATGGAATATCTGGTGAATCAATAACACCTTGTAATAGCATCAAAAATTCAGGAACAATGTCTTTCACCTCATCGGTAATAAACACTTGTCTCGAGTATAATTGAATCTTATTACGTTGGATTTCCAGTTCATTCTTAATTTTAGGAAAATAAAGAATACCTGTCAGGTTAAATGGATAATCAACATTCAGGTGAATCCAGAATAATGGTTCATCCATGGAATGCGGATATAGTTCATGATAGAACTTCAGGTAATCTTCATCCGTTAATTCCGAAGGTGATTTCGTCCAAGCTGGTTGAGTATTATTGATGATATTAGGAACTTCAACAGACTTATACTGTGGTTTACCTTCAGCATCTTCCCCATCAGGTTCAGATTCTGTTTTTGTTCCGAACTGAATTGGAACTGGTAAAAACTTACAATATTTATTCAGGATTTGTTGAATTCTATTTTTTTGAAGGAATTCCAATGATTCTTCATTGATATGAAGGATTACATCGGTACCTCTAGTTGTTCTTGTACCAGCGGAGATTTCATAGGATGTAGAACCATCACACAGCCAATGTGCAGGTTCAGCACCTTCTTGGAAGGAAAGGGAATCAATTTCCACCTGGTCTGCAACCATAAAGGCAGAATAGAATCCTAGACCAAATCGACCAATGATTTCATTGGCATCATTTGCTTCCTTGAATTTCTCCATAAATTCAGTAGCGCCTGAAAATGCGATTTGATTAATGTATTTCTTTATTTCTTCAGCAGTCATACCAATACCGTTATCTGATATGGTAATCGTTTTTGCCGCCTCATCCAGTTTAACTTGGATGGTCAAATCCCCAACTTCACCGTTATATTGCCCTAAGGACGCCAATCGCTTGATCTTTTGGGATGCATCTACCGCATTCGATACTAACTCACGTAAAAATATTTCATTATCGGAGTATAAAAACTTCTTAATAACCGGAAAAATATTCTCGGTATGAATTGAAATAGTACCTTTCTCTTCTTGCATATGTTTGATTTTTTATTTTTAAGATTTATGTATCCAATGCTAATCAACTTATATTCCAATGTTATTTTTAAGTCATTTTGACAGCTAATTCTGAAATTTTTACACAATTCCCTACTTTTGCCATAAAAAACAGGATATTTCTTCAGATGATTTTAAAAAAACCAGATTTTCTTAAGTCCCCATTGGAACATTATCGTAGCCAACTTGAAAACATTCTTCAAGAAAAATCACAGGTCTTTCGGGAAAAAAGTGTCAAAAAAGGTCTCCCTTTTGTCTATACTTTGGTTTTTCCTAAATCTGAGGAGCATCCTTTGATAAGTTTATCCTATGGCGTATCCTTTGCCAACCATCCTGACCAACATAATAGGATTGAAATCTACCTGCAGATAAACTCTCAGGATATGGCTTGGGCGCATGTTATTGGATATTTAGCAAATCATTTACGAGGAGATTGCCCATTTAATCAAGGTGAAATCATCCGCCTAGGACAAAAAATAAGTGCTGAATCTGAATTAAACGCTTTTGTCGTGATTCCTGCAGATACCAATCTCTTGCAGGATCGGATTCCCGATGCCAGAAAAAATTCCTCGGTTCAATTGGTAGAGCTGCTTCCAATATATGAACATGAGGTTTTTACTATTCAAAAAATTGGACTGGAAGAATTCATCAAACGATTGGCAAAAGAAAAATTAAATCCTAAAAGAAAGGCTATTTAAACCTTTTCTTTTCGAATTATTTCTTTAAAATTTCTTTCATTTTTGGCTTATTCTAAGGCCAATACGCTAATAATAAAAATATTTTTTGCCACATTGTAGCATAAGCTGAATCTTTCCCGTTTTTTTATTGAACGTTCACAAATTATTACTCAAAAAAGAATTTACTGAACAAATGAAAAAACATAGCTTATTAATAGTCATCTTATTAAGTTTCCTTACTTTAACTAGTTGTTTGAAAGATAACGATGATTTTCCTGATTTGAATTACCCGGCAGTTTCCTTATTTAATTTTTTCCCGGGAGAGGCAGGAGTAATATACGCCGTTAATGGTAACATTCTAAATCCAGCTAACCCTAACTACAAAGGAATTTCAATGTTCTTTGCTATTCCCGGAAATAAAAAGATCCAAGTTGTCGATAGGATGACTAATCAACCTATTATCGATACGACTTTAACATTTACTGACTCTGTTTTCTATAGCTGTATGGTATTTGGAACTAAGGAGAAACCTAAATTTATTCGTGTACCCGATGTGGAAATAAAAAATCCAGAGAACAAAACTGGAGTTAGATTCTTTCATTTGGCTAACCAAGTTGGGAAAGTAAACTTTAAAGTAGGTACGCAAGAAATCACAGGTACTAGCAATCGGGTTCAAGAAAACCCTTCTACCCTAGCACAAACACAAATTTTTAGAGAAGCAACAACAGGTAAAACCACTGTGACAGCCGTAGATGAACAAGGAAATGTCCTTGCTAAAATTGACGAAATTAATCTTGAACACAATAAACACTATAACTTTATGCTTATTGGAAATAAGGGTAAAAGTACATTTCCTTTAGAATTGACTTACAGTGTTTATGACATTACAGATTAACACTTTACACATAGGCAGCTTTACAATACATCCATAAAAACAGAAAGGCCCATTTATTTGGGCTTTTCTAATTTTTAAGGTTTTGCTATATTTATGACCTATGAGCCTTGAGAAACCCAAAATCGATGAGTCCTTTCGTGTATTACATGCGAAAGCCCACGAATACATTACTGACCAACAGGAATTGTTGGAGGATGAGTATGCATTCGGCCATTTCTCCAACTATACTGTCGATTGGGATAATAATACCATTACCTTCTCGCATGAAGACAATTCTTCCTTAAATCTTTCGTTTCAGATTGTAGGTTCTTTAAACGCTGATCAATCCATTTGGACCTGGAGATGGGATAATCCCAATATAAGCCCTAAAGAAATAGAAGAATTGGAGATTATTAAAAATTATGGTGAATTCTACGATTTCGGCTATTTGACAAGCGCACAACTGGAAATTACAACCCCGATCGCATGGGCACTGACCGCCATATCTGGGTACCTCCGTGTTTCCAAAGGTATCTTTAGAATCCTAAAAGAAGATGAAGCTCAATTTGTTTATTTTAAGGAAGTACTAGCTTAGAGTTCCTAAATTTATATCATAAAGCTTCCAATTAAAGGTGTTTCAATCATTGTTGAAATTCCTTAATTTCGCACACATTTTTTACGTAGAAGAGCTAATGCAACTAACAAAATTAGAGATAAGAGGTTTTAAAAGTTTCGGTGATAAAGTAACCATTAATTTTAATGAGGGGGTTACTGCCATCGTTGGTCCCAATGGATGTGGAAAATCTAATGTTGTTGATGCAATGCGTTGGGTACTAGGTGAACAAAGCACCAAGAACCTTCGCTCTGATAAAATGGAGAATATCATCTTTAACGGCACTAAAAACCGTAAAGCCGCAAATCTTGCCGAAGTCTCCTTAACCTTTGACAATACCAAGAACATCCTACCTACTGAGTTTGCTACTGTTACAATCACAAGAAAACTCTTTAGAACCGGTGAATCGGAATATCGCTTGAATGATGTTAAATGTAGATTGAAAGATATCACTGACTTATTCCTCGATACTGGAATCGGTACAGATACTTATTCGATCATTGAATTAAAAATGATCGATGAGATCATCGCCAATAAGGATAATTCCAGAAGAAACCTATTTGAAGAAGCTTCAGGGATATCCAAATATAAAGTTCGTAAAAAACAGACCTTAGCAAAATTAAAGGATACCGAATCTGATCTTTCTAGAGTGGATGACCTCCTTTTTGAGATTAACAAGAACTTAAAATCACTTGAAAATCAAGCTAAAAAGGCAGAGAAATACTTTAAACTGAAGGATGAGTATAAAGAAGCCAGCATTGGTCTTGCCTATTACAAGCTGGAAGGCTTTCAAACCGATTTAGAAAGAATTACTGACCAGGAGGCTGATCAACAAGAAAAGCTAAAGAATGTTCTTTCATCCTTGGAAGCGAAGGAAAAAGTCCTTCAGGAGTCCAAAACAGAAATTCTTTCGAAGGAACAGAACCTTTCTGCTCAACAAAAAGCTACCCAGGAATACATCAATAAAATCAGGTCTTATGAATCTGAGAAAAAAATAAAAAATGCGCAGTTACTGCATTTGCAGGAAAAGGAAACTCGATTAAATAATGACCTTCAAAATGATAAACAACAACTTAATCATGTTGAATATCAAATCAAAAGATTAAATGAGGAGTTATTTGAGGAGCAAAATAGCCTTGATATTGTAAAACAGGGTCTAGATGGCAATAAGCTAGAAGTTGAAGAACTGAGAGCACAACAAGTTTCTGCAAAAACTAAACTGGATGAGTTTTCCAGAAATAGCCAATCTTTACAAAGTCAGATTTATGCACTTGAAAAAGAACTTGCAGTCCTAGCCATTCAAAAAGAAGCTCTGGAGCAAGAATCCCTAAGGACGAGCCATGATACTGAATCCAAGGAATTGGAACTAAATCAATTCAATAAAACAGTTGCTGAACTGGAAGAACGGGTTGCTATTCAACAGGATCAATTTGATGAGTCCATGCGAACCGAGGAGGAAATCCAAAGACAGATTAATGAATGTGATTCCAAACTTAGGGATGCTGCGGATGACCTCAGCAGAAAAGCTCGGTCTGTCGATTCTAAGCAAAACGAATATAACCTTACCAAATCCCTGGTCGATAATCTGGAAGGGTTCCCTGAATCCATTAAATTCTTAAGAAAACATGCCGGCTGGAAGAAAAACCCACCTCTGTTTTCAGATATCCTTTTCTGTAAGGAAGATTACCGGGTAGCCGTGGAAAACTTCCTTGAACCTATCATGAACCATTATGTGGTAGAATCAAAAGAAGACGCGGTTCAAGCCATAAAACTATTAAGTGATGCTTCAAGAGGACGTGCTAACTTCTTTGTATTAGAGGCTATTAAAGATGAATCAATAAATAATACAACAGCCACCTCTATCCAAGGATTGATTCCAGCAATGGAGATCATCACCGTAGATGATAAATACAAAAACCTTTGCCACAACCTTCTGAAAGATGTCTACCTATTAGATTCCGAATCCAATATTGACTTGGAGTCTGACCTTCCTTCCGATGACATGGTTATCCTTCAAAAAGAAGGAAAATATGCCAAGAATAAATTAGGAATAAGTGGTGGTTCGGTAGGCCTGTTTGAAGGAAAACGTATTGGTAGAGCGAAGAATTTAGAAATCCTGGAAAAGGAAATTAAGGATCTTAATGAACAAATTGACCGCATCCAGGAATCTCAAGAGGAATTAAACAGCAAATTGATAAGTCTCAAGGGTAGTTCTCAAAAAGAATTTATCGATGAGCAAAGAATGCAATTGAACCGTTTAAACAATGAATTAACCTCTGTAAAAACGAAGCAAGAGCAATACCAGACCTTTATCAATAGCAGTCAGACTAGAAAGCAAGATATTGAGGCTAAGGTTGCGAACATCCTTGCGCAGTTGAAGACTTCTGAGCCTGAATTGCAAAAATTCAAGGAAACCGCAACTGAAAATCAATCGGTATTAAGTGAATTAGAAGATAAATATCATGACCTAACAGAGGTCTTGACCGAAAAATCATCTATTTTCAACCAAGAAAATATTAAGTTCCATCAGCAACAGAACAAGGTAAACAGCATTCAAAGGGATTTGGAGTTTAGGGAAAGCCAACGAGATAACTTCGCGGAAAGAATTGAGAAGTTTACCTTGGAATTTGAACAGGTAAAATCTCAACTTAAGGAGGCGTTGAGCTTTGTGGATGACAATGACACCGATTTAGGTGCCATGTATGAGCAGAAGGATTTATTGGAAAAAGGATTACAGGAGGTTGAAGAGAATTTCTTTAAATCCAGAAAAATAATCAACGAACTGGAAGACGAAATCAATCAACTCCGTAAATCCAAGGACATTTCAGACTCCTTGATTTCTCAATTAAAAGATAAGAAAACCTCGCTTCAAATTGATTTGAATGCGTTGAAGGAAAGGTTGTCTGTAGAATTCAACATTGAGCTTCAAGACTTATTGGAAGGGGAAATTCCGGAGGAAAGACCATCCATGCCAGATTTGGAGACTGCTTGCAGAAAGCTCAAGAAACAATTGGATGATTATGGCAGCATCAACCCGATGGCGAAGGAAGCCTACGATGAGATGGATGAGCGCCATGGATTTATCCAAAAAGAGAAAACAGACCTTATGGAAGCCAAGGCTTCCTTGATGAGTACCATTCATGAAATCGACCAATCGGCAAATGATAAGTTCATGCATGCCTTCACTACGGTTCGTGAAAACTTTATCAAGGTATTCCGTTCGCTTTTCAATGAAGAAGATTCATGTGACATCGTGCTGAGTGATCCGAACAATCCTTTGGAATCAGATATTGACATTATTGCTAGACCTAAGGGAAAACGTCCTTTATCCATCAACCAATTGTCAGGTGGTGAGAAAACATTGACCTCCACTGCCCTATTGTTCTCACTTTACCTCTTAAAGCCAGCACCGTTCTGTATTTTCGATGAGGTAGATGCACCATTGGATGACACAAACATTGATAAATTCAACAATATCATCCGCGAATTCTCCAACCAATCTCAGTTTATTGTGGTTTCACACAATAAACGTACGATTGCCAGCACCGATATCATCTACGGTGTGACTATGGTAGAACAAGGCGTATCACGAGTGGTAGCAGTGGATCTAAGAGATGTTGCCTAACACCTACTCTCTTTTTTGCCAATCTTTGGAAAAAAGAAAATAAATAGCATTGGTAGCAAGAAGGATGAGCAACGCAAAATAGCCAATGTCCTTATTTGCTTGATTGGATCCAAATAAAAAATAAAACATGGTTACTGCCGCAGTTAATGAAATAATCAGCAGCAAGAGACGATTATAGTTCATAACAAAGTAATTAATTGGTTAATAGCTTATTGAAAGATAAGGATTTATAAGAGAATAAGGAAAAAGATTCATCGGCAATGCCGAAGAATCTTTTTTTTGAAATGCACTGTACGGGCGTATCGCATAGGCCTTACAGATATGCCGCCCCTATGGGGCTGTACGTGGGTAAATGATTCTTGCTACAAATATGTCACCCCTACGGGGTTTGTAAATTCAAAGCGGATTGCATAGCGAATAAATGAAACCTATTGTACGGGCGTATCGCATACGCCCTCCAAACAAATCTTCTCAATACGCTATCGAATAATTGAAACCCATTGTACGGGCGTATCGCATACGCCCCCCAAACAAATCTTCTCAATACGCTATCGAATAATTGAAACCCATTGTACGGGCGTATCGCATACGCCCCCATACGGTGCCTTACGGTGTGCTTGAAACGAATCCCCCCCTTACTTCTTAAGCGTATTTTCAAACAATTTAAAAATCCTTTTATACTCATCGGTCCAGCTGCTTGGTTGGACAAAGCCATGGTCTTCTACGGGGTAAACTGCGAGTTCCCAGTTTTCTTTTCCGAGTTCGATCAAGCGTTGATTTAATCGTACGATATCTTGGAATTGAACATTGACATCAACCATTCCATGGAGCATCAAAAGATTACCCTTCAGCTTATCTGCAAAGTAAATTGGCGAACTTCTTTTGAAGGCAATTGGATCTTCAACTGGGGTGTTCAGGATATTGGCTGTATAGCCATGGTTATAGTGTGCCCAATCGGTTACGGATCTTAGAGCCGCTCCAGACTTAAATGCATCTGGTTCGGTAAACAAGCCCATCAAAGTAATAAAACCTCCGTAGGAGCCTCCATATAGCCCTACATTTGCAGGATTAACTCCATAATGGTCTACCAGGTACTTCACTCCATCCACTTGGTCGGTTAAATCCTTGCCCCCCATATGTCTGTAAATTCCGGTTCTGTGATTTCTTCCGTAACCCGAACTTGCAGTATAGTCAATATCAATTACGGTATAGCCATTATCTGCCAACATATTATTGAACATATATTCCCTGAAATACTGGCTCCACCAATAATGCACATTCTGCAAATAGCCAGCTCCATGAACAAATACTACCGCTGGTTTATTCGGATGTGGATTCTTCGCTGGATAGACGCGCGCATAAACATCATCTCCATGGCGATTTTGGAACTTGATCATATCCGGCTCCCGCCAAGCATAACTCTCAAACTCCGCAGACGTTGACTTGGTGATCTGATTCGCTTTGGATTGCGCCTTGTTATTCTGTAAATAAAGCTCCCAAGGAGTATTCATCGTAGAATGATTAATCGCCAACCATTTCTCATCCGGAGATAGTGTCACCTCATTCCCACCCTTCATGGATGTAATTTGTTGCAAATCCCCCCCTTGAACGGGCAGACTATAAAAATGGGTTATACCAGGGTGTTCCTTATTTCCGGAGATGTAAAATGTCTTGCCATCTTTCGATAGTTCTACGGATTGCACCTCCCAGTTGCCTTCGGTCAATTGTTTTTTATTGTTGTTGTTCAGATCATAGCTGTACAAATGCGAATATCCTGTAGCCTCGGAATTGAAATAGAAAGTATGATTATTCAACCACTTCACATCGCGGCCAATTCCTGGACCAGATATCCAAGCATCATCATGCTGCCTATCCAATTGAACCAAACTCGCGTCCTCAGGATTTACTTTTAGAATCCAAAAATCCTTATTGTCCTGCGCTTTGGCAGTGATAACGGCATATTTGGCATCAGGCGACCAGGATCCAATTCCCCAGCTTATATTCCGGTCATTATTTGCTTTTTGTAATTCAGCCAAGCGCTCAGGATAATCACTCAAATAAGCAGGCAGATCCTTGATTCCTGGAATGGTAGAAGATTTCACCTCTAAGGCCGTATCCTGAAGGACTTTATAAATAAAGGTTTTATATTGGGTCAATGCGCTCCCAACTTTCGTACGCATATTCAGATCTTCCACATAACCCGACCGTGTAATAAAATCAGGAACAATGGTATTCCGATTTCCTTTTGCTGGAGTAATCAAACGATAGGTAACAAATTTTCCATCTGGACTTACGGATAATCCTCCCAAAAATGAATCTCCTAAGTATAAAGGCTTTTTCGATTCTTTTCTTTTCGATTTATCCTTTAAACGATCTTCTTCTTTAAAGACCTCAAAAAGTTGCTCCTGATCCTTTTTCAACCACTCATCCTGAGCACTCAATTTCTGTTCTCCAGCTGGTTTTGATCCCCTTTGAAAATTCGTCAGTTGCCGAACTTGGTTCGAACCTAAATCCATCACATAAACATTATCGTTCCGTTGGAATACAATTTCATTATTTATCAGGAAGGAAAGTGGGTTTTCACGTTCAACGGTTTCTGTCAGGCGATTAACCTTATTCTTAGATTTAACGAATAAATCACCATCACGCTCGAACAAAGCCAGGCTTTTATCCTGATTGTAGATATAATCAGGTACAGCTTCCAATCTTGCAATGCTATCCGAACTCAATTCATATTTCTTGGAGGCAATATCAAGACGATAAACTTGGCTTTTATCCTTGCTTTCTGGATTCCAATCAAAAAACAGGTATTTACTATTTTCTGACCAGCGGTAATTTGAAGGAGAAGTTCCCATCCATTTGGGATCGCGCATTATTTTATCGACTGTTAGAGGTGCTAACTGAGCGTAACTGCTCCCCATAGAACCTAAAACCAAACAAGAAATAATTAGGTTAATCTTATTCATGAATAATTGATTATTGTTTATAGGGCAAGTATACGAGAATCCTTAGGAATAACCCATTTTGTCAGCTATATTTTACGTTTTATTGGCTAAATAATTCAACCAACTCAAGAAAAAAGGGAGTTTTGATGGGCTTGCCGTTGAGTGTCCATTCCTGAATTTGGTTTACAAAAAGCGAACATTAAAAGTTAAATTTAAATGTTATGAAAAAACCAGAGATCAAACGCAAATCAGGAGGACAGGCAGTTTACAGTGAGAGCTTCAAGATCCTCGTAGCACGGGAGTATTTAGAGGGCAAGTTGAGCTTTTCCCAGCTATCCCAGAAGTATAACCTTCCTTCGGTGGACACTCCCCGATATTTTTTGAAATGGTACCAGCAATGGGAGAGCGAGCTGAACCTTGAGATCCCCGAAGGAGTCAGCACTGCGGACCTATCGGGCAAGAGCGCAAAAGAGCTCCAGGACGGCCTTGATGAGGCGAACCTGAAGATCACTGCCCTTGAGATGCTGATCAAGAAGGCCCAGGAGTTCTATGGGGAGGACTTCGGAAAAAAGCCTGGTGCCAAATCGTCCAAGAAATGAAAGCGACCTACCGGAACACTTCCATATCCTCGCTCTGTGGGCTATTTGGCAAAACACGACAATCCTATTACAAGTACCTGGGCAACAAGCAGGAGACGCAGGTTCGCAGCGACCTGATATTGAGCCGGGTACGCGAGATACGGCAGGACTCCCACCGGATGGGAGCCCTGAAGCTGCGCAGCATCCTGAGCAGGGAGATGGGCTCCAGCATGAAGGGCCTGGGCAGGGACAGCTTCTTTAGGCTGCTCAGGGAGAACGACCTGTTGGTCAGGTGCAAGCGTAGGTATGCGGTCACCACGCAGTCCAATCACAGGTTCAAGAAATGGCCGGACCTGGTCAAAAGGAGCCATCCTTCGCGTGCCGAGCAGCTCTGGGTCAGCGACATCACCTATGTGCGCATCAAGGGGAAATGGATCTACCTGTGCCTGATAACGGACGCTTTCTCACGGAAGATCGTGGGCTACAGGCTCAGCCATAGACCGACCTCGCAGGCCTGCATCGCGGCCCTAAGGATGGCCATATCGGGCAGGATGTATCCAGAACGAGAGCTGACCCACCACTCGGACAGGGGTATCCAGTACTGCAGCTCAAGCTACGTTAAGGTGCTTCAGGACAACGGAATAGCAATCAGCATGACGGAATCCGGAAGTCCGTACGACAATGCCGTGGCCGAGAGGCTCAATGGGATATTGAAGCACGAATACCGCATGGCGGAGACCTTTCCCGACTATGGCAGGGCGCTGGCACAGTTGGTCAGGGCGGTTGATATATACAACAACTTTAGGCCACATATGTCCTGCGATATGTTGTCCCCACAGGAGGCTCATCAGGGATGGAAGGAAGAAACACCCTCAAAAGTGTTTCGACGAACCAGCATGGATGAGCCAGACAGATTGACAACCTCTATCAGGATGGAAATCGTTGACGACAACCATATTAAGTAAAAGAAATATATTTGTAAAATCTATTGAGTAAACCCTTCGCTTTTTGTCAACCTATTTCAGTACAAGACAGAGCCTTGAAATTCAGAAAAAATAAACTCCAAATTCAAGTCAAGATTGCAGTTTATGGGGACTTTCTCCGGACCTTCTTCGGACCTCCTTCGGATTTTGTTCGAATTTTTGCGACGGAGGTCCGAAGGAAATCCGAGGGAAATCCGAAAGCATTCCGCTAGAACATGTAATTAGACCAAAATATTACCCGAAGAAGGGTAAAATGAGCCCTATAAATCTGACCATAAATTAGACATAAAAAAAAGCGCCAGTATTTACTGGCGCTTTTCTATAAAAAATGATTAACTATAATTTTTTCACTCGGATATTTCTAAGGAATACTTCCGTACCATGTCCTAAGAAACCAATGTGACCTGAGTTATTCTTTAATCCTGGGTGATCTTTTCCATCAGCAGCACCATTTTTGGTTGCTTGCTTCAGATCGCCATCAACGATTACTTTTCCATTGACAGTGACTTTGATTTTATCACCTTGAATACGGATTTCTTCAGTATTCCATTCACCAACAGGGTTTAGGGCGCCACGTTTAGCAGCGATAATACCGTAAACCGATCCGTGATATTGATAAGGTTTCAAATCTTTGTACACATCTGCGCCATCATCCAGGATTTGGATTTCCATGCCTGAATAAGCAGCATCTCCATCCAATGGTGTACGGATTCCTACTCCATTGTTAGCTCCAGGAGTCAATTTAAACTCAAATCTGTAAACGAAGTCAGCATATTCATCTTTCGTGTACAAGTTCTTGCCAAATTTAGCATCTGGATTCGAACGGATGTACCCTTCAGGTGTAATCTCATAAGCCGGCGTACTTGTCCACTTATCTAAATTCGTTCCATCAAATAATAGGTCAAATCCTTCTTGCTTCTCTTGATTGCTTAAAGAATAAACTTCCTTACGAGCGATTTCCTTGATATAGATATCGCGGTACCATACTCGTGAACCATGTGCTTGAAGTTCGATTTGCTCCGTTGGGAAAATAGATTGATTGCGATCCCAGTAGTTTTCCAATGGAACATTGTCCACCACTAATTCACCATTCAACCATACTGAAACATCCTCGCCAACCATCTTGATTTTAAAGGTATTCCATTCTCCTAAGGCATTGTCCGCAACTTTGATTGGATCTTTGGCATTTTTGGCATTGTTATACAAACCGCCAGAACCCACCTGTGCTCCTACTTCAACTCTGGAGATGTCCCAGATCTGAACTTGTGGCGTTCCTCTCAAATAGATACCTGCATCTGGTTCTTTACCATTAGGATCTAATTTCCAGTCAACCAACATTTCGAAATCGCCATACTTTTTAATCGATGCGATGTTATCTCCATGTCCGCTGAACACTAAATCACCATTCTCGGCAGTCCAGCTTTCACGCATTTTCTTATCTGCTTCAACCTGTTTCTTTGCCAGTTCTGCTTTCGACATGTTAGCACGTTTGATCGGGTTTTCAACCAATCCTTGCCAGCCTGTCAAATCCTTACCGTTGAACATGGAAACATAACCCTCACCACTTGGCATTTCTGCTAAGTGACGAACAATAGCTTCCTTTAGGTATGAACTTTCACTTCCTGATAATTTTGTTGCTGCATCATTTAAGATTTGACGAACCTCAGGACCGATAAAAGCTTTATTATCCATCGCAATATTCATGGCTACATTTGTTGCTGCTCCACCTAATTGAGCATCATTCATGTATTTTGCCGCGAACATTAAAGCTTGGTAAGTTCCCGTAGACTGTAAGTTTGATAAGGCAGCTGATTTTTGCTTGTTATCTTGAGCCAATGCAAAAGCATCTTTCAACAATAGAGTCTTCTGATCAGGATTAACATTACTAGCATTTAATTGCTTGATTAATCCGTTGAAGATAGTGCTAAATAATGCTGGATCCTTTTCTGTTTTTGATAAACGAATCAATACCGGTAAGGATTCAGAATTTGACCAGTTTGCAAGAGCCTGAATAGATTCAGCTTTTAACGGGCCATTACTTGACACATAATTTTCAACCGCTTTTAAGGCTTCAGAACCACCTACCCCAGCAAATATTGGGAAGTATTTCCCTGCTGAAGGCGCTGCAGAACGAGAAATGTTAGCAGCTAGACGTTGGATTTTAGCATCCTTGTCCGGGCTAGCATTGATAGCATCAATCGCTGCTTGTTGTGCATATTTTAACTCCTCTCCAGAAGCGTTATCCAATAATTGGATGACAGCATCCAGGTTATCAGGATTTACGGTATTTGATAGAGCTTTAAAAGCAGCCAATCTAACCGCTGTATCCGAAGAAGCAGTTAAAGGCAATACAGCAGCTGAAGAAGATGGGTTGGTTCTATGACTCAACACATCCAATAAAGCAACCTGTGTTTTCGCATCCGCAGTCGCTAATGCTCCATTGACAGCATCCATTGCGGCTTTATCCTGAGAAGATAAAAGCAAGGTTTTAATAACTGCCAATTCCTTTTCTGAAGCATTCGGGATCTGTTGGATGAGGAATGCTGAATTTGTGCCTTTAGATAATACCGAAAGTGCATTTAAGGCAGCAATCTTAGCTTCTTCATCTTTTAAAGCTGGAAAGCTTTTCTCGATGGCTTTGATAGATCCAGTTGCATCTTCAGTCGCCAAGAAATTCAATACACTCTCTTGTGCATCGCCATCCAATTTTCTCAATGAACCTGCTAACTTCACCAAGTCGCTTGCTTTCGCTTCATCAGCCAATAAGTTCAATGCAACATTACGTAGCAATTTATCTTCGTTAGAAGCTAATTTTATCAATTGCTTCTTTTGTTTAGCTGGATTGATTGAAGTTAATACAGAGATAGCACCAGCTTGGATGGTAGGTGCTTTAAATGCCGAAGCATTTTTATATAATGCGGTTGCAAAACGAGTTGCTTCAGCATCTTTATCTTTTTTCGCCAAGCTTTCAGCATAATCCACAGCCAAACTAGCGGCATTGGTTTTATCATACTGGTAACTCTTCTCTTCCACTTTTTTCAGGAATGTTTCAGAAGAATTCACTCCGCCGATTTTACTCAATGCAGTTAAAGCCGCCAATTGGAAATTATCAGAATTATATTTTGAAATCAATTCGATGATTTTTGCCTCAGCATCAGCTGATTCCAGTTCTCCTAATGCAGTAACAATAGCAGTCGCTGTTTTTTCCGTTGAAGAGCTATTCAATGCAGCATTCAGTGCAGATGCTGCTTCAGGAGTGTGGATAGCGTTCAATACGCGAGCAGCTTTTTCTGCTAATTCTTCATCGGCCAAGTATGGAGCAACCTTATCGATGGCATCGTTCTTAGCACAGAATTTCAACACTTCAAAAACATAACCTTTATTGTTTTTGTCGGTCAATTTATCCAAGGCATCCAATAATCCTTTCACATAGGTAGCACGTTGGCTTTCCATGTTGGGTTGCATCACGAAAAATGCATAGGAATTGGTTGCATATTCTACAGGAGCATTATTACCTCCTTGCGGTTTTAAGCCTAGTAAGAGGGCCGAAACATCTTCAGAAGTAAATCCTTCCAATTCTTTCATGGCCATGATGAACTTGGCTTGTTCTTCAGCAGGTTGTTGCGCCAATACATCAGCAATCTTGGTCGCCGTAGTACGGCCAGAAGGTTGTTGAGCATAAGCTGCAACTTGTAAAAATAATAATGCGGCTATCGTGTTAAATACTTTTTTCATGTTTTGTCGGTATTAGAAAGACCAAGGTCCTCTCATTGGCTGGTTAATCAATCTGTTGGCTGCTTCATCGTTTACAAACTCTTGCTTCGCAGAATCATAATGTAAGGTTCTGTTCAATCGCAATGCGGCAAGGCCTAAGTTTACCAATGTACAAGAGTAATACCCGTTTTCTTCGTTCAGCGCAAATTTTTGACGCGTACGAACTGCTTCTACGAAGTCTGTAATCTGCGGAGCAGGATCTGGATATTGTGCTAATTTGCGTTCCAAATCAGGAATATCAGAAACAAAGCCTTTGTATAATTTTCCATTTGGACCTTCGATATATGCTTTTCCTTCTTCCGTACCTTCCCCATCCAGGATGATTTGACATCCATCAGCATAGGTATAGGTGATTTTTCTCCAGGTACCTACAGCATCGGAGTGTTGTTGAGGAGCATCCACTTCAATCTTCACTGGGCTTTCATTGTCTTTACCTAGGAAATATTGAACTGGGTCCATATAGTGTTGGCCCATATCTCCAAGACCACCACCGTCATAATCCCAGTAACCTCTAAAAGTTAAGTGCGTACGGTGTGAGCTATACGGTTTATGTGGAGCAGGTCCTAACCACATTTCATAATCAAGTTCTTTCGGCACCTGTTCAACAGGAAGGTTGGTTTTACCTACCCAATAGAATTTCCAGTCGAAACCAGTATGTTTACTGATAGTCACTTTCAATGGCCATCCCAACATACCTGTATCCACTAATTTTTTAATCTTCTTCACTGGAACATTCATGCCATAGAAATTGGCATCAAAACGGAACCAGGTATTTAATCTAAAAATATTACCATGCTGTTTTACAGCTTCTTTCACTTTCTTACCTTCACCGATAGTTCTGGTCATAGGTTTTTCACACCAGATATCTTTTCCGGAGCGAGCTGCTTCTACCGCCATTAATCCGTGCCAATGTGGAGGAGTTGCGATATGGACGATATCTACTTCAGGATTAGAGATTAAATCGCGGAAGTCATGGTGTTCTTTGATACCACCGCCCAAAGCCTTTTGAGCTAATGCTAAATGTCTAGTGTCAACATCACAGATTGCAACCGTTTTAGTACCGGCATAAGCAAAGTGACCTCTACCCATTGACCCTACTCCGATCACCCCTTTAGTCAGGTGGTCGCTAGGTGCTAGGTAGCCCTTTCCAAGTACAAAACGAGGCACAATAGTAAATGCTGCTGCCCCAATCAACGATTTCTTGATGAAATCGCGCCTAGAAGTATTATTATTGTTTTCTTTCATAAAATTTATGATTCAATCGGATATAACAAACTAATCTAATGCTTGGAATCCCCCTATTTTGGGTTCATCTTGCAGCAAAAAATCGGATTATTGTATCATAAAAATTGTATAAATAGATTTAGTTTCACAATTGTAGGAAAACTTTTCAGTTTTCATTTATCACATTCAGTCATAACTTTATTATTTATCGCCAAACCTCCTTATCAGTTCTCTACAAAACCTAAACAAACGTTTGCGTAAATGAATTATTACTTTCGCCCATAGAACCCATCTGTCCAGACTTGCAATAAAACAATATTAAAGATAATTTAAGAAAAATAAATAAAAATAACAGAGGTATTCGCAGGTAAAATGTATGGATAATAGACTCAAAAATAACAAATTATTTAAGATTAAAAACTGAAATAGAGGGATTTTTACAGAAAAATATGCCCATTAAATTATTATTAACTCAAATGAATAGGATTCATTTCTTCTTAAAATTTCTTACATTTAGCATAAAACACATTTAGATGCTCGCTGTAATCAATAGATCTGATCAACTCAATACATTAAAAGAAGCAACCGTTTGGGACCTAATAATCATCGGTGGAGGTGCCACCGGATTAGGAACTGCAGTAGACGCTGCGAGTCGAGGTTTCAAGGTATTATTAATAGAAAAATATGACTTTGCCAAAGGAACATCCAGTAAAAGCACCAAATTAGTTCATGGTGGAGTTCGATACTTAGCAAATGGTGATATAAAACTCGTTATGGGTGCCCTCCGCGAAAGAGGATTAATTTTCAAAAATGCTCCGCACGTCTCTTCGGTTCAATCTTTTATTATCCCTGTCTACTCTACCTTCAGTAAATTAAAATATCTTATTGGCCTGAAGCTTTATGATTGGCTAGCAGGCAGTCTTCGGATTGGTAATTCCGAAGGACTTTCCAAGGCCGAAGTGATCCAAAAACTACCGCATATCAATCCGAAGAATTTAAAAGGCGGTATCCTTTATTATGATGGTCAATTTGATGATGCCCGTTTAGCGGTGAATCTTGGACAGACTGCCATTGAACATGGCGCGACAGTTTTGAACTATGTGGAAGCCATTGAAATTCATAAGGATGAAAAAGGATTAGTGAATGGATTAACTGTAAGAGATACTGAAAGTAATGAAACCTATCCGCTTAAAGCTAAGTCTGTTATTAATGCAACTGGTTTCTTTGTGGATGATATTTTGAAGTTAGATTCGCCTACTCATAAAAACCTTGTTCGGCCAAGTCAAGGGTCACATATCGTTATCGATCGTAAATTTTTGGATGGCATAGATGCCCTGATGATTCCCGAAACTAGCGATGGTCGGGTACTCTTTGGAGTGCCTTGGCATGGAAAAGTGCTATTGGGAACCACGGATATTCCTATCAAGGAACATATGATAGAACCTAGGCCGATGGAAGATGAGATAAACTTTATTTTGGAAACTGCGGATAGTTATTTAGATCCAGCTCCAAAAAGAGAAGATATCTTGGCTATATATGCGGGTCTACGGCCTCTGGCGGCTCCAAAGGATGATGATGAAAGTACAAAGGAGATTTCCAGGGATCACAAATTAATCCGTAGTGAATCCAACCTGATTACCATTACTGGTGGAAAATGGACTACCTATCGCAAGATGGCTGAAGACACAGTGGATATGGCAATTCAAGTTGCGGGATTAAAAGATGTTCCTTGCAAGACCAAAAACCTGGAAATCCATGGCTCCACCCCTGATGTTTATCATGCCCATTGGAATCTTTACGGCAAAGATTATCAAGCAATCCAACACTTGATTCAAGAGGATGAATCGCTGCGTGAATTATTAGTTGAGGGTTATGAATACAACGCTGCTGAAGTTGTTTGGGCCTGCAGATACGAGATGGTCCGCAAGGTAGAAGATTTTCTAGCACGTCGATGTCGATTGCTCCTATTGGATGCTAAGGCTTCCATTGAAGCTGCACCTAAAGTTGCAGAAATCATGGCCAAGGAATTGGGAAAATCAGCAGAGTGGACACAAAAAGAAGTTAACCAATACATTGAATTAGCTAAACGCTACATGTTATAATTCAATATCTTATAAAATTAAATAATGAAAGAATATATCATAGCATTAGACCAAGGTACGACCAGTTCAAGAGCCATCTTATTCAACAAGAAAGGTGATATTGTCAATATTGCGCAAAAGGAATTTCAGCAGATTTATCCGAAATCAGGATGGGTGGAGCATGACCCTCAGGAAATTTGGTCCAGCCAAATGGCAGTATTCACGGAAGTATTAACGAAGTCCAAAACCAAATTGGAATCCATAAAAGGAATCGGTATTACCAATCAAAGGGAGACTACGGTAGTTTGGAATCGTCGAACTGGAGAACCTATCTACAATGCTATTGTATGGCAAGATCGCCGAACTGCAGACTATTGTGCACAACTGATCAAGGATGGCCATTTGGAAAAGGTTCAGGAGAAGACCGGATTATTAATCGATTCGTATTTTTCTGCAACCAAGATAAAATGGATTTTGGATCATGTTAAAGGGGCTAGAAAGCTTGCTGAACGCAATGAATTGGCTTTTGGAACGATTGATTCCTGGTTGATTTGGAATTTGACCAATGGTGAAAAGCATGTTACGGATGTGACGAATGCTTCCAGGACCATGTTATATAATATTAATGATTTGAGCTGGGATAAGGATTTATTGAAGTTATTTGATATCCCAGAATCCTTATTACCGGAAGTAAAAAGTTCTTCTGAAGTATACGGGGAGACTTCTACGGAATTGGGCAGTCGTCCTATCCCAATTGCGGGGATTGCTGGGGATCAACAAGCGGCCTTATTTGGCCAAATGTGCCTTAAGAAAGGGATGGCGAAGAATACCTATGGCACAGGCTGTTTTTTATTGATGAATATTGGTAATAAGCCTGTAAAGTCGGAAAACAAGTTGGTAACGACTATCGGTTGGAAGATTGGCAAAGAGGTGGTTTATGCCTTGGAGGGTAGTATTTTCATTGGAGGAGCCGTTGTTCAGTGGTTACGGGATGAGTCGAAGATCATCAAGAAATCCAGCGATATTGAGGCCTTAGCGACATCCGTGGAAGACACCGATGGGGTTTATTTGGTACCGGCCTTTGCAGGCCTTGGGGCTCCGCATTGGGATCCAAATGCCCGAGGAACGATTTTCGGAATTTCAAGAGGTACCACCGATGCCCATATTGCGAGAGCCGCCATTGAAAGCATTGCTTATCAGACGCATGATATCCTGAAAGCCATGGAAGCTGATTCAAACACCAAAATCAAGGAATTAAGGGTTGATGGCGGAGCGACTCAAAATCAATTCTTATTGCAATTCCAGGCAGATATTTTAAAATCAACTGTAGTAAAACCTAAAATCACCGAAACTACAGCAATGGGTGCTGCATTCTTAGCCGGTTTAGCAGTTGGATTCTGGAAGGACCTTGAGGAATTACAAGCCCTATGGCAAGAGGACAAACGGATTGAGAGCAATAAATCCATGAAATTGGCAAAGAATCTGGAAGAATGGAAACGTGCAGTCAATGCGGTTATCTACTGGTCGAATCATTCATAAATTATAGAAACAAATAACTAAACCTAATATATGTCACCATTTATAGCTGAACTAGTCGGCACGGCAGTTATGATTCTCCTGGGTGGAGGTGTTGTTGCCAATGTAGTCTTAAACAAAACCAAAGGAAATGATTCAGGTTGGATCGTTATTACGACAGCTTGGGCATTAGCTGTATTTGTAGGGGTAAATATTGCAGCGCCATATTCTGGGGCACATTTAAACTGTGCAGTTACGATTGCTAACCTTGCCTTGGGCAAAATGGACCTCGCTACTTCCCTATCCTATATCGGCGCACAATTTCTTGGAGCCATGATCGGAGCTTCAGTTGTTTGGTTGGTTTATAAAAACCACTTTGATGTGACGGAAGATCCAGGTGCAAAAAGAGCTGTATTTTGTACAGAACCGGCGATTCGCAATCAGCCAATCAATTTAATCTCAGAGATCGTAGGAACCTTTGTGTTGATATTTACCATTCTTCATTTTACAGATGCGAAATTATCCGATGAATCGATTGTCGGTTTAGGCTCCATTGGAGCGATTCCTGTTGCGTTCTTAGTATGGGTGATTGGTCTTTCTTTGGGTGGAACTACTGGCTATGCAATCAATCCTGCAAGGGATTTAGGCCCTCGGATCATGCATTCCATATTACCGATTAAAAACAAGGCAGGATTCGATGCTGGATATGCATGGGTTCCGGTTCTTGGTCCAATTATTGGGGCTTTATTGGCGGTAGGATTAAATTTACTGATACATTAAAAAGAATATGAAAAAGGGACTCTTTAAATTTTTGAATAAAATCAATCAAAAAGTATTGCCACGCTATAGCAAGGAGGATCCCTCTAAACTAAGTAAGCTACAACAGGCTGTTGTAGCTTACCGATATTACGTTTTAATAAATTCTATGGATTAGGGAATAACTTATTTTCCGTTTCATCCGAAGGTGTTTCATCAATTATTTTAACAATATTGGATGGAAATACCACATTCTTACCATCCAAAACAGCTTTAATTTCTTCTGCCATTTGATTTTTGGTAGCCCAAAACACTTCGCGATTCGCCCAGGCACGAACAACCAAGCTAATCCCAGTTTCTTTTAAATCCCCTACAATCACTTCCTTTTTGGGAGCATCCAAGATTCTCTCATCCGCATTTAATACCGAAAGAATAGCCTCTCGAGCCGTTTTAATATTCGTATCATAAGATAATACGAAGGTAAACTGCATTCTTCTAGCCGTGATTTTCGTATAATTCTTAATGACAGAATTTGCTAAAGTTCCATTAGGACTAAAAACACGGATACCATCATCATCGATTATTGTCGTATATAATAAATCAATTCTTTCCACAGATCCCGAGGAACCGTTAGCACTGGAAATATAATCACCGACGTCAAAAGGTCTAAATACCAAAATCAATACACCACCGGCAAAATTTGATAAACTTCCCTGTAATGCCATACCCACTGCTAATCCAAAAGCAGACAAGGCCGCAATAAAGGAAGTTGTTTCAATGCCCATGGTATTTGCCACTGTCAGGATCAACAGGGCATACATCGCAAATTTCATTAAGCTTTTGATGAAAGAACGGATAGAAATATCCACATCCTTCTTGACAAATCGCTTATCGATAAAGTTCAATACGAATTTGATCAGGTATCGACCGATAAATAAAATAAAAAATCCAACCGCTATGCTTGGGATCTTAAGTAATACCAGATCAAATAATTTCTCTAAGCTAGATTCAATGTTTGCAAAGCTCATTTTTCGTTTTATGATAAATTAGCTTCAAAAATAAAAAAATACTGATTCATTCTGCAAAAGGCCTAATATTTTAAATAACTTTAACATATGGACTATTGCTACTTTGACAATAATGCGACCAGTAAAATAGATGGGGATGTTTTTGAAGCCATGTTGCCCTATTTGAAAGATGCCTATGGCAATGCTTCCAGCGTTCAGCATAAAATGGGAAGACAAGCCAATCATGCAGTTGAAAAAGCGCGTATACAAGTAGCAGAACTATTAAATGCCAATCCCAAGGAAATCCATTTTACCTCTGGTGCCACTGAATCTATTAATACGGTCATCAAAGGGATCAGCAAAGCCTACCAATCCAAAGGAAATCATATTATTACTTCCAGTATTGAACATAAGGCGGTATTAAGCTGTTGTGATGCAGTAGTAAAGGATGGAATGGAAGTCAGTTATTTGCCGGTGAATAAATTGGGAGTCATTGATTTGGAGGTTTTTAAGGAAAGTATTCGGGAGCAGACTGTTCTGGTTAGCATCATGGCTGCCAATAACGAAACTGGCGTTTTGCAACCGATTCAGGAGATTGCAAGGATATGCCAGGAAAGGGATGTTCTATTTTTCTGTGATGCCACGCAGTGGATTGGGAAAATCCCACTTGATCTAAGTCAGATTCCAATCGATATCCTCTGCTTAAGTGTGCATAAAATGCATGGTCCCAAAGGGATTGGAGCAATATTTATTCGCAGAAAAAGTAAGCCTATTCAAATTCCTTCGTTGATCATTGGTGGAAATCAAGAAGGTGGATTTCGTGGTGGCACCTACCCTGTTCATCAGATAGTCGGTTTGGGTGAAGCGGCAGCAAGGGTTAATTTTAACCTTGAAACAAGTGATATCAGGGATTATTTTGAGAAAAGACTGATCGAAGAAATTGAAGAAGCAGAAATCAGGACCTTGAATATCGATCGATTACCCAATACCAGCAATATCCATATCAAATATGTCCGGGGTTCTGAATTAATGACGAAATTACCCAATATTGCTATTTCATCGGGTTCAGCTTGTGTTTCAGGGAGCAGAGACCCTTCCCATGTATTAAAAGCGATGGGATATACAGATGAAGAAGCATTCTGTAGTCTTCGATTTAGTTTTAGTAAATACAATACTAAGGTAGAAATCGACTATGCCATTCAGGAAATAAAAACAGCGACAGCTAATATTCGGCAACATTCTCCAGTTTGGGAAATGTACAAGGAAGGATTAATTTGACAGAAGTCAGATGATTAATATCAATTATGAATTTAGATTTATGTATTTTTGTAAATCATTAAAGGAAGACTTATGGTTACCGTAACAGATAAAGCGAAAGAGCGTATTAGTGCAATTATAAAGGAAGAGAACTACGATAACACTTATTTTGTTCGTGTTGCTGTAGAGAGTGGAGGTTGTTCAGGATTATCATACAAATTGAACTTCGATAATGAAGAGAAAAAAGGTGATCAATTCTTTGAAGACAATGGCGTAAAGATTTGTTTGGATATCAAATCCTATCTTTACTTGGCAGGAACAGAATTGGATTATACTGATGGATTGACAGGAAAGGGATTTGAATTTCACAATCCAAATGCTTCCAGAACCTGTGCATGTGGTGAAAGCTTCTCCGTATAAACGGCAAAAGATATCAATATTACAAAAGGCAAACGGTTAGTTTGCCTTTTGTTTTTCATAAGCTATGATCAGGCGACTGACCATGCCATATCGCGCCATTCCCTCGGCTTGATTATTATGTTTCAAGTATTGATTATAGAATACTGCGGAAATATCGGAAATCCATCCGGAGTAATTCTTCCAATATTCCTGTTCAGATTTTATATCCGCCACAACTAAAGGTGATAATTTTGCTTTATAAGATTCAAACAGGGATTTATCGACCAAATACAAGGTTCTAAGCAGATAATTCACACTTTCATAATATGCTGAATACTGAAACGAAGGTTTTGGATTTTCCTTCATTTTGACGAATGCGATAAAATTACATTCATCCTCAAAACCTATTCCCATCTGATGGGAAAGTTCATGGGCGACCGTAAAAGGATATGAAGGCAATGGCATTTCGGTATTGACATGTGCTTCATTGCTGAATGGGTTAAAATATCCAGAAACCCCAAAATAAGAAGCCATAGGTCCAATGAAAGGTGATTTTATCTTCACTTGCGTCTTTGACAACATCGCAAAGGTTTGGTCCTCCTTCATGATTTGTTGCACCTCCAAATCAATTTTATTGCGGTCTTGATTTTCGAAATTTATTTCTCCCCTGAGTTGATTCGCCCGATTGATATGAGAATCCAGAACTGATAAATGATCTTCCAAGAGGACCGTGTCCACCTTAAGGTTCATTTGCTTACTGACAGGAATTCGATAATAATTGAGCGCCCATGCCGAGTAGAAAAACACATATACAGTAAGTAAAACCGCAACAAATTTCAGAAACTGATGCCCTGCAAGGGCAAATTTCTTTTTGAACAAAAGGAAAATAGACTTGAATAAAATCAGACCTAAGGCAATAAAAATAAAGGCATAAATCAAATCCCCAATACTGAACGGAAGCCATCCGATAAGAAATTTTGGCAAATAAACATAGATAGGATAAAATCCGCGACTATAATAATATTCGACCCATTTCGAATTGGATTGGAAGATCTGCAGGCCAATAATCAACAATATACAAATGCCTATCCATTTGTAATACCTCCTATTTGACCGTTTTTCCTTCATAATTAATCTTCGTTTTCGAAATAAAGCTTGTAGTAATTCATGCCCTTGTCTTCATCATATCCTTTTTCCAGTAATTCACGTTTACCATGAACATAGATATGGAAGTTTTTATCCAATTTCAATACAGATTTATAACTGCTAGCCATTTTTTTCACTGCAGGAGCAGCAATATCAAAGTTGGATTGAAAGGGCGTTTCAAATTCATCCTCAAAATTGCTCTTATAATCCTTGAATAAGGAAATAGCATCTGGGTTTCCGATTACCTCCTCATTGAATTCATTTTCATCAAAGGTTTCCTTGGTTTTAAAGTAATTCATGGAGCGGTTCATCAAGTCGATTTTATCGGCTTTATCCATATCAAAAACCTCATCAATTTTATCATTGACAAAGTTCTTGTAAACCTTCAAAAGGTTCCCTGTTTGTTGATAATTATCGTTTCTGGTTTTGAGTTTCAAGAAATCATCCTTCCAATAAACGGCTTCAGAACCATTGGTCTGGTCTACACATAAAACCTTATACCCTTCTTCCTCCTCCACATTGACGATAACAACCCCTTTATCCAGTTTATTGATATTGATGGCTTTCTCTTCATAGTTTACCCCTAAGCCAGCAGCTTCTGAATAAACTTTTAAGTATGCTTCTTTATTTTCTGATTTAAAGATTCCGATCGCCTTGTGCTCCTCACCTTCCAGTTGCACATTATCCAAGGCAACCACGTACAATTCACCAGATTTGATTTTCGGGTGTTCAGTCACTTCGTACAAGAATTTGGCAATGGATTTTGAAAATTCCAAAAAGCCTAGCTCGCCTTTAAAATATTGTCTGGAGAAGTAAAATACTTCATTGAGCTCCAAGGTATCATTGGGATGATAGAAGCGATAAACCTCATTTGCTTTAGCAAAAGGCTTCATGAAATATTGCATCAATAAATCCGCTAATACTTCATCGGATTTAACATCAACTTCTTCTTCAGATAGGGTAAAATACTCGTCTTGGCTCTTATTTCCGACATGATGAATAATCAGGTTCAGGAAATTGGCATCTTGGTGAAAAAACATAATCTCTTTATAAATCGTAAATATCTATTGCTGTTCTGTAAGTGTTCACATGGGCATTAACAATATCCTTAATATGATATGAATAGCCACCTCCCATGCTTACTTCAACAGGAACATTAAAATTTTTGCAGTTTTGGAATACTAATTCATCCCTTTTTTGGCATCCCGCCATGGTCAATTTAAACTTTCCCAATTTATCAGTTGCCAACACATCTACTCCAGATTGAAAATATACAAAATCAGGTTCGGTTTCTTGAAATAAACGTGGAAGAGTTTCATTTAACAGGGATAAATATTCTTCATCCTCTACCCCATCTGCTAAAGGAATATCGATATGTGATTTTTCCTTTTTAAATGGGAAATTCTTTTCCCCATGGATGGAGAAAGTAATAATATCCGGGTGTCCTTCAAAAATATGGGCAGTACCATTACCCTGATGGACATCTAAGTCGATAATCAAGATTTTCTTGGCAAGACCTGAATGATACAGGTAAGCGGAGGCGACAGCTTGATCATTGAGCAGACAGAAACCTTCACCGAAGTCGCGTCCAGCATGGTGGGTTCCTCCGGCGGTATTAAATGACACCCCTGTCTTGATGGCTTCAAGCGAGGCTTTAATACTTCCATCGATTAAATAACGCTCACGATCAACCAGGGATTGAGTCATTGGAAAACCAATCCTTCGAATCATTTTAGGGTCGAGGCGAAGGTTTAGTAAATCGTCGGTATATTTCTTATCATGAGCCAAATAGATAATCTCCTTATCTACCAGTTCAGGCTCAAAGAAGGAATCCCTGGACACTAATCCTTCGTAAATTAATTGTTCAGGAATAAGCTCATATTTCATCATTGGAAAACGATGTCCTTCGGGTAAAGGTTGGATATAAGCAGTATGATGGGCGATTTTTAGCAATTCACAAAATTTGAAACGAAGATATGGAATCCTTTATCAATAATAAATCCTTCTCAAAAAATCTTGCTTTCTATTGATTTTATAAAAGCATTAACTTAACTTTAGGATAACCCTTAGTTAATTGAAGCTCATTTGGTTACTCAGGAGTTTACCATTATAAACGATTTAAAACAGGAGGACCTATGTTCAACAAAAAAAACAACTCCTCAAAAAGTGATTCTGAGGGATCATGGAAACATCCATTTATTAAAAACATCCGGGAAAAACTTCGTAAGCAAAGTCAACAGGATAAAATGCGCCTTATTATGGAGCATTTAAGGTCCAATAATTTTGTTTTTAGCAATAATTAACGCTATCTGAAAAACGAAACTGCTCTAATTCTGTTATAAGGGTATATACCTAAATAGCGTAGCCTTATGATTATAGATATCAATTCTCTATTAGGAGCAGAAATTGTCAAAACAGAAGAGGATTCTCGGTCCCAAACACTCGTAGTTACTTTACTATTGGATGATGATTCGGGTCATCATGAAATGGAACGGAAGATGAGATTCGATCAGGTTACCCATTATTCACGATCGGAAATAGCGCATGAAGGCTATCCAGTAATTTTGGAAATTTCAGAGTCAGTTCCTGACATTGAAAAGAATTTTGATAATGACAATAACCGGAAAAGGTTTAAGATTGATACCACCTCAGGTATCATAATTCTTGAATTTGAAAGATGCGAAATAATGGAGTAGTTTTTGCGACTTATATCATTAGTTTTGGATAAAAATCAACATGTTGCTAATTGATATTCACACCCATAAACATTCAGAGCCAGATGCTGGTGTTCTGACGCTTCCCAATGTAATTGTTTCGAAGGAATCAATCTACAGGAAACCTTGCAGTGCTGGGATCCATCCTTGGTATATAGATGCGGATTTTGAGTTACAATTTGAGACCTTAAAGGGGTATCAAGCTCAGGAAGGCGTAATTGCTGTTGGGGAGTGTGGGTTGGACAAGTTGACTGCTACCCCTTGGGAGCGGCAAGTGATGGCTTTTGAACGTCAGATTGAGCTTGCCAATGAGCTTAATAAGCCTATCATCATCCATTGTGTCCGGGCATATTCAGAAGTATTCAGTTCGCTTACTGCCAAACATAATCAGGTTCCTGTGATGATGCATGGCTACGCAAAGAACTGGGACTTAGCAGCTACCCTATTAAAACATGGCTATTACCTATCCTTAGGTCCCCATATTCTTAAGGGCGGAATGATGGAGGTTATCCGTCAGATTCCTTTAGATCGTCTTTTCTTAGAATGTGACGATAAGAATGCAAAAATCTCTGAAATTTATGCTTATTTTTGCCGCGCCAGAAAACTGTCTATGCAGGAACTGGAGCAGCAGATCTTGCTGAATTTCAAGAAGGTTTTTAATTATACAATAAAAGAATGATGGATATATCATGGCTCTCTCGGACTGAAGCATTAGTTGGTAGAGAGGCTTTGGAAAAGTTAGCGAACTCCCATGTTATGGTTCTTGGTTTAGGTGGCGTTGGTTCTTTTGCCGCAGAATTTATTGCACGTTCAGGAGTAGGGAAAATGACAATCATTGATGGTGATACCGTAGACCCAAGCAATAGAAACAGACAGTTACCAGCATTGGCTACAAACCACGGAGTAGCAAAAGCTGAAATCATGAAGGAACGGTTATTGGCTATAAATCCAGAACTACAGTTAAATGTTGTTCAGGAGTTTGTTTTACCACAGAGTATTCCTGGATTACTGGAATTGAAACCAGATTACTGCGTTGAAGCCATCGATAGTATCACCCCGAAATTATTTTTCATTCGTCGCGCATTGGAAGCTGAAATTCCATTTGTAAGTTCGATGGGTGCAGGTGGAAAACTAGATCCTACAAAAATAAAAGTTGCTGATATTGGAAGTACATTCAATTGTAAACTCGCTCAGCATATCCGTAAGAAACTAAAAAAACACGGGATTAAAAAAGGCGTTAAAGTTGTTTTTTCAACAGAACTCCCTGATAAGGAATCCTTGCTTTATACCGACGGAAGTAATTACAAGAAATCAGCTTATGGCACGATGTCTTACCTTCCGGCAGCCTTTGGAGGCACATTGGCCTCGGTGGCCATCAGAGATTTGATGGAATAATAAAGATTTTATATAATAGCAAAGGCTACTGAAATCAGTAGCCTTTGCTATTATATTTTTTCTTCAATATTTTATCCTACCACGACTTTTACCATATCATCAACGCCCAAATATTTCTGAGCGATATCTTGCACCTGATCTGGATTGATCTGACGTACAACATTGCTATAATAGGTATAGTAATCCAGGTCTAAACCGGAGTAGTAAACGGATTTGAATTTATCTACATGGGAGAAAATAGACTCCAGACTTCCTAGCATTGATCCTAACATATAGTTTTTGACCAATTCTAATTCCTCCTCGCTGACCTTCTCTTCTTGTAATTTTCGAGACTCCAATTCAATCTGTTTTAAAGTATCATCAGTATATTCCGAACCTACATCTGTAACCACGGAAATAAATCCCGCATGGTTCAGATTAGCTACAAGTGACCCAATGCTATAGGTATAGCCTTTGTCCTCACGGATATTACTCATCAGTCGGGAACCGAAGAAACCGCCAAACAAGGTGTTTACAAACTGTAAGGCTGGATAATCAGCATGTGATCTTTTGATTCCTACTTTTCCTAAACGAATAGATGATTGTAAAGCTCCGGCTTTATCAATTTTTACAAGGTCGGTATCTAGATTTAATTTTTGAATATATGGAACACTTTGAATTGCCACATCCCCCTTCCATTGCTCTTCAAAATAGTTTCTAAAGCTAAATAATACTTCTTTACTAATATTTCCGGATAGGAATAAAGTTGCATTCTTAGGCTGAATCTGTTGTCTATATAATCTTAAAAGATCATCCCTTTCAAGTCCTTTCAATAATTCATCCGTTACGGATTGACCGTATCGGGTTGAGCCAAATAGACTATCATAGAATTTTCTACGGGCGATAAAATCGGTTTTCTCCAAAGAGATTTGAAGACTTTGGCTATTGTTTCTGATATAAGTTTCCAATTCCTGTTCAGGGAGTATGGAATGGTTTAAGATATCGTTAACAATAGGGAGAACCGCATCAATATGCTTATTTAAGGTATATAATGTTAGAGCATTATGATCAAAACTAAATTCAGGAACTAAATAAGCGCCAAAGAAATCAATTTTTTCAGCGATTTGAGCACTTGTATAAGTGGTGGTTCCTTCCTTCAACATGGAAGACAATGCTGTATTACGAACAGGATTTTCGAAGCCTTCAAATAAGTTATTGAAAACAAACTCGGCTTTGACAAGCTCTTGATCTGGAGCATGGAAAACAAATACTTTCAAACCATTGGAGAAGATAATTTCTTCTGGTTTTTCAAGGGTGATATCCCCTATTCCATTGATCGATGGTGCAAATGATCTATTCAGCATGCGCGACCTCCTTATTTCTTGCGTTATACATTAAGGTTGAAGAATTTTTTTTTCTAAAGGTCTCTTGAGCAACTCTTTGAATTTCTTCGGCTGAAATATTCAGATATTTTTCTACTTCATGATTATATAAATCGGCATCCCCCAATAATTCATAATAGGCTAAGTTCATCGCTTTATCCAAGATGGACAACTCAGCAAAAACAATGGTGGATTCGATTTTATTCTTCACTTTGGTCAATTCTTCATCGGATACCAATTCATTCTTGAGTTTATCCAATTCATCCCAGATTGCTTTTTCAGCCTCAGTCAATGAAATATTCGCCACCGGCTTACCTTCCACTACAACCAGGTTATTATCCAAACTGCCCAGTACATAAGCATTGATATCACTAAATAACATTTTCTCCTTAACCAGACGACGGTATAATCTGGATGAGCTTCCTCTCGCAAGGACATCTGTGATTAAATCCACGGTTTGGTAATTGGGATCAAGCCTGTTTACCGAGTGGAAAGCAATATAAATACTACTTACAGGTACATCAGCAGAAACTTCTTCCAATCTGGCTAGCTCTTGTTTTGGTTCTTGTGGTAGGTTTCGATTATTTGCCTCACCCATAGGGATATCAGCGAACCATTTTTGCGCTAGTTCCTTGATTTCAGCAAGCTTCACATTTCCCGTAATGGCAACAATGGCGTTATTAGGAGTATAAAATTTCTTGAAGAAGGCTTTGACATCTTCCATCTTGGCATCTTCAATATGTTTCACCTCCTTACCAATGGTAGCCCATTTATAGGGATGCACCTTATAGGCGAGTTCTCTTAATTTCAGCCATACATCACCATAAGGTTGATTTAAATAGCGTTGTTTAAACTCTTCGATAACGACATTCCGCTGCACCTCCAAGCCCTGTTCATTGAATGCCAAGCCCATCATACGGTCAGACTCTAACCAAAAGGCTGTTTCAATATTATTAGCGGGTAAGGTGATATAGTAATTGGTGATATCGTTGGAAGTAAAGGCGTTATTCTCCCCACCAACTCTTTGCAAGGGCTGGTCATAGTTGGGGATATTCACCGAACCACTGAACATCAAATGCTCAAAAAGGTGGGCAAAGCCAGTTTTATCTTCTTGCTCATCCCGAGCACCGACATTATAAAGAATATTCATGCAAGCCATTGGACTATGAGGGTCCTCATGCACAAGCACTTTCAATCCATTCTCAAGAATGAATCTTTCAAATTTTATCATTGAATCTGATTTTCAATAAATTATATTAAACCCAATTAATCCCTTTTTTAAGTAGGGATAAAGTTTTTTCTTCTTTTGAACCTGTCTCTGTTTTAAAATTATAGAACCAATTAGCTTGTTCTGGTAAACTCATCAAAATGGATTCGATTCTTCCATTGGTTTCTAAACCGAATTTGGTACCGGCATCATAAACTAGGTTAAACTCTACGTAACGACCTCTACGCAATAACTGCCAATTTTTTTCGGCTTCCGTAAATTGCTTGTCGCGACTTCTGTTGACTAATTCACTATATACTTTAGGAAATAAATGTCCTAAATCACATGAGAAATCAAAGATTTCCTGATCGGAGATTCCTGCTTTTTGCGGAGTTAATTTATCATAGAATATACCACCAATCCCTCTTGTTTCTTCTCTATGCTTGATAAAGAAATAATTATCTGCCCAATCCTTAAACTTTGGATAGAATTCAGCAGAGTATTGGTCACATACCCTTTTTAATTCCTGATGGAAATAGGAAGCATCTTGTTCATCCACATAATGAGGTGTCAAGTCTATACCTCCACCAAACCAGCGAACTTCTTCATTCAACTCAAAGTACCTAATATTCATGTGAATAATCGGCACCCAAGGGTTATTTGGATGAATGACGATGGATACACCAGTCGCGAAAAACTCATCCTCTTCTACTCCAAATGCTTTTTTGATTTGTTCAGGAAGTTTTCCATGCACTGCAGAGAAATTTACCCCTCCCTTTTCCAAAATATTACCGTGTTGAATTACTCGGGTTCTTCCACCGCCACCGCCATCACGTTCCCATAATTCTTCAACAAAATGAGCCTTTCCATCCAAAGCCTCTAATGCCTGGCTGATCTCATCTTGAATTTCTTTATATTTTTCGGCAATCTGCTCTTTACTAATCATTATGTCAATTTATCCGATAAATTCTTTACAGCAATACTTGCTGGCTGATTTTTATATAAAATATTGTAAACGGTATTACAAATAGGCATTTCCAATTGATGATTGAGGATTATGTCCTGGATGCAATCAGAAGCAAAATACCCTTCAGCAACCATATTCATTTCCATTTGTGCAGATTTAACAGAATAACCTTTACCAATCATGGTACCGAAAGTTCTATTTCTGCTGAATTGAGAATATGCTGTCACCAAAAGATCGCCTAAATAAGCCGATTGGTTAATCTCTCTTTTTTGAGGATCTATAGCATTGACAAAATACTCCATTTCACGAATTGCATTCGAGATTAATACTGCCTGAAAGTTATCACCATAGCCTAAACCATGACAAATACCACATGCTAAGGCATAAATATTTTTCAGAACAGCACCATATTCCACACCCAGCATATCATTTGATACGACAGTTTTTATATAATGAGTTTGAAAATATTGTGCTACCATTGCAGCATTGGCTGTATTTTTCGATGCAAAAGTCAAATAGGATAGCTTTTCCAGGGATACCTCTTCAGCGTGACAAGGTCCGCCTACAACCACGGTATCTTCAAATGGGACTTCAAACTTTTTGTTCAAGAACTCGCCAACAATTAATTTAATGGAAGGCACGATGCCTTTGATGGCAGAAACAAGAAGTTTATCCTTGAAATCAGCAGGTTGAAGTTCACTCAACGCTTCCTCTAGATAGGCCGCTGGTGTATTTAAAATAACAATATCAGAATTCTTAATAACATCCTTTGGGTCTGCGAATAAACTGATATGATCCAATTTTACTTCTACAGCGCTTAGGTAAGATGGGTTGTGATGGTATTGTTCTATGTAGTCAATATCTTCTTGCTTGCGTACCCACCAGTTGACATGTTTAACCTGTTGATTATCTGTCAACATCTTTATCATGGCGGTTGCCCAGCTTCCACTACCTATTAATCCAATTCTTGCCAATAGTTTCCTCCTTTATTTGTTTGAAAAACAAAGATACCAATAAATGAGCGTTGCTAATGTAAAATATAGGTTGATTTTATCAGCATTTGGTAATTCAAGCTGTGGAAAGACAAAATTAAGGGCAATAAAACAAAAAAGAACTTTCAATAATCCGGGCAAAAAGCCATGGAATTGAAAGGCCTTACAAGAGAATTAAACAACGATGGTATTACTTTATCGACACAAAAATTTCAACACTAGGAATTTCTGCTTGACATTTATCTGCTGAATATTTTTCAAAATCAGCTTTATATGCTCTATTCAAGTCGGAAGCCCAGATTTTGCCCCAAGCTCCATAAATAGCTTCACCAGAGATATCGCCTTCCAGCAAAATCTTTTCATAAGTTGCGGCAGGAATCTCCTTACCAACCATTCCTTCAGGAACTTCATCAAGAGAACTAACCCGACAACCCAAAAGGGTTAAATAAGGACCTTGAAAATCCGACTCATAGTCTGTATACACACAGTAAACAGTATCATCTAATCTATTTGGGATCTTATTTTCAAGTTGCTCACCCATAAATCTAGCCCATAATGCTGGGATATCTTGGGCAGCAGTTCCATCGGTATTACAAGTTTTTACGGCAATACCGATGATATAAAAGGAGTTTATATTTTCTTTGCTCATTTTCTATAGATTAATTAATAACAAAGGAATGTTAGTTTGTGACAAAGGGTTGTCAGTAGGAATTATTCGTTATTTAATTTTCATCAATAACCAATCTAGAATCTCTACATAAACCTCTTTCTTATTATCTTCATTTAATAATTCATGTCGCAATTGTGGGTACAAATGGTATTTCGCCTCCTTGACTCCATGCTCTTTAAGTTCTTCCACTGATTTCACCACTCCCTTACCAAAATCACCTATAGGATCATCCTGCCCGCTTAATAACAGAAAAGATAGATGGTTGGGAACCTTTTTAAACCAATCCTTTCCACTACCCCATAAGGTCACCTGCGCAGCACCATAGAATGCATTATCGGTAAAATCAATTCCACACAATTCATCATTCAAATAATTATCTCGGTTTTCTTTGTTCAGGCTTAACCAATTCAGATCCTCATGATTGATCTCATCTTTAAACTTCCGATTATTGATTTGAGCAAACTTATCATTCATAAATGTGGACTTGGAGTTGGGCGCTACTTTATTCAATATCCCCAAAAAGCTTGTTCCAAAGGAACTCCCTTTCATGGCATGACCAGTTCCAATCAACACCACTCCAACAAATTCAGTTCCGATTCTTTGGATAACATTTCTAGTAATAAAGGAACCTAATGAATGACCGATAATAAAATGGGGCAAGTCATTATACTTCTCATGCAAGAATTGAGTCATCTCAATTGCAGTTTGAATCAATATTTCTCCGGGTTGGTCTTCATGGAAGAATCCAAGATTTTTCGGGTCTCTTGCGGTAGAGCCATGACCGGGATGGTCATAAGTAAGGACTATAAATCCATTTCTAGCGAGAAAAGAGGCGAAGTCATCATACCTGCCACTATGCTCCTGCATACCGTGTAAAAGCATGATTGTTCCAAGGATAGTTGTTGATTCGGGAGTATATAAATTATAGAATACCTGAATGTTTGTTTTATGATCAAATTGAACGGAATAGAATCCAGAGTCTTTAATAGCCATATATAAAGTTAATTAATTGGCGATTGTAAAGGAAATTGATTTGAAAAATATGAATTAAGGAGAAGGAATAGTTTAGGATTACGAACTGTATAAAAACAAAAAACCCGCTTTAAAAGAATTAAAGCGGGAATTAAGTACGCCAAAAGGGATTCGAACCCCTGACCGACGGTTTAGAAAACCGTTGCTCTATCCAGCTGAGCTATTGGCGCTTGATTTTGTGAAGCAAAAGTAGGTATTTGGTTGATAAAACCAAAATAAAATATCTTTTTTTAGCACATTTATCATTAACTAATTGCGTTACAAGTACATATTTTTATTATTCAGTGGGATCTTAAAAGGGCTTTTCAGGAAAAGCTAGATTCTACGGGGATAGATAAAATATTTTCCATGCTTAATAGGCTTAAAATCAGCTTAATTAGACGTTAAAGGGGATTTTATTGGGTTTTATTTTCATTTTTTATTTGGAGATCAAGTCAGAATTTGTACTTTTGTCGCGGAGAGTTGGCAGAGTGGTCGAATGCGGCGGTCTTGAAAACCGTTAACTGTCACAGGTTCGGGGGTTCGAATCCCTCACTCTCCGCCAAACAAATCAAAGCCTCGCAATAGCGAGGCTTTTTTGTTTTTGATGGATTTTGACAAACTTGTTTGAGCAAATTCTTCAAAAACAAAAAAGCATAGTGAGCGCAGCGAACGGGCTTTGATTTGTATGAAGCCTCCCCCAACAAGGGATGGCTCAAGCCTAAAGCGCGGGATTAGAGCGGCTGAGCCAATCCCTCAATTAGGTTAAAAAAATCCTTCATCGAAAGATGAGGGATTTTTTGCGTAATAAAGGTTTTAATCCTAGTATTTTGAGAAGGAAATAAAAATTAAAAGTTGCTAAAATGAATTTATCTTTTATGTTTGTAATAATTATTAACCTTTTATTCTTTTTTATTTATGGCAAAATACACCTGTATATTTTGTGGATTTAACTCAAACATCAAGTACAGATTACAACAACGAAAATACCCCAAGAAACCTGTATTACTTAAATTAATTTCACCTAATTGTTTTACTATTTAATAAATAAATTATGGAAACTATTCACGGAAGAGAATATTCAGACACAAGATTTAATGAAGAACTTCAAGAAACAGAATATTATATCGTAGATTGGGACGAATGGAAGACTGAAGAAGAAGTTGAAGAACAAAATGAAGAAGAAAACTATTGGCTAAATGATTATCCAAATGAAATAGATGACGAACGAATTGATGAGGATTAAACAACAAAAGGGAGGTACGGTGTACTTCTCCTTTGTTTACCTCAATTTTCTCTAATATTCCCCCTTTCAACCGATCATTTCTCATAATCCGGAATATTCATTCCTAGAATAATATCCCTTTTGATCGTCAGCATACCAGCCTCAAATGAAGGATTCACAACCCCTGAACCTCCCCTTTTCGGTAATTTATTAATAAATGCAGCCTTCAACAATGGATCATCAGCAAAGAAATATTCATCCAGGTAGTATTCATTGGTTTCGGGTTCCTTGATGGTGATATGAATATGTTCAGGTTCAGTTTCATCAGGGTAAGAGGCAGGTCTAAAAGAGTAGAAAGTATACTTACCATCTTTGCCGGTTTTTACCCATCCACGAATATAGCCATGACGCTTTGCCCAACCAATTTCATCCCCTCGCATTTGGTAGACTCCCTTTCTATTGGTATGGTAAATATAGATAATCACATTTTCAGCAGGAGTCTTACCATCCTTTTCATAGACGATGCCGGTAATTTTCATCTTTGGTTCATTTCTATCGAACTCCGGAAGGGTATCCACGGATTTCAATATTTTGTCTTGGTACTCATACAATGCTTCGCAGCCTTCACAAGGTCCGCCAACAATTCTTAACCCCTGACTTTTACAAGACGAATAAGTAAAGGTGAGGGTTAGGAGAATTAAAATCGAAAAACAGTTTTTTAAATTCATATAGCCGTATTTTAAAATGTTACGGCAAGATAAATTCAATTAGAAGACAGTAAAAATAAAATGATTTAACCCGAGGAGTTTAATAGTTGAAGCGATGACTAGGTTGAAAACTTTTCTTGAAATCAGCAGCATAAGTGCGACTTAATCTTTGACATTCCCCATTGGAAAGGAAAATATCATAGTCACCATTGAGCCTAGATTTTAATGAAATTACCTTTGTGATATTTATCACAGAAGATTTATGGATTCGAATAAATTGATCGCTATTTAGTTTTTCCAAAAGAGATTTCAAAGTATCAGAATGGAGGTAATTTTTATCTTCAAGCTGTATACTTACATATGGACTTGCTGAAGTAATATGGAAGATTTCATCTTGTTTTATCAGAATCTTCTCCTTTCCATTATTGATCAGGAATTGCATGTTCAAATGGACTTGTAAAGACGAGACCTCTGACTCTTTTTCTACAGATTGAAATTTAATCCACAACAAATAACCTGAATAGACCATAATTAACTTAAAAAAATCGTGGGTACAGGTATAAGACAAAAACTTGTAATAACTATAATGGCTGTGATAGAAAAAATAGGAAATAAGGGAAGCAAATAATGGAAATATCAGAAGATGTACCACCGTTGCCAGAGTCGTCAAAAGACAAACGAGTTTAATAGTTTTTTGCTCTATTTTATTAAGGACCCCTTGGAGTAAACCAATTATTGGGATAAACAACATCCAGAAGAAATTAAAAAGCAGATCTTCAGAAAAGTAAAATTGATTTCCACTACGTTTAGACTCCAAGAAATCCTGCAAAAGTGTCAATGTCATCATTGACATGAAAATTACGATCAAGATTGGAGTCAACTTAGCGAGGTTCCAAACAGAATATCTATTTTTCAGCGAAAGGGTCATGACTATTACTTTATTGAGATCATAATAAATAAGGAAATAATGCGAAGCTTAACTCTCTTAAAATGAGTCAATAATTCAGATATGAAATTAAATATTATTTCTAAATAACTAATCAGTTTCTCGGAATATTTCACCCTGGTGATGAACTTAAATTTTAATTAAAAAAGAGTTTTAGTTACAACATTATCCCTTATCCCGTTAAAAAATGTTAATCCAACAAGTAATATATAAGATAGGCACAAGCTTTGCGTTTTTATAGTACAAGCAGAGTAAAAGAGTAAAGAGTAAATAATTTCATAATTTAGGTTAATAATTGGTTAGTAATAAAAACCTGAGCTTCCCCGGCTCAGGTTTTTTATTATCCAGTAGTTCCAGAGACCATTATTAAATAGTCTTGCTATTAATAATTGGATGAGAATAAGTTGTTTCCTATATTTAGTGATATGAACCTACCTAAAGACAAACAAAAATTATTAGATGACATTTGTGCTGAATTGGAGCAGTTGGAAAATATTTCAGCCATTGTTTTAGGAGGTTCGTTTGCAACGGGTCGTGCGAATCAGGATTCAGATTTAGATATTGGAATTTATTATCACGAAAACCATCCCTTTTCGATTGATGATATCCGAGGAGTTGCAGAAAAATTTTCAACAATTGAAAATCCAACAGTTACTGACTTCTATCAATGGGGACCCTGGGTCAATGGTGGAGCTTGGATAAATACTGAATTCGGAAAAGTCGATTTTCTGTATCGCAACATCAACCAAATCCGTAAAACCATTCAAGATGCTACAGAAGGTATATGGGAAAATCATTTTGAGCAACAACCTCCCTATGGATTTTCCTCCATATTTTATTTGGCAGAAATAGAAGCCTGCCAGCCAATTTACGACCCGCAACAGATCATCCAATATTTAAAATCATTGGTCAAAGTTTATCCGGAGAACCTCAAAAAGACGATTATCCAGGATTCCTTATGGTCAGCAGAATTCACCTTAATCAATGCAGAAGGATTCGCGAAAAACAATGATTACTTCAATACATTCGGTTGTTTTACAAGAGCCTTAAAGGCCATTGTTCAGGCTTTATTTGCACTCAATGAAATCTATCCAATCACTGATAAAAAAGCTATCGAAATTCTTAGCAAAAGTTCCTATTGCCCTGTCAAGCTTGAGCAAAAAGTAAAATCAATATTAACGGCAAAAAGCACCTTATTGGAAAACTATAAAGTATTGCTGTCTTTATTTGAAGAAACCGTTTCATTGGCATCAGGGTTTTATCAACCATTATTTTCCATAAAGAAGTAGAAATTTGTTAAAACTGGATTGGGCAAGTATTAGGATAAAATTGCTTAAATTAATCTTCATAATCGCAATCCCATGACAACGATCGACAACTACCTAGAGAACCATTACATCCATCGGAGTAACTGGTTACGTGCAGCCGTATTAGGAGCAAATGATGGAATCATTTCAGTTTCAAGTCTAGCAATTGGTATTGCTACAGCAAGTAGCACCCGAGATCCTATATTATTGGCGACTATCGCGAGTATGGTAGCAGGTGCATTATCCATGGCGGCAGGAGAATATGTATCAGTAAGTTCGCAGACAGATATCGAGAAAGCGGATATCAAGCGTGAAAAGAAGGAATTGGATGAAATGCCAGAATTAGAACTACAGATGCTGGCAAAAATCTATGAGGAAAGAGGATTAAAAAAGGAAACGGCGATGCTTGTTGCAAAGGAAATGACAGCTCATGATGCTTTAGCAGCCCATGTTAGAGATGAATTAGGGATTACTGATATCAATCAGGCAAACCCAATCCAGGCAGCCCTAGCTTCAGGAGCAGCCTTTACAGCAGGCGGACTCCTGCCCTTGCTGGTAGTTCTTTTTGCGCCCGTCGATAATATGGAATACTACCTATATGGTTTCACAATAATTTCATTAATAATCTTAGGGGCAGTATCTGCGAAAACAGGAGGTTCCAATATGACAAAGGCAGTCATTCGAATCGTAATCTGGGGTACTATCGCCATGGTTTTATCTGCGCTGGTTGGCTATATATTTGGGGTATCGATATGAGGTCTTATGGGCATCATGATTTAACTCAGTTCATCAAATATTAATTTCAATTGCATTCAATGACTTAAATATCAGGCATCGGCTTAATTCAATTTATTATGAGGATAAATAAATGGCCGAAATAGAGTTTATCAACAATAAAAGAGGTTTTTTAGCCAAAAAATGTAGCCGAAAGGCTATTGTTTTTTATTTTTTAGAAATATTAGCATTTCCTTATTTACTCATTATCTATATTTATTGTTTAAACATTAAAATTGTTTAAACAATTGTATTTACACAACTATCTATTAAATGAATAACAGGAAGTTTGATTTTCTCTTGGAGCAGGAGCTTAAGGCCGAGTTAGAGCAGGTGGGTTCCAAGCTTGAGTTTAAGGCTGGCGATATGATCGTGGAGCCCAATAAATACATCAAGGTTATTCCCCTTTTGTTGAGAGGTTCAATCAAGGTTATTCGGGAAACAAGTGAAGGTAATGAGTTGATTTTATATTATATCAAATCAGGCCAGAGCTGCGCTGTTTCCTTGTCGACTTCCCTAATGAATAAACTAAGCAACATCAAGGCAATTGCTGAAGAAAAGGTAGAACTGATAGCTGTTCCTGCATCCATTTCAGTGAAATGGTATGAGAATTATCCAAGTTGGCGGATGTTTGTCCTAAGAACGATGGATAATCGCTATGAGGAAATTATCTCAGCATTAGATAGTGTTGCATTCAAAAAAGTTGATGAGCGATTAGTGGAATATCTGAAGGCAAAATCAGAGGCTGTTCAGAGTGATACACTAAATATTACCCATCAAGAAATCGCAAATGAGCTTTCAACCTCGAGGGAAGTGATCTCAAGATTGTTGAAACAATTGGAACAAAAAGGCATTTTGAAACTTTTTAGAAATAAAGTAGAAATTTTATCCTTAATGTGATAAAAGTCACTGACAAACAATAAAATAAAAACCATTTTTGTTTTAGTGTTCACCCTAAATCACTTGTTATGAAAAAGAACATGGGATCACAAGACAAATTAATAAGGATTATTATCGCGATAATCATTGCGATATTATATTTCACAAATGTAATTTCAGGAACATTAGCTATTGTCCTTTTAGTCGTTGCTGGGATTTTCATACTTACTAGTATCATTGGCATATGTCCTATATACAGTATTTTGGGAATTTCAACTTGTAAAAAGAGCACGACGAACGCTTAAGAAACGAAAATCACAATAACTATTATCTTTATACCTTACCCCACTTAGATCCCTTAAGTGGGGTTTCTTTTACCTATTTTCGGTAATTATTTTTCATAAGGAAATAATAAACATTTTCACAGAGAATGATTATGTTTACAAACTATTTTAAAATTACGCATGAAGATTATATCACACTTCCTTAACAACCAACAAGTTGCAGAAATACTTGCAGATGATTACGTCTGGCAAACAGTGGAAGATGGAACTCAAGTAATGGGCGATATCTATTATCAGGGCTACGAAAGATTAATTATTCATGAAAAGAATATTCATCCCAAGTTTTTTGACTTAAGGACAAAATTAGCGGGTGAGATATTACAAAAATTTTCAACCTATCGTGTCCGACTTGCAATTGTTGGAAATTTCAGCAAATATGATTGCAATCATTTAAAGGAATTCATTTTCGAAAGTAATAAAGGTAAACTCGTAAATTTTGTCGATTCCGTAGAGATTGCTAAATCCAAGCTTTCAACTTAACTTATCACTAAATTTCCCTAGGAATATCAAGACTAAAAAATAAATCAGATTAATTTTCTTGATCAGCAATATTTCCATTCATTTTGAATTACATTTGTTAAAAATTATGAAAAGAAATGAATGCAGTAATTAGAAATTTGCTAGCTGTAGTACTTGGGATTGTTGTGGGAAGTTTGGTCAATATGGCTTTGGTTACCATTAGCCCTATGGTTATACCTCCACCAGAAGGAATTGATGTCAGCACATCGGAAGGATTAAAGGCAGGAATGCATTTATTTGAACCCAAACATTTTGTTTTCCCATTTTTGGCTCATGCCTTAGGTACCTTTGTAGGAGCTTTAGTAGCAGCTTGGATTGCCGCAAGCAAGAAGTTTACCTTTGCCATGGTTATAGCCGTATTCTTCTTTCTTGGTGGATTAGCTTCTATTATTATGCTACCCTCTCCTATCTGGTTTACCTTTGTGGACCTAGTGTTCGCATATTTTCCTATGGCATATTTTGCAAAAAATATTGTTTCACGAGATTAAAATATTAGAAATCCAGTTATTCTTATTGAAATACACTAATTCTTTGTTAAAAGATGTTAATCCTCAAATTCAGTGACACGAATTACCATTTGAGGACGTTATAATATCAAAGAAAAGCAAAAGAGTAAAAAAGAGTAATTTCATAATTTAGGTTAATAATTGGTTTGGTAAAATCCTGAGCTTCCCCAGCTCAGGATTTTTTTTGCAATACATTTTCACCTCCATACAAGTCGTTAAAAAACCTTAAAAACTTCCTTTTGGCATGGTAAATGCAATATTCTCAAATGTAACATCGTTATTACAATAGATTTATTAAACATAAAACATAAAAACTACTAATATGAATGAACTATTTTTTTCAGCAATGTTTATAGGAAGTATACTTTTTGGAAACCCTGAAACCACAGAAATTCCTTCAGAATTAAATATGAATAATGTTGAATATGCTCAAGCCAATCCCTCAGGAACCATAACCTTGATTTCAAGTTCAGCGATGAAGTTGAAGTTCAAAGTAACTGGTGATCAAGTTTATACTCCTTTGGATATTTATGTAAATGATGAAGCCCAAGGATCTGTAAATGTAAATGAGGAATTCGAAATAAAACGCCCTGTGAACAATGGAGGGCAACAAAGCATTGAAGTAATACTTAAAAATGCTGATTCTATATATGCAAGCTATGTGATTAGCTTCTAATCTCAATTAAATATAAGTAAGACAACCTAAAGAAAATTCTTTAGGTTGTTTTTTTACCCTTAATATTTATTATTTTAAGGGATGCTAACAAATTTTGAAATTCACGACCTGATCTATGTTTATTTTGATGGACACGAAATAGATTTACACAATGAATATGATTTTATTGCGGAGAAGGTTATGATTTCAAAAACTGAGATTCGTTTGTTATTTCAAAAGACCGATAATCTATTATTGAACCCTCCTTTTGAATTTCTTCAATTCAATGCTTACAATTATTCATATTTACTAAACAAAGCCCCTGATCAGGATCAAATATGGAATGACACCTGTATTGATGGAATTACTTACTATCCTTCTTCCGAAAGGGAAATTCATAATGCGTTAATAGATCAAAGAACCGCCAAGGAGAATGATGACCTAATCTTTAATTTCATGAGTAATCGGATTATTCGCATCGGTGCTGAGAGAATAACCCTGGAAGGATTTAATTCAGAATCCTGATAATATCGACCAATGCCTCGGTGAAAAATCCTAAGTCCCAAGCAAGAATATTCACCGATTTTTCCGCAATGTTTACCGAGAAAGCTTCAGAATTGACCTATTTAGCCTGTTACTGCCTGTTTTTACGCACTACCTTTGAGATATCAAATAAGAAATAATAACAAAAAAATAAAACAGGTATTAAACATTAAAACTATAAGTCATGAAAAATCTAGTAAAAACATTCGCAATCGCAGGTCTATTATTCGCTTCATCATTAACAGCATTTGCAATCGATAAAGACAAGGACAAATTAAATAATGCAGTCGTAGAAAATGTGGTTGATGCATACATCAACAGTTCAGTAAAAGGTGATGTAGAACATGTAGATAATTTATTCGCTGATAACTTCAGCTTAAAATACAACACAGAATACAATCAGGCTCCGCTTTCAAAAAGCTCATATATCAAACAGATCAAGGGTCAAAAAGGTGTAACCTTCAACTGTGACAGTGATTATCAAATCGTTGAAAAAGCTGGAAAATACAGTTTAGCAAAAGTAACCCTTGACTTCTCCAACTTCAAACGCACTGACTACCTAACCATGGTACAAGATAATGAAGGATGGAAAATCACTGAAGTAAACTCAGTTTTCGAAGAAAAATAATTGGATACAACATATATAAAAGGCTGCTCTATGGTTAGAGCAGCCTTTCTGTTTATTTTATCTATCCCAAAACATTGGAGGCTCAATACCTAGACTTCTCAGATAAACATATCCTTGTCCACGATGATGAATTTCATTATCCACAAAGTATAATAGATTCTCATAAATTGGCGCATTAAATTGACCAAATAGATTGAAATGCTCTGGAAATCTTTCCTCTGGAATTTGATTATAATATTCTGTAATCAATGGAGTTTGCCTATCCCATTCTGCCAAAAGTGCTTCCTTAGTATTAAATGGCACATCATGATTAAATCCTTCTGTGGTATTATTCACCATTCCTTCCAATCCAGGAAGCCCAACGGTTAATATTTCCTTTACCAATTCAGCAAATGGACGCATTCCGCCAATGCTAAATTCAAATAATTCCTTTTCAGGGAATTTCTCAATGGTATTTCTTGTTAAATTTCTATGGCCTTGCCAATGATTTAAGAATTCTGCTTTTGAAAAAAATCCGTTTGTGCTCATAATATTTTCTATTTAAATGATTGAATAATCAAATTTAAGAACATGGAATGACAGCCTTTTGTCAGCAGGTTTCAATCAATAAATCATAAAAAAACTTCCAAAAAAATCAATTCTTGGAAGTTCTAATCCTTTAATAGTTATCTACATCACTCGACCCACCGGATATAACATATAGTTATGTTCATAGTGATGCGTACGTTTATAGATCCATTCCAATTGAGCTCTACCATTCTCAGCTAATTTAGGATCCTGTTTTTTAGCATCTTCAAAATCTTTCTTTAGCTTAGCATCCTTTTTCAATAGTTCTGCAGCAGTATCTTCAAAAATATAAGCCGAGAAATACTCTTTCTGTGAAAGGATAGCATCAAAGAAATTCCAATTAAAAAATGAATCCATTGCCTGAGGCTCCAAGGTTTCGATAATATAACGGTTGATATCCTGATTTGTTTCGATCAGCCAATCTCCTTTATAAAAGGGAACTTTCATGGTTTCAGCCTTTATTTCAACAGAATTATGCGGATAATGTCCTTCATAGGGACTTCCCTGAGTTTTATAGGATGTGATATAATACATCTCCACCTCCTTGACCTCATCCTTTTCCAATGCTTTCATTTTCACCCCATTGGTTTGCATCAATTCAATCAGCTTATCATAAGCCTGAGGAACCATATATGCTTTCGGTTTTTTAATGATTATAGTAGGTTTGTAAGTTGAAAAATAAGGCACCTGCTTGCTGAAAGGTTTATTACGATCATAGTATAAACGATCCTGTCCTGAAACCTCACTTGCTTTCTTTCCTGATTCAAAGCCCTTGAACTCTATTTGTTCTACTGATTCAGCATCCAATGCCCAGCTAACAGGAAAGTCAGTTTGAGAAGCTACCTGAGCTTTTACATTTTTACGCAATGCGACCAATTCCTTGGACTCTAGAACAGAAACCTCAAACAAGTTTTTCATCAAGGCATAGGTAGACTCCACACGTTGCTGATAGGGTTTCCACATATGTGTTTCCGGCATATATCCTATGGTATTATGCAAAGCTGCATATCCCGTTGAATATCTAGGACTTTCTAAAAATGAAACCAAACCACTCTCTGGAGTCTCTCCTTTTGAATTCACATAAGGAACCATTGGAAATCCTGCCTTTTCCATCCTCTTATACAATTCATCCGTAAACTTGGATTTCATATAGGGCGCAAGATCTTTATGAAGTTTATCCTTATGCGTTTCAATTAAGGTCATTACATATTGGTAATCCGCCCCATTACTGGTATGCGTATCAAAAAACACATCGGGATCCCAGGTGCTAAAGATTTTTTGAAACAGTCTGGAATTTCTTGTATCGCCTTTAATAAAGTCACGGTTCAAATCATAATGCTGCCTGGAACCTCTGAAACCATATTCATTAGGTCCATTTTGATTTACTCTAGACTCACCCCTATTAAGCATCCCTGCGATGTTATAAACCGGAATTACACAGAGCACCAGGTTATCCGGCAGTTTATCCTCCTTCAATAAATTCCGAATGAACATCATGGAAGCATCAATCCCTTCAGGTTCACCAGGATGAATCCCATTATTGATCAACATCACAGCTTTCCCTTTCGCTTTAATGCTCTTGGGATCAAAATCACCATCCTTAGAAAGAACGATCAGCTGTAATGGCTTGCCAACATCGGTCAAACCAATATCCATGATTTTCACATTTTTCCTACCCTTCAATAAGGTAGCATAATAGTCTTGGAGTTCCTGATAAGTTACCGTAGTATTCTTCTTGGCATCCAATTCATAAGGTATTTTCTGAGCTTTTGTTTCCATTATTCCGGTACTGATTAATAAAACAGCCAATCCAATGCTTTTCAATAAGCTTATATTCATTATTTGTTTGGTTTATTTAGGTGAATAAAGATATGGAATATTTTTATTTGTTGACGGACAGTAACCCATTCCACTGAGATATAAAGGACTTCATTTCTAAAATATCTAACCAATTAACTTTTCAAACATTCAAGTTTTCAAAATGCCGTTTCAATCAAATTCATAAAAAAAAGGTGCCATTCCAACGGAACAGCACCTTTTCGAGTTAGCAAATTTTTAAAACCAATATTCAGCTAGAAAATCAATCTTAATACTAAATACTAACTACTAAATACTCTAATTAATTTTGATTCGCACGGATAATATTCAATGCACCACCAGCTTTAAACCAACCGATTTGTTGTTCGTTGTAAGTGTGGTTAGCAAGAATTTCTTCCGAAGAACCGTCAGCATGGTGTAACACCAATGTAAGCGGTTTATTAGGAGCGAATTCAGTTAATCCGATGATATCGATTGTATCGTCTTCTTTGATTTTATCGTAATCATCTTTATTAGCGAAGGTAAGACCAAGCATACCTTGTTTTTTCAAGTTAGTTTCGTGGATACGAGCGAAAGATTTCACTAATACAGCACGAACGCCTAAGTGACGAGGCTCCATAGCAGCGTGTTCACGAGATGAACCTTCACCATAGTTTTCATCACCAACAACGATTGAACCAATTCCGTGAGCTTTGTAGTCACGTTGAGTTGCTGGAACCGGACCGTACTCGCCAGTCAATTGGTTCTTCACATTATCAGTTTTATCGTTGAAGAAGTTTACTGCACCAATCAACATATTGTTAGAGATGTTGTCTAGGTGACCACGGTATTTCAACCAAGGACCAGCCATAGAGATGTGGTCAGTAGTACATTTACCTTTAGCTTTGATTAATAATTTCAAGCCTTTAAGGTCAGTACCTTCCCAAGCAGCGAAAGGTTCTAATAATTGCAGACGATCAGAAGTTGGAGATACATCTACAGTAACGCTTGAACCATCTTTTGCAGGAGCTTGATATCCAGGATCATCCACTGCGAATCCTTTTTCTGGTAATTCATCACCTGTAGGTGGATCTAATTTCACTTGCTCACCATTTTTGTTAGTTAAAGTGTCAGTAAGTGGGTTAAATCCTAAGTCACCAGAGATAGCGATTGCTGCTACCATTTCAGGTGAAGTTACGAAAGCAAAAGTATTCGGGTTTCCGTCAGCACGTTTCGCGAAGTTACGGTTGAAGGAGTGAACGATTGTGTTTTTCTCTTGTTTTTCAGATCCAGCACGATCCCACATACCGATACATGGTCCACATGCATTAGTAAAGATAGTAGCGTTAAGATCTTCGAAAGTTTTCAATAAACCATCACGGTCAGCAGTGAAACGTACTTGCTCAGAACCTGGATTGATACCAAATTCAGCTTTTGTTACAAGACCTTTTTCAACCGCTTGGCGAGCGATAGATGCAGCACGTGATAAATCCTCGTAAGAAGAGTTGGTACATGATCCGATCAATCCCCACTCTACTTTTGTAGGCCATCCGTTTTTACCTGCTTCCTCACGCATACGTGAGATTGGAGTATACAAATCTGGAGTAAAAGGACCATTCAATGAAGGCTCTAACTCAGATAAGTTGATTTCGATCAATTGATCGAAGTATTGTTCAGGGTTAGCATAAACCTCAGCATCTGCTGTTAAATGTTGTTTAATGGCATTTGCAGCATCAGCAACCTCAGCACGGTCAGTAGCACGTAAGTAACGCTCCATTGACTCATCGTATCCGAAAGTTGAAGTTGTAGCACCAATTTCAGCACCCATGTTACAGATCGTACCTTTACCAGTACATGATAATGATTCAGCACCTTCACCGAAGTATTCTACGATAGCACCAGTACCACCTTTTACAGTTAAGATACCAGCAACTTTCAAGATTACATCTTTAGGAGCCGCCCATCCTGATAATTTACCAGTTAATTTTACACCGATTAATTTAGGGAATTTTAGTTCCCAAGGTAATCCAGCCATTACATCACATGCATCAGCACCACCAACACCAATAGCGACCATACCTAATCCACCAGCATTTACTGTGTGGGAGTCAGTTCCGATCATCATACCACCTGGGAATGCGTAGTTTTCAAGAACTACTTGATGGATAATACCAGCACCTGGTTTCCAGAAACCGATACCATATTTGTTAGATACAGAACTTAAAAAGTTGAATACTTCAGAACTTTCGTTTTTAGCACGATTTAAATCCTCTGCTGCTCCATCACGCGCTTGAATCAAGTGGTCACAGTGTACAGTTGAAGGAACTGCTGCTTGAGCACGGCCTGCTTGCATAAATTGCAATAAAGCCATCTGCGCCGTCGCATCCTGCATCGCTACACGGTCCGGTGCAAAATCAACATATGATTTACCACGTTCGTAAGCCTCAGATGCATTACCATCCCAAAGGTGTGCATATAAAATTTTCTCAGCTAGAGTCAATGGTTTATTCACAACTTGACGAGCCGCAGTAATACGTTCATCATATTGAGAATATACCTTTTTGATCATGTCTATATCAAAAGCCATTATTTGTAGTTTAATATGATTTATTAATTTTAACCATTATTAGCTCCCTATTATGAGCTATTTACGCAAAAATACAAAAAAAACTGCGTTTAATTCGCATTTCTGCCATCACACGCTAATTTGGAAGTATTCTAAACAAACATCTTAAACCATTTGAACTGTAGGGTCTACAGCCTTCAAATCCTTAATTGTTTGCATCGGGTTTTCCGAACTGAACACAAAACTTCCAGCCACTAAAACGTCCGCTCCAGCAGCTAATAATTTGCCTGCATTCGAGGTCCCTACTCCACCATCAATCTCGATTAATACATCCGTATTTTGGTCAGCCGCCAAAGCCCGCAATTCTTTAATCTTGCTGTAGGTACGCTCGATAAATTTCTGTCCGCCGAATCCAGGATTCACCGACATCAAACATACCAGGTCAATATCCTGAATCACATCTTTCAACAACGAAACTGGCGTATGCGGATTCAAAGCAACTCCTGCTTTACATCCCAACTCCTTAATCGCTGCTAATGTGCGGTGTAAGTGAGTACAAGCTTCATAATGAACCGTAATAATTTCGGCACCATTGTCCTTACAAACTTTTAGATAACGGTCGGGATCAACAATCATTAAATGAACATCCAAAGGTTTCTTGGCATGTTTCGCAATCGCATTCATTACTGGAAATCCAAAAGAGATATTTGGGACAAATACACCATCCATGATGTCAATATGAAACCAATCTGCTTCGCTTTCATTTACCATTTGAACATCACGCTGTAAATTGGCAAAATCTGCAGCCAATACCGACGGTGCTATTAAGTGTTGTTGTGTGGACATGTATTAATTTTTTTGCAAAGATAACAAGTATTATCCTCTATCAGAAAACAATGTCCGTTTTTGAATGAATTGCTACAATTCGCTTACAAATTGAGAGATGTGAGATGTACTGTTTGCTCTAAAATAATTACATTTGTTAGTTAGGAATACTAAAAATAGACTGTGGCGAAATTAAAAATAAATTACCCTAAGGATAAACTTCAACAAAACTCCACTATGTGGAAATACGGCATGGTGATTCTTACCATTGTGCTGATCTGTATTTTTCTGCCGAAACAACCTCGGTTCAGATATGAATATCAGAAAGGAAAACCATGGAATCATGAGAATCTGACCTCGCCCTATAATTTTGCCATTCTAAAGACTGCCGAGGAAATGGAACGTGATAAGCAATATATCCTTAACACGGTCCAACCCATCTATAACTTGAATGACGTCGCTAGCAAAGAGCAAATCGACCAATTCAATACTGACCTTAATGAAAAATGGCAAGCCAGCCAACTGGATTCTTCTGAAACCGGCAACCTCAATGATTATCGTGAAGTTGGTACAGCCCTATTAAACTATATTTATGGACGTGGTGTTGTCTCGTTAAATAACCGATACCAGATCAAGGGTAGCGATTCGACCAAAAATGACCCCACTTCCCTGGAATATAATTTTGTGTTAATCCATGATAATATTGCTCAGCAAAAAAATACGGTCGACTGCTTCACCATCGAATCGGCGAACCAATATATTGTTGGGGCATTAGAAAAGAATAAACTGATTGAACATAAGCGTTGGTTGTCGGAAGTTCTCAAGAACTACATCACCATCAATTATGTTTTCAACGAATCCCAAACCAATAAGGTTGAACAAACGGCATTGGCCAATATCTCCACCACGCGAGGTATGGTCCAAAAAGACGAGTTGATTGCCGAGCAAGGCAAGATCATCAATAATGAGACCTACCAGAAGCTGGAATCATTGCGTAAGGTATTTGAAGATGAATCCAGGATCAGTGGTGAACAAAACCTTGTGACCTTTGGTCATTTCGTATTGATTTCATTGGCAATGGCGCTGCTGATGGTATTCCTATATTTCTTTAGAAGGGATATCTTCAACAATAACCGCTTACTCTTTATCATCTTCATTGTTATTTTGGTGATGCTTGGTGTACTGAGTTGGGCAATCAAGATCAAGATCCCAAGCTTATACTATATCCCTTACTGTTCCGTACCGATTATCTTCAGACTATTATTTGATACCCGGATCGCATTGAATATCCATATTCTAATGGTCTTGGTAGCAGGGCTATTCGTGCCGAACAGTTTTGACTTTGTATTCCTACAATTTACGGCAGGTATGGTCGCTATTTATAGCATCCGTACATTGGTTAAAAGGGAGCAATTCCTTGTTTCCAGTGTATTGATATTGGCAACATATATTCTTGCCTATGTCGGATTGGTATTGACTAGAAACGGTTCTTTCTCTTCCATCTACTGGCAAGACATTCTTCCGTTTACAGTGAGTGTGGGTCTAACCCTCCTAGCCTATCCATTGATCTATGCATTTGAGAAATTATTCGGAATTGTATCTGATCTGACCTTGATGGAGCTGACCAACAGTAATTCGCGTTTATTGCGCGAGTTATCTCTAAAAGCACCAGGAACATTCCAACACTCCTTACAGGTTGCTAACCTTGCAGAGGCAGCAATTTATAAGATTGGCGGAAATCCATTATTAATCCGTGCTGGAGCGCTATATCATGATATTGGAAAGATGATCAATCCACTTTATTTCATCGAGAACCAAAAGACAAACGACAACCCGCATGAGGAGTTGACACCGGAACAAAGTGCACAGATCATCATTTCCCACGTATTAAAGGGGATAGAAATGGCCCGTAAGAACCAAATGCCGGAGGTTGTAATAGACTTTATCCGAACGCATCATGGAACGACGAAGGTAGATTACTTCTACAACATGGCGGTGAAGGCGAATCCGGACAAGGTTATTGACGAGTCCATCTTTAAGTATCCGGGTCCAGTGCCATTCTCCAAGGAAACTGCGGTATTGATGATGGCTGATTCAGTAGAAGCGGCATCCAGAGCATTAAAGGAGCCAACGGAGGAATCAATCAACAATTTAGTGGACAAGATTATTGACCATAAATTGATGCAGCGACAGTTCCAGAATGCGGATATTACGATGCGTGAGATCTCTGAATCGGCGAAGATATTCAAGGCGATGTTGAAGAGCATTTACCATGTTCGCATTGATTATGATCTAAGCAAGAAGAAAGATAATTAAAAAAACAAATTGATATTCAAAAGGTTGCTGATAGAGTAGAATAAAATGGGAATTTTTCGCTAAATCGACTTTGAAGAGTGAAAATTTTGCGTTATGTTTGCACTGTCGAAACCCGGAGAGGTGCCTGAGTGGCCGAAAGGAACAGTTTGCTAAACTGTCGTACTGGAAACGGTACCGCGGGTTCGAATCCCGCCCTCTCCGCAAAGATAAATTAAAACCCTTCAACTACGTTGAAGGGTTTTGTTGTTTACAACGAATTGCCAAAATATTTTGAAGCAATTCGCTGTAAACAACAAAACCAGCGAGAGAAACGAGCGTAGGTTTTAATTTTCATCTTTTAGCCTCCCCCACTAGGGATCGCCGAAGGCAATCCCGCCCTCTTTCAGTAAACAATAGAAATAACAGTAAGTAACCTATCGTATTTTCATTTAAACCATACTTAAACGACGAAAATAATAGGAGTATAAAAAGCATAAAATATTGAAATTCTCGTCACACTTTTGGCACACTTTTGAAAATCAGTATTGGTATGGACTCCATTTTTTACATATATACCCCCTTGTAAATTTTCGTGTCCTAATTATTATATTTGATTAAGAGCTTTAGTAGTAAATTATGGAAATAGACGAAGACCTAAAATTTGAAATTAATGCCGATGGACAGTTCATCAGAATCACGCCAATCGGCAAAATGCATGCTAATTCAAACCAATCGATTAAACGCTCCCCCTCCACTAGTAATAAAAGTTAATATATTGCATAAATAATAACATTAGTTGTCTTGAAAAACGACACTCCAGTTATTAATAATTTCACAAATGGAACAAGCGAAAGGAATTTTTATACCTATTGTTGCAGACTTTGTTTTAAGTCCTGACATTATATATAGTGAAAAGCTAACCGGAATTTATTTCCAAACAGAAGACGAACAATATGGTCGGATAACTTTTGAGAACTTAGATGCTTTGAAAATTTGTAGGGGTGAAAATTTGCCATTCAATTCTAATTGGGAGGAAGGACAAGAATATCCTTGGGTCTATAAAGTTGAAAATTCAAAGTGGCTGAAGGAACGGTTCGTCTATGAGAATGAAAACTATGGCAATTCATACGAATTCGGAAATAATGTAAATGAAATGCTAACGGATTTTTCACACTATCTTTTCAAATTTCACGACCAATTCGTAGAAGTTATTGCTAGAGGCTTTTGGTTTGAGCAAGACAAAACAAGTTTGTATAATAGAGAACTCCAAGTTGGACATCCATTTTTAAACTTAACAGAAAGCAATAAAGAAGAGTATGTTTCACACAATTTGACTTGCCAAATAAGAACAAACCTAAAATCGCAAGACAAACTAATTTCAGATGCGATATTTTGCTCGCAAAAGCTTATAGAATTTGCATTGGAACTGGACGGTAATGCATCGGTAGACCATTCACTAATTTTATCATACAGTAATGGAAAATTGACTAGCAGTCTCAAAGGATATTTTGGGAAACAAATTGCGGAGTTTAATGGAGTTGGAAAATTTGAGGATGTAAAACCTTACATTGATAATTATATGAAAGAGGTTTCTGAAAGACGAAAGCAATTAGGAAAATAAATAACAAAACCAGCGAGAGAAACGAGAATAGGTTTTAATTTCCATCATTTAGCCTCCCCCACAAGGGATTACCGTAGGCAATCCCGCCCTCTTACCAGTTATATCCTAAACCCCTATTCACTTGCAAAAAAAATCTTAAATTGCGTATATAATAATCTTAGCTCCAATGGTTTCCGAACAAAACTCTTAAAATGAAAATCCCAACTATTCACGGTATTATTGAAAGACGTATTCTTGTAAATTATATTGCAGACCCGAGCGTCGTGGAAAAAATATTACCTAAGCCTTTCAAACCAAAATTATTTGAAGGAAAAGCGATTGTAGGTATTTGTCTAATTCGTTTAAAAAACATTAAACCGAAAGGATTTCCTGACTTTGTTGGTGTAAATTCTGAAAATGCTACGCACAGAATCGCAATTCAGTAGGAAGAAAATTGCGAAATAAAAGAAGGTGTTTTCATATCCAGAAGAGATACGAATTTAAAGCTTAACGCAATAATTGCTGGAAGAGTTTTTCTAGAAAAACATTATTTCGCAAAGTCCAACGTAATGGATCAAAACTATACTTTTTTAATTGTTCGAAACGCTGTTCTTTTGGAAAAAATAATCTTTAATAACTCCTTCCTGGTTTTTAATCTTTATCACTATTTTTTCTGAATTGGCTTTTAGGCCATCAGACAGGAAAAAGTTACAGGGACTTTCGATCTTATTACCATTTAATTCGAGAAGCTGGTCTCCCTCTTTTATTCCCATTTTTCTCGAATTTGAATTAGGCCACACCTGGCTTATTTTCATTACACCATTTTCCAGTGATATGCTAAAATCTCTAATAGCTTGGGGAAGATGTATTTCTTTAGCGTTTAGATCATAGGGTTCATAAATAAATTCCTTGTCTTTGAAATTTAATATAAGACTTCCATATTTCAAAAGCTCACTTCCAATACGTGAATTTGATTGACTGGTAGTTATGCTGACAACATCCTTAAAATTTACATTACTAAACTTTAGGTCTCTGAATAAAAATTTTGAAATAGATTGAGAATCACTAATTTTAATAGTATCAATTAAATAATCAGAAAGTTGGAACTTAGATTTTCCAAACTTTGAAACCAAGTTGTCTGAAATCGAATAGAAACCATCATCTCCTGAATCAAATAAAACCTTGTCCTTTATTTTAGTTGATATTTTAATATCAATAAATGGTTTACCATGTGGAGAAATAGATAAATCTCCGGATTTTGATCGTTTTAAAAACGCTTCAGATCGATCACTTAGAATGATATGTTTCTTTTGATAGTCAATTTTAACTAATAACCCATTAAGAATATTTGAACCAATAATTCCATCGAAATCAAGACACCTAAAAAGTTCATCCAAATTCTCATTTTTTATATCAAAAGCAGGAACATTTATAAATTTAGTCTTTCCAATCCTTAGACTATCAAGAGTAATAAATGAATGTTCATACACCCTCCCGTTTACATATTCTAAATTTCTTTTCTCCACAAATTTGTGACTAATAAGGGATAGAATATCATCTTTAATCATACATGGAGCTCCAGTATCAAATATGAATTTCCGTTCTACACTATCTATTTTGATTTTTATAAATATTTTATTTACAATGGTTTCAAATTCAATAGTATCTACAAAATTTTTATTCTGAAGTGCATCCTTATTTATCCAGTCTGAGGGTTTTTGCGCTACTGACGAGGATAAGCTGGCGAATAGTAAGACAAAAAAGAAAAATATAGATTTCATACAAACAAAATAGAAGAAAAAATTTATCATTAAATCCATATAAATATATCGAAAAATCTCATGTAAAATAACAGTAAAGAAAATAAACAATAGTTTTTAACATAAATATTGGCATATAGTTAAAAAAACTAATATTTTAAGAGAATTACCTCATCTTATTGGAGCTGTTGTATTAATGGAATAATCCTTATGTGGGATAGGCAAAACTTTTCTTATATAAGATATGTTAATACAGTTGTTAACGGTCATTTTAAAAGATAAATCAACAACAAAATTTAGGTCACATGAAAGATTTTAAACCCACTAATTACAATTCTCTTTCCCCTTATTTAATTATTGACGATGCTCAAAAACTAGTGGAATTGATAAAGACAATTTTTGGAGCTAAAATTCTAAGAAAATTTGAGCATGTAGATGGTAAAATTGCTCATATTGAATTACTATTAGATGATTCTGTAATTATGATGAGTAACAGCACTAAAAATTTTCCAGCTAACCAAACAATGTTACACCTTTATGTCCCTGATGTTTTCAAGACTTTTGAATTAGCAATAGAAAATGGTTGTCAAATAATAGAAAAACCTATAAATAAAGATGGGGATCCAGATGCGCGGGGGTCTTTTTATGATTTTGCTGGAAATTATTGGGCAGTAAGTACTCAAACAAACCCAAAATAGAAGAAAAAAAGCAATTGAATACAACCAATTGAAAAAAAATACTAGTTTTTATTAAAAAATTTGGCATTAAATTAAATAATTCATCTACACAATTTACTCTGCTGCAATTTAAGTTGAGCTAATACTTTCAAATGTTGGAAAAAACCAATCAATTCCCCCCCTCTACTAGTAATAAAAATTAATATATTGCATAAATAATAATGATGATATACCATCCGCAACCCGCCTTGCATATCATCGTGCAGACACGATAAATTCAAGCTTATATGACGACACATCAAGAATTGGAAATATGGCAATACCTAGAAATTTTAAGTAGACCTAACATGACTTGGTTTTTTGCAAAGGGTGACACTGATAAAAAAATTGACGCATTGACAAAAATTGCCAATGTCGGTTCCCCAAGTATTATTTATAGCTTAACAGAGCTTCTAAAAGATAACAATAAAGAAATAAGAGAAACCACTTCAAATACAATTATTCACCTATTCAAAAAGAATGACAGCAAAAAAGGACACTATGCAACTCTTAAACACTGTAAAATTTCAAGAAGTGATATTGACTTTTATGAAGCAAATTTTCCTAAGGACCAATATATTGAATTATTGGCAATTAGTTCCTTTAATGGAAATGGATACGTCAGAGAAAAAGCAGTTAAGAAACTCTCTAAGGTTGCCAGTTCAAGAGCTATACAATTTTTAATCTATCGTTTAGCTGATTGGGTTTTGCCAGTTCGACAAGCTGCCTTAAATGGAATAGAAAACTATAAAACAACCAATTACATTGATTGCTTAATTGAAAATTTGCCAATTTTTGAGTGGCTACAAAAAGTTGAACGGACAGACTTAAGTGGAGTTTACAAAGACATTATTGAGTTCGTTGCTTCCACAAATAGGCCATATATAATTGGCAACTTCAAAAAATATCCAGACAAACTTAGAATTTTATTAGCAAGACACATTTCAAATTTGCCTAGAAACAATTCTCAAGAATTAAACCTGTTCTTAAGTGACAAACATTTTTTAATTAGGAATCTAGCAATAAGCCATTTTGATAAACTTCAGCAACCCCAAATCGAGCAATTACTGATTGACAAGTCAGCGATTGTCCGACTTCAAACTCTTTATTGCTTAAAAGATCAAAAAGACTTTGAAACTACTGTAAGGAAGTTTTTATCGGACTATTCTGCTACAATAAGAAATTTTGCAAGGTTTTCATTAAAACAATCAAATATAAACTTTGCTAAATTTTACAACGACAATTTACAAGTAAACAGAGAAGTCATTGGGTCATTAAGTGGACTTGCAGAAACAGAAGGTAAACAGTACTCGGAAACAGTTAAGCCATATCTGAAGGACAATAGAATAAAAGTTAAAAAGACAGCTTTTTTAGCACTATGCAAGCTTGATGAAGAAAGTGCCTATTATTTTGCTTTAGCCAACCTTGGCAGCCAATATCATGGACTTAGAAACTTAGTTATAGAATTTTTATCTCATATTCCGAGGCCAGAAATTTTTACAAAGGCAAAATACATTTACGAAATAGGTAATTATGAATTAAAAAAGTCAATGCTAAAACTCTTTAGCAAAGTTGGCGGAATGACAGCAATTCCATATTTGATGATTGGAACAATAGACGAAAACGAGAAAATAAGACAATTGGCTTTTGGTTATTTACATATTTGGAAAACACGATCACTAAGACTATTCTCAATACCAAAACAAGAGGAAATTGAAAGAGCAAAACAGATTTTCAATTTTGTAAATGATACACACCTAGTAAAAAAATATTTTAATATAAACCCGGTAGAAGGGCTTGACTTTTACTTCAAATAACGGAAACCCACTAATAAAATTGGAAACGATTCACCTTCTTCTCCTCCCCACAATCAAAAAAAGTTAAATTTCTAACCCCTATCTACATTTTCCGTAAATTACTCTATAAAACACCTGGAAATGAAGCATCTATACTCACTAGTTTTCCTTCTTACCATCCTTATTCTACCTGCAAAATCACAAGATTTATCCGCAGAAGAAATCAAGGAATTAAATCAAGAAATTATTGCCCAATTATTTCCAGGCACTTTGAACAAAGAATTAAAACTCGACTTCAAACAGCCCTTTCAGGAAGTTATGGTACCAATTAATGATAGCATAAAACTAAACGGGCTTTACTTCCCTACTAAAGATCCCAAAGGATTGATTTTTTATCTTCATGGCAGTATTGGCGATTTGGGAGAATGGAGTAAAATTGCACCTATTTATACCAACCTACATTACGATCTTTTTATGATTGATTACAGGGGTTATGGCAAAAGCGATGGTGAGTTTTTAACAGAGGACCAATGGTATGCAGACATGCAAATGGTTTACGAATTCATCAAAAAGACATATTCAGATGAATCAAAGATCATTATTATAGGGCAATCCTTAGGAACTGCAGCTGCTAGTTATCTTGCTGCGCACAATAAGCCTAGTAGACTTATTCTGCAGGCACCATTTTATAATTTTAAAGATTGGACCTATGCGCTAGACCCAAACCTAAACTCCAACATTTTGAATTTAAAACTTGACAACCGAAAATATCTTGAACAAACTAAAGCTCCGGTTACTATCTTCCATGGCGACCATGATAAAGCAGTATATTATGGGTCCTCGGAGAAGTTAAAGGAAACTTTCAAAAAAGGAGATCAGCTTATCAAGCTAAAAGGAGAAGGACACAATGACTTTACGAAAAACCCACAATACCTAAAAGAAATAAAGAAAGTCCTGAAATAACATTAGATTTTTTGGAGTTTTCATTTGATGAAAACTCCACCCCCCTTCCCTAACTCTCTATTTCGCTCCTTACTCACTTCATCTTCCACCCAAACTCTCCCTTCTCGCGCATTTTCCCCACACCTCCTTCGCACATCTGTCGGAGCTTAACCGCAAAAACTCGAACAAGGTCAGGCAAAGATCCGAAGAAGGTCCGGAGAAGGTCCGATAGAACTGCCTATTTGAACAAAATGTGGATAAAATTTTTTAGGAATTTCACCTACTATTTAGGCTCATGCTGATGGCAATACCCATTGACATTTTTGGTCATATGCTTGCAGCGGGTTCCTTTTTTGGTAGTTCCTTTACATTGGACGGATCTGCTGTTGGCACCTTGGGCTTCGCCGGCTTTGATGCCTAAACCTTTGCTCGAACCAGAACTGACAAAACCTCTTTGATTTACTTGGTCGGGATGACATTGAGAACATGCTGTAAGGCCTAATTTCTTAGCTTCAGAAATGCTCATTCCATGAGATACATTTTTGACATAACGGCAGGTTGCAGTGTGATATTTACCACCTGATGGAGTTTTATAAACTGTCTGATCAGATAAGCAATAGGCAGACAGCACAAATAAAATGCTAAGTAGATATTTCAAGTTAACAATTAGTTTACACAAAGGTAATTACAAAAACCCAACAAATAAACTAATACGGTTTTTTAGATTAATATCTACTTAGCTCATCTTAAATTTATTGAGCCTCTTCGATGATGATCTTGGAAATATTGATTTCTTTGGCATCATCTGAATCTAAAATCAATTCCTTGTTATCCATCCAATATTTATCGGATTTTTCTTGGTCTTGGGCGTTATAGGCAGAAATGAAAACATGACCATTCTTAACAAATAAATTATCTAGCATCATTTCATTAGCTGGGAGATCCAAATGCTTCTTACCATCCTTCCAAACCACGATTTTTGCATTACTTTCATTTCTAAAACTCACCGCAACATAAGTAGTACTTCCTTCCATGAAAGTTCTGATATTACCAACATCAACCCAATTCACATCATTGGTCTTTGCAATGGATTGATAGAGTTTGTTATTCTTATGGATAGTTATATAAGGTTCTTTATTATTTCTATTAAGGAGATTTATTAGGAATAAATAGGTGTCATTTTGATGAAAAATGACGTTTTGCATAGTTTCAGGATATTTCTTTTCCATGTGGATCTTACCATTTTTCCATAGGATGGAGTTTTCCATATGCCCTAGAACATACACATCATTATTCATTCCTCGAAACTCCCGAATATCAGGTTTTTTGTTGTTTCGGATTTCCAGAGGCCATAATTTTCCATTTTTCAATATATCAATGGAGCTAACTTTATTATTCTCGTAAACAGTACGCTTTACATAGATATCTTTTGAATTAGAAACATAGATCATATTTCCTGTAGCAAAGACATTCTGTTCAAGGATATGTTTCTTCCCATTGACCCAGTAAACAGGTTTTCGAGAAGTTACATCCGAGCCAACTGCACCTTCAAATCCAGTTACGTAGATATCCTGGCCGAGCATAAAAGCATCAAGGACACTACCCCCATTTTCTGAGCCTTCCAAATAGTTGATTTTTCCATTAAACCAATGTACTGGTCTACTTCCTAAAGGATCCCCGTCCTTTTGAATTTGCCCAAATGCATGAACTTTAAGCCCTTTATAGAACTCCTCGAATTCATCTGGTTCGCCCGACTCATCAGGGTGCTTATCTTTTTTACAAGAACTGAAAGTAAATAAAACAGCAAATAATAGAATAGTAAAGGATTGAATGGAAATAATCTGTCTTCTCATAGTGTGATGTATTAAGGATTCAATAGAAAATATTCTAGAATGAATTTTTGAATATTAATTTTCCTCTGAAACAAATATGCCTAGTAATTGGTAAAGAAAAAAACATAAGACTGGCATTTTTATATAAAAAAAGCAGCCCTGAAATCAGATTTCAAATAATCTGAGTACAGGACTGCCTATTTTTATCCTCTTTACAAATCCCAGAAAAGGGATTCAAGAAGGATAAAGTAATACTTTTATCTAGCCATTCAGCCGTTCCAGCATTTTCATTCGGACTTCCGTTTGGTGGTTGATCAATTTGTCATAATCCGAAGCCTTATCTGTAAGCTTGATAGTCACAACAAATAGTTCAATGGACAAAAAGAAGAAAAAGAAAAGTAAATAGACCGTCAGACCTATTTTCGAACTTGTAATAACTTCGTGCAGGATATTTAATTCATCGATAAAACCAGATGATTTCCTAAGGTCCTTTTCCTTATTCGCACGTATCGAGTCCAGGGAGCCGATGGTTTTGAATTTCTGACCGTTCAGAACATTGATTTGTTCATTAATCTGTTCCAATTCCCGTTTTTTAGGGTTTTCATTCACCATTTTATTGGTTGAATTGGTACTATTAATTCTATTACCTTGATTATCGCGAGTTACCGAAGTATTGGTATAAGACGTTACGATTACCGGATTTTTCTGCAAATCTTCGGACACGACTTTTTGCCTGGCCTCCAATTGTTGAATACTGGCATCTATGCTTTTTACCTGTTCATCGACATCATTTTCAGAGTTTTTAATGGCGATTTTAACGCGATCTTCCATTATCTGAGTTTTCTTGAGTTCGATATCATCCTTAAAGATGATTTGATCCAGGATAAAAGATCCTAGAATTGCCATCACGAGTGCAAGAGCAACCCGGAAGGTAACGGACCATTTATTGACTTTTGTAGAAAGGATAATAATTCTTTCAATCTGAATAACGACAAAAGCAGCGATGACAGATGCAAGAATACCCCCTACTACTCCGACATGCAGATATCGAACAGCGAATGAATAGGCGATAAACATCCAAACCAGGACAATCAATAACACGGCAGAGGTAAATTTTTTGACAGCTTTCGAGCTTTGTTCACTAGAATGTTGAACTAAATAATAGTTATAACCTGTTAGGAAACAACCAAATTTAAGCCATGGGTTCTTTTTCATGTTAAAACTCTTTAGACAGTAGGGTTCTTTGTGTTATTGAGGCCAGACCTTTGGTAAATCCTCTATTGTAGGCTAGAATAGCTCTTTCAAACAAACCAGAATCCGTTTTTAGCGATTCTTCGATATCCACAACTTTCCGGATATGATTTTCAAGGTCTTCTTTTTTGGTTACGAGTTCTTCAACGAGGTCCACCAATCCAGATCTTTTGCGGGAATTGATATGAAATTCCAGTTCCTTCAAGAAAGAATCGTGATAAGTTTTGACCTTAGAAATAATAATTTCGAGGTCGAATTTTATCAAACGGAGGTTATCGTCTTTATAACGTTCATCTGGGCTTGTTAGAGCGTCATTGAAGCCTTTAGTTTCAAAATCAGATTGAAGGTAAGAATAGATGGCATTGATACCTGTAAAGGAACTAATTGGCGCGGTCCAATCTTGATTGAGGTCTTTTTCTACAAAAATATCCTCTGGAATAGGTGGTAAATGGCCATTGAGCAAAGCATCTTCAGGAGAGCTTTCATTTTGTTTTTTCTTAAAAAAATTAAATAGACCCATTAGATTAAATGTATTTGGTTGGAACTTTATATTTACGGTGACCTCGTTTATGGCACAAGGCACAAAGAGTAATCAAAAGATTGCTGGGATAGTCCCAAGGTTCTTTAAATTGGTTGAGCCGATTGATAAAATGATACTGGCGGTGATGGACTTGTAACTGGTGGACATCTTGACAAATGACACATCTATTTTGATCCCTCTCCATGATTGCTTTACGCTTTTGTTTCCACCTAATATCAAACAGGGTGGCGCCATAAGTACCATGAGTATCTGGAGTATTCATCGACAAAAAATTAATAATTTGTAAGCTCGCGCTTGTTAGTTTGGGGCTAAAGTAATAAGAGTTCTCAAAATATTTTTCAGAAGACCAGCAAAACCGGTTAGGTTTGGCAAATAAATTAATTTTTGTAGCGAAATGATTATTTTTTCAAAAATTAGCTATTTAATAAAATTTCTTAGTAACTTAAACTATTCTTTATAGATATTACTTGAAATTGATAGTTAAACACACATCTAATCCTTGCCACTTAGCAGGTTCTAGCTTTTCCCTAAATTATTTGCAGTAGTCTTTTCAGACAATCATCTTCTATCAGGAATTTTGATTTGCTATATCCTATGAATTTTTCCCGAAACTATTTCAATCCTTGCGTTTTTTAAGATTTTATTAATCTAAATAATATTGAAATGGAATTACTTGAAAGTATTTTAAGTATGGATCCGAATTATTTGATAATCGGATTACTGGCTCTCTTTTTTACCTTGGAGCAGATTAGTTCTAATCCATTTTCCTTCAAAAAAAGAGGGGAACATCTGATTCAAAACATCCTGTTTCAGATCACACTAACCTTGATGAACCTATTTTTTGTTGTGCTCCAGGTCTACTGTATCGAGTGGCTCAACAATCATAAAATAGGCTTATTATTTTATGTTCAGTTGCCATTTTGGGTGAAGCTGATTCTGAGTGTCATGCTGTATGATTTTTCGACCTACTGGATTCATCGGGCGGCACACAAGGTTCCTTTACTCTGGCGGCTACATCGCGTACATCATAGCGATACCAGTATGGACTCCTCCAGTAGTTTTCGGTTTCATCCCTTGGAGATGATCCTCGTCTATCAAACCGGAAATATCTTATCAGCAGGAATCTTCGGGACAGATATACTATCCTTAGGATTATATTATTTTATCCTGTATATCTTCCTTTTTCTGGAACATTCCAATTTACATTTTCCGACTTGGCTAAATAAGACCTTCGGGTTAATATTTGTTATGCCAGATCATCATCGGGTTCACCATGATCAAAATCAATTCTATACGGATAGCAATTATGCCGATATTTTCATTATCTGGGATCGCATATTTGGAACTTTTAAATCCCTAAAGGTCAAGGATATGAAATACGGATTGATCGAGTTTGACTCAGATGAAAAGCAGAGTTTTTTATATCTGATGAAGAGTCCATTCATCAATATTAAACGCGTGAAAGGCCAAGATGTTCATTAAATAAATAATGGGCTGGATAAGAGAATCCAGCCCATTTTATGCAACCTAAAAAATAAAGGTCTCTTATTCTAACCCACTAGTTTCCAAGAGCCTATTGCTCAAAGGAACTCTATTGTTCCCTATGGTTTTTGCCTTGCTTTTGCTATCCCCTATTCTTTCACTAATAAAATCGGAATCAAAAGCTATACGAGCCTGTCCATTCGAAATAAAATTGCCGCCAGCTTTGGAATCATCGATCATGATAATCCCAGTCTTACAATTTTTGATATTTCCATCATTTCCTAATTCAGCTGAAATAATCATTCCAATGATTGCGGAGGTAGATCCCACCGTGGACTTAACCTTTCCATAAATGGTAAATTTATTATCAGTCCCGGAGATTGCCGTTGTGATGCTAGTATCTCTGTTATGTATAAAATTCTCACCATACAACAAAACACTAAAATCCTTATTATTTTGACCTGAGAGTTCAATTTTGGCATCTTGGAAACGATGACCAGGGCGATCAGAAGCGATATTACTCGTATCCAGGATATGCGGTTTAATGGCAAATTTGCCTTCCACCGTTGGTGGTTTTACACCTGAATGGATAACAAAGTCTAATTTCTTTAACGTATCTAGATATTGTTTAGGAATAATATCCTCAATCCTTTCGGTTAGAATTTTTTCATCCTCGATTTCATTCCCATCCTTATCACAGGAAATCAGAATAAATGAAAACAATAACGCTGTTAGTGTGATTTTCAGTAAGCCTTTCATATAGTATATTATTTATTGAATTCAAAAGTATGGACAAGGAGACTTAAAACCACTACCTGTTAAATTGGCTTTTTTTGTCCTCGAAAACAGGTATATACTGTTAAAAAATACCTAAGCGTAGGTATTGAAAATGATGAATATGCGGCTTAAATTTAACTAGCAAAAGAAATTATCTTGCAACCAACAAACTAATTATTAACCTATTTAAATATGCTTGTATTCATATTTATTAGAATAGGTGATATCAGGATGGTTATTCTCTCAGAAGTGACACATTCCAACTAACTAAATATTATGAAAGCAAAATTATTAGCAGTATTGATGCTCTTTGCCATCAATTTGGCAAATAGCCAACCTTACGAAATGGTCAATGAGGTAGATTCTACCGTATTAATCAATCTTCAAAAGCAGGTGGATGACTTGCTCCAACAAAACCAGGCAAATTCAGAAAGAATCAATACCTTAATTACTTCAAAAGACCTAGATTCGAAGCTAAAATATGAAATCGTAAGGAGTAACCTGAAAAATGGTTTAGCCACTTTCAAATTGTTAAATGAGAAAATAAATTTTTTAAAGTCGAGACAAAAGGATAATAAATTAGATGCTGTTGTAAATGATTTGCACAACCCTCACAGCAATTCATTGAACTTTAAATTCGACGAAGTAATCAAGGATTTAGTCAAGCAACACATTCAACCCAAAAAGAAGAATATTGCTGGAAATATAATTCAATCTGTCAATGAAATTACAAAAAGTCCAATTTTAGGAAGTATCCCTACAATCGCTCCTGCGATTAGCATTTCCAATGCTGTTTTGGGTTTACTACGAAGCACCAGTATTTTCAATGACGAAGTCGATTATAAGAAAATAGATGCTTTTGAAAAGGAACTTCATAAATACACTCAGTACTACCTGGCATTGAATGAATCTACAACTTACTTCAAGACTAATGTTGAGCTCCAAAGCAATGAACTTGGGATTCTACAGCAAAAATTATATGATCAGTTGCTATTCTTTTCAATGACTTTAAAATTTCCAAACCAAATAAAATCACAAGAGGAAGATATTGGGGAGTACATGACCAACCTATTCAATCACTTCAACAACAAGTATGTAGAAAACCTATTGGAGAATGCAGAAAATACGAATACCAGTAGAGGTATTTTATCCTATGATAACATCTTGATAAGCAATAATGGAAATTTAAAAGAAGCTAATAATAGGCTGGAAGAATTTATTGCATTAATCAACCAGTTTGAATTTCAATACAACAACTATATTAATATCAATGAGCAATATTATAAAAAAGTCCTCAACTCATTAGATATAGCTCAACAAAATGGCATTGCTTCAGCGGATCTTATTGAAAACAAAAAGAAAGAGATTATTGCATTAAAAGAAGATGCCCTTAAGCAGTTTAAAATTTCCATTAATCTTCCGGACTTACTATTAAACAAACAGTCCATTAAATACACTGCTAGAATATTATAGATTTTTTATAAGGTTATAAGAACTTCATAGTAATTGTTTCAATTTCAAGGGGTATCCGATTCAGGTTACCCCTATTTTTTCAAATAATAAATTCAATGTAACCAGAGTAACCTAACTCCTCCTCCATTAATTCGATCTTTGCCGCATATAAGAAGTGATTTTATTATTTTCGTTAAGAAACAATAAAATTCACTCCATGCAGATTCACATTAACAAAAGGCGAAACGAATAGAATGAATCAGATAAGGTTGGGCTTAAAAGAAAACTGGCAACAGTTTAGTTTATTGATTCTAGTCAACATGATGGTTGGTGGAATGGTGGGATTGGAGCGTACTGTGGTTCCTTTACTAGGTACGGAGATTTTTAGGATCCAGTCTGATGTTGTCATCTTTTCTTTTATTATAGCTTTCGGATTGGTCAAAGCCATTACGAATTTAATTTCTGGTGTTTTAGCAGATAAATATACCCGTAAGCAGGTTCTGATTTGGGGCTGGTTAATAGGTTTGCCAGTGCCTTTTATTTTAGCTTTTGGTCCGAGTTGGAATTGGATTTTATTTGCCAATATATTATTGGGTGTTAGCCAAGGTTTCGCCTGGTCCATGACGGTCAATATGAAGATTGACTTGGTCGGTAAAAAGAGTCGCGGACTTGCGATGGGACTGAATGAGGCGGCAGGATATGGTGCTGTTGGGCTTACAGCCTTACTCACAGGCTATTTAGCATCGCATTATGGGTTAAGACCAGAGCCTTTTTATATTGGAATTGCCTATACCTTAATAGGATTGATTCTTTCCATATTTGTAATAAAAGATACCCGACAATTTGCCTTATTGGAGGCACAACAAAACCCCGTAAACGGATTAGGGGAAAAGTTTCATAAGCCAAATCTAGGCTGGGTATTTAAGGAAACTTCTTTCAAGAATAAAAACTTATTTTCAGTTTCACAAGCTGGCTTGATCAACAACCTGAATGATGGCATGTCCTGGGGTGTTTTCCCTTTGTTATTTATGTCGATGGGGGTTGGATTGGAAGGTATTGGCTGGATTAAAGCCATTTATCCAGTAGTATGGGGTCTTGGTCAAATTGTTACTGGTCCCTTAGCGGATAAGTGGGGAAGAAAACCATTGATCGTTTGGGGCATGTTTGTCCAAGTTCTAGGCCACCTCTTGATAGGCTTGGAAATCTTTGAGCCTTTAACTTCAGGAATATTAGGTTCCATATTTTTGGGTATTGGAACGGCTATGGTCTACCCTGCTCTACTGGCTGCAGTAAGTGATGCAGCACATCCGAGTTGGCGGGCATCCTCACTTGGCGTATATAGATTCTGGCGAGATATGGGCTATGCTATTGGAGCCTTGATGGCCGGAATCGTTGGAAATTTATTGGGCTTAATGTGGGCAGTGCATATTGCTGGTTTTATTACCCTGTTATCTGGAATCCTGGTTTGGGTCAGGATGAAAGAAATAAAAGAAGGTTAAAATAAGAGGTCAAGAAAAATTGACCAATATTTCCACTATATTAACATCTGAAAAAACTAATTAGCAGGTCGACATTTATTAATCCTTTATTCCATGCCTCATACAAAGCAGTACACTTTTTTCAGTAAGCTTGATATTATCGGGATAAATCCTTTTGTTTTTGTTCCAGAGGAAATTCTGCAGAAATTATTTATGGATGCCAAACGTAATAAGGGAAATATTCCCATTAAGGTATCTGTGAATGGTTCAGAGTTTTTCCCGCAGACATTACTGCGATATCAGGGAGAATGGAGGTTGTATATCAACACGATGATTTTGAAGGATTCACCGAAGCGTATTGCTGAAGAATTGCAGGTAACCATCCTTTTGGATTTAGAAAGCAGGGAAATCCCTATGGATCCGAATTTTCTTTTAGCCTTAGAGAATAATCAAGAGGCCAAAAAGGTTTATGATTCATTAATTCCTTCTCTTCAAAAAGAGATTAACCGTTATATCAACAATCTAAAATCAGAAAACAGTAAGCTGAAAAACATTGATAAAGCAATCCTGTTTTTACTGGGTCAAGAAAAGTTTATTGGCAGAAAGCTATAATTAAAGCTATTATCTACTGTTCAACCTATATTTTGAAAAAAATTCAAAATTTTGTGTAACCTTTTAATCAGAATACTGCACTAATGAATAAAAACTAATTATGACAATACTAGGTATATTAGTTCCAATTTCATTTTTTGCTTGCGTTGTACTATGTACATATTTTATAAGCAAGTATAGGTCCGAGACAATTACCAAGCTTGGAGGTCCAGTTCCACGACTGCCAAAGAATCCAGTTTCATGGAGAAAAATTGGAATAGTAGTAATTGGATTTGCTGTAGGCACTCTAGCCTCAGGTATGATGTATGCGACGAGCATGTTAAATAATTCAGGTTGGGATGGATTAATTATTATTGGGACGATTACTTTAACGGTAGGAGTTTCATTTATTATTGCAGACAAAAAAGAAAACAAGGAAGATCAAGGAATAGATGGATAGTCTTTACATAGACAAAGTTCTTTCTGGAGATCGCCATGCTTTTAGTTACTTTATCAGTAACTATAAAGACATGGCTTTTTCGGTTGCTCTATCTATAGTAAAAAATGAGCTTTTAGCGGAAGAAGCTACGCAAGAAGCCTTTGTCCAAGCTTATTTATCCTTGGAAAATTTCAAGGGTCAATCAAAATTCAGCACTTGGTTTTATAAGATTGTAGTTCATTGTTCCTATAAATTGATTAGTAAAAAGAATGTGCAACAGGTTGAAATTGACCTAAACGAACATGATATAGAATTCAATGATAATGCATTGAAGACTATGATGGAGGAAGAACAGAAACAAATGATCAATAGCGTTTTGATGCGAATCCCGAGCAATGAGTCCTTGGCTTTGCGATTGTTTTATTTGGAGGAAATGTCTATACAAGACCTCTGTAGTATTACTGGCTGGACAAATGCGAATTGTAAGGTGATTTTATTTCGGGCTCGAAAAAGAATGGCCTTTGAACTTAATAAAGAAATAAACAGTTTATCATATGGAAGAGGAAAAAGATAGGATCAAAGGTTATATGCAACTGGCAAAACTTGAGATGCCGTTTGATGATTTTGATTCCAAAGTAATGGCTAGGATAGAAAAAATAGAGGCGGATAAAGCATCTATTTCAAAATCTAAAAAATACGCCTTAATATTCTTTGCTGCAGGCACCTTTTTTGGTATTTGTATTAATTACCTGTTTTCAGAGTTTATTTTGCCGAAGGTTGCAGATGTTAATATCAAAAATTACCTGAGTATTTTCTCGCAAATGCTCTATGTGATATTAGTTGTCCTTTTAAGTGACAAGATTTTAAAGTTGAAAAGGATGAGATTCGGTTCTGAAATATAGGCTGAATATTACCTTTATTTTAAATTTAATACATCCATCATAAATCAAGATAATATTCATTAATAATTTTTACTTTTATTAAAATTATTAATGTTTATGATGGATTTAGATCAGTATAAGCTATTAAAGTTTGTGAATACTTCAATGGACTTTGACAATTACTTTCGCTTGGTAAACAATAGCAAAGTAATGGAGATGATAACTGAAAGACCCATTGAATATGTTGAGGCTCGGGAGGATTTCAAAAAATTACTAAAATTAAATTCCTTATCTCCGAATTTTGGGACTTATAAGATCTTGGATAAGTCGAAAGGCCACTTTATTGGACTTGCCAAATTAGAAATCACGGATTCCCATTCTGACATTGCGGAATTAGGCTATATCTTGATTCCTGAATACTGGGGAAAGGGTATTGCTGGGCAAATCGCAGATCATTTAATACAATATTCTAAAACAATTAAGGGTTTAAAGGGTTTATTTGCGATAATAGATCCTAAGAACTTTGCTTCGCGTCGGATCCTAACGAAAAATGGATTTAAATCTCGCGAATTCAGGGATTTTGATGGACTACCCGGAGAAATATTAGAACTGACATTTTAGAATTTTTCATGGATATAAGCACAAAGAATTATTACGTATTAACTGGCGGACCAGGCACTGGGAAAACAAGTCTGATCAATGGACTTTCAGAAAAAGGGTATCGCTGTATTCCAGAGGTTGCGCGAGAAATCATAAAAAACCAAGTAAATAATAGAGGTTCTGCCCTACCTTGGGCGGATAAAAATGGCTATGCCAAATTAATGTGGTCAGAATCGGTTAACGCATACGAGCAAACCTTAATAAATCACGAATCAGATCGTGTATTCTTTGATCGTGGGTTGCTGGATACCATTTGTTATATGGAAATGGAAGATATCCCAGTAACCGATGATTTAAAGAGTTATTTAAACAGGCCAATCTACAAAAAGGTATTTATTCTACCTGCCTGGGAGGACATCTATATCACAGACACAGAGCGGAAGCAAACTTGGGATGAAGCCCTAAAAACAGAAGAGGCTATGCGAATGGTATATTCCAAATATGGCTATGAGGTTATAGAAATTCCAAAAATAGATATTCCTGGTCGACTAAAATTCATTGAGGAAAACCTATAAAAAAAATAGAGGCTATCTGCAGAACAAATAGCCTCCTTTTTATGTAATGAATGTGCTTAATTAGTTGCTTGGTAACCTTTATTTTGAGTTAGTTTAGGGTTACGTTGAAGCTCATCCAAAGAGATTGGCCACAATAAGTCAGTATCTTTGAATGTTGCACCCGAAGCATTTTGAGCACCAACCAGGTTAGTATAAGTCACTTTACCTTTTTCTGTTGGAGAAATCACAGGGAATTTTCCAGTACGAAGACAGTCATCCCACATTTTAAATTCCAACGGTAATTCACGAAGACGTTCAGTCCATACTTCTTCAACAAAAGCATTAACAGACATGCCTTGAAGTTCGGTTGTTATTTGAGCTACTGTTCTTCCGGTTGTACTAGCACGGGCTTTAATTCTTGCCAAATATCCTGCAGCTTCAGCAGTAACTGAATTACTAGCTTTCGCAGAACTCTCCGCAGCGATTAATAAAGCCTCAGCATAACGATAGATATTCCAATCTTTAGTACCACGACCTGTATTCAACACAGCATTTTCATCCACATAATACCATACACCGGCATCATCAGATTTCCATACTTTACTAGTATTCGGGTTTTTATATTCCCAGTGGAAAAATTGATTCGGTTGGATTCTTAGGTCATCTGCTTTATAGACATTTAAGAATCTTTTAGTAGGGCCATAAACGCGTTCAAAAATGGAGTATTTATCGAACACGGCAGTTGCTGCAGAATTAAAGCCATAGGTTGGCCACCAGCCGCTGGAGTTGATAGGACCATCAAATTCAAACACATAGATGGATTCAGGCAGGTTATCAGTAGTACGTAGCTTATTGTAGGCACTCTTCATTTTTAGGTCTTCATTTGCAGTCAGGCCATGAGCAGAGTTGACTACCATTTTAGAATAAGTAGAAGCTTCAGCAAATTTTCCTTGTTGCAAATAAACATTTGCCAAGGCCATTGCTGCGACGTATTTGGTAATCCGATTTTTATTGTCACTGAAAGTAACAGCTGGCAATACTTCCACCGCTTCTTTTAAATCAGCTTCAATGGTTTGATAAACCTGAGCTACTGCAGTCCGTTCTGGATAAAGGTTTGACAAATCTTCAGTAGGTTCTAAAGGCATTGGGATATCCCCAAATGTTTTCACCAAATAGAAGTAGTTGAATGCTCTGAAGAATTTGGAGGTGGCGATCAACACTTTTTTCTGATTTTCATCCGTGAAGCTAATATTTGGGATATGTTTAATAGCACCATTGGCAATATTTATGGCATCATAACTTTCTCTCCAAATGGAGTTCATGGTATTTGACACAATACGCGTATTTTCTTGTCTATTTAACAATCTTGAATACTGGCAGATCAATTCCTGATTTTCGTAGGAGTTCGTAAAATATCCGGTTAAAAAAGTGGAGATTGAGGCTGTTGGACCAAGGTAAGCGCTTCCCGCATTTCCGTAGCGTACAATTGCACCACGGCGATACATGCCATTTACATTTCCGATGGCTTGGGCTTCTGTTTGATAGAAGGTTTCTAACTGTTCATTTGAATATGGATCTTCATCCAAAAATTTATTACAAGAGCTCAATCCAAGGGCTCCTGTCAATATTATAGCGAGTGCAAAATTTCTAGTTTTCATAATTATAATTCTTTAGGATTATAAGGTCAAATTAATACCGAAAGTGAAAGTTTTTGCTCTAGGGTAAGAGAAGAAAGTAACGTTTTGTCCAAACTTATACTCCCCTTGCGAGGTACTTTCAGGATCATATCCTTTAAATTCCTTACCGGTAAATAACCAAGGGTTGTTTGCACTTGCATAAATACGTAGTGCAGAGATTCCCATTTTAGCTGCAAGGTCAGAAGTAAATGTATATCCAAGTTGAAGGACATTGACACGTAGGTATGAACCGTCTACAACCCATTGTGAATCCACATTGGTATCTTGTCCAGCATGACCATTATTCGTTAGATAAATAGCTTGTTGCATCGTTCCAGGATTAGAGCCATCGTATGCATCAGTTAAGATAGCACTCAAACCATTTGTAATACCGAAACGGTCATAAGTAGAGTGATAGAACTGTTGCATGGTTTCAACACCAGCTACAAATTGAAGATCCACTGTTAGGTCGAAATTCTTGTAATTCACGGTATTGATAAAACTTCCCATCCAGTCTGGCACCCCTTGACCTAAGATTCTTTGGGTGGTTGAACGTTTTGGTCTACCGATTTTATCTTGCGTAATTTCACCTTTTTCAAAGTCTTCCACGGTATAGATTTTCTCGCGTTCGTAGCCATAGAAGCTATTTAAGTTTTCACCAACACGAATAATTCCGTTTGGACCACCCACCCAGTTATTGATCAGGATATCTTCATTATTTTCACCTAATTTGACAACTTTGTTTTTGTTATAACTACCGTTTAAGTTGATATTCCAAGTCAAGTTATCATTTCTAACTGGCGTTGCAGTCATTAAGAATTCCACCCCTTGGTTTCGAACTGCACCGATATTTTTCATGACATCCACAAAACCTGTAGAGTGAGGTACTGGCGCTAATAACAATAATTCGTTTGTATTTCTTAGATAATAAGAAACGTCGAAATTCAATCTATTTTGGAAAAATCCGACTTCGATACCTGCGTCATAGGTTTTTGTTTTTTCCCATTGTAAGCCTGGGTTTCCTAAGTTACCTACGATATAACCAGGTTCACGGATTCCATTGATTAGGGTCGTGAAAGCATTGATTTTGAACAAAGAAGTATAAGGATCAATTTCAGAGTTACCAGTTACCCCATAAGAAGAGTGTAATTTCAAGTTGCTGATGGTAGTCTGATCTTTCATGAATTCTTCATTGGAAACATTCCAAGCAAGACCTGCTGATGGGAAGAAACCATATTTTTTATCTTTACCGAACTTGGATGAACCATCAGCACGTGCAGTCACGGTTACCGAGTAGCGGTCATCGTAGCTATAGTTTCCACGTACGAAGTATGAATTCATGGCCCATTTATTTGCCCCAGAACCCGGAGCTCCTGGGATAGAACCAACACCTAGGTTATTATATTCATACGCATCGGTTGTAAATCCTTCTGTGCGCGCATTGAACCCAAAATAAGTACGTTCTTGCCAAGAAAGACCAGCCATGGAGTTTATCCTATGTTTGCCAAAGGTCTTATTATAGGTCAAGTAAGTTTCTTCTTGCCAGTACAGGTCATTCCAACTATTTACTTCGGCCCAACCATTTGGTCTGGAAATGTTATTTAAAGTAATAGAAGAATAGCCTCTATATTCTTTTCTATGGTTATCAATACCAAATTGGGTTTTCAGATCCAATCCATCTGCGAGGTGGAAAGTTAATGCGGCATTACCAAAAATCTGGGTGTTATAGCGCATTCTTTTTTGCAGTTCCAAAATGGAAACCGGATTGGCCATTCCTTCAAATGCCAATACATTAGAAACCGTTGAAGAAGAAGAGTTTGTAAATTTACCATCAGGTTGACGAATTGGTAACCAAGGCAACATTTCAATCATCGTACGACGAGCATCCTGTCCACCACCATCTTCTGGTGTGTGTTGGCCCCAAGTATGGTTTGCCAACAAGTTGATACTTGTAGATAACCACTCTTTAACCTTCGCATCATAGGCTAATTTACCATTGACACGTTTGCTATAGGTATTATTTACGACCCCTTGATTTTCGGAGTAGTTCAAATATGCCCCTACTGAAGAGTTTTCATCCCCCTGTTGGATATCAATTTGGTGATTATGGGATAATGAATTTCTAGTTGATTCTTTTTGCCAATCGGTATCATACAAAGGATTGCCATTCGAATCGAAATAATTCGGATCATTGAACCAGGTTTTTTTATCCAGGTTCCAATTTTTTCCTTGCCATTTATTTTCATTAGCAAGACCGATCATAAAGGCGTCTACCCATTCTTGTCCGCTCAACACATCCATATAGCGTTGTACGGAGTTACTACCAACGGATCCTTGGTAGGAAATGGTTCTACGGCCATCTTTATTACCTCTTTTGGTTGTCACGAGGATTACCCCATTTGCACCACGGGCACCATAGATTGCTGCAGAGGAAGCGTCTTTTAATACTTCAATGCTTTGAATATCATTTGGGTTTAACAAATGAAAATCCTGCATTACTACTCCATCGACCACGTATAATGGGTTTGATGAGGAGTTAATGGTGTTGGTACCACGAATAATGACGCGGTTAGCATAAGCGCCAGGCTGCCCAGAGTTGGAGTAGATGTTTACACCAGGAGCTTTACCTCTCAAGTTTTCGAGAGGGCTAAAGCTTTGGGCTTTGATCATATCCTCACCTTTAACATTGGAGATAGAACCGGTCACATCTGACTTTCTCATCGTACCATAACCTACTACGACAAGTTCTTCAATTTGTTGATCAGAACTGACCAAGGAGAAGTTCATAGTCGATGAACTAACTGTTTTTTCTTGGGATTTAAACCCTAAGAAATTGGCAACTATCACTTGTCCAGAATTTGCTGCAATGGAGAAATTACCATTGTCATCGGTTTGGGTAGCAGTGCTAGTACCTTTTACGGAGATTGTTACTCCGCCCATAGGTTGGTTAGTACCTGCATCACGAACAACACCGGATACGGTTTGTTGTTGCAAATTCGTGGTAAGGACTACGTTAGATCCAAGGCTAACATGTGCATTAGCTGGACTGTAACTTGTTGCGAGGAGTACTAACGGAACAATCCATAGTCTATTTCCTCTACGAGTAAATTTGTCAGAATTCCACATAAAAATATAGTTAATAATAAATAATGCTAAAACGATTTATAAATTTGGTTCTAGTTGTGATTCAAACAGGTTCATTCTCTTTACCTGTTGTAGGTTATCTTTTCTTAATTTAAAGTTTAATACTAATTAACACAATAAAATTGATTTCAACCATACTTTTTAAAAAAATTATAAACTATTCTTAATGATATAGTTAAGCTAATTAATATTGCTAAATGCTTTTTTCTACTCTCTTAGCATAAGGCAAAAAACAAAAGAAATAGGTTAGATTAGATAAATAATTTAAGGAGAAAAATGGCTGAAAATAAAAATTAAGGGCAAAAGAAAGGAAAAAATTCGTAGAAATTAATCGAAATAAAGGTTCTAATTTAGGCTAGGAAAAAGCCTAAATAATGGAATAAAATTCTTAAAAAGAGCTATTATTTGGACCCTAAAAAAGAGATATCTTGAACTTCCAAAATATTTTTATTGTAACCATTCAAAGTTACAACAATCATCGCCTTACCGACTTCTTCGAGGGTTAAAAAATAGGATTTATTAAAAGGTCTAAGGATTGGATATAAAGCAGCAATAAATTTCAAAACACCTTTTACATTTTTAGCTCCAGGGCTTGGTCTCATAAATGCAGGTCGAAAATTATAGACTGCCTTAAAAGGTAACTTTAAGAGATCATTTTCCGTTTTACCTTTAACCCTGGCCCACATGGTTTTTCCAATTTCAGAACTATCGGTTCCACTTCCAGAAACATAGCAGAAGGTCATATCAGGATTTTTATTAAGCAGTTTATTCGCAAAATTTAGGGTTAATTCATAGGTAAGTTTAGTATAGTCCTGTTCATTCATTCCGATCGATGACACACCAGCACAAAAATAACAGGCATTATACTCCAAGAGTTCGCCACCTAATTCATCAATTTGAAGAATATCAGGAACGACCACTTGTTTTAATTTAGGATGTTGCAGATCATATCTTTTTCGATTAATAATCAATACTTTTTCGACAGCATCATTTTTTAAACACTCTTGTAATACCCCCTCGCCTACCATTCCGGTGGCTCCGGTAATAATTACATTAATTTTTTGCATAAAACATTTTTAAACCCTTTAATCCTTTAGAAAATCAAAATTCTACATAAACTATTCCAATTTTCATTATTTTAAACAAACGCATCAAAGAGTTTTCAAACAAGCATAATAGATTAATTAATTTTCTTAAACACAAAAGTGAAATTTCTATTGTAGATATTTTTTTTCTCAATATATTTGGCCAAGAATTTTATTATTTCAATTACTACAAACTTATTTCATACCCCTCTGTCTATGATTTCATCATTCAAAATTGTTCCTATTTTTCTTTTATTATTATTCACCATGACTTCAAAATCTTATTCTCAGCGACAGAAATTTGTCTTTTTGGAGGGCTTAGGATCAGGAGCATTAGTCAATTTGAACTTTGATATGCGATTTAGAGCAGACTCACGAGATGGCCTAGGATTTAAGGCTGGGATTGGAAGTTCAGGAATATACCTTGATGAACAAATATTAACCATACCACTTGGAATCAACTATATTATTGGTAAGGATAGAAGTGGGCTTTTATTAGGTGTCAATACTGTTTTTGCTGCGTCTCCTATTGATGTTAAGAAAAAGGTTAATACCATCATGCCATCCTTGGAAATCGGCTATAGGTTCAGACCTATAGAAAAAGGCTTTGCCTTTCAAGTGACCTACAATCCTATATTCAATACTGTTGATGGATTTAAGCCTTTGTGGTTTGGTGTAGGTCTAGGATATGCCTGGTAAGTATTCAAGGAAAAACACCCATTTCATTAAAATTAAATCGTGATTATCGGGTAATCACCATCATTATATTGGCAATTTCAATAAATTTACGTTTATTTAAAAAATTGAGTAAATGCTAAAGGCAAAGCTTTAGCAGATTAAATAAATTATGATTGAACGTAAGACATTAAAGGACATTGCAAGCGATTTAAAGTTATCCATTTCCACTGTTTCAAAATCATTATCAGATAGTTACGAGATTAGCGAATCCACCAAGAAAATAGTTAAGGAATATGCTGAAAAGCATAACTATGTTCCAAATAAAGTTGCAAGAACCTTAAAAACGGGGAAGACAAATACCATTGGTGTAATTGTTTTTAATATCAGTAATACCTTTATTTCTCAGATATTGGAAGGCATACATAAAGGGTCTCAAGATGAGAAATATGATATTATCATCATGCAGAGTCGTGATAGTATTCAATTGGAAAAGCATGCCATAGAGGTTTTGAGCATGCGCGGTATTGATGGTTTATTGATTTCTCCTGTAGCATTTAATTCCAACTATCAGCAATTAAAGGATCTTCAGGATTCAGGGATTCCAGTTGTATTGTTTGATCGAGTGAACCATGATCTTCAAACGCATAAGGTTGGAGTAGAAAATCAGCTCAGTGCTTATGAGGCAACAGAGCATTTATTAAATTCCGGACGTAAGAATATTCTGCATATCACAGGAAAAAATATTGGCGTTGCGGAAGATCGATTATTGGGATTCAAAAAATGTCTAAAGGATCATGGTTTGGATTTTGATCCTAATTTATATTTGGAATGTGATTATAGCAAGCATGATGAGATTGAGGATTCCATCATCTGTAAGTTGAATTACCTCAAAAAGACGGGGAATATGGTCAATGCTATTTTTGGTGCGACCGATGATATTACGACTTTGACACTTGGCGTACTTGCTGGCATGGATATCAAAGTCCCTGAGGAAATCTCTGTAATCGGATTTTCTAATATTCGAATTCCAAATTCACTGAACCCTTCCCTATCCACAGTTGTACAACCAACCGAAGAAATTGGCTTAGTGGCATTTTCAAAATTAATTGAATTGGTACAATCAAAATATCCAGTCGAAGAATTTGAGACCATCGAATTAAAAACAAAATTAATTCCGAGAAAGTCTTCAACTTTATAAAAAAAAGATCCTGTTCACTTGAACAGGATCTTTTTTTTATAATCGATATCGAACTCCAATCATAATGGTACTTGGGTCGATCCCTTCGGCCTCAAAATAATATTTAGGTTTATAACCTACAAAAGGAGAAAACTTGTGAATTTCATATTCCAATCCAACCTGGGCATTAATAATAATATCATTTGCTTTGGTACCGCGGATAGCCTCATAGCCTAATCCTGCAGCAAGAAATACACTTGGTTTTTTATTGAATAAAAATATGTTGTACAAATAATCAGCTCCGAAATAAATGATATCATAAGTTCCCAGACCAAATTGTGCTTGCACGGCCTGCCGATCTGAGAGATCGTATTTTCCATTTACAGAATACAATTTAGAATAAGAAGGAGCTTCCATGGACCATTCCAGATGTGTTCCGACAGAGAAACGATTCGTTTGGGCAGAAACATTTGAGCTAAACAAAATCAGCAATAATAGAAATAAACAGCAACTTGTGACTTTAACCATAATAATTTGTCTGGTATTTAAATAATACAATCGCCAAAGATATTTATTTTTCCCAAAGCCGATAATAAAATAAATAGAAACTACACAAAAGGGGAGCGATTGAATTCGCTCCCCTGAAAAACTAACCCTAATTATATCAGGTAAGTGGCTATTTCCAGCCCCCTCCTAATGCTTTATATACATTAACAACTGCATTGAGTTGTTGTTTTTTTGTTTCAATTAATTCCAGTTTAGCGTCTAGAACATCTCTTTGGGTCATTAAAACTTCAAGATAATCAGCACGAGCAGATTTAAATAATTCATTGGAAACATCAATGGATTTATTAAGGGCATCTACCTCTTGATTTTTATACGTATAACCTTTTTCGAGGTTATCGATATTTGATAATTGTGTGGATACTTCTGTAAATGCATTCAACAGGGTTCTTTCATAGTTATAGATGGCTTGAATCTGTCTTGAATTTGCAGAATTAAACTCTGCTTTGATGGCGGCCTTATTCAAAAGAGGGGCTGTTAAATCGCCGGCTAAGTTATACAATAGAGATTCAGGCAATCTAAATAGGTAAGAAGGTTTAAAAGCCTGTAATCCAAAGGCAGCAGAAATATCCAAGGATGGATAAAATTCCTTCCTTGCCACTCGCACATCCAATTTTGCGGCAGCCAGCTCATGTTCTGCTTGCAAAATATCGGGGCGATTGTTAAGCAGTTGGCTAGGAATTCCTGTTTTTACGGTTGCTGGCAGCAAATCAATAAAGTTAGCTTGATTTCTAGCAATAGTTTGAGGATATCTACCTAACAAGAAATTGATTCGGTTTTCTGTTTCCTTGATTTGTTGTAAGGTAGAAAATTCCATTCCTTTGGTTTTTGCAACCTCAGCTTCGAATTTCTTCACAGCAAGTTCCGTAACTCGGGTTGCTTCCTTTTGAATTTTAACAACTTCTAGCGCTTTTTCCTGTAATTGGATATTCTGACGAATAATTGCCAGTTGATTATCCAGAGCCAATAACTCATAATAAGAGTTTGCGACTTCAGCAATCAAACTACTCAAAACGAAATTTTTACCTTCTACGGTTGCAAGATACCTATTGACCGCAGCCTGTTCAGAGTCTTTCAATTTTTTCCAGATATCGACTTCCCAATGTGCAAATACGGAGAGGTTCAAATCTCCAAGTGGATCTGGCATTTGATGGCCTGGCGTAATTTCAGTGGCGGCATCACCAGCACCCTGCGAAGTATATCTTCCGACCTTTTCAATTCCACCTGAGGCACCCAGCCCAACAATGGGTTTCAAGGCACCTTTTCTGAGCATGATATCATTTTTAGCGATCTCCAGTTCCTGCAAGGTGATATTAAGTTCTTGATTATTTTTAAGAGATGTATCAATCAGGGAGATCAGATTCGGATCAGTAAAAAACTCTCGCCATTTCACATTTCCTGAATTGCTGGTATCCTGAACAGCTAATGAATCTGTGAATGCTGTTGGCAGGATTTTATTTTCCTTTTTCTGGGTTGCTTGAGGCACTTTACATCCTGCTATAGAAAGTGCCATCAAAGTGATTAGCCCCCAAATGAAGCCTGTATTTTTTCTAGTTTCCATCGATTTCTTCAGATAATGGGTTTTCATCTTCATGTTTGATTAATTTTCTTTTTGAGGCGATTGTACCGAAAACAAAGTACAGACCAGGGATAATAAGGACACCGAAGATGGTACCGAACAGCATCCCTCCTGCCGCCGCGGTACCAATCGTTCGGTTCCCAATAGCACCGGGTCCTGTTGCCAAAACCAATGGTATCAATCCTGCAATAAATGCAAATGATGTCATTAGGATTGGTCTGAACCTGACCTTAGCGCCTTCCATTGCTGCCTCAAAAATACTTAGGCCTTCTTGATGTTTCTGGACAGCAAACTCAACAATCAAGACCGCATTCTTGCCCAGTAAACCAATCAACATCACCAAGGCCACCTGTGCATAGATATTATTCTCCAGATGCATTAATTTAAGTAAGAAAAATGCACCGAAAATTCCCACTGGCAATGATAAAATGACCGCGAAAGGGAGGATAAAGCTTTCATACTGCGCAGCAAGAATCAGATAAACAAAGCCCAAACAAATCAGGAATATGTATATGGCCTGATTACCCCGAGCGACCTCATCTTTGGAAATACCGGCCCAGTCGATAGCATATCCGCGAGGAAGGGTTTTTAGAGCTACCTCATTGACTACATTGATGGCTTCACCGGAACTGAATCCAGAGGCAGAAGAACCTGAGATTTCAGAAGCTAAATACATATTATGGCGAGTGATTTCCGATAAGCCATATACCTTTTCCATATGCATAAATTCTGAAAATGGAACCATCTCTCCTTTATCGTTTTTGGCATATAACTTCAAAATATCTTCTGGCAACGCCCGATATTGTGGTAATGCTTGAACCATCACCTTATACTGTCTATCAAACTTGATAAAGTTGGTTTCATAGTTTGAACCGACCAAGGTTGACAAGGTGGTCATCGCATTATCAATTGACACTCCTTTTTGTTGAGCAATATCATTATCTATTTTGAGGAGATATTGAGGGAAGCTTGCACTAAAAAAGGTAAATACGGAGGATAACTCAGGTCTTTTGTTCAATTCCTTGACGAAATCCTTACTGACTTGTTCCATTTTTTTGAAATCATTATTTCCGGTTTTATCCAATAAGCGAAGTTCAAATCCACCTGCAGCACCATAACCAGGAACAGCTGGAGGTTGGAAAAATTCAATGGATGCACCTGGGATATTTTCGGCACTTTTTTCCAATTGCTCAATAATTTCCCGAGCAGATTCTTTTCTTTCTTCCCAACCTTTCAGATTAATCAGTAAAGTACCAGTATTCGCTGCAGTTCCTTCATTCAAAATCTCGTAACCTGCTAAGGAAGAAACCGAAGCAACACCATCAATATCTTCCGCTTCTTTTTGTAAATCCAATGCAGCTTTGTTGGTTCTTTCCAAGGTAGATCCTGGAGGAGTCTGAATGATGGCATAAATCATCCCTTGATCTTCATTTGGAATAAAACCTGCCGGCACACTGTTATTTAGAAAATATGCTCCAATACAGAACCCAATCAGAATAATAAAGGTCAGAGCGCGTTTATTAACCATTTTTCGCAAAAGACCAACATATCGACCTTGCATTTTATCAAAACCACGGTTAAAGGAGTCCAAGAATTTATCAACGATTGATTTCTTTCTTGGTTTACCATGATTGTTCTTTAACAATATGGCACATAAGGCGGGTGTCAAGGTCAAGGCCACGATTCCTGATAAAATAATGGATGTCGCCATCGTAATGGAGAACTGTCTATAGAAGATACCTACAGGACCCGACATAAAGGCAACTGGAATAAATACCGCGGCCATCAAAAAGGTAATCGCCACAATTGCCCCAGCGATTTCTTTCATAGCCCGCTTCGTTGCCTTGTATGCCGAGATATGGTCTTCTTCCATTTTTTTATGGACCGCTTCAATCACCACAATGGCATCATCAACCACCACCCCAATCGCTAGCACCAAAGCAAAGAGGGTGATCAGGTTGATGGTAATTCCAAAAAATTGCATAAACAAGAATGCCCCCACTAAAGATACCGGGACAGCAATCGTTGGAATCAAGGTTGACCGTAAATCACCAAGGAATAAGAAAACAACTAAAGCCACCAATACGAAGGCTTCGACCAAGGTATGCAAGACTTTTTCCATCGATGCATCCAAGAATTTAGATACGTCATAACTGATCTCATAATGTAAACCCTTAGGGAAGGATTGTTGCAATTCTTCCATTTTCGCTTTTACATCTTTGATAACCTGGGAAGCATTACTACCGTAAGATTGTTTCAATACAATAGCTGCTGAAGGTCTACCATTCAAGGTTGAATAGATATCATACATTGCTGAACCAAAATGTATATCAGCAACATCCTTCAATCTCAAGATTTCTCCATTAGGACTAACCTTCAGGATAATATTTCCATATTCCTCTTCGGTGGTAAAGCGTCCAGAGTATTTCAAGATATATTCAAAGGATTGAGATTTAATCCCTGAAGACTCGCCGGCACGACCTGGTGAAGCTTCCAAACTTTGTTCTTCCAGGGCTTTCATTACCTCCTCAGAGGATATCTTGTATGCGGTCATTCGATCCGGTTTTAACCAAATACGCATTGCATATTCTCGGTTACCCAATATATTCGCCACACCGACACCCGGAACACGTCTCAACTCAGAAACCACATTGATATCTGCAAAATTGAACATAAAGTTTCCGTCCAGATCCTTCTCATCGCTATACATATTTATGTACATCAACATATTGGATTCCTCGCGGGTAATCTTTACACCTTCACGCACCACCAAGGGCGGAAGCTTATTGACAACGGAAGCTACCCTATTCTGAACATTGACAGAGGCTTGGTTAGGATCAGTTCCTAAATCAAATACAATTTGAATACTTGCTTCACCGTCATTACCGGCATCAGATGCCATATATTTCATTCCCGGAACTCCATTGATTGCCCTTTCTAATGGAATTACTACGGCTTTGATCATTAATTCCCCATTTGCACCGGGGTATTCCGCAGTGACATTCACCTTGGGTGGTGAAATAGAAGGAAATTGTGTTACTGGTAATTGGGTCATTGCCAATACCCCTAAGAATACGATGATAAGGGATATGACAATAGATAGGACTGGCCTATTAATAAATCTATTAAACATGATTATTCTATTTATTCCTTAAAACTTATTCTGTTCTGATTTTCAAGTTTGAGATTGCATCTTTCGGTTGTACGAATTGATACTTTATTTTCTCACCTTCTCTTACTTTCTGTAGTCCTTCCAACAAAATCTTATCATTCGTACTGATACCGCTGCTTACGACATATAAATCCGGAAGGGAGGCACCTACTTTGATTGGCTGAGACACTACTTTACCATCATTCTGGATTAGGAAAACGTATTTCTTGTCCTGAACTTCATAAGTTGCTTTTTGTGGAATTAATAATGCATGTTTCATAGGAACAGTCATTAACACCTTTCCGGTTTCACCATTCCTCAATAATTTATTGGGATTCGGAAATCTTGCGCGGAATGCAATATTTCCGGTTTCTAAATCAAATTCACCTTCAATAGTTTCGACGATTCCTTTATGTTCCAATTCCTCATTGTTTGCCAATAATAGAGAGACATGGTTGTCGCCACGATTAGCAACATTGCGTTGATAATCCAGGTATTCAGGTTCCGAGACATTGAAATAGGCAAACATCTGGGAGTTGTCCGATAGAGAGGTTAGCAACTCACCTTCATCCACCAAGCTACCCAGCTTAAGAGGAATTCTATCAATCGTACCATCGAATGGAGCGCGAATTTCAGTAAAATTCAAGTGTAGGCGCGCGATTGCAGCTTCCGCTTTGGCGCGTTCCAGTTTGGCTTTCGCCATTGCCAATTCATTTGGGGAGACGATATTTTTATCAGAAAGGTTCTGTGTATTCTGAACTTCAATTTGAGCGACATCCACCTCAGCCATTTGTTTGTTCAATTCCGCTTGGTACATGGTTGGTTTAATACGGAAAAGCAATTGGCCTTTTCGAACCATTTGACCTTCATCTACGAGAATTTGTTCGAGGTAACCTTTTTCCAATGCTCTTAGTTCGATATTCCGAACGGATTTAATCTGGGACACATATTCCTTGTTAAAGTTGGTGTCAATTTCCGCTGGGGAGGTTGCAGTAAATTTTACATCTTCCTCTTTTTCTTCTTTTTTTTGATTGCAGGACACTAGGCACAAGATAGCTAGTGAACTCATGAGCATAACAACTCTCTTCATTTTGTGTTAATGTTTAATAAAGTTTTTGAATGTAAAATGGGTGTTAACCCAAATGAGGGATAAGGACATTCAATAGTCAATGAAGATTGTTAGTGTGCTTAAGAAAATTAGATCTTTAAAAATACCTATCCATTCAACAGCAATTTCTTGCCAATGACCATTGAAAGATATTGCGTATTAAATTCTTAAAGTACGAAGTGAAATAAAGATTGGGTTAGGATTATTATCGAGGATAAAATCCGGTGTTATCTTTTGGGACCTATTCGGGAAGAACAGTAAAAATGTAAATGCAATCAAACAAGAAAAGAAAGCCATCTGAAGGTGATAATCTTTCCATAATTGGAAGTCTTCAGATTCTTGTTCCAGAAGGATATGTTCAGCATGTCCTGCTAAGCCATTCGCATTTGTTTGAGTGAAAACTAATTTTTGAGTGGGTTGAGATTGTTTTTCAAGCAATCCCATTTGATGTTCCATAAAACTGATAGTGGGTCTATCAGAATAATTGATTACCTCGTGACTATTGCCACTCCTTATCATTAAGAAGAAGAAAAATAGTACAAATGTGATAATCGCTTTCATTTGATGGCAAATATACTATGCGAATGAATAAATCAAATAGTATTAACAGATTTTAACCGTCATAATTTCGTCACTAATTCATTATCAATAGTTTAATTTTTATTCAGAATCTTTTTAAAAGTCTTAAAAATAACTAGAAATGGGTTAATTATTTTCTTCTGCCATGTTAGAAACTGTATCTATACTATATAAGGAGGTTAGGGAGGGGTATATTCTTATTTTTTTAATAAACATTTCATTTCTTAACATACATCAATGTGCAAGAACAAAAATGACCTCATCTTTGTAGTACAAAAACAAATAGAGAAAATAAAGAGAATAAAATTATGGCAAATTGGAACTTAGATAGCGCACATAGCGAAATCGAATTTAAAGTAAAACACATGATGATCTCCACAGTTAAAGGTCATTTTGAGAACTTCAATGTAAATGTTGAGAATAGTGAAGATGTATTAGATGCTGCAAAGCATGTATCTGTAGAAATTAAAGCAGATTCCATCAACACAAAAAACAGCCAACGCGATCAACACTTAAAGAGTGAAGATTTCTTTGCAGTATCACAATTCCCAGATATCAAATTCGTATCTACAGGTATTGAGAAAATTGATGATGAAGAATTCAAATTAACAGGAAACTTGACGATTAAAGAGGTAACTAAACCAGTTACATTCGATGTAGAATTCGGTGGTATTGGAAAAGATCCTTGGGGAAATCAAAAAGCTGGTTATACTGTAAAAGGTAAAATCAACCGTAATGACTTCGGTCTTACATGGAATGCTGCGCTAGAAACTGGTGGTGTAATGGTAAGTGAAGACGTAAAATTCCAAGCAGACTTACAATTCGTTCTTGCATAAATAATAAATACAGTACAACAACCAAAAAGACCAGATTAATCTGGTCTTTTTTGTTATCCACCTGAAATAAGCGGATCGATTTGGTTGATTATTTATTTCTAAAAATTAACAACATTCATACCCTTACTTACCAAGATTCCATCTTTAGCTTTCAGATTAAAGGTACCAGCACGTTTAGCTTTAAATTTGATCGTTAATATTACTCCATCCTTAGAGTTGATCACTTCCTGATCACCTATATTGACGAATGTAGGATATAATGCTTTTTGTCCATTACTATGTAACCTATCGTTGGTCATATTATTCATTTGTTTTGCCAAATGATTTTCAACAGCCACATATTCAAAATCTTGAGGGCTATAAGGCAATGCAAAAGAGAATGCATTTACATCTTTCAGATCAGCAGCTTTAACGCTTACTTCGATAATGTCATCTTTGGCAAATGAAGTTTTGGATGCTGAAAGTTTGAGAGCACCTGAAAGTTTCTCATCCTCACTGATCTCTGCTCCACCCTCCAATTTAGTAGCAACCGTTGAGATATCATAAGCGTCAATCAAACCATTTTTATTGATATCCCCATTACTTACATAACCTTCAAAATCAGCATCACCAAGTCTTAAACCAGTGTAATTAGTATAGGAAGTTAAGTCATTGATATCAATCAAGCGGTCATTATTGATGTCTCCAGGTCGGTAACTATCTGTTCCTGGCACTTTGAACACATACAATTCACGTCCGGATCCGAAATCACCAACTGCTTTTGACACTTTTAATTTCACATATCTAGCTTTAGGTTGTTCTTTGAAAGTGAATTCCTTCATGCTATCATTGTTTTCCCAATTGAAATCAGCGATTTCAGTCCAATTTTGTTTATCGTTACTGATTTCAACTTTTCCTTCCAGTAAGATTCCGTTTCCACGACCTGATCTAGGTAGATATTGGAACTTATCAAGTTGGTTGAAGCTATTCAAGTCGACAATTAAATCAAATGGTACCGCTTTTTGGCCCCATTTGGTATGCCACATATTACCTTCATCAAAATCCACTAAATTCTTAACTCCTTCAGAGCCTTGATTAGGAACTGTTGTTTCGGCAGTTAGACCAGTAATTGCAAATTGTAATGGATTTGATTTTGTGGTTTGTCCAAATTCTTTCCAATCTGACACTCCATCCTTATTGACCGCGCGGATTTTGAAATTATATGCTGTTTCAGGTTTAAGACCCTCAAACAACAAGCTATTATCTTTAATGTAGCTATAATTTAGTCCATCAAATTCAATTTCATAATAATCAGCATTATTGACTTTGTCCCAGGTAGGTTCTAAGGTATAGGCTTTTGTTTTTTCATCAGATACCGTTACAGTATTTGGTGCTGTCAAAGTTCCTGAATATTTTCTAAATCTATTGATCGGAGCATATTCAAAACCTTCAATAGTTAATTTAATTGCATTCTGAACGACATCTGTTTCAGCAACCTTAATCATCAATTGTGGATTCTTAGCAATTATGGTTTGTTCAAAAGCCGAACCTTTCGTTGAAAATTCATTCAAATTAGGGCTTTCATTATAGTAGAAAACATTCTCCGTTTTTTCGAAATCTGCTTTAGAATGAACCTCACTTAATTTGACTTTTTTCTTTCCTACCGTAAGGTTGATTTTCTTTGGTTTTTTGGTCAGGTTAATCCAAAATTCAGTAACCTTATCTTTTTCAAAACCTTCAAAAGTCCCTTCCGTAGGGTTAACTGCTATATTTACCTTCCCAATTTTTTCAGCATCTACCTCAATACAGGTATTAACACCTTCTTTAATCAAATAAGCCTGGGTATAGCCATCATCATCATATTCATAAAAATGGGATTTACCTTCAGGATAAATCTCATAGATTCGATGTTTTTTATTGATTTCCTTTACATTATTATTGGCATTCACCCTTGGAATGATTGCTCCAGCCTTGATGAATACAGGTGTTTTCCAAATTGGGGCATCAAAATTATTGACAACCTTATTTCCTTCATAAAGGTCTCCCGAGAAGTAATCGATCCAGCGACCTTCAGGTAAATAAATTCCATTTCGAATATCATTTCCTAAGGTATCAGCTTTGGTTTCCTGGTAAATTGGAGCGACCAGAATAGACGGTCCATATAAATATTGATATTGCGTTGAAGAGCCTAAGGTATAAGGATTCGGATAATCCAGCATCATTGCACGGATCATTGGTTTTCCATTTATCGCTTCTTTTGCAATGCTATAGGCATAAGGCAAAAGTTCAGATTTCCATTTCAGGTAATTTCTATTGATGGAGGTATAAGGTTCACCTAATGCATGTGGGTATTTTTCATTAGAACCCCAACCGTCCATATTCAGTTCCATTGGGGTAAAAGTTTTCCATTGAAAATCACGCGTATTGACCTTAAAGTTTTTACCGCCAAAGATTCCATCCATGTCGGAGGTGATATTCGGTTGACCGGATAGTCCTGAACCGATATAAGTAGGAATATGAAAACGAATATATTCCCATTGCCCTCCGGTTTGGTCACCAGACCAGATACCAGCGTAGCGTTGAGTACCTGCCCAGCCATCCAATGAGATAATAAAAGGTCGAGCTTCATCACCATAATAAGGCATGATATGCCCAACATCAGAGACTCCATTCAATCCGAAAGAGTAGCCCGCTCCTACCCAAGCCACATCTGTTTTTAACACACGGACTCCGGCATCACGAACTTCCTTGACAATATCACGCTGCAATAAAGCTTCTATACTGTCCTTTGGATGCAAATCAGATTGGGTCCATAAGCCAATTTCTACACCTTTATCACGAGCATAATCACCAAGATTTTTTAGGTTTTGAATATTTCCATCCAAGGTTTTCTCCTGACCATATCCAGCACCATAACCATCATTGGGCAATATCCAACCCAGTGGCATATCATGTTGGGCATAACGATCAATTACCGCTCTTGCAGAAAATTGATAATTATTCTTTTCGCCGTTCAAGGATTCCTTGATTCCACCTTCATTCTTTTGGCTTTCCTTATAAGTTTTTCCGTCCTCAAACAAAATGCCCTTAGGATCTTCCTTCCAATAATCTCGGTTATAGGCATTTAGATGACCTTGATAAAAACCGAATTTCGGAAGTAATACCGGATGACCTGTTAATTGATAAAAATCATTCAAAACTCCTACAGGAGAGTCACTTACCATAAAAAACAAATCTAGATAATCCGTATCATGAGAAAGCTTAACTTTTCCTTTTTCGGTGTTTCCAAAATCATATTTACCTTTTTTGAAGGTGTACCACATCATCCCGTAGCCTTTGGTGGACCAGTAAAAAGGAGTTGGTGAAGCAACCCCACCGTCTGTCCAGTTATTGGTGTTTTCAATGGCAATGGACTTTCCTTTATGTGAAAATCGACCGTTTTGAACACCACCGCCATAAAAGTATTCCGTAGAATCTTCCTTTAATTGCAGGCTTACTTTTTTCTTGGTAAAATCAATTGCTTCGAGGGATTGGGTGACTAATTGGTTATTCTTAATATTATAAATCTTGAATAAACCGTTTTCCTTATTGATTTCAAAGGCAGTTTCTTTGGTAGAAATAAACCATGACTTACCCTTATCATCAATTCTTAGGCTGTGGATTTTCTTTCTTGGATTATCAACGAGGATTTGAGCCGATGGACTAGCTTGCGGATCTCGGATTACCCCGTAATTATTATCTTGAAATAGCCTAAAGATATTATCAGCATAAAAATCCAATAACATAATATCGTTATTACTGAATTTTATTTGGACGGTTGTAGAATTAAGTTTCTGAACAGATTGTACTCCTGTAGAATCGATCTGTACTTGTTGTTTGTTGGTAAATGTGTCAGCAAAAGTTTTTGCAGATGCTGTAGTGCTAAAAAGTAGCGATAAGCCCAAAGCCCAAAAGAGCTTCTGTTTGTTTCTATACATGTTATACGATCAAATAAAAATAGTTCTATCTGTTTATAATCGTATGTTTTAAAAAAGGTTTTTAAAGGTAGAAAGTTTAATTGATCAATATAATTCTTCCACAAATATTTTACAGAAGTTTCGAATATAATTTAGAGCATGATATGGTGAATAAATCAATTCAAGGGGATTTTATGGTATATTAAATGGAAATTAATTTTGACAAAAGATTAAATAATTGGGCTTTTTACTCAAATTTTTCAAAAATCAGAGAAAAAGGATTGGTTTTTGTCATCTGAAAATCAGATACTACCAAATTGCTCATTCATGGAAAATCAAGAACAAGACCTAAGCAAGAAATATAAAGCATTTATAAGTTATAGTCATAGCGATAATCAAGGGGAAGGTCGGAAATGGGCGGATTGGCTACATCATGCATTAGAAACCTATGAGGTTCCGGAAGACTTAATCGGCAAGAAAAATGCAGCCGGTGAAGAAATTCCGAGGCAAATCTATCCTGTATTTCAGGATGAGAAGGAATTATCGGCCAGTTCAAGTCTAAGCAATGCTCTAACTTCGGCTTTGGACCGTTCGGAATTTCTGATTTATTTGAGTTCGCCAAAATCAGCGCGTTCAATATATGTACGCGATGAGATCAAGTATTTCAAGCAAACCGGGAAATCGAAAAAGATCATGGCCTTGATTCTGAAGGGAGAACCAGAATATGGCGACACCCATACAGAAGCTCAATGTTTCCCTGATGAATTGCGATATAATGTGGATGCGAATGGGCAGATCATAAAAGATCAGTCAGAGGAAGTATTGGCAGCAGATGTTCGAATTCCACATTCACAGGATGAGGGCTTTACTTCACCTGAAGGATATCGTCGATATTTACATGAGCAAGGCGTGGCCAATCATCTGATCAAGAATCAGGTAGATGAGTATAAACAAAGGTTGGACCTAGCGCTATTAAAAATAATCTCCGGTATTTTAGGGGTTCCCCTTGGCGAATTAACCAAAAGAGATCAAGCCTACCAACTGGAAAAAATAAAGCGGAAGAACCGGAATATCAAAAGGATTGCCACGGCTATTGGAGCCTTGGGGATCTTGGCGATTATTGCAGGTATTTTTGCCTGGAACCAAAGGAATTCGGCTTTACGTAATCTTGCCAAATCCTTGTATGCTTCTGGAATCAATAAACTTACAGAAAGTGAGTATGGTGATGGTGCAGCCTATATTGCGGAAGCAACCAGGCGTGGAGATAAAAGTGCTGAACTATTTGCACATTCCATGCTTGCAGTACAAGATGACCTAACGAGAATGCCTAATGTCAACTATGGTTTTACACGGTTTTCACCAGATGGAAAATGGCTAGTTGGTTTTGCAAGTGCGGGAAACAATATGAATGTGTTGCAGGTTTGGAATGCTATTGATAGAAAACTACATATCCAACGAGATGATATAACCTCCATTCAAATTCGGTATCCCCTATTTGATGCCAGTAACAGAGCTTATGTAACTACCCTTAACAGTGTAATCGTCAGATATGATATAGAAAATAATAAGAAGGAAGAAATTCGTCCCAATCCAGATAGTACCTTTATTGCAATAACTGCGGTATCGCCAGATGCGAAATACCTTGTATTCAATAAAAACTCCAGACAAACAATTTTATTCAACACCGAAACGAAACAAGAGCAGGATCTTACCAAAAGTCAGGAATTGAGAACATCCACTGCTTATTTCGACAATACCTCAAAGACTTTATTGGTAGATCGCCAATCTTTTGAAGGTCCTTCAGAAGTAAGCATTTATGACCTCTCTACTCCAGAGCTAAGACAGATCTTTAAAAAGGATTTAGGCTCGGGGATCAAAACTGCAGTTTTCAGTAAGGATGGGAATCAGGTTATCTTTCATAATACAGCAGGAATAAACTATTTCAACAAGCTAAATGGAACTCAATGGTCCTTGCCAACCTCGACCTTGGTGAGATTTACAGGTTTTACAGATAATGGTAATTTATATATTGGGAATGATTCCCAAATCAGTCAATTGAATACTGGCAATGGTTCGGTGATTAAAACGAGTAAATTACCAGAGAATGTTTTCTTTTTCAGTAATATGATTAAAATAATGGAGAAGGATGCCTTAAATTCAGAGGCCAATTCCCCAGATTGGACCCAGTCCTTGGTCAATAGCAATTCCCAAACTTTTCTCGAGAATAAAAAGGGAGATGCCTTGCGGGTAGCACAATTTTTTGAGACCAGTGATTTAGCACATATAGAGCCCGGAATTAGCACCGATATCGCCTTGTTAAGGTATAAGGGTGGAAAATCAATAGAACAATTAAATCTGAATACAGGTGAAAAAACAAAGAACTTTATTCAAATTCCCGAAGAGGCAACTGTTCATTTAGTTCTTCATAAAACAAAGCGGGTTTTGGTAAAGGGGAAAAGTGGGAAGACCTACTTTTTTGATGCAGCTACTGGAAAACCCGTTGGAAAGCCCTTTGATTCACAGGCCAGGCTGTATATTTTCAATCAGAATGAAACCCAGGTTTTAGCGCGAACAGGAAAAAACAGTTTTGCAGCTTGGGATATTGAAACTGGAAAACAAACCATCAACTTTTCACAAGAACAAGAAATTGGAGGATTTACAGTGAGTCCAGACTTTAGGCTGGTGATTATGGTTAATCCTGATGGATGGAAGGTATTGGATATTGCCTCCAAAAAAGTATTAAAAGAAGGTAAAGAAGCTTTAAGTAGCGGTGCTTTCAGTCCTACTGGCGAATATCTATTAAAGGTTAGTAGTGTTGGGGATGCAGAGGTCTTGGAAACAAAAACCTTCAAGCCTATCCTGAATATGAAAACTATCGTTTCACCATTTATGGTCTTTAATAATAAAGGAAATGTGCTGGCAGTGTCTGAGGATGCTACCCATATGCGACTTTGGGATCTTGAGGAAGGAAAGTCTTTTGGGCAAACCATTCGAATCAGTAAAAACACCCAATATTTTCATTTTTCGGATGATGATAAACAGATATTCGTACAGGACGATGCCGAAGGAATGCGTTTGGCTGCTAAGGTAATTGATGCTACGACCGGGAATATTCTGACGATGCCCTTTATTAATCAGCGATTTGATGCAATTTATGTTATCCCTGGGGATAAGCGATTGATGACTGTAGAATCGTTGATGAATGGTAATTCCATCAATATCTGGGAAGTTCCAGGTCAGGTGAGCATGTCAAAAGATCAATTAGCCAATGACTTAGAGAAATTCTATGGTAAGAAATACAATAATGAAACTGGAGCCATCTTAAATTATTCGGATAGCAGCAATACCTTTGATACCTGGTACTTTGACGACCCCTTGGTCAGAACGGTTTCACCAAGTTCCAATGAGAAGATCACGGATATATTAAAGAAAAACTATCCAATAAAGAATGATGCAAACCTGCGTTTATTAGCTGTTACCTATGATTATCATCCCTTGGCAAGAGCGATGGTAGCGAATTATTTCAGCAGCAATCCAGATACCCATTTGATTGGACAAAGAATCGTGGAAATCACAGAGAAGCAGTTGATAAAAATCAAAAACAAGGAATTAAAATCGGAAGTAGAATCCCTGTTAAAAGAAGCAAAACAGAAATTAAGCGAGTAAAAGAATGAATTTGACAAGAAGACAAAAAGGCCTATTGGGAATCGCATTTGTATGCTTTTTAATTATCATATCTTGGATAGGTTTATCTAAATTTTTTCCTGAGAGCAACTCCTTTCGATATCTCCCTGATCGTATCTATCGAATTATCAAAATTGTATTCGGAGGTGATCCTTCGGGTTCAGGTCTTGAAAATGAGAATGTTCCTTTAGAATTAATTATTGCCAAAATTTGTGCTATTGGGATTCTTCTTTTTGGGGCTTATAAAATTATTCAGAAAGTATTCTCGGAACAGTTCAACCTAATGAAGGCCTCTTTCAAAAAAAACCATTTGATTTCAATTGGAATTTCAAAAAAAGGAAGACAGCTATTCAAGAGTTTGAAGGATGACTATCAAAAGCAGGGAATTGCAATTGAAAAAGAAACCGAGCATGCTGACATCAATGCTGTAAAAAAACAGGGTCATTTAGTCATCATCGGAAATGCTGAGGATGAGAATACCCTTATTGAAGCAGGAATCAAACGTGCTTCCACCCTGATTGTCTTTTTAGAGAATGAGCAAACGGTGATAGAAATCATTGAATCGGTTCAGGATATCTATGATAAATCCAAATGTCAGAATGAACTACTTTGTTTTTTACATATCAGCAACCCCCGATTAATCGACTTGGTCAAAAACACAGGAATCCATTTTCAGAACAATCAGATTCAGCTAAGATTTTTTAATATCCATAAAATGCTTGCTCGTCAATTCTTTTCGCAGATTCCACTGGATATGCAGAAGGTTGGGAAAAGCATTGCAGACATCAATAAGATTGTATTTCTAGGTTATGGGGATTTTGCAAAGGCCATGTTGGTTCAGGCGTTGAGGATTTTTCACACCTCTGTTGAAAATGATTTGCAGATTTCCATATACTCTGACCATGCCGATAAAGACCGAAATTATTTTAGCGAACAATATCCGAAAGCTGATAAAATCTTTCCAGTTCGCTTCCATAAGTTTGAAGGCACATTCAATGAAATGATTGAGAAGGAGGAGCTTATGAATAAAGGCGATCAAACTTTATTTATCATGGCATTTGATCAGGATCAGGCCAATCTAAATGCGGGACTGGAATTATTGGAAAAAACTCAAAATACCAATTTCCCGATTTATGTATTGAATGCTGAAGGAAAGGGACTACGAAAATTGATCAACTATTCCGCCGACACAGATCGAATCAAGTTTTTTGGGCAGATGGAAGATATCTGCAACCTGGAATTTATCACGGGTCAAAAGCAGGATAAACTGGCTCAGGCGATACATGATGATTATCGAAAATTGCTATCAGGGGCAAGTTCAGAAAGTGAGAAATACACTTCAGACTGGTTAACCTTGAGTGAGGATGCCAAGGATGCAAGCCGAGCACAGGCCGATCATATTCCCTATAAGTTTCTTTTGACCGAAAAGGATTGGCCAGTTGCTGATCCTAATCAGATATCATTCAGTACGGAAGAAATAGAAACACTCGCCATCATCGAGCATAATCGTTGGATGGCGCATCGATATATCAATGGTTGGGATTTTGGGGAAAGCAGGAATGATGAGCTCAAATTGCATCCTTCTTTGATTCCTTGGGAGATATTAAGTGAAAGTGAAAAGCAAAAAGACAGGGATACCATTCTGAGGATTAAGATTCTATTGAATTCCTGAGCTATGAAGACCTTGAATATTTGACTTTGCAGATTGTTTAGGGTATATTTGATTGGCTTTAGGGGTATTCTTTTTTATAGAATTGAGACAGTCCCTTTGAACCTGATACGGTTAAAACCGGCGTAGGGAAAAGCAGATAAGCGCTTGGCAGACCAATTGCCTATTCCCTTCCCTATAGCCATTATTGTATTTAAATTTCAAATAATGGAAAACGACATTTATCATTTACTTACACAGGTCCGAGCAAAAGCTCCATTGGTTCAAAACATCACGAATTTTGTTGTGATGAACAATACGGCAAATGCATTATTGGCATTGGGAGCCTCTCCTATTATGGTGCATGCTGAAGAGGAATTAGAAGAAGTTTTAAGCTTCTGTAATTCACTGGTCATCAACATTGGGACCATCAGCAAACCTTGGGCGAATAACATGATCGAGGCTGCAAAATTAGCAAACAAATTAGGGAAACCATGGGTTCTAGACCCTGTTGGTGCTGGGATATCGAAATTGAGAAATGAAACCCTGGAGACTCTTGTGCAATTGAAACCTACGGTTATTCGTGGTAATGCTTCAGAAATCATGGCATTGCAAAATTTCAACAATACAAGTTCGAAAGGAGTTGACAGTACAGAATCCAGCAGCACTGCCCTACAGGCTGGTCAGATTCTAAATAAAGAAACTGGAGCAATCGTATGTATTTCCGGAGCTATTGATTATGTTATTTCAAAGGAAGAGATTACGGAGGTCAGCAATGGCTCTGCAATGATGACGAAAGTGACGGGATTAGGCTGTACGGCATCCGCAATTACCGCAGCCTTTATCGGATTGGGGAATGATCCTTATCAGGAGGCTGTGGCAGGAATTACGATTACCAGTCTTGCTGGTGAACTGGCGGCAAAAATCTCAAAAGGTCCCGGAACTTTGCAACTAAATCTATATGACACCTTATACAACCTGGCGAAAGAACAAATCCTAGGAAATCTAAAACTAAAAAGATATGCCAATCCATCCTGATTTCCCCTATCCTTTATATCTGGTGATTTCAGAAAGAGATTGTACAAAAATGGATTGGTTAAGGGTTGCCGAGCAGGCAATTTCTGCTGGGGTAGATATCATTCAATTGCGTGAGAAGGACATTTCATTTTCCGATTATTTGAAAAAAGCCAAAGCATTAAAAATGATCACCGATCATTATCAAATTCCTTTGATCATCAATGATAATGCGGAGGTTGCTGCAGAAGTTGAAGCCTGGGGAATCCATGTAGGCCTTTCAGATCAGCAGCCATTAGAAATTGCTGAGAAATATGCTGATCGGCTGAAAATCGGATGGTCTTTGGAATATAAAGAGCAATTGAAGTCGAGTCAACTAAAAGCGACTCATCATCTTGGCCTCAGTCCTATTTTTAATACGCCGACGAAAACCAATACGGTAACAACCTGGGGAATTTCCGGTATTGAGGAGATAAAAACTATGAACAACAGACCACTGATTGCCATTGGTGGGATGAACCTAACGAATGCAGGTGAAGCCTTTGCTGCTGGAGCAAACAGTGTTGCTGTAGTATCAGCAATTTGTGCCAGTACGGATCCCCGAAAGGCAACAGAGGAGTTAAAAGCCTTATTAAAATGAAAGAAAACAAAAAATATAAAGTTCCAACCGTCTTAAGTATTGCAGGATTTGATGGTAGTGGTGGTGCTGGAATTCAGGCCGATACAAAAACCATTTCGGCGCTTGGTTGCTATGCCATGAATGTTTTGACGGCATTACCTGTTCAAAATACGCAGGGTGTAAAGAATATTTTTGAGATTCCGGTTGAAGCCGTATCGGAGCAATTGGAATGTTTATTTGAAGATATTTATCCAGACAGCATCAAGATTGGAATGGTGCATCATACCAAATTGGTAGAAACAATTGCCGGTTTCTTAAAGGACTATAAAGGTCCGATAGTTTTTGACCCCGTCATGGTGTCCAGCAGTGGTCATCGCCTGATTCAAGAAGACACTATAGAAGCAATCAAGGAATTGTTGTTTCCGATTGCCGACATCATCACTCCAAATTTGGATGAGGTTTCCGTTTTGGTAAATCGCGAAATAAGTACGGTACATGCGATGGAGGATGTTTCAGATGAGATATTGAGCCTTGGCTGCAAGGCTGCCCTATTAAAAGGAGGACATCTTCAGAGTGATATTCTGACGAGTATCTTGATTCAAAAAGGTCAAGCAGCCCAGTATTTTGAATCGAAACGTGTCAATACAAAAAACACGCACGGCTCGGGATGTTCCTTATCCTCTGCCATTGCCTCATTCCTTGCACGCGGATATCATTTAGAGCAATCAACAGAAAATGCTCTGATGTATATCAATAGTGCGATAAAAGGCAGTAAAGATCTAGTAATTGGAAAAGGTCATGGACCATTAAATCATTTTTTCAACCCTGTAAAACTTATTAAATATGAAATGGACTGATAAAGCCTGGGCGGCAATTCAACCACTATATAAAGAAATTCTTGAAATGCCATTTATTGAGGAATTGAAGAATGGAAATCTTCCATTGGAGAAGTTCCAATTCTACATGTTACAAGATGCAAAATACTTGGAGCATTATGGTCGAGCGCTTGCGGCATTAGGTTCCAAAGCGATGGACAACGAGATGGCCTTGGATTTTTTCGAATTTGGAAAAAACGCATTAATTGTTGAAAGAGCCTTACATGAAGCCTATTTTAAGGAATTCAATCTGGAGCCCAATCAGGAAATCACCATTGAACCGGTATGTCATCATTACATACATTACTTGAAAAGTACCGTTGCTTTTGATCCTATTGAAGTGGCTACAGCAGCCATTCTACCTTGTTTTTGGATCTATAAGGAAGTAGGTGATCATATATATCAAAATAAGAATACTTCAAATAATCCTTATAAAAATTGGATTGAAACCTATAGTGGTGAAGAGTTTGCCATTGGCGTAAAGAAAGCATTGGATTACACGAATTACATGGCTGAAAATACAAACTATAAAGGTAGAGAATTGATGTTGGAAGCATTTATTGCAGCTAGCCGTTTAGAGTTTAGGTTTTGGGATGCTGCATACAGGAATACAAAGTGGTAAAATAATTAGGACAATCAGTTCTTATGTTATTTGTTTATTAAAAATGTAACAATTGCTTAAACTAAATTTTATTCTATAAATTAATTTCCAGCTATAGATTTGTAGACCCAATGAGTAAACTTATTTAAAAGGTAACTTTTATATAAAAAAACTAGAATAAAATTCCTTTTGGCGTAGTTTTTGGGTTAATTTTACACATAAATTATTGTGATATGAAACAACTTTGGATACTTGCAGGCGCTACTGCACTACTTACTTTTGGATCTTGTACTTCGAATGCCAATAAACAAATGGAATCAAAAGATTCAAGCAGTACAGAAATTACAGATACCAATACAGTAGATACTACGCACACCTCTCAAAACTCATTAGATTGGGCAGGAACATACTCTGGGGTTTTCCCATGTGCTGATTGTCCTGGCATTAAAACTACAGTAACTTTAAATTCGGATGAGACCTTCACTTACGAGGGTGAATATCAAGAAAGAGATACTAAAATAGAAGATACCGGAAAATTCATGTGGCATGATAACGGCAGCGTTGTTCACTTGGTAGGTAAAGAAGTAAATATGAAATTGAAAGTTGGTGAAAATCAACTATTCTCACTTGACCAAGATGGTAATCCTATCGACGGTCCTTTGAAAGACAATTATATTTTGAAAAAAGTAACCCAATAATTTGGGTTTATTCAATACAAAAAAGAGCTGATAATGATTTATCAGCTCTTTTTTTATGATAAGACATGAACAATTTCAAGTGAGATAATCTTATTGATTTTTGCTTCGCTCTTTCAAGATTCCCTTGCAGATATCAGCGACCAATGAAGGTCCTTCGTAGATAAAGCCAGTATATACCTGAACCAAACTAGCCCCGGCATTTAATTTTTCAATAGCATCTTCAGCAGAATGAATCCCTCCTACACCAATTATTGGGAATGCTTTACCTGATTTATCAGAAATATACTTGATAACTTCAGTAGAACGGCGAGTCAAAGGTTTACCACTCACTCCTCCAGGCTCTTGAACCAATAAGCGATTGCTTTGAAGTCCTTCCCTCGCAATAGTTGTATTTGTAGCAATAACACCTGCGATCTTTGTTTCTATAACGATATCGACAATATCATCCAGTTGGGTAAAAGTCAAATCTGGTGCTATTTTCAACAGAATAGGTTTTGGACTTGATTTCTCAAGGTTCAATTGTTGCAAAGTATTCAGGATATGCATCAAAGGTCCTTTTTCCTGCAAATCCCTTAATCCTGGAGTATTCGGTGAACTTACATTGACAACGAAGTAATCCACATAGTCAAATAGAGATTTAAAGCAATAGATGTAGTCATTTACAGCTTCTTCATTTGGTGTCACTTTATTTTTACCAATATTTCCACCGATCAAAACTCCGTTTCTCTCTTTTAGGAATTTCAATTTTGCAGCAGCAACATCTGCTCCTTTATTATTAAATCCCATGCGGTTGATCAGGGCGCTATCATCCACCAACCTAAACATTCTAGGTTTATCATTACCGGGTTGAGGTTTTGGAGTAACCGTTCCAATTTCGATAAAACCAAAGCCTAGTCTAGCCATATCCTCGATATATTCAGCATTTTTATCAAATCCAGCAGCTAATCCCACTGGGTTTTTAAATGTAAGTCCGAATACCTTGGTTTCTAACCTTGGATCTTCAACACAATACATGGAGTTTAATAATGCTTTAGAGCCCCAAATTTTATTGAAAAATTTCAACCCTGAAGTCACATTATGATGCGCCTGTTCCGGGTTCATGGAGAAGAAAAATGGTTTAACTAGCTTATACATGGATGCAAAGGTAGCCAAAGATGCAGAAATATTCATTACTTTTGCACCCGAAATGATATCAATAAATAACTTAACATTCGAAATAGGCTCCAGAGCATTGTACGACGAGGCAAACTGGCACATTAAGCCAGGAGATAAAGTAGGCCTAATCGGTGCCAATGGTACCGGGAAGTCCACATTATTAAAACTTATCGTCGGTGAGTTTTCCCCAACATCGGGTACAATCTCTATGGCAAAGGACCTGAAATTAGGTTATTTAAACCAGGATTTACTGTCCTATCATTCGGAAAAAAGTATCCTTCATGTTGCCATGGAGGCTTTTGAGCGTCAAAATCAGTTACATACGGAAATAGAAAATCTGTTAAAAAAGTTAGAAACAGATTATTCGGATGATATTCTAAATAAACTGAGTGATAAACAGACAGAATTTGAAGCTTTAGATGGATATAGCATCGAATTTAGAGCGCATGAAATCTTGGCTGGGTTGGGATTCTCAGAAGAGGAACAAAAAAGACCATTGGCCACTTTCTCTGGAGGATGGCGGATGCGTGTTATGTTGGCCAGAATCCTACTGCAAGCTCCTGATATCCTTCTACTGGATGAGCCTACCAACCACTTGGATTTACCTTCCATTAAATGGTTAGAAACCTATCTTCAAAGTTTTGAAGGTGCCATTGTTATTGTTTCTCACGACCGTTATTTCCTGGATAGGATTATCAATAAAACTGTTGAGTCCAGAAAAGGAAAACTAACCCTATATGCTGGAAACTACAGTTTCTACCTAGAGGAAAAGTCACTTCGCGAAGAAATCCAAGGTAATCAATACAAAAACCAACAGGCGAAGATTAAACAGGAAGAGCGTTTGATTGAGAGATTCCGTTCAAAGGCGAGTAAGGCCAAGATGGTTCAATCTCGTATCAAGGCCTTGGACAGAATGGAAAAAGTAGATGAGGTCGATGATGATAATCCGGAAGTAAACTTTAGCTTCAAATTCTCAAAGCCTTCAGGCCGCCATGTGGTGACGATTGAGAACATCAGCAAATCATATCCAAACATTGATATTTTGGATAAGACCGATGGATTGATAGAAAAAGGCGATAAAATCGCTTTGATTGGTGCGAATGGTAAAGGTAAATCGACATTACTAAGAATTGTTGCTGATGCTGATACAGAATTTGAAGGAAAAAGCACCAAAGGACATAACGTCTCCCAAACTTTCTTTGCACAGCATCAACTAGAGGCTCTGCATCTTGAAAATTCAATTCTACAAGAATTGGTTGCCTTTGCGCCAAAACATACAGAAACAGAATTACGTTCCATTTTAGGAAGTTTCTTATTTACTGGTGATGACGTTTTCAAAAAGATCAAAGTCCTTTCAGGAGGTGAGAAATCAAGAGTAGCCTTGGCAAAAGCATTGACCGCTGACGCCAACTTCCTAGTACTGGATGAGCCTACCAACCACTTGGATATGGCCTCAGTGAATATTTTGATCCAGGCCCTACAACAATACGAAGGAACATTTATCGTGGTATCTCACGACCGTTACTTCTTGGACCATGTTGCCAATAAAATCTGGTTTATCGAGGATAAGGAAATTAAAGAATATCCAGGATCCTATCAGGAATTTGAAGAATGGAATTCTAAACGCACAATCAAGCCTGTTGTTAAACAGGAAAAGAAAGTCAAAGAAGAACCAAAAAAGGAAAAGGTTGCTCCTACTGAAGATGTAAAAAAGATTATTCAGAAGAAAAACAAGGAGTTATCTGCTTTGGAGGAGAAGATTGAAAATCAGGAATCTTTGGTGAAAGAATTAGAAAATGAACTTGCACAGGAGGATATCTATTCTGATCCTGTAAAACTACAAGAGCATACCAGAAATTACAATTCTGAAAAAGCTAAATTGGAAGGTCTTCAACAAGATTGGGAAAATCTAGCTGAGGAAATTATGAGTCTTGAAGGATAAGCAAAAAAGAAAATAAAAAGCGAGAGGGATTACTAAACAGTAATCCCTCTCGCTTTTAGCTAAACAATTGGCTGGAAATTTGTTATAAGATTAATAAAACCAAGACATGACCGAATTTCTACCTTTTCTTATTTCCTTATTTGTAGGAATTGGATTAGCCGCCGCTACAGGATTCAGGGTGTTTTTACCCATTTTCTTTTTAAGCTTGGGTTCCTACCTGGGCTGGATTCCTTTGGATCAAAGCTATGCTTGGATTGGTGGATTACCTGCTGTCATTGCAACCGGACTAGCCACCATCATTGAAATCCTGGCCTATTATATTCCTTTCGTCGATAATATATTGGATAGCATCACGGTGCCATTGGCAACCATTGCAGGTTCACTGTTGTTTGCTTCTCAGTTTACAGAGGTTAGCAATTGGATACAATGGTCTTTAGCGATTATTGCTGGCGGAGGTACCGCCGCAACCATAAGTTCTATTTTTGCAGGAACAAGGGCAGCCTCATCAGGGACAACAGCCGGAATAGCTAATCCTGCAATTTCCACCATTGAAACCATTGGCTCAACCATCATGAGTATTCTGGCTATTTTCTTACCTATTTTAGCAGGAATATGTGTTTTGGTAATCCTCTACCTTGCTTTTAAATTTGGAAAGAAACTCTTGGACAAAGTACGCAAGAAGCCCAAACAAAATAAATTTAAGGATTCAGCTTATTAACACGTCCTTCTAAATTTTCGGAAGCTGTTTTGATTGGTTGATACTGAACCCAACAATACGATATGAAGGGTAATAAAATGAATATGAGTCCCCCCCACCAGAAACCGGTAATATTTCCAATTATGATGCTGAGTAGAAAAATAATAACAGGATAAGCGAATAACAATACCCCAAATAAGAGCGAATCATAGAAAATGCTGTTCTCTGTTTTCTTTCTCACTTGTTTTTTCACTAGCTGATAGAACCAATTATGCGAATAATAACCAAGCAGTGCTGGAATTTTCATCCAGGACTTACTTTTTTGAACATCCTCTGTCCCTTCGATATAAGAGTTTAACATACTAGCGTCCATATCAGACCTTAATTGCCGAATAAGCTCTGTTGTATCAACATTGGAATTATTCAAATAATCGGTAGAATCAATTGGGTGTAAGGCTTCCAAATAAACAGCCTTTGGATTATCATCAAAAGAATTATAGCTGAGAATATAAGGTTGTACCTGAATAGGGACATCCATCTGAACCGCACGTTGAATAATAGAACTCAATCCGGTGGTCATAAAGGGTTTTAAGTCTAAATGATTTCGAGAAACACCCTCTGGAAATATGAGTAATTTCCTTCCCATCTTTAACTGACGGACACATTCATCATAGGTAAAAGCATTACTAATATCTGCATCTTCGTCATCATTCTTTTTATAGATGGGAAGCATAAAAAAGGTTCGCAATGCCCAATTTGCCAATGGCTTTGCAAAAATATCACCACGAGTCAGAAAACAGATTTCTGACGGTTGATGGACCGTTATTACCAAGGCATCAAAGAATGAGTTCGGATGATTGGAAACTATGACTGCAGGGTCATTGTTCTGCGCCAGATGCAAGTTTTTTAATTGCCATTCTGAAACATACCATTTCAAACCAAATTTGATAAAAGATCTTAGGACTGGGTAAAGCATAAATTAATATTCTCAATAATTAGAATTCAAATTTTCCTATAACAAAAAACACGCCTAATTTTAATAATATTTAATCTTCTTTCATGGATTCCGTGATCTTATGGATGTTTAAGCTATTCGCCATCGCACTAAATATCTTATAATAAGTGCCATGCCTATCAAATAAGGCTTCGTGGGTACCATCTTCCACTACCCTACCTTTTTCCATCACGATAATATGCTCGGCATCGATAATCTGAGAAATACTGTGTGAAACTATAATCACTGTCCTACCAACCTTGATTGCGTCCAGGCTATTTTTTATTTGTTCGGTAGCAATTGCATCCAGATTGGCTGTCGGTTCATCCAAAAATATAATTGGTGGATTTTTAAGAAACATTCGGGCAATGGCAATTCGCTGTTGTTGGCCGCCTGAAAGGAGATTCGCTTCCGAATTGTAGCCATCAGGAAGTTCCAAGATTTGTTCATGGATAGACGCTTTCTTTGCAGCTTCAATGATCTCTTCCATGCTCGCATTGATCTTGCCATACTTGATATTCTCAATAATGTTTCCTTTAAAAATATGATTCTTCTGTAGTACCAAGCCTATATTTTCTCGAAGGAAATCCGTATCATATTCCTTTAAATCAACTCCATCTAAATAAATTGCGCCTTCAGTAGGCTCGTAAAATTTATCCAAAAGGTTGATGATTGTACTTTTCCCTGCTCCAGACAATCCCACCAAGGCGGTGTTTTCATTTGGGCAGATCCGCATATTGATATCAAACAAAGCTTCATATCCGTTTGGATAACTGAAATTGACATTTTTGATTTCTATTAAACCCTTGATTTTATCAGGTCTGTACTTTCCTGTTGGTTCCTTCTGACCTTCATCTTCCAAAATCCCGAAAAAGCTCTCCGAGTAAATCAAGGCATCATTTACTTCATCATATATTCGATGTAGTTGGCGAATTGGGGCCGACACATTATTAAACAACATGATATGAAACATTATGGCACCTATGGACATCTGTCCGTTCAATACGAAATAGGCGGTCAAGATAATCACGATAACCACTCCTATTTGCTCAATGAACCCCTTTATGCTTTCGAAAATAAAAGATGTTTTCCGAGTCCTCATTTGGTTATCGGTCATATCAGATTGAATCTGCTGATGCTTTCTTGCTTCCGTTTTTTCGCGGACAAAAGATTTGATAACCGTTATGGAGTCAATAAGTTTAATCAACTGATTGCTTTTATCTTCACGGTATCGACGCATCTCCCTACGAAATCCCGATAGTCGTTTTGCTTGTAATTGGGAAACATAGAAATAGATGGGGATAATAAATAAGCCAACTAGACCTACATAAAAATTAGCTAGAAACATACATACCAAGGCGACAATGGCATTGGCAAATAGTGGAAGAATATCGATGAAGAAATTTTGAACCAAACGGGTAAGCGAGCTAATCCCGGCATCTATACGAGTCTGTAACTTCCCTGATTCGTTGATGCTGGAGGTATAAAATGCCATTCTATAGGTCAATATTCTATCGACTATAGCCTGCGAGAAATCACGGGCGATATTGATACGCAATTTCTCGCCGTAATATTTCTGTCCAAACTGAACGATGGAATAAACGATTTCCTTTCCTAATAGGATTGCAGATATAGTCCCCAACAGGTATAAACCCGTTCGAAGCGGCGTTTTATTGACCAAGAGGTCACTAATGGTATCGACTGTATATTTGAGGATAAAGGCATTGACCTGGGCAGCAAAAGAGCCAATAACGGTCAGGATAAGTGTATAAAAAATTAAGTTCTTATACGGTTTGGTAAAGGGTAATACTTTTTTAAAGAGTTGGGATATGGTCATAAATATTAAACTTTATTGCAACATAAAAGTTTAAGCCAATCCCAAATCTTAATATTTTACAGGATAGTTGGCAATAAAATCAAACTTATAATCCTTATGTTGCTTGAGACTATCAATTAGGTTGCTCAACAATTGTTGTCCCTTTTTATTTTGAAACATATCATCATGCATCAATAGCACAATGTTATTAGGTTTTAATGTAGATTTATTTCCTAGCATATTCCGAACACGACCATAAATCTCATCAACCGACTGAACAGGTTTTCCACTCAGGCCATTGATTTTCCATTCCATATCCCATCCATAGATCTTATACCCATTCACACCCAATAAATCTGCAGTTTGGCTACCAGAAGTTAAGTCCACCCGACGAACATCATCGAATAACCAAATATTTCTACCTGGCATACGAACGATTTTATGCTTTAAACCAAGATCGGTTTCACATTTTTCAAAATCTGCAACAGCCAAATCCGGGTTACTATAGAAAACATGGAATTTATTAGCCGCATGGGTAAAGCTATGGTTATAACAGTCCACAAGTGGATTATTCATATATTTTTCAAAATCACGCTTTAAACGCTTGCTCATGCCGGCATGTTTACCAACCAAGAAAGCAGAAATCTTAACGTTTTTCGAAGTAATAATAGAATCAATTGCCGAACTACCAATTAAAGGTCCATCATCAAAGGTCAAATAAATATGCTTATCCTTCTTGTTTAATTCTCTGTAGATAGAATCCCGCAGCGTTCTTTTCGCCTGTTTAGGATCAATTTTATTTAAGGAATCAACTTCAGGAAATTTTATTTTTCCTCTATTTAAGGAATCCAGCAAGTCCATTAATTTAACTGTATCTTTTTGAACTTCGGTTTTGCCCGCAGCCAATACATTCTCAGTCGAATCCGAAGAATTCGAAGAATTTGGTGACCCAACAATAGAATTACAGGAGTATACTGAAATTAGTGTGGAAATTGAGGCAATACCAACGACAATTGTCTTCTTCAACATAGCCTAAAAGGTGTCTTAATTTTTTTTCAAAAGTAAAAATATTTGTTGATAAAAGAAAGGGACCCCTCACCAAGGCCCCCTTCAATTTATCCCAATTTTATATGCTAATCATCGTAATGTCTTCCCTTTTTCCAACGCTTATCCATCTTCTTATGATACTTGTAATGCTCTTTCTGAGCTTTACGATAATGCTTGTCAGCTTTATGGTAATGTCTTCCACCGTCTCGGATTGCAACTTGAGAATAGTTTCTAGAATAACCATGATAACGATCATGATAATGTCTATGGTTTCTCCATGGTCTGGATTCATTGACTACAACTTTGTAGGTTCTATAAAAATCCCGGCCTCTGTATCTGCGAGGTATAGTCCTGTGAGACACCCAACTACGTCCATCGTAATAAGTATAATAACGATTTGACACATCATAATACATATCAAACTCTGGCATGTAATAGTACCTGGCGTAATCATAGCCAACTGGTCCCCAATTAGGTTGTAATCCAATATTCAGACTTACTCGAACCTGAGCTTCAGCCGGTTTAACAAATAGTAAACCTCCAAAAAACAATGCTGCGTAAATTAACTTTTTCATAATAATCTCCTTATATCGTTAGGACCCAATTGTCCGGTTATTTTTAATGTTCTGACAGCTATTTTGAGCGGAAGGATTAAACTGAAAATGTTAAAAAATGTAAATCATCTGCTACAGCACTCTAAATCAATCATTTAATTTTCATTTTAATGTCATTTTAAAATTTTTATTCTTTAATCGTATCGCTAAAAATACTCTACAATAGCTAATCCTTTCTATCAGCATTTTTGTTATCTTTGTCGCAATTTTAACAAAATAGAAATATGGCATTACAATGCGGGATAGTAGGCCTACCGAATGTAGGTAAATCGACCTTATTTAACTGTTTATCAAATGCAAAAGCGCAAGCAGCAAACTTTCCATTCTGTACAATTGAACCCAATGTAGGTGTAATCACTGTACCAGATGCTCGCTTGAACAAATTAGCCGAACTTGTAAATCCTCAACGTATCGTTCCTAATACCATCGAAATCGTAGATATCGCTGGATTGGTAAAAGGTGCTTCCAAAGGTGAAGGTTTAGGAAATCAGTTTTTAGGGAATATTCGTACTACTAATGCTATCATTCATGTTTTAAGATGTTTTGATGATGGTAATGTTATCCACGTAGATGGTTCAGTAGACCCTATTCGTGATAAAGAAATCATCGATACAGAATTGCAACTTAAAGATTTGGATACCGTAGTTAAACGTATTCAGAAGGTTGAAAAAATGGCTAAAACTGGTGGTGATAAAGATGCTAAGAAAACATTTGAAGTCCTTTCAGTAGTTAAGAACCATTTGGAATCCGGAAAATCAGCTCGTACAGCTCCTATTTCAGAAGAAGACTTTGAATTTATCGAAGACCTAACTCTTTTAACCATCAAACCTGTACTTTACGTTTGTAATGTGGATGAAGCTTCTGTAAATACAGGAAATGCTTATGTGGAGAAAGTAAGAGAAGCAGTAAAGGATGAAAATGCTGAGGTATTGGTAATTTCTGCTCAAATTGAATCTGAAATCGCGCAGTTGGAAGACTACGAAGAACGCAAAATGTTCTTGGAGGATTTAGGACTTGAAGAATCAGGTGTTCATAAATTAATCCGTGCTGCATATTCATTATTGGACTTGGCAACTTACTTCACTGCCGGTGTTCAGGAAGTTCGTGCATGGACGATTGAAAAAGGTTTCACCGCTCCTCAAGCAGCAGGTGTAATCCATACCGATTTTGAAAAAGGATTTATCCGTGCCGAGGTTATTAAATACAATGACTTTGTTCAATTCGGTTCAGAAGCAGCAGTAAAAGAAGCAGGTAAATTATCTGTAGAAGGAAAGACATATATCGTTGAAGATGGAGACATTATGCACTTCAGATTCAATGTGTAATTCAACTATAATTCAATAAAAAAAGCGACTTTATAGGTCGCTTTTTTTGTTGAATTATAGTTTAGTATTGAGATATGAGATTGGAGACTTGAGATAGAAACCTGGAAAAAATAATCTATAGAATTATGAGATAGAAAATTGGATAAAACTAATTTTAATAAGCTTTCTGCCTTTCCACTTTCTCAATTCTCACATCTCATATCTCACATCTTTCCTTACATCAACCTTTTTACAATTCTCAACTTATGTGTTGTTTGTTGCAGGTCATGATTGTAAATTCCTTCATTATCGATGGAGTCAATACGAACTTTCTCAACAACATGTAATATTTCCTCATCAGAGATTACAATTCCTAAATGGTCGACTTCGCCATTATCATTGATGAAAAATGCTAGGTCACCACCACGGATTTCGGAAATAAAATCCACAGATGTTCCAAGGCTTAAGATAGAATCAATATCCTTAGGGAGTTCAATCCCAAAATGACGGTAAAATAAGCCGCATAAGCCAATATTATCCAAACCATGAATGGTTCTCCCCTTATAGGAAAATGGAGTGTTTAAATAGGATGCTACAAAGTTTTCCAATTGTTCCCTATCTCGCTCCTCATCATATCCTTCCTGAGTATCCCGAAGATCTGATAAGATCTTATAGTTGTCTTCCGAAGTTACAATACTTTTATTCTCAGGGATCGGACTTCCATGATAGATCTGCATCGTTTTATTTTCACCAGCAACAGCATATCCACCAACCTCATCAATAATATAATCTGCAGGAATAACCTCCTCCACAAATTCATATTGACCATCCATTATCCAACCTTGAATTTCAGAATCTTGAATCTGAATGAATGCCCAAGATTTTTTCCTTTCTAATATTGTAAAAGCTTCCCCAAATAACAGTTCATAAACCCTGTTGGATGAAAACTTTGCTGTTTCCAATACCGAAATAGAACTCAATACGCAAATTCCTAATGCCATAAAATATGCTGTTTTAATAAAACAATTCAGCTAATTTAATCGTTTTTTAATATATTAGAGATACATAATAATCTAAATATCATGACTACAAAAAAGTTCAATCGAATATTATTAGCAATTGATGAGACTCCCTGTTCACGTCGTGCAATCGACTATGCTAGAGAAATTGTTGAAGAAATACATCCTGCACTTGCTTTAGTCACGGTAGTTCCACCGACTTCCCCTACTTCCTATGGTGTTGATCCTCTTTTAGGTCAGCAACCAATAATTGTTCCTGAAGTTTCTGAAATACAACAACAAGCTTCTCAGGATTTTCTGAATAGGCTTGCAACAGAATTTCAATCAGCCTCTGAAACCTTTACATTTAATCGTGTGGGTGATGTCAGAGATGAAATCCTGCAAGTCGCAAAAGAATGGACCGCAGATTTGATAATTATGGGAAATAACGGAAGAACTGGATTTGACCATTTCCTTTCAGGATCAGTTTCTGAAGCCTTAATTAGAAAAGCAACTTGCCCGGTCTTGGTAATTCCGTTAAATTGTGATTAAGCCTTCTTAAACTGAGCAACAAACATGGTATCTGCCTTTTTATCATATCCTATAATTGGATGTTGATCGATTAGCTGTAACCCTAATTCATCCGTGATATATTGGCAGATTTCTTCATTCTCAGCAGCAAAAACAGAACAGGTAATATACAATAAGGTCTTACCTGGTTTTAAATAAGGAACAACGTTCTTCACAATGTCCTTCTGTAAGCTACTGTATTTTTCAATCTCACTTTTGCTGAACTTCCAAAGCATTTCAGAGGTTCTACCCCAAGTTCCAGAACCCGAACATGGTGCATCCAGAATAATTCCATCAAAGGACTCCTCACCCATGATATTGCTAACAGACTTACTTAAATCTAAAATCTTCTTCCTGAAATAAGTCTTGACATTAGCTTTTTCAAATCTTTCATCTAAATTCCTTAGAATACTCAATCTAACATCAGATACCAATAATTTAATATTCGGTTCCTTATCCAGCAACAACAATGACTTACCTCCAGATGCTGCACAGCAATCCCACCAAGAAGATCTTTCTGGAACTACTAGATCATTTAAACTTTGTTGGGAAGACCAATCCTGAACCTCGTAGGTTCCATCCAATCCTTTTACCTGTTGAAGGTTGGTTCCGTTTTTTAAGGATAAGGTTTGTTCAGAGATCTCTTCAAAGGGAATAGAATTCTTCTCTAAGGTCTTGCGAACCTTGCTTTCCATTCCTTTTTGAATGCGGATATACAGATTTGGTTGAACGAAGTGAGATAAAATAAATGCGTTTTTATCGATTGTTGGAGATAAGTAATCAGCAAATGAAAAAACTTTTTCTAGGAACTTTCCATATTTGCTTTCAACTAACTCCACTTTTTCCTGAATTCCCAATCCTAGTTTATCTGCCCATTCAGGCATAAAAACTTCCACAACACCAGATTCGACCTCACATAGAAATTCCGCTATGGTTAACTTTTCAGTCGGTGTCAGAGAAACAAATGCTCTTCCTAATCTGAAAAAGTTATAGCAGAACCTAGAGTTCATCCTTCTATCGGATGAACCCATCTGTCTGTTATTCTTGTAAAATTGAGTTAAGAACCTAGAAAAAGGTTCTTTAAATTGATATTCGTTGATAGTACGTTCAAAGTTACGTACCTGTTGCTGAATTCTTTTGCTATTGACTTCCAATGCTTCTTATTGAAAAGAACCGTTGCGGTAGGTTCTAATTTTAACTGCTTGGTTTACATATCCCCAAGTTGGATTATAGTTAAACTGGTAATCACTAAAGATTCCAGAATACTTCTCATCAACTACCTTCTCAGCATAAGCTGAACCATACTTATTCAACAAGGTTGCAAAATATCTTCCTGCATCATATCCTTTGTAAGCAAAGTCTGAAGGATCAATCTTGAATGCTGATTTATAGTTACGTTGGAAATTCTGAACTTCTGTACTCCATACTTTTAGATGGCTTTCAGAACTAATCGTTGGATCCATACGGAAGAAGTTGTCATACGGTCTAAAGTCAACTTTCGACCAAAGTGGATGTCCATATAAACGAACAGAATATCCCTGACCAACTTTACTATCCAATGAGTTTACTAAAGAACGAAGTTGTGTTTTTTCAGTAGTACCTGAAATTACAAAAGCGGTTCCCATATCCGGAATGGTTTGACCTAATTGCGAAACCGAAGATACATGTACAATTTTCGCAGCAGGGTTAATCTTCTTGACTTCCTCATCAAATCCGGCGATGAAATTACGGTGATCGCTATCCCTAGCTTCAAAAACAATGATAACATCGGAATCCGTGTATCTCTTCATCATTTCTGCCGCAATAGCACGCATGTGAATACGAATTGGTGGAGTCAAAGAAACAAGATTAGCAATATTAAATTCCGTAGGCATAGTTGCAGCCAATGGATTCACTTGAAGAATCTTGTTGTTCTTATTTCCTTTCGCAAAGGATCTGATTTCTTTCGGATAGACAGGACCAACAATCAAGCTGGCGTTTTCAATCTCTTTGGACGCAGCGATAGAAAGATTTTTCATCTCATTATCCTGTGTGTCCATGACATGGATATTAAAGTCAGCAGTTTTTTTAGCCGCTTCATTAACCCCTAATTGAAAACCTTGGTAAAAGTCCAATGCTAAAGCAGAACGCTTCACATCAGCTTCAACCACATTTTGATTAGCAATCATATTCAGTTGAAAGGGTAAAAGCAGAGCAATATTTTTCGATTGATCTGCTGCTTTTACCGTTTCTTCCTTCTTGGCATCCTCTTTTTTCTCGGCTTCTGTTTTATTCCCAGCATCTTTTCCATTATTGCCATAAACATTTGGGTTCTTTAGAACTCCACCTGTCGTTTTTGGCGAACATGAACTCATCGCTAGAACAGCAGCCATGCAGAATGCTGCAAGGGTACCTCTATAAATGTTTTTCAAATTATTCCCACTCAATGGTTGCTGGTGGTTTTGAACTGATATCATATACGACTCTGTTGATTCCTTTGACATGATTAATAATCTCGTTTGAAATTTTAGCTAACAAATCATAAGGCAAATGAATCCAATCAGCGGTCATTCCGTCTAAGGAACCTACTGCTCTTAGTGCAACAACGTGTTCATAGGTACGCTCATCCCCCATTACACCAACTGATTGAACCGGCAAGAAAATAGTTCCTGCTTGCCAAACTTTATCATACCAACCCGATTCTTTCAGGTTACGAATGTAAATGTCATCAGCTTCTTGCAAAATCCGTACCTTTTCTTCTGTAATATCTCCTAAAATTCGAATTGCTAAACCTGGACCTGGAAATGGATGCCTTCCTAAGATAGCTGGATCTACTTCCAAGGACTTCCCAACTCGACGAACTTCATCCTTAAATAAAGTTTTTAATGGCTCTATTACCTTTAATTTCATGTAGTCAGGTAATCCACCTACATTATGGTGTGATTTGATAGTCGCAGATGGACCTTTAACCGATATCGACTCAATGATATCTGGATAAATAGTACCCTGTCCTAACCATTTTGCCTCAACACCTTCAGGTAATTCCTTTTGAATCTCTTTCGCTGCCTCATCAAATACATCAATAAAAGATGCACCAATGATTTTACGTTTTTGCTCTGGCTCAGAAACTCCAGCTAATCTAGAGTAGAAAAGATCCTTCGCATTTACTCCTTTGATATTTAATCCCATGTTTTGGTAAGATGCCAATACTTGCTCGTATTCATCCTTACGCAATAAACCGTGGTCAACAAAGAAACAGTGCAATTTATCTCCGATAGCATGGTGTAATAATACCGCAGCAACAGTGGAGTCAACTCCACCAGATAAAGCCATGATCACATGGTCATTTCCTAATTGCTCTTTTAATTCTGAAACAGTAGTATCAACAAATGCATCAGCTGTCCAATCTTGAGTACAACCACAAATATTAATAACAAAGTTTTTCAATAAAACCTGACCATCGGTACTATGGGTAACTTCTGGGTGAAATTGAATTCCGTATGTATTCGTACCTTCCACTTGATAAGCCGCAACGCGTACTTTATCTGTACTTGCAATAATCTTAAAATTTGCAGGAACCTCTTTAATGGTGTCTCCATGAGACATCCATACTTGAGATTGCGTAGGTATGCCTTTCAATAAATCATTCTCTTGATCTACAAACTGCAAATTAGCACGACCGTATTCACGAATTTCAGAAGGTAAAACCTCTCCATTAGAATTTTGGGCTATATATTGAGCGCCATAACAAACCCCTAACAATGGGAATTTTTCTTGAATAGATTTAAAGTCAACTTGAGGAGCGTCCTCTTGACGTACTGAATAAGGGGAACCTGAGAAAATCACTCCTTTTACTGAATTATCAAATTCAGGAAGGTTATTGAATGGATGAATTTCACAGTATACATTTAGCTCCCTAACGCGACGCGCAATTAACTGAGTATATTGCGATCCAAAATCGAGAATGATAATTTTTTCTGACATGGCGCAAAGTTACAAATCAATACCTAATTTATTAGAGGAAATATTAACTTATTGATGCAAAAAAGAAAGCAAACCCCTGAAAGAGGCTTGCTTTCCTTAAAAATCTTATTTTTTATTTGTGGAAAACAATCTTTCCACCGGCTATTTTCTTATCTCTTTTGTTCTTAGGGTTCCCATAAACATCAATTGTACCCCCAGCTCTGGTCTCAACATCAGCAGATTGTGAGGCATTAACCTCAGTCTTCCCACCAGCATTCACCCGCACATAAGCAATATCAGTTTTGAGATCCTTGCCATAAAAATTCCCACCAGCCGTTGTTCTCACATTTAATTTCGTAGCCGAACCTAATAAATCAATTGAGGACCCAGTATTTACTGTCGCATCTACTCCCACTGATTTAATCATAGCACGAATCTTCGCTCCCTCACTAGCAATAAAACTCATCGCCTCCTCTTCAATCGCTGACTCCTCTATATTGACTTCAGCACCTTTCTTCGCAACAATACTGGATAAGGATGGTGTATAAACAATCACATTCGCCTGATTCCCTTGCATAATATATCCGGCTTTCATCTTCAAGCGTAATTCGCCTTTTGAATAAACTGCCTCAACTTTATCCGCCAATTCTCCATTAATCTCAAGCTCATGTCGATCACTCGGAACGACACTCACCCAAAGTCTGTCTGTAACTTCTAAAACCGAAAACTCATTGATGCTCTGCTTAATCTGCGCATGCACCGAATGAACAATCAAACTTACTGCAAATAATAAAATGTATCTCATCTTCATAACGCTAATATAGATATTTACCTACCTAATAACGCTAATTCATCCGCAGTATACATATTGGCACCCTTTAAATATTTGTAAATTTTTTCTTTTGTGAATTTATCCGATAGTTTATAAAGGTTATTCATTACAAAATCCTTGTCTGACTCAATCTCATTATGATATCCTAAATACTTAGGAATATGATATTGAATACTCAAGCGGATAAATCTTAACTCTACATTATTAGGGTTTGATTTCAATTCTTTCTCAAGCATATTTCGACCATCCTTAAAATAACCCATCTTCTTGAAAGGGTTTGTAGTATGTTTGGCCATAAACATATGAAATGCAGCTGCATAGCCACGTTCAACCGGACTATCCGCTTTCTCTTCAAGCGCTTCTAGATGCTTTTTGCACAATTCCTCGTCCTTTACACCCTTATTAAAATCATTTCGAACGCTGTTCAAATCCAAATCCTGAGACCGTATCTCATTGGAAATCAATAGAACAAAGGCTAAAATCATTACTCTCATCATAATTACAAATGGTTTATTACCCTTTAAATTACAAAAAACAAGCCAACTGAAATAAATTTTAACAATTTTGACTTAATTTTATTACCGAATATCACGAATATTTCTACCGAAAATTATAATAACTTAACCTGTAACCAATAATTTTTGATAAATTGGAGTAATAAATTCAATAACCAAATACTAATTATGGAAAATAACGAAAATAACTTCGAATCACCCGGAAATGAAAATCCACACTACAATCCAGGACAATCATTCACGGAATTAAAACTCGGACCGATTTCTATTGAGCATTTACGGGAAGTCGCAAAATGGGCAAAATTCCTTTCCATTGTAGCAATGGTCGGCTTGATCCTCTACTTTGTGTTGGTCGTGATATTCTTACTATATTTTATTGGAAATAGCAGCACCAGCGCAGAACAAATCAATGCTTTTGCGTCCATTCCAATCCTATTGATGGTATTAATTTTTATAGGAATTTATTTTACGCCAATCCTTTGGTTATACAAATTTTCAACAAACCTTCAATCAGCAATTAACGCTAGAAATTCTGAACAACTTACTGTAGCTTTTAACTACCTCAGAAAACACTATAAATTCATTGGAATTATTGCCATTATTGGAATTGCTTTTTATGCGCTCGGTATCATTGGAGTAATTTCAACAGGAGTAATTTCAACCTTGGTAGGTGCAGGTGGTATGTAGGAGATTAATAAAGACTTTCTTAAGAATAGGAACTAGTATTCCTTATTTATTTCAAATATTGAGTAGTAATAGATTAAATAATTAGGCATATAAAACAAAAAAGCTCATCTTTCGATGAGCTTTTCTTTTGTACACAGCTGCTTATAAACTTCAATAAAAAGCAAAAAAAAGAAACCTCAAATAGATCAGCAATACAATACACATGGAGGACATGTAGATGTATTAAATGAGAATATGCAATTTGCTTCTAATAAAAGTTATTTTTCAGCTTCTGGTGGCGTCAAAGGAATTTATCTTTTTATTCTTCCAAATTAATTCATACCCATTAAGTTTAGGGACTCTATACTGAGTTAAGATTATTACCATAAAACTAATATTTAATTGACTAATAATAGGAAAAGTTAAATCTATTTCCTGGGTATTGAATTTTATTGCAAAAGAAGTATTATATTAATAATAAAAATTATGAAAACACATATGTTAATCTGCATTTTATTACTCATTTTAAGTTCTTGTTTTACAGAGCGAGTAGTACAATCAAATCGAAATGCTCAAAAGGTAGATTCTATTAAGACTATTCTTAAAAACATCGCTTTTGTAAGATGTATTGACTATTGTTATCCCAAACGTTATGGTATAAACGATTCTCTGGATTTTAGTCTCCCATTTACATATAGCGTGTATAGTTTTGGAACTAGATTTTATTCTTTTGGAATACGACCTAAAATAGATTCTTTAGCAAAAGAAGAATATAAACGTATTGACTCCAGGAGGTTCGCAAAAGACGTGGGTGAAGGGGCAGAAGGAAAAACAGCCTATTCCCTAGCTTGTCTAGAATTTTATCACTCTCGACAATTAGATTCCTTGTCAGAGGAATGGACAATAGGTATAATAGAAGCGATGAAAAAGGAAGAAATACCTTGGGAGGAATAGATTTTTAACAAATAAGAGCTTTCTAGGATATTCAACAGCACCTCGGATAAGATATATGCCTTTACAAGACTTGCAAAATGGACGGATAAAGTAGAACAGGTAGGCTTTAAATCCTTCAATACGGTATCAAAGACAATCAATATACACCACAAGAAGATATTAAATTACTTCGACAAAAAAAGCACCAATGCTTTGGCTGAATCTTTTAATGCGAAGATAAAGGCGTTCAGAGGTGTCGGGGATATAAACTTTTTCCTATTCAGACTCTCTAAATTATTTGATTAGTCAACAGGTTTTGAAACTGACCCGGATTATGCAGTCCAAAGTGGGTTTTAAAACAAATAAAGCGGATGTCTATGACTCCCGCTTTATTGTCAGTACCCAGGGCCGGGATCGAACCGGCACGAATTGCTTCATTGGTGTTTGAGACCAACGCGTCTACCAATTCCGCCACCTGGGCGTATTCCCTTTGGAACGATGCAAATATAGGCACTCTCCTTTATTTTCCAAAAATAAAATTACCTCCAACACTAAACTAATTGATTTTTAGCCAATTTATTTTTAATAACAGCCCTCCTAACCCCTAAAAAAGCCATTAACAAAATTTAACAAGGCTAAAAATAAACCTTTCCAATACTTTCTACTCTTACCTATAAGAAAAACGAAAAGGTAGGAAATTAAAAGACCTCCACGTTAACATTCTTTAACTAAACAGGATTTAAACGTTTCCCAACCATTTCGCTCAAAGTATACAAAAGGAAAATATTAGGATATGAAAAAGATATTAACATTTGCTGCATTATTCGCTGGATTAAGCTTTGCAGCTTCTGCACAGACTCAAGACTCAGTAAAAAAAGAAGTTCGCCAAGAGATGAAGCATAGAAAACAAGTTCGCAGCGGACACAAAATGGGTAAAATGCAAAGCAAAACCCCAGAAGAAATTGCAAAAATGAAAACTGACCGCTTGGATAAAGAGTTGAAATTTACAGATAAGCAAAAACAAGATATTTATGCTTACAATCTTGACCAAGCTAAAAAGTGGAAAGAAAAACAAGAAGTTAGAAAGGCTGATCGGGAAGCTCGTAGAACAGAAATGAAAGCTGAGCGTGAAGAGTTCTTGAAACTCTTAACTCCTGAACAACAAGAAACTTTGAAAAATAAAATGGCTGAAAATCGCAAAGATAGAATGGATCGTGGTGAAAGAAACCATCACCGCCAGATGAAACGTAGAAATATGGATCGTAAGCCGGTAGAAAAGCCAGTTGAAGAAACTAAAAGTATAGATAGTTCAAATAGCTAAAAGAATTTAAGGTTTTTTATTAGTTAGTGGTTATATGTTTAATTGATGAAGGTCCCGCACTCACGGGACCTTTCATCTTTTATAGTCTTTTATGAATATCAAATCTCTAGTTCCAGGAGGCTTTAGCCTTACTTCCTGATTCCGGATCCTTCTCAACCGTAACCGATCTTGGAATCCGCTCCTTAAGCTCCTCAACATGGGAAATAATACCAACTACCCGATTCTCATGATGCAGATATTGCAAGGTGTCAAAAACGGTATTGATGCTTTCCGAATCTTGGGTACCAAAGCCTTCATCGATAAAGAAGAAGTTTCGGTCAGATTTATTCAGCGATTGAATGTTCTCAGCCAATGCCAATGCTAAACATAAGGAAGCCTGAAAACTCTGTCCACCGGATAAAGTCTTAACAGACCGTCGGTAACCATTATTTAAATAGTCGATAACCTCAAATTCATTATTTTCATTGACGGCCAAACTCAACTGATTTCTTGTCAATCGATGAAATCTTTCATTGGCCATTTCACACATCTGTCTTAAATGAATGCTGGAAACATAATTCACAAAGCCATTCCCTTTAAACAGATTCTCCAGAACCTTAAGATTTGCACCCCTCGCACTCAATTGCTCAAACTCCTCCAACAACTTCTCCTTCTTTCCTATTTCTAAAGTCAGATGAGCCAATTCCTTTTCCAATCCACCGGTCAATGCCAACTGCAGCTCCAATTCCTCCTTCTTGAATTCAAACAACTTACTGTTGGTATCCAACTCCTCCTCAGAAAACTCCTTATCCTTCAAGAACTCTTGCAATGAATTGATCTGAGTCTCTAAAACCTCAAGCCGAACATAAAATTGCTGGATTTCTTTCCGCATCTGTTCTACTGGCATAGGTCTTTGAATGATTTGTTGCACCTGCGTGATATCGGCGAAATTGTATTCCCTTAATAATTTGGCAAGTTGTTCCTGCCTAACCTTAATCTGCTGATTGAAGTTACTTAACTGATCCTTCGCGGAACCATATTGACCCGCAATCTCTGCTAATTTTGTCTTTAATGTATTTAATTTTTGATTCAGGGTCAGATAACCACTCTCTACTTGTATTACTTTTTGATCCAAATGCAGTTTGGACTGCTTTAGCTCATCATATTCCACATCCTTAAATTGATCAAAATCCAACTGTTGTAAGGATTCCTTACTATGCGCATTTACACCCTGAAGGACAGCTATTTCTGCTTTGATAGAATCCAGTTCTTTTTCAAACTTCTGAATATTATCCTGGCTTTTCTGTAAATCCAAACGTAATTGCTTTACTTCTGATTCTAGACCAGCAGTAATTTGTTCACTTTGTTTAATTCGCTCCTTTTGCGCTTCGAATGCACCCGTATCGTCGCTGGAATAACCAGCCCAGTTAAACGTAGAAAGATGACTCGATAGATTTCCGCTTTGACCTTCTATATCTTGCTGAATTTGAGCTAAACTGCTTCGTTTGCTATTTAAACTGAAGCTAACCCTTGTCAAGAGTTCCTTTTGCTTTTGAAAAGACAGTCTTTTCTCCTCTAAGTTCAGTTTCTCCTGATGGATTTTTTGCAGTTCATCCTGAACATGATTGGCAAGCATCGGCTCTGGATGCTCCAAAGCACCACAAAGTGGACATGGCATCCCCGGCTGGAGTTCCGTCGCAAAACGACTCAACTTCGCCTGGACTTGCAAATGAGTCTCTTGATCCCGAAGCTTATTAAGATCGCTCTCAATTAACTTCAACTCATTTCCTATCATTTGTTCCCAATTCTCTTCTGTATAGCCCTCCTTGTTAAATTGTCGCTGCTCTTCTTCGATTTCCCCCGTCAATTGCTCCAACAACCTGTTAGATTGTTTTTGCTGTTGATCCATCGTATCCTTTTTATGATACCATTTCTCCATCTCAATCAGCTGCGAGGTATCAACCTTGTCGGACTTCACTGTTTCAAGCCTTTCTTCAGTCTCTTCCAGCTTCTTCGCTAAATTCCTTTCCCCTTCCTTGGTCCGTTCTACAAAAGGTGTCCCTTTCAATAGCCTGGTTTCAAGCTCCTTCTCCTTTTTCTCGTTTTCCTTGATTTGGATTAGCTTGCGATAATCCTCTGTTTGTGCTCTAAAAACATTTAAATTCAGATAATCATGTTGAATGGCAGCAATTTCCTTCTCTACAGCATCAATTTCCTGCAACTGCCTCTCTTTTACAATCTGAAAATTCTCAATCTTATGAATCAATGATTCCCTTTCTACATTGAGCGACTGTAAAAAATTCAAAGGCTCCTTAAAGGCTTGGGAAGTTCTTTCATACCGATTTAAATCAGCTTCTTGCTGTTGTACTCGCTCTTTCTTACTGTTCAATTCCTTGAATTGACCTTCTTTTTGATGAAGCTCAATTCCCTTGTCTTTATACTCCTGCAGGGATTGCACTTTTACTTGCAGCTCTTGAAAGTCACTCTTGGTCTGCTCCAATGTTTTCTTTGCTTCCTCAACCTCCAATTTCTTCTGGCTGAGAACTTCCGTAGAAATACTTTCAAAGCCCGATAAAGCACCTTTGAGGTTTTCTAACTTGCGATTATTCCCCGCTTGTAAAAACCCAATCTTTGGCCCCAAATCAAACTTATTCAAGTAAAAGATCTCTTTCATCATTTCTGAACGATCCTTCCCCTTCAATTCCAAAAACTCTTTGAACTGTCCCTGAGGAATGATAATCGTTCTTCTGAAGTTGGCATAAGAAAGATTGGTCAATAAAGCCCCATCCGCTGATTCTAAAGGTATCCAATTCCCATCTATCCACTCATATGCAGTACGTTCAATCGGGGTGGTATCATCAAAATTCCTTCTCCTTTTCCACTGAGCAACAAAACGAAACTTACGCTTCTCAAAGTTCAGAAACTCAAAGACAATCATCGTTTGATTAGACTTTAGGTTCATCATATTGTAGGCACGTTTATCCGTTTTATTCAAACGTTCCGTATCGCCATAAAGCACAAAACTAATAGCCTCCAAAATGGAAGATTTCCCAGATCCTACATTCCCAAAGATCCCAAATAGACCCGCTTCGGTAAGCTCTGCAAAATCAATACTTTGTTTTTCTTGATAGGAATATAAACCCTCAATACTTAAATATAATGGCAACATACTTAATCTTCTTTTTCTAAGGTATTTGTAGAGACCTCATGAAATAAGGCCATCAATTCTTCATTGGGCTCCTGACCATACTTGGATTTGAAATAGTCCTTGAACAAACTCTCCATATCCTGATCCAGGTTTACCAATGACTTAGGTTGATTTATTTCTTGTTTTTTACTGACTACAGGGATAATATGTATAATCCCTTCATGGGCTCCATGAATTCTTTTTAAATCACTGGAGCTTAAAAAATTATCAGATTCTATTGTAAGTTCTACTAAAGCATATTTATTGTCATGCAACCATCGCACAGCTTCATCGATATCCTTAAACCTAACCCGATGTAAAGGCCTTCCTTTCTCTAAGGAAACCGTACGATATTGAGCTATTTTATTAGGCTCTAAATCTACGATAACCACTTGCTTCTTCTGACCACTCTCTGAAAAGGAATAAGCTAATGGACTGCCAGGATAGATTACGGGCGCTGTACCCTGACCTATTTCATGGAATTTATGCAAATGCCCTAAAGCTGTATACTGAATGGATCCTGGAATACTATCCGAATAAACCAGATCCGCATAACCTAATCGTAACGGCTTCTCACCTTCTGGCTCCTCCAATACCTCAGCACCTCGTTTCAACATGTACAAATGCGTCGTCAAGATATTCACACCGTAGGTGTCGCAATATTGATTGGCCGTATCCAGCCATTTCTTCTTTAAGACCTCCTGAAGTTGACTGGCTTTATCTTCATCTCCTAAATACTGTTTCAAGCGGATTTCATTCGCAAATGCAGTACTCAATACCCGAATAGGATAATAGTATTTTGGAAGCTTTATCTCAACAAAACCTTCATCTACTCGTAGGATATCAAAACTCCCTTCAACGGTTAGCGGATTGATCTTTAAATTAGGTTGACCAAAAAAGAAAATCCCCAATTCTCGCGCAAGCGAATCCGGTGAATCTATCCGATCTGGAGAATCATGATTCCCCGCAATCGCAATCACAGGCCGCTTTCCATTCTTGGATAACCTCTTTAATGTTCGATAAAGTAATTCTGTAGCTTCAACCGGTGGATTAAAAGTATCATATAGGTCACCCGATACGACCACAAGGTCTACATCCTCCCGATCTGCAATCTGACATATTTCGTCTAAGACTTCTTTCTGTTCCTCAAGCCTAGAAAAGAAATCAAGCTTTTTACCCAGATGCCAATCTGCTGTATGTAATATGCGCATTTACAATAAATCTGTTATGGTGAATGTTAAAAATACAGATTTTTATCTTTGAAAAGGGTTAAGAAATGTGAAAGATTTTTAGGGTTTACGGCATCTTTCAAACCTTAACGGTCAGAGTGACCTAAGGACTTTTCCGGATTAACTATATTGCGAACCAATTGCTTAAGCTCCTTAATCTCTGGAAATCGGCCCTCACGTTTGCGGTCAAAAATTATTTCGTCATTCACTAATATCGTGTAACGACCACTAATCTCACTCGGCTCCAAATTAACCGACTGTAAATCATCCACAAATGTGGTTAAAAGCTCCTGAGCCATATAAGCCGCACGAAGCATCCAACCACATTTGGGACAATATGTTATTCGAACTATCGCTTTCACTGAATCTATTTAAACTATTGTTTTACAACAGTGAATGCTTCAGTTTTACCATTATGACAAGTGTTACAAGAAATATTGTAAACTACACCATCATAGGCTTTATTGAAATGTTTCTTATTGATCTGTTTAGTCATTTTAATCATGTGTCTAGCCACATCCTTCTTCGGATTCGCATCTGATGCAAAATCCAAACCCTTTTCGCCATTTGGCTTCGGAGCATGACAATGATTACATTTTACACCTAGAGCCATATTAAATGACTTCATCGTACTATCAAGCGCTTCATGGCTAATGTTCTTCGGAAGAACCTTTAGGTTCTGTGGCTTCTCCTCCTGCCCTCCAACATGAAAGGCACTAAGACCAATGACTAGGGCTAATAAACTAAATAAGGTAACGGCTTTTCTCTTCATATCGCTTTGATTTATAATGCTTAAGCAATTTATGAAAAATAATTGAATTGTAATATAAATGTCATGAAAAAATATAACAAACTACTATACAAGACCTTATACAACTTCATTTTGTTTAAAACTTCTTTGTTTCTATCTTGCAACCCTTGATTTTTAACTGACTTAAGAAACCAGATATCTACCATCTGGCCATAAACTCGAAAGAAAACTATGTATAAATCATTTTTGCTTTTGTTTGCTCTCTGCTTAGGATTCACTTTCTCAGCTTCTGCTCAATTAAAAGCTGTCAAATCAAAAACCGGATACTCCTATTTGGTCAGAACTCCTGATAACATAAAAACTGATGAAAAAATCCCTGTTATTATCTTCCTACATGGTAGAAGTTTATCGGGACATGATTTAAATCGCGTAAAACGTTACGGTGTCCTGCGAGCTATTGAAAAAGGAAAAGATTTGGATGCTATTGTTGTTGCTCCTCAAACCTCTAATGGTTGGGATCCTGACAAGGTGATAGATGTCTTAGATGAAGTCCTCAAGAATTACCCTGCTGATGAACATCGGGTTTATGTCTGTGGAATGAGTATGGGGGGATACGGAACAATGGATGTAGCTGGTAAATACCCAGAGCGTTTTGCAGCTGCTGTTGCCATCTGTGGTGGCGGAACAGTAAGCTATGCTTGTAACCTGACCCAAGTCCCTTTGTGGATTCAACACGGAAGTGCCGATAGAGCAGTACCTGCATCCGAATCTAAAAAAATCTATAACGCCATTAAAAAATGTAACAATAAAGCCGATGCTACCCTGACGATCATCCCTGGAGGAACCCATGGTAGCGTGGAAAGATTATTCCATGGTGAAAAGATTTACGACTTTATGTTTAAACACAGTAAAGGTTCATAATAAAGCATTTGTATAATATCAATTAAACAAATAGATAAGGATCAATATGCGTGTTGAAGTAAAGGATAGGATGCAATCCGGCTATGTATATGAAAGAACGGAGCCTATTGGTAAAAACTTTCACCCGGACTTCAAACCCCAACTTAGCCCAGCTGAAATGCTGGAATTAGGTGTATTCAACGGAAAATATCTTAATGACTGCCAAGATGAATTCCCTAAAGAATGGTTTATTAATGCTAAGTTATATCTCGATGATCATAAAGCCGGTGACCCCAGTTTAAACTATTTTAAAATCAGAGCTTCCCAACCCCTTTCCATGTGGCAAATGAAAGGTTGGATTCACCCTCAAGACCCTAGAGGCTGGTTTCAATGGTATTGTAGATATTATATGGGTAGAAGGTCAGAAGATGATGATAGACAAATCAAACGCTGGAAAGCCTTTAAAAGACACCTTAGTCAAGTTAAATACAACTGTTCATTTGGCGACCACCAATGTAGACCCAAACAAAGGCAAGCTCTTTTGCATTGGGCTTATGATAGCATAAATTTATAGCCTCTAAAAGGTACAGGCATAGGTAATTTGAACTTGTTTCCCATTATAGCTGGGAATAAATATGGATGGATACTTTTTCTTTTGCCACCGTTCTTCCAGAGTTGGTAACATCCAATAAGCCATTTTGGTACTCAGTATCCCTACTCCTGCTCCCATCACAACATCTGACAACCAATGTCTATTGTTATACATTCTAAAAAAACCTGTTCCCGCGGCTAGTGTATAAGCTCCAATTCCATACCATATCGATTGATGCCTGTATTCTTGCCAAATCAATTCCGCCCCTACAAACGCAGTAGCTGTATGCCCTGATGGAAAGGAGTTCATGGATGAAAAATCTGGCCGCATCATAGGCATACTCTTCTTCATTAAATTCACCGTAGTGCCCATAATGATATGTGAAACAGTGGCTGTAAAAAAACGTGACCTTAAGCTATGCTTCGCTTCAACCCCCATAACATCCAAAGCAAAATATGCCCCGGTGGATGCATATTGGGTGAAATCATCAATGTGTACTCGTTGAGGTCGATTGAATTGTAAATTTTCTTTTATGAACTCATTCTGCCGCTGCAAATACGGACTTTTCACTGAAGCTATCCCATAAGATATTAAACCTATGGGTGCAATCAAGTCTACTTTTAAAACCTTATTGGAAAAACTGTTCCTTGTCGAAATTATTGGACTGACTTCCAAACTATCTTGCTGACATAAACAAAACCCTCCATCTAGTAGAAAAACAATTAGGACAAGAAAACGAATAATAGGCAAACAATTTAAGCGCGTAATGCTCATAAACTTCTATAATTTGGCTCTAATTTTTTAATTGGCAGTCATGTCATTCAATTTAATATCCTAGAATTTAATAATTGAATTAACACAACTAATGTATTATTAAAATTCAATAAATAAAATAATGTAGACATGTTTATTTGACAAAAAAACTCTTTATTATTAATTATTTTGCAAATAAGTAGACTATAAATGACAGACAATTAGCTTCGTCTAGCCTCAAAATTTGGTTCATTTATATAAATCAACCATACATCCACATAATAATCCTACCATTATCACCATTCTTAGGTTAGATTTATAAAACAGAATTTTTATGAAATCAATTATCTGTATAATCATCATTGCTATGAATTTGAATTTTGAATCATGTGACTCATCTAGAAATGAGGATGCATTGGTCTTTTTAAGAGAAACTCAGATCCTAGAAGAATTTTACTCAGCGATTGATCCTTTTAATCCTGAAAAGATGGATGTTGATGATTCTTCTGACTTGGGATTAAAGTATAAAAAGGAATATAGTAATACAGCACTTGAGAATCGCCTAATAAAAATTGTTGAATCAACCTATACAGAATCAGAATTAAAAGGGTTTAAGTCCATGACTGATGATGAAATCTATAATTCCAATCAAGATAAGTTCAAAGCTGTTGAAAAAGGCGTTGAGAAACTATACGATGAAGTATATATTGAAGGCAATCGAATAATTGCTGGGATTGAATTAATCGACAGCCCAAATCAGTCAAAACCATTTGAATTTTTCAAAATCAATCTTAAAAACGGCCTATATCTAGTCACTTCTTACGATAGCTATCTGCCTCAAAACATACAACTCCCAAGAGAGCCTTTCATTCTGGCCTCAAACTTCACATCCATCGTTTCTAATGGGCAACAATTAATCATCGGATTAAATGAAATTGACAAGGAAAACTTCACCCAACTACTATCTAAGAATCAGCAAGAAAAGATTACTCTAATTATTAATAATAGAATAATAAATGTCGTTCCATTTGATTCGGTAACTCAAAATAATTCTCTAGTTATCAATAGTCCATGGTCAGAAGAAAATATGATAGAATTCGCAAATCAGATTAAAAAAGAAAATTAATAAAAACTCAATATTATGTTTGAAAAAACTCCTTTGATAGTAGCTATTTCAAATGGCGACATGGAAAATGCAACAAAACTATATGAACAAGGTGAAAGAATACCTCCCAGCCCGCATTCATATGATTATTCCCAACTTTATGATACCATCATCCGAAAAAATGGGTTTGAATTAATCGGCCTTATGGCCGAAAATAAAGAAATCGAAAAAGACATCTACATGCTTGATAAATTAGATGATACCATATTCTCTAAATTGATCAAAGTAAAAGCCCCAAAGGAAGATTTTATTGAATTTTTTAAAGATTTCATTGGCAGCTCCGAGAACATAAATGATGAAGTTTCGGGAGAAACCTTATTAAGTCATGCTATTAATAACGCTGCTGATCCTACAATAATTCAAGCACTTATAGACGCAGGATGTCGTGTGGATTTTAAAAACCAAGCAGAGGATAACCTTATCAATTTAAGCATCAAAAAACACGGCTTGACTCCCGACCTTCTCGCGAAATATCTCGAAATATTTGCAAACGAAGGATTAGATATCAATGAAACGAATAAACAAGGAAAAACCGCTTTGCATATAGCCTTGGAAAGCAATAAGCCGCATGCATTGGAGGCCTTGCTACAAAATGGAGCGAACCCCAATCAGCAAGATAATGAAGGACAATCCGCATTTTTTATCGCTGTATCTCAAAAAGCCGACCTTGAACAATACAGTAAACTTGCTGAATACGATAGCATGGATTTTGAACAAACAAATAATCGATCTGTTAAAGCTTTACATGAATATCTACGCACATTGGAAGGCTACAATGCCGATAATCCAGGCTTATTAATGCGAATGATTGAGGATGGTGCCGATTTAAATAGCACATCCCCATATTATGATAATGAATTATCCGCTTGGAACTGGATTGCTCAAAAAAATGCAGGATTGTTTGAAAAGGTATTTAACGCGACTCAACCAGAAGTCAACGAGCAAGATGATTTTGGTAATACCTTACTACATTTAGTCGTTATGAAAGATAGTAACCATGACCAGAATCAAGCAAAAGAAACTTATAAAAAAGTGAAATTTCTACTGGATTCCGGAGCAAGTCCAAGCATTGTCAATAATCAAGAGCAAACTGCCATGATGCTAGCTTCGAAAGATAACCTCAAAGCAAAAACCGTAGAAATCTTATTGATTGCTCAACAAAAAGAAAATTAAGCTTATGTCAATGTCATTTATTATCGCCTGCGAGGGCGGAAAAAGAAAAATAGCAGAATTACTATTAGAAAATAAAGAGGTAGATGTTACCTATACAGATGAAAAAGGTCGAACGGCTTTACATTATGCCGCCCATAGAGGATACCTGGACCTTGTAAAGATTCTTGTGGAAGAGGGTGCAGACATCGATTACGAGGATCAACAAGGCGAAACTCCCCTATTCTTTGCATGCCTCCAAAAGCAAAAACAAACCGCCCTTTACCTGATTGAACAAGGAGCAAGAGTCGACCTCAATGATTTAAAGGGAAATAGTTTATTGCACTTAACCGCAGCAACCGGACAAGCTGAAGTTGTCAAGGTCTTGATTGAAAAAGGACTGGACGTCAATGCGATGAACAATAATACCGAAACACCATTAATGCTTGCTGTCATTAATCGAAGTAGGGAAGTCGCTAAAATATTGCTGGAAAATTCTGCCGACCCGAATAGCAGTAATAAATCAGGTAATTCCGCCCTTTTATTGGCTGTAAAAAACAGACAACTACCAATGGTAGAGCTTTTGCTTCAGAATGGTGCTGATGTCAATCAGGTTAATCAATTCGGAGAATCTGCCATTTTGGTCGCTTGTTATGAAGGAAATAAGGCAATGGTAAAAGCATTACTGGACAATGGGGCCGATGTTGGAATCAGTTCCTCAGAAGGAGTATCCCCAATTTGGTATGCCTGCGCACATAATCAGAAAGAAATTGTGACCCTATTACTTGATCAAGGCCTCGATGTCAATCATACTCGACCTGTAACAGGAAACGATCAGGCCATGTACGGTTATCTCGATTATGTAGAAACTAATAACAATCTTTCCATGGATGCCCAGTTCAATTTTAAAGTCAATGAGGCGCAAGGTGGAGAAAGCTTATTGCAACATGCTGTGAAAAATGGACATCTAAGCATGGTAAAACTGTTGACTGACCGAGGAGCAGACATCAATATCCAAGACGAATCGGGAAATACTGCCTTACATTACGCCGCAGCAAACGGTAAAAAAGATGTACTAAAATTTTTATTGGAAAACAATGCAGACCCTCAATTGGTTAATGTTAAAGAACAAAAAGCAATTGACTACTCTAATATCAAAGGATTTAATGAAATCACAGCATTATTAATTCAATTTGGCTCTACTAAAGGTAAGGAGGTCGCTGCTCAACAAGAAAATTCCAACTCTGCTAATTCTGCACCTGCAGCAGTTGACAAAAAGAAAGCGCTGATGGATTTAAAGGAATTATTCGATGCCGGAATATTGACTCAAGAAGAATTTGATCAGGAAAAAAGTAAAATTCTCGCAGGATAATTTTTAGTTTTTAACCCCAAAAATGAAAAAATCAAAATATGGAAACAACAAATTTTAAATACAGCCAGAAGAAACTGAATAAAATGGCCTTTTATTTCCTAATCATAGGAGTATTGGGCGCTGGATTTGTCTATTATAGCTGGTTTATTAAGACCGAGGGACTAGTTTTCGGCAGGTACAGCAGTATATTCCTTGCACTTCTAGGATTTGGCGCATTCATTTACATGAAATTATTTGGTAAAAAACCGGATGAAATTGCCCTAAGCATTGGCACTTATGGAATAACCAGCAACACTACTCCTGTCGCCAAAGCTGCCGAACTGATTGAATGGAATGATATTGTAAATATTTATAATGAAGGAAAATTCATTGATATCGAAATCCGTGACCCACAGAAATATGCCGAAAGAATGAAAAACTTCTTCGTCAAGGACACCTTTATGAAAACAATGAAAGGCTTTATACGAATTTCAATCGCTGAGGTAGAGGTTACTAATCAGGAAATTGATCAAGCCATAAGCAAATATCAAAGGCCCTAAACATAATTACCACATATCATTACCCGTAAACAGGTATTTTCCGGATAAATAAACCCGATGAGTTTTTATATTTTAGATTTGTAGGAAACAACACAATCCTAATATGAAAAAACAGTATTTAGTAGCTTCGCTACTTTTGGGCTGCAGCTTATTTATCGCCTGTGGAAATTCAAACAATTCTTCTGAAGAAGGTGAAACTGAAGAAAAAGGTGTAATTGAAAAATTAAGCGATGCCGGAAATGCAATTCAAAGCTTAAGTGGCATGGAAAAAGCCATGAAAGAAGTAGAAAAACATACTACTGCGCTTAAAACTAAAACACCTGTAAATAATGATGAGTTGAAGAAAGTGTTCCCTGAAACTTTAGATGGCTTAAAAAGAACATCTATATCAGTCGGTGAAATGAATGCCATGAACATTGCAACAGCCTCGGCAGATTATTCAAATGAAGATAATTCTAAAACCATCAATATCAACATAATGGATGGCGCAGGTGAAGAAGCAAGCAGCTTAACTGCACTGGCGTTTTATGGTTACAATATGGATTCTGAAAAAATAACAGAAGACTCTTCTCAAAAAACAACGGATTATAAAGGTCAAAGAGCTAAATTGACCGAAACAAAATACAATGATGAAACATCCTCAATCATTGAGTGGATACATAAAAACAGATACTTAATGAAAATTGAAGGTGATGGCTATACGATTGACCAGGTTGGCAACCTTATGGACAAACTGGATTTAGGTAGTTTACCAGAATAAAAAACAAAAAAAAAGCGGGCTTTCTATTAAAAAGCCCGCTTTTTTATGCTCAAAATATTATTTCTTTGGCTTAGAAGCCATCACAAATTGCAACTCTCCCCCATTTGACAAATCTGCATGTGAAATCTTGAAATCCTTCAACTCTTTCCCATTCCAGAATACTTTACTTACATAAACATTCTTTTCCGATTGGTTCTTAGCCAAAACTTTCAAAAGCTTTCCGCCTTCTAATTTCACCTCCGCCGATTTAACCAATGGACTTCCTAACCAATAATGTGGATCCCCCGGAGCTACTGGATAAAAACCTAAGGAACTGAACAAATACCAAGCAGACATCTGTCCACAATCATCGTTCCCCCCTAATCCGGCAGGTCCATTATGATATTGATTCCGGATTATTTGACGAATACGCTCCTGTGCTTTCCAAGGACTCTTTGTAATATTATATAAGTAGGCAACATGATGCGACGGCTCATTGCCATGTACATAGTTCCCAATAATCCCTTCCCGCGTAATATCCTCCGTATTTTCAAAATATTTATCTGGTAAATGCATCGTAAATAAGGAATCCAAATAGGTCTCAAATCGTTTTTGACCTCCCATAGTCTCCATCAATTCTACCGGTTGATGCGGAACATACAAGGAATAATTCCAGGTATTTCCCTCAATAAATCCTTGACCATGCGTATCTAATACATCAAACTTCTCCCTGAAATTACCTTTACTGTCTTTGGGACGCATAAAACCAATCCGCTCGTCATACAAGTTTTTCCAATTTTGCGCACGTTTATTAAACTCATTGGCAATTTCAGTCTTACCTAGTTTCTCCGCCAATTGTGCAATACACCAATCATCATAAGCATATTCCAGAGTATTGGATACTGATGTTCCATTTTTATCATCAGGTACATATCCAAGGTCCATATAGTCGCCAATGCCTTCATATCGCCTCACACTGGCGGTTTGTACACAGGCATTTAAAGCCGCCTCAGGATCACCCTTATAAACTCCCTTAAGAATTGCATCAACCACAACCGATACCGAGTGATATCCACTCATACACCAGTTCTCATTGGCATAGTGTGACCAGATGGGAAGCATATTTAATACCGATTGATCATGATGTGCCATCATCGAAGATACTATATCAGCATTACGCTTCGGATCAACAAGATTCAACCATGGATGAAAAGCACGGAAGGTATCCCAAAGGGAAAATGAAGTATAATTCGTAAATCCTTCAGCCTTGTGAATCTCCTGATCCAACCCTTTATACTCGCCATTCAAATCCATATAAACTGTAGGCATCAGGTTCGCATGATAAACAGAAGTATAGAAATTCACTAAATCTTCCTTATTTAACATATCGACCTTAAACTTCTCCAATTCACGATTCCAATCTGATTTCCCTTTTCCAGCAATCTCCTCAAAATTCCAATTTGGAGTTTCTGCTTGCATATTTTCCAATGCATTTTTCATGCTCACTGGACTCAGGGCAACTTTCATCATAACCTGCTCCCCTTCCTTGGTATCAAAATCCAGATGCATCTTGATATTATGGGCAGCTAACTCCGGAAAGTTATCCTCTTGGTTGAACTTCCGCCAAAAACCCTTGTATTGAACATTCTTATCCATATACTTCGCTCCATAATTCTTGAAGGCCTTGGAAGTTTTGATTGCGAAATAAACTGTTCTTGTTCTCGCCCAACCATTCGTCTGACGGTATCCAGTGATTGTTGAATCATTTAATACCCGGACAAAAGTCCAGACATTCTTTCCATCATAATTGTAAATCCCTGAAGTCAAGTCAAGTATAAGATGGGATTGATCTGATGCCGGAAAAGTATAACGATGAACCCCAACTCGGGTGCTCGTCGTCAATTCCGCAAGAATATTATGTTTATCTAATTTTACTTTATAATAATTGGCTTCCGCCACTTCATTAGCATGACTGTAAGGCGAGCGATATCCATCTTGCGGTCGATCTGCTGTTCCTGGATTAAGTTGAACCTTCCCTTGGGTTGGCATAATCAATATATCTCCCAAATCTGAATGACCAGTCCCGGAAAAATGAGTATGACTAAACCCTACAATTGTCGGATCATCATATTGGTAACCAGCACAATATTTGTAAACATCGCCTGTGTAAGCGCCATTTACAGCATATGGAATGGTGTCTGTTTCCGGACTTAATTGTACCGACCCAAATGGAACGGTCGCTCCTGGAAAGGTATGACCCATTTTTGCCGTACCTATCAATGGCTTTACATATTGACTTAGATTGGAGTCTTGTGCATTTCCAAGCATGGGGATCATCAATAAGGCAAAACACTTAGCTAGTTTTATATAGTTTCTGTTCATCATATTAAATTACGGGATTTGAAGAATATTCCGACCATAATTCGTCGATCGTTTTTCCAGTTTGTTTTTGCCAAAATGCATCGGTATAGCTTTTCTCACGCATGGCCTTGTCCAATTTCTTCACAAAATTCTTTTTCTTATGACTTTCTATCCATTTGAAAAAACGTGCAGTAATGCGATAGGAGTCTGTATATTTTTGTTTCTCATTGAATTCGGGAAGTCTCCAATTTCCGGCTTCATTCGAAACACCATACTTATCCCGAATAAAATCTGCAATGCCTTCTGTAATCCACCATGGTCCACTACCATTTGGATAGGCTTGAACAATGTGCATCACCTCATGGGTCACAACATCAATATCATGGGGATTCTTCTTTAACCATTTTGGACTATATCGTACAATCCCACCTGCCGTAGCTGCAACACCATCATATCCCGGGTCAATCACAAAAGTGACTTCTTTTGGGCTTTTCTTATTATAGGTCTTCGCTAGCTTTGGATAGTTCGTAAAATAGGTACTGATCAATTCCTGTTTCGTTTCAGCGCTAAAATCCTTATCCTTATTAATCCAATATAAGGTATAACCCTTTTCTTTAAGGGTATCTATTTCTACAGCCACTTTCCGGTCATCATCGGTATGTTCCCAACTTTGAGCATATACAGATGTTAGGGAGAAAGCCATAAAAACAGAAATTCCGAATGTTAATGTGTTTCTTCTCATTGAGTAATTTGATTTACAGTTATTAATTTAGGTGACAATTACCTTTTTATGGCGTTTTGAGCCAACTAAAACGATAATCTATATCCCAAATATATTCAAAAGAATCATTAAAATTCTATAATTCCACGATTGTTACATCCGAATTTATTAACTCAAGTTCATTTTTTGAAAAATATCAACTCCTTTATTTATGAAAACTTAATGTGTTACAACTTGTATGATTTGCCTTGGGGTTGGGCTATTAAGTAATAGGTATTCAAGCATAGACTGATTCCCTAATCCTTTACATTCTATATTGAGAAGGGCGATTCAAATTTGAATCGCCCTTATTCTTTAGTTTAATGTGAACCAGGTATATCCCTTGGCTGGAATTTTCACGGGAACCTGAATCTTATAATCTCTTGAAACTGTATAGACCTTCGAATTTTTCCCTTCGATAGCGAATTGAACCTTCTCATTTAACCCTGTATAATAAACAGGTAGATCAATTGAAATATTCATTTCTTTATCCGTAGGATTATACAGCATTCCTAATCCTTTCTCCTTAGCATTGGGATCAACATGTAAAATTCCATCCCAATTCCTTCCATCTGCACGACGAAGATGAATAATATCCGCATTCAAGATATTCCGATATTTCTTATACCATTCAATGACTTCAATCACTGTTGCTTTCGTCTTTTCAGTATCATAAAGCCTTGGACCTCGATAACAAGCTTGTATTCCTGCCCCGTAATATTGCATCATCAATTGCTTATAATCATCCAAATGCTCATTTAAAGGCTCCAATACTGCATCTGCTCCTCCACCATGATAGGCTGTTAATGGAACAAATCCCCATCCCATGGAATTAGTTTTCTCCCAAGTTCCATCATAAATATTTTGACGGTTCAAAATCTTCTGCTGATCTCTGGATAATGAAAAATTAACTTCTCTATAACCTAGTGCAATTTTATTCGTGCCATCTAGAAAATACCAATCAGGCGCATTGATATATACACCCATTTGATTCAATTCATGGAAAATAGATTTCTGAATCTCCATTTGCGCCCATTGTGAATCCTCTAAACCATGATGACCAGGATGATCATGCGAAGCACAAACATCTCCTGGATATGGCCCATCCATCTCCAAAATACTAAAACCTGTATGCTTAAAAAAGTCCTTGATCGCCTTCGCATAATCCAAGCCCCACTGACTTCCAAAACATGGTGCATTCCCGAAAAATGCACCACCGGGCTTACCTGTCTTTGGATTGATAACATCTGTTGCATCATTGATCCGACGCGAACTAAATAAGGTATAACCTCCTAGTTTAACACCCTTCGATTTACCGTAATCCGCCAACTCCTTCCATTCCTTATGATTTTCAGGAGTATTCAACTCCATCTTTAAGTGACTTCCAAAACTCAATATGACAGCTTCATAGCCCGTAGCAGCACATTGATCAATCGCTGTTATCACTTCTTCCCTATTTTTGCTAACCAAATGCATAAAGATTGGATTCGAGTTGGTCCAAGGTGCCAGCTTCCGATACATTTTTCGAACCGCTAAGCCTCTACGCTCCTGATCATGACTATCATGCAACAGTTCATAGGTCTTTACGGAGATAAACTTTTGCTTAGGAAGAACCTCTATTTTGGAAACATCCTTAGGATAAATCACCGCTTTAGCTGGACTCGTCAGGTCATAATTTACTTGCGAGGTATAAGTTGAATCTCGCTCCCAATGCAGCGTTTGATCTGACAAACGGTATTTCATGGCATTGTTGAAAGCATAATTGGTTTCAAAATATATTCCCGATTGCTTCAACATATCTTCAGTACTCCCAACTACTGCTGACTCCTCTTCCACCAAGGATAAAACTTCATTGACAACCCTGTTAACCATTATTTTGGCAGAACTCTCATTTCTTACTTCCACCCATTTCCGCAAAACCGGAATCCCATCATAAATTTCATAATGCACATCTACAGAAATCCCTTTTAATTTAGGATGTTGAAAGGTAAATACCATACCCAATCCATTAGGAAGCTCATTGCTGGAAGACCAGAAGGTACTGTTTATTTTCAGATTTTGCTCTAACGGAACTTCTTTCGCAGATTGAAAAATAAAAGCATCCGGATTCGCCTCTAAGTTGCCAAACCAATCAGTCAAAAAATAGGCCTTCTCCTTTTGTCCTTTTAAACCTCCAATTTCATAATCCTGACCATTAATATTGACAATAGCTTCGGGTTCAATAGCACGGATTAGCTGCTGACCATTAGTCAAATTTGTAAAGTCATAACAAGCCAGGTTAGCAGCCTTCTTGAAGGAACGACGGATTAAACCATTGTCCAGAATAATCCCATCATTGCTGTTTACAACTTTGGATTTATAGTCTTTGGATTGAATAAGCCAATCTGGCTTTGCGGATGTACCCGTCTGCGCTTTTATAGGTTGAATTACTGCAATCGACAGCAAGGCAAATAAAATCAGTTTAGGATTGATTTTCATATTTAGTATTTAAGTTTCTTCAATCTTTATAAAACCAGTATGCTACCCCAAGAAACAGGGTAAGAATAATAAGTCTTTTGAGGGCTTAAAGACTAGGTTATATTGAATTTTGGAGGCAATTAATGGATTACCTCTGGTATTGCCTCCAAAATCAATTGGTCAATTTATAGTGTTCTCGAAATTTCATTCAATAAGGATTTTGCTTGATTCAAATCCTCATTCCAACCATCGAAACGTTGGTTAGCTTCTAACTTCTTGATCGCATTCTGAAAAGCATCCAGGTTCTTTTGATCATTTTTATCCTTTAATGCTTTTAATACAATTCTCGCCTTTTCATAATCTTGAATGCCTTCTAGCATTCTTTCATATCGAATGGAAGACCTGCCTTTCGGATAAACGATATAAGTATCTCCTGCTGGCCAGGTCCTAAATCTTGAATCTTGTAATGGATTTTCAACCCACGAATTATAGGCCCATCTCAGCATGCCATCAAATCCTGTGGCTAAGGCATACCAACCTAAATAGGTTGATTCTGCAGATTCGGAAAAAGTAAATTGATTCGGAAAACCATCCGAACAACAAATATAAAAAGTACTGTTCAAGCCTCTTGCTTTACGGTTGATGATATCTTCTTTTGAAAATGGATGACCCACAGAAATACTGATATCCTCAGAATTTGGAAATCGCTGATAAGTCTTTTGGTTATCAGCATAAGAAATTCCTATTTCAGGTGCTACCTTATTTAATAAGGCAAATGCAGCGTCCATCTGCTCTCTTTCGCGCTCATCAATGGCAATATTTGTTTTATCCAACCAACCTTTAGTCTTCAGATGTAGCACAAAGTCCTTTAAAAATGGAGTCCATAATTCATCAAAAACAGCTGTTCCTGGTTTTGCAACAACATTCACTAATTCGCCTTTGCTCGCATCCTTATAATGGATTTCATTGTTCCAAGGGATGATGGAATAGCAATTGATCATATCTTTTACCCCTAGATCCGTCATAAACTGAACCCAACGATCGAAAACAGCATAATCATAAGTCCAACTACCATCTGCATTTTTGGTCCATGTGATCATATCCGCATAGGGATCATAAGTTTGAACATTCCAAGGATCCTTATTTAAAGTCGTCGTAATCACCTTCTGCCCAGCATCAGCTAACATTTTCATAACCGGCTTCATAGCCTCAAAATGTGCATCACTCCACATTTCTAATCCTTCTACCCGGGCAACTGCCGATGGATGCTGCCATTGGTCAAGATGGTAAACCCATTCTGAAGATTTAGGCAAGGTCTGATTGATGACTTCTACCTCTAACGCTAAATTTTGTGCTGGCTGACCTTTCGCACTAACAGTGACTGTACCTTGATAGAGTCCGGCCTTAGCATCTTGAGGAATATTTACACTTACCCATACTGGGCGATTTGTTTTCTTTTCTAAATTAAAAGACTTTAAATCATCCAACATATCAGGAGACAATGAGGAAGCAAAATCCTCAGGTTTCCGATGTCCACAACCTCCTGCAAACTCATCTGTCATCACATACCTTACAAATCGAGCATCAGTAGCAGACTTTGGAATAACAGCATTTCCCTTTGAACGTAAATCAGAAACAGAAACCTGTACATCCGATATATCTGTACCTGTCCAGAGTAGTATTTGAGCAGAAAGTTTCTCCCCTTTCCAACCCTCAATTTTAACCCGATTCTGCTTCGCAATTTCGGGAGCTAATGACTTTGCAAATCGCTTATCAATTGTTACAAAAGAACTTTGTAAACCCGGTGAAACTTTCGACCAATCCGAATTTACATCCGAACTGGGATCCGCTAATTCAACAAAAGTTGCTGATAGGGCTGGCTTTAATTGTGCATAGGACTCCTGGAAATTCAAAAAAGAAAAACCAAAACCCAATAAAACTACCCATTTAGCTGTATTGATTTTCATGTAATTAAGTTTAGTTGATGGAATAATTAATGTAATTCTAATCGAATCGCATTAAATCACAATATACGGGATATAAATCAATTTTGAACAAATTTAGTGTTTGTAAACAAAATATTATCCACGCTAATATTTTAATAAACATCAACTTAACAGCACCCTAAAACCTTGATTTACAATTTTTTATTATTTATTAAAAAATTTGATTAAAAATATTTTCCTCCTATATTTGCACTTGTTTATAATAAGTCTAAATAAAGACTATATACAAACAAAAAAATAGCGCCATGCCAAAGACTGCAATCTTAGCATGACGCCCAAATCTAATAGAAGCTGTAACTCCTATTAGTTGATCGGTTCTAGGAACCGACCACCTTTATCAAACTGTAAGTATGAAAGGACTCGCAAGATAAAAAAAATTGGGGGCTCCCCCTAGATAATTATTTCAAGGTTCTTTCATACGCAGTTAATGGAATTATTATTTATTTATCATTAACTCATTATGTTCAATTATTTATTACCCTATTATTTTGAGAAGAAAATCCTCCGATATTCTTCAAATCCTATTACTCCATTTCAGGTTTCTCAAAAATTAAACTTGATTTTTTTCACATCCTTTCCATTTAATTTTTAATCCGATACTTTCATGAAAACAAGCCTCTTTACATGCCTACTCCTTATGAGTAGCATATTTTATGCTTCCGCTCAAAATGGAATAATAAAAGGAACTATCCTGACGCAAAAAGGTACTCCTGCAAAAAACGTCGTGGTCAAACTGAATCATAGCCAAGAAATCCAAGTAGACTCCTTAGGAAAATATGAATTTGTTAACTTAATTGCTAAAAGCTACGAAGTCCATGCTAAGCACATTGGATTTACTTCCCAAATAACCACTATCGTATTAAAGGAAAATGAAACTCGAATTTTAGATTTCATCCTTGAGGAAAACAAAAATATAATCCAAGAAGTGGTAGTCAGTGGTAAAAAACCAATAGTAGACCATCAGGTTTCCCCATCATTAAGGGTCATGACACCAGTATTGGAACTATCTCAAAATGTTCAAATCATAAATGCTGAGCTGTTAGCAAAACAACAGGCATTCAATTTAGCAGATGGTCCATTCAGGAATATCTCTGGGGTAAGTCGACAAACCCATTGGAATGACATGTATGTCAATATCAACATGCGCGGTTCCCAAATCCAGGCTTTCCGCAACGGGATGAATATTGTCAGTTCCTACTGGAGTCCTTTATCTGAAGACATGGCAACTGTAGAAAAAATTGAATTCGTAAAAGGGCCAGCAGGTTTTATGATGTCCAGTGGCGACCCAGCAGGAATATATAATGTGGTTACCAAAAAACCTACCGGTCAAAAAAATGCCGAAGTTACTTTTAGCCTAGGAAGTTTTGAAAACTACAGAACCACCTTAGACTTAGATGGAAAGGTATCAAAAGATGGCAGACTACTATACCGATTGAATATCGCCGGATCTTCAAAAGCTTCTTTCCGCCCGAATGAAGACAATAAAAGACTTGTAATCGCTCCTGTTCTATCTTACAAAATTAATGATAAGACAACTGCCACATTGGAATACACTTATCAGAAAGCTGTCATGACTGATGTTGGATCTGGTTATTTGATGTCTCCTTTTGGTTATAAAACCCTTCCTCGTGAAACCACATTTTCTCAAAAAGGAACCGAACCTCTGGATATCGATGAACACTCTGCATTTATCAATATCGAGCATAAATTAAATGCTAATTGGAAATTAACCGCACAGGCTGCTTATTTTAATTATTATCAAATCGGCGCTAGCAGTTGGCCTAAAGATATTCTTCCTGATGGCAAAATTATCCGGAAATCGGATACCTGGGATGCCCAAAGCACGATGCTCCTTGGCCAAGCTTTCTTAAATGGCTCATTTAATACTGGAGAAGTGAAGCACCAAATATTGGCGGGTATTGATCTAGGAAGTAAATCCTATTTAGCAGACTGGAACCAAAGTATTATTCTGGATAGTTTAAATGGTGGTGAGTTTGATCCTAAGAATCCTGTTTATGGATTTGACTTTGGGCTTCAGAGTTTTGACCGCAGCCATTCCTTGGCTCAACGCGCAGCTTTAGGCGGTGGCATTATGTCCTCAGATTACTCTTCAGCCTATGTGCAAGATCAAATGAGCTTTTTTGATAATGCTTTACGTTTGACTTTGGCTGCTCGTTATACCTCCATGTCTATCAGTACCTGGGGCGGTGCGCCAGTTAAAAGCGAAAAAGTCACACCGAGAATAGGTCTATCCTACTCCATTGATAAAAATACAGCAGTCTATGCATTACTTGACCAATCTTTTCTTCCCCAACAAGGAATTTTATTTGACGGTTCTAAAATAAAACCAATCACAGGTAACAATTATGAACTTGGTATCAAAAGAGATTGGTTCAAAGGAAAATGGAATAGTACCATCGCGATCTATCAAATCACCAAGAACCATGAAATAACATCCTATGGACCAAGACCTGAGATGTCAGTCGAAGTTGGGCAAAAAAGAATCCGCGGGCTCGAAGTTGATATCCGTGGTGAGATATTAAGGGGATTGAACCTGATTGCAAACTATGCATACACCGACGGACAAGTAACCAAAATCAATGAAGGTGTTGAAGCCTTTTTTGTTGGACAAAGACTTGATGGTGCCGATGTTCATATCGCCAACCTATGGCTGGACTATGAATTGACGCGAGGAAAGGCAAAAGGTTTGGCCTTCCAATTTGGAGGGATGTCAAATATCCAACGTGGTTTGGAATTCTACTCCAAGGATGAACCCGAAAAAAATATTGAAGATTATTTCCGATTTGATGCCGGAATAGGCTACCGCATCGACAAATTCAGTGTCAACCTAAATGTACAGAACCTCTTGGATAAATACTTGATTGAGGGCGGTAGTTATTACACGAGCTACTTCAATATCCCTACTTACTCTTGGCAAGCCGGTGCCCCAAGAAACTATCGATTAACATTCGCATATAAATTCTAAAAACATGAAATTAAAATCATTATTCACAATTATTATCAGCATTTGCACGCTTTCTTTAGCACAAGCGCATGCTCTTTGGTTAGAAACTCAAGCAATTGGAAAGTTAAATCAAAAACACAGCGTAAAAATATTCTATGGTGAATACGCAGAACAGACTGTAGATTCTGTAAAAAACTGGTACTCAAACGTCAAGGACTTTGAGCTTTTTTTAATTGGTCCTCAAGGTCAAAAACAAAAATTGGAAAAATCTGAAAACGCAGATCATTTCGAAGCCTCTTTCATCCCGACAGAAAATGGAACCTACACCCTTTCTGCAGTTATCCCTGCAAAAGAAGCTTATGAGACAATGCGGTTTGAATTCTCAGCATTCGCGAATGTTCAAGTTGGAAATACTGCCCTAAAAAACGGTACTCATCCATTCCATCTACAAACGGATGAAATGAACCCAAAATCAGGCTCAATGATTCAGGTTCAACTCTTGAACCAAGACCAAATCGAAAAAGATCAGGAAGTAATAATTATGGCACCTAATGGCTGGACAAAAACTCTTAAATCCGATGCACATGGAAAGATAAATTTCAAACCAGTAGCCTCCGGAAAATACATTTTTGAAGCCTCAAAGACTGAGGACAAGAAAGAATTATGGGAAGGCCAGAACATTGAAAAAATCTGGAAAGGAACTACCCTGACCCTATTCGTAAAATAATAATTTGTCAAGTATAGTAGGCTCTCCTACTATACTTGACTTTCTACATTAAAACAAATCATCATGTATAGCTTAATTGTCTTATTGCTTTTTGCCGGAACTTATTTGATGTATTGCAGCAGCAAAAAGATGAAATGTTATCATCAAATTGAAAAATCATTCTTAAAACAGCTTTCCTCACCTACGTTAAAAGTATCTGGATTGCTTCTTATGATAATCTCAGCGGTTTTAACAATTATGAAACAAGGTTATGAGGCTGGCGCTTTGGCATTCATGGTCTATCTGATGGCAGCTTTGAGTATAGTCAATCTTTTAATACCGTATAGAATATTGGATTGGAAGCATGTTTTGATTCTGTTCTGCATTTCATTCACTATGGAAATCCTTATTTAAAAACCTATCAACCATGCCTGCCAACAAAAAATATTTAAGTTCTCCCCTGCAAAGATTCTTGAAAATCAGTTCTGGTTTTTTTGGAGGCTATATAGTCATGTTAGCATTTCACTCCTTTTTGACCTTATTTTTTGAAAGAAAAGATGTAACCATTTTATCTGGGTTCACAGGTTACCTCTTGTGGGCTACCCTCTTGTTATTAGCCTTTTTAGCAAAAAATGGATGGATGGTCTGGGGAATATACCTCTGCCTCGCATTGCTGTTGTTTCTACCTACCCTATATTAATTCTACCATGAATATCAGAAATTACAATATCTATTTCAGTACGCATACCATCAGTGGCATCATTATTTGTGCATTCCTCTATGTAATTTTTTTTGCCGGTTCTTTTTCTTTTTTTAGAAATGAAATCGCTGCCTGGCAACAAGGTGAATCATTTTCTAAACAAAAAACAGAAGATATCAATTGTGATTACTTGATAGATTCACTGGATAATTCAATCAATTTATTAGGTAGAGACCTAACATTCACCTTTTATCATCAGAATGCTCGAGCTTACATGGGCTATTCTGCATCGAAAGATAGCATCCAAAATAAAATAAACTTGGATAAAATCAATGAAGGAATTCCTGATAAAGCGGATTGGAAAACAAATGATGGAAAATTCTTTGGATTCAATTTCATCAATAAAAAATCTGGCAGTTATTCCGAAAATTACGATCTAGCTGAGTTCCTTTACAGACTACATTTCCTCGCCCAATTAAACGAAGTACCAATCAATTTAGGAATTGGTCCTTTTGGCTATGTAATCGCTGGATTTACATCCTTCCTATTTCTTTTTGCCTTGATTACTGGCCTTCTCCTTCATTGGGATAAACTGGTTTCCAACTTTTTCACTTACCGACCATTCTCTAAATGGAAAACAGTCTGGACCGATATGCATACAGCTTTGGGTGTCGTGGCTTATCCTTTTCAATTACTTTATGCTATTACCGGAATTTTCCTAATCTTAAATTCAGTATTGGCTATTCCATTCGAAAAACTTATTTATAAAGGAGATTCTAAAGCTATGTATACGGAGCTTGCCTTCAATCACTCTGTTGATCTCCCCTATTCCAATAAGAAACTTCCCAATCCTCCTTCCATAAATCAGATTATTAAAGACGTCCAGAATAAATGGCCCAATAGCAGAATCTTCAGGATCAATGTCAAAAATTATGCGGACCAAAACATGCATGTTGTAGCTGAAGTTAGCCCAACATACGCCAAGCATTTTGCAGGCTATGGCATTTACAATGTACAGGTACGAGACAACAAGCTTATCGAAGAAAAGGATCCCATGGCAAACTCCAGCTTTGTCGATCATGTAAAAAGCCTTCTATATCGTCTACATTTTGCAGATTACGCAGGATACCCGCTAAAATTCTTATCCTTTATCTTGGGAATTATGGGTTGCTTGGTTATTAGCTCCGGAATAATGATCTGGTTAGTGGCAAGAGATAAAAACAACATCCCTAAGCATAAAAGAAAATTCAATTTTTGGCTAGCCAATGTTTACCTGGCAATATGCCTTACAATGTTTCCTACAACGGCAATAGCTTTTATTGCTGTAAAATTTAACCCGCAAGCCAATGAAGAGTTCCTATATAAAGTTTACTTTATTACTTGGTTGATCTTCAGTACGTACTACATCATCCGCCAGAGTTTGCAAAGAACCAATAAGGAAACCTTGCTCTTGGGAAGCATGATTGCTCTCACCATTCCTGTCTTTAACGGTGTATTAAGTGGAAAGTGGATCTGGAACAATTTTATGGAAGGCAATATTGATTTATTTAGTATTGATTTTCTTTGGCTATGTTTGGGAATTATTGGCATCATAATCTTTCGAAAAGTTCAGAATCAATTTATGAAGCTGAAAACTGCTCAATAATCTAGCGAAGCAAAGTTTCTTTCAATAAGATATACAATCCAACAGCAAGGATCATATACCCAAATCCCTTTTTAAGGGATTTGTTACTGATCCGATCTGAAAGATAGAAACCAATAAAAATACCAAGAACTGTTCCGCCAGTATAACCAAGCAATAAATTCCAATCGAATAGTTCAAACTTTTCAAGATCTCCCATCACTCCAAAAAAGGAATTGATACTAATGATGATTAATGAAGTAGCGACTGCACGTTTCATCGGTAAATGATAGAAATTCACCAAGGCTGGAATAATTAAAAAACCTCCTCCTGCACCGACAAGTCCCGTTACCAATCCAACCATAGCCCCTTGAAGGATAATAACTTCTATGGGAGTTTTCACATTGGAAGCTGGCACCTCTGGATTGTTCTTCACCGAGCGAATCATACTTAATGAAGAAGCCACCATGACAAAGGAAAATAAGATCATCAAAAGCACATTTTGATGAAATGTAAAACTTCCAATATGGATCAGGTCAGGTACTAAAGGTAGAATATAGGACCTCGTAACAAACACTACGATCAGGGATGGCAATCCAAAACTGATAACTTTCGGCAAATCCGCTTCTTTCTTTATCACACCGCGGATAGCGCCGATAAAGGAAGTAATTCCGATAGCGAAAAGTGAATAAGTTGTCGATAAAGCCGGTTCAACCGACATGATATAAACTAAGATTGGAACAGTCAGAATAGTTCCACCACTCCCAATCAAACCCAAGGTAATGCCAACTAATATTGCTAAGATACAACCTAGGATAATCATGCTAATTTGAAATTGAGTAATTAGTGCGCTGTATTTTCATTTACATAAATGTAAAAGAAATTAATTACATCAGCGTATTTTTTACTCCGAAACTTGATAGTCCAAAGGCAATAAATAGGCTAACTTGGAATAGCCAACCGCATAACCACTCAAAATCCAATTTGAAGTCGGGAAATAGGAACCCTGCGATTCAATTATTACTCCCTCTGGTTCCGCTAAAAACAATTCTGATACTTGACTCGCTGCCTTCTTCAATAATTTTCGATTCGATTTTTCAAATGACGATGGGAAAATTATATATAAATAATCTTGGTATAAAATTTCCTTTAACATCCGCTCCTTATCCTCATTTACAATGATTTCTTCAGGCTGCATCACTCCCATCAGATAACTGATTTTCTCATGCTGAATCATCTGCTTATTCAGTGTATTTACCTGATCCTCAGAAAACTCCTTCTGGGAAGCATAAAATAATTTCCAATTTCCATTGAAATCCCGATCAACCGTTTTTTTAATTTCAGCATATTTCTTTCTGGCATTTACCCGAACCTCATTCTCCTTTTTAACTAACTTTCGAACAATGTAGCCATCTTTTGCCCAGGATTTATGGTAGGTACTTGACACAAATCGATTCATGGATAGCATATATGCATCCTCACGATTCTTCCTATACTTTGAACGCCCTTTTCCAAGATCCTTAAAAAAGGCATATCCCTCAAAAAAGAACATCTTCGTGGAGAAATTCATATTGAAATTGGCAAGATCATAAGTTAACTCATAGCCTAAAGCTTTGTTTCTAATGATTATGGGTTCCGTACAAACAGCAACCAATACATTTTCTTTCTTATTAAAATGAAATTTTACAACTTCGGGGTTTAGAATCTCACATTCATCTGCAAAATCTCCAATACCAATTAAATTCTCAATAAAAAAATTACCCCATTCTTTCCATCCATCCTTTAAATAATTTCGAACCACCACTTCTTCTATAGCAGTTGACTTTTGTTTTAATTGAATAAGCAATTCCTTTTCCAGGGGTAACTGTACTTGGATAATTTGCTTATCATAACCCATATAAGTTATGACTAACTCAAAAATTTTATTACTTGTATTCAAGGAAAAAGCACCCTCTTTATTACTGCTAGTCCCTAGAGAAGAATTATTGATATAAATGGATGCCCCAGCTATGACAGACCTTGATTCTGCATCTATGACCTTGCCTTTTATTAATTGCTGGGAATAGCCTATGGAATGAACTATGAAAAATAGAAGAAAAAGTAATAATCGATTCATGTTACGATATTTTCGTAAATATACTAAAATTCAATAAACTTAAACAGCTAGAGAAATCCAGCGTACTAAAAAAGCCCGAAATTGTGAAAAATCAGGCTTTTGACTAACAAAAATATAAAAGAATGTGATTATTGGGCAGTGTCTTTAACGGTTGTATCCACCTCTGTTGAATCCAAATTAATGACTTCTTCATCCGGTGCATTAATATTGTAGCGTTCTGCATCTCCTCCTTGTGCAGGATCTGGAAGAACTTCGGTTTCATTTTCAGATTTTTCGCTGTTATTACAACTCGTTACAGTTATTAATCCCATGGCAAAAGCTCCTAATAATATAAATTTAATTTTGTGCATATGCTTGTCATGTTGATTTAACTAATAAACCATTTTAAATTAAAAATGTTTCAATAACCATAAAAAAACCTGACATTCCTAGGAACATCAGGTATAATTTAGGTAATTTTAGTTAATAAAGGTCATAGTCTTTCGCCATGTTGGGAGATATCCAAACCCACTTCTTCCTCTGCATCTGAAACCCGCAATCTTGAAATTAAATCTGTTATTTTAAGCAGCACAAAAGCCATAATAATAATAAACACGGAGGAGACAATCAGCCCTAGAATATGAGCTATAAATAAATTCGATTCTCCATAAAACAATCCATTATCTGGGATTGCGGCGTTGATTGATTTACTAGCAAATACACCCGTCAAAACCATTCCTACCATTCCCCCTACACCATGGCTAGGAAAAACATCTAGGGTATCATCAATTCTAGATCGAGTTCTCCATGCAATCACTAGGCGACTTATTACTGCGGCCACGGCTCCAATCACGAGTGAATGCCCAAAAGTAACAAAGCCTGCCGCCGGTGTAATTGCTACTAATCCCACAACCGCTCCTATACATACCCCCATTGCAGTAGGTTTTATCCCCTTCGCCGCGTCGAAGAAAATATAGGTTAATGCTGCTGCAGCAGATGCCGTTGAAGTGGTAATCAATGCTGTCGCCGCTAATTCAGAAGCTGAAAAAGCAGATCCAGCATTGAAACCTATCCAACCAAACCATAGTAAACCAGTTCCTAATAACACATAGGTAATTCGAGCCGGAGTATGACTATGCATATCTTTTCCTTTTCTTAAGTATATGGCCGAAGCCAATGCTGTTAATCCAGCCGACATATGCACCACAGTGCCTCCGGCAAAATCCAATACACCCATTTTAAATAAAAATCCATCCGGATGCCAGGTCGCATGAGCCAATGGTGCATAAATGAAAATAAAAAACAGGCAGATAAATAAAACATAAGAGGTAAATCTTATTCTTTCGGCAAATGCTCCAGTAATCAATGCCGGTGTGATAATAGCAAATTTTAACTGGTAAATAGCAAATAAGGCAAATGGAATGGTTGGTGCCGCCTCCCATGGCTCCCTTTCCAAGACATTATTAAACATGAAATAGCTGTATGGATTCCCAATGATTCCGCCTATGGACTCTCCAAATACCAAACTAAATCCAAAAACTACCCAAAGCACAGCAACGACGGCCATACATATAAAACTTTGCAACATCGTTGAAATAACATTCTTCTTCTTTACCATTCCGCCATAAAAATAGGCTAAACCCGGTGTCATAATCAAAACCAAAGCCGTGGAAGTCAACATCCACGCAATATCCGCAAAATTATAAGCCGAATTTGAATGAATTTTAGGCGTTTTTGAAAAAACAAATGAAATAACAACCAAAAACCCCATAAAAATCAGAGGTACATAAGACTTTTTACCAGATAAAACCATATTCTTTTAAATTTTATTCAACAAAAATACATTTATATTGCATTTATCAAAATAAAAATCAAATAATATTGAATAAAAACCAATTTTTATTGAGTTTTATACTAAAAAAACAAATATTTGTAACAGAAAATCAAAAAATAAATCGAAAATATCATTTTTATAGACAATAAAAACACAATATTGAAGATTAAAACATAAATCAACTGATAATTATCTACTAATTAGTGAAAATCCTACGCTAAACAGCAAAAATCTAGTGCAAAACTCTTAAGCATTCAAAGGATTTGAAGAAAAAATGGGATATTTATATAATATTCAGTTTAACTATGGAAGATTTGTTCAAAATTTATAAGGTTGATAATAAAGATGCCCTTTATATTCAAAATCATAGCAATGAACCCCATTATCATCAATTTGAAGAACTCATCATTGGAATAAAGGGCAAAATTGAGCATTTTATAGATTTTAAGAGCGAGACTTACCATGCACCATTTGTTTGCTTTGTAAGTCGTGGCAAAATTCACCGCGTCGTTCCCATGTTAAATAATGGGGAATGTGATTTTTGGGTGCTGCGATTTAAAAGTGAATTTATTCCCGAGACTACCTTCAATCTATATGGTTATTTCCATGATAATGCCAACCTTGCCTTTCCTGAAGGCCGTTGCTTTGAACGCTTGAACCAGATTTGTCAAATGATAAATGATGAAATGGAACAGGAGAAACCGGAACTCTCCATTGTACGGGAATTGTTGACCGTTCTTTTTAGTATGATTGAAACCGAACGAAAAAAACAGGATCCCGACCAACATAATCTCTATAAAAATCAAGATATCACCTTCAAAAACTTCTTAACCATACTAGAAGAGAATTTTAGACGTCCTGAAGGTGTAAATTATTATGCTGAGAAACTTTTTATGAGTGCAAGAAACCTGAATACCATTACCCAAAGCATCCTCCAGCAATCCGTATCCGAAATTATTGAAACCAGAAAACTGATTGAAGCTAAAAACCTACTTATCAGTAGCAATAAAACTATTTCTGAAATTGGATTTGAATTAGGTTATAGTGATAAAGCTTACTTCACGAGTGTATTTAAAAAGAAATCTGGACAGACCCCTACTGAATTTCGCGAGGAAATGAAAAAGTTAATCTCCTAAAACTTATACCATTCTTCCAAATTCTCATACCTCTACCCTCCATAGAGTACCGATATTTGTAATATAAATTGGAAAGGAATTTATAATGGAAGATATGACACGTAAACAATTTCTGGCTGCCGCAGCAACTTTACCACTTGCAGGAGCAGCTGTCAAACTGAAAGCACTCAATAAATTCGTTGATGGATTAAACAACAGCAATAAAATGCCTGTTCTTTTCCTTGGACATGGTAGTCCAATGAATGCCATCGAAGACAATGAATTTGTTCAAGGTTTCAAAAATATTAGTAAAGAAATAGAAAAACCGACCGCAATATTGGTGATCTCGGCTCACTGGGAAACAAAAGGAACTTTTGTAACCGCCATGGAACATCCAAGTACCATTCACGATTTCGGCGGATTCCCGCAAGCTTTATTTGATGTTCAATATCCAGCACCTGGTTCACCTGAATTAGCAGAGGCAGTGAAGGAAATCGTAAGCAGCAAGGAAGTTCATCTGGATGATAAATGGGGATTGGATCATGGTTCTTGGTCCGTAGTAAAACATTTATACCCGAATGCTGACGTACCTGTAATTCAAATGAGCATTGACTACAGCATGCCGGCAAGTCATCACTATGCTTTGGCAAAGGAATTAGCAGCATTACGCAAAAAAGGAGTTTTGATTGTTGGTTCAGGTAATAATGTCCACAACCTGAGAATGGTTTCCTGGAAACACCTCAATACCGTTGGGTTCGCATTTGATTGGGCTCAGGAAGCTAATGAAAAAATGAAAGAATATATCATCCAAGGTAATCATCAACCTCTGATTGATTTTGACAAACAAGGCTCTGCCTTTCAAATGGCAATCCCAACTCCTGAACATTATCTACCAATGATATACGCCTTAGCCTTACAGGACAAAAACGAAGACCTATTTATTTTTAATGATGCAGCAGTGGCAGGTGCCCTGACCATGACTTCATTTAAAATAGGTTAATGAAATAAATTATTTGAATTATTTGGAGGTTATCAGCAATGATAACCTCCTTTTTTTTCCGTACTCCTTTTTATTTCCCCGATTTCAAAAATTGAACCTAATCCTGTTTCTAATATCAATTAGCACATTAACTCGAAAATTATTTTAATAAAGACCCATGTTTTACCGCAACTTCGCCGGACCTTCTTCGGACCTCCTTCGGACATCAGCCGAAAAATTCCGAACAAGGTCCGGCGAAGATCTGAGCCTTGTCCCTAGAAAATCCGATATAACATTTAATTATTCCTGAAGTATTATAAAAGAAGGATAATATTTAGCTCAATTTCCAGATTGAATCTCTTTTTACCATAGAATTCAGAATAAAAGTCGTTTAATACCCTGCTCACCTGATTATTCACCGAAGCCAAGAATTCTTTGTTTTTTTCACCGATTATTTTTCAAGCTTCACCGAGTTTTCAAAAGGACTTGCCTATTCCCACTGTACGCGCTTTGGTTTTCGATATACCTTTGAATCAAACAATTACATAATCAATAACACAAAAAATTTAAAATCATGAAAACGCTAATCTCTCTAATCGCAACAACAGTATTTACACTTGTAAGTTCATTTGTATTTGCTAACAGTAAACCAGAACCTGTAAAATTTATTAAAGTCGAATCTATTATCGATCAGTACATCGATGCTTCGAACAACGGTGAAGTAAGTTTAGTTGACTACCTATTTACCGAAGATTTTAAATATTCAACCCCTAATAACGGTCAAACCGAACTTATCGGAAGATCTGAATTGGTTAAACATTTAAAAAGCAATAAAGGATCGAAAATGAATGCCGAAACTGAATATTCATTCGTGGAAAAAAATGATGATTGTAGTATTGTAAAAGTTACTACAACTTTTGAAACCTTTAAAAAATATGACTACGTTACTTTGTGCAACAGTAAAGATGGTTGGAAAATCAGCCATATCACAGTAACCTACCCTGAAAGATAAGTCCGTCTTTGTTTATAAGTAAATTTGGTTAAAAGGTGTAACGATAGTTATACCTTTTTTTATGCAACAAGGATTATCATTCATGCTAAATCCAATTAGGAAAGCTTTGTATTCCATTTAATAATGTGTATTTTCAAGTCATAAACCTGTAACTGAAATGAAAAATACCTTACTTACTCTTTCTTTCTTGAGTTTGTTTACGATTGGCCAGAGCCAAGCCCAACAAAATCCAGTAATCAAAGGATGGTATGCCGATCCTGAAGGAATAATTTACAACAATGAATATTGGATATTCCCAACCTATTCAGCACCCTACGAAGAGCAGATTTTGTTTGATGCCTTTTCCTCCAAAGATTTGGTAAACTGGAAAAAACATCCTCGAATTTTGGACAATAGCGAAGTTAAATGGGCCAATAAAGCGATGTGGGCACCTAGTGTGATTGAAAAGGATGGAAAGTATTACTTTTTCTTTGGCGCGAATGATGTTCACGAGGGAGAAATTGGCGGAATTGGGGTTGCTGTTGCTGACAAGCCTGAGGGTCCCTATAAAGACTTACTCGGGAAACCACTAATCAATGATATCGTCAATGGCGCACAACCAATCGATCAATTTGTATTCCGGGACAAGGATGGCCAACATTATATGTTTTATGGTGGTTGGGGCCATTGTAATGTGGTAAAATTAGCGGATGATTTTAAGAGTTTAGTTCCTTTTGAGGATGGAACAATATATAAAGAAGTAACCCCTGAAAATTATACTGAAGGCCCATTTATGTTTATTAAGGATAATAAATATTATTTTATGTGGTCAGAAGGTGGCTGGACTGGGCCGGATTATAAGGTGGCCTACGCGATTGCTGATAGTCCCTTAGGACCATTCAAAAGGATTGGCACCGTTCTTCAACCCGACCCTAAGATTGCCTATGGTGCAGGACATCATTCCGTAATCAAGATCCCTAAAAAGGATAAATATTACATGGTTTATCACCGTAGACCACTCGATAAAAAAGGAGCTAATGAAAGAGAAACCTGTATCGATGAAATGAAATTTGATAAAAATGGATTTATCCTCCCTGTTCAAATGACATTCGATGGAGTAAAACATGTCTTAAAATAAGATTACCTATTATAAGTAGAATAGCCATTCCCGATATGCAGGAATGGCTATTCTTATTTTTATCGTATCTTGTCTTATTCAAAATAGATTTATATGAAGTTTGGAAAAGTAGAGGACGCAAGCAATATAGATTTTTCATTACCTCAAACCCCAAAGGAAACTATTCAGTTACTTGAGAAATACAAAAAGGATAAGGAGTTTCATTTTTATGTTGGTTACCCAAAGTGGTCAAAGGCCGATTTAAAGGGTTTTTATCCGCGAGGAACCAAGGATGAATTAAACCTGTATTCCAAAAACTTTAACGCGGTTGAATTCAATGGAACTTTTTATAGATCACCGAGTAAGGAACAGGTCTTGATCTGGAAAGATAGAACAGTTGATAATTTTAGATTTTGTCCCAAATTCACCAATAGTATCAGTCATTATTCCCGCCTCAATAATACCGACGAAAAAGTAGCTGCATTTATTGATTCCACGGTATTATTTGAAGAAAAATTAGGGATGCCCTTTATCCAAATGCCTGAAAATTTCCGACCCAAAGCCTTTGAAAGGTTGGAAGGATTTTTAGATCGATTTCCAAAAGGATACCCTTTAGCTTTTGAAGTTAGACATGAGGAATGGTTCAATGACCAAGAGGTGTTGGAACGATATTTAAGCGTATTAAAAAAGAACAACATTACTAATATTATTGTTGACACGCCCGGACGAAGGGATATGCTGCATTTTAGATTGACCAGCCCAGTTGCATTTATTCGCTTTGTCTCATCCACTGAGATTTTGGATAAACAACGCTTAGCGGAATGGGTTCTGAAACTTAAAGAATGGAGAGAAGCCGGTTTAAAGGAAGTTTACTTTTTTATTCATCAAAAAATAGATGCTGAAACCCCTTTCCTATCCACTGATTTTGTGGAAGAAATAAATGCTTCTTTCAACCTCCATTTACCAAAAGCAAAAAAAGACAGCTAGCTAGCTGTCTTTCTATTTTTTCTATTTCTCTATTTGTATAATAAGGCCCCTGAAACATTCCAGAAGCTGATACTTTCACCCTCTTTAGGGCCTTGAGGAATCTGAACTCGGATCGTATGCTTTCCTGCCTTTAAATCTCCTAAGTCAATAAACACAGGATTAGTAACTGTTCCTGGACACCAATTGGAGCGACTTAAATCCGAGGAGGATAAACCATTTTCGAAATTCCCACTCACTGGATTATATAATCTATAGCTACCACAATCCAAACGCCAAGGCGTAAATTGAGCTTGCAACTTGGAATCCAAAAAGATCCTATTCGGTTTTGGAACAAATTCATCTCCATTTCCCCAACCACCATGACCGGTGCTAATATATCTAAGTTTGGCATCTTTTACATCCTGCGCCAATTCAAAAGTCAACTCTAAGCCTTTTTCATCTTTAAACATGGTCGGATAAGTCTGACCACCCATTTCCATTACATTGGTCGTATTGAATAAAGGCATAATTTTCATTCCCTCCGCATAGTTAGAGCCTCCAGGATGGATACTCATCTCTAAACTTATCTTATGACCACCTTTATCATAATTACCAATATAGGTTCCTAAATAAACCTCTTTACCCGAAAGAACAGGCAAAAACTCCGAAATATCTTGTCTATAGATTACACTATCTTGCCATGTTTTTCCCTTTAGCGCCAGGCGATCATTGAAATGAGATACTCCAAATGGAGTAAAAAAGCGCATAAGCTCATAAACTGGAGAAAATTCAGAAGTTCGGATCATTCCAGGGTATGAAGTTCCCGAAGAATCCACATAACTAGGAAGTGTCGCCATTCCATTTTTCATCCCATCCAAGAAACTGATCTTTTGATCCTCAGCTATCAGAAATACCGATCCGGTCCGATCGTAGGCATCCCCATTCGATTTTTCAATCAGCTGAATGAATGCTTGTGAATTGACATCTACCTCCGGAACTTTGATCTTCTTAAGGATAACGGTTCCTTCAGCGAATCGCATAATGCTATCTGACTTAATTCCGGGTTGAAAACAGATTTGTTCATCTTGGAAAACCGGCAGATAGATAAACCTACTCTTCCAAAGTTCATCTCTATAAGTTAACTCATCGAGTAATTGTGAAGGATTGATTTCAGGAAGATCTTTTGGCCAGCCTTTCAGCTTTTCAATGGATGCAGCAACCAAACCAGAGTTTCCATTGCGTCTATATTCCAAAACAAGACCCAGACTTTGTCCTAAATCATTGGGAGCAGCTTGAATTTGAGCGTCCTTGGAATATAAAAGTTCTATTTTATTGGAGTTGACAGAGGTTACTGCTTTCTGGGTTTTATACCCAATAATCTTCTTTCCATCTGAATCCACTTCTTCATAGGTATATTTCTTCAGTGTTGTGCTATCAACAGTGCTGATTTGCTTATCAGCAGATAAATAGGATATTCTATATACTTTATTCCCGGTGTAATCGTAGCTGGATACCTCTGCAGGATATCTGGCGTTTCCAGAAACTAAGCTTTCCTTAGTGACAAAGGATTTCCCTTTTGTAGCAAAGACCACAACAGGATCCTGTTTCATCATTGCCCCATCCCTAAAATAATGATAAGTAATTTTATAAGTAACTTGACCAAAAAGCATATTGCTTGCAAGGACCATCAATAATAACAGCAGATTTCTTTTCATACATTAATTTTAATACACTTCGATACTGGTTCCATTTTCTGTTGGATGCGAGGTACAGATCAAACACCTTCCATTCTCTACCTCCCTATCCGTCAAAACCTCATTATAGTCCATACGAACAGAACCCTTTACCACCTGAGAAATACAAGTACTACACATTCCTGATTTGCAGGAATATGGTAATTTGATTTTATGCTCCAATCCAACATCCAGAATGGTCTTGTCATAAGGTATGGTCAGTGGATATTCCTGACCATTAAATTTGAGGACAATATCATAACTGGTCATATCTACTGGTTCCTCTTCCTTCTCATCTTCATCCTCTTCTTCTTCAGGAAAGTGGAAGGTTTCCCTTTTGATGTTCTCTTCAGGAAATCCCATTCCCAATAAAGTAAATCTCACTAAATCCATATAAAATAATGGACCACAAGTATAGAATACCGACTCATCACCTTCATTTAAATGAGTCTTAAGCAGGCTTAATATATAATCTCTATTCAGCCTGGCTGTCATTAGATTCTTGCTGTTTGACCAAATAAATTCAATATGCAAGCGGTCAGGATAAGCTTCTTGCCATTTCAACAATTCATCATAAAAGATGGTTTGTTCCTTTGAACTATTACTATAAATGAGAACGACTTTACTTTTTTTCTCGGCAACCAAGGCGGTTTTCAAGATTGAAAATAATGGGGTAACTCCTACTCCGGCACCAAAAAGAAATATGGTATTTGTATGTGATTCAGAAGGAATATAGGTAAAAAGACCTTGAGGTTCCATCACTTGGATTTCATCTCCCACTTTGGTTTTATGATGTAATAATCTGGAAATTTCACCATTATCAACTCTTTTTACCGTGATTTCGTATGGTTCCTCCACATAGGGGCTACTGGAAAAAGAATAGGAACGGCGAACTTCACGTTCAGAAAACTCAAAAGCCAGGGTTAAAAATTGACCTGATTGATAGGATGGGAAATCCCCACTGACATCTTCAAAACGTATGGAAATATTATGATTTGGTTGTTGAATAATTTCTGAAATCCTAAATGTATACATAGGGTTAAAGATAGTAGCTTACATTAGCATTTTCAAATAGAAATCGTTGATATCGTATCAATAAAAAAAGAGGTTTAGCACGATGCTAAACCTCTTTCGATATCTAATAATAAGCTTTGATTAGAGCTTACGTTTTACTTCTACTTGTTCGAATGCTTCAACGATATCTTTTTCTTGGATATCATTAAATCTTTCAATACTCAAACCACATTCATAACCTTGAGAAACTTCTTTCACATCGTCTTTGAAACGTTTCAAAGAAGCTAACTTACCGGTATGGATTACGACGCCATCTCTAATGATTCGGATATCATTGTTTCTGTTAATTTTACCATCCAACACCATACATCCGGCAATTGAACCAACTTTAGAGATTTTGAATACTTCGCGGATTTCCACTTCAGCAACAATTTTCTCTTCCAATTTAGGAGCCAACATACCTTCCATCGCAGATTTGATTTCTTCAATCGCATCGTAGATAATAGAGTATAGACGGATATCGATTTGTTCGTTTTCAGCAAGCTTACGTGCATTCTGAGTAGGACGAACTTGGAAACCGATAATAATCGCATCAGAAGCAGAAGCTAATAATACATCGGACTCAGAGATAGCACCCACTGATTTGTGAATGATATTCACTTGGATCTCGTCGGTAGAAAGTTTCAACAATGAATCGGATAATGCTTCGATTGAACCATCCACATCCCCTTTAACGATAATATTAAGTTCTTTAAAGTTACCGATAGCAAGACGTCTTCCGATTTCATCCAAGGTAATGTGTTTAGTTGCACGCATACCTTGCTCACGTTGAAGTTGCAGTCTCTTGTTCGCTACCTGACGAGCTTCAGATTCACTTTCTAATACATAAAGTTTATCCCCTGCTGTTGGAGCACCTGACATACCTAAGATCTGTACAGGCATTGAAGGACCAGCTTCTTTCACACGTTCACCGCGTTCATTGGTCAAGGCTTTAACTTTACCAGAATAAGAACCCGCAAGAATTGGATCCCCAATACGAAGCGTACCGCCTTGAACTAGTACTGTTGTTACAATACCTCTACCTTTATCTAATGCAGCTTCGATTACGGAACCTACAGCACGTTTTTTAGGATCGGCTTTAAGTTCTAATAACTCAGCTTCTAATAATACTTTTTCTAACAATAGTTCGACATTCTCACCAGTTTTAGCAGAGATTTCTTGGGCTTGGTATTTACCACCCCAATCCTCTACTAGGATATTCATGATCGATAATTGTTCACGGATTTTATCAGCGTTGGCACCTGGTTTATCCACCTTCGTAAAGGCAAATACGATTGGTACCCCTGCAGCCATGGCGTGATTGATTGCTTCTTTAGTTTGAGGCATCACGGCATCATCCGCAGCAATTACGATAATTACAATATCTGTTACTTGAGCACCACGAGCACGCATCGCTGTAAAGGCTTCGTGACCCGGAGTATCTAAGAATGTTATTTTTTTACCACCATCTAACTGTACAGCATAAGCACCGATGTGCTGCGTAATACCTCCGGCTTCACCTTTGGTTACATTTGCTTTACGGATGTAGTCAAGCAAGGAAGTCTTACCGTGGTCAACGTGTCCCATCACCGTCACGATTGGTGCTCTAGGCACTAAACGTGTTGGATCATCTACTTCCTCCAGTTCAGCTGTTTCTTCATCCTCCGGTTTGATAAACTCAATTTGGAATCCGAATTCATCAGCAACGATTGCTAATGTTTCAGCATCTAACCTTTGGTTGATAGATACGAACATTCCTAAGCTCATACAAGTACCAATTACTTGCGTTACTGGAACATCCATCAAGTTGGCCAATTCATTTGCTGTAACAAATTCCGTTACGCGCAATACTTTGGACATTGCTGCTTCTTCCATTGCTGCTTCTTCGGCAGACATTGCTATATCATCACGTTTTTGACGGCGTAACTTAGCACGTTGAGCAAACTTACCAGATTTACCAGCTCCGCTCAAGCGAGCAAGAGTTGCCTTAATTTGATCTTGGATCTCCTTTTCTGTAGGCTCTTCTTTTGGAGTATCAGGTTTTCTGTTTCTGTCGTTACGACCTCTATTATTCCCGTGACGATCATTGTTTGGATGATTCGGGCGGTTGTTCGGACGGTTACCACCACCTTGATAAGGCGGACGGTTTCCACCATCTTGTCTATTACCTTGTTGTCCTTGACCTTGACCCTGACCTTGACCTTGGTTTTGTCCATGACCATGACCACCGTGGCCATGACCTTGTCCTTGAGCACCACCGCCATGAGTTGGATTCGGTTTATTCGTACGCTTGCGCTTACGTTTGTTGTCATGTTGATTTCCACCAGCATTATTCGATGAGGAGGCAACAGGTTTGTGTGGCTTAGAAACAGGTAACTGGATCTTACCGACTACTTTTGGTCCACTTAAGGTTTCCGAACGAGCGCGGATGACATCATCCACTGGTTCTACCTTCGCGGCAGGTTTTTCTACTTCTTTATTTTTTTTCACCTCTTCAGGTTGTTTTTCTGTCTTTTCAGATTTTACTGGCTGTGGAGCCTTCTCAGGCTGCACTGGTTTTTCAGTTTTAACGGGAGCCTCGGTTTTTTCAGCAGGAGCCGCTTGAACCGGTTTTTCATCCACTGGTTTCTTCTCCTCTACTTTAGCTACCTCTTCTTTTTTAGGCTCTACTTCCTGTTTCACAACTGGAGCTTCTTCTTTCTTAGGCTCTACCTTTTTCTCAGGTTCTACAGGTTTTTCTTCTTTGACTTCTGCTTTTGGAGCAGGTTTACCACGTTTTAGGCTGTCAAGATCAATCTTACCAACCACCTTCAATGGTGAATTACCTGTTTCTTCTTTTTTGGTTTCTTCCACTACTGGAGTATTCTCCGTAGAAGCATTTTTTATCAAAATCTCTTTAACCTCAGTAGGGCTTTCCTTCTCATCAGTAGATTCAGGGTTAGAGCTAGCAGTGCCTGTGGCTGGACCTTCTTCACGGCGAATCTTGCCGATAACTATTTGTTTAGCCTCGTCTTTAACAATCTTATCACCCTGAAATTCTTTCAAAAGAACGCCATACATCTCAGGGCTCAACTTCGAACTTGGTTTAGAGTCTACATCAAACCCTTTCTTAACCAAATATTCTACAGCTGTGCCAATCCCAATGTTGAGCTCTTTTGCCGCCTTAAGCAAGTTTATACTTTTACCTTCTGTCATCTACTATCTTCTAAATATAATATCGTACTACAAAAATATGTTTTTTTACAAGGATTTAACAATTTATTATAAATTGTTAAACCCTGAAATTCGAAGTTTTTATTATTCGAATTCTGCTTGTAAAATACGTACAATTTCGCGGATGGTATCTTCCTCTAAATCTGTACGTCTTACAAGTTCTTCTTCGGACAGTGCCAATACAGATCTCGCTGTATCTAAACCAACGCGTTTAAACTCGTCGATAATCCATCCGTCAATTTCATCTGCAAATTCTTCGATGTCCACATCCTCCTCTTCTTCTCCGCTTTCACGGTAAACATCAATTTCATAACCAGTTAATTTACCAGCCAATTTAATATTATGACCTCCACGACCAATCGCCAAGGAAACTTGATCAGGTTTCAAATAAACCGCAGCAGTTTTATTTTCTTCATCAATTTTGATGGAAGTGATTCTAGCCGGGCTTAATGCACGTGTGATATATAGAGAATGGTTTGTCGTAAAGTTGATTACGTCAATATTCTCATTACGTAATTCACGAACAATACCGTGAATACGAGAACCTTTCATACCCACACAAGCACCTACTGGATCAATACGATCATCGTATGATTCTACAGCTACTTTAGCACGCTCTCCTGGTTCACGAACAATTTTCTTAATAGTAATCAATCCGTCGAAAATCTCAGGAACCTCTAGTTCAAACAAACGTTGTAAAAACTCAGGTGCTGTACGAGAGATAATAATCTTAGGATTATTATTCATCATATCTACCTTGTCAACAACCGCACGAATGCTGTCTCCTTTTTTGAAATAATCAGCAGGGATTTGCTCACTTTTAGGAAGAATCAATTCATTACCATCTTCATCTAAAACTAAGATCTCTTTTTTCCAAATCTGATAAACCTCTCCAATTACTAACTCACCTTCGCGGTCTTTGTATTTCTTGAATACTTCATCTTTTTCAAGTTCAAGAATCTTAGAAACCAAAGTCTGACGAGCGGCTAAGATGGCACGTCTACCGAAGCTCTCTAAAGTAATCTGCTCGATATAATCATCACCAACCTCTAAGTCTGAATCATACTTATGGGCTTCTTCCAACTCAATCTCTAAATCATCATCTTCAGAGAATCCGTCTTCCATAACCACACGCGTACGCCAGATTTCCAAGTCACCATTATCTGGGTTGACAATTACGTCAACATTCTCATCTGTTCCAAAACGCTTACGAATCATACTACGGAACACTTCCTCCAAAACAGTAATGACTGTAGGACGGTCAATGTTCTTAAAGTCCTTGAACTCTTGAAACGAGTCTATCAAATTTATATTAGTACTCATTCTTATTTAAATGAAATTAACACCTTTGTTTCCTTTATTTGATCTAATGGAATATCAGCTTGTACAAGCACAGCTTTCTTCCCTTTTTCCTTTACTTTTTCTTCAATGCTGATTGAATCATCGGTAATCGACAATAATTCGCCTTCTTTTTTAGTTCCATCCAACATCTTCATTTGGATACTTCTCCCGATATTCTTCTCGAATTGTCTTTTCAACAATAATGGAGAATCAATACCTGGTGATGATACTTCCAAACGGTAAGCCTTATCTATCACATTCTCCTCTTCCAAGTGGAATCCAACATGACGACTAACTTGAACACAATCTTCAATGGCAATGCCATTATCACCATCTAGAAGAATCTCTAAAACACCATTCTTTAAAAACCGTACACTAACAATAAATAAGTCTGGTCTGTCGGCAATTTTCTCCTCAACTAACTCTATTACTCGATTCTCGATCTGCATATTTTAATTAATGAATTAAAAAAAGGGGGCATACGATGCCCCCTTCCTTTCAGATAGTACAAAGGTACGAAAACATTTTATTATTTACAACATATATCAAATACGATGTTAATTTTTATCGACTACGGAGTTAATAGTTTTCTGCATTTGAGCCATCATGGTAGACAAAGCTTCCAAGGTAGGTTCTGGATTTGGCTCCGGCAATTCGGTACTTACAAAAGCCTTTGCTTTCCATACTTCCAGAATTTCATTTGCGGAAACCCAATATGGTTCATAAGTCTTGTTATCAGAAACCAACTTCAATCCTTTATCTTCTTTGAATTTTTGTCCGATCCGTTTATAAACAATACCATCATCAGAGGAAACCACAACATAGGTTTGTCCAGGTTTTATATCATGCCAGTTTTCTACGTATTCAGCAATGATTAATGAACCCGATGCCAATGGTAACATTGAGTCACCTTTAATTTCGAATGCTCTATAAGTACCTTGGTTAAACAGAGGCAGGGAAAATTTCGGCAGTTCGCTGACATATTCAGGGTCCCCATATCCGTTCATGTACCCAGCACTAGCCTTCACAGGAACAAATTCAATATTCTCCCGATCATTCGAATCCACAGTTACACTTAATACCCTTAGGTTGGAGGCATTGCTCTTCGGAGTTGGTTTCCATTTATCATCTATTACATCATTTGCCAACTCATCCATACTTAAATCATAGAACTCTGCTATCTTTTTTAGTAATTCATACTTAGGCTCGGCCCTATCCTCTTCATAAGCCCCCACCGAAGCACGCTTGATTTCCATTAAATCAGCAAATTGCTGCTGAGTCAACCCTTTTTTCTTGCGAAGATATTTAAGATTTGATGAAATATTTGCCATAGATTTTTTTATTATTTTTTTTTGAAATACTAAATTTATTAGTATAATTGTACCAATAAAATTAGCAAATCGACTGCAAATTACCAAATAATTTAGCTAAAACAAGAATAAAATGAACAAATACCATATTTACATCGCGACAGATTCAAACCGTAGGTTCTTACAAGTTGGGTTAAATCAAAATTTGGGATCCGTATACCATGAATTACAGGAACAAGCTGAGCCTACCCTATTTTCATTTGCGGTATTAAATAGAATTGTATTTATTGAATCGTTCAATACGGAGTTGGAGGCAGAAAAGAGATTACAGGAATTATCAGGGATGAGCAGAATGGTCAAAGAAAGATTGATTCGCAAGAGCAACCCAAATTGGTTAAGTCTGTGCCCGCATACTCCAAAAATTGGAATCAGAAAAAAAGCCGTTGTTTATGCATAAGCAATAAACAACGGCCTTAACAACCTTTTCCCTACACTAATCTCTAATTTTTTCGCTCTCTTGTCATTCTTAGACTACCAACCTGGAGCAAAGTTTAATCCGAAGGTTCCAAATTTTTCTCGGGTCGGATTATTCAACTGAATAGCATAGTAAGGTTCCAATATCATGGCACCGAATAAGTTCACTCGAAGCGATACCCCTGCACTAAATACCGGCATGGTAACTCTCGAGTCATAAGTAGTAACCGAACCATTTCCAAAATTCTCCTGAACTTTATCAGCATCGGTTTTTTTCCATTTAATAATACTATTATTACTCCATGCTAAACCTCCATCAATAAAGAAGTTTAAATCTGAGAATAATAACCCTGAAGGAATAACAGCGAGTTTCTCAGGACCAGTAAATGGCAAACGAACTTCAAAGTTTCCAACTACCATTTTCGACCCTGAAAGATCATTGAATCCAATCATACTATTTGGTCCAAAGGAATTAGATTCAAACCCACGTACCATATATGGGTAACCAATATAAATATTATAAAGACGATCGGCATCTTCGCCCATCCGCATATAGGAATAGACCCTAGCAGCAATAGTTACTGGTTTAATTCTTTGATACTTCCTTAAGTCTATATTCAAAGCTGTAAAGCTATAGGTCCCAAAATACTGTTCGGCACCTAATCTATATCTAAAACCTTGCAATGGTGCAGCGATTCCAAATACAGCATTATCTCCAACCAATCCAGCATTGACTTGCATCAAATTAAATGGATCCAAATTAGACACTCCTAATGCTTTAGCAGCTTCATCATTTGGTACTCGCTCGCGATTACCATAGTAGTTGTAATAACTTTGCGTAAAGCGGTCAACACGATAGGAGTTATAAGATATTGCACCACCTGTTTCAAAACGGTGATGTCTATTGAAAGGATAGGCAACAAAGGCATCTGCTTGACTTTGGAAAGAACGAACCAAATACTGATCAATCACTGGTTCCACACCATTTCCTAAATCTCTGGAATCGAAATTATAAAATCCGAATCGGTACGGAATATGGGATAATGAACCACCCCAGTTCCAACGACTTCTTTGATTTATATAGGCCACTTGTCCACCAAAATCGTAAATCTCACCATTGATATTCAAGGCTGCGAATATTTGGTTATACCCCAAGATATCAGAAAACATTCCTTGCACCCCAGAGTTAATACCTGCACCATACCTTGACCCCACAGACATCCCAACGCCAGAATTGGCAAGGTAATCTAATTTGAATTTCGGTTTATAGGCTATATTCTTAATTTGCGAATCCGAAATCCTGCCATAAGCATTGAAATTATATAGGTTGGTATTGACCACATCCACGCCACGGCTTTGAACCGGAGGCAACATCGCTGCCTCAAGATTGATTGATGCCGGATCTACAGACACGGAATCAAACTCGCCACTTTTCGCTTTATATATGGAGAATGAGTTATTCTTAAAATAAGAATAGATGATATCGTCATTTGCTGAAACACTCATTGCTGGCGAATATTCAGTAATACCACTAATACCAGTAAAGAAATCCGTCATTCTTTCAACATGTCCCCCATCGATAACGATTCGGTACATATTCCTGAACCCATCGCTATTGGATAAGAAATAAATTTCTTTTCCGGATGAAGAGAAATGAGGATTTAAATTATTTGCACCTGGGAAAACAGGTATATTCTTAACTTCTTTTGTATTTACATCGACATAAGCCAATCCCATTGGAATATCAACAGTCCTACTAGCTGACTCCAAGGACATTCTATCTGTACTGAAAACGATATATTTTCCATCTCTGGAGAAACTAGGTTGGAAATCTGAGTATTTATCGTCGGTCAGTTGGCTTAGTTGCTTAGATTCTAGATCATAGGTATAAATATCGCTTCGTCCATTTTTCAGACCTGAGAAAGCCACCAGGCTTCCATTTGGTGCCCAAGTAATATTGGTAAATTCAGTGATATCCCCCATGGCTTGCACCGAAAGTGTCCTACCATTATTGATATCCACGATCATGAGCTTATTTTTCCCTTCACTGAAAACGGAGAACGCGAATTTCTTACTATCCGGTGAGAAGGTACCTGCAGATTCTATAAAACTGAATTCATCAATATCCTTATTGGTGAGTCGACTTCCCAACTTTCGAATGACCGTTCCGGTTTCTGCATCAGCGAGGAAGAGATCAATACTGAAGAGATCCATCTCAGACAAGAAAACGACATATTTACCATCCGGAGATATTGCCGGCGACACATTCATTCGACCAGCATTCTTCGTTGATAGTAAAAGTTTACCAATTGGATTAGAAGTTGTGTCCTTTCCTATGTTCTTGTAGGAGTTCTCCATACTATTTTTCCAAAGGGTAGACATGGTTTGAGCATCATATCCAAAGACTCTTTTTATTGCAAATTCATAACCGTATTTGGCAGTTTCAATAAATAGAGGCATAATCACAGTATCCCCGTAGGTAGATCCCAGGTATGACCAAAATGCCTGTCCATAACGATAAGGGAAGTATTTACTGGATTGCTCCGTCATTTGCCTTAAACTTGGCAAATCATTTCTAGCATATGAATCCCGCATCCACATAGAGGTAAAGGCGTCTTTTTTCCCGATGGAGAAATATTCTGCCATCCCTTCCACCATCCACAGGGGAAGATTCGCGATATTCTCCAACCTTGTTGAATCCCCACCTTCAATTAGAACGCGATATTGGAAAGCATGGACCAATTCGTGGCCAAGAACATGTCGGGTTTGCTGATTAATTTGCATAATTGGCATGACAACCCTTTGTTTAAAGGCCTCGGTTACACCACCAGTTCCTACACTAATCTCCCCTTGAATAGCCGTAGTTTGCTGGAATTCAGGGTGATTATTATATAAAATAATAGGATTTTTTCTCGAAAAAGTATCTTGAAATACTTGTTGATGCAATTCATACCAGACCTCAGACTCCTTGGCTAACCAATTCATCATGGAATCATTCTGCAGATAATAATAGATATTAAAATGCGGTGTATCATAAACCTTAAAATCAAGCTTCTTATACCTCATTTTGTTCTGTCCAAAATATTGGGCATTCGCATTAGAAGGTATTAAGGAGCATACAATCGCTAGAAGTAGGTTTATACTTAAAATTTTCGCAAAAAGTATGTGATTAAATTTCATAAGTTATTATTAGTCAATAAAAATAATAAAATCAAATCAATTAAAACTGATTAATTTGTTTCCTCATTCTGTTCTTCGTTTGTATTGTTTTGATTCAATACATCGGGTAAAACAATATTTGGTAATTCAGCATCCAGATTTAATCCTTCAGTGCTGCTTGTATCTTGACGAACACGAATTCGAGGTCCTGGACAATTATATTTTTTCTCGATTTCAACCTTAGGATCCGGAAACTTACCGAACGTTACGCCAAGTTCAGGATGCTTGTACATCTCCTCCATAAATAACGCATAAATTGGTAAAGCTGTTTTAGAACCTTCCCCAGTTGCCGAGCTTTTAAAATGGATACTTTGCTCGTCACATCCTACCCATACTCCAGCAACTAAATCCTTGGTTACCCCCATGTACCATCCATCGACATAATCTGAAGATGTACCGGTCTTCCCCCCAATTTGATTATTATCCTGAAATAAGTCCCACTCCCATAATGCTTGTGAGGTACCGCCAGATTCTTCAATTGTTCCTCTTAACATGTAACCCATCAACCAAGCATTTTCTTCGGTGATAGCTTGTTTGGTGGAGGTTTTAAATTCCGCCAACACTTTCCCATCCTTATCTTCGATCCTTGACACCAAAACCGGTTCAGTTCTCTTCCCTTCATTCATAAAGGTACTGTAGCCTCGCACCATTTCAAATACCGAAACATCATTAGACCCCAATCCTACCGATGGAACAGACTCTAGCTTACTATCAATACCACATTTATGAGCCATCTCAACTACCTTGTCCCAGCCCACCGTTTCGGTGATTTGAGCAGTAACCGTATTTAAAGAACGAGCCATTGCATGTCTTAGCGACATTTCACTATGAGAAAATGACCAGTCCGCATTTTTAGGTTCCCAAATTTCATGTTCACCCTTATTATTGATAAACTCAATTTTCACAGGTTTATCAGTGTATTTATCACATGGAGCCATCCCAGATTCTAATGCCGCAGCATAAGCAAATGGTTTAAACGTAGATCCAGCTTGTCTTTTAGCTTGGTTAACATGGTCAAATTTATAGTAGTCATGGTTAATACCACCAATCCATACTTTAATATCCCCATTATATGGATCCATTACCATCATTCCGGTATTTAGCATCGTTAAATAATGCTTCAAGGAGTCCATGGTGGAATAATCAACTTTTTCCATTCCATCCCAGGTAAAGACTTCCATGCTTTTTTTCTTATTCAGTTCTTCAAAAACCTTAGCTTCATCATTGAATTTTTTCATCAATGAAGCATAAATAGGAAGTTTTTTCGCATGATCTTCCAGGAAGTTAGGAATTACATTTCCTTCTTTATCGCGCCAAGGCAGATCATTCCCCCAAACATTATCCAAACGTTGTTGAAGTTCCTTCATCTTGGCTGAAACCACGGTTTCTGCAATCTTTTGCATTCTAGAGTCGATGGTGGTATAGATTTTCAAGCCACTAGTATAGATATCGATTTCATTATCTTCCGCCCACTTCTCTAACCATTTCTCGACTGCAGTTCTCAAATACGAATCATTGGAGTTTCGGATTTCCTGATTATTCAAGTTCAAACCCAAGGAGTCTTTACTCAATTTATCTACTTCTTCTTTCTTTAAATAACCCTCCTTACTCATCTGGTTTAGAACGACATTTCTACGTTGAAGGGCATTTTTAGGATTCCGGATTGGGTTATAGAGGGTTGTACCTTTGAGCATACCAACCAATACGGCAGCTTCATTGACAGAGATTTCACTTGGTAATTTATCAAAATAGCGAACAGAAGCAGATTTAATTCCGTAGGCGTTATTGCTAAAAGAAACAGTATTCAAGTACATGGTTAGGATTTCTTCCTTACTGTATTTACTTTCCAGCTTAAAGGCAGTCATCCATTCTTTATATTTGGTCACAAGTAGTCCGACCCCGGGGATTTTACCTAGGAGACCTTGAGCGTCTTTATATCGTGTTTTGTACAGGTTTTTGGCAAGTTGTTGAGTAATTGTACTGGCACCGCGGTCGCTTCCACTCAAAGTGGAGAACACCCCACCAAATAAACCAATAAAATCTACCCCATGATGTTTTCTAAAACGAACATCCTCAGTAGCAATCAGGGCATTAACAATATTAGGGGAAATACTATCGTAAGGTACAGGGTCGCGGTCCTGCTTGTAGTAACGACCAAGTAATACGGAATCGGCGGTAAATAATTCAGAAGAGACGTTTAATTCGGGCAACAATATTTCCTTCTTCGTAGGTGATGATCCGAACAATCCTAAGAAGTTTATTTGAACCGCACAAGTGAATAAGATAATAAAGTAAATAACAATCAGTGCGATACGCAAAAATTTGTTCCGGACACGTTTAAACATACGGTAAATATGAACAAAACTTTGGAAAAAATCATAGCAATTCGCTCAAAAATGAAGCTTAGAACGAAAATTAACGAAATTTAACAAATGTATTTTTTGGTTTTTAAGTAGGCTGTTTTTCCGGCATTTATATTAGCAAAAACTGTACCTAAAAATTCTTTTGTTGCTTACATTCTTATCAAATTGAATATTATTCCCTATTTTTACCTGACTTATTAATCGGGGACATGTTAAAACAAACATTACAACAAAAATTATTACAGAAACTTTCACCGCAACAAATTCAATTTATCAAATTGCTTCAGGTACCTACTGTTTCATTAGATGCACGGATCAAGGAGGAACTTGAAGAGAACCCTGCTTTGGAAGATGGAAGTTTGACTAACATGAATGAACCGGTTGAGGAGTATCCTGACAAGGATCCTGATGATGACTTCAATATGGAAGACAACAGCTATGACGATGAGTTTAGCGTGGATGAATACATACAAGAAGATGATTATAAGGACTATGGCGGTGGCTATGACCATGATGATGACGAAGGGAAAAAGGAGATTCCTATTGCCGTTCAGGATTCATTCTTTGAGAACCTACAGAATCAGCTAGACCTCTTGGCGCTATCGGACAAGGATTATGTTCTTGGTCAACAAATCATTGGCTCATTAGATGATGATGGCTACTTAAGAAGACCTATTCTATCCTTAATCGATGACCTTGCATTTTCACAGAACGTCATTGTCGAAGAAGATGAAGTTGAGGAGATGCTGAAGATTGTACAATCCTTTGATCCTCCAGGAATTGGCGCAAGAAACCTTCAGGAATGCTTAGCTATCCAATTACGTAAGAAAGACCAGACTAATCCGATCATTCAACAGGCGATGCAAGTTGTTGAGAATTATCTGGATGAATTCACCAAAAAACATTACGATAAAATCGAAAAGCAACTTGGGGTAAATTCCGAGGAGTTAAAAGAGATCGTAAATGAAATATTAAAGCTTAACCCAAAACCGGGAGACTCAGGTGCTGTTGCTGGAAAGCAATTACAGATTATTCCGGATTTCCATATTTCAAATAATGATGGTGTCCTGCACCTCACTCTTAATGGACGTAACGCCCCAGAATTAAGGGTATCCCGCTCCTACCAGGAGATGTTTGAGCATTATGAAAAAGCGGAGAAAAACGACAAAAAAATGCGTGAAGCAGTTCAATTTGTAAAACAAAAACTGGATTCAGCAAAATGGTTTATCGATGCTATCAAACAAAGACAACAAACCCTATTGAAAACCATGAACGCAATCATGGAATATCAATATGATTATTTCCTAACCGGAGATGACAGAATGCTGAAGCCAATGATTTTAAAGGACATAGCCGACAAAATCGAAATGGATATTTCAACTGTTTCGCGGGTTGCAAACTCTAAATATGTGCAAACGGAATTTGGCACATTCTTATTAAAATCATTCTTCTCCGAAGCTATTCAAACAGAATCAGGTGAAGAGGTTTCCAACAAGGAAGTCAAGAAGATTTTGGAGGAATGTATTGCAAACGAAGATAAGAGAAAGCCTTTGGCAGACGAAAAGCTGACTGAAATTCTGAAAGAAAAGGGTTATTCGATTGCACGTCGTACGGTTGCGAAATATAGGGAAGCGATGAACATCCCTGTGGCACGTCTAAGAAAAGAATTATAGAATTTTCAAAAATTTTCTTGCATAATAAAATATAATCTACTAAGTTTGTAGAGTATTCAGAATTGCGTAAGCAATACCAACCGAGTGGGAGTCACCGCGGTGGTAAATCGATACGGGCGAGCAGCCAAAATAAACGAATCTTGCAAGGTCCAATAGACGTCTCTGAATGCAATTATGGTTAAACACTTTAAACATTAATTGTATGTCCAACACAACAAAACCCTTACATCAACATTTAGTGGAGAAATTCCACCATTATTCCAACAATGAATTGGTCATTTTGAACAATGACTTGGTGAATTCCAATTGGGGAACCAACAAAACTGCCTTTAGGACTGCCCTATTGAGCACCTTGTCCAATCGCGGAATAGACCTTTCAGCAATCATCAGTACTGAAGATGGATTTACCCAAATTCAAAGAGTTCCTGTAAAATTATCTGAGAATAAACTAATTCCTATTTGTTAAAGCAATAGTAAACATTGAGATGAGAAAATAAAATTCTCATCTCAATGTTCTATTTCATAAGCTATTTATTCAATACGTTAATTGCGTACAAAGCAAATGTTCCCAACCAATGACTTCCCATATAATCATCTTCCTTGCTTAGGTTTTTAATAGAAAAATTAAAATGTTCTACCGCATTTGCTTGAAGATGTTCCAAGCTTGGATCCATTTTGGAGATTCCAGATAAACATGCAGCGCGACTATAGTTCAATCCATCCAAATGAACCAATTTTCCATCTGTTCTATCTTTTACAATTGCTGGATTCAATTCAAACTTTTGGCTGAATAAATCGGGCATAAACTCTTTCAACCAGTTCATATAAGTAGTTTTATCCATTATTTTACTCATTAGGAATGCTTCCTCCAAACATGGAGATAGGAAATCATAACCACTTGGCTCATAAGCTAAATCACAATTTCTATCAGCTTGGAATAGACGGGTAGAATTTTCTTTGATGGCTTTTATGAATTCCTCGTTCCCGACGGTATTGGCATAATCCAAGGATAAGGATAAGCTAAAGGCAGAATTATCATGTTGACCAGCTCGGATTGGGTAAACAAGTTTAGGTAGGTACTCAATATATTTTGAAACCAATAAATCGACCAAAGGTTGTAGGTTAGTTTTCCACCTTTTAGCATCCTGATCTTCCCAGTTGTACAATTCTTCCTGAAGTTTAAATAACCAAGCCCATCCATAAGTTCTTTCAAAGCTTAAATTATTCTTATCATTGAAAAAAGCTATTTCAGTGGCTACATTTTCGGCTGTGATATGATCATTCAAGACCTTTCGCATAGTCCCTTCCTTATCCAATTCAGGGAATTGCTTTAAAAGTTTAATTACCGACCAGTATCCATGTACGGAGGAGTGCCAATCAAAACAACCATAGAACACCGGTCTAAGTTTTTTAGGGGATTTCAGGTCAGAATCCGAACCTAGAACTTGGCCTAATTTATTTGGATATTCAACTGGGATACAATGCGTTGGCATATCATATATAATCTTCGCGAGATCAGGAGATAATGTTACATTTTCATATTTCTTTCCTTCAGGGTTTTCCCTGGTTTTAGACTCATTAGAACAGCTTATTAGAAGTAAGGCTACACCCACAAGGATGTTTAGACATATTTTTTTCATACTAGTAAAATTGGCAATATATTTGAGTTATAAAAATAACATTTATAAACTATAACAATCTACAGTATGAACATTAGTGATTTAATTTCAGGAAGTATTGGTTCCCAAGCTACTGAAGGGATATCTGAAAAATTAGGACTAGACAAGAATCAAACGCAATGGGTAGTTTCGGCTGCAATTCCGTTAATGATGTCGGCATTAAATTACAATGCACAGAAAAGTCCTGAACAAGCTCAAGGCATTCAAAACGCATTAGACTCACATTCAGGAGGGATTTTTGATAATCTAGCAGGATTATTCAATCAAGGACCTACTGAAGACGAAGATAAAATTGTGAACCATATTTTCGGAAAGAACACCGAAACGGTTAAGCAATCCCTTTCTGAGAAATCGGGAATTAGCATTGGAAAAATTGGTGGTATATTGGCCCTTTTAGCGCCATTAGTAATGGGTTATTTGGGCAAGAAAAAACAATCTGACGGCGGTTCCTCTGGCGGCATTGGCGATTTATTGGGAAGTATTTTAGGTGGAGGATCTTCAAACGCAGGTGCTTCCGGTGGTGGTATCGGCGATTTGATTGGAAGTGTATTGGGTGCTGGATCTTCAAATTCAACCGGTAATGCACAACCAAATATTGGAGGCGGATTAGGGGATTTAGTTGGGCAATTCTTTGATCAGAAAAATGACAATAATGCCAAAGGAAGTATTTTAGATAGCCTGGCAGGCATGTTTGGAAAATAAGCACAGAAAACATATCTCTTAAAGGATTGATCATCACGAACAATCCTTTTTTATTTTTAGGGATATTCCATTCCTTTAAAGCGTAAAATTTCCGCCTTTTAAACTCTCAATCCTTAAAGATTTCAATTTTCGAATTCCAAAAACGATTATATTTACCCTATGGAATTAAAAATTAGCTTCAAGAATGATTATTCAGAAGGAGCACATCCCAATATTCTAAATCTACTTTTAAAAACCAATCTAGACCAAGAGGCAGGTTATGGCGATGATAAATTAAGTAAGGCTGCGAAGCGTTTTATTAAAAAACGTATTTCCAACGATGATGCGGAGGTATTTTTTGTTTCTGGAGGTACCCAAGCAAATTTATTGGTAATTAGCCATTTGTTAAAACCCTATGAATCTGTAATAGCAGTAGACTCGGGACATATTGAGGTTCATGAAACAGGTGCCATAGAAAATACGGGACATAAAATCAATTGTATCCCGAATAAGGAAGGGAAAATAACAGTAGCAGGTATACAATCCGTTTTAGATGTCCATACGGACAATCATATGGTAAAACCAGCAATGGTTTATATTTCGCAAAGTACCGAGATTGGTAGTATTTATAGTAAGCGAGAAATTGAGGAGATTGCTTTCTTCTGTAAGGAAAATCAGTTAAAATTCTTTATCGATGGAGCAAGGTTGGCCACTGCTCTCACCTCCCCTTCCAGTGATGTAAGTATTGAGGTGATCGCCAGATTAGCGGATGTGTTTTACATTGGAGGAACAAAAAATGGAGCGCTTTTAGGTGAGGCTATAGTATTTAAGAATTCTGTTTTAGCAGAGGGCTTTGATTATTACATTAAGCAAAAAGGAGCTTTAATGGCGAAAGGCAGGATTTTAGGAGCTCAATTCTATGCTTTATTTGAGAATGATCTTTTCTTTGATCTTGGCAAGCATGCCAATGCTATGGCAAGCAAACTTGCAGAAGCATTAAAACAACAAGGCTATTCATTTGCGAGTCGACCAGTCAGCAATCAGCTTTTTCCAATCCTACCCTTAACAGTTATTAAAAGACTAATGGAAAAATATGAGTTTTATGTTTGGCAAAAGCTTGACGACTCCCAAGCCGTAGTTAGGATTGTTACCTCTTGGGCAACAGAGGAATCTTGGGTTGATAGTTTCATCTCCGATCTTCAAGTAGAAATTTAGGTTAAGTTAGATGAATTCCTTATTTTAGGAGAATACCCTAAATCTAAGCAATGATAGTCGAAGAATATGTGATCCTTGTTGATCAGGATGATCGTGAAATTGGTGAAATGGAAAAACAAGAGGCTCATCTTCAAAATAAGAAACACCGAGCATTTTCGGTTTTTCTTTTGGATGCGTCTGGAAACATTATTTTGCAACAAAGAGCCGACTCAAAATACCATAGTCCGGGTCTATGGACAAATGCCTGTTGTGGGCATCCAAGACCTAAAGAGTCTACCATAGATGCTGCAAAAAGGAGAACTTTTGAGGAGTTGGCCATTCATATTGACATTGAGGAAATCCTGCAGTTGAGTTATGAGGAAGAGTTAGATAATGGTCTATGGGAGAATGAATATGACCATATTTTTGTAGGTAGATATAATCAGGAAATATCAAATCCAAATCCTGAGGAAGTTAAGAATTTAAAGTATATCCCTAAAGAGGAATTGGAGCGAGACCTTGCAGAAAATCCGGAAAATTATACCTTTTGGTTTAAATTAATCTTTCCTAAAATCAAACAATATTTAGCATAAAAAAAGGCATAAGAAGTATAAAAACCTCTTATGCCTGCTATATCTTTAATATTTATTCCTACCACCATTCAGCATTAGGTAAATAATAATGTGAGGTATCTAACGCGGTTTGCCATGGTGCCAATTCAAACAGATAGCCTCTCTGAGAAACTTTCCAAGGGTAATTATAGTCATATTTACCCCATCGAAATTCAACTTTATAAGTTTTTCCTTCGGGGGTACTCAATGTTCCAAACAATCGAGGATCTGAAGATCCAGAAACTCCATTTGTGTACATTACTGCTTTGTCGAAGACTAATTTGGAATTAGCATCGACCGAATCACTTAATTTTATTTCTGGGTTTTCTGCTCCCAGGCTAGCCATATAGGAATTCCAATACGCCTGATTTGTATCAGACAAGGCATAAGGGTAATCCTTTTTGACCGGATTTTTCTCCATAAATAATCGGATTGGTCTTTTTGTAATCAGTTCTTTGCCAATTATTTCTTTGTAAGGAGCTTTTTTACTAATGTTGGTTGATTTTGTTTTTACGGTTTGTATAATTGCTAAGACAAACAACAAGAATCCTACTACAATACAAATAATAAATATTTTAATCACTTTTTTCCCTGTAATACCCTCTTTAATTCCCATTTTTATTTTTTCTCTGTCAAACTAAGCTCTAAACTACCGTCTTCGGAAACGAGATCAATCTGATAGTCTCCATGTTCGATTTTTTTCATTGGAATAGTTTCCTCTTCAAAATCCGTGCTATTCATTTCAATTGAAGGTTTGACGCTACTACTTTTTTCTCTTGCTCTAGAAATTAAGATGCTTCCTTCTCCGGCATCGATAAATTTAAACCAAGAGAATCCAGCTCCTTTGAAAACCTTAGAAACCGGATCACGTTCTAGAAATCGTCCAAAATATAAATCTCCAGCATTTATTTTTTGAGCCATTGGTGGATTTTCAGGATTGATATTTGGATTAGGTTTCAGGAAGGAGTCATAAGTCAGATAGGCGAATAAAGCGACCATTCCCAATAGGAAAATATAGCCAAAGATGGTGGGTTTGAATCGATGTGGAGCTGCAGGCACATGTTTTTCGCACTCCTTCGCATAATTCTTCATTTCATCGGTCCATTTTCTTCTAGAAATGGTTTTTCCAGTGATATTATCATAATAAACAGCTTCCGAATTTTTGGCATAGCCTGTTAACAGGGCTGTCCCAAAGTAATTCCTATAATAAACAATAATCATAGGGTTATTGGCATTGACCGGATTTTGCAAATGATCTGCAACATAGGAAGCGTATTTAACTCTATCTACTCTAAAAAACATATTAATTTATTCTTGAATTAAGCCTGAGATATAATAACTTCAGATTCCCAGCCATTATAAGTTCCATTATATACTTGCGCCTTTTCCCATAGAGGCAGGCACAATTCATCTATCTGCTCATAGGAAACATAATCATTCCTGGAAATCCCCAATTTCCATTGATCACCACGTTTCTCCATCATGAACAAGACGAAACGTTCATTTTCTGCAAATTCCATAAAATGACCCGCATCCTTCTCAGCGTTGAAAACTAGATAATGGTTAACTTTTCGAGATTTCACGAGATTATCACCAGCTTCAGTAAGCTTTCTTAATACCAGCCTATTTTTAATCATCTCCAATTGAAACGGCAATGGGTAAGCTAGATTGAAATAGTCGCTCCAATCAGGATCAGCGCGATGATCTATTTGATAAGTAAGTTGGTGATTGAATGCTTTATCGATTTGCGCTAAGAATACTTTACTATCATCAACTTTGCTACAGTAATACATTTGTAAGCGTTCCGAATTCATGGTCAAAGTGGCAACATGGAGGAGGTTTTCTGCGAAGCGATGATTTAATTCAGCGATTTCATCTTCAATTTGTTTGATCATCTTGTAACTTTCCAAACTAGGAAGTCCATTATCATTCGCAAAATCAAAGGGAATTATCAGGTAGAAAACTTCAGGCAAGACTTTCACAGGAGCAATCTTAGCAATATTTAAATCTACAATCACCGAAGTTTGTTGGTTATTTATTCTTGAAAAATAAACTTGCCAATTCTCCTGATGCTTTGGGATTGATATCTTTCTTTTAAAGAATGAATTTAACATTTCTCTTCATTAGGTAAAACATAGATAATTGTATTACCAAATGTAAGAGGCTACTTTTAAATGTCCGAATAAAGGTATTGTTGAATTATATAAAATAACCAGCTTGAATTGGGGAAAAATTGGTTTTAAACCGTTTCTTCTTTTAAATAATCCAAAAATTGGGAAGGTGTAACCCCAGTACTTTTCTTAAATGCCTTACTGAAGATACTGTGGGAAGAAAAACCACTTACCTCGGCCAGGTATGATATCTTATATTGGTCGAATTTAGGTTCATTCTTTATTTTTTCTATAATATAGCGAATCCTCAATCCATTAATATAATCATTAAAGTTCATCTCCTTATGAGTATTGATAATTTTCGACAAGGTGATGGTATTGGTTTCAAGGTAACTTGCCAGAAATGCCAAGCTCATTTTGCTATCCACAAACAACTCCCCTTCTTCGAACTCTTCCAACTTATCAAGAATTCTAGCAGTTTTATCATCTATCTCCTTGGATTGATTTTCAGCTATAGCTTCCTGATTAACTGCATCTTTCTTATTAAGGGCCAGGTCTTTATTTTTCTTATTCTGACTTAATTGTTCAAGGTAATCCTGAATCTTCTTTTTATTCTTTTTATTTTCCTTGATCTGGTAAACGAGTACCACTCCTAATCCGGCAATTAAAATTGCCAATCCAAAGAGGATATATCTTAATTTGAAATTTGTACTTTCTTTGGCGGAGATATCCTTTTGTAATTTTCCAACCTCAAGGTTATTGATAAAGGAATTAATAAAAGTAGATCGTTTGTTATCATTCAATGCTTCATCCTGTTCCATGTATAAACCAGAATAACGCAGTGTTTTCTCGGTATCCCCCAATTCCTTACTTGCCAGGGATGCATATCGGTAGGATTCCATTTCATATTTTATATAATCTGCTACCAGCATATGATTATTAATAGCATTCTCTAGATAATCCAGGGATTGCTGATAATCTTCCAATTGATAATATGCCATTCCTAAGAAGACTTTCGCCATATAGGCATCCTCTTTGAAATCCTTTCTTTGGTTGATATCAATCACTTCTTTAAAGAAAGGGATTGCTTTTTCAAATTCCTTTTTAAAGAAATGATATTTCCCTTTTACAAGAATTTCATGAACAAAGGTGCTTGTTGTGTCACCTTTAAAATTCTCTGCATAAATATCATCTACGAGTTTCAGGTTCTTTTCAGCATGGTCGAAATCTTCTTTTAGAATATAACCACATGCTAGGTTTACGGCTAAAGTGGCAATTGAATTAATATGAAATCTCTTTTCTTCAAGGGGCATTTTATCGGTCTTGATAGCTTGCAACTCCTTGATGCCTACTTCCAAATTATGATTGTATACATCGAAGTTTCCACTTAAATAGTAAAAGTAATCATACTCTGCTTTGGCAAGAACTCGATCAGTGCCATCCGCAAAACTCTCCACAAACTTTTCAGCTTGTAAAAAGGCTTCTTTACTTTTAGCATATTCAGATTTCTTATAATATACCTCAGCTGCTCCCATTTTAGCATTGAATTGATTGTTGGGATCATTGGTAAGTTTAGAGATTGAATCTAATTTTTGCAGGTACTTAAGGGTAATATCCAGGTCGCCATTTTCGGCAGTTAGGTAATAATACCAGGTATATAATAATTTTTTTTCGTCTTGGCTGAGTTTCTGTTTTTCGAGGTAGTCCAGGTAAAGGGTAGATCGAGTTTCAAATGCTTTGTCTATTAATTCATCATGGGAGTATTTGCTTAAACTATCAGCAGTGTTTTGAGCATTTGTAACAAAACCACTTAACAATAAGTTGATAAAAACAAAACAAGATAAAATTGAATACTTACTCCTCATGTACTGAACTACAGTTAAATAATCATAGAATTAGATAACCAGAATTAATTTTTTTGCGAAGAACAATTTAAATTAAATGGTCATTAGCGTAAATATAATTTTTTTTACCAATTATGATGAACATCATTATCGAAATGCTAATGTTTTCACAAAATTAATTACATGTTCAACCATTTAATTTAATATTCATAAAAAGCAATTATGAGGTAGGCATGGCTTTCATTACTTTTTTCATGACGCCTGGCAAGTGCAGTAAATCAAAATCGTGATCAAACAATAAATAGCGTTTTTCCCATTTATTGCAATATTTATCCTTGAAATCTCTTTGGTTATGAAATTTTTTGAATTTCGGGAAATTACTGGATACAAATTGCATGATATGTTCTGCAGCATTATCAGGTTTTTCAATACCAACCAAGGGAACCATACCTAGATTGATATATCTAAAATCGTTGGACTTCGCATATTCAATTAATTTGACGATCAATCCATCCATACAAGCACCCGGTGCGCTTGTTACTTTTCGGAATAGATCATAGGTACATTCATCCAAAGCGTAATCGGGAATAATATTTAAAAATGATACAACTTTCCCTTCATTATTTTCAATGCAGATGATATCTGAGGAGCGCAAGTTTTCCATATCAAATTGGCCTTGGGAAAAAATCACTTCTGTTCGATTATTTTCCAGGAGCCATTCTCCAGAAACGGCCGCCAATTCGGTCAGCAATTCCTGAGATTGAGGTGCAGTGTGAATCACCGCCTTATAACCATTTTTTTCCAGGTAGTTCAATCCATTACGCAAGGATTTTCTAGACTTACCTTGCAAGGAGAACTGTTGCACATCTACTATTCCCTCCTCCCCGATCAATAATTTCTTTTTCTTCAAACTTTGAAAGTTCAATAAGCCATCCTCAGATATTCTGAAGTAAATGCTCTTTAAACCATTTTTCATACAATATTCATCGAACTCCTGAATAACATCTTCCTTATCTGTCCAATGACAAACAGGTTCGTCCAAAACAACAGCATATTTGTTTGCCACTCGGTAGGAAACAAAACCTAGGTAGAACTTAGAGAAATAGAGCTCTTTTTCATTTGAGATTTTAAAATAATCAAGCGAAGAGTTTCCAAATCTTTCCATGAGATTCTTGGCTAATGCCCTTTTATCTTGATCACAGTTGGCAGCTATATATTTTTTTGAGCGAAGGATCGTATAAAAAAATAAAATCCAGCATCCAAAACCCAATGCATGTATTATATGCAAAAACTCCCTACCGAAATTAGTTCTAGGTTCTAGTCCTGCATCCGAAAACAACAGGAAACCACGCATGGCATAGATAAAAGATTCCCTCCAGGTAAAATCAATTCCGAAATGTCTTTTGTCAATAATATAAAAACTGAGTGTTTCAAAAATTACGATGGCAATAAAACTAAAGATGACAGTCAATACACCAATTCTCACCCAATAATTATTGGCTTGAACCCGATATTCCTTATGATTGAAGAGTAGAAAGACTAGGGTAATTGCAGCTACGATAGATTCTTCATAATCGATGCCTTTTAATAGGTGACCTATTAAGGATATCACACAAAAACAAGAGGCAAACCAGAAAGCATTCCTAAATCCTTTCAACAAATAGGTTGAAGAAACAATCAAACCTATCCCAATAATCAAAACCATTAGTTTGGAAATAGCGAGAGTTTCCGCAGGGAAATAAAATCTTTCCAGGTGCAATCGATCCGCAATTGGAGGTAAAAGGACCGAAATAATATTGATTATTCCTAGAATAAAAATCATGACTGCAGGACCAATTCGAGTGAGCAATTGGGTTCCTTTCATTGAAAAGGAAATAAATCCAAAAATAAAAGGTAGCCAAAATTCAAAGAATCGATACAGAATGGTGATACCTATCCCTTGCTCATGGGTATATCCGAATTTCTTAAAAATTAAGAACATGGATAACTCGACAGCACCCAATCCGCGCAAAAAAGGGGAAACAATCATTAAAAGGGTAGAAATAATATAGCCTAGGATTGCAGCTTCCAAGGACAATGGCAAGCCTAGAGCCATCATGGCAATTAGGATATGGATGATCCCGCAAAACTCCACCAATACACTAAAAAAAAGTGATAAAGCCAAATAACGTTTATTTACAGCGGATGAAAAGAGATTTGAAATTTGGAAAATCGTTTTTGGAAACTTTTTCTCAATGAAATAATAGATTGAAGTCTTATAACGAAAAGAGTAAATAATATAAAAAGAAAAGGCCAGGATTAATCCTAAGGTCAATAAGGGAATCAGGAGATTTCCGTATTGCTTACTTTGGAAAAAACTATAAAGCAAAGCAGGAACAGCCAATAAAAAGACCGAGAACAGTGCAATATAACCATAAACGATACTGGTTCGATGAATCAGAGTTTTATTCAGGTTCATCCGTCTAAGTTGAGTAGTTGTATAGGCCAAGGAAGAAATCCCTCCTGCAGGAAGGAATACGCTTAAAAAATTACGTTTCAGAAATAATTCCAAGGCGACCTTTAAACTTATGTTTATTCCCACTGCCTTAAAACTGGCTACATACATATAGCCTTCCATGAAAATAAAGAAAAACGTCAATAATAATCCGCCAATGAACCAATAGGGATTGCAACTTTGGATTAAGGGCATGATTTGTTCAATCTCCTTACGTTGATCCCTGAAAAATATAAATGCGAATAAAATGATGAGAATACCTAGTAATTCCTTCCAGTAACGTAAAGGTTTAAGTTTTTTGAGGTAAAGAGCTACTTTTTTAGCCATAAAAAATAAAAAAATCAAAAAGTTTGTATAAAACTAGATAGTCCATATTTACAATTAGTTAAAAAATTATAATTTATTTATAAATTAATTATTAGTTCGTTGTTAAGGGTTATTACAAAAATGAATTTTGAACAAACGATTGCTTTCTTCAAAAACTTTTAAATCAATTTTAGCATGTATATCTTCAAGAATTCAAACAAAATAACCACATGATAAAATTCTTAAAATCAATATGCTATCAGAGCAGCCTGATCCTTGGATTAAGCTTAACTTTAGCATGTTCAAAACAAACTGTACTTGCCAACAAACCTATTAACCAATCCGACACTACGTATTCGATTCCATTAGCTGGAAATGCCTTTATTACCGTATTTGATGGCCAAACAACAGAGCGTATCACAGAAAATGGTTTGACTAATTGGAAAAATCCAAAAACTATTATCAGCACTTATTTTCGTGTTAATAAAGCGGGCAATTTAAAGTTGTCATTAAACAGCAAGTCCAATTCAGGCAATAGTTCTATTAAAGTTTCCGTAAATGGAGTGAGCAAAAAGGTTGAATTAAAAAACGGAAGTTCTACAACAACTGAAGTAGGAAGTTTTAAAGTGGACACAGGCTATTTAAAAATTGATGTACAAGGAATAGATAAGTCAGGAGATAATTTTGGAGAATTAAATAGTTTTTCAGCAACAGGTGAAGCAGTAAGCAAGGGATTAACTTATTGTAATGATCCGGAATATTATTACTGGGCGAGAAGAGGACCTTCCTGTCACCTAGCCTACATTGCGCCGAGCAATGATAAAATCCAGTATTACTATTCGGAAATTGAAGTTCCAAAAGGTTCAGACCCTGTGGGTTCATACTATATGGCGAATGGATTCAGTGAGGGATATTTTGGAATTCAGGTGAATTCTCCAACCGAAAGAAGAGTTTTATTTTCCGTATGGAGTCCATACAGTACTGATGATCCAAATGCAATTCCAGATGATCAGAAGATAATCATGAATAAAAAAGGAGCTAATGTTCATACGGGTGAGTTTGGAAACGAAGGATCGGGTGGACAGAGTTATTTGAAATATAATTGGAAAGCAGGAAGCACATATAAATTTCTTTTAAAGGGCGAACCAGATGGCAAAGGAAAAACCGATTATACAGCATGGTTTTATGCACCTGAAGAAGGTAAGTGGCAATTAATTGCGAGTTTCAAAAGACCCAAGACAGATAAATATCTGACTGGATTTCATTCATTCTTAGAAAATTTCAGTCCAAATCAAGGTTACCATTCAAGAACAGCGAACTATAAAAATCAATGGGTAAGAACAGCGGATGGAAAATGGCTAAAAGTGACAGAAGCAAAATTCACAGTTGACAATACATACCATGCGAAACAGAGGATTGATGCAATTGGTGGTAAAAACAAAGATGGATATTTTTTGAAGAACGGTGGTTTCTTTAGTGAGTTAGTTCCTCCAAATTCACGATTTATTTATGATAATGTTCAAAAGAATCCTGAGATAGACTTCAGTAAATTACCATAAATCACTCATTATTAAAGTGTAACACTTAGTGTTACACTTTCTTTATATTTTGTATGCTTTCCGTCCTAATTTAGTATATTTACTTTGATGATACATGTTGCCTGTGCCTTAATAGAAAAAGATCAACAATTATTAATTTGTCAAAGATCTGCTGAGATGAAACTACCATTAAAATGGGAGTTTCCAGGGGGGAAATTGGAAGAAGGGGAAACTTTGGAGGAATGTTTAGTAAGAGAAGTATTGGAGGAAATTGATTTAAATATTCAAATTGGGGAACAGCTTACAAAAGTAGAGTACCACTATCCTGATTTTTCACTAACCTTATACCCATTTGTATGTTCGATAAAAAGTGGTGATGTAAAAGCCAATGAGCATGCGCAAGTACTTTGGGTGGACCGGACCGAATTATTCCGATTTGACTGGGCTAATGCTGATCTTCCTATTGTAGAGGAGTACATTCGTACTCGTCGAGAAGAGGTTTAATAATTCAAATTTTTGATTTTCTATAGAAATAAAGAAGGAATGGTTTTACCCATCCCTCCCCTATTATTTCCATTAGAGTAATTGTCTCAATGCCAATTCATAGGCTCGAGATGATATATTGATCTTGGTATCTGGACTATAACTATGAATTTGTTCTAATGCTTTTCGGATAACGTCTGAAACATCCTTGAACAGGGAATCATCACTGATTTCAATATTAGGTTGCATTAAATAAGCGAACACCCTAGCCATGCCACAATTGGCTACAAAGTCTGGAATTACCGCAACATGTTGATCTGCATATTCCATTACCGGTCCGTAAAAAATCTCACGATCAGCAAAAGGCACATTTGCGCCAGAAGCAATTACTTCCAGCCCATTGCCTACCATTTCTTGAATCTGGTCTTTGGAAACCAACCTTGAAGCCGCCGCTGGAATAAAAATTTCAGCACCTAAACTCCATACTTTTTCGTTAATCTCTTCGAATGGAATCATAGACTCCGAATTCAGTGAATTACCATTTCTATTTAAAAACAAAGATTTGATATCTTCTTCCGAGAAGCCATCTTCATTGATTAGTCCGCCGACGCGATCGATAATTCCTACAACCTTAACTCCGTGCTTGCTCAAATAAAAAGCTGCGGAGGCTGCAACATTACCCCAACCTTGAATGATTGCTCTCTTTCCGACTAGATTGCTAGCGTATAAATCGTAAAAATGTCTTACCGATTCAGCAACTCCAAATCCGGTGATCATATCGGCAACTTTGAATTTTCTTTTTAAATCAGGGCTGTATTGAGAATCTTCCAAAACCTTGGAAACACCATAGCGAAGCTGACCAATCTGGTGAATCCGACCATTTTCCCGAATATCAAAGTGTCCATTCAGAACACCTTCTTGAGGGTGCCACAGACCAAATTGCTCGGTTAATGGAATAACATCATGGATTTCATCCACATTCAAATCCCCTCCCGTACCATAATAATTCTTCAATAATGGAGTCACAACTTTAAACCAACGTTCTAATACATCGTGCTTCCTTGGATCGGCAGGGTCAAAATTAATCCCTGATTTGGCACCACCGATTGATGGTCCAGAAACGGTAAATTTTACCTCCATGGTTTTTGCCAGGGATTCAACTTCATTACGGTCCAAGCCTAAGCGCATTCTGGTTCCACCACCTGCAGCCCCACCTCGTAATGAGTTGATAACAACCCAACCTTCAGCTTCTGTTTCTGTATCTTTCCATTCAAAGACAATCTCTGGTTTCTTCTCTTCAAACTCCTTTAAAAGGTCCTTCATTATTAATAAGTTCATCTGTAAATCCCTATAAATTACCGCGTTTCTCTTGTTCTCTTTCAATTGCTTCAAAAAGCGCCTTGAAATTTCCTGCTCCAAAACTTTGAGCTCCCTTGCGTTGAATAATTTCAAAAAATAGGGTTGGACGATCTTCAATTGGTTTGGTGAAAATCTGTAACAAGTAACCTTCTTCATCGCGATCCACCAAGATTCCTAAGTCTTGGATGGCTTTGATTTCTTCGTCGATCTCACCTACGCGTTCAGGTAACATATCGTAATAAGCTTCAGGCGGAGCCCCTAGGAACTCTACCCCTCTTGCTTTTAAGGCCTTTACGGTTTTTAAAATATCATGAGTTGCTAATGCAGCATGCTGAACACCTTCACCTTCATAAAATTCTAAATACTCTTCTATTTGGGATTTCTTCTTGCCTTCGGCAGGTTCATTGATAGGAAATTTGACATATCCATTTCCATTGCTCATCACCTTACTCATCAAAGCCGAATACTCAGTGTTGATTTGTTTGTCATCAAAAGAAAGGATATTCACAAAACCCATTACATTTTGGTACCATTCTACGGTTTCATTCATTCGATCCCAGCCCACATTACCTACACAATGATCCACATAAAGTAGTCCGGTTTCTTCAGGCTGATAATCACTTTCCCATTTAACATAGCCAGGCATAAATTGTCCTGAATAGTTTTTACGTTCCACGAACATGTGTACTGTTTCACCATAAGTATAAATACCGGCCGTTCTAACCTCACCGAATTCATCCTGGCGAACTTGTAACTCCTGATATACTTTTGCGCCGCGTTTAACGGTTTCCTGGAGTGATTTTTCCGCATCATCTACCCATAGCGCCAAGATCTTTACCCCGTCACCATGTTTTTTCACATGTTCTGAAATTGGGCTATCCGATTTCAAAGCAGTAGTCAATACGATCCTGATTTTATTTTGCTTCAAAACATAGGAAGCTCTATCTCTAACTCCGGTTTCAGGTCCTGCATAAGCTTCAGATTGAAACCCAAAAGCTGTTTTATAAAAATGGGCAGCTTGCTTGGCATTACCCACATAAAATTCTATATAATCTGTTCCATTGATTGGCAAAAAATCCTGCGCCTTGGCAATCTTTTCAGCAAATGTTTGTGTCATAATTTATTTATTGATACTTAGTTAATCCATGATTTATAATAATCCTGATCCTCAATTTCCAATGCTTGTTCAGTTAGCATCAATGGACGGAAAGGATCGATCATTACGGCTAATTCTTCCGTTCGGGTTTGTCCAATACTCTTTTCCACCGTACCTGGATGAGGTCCATGTGGGATACCTCCAGGATGTAAAGTGATTTGACCTCTTTCAACCGACTTTCTGCTCATAAAATCGCCATCCACATAATATAGAACCTCATCAGAGTCAACATTACTATGGTTATAAGGAGCAGGAATAGAATCGGGATGATAATCATACATTCGAGGGCAGAAACTGCATAAGACAAAAGAATTGGTCTCGAAGGTTTGATGTACTGGAGGTGGTTGATGCAACATTCCTGTAATAGGCATAAAATCGTGGATTGAGAATGCCCATGGATAGTGATAACCGTCCCATCCGACGAAATCAAAAGGATGGGTACCATAGATATATGGATAAATTAAGCCTTGTTTTTTAATCTTTATTTCAAAATCTCCGGCTTCATCGTAAGTTTTCAGGTTCTGTGGTCTCCGGATATCTCTTTCGCAAAAAGGAGCATGTTCCATTAATTGACCGAATTCATTTCTATAACGTTTCGGAGTCTTGATAGGCTCAAAAGATTCTACAATAAATAAACGATTCTTGTCGGTATCAAAGGATATCTGATAGATTACTCCTCTCGGAATAACTAGATAATCCCCGTATCCAAAAGGAATTTCACCATAGCCTGTTTTTAAGGTTCCGGAACCTTCATGAACAAAAATAACCTCATCAGCTTGGCTATTCTTATAAAAATAAGTTTCCATGGACTGTTGAGGAGCGGCCAAGGAGATATGGAGATCTGAATTTACCAGAACAGGAACTCTGCTTTCAAGGAAGTCTTTCTGAGGTTTAACCTGAAAGCCACGAAGACTGGTATGTTTCAGATGTTTTTCACGAGCAATCTTAGGATTGACATCATAAGGCTCTTTAATTTCTTTTACGATAGTTGGAGGATAACAATGGTACACTAGAGAATAGACACTGGAAAATCCATGTGTAGATACTAGTTCTTCGGAAAATAATTCGCCATTGTCCTTTCTAAAAACGGTATGACGTTTTGGAGGAATCTTACCTAATTGATGATAAAGTGGCATAATATTAAGTTTAAAAAAATGATTGTAATATGATTGATTTACATAGCCTATGGCTAGATATCACTTAGAAAAGAATTAATTTTGGTATTAGTATTGGGCAAAAACAACATCAGCAATCAGCGCCTTAATATAAGGCATCAAACCTTTTGGTAGGTTCTTTGGCTTTATGTTGCTCACGTTCATAATGGTATCAATTATTTCAAATATACCCTTTATAATTTTATATTTACATAAACAAACAGAAAATAAATATGGTATTATGAAATTTAATTTCTTCTACCTGAATTATTGTAACCTTTATAAATTAATGAGCGAAGCTTTCAAAAATTCATTATGAAAATTGTAACATACTTAGAAAATGGCAACGAACAGCTTGGATTTATTATTGAAAATCAAGTATTTCCGAGCCATATCCTATCCGATCAGCTTCCGAATTCCAGTCTGGAATTAATAAAGCTCGGACAAGAAGGCTTATCATTAGCAGAAAATGCCATTCAGAATTTCATAAAAATTGAAGATTTTCAAAATGAAGGTCTTTCCTTTTCGGAAATTACCTTATGTGCTCCCATTCCTAATCCTCCATCCTTTCGCGATGCCTATGCCTTCAGACAACATGTGGAAACCTCTCGACTGAATCGAGGTTTAGAAATGATCCCAGAGTTTGATGAATTCCCAGTTTTTTACTTTTCAAATCATCAAGCTATTCATGGTCCTGGTCCAGTATATTGCATGCCCAAGCATTTTGACAAATTGGATTTTGAATTAGAGGTGGCCATTGTTATTTTGAAAGAAGGAAGGAATATCAAAGCGGCAGAGGCTGATCAGTATATCGCAGGGTTAATGATTCTCAATGATCTTAGCGCGCGACAATTACAGATGCAAGAGATGAAACTGAATCTTGGTCCAGCAAAAGGGAAAGATTTTGCCAGTATGTTTGGTCCGTACCTGCTGACCTTGGATGAATTGGAAAATTATAAAACCAAACCCTTGGAAGGCCATTCAGGAAATGCCTATGATCTACAAATGAGATGTTGGGTGAATGATAAATTGTGTTCAGAAGGAACCTTAGCCAGCATGAATTGGACATTTGCTGAAATAATCGAAAGGGCATCCTATGGGGCGACACTTTATCCAGGGGATATCATTGGCTCGGGAACTGTGGGCACTGGTTGTTTGCTTGAAATAAATGGGACAGGAAAACGGAAAGATCCGAATTATCAAGAATTCTGGATTCAACCTAAGGACAAGATTAGCATGGAAGTTACAGGCTTAGGGAAACTAGAAAATTATATATATAAAGAGGAAGAATCAGAATAAAAACCAATAATTAGATAGATATGCAGTTTAATGAAATCAAGACTTTCGACCAAAAAACTCACGGGTCCCTATTTGATAATTTAATAAAATATGCCATAGCTCCCAGACCGATTTGCTTTGCTTCAACAATCGATAAGAACGGAAAAGTTAACCTTAGCCCTTTCAGCTATTTTAACTTTATGTCACATAATCCACCTATCTGCGTTTTTTCACCATTAACAAGGATGCGGGATGGAAAGGATAAGCATACGCTGGAAAATATACGTGAAGTACCTGAAGTGGTGATCAATATTGTAAACTACAATATGGTGCAACAGCAATCGCTCGCGAGCACTGAATATGCCAAGGAAGTCGACGAATTTGACAAATCAGGATTTACAGCTATTCCTTCGCAACATATAAAACCACCACGCGTTGCTGAGTCTCCAGTTCAATTGGAGTGTAGGGTTAAAGAGATTATTACTATCCAGGAAGGTGGCGGAACAGGGAATCTTGTGCTTGCTGAAGTTATATGCATGCATATTCAAGGGAACTTATTAAATGAGCATGATCAAATGGATCAGGCTGCTTTGGATCTGGTTGCAAGATTGGGTGGGGATTGGTATTGTCGGGTGACGAAGGATAACCTCTTCGAGGTTCCAAAACCATTAAGAAAATTAGGGATTGGTGTTGATCAGTTGCCGGAGGCTGTTCGGAATTCTTCCATTCTAACCGGAAATCAATTAGGCCTCTTAGCGAATATTGAAGCTATTCCAGAATTAGGAACCGAAATTAAAGAAGATGAGCATGTTAATTCCTTGCTCAGCATGTGGCAGAATGACGAAACTCAATTGAATAATGAATTACAACGTTATGCTGCCAAGCTTTTAGATGAAAACGAAGTTGAAAAAGCTTGGCAGGTATTATTAATAAACTAATTCCAAGTTTATCGGCTGGGTTTCAGCCAGTCTTATACCATCAGAAATTAACTTATCAAGGTCAAGATTATTCTTGGCCTTTTCCTTTAATCGTTGTAAGATGGTTTGTTCAAACTCGACTTCTTGTCTATTAATTGCCAATTCGTATAACTCTACTAATGCTAGCCAGTCTTGGGAAAAACGGTTCTCCAGACTTTCCAAATAATGATTGAAATCTATTTCCAGATTTTCTTCTCTCGCTTTTCTGATTTCACTATATAGCTTATGCAACTCCATCTGCTCCGTTGACCAGACTTGCTTTTCAGTTTTCATTTCAGAAATACTGATTTCAGGTTCATAAGCATATTTATCTGCTGCTCCAGCATAAACAGAATTTACATAACTTCCTACAGCCATATCATAAGTACCCCATTCAGGTTGGAAAAGAATTTGATTCGTAGGTTCATGGACTACTGTACAATCGTTAAAACTGATCAACAATAAAAATCCTTCCTCATCAAATACAAATGATTTTACCGTTCCGGAAACAAGAATTCCAGATTTGAAATAGATTGTTCCAGGCTTATCCTCAACTAAACCCATTTCTTCCAGATCGGCTAGCTTACATTGTTCCAATGGTAATCGTCTTCCTAACAGTAAACCTACAGGTGAGCTAAAACCATCCTTGTGATATTGTTTTCCCTGTCCTTCTAACTCTTTATTTTTATAAGCTAAGGCTGTAGGACCATTTGTCTTAATTGCAATTAATTCTTCGCCAAGAAATGTTGAAATAAAGACTCCTGAAATTTGAAGTCCAGAACTTAATTCCACAGTACAAACATTATTACTGTCAATAGCTTTGTCCATTGCTTCCTTGCCTCCAACTCGGAATGCCATGGTTTTCGAAAATTCTTCAAGAACATCATAAGCGTGCTGAAAGTCTGGAGTAACAAACAATTGCGGCTGAGGCTTTGTGATATCGTAAGAAAACTGAAGGGTATCCAGGTTATAGGGTAACTTTGCAACATCAGGTTGCATGCAGGTTGCACTTTCACCGATTGATGATAATAATCCTGCACCATATATTTTATGATCTTCCACAGAACCAATTAATCCGTATTCAACTGTCCACCAATGCAAACGGCTTAATAAAGCCATTTCAGAAGGTTCACCCATATTGCTAGAAATGGAATTGAATTTATCAGTTGCTTCTTTAATTTCCTCCTCGGAGGCATCTTCTTTTTCTTTAATGATCGATAAAGCCCGAATAGCTTCATAAAGTTCGAAATCCTTACCTGAACTCATTGCCTTGGACCCTATTTCTCCGAAATGCTGCAAATAAGCTGCATATTCGGGTTCTCCAATAATCGGAGCATGACCAGAAGATTCATGGATAATATCAGGTGCAGGGGTATAGGTAATATGTTCAATTTGTCGGATATCTGCTGCAATGACCAAGACACAATGAGCTTGAAATTCCATGAAAGCCGCTGGAGGGATAAAGCCATCAACGGTGACAGCTCCCCAGCCAATCTTCTTCAAACTATCATTCATGGATTGCAGATTTGGAATGCGTTCGATGGTTAGTCCAGCTTTTGTCAAGCCAGGAATATAAGGGTAGTAAGCTATGTCTTTTAAATAGGCATAATTCTGACGCATTACATAGCGCCAAATTGCCTGATCCAACGCACTATAACGCTCATAGGCCTGTTCAACCACATATCTTTGCAAATGTTTCGGTAATTGCTCTAAAACTGGATTATCGTACGTATTCATGGGAATAATGTTTATACAAACTTAAAACTTTTAACTAGACAAACAAAATACTACCTATTTATAAAATGAAATCTTGATGCACTTTCAGAATTTGAATAATGGGATATAAGGTATAATATTTCAAGCTGCTAGCCCCTTCCAAACAGTTGTAAATAAACACTAAAACTAAATTAATTAATTCTAAACCTAACTATTTCATATTTTTGCAAAACTTCTTAGCCAATAATACTGTTATGTGGTTAAGAAACCTGTCGATAAACTTGAAAGACAGGTTTTTATATGTTATGGAGGAAAATCTTAGACTATTTGACCTTGCATTAAGGCAAGTAACGCTATTCCCGGGCCTGAATATGTTCTCGCATAAAAAGGAAGGAGAATGGAAAACTCTGACTTCTGAGGAGTTTTTAGAAAAAGTAAATGCCCTTTCGAAAGGCTTAATCGAATTGGGAGTAAAACCCAATGACAAGGTTGGATTGATTGCAGATAGCAGTATCGAATGGCATATTGTTGATTTTGCCATCCAACAAATCGGTGCCGTAGTTGTGGCAATTTATCCTAACATCAGTGATACTGATTATCAGTTTATTTTCAATGATGCAGAAATAAAACTTTGCATCGTAAGCACAAAAAGTCTCTATAAACGTCTTACTGAATTAACAGATTCAATTTACACCTTAAAGTATATCTTCTGTATTGAAAAGCATGAAGATGTACGAAATTGGGAAGAACTAAATAAGGTAGGAGAACATATTGCAGATTCGAAAATTGAGGAATTAAGAGCGCGGGTTAAGCATACTGACCTGGCAACATTAATATATACCTCCGGGACGACTGGAAAACCAAAAGGCGTGATGCTTACCCATCATAACATTATTTCGAATGTTGAAGCTGCGCGTGAGATAACTCCATGTAAAGCCTATGACCGCGCATTAACCTTTCTTCCACCCTGCCATGCTTATGAAAGAATGGTTATTTATACTTACTTGTATATTGGGATCACCGTTCATATTGCTGAATCCTTGGATAAAATCGGGCAAAATATTACCGAGGTAAAACCTCATATCATGACTGCTGTACCTCGGATTTTGGAGAAAGTGTATGAGAAAATCATGAAGACGGGAATGGAACTGACTGGCTTTAAACGCAAGATCTTTGATTGGGCGGTTGAAGTCGCAGAACAATATGATCCAAACCCAGAAAAACGCAGTTTTGGATATAATCTAAAATTAAAGCTTGCTCAGAAATTGGTATTAGACAAATGGTATCAAGCATTGGGGGGACATCTGCTAACTGTAGCTTCAGGAAGTGCATCCTTACAAGCCAAATTGGCTCGTGTATTTCTTGCTGCTGGAATCCCACTTTATGAAGGCTATGGAATGACAGAAGCTTCGCCTTTGATTTCGGTAAACCATTATCTGAAAGGAATTCGTATAGGAACTGTTGGCTTAGCAGTAAAATACGTTGAAATAAAACTTGCTGACGATGGGGAAATCTTGGTTAAAGGTCCCAATGTGATGCAAGGCTATTATAAAAACCCAGAAGAAACTAATAAAACCATTATTGATGGTTGGTTGCATACCGGTGATATTGGAACCTGGGAAGACGAAGTCTTTCTGAAAATTATCGACCGAAAGAAAGAAATGTTTAAAATCTCTGGGGGAAAATACGTAGTACCTCAACCTATTGAGAAGAAACTACTGGAATCGAATTATATTCAACAAGCAATGGTCATTGGTGATGGACAAAAATTTGCCTCTGCATTTATTGTTCCCAACTATGCTCATTTACAAGATTGGTCGAAAAGTGAAGCTCCAGAATTAAAAGGAATGCCAAAAGACCAATTCCTGACGGAAGCCAAAGTGATTCGTAAAATCAATAAAGAGGTTCAAAATGCTAATCAACATTTTGGAAATTGGGAACAAATTAAAAAACCAATTATTCTTTCAGATGAATTCACCATTGAAAATGGAGAACTTACCCCTACCCTAAAAATGAAGAGGAAAGTAATTCTTGAGAAGTACAAAAAGGAATTCGACCACCTTTATAATGTAGCTGAGTAATATTCATAAAAAATTTATCTTTCTTATCCTAGGTCAACATTTAGTTAACCTTAGAGTTCTACTTTTACAGAATAATAAAAACTATAATTTTACAATTTTGTTGATTGGATATGAAAGATAAATTTATCAACCTACCTCTAAAGAAAAACGAAGAAATAAGCCGATTTGAACTAGATGTTGATGGTCATATTGCCTTTATAGATTATAAGGAGACCAGTAGTACCATCGCATTAATCCATACTGAAGCTCCTCCAGAATTAGCAGGTAGCGGAGCTGCAGCAGCATTGGTAGAAAAAACGTTGCATTATATCAAAGATTCAGGCAAAACAGTATCACCTTACTGTCCCTATGTATTTGCATTTATTAAGAAAAATCCAGAATGGAAAGAATTGGTATCTCCAAGATTTCCTAACTATAACGAACTGTAAACAATACTTTTAAGTATAATTTTATAACAATAAAAAGGTCGCCTATCCAAGATTGGCGACCTTTTTATTGTTATTTGAATTCAAAAAGAAGGTGCAGCTTTTCAGCTGCACCAAGCAATTATTATTAACAACAAACTATTTTTTGATCCAAGTATCCAGAAGCGTTCTAAGCTTAGGATCCGAGGGTCTTGGACTATCAGCGGAGATAAGATTTCCATTTTTATCCATCAATATATAACGAGGGATAGCATTGACTTTATAAGCAATTGAAAGAGGATTATTAGGTCCTGCATGCAATTGAATACCTTTCGGCTTTTTTTCCTGCATATATTCCAGCCATTTTGCTTTATCCTGATCCGTTGAAATTCCCACGAAGGCTACAGTTTTATCCTTATAATCTTCATTTAGTTTTTCCCAATGAGGCTCCTCAGCGCGACAAGGTCCGCACCATGTAGCCCATAAATCCAATAACACAACTTTGCCTTTCAGATCTTTTAAACTGACTACTTTATCATTCAAATCCTTGAAGCTAAAGTTAAATCCAGGAACACCCTCCTTCGTTTCAGCTAACCTCATTTCAATGGCTTGTGCCCTAGCCTTCTGTTCTTCCAAAACTAAATTTTGTTTGTTTTTATCCAACAATTTAAGATAGTCTTCCATCGAATTTAATCGCTCAGCATAGTTTAAGAAATACTGACCTTTCAAGACTTGATTAGGGATACTACTTAATAGGTTTTCTAAATTATACTCCTTTAATCCTTGATTTTTGAACATCACTAGGCTATTCAAGAAACGGTCACCAAATGGATATTTTAATAACCAATCCGTCATATACTCATCAGCTTTGAAATCCATGTAGTAATCGCTGTATTCTTCTTTGCTAGGATGTGCCGAATGGGGTATATATAAAAAATTGATAGCATAAAAAGCAAGATCAGTCTTTACAATCTGTTCAAATTGTTTATCGAATTCTTTGTTTCCCGTTTTCGGATCCTTAATCAAATCCTTAATATTCGAAGCAATCTCCTCCAATTCAGGGAAGAAGTCTACATAAGTACTATTTCCTAAAGTGAGTGCCTTGGTTTGAATGTTTTTAACAGCAGTTTCCCATTGATATAGGGCATCGTTTTCCTTACTGTTACTTTTTATTAATTTATATCCATCGGCATCTGCACGGACTTCCAAATCTTCATTACCACGGAAGTATAATTTATTGATTCCCTGTGTCATTATGGAGGAACCATAACCAAAGCAATAGAAGCCTTCATATTCTGGAGTAAACCTGAAGGCAAATCTACCTTGTGCATCTGGCACAGATGAAGCTACTTCGAGCATCCTTCCATTTATTACTTTGTATAAAAACACCTTTTTAAATTTCCCAGGCTCTATAGTTCCGGTTATGTTACTCACTTGTGCCCAAGAACTTAGAGACAAGAAAATAAGGAATATGGTTGTTAGTATTCTTTTCATAGAATTATTGCTTATAGGTGAATTGTTAAATATTTATGGTTGATCCATCCTGAAATAGAATGGTAATAGTTTCATTTTTCGCCTTATCTAGAAGACTTTGTAAGAATTCTTTTTTCTGGATCAATTGTTCTGTAGGGATTCCCATAATCTCTTTGATAGGATGTCCTATTTTTTCATGGACTTCTGGTCTTGCCGGATCGGTCAAGACTTGGAGTTCAGCTTTTTGATTCCAGCCCAAAACGGTTGATCGAATCAGGAAATCGAAAGGTAGATCGTGAAGTTTATTGGAGCTGAAATGTATTTCACTTTCAGCGATATTGATCCATAAATTATACCTGGAGATATATCTATTTCCGATAGAACCCGATTCAGGTGGACTCCAATTTTGATTACTAGACGAACCAGCCATCAAGGAGACAGGCATGTTTTCTGAAGGAGTTAGTCCATTCAAATGAAACGCGGCCGCTTTTCCGTAAAAGGTTGGTGTATTGATTCCAAAACTTAAGGTATTGGTTTGGCCATCAGGCTTAAAGCCGTTAACTAATAAGCGATTTTTCAAAACAAAGGGCCGGAAACATATTAAGCTATAGGAAGCTCCGGTATCAAAAATAAATCGTCCGTCAGCCTTTTTTCCTGCTACCAATTCTAAGGTCGCAGGGATTTCAATTAAACTGGACGGTAAAGAAATTGGTACTATCCTTCCATTTTTCGGGTACTCTATGGCACCAAAATCATAGAGATTAATCTTATTCTCGTCGTAATTTATTTCCGTAATAAACCTTTTTAACAAGCTGTTCCCGATAATGCCATCAGTGTTTTCTTCATTATGTAAAGGAAAAATAGCTATGTTCATATCATTCATTTCCAAATCAGCTATACGAACTTTATTTTGATCAGAAACTTGAATTTCTTGGTTCCCACCTACTACTGAAGCATTGTTGGTTCGAGTAATGTTTAAGCTCAAGGTTTTTGCTAAAGATTCATTTATTGCCATTCCATCCGCACCAGTATCAAATAACAACTTGAGTGGATTTGGATAATTATTGATATATACCTTCAGGATAATCGCACCGGCATGGTTTTCAAAAGGTATGCTTGCTCTCAACTTTGCCTTTGGCAATCGAGTCATACCATATAAGCGATCGAAAAGATCAATGTGCTTTATTTTCCCTTTCGGATTCAGATGTAAAATGCTGCTATCAGATTTACCATCATTCTTATGGAAGATAAGGTTTAATTGTTTGGATTCTGCTTTTGAAGTCGTTGGTACTTCCAGTATGGATTTTACTGAATATTTAGTCAGGATTTGTTCCAAACGGAATTTCGCTGACTCATTGGTATTTCCAGCAATGGAAAAATTCTCTGCTAGAATTTTCTCCAGACCGGCTTTATTTTTTGATAGGAATGCTTGCTCTAGTAATGTTCGAACATCCTGTCCAAAACTAGGAGTTGTCAAACCAAAGAAAATCAGAAGAGAGAAAAGTATTTTTTGATACTTAGACATAAGCGTATTGAAAGACTACTGTTTTGTATTTATGGTTTTTTCTAAGGTTGGCGGAACAATCCCCATTCGGGAATTGCTCCTTCCAACTAGACTTGGTTACATGTTAAATAAAATGACTAACTGTTAATTAAATCTTTATTTGACGTGGTCATCCAAATTATTATGCAATATTTGAGTTTTACCTATGGATTTAGATCTGTATACTGTATATCTTTTACTATCCCGAATCCACTCATTGGTTTGATAGTTTCTTTTAGGTCACCCATTAATCCTTGTACATGTAAGAATTCTACTTTACCCGAACTGATTGGATCTTTTTCATCATAAGTCCCTAAAATGACACTATATAACAATGGCTCCATCCTTCCCGGATTGGTGAATGCTTGCTGAGAGCTGGTATGCAGAAAAACATAGCGCTCGGACTTTAACATAGAAACTTTTCGACCATTTAGGGTTTTAGCAACTTTTAGTCTTTTTGCATCGATATCATATTGGTACAATTTATCATTGGCCGTATAGAATAAATATCCAAACTTATTATCCAATGCAAAATTGGTTGCTCCAGCAATATCTGTTAATGAAGAGGTGACATCTAAAATAGAAGTTGGCATAATGGTTCCATCACTGGTAAATGTGAAACGAACTAAAAAGCGTTTGCTATCCTTTTTCATAATAGCAACAGCTTGTCCATTTGAAGCCATACTATGTCCGAGATAGATTAAATCCATTCCAGTATTTGCTGGATTGAAATCAGGGATCGTGGCTGATACTGGAAATGCTCTAGAAGAAAAAGCGTTTAAACGCATGAAAGCCTTTCCTTCCGTATCAAAGATCATTGTATTCATTTGATAATTCGCCATTGGCATTGCTACGAATGGGGAAACAGGATATGAAGAACCATCCGCGCGGCTGTTCAAAGGGACATTGTACAGCTTACCAAACAAAAACCCATAAACATAAATATTATTATCCTTTATGGCCATGCTTAAGAAATCATCTGCCGCAATAATCTGATCAGCATATTCTGGAGTACCACCGGATGTTAGACTCCTAAATGTAAAGTCTACTGGATTATATGTAAAATTGTCTGTTTGATTCACCATATAACTGCGATCACCTGAATTAATAAATAAAGTTGATTTTTGAGCTGATTGAAAGTCTTTACGCATCACATAGACTTCCATATTTTTAGGTTCTCCATCAATATTAAATGGACCGCCATCAATAATACTATTCCAATACTGATTTACATCTCGATAAATCTTTCCGAAGCTATTCCAATGGTTAGGATCATCTTGAAAATAATCTAAATGAGCTTTTTTGTTTTTATCGGATAAAATAAAGAAGCCAATCTTTCCAATTTTGCCATTAATCTTAAGGTAAAAGGAATTTGTCCAGATTCTGCCTGTCGAGGGCTGAGTAATTCTTAAATAACAAGGATAATTCCCTACTTGCATTTTAGGTACCATTATTAATTTTGAACCTTCTCCTAAGAATATTTTAGCATTGGTTTGATTTGCCACGTTTTTGTTAAACGCATACCATTCGTATACTAACTCCTGGGTATTAAATCCAGGATTGTCAGAAATTATTTTTGGTGTAATATTGATTTCTGATCCTAATTCAATTTCTAGTGTATCAGGGAAATTTGTTACCCCCAATGTATCTAAGGTGCTATAAGAATAATTCCCAAGATCTTTATTGCAACTACTCGCAAAAATCAATGCGAAGGAAATTGCAAAGAATATAATTTTTTTCATGTTGTTCTTAATTTGCAAAAGGTCCCATAAAAATTTCGACACCATTTTCGTCGTATTGCGTTCTACCTTCATTTTTCTCTTTATTCAACCAATATTTTAAATAGCTTGACCAGTTTAAAATGGAGGTAACAGGCAGGGTATATTTGGTATCATAAATAAGTCTTGGCTCAATTTTCAAGACTTCCAACATTAGCTCGACCTTTCGTCTGGAATAGGTTCCCAAATAAAACTCGACTAACTGTTTTCCAAAAAATGTGGTCCAAATATGTGGGACTGGGAACTTGTCGTCCAAATAGAATTGATAGGAAAGTAGATCTTGCTTGGTTAAGTTCTTTTTAATAGCCAAATCAGTTTTGAAATGGTCATTTGGTTTTAAATCCAATTTTAAGAACACTCGATTAATTTTAATATCCTCAGTACGATGTAAAATGATGGAGATCGTATCAGTAACACGACCTGCACGTATTTTTGGTTCCGAAACAAAATCATAGTGCACACCTTTCTTCATAGAAGAGGTATCTGCTGGAACCACCAAAACCGGTCGGTCAGTCTGCGATGGTTGCCCAGTAGTTCGAATTGGGATCAATATTAAAGAATCTGTAACTGTGGAAGGTGTTAAACCCAGAGAAATCTCCTTCATGAAGCTTTCATATCTATAGTTGTTATATTTTTCTAGAAAGTAAATATTCTCTCCACCTTCATTATCCAAATAGGTTGTAAGCGTATCTTCCTTACAGCCTTGAATCGCCAGAAAGGAAAATAAAATCCAAATGTAATTATGTAATTTTTTCATAAGATTAAATATTATCTGCCTTCAGTTTCTGCCAATGGAATAGGGATGATATAATCCTCAGCCGTCATGAAAAAGCTTAAATTGGAAGTGTTTACTGAAAAAATATTAGCCTTCTGCTTTCTTTTATAATAGAACCATACTTGACCTTCACCGTAGAATTCTTTCATGTATTCTTTAGTTAATTCATTTTCCAAAGCCCCATAATTGGTGATATCGCCATTAATATTCCTATGCTGTCTTACGGTGTTCAAGTAATTCAGGGCTTCGGTTTGGTCGGTGGTAGATTCTGCAGCGATGTAATACATCTCAGAAATTCGAATCAAGGGCACCATAAATCGGCTTAAAATTTCTACATCTGGAATATCGTCAAACTTCACGAAGGTCCTATAACCCATACCAGTAGAAGCAAAAGGCCATGAAAAATTATATCGATAATCTGATTCATTATTTTCATAAATATTGCTGACCAAATTTCCTGAACCGGTAGCTAATATTTGTTCTTCAGACAAATTTGAGCCAAAGTAATCTCTCTGGATATCATATAATTTATCATTAAAGACGCTGAAAATTACCTCAGTAAAGAACTTACGATCTGGGTTAGAACCATTTCCGGCTATTTTTTGATGTGTTACCCAAGGAAATTTAGCCTGTGCAGCAATAACCTGTTTGGCTGCTGCCAAAGCAGCTTCTTTATTTCCAGCCCATTGCTGTACCCTTGCTTCTAAGGCTACCACAGCATAATAATTAAAGTAATTATTCTTAAATGGCACGTCTGCGGTCAATATAGGATCGTTCTTTAATAGCTCTTTAGCTTTTTTGATATCTGCTAAAATATTTGCAATCACCATCTCAGAGCTTAAGAAAGGCTGAATATCTGTACTCAATTTATTTACATATGGGATAGCAGACATACCTTTGGTTTCATCAGTATAAGCTGGACCATATAAACGCAATAAATCAAAATGAATAAAGGCGCGAAGACCTGTTGCCTGTCCAATATATTGCGCTTTATCTTGATCAGTCAACCCATTATTTACAGTCGGCAAAACATTGATCATATCATTGATGTTCGCAATGATGGCATACATGTTCGTCCAGATTCCGGAAAAAGAATTTTTGACATCTTTTTGCTCATAATTATGCTCTTTTAGATCATAATAATAACCTGAAGTTGTTCCAATTCTAAATCGGTGAGACATCACCTCAAGGTCTGTCAGGGTCAACTTATTACCATATAATTGGTTTTCTCCCATTTTCAGGTACAGGCCATTAACCACTTCTTCCACACTTGAAGCTGAGTTATAGACTTGTTCCTTTGTAAATCTATCCTCTGGTTGGACATCCAGCCATTTTTGGCAAGAACTCATGGTCATCAGACCAAGCAAGCCAAGGAATAGATATGTATAGCTTTTTGATTTAATTTTCATGACTTAGAAATTGGCGTTGATGGTTAATGAATACATTTTGGCATATGGATAGTCAATTCCGCGTTCGCGACGAACTGTAGACCATCTGAATACCTCATTGGTAATTCCGGATATTCTTAAATTAGATAAGCCCGCCTTTTGGATCCATTTTGAATCTCGGAAATCATAGGATAAGGAAATCGATTCTAATGAGAAGGAATTTTCCTGTTGAATAAACCGGGAGGAAGGGCTTGTATTATCTGTAATGCTAATTCCACGGAATTTCGATACATCGCCGACATTTACCCAACGATCATATAAGGCTCTTTTATCTTGATTATAATTAACCACATCGGTTAAACTGATATTTTCAACCTTATTGAATAGCGCATAATTTAGCACGTCTTGATCGTAGATATAACGCATATAAGCACCAAACATGAAACCTTTATAAGTAATATTGGTGCTCAATACGCCCTGAATCAAAGGGTTTCCATTTCCTAATGCAATAATATCTTGCTCATCATAGTCGAAAGTGTTAGTACCATCTTTCTTAAGGAACATTTCACGACCTGTTGCCGGGTCGATGCCCAAAGATTGAACTGCCCATAAATCATTTGGACTATGGCCATCTTTATAACGCAATAAGGATTTTGAATTTTGTAGGGATTGATTTAAACCTGTCAACAGGTTGTTGAAATGGTTAAAAGTTTGAGTACTTCTAGCACCAGTTAATCCAACATTCCAGAATATTCGGTCTGCTGGCTTATGTATGATGTTATATTTGGTCATCAATTCCACGCCTTTTACGGTTAAATCCCCAGCATTGAAAGGGTAAGCAATTAAACCCGTGGATGCAGGCAGATTTACAGCAACAGCAAGGTCATTGGTAATTTTATTATAGATATTGAAAGTCAGGTTAAATCTATTATTTAGCAATGTCGCATCAATACCAGCACTAAATTGGTTGGTTTTTTGCCAACGAAGATTTTCATTGGCAAATGTCGCCAAGGTTACCCCTTGTCCATAATAATTATAAGCCGATAAATAGTTATAAGTAGAGATAGAAGTTGTTGAACTAAAGTTCTGATTTCCTGTAACACCATAATTTGCTCGCAGGCGCAATTGATTAAACATTGGATTATCCTTTAAAAAAGATTCATTATGGAGATTCCAACTTAATCCCGTAGCAAAGAATGGGGAGTAACTATTCTGGCGACCAAAGGCCGTTGATCCATCGTAATTGAATGATATATCTGTATTATAACGGTTGTCGTAGCTATAATTCAAGGTTGCAAGAATGGAATTCCTTCTGCTGATTACATGATTTGCAGAAGGTGAGCTGTTTCGCTGATATCCATACGCAAATGCCGGATTACCATTGCTACTGCGCGGAAAACCGACAGCAACAAAACCTAAACTACTGTTATTGTTCTCGGCAAACTCAATCCTGGCATTACCGTTTATGGTATGTTTATTAATTGATTTCCCGTAGGATAGCATCGCATTTCCTGTATAAGCTAATTGATTTTGCTCCCTCGAAGTATAAGAACCCATTTGCAATAATGGAGTGTTCTCAAACATGGTATTTAAAGGAGAAATGAAAGTATTCGCTTTAATAATATTCTTAGAAATTTGGAAGGAACCTGTAATGCGCCAATCGCGAGTCAGATCATAAATCAATTGGAAGTTATTGGTCACAGCAAAACCTTTACTATTGTCGAAGCTATTCAGTTGGGTATTGTAAATGGGGTTATATACCTTGTACTTCATACCGTATTGTTGATCGATATACTCCTCAATAATTGGATTTTGAGAATCCAAATTGGCATAATAAGGGTTCATATTTACCCAGGTAGCAAAGGAACCATAATTTGATTCATCGGACGTATTTCCGTTTATTGCCAAGTTATTAATGGCACTCAGTTTTCCCTGGCGGTAGATTAAATTTGAACGAGCCCCCCATTCCTTACGGCCAGAACCTTTCATTACCGCATTATTCTTCTTGTAATTACCCCCGATATTGTAAACAAAATTTTCATTACCACCTTCAACATATAAGGAATGTCTATGGGCAAAACCTGTTTGTATAGGGGTTTTTAACCAATAAGTATCGACACCTCTCAAAACATTTTCAAGTTTTCTATTGTACAGAGGGTCGTAATAGGTATGCTGATATTCTTGTAGATAGGGTTGTGCGGTATAAATTCCAGTTAATCGCTCAAATTCTAACTTCTCTGCCGCATTCATCATATTATATGAACCTAGATCAGCAATCTCAACATTCATATCTGTGGTATAGTTCAAACGCAGTTCACCTGGTTTTGGACGAATAGTCTCTACCACCACTACCCCATTGGAAGCCCTAGAACCATAGATCGCAGTAGAACTGGCATCCTTTAATATGGTAATGGATTCAATACGGTTCATGTCTAAATCCAAAATTGTCCTCAGATTACTTTGAAAACCATCTAAAATAAATAGAGGTTGATTTGGATCATCTGTAAACTCATCTCGTAGATTTTCACTGGTAATACTGGTCTGACCACGAAGTTCTATGTTTGGTAAAATATTAGGATTCGCACCGCTTAGGTTGTTTTCCATAACTAAAAACGAAGGATCCAAAGACTTAAGCGCTTGAATTACGTTGGTATTGGCAACTTGCTTCAACTCTTCACGCTTGAAGGTGGAAGAAGCTCCAGAAAAGGCATCTTTCTTGAATTCCATCATCCCTGTAATGACCACTTCATCCACCTCATTACTAACTAACTTCATCCGAATAGTCAATCCTTCAGCTGTCAGAACAGCCTTCAACTCATGGTTTGCATACCCGATATAGGACACCACTACGATTTCATTAATAGCTGTAATGGGAAGAATAAAACGACCATTCTTATCAGTTACCACTGCTCTATTCGGCATGTATTTTATTCGAATAGTTGCTCCAGAGATTGGATTTCCTTTTTCATCCAACACTACTCCGTGAACCTGTTGTTGTTCTGAAAAGTTAGGTTTGGCTAAAATTTGTTCCGAAGAGCTTGCTAAAGAAGTGGTACTTTCTTTCTTTATTACAATCGTTTTCTCGAAAAATTCGAAGGTTAGATCACGAGGACTCAGAAGCTTATTCAATGCCACATTTAAGGGAATGGAATTGAAGTTCACATCAATTTCCTTGACTGGATCAACATCTGTTTTCTTATAAAAAAAACTGTATCCACTTTGTTTTTCCAGATCCTTGAGAATCGAAGAAAGCTTTGCATTTTCTCGCTTCAAAGTAATTTGTTGTGCTATTGATCGTGCATTGACTTGAGTCATAGCCAATACAATGATTAAAGCAATGAGATGTATTTTCATCAAAAGACTCGTTATTGGTCCAAAATGATTTGGTTCTTTTACCTTATTGTCTATAAAACGATTCTTATCGAAGCCTACTTTAACATAGGCACATTCGTATAAATTCTCGCGTATAGAGAATGGAAATAAATTAAATTTCATTAATTTAGAATTGGGTTGTGATTATTAATATGGATTTACATTGGTAAAACAGCCTTACAATAACGGATTCTGCGCCAAAAGGGTCCGTTTTTTATAGCCATAATTTTTCGCCTCTTAGGGTGAGTAATTTCTTCTTTTCATCTGCTGATTTTTAGGTTAATAAATTTGTAATTTGATACGTTGGTTATTCGTAATGGAGGCGGTAGATTTTAAATCCGCATAATTGAGTAATTCGACCAATTTGTTCAAGGTCAAGTTTCTTGGTATTTTTCCAACATATTGATTGGGCGAGTTTGCAGCCTTTTTGTAATTGATGTCGATGTCATACCAACGGGCTATTTCTCGTAGAACCTCATCAGTGTTGCTTCCATCAAAACAAAACTGTCCCCTTGTCCAACCTAATATGTTGTCAATATTTACATTGCCCACTTGTAATTCTGTGGAACCATCTGTTCGGGCTTGCTGATTCGGTTTGAGCAGGGCACTTTTCCCTTTAGGGATTGTTACTTTTACAGAGCCTTCCTCCAAGCTGGTAAGGGTGTTTTCTTCAGTTTTATATGCTTTGACATTGAATTTTGTTCCCAATACTTCAACATTCTGATCATCTGTTTTAACAATAAAACGACTGTTGTCATCTAAATGCTTAACCTCAAAATATCCCTCTCCCTCTAACTCCACAACCCTATCTCCTGTGCTAAAATTACTTGGAAAGGTAAGTTTAGAATCCGAATTCAAAACTACTCGGCTTCCATCCGTTAGAGTCAAACTAAAGGTGGATCCAATAGGAACTTGAATACTATTCTTAGGAATGACTGGCAAATTCGATGAAGCTAAATGATAGCTTACCTTTCCATCTTTATCCTTCTTGATAATCATACCATCAACCTGGATTTCCTCATTGGCAGCCAACTGATCCAAATTAATCTCTCTCCCATTCTCCAAAATCATAATAGCATGATCTTTTGCCGGTTTGATTTGACTTAACATTTCCATGGTAGCTTTCTTCTCAGATCCAGACAGAAAATATTGATAACCAAAAATTCCTACTACAAGCAATGCCGCAGCAATTGGTAACCAAATAAGAGGTATTCGAGATTTATTTCGTTCGAAACTATTGATCGAAGTAATAAGTCTTGCTCTTGTTTTTATCCGAACATCATCTTCCATTGAAGAATCAGAATGATTGCTTTCTTGTTGTTCATACCATTCCAATAGCTCTTTCCGCTCCGCTTTCGTTTCCTTTGCAGCAAGACACTTCGTAAGTATTTGTAATAATTTAGTTTTATCTATCATAATAGACGGTTTATTGAGCTATCTTAAACATAAGTGTAGTTTCATATCGCTAGCTTCTACTATAAATTGAAAAAAAAATGAATTTCACCACAAATACCTGAAAAACAGTGAAATAAAATTAGCGTTAAAATAAGATGGTATAGTTCTTTGTCAAGACTTTAAGACGAGAAATGGCCTTATTGATATGTTTTTCAACGGTTGATTCTGCAATATTCATTCGTTCAGCAATTTCCTTATTGCTCAGATATTCATAGCGACTTAATTTAAATACGGCTTGACATTTTTCAGGAAGTCGCTCAATTTCTTCTTCAACCAAATCAATAATATAACGATAGTGGAGCCTATCTTCTAATGGTACGGATTCATCCAATACATCCAACTGATCTAGATTGTATGCTGGAACTTCTTTTAGGATTTTCTTCCGATAATTGGCCATGATGAGATATCTGCAGGAACTATACAGATATGCTGGCAAGCTCTTTATTTCAGCCAACCGATCCTTATTTTTCCAAACCGATAAGAACAAATCATGTAGTATGTCTTGTGCTAGATCTGCATCAGAGACTTTTGAAAGAATATAATGTGAAAGATCTTTCGAAAACATATCGTATAACATTACAAAAGCTCGCTCATTGCCCTGTTCGATAGCAATCAAGAGCTGAGAATATGCCAAGCTATGATCTTCATTCATTTTGATAACAATTTCTTTTTTAGGTTATGGCATCATATTCTATAATTATTCAACAAAAGAATTAATTATAAAAATTATGTAATGTCTAATTAGCTAATAAGTTGTCTTTCGATTCCACAGAAACGGTTTTTTTCAAATGTACGATTATATAATTTAAATAATTTTGTTTTGCTTTTAGTTATTAAGAAATTTTTGCGACTAATATTAATTTCAATTCTCATCTAGCCCCAAAGATTATTTAGCGGCAACTTAATTAGCCTACAAATTTGGGATATTAATCGAAATTGCCATTTAGATGGATACTCGAGGTTTATATATCCAATAGCAGATTATTATAGGAAAGTAGACAGATAAATCACCAATCTGAAGGGAAAGGATTGGTCAATACTCGATTTTGATATTATTTACGCTTGAAGTCAATTATATCCCCATACCCACCATGCTTGATGATTTGAATTCTATTTTCTAACTCAAAACTTACGCTATAAATAACATCTGTAAATCCATCATTCAAGGTAAGTAGGTTATTTTTAAAGCTGTATTTTCCGTGTTCCAGGCAGTCATTTCCTTGTTCCCGGGATGAACATACCGAAAATTCAAATTCACCATTGGAATTCAGGTTTAGATAAAGCCATTCATCCCCGTTAACTCCAATCCAGTTTCCAATAATATTTTCATCATTCTCTTTACTACAAGAAATGAAAAGCATTGAAACTAACATTAACAACAAGAATTTTTTCAAAACAAACAATCTATAAATCAAATTTATAAATAAATTCTTCAATCTCTTCTTGCCGGGAATTTGCAAATCCGTGGTCAGTTCCAATTTTTACAAAACCACAATTTTCCAATACTTTTTGTCAACCTAAATTATCAAATGCTACCCTTCCATATATTGGTCTCACTGCTATCATCTTCAACATCTCTTTCAAAGCCTTTGTTGCAATTCCCTTACCCCAATATTTTCGATCAATCCAATAAGTAACTTCCGTTTTATCATCCATGATAAATTTGGCAACACTTCCAACAATGGTATTTTCAAACCAGATTGTCTGATTATTTATGGTCGGATTCTCTAAAAAACTTGTGTATTTGTTGATATAGGCAGCTTTATTATCATGGTCTTTAGCTGTAAAGGCCGCTAGGTATCCGCCTTCTTCATCAAGCTGAATCTGAAACAAAGTTTCCAAATCAGAAACCTCCGTTTTCTTGAGTACTATTTCCGGGTTTTTAATTGATTTAGTCATAATATGGGTATTTAACAGCTAATAAAATTATTTCTAATAATATATAGATCCATAATCACCTAATATAGTTCAATATTGAATTCTATCAATTAAGATTATGCTCCTAAAAAAAATGGGGATGTTTCACAACAGCCCCTATGATTGTATATATGTCTTCAAAAATTTAAAGAAACTCGCTTATTTCATTGTTGTAAATATACTAATATTTTTAGTTATTAATAATTTTATTATATATTTTACTAAAATTATTAATAAAAACTTATTGAGAGATTTGAATCAAGGATTGAGAAGTATTAAAAATAGGGACAACAAGTTTTGCAGGTTCTTGCTATTTTTTATAAAAAAGAAAGGGAAGCAATCTGGCAATTGCTCCCCTAACTATTAACCAATTATAAACTTAAATTATGAGATAGCAAATATAACTATTTAATGGATTATTCCTAATTATTTTTGCGTTTTTATGCACGTTTATTTTAGCGGTCGACCTCACCAAGCACAATATCAATCGATCCGAGGATTGCAATCAAATCCGCGATCAAAACTCCTTTTCCCAATTCAGGTAAAACTGAGAGATTGTTGAAACTCGGCCCTCTCGCCTTTACTCGCTTAGGAATATCCGTTTTCTCTTGAGTCACAAAATAAAACCCTAGCTCCCCTTTTGGATTTTCAGCGCGTACATAGTATTCTTGAGCTTTTAAATTCACTTTCTTAGGAACTAATCCACGCGGATCAAAATCAGGGGTTCGTTTAAAATCATGCATCAACCTTGGCAAACATTGCTCAATAATCCTTACAGACTCTTTAACCTCGTCTACCCGCACCTTATAACGATCCCAACAATCACCAACTGCTCCCATCTCACCTTTTCCAACAGGGATATCGAATTCCAATTCCGGATAAACAGAATATCCATCCACCCTTCTTAAATCCCATTTTATTCCAGAACCTCTCAACATTGGCCCTGAACAACCATAATTTATCGCCACATCTGCAGGCAAAACACCAATATTTGCAGTACGCTGAATAAAGATTTGATTATTGGACAAAAGATCATCCAATTCAACCAATTTGGGCTTAAAATATTGGATAAACTCTTGACAACGTTCCTCAAAATTGACTGGAATATCATAAAACAACCCACCTACCCATATATAATTATAGAGCATCCTGGAACCTGATGCCCATTCTAACATATTCATAATATGTTCTCGGTCTCTAAAACACCACATAAAAGGCGTAAAAGCACCGATATCAATGCCATAAGTTCCAATCGCAATTAGATGGGATGCTATTCTATTTAACTCAGTAACTAAGACCCGAATATATTCTATCCTTTTTGGAAGCTTATCCTGAATCCCGAGCATACGCTCCACCCCCATAACAAAGGCATGCGCATTGTTCATGGAAGCCAAATAATCCAAGCGATCAGTAAAAGGAATTGTTTTTCCATAATTCATGGATTCCGCATGTTTATCAAAACAACGATGCAAATAACCCATATGAGGAATAATTTCCTTTACAATTTCACCATCAGTAATCAGTTCCAACCGCAATACCCCATGCGTTGAAGGATGCTGTGGCCCTAAATTAATAACCATCTCCTGGGAGGAAACGGTATTAATCTTTTCCTGATAATTTTTATGAGCTTGTAAATAACGTTCGTTCATTGCTTATTTAATCGGGATATTATGGTAAGTTTCAGGATCTTGATAATCTTTTCTCAGCGGATACCCAACCCAGTCCTCAGGCATCAAAATTCTTCTTAAATCTGGGTGATCCGTAAAAAATATACCCATTAAGTCATATGCCTCACGCTCATGCCAATCTGCTGTTCGCCAAACCTCAGATACCGAAGGTACCTCTGGCAATTCATTCAAATTCCGATCGGCTGAAACCCGAACCTTTAAACACAATTGCGTTTGAAATGGAATGGAGGTTAAATTATATACGACCTCAAAATATTCCTGCGGAAAGTAATCAACCGCAGTAACATTTGCCAAAAAGTCAAAATAATATCTTGAATCATCTCTAAGAAACTTACAGACTGACTTTAAATAATCAGGTGCTATATATAATGCAGATTGAAGACCAATTTCTTGGACCTCAACGACCGCATCTGGATGAACTGCTTGTAGTATATTTTCTTTGATTTCCTGAATCATAATTAAGGTGCTAAACGATTTATGACCCAGTTGTCATTCTCTTTCAGATAAACTATACGGTCATGTAGTCTACTACTGCGACCTTGCCAAAACTCAACCCGAAAGGGTTTCATTAAGAATCCACCCCAAAACTCCGGTCTCGGCACTTCTTCTACGTTTTCCATTTCTTTTTCAACTTCCATCACCCGATTTTCTAAGGATTCGCGATCTGGAATAATGGCACTCTGCGGAGATGCAATGGCACCTATTTGGCTACCTCGAGGTCTAATGGAGAAATATTCGTCAGAATCTGCTTTAGGAAGTTTCTCAACCTCCGCCTCAAAACGTATCTGCCGTTGCAGCTCTGGCCAAAAAAACAAGGCTGAAACATGTGGATTTTGAAGAATCTCCTGGCCTTTTCTACTGTTATAATTCGTAAAGAAACTCAAACCATCCGCCTTGATATCCTTCAACAAAACAACACGTGAGGATGGATAACCAAGCTCGGATACCGTAGAAACAACCATAGCGGTTGGCTCCATAATTTGCGAAGACATAGCTTCATCAAACCATTTCTGAAACTGTTCAATAGGATTTTTTAGGACGTCCGATTCGCTCAAACTGCTTTTAACATAGTCTTCCCGAATCGCGGCAATTTCTTTATGTTCAATGGACATGGCAAAGGATATTTCCTACAAACTTAACATAATCTCCATTTTTTATAGAAAATGAAATGAAAAATTATTGCTATTTTACAGTGGATTAATAATGTTATTCTATAAATTTGATATAAACACATCTATTTCTGTTATGTTCAACGAATATATTCCAAAACGAGGCAGTCTAATTTTATCCGAACCTTTCATGCTCGACCAAAATTTTGAACGCTCCGTCATCTTATTATGCGAACATGATGATCAGGATGGTACGGTAGGCTTAATCCTTAATCATCGTTCCATGCTCATGCTTTCCGATGTCTTAGAGGAAATCGAAAACCCCGAGGTCCCACTCTATTTTGGCGGCCCAGTGGAAGGCAATGCATTATTTTTCGTTCATAAAGCCCAAGAAAAAATTCCCGGCGGAACCCATATCGTAGATGACCTCTATTGGGGTGGCGATTTTGAACGTTTAAAATATCTGATCAACGAAAGCCTTATCTCAAATGAAGAAGTAAAAATCTTTCTCGGCTATTCTGGATGGAGCCCCGGACAATTGGATGGTGAAATCAAACAAAATTCATGGGCTGTACACAACTCCTTTAATATTGATTTAGCATTTATTACCGATGGCGAAAACCTATGGAAAGAAGCATTGATTAGTATGGGACCTAAGTATGCCCATGTCGCAAACTTCCCGAAAAGACCAGAATTCAACTAATAAAAAATAAACAAACATAAATCAACCAACATGAAGAAACATTTTTCTAACGTTTTGTTTTTCGCAGCAGCAACAGCATTTATTTCCTGTTCTGGAGCGAATTCTAATGGTACTGAACCAAAAGATACAACAACAACCAGTCAGGATACAACAAAATACCCGCCTGTAGAAACACTTCCGGCAAATTCAAACTATAAACCTGCTTTTGAAGGTCAAACTAGAATCGCAGGCGTAAAAACTACCTCTCCTTATGAAGGCGCAGTAGTAGTTGAAGGATTGAAACAACCTTGGGGAATCGCTGAACTTCCTGACGGAAGACTGCTGATAACCGAAAAAGAAGGAACCATGCGTATCGTGGATCCAGCTAAAAAAACAACGAGTGATGCAATCACTAGCATCCCTAAAGTAGATGCTCAAGGTCAAGGTGGTTTATTAGGAATTACCCTAGACCCTGATTTCGCAAGCAATAGAATGGTATATTGGGTCTTCGCAGAACCTGTTTCTGGAGGCAATCACACCGCAGTGGCAAAAGGTAAATTAGCAGATGATGAAAAGTCTATCGAAGGCGCAAAAGTTATCTATCAAGCTTTACCTACCTATAATGGCAAATTACACTATGGTGGACGTATTTTGTTTGATAAAGATGGTAATTTATTCGTTTCAACAGGTGAGCGCTCAGACTTGGAAACTCGCCCTCAAGCGCAACAATTAAACTCAGCCCTTGGAAAAATTTTGAAAATCACCAAAGACGGTAAACCTGCAGAAGGTAATCCTTTCATTGGTAAAGGTGATGCTAAACCTGAAATCTACAGCTACGGACACCGTAATGTTCAAGGTCTAGCAATCAATCCTGCTACCGGAGATCTATGGGATTCTGAATTCGGTCCGCGTGGTGGTGATGAAATCAACTTGGTGAAACCAGGAAATAACTACGGTTGGGCAGAAATTACCTACGGCATCGAGTATAAAGGTGATGCAATCGGAAACCCTCCTATCCAACAAAAAGAAGGAATGGAACAACCTGTTTACTACTGGGATCCAGTTTTATCTCCAAGTGGTATGACCTTCTATAAAGGATCGAATGTTCCTGAATGGGAAAACAACCTTTTCATTGGTGGCTTGAGCAGCACTCATATTGCTCGCCTTGTTATTAAAGACAATAAAGTCGTGGGTGAAGAAAGATTATTGGGTGATAAAGGTGAAAGATTTAGAGATGTTATCCAAGCTAAAAATGGAGCACTATACAGTGTGACAGATGGCGGAAAATTATATAAAGTTGATAAAAAATAGTCTATCGACGATTCAATTTTAAAAGAAGAAGCCCTAACAAATGTTAGGGCTTTTTTATGCACTATAATCACTTAATAGTCAATCCCTAAAACTTCCAAAATATATTTATATTCGTTAAAATTATTAACATACAATTTGTAAATATTTACAACAAATCATAAATATTACAAATAATATCATATTCGCAAATAAAATAGAACCAATTTTTAATTTGAATATTAATTATTTTATTTATTTTAGATAAAAATTTAAATATTTATTCATTAGTTTAATTTAATTGAGTTAATTCCAATAATTAAGATTTATTCAACCCTCAAAAATTAACAATGAGATTTAATTAACTCATGCGATTATGAAATTTATCGAAAATCTTCTGGTCAACCCTTCCGGATTAGGAAAAAAAACTGCCAAATCTGCAAAGAAAAAACTGAAACTTCTAAAAGCTGTTTATGAGCTTGATAACGCTTCAGTCAATGATCTTATGAAAAGTTTGACCTTAAGTTTCCCAACATTAAACAACTTAATGGTTGAACTGGTGTCAAATAATTACTTGACACAGCATGATCGTGGCGAATCCTTAGGTGGAAGAAAACCAAACCTTTACCAATTAACTGATGGTTTATTTAAAGTGTTAACCATCGAAATAAACCGCAAATCTATCCGTTTTAGTGTAGTCGACAATAATAGTATCATCCTATTCCCAGCACAGGAATTTCCCTTCGAATTATCAACAGACATTAAAGAACTACCATCTTTCCTCCAGTTGACCAAAAAATATATTAAAGAACAAAAAATAAATTTGGATCAAATTTCCGGAATCAGTATTTCAATGCCTGGATTGGTAGATCGATCTACTGGTGAAAACTTCACCTACTTCTATGAACCCGGATTTATTCTGGAAAAACACATAGAACATGAATTTAACAAGCCTACCAAAATTATTAACGACGCTAAAGTCGCTACCCTCGCTGAACAATTCTATGGCAAGCTAAAAAAGAAAAATAACGCTTTGGTGATTAGTTTAGATTGGGGAATCTCCCTTGGAATCGTGGCCAATGGTGAGATTTACCTGGGTAAGGATGGTTTTTCAGGTGAAATGGGTCACATAAGCTTTATTAATGAAGGGGAGTTATGTTATTGTGGAAAACGTGGCTGTTTGGAAACTTTGGTCTCAGGTACCGCATTGGTCAACAAAGCTAAACAAGATATCGAAAATGGAACCCCAACCTTAATCGTGTCCCGATACAACAATACAGAACTTACTCCCGAACATATTATCCAGGCCGCAATGGACGGTGACCAATATGCTATCCAACTAATTTCTGAATTGGGCGGTAAATTAGGTCGTGCTATCTCCCTGTTGATGCAACTGTTCAACCCAGAAACAATTGTTCTCTCAGGAAGCTTCGCAAGGTCTTCCATGTTAATGATAACCCCTATTCAACAACAAATCCAAACCTATTCCATGAGCAAAATCGCAACTGGATGCAGTTTACAAGTATCAAATCTTTGTGAAAACGGACAAGCATTCGCCCTGGCAAGACATTTTATTAACACTTATTTTGAGGATAGGATTGAAATGAATTAAAATAAAGTTACTTTAAGATTAATATTTACAATATCCTTTTCTTTTGTTCTCAAATTCTTTTGGATTCAGGGCATTCTTAATACCTTTGCGAATAATTCAAATTATATGAGTACACAGCTATCCAAGTACAGCGTCCTATTCTGGATGTCCGTCCTTTTAGTCTTCAGCTCTTGTAAGACTTCATTTTACCAAACTGCTGTTTCGAACAAACAAATGCTGGAAATCAATAATCAAATTCCAGAAGACACAGCAATATCCAGGTATATTTTACCCTATAAGAATCAACTTGAAGATAAGATGAATCAAGTCCTGGGCTATGCCCCTGAGGCTTTAATCAAAAACAGAAACCTGCCTGAAACGCAGTTAAGTAATTTCTTCGCAGATGCTTTACTTGCTATTGGTCAAAAAGTTGACCCTCAAGTCACTTTCTCCATGGCGACCAAAGATGGAATCAGAGCCGGAATCAAACAAGGAAATGTAACTGTGGGATCCATCTTCGAAGTGATGCCTTTCGAAAATTACATCACTATTTTAGAGCTTAAAGGCTCCGATGTAAAAGTACTCGCTGATTTTATCGCAGAGACAAATGGTCAACCCCTAGGCAATACCAAGGTAGTTATCAAAGACAAAAAAATCGAAAGCTTCAAAATTGCGAATCAAGACATCGACCCCAACAAAACATATAAACTTGTCACTTACGATTTCATCGCCAATGGTGGTGACCTTGTAAGAGGACTCAATTCTCCAATTAGCAGAAATACAACCTCAGAACGCGTTAGAGAAGCATTGATCAACTATGTTCAGGAATTAACAAAAGAAGGCAAAAAAGTAGAATCAAAATTAGATGGAAGAGTTAAAATCATTGAATAGAAGAAGCTTTTTAAAAAGCATGGTAGCTTTGGGAGCAACAGCCTCACTTAGCACCATTCCATTTGCTGGCTATAGCAAATCCAAAGAAGTAAAAATTACTTTCCTGCATACTAATGATGTTCATAGTAGAATTGAACCGTATCCAATGGATGGCTCAAGACTCCAGGGCTTAGGAGGTGTTGCTAGACGCAGTACCTTAATCCAAAAAATCCGCTCCGAAGAGAAAAATGTGCTGCTATTTGATGCTGGCGATATGTTCCAAGGAACCCCATATTTCAATGTCTTCGATGGTAAAATAGAATTGGAATTGATGTCAAAATTAGGATATGACGCCGGAACTTTCGGAAATCATGAATTTGACAATGGTCTACCTGGATTGTTAAAGCATTTTGATAAGGCCAACTTCCCTTTTGTGACCTCGAATTACGATTTCACAGGCACGATCATGGAGGGCAAAACCAAAGATTACCTGGTCTTCAATCGTGACGGTGTAAAAATCGGGGTATTTGCTGTCGGAGTGGATTTAAAAGGCCTCGTAGATCCTAAAAGTTATCAGGGTGTAAAAATTTCTGACCCAATTGAAGTTGCTCAAAAATATACCCATAAATTAAAGAAGGAACTTAAATGTGATTTGATTATTTGTTTATCCCATATCGGATACAACTATGATACTGACAAAGTTTCGGATTTACTCTTGGCAAAAAACTCCAGAGATATCGACTTAATTATCGGCGGACATACTCATACTTTCTTGACAAAACCTACAGAAGTCAAAAATTTAGACAACCAGATCACTTTGGTAAACCAAACTGGCTTTTCTGGGGTTAATCTAGGAAGAATCGATTTTATCTTGGACAAGAAGAAGGGTACAAAAAGAAGTATCGCAACAACATATACCATTGACAAAAGTTTAGATAAAGAATCAAGCAGAATTGCTTAAGTAACCTAACAGATATTGAGAGCATTAATTCGACTTTATATTAATTCATATAAAGGCCTATCGCCTGCTGCATGGCTATTGGCCCTTGTGATGTTGATTAACCGTGCGGGATCAATGGTCATCCCTTTCCTTGGTATTTATATGTCATCAGAACTTGGGTTTAGTAAAACACAAATTGGGTTGGTGTTAGGATGTTTTGGATTGGGCTCTGTTTGTGGTTCCTGGCTCGGTGGCTGGCTAACGGATAAGTTCGGAAACTTTAAGGTACAAGCCTGGAGTTTGATCTTGGTGATCCCATTATTCTTGGTTCTGCCATTATTCCGAACTTTTGAAGGTCTGGCCATGATGATCTTCTTCTTAACCTTGGTGGCCGACGTATTTAGACCTGCCAACTCCGTATCTGTTGCTCGGTATGCAAAACCAGAAAATATTACCCGTGCCTATTCATTAAACCGAATGGCAGTGAACCTAGGGTTCTCCATTGGCCCTGCCCTTGGTGGTTTCCTAGCTAAGTTCTCATACAATTGGATCTTCTACGGAAATGCCATTGCAGCAGCTTGTGCTGCCATTGTATTTATCTATTTCTTCAGAAACCGAAAAGCAAGAACTGAAATCGGACAAACTAAATCCGCAACGGAACTTCCTGATGATAAACCAGTCAGAAACGCTTATAAAGATGGATTATTTATCGTCTTTAATATTCTCTGTTGCTTATTTTCAATGGCATTTTTCCAACTCCTCAGTACCTTACCTTTATTCTACAAAGAAGCGCATAACTTGCATTCTGATGAAATTGGATTATTACTAGGTTTCAGTGGATTCGTAATTGTATTGTTCGAAATGGTCTTGGTTCATGTGGTCGAACATAGGTTTTCTGTGCGGCAGATTATGCTTTGGGGTACTGCAATATCAGGTATGTCCTACCTGATGCTCACAACGGACATGGGAATTGCTTGGCTATATCTTGCCATGTTCTTTTTATCAACAGGTGAAATGCTGACCTTGCCATTTACAGCCACCGTGGCTATCAATAGAGCAAACAAAAACAACCAAGGAGCATATATGGGATTCAACTCCCTTGCATTTGCGGCAGCGAATATTTTCTCCCCTTTCTTGGGAACATATACTGCTGATCATTATGGCTATTCTACCTTATGGACAGCAGCAGGATTAACTTTAATATTTTGTGGAATAGGCTTCTATTGGATTATCAGCAAGATGAATGCTGAAAATTAACCTACATTTCTTTCATAAGGAACTCGGGTTGCAATCGAGCGACCCAAGGTTATTTCATCAACATACTCTAACTCACCACCGAAGGCAATTCCTCGAGCGATCGTGCTTATCTGTACATTAAATTCCTTCAATTTCCTGTATAAATAGAAAATCGTGGTATCCCCTTCCATCGTCGCACTTAATGCTAAAATAACTTCTTGAACACTTCCATCGCGTACACGGTCTATCAATCCCTCAATCTTTAAATCCGCAGGTCCTATTCCTTCCATCGGCGAAATCAAACCACCCAAAACATGATAAACCCCTGAATACTGGTTCGTATTTTCAATCGCCATCACATCCCGCGTATCTTCAACCACACAGATTAAACCTTTTTCTCTCTTAATGGATGCACAGATCTCACATTGATCCGTATCCGAAATATTATAACAGGTACGACAATATTTAATATCCTTTTTCAATCGGTCCAATGACTCCGTAAACCGACTAACTTCAGCATCTGATTGTTTCAATAAATGTAATACCAAACGCAAAGCGGTCTTCTTCCCAACACCGGGTAATTTCCCAAATTCTTCTACGGCTTGCTCAAGGAGTTTTGATGAAAAGTTCATTCTTCAAAATTACGAAAATATTAAGCAAAATAATACGCCAGAATTCTTTCGAATATCTGGCGCATCGGTTTATGAAACAAATCTATGTGTGCTCTATTTTAAAAATCTAAATAATCCCATTTCCCTCGGTAAGCTCTACCTTTCAGATTATTCGCAAATGGGCTATCAAACTTCTCCTTTTTAGGATCCCATTTTATCGGTTTTTGCAATTGATAAGCAATATTAACCGCATTACAGACCGTCGCTGTACGATGTCCGATTTCTACATCACAAATTGGCTTAGAACGCTTCTTTATCGCATCCACAAAATCCTTATAATGGTTTTCCGAATAGTAAACCTTACGATTCTTCTCTGGAATTTCCAGCTTTGGCAAATCAGCCTTGTCGGACCTCAAAAACTCCCTTGCCACTTCTATCTTACCTTCAGTACCTAGAAACTGAATAGCATTGAAACTCCCCCAGGATTTATGATGAACTTTTACCCCATTTTTATAGGTAAAATATAAACCTTCTTTGGCCATTGGAATTTCCGGTGGTGTAAAGGACACTGGTCCGGAATGATCCATATCTAATGCCCACTGAACAATATCAAACATATGTGCTCCCCAATCGGTCACATAGCCACCGCCAAAACCATGATACAAACGCCACATCGCCCATTCTGGTGCTCCTAATAATGGACTCAATATCGGATTGTAACCTCTGTATAAGGAGGGACCAACCCAAGAATCCCAATCCAAATGCGCTGGGGATTCTAATGAAGGTAAATCGCATTCCTTGACAGGTTCTCCTATTGAAACATTGACCTCTGTGATTTCTCCTATATAACCATTGCGAATGAGGTCTGCTGCCTGCCGAAAATTATATTGAGAACGCTGCATACTTCCTGTTTGCAATACACGCTTATATTTCCGGACAGCATCCACCATGGCCCTTCCTTCATCAATCGTTAAGGCCAAAGGCTTCTCACAATAAATATCCTTTCCAGCTTTCGCACTATCCACGACATGCATCGCATGCCAATGATCAGGCGAAGCAATTATGACCGCATCAATATCTTTCCGTGCCAATAAATCCCGGTATTGACCATAGCCTTCCACCGGATGCCCCGATTTGGATGCATTTAATTTATTAGCTGAACCTATAAAATGATTTAATTTCGAACTATCAACATCAGCAGCGGCAATGACCATCGTCTCAGGCAATTCCATAAAGCGACTTAACAAGCCTCCTACCTGCTTACCTACTCCAATGAACCCCAGATTTAATCGATCACTTGGTGCAAGAAATCCTTTCCCACCCAAAACATGTCGAGGTAAGATGCTAATTCCAGCCGCAGCCAAAGCAGTTTTGCCGATAAAATCCCTTCTGTTCATTTTAGGTTTAAGATATTTTTATTAGCGAATAGGTTTAATTGGCTAAATGTAGTAAATCGGTTTATTAATTCAAAATTTCGTTGAATTTTTTATGTTTTTTTATTAAAATAATAACAATATCACTTGCCTAGCAGAAGTTAATATAAAATCTTATATTACATCGAAAAACGCTACAAAAGCATTTTTCTGCAATAAATATTAAAATAAACCAAATGGTTAAAGACGATAAAATTAGAAATTCATTTGCCAATAAAACTTGGCAAGAAATAAAAGTAAAAGACTCCTGGCAAATCTTTAAGATCATGTCAGAATTTGTAGATGGATTCGAAAAATTAGCTAAAATCGGTCCCTGTGTTTCAATCTTCGGTTCTGCTAGAACCCCTGACGAACATAAATATTATCAAATGACCGTTGAAATCGCTAGACTACTAGCTGATCGCGGGTACGGTGTTATTTCAGGCGGAGGACCTGGAATCATGGAAGCCGCAAATAAAGGCGCTTATAATGCCGGTGGAAAGTCTGTAGGATTAAATATTGAACTCCCACATGAACAATTCCATAACAAATACATCGACCGCGATAAACTCCTGGAATTTAATTACTTCTTCGTAAGAAAGGTTATGTTTATGAAATATTCCCAAGGTTATATTGTGTTACCTGGTGGATTTGGAACCATGGATGAGCTGTTTGAAGCAGTAACCCTAATTCAAACAGGCAAGATTGCTCGATTCCCAATTGTACTTGTAGGAACGGAGTATTGGAATGGTTTGTTCGACTGGATCAAGAATACCATGTTAGGCAATAAATACATCAGTGAAGAGGATTTGAACCTATACAGGATGGTGGATACAGCTGAGGAAGCTACGGAACATATCTTTAGGTTCTATGATAAGTATCTATTGAAACCGAACTTTTAATAATCAAAACGCCTGGAGATTTCCAGCCTTTAATAAAACATATCAATCGCCCTTTTACAAGGGCGATTTTTTTATGAAATATACCTTTGAAAAGATTCCGATCCAATTCATTTCCATAAAAAAAATCCCCCGGCATAAACCGAGGGATTTGTATGATGAAAATTTGTTTAATCTTAGTTGAAGATATAACGAACACCTAATTGCGCTGACCATCTAGATGGAATATCAGACGTAAAATAAGGTTTGTTTTCATTTAAGTTACCCAATTTGTATTGAGGAATGTTTGTGTTTTGTTGGAAACTATCGAATGAAATTGGTCTAAATGAGTTATCCCAAAAACTTCCGCCACCACTGTATTGCTCACCCCATTTTTTATTGATCAATGCTCCCACATTCATGATATCAAATGAGATTTGGATAGTATTTTTCTTTCCACCAACATTGGTAAATACATCTTGTAAGATTCTAAAGTCAAATCTGTGTGAGAAAGGTGCTTTATCACCATTTCTTTCGGCATATTGACCTCTTCTGCTTTTCAAGTATGGATTAGCTTCAATAAACTCGTTGAATGCATTCCATTGTTGTTCTGGAGTAACATCTCCGTTTTGTACGAATTTGATCTCAGAAGCATCTTTAGGAATGTACATCAATGAATATTGGTCACTTGAACTACCAGCAGTATATCTTCCTGGGTCACCAGCAATTAAGTATGAGAATCTAGCTCCTGATTGACCTGTATATACTAATGAAAGTGTAGTACCTAAGTGGTTTAAGTATTCTTTAGAGTAAGAAACATAACCAATGATTCTGCTTCCTGTACTGAATGGATTGTGTCCTAAAGTAATGTTGTTTGAACCATTAACAGTTGCTGTTCTGAAGAAGTTCGATTGGTTTTGTGAAGATGATCCAGAGAATAAATCTTTAGATTCTGTATACGTATATGCCAATGAACCGAAGAAACCGCTGTTGAAGGATTTCGACAATTGAGCAGTTGCTGACCAAGAGTAACCTTTGTTTACATTATCAATGTAAATTACCTGAGTATAGTTAGGCAATACTAATTTTGCATCTTTAGTAGCACCATACAATAAACGGTTATCAGCACCTTCTAATTGTCCAATAGGATCTTTCATGTTCAAGTCAGTAAATCTGAATGAACTTAAGTTCTTAGAGTACATGAATTCAGCTGTTGCCATAACTCCTCCAGGTAATTGGTAATCAACACCTAATGAAGTTCTAGCAATTTGAGGTAATCTCAAGTTTTTGTCTAACACTGAAATATTTCCGGAAGGCTTAACCTCTCCTGGGTTTTTCGGTTGGTTGTTAGGATCAGCAATGAAACCAATATTAGGAGCATTTGAACCAGCATTAAGTTGGTTACCACCCAATAATGCACCACTTTGAGTGTATGCACCTGCAGACCATACAAATGGGAAACGTGAAGTAAAGATACCAACACCACCACGAACGATAGCTGTACGGTCACCTTTAACATCCCAGTTGAATCCTAATCTTGGAGACCACATGAATGTCGCTTTTGGCATTCTGTTAGTCATTACATCATATCTTTGTGCTAAGATAGAGTTGTTGAAATCTGTGTTTTCCAATGGATCTGTAAGATAAATAGGAATATCTACACGGATACCACCAGTCAATTTCAAATTATCAGCCATTTGGTACTCATCCTGAACATAGAATCCTAACTGCATAGCTGAGAAGTCTGCTCCTTGTTTCGGATCACTTGTATTGCTATAGTTGTATTGGAAACTGGTTGCTAAACCTCTCTCGAAGTTTTCAATCGCAGTATATGGATTTCCTGTGGATGGGTTGATATCAGAACTTGGAGAATTACGGAAAGTATAGTTACCGAAAGCACTACCAATGAAACCATTGTACATTTTGTAAAACTCGTTGTGAGTACCAAATGTCAATGTATGGTTTCCTTTGTATAAAGTTAAGTTATCTGTTAAAGTGAAGATATCCTGATCTAACTGGTTAACAGTTGAGAATGGCTCAGCACCTAAGTTGATGTTCATACCTGAACCTAAGTCAATAGCTACTCTTGGGAAAGGATTTCCTGGAGTTGTTCTTGGCTCAGTAACATTGGTATAACCAATAACTAAGTTGTTTGATAATCTATTGTTAAATCTACTGTTTAATTCTAATACCGCTGATTGCGTAGTACTTTTTCTTAAAACCGCACCATTTGAGAAGGTAAGAGAGTTTTGAGAACGATTTAAATCTGTAGCAGAACCATTAACGTAGCTATATCTAGCAGTTAATTTATGCTTATCATTGATGTTGAAATCAAATCTTGTAAAGATCTTATCTGATTTATTGTTGGATTCTTGAGCCAAGAAACTTCCTGGATCATATCCTAATTGACTTGCTTTATCAGCAACACGTTGAACATCTGCAACAGTAAACTTAGAACCGTCAGTCCCTGGAGCGAAACTTAATGGTGTTGCGTTGCCTGTGTTCTCATAGTTCAAGAAAAAGAATAATTTATTCTGAATGATCGGACCACCTACTCTAACCCCCCATTGGTGCTCTTTGAAATCCTGAAGTTTCGTTCTTTCTTGTCCTTCATCTAATAATGCAAATGGAGTTTTTCCAGTCAAGTTTTGATTTCTTAGGAAATAATAAACCGACCCTTTAACATCATTCGTTCCTGAACGTGTTACAGCCGAAATACCACCACCAGCAAAACCACCTGCTCTAACATCAAATGGCGCAATCTGAACAGTCATCTCTTCAATCGCATCCAATGAAATTGGAGAAACACCAGTACTTGATCCGTTTGTACCAGCACTGCTCAATCCAAATACGTCATTACTAACCGCACCATCAATCGTCAACTGGTTGAAACGGTTGTTCATACCACCAATAGAAAGTGCATCCCCTTTTACGTCTGCTTGTGGGGTCAAACGTGTAAAATCATTCAAGCCCCTTGAAATCGTAGGTAATGCCTGAATAGTTCTGTTTGAAATACTCGTAGAAGCACCTGTCTTTAAGTTTTGACCCTTCTTCACTCCTGTGATTGTGATCTCATCAATAGTAGTTGTGCTTTCACCGAATACTGGATTCAATTCAAATGAACGACCCAATTGTAAGAATACATTTTCATAAACGATTGGCTCCTGGCCAACAAAAGTAACCTCAATTTTGTAAGGTCCTCCAACACGCATCCCCGCAAGACTGAAACGTCCAGCCTCATTCGATGAACTGGTATAAACAGTTCCTGATGGCGTGTGAATAGCTTTAATAGTAGCACCTGTCGTCTTATCACCATTGGTTTGGGTGACAACTCCAGACATACTACTTGTGGTAACCTGAGCTTGGATGGTTCCATAACTTGCAAGTACCAAAGCAAAGAAAAGTAAAGATTTCTTCATACGGTTTGTTATTATTTCAGGACAAAAATAAAAAGACATATTGATTTTCAGAGTTAGTTAACATAAACTTAATATACTCATAGCCACCTTTTTGCACTTATCTGTCTTATTCGAGTAAGCAAAATTTTAAATACTGAATAGTTTTATAAACAACTACCCTATTTCATTGAAATATTCGCAATGAAACCGATTGCAATTTGATATTTTAACAAATTTTAACATTTTTCAAAATGTGGAAAAGTTTTTTCCTATTTCTCAGTATTTGACAGTTTACCCGACAACTATTTTTGAATTCTGCCCAATTCCTCCCGCTTAACATCACCCAACACCCTCCAAAAATCCCCTGAAAACAGGAAATCTAAACCCACTAATCATCAGTATTTTATTTTTCAATATTTGGAAATCTTAATGAATGAAAAACTCAAGCTAAAACTCCATAAAAAAAGGGAACCAAATGATTTGATTCCCTTCTATAAATATTTTATTTCCTAATCCAAATAGGCATAGGTAATCCCATCCCCACCCCGATCGGCATGCTCATCCTCAAACCGACTTACATGATTGTATTTTCTTAAATAATCCCGAATAAATTTACGCAATATCCCATCCCCTTTTCCATGCACTATCTTCAATGAAGGATAACCAATCATAACCGCACGATCCAAGATCTGCTCGATTTTCCCTAAAGCATCCTCGGTTCGCATTCCTCGAACATCAACCTCCGGACTGAAGTCCGCAACACTATCTGATGAAACTGACCTGAATCGCTTCGCAGCCTTAGATTTCTCCTTACCACGCAACTTCTCGACCTTGTTCTTCTTGACAACGGTACGTAAATCTCCTAGGGCTAGAATAAGGTTATTCTTTGCTATCTCAATCACCTGCGCCTCATTTCCAGTATCAATGATCTTAACCCAATCCCCAACTTCTACTTCCGCAATCGTATCAGGTGTAGGCACTGCCCTTTTAATCTCTTTTATTTGCTTTTCCTTCAACTTATCTGAAGCATGCTGTAATCCTGCCCTTAATTTCTTCGTCTCTTCCTTTTCAGCTTGCTTGGTTTTGATCTCAGCAATGGTATTCTCAACCAATTTATTCGCATCTTTAATAATCTGCCTAGCCTCCTCCTTCGCATCCTTCATCAATTGCCGCTTATTCTCTTCTAAGTAGCTTTTCAACTCATTCAATTCGGCTTGCTGGCCAAGCATTTCTTTCTCCCTTAAATTGATGGCTACCTTGGTATCATAAACCTCTTTTTTCTCCCTTTCTAGATCAACTAATAAGGTGTCTACTTTCTTCTGCTGCACACCTATTTTTTGCTTGGCTAAATGCAGGACTTCCTTGGGTAACCCTATATTTTGAGCAATCTCAAAAGCATAAGAGCTCCCAGGCTTCCCTGTTTGAAGGATATATAAGGGTTTCATCGCCTCATTATCAAATAACATCGACGCATTCTCAATACCTTCCGTATTACTTGCAAATACTTTCAGATTGGAATAGTGGGTGGTAATCACTCCGCGAATTTTCTTCTTATTCAAAACCTCTAGCACAGCTTCCGCAATTGGCCCCCCGAATTGTGGATCAGTTCCTGTTCCAAACTCATCAATCAAAACCATGGTACGCGCATTTGAAAATTGCGTAAAATGTTTCATCTTGGAAAGATGCGCACTATAGGTACTTAAATCACTATCGATCGATTGGTCATCCCCAATATCTGCAAAAAATTGCTTGAATACGCCTAATTTTGAAGTGGTTTCACAAGGAATTAATAAGCCAGATTGAAACATGAGTTGTAAAAGACCAACCGTTTTCATACAGACTGATTTACCGCCTGCATTCGGTCCTGAAACCAATAATACTCGATCTATCTCATCAATTTTTAAATTCAGAGGAACCACAGAATGATGACCATCCTGTTTGGAAGCTAAATATAACAATGGATGCTTGGCATTCACCAAAATTACCTCCGCTTCCTTGGAAAGTTCTGGCATCTGCCCATCGATATCCAATGCAAATAAGGCCTTGGCTCTTACGAAATCTAATTTGGTCAATAAACCATGATAAGCAAACAACAAAGGTACATGCGGCCTTAACTCACTGGTCAAGCTAGTCAAAATCCTAACAATTTCCCTCCGTCGTTCGAACTCAAGATCTCGAACTTTATTATTCAGATGAAACACCTCCTCCGGTTCAATATACGCGGTTTGACCAGTAGCCGATTCATCATGAATCAATCCCTTTAATTTACGCTTGTTCTCCGCTAAAATCGGAATACATAATCGCCCATCACGAATCGTCAGACTGCCATCTGCCGTCCATCCGTTCTGTTGAGCTTGCTTATAGACTGAATCAAGTCGCTTACGAGCTTCCTGCTCCGCTTTACTGATTTGTGAGGTGATCTCCAATAATAATCTTGACGCATTATCCTTTATCTTGCCCCGGTCATCAATAATCTGTTCGATTTGACGCACAATATTCTTCTCTATTGGAAGATGTTCAAATAATAATTCAAGATTTGGATATTGCTGCGCACGATCATTAAAATATCGAATTATAGCATAGACGGTTCTCAAGGAAAGCAATATCCTGTGAAACTCCTCCTCCAATAAGAATGAGCCCTCTACCTTTGCTTTTTCAATGATCCCTTTAATAGGATAAAAATGATCCACAGGAAGTGGGGCATCATGAACCAATAAATCCTTAAATTCATTCGCTTGACGCAAGAAACGATCAATTAAATCCAATTTAACTTGTGGCTGGATCTTTTCAACCAATTCCTTCCCAGCCTCACTCAGACATTTCGCCTTGATGAGATCTTTTATCTCCGAAAATCCTAACTTTTCTACTGCGTTCTGTGGATAAATCATTTTCTATTGTACAATTGGCCTCTCACGCGGTCTGGTAACCGGTTTGAGCCTTTCGTTTCTTCGTTTAAAAGGTATAGTATCTACTTTTTGCTCCTTAAATTCTGACGGATCCGGCAGATTTATACTGCTGTCCGGCTTTGTCTCACTTGGAATCGGTAGAGTAGAAATATCTGGTGTGACTGATTCTACGTTTTGCTTCTTTTCAAACAGGTTCTTTCCTAAGATCGGCATTAACCCGACTGGCTCATAAAACCTTCTCGTACGCTCGGCAATTGAAACTTCACCTGTATCTCGCTGTGCATTCAAAATCATATCGTTCAACGTCTGCAACTTCATCTGCGAACGTGTCACTCTATTTATGCTATCTTGAGTCCGTACATTCATCAATGAATCCTGCGAAATATAACTCCGTTCCTTTTTTTCTAAGTTTTTCAAAACTTGATCATAGGTTTTTGATGTTAAATCCGGATTTCCAAAATAGTAATCTACATTCTTGGTGAATGAAACGGAATCTAATCCATACTTGCTGAAAATCTGTTCATACAAAGGATCCATCACCTTTTTAGCACTGTCAACAGGGATATTCGATATATAACCATCGAGTATATGAACCTCTGACATCAGCTCAACCATGTCCGCTTGAGGTAATATGCCTTCAGGAACCTGCTTTTTGCAGGAAATGCTTATAAAAAACAAAGGAAGTAAACCAAGTATTAATCGTTGCATTTTGTAAATTTGTACAAAAATACAGAAAAGCTTGCATATAGCTTTCTTAAATTCATCAATGCGAACCCTTTTTCATCATGAGTATAGCAAAGAATATTACAGAATTACAAAAAGAATTGAACCCCATTGGCGTATCATTAGTAGCAATCTCGAAAACTAAACCTAATGAAGACATCATGGAAGCCTATGATGCTGGACAAAGAATTTTCGGCGAAAACCAAGTTCAAGACCTAGTTGCTAAATACGAAAGCTTACCTAAAGATATCGAATGGCACCTTGTAGGACACCTGCAAACAAATAAGGTCAAATATATCGCCCCCTTCGTGAGCTTGATTCATTCTGTAGATTCAATGAAAGTATTAGCAGAAATCAACAAACATGCCCTGAAAAATAATCGTACCATCGATTGCTTATTGCAAATCTTCATTGCTGATGAAGACACTAAATTCGGACTCGACCATGCTGAAGCCATTGAACTCCTGCGTGATGAAGAATTTCAAGCCTTCAAAAATATCCGAATCCGTGGTTTGATGGGAATCGCAAGTAATACCGAAAACGAAAAAATTGTTAAAGAAGAATTCTACGAATTAAAAATGCTTTTTGATGGAATCAAAACCACTTATTTCCGAAAAGTAGATAGTTTTGATATCTTGTCCATGGGAATGTCTTCCGATTATAAAATCGCTATTGAACAAGGTAGCAATATGGTGCGATTAGGAAGTACCATTTTTGGAAAAAGAGTAATCAAACATTTTAAAGCAAAATAATGAGTTTAACAATCCGAAATGCAGTAAAAGCAGATTGCCCAAAATTATTGGAATTGATAAAGGAATTAGCCCTTTTCGAAAAAGCACCTGAACAGGTCACGGTAAGTATGCAGGAATTTGAAGAATCTGGATTCGGTGAAAATCCAGTGTGGTGGGCTTTCGTAGGAGAATATCAGGGCGAAATAATTGGAATGTCTTTATATTACATTCGATACTCTACCTGGAAAGGTAGACGTTTATATTTAGAAGATATCATTGTCACTGAAAGCATGCGTGGAAAAGGTTTTGGAAAACTCTTACTGGACCACACTATTGAATACGCCAAAGAACAAGGATATTCTGGCATGATGTGGCAAGTCCTTGATTGGAATACCCCAGCAATAGATTTTTATAAAAAATATAACACAAAATTTGACGGAGAGTGGATAAATGTTAATATCGATTTTTAAACCTTCTTTTATTCCTATTCTTGCTTCTGCCCTACTTGCGGCATCGTTATTTTCTTGTCAAAGCAATAAAACTGGCGGAACTAATGTTCATAATCACCCTGTCACTTATGGAAAGGACTCCTTAGCTTTTCGCGACACCCTGATCAAAGAAATCAGCCCTTATTTCGCAGGTGATGAAGATCATATTGATACAACCTATGTAGAATTAAGCTACCCTATTTTCCAGGACAGCAGCATGAATAAAATCGTCAAGGAAAATATCCTTCTTGATAATGAGCTTACCCTAGACCAATATGTCCACAATTTTCTAGAAGGCTATGGAAATTTTATTGAAGAAAATGAAGTAAAATACAGCATCGCTTGGCAAAAGGAAACTGATATCCAGGTTAAGATGAATAACCCCTATTTGATCATGCTCGGAAATATGACCTATGAATTCTCTGGAGGTGCTCATGGCAATAATTATACAGTCTGGAATGTATATGATGCTCAAACTAAACAAAAATTACCCCTGAATACATTTATTTCTGAAAATAAAATGAAAGAATTTACTAAAATTGCAGAAAGATTCTTTCGTAAAGAAGAAGGTTTGGCTGACAGCAGTAGCTATCAAAACGGTTATTTCTTTGAAAACGACCAATTTACACTGGCTGCAAATTATGGAATTGATAATGAAGGACTATTATTCTATTATAATCCCTACGAGATCAAACCATATTCTGAAGGTCCAACGCTTCTAAGCATCCCTTTTGATGATATTCAGGAATGTATGACCCAAACCGGAAAGAACTATATTAGTAAAATCAAAGAGTATTACAATTCAATTCAGTAGTATAAATGCAGGTATATAAATTTGGCGGTGCCTCCGTTAAAAGTGCAGAAAACATTAAAAATGTAGTTTCAATCGTTGAAAAATATAAAGATTCATCCTTGTTAATCGTTGTTTCCGCAATCGGAAAAACAACTGATAAACTCGTGAAAATCACCGAAAGCTATATTAAACGCGATGGAGCCTGTTTTGACCTTCTTGAAAGCTTAAAACAAGAACATTTTAATATCCTGAATGAACTTTTCCCAGATCATAACCATCCGGTTTACAATGATATCGCCAATACTTTCGTTGAGATTGAATGGATCCTGGAAGAAGACCCACAAGATGAATATGATTACCTTTATGATCAAATCGTTTCCGTTGGTGAATTACTCGCTACAAAAATTGTAGCCGCATATTCTTCCTTCCAAGGATTGCCAACTCAATGGGTTGATGCACGCGACTATATCCTTACTGACAATACATACCGCGAAGGAAAAGTAGACTGGGAAAAAACTGAAGAAAAAATTAGAAAAGACTTACCATCCATCCTGGATGAATATATCGTTGTTACACAAGGCTTCATCGGCTCAACCTCTGAAAACTTTACAACAACCCTAGGTAGAGAAGGTTCTGACTACTCAGCTGCTATTTTTGCCGCTAGCTTAAATGCGGAAAATATTACCATCTGGAAAGACGTTCCGGGCGTATTAAATGCTGACCCTAAATGGTTCGATAAAACCGAACTTATCCCTGAACTTTCCTATACCGATGCCATTGAATTAACTTATTACGGTGCAACTGTTATCCACCCAAAAACAATAAAACCTCTTCAAAATAAAAAGATTACTTTAAATGTTCGTTCATTTATTAATCCTGAAGAACCGGGTACACAAATCAAAACAACCAACCAAACACTCCCTGTACCATCTTTTATCTTTAAAGTAAACCAGGTATTTATCAATATCCAACCTCGAGACTTTTCATTTATTGTAGAAGATAATCTGAGCCATATCTTTGATGCTTTCCATCAGAATAGAATCAAAATCAATATGATGCATAATTCCGCAATCAGCTTCTCGGTAAGTGTCGATGATACGGGTGAAAATGTCTTGAACCTCCTGGAACAACTCAAAAAAAGATATAAAGTTTCTGTGGCGGCTGGCCTTGAATTAATTACTATTCGATACTATAATCAACAAACTATCGACCGAGTATTGGTAAATAAAGAAATTATTCGCGAACTTAAGGATAGTTATACTTGCCAAATGCTTGTGAAAAACAAAGATGAATAAGCACATTTTAGAAAAGGATGTACAACAATTCATTAAGGCTAATCGTGAAAAGTCACCCACGGAAATAGCCTTGAAGAAAAGCCCTTTCCCTAATGTAAGCTCCGCAGAATTAGCATCGCAAATCGATGGTTGGCAACGTAGCGTCAAAAAATTGCCCACTTGGGCATACAGTGAAGGTATTTATTATCCCGACAAAATCAATCTCGAACAATGTTCCTCCGAACATACTGCCCTGATCAAACAAACTTTAATCGCTAAAGGTAGTCGAGTAATTGATTTAACAGGTGGTTTTAGTGTGGATAGCTGCTACATTGCCCAAGAAGCCGATGAAGTTATTCACTGTGAACTCAATGAGAAATTATCTGAAATCGTTGCGTATAATGCTACCATCCTAAGAGTTCCTAATCTAATCTGCAAAGCAACCGATGGCATTGAACTTCTAAAACAGTCCGAAGATGATGCCTTCGATTATATTTATGTTGACCCCTCCAGAAGGGTAAACCAAGGAAAGGTTTTCTTATTGGAAGATTGTGAACCCAATATTGTAGCCAATCAGGAGCTCTTCTTTTCTAAAAGCAGGTACATAATAAGTAAGCTTTCCCCTTTATTGGATATTAGCACGGCATTGTCAAGCCTTAAACATGTTCGATATGTTTATGTCATCAGCTTGGATAATGATTGTAAGGAATTGCTATTCATTCAAGAGCGAGGATTTGAAGGTGAGACTAAAATTCACGCAATTCGCTTATTTGCAGACCAAATTCAAACTTTCGAATTTACCTATGATGCGGAACGATCGGCCATGAGTCGTTTCTCCGAACCTCAGGATTATCTCTACGATGCCGATGTTGCCATCACTAAAGCTGGTGCCTTCAAAAGCATAGGAAAAGCATTTGGACTCAGCAAGATCCACCAACATTCGCATTTATATACTTCCGAAAACTTCTTCCCTGAATTTCCAGGAAGAGTTTTTCAAATCCAACAGGTACTGCCCTATTCTGCTTTGAAAAAGAATAACCCCTTTGTTCAAGCCAATATTGCAACCCGCAATTTCCCAGATAAGGTCGATCTGATCCGAAAAAAACACAAAATCAAAGATGGTGGTAAAACCTACCTGTTCTTTACAACAGATAGTAATAACCAATTGATTGTTATTGATTGTATCCGAATCAGATAAATCCCCCCTATTTCTTATACTCACTCAAGCCTATTCGCTGAGCATTTGTATTTCCAGGCTGACCTATATAGTCCGGTAATTTTGGATTCTTTGGATCATTATCCGGCTTACAATCATCTCCCCTTAATTTACAGATGGAATAGAAAAAGAAATCATTGAGCATTTGAAAATGCTCCTTCAACCATTTGCTCTGTCCTTTCTTATCAATCGGATTGGTTGCAACTTGGATAGCCTTATTGACCCTTTCATTTTGATAAGCTTCCCTCAGGTATTTATCCAAATTCTCAGGTGGATTCTCATCAATATTAAAATCATCATAGATATCCATGAGGTCCTTGGTCCTATCATAAACATTTTTCAGTTTTTGAAAAGAATCCTTCGCTTCTTTATAAGAAATCTCATTGGAATTAAGCACTGAACCATCAAAATCATAAACCTTGCCGCTCTCGATGTATTGATTAATCGCATCTAGTGTAAAATCAAAATATTTTTGGTTGGATTCAACGGTTTGGGTCTCCATTCCTGGAGATTCCAAGGTATAGCTCTCTATTTGTTGAACATGACCTTTATATTCCCCAATTTCAATAGGTTTACCCGCATCTTTATAATTAACCGTTACTTTATATCCTTCATGCGAATAACTTGAAATCCTATTCTGGCTATCGTAGGCAACAGTAGCCTCCAATGGACGGTATAAGGTTACATCCGTTGTGGAATAGCTCTGCGGATTTACTTTCATAAAGTAACCACTCTCCAAATAAGACCATTTTCCGGGATCAATCATCACGCTACCAACACCTATAGCAGGAACACCGGTCTTTACAGCAAGATCCTCCAACTTCGCAAAGTTCATCTGCGCAGATTGCATTTCATTCCGTAAGGAAGCATAGGTATTCAATAAACTCTTCACATCTGACGGAAGATTTTGTTCGACGATATTCTTTACATTAATTTCCATCAAAGCCATATCTTTTACTGAAATCAAAGGCTTTACTCGGACCTGAAAATCAGTCGGATAAGCCGAAAACTTCGTTCCTGCTTCAATACCCCAAATTAAGGTTTGAACATCTGATTGACTGATATCCGGATGTTCTACAGACTTTTCCAAAATTGAAGTAATCAACTTTTTCTGTGAACCTTCAAAGTTCGCAACCTGATACCCTGATCCTTTCGAAGGACCATAGGTTCCTGCATGCAGGCAATACGAACGTAAGGTGGTTTTATAATAGCCTGGTTTTAATGAAAAGGTCGAAATTGTATCTGCTGTGCGATTTGCTAAGAAATCATCCATCCAATAAATCCCTGTTAGGGTATCTTTCAACGATGTACTGACAGCCTTACCTGGCTCCCATGATAATGACTTACTTAAACTCTTAGCCCCTTTTTTTACCTTGTTAAATAGCCCATCCAAATCTTGAGCATGGGTCATCTGATTTGTGAACAAACCCAAAGCAATAACAGCTGCCAACTTTTTTACCATAGTGAAGTGTGATCTTTGTGTTCACTAAAATAAACAATCTAACCAAACTATTGATGGTTGCTCCATTAAGTTTTTATCCCGACTTTCCTGAAAGTTCAGAAAAACCCGATTCCCTAATAATTCCTGCTGGATTTGCTCATCCTGATACTCCGACAAATGAACAAACCTCTTACTCTCCTTTTCCTGAAAAACCGAATATCTAAACCTCCTTTGATCCAATTCCTTAAAAGCTTTTAAAAACTCCTTAATCCGAACCTTGTTCTCTTCCTCGTATTCTGGAAACACTGAATATTCTACTTTTACTGCAAACATATTTCTAATTTTTTATGTCCTTATCAAACCCATTCGCCTGGCTTATTCTCATCAATCCACCATGGAAATCCAGTAATTCCCTTTAATTTCAATCGTTCAATCAACTGGGCTGTATGGTGCTGAATATGTCTGATCGTATTAAGATGAAGTTCTAACCGACTATAGGGATACCATTCAAAACCAGAGTCTGCTTCCAAAGGCAATTGCTTAATTGAATTTTCTAAGTTTTGTTCAACTTCTTGGATAAATTCCAATACTTCTTGCTTAGAATTAATCCCTAGCACCTCAACTTCTGCATTTTCCCATTCCTTAGCACCCCCCAAACTTTCAGCCCCTTCAATCGCCCCAGAAAATGCCACATAGGTTTCGTAACTTGCTGATAGATACAATTTAGCACTCCAAATCGTATGATAAATCAATTGCCAATTTGGATTGTTATACTCTTTAGTATCCCATTCAGATTCTGGAACCTTCTCCGTGACTTCACGTAACATTCCTAGAACAGCTCGATATTGGGAAATTAGGATCTTCATAATACTTGTTTGTTCCATGATTTAAAAATTGATATTAACAAAAGTATAACAATCAATGACAGGAGATTGTCAGTAGATTCTTCTAACTTTTTTAACTTATGTAAAAAACTATGGGGTTTAAATTGTGGAGATTTGCATGGTCAAAAAAAATAATACAAGTCATAACAAATACTTAAAAAAGGAGATGATTTTATGAACAATATTTTAACAAAAAACAGCATTATACGTTTAATCCTAATCTGGTTAATGGTTTTCTTGTTCATGTTTTTTGGAAAAAGTATTGAAGGCCTGTATGGCAATAACATTCTAGCCATCGGAATTTTCATCCTAGTATTATTCACTATTATTGGTGCTGCATTCGGAGTCGTAAAAGAAGCCGATGAATTAGCTCATAAACTTGGTGAACCCTATGGTACATTAATTCTAACCCTATCCATCGTTTCCATTGAAGTTATATTGATTGTAGCCATGATGTTTGGACCGGAGGATAATCCTACAATCGGAAAGGATTCCATCTTTTCGGTCATGATGATTATTATGAACCTGGTTCTGGGTTTATGTATCCTTTTTGGAGGGTTAAAATATGGTGAACAGGAATACAATTCACAAGGAACTATTACCTACCTCTCCATGATTATCATGCTGGGTGGAATTTCAATGATGTTACCCAACTTTATGGAAGGTAAAGGAAATGGTGAATTTACAAGCATTCAAGCCGGAAGTATTTCTGGACTTGTCATACTGCTCTACGGATTCTTTTTAGCATTCCAAATGAAAGGCTATAAACACTTATATATCCAACCCGCAGCAGGATCTATGGAAATCCCATTTAGCCAAAGAAATCAATCACAAAATACCGCTGAAGAGCATCATGCTAGCATCAGCAAAAAAGAGATTCTTTTAAGAACCCTGCTTTTGTTGGCAATGATTCTACCGATTGTATTATTATCACACAATCTGGCAACCTTGGTCGATTATGGAATCAAAGAACTGAATCTACCTCCATTATTGGGTGGTGTATTGATCGCTATTATCGTCTTTACCCCCGAATCAATGACAGCTGTTAAAGCAGCAATGAATAATGAATTCCAAAGGGCAATCAATCTTTGTCACGGTGCATTTGTTTCAACCGTTGGATTAACTGTTCCAGCAGTATTAATCATTGGTCTAATCGCCAATAAAACCGTCTTATTCGGGTTAACAGCTACAGAAACTATCCTATTCGTGATTACTTTAATTCTGAGTATGCTTTCATTCTCCGGAAGAAAAACAGTTCCATTCGTGGGAATCATGCACTTGGTCTTATTTGCCGTATTCGTAATCCTAATTTTTATCCCTTAAAAACAAGATCCTTATTAAGTAATAGTATAGAATTGGAGGGAATGACTGTATCCCGAAAATATACAGCCCCCTCCTTTCCTATCAAAAAAAAGCTTCCTATCGTTGATAAGAAGCTTTTTTGTTTCAATTTTAAATAGAAAATAACCTGAATTCTAAATCCAGTTATTGATGTTAATATTCGATTTCTATAAGTGCTTTTAAAGGAATAAGAATCCCGTGTTTTATTTGAATGTATTTATCAGTAAGGGACCATACGGTAGTTTCAATTCGTTTCGGACCGTCCTCTGTATTGAAAACTATAGTCGTCTTGGATTTGAATTCGTTGCCCAAACGAACTGCTCCCTGTAGTTTGTTCGTAAATTGTGTTGTTTTATCAGTTTCGGCGGGGATAATTCTAAATTTATCTACGTCTTCTTTTTCAATTAATGTTCCTGTCATTCGTCAATCAATTAAGAGGTTTAAAAGGTTAACGTTAATTTAGACAATAATGTATATTTCAGCAAGATTTTAGCACAGAATATTAAATTAGTTACATTTGCAATAGATTCAGAAAATATATTAATGGGCATATTTGAAAAGGAATGGACATTGAATTTTACGCAATGTTATCCGAACGGGCAGTTGAAATACAGTGAATTAAATAATATCCTACAAATTACAGCAAGTGAACATGCAGAAAATCTCGGCTTCGGATATAAAGCTATGGTTAATGCCAGCCAATCTTGGGTGCTTAGCCGAATGTTGATCGAAATCGATAATTTACCTCGATATACACAAAGTATCACTGTCAGGACTTGGATCCAAGACTTTACTGGTAGCCGCTCCATCCGGAACTTCGAAGTATGGCTCGATGACCAGGTTTTGGTTCGCGCTAGTAGCCTTTGGGTTGTTTTTAATATCAAAACTCGCCGTGCAGATATTTTTGCCCTGAGCACCGACCATATGGAGTTCTTTAGAGATAAAACTTCCACCAAAAACCTCGTCGAAAAAATTGATGGTAATGTCGATTTCCAACTCCTCAACAATTACAAGGTCAAACTTTCGGATCTGGATATCGTTTACCATGCTAATAATGTTAAATACATGGAATGGTGCTTCGATGCGATGGAACCTGAAAGAATCTTGAATGGAACCATCCATAATTTGGAAATGAACTTTCTAAAAGAATTGAATTATGCCGATGAAGTCACCATTATGAAAAGTGATAACTCCGTATTTTCTATTCAAAAAGATGGCAGAACGCATTTCCTAATGCGAATATCTGAATAGACTTAAAATTATTTAATACGTAATAAACAACATAAAAAAATCCCCCGAAAATTTTCGGGGGATTTTTTTATACATCGTTTGGAACTAAAGAGCCCAAGCCTTATCTCCTTTTTTGTAAGGATAGTTACCATCGAATTTCCCAGGAATCTTCACATAGCGAAGTGCCTGTTTCATACCTACCTCAGAAGTAAAGAATCCGGTTAAAGTCAATTGCTTTAACATCGTGAAGAAGTGATTTGCATCCTCCTCTTTTTTATTACTTTGATATTCTTTCGCTTCTTTATCGTAGTTATTTACGAATTGTAATTTCTCCTCTGCTGAAAGTTCCGCAAATCCTTTTTTGAATTCTTTCTGCGAACGATCATCTACTCCATTCAACCCTTCTAAAAAGGCTTTTTGATCCTTCTCCTCATAGCAGTCACGGATCATAACTGGAATAAATTGTCCAACTCCTGCTTCCTTAGCACCTGGAGTCGAAGTTTTTGGAAGAATAGCTTCGGCTAATTCACCTAAAAAATCAGGTGTATCACCTTCGAATAAAGATGCAACTTCTTTCGAAGCCGGTCTGGTACATCCTTGTAAAAACAAGTTCGCACCGATTACTGTACCACCAACGATGAATGCTACGTTTTTTAATGCCTCTCTTCTATTCATTGTTCTTTAATTAAAGTGTGTATTTAACATCCCAACCTTGACGGTAGTTACGTTTTACGAATTGGTTTACAATGTCAAAGTTTGTTACTTTCATCTGATCATTATCCCATAATAACTTCAAGTTACGTCCTGGATAACCGCCATCAACTCTTAAGTCTGCACCACGAATTGCTAAATTAGCCATTAATAACGCTTCTGTTAATGGTCCGGATATTTCAAATGGAGCACTTACTTCCTTCTTGCCATAGCCTGCGATACAAGCCTCAACCCATTGTGCATAGTGACCACCTGCACCACCCGGTACACGCTCATATTTCAACGCTAGATTCTCTTTTCTCGAAGTAGGTAATAAACGAGCATTGTCACCATAGGTGTCTGCAAGAATCTTTCCTTTATCTCCAATTAATAAGATCCCGTTTCCTCCATCTCCAAATACTTCATTTGGACCTAATTCCTCTGGACGTGCTGGTTGAATACCTCCATCCATCCAGTGTAAAGTTACTGGGCCTGTTGTTCTTTTTGCTTTCGGGAAAGTCATCGTAGCATGGCTCGATGGAGGACAGCTCTCAGGGAAATATCCACGCTTGAACTCATCTACATAAACGGATCCTACTGATGCTTGTACATCTTGAACGTAGGACAATCCTAAAACACTAAAAGGAACTTCTAATAAGTGACATCCCATGTCTCCTAGTGCTCCAGTACCATAATCCCACCAACCTCTCCAGTTGAATGGAACTAATTTATCCACAAAATCTTTCTGTGGAGCAGTACCTAACCATAGATCCCAGTTTAACTCCGAAGGAACATTAGCCTTTTGCGTTGGCCATGAAATCCCTTGTGGCCATACTGGACGGTCAGTCCAACAGTAAACCGTATGAACATTCCCAATCAATCCAGCCTCGTACCACTCACGAGCTTGTCTTGGACCATCATTCGACGCTCCTTGGTTACCCATTTGCGTCACTACTTTATATTTCTTCGCAGCCTCAGTTAATACCCTAGCTTCCCAAACATCATGTGCCAAGGGCTTCTGAACATAAACGTGCTTGCCTAACTGCATTGCAGCTAATGCCTGTATAGCGTGGTTATGGTCAGGTGTGGACACAGAAACAGCATCAATATTCTTGTGCTCTTTGTCCAACATCTCACGATAATCTTTATAATATTTTGCTTTTGGAAAACGCTTTCTAGATGTTGCAGCACGACGGTCATCGACATCACATAAAAATCCGATATCTGCTTTTCCTGACTGATGGAATGAATTGATGTCACTCTCCCCTTTTCCACCAACACCAATACCGGCTACAACTAATTTATCACTTGGAGCAGTAAAACCAGTACCACCTAAAACATGTCTAGGTACAATGCTGATACCAGCAGCTGCTATCGCGGAATTCTTAATAAATTCTCTTCTTGAATTATTATTCATAATACTATCTTGGGTTTAGTTTGTTATAAATTTCCTTTCTTAAGCTCACTAACCGCGAAATCTACCGCACGAGCTGTCATAGCCATATAAGTCAACGATGGATTTACACAACCTGCAGAGGTCATCATCGCACCATCTGTAACAAATACATTCGTAGCATCCCACACCTGGTTATTACCGTTCAATACCGAAGTCTTAGGATCTCTACCCATTCTCGCAGTTCCCATTTCGTGGATACCCATACCGAAATTATAACCACTATCATATGTATTCACATCCTTAACCCCAATCTTCTCAAGCATCTCCTTCATCTCCTCCGTCATATCCTTACGCATCTTCTGCTCGTTATCCTTGATCTCCATGTCCATTGACAATACTGGTAATCCCCATTTGTCTTTCACATTCTTATCTAGTGAAATCTTATTCTCATGGTATGGTAGGATCTCTCCAAAGGCTGTAAAGCCAACACTCCAGTTTCCTGGCTCACACATCGCATCTTTCCATGCTCCACCGACTTGCATCTCTGCAATCTCGCCAGACCATCGACCACGACTTCCTGAACCCTGATATCCAAATCCACGTACATAATCACGCTTCTTGGTATCACTCGGAATATTTACAAAACGAGGAACATATAAGCCCGTCGGACGTCTTCCAAAGAAGTACTTATCCTCATAACCCTCTACTCGACCTCCTGCTCCTAAACGGAAATGGTGATCCATAGCATTGTGACCCAACTCACCACTGCTACTTCCTAATCCACCTTCCCAAACATCTGTCGCTGAATTCATTAAAACCCATGTAGAGTTAAATGCTGAAGCACAAACAAAAATTACCTTCGCAAAGAATTCGTAAGTCTTGTTAGTTTCCGCATCAACAATCTCAACTCCCTTCGCTTTCTTCGTATCTTTATCATAGATAATTTTCGTTACGATTGAAAAAGGTCTCAAGGTTAAATTTCCAGTCTTCATCGCTGGTGGCAAGGTGGAGGATTGGGTACTAAAATAACCCCCAAAATTACATCCTAACCAACATTGATTCTGATATTGACAGTTAATACGCCCTGTATGCGGCTTGGTAATATTAGCTGTACGTCCCATGATAAAGTGACGTGAACCACCATATTCTTTCTTCAAACGCTCAGCTAAATCTTTCTCAACAATATTGAAATCCATTGCCGGCATGAAGTCTCCATCTGGAAGTACATCCAAACCATCACGGTTACCAGAAATACCAGCCCATTTCTCAGCATAACTATACCAAGGAGCGATATCTTTATAACGAATCGGCCAATCTACACCATGACCGTCTTTTAGGTTTGCTTCAAAATCCAAATCCCCTAAACGGTAGCTTTGACGACCCCACATTAACGAACGACCGCCAACATGATACCCTCTAAACCAGTCAAATCGCTTGACCTCCGTATAAGGACTCTCTTTCTCATTAACCCAAAAATCTAAGTTTTTCTCATTTAATGGGTAATCACGTTTTAATACCGGATAATCCTTCTCCATCTCCACGGTTCTGCCACCTCTATGCGGATATTCCCAGGTGTCTTTGTTGGCATGATAATCTTTTACGTGCTCTACATTGCGACCACGCTCCAACATAATTGTTTTTAAACCCTTCTCAGTAAGTTCTTTGGCTGCCCAACCTCCACTGATTCCGGATCCAATAACAATTGCATCATATACATTATTTTCCACCATTATCTTTTAAATTTTAATTAGTTTTCTACTTGTGTTTGAATAGTCTCCTTCTTGAAAAATACCAAGAAGATGATCATCACCACAAAGGCAATAACCGCTGGAACTATCCATAAATTATTCCAGAACAAGGCTAAATCGCTGTCTTTGATCGAAACGTACATATCACTTACATAACCTGCTACCCAGAATCCAATCAATTGACCTACTCCATAAGTCGCTAAGGTAATCAATCCTTGTGCAGCACTCTTGTTATCCTTTCCTGCTTTCGAATCCGTATAAATTTGGCCTGAAACAAAAAAGAAATCATAACAGATACCGTGCAAGGCTATCCCCAACAATAACATGAAGGTCAATTCTCCCGCATTACCATAAGCAAAGAGTACATAACGTAATACCCATGCTAACATCCCCAATAAAATGGTATTCTTAAAACCAAAACGTGTGAAGAATACTGGTAATAATAACAGACATAAAGCCTCTGAAATCTGTCCAATAGTCATCTTACCAGTCGCATTTGCCAAGCCTATTTCTGTTAAAAATGGATTCGCATATTGATAATAAAACGCTAAAGGAATACAAATTAATATCGAGCAAATAAAGAAAACCAAGAAATTACGGTCCTTCAATAATTTGATCGCATCTAATCCTAAAATCTTTGAAATACTTTCCTTCTCGCCTGAATTCCTATCCTTAATCGGAGGGGTCTTAGGTAGTAAAAAGGAAAATGCCGCCAATACAACGGAAGCAATAGCAGACATCAAGAATGTATTCTTTAAGAAACCTTCTTGAAGCCCTTCAGGACTATCCCATTTAAATAAGTAACTAATGGATAAACCAGCTACGATCCAACCAATGGTACCCCAAATTCGAATAAATGAAAATTCCTTCTCCGGATTTTTCATCTGTCTGAATGATACGGAATTGACCAATGACAGAGTTGGCATATACAAGATCATATAACCTAATACATACGGAAAGAATGATCCAATGGAATCACTCTGATAAAGTTGATACATCAAAAATGCACCAGCAATATGTAAAACACCGAGAATTCTTTCGGCATTAAAATATCGGTCTGCAATCATACCGATAATAAATGGAGCAATAATTGCCCCCCACGATTGTGTCGAGAAAACGTTTGAAATCTCTAAGCCTGAGGCTTTTAAGTTGTTTCCTAAAAATGTTCCGAGCGTAACGAACCAAGCTCCCCAAATAAAAAATTCGAGGAACATCATGAAAGAGAGTTTAAATTTAATTGATGAAGACATTCTTTAAGGTTTACTAAAATCTTGAATTTAAAGATAGAGATAATATGCTAATTACAAAATTTAATAACGAATTTGTTTCAATACTAAATCCCTTTAGCATTAGAAGGAATCCACTTCCCTATAGGCCTTAACCAAGGCTTCTTCCCCTTCTTTTCCAGATTTTGACATCCCGTGCTCCATCCCTACAACTCCCTTATAACCCTTCTCGTACAACCACTTAAATAAGTTCTTATAATTAATCTCTCCAGTTGTTGGCTCCCTCCTGCCTGGATTATCTCCAACCTGGATATACGCAATCTCACTCCAACAATTTTCCATCATCTGGATGAGGTTACCCTCATTTTTCTGCATATGATATACATCATATAGAATCTTGCATGATGGACTATTTACTGCCTTACAGATTTCATAGGTCTGATCCGAAAATCGTAAGAATAAATCAGGTGTATCACTCAATGGCTCCAATACCATCGTAATACCATGAGGTTCAAATATTTCCGCCCCTCTTCTTAAACCTTCAACAACATTGCCTGTTTGTACTCCGATCGGTAGATTACGAACGTAATCTCCAGGAACTACAGTGACATGCTTTGCATTACAACGTTTTGCAATTTCTACAGATTCTTTACAGCCCTTAACGAATATGTCTATAAACTCTTGTTTTCCTGCAGCTAAGGAATTCGCACCATTCCCTCCTTTTGGAACCACAAAAACGCCCATAGTCATCCCTAATTTTGCCAATAGTTCTCCAACTTTCTTTTGCTCATCTGCTGAACGACCTGGCATCCCATTATCTTCAATACCGCGGAAACCCAGTTCATGCATGTATTTTATTTCATCCAAGAAATTCTTCCCAGCTGTAGCACTAAACATCCCTTGGTGTGGACCATAGTTTAACTTAAAAGGTTGATTGGCAGATTTCGAATCCATAGGGTTTGTTGATTGATCTTTAGCGGAAAGGCCATTTGAAAATAAAGACGCACCTACTAATAGGGAACTGTTTTTTAAAAAATCTGAACGTTTCATTTAGGTATAAGTTTTAATTTTTAAGTATTTTATCGGTTAGCAAATACTTCTGAAATCCAGAAGACTGAGCCTCTTTCACCTGCCCATCCTCCAAATACAGTAAATAAATATCAACTATATTTTTTGAATTCGCAAATGAAATTGCTTCATCTGGCTTCATCGCTATAAACACATTATCATATGCATCTGCCTCCATAGCGCTATTCGCTACAACCGTTACTGATATTGTCTGTGACTTAATCGGGCGACCCGTTTTAGGATCAATATGATGTGAAAACTTGTAATCTTTTACTTCACGAAACTTCTCATAACTACCTGAAGTAGTGACAGATTTGTTTCTTAACGCTAATATATGGTCGGAACCTCCAGAAGCTTGCTCCGGACGCTGAACCAAAACCTTGAAATTACTCTGATCTGGCTTTGACCCATGAGCTCGTATCTCCCCACCGACTTCTACAATGAAATTATCAATCTTTTGATCTAACAAATAATCATGTAAGACATCCACCGTATAGCCCTGCGCTATTCCATTTAAATCGACTTGAACTCCGCGAACTCTTTTTTTAAGTCGCTTTCCGGATAATTTCAATTTATCCATCCCTACAAATTTCAAAGTCTCCGCAACTTTACTTGAATCTGGTATATCAACTACCTTCTCTGGACCAAAACCCCATAAGCTTACCAACGGCATTACTGTGACGTCAAATAAACCCTTGGAATCTTTGTATACGCGAAATGATTCCTTCATAACAGTCCACATATGATAATCCAACTTCATCTTCATCAATTCAGGATCATTGAACTTCAAAATATTGGACCCTTTTTTATAAAGGGACATCGATTGATCGATAACTGCAAAAATACTGTCTATGGAAGATTGAGAGATGGAAGCACGCTCTGAATAATAGGTAAGCGTATAGGTTGTTCCTTGTGCTCTTCCGTATAATTCGTGTTTCTGTAAAGCAGAAATTGGTTGCTGTCCGTATGCACAGCAACCAATTAATATAAGGATGATAAAATTACAGAATTTTATCACTATTAAATGTATTTCTCAACATCATGCCCTGGTACTGCAACTGGATAGAATCCATCTTCATTTGGCAATACCTTAGGTTTTGCATCCCATGCAAATTGATCTGGCATCAAACTGATGTTCGATTGAATCGCCTCATCCCATTTGATTACCTTTCCAGTATAACATGCAATCCTTCCGATAATACCAGTCAAGGAACTGTAAGCACCGTACTCCGCATTATCAAATTTATATTCTCCTTTTGCAATCGCCTCAAATAATTCTTTATGCTCTTGCTGATATGGATTTGGATTCCCTTTTGGATCATGACGATAAATTTCTTTACCATCTGGACCATACAAAACAGCTTGATTACTAGCTGATAAATATACTCTACCTTTAGTAGCTTGGAAGGTCTCATCTACTCTGTTTGAAATCCCTTCGAAGTGACGACATTGGCTATATACTACCGATCCATCATCGTAAGTTAATTCCAAAGCAAAGTTATCATAGATCTCACCGTACTCTTTTCCGGTTCTATGTGCTCTACTTCCTGTTCCTTGAATCGACACTGGATATTTTTGTTTTACCCAGTTTGCAATATCAATATTATGGACGTGTTGCTCTACAATATGATCCCCACATAACCAGTTGAAGTAATACCAGTTTCTCATTTGGTATTCCATCTCTGTTTGATTAGGTTTACGAGGTCTTACCCAAACACCACCGCTATTCCAATAAACCTGACCGGAAACAACATCTCCGATAGCTCCATCGTGAATACGTTTGATAGCTTCTCTATAATTTGTCTGATAACGTCTTTGAAGACCTACCACAACGTTTAATTTCTTTTGCTTTGCAATCTTCGCTACTTCTAGCACCTTACGTACTCCTGGGATATCAGCAGCAACTGCTTTTTCCATAAAGACGTGCTTCCCTTGATTGATTGCTTCTTCGAAATGAAGTGGTCTAAATCCTGGAGGAGTGGTCAATAAAACCACATCAGCATCCTTGATTGCCGCCTTATAAGCATCAAAACCTACATATTTGCGACTATCTGGTACATCAATCTTATCTCCAAATTTCTCTTTTAAGGTATTATAAGTTGAATCTAGGTTATCTTTGAAGGCATCTGCCATCGCTACCAACTTGATGTTTTGACCTGATGCAAAGGCATCAAAGGTAGCTCCTGTACCACGACCACCACAGCCTATTAAGGCAATTTTTATAACATCAGATCCCGCTGCGAATACACTGCTTACTGAACTCCCGGTTAAGGCTGCAGCACCCACTAGGGCTGATGATGATTTAATAAAATCTCTTCGTTTTAAACTTTCCATGAAGTTAGATTTAAATTGAGTATTATCGGTTTATGTTAATTAAAAATCCTTGATTGGCGCCTTATCATAATACGCCATAATTTCCTCGTGACTCGGTTGTTTGACCGGACGAACTAAGCGCATCCCTACAAATGGCGCCTCTGGAAACCACCAGTTTGATTTTGGAATCTGTGGGTCCAATTGTTTCCATATTGGATCGGAGGCTCCTCTCGCTGCGGAACGCATATCCACGGCTGTACTCTCAAATGACCCCCCACGAACAACATGTGGATATAACTTCGTCGGTACATTAACCGGATTCTCCGTTACCTTACCCGCCAAAGTCTTGTAGAATTCAGCATCATATTGATCATAAGTCCACTCCGAAACATTCCCTAAGATATCATACAAACCCCAAGGGTTCGCTTTTTTACTCCCTACTTTCGCCGTTTTATTGGATGAATTATCCTTGAAAACCGCGTAATCAGCTAATTGACCAGCATCATCTCCAAAGAAATACTCTGTATTGGAGCCTGCCCTAGCTGCATATTCCCACTCGGCCTCCGTCGGTAAACGGTAGAAAACCCCAGTCCTAACATATAACCACTTACAAAATTGAATAGCATTATAATGGGTCATGGCTAAAGCTGGTTGACCATCCTTGCCATAACCAAAAGTCATATCCAAATATGGTTTTGTAGGTCGGGTAACTGCATCTACTTCAGCAGAAACTTTGCCATCGGTAGATTTGGTAATTTCGTAATCTTTATATAAAAATGGCTCAAAAAGATTCCAGGTAACTTCATAGGTCCCCATCCAAAACGGATCTAGCTTTACCTTATGAACTGGCTTCTCATCTGCATTGGAAGATTTTGAACTCCCCATCTCAAATTCACCGCCTGGAATGGCTTCCATTGTGAATTCTAAACTTGTCCCTTCAATTTTTTGTGTATAACGCTCATGCTTTTCTTGAGCATTAGACACTTGTATCCCTGCCAATAAGGCAAAGAATAAAACTCTCTTCATAAATAACTATAGTATATTAAAACCTAAAAACAATTAGTATTTTCTTGAATATATTGCAATAAAGATAAGCAATTCTGTAAATAATTTAATAACATTTAGGTTACATTAAAAATGTACTAAGTATAAAATACCAAAAATATGTGCTCAATAAGCCCAAGGGAATACTTAATCCGATGACACTATTCCCTACTTTGGAGTTCAACTTGAATTGGCTCAATATGATACTGGTAGCGACCAAACTTGGCATTGCCATCTCAAATATCGAAACCTGAACAATCTCCCCGTTTAAACCCATACTCCATGCTATCAGAAAAATTACGGCCGGTGCTAATAGTAATTTATAAATCAAAGCATAAGTAATATTGGGGATTTCACTTTTTACGATTCCGAAATTCAATTGAAGCCCTATAGAAAATAGCGCTAAGGGTGAAACTGTAGAGCCTAAAATCTTAAAAAAATCATCTAAACTACTCAAGTCAATAAACCTTGCCAAAGTAATAGCAAGTAAACAACCGATTAATGGTGGAAAGGTAAATACCCGTTTTAAAATAAATTTGATATCCACCGTATTCTTTTTCTTTAAACTACCCTTCATCGCGACAACCACTCCAACCGTAGATAATAAGAAAAAGGTCATCTGATCACTTACAATTCCAATTGGAAGTGCCTCAACCCCAAAATAGGCCGTGATTAATGGAAATCCTACGAAGGATGTATTGCTCAGTCCGGCAATCAACATCAAAGTATGTGAGGTCCGCTTGGAAATATTCGTAAACCGCTCAATAATATAGAAAAGAATGATAGAACCTGTTAATACCAATATTGGCCCCAACATGGTAAATAGTAATCTATTATCCCAATTTAACTTGGGTAAATAATTAAAGGAGATAGCTGGCAATCCGAAATATAAAACCCACGCATTTAAGGCTTTATATCCATCTTTTGCAACCCAATTAAATTTCCTACTAATTACTCCAGCGGACAGACAAAAAATAATAAGGATAAAGTTTGACACGGCATTTATTTTTTTCAGCAGTCAGAATTGAAACAAAAATGACACTGAACACGTTTTAAGCCCTAAAGTTATTACTATTTTTGTCGATTAAGTAAAATCCATAATTATTATTCTGTGAGCAAGAGCACTATTCTATTTTTATTTATTCTGTCCCCTTTTCTAGCTGTTAGTCAGATATCTCAAATTACAAAGGAAATTAAAAAAAGCCCCCTAATCTTTGAACTTGAAACTGAAAACGGTGGTATTCTTGCTCAAAAAGGTTTAAAATCAAGCACCTATGAAGGCGCTTATTACAATGGATTAAACTTTAAAATCGGTTGGAAACAACGTGCTAAAAAAGATCAATATTATCAAATATACAATTATCCTATTTACGGTATCGGCCTATATTCCAGCACTTTCAATACCGATATCTTAGGTAGTCCTTTCGCTATCTATGGATTTGTACAAACACCAATTGCTCCAAAAGAGGATAGTCGTTGGAGTTATGATTACCGGATTGGACTTGGTCTATCTGGTAACTTTAAGCCCTACAATGAAAATGAAAACCCATTGAACCTGGTGATTGGCTCTAAAAACAATGTTTTTATTGATTTGGGAATAAGGACCCAATACAAGATTAACCCACATTGGAAAGCTGGTGTAGGACTTGCATTCCATCATTTTTCTAATGGAGCCCTGAGACTCCCTAACAAAGGGGTAAACCTCGTACCTGTCACCGTATCAGTCAATTATCAAATCAACCCTGAAATAAAAATCAACAAAGATTCCGTACTAAAGCCATATTCTAAGAAAATCCTTTACCATCTTAATTATGGCGTTGGCTTCAAGCAGCTGAAAGATGATTCAGATGAAAGATTCTTTAAATCTACCTTAAGCGCATATGCCAGCAAACATGTGTCCTATAAATGGAGATTAGGAGCTGGATTTGACTTATTCTATTCTTCCTCAGGTAATGATGCTGAAATCGCTGGTGACAAGTCCGGAGAACTGGGATCCAAACTTTCTGGAGGCCCGGCATTCTATATTGCACATATCCTCAATGAAAGACTCGTCCTGAACGGAAATGTTGGATATTATCTCCATAATCAACGCTTCAATGGTGAAATCAGAAGAGTATTCCTTAGGGCCGGAGCAAGATATTACGTCTATAAAAATATCAACGCAGGAGTATCCATCAAAGCCCACATGGGGAAAGCTGATTTTATCGAATGGACAGTAGGTTATACTTTCAACAGAGATCAATCGAATTAAAGCTGCCTTTTTCGTACCTTTATTGAAGCAATAGGAAACCTAATCCATTTGTAAAATGAATTTTGCAGATAGAGTAATTGACTTCAATCGAAATCTTCAATACACTGGCAAATTACCGGAAGGCTATTTTGTGTTGAACCCCTTCATGGATAACCCCGAAACAATGAAGGTGATGCGGCAATTCTATGAACAATTCTATTCCGACAATGATACTCGAAAATTCTTGATCGGAATAAACCCAAGTAGACATGGTGCTGGTGTCACTGGTGTGCCTTTTACGGATACCAAAAGACTCGATTCTGTATGTGGAATCAAAATGACCTCTGCCAGAACTCATGAAATCTCCTCCGTTTTTATCTATGACATGATTCAGGAATTTGGCGGTGCAGAAGCATTCTACAAAAACTTTTATATCAACTCCCCTTTTCCCCTGGCCATAATTCGTGAGGTAAAACCTGGTCAATTTTTGAATGCGAATTATTACGACGACCCAAAATTATTCCTTGCTGTCAAAGACTTTATGATCGATTCCCTAAAAAACCATATTTCCATGGGTCTTGACCAAGATGAAGCATTTATTTTAGGAAAGAAGAATGCGCTATTTATCCAAAAACTAAATAATGAAGCTCAATTGTTCAAAAAATTGACAGTTCTGGAACACCCTCGCTTTATACAACAATATAAATCCAAGGAGAAAGATCAATACATAAACAAGTATTTATTGGCATTTAACCAAGATGGAACAAAATAGAATTATTTACAGCATAGGTCATTCGACTCATCCCATTCAGGAATTCCTTGACATGCTAAATTCCTTTGACATCAAACTACTTGTCGACATCAGAAGACATCCCGGATCTAGGAAATACCCGCAATTTAATCAAGATGAACTCCGGTCTTATTTAGAAAACAACGGAATTGCTTACCAATACCTGGAAGCATTGGGCGGACGAAGACCGACTCATAAGGATAGCCATAACAGCGCTTGGAAAAATGAATCCTTTAGGGGTTATGCCGATTATATGGAAACAGATGGCTTTGTTCAAGGAATCCAAGAACTGGAAAACCTGGCAACAGAAAGAAAAACCGCTTTTATGTGTTCAGAAGCTGTTTGGTGGCGATGTCATCGATCCCTGGTCTCCGATTATTTAAAGTTTAAAGGTTGGAAAGTATGGCATATTATGGGTATCGGAAAAGCTCAGGAACATCCTTATACTTCTGTAGCAAAAATTACGGATTCAGGTTTGACCTATTCAGGAAATTAATAAATCATGAAAACAAAATTTAAAATTGGCGATCATGTTAGCTGGAATTCAGAATCAGGTCGCGTATCAGGAACTATTATCAAAATCCATATCGCTGATTTTGATTACAAAGGCTATACTCATCGCGCTAGCCCCGATGACCCTCAATATGAAATAAAAAGCAGTAAAACCGATCATATCGCCGCTCATAAAGAAAAAGCTCTCACTTTAATCAAATAAAAAAAAATGTAACATTCTGCTTTACAATTCCCTGAGATACTCCAAAACACTTAAATTTGCCGCAATCGCGCTTTAATAATCACATTAAAATCAACTTCATTTTTCTGATTATTAAGTTTCATTCCCCCTATCCAATATGAATAGAAAGAAAGTTATTCATCACAATTATTTAAAACTCTTCGCCATCTCCATGATCGTTGGTCTATTGAGTTCCTTGTTAGCTATTTCTTTACGATTTATCACAGAGAAAACTGAACATCATATGCTTTCTTTCGTCTCTGAAACTAATCCCTACCTCTTTATTATCTTACCATCAATCGGTATTACCATGATTTACTTTTTGAGAAAGTATGTCTTCCATGGCAAGAAAAATAAAGGAATGACCGAAATCTATAAAACCTTAGATCTCCGAAAAGACCATTTACCATTATTTAAAATTCCATCCCACTTTATCAATGGTTTTTTAACTGTTATTTTTGGCGGATCTACTGGCATCGAAGTGTCCACTGTGGTATCAACCGCAACCATTGGAAACGAAGTCTACAAGAAAAACTTCTCCGCCAAACTTTATAAAAGGGAGTTGATTTGTGCCGCTTCCGCTGCTGGAGTTGCCATTCTTTTCTCCAGCCCCTTAGCAGGATTACTTTTTGGAATCGAAGCTATTAGTCGGAAATTTAAACCTACCATATTGATTAGCTGTTTGGCATCAACCTTAATCGCAGCATTATTTATTTACGGATTAGGAAATGAGAGAGTTATCCCAACCCACATCATCGATTGGAAATGGCAATCCACACCTTTCTTCTTTGTCCTCAGTTTACTTGCAGGTCTATTCGCCGTTGGTTTTACGCTAATGATGATCCGAATCAAAACCTTCTTTGGAAATATTAACAACAATTTTATTCGAGTAAACCTAGGTGCCATTACCGTTGGATTAATAATCTTCTTTTTCCCAGTCTTATTTGGCGATAGCTATCATGGTCTAAATGAGGTTCTGCATGCCGAATCCAATTCCATCGGCTATCTGCTCCTTTTGGTTCTCCTAAAACCATTGGCCTCTTCATTAACCTTAGGTGCTGGTGGAGATGGCGGTGTATTTGCACCAAGTATAATAGTAGGTGCTTTCTTAGGGTTGTTAATGGCTATTTTCTGTCAGACTGTATTACATATGGAGGTAAGCCCCATTAACTTCGCTTTGATTGGTGCCGGCTCCATGCTTTCTGCCGCTATCTATGCCCCATTTACTTCTATTTTCCTGATTTGTAATATCGTCCCTAATGGGTACAGCTTGATTATCCCTTTAATTGTATGTTGCCTGTTATCAAAATACTTCGCCAATAAATTATTGCCTTACAATGTGTACACCTATGATATGTATAAGGAAAAAATGAGAAATTCAATCGCGTAAGGATTCGTAATATTTTCATTGACAAATTGTTTAGGTATAGGGAGTTTCTTAAATTGCTTCAATTAATCAAACACCTAAACAATTTATCATACCCATGAAAAGGTCTCTTCTCGTTTTATTTGCTCTGTGCATTTATTTTTGCAAACCGGTACTGGCGCAAGAAAAAATCACTATCAGTCATTTACCCTTTATTCAAGCTCTAACTGACTCAACTGTTTCCATTATCTGGACCAGCAATAAAAATGCTATTGGCTGGGTTGAACTCGCCCCTGACGATCAAACCCATTTCTACCAATCCGAAAGACCCAAAATATTCTCCGGAAAATATGGCTTCAAGAATGTAGGAACGGTACACCAGGTTGACCTTTCTGGTCTAAAGCCCGGAACAAAATATCGCTATAGGGTATATAATCAAGAAGTCCTGAAACATGAAGGTACAAAAGTGCAATACGGTGAATATGCTGCAACAAACGTATATAAGCAACAACCCTTAACATTTTCAACGCCTGGACCTAAATCATCTGTTGCATTCGCTGTGATCAATGATATTCATGGAAAGAATGATGTCATGACAAACCTAATCAAGCAGGTGGATCTAAAAAACACGGATTTCATTGTTTTCAATGGGGATATGGTTGACAACCTATTGAGTGAAGAACAGATGTACCAAGGCTTTATGGATACGGCAATACAGCTGTTTGCTAGTGAAAAACCAATGTATTATTCAAGAGGGAACCATGAAACTAGAGGTCCTTTCGCTGTACAATACCCAAAATATTTCCCTACCAGTTCAGGTGAGCTATATTATATGTTCAATCAAGGAGATGCTTGTTTTATTGTCTTGGATTGTGGAGAAGATAAACCGGATTCAGACATTGAATATAGTGGAATTGTGGATATGGACGCATACCGAACTGAGCAAGCCAAATGGCTGGAAAAAGCTGTCCAAAACCCAGCTTACAAAAACGCAAAGTACAAAATCATTATCTGCCATATCCCACCCGTATTAGGCTGGCATGGAATGGAAGATATTCGTAATAAATTTGTTCCTATATTAAATAAAGCAGGAGCTCAAATTATGCTGAGTGGGCATATGCATAGACATGAAATCCTTAAGGCTGATCAAACCGTAAATTTCCCAGTCATCATTAACTCAAACGTCAATATCATCAAAGCCAACCTTGACGAAAAACAAGGATCCTTCAAGATCTATTCCCAAGATGGAAAACTGGTTGACGAAGTAACCATCAAATAGAACATGTCTTCAGACATTTTCTATTTGATGCAAATGATAAAAGTATTAAAACGGTCAACTCTATTTAGGGATGGACAGCCTTACTATCTCACATCTCAAATCTCACATCTCACATCTATATTTGTATATCCCACATCTCATATCCAAAAGAAATGGGGCCTCTTTCAGCCCCATTTCTTTATTTAAACAACTTAAATATCTTACTTCCAAAATTCTTATCCACGGTAATATAAGATGGATAATAGATATTTTGACCGGCAATTCGAATGGAAGGTTTGATCTTCAAGACCATAAAACCTTCAGACTTTTTGTTCAATAATTCATCAAAGAATTTATCAAATCCATTCTCTTTAGCTTTGTTAAAAATATTTGCCTTGAAAGTCATCGGTACAATCGTACTTTCACCTTGTTTCAAGTTGACATTTTGATCCACTGTTCCTTCAAAAAGAGGTGAATTCTGAATTTCAATCACATATTTAAATGAGTTGAAAGCTGCCTTTTGCATTTCAGGATTCGTAATTTTAAGATTTACTTTTCCTTCCAAAGGCAACTCCTTACTAAAGAGTGCTACGGCAAGACCAGCCATAGAAGATAAGCTATAGCTACCATCCGATCCTTTGAAGGATTCCAAAGACTTTCCATTAAACTTGACCTGGTCAACCGACTCAACATCATATTCACAATCTGCCAAAGCCTTGATTTGAGCTTTTTTATTAACCTGACATCCTGATAACATCAGGATTGTCAATATTGATACTATTCCTATTATCTTTTTCATATCCATTTTACTTTCTTCCAAAATTATAGATCAAACCTAAGGTAAATACCGCATTACCGGGTTTCAAATACTCATTATTCATTAAACCAATGTTCCAGCCATTCGTATATTGAATCTGAAAACCTTTATTCAATTCCAGTCTTGTAAAGAAAATTGGTTCTACATAAACGTTCTCTTCCAATTGACTTGAAACCCCATTTAAATCAAACCTATCCATCTTGATTCGACTTAACCGAATGGCCGTTCCGTAGTTTAGAGTCCTTTTCTTACCAAAAAGATTAATCTTGTTTTTTCGGGTTGATGAAAAATTTGCTTGAACAAAGATTTTGTTAAAATCCACATCCCGGGTTTCCACGGCATTAGTCCCTGTTGTACTTGCTCTTTTATCGACATCCATCGTCGCTCCTACTCCATATCCGCCATAAAATTCCAAGACACTCCGCTTTCCTTTGCCAAGCACTGTATAGTAACCTAAGCCACCTTCATACAAGTATTGTTTGAAATCATGATTATCAGATTTATAATTGATGTAGGAACCATTCCCAATAATTGCCAAGTGATCCGTAAAGGCAACACCAAGATTTGCACTAGCATTTCCTTTCGGGTTGACATGTGCCGCCAAATATCCTTCACCTTTGCCTGTAAACATAGGGGTCGCTGGAACATTAGGCAAATAAACTGAACTACAACTGCTAAAGCTGGTAACCCCTGCTAGCAGACCTAAATATAAAAAGGACCTTATTTTAATCATAAAATGTATTAACCCTGCATCTCCTCAAATTATTATGCCAAAGATTCATAATCTAAAAAAACTTTCATGTTTTCGTTGATAATCAACGGACATGAAAGTTTTTATTGGTCTCAATTAGAGATATTGTTAAAAATGTATCGACTAATCCTCAGGATTAAATAACCCCGTGGATCTCAAGTTGCTCTTGCATTTCTTTTTGAAGTTTCACAGCCTCTTCACGTGCTTTCTCCGCAAAATCCTTCCCTTTGGAAGCATAAATAATACCACGGGTGCTGTTTACCAAGATTCCACAATCCTTATTCATCCCATATTGACAAACATCAGCTAAGGAACCGCCTTGTGCACCAACACCGGGAACCAATAAGAAATGATCCGGAGCATGCTTCCTAATCGTTGTAAAAGCCTCTCCACGCGTAGCTCCAACCACATACATGATATTCTCCGAACTCCCCCAAGTATTCACCTTATCAATGACCTCCTCAAATAATTGCTTACCTTCTTTATTCTGAAAGTTTTGAAAATCCAAACTTCCATGATTAGAAGTTAAGGCCAGAACAATGGCCCATTTCCCTTCAAATTCTAAAAATGGAGTCACTGAATCCTCACCCATATAAGGTGCAATCGTAATGGAATCGAAATTCAATCCCGAAGAAGCAGGATTAAAAAACGCCTGTGCATACATCTTGGAAGTATTGCCGATATCACCACGCTTAGCATCTGCTATACTAAAACAATCCTTTGGAAGGACTTCACAGGTTTTCCGCAAGGATTCCCATCCTTTAACACCATAACTTTCATAGAAAGCAATATTCGGTTTATAGGCAACACATAAATCCGAAGTTGCCTCGATTATTGCCTTATTAAATGAAAATATCGGATCTTCATCATCTAATAGATGTTCCGGAATTTTACTAATATCAGTGTCCAAGCCCACACATAAAAAGCTTTTCTTACTTTTTATGTTATCAATTAGCTCTTGTTTTGTCATTTTTATTGATTAATTAATGAGATCATGAAATCCTCAAATTCTTTTGTTGAATAGTCGGCCATTCCTTTATGGTCGAAGGCTAAGGCTCCTTGTTTATTTAAAACAACTGTTGAAGGAATAGAGTTACTTAACCAGGTCGTAGGAATATCACTCTCCGGATAATAGATAGGCATATTCAATTTCTCCTTCTCCATGAAAGCTTTCGCTCCATCCTTATTATGCTCTATTTCAACAAGCATAAATACCACGTTTTCATTATCTTTATACTTATCATATAACTTTTGAATGGAAGGCATTTCTGCACGACATGGACCACACCAAGTTGCCCAAAAGTTGATAAAAACAACTTTCCCTTTTAAATCGTGCGTTTGAATGGTTTTTCCAGCATCGTCTGATAATGTAACGGTTTCAGTCATCACCAACGGAGTTGCCGATGGATTTGCTGCTGTTTGTTTGGGAACATCTGGATTAAACAAACCAATTTTCATCAACCCACGTTGAATTGCTGTTCTAGTCGTTGGGGTCAATACCAAAATGGCTAATACAATAATTAGTACCCAGGATAATATATTCTTTGTTTTGTTCTTCTTTTCTGCCATGATTATGAATCAAATTTCTCTAGTTGTTTTAACAAAGTAGCAAAATCTTTCGGATAATCCGCCTCAAAGGCATACTCTTTCCCATTCAAGGTAAACTTAACTGCTTTAGAATGCAGTGCAAAGCGCTTCATAATGGGTAGTTCTTCTTGGTCTTTTGAAAGGGTAAAGCCTCTTTTCTTAATTTGAGAAAGGTACACGGGCTTGCCACGGTACATGGCATCCCCAACAATAGCAGCGTGCTGTGTCGCCAAGTGAATCCGGATCTGATGCATCCTTCCTGTGATTGGTTTACACTCTACTAAGGTATATTGCTTAAAATACTTTATACTATTGAATATCGTCTCCGCTGGTTTCCCATTATAGCGGTCAATAGTTACATTTTTATTCCCTTGATTCAAAATAGGTAAATCAACAACCAGGTTTTCAAAAACATGCGTACCACCAATAATGGCGTGGTAAGTCTTGTCCACCCGACGTTTTTCAAATTCTATAGACATTAACCTATAGGTTTCAGGGTTCTTAGCGATTAATAATACGCCAGAAGTATCCTTATCCAAACGATGGCATACCTGTGCATCAGGAAAGTAATTTTTCGCTAAGCGCAGGATATTTACCTCATCCCCACCACGTGCATCCAAAGATGCCACGAAGGGCGGTTTATTAATGACAATCAGGTTATCATCCTCATGTATGATCAGTTCGTTGAATTTCGGAAATTTAAATAGATTTTTCTCTTGTTGAGCCATAGCGCAAAAATAAGAATTATTGCTAATTTTCTATAATTCAGCGTAGTTTAACCAATAGGTTAACATTCAGGTTGATACTCCTACAAAAATGCCTACTTTTGCAATAAAAGCAATCTAACATGTCAGTAAATAAAGTAATCAAGCGAATTACAACATCTATTATTCGCGATATGAAAAACAGAGGTGAGAAAATCAGTATGCTTACTTCTTATGATTATTCTACCGCAAGGATCTTAGATGATGCCGGTGTAGATATTCTTTTGGTAGGTGATTCTGCTGCTAATGTCTTTGCAGGATTTGAAACAACCCTCCCTATTACCCTTGACAACATGATTTATCATGCTTCAGCAGTTGCTAGAGCCGCAAAACGCTCGATGGTAATTGCTGACCTCCCTTTCGGTGAATACCAAGGTGCCACAGAAGATGCCTATAAAGCTGCTGTACGGATGATGAAAGAATCCGGTGTCCATGCTATTAAATTAGAAGGTGGAACTGAAATTATCGATAATATTAAAAAGATTGTACAATCAGGTATCCCTGTCTGTGGACACTTGGGACTTACCCCCCAATCAATCTATAAATTTGGAGATTTTGGTGTGCGTGCCAAGGAAGATGCTGAAGCAGCAAAATTAAAAGAAGATGCCTTGGCATTACAAGAAGCAGGATGTTTCGCAGTAGTGCTGGAAAAAATCCCGGCAGCTTTGGCTGGCGAGGTCTCTAAAATGTTGGATATTCCAACTATTGGTATTGGGGCCGGAAACCTATGTGATGGTCAGGTTTTGGTGGTTAATGATATGTTGGGAATTACACAAGAATTTAAACCTAAATTCTTAAGACAATATTTAAATCTCAATGAGGAAATCAACAAAGCTGTCAAGCAATATGTTGCGGATGTAAAAGCTCAAAAATACCCTAACGAATCTGAACAATACTAAAAATGAATAAATTCCTCCTTATTGCTATCCTTGTTGGTATTTTAATTTATTTCTTGTCACGTAGAGTGATGATGAAAGGAAAATCTACAGCTATTCAAAAAAGCAATAAGCAAGGTTATTTCTTAATTGAAAGTGGTGCTCCAATTATTCAAAAAACCATTAAGAATACTTTATTTAGTGTAGGAATTGGTGTGGTTCTATTTATTATCACCATCTTATTGGCCATGAAAATAAAAATCATTCTCTTTTTGCTTCCTATCAGTCTTTATTTAATGAGCCAATTGTTTTTATTGAATAATCAACTTAAGTATGCAAAAGACCAAAGAATTTGGTTCAATCCTAACACAAAAGATGTCATGATCGAATGGTTAAGTGGGAATAAAGTTTCTTTTAACTTGCTGAGAGATGTGCAACAGGTGAAAGCCGTTAAATCAGTACAAAAAAACAATCAGATATTATTTGGTTATTATGAACTCCTGGTTCATAATAACCAAGTTTTTGTTCCTTTTATCTTAGAGGACAATCAGCGGAATACAGGATTTTTCAATACCTTGAAGGAAAACTTCCCAATCAATCCAAAATCTTCCTTATACCCAATCATTTAAACATTCGGGATTTTATATCCGTTATGGTATCCAGCAGCCAAAAGTTTATTGGCTTCAGATTCCTTAAATCTTTGTTTCTCTTTTTCCCAGTAGATTTTCTTGCCTGTTCTATAGGCTATATTTCCCATTTGGGAGAATTTCGCAATATGACTCCCTACCTCTAGTGGAGCATTGAGGATATTGCTATTCTTGGTTCGAATAGCTTCCACAAAATTTTGCATATGCAGATCCAAACCATTATCAACCTTTTTCTGGTACGGTACTGCTGTCATTCGATCCATTTCTGGGATAACTTCCCAACCATTTCTATCCAAAACTAGGGTTCCATTATTACCAATAAAGGCAATACCATGTTCCCGGCTATATGGTCCTCCGGAAATACTCGTAGCATGTTCCCATTGGATATTAAAATCATCAAATTCATATACAGTGGTCAAGGTATCTGGGGTATCACCGGCATCATCGGGATAGGCAAACTTACCACCGGCTGCCATTATGGACTTTGGATCCGATACCTTCATGCCCAATAAAGCATAATCTAATAAATGTACTCCCCAATCGGTCATTAGCCCACCTGCATAATCCCAGTACCATCTAAAATTATAATGGAAACGGTTTGGATTAAATGGTCGGGTCTTAGCAGGTCCCAACCAGGATTTGTAATCCACTCCTGCCGGAACTGGTCCATCAGGCTCAACCGGAACTCGCTTTTTCCATCCTAAATATGCCCATGCCTTTACCAAACGAATTTTCCCTAATTGTCCTGAGTGAACAAACTCGATCGCATCCTTAAAATGCTTCTGAGAGCGTTGCCATTGACCAACTTGAACGATACTCTTGTATTTATCCTTGGCCTCCAACATCGTATTACATTCTACGATCGAATTACCAATGGGTTTCTCGATATAAACAGCCTTCCCTGCTTTACAAGCATCAACCAACATTAAACAATGCCAGTGGTCCGGCGTTCCAATGATCACCGCATCAACCTCAGAGTCCTTTAACAGATCTTGATAATCCTTATATACCTTAGGCTTTTGACCTAAATCATTCAACTGTTTCAATCGATCTTGAATCACTGCATCATCTACATCGCAAATCGCAGTACAACTTACATTCGACACTTTTAAGATGGAACTTAAATCAGACCATCCCATACCCTTAATCCCAATAGCACCTACTCTTAATGTAGACTGAGCACTTGAACGCCCATATAATGACGATAAATGTAATGCCGGAAATAATAAAGCTGACTTATAAATAAATTCTCTTCTTGAAATACTCATGCTTTTTAGGTTTCTATAAATGTACGATGTTCATGCAAATTGGCCATAATTTTATAACTATTTATTGAAATTATGTAACAATTATGAACCCAATTGTCCGGAAATTTGTATTAAATAGTAATTAGGAAATATAACGATGAAAAATCACACCTATAAAGTTTCGGGAATGACCTGTAACGGCTGCAGGACAAACGTCGAAAAGAAATTAAATGAAGTTCCCGGTGTCACCGCCAAAGTAAACCTCGAAAAAGCTGAGGCCCAAATACAGACGGATGAACCCATCAATATTCTCAACCTACAAGATAAACTCGATGAATTGGGCGGTCACTACCAAATTCATGATAAAGACCATCATGGGCATACCCATCATCAACATAATCATGAACCAGAACTATCAGAAAGTGGACAATATATCTGCCCCATGTTCTGTGAAGGTAAAGACAAGATATATCATGAACCGGGACGTTGTCCAGTTTGTAATATGCACTTACGACCAATTGAAAAGGTCGATTTCAATGCTCCGTCTCATCAGCATCAAGCACAACCCAAAGTAAATGCCAGCAATGCTGGGAAGTATTATTGTCCAATGATGTGCGAAGGTGACAAAGTTTATGACAAGTTCGGTTCTTGTCCGGTTTGTGGAATGAACTTAGAAAAAATTCCAGATACTACTTTGAAAGTGGAATACTCCTGCCCTATGCATCCGGAAATCGTACAAGACCATCCTGGCGATTGTCCGATCTGTGGAATGGAACTGGTCCCTAATCAAGTAACCGAAGATGATGACCAGCATTATCGTGATCTCTTGAAGAAATTCTGGATTTCAGTAGCCTGTACGGTGCCAGTTTTTATTCTTTCAATGGGCGATATGTTACCTGGTCAACCAATCAGCCAGATTATCCCTTATAAAGTAAATGCTTGGATTCAATTGATATTAACCTTACCAGTCGTATTCTATACTTGTTGGATGTTTTTCCAACGTGCATGGACTTCTTTCAAGACCTGGAATCTAAATATGTTTAGCTTGATTGGCCTGGGAGCTGCAGCAGCATTTGTTTTTAGTTTATTGGCGTTCTTCTTTCCGCAAATTTTTCCGGAAGAATTAAAAGGGCATCATGGAGAAGTTCACCTGTACTTTGAGTCCGTAGTGGTTATTCTAACCTTGGTTTTACTAGGCCAAGTCATGGAAGCAAAAGCACATTCCAAAACCAATTCGGCGATTAAGGAATTAATCAAATTAAGTCCTGCTGAAGCGATTTTGGTAGAAAATGGACAGGAAAGGAAAATTTCCATCCATGATGTGCAAGTTGGCAACATTTTAAGAGTTCGCGCAGGTGATAAGGTTCCTGTAGATGGTCTAGTGACTGAGGGAAACACCTCCATTGACGAGGCCATGATTACTGGTGAACCCATTCCTGTAGAAAAATCAATAGACGATCAGGTCATTGCTGGTACGATCAATGGTAATCATGAAATCCTGATCAAAGCCGAAAAAATTGGTTCTGAAACTTTATTGGCTCAAATAATTCAATTGGTCAATGATGCTAGCAGAAGCCAACCGCCAATTCAAAAGTTAACGGATAAGGTCTCGAAAATTTTTGTCCCAACAGTAATTGTTATTGCGATTTTGACCTTCATTCTATGGAATGTATCTTCTGTACCTAATAGTACAGCAATGGCATTTTCAAATATGCTTGCGGTTTTAATTGTTGCCTGTCCTTGTGCCTTGGGCTTGGCTACGCCAATGTCTGTCATGGTCGGTATTGGAAAAGGTGCTAAAAATGGTATCCTGATCAAAAACTCAGAAGCATTGGAAAAATTGGAAAAAGCAAATGTCTTGGTGGTTGATAAAACCGGTACTATTACGGAAGGAAAACCATCCGTATCAGAAGTAACAACGGAAAACGATAAGTTCTCAGAGAATGATATCCTTCAAATTGCAGCTTCTGTCAATAAAAATAGTACCCATCCATTAGCTCAGGCCATGACCGAAAAAGCTAAAGAAAATGGATTGCAATTCTTGGATGTTACTCAATTCGAAAACATTTCAGGGAAAGGTGTTAAAGGCCATATTTTCCATATGACAGTTCTATTAGGTACCCCTAAATTAATGACCGAGCAACATATTGACCTATCAGAGGAGCAAAAGAAAAAGATTGAAGAGCTACAGAAAAAGGGAAATTCTGTTTCTGTATTAGCGATTGATGGAAAGCTGGCTGGAATCATAGCGGCCTTCGATGCCTTGAAAAAAAGTAGCATTGAAGTAATTCAGAGATTTATTTCTGAAGGTGTGGAGGTTTATATGTTTACCGGTGATAATCAAAATACAGCTGACATCGTCGCTAAGGAGGCCGGTATCCAACATGCCAAAGGTAGTTTATTACCAGAAGATAAACTGAAAGGAATTAAGGAGCTCCAACAGCAAGGCAAGAAAGTTATTATGGTAGGGGATGGAATTAATGATGCTCCTGCCTTAACCCAGGCAGATGTGGGTATTGCGATGGGCACCGGAACTGATGTCGCCATTCAAAGTTCAGAAATCACCTTGATTAAAGGTGATTTAGTAGGTGTTCATAAAGCATTTAAACTTAGCAAATCCATGTTGAGGAATATTAAGCAAAACTTACTCTTTGCTTTTCTGTATAATGTAATCGGCATTCCCATTGCAGCAGGATTATTATATCCATTTTTTGGAATTCTGATGTCACCAATGATAGCTGCTGCTGCGATGAGTTTAAGCTCCGTTTCGGTAATTGTGAATTCCTTACGTCTAAATGCTGTAAAGTTGGATTAATGCTCCTTTGAGATAGATTTTACCCGTTTCGCCAATAACAGGTGTGACAAAAGCCCTAATAAGGCAAAGGTCACACCTACGGCGCAAACTCCAGCCCAACCCGCAATTCCCCAAGCTTGCGCAGCCAGCCATGACCCAAAAGCCCCTCCTATAAAATAGATCACCATATATACGGTATTCAAACGACTGGTTGCTGGTGTTTTTATCGCAAAATAATCCGATTGGTTCATAATATGTGAGGATTGTAAACCCAAATCTATCAGGATAATGCCCACTACCAATCCAAAATAGGTGTTTCCCATAAAGTAGATAAAAAACCAACTCAATAAAATAATTACCAGAGAAATACTAATAATCTTATTTCGGGTCCAGACTTTATTCAATTTCCCCACAAATGCTGCTCCTAATGCCCCTGCTGCCCCGATCAATCCAAAGGTTCCAGCTATGGATGGACCTACCTCAAATGGTGGCTCCTCCAAATGAAAAGCTAAAGTCGTGAAAACAGCACAGAGCGATGCAAAACTTACAGCACCTCGAAATGATGCCAACTGCAAGATGGGTTCCGATTTTGCCAATTTCCAAACGGACTTCATTAACGATGCATAATTGCCATGGAAATTAGGACTCATCTCCGGCAACATTTTATAAACCAAACCCCAAGAAACCAACATCAATAGGGCTGCCCCATAATATATACTCCGCCAACCCCAAATATCACCAACAATTCCTCCGATAAAACGAGATAACAGAATTCCCATTAATAAACCGGACATGACCATGCCAATATTTTGAGATCGATTCTCCGCATTGGAAAGATCAGCAACCATAGGAACAAATAACTGTGGAACCACAGAGGTGCAACCTATCAGAAAACTCGCCATCGAAAGCATCCAAAGTTCCTTAGAAATGGCCATCCAAATCAAGGCTAGACTAACTAAAATCAAATCGACCAAAATCAACTTCTTTCGGTACAATTTATCGCCTAAAGGAATGATCATTAACAAGCCAAATGCATAACCTAGTTGCGTTAATACAGTAATTTTACTCACCGCAGATTCCGAAACATGAAATTCAACCGCCATTTCCGCAAGTAATGGCTGATTATAATAATTATTAGCAACTACTACACCTGAAACAATGGTCATTAACCAGAGTAAAGATTTTGAAAGCTTAGGATTTCCGCTGATGTTCATTGATTTTATTAATCCTGTAAATCTAAATAATCTGATTTGAAATGCTAAACCATTTATATTTTTATAAGTTCCTACTCCCATTAATTCTACGACTTGACATGAGAATTGCAGTTTTGGCAGGAAATTAACGTCCGAATTGCTGACAAGTTGGCTATTATTTTAACTTATTTCCAGAAAAGAAATTTCATAATCTCCTTAGATTGTTTGTTAATTGTCATTAAAAATTACCCATTCAATCTTGATAAAATTTTATCAAACTGAATCTCAAACACTTACGATATTATCCATTTTTTTATAATCTATATTCCAAATTGGACAATATACATTGGTATGGATATTGACTATTTGACTAACACGACAATAAAGTCAATAATTGAAATATAAAATCATGAAAAAAATTTTACTTACTTTATCTGCAGTAGCAGTATTAGGATTCGCAGCAAACGCACAAACTGAAAAAGGTAAATTTATGGTTGGTGGTCAAGTAGGATACCACGGTCAAACTACAAAAGATTCAGATGTTAAGTCTAATCAATTCAGTATTATCCCGAATGCAGGTTACTTTGTTGCAGATAATATTGCAGTAGGTACAGGTGTAGGTTATAATTGGGCTGAAAACGAAACTGCAATCGGTACTAAAGTAAATAACTCTTCTTTTGTTCTTGCTCCATTTGGTAGAATGTACAGCCATAACGATGGTCCTGTAAAATTCTTCGGACAATTATCTGTTCCAATGGCATGGGGAACTCAAGAAACTGATAATACCAAAACTTCAACAACTGAAAGCTATGGTGTTGAATTGGCTCCAGGTATCGCATTTTTCCCAACTTCAAATATCGGAATCGAATTGAAAGTAAGAGGTTTGTATTTCAATAATAGTTCTTCAACTGAGGAAGCTACTAATGTAAAAACAACTACTAATAATTACGGTTTAGATGCGAATTCATTAGCGCCAACTGTTGGTGTTACATTCCACTTTTAATCGTTAATTACAGATTATAGTGAAAAGGGGTTGTTATTGAAACAACCCCTTTTCATTTTATATGATTTATTGGAGTGCCCTACTCACCTAACCAGATTGGCAAAGCAAATTGTCTCAATAGATTCGCCAATTTTACAGTTTCTACCTCAGATTTCTTTACCCAACGGATTTCTTTGAGTTCTGCATGTGGTTGAATCGCGTTGAACTCCTTCATGAAATCACATTGAAAAACATAACCCCGAACGGTTTTGCCCGTTTCATTAACAGCTTGCGCCTCATGAACCCCGAGGAGTCTGCATCCCGATTCTACAAGTTCCACATCCAACTCTTCTTTTAATTCACGAATCAAACTGCTGACTGGTCTCTCCTCTCCTTCTATTTTCCCTCCCGGCAATTGGTAATAGCTCGATCCTTCTTTTTGAACCGTTAATAATTCATCGGATTCATTGATAATTATACCAACAGCAATGGTTATGTAGTTATTTAGCTTCATTTGAATAATTTGAAAATTAATTCACTAATTTCCTAAATAATGGAATGATTTTTAGTATTCTATAGGTAACATACTGATTTAATTCTATTTTTGCATCAAAATAGGTCATAATCCACTAAAAAACACCAAACTAGCGAATGAAACATTATTTTTTCTGGTCCTTACTTTTTGCCTTTTTAATAATTGCGTCTTGTAAGAACTCGTCAAAAACCACTAGCGCCGCAGAGAAAAGAAAGCAAGATTCTATCGAACGTGTCCAAAAAGAAAAAGAAGCTGCCGAAAAAGCGGAAAGAGAAAGACCTAGAACAGCTGCTGATATCAAACTTGACAAAGATTTACAATATGATAAACATTCTTTGGAGGAAACTTATCCCTACAAAGACACTACGCGTCAATTTCAAATTGAGAAAATAAAAGAAAAATTAGCATTTATCGAGAATTTCCAACGTGCTCCGCATCAATATGGGGTACTTCAAAACTATAAGAACCGGAATGGTGAAGCTGCAGTGGTGGAAAATTTTGTTCGGAATGCGTACAAAAGAGTTTCTGATACCTTAGGAACAGAAAAATACCAATCAGCCCCCCTGTATAAAGAAGAAAACAGCAAGAAACCTTCTATTTATGGCCGTGACGGTTCCTTGGTAAGCCTGGAAAGTTCGGATACCGTAAAAATGGTCAAAGTTAATGGAATTTCATTCGAAGGGACTTGGTTTGTACCCAAAAGATATGTTAAATCAATAGGCGATTCTCTAAAAATAACCCATGTAAACATTGTAGATGTTACAAACCAAAACATTATGACCGTGGAAAGAACGGGTGAAAATGAGTGGAAAATACGCAGTATGAACCCTGCTACATCGGGTTTACACAGGCCTCCACACCAAATGGAAACCCCTGTTGGAATCTTTATCGTTCAAGAACAGAAACCTAAGATGTTCTACTATGGGGATGGAACAACAACCATTGAAGGATTTGCGCCATATGCGTCCAGATTCACCAATGGAGGCTATATTCATGGGGTTCCGGTGAACAATCCAAAGGGTAAGATTGTAGAATATTCATGGTCATTGGGTACGACACCAAGGTCACATATGTGTGTCAGAAATGCGTCATCTCATGCCAAATTTGTTTATGATACGTCAAAACCCTTCAAATCTTTGGTGGTCGTAATTGATTAAAACCTGATTTAACACTTTGATTGTCATATTTTTCCTAGCTTTGTATAAAGAGACTAGGAAAATGTGCTTATGAATAAACTATTGCTTATTTCATTATGGGCTATTGCGACCTCCAGCATTTCTGGAGACCTAAACAACACTCAGCAATTAAATGCTCCTCTTGAAATCACTCAGACAAAAGTAGAAATCGTAAAAGATCCAGTTAAAGAATTATATGATGAAATGAAGTTACAAGGGATCATCAAATGGGACGCCTTCGAACAAGCTATGCAAGGTTACAACCATTTGAGCCCTAAAAACAAAAATATCATGACCATCATCGACTTTACGCTGCCTTCTACGGACAAAAGAATGTATGTTTTGGATATGAAAGCTAAAAAACTATTATACCATAACATCGTTTCTCATGGCAGAAATAGTGGTGAAAAATTCGCAACTGCTTTTTCAAATAAACATGGATCCTTCCAAAGTTCCTTGGGATTTTATTATGCTCAAGAAACCTATTTTGGAGGGAATGGATACTCCCTACGTTTAGATGGACTTGAAAAAGGAATCAATGATCAAGCTAGACCAAGAGCAATCGTGGTACATGGTGCTGATTATTGCAGTACGGATATCATTAAATCTACTGGAAGATTAGGACGTAGCTATGGCTGCCCTGCCCTCCCACGTGAATTGACAAAACCTATCATCAATACCTTGAAAGGTGGCACCTTGATGTATATCTATGCCGGAAATAAAGACTATTTGGCAAGTACCAAAGTGGTTAAAAAACATCCTTTAGAATCTCCTTCTACATTAATTGCTACGCAACATGAAGAAGAAACCGGAAAATCTAAAACGGTGTTGAACTAAGGAAAAATATCAGATTTGAATATTGAAACACGGAGCTAACTCCAATGTTTCTAATCAAATCAAAAAAAATAGATTTCTTACCAATTCAAAATGCTCCAGCATTTATGGTAAGAAATCTATTTTTTTATGCGCTTGAAATCTTTATTTTATTTTTAACCCTGAAACCTTCCCTTATTCATCCCTTAAGCTGTTTACTGGATTTGCATTCGCAGCCTTAAAGGAGTGGTAAAACATAGTGAGGAAAAATCTCATAAGGTGATTTAAAAACAGAATTCTTATTTCCTGCTAACCATGTATAAGGTACAATGGAGAAATAATCACTAAAAGTTCCTATTATTCCTGTATCATCCGATATTTCTTTCAGATTATCCTTGCTATCAAAGGCACTTCTTTTTTGAAAGTAGTATCGATATTCAGGGGCTACCAACTCTGTTGAGGCAATATTCTCTTTAATAAAATTTGCAACAGGAATTTGAACCCCGTCAAAAATGTTGGTTCACCTTTTACCTTGGAATATATCTTCTTCAGGACTTGCTCTACCTAATCCCGGATAATCTTCGTATTTAAGTCGCAACTGAGTCGGACCTTGTTCGAATTTTTTCGAAGGAGATGCGGCAAAGATCCGAAGAAGGTCCGAAGGAAGTCCGGTAAAACCCATAATTTTTCCCGAATTATTTGATACTTAATATCGAATAATAGAAGGAGTTCACCTAAAAATATGACTCGGGGGATTTAATAAAAAAAGACCGTGAATTAGATTCACGGTCTTTAAAAAGATATTTTTTTTAGCGCTTAGCTACTGAAATAAGCTCTTACATTTTTACCTTCCATCCAGTTCATAAAGGCACGGTTTACAACCTTATTACCACCTGGTGTAGGATAGTTACCAGAGAAGTACCAATCTCCTTTATGGTTAGGACATGCTAAATGTAAGTTATCCAAGGTTTGGAATACTACTTCCAATTCAGCATTTAAGTTATGAGGCTTCACGATTCTAGAAATCTCTTGAGAGATTTGATCATCTGTGAATGGCTCATAAATAGCTTTTACGTAATTTTCAACTTGATCTTTCGGCATGGTCGTAGAAGCCAAACATTTTTGATAAACCTCATCAATAATGTGTGCCAATCCGTTTTTACGAAGCAGTGAAATTGCAGCTTCAAAGGCAACGAACTCCGACATTCTAGACATGTCAATACCATAACAGTCAGGATAACGAATTTGTGGCGCTGAAGATACGATTACAATCTTCTTCGGATGAAGACGATCCAGAATGGTTAGAATACTTTGTTTTAAAGTAGTTCCTCTTACAATGGAGTCATCAATTGCAACAATGGTATCCTCATGGTCATTTACGATACCGTAAGTTGTATCATAAACGTGTTGTACCATATCTTGACGGTCAGCATCTTGCGTGATAAAAGTACGAAGCTTAGCATCCTTCACGTTTAATTTCTCAAAACGTGGTTTCAGGTCTAGAACTTCATTTAATTCTTCATCGGAGATTTTGTCCGTACGATTTAACAATACTTCTTTTTGGCAATCCCTAACATGTTGATTGATTCCTTCCATCATACCGTAATACGATACTTCGGCTGTATTTGGAATAAAAGAAAACACGGTATTCTTAATATCGTTATTGATACTTTTAAGTACCTGCGGGATCAACAACTTACCTAAAGATTTACGTTCCTGATAGATATCAGCATCAGAACCTCTGGAGAAATAAATGCGTTCGAAAGAACAAGACATTTGTTCTACAGGTTGTCTGAACATTTCTTCTGAAACCGTACCATCTTTCTTGGCGATCAATGCATGACCAGGTTTGATTTCTTTCACGGCACCCAATGGAATATTGAATGCAGTTTGGATAACAGGTCTTTCAGAAGCTACGACCAATACTTCATCATCTTGGTAGTAGAATGCCGGACGAATACCAGCCGGGTCGCGCATCACGAATGCATCCCCATGTCCGAAAATACCAGCGATGGTATAACCACCATCCCAAGTTTTTGCAGAACGGGTTAAGATCTTAGCAACATCAATATTCTTTGCAATTTGAGCAGAGATCTCGATGTTTGAATAACCATCTTGTTTAAATTTATCGAACAATTTTTGGTTTTCTTCATCGAGGAAGTGACCAATTTTTTCCAATACCGTCACTGTATCGGCTTGTTCTTTAGGATGCTGACCTAGATCATATAATTGTTGCAATAACTCATCCACGTTGGTCATGTTAAAGTTACCTGCAACTACTAAATTTCTAGACATCCAGTTGTTTTGTCTTAGGAAAGGATGACAGCTTTCTATACTATTTTTACCATGGGTGCCGTAGCGCAAATGGCCTAATAGTACTTCGCCTGTAAAGCTAACATTGTCTTTTAGCCATTGGGTATCCTTAGATTCCTCTGGATAAGCTTTGTTAACTGCTGCGAATTTCTTCTGAACATATTCGAAGATTTCGGCTACTGCCGAAGAACCCATGGCTCTATATCTGGAGATATAACGATTCCCAGGTTTTACATCAAACTTAATTGTTGCAATACCTGCACCATCTTGGCCTCTATTGTGCTGCTTTTCCATAAGCAGGTACAATTTGTTGATGCCGTAGTAGGGCGTACCGTATTTTTCTTGATAATAAGATAGGGGTTTTAGAAGTCGGATAAGTGCAATTCCGCACTCGTGTTTTATAGCGTCACTCATATCTTGAATTGATGGCACAAAGGTACGGAATTTTGAAAAAAAATCAGATACATATCAATGTAAAAAAATCTTTCAGGCTTTCAACTCCAGCATCCCTGGTACGATTTAGCTATCAAGTTTAGTTTCCTGCGATTTACCACAGAAAACTAAACTCATCAAACCTTTATGTCCTCAAAAAATATTATGGATTTACCATTTTTGAAGAGGTGATTTCAATAAATTTTTCACGCCTGGAAATAAATTCTGCTTTTTCGATTCTTTGCCATGTCATATAGCTATTGACCATGATACCATCGGAAAGAATGGGTTCGACAGATTTTAGATAAAGAATATCGCCTTCAAAGTCGATTTTCCGTTCCTGAAATTGCCCTTCCCAATTTGGAAAAGAAGATGTTGTAATGGAGTATTGAACAATCGCATTGGTATTGTCAATTTTATAAGACCCTGCAAAGGCAATAAAGCCTTTAACCTGTTCTTGGATTTCATCAGCATTTGCGAGATAACGATCCTGAGAGACGTAACTGTTGCGATCAGCGTTTGAAATTTGTACCGACATAAATCCATCGGCTCCATACATTAACAAACCCTTTGGGGACTGCCCCATCGGGAATTTTGAATCTGCACCTTTAATAGGTACTTCTATATAGGATAGTAGCTGCCACGTGCCTACTAATTCATTTTTCAATGTTGTCATTTAGGGGTTATTGTTTGCCTTTATAACGGCGATTTCTTATTTATAGTTTGTAACATTACTTATATAGATATTTCTATGACAGAAGAAACATCAGTATCTTCGTTAAACAAGTATTGGACCAACATCGGCCAAAAAAAATCAGCTTTGGATAAGACATTGAATATGAATAAGAATTGTTATTGCGGTTCCGAAAAAAGTTATCAGGAATGTTGCGAAATCAGGCATCATGACTTAAAAACTGTTGAAAATGCAGAACAATTGATGCGAGCACGATACTCAGCATTTTGTTTAGGCCTGATTGATTTTCTATATCAGAGTTTCCATCCGAGCAGTCGCAGGTTTCAAAAAAAAACGGAAATAGCACAATGGAGTAAGGAAAATCAATGGGTAGGTTTGGAAGTACTGAAGGCGACAGAAAACACAGTTGAATTCAAGGCGAGATTTATTGCTCCCGATGCTGTAGCGTATGTTCATCATGAAAAATCCCGATTTCAAAAATTACATGGCACCTGGTATTATGTAGATGGTAAAATAATAACCTAATTAATTTATTAAGACTTAAGGTTTTTATTTTATTGAATTTTAGTAAATTAGTATACAACTAAAAAATTAAACTATGGGAAAGTTTGTAATTTCAACTAGGAAGAATGGGGAATTCCAGTTCAACCTAAAAGCTGCCAATGGACAAGTAATCTTAAGCAGTGAAGGGTATACTACCAAGGCTGCATGTGAAAATGGGATCACATCAGTAAAGAAAAATTCGCAGGATATTTCAAAATTTGACAAATTAACTGCGAAAAATGGAAAATTCTATTTCAACTTAAAAGCCGGCAATGGCCAAATTATTGGAACAAGTGAAATGTATGAAAGCGAAGCAGGTCGTTCGAATGGTATTAAATCTATTCAGGAAAATGCACCTGATGCGAACACTGATGACACAACTGTATAGATAGATATTTATATCAATATTTAAAAAGCCACTATGAAAATAGTGGCTTTTTGTTTTATTCTAGATTTGGATTACCAAATTACGATACGTTTGTCTTTAGGTAGATAAAGCTTATCCCCTTCTTTGGTATCGAATGCTTTATGGAAAGCATCTAAATTGATGATTGGACCCGTAGCACGATATTGTGCTGGCGAGTGTGGATCGGTTTTCACTTGATTCACTACAAATTCATCGGTTGTTTTTGTACGCCAGATCGTCGCCCAAGAAAGGAAGAAACGTTGATCTTGGGTATAGCCATCGATTAAACCTGGGTTTCCTTTGTCTTTCAAATACATTTGAAGTGCATCAAATGCTACTGAAGATCCACCTAAGTCACCGATATTTTCACCTAAAGTGAAACGACCATTCACAAATACTCCTGGTACAGGCTCGTAGGCTTCAAATTGAGCAACCAATGCATCCGCAGCAGCATTAAATTTCTCTTTATCTTCTTCAGTCCACCAGTTATTTAAATTACCATTTCCATCGTACTGTGAACCTGAGTCGTCAAATCCGTGTGATAATTCGTGACCAATAACAGCACCAATACCACCAAAATTCACTCCTGGATCTGCTTTATAATCGTAGAATGGAGGTTGTAAAATCGCAGCGGGGAATACAATTTCATTAAATAATGGACTGTAATATGCGTTTACTGTTTGAGGAGTCATACCCCACTCTGATTTATCAACCGGCTTACCTTGTTTAGCTAAGTTTTCTTCAAATGCCCAACGACGAACATTATTTACGTTCTCAACTAATGAAGTTCCTACTTGAAGGCTAGAATAATCTTTCCATTTGTCAGGATAACCAATTTTTACCGTGAATTTAGAAAGTTTCTCCAAAGCCTTCTCTTTGGTTGTTGGCGACATCCAAGCTAAATCCTTGATATGAACATTAAAAGATTTAATTAAGTATTGTACCAACTCCTCACATGCAGCTTTTGCTTCTGCAGGGAAGTTTTCTTTTACATATAATTTACCTAATAATTCACCAGCATTTCCATTTACGAATTCTAAACCTCTTTTGTCAAGCGCACGTTGTTCTTTTTGACCTCTTAGTTTCTTACCATAGAAATCAAAAGATAACTGGTCAAGATCAGCTGTCAAATAGCCCGTAGCATCATCCATTACATGGAATTTTAAGTATTCCTTAATAACAGGAAGATTCTGTTCATTGACAATCTTATCCAGATTTTGATAATATCTTAATTCGCCGATAATTACGGTATCTGCTTTAAAACCAAGTGTTTGAATGTATTTTGCAACATCCATGTTTTTCACCATCGCTTGCAAATCCTTTACCGCAACCGGGTTGTAACGTTTCTGAGCATCACGTTGTTCTTCGACAGTTTTTAGGTTGGAGGCGATCAATTTTTCAAATTCGATTACCTTTGGACCTTTTAGATCACGAGTTTTAGGATCTACTTTACCATAAAGAGCATTGATATATTGATTATAGTTTCCTAAAGTCTCTGTATTTTTTTCATCTTCTTTTTGGTAATAGGTACGACCTAAACCTAATCCACCGCCACCTAAATAAACAGCATTCATATTACTGTTTTTCATGTGGGCATATACGTAAGCACCAAAGAAAGGATTTCCACCGATTGCTCCGTATTTCACAAAATAATCATAAAGACCTTTTAGGTTTTTAACCTGGTCAATATCTTTTAATTGTTGTTGGATTGGGGTAATCCCTAATTTATTACGGGTATCAAAATCTACATAAGATTTATAAAGATCAGCGATTTTTTGACCATCAGTTCCTTTTTCAAACTTGGTATTCAAGGATTCTTTTAAGATTTTCAAAGTTGCTTCATCCGTATTTTCTCTTAGTTGATCAAAAGATCCCCAACGAGCTTTATCAGAAGGAATTTCTACTGTTTTCATCCAATTACCATTAACGTAATTGTAGAAATCATCTTGTGGACGAACGGATTTGTCCATGTAGGAAACATTGATTGCTTGGTGTTCCTGTGCAAAAACAGAAACTGAACCGGCAAGCAATGCCGCCATTAATACATATTGTTTCATAATTAACCTATTTTGTTTAAGAACCTAGTATCGTTCTTATGCAAACATAGCGATATTATGAAAAAACTAGAAGTAACTATTTTTATATAATTAATTGTTATATAATTAACATGGAGGATTTGTTAATTTGCGCTCAATGATTATTCAAGTTGAAGGTAAAGAATATTTATTGGTCGTTTCGGCAGAAGATTCCATCAAAATCGAGTCAAATGGGAAGGAAATTCCCTTGATTTTTGCACCTGCTCATCTTTCAGTGCCTGAACTGACCACCTATATCAAACAATTCGCTCGTCAAGAAACGAAGAAAATTCAACTTGACAGTACCTTGGATTTTTTTACCATTCCTTTATTTGGAAAAACTTATGCCGTCCGACCTGTAAAAACCGGGCAATCGAAACCTTACTTAAAAAACGATATTATTTATTACTCCCCTTCTACGTTCAACTTCAGGAGCCAAGAAAAGTTGGAAAGTCAACTAGGCCAGATTATTTTCGAACAAATGATTATGAATCTGATAGGAAAATGGGAGGAATTATTTCAGGTTCTAGTTGATGATATTCATTTTAAAAAGCTATCCCGGAGCCCTTATATCATCAAGGATCATTCACTGACCTATAATAATTCAAATATTCAGTTGGATATTCGGGTGAATGATTATTTATTGGCAAAGGCTTTGATAGAGGTAAAGGGGAAAAACACATTTCCGTCGAATATTTTGGAGAATTACTTTCCGGATATCCGACAGATTGAAAAAATATTATCTTATGGAAGCTAAAGAATATACATTTGAAACCGATATCAATTCAGAGCAATTAGAGACCATTTCTGAGGATCCTTCAGAACTATTGAACTATATCTCGAAGGAAGAATTGGATAAGTTGAGTTGGTTTATTTTTGATGTTTTGGGCGATAAAGATGGTAGCCCAGAAGTTGGGAACATCCAGGTTTCCAATTTCAGGTATCAGCCGGATACCCATGTTGGAAAGTTCAGGATGCAGTTTGACATTGACCGCAAATTTTGTTGTTCGGATATGGGCAGCTGCAGCAATGACTACCTAGATTTTGATTTTAAGTTGGAAGACCAGCGATTTATTGCCAAAGGCAGTTATTTCGATTGGACCTTAAATAATTAATAAAAATGGGGCTGTTTTAAGAACAGCCCCATTTTGTTTACCCAAACACTTCATTTAATTCTTTGGCGAGTCTCAATCCCGCTTTCAGGAGCGCTTGTTCCATTGGATCCTTAAAGCGAAAGATATAATCGTATGATAGTTTATTATCCTTTGCCACATCATCATAGATAACATTGGCCAGTTGATGTGATTCATACAACCAATCTTCGAAGGTTGAATTTGTATATTGTTTATAGAAATATTTCTCATAATCCAATACGCGTGCATATTCCGTATAAGACCATTTCTCATTATCAACCAGGTCAGAATCCCATACTCTGTGAATATTAGATCCACGGCCAAAGAAAGTAACCGCAATTTTGTTTCCACCAAGGTCTTCGGCCCTACTGACATGCATGGGTTGATGCGCATCACCTAACAAGTGCACCATAAAATAAAAAGCTTGTTTTCTTTGTTCAATAGAAAGGTTTTTATCAGCCACTTCTTTTTTTACTCTTTGGTAGGCTTTATATAAATTTTGTTCTGGAGAGTTTTGCAGTTCCACGAGGAATTGCTCATGGGTCAGGTTTCCAGGTGTATTCAAGAAATGCCAAGTTCCTGTTTTCAAAAGGACAGAATCCGGGGAAGACTTAATAAAATCTGCCCAATTGGACCAGTAGGCAATCTTTTGATGGCCGATTAATTTTTGGATGTTTCGTTTCGCTTTTCTGGTTAAATGTTGTTCGGCAATTTCTGAGATTACGCGATGTCCGGTCATTCCCCAAGCAAATACCGAATGAGCTTGTGTGATCAGCATAAAAAATACTAGAATTCTTCCTACTAGTTTCATAGTTCCTATTTATTTAAAAAGTTCAAATCCATATTGAGCATTGGACCAAAAACTATCCAAAGCAATAATTCTTGGTTTAAAAAATGAAATTAAATCCGGCCAATCCTCCTTTTTGAATACACTCAACCCTCTGATTTCGGTATAGATCCGCGCAGTAGGCTTACCGTAATCATCATAAAAAGAGTCGTCCCAAATCCATTCCTCCTCAAGTTCAGCATGGAGGACCTGTGCATATTCTTTAAATTGTTCAAAAAGTAAAGCCCTGATTCCGGCGTCAGGATTGGCGATTTCAATTCCTATTTGGGCCACTTTATTGGTCGCTTCCATTCTGAAAAAGAGAAAACGGATTCCTGTTTTATAATTCACCCATGTTACTTTCTCCCCATCAGCATTTGGAATCGGCGACATATATTGCCCGAAACTGGTCCAAAAGGACTCCTTGATTTTCTTTGCTTCTTCTCTTGAATACAATTCTTTAATTTTATGCAAAACTAGGAATCTCCTTAAACATTTATGAAGTTTAACCTGTTTTCCTATAAAATAATTACGATGGACAAGAAAAAAACCTTAATAACATTAACTGCTGTCGCATTGGGTTCAGTGATTTACAATTATCTACGACCAATAAAATCCAATGCTGAGGTTATTGAAAACTTTGATTTGAGCCGGTATTTAGGCAAATGGTATGAAATTGCGCGTTTAGATTTCATTTGGGAAAAGGACCTTAAGAATGTGACTGCAGATTACAGTCTAAATGATGATGGTTCCATCTTGGTGAAGAACCAAGGGGTTAATGTGAATACTGGAAAAGCAAAAACCAGTATTGGAAAAGCAAAATATGCAGGGGATGTCAATGAAGGGAAATTAAAGGTTTCCTTTTTTGGACCTTTCTATTCTGGATATAATATTGTTCAGATAGGTGAAGACTATGAGGATGCGTTGGTTTTCGGCGATAATCTGGATTATATGTGGATTTTATCCCGCAATAAAACCATCAGTGCAGAGAAAGAAATTGCTTATCTACGCTATGCCGAGGATTGTGGTTATGATACCTCGAAATTAAAATGGACGATTCAAGAAGGCTAGCTATTAAATACAGGCTGTATTAATGCGTAATTGAGGGTGGGATCTTGTTGAATTGCTTCGGCAATTTCTTGTTGATCCTCCGGAGTGATGATGTTTCCCAATCCGGCATTAAAAAGACGGACCAGGGTTAGGGCTCCATCTTTTTTATTGGGTAGAGTCAGCAAGGAGCTTCCAACATAGAAATTAAGAATGGAAATTGCATATTCTCCAAACAGATCAAAATCGAAAGTCTTCCCTTTTGATTTAACATCTTTGAAGAATTTCTCAAAATCTCCTTCAATCATTTCTATTTGTGACTTTGTAAGCATTCGGCAAAAATAGCATTCCAAAGAGAATAAAAAAAGCAGTCCAACCAGGTTGGACTGCTTTTTCTAATTTTCAATATATTATTTTCTTACACTGACTGCTACTCTTCTATCTGTTACACGATCAGATTCCGGAGCATCAGCAGGGAATTTTGCGAATTGGGATCCATAGCCTTCGGTTGCCATGACACGATTTCCTACCCCTTTTGCTTCAAATGCATTTTTTACTGCGATTGCACGATCATTAGATAATTTTTTATTGATCGCTTCATCCCCTGTTTTATCGGTATAACCGCCTAATTTAATTTTGGCATCCGGAAATGCATTTAGGATTGCTACCAAGTTGTCCACTTGTACCTGACTTTCAGGCAAGATATTAGCAGTTCCCGTGGCAAAGTTTAGGTTGTCAAAATCAAACCAACGATCTTTTAATTCTTCATCCGATAAGCTTTTGTAATCAGAATTCAGGAATTGGACCAGTTGATCCTCAATACCACCCTTATAGGCATTGATCACGGTATCATTAGGTAAAGTTACCATAATACTTTCGCGAACAATTTCAGTTCCAATTGCCGTATCTTGGCTGACGACCGAATCGGTAATCAAGGAATCCACATGGGCATCAGAAACCGGTGCTTCTTCCCTATTACAGCCTTTACCGAAGAAAAACCACAATAATAACAAGATAATTGGGATAAGAATCCACCAAAGTCCAGCACCTTTTTTACGTTCTTCGTCTGCTGGTGGTAAAGCAGCAGGTGGATCATCACGACGCACATTCGAAGTTGGAATAATTGGATCTTCTACTAAAACATCTCTTGCGGGATCCACGATAGGATCGACTGGAGCCACATGAGGCTCTTCCGGTACGATGGTTGGTCCTTTTGGTTCTTCACCAAGGATATTCAGAGGTAATCCTGCAGGCAAAGCTTTAAGGAAATTAGCTCTGTTATTGTTAAGATCGGCTTCAATTGAGGTTGTATCCCAACGTTCACCATTACTAGTCAAGGCACCGATTACCGCAGGGATACCTGCCGAAAATAGGCGGATCAGACTATTGGTATTCAATCCGAGAAAGTTAGCCGTATTGGGGATCACTTGATCAAAAGCATTCCCGAAAAGGGAACTCAGCAAAGATCTGGTCGTATCACCATCTTGAGGCACTTCCTGTACAGGTGGAGAGAATCTCAATACATCTGAAAAGTTAAATCCAGAAAAAGTAGACTTTAAAGTTTCAAGTAGATTTCCTAATCCGTGGCCGGATTTGCGTTGAAAACCTAAGAATAAAGAAGGAATTACGGTTTCAATTCCTCTTTTAGCTTGTTCGGGAGAAATATTCTCCTCGGAAGCTAGGGTACTATACGTATGCTCATTAAAATAACTTTGAGCAAGTTGTAATAAATTGTTTTCCATAACCTGAGTTTATAAGTACAATGAAAAAAACAAACTATGTAACATTTTGTTTGCATACCCTTGTTTTTATCAATTAACATTATCTTAATATGAGAACCTTAATTTTGTGAATAAACTAATCCGTTTGGTATGAACATTAAATATTTCAATTTATTATTAGCTTTCTTTTTATTAATAGGGACGGCATTTGGACAGAAGCAACCGAAATACATCTTCTTTATGATTGGTGATGGCATGGGCTTAAATCAAGTTCAGGCGGCAGAGGTCTATAAGAGCTCATTGTCGAATAAGAACAGTGTCTCACCTACTGTATTCAGTCAATTTCCTTATGCAACCTTTGCGACTTCACATTCCTTATCTCATGGCGTAACGGATTCTGGTGCTGGCGGTACCGCTTTAGCTGTTGGGTATAAGACTAAGAATGGTGTTATAGCAATGGACAGTGCAGGTGTTAAACCTTATAAAAGTATTGCCTATTTAGCGAAGGAAAAAGGGATGAAAGTAGGTATTACTACTTCCGTAAGTATCGACCATGCTACTCCGGCTTCTTTTTTTGCCAATCAGCCAGACCGCGATATGTATTATGAAATCGGTTTGGATATCATTAAGTCCAAATTTGACTTCTTTGCAGGATCAGGATTTTTAAAACCAACTACGAATGCTAAGAAAGAAGAAGTAGCATCGATTTTTCCACAATTAGAAAAAGCAGGTTACCGTTTATTATACGGGTTGGATGATTATAAAAAAGCGAATAAATCTGAGAAATTGATTTTAATGAATAATAAAGGAACTGATCCAGTTTCATTAAAATATGCGATTGACCAAAAGCCAGGCGACTTAAATTTAGCTGAAATCACTTCCGCAGCTATTGAGAGTTTGAGTCAAGGAAATCAAGGTTTTTTCTTAATGGTTGAAGGTGGAAAAATTGATTGGGCATGTCACTCAAATGATGGTGCTACAGCAGTTCAGGAAGTTTGGGACTTCAATAATGCTGTACAAAAAGCTTATGAATTCTACCAAAAACATCCGGAAGAAACATTGATTATTGTAACTGCGGACCACGAAACTGGTGGAATTGGAGTTGGAAATGGTAGTTCGACTTTACGATTGAAAAATCTTGAAAACCAAAAGTTATCTCAAGAGAGCTTATCAGCATTGATCAATGATTTCCGTAAAAAGAATGAAAGTGCTACTTGGGATCAACTAAAAGGGTTTTTAGGTGAACACTTAGGTTTATGGAAAACGATCAAGGTAGGTGAAGATGATGAAAAAGCGATCCACGAAGCTTATGAAAAAAGTTTTATTGAGCATAAAAATGAAACGAGCAAGAGTTTATATGCTACCAATGACAAAATTGCTTCATTAGCTATCAAAGCTATCAACAAAGCATCTTCCTTGAGCTGGGCATCAGGAAGCCATTCAGCAGCATATATTCCGGTTTATGCAATCGGTGTTGGAGCCGAGCAATTCCATCAAAAAATGGATAATGTGGATATTCCACGTACGGTATCTAAAATTGCAGGATGGCAACATCCATAAGGAAATATAAACAAGATAAAAACAGGGAATTGTGAGCTCACAATTCCCTGTTTTTTTATACCATATTAATCATTTTCGATCATATTCAGCTCCTTCTCTTCTATGCTATCCTCATCAAGCACTTTGTTTTTCATTCCCATTGATTCCATTAGGAACATCATTTTATTGGCTCGGATTTCACAAAACTCTTTTTGAACCCCGGTATTTCCTTCATAGGAGTTATAGAAAATGGTTCCTTGAATTAACCAGAGACTACCTTTTTTACCTTTTTTCTGTAATTGTTTAGTTAGATTCCCCCAGACAGCAATTCGATGCCATTGACTTTTTTCATAGGTTTCGCCATTCTTTTTGACGACATATTCATTGGTGACCAATCGAATAAAACAATAGGGATTACCATTACTACTGATTTTGATTTCTGGTTCATGTCCTAACCTTCCTAATAGTTGTACTGAATTTTTCATTGCGTTCATGATTATTTCATTTATTGATACATATTTTCTTATTATTCAATTATCTTAGCTAAGTAACTGAGACAAAGGTGCGGTTGAAAAGGAGAAACATTCGTATATCAATCAATTAGAGTCGACTGTAGTCGTTTTTAAATGGTAATAATCACTTAGAAAAATGGATCATAGAAACTGTAAAGAATGCGAACAACCGATAAAAGGTCGAACGGACAAAAGATTTTGCAATGATAACTGTCGGAATGCATTTAATAATCGGGAGAACAGTAAGGAGTATAATATTCTTAAAAAAGTCAATACGCAACTTCGCAAGAATAGAAAAATCTTGAGCAAGTTATTGGCGGAGGAGAAAATGATTAAGATTAGCAAGACCAAATTGTTAGGGGAAGGATTTTCTATGGTCTATCATACCCATCGGATATTGACGACGAAAGGACAACAGTATATTTTCTGTTATGAATATGGATATTTAGAAATCGGACAGGACTATATCTTGATCGTCAAGAGTAAGGAGAAGAAACGGGAAATTTTTGGGTTAGTTTAATCTAAGCAGGAAAATACGGGTATGTGAATTCCTGCCTAGTAAACATTTTATATTCTTATACTGGAACTTCCATTAAGAGGAATTCAGCTTTTGTATCGGCTTTAATATTCACATGTTTTGCGCCGACGATTCCTAAGCCATCTCGTGTTTCCATTTTTTGACCTTCTACATCGAGGTCTCCATTGATCACAAAAATATAAAGACCATTTTCAGGATTTTTCAGGACATATTCACGATTAAATCCAGCATCAAAATCAGCGATATGAAACCAAGCATCTTGATGGATCCAAATTCCGGCATCCTCAGGATCCGGTGATAGAATCTGCAGAAAATTATTCTTTGCAGCATCAAAATCAATGGTTTGTTGATCGTAACGTGGATCTACATTTTGTTTATTCGGGATAATCCAAATCTGCAAGAACTTTACGGGATCTTTTTCACTGTTATTATATTCACTATGTTCGATTCCAGTACCGGCACTCATCATTTGGATATCACCTTTTTTGATGACCGAGCCTGTCCCCATGCTGTCGTTATGTGCTAATTCTCCTTCCAATGGAATAGAAATAATCTCCATATTACTATGAGGATGTTTTCCGAAGCCCATTCCTGGAGCGACGTAATCATCGTTTAATACTCTCAATGCGCCGAAATTCATTCTTTCGGCGTTCATATAGCCGCCGAAACTAAAGGTATGGTTGGATTTCAACCATCCATGGTCTGCTTTTCCACGGGAGTCTGCTGGGTGATAAAAAAATTTTGCCATGATATTCTCTTCTTTTAATAATAACACAAAGGTGGCGGATTCGGTTTTGTTACACATTGATATAGGATAAGAAATCAATTGAATAAACCTTCATCTCGGAAACTGAAATAACTTTGATCCGTAATAATTAGGTGGTCATGCATATGGATATCCATTAATTTAGCTGCTGCCAGGATCTTTTTTGTCAAAGTTTTATCGGCTTCACTAGGTTTTAATGTTCCGGAGGGATGATTATGGGCTAAAATTATGGAATTAGCCTTATTCATTAGGGCATGTCTTAGGATCACGCGAATATCTACAGGTGTAAAATCATTACCACCGCGACCGATTAGTTGTCTATCGAGAACCTTACAGCTCGTATTCAGATAAATCACCCAGAATTCTTCATGACTCAAATCTTCAAGGACATGTTTTAAATATTCATAGGCTTTTTTGCTAGAATTTAGGACTGGTTTTTCGGGACTTGTAGTTTCTTGTCTTCGACGTCCCAATTCTAAAGCAGCGATGATGGTTATAGCTTTAGCCTCTCCTATTCCTTTAAATTGACATAATTCATTGATTTCTAATTTACTGAGATTAAAAAGGTCATGATTAACAGTGCCAAGCATTCTTTTAGCGAGTTCTACTGCGGTTTCATTTTTAGAACCGGAACCTATTAAAATGGCGATTAGTTCAGCATCTGTAACAGACCGACGTCCCTGTTCTAACAGTTTTTCGCGAGGTCTATCAGATTCTGCCCAATCACGAATAACCAATTTTTGCATAATATGTAATTTTTTGAGTTTGTATTTCTTAAAAATAAATATTTCAACGCTAATAGTTGTTAATATTACCTGTACCAACAAATAAATAGGGGCTTTAGAATTTAGACAGAAGTCTTATCTTTGTAGGCTATTACAATTTAAGGACACAAATAATGAGCAAAGCGATTATTAAAACAGAAAAGGGCGACATGACTGTGCAATTTTATACAGAAGATGCTCCAAATACAGTAGCGAACTTTATTAAGTTAGCTAAATCAGGATATTATGATGGATTAAGTTTTCACCGTGTTATTCCTGATTTTGTCATTCAAGGAGGTTGCCCAAATACGCGTGAAGGAGCGACAGGAATGCCTGGAACAGGTGGACCAGGATATAAGATTGATTGTGAATTAGATGGCAACAATCAACATCATGATCGTGGGGTATTATCGATGGCACATGCAGGGAGAAATACAGGCGGATCACAATTTTTCATTTGCCATAGTCGCAACAATACCGCACACTTAGACCGCAACCATACCTGTTTCGGAAAAGTTATCGAGAATGTAGATGTCGTTGATGATATCCGTCAAGGTGACCGTATTTTAGGTGTAGAAATAATAGAAGATTAATTCTTATTTAAGAAATAGAAAATGAATTTAAGAGGATTAGTGTCAGTTACTGGCAAGCCGGGATTATTTAAATTAATTGGTCAAAACAAGGGTGGATTTGTCCTTGAGTCATTGGATGCTGCCAAAGTTAAATCGGTAGTAAATTTATCGACTACGAAAATGGCAACTTTGGAAGATATTACCATTTATGGTGAAGACGAAGAAATCCGTTTGATTGATGTATTGGAAACCATCAAAACCAATGGTGGCAACACTCCTGATGTGAAGGCTGATGGCAATACGTTACGTGAGTATTTTAGAGAGGTAGCGCCTAATCATGATGAGGCAAGAGTTTATTCCTCAGATATCAAAAAAATCATTAGCTGGTACAACATTATCAAAGAACTTCCATTATTTGAAGAGGAAGCTCCTGAACCGCTAGCTTAATTTATACGAATTTTATAAAAACCTATCCTAGATATTTTTTAGGATAGGTTTTTTTATATCCTTATATTTAAGAAATGGAGAAAAACAATCTCCAATTTTTTAAAAATATTATTTTATATGAGCAGTAAGGATACTTTATTTTCAGCGCCTACAGACCAAGATTATCAAGCCTTTTGGGATTGGTTTCAAACACGATCACAAGAGTTTTATGACGTTATTAAATCAGGAAAGAACGTGGAGGAGGATTTCATTCAACAATTTGCCCCTGTGTTGGATAAAATGGAACCGCGTGTATTTTTTTTAGTAGGTATAGATCAGGATAAAGATGCGGAGCTCGTTTTTACACCAGATGGAATCATCAAGAATGTTATCTGGGCGGAGAAGCTAGTTCAATCATCTCCAAAACTTGCAGGTTGGAAATTTAGAGCACTCAAACCAGAATCCAATAACGAAGATTTTGCCATTCGGATGCATGATCTGCAATTCGATAAATCCAACATTAAATTCTACCCGATCCTTCATGCCAATTATCCGGATAAAATAGATCTGATGTTTGTTTATGACTCCTATCACGAGGAGTCAAGAGAAGAAATCCTAAGTGGAATCTTTATTTTCTTGGATAATTATTTAGGGGAAGAGACCATGATCCAAATCATTGATAAAATTGATGTTCGTGGACCACAAAATTTGCAGGAAGAATTAATCCAGGCCGATAAATTATTGGATTATCTACATTGGCGTGAAAAGGAATTTGTTGAGAAATATCAGGATGTAAGGCATAATTCCGATGACGATCGATTTTCTGGTTTTGAAGGTTGTTTAGAAAACGGGAAACCTATATTATCAACGATCAACACTTCGGTATTAAATTGGGATTACAAAGCTTCACACCCCTGGATATTGGTGGTGATGAACGCTTATCATTCAGATAGTGAATCAGGATTTCCAAATCCGGACACCTATGATCATATCGCGGAATTTGAGGAGGAGCTTGAAAAGACTTTACCTAGTGCCGAGGGCTATATTTTCCTAGGTTCCGAGACTGTGGATGGTCTTCGTGAAACCTTTATTGCCTGTAGGGAGTTCAGAAATGTCAGCATGGTTATGGAAAAATTAATCCCTAAGTATCAGGATCGGTTGGAATTGAGTTATGATTTTTATAAGGATAAATATTGGCAAACTTTTGAAAGATATCGGATAGTTTAAAGTTTATGAATAAGCAAGGTATTTTGATACGTCCCTATCAAAAATCAGATTTTAAGGAAGTCATGAGGGTTTTCGAGACGAATGTTCCTGAATTTTTCGCTGAATCCGAGGGTGAGGATTTAATCCATTACTTGAATCATGAAATTGAGGATTACTTTATTTTGATCCAGGAGAATCGGATTATTGGTGCTGGTGGAATAAATTACGATGATGATCAGATCACCGCTCGATTGAGTTGGGATTTTCTGGATAAAGAAATTCAGCATCAAGGTGCTGGAAGATTGTTAACGGAACATCGCATCCGATATGTAAAGCAAAATATGGCTATTCAACGGTTAATTGTAAGAACCTCGCAATTTGCAGAAGGTTTTTATCAAAAATTGGGCTTTAAGGTCAAGGAGAGGACAGCAGATTATTGGGCTCAGGGTTTTGATTTAGTTTTTATGGAATATCCGGCATTACGATAATCATACATCCGATAAAACAACTTGTTTATTCGTTCTATTCCTTGAATTTTTGCTGTTTTCCAGGACAATTAAGTTCAATTTGGCTTTGTAACAAAAGATACCGAGCATCAGGAAATTAATCTTCAATTTTGTGTTATTCCATTCAAGCTAAAAGGGATAACAAACACTAAAATATTAACATACGATGGAAACATCTTTGGATCAAGATTTTTGGAATCAGCGTTGGGAGAACCAACAAACTGGTTGGGATATAGGCTACGCCTCTACCCCTATTGTTACCTTCATGAATGAATACCATAATAAAGATGCTCGGATTTTGATTCCGGGATGTGGGAATGCGCATGAAGCGGCCTACTTGTTGGAAAATGGGTTTACAAACTTGACTGTAATTGATATTGCCCCGATGGCGGTAGACCAATTAAAAGATAAGTTTAAGGATAAACCTGAGATCAGCGTTATTTTGGGTGATTTTTTCGATCATCAAGGTGAGTATGATCTTATGCTAGAACAGACCTTTTTCTGTGCATTAGAGCCAAAGTTAAGGTCTGAATATGTCAAAAAATCAAATTCGTTATTGGCAGAAGGAGGAGAAATTGTGGGGGTATTATTTGGGGTTGAGTTTGAAAAGTCAGGTCCACCATTTGGAGGAACGAAAGAAGAATATCGACCGTTGTTTACCCCTTATTTTGAAATAGAAAAAATGGAGCCATGCTATAATAGTATCGGCCCAAGAATGGGAACAGAATTATTTATTAAACTGGAGAGAAAAAATGGATAAGGTAAAAATTTATTTATCTCAATGGAGTGTGATGCGGATTTTACGCTTGGTAATGGGTATTATCATTATTATTCAGGGAGTAAAATCAGAGATGTGGTTGATTGCGGGTTTGGGGGTATTATTTACGATCTTACCGCTATTGAATATGGGCTGTTCAGCAAATGGTTCATGCCAGGTTCCACCTCGAGAACGAAGATAAAAATCTTCAAAATTAATTAGCAAGGTATAATTAATAATAGTTAATGTGTCCGGCTCAGGTTTTACAACCTGGGCCTTCTTTTTGGACATCTTTTTTTCATTCTAAAAATTTTGCATAGCTTTGTAAATATCACATGATGACGAAGATAGTTTCCATAATCTGTTTCACACTCTTAGCCTTGTTCAGCCCAAAGCTTACTTTTGCGTGCAATGAACATCAGGAGGAAGTGAAGTCAGAAGTTAGTTGCGAAACAAAGGATCATCATGCTGAAAATGAACACAGCTGTTGTGAAAAGGAAAATACAGAGCCCACATCCAAACATCAGGAAAGTAAAAGCTCTTGTACGGATTCCAATTGTTGTTGTCCGATGATGGCCAATACAAGCTGTTGTTTCTATTCCAACCCAAGTTTTGAGTTTCATTTCAACAATCCAATTTTTAAGGAGAAAATATCTACCCTTTTGGTTTTCCAAGAAACCTCTGGATATTCTTCAATTTTCATCCCGCCCAAAATAGCTTAATTACTTCCATTTGTACCATTAGGTAATTTATTCTGGTTAGCCATTGGCTATCCAAGCTATTTAAATTAAAAAATAAAAGATGAAAAAGATATCCTTAATCTTAGGCCTTATCCTTGGCTTAGGAATCAATGCTAGTATAGCACAAATCAAGAATGCAAAAACAGTTTCAGTTGCGGTTAATGGAAACTGTGGCATGTGTAAGAAGACCATAGAAACCAGTGGATCTGAGAAAAACATATCCAAGGTCAGTTGGGATGCCAAACAAAAACAGGCTGAAATCACCTTTGATTCTACAAAAACCAGTGAATCTGCTGTATTGAAAAAAATAGCTCAGTCAGGTTATGATAATGCACAATTCAGAGCTCCGGATGATATTTATGAAAAGTTACATGAATGTTGCCTTTATGATAGAAGCCATGAAGTAGCAAAAGGCGGTCCACAGCATGAGATGAATTCCAATGAGAAGCCACATGAACCAGGTTCTAAAAATGAGCATGCCCAACAACAGAAAGGTTTAACTTCTGTGTTTGCTTCTTACTTGGAACTGAAAGATGCTTTAATAACGAGTAATCAAAAAAACAGTGCTTTGGCAGCAGGTCAATTGAGTCAATCGATCAAAAAAGTGGACATGAATTCATTGGCAGAAGCTGAGCATGTTCAGTGGATGAAGTTGAAAGGAAATTTAGAAAAATCGGCAAATCAAATCGCGAAAGACACAAAACTCGAAGGTCAGAGAAATACCTTTACTGAACTTTCCGACCAAATCTATACGTTAGCAAAAACATCAGGATCAGCAGAAGGCTTATTCTGGCAATTTTGTCCAATGGCCAACAACAATAAAGGCGCTTATTGGTTAAGTAAAGAAGAAGCGATAAAAAACCCATACTACGGATCAAAAATGATGAGTTGCGGCGAGGTTAAAGAAAAACTCTAACCGATCTAAACAGACTTAATAATTTTTAACGTATGATGAAAATGAAAGCACGAAATAAATACCTTTTACTTATCACCTTTATATTTTGCTCATCCCTGGCCTTGGGCCAAAAAATCGTGCGCTATGATTTAAATGTAACGGATAGTATCGTAAATTTTGCTGATAAGAATCGTCGGGCGGTCGCTGTAAATGGGATGATTCCTATGCCTACACTTACATTTACCGAAGGAGATACTGCAGAAATACATGTTCATAATAAACTCAAGGAAGGAACTTCCTTGCATTGGCATGGGGTTTATTTACCGAATAAGGAGGATGGTGTTCCTTTTCTGACTCAAATGCCCATAGAACCGAACAGCACGTTTGTATATCGGTTTCCTATCATTCAGAATGGTACGCATTGGTATCATAGTCATTCGGGAATGCAGGAGCAGATTGGGATGTATGGCGCCATGATCCTCAAGAAAAGGCCGAATGATCCAACCTTTAGAAAGGGCATTGATGATCTTCCGGAAATACCGGTGGTCTTGAGTGAATGGACCAATTTGAATCCAGACAATGTACATCGGATGCTTCATAATGCCAATGATTGGTTTGCCATCAAAAAGAATGCAACGCAAAGTTATGCTGAAGCCATCAAAGCTGGACATTTTAAAACAAAGTTGACCAATGAGTGGAAGCGGATGCTTGCCATGGATGTCAGCGATGTATATTATGATCGATTTTTACTGAATGGAAGTTCTGAGGAGACCTATTCACAGTTCAAGGCTGGTGACAAGGTAAGACTAAGAGTCATCAATGCAGGGGCATCTTCCTATTTCTGGTTAACATATGCCGGTGGGAAGATAACGGTTGTTGCCAATGACGGAAATGACGTGGAGCCTGTTGAATTGGACCGTCTGATAGTAGGCGTTTCAGAAACCTATGATGTCATCGTTACGATTCCTGAGGATGGTTTTTCCTATGAATTTATGGCAACCCCAGAGGATCGGACCAATCAGGTTTCCATGTATTTGGGTTCAGGTGTCAAGCAATTAGTCAGTCCATTACCAAAGCTGAAATACTTTGAAGGAATGAAGATGATGAATGACATGATGAAAATGAATGGTGATCTGGATGACATGGGCATGAAAATGAGTCTACAGAAGATGGATATGAATACCGTGATGTATCCGGAAATTCAAAATCAATCGCATCAGCATGATTCCATGAATCATGAAGAACATTCAAAATCTTCAACGGATACTACAAAGGAACATTCAGCACATCAGAATAATCATACAGAGCATCAAATGGATCATTCTTCGGAGAACATGGATCATGACATGGCAAACATGAAAGACATGAACCATGGCGAACATGGAAGTTCTGATCTTGTGACTTTGAATTATACGATGTTACGATCCCCTACAAAAACTACGCTGCCTGCAGATGCCAAAGTCAGGGAAATGAAGTTTGAACTGACGGGAAACATGAACAGGTATGTTTGGAGTATGGATAACAAGGTTCTTGCGGAGAGTGATAAAATCTTGATCAAAGAAGGCGAAGTCTTACGGATCATTTTATACAACAATTCCATGATGCGACATCCTATGCATCTTCATGGACATGATTTCAGAGTGATCAATGGTCAGGGGGATTATGCTCCACTGAAAAATGTATTGGATATTATGCCGATGGAGACAGATACCATTGAGTTTCTATCGAATGTAGAAGGTGATTGGTTTTTCCATTGCCATATTTTATACCATATGATGGCCGGAATGAATCGGGTTTTCAGTACAGAAGACCAAGCTCCCAACCCTTATCTTCCGAATAAAGCATGGGCATATCGCGAATTACAAAAGGAAAGTAATATGAAGCATTTTATGATTCAGAATGATTTCGCGACGAATGGTAATGATGGGGAACTGATGTTGCATAATACCCGCTATAGCCTTACCACAGAATGGCGATTGGGCTATAGTGATATGCATGGATATGAGGTTGAAACGCATTTAGGGCGCTATATTGGAAAAATGCAATGGTTTATGCCATTTATCGGCTTTGATTATCGGTATAGGCGAATGGATAAGCATGGACCCGAGAAAAACATCTTTGGTCAGAAAAACAGCAAGAATGAACGTGCTTTATTATCGGCAGGTTTCACTTATTTGCTACCTATGCTGGTCAGATTTCAGGCAGAGGTTTATCATGACGGAAATGTGCGATTGCAGTTAATGCGGGAGGATATTCCAGTAACAAAAAGATTAAGAGCTGGTGTTATGGTAAATTCAGATTTAGAGTATATGGGTGATTTACGGTATATATTGACTAAGAATCTTGGAATTCGAACTCATTATGATTCGGATATGGGGTTTGGTGTTGGTTTATCTGTAAATTATTAATTGTAAAACAGGGGTTGAATCATGAATTCAACCCCTGTTTTTTTAGAAGGGATTAATCTTCGAGAAATCCGAATTTGCCGGTTTGGAAATCCCGGAAGGCTTGTTTTATTTCTGCCTCTGTATTCATTACAAAGGGTCCATAAGCTGCAATTGGTTCATTGATGGGTTCAGCACTCAATACCAAGATCAATGCATCTTCCAATGCTTCAACCTTAATTTTTTCACCCTTATTTTCGAACAAGACAAAATGATCGGTTGCGACCTCTTGTCCATTTACCTTTACAGATCCTTCCAAGATCAGCAATCCGGTATTATAGGACTCAGGGAATTCAAATTCAGCTTTTCCATCAGTTTTCAATTTGGCATTGAATAAGTTGACCGGAGTAAAGGTGCTGGCGGCACCTTTTGTGCCTTGATATTCACCTGCTACTACTTCAACATATCCCAAACCATCTGCAAGTTGGACTTTAGGGATCGATTTATTCTCTAAAGCCTGATATTTCGGATCGGACATTTTATGAGCGGCAGGTAAGTTTACCCATAATTGAACCATTTGGAATTCACCACCTTCCTTACTCCATTCCGATTCATGAAATTCCTTATGAAGAACACCAGAAGCTGCGGTCATCCATTGTACATCACCTTCTCCGATTATTCCACCACCACCACTACTATCAGCATGCTCAACCCTACCTTTATAAGCCAGAGTTACGGTTTCAAAACCACGGTGCGGGTGTACCCCTACTCCTTTTGGAATTGAACTGGCCGGAAAGTTGTATTTCGAATTATAATCAAATACAATAAATGGGTCCATCCGCTGCATTGGTATGGCAGAAGGAATAAAACTATGTACTCTAAAACCATCGCCTACGAAATGAGGCATGCCAGGTTTTATTATCTTTTCAATTTGTTTTTCTTTCATGGTATTTTCCTAAATAGAATACAAAAATACCCCTTAATTAAGGATAAAGTATTGATCTATGGTAATAAGTGCATCATATTTAGGCAAATAAATAAGGCCTTGCAAGCAAGGCCTTTCCAAATAATACTTAGAAGTCTTCAAAGGTATTTCACCTTTTAAATTTGTCTTTTATAACCTGGCTTATCCATTTCTTTGTCGAGGGACATAGGTCCTGAGCCGACAATCAAGAAATAAATAAGGAGTAAAAGTACCACTAGGGACAACCAAAATTCGGAATTCAGAAAACTGAACCCATTGGTAATATTCACAAAGAATACAGCTCCGATAAGGATTGGAATTTGTATAGCCACAGCCAGTCGAGTACATAATCCCAATGCGATGAAAATCCCTCCTACCAGGTGGGCAAACACCACATAATGAACAGCACTCCAAATGGATAATTGAAAATGAGTTTTTTCAATCAATGTGGCTACAGAGTCACGATCCATAATAAAGCTTATTCCTTTTGCAAAGATCAGAATTCCAAGAACTATCCTGACGAAGTCAATCCATCTCGGATGATGTGCATCTCCCCAATGTTCAATGCGTTGAATTAGGTTCATAACAACCTCCTTTTAACTGGTTATACAAAGACAACGTATAATAAGGTCTTGATATTATGGGTTTTAAATATTTTTTTCGAATTGTTACAGTTAGTTACACAAATCTCTGGAAATATTGATATATGACCGAATTTCCTTGATCCTATTAGAAGTTCCAATTACCATAATATTACTGTCCTGACATTCAAACTAATTTCTTTAATCATTGTTGATAAAGGTAGAAAGGAAGAAAATGTCAAAGTTTACAAAGTATTTCATCAAAAAGATAGACAGTCCGTTTTGGTCATTTGCGATCCACGATGGTCAGCAAATCGATCCGCTTATTGATCCTTATATCAAGCTCGGTGAAGATGAAAGGCTTCGGGAAGAAGATCCATTTACGGCGGTAATGGCTGAACTTCCAACAAATCAATTTATTGTAGGTTCTTCGCGATTTCAACTTGACTTAAATCGGACATTAGCAGATTCAGTATACTTAAGACCAGAACAAGCATGGGGACTAGAGGTTTGGAAAGACAGTTTACCTGAAAATATTGTTACAGAATTGCATCTGGATCATAAAAATATCTATTCAGAAATTGAGGAGTTAATTCAGGAAACCATAGATCGATTCGGGTATTTTATCGTCTATGATATCCATAGCTATAATGCCAAAAGAAATGGTCCTGATGAGGTAATTGATTTGCAAAAAAATCCTCAGATAAATTTAGGTACCGCCTACGTGGATCCGAAATGGGCTCCTCTAATAAAACAATTAATTGAATTTATTAAAAAAGAAAGCTTGTATGACGAACCGATTGATATTCAAGAAAATATTAAATTTAAGGGAGGATATTTATCGCAGTTTTTAAATAAAAAATTTGGGGATTACGGTTGTGTCCTATCCTTTGAATTCCGCAAGGATTTTATGGATGAATGGACAGGAGCGCCAGACCTAAATCGAGTTGTATCCTGTAAACAATTATTAATGAATTCAATCACGGTTTTAACAACGTACTTTAAAAATGTTAGAGGAAAATAGCAAAATCCTTACCCGAATATTAAACGCGATCAATAAGCGTAATCCAATTCACTATCAAGTTCCAAATGTTGGGAAATTCATTTTCAACAAGATTGTGCCTTATATTTTTATTTATAGGGTTCCAAGTTCGGATAAGCGGGATAAAATGTTGGTTGATTTAGCTAAGACGGAGAATGCAAGTATCGTTTGTAAATCACAGGACTTTAATCTGGAGGAATGGATTAAACCAATTGCACAGAAATTAGCGGAAGAGTTTGGGGCTTGTTTATTGGTTGAGGCGTGGATTGGTGAACCTATGCAAAAGGAAGATATTCTGATCCATGTTGGTCAAAAGGATATTTTGCCCCTTGCGGAGTATTTTCAAAAGAATATCAACAAGGAAGCGCGGGAAATCAGTACGGCTATTGCTAAGGATTTGAATATCCCTCAACCCAAAGACCTTGGAGCCCTTTTTAGTAAAAAAGAACTCCAGAACCGACAAATCCTTTATATGGGTTTAGCAATTAAACAAAGTTATATTGAGGAAGAGGACTTGGTATTACCCATCTTAATGCGGCTATATCGCGAAACCTTAGCGAAGTCCTTATCCAGACTTTTCTTTGAATTCCTGAGGGTCTATACGCATTTGAACGCTACGGCACAGAAGCTTAATTTTCATCAGGAGCTTACCCCGCTCATGATTGATATTGACAATGCCTTGGCTCAAGAGAGCAAAAAGTTTGATTTTCTTTTGATGGTTACTCCGTTAAATGCGCATGAGGCTTGGTTGCAGTTTAAGAAGGATAAATTCTGGAAAACGCCAAAATTCCTATACCGACCGATGCACATTGATCCGGATTTGGTCAAGCGAAGATTATATAACCTGCGGATTGAAGATATTTATGATCCTACCATGGCATATATCTTCAGGGATAAGCGGACAGAATTGGATTCGATGGTCAGTATGATTGCTGACCGCGGCAAGGATGATTTTTTACATGGGAGTTTACAAGTCTTTGGTAACGTCTCGGAGAAGCTTTATAAAAGCGCCATGGCGATATTAATGGTAACTGAACCTGAAGAACCCATCAAAAAGAGTGATGATTACATCAATGCCTTTGAATTTGCGAAACTAGCCAGAGATGAGATAAAATTTCTACAGCGTCAAAATCAAGAATTCAACAGTCCTGTCCGGGTTCGGGAGGATATTTCTGGGGTGATGGTCAACCGTGGGGTACTTAATATCAGCAAGGAATATAAATTGACTCGTAAAAGAGCAGAAGCCTTGATACAACATGAAATCGGTACGCATGTGGTGACCTATTTCAATGGTAGGGAGCAGCCCTTGAGTATTTTTAGTCTTGGTGTTCCAGGATATGAGGAGCTGCAGGAAGGCCTGGCTGTTTTGGCCGAATATATTGTCGGTGGATTAAACAATGATCGTTTGAGAACCATTGCAGCACGCGTCATAGCAGTTCAGAATATGTTACTCGGCAATTCTTTCATTGATACCTTCAACATGTTGGTGGAGCAATACAGCTTTCAACAAGAAACAGCATTTCAAATCGTGATGCGGGTTTATCGTGGTGGTGGATTGACAAAGGATGCCCTCTATTTAAAAGGCATCATGGAATTGCTCAATTACCTGAAAGATGGTAACAATGTACATCTGTTGATGATGGGGAAAATCAGAAAAGATTATCTCCCGATTATCAAGGACCTTTTACAGAAAGAGATTTTAATTCCACCAGCAGTGACACCGCGGTATTTATTCCCTGAATTTAGTGCTCAATGGAAGGATGTCAAACGAAAAGGAAGCATTTTTAAACTAATACAATAAGAGAAAATATTTTAGAAAAATATATGAAAATCGCAATTTTAATCAACCAGTCCCATAAAGAAGAGGAGAAATTTACAACGACTATACTTGCTTTGAAAGCTTTGGAACGAGGTCACACCGTCCTGTATATCGGACTTGCAGATTTTGTTTACGAGGATGAACAAACAATATTAGCACATTGCCGGATAATCAGTCCGGAACTGGGATTAACCAAAGGTTCAGATTTTGTCAATCACTTAAAAGATGCTGAGAAAACATTGGTTGATTTAAACGAGATTGATATTTTATGGTTGCGATTTGATCCGACCTTAGATATGATAAACCGTCCTTGGGCTGCCGCAGCAGGTATACAGTTCGCTCAAATAGTTAAGAGAAATGGCAGATTGGTCATTAATGATCCTGATTATTTGGTTCAGGCAAACAACAAATTGTATCTGGAAAATTTCCCTAAATCGGTTCGTCCAAAAACATTAGTTACTAGAAATCATAATGATGTCCTTCGGTTTTTGGAGGAACAACAGGATAAAATCATTTTAAAACCTTTGAAAGGATCAGGAGGCAAGAATGTCTTTATGATCGATTATAAGGATAGGCAGAATCTAAAACAAACTGTTGAAGCAATTTCTAGAGACGGCTATGTGATTGCTCAAGAATATTTACCCGAGGCTAAGAAGGGAGATATTCGATTTTTTATGATGGGTGGAGAGCCATTGATCGTGGATGGGAAATATGCTGCAGTTCGTCGAGTGCAAAAAGAGGATGAAATCAGAAGTAATATCCATCAGGGTGCAAAACCTGAGGTTGCGATTATTGACGACAATATCCTTCAGTTGGTGAATCAGGTATCCCAACAGTTGAAGGATGACAATATGTATCTTGTCGGTCTGGATATCGTTGGGGATAAGATCATGGAGGTGAATGTATTTAGTCCAGGAGCCTTATATCATGCAAGCAAACTACAGGAAAGAGATTTTGCAAATGCTATCATTGTAGATTTAGAAAATAGAGTAAAAGAGTTTTATCATCAATAAAAGTGAAAACCATTGTTGCCATTCTTCTATTGGCCATAGCTTCCCCCTATTGTGGTTATAGTCAGCGACCAGTGGAGACCAAGATTTTAGGTTTTGATTCCGTAAAGCTAGATCCTAGTTTTACGGACTTGCTGTTGCCCGAAAACCCGACAGGAATATCTGGTTCTGATGGATGTATTTCGATAGATCTGGGTAAAGGAAAATCAATATTCCTGTGGGGAGATTCTTTTCTTGGTCCTATTAAGGATAATATCAGGCAATCGCCTTCAAAATTTATTCTTGGAAATACCGCAACGCTATACTCAAAGGACAGCATTCAAAGTTTGTATGGCGGAGACTTCAATCAGCCTCGATCATTCATAGATGTAGAAACTTCAGAACAGGGAAAATATTGGTATTGGCCAGGAGATGGCTTCCTCTTTAAAGGACAGCTATTATTATTCATGGCTAAATACAGTAAGAAAGCTAATGAAAAAGGACCTTTTGCTTTTCAATATGAAGGTTGTGACTTCCTGAGCTTAAATCCAAAAACCTTTGAGTTGATGCATCGGGCATCTTTTATTTCTGGGGATAACCCCATCCATTATGGACATGCCGTCATACAACAAGGGAAATATATTTACATCTATGGTTCTAAGGTAGATCATAAAAATTTTCATTCAGAACTGCATGTCATGCGGGCACAAATCAAGAATAGGGAGTTGATAGCCCAGGAATATTGGGCTGGGGAGAAATGGGAAAAAGATGCTGCCAAGAGTAAAGCGATTGCAGGGGTTCATAGCATGGTTTCAGAACAGTTCAGTGTGCGTAAGCTGGATGGTAAGATCGTATTGCTGAATCAAGATCGTTATCATGTTCCCGGAAAGATATACAGTTATATTGCTGATGACTTTCAGGGACCTTTTAAGAATGAAAAACTACTTTATCAAATCGATGAGCCCGAGTTAAAACAGGACAGTTTATTTACTTACAATGCCATGTTTCATCCTCAGATCAGTAAGGATAATAAAATATTAGTGAGCTACAATGTCAATACCTTTAGCGAACGATTATGGTGGAAAAAAGCCTCCGTTTATCGCCCAAGATTTATTTGGCTGGATAAAAAATCCATCTTGAACTAATTATTTTTCAATGACCTTTTCTTCCTCCGTTAGAGGTGCTGGAGGGATTTCACTAACATTTCGTTCAATTTCCTTTAATTCTACATGTACGGCATATTCCGAAGGTTCTATGCTTATTCCATGAAAGGTTGCAAATTCGCGGGTAAAGATGGCGCCGAAGTAAAGAATGGCTGCGGTATAATATACCCACAGAAGAATCAATACAATGGAAGCTGCTGCGCCGTAGGTAGACTCTGTATCGGAAGACTGCAAGTAAAAGCCAATTCCGAATCGTCCTATCGCAAACAGAATGGAGGTAAAGAATGCTCCCGCCTTTACCGGTCGCCATCCTATGGTAACATCAGGAAGCACCTTAAAGATCACGGAAAATAGAATAAAGGTAATTCCAAAAGTTAGTCCGAAATTAATAGCATCCATGACATAAACCGTCATATCCGGAAAGAACCTGAGTAAGCGATCTGTTAAGGTCAGGATAATCCCATTGACCACCAGCGTCACTACCAATAAGAATCCTAATCCAATAATCAGGGAAGAGGATAAAAGGCGGTCCATTAACATTTTCAACCATCCTTTTTTAGGTTTCGCCTTGACATGCCAGATCTTATTAATCGAGTTCTGCATATCACCGAAGACTGTCGTAGCACCGATAATCAGGGTAATAATACTGACTATCATCGCTAAGTTAGACTTTCCTGATAAGCTTAGGTTCTTGATTACATCCTGGATTTGACGAGCAGCCGTAAGCCCCACCAATTCATTTAATTCAGAAAATAATTTTCCTTTAATAGCATCTTCTCCATAGAAGATACCGGCCAAGGAAATCATTAATACCAAAATGGGACCGAGTGAAAAGATAGTATAATAAGCTAGTGATGCACTGTATTTCATACTGTCTTCATTCATAAATCCCATGACAGTATTCTTTAAAATTTGAAAAGTATCCTTAATAAATCCTTTGCTTTGCTGTTTTTCCATAAATAAATTTTGGTCCCTACCATTTAAGAAACATCCGATAAAATAAAATGTTTGAAGTACCATTCAACATTTATTCCGAACATTCCTTGATTCAAGGTGTTTTTTAAATGAAACATAAAATCAAAAGCTATGAGTAAACAGAAAGAAGTAAAACAGGAAGAATTGGAAAAGGATAAAGTTGATAAGCCAAGGGAAGACAATGAGAAGGTGCAATCAGATACTGGGAAGCGTCCGGAACATGATACAAATCCCCTTCCCCCGAACCCGAATAAAGTTGATGATCATGATTCATGATTAAAAGTAAATGGCCAGAATTTAGAGAAATTCCGGCCATAAAATTAATAGTTAGTGTGTGATATTTTTATTGTAATACAATCAATTTATGTTATCAAATTTTGAACGTTTTGTTCGGTTAATTTGATTGATACCAATTACGGGAAAAATCACGAGAACATGATATAAATTTTAAAAAAGTAAATGATTTACGACTGATATCGACCATACAAATCATTGTTAATACTGCTTAAAAGCATATTTTTCCATAAAATAAATAGATGTTTAACCAACCAATTTTTCATAAATTTCCATTGATTTTAAGGAAAAATTAGCGAAATATCATTTTGGAATTACAAGAAAAAATCAAAAAAGGCCTGGAAAAAATCCCAGGCCTTTAGTATTTAGAAAATTAATTGTTCTAGATTAGTTATGCTTCACTTCCATTTCGTCAACATAATGTTCATTCGGAACATAATCAGCTTCCATCATTGTTGCATAATCCGTTTTTTCTTTCTTACCCCAGCGGCGACCGAATCCATCGAAGATGGAATATACTACCGGTACAACTACCAAGGTCAATAATAAGGATGACAATAATCCTCCGATAATTACGATTGCCAAACCTCTGTTAGTATCAGCACCATCACCCGTTGCTAAGGCAATTGGAATCATACCGAATACCATCGCAATGGTTGTCATCAAGATTGGACGAAGACGAGCGTGGTTGGCAGCAACCAAAGCGTCATGCGTACTATCACCATGTTCTTTTCTATGGTTAGCAAAGTCAACTAGTAAGATCGCATTCTTCGCAACCAAACCAATCAACATGATAATACCCAAGATGGTAAAGATGTTCAATGTTTGGTTTGTCAATGCCAATAGTAACAAGGCTCCGATAAAGGATAGTGGAATTGAGAACAAGACCACAAATGGAGTCGAGAAACTATCATACAAAGCCACCATTACTAAATACACCAATAAGATTGAAGCGATAAGGGCAACTCCTAAAGTACCGAAACCTTCGGTTTGACTCTCCATGTTACCACCCCACACATATACAACCCCAGGCTTACGTTCTAATTTAGAGAATCCTTCTTCCCATTCAGCAGCAACAGTACCCATTGGGCGACCTACCACCGAACCTTGGACAGAAACTGCAGGAGATTTATCACGACGTTCCAATAAGGTTGGTCCTGATCCATATCCTACGGTTGCAAATTGATCCAATGAAATCGTAGCACCTTGATTATTGATAAACTTCAAGTTTCTAACATCATTGATATTTGCTCTTCCGCTCTCCGCGAAACGAATATTGATATCATACTCGTTATCACCAGCACGGAATTTATTATCTGTATTTCCGGAGAATGCAGTTTGCATGGTCATACCCACCGTCGCTACATTCAATCCAAGGAAAGTCATCTTATCACGGTCCACTTGAACACGAATCTCTGGGTTACCATCTTCAGAAGTTAATTTTACTCCTGTAGCACCAGGGATATTACGTAAGATTTCTTCCGCTTTGATAGCGAACTCACGCGCATCTTCCAAATCTGAACCCATTACAGTCAATTTCAAAGGTGCTTGCTCCGCTCCCATTAAACCCATATTTACAGCTGTAACTTTGGAACCGATTAATTTATTCTCCAACTCACGTTTCAAACGAGCAGAATAAACCTTCGAGCTTTCTGTATAAGTATCTTTTAGGATCACGTGAATCTCAGACTTATAGCGTGAACCTGCAGTAGACATCACCCCATCTGAGGATTGACCTACCGTGGTAATGATACTTTCCACTTCTGGTTTAGACTCGATAATCGATTCTGCTTTTTGCGTCAAGAAGTTGGTTTTCTCTAAGGAAGCATCTTTCTCCAATTCTAACTGGATCATGAACTCACCTTTATCCGAAGCTGGGAAAAAGTCGGTACCAATATATCCAAGACCTACCAAAGTGAATGAGCCAAAGAACAATACCAAGGCAATAAAAAGGGTTGCCAATTTGGTTTTCCAGTTTTTCAAACACCATTCTAGGATACCAGTAATCCAATGGGTGAAAGCTGTCAATCCTGCTTCAAAACCATGTACAATCTTACCAATAAAGGAATTAGGGTTAATATGCTCTAATTTTCCGAAACGTGAATACAACCAAGGCACCACTGTAAAGGAAACCAATAGGGATAATAAAGTTGAAATAATTACCGTCACACAGAACTGTGCAAGGATGTTAGCCACTAAACCTGTTGACATCGCAATAGGTAAGAATACTACCACGATAACCAAGGTAATCGCCGATACGGTAAATCCAATTTCTTTTGCACCATCATAAGCTGCACGAACCTTATTCTTACCCATCTCCATATGGCGGTGGATATTTTCAATTACAACGATCGCATCATCGACCAAGATACCAACCACTAGAGAAAGACCTAACAAGGACATCAAGTTCAAGGTATAGCCCATCAATAACAGACCGATAAAGGTTGCAACCAGGGATAATGGAATCGCAATCATGGTGATAGCCGCATTTCTCAAACTATGCAAGAAGAACAACATGATAAAACCTACCAAGGCAATCGCGATCATTAAATCGTGGATTACGTTGTCTGCTGCATTCAAGGTATAATCCGTTGAATCGTTCGCAACCCTAATTTGGATATTATCTGTTTTATAATCTGTCTGTACCGTTTCAATCGTTTCTTTCACCAATTTGGATACCTCTACCGCATTTGCATCCGACTGTTTGAACACCTGTAATAGAATGGTATTCTTACGATCTAAGCGTGCAATTTTCTCGATTTCCTTAATACCATCCTGAACATCAGCAACATCTCTTAAGAAGATAGTCACTCCAGTTGGGGTAGTGATTGGCAAGTTTCTCAACTCTTCAACATCCACAACCTTACCAGCCAAACGGATGGTTGTTCTCGATTCACGAGTACTTACGTTTCCTGTAGGGAAATCTAGATTGGATTGTGCAATAACACTTTGGATCTGAGAGATTGAAACTCCATAGCCTTCTGCTTTCTCAGGGTCTACAGAAACTTGGATCTCACGCTCTTCACCACCGACCATGTCTACTTTTGCAACCCCAGAGATACGCGCAAAGATTGGTTGTATCTTGTTGTCCAACAGGTCGTACAATTCTTTCTCCGATTGGTTGGATGTCACAGCCAAACTCATGATGGCGATATCATCCAAGGAGAACTTATTCAATGATGGAGCCTCAACGTCATCAGGGAGGTCATTTAAGACCGCATTGATTTTCCGCTGGGCATCCGTGAGCAGGAAGTTGACATCCGCTCCGTCATTCAGGGTAATCATTACAATCGAAACGTTCTCCAAAGAGGTTGATTCCAATTTCTTAATATTTTCCAAGGAGGATACGGCATCCTCTATTTTCTTGGTTACAGTACTTTCTACCTCGGAAGGTGAAGCACCTGGATACACTGTTTGAATGGTAATTACGTTTACCTCAAACTTTGGTATCAGCTCATAACCCAATTGGGTGTATGAGAATATCCCGCCTAAAGTCAATAGTATAAACAATACTATGATCAGACTCGGACGTTTTATCGATATTTCAGTAATCTTCATTTTATGAGTTCGTTCTTAGCACAAATTATTTAATAACTTCAACAGGTGAATTGTTGTACAAGTTGATTTGACCAGAGATAATTACCTGGTCGCCAGCTTGCAAACCACTAAGAACCTCAATATTATCACCAAAACTTCTACCCGCTACCACTGTTGATTCTACAGCTTTTCCGTTTTTCAATACGAATACTTTGTTATCAGAAATACTACCTACGAATGCTGTTCTAGGAACAACCAATACGCTTGAACTACCGCTAGCACCAAATACAGCAGTACCGTACATACCAGCACGCAATTCGTTGTTCGGGTTATTCGCAATTTCGATTTCTACAGGGAAGTTCAAGCTTCCGTCTGATTTAGGAGCGATGAAAGTAATTTTTCCTGAAAATTCTTTATCCGCATAAACACTCACTCTTACTTGAACAGCTTGTCCTACGCGTAATGTTGCGACGTTCTTTTCGTCCACATTAACTCTTAATTTTAAAGTGCTTACATTGACGATATCAAATGCGGGAGTACCTGGGCTTACATAAGCACCTGGTTCAATTTTACGGGAATTTACAATACCAGAAACTGATGTTTTAATAGTAACATCACCTGCGTTTAATTTTGCGCTTTTCAAGTTGTTTTTTGAACTTTCAAATTGAAGGCGTGCTTGATCAACTTGTTGTTGAGTAACACCTCCTGTTGAAAGTGCATTTTCAAAACGCATAAGATTGGCTTGCGCATTATCGTATGCCGCTTGAGCATTCGCAACATTGACATTCAATTTATCGCCTTCAACGATTGCTAATGTCTGACCTGCTGATACTCTAGAACCTTCATCAACCATCACACGAACTACACGACCACCAGTTTCAGCAGCTACCGTTACTTCTTGTTTTGGCATAAAAGTCCCATTCGCTAAGTATTCTAAGCTCATATTGCTATTCTCAGCTGTGTCGATACGCACTGCTACTGCCGCATTTTTTTCAGCTACCGCAGCCGTATCTGCATCATTCTTTGCTTTGTTCTTTTGAAGGATAAGGTATATACCTGCTCCTGCAGCAATGATAACAATTAGGGTAATTAATGTACGTTTCATTATGTGTGGTTATATTATTCGTTTACTAATGTTTTTAATTTTCCATTTGCTTTGATCACTTGGATCTCTGCAACTTTATAATTTAATAATGAGGTATTCAAGTTGTTTTGAGCATCTGCATAGGCATTCTCAGAATCCAACAATTCTGTTAAAGTCGCTAGCCCATTTCTATAGTTGTTTTGGGTGTTTTCCATAACTTCCTTCGCCATTTCTACGTTACGACGGTTGTTATCCACTGTCAACAAGCTATTTTTAATTTGAGCTTTAGCGTTTTCAGCTGCTAGGTTCAATCCAAGTTTGTTGTCCTCCAAATCTACCTTAGCTTTCAAAATATCAACATTTGCTTGGTTGATCTTTGCTTTCGTAGATCCTCCATTAAAGATTGGAATAGAAAGGTTTAAGCCAATTGCTGAGTATGGCGCAAAACTAGCTGAATTATTGAAAATTGGGAACTGCTGTCCAAAGCCCAAATAACCTAAGTTACCGGTCAATGACAAGCTTGGATAATAAGCAGCAACCATTGATTTTTTATTCAGTTCTAGTAATTCGATTTGCTTTTCAACCAATTTTACTTCAGTACGATTATCGACATTGAATTCTTCACTGATAAACTCACCATTGATATCAAAGGTCTCTTTTGGAAGAACAATATCATCCGTGATCTTCATCCCAATCGCGAACTTCAGTGCATTTTCTCTTAGCTCCTGAGCATTTACAATCTGTTGCTTTTGTGCTAATAAATTGTTGATAGCAACTTCGGTACGATCTAGGTCAATTTTTCTCATCAAACCTGCATCAACCATACCTTTCAAAACATCTCTGGTTTTGTTGGTATTTTCCAAGTTGTTATTAATCGTATTCAACTGCATATCTGATTGATAAACTTCATAGTATGCATTGGCAACTCTCTCAATCAATTGTTCATCACTCAACTCAGCGTTGATCAGATAAAAATCACGAGTAGATCTTGCCGCTTTTAATCCAGTAAATAAAGATTGATTAAAAAGCTGTTGACTCACTTGCACGACTGCGTTTGCTTGCCAAGGTTGTCCGAATGCCACCATGATTGTTTCACCTGGTCTCCCCATCAAAGCCCCATCCAATGCGCTTTTTTGAATTAGTGCATTGTAGGTCAATGAAGCTGAACCATTAACCTGAGGAAGAGCTCCTGCCCGAACCTCATCAATTAAATACTCAGAATTTTCTATTTCCAGCTTTGCCTTCTTGGCTTCCGCTTTATTTTGCAATGCAAATTTTACCGCTTCCTGCAAGGTCAAGGTTTCTTGTGCATGTAACAATGAACCCGATAACATCCCTGCTATCATTAGGGCCATAAGTTTAGTTCTATTCATTCTATTTATTACTAGCTATACGTGCTTCGAAAATTAATTTAAGTGCTCTTTTTTGACTTTCAACTATCTTATCTACGTTCGATTCATTTGGAATTCCAGTAATGACATCCGAAATAGTATGAATGATGCCAAGACCTTTTTGAATTTCAACCAGAGTCTGTGCACAGCCTTCAATATCATCCATGATCAATTCACCACTATCCAATGATTTTTGGAATAATTTTTTAATCAAGGTGACCTCACGCTGTTGAAACTCTTCCATAACCTCATTTAGATCCAGACCTTTAATCCAATCTAAATTTTCGCAGATATGTAAAACATAATATTTACGTGTATAAGTAGCTCTATAATCCAGCACATCCATCATCGTCTTCATTAAATCTCCAGAATACGATTCTACGATATCTTTCTCCCCTGCATACACGTCATTTGCAATCTTTATTAATACATCTAGAATAAGAGTTGACTTATCCGGATAGTAGTAATATAGATTTGCTTTAGTAATTCGCATATCATCGGCGATCTCATTCATTGTGGTTTTATGAAAACCAAAATGAGAGAAGCGTTTTAGCGCTGCATCAATGATTTGATCCTTACGATTCTCCATTTTTATACCTTTTTTATTTTTGACTTTTTCTAAAAATTGTTCAAAAGTATAAAATAGAAAATAAATAATATCATCCCTTTGTCAAAAAAGTGATGATTAACACTCTTTTAACAAAAGGATAACGTTTAGACAATATTTTAAGAAAGTTGTTTTTTAGTCTTGACTAAAGATTTTGTGGAATTTCTTTTTATCGAATGAATAGAGTTTTGCAGCACGATAAGATACTCCTTTTTGAAATTCATTCAGTTCCTTGAGATAGCCAAGATTATTGATTTTTTTTCTAAAGTTTCTTTTATCTAATTGCTTATTAAGAAGAGCCTCATAAACTTGTTGCAATTGGGTTAGTGTAAATTTGGCTGGTAATAATTCGTATGGAGTGGTCGAGTAGCTGACAGTTTTCTTCAAACGGTCCAAACTTAACTCAATGATTTCCTTGTGGTCGAAGGCTAAGTCGGGAAGTTCTGTTACAGGAAACCATTTCAATTGCCTCATATAGGTACTACCAGAACTAATTTTATTTTTGACCTCTTCCATTTGAACCAAAGCCATATAAGCGACAGTCAAGATCCTTCCTTCGGGATGTCGTTTGACGCCTGCGAAAGCTGCCAACTGATCCATATAGATATCCTTTAGTCCAGTCATTTCGAATAAGATACGAGCCACAGCATCGGCCATTTCTTCGTATTTATTCACAAAATAGCCCGGAAGAGCCCACCAGTCCTTGTAAGGGTATTCATTTCGTTCAGCCAACAAAACTTTCAACTGTCCCTCATCAAATGTCAGAATGACACAATCTATAGTAAAATATGTTTGCAAAATCTAAATTTATTAATATTGATCAATTGTTTCCTGAAAACCTCAACAATAATAACAATTACACAAACAAATTACCAAAAAAATTTAATAGTGTAAGAAATACACATTATATTCGTATTTCTAAAAAATAAGAAAGACCTAATGAACAATATACGAAGGATTGGCGTTTATACATCAGGGGGCGATGCCCCAGGCATGAATGCTGCCATTCGCGCAGTAGTTCGAACAGCGCTATTTAACGACCTAAAAGTAACTGGTATTTTTAGGGGATATGAAGGAATGATCGAGGGGGATTTTACTGAAATGGTGAGTCGTTCCGTAAGTTCGATTCTTCAAAAAGGAGGAACCGTATTAAAATCAGCGCGTTGTCCGGAATTCAGAACTCCTGAAGGCCGCAAAAAAGCGTACGAAAATATTAGAAAAGCAGGAATTGATGCTTTAGTTGCGATTGGTGGTGATGGTACATTTACTGGTGCCGAAGTATTCTCACAAGAATACGATATCCCTGTCATGTGTATCCCAGGAACTATTGACAATGACCTTTACGGAACGGATTATACACTAGGATTTGATACCGCAAATAATACTGTTATTGATGCCATTGATAAAATCAAAGACACTGCGGCATCACATAACCGTTTATTTTTCGTTGAAGTAATGGGGCGTGACTCAGGTTGTATCGCATTGAATGCAGGTGTAGCTGGAGGTGCTGAAGCCATCATGTTGCCTGAAAAAGAAACGGCAATCGATGAATTGATCGAGATGTTGGAGGTTGCGAAAGACCGTAATAAAACATCCATGATCGTGATTATTGCTGAAGGCGATAAAAACGGTGGAGCCTATAATGTTGCAAAACGTGTCGAAGAAAAATTTGATTTTTATGACACAAAAGTTAGTATATTAGGACATTTACAACGTGGAGGATCCCCAAGTAGTTTTGATAGAGTACTTGCCACCCGAATGGGATACTTCGCAGTCAACGAACTAATAAAAGGCAATAGAAGCGCAACGGTAGGAATCCGTGGCAGTAAAATGGTTAGTACAACGCTGGAAGAGGCTTTGCGTGGCAAAGAATTCAAACTGGACGAAGAATTAATAACTATTGCTGAAGTAATGAACATATAATCTTATGATTGCAGTCATATTTAGTGGATCAAGATACGCCGATTGGCGACTTGCTGAGAAAGGCAGAGTCCTACATGGATTCCGTACCATGGGTATAAACCCTTACATTCAAGACGAACGCTTTATTTACCAGCTACTAAATAAGAATACCCAACTCATAAATAACGCTGAACGCATCCGTAAGATTTATTTTTTCGGTGCCGGCGCATCTTCTAAGGAGAGACAAGAAAAAATCGAAAAGGTCTTTACACAATTCTTTAAAAACGCGAAAGTAAAAGTGAGCCACGATATGCTGGCTTCTGCAATTTCAACTTTCGGGAATGAAAAAGGAATTATTGGGATCATCGGTAGTGGCTCCAATGCCGCTTTCTATAACGGTAGAAAAATTGTAGAGAACAACTATGGCTTAGGCTATATCTTGGCGGATGAAGCTTCCACCAACTGGCAGGCACGGCAGATTCTTAAGGACTTCCTAACTGAATCCATGCCACAAGGCTTCCGCGAAAAATTATTGCATAAACATAATATCGATCGCAAGCTTATCCTAGACAAAACGTATAACAGCCCTAACCCGAATATTTTTCTCACTTCCTTTGCCGATTTTATCCTTGAAAATAAGGAGGACCCTTATATGGAAGGGATTATCAAAAAAGGCCTTGAAAATTATGTAAAAACATATTTGGTTCCTCTCTCGGAAACTTATCCTGACTCTACCTTAAATTTCACAGGTTCGGTAGCTAACAACTACGCTGACTGGTTGCGAGAAATTGCCAAAGAAAATCATTTGGCTGTCGGCACCATCATTAGGGAGCCTGTCCAAAACCTTGTAAAATATTTTATAAATAAAAATTAGTAAAAATGAAAATTGGAATTAACGGATTTGGCCGTATTGGCCGTTTAGCATTCAGAGCTGCTGTAAAACGCAGTGATATCGAAGTAGTGGGTATTAACGACTTAGTTGAACCAGATTACTTAGCATATATGTTGAAATATGATTCAACGCACGGTCAATTTGACGGTACAGTTGAAGTAAAAGACGGAAACTTAATCGTAAATGGAAAAACTATTCGTGTTACTGCTGAAAAAGACCCTGCAAACCTTAAATGGAATGAAGTTGGTGCTGAAGTAGTAATCGAATCTACTGGTTTCTTCTTGACTCAAGAATTAGCTCAAAAACACATCGAAGCTGGTGCAAAAAAAGTAATTATGTCTGCTCCTGCGAAAGATGATACCCCTACTTTCGTAATGGGTGTAAACCATAAAGATTTAAAACCAGAATACAACATCGTTTCTAACGCTTCTTGTACTACTAACTGTTTAGCTCCTATCGCTAAGGTATTAAATGATAAATTTGGTATCCTTGAAGGATTAATGACTACAGTACATGCTGTAACAGCTACTCAAAAAACAGTTGATGGTCCTTCAGTGAAAGACTGGAGAGGTGGACGCGGTGCTTACCAAAACATCATCCCTTCTTCTACTGGTGCTGCTAAAGCTGTTGGTTTAGTGTTACCTGAATTGAAAGGTAAATTAACTGGTATGTCTTTACGCGTTCCTACAGCTGACGTTTCTGTAGTTGATTTAACTGTACGCCTAGAAAAAGGTGCTTCTTACGAAGAAATCAAAAAAGCAATGAAAGATGCTTCTGAAGGTGAATTGAAAGGTATCCTAGGATATACTGAAGATGATGTAGTTTCTACAGATTTCTTAGGTGATGCTCGTACTTCTATCTTCGACGCTAAAGCTGGTATCTCATTGAATGATAACTTTGTGAAAGTTATTTCATGGTACGATAATGAGTGGGGATACTCTAACAAAATTATCGATCTAGCTCAAGAAGTTGGTAAATTATCATAATTGACCACTGATAAAATAAAAAATGCGATGTGAAGTTCACATCGCATTTTTTTTATGGTTTAAGAATTAAAATTCTATTTCTCTTCTTTCATTAAGAAACCACCACCGATCAAATCATCACCTTCGTAGAAAACTGCAGATTGTCCAGGTGCAATTCCTTTGACATTATGAACAAAATCCACCTGCATGATATCACCATGCTGTGTCAAAGTAGAAATCGCTCCTGAGTCCTTATAACGAATCTTAGTGATAGCTTCCATTGGCTCATCCAACGAAGCGTATTTCACTAAATTGATATTCTTCACAAATGCTTGGCTGCGCTCTAACTCATGCTCCTCTCCTAACACGACCGAATTTGATTCCGGAAGGATCTGAATAACGAACATAGGTTTTCCTAGGGCAATTCCTAAGCCTCTGCGTTGTCCGATTGTAAAATACGGATAACCGATATGCTGACCTACTACGGTGCCATCAGATAAAATAAAATTACCTGGCCCTATCTCCTGATCCAACAAAGGACGTTTGTGCCTTAAGAACGAACGATAATCATTGTCAGGAACAAAACAGATCTCATAGCTCTCCGATTTGTTAGCTAATTCCTTTTGATCCATATCCAATGCCATCTGGCGGATTTCCTTTTTTGTAAAACTTCCCAATGGAAATTGGGTTCTTGCTAAGTTTTCCTGAGAAACTCCCCACAACACATAGGATTGATCCTTATTTTCGTCTTTCCCTTTGGAAATCACATAACGACCGTTGTCATGCATACGGATATTTGCATAGTGACCCGTTGCAATAAATTCACAATCCAATTTATCAGCACGTTTCATCAATGCTTCCCATTTAATATGGGTATTACACAATACACATGGATTAGGAGTTCTTCCGGCAATATATTCATCCACGAAATTGTCGATTACATAATCGCCAAATTCAGAACGAATATCAAGGATATAATGTGGGAAGCCATAGTTTACAGCCAATGTTCGAGCATCATTGATACTGTCCAAGCTACAACAACCTGTTTCCTTTGAAGAGCCGCCGGAACTAGCATAATCCCATGTTTTCATCGTAATCCCGATGACCTCATATCCTTGTTCGTGCAGCATGACTGCAGCAACAGAGCTATCTACTCCACCGCTCATCGCCACCAAAACTCTTCCTTTTTTACTCATAATATTTTATTGAAGTGCAAAGATACCGTTATTTGCCCATTCACAATGTTTATTTGATGTAATTTTATCTCAATCAAAATCAAGACTTTGAATAAATCCACGAAAATAATTAGAGCAAAAGTTTTAGAATTCGAAAAAGGACGGTATATTTGCATCGCAAGTTCGGTAACGGACTTACAAAATAAAGGTGCCATAGCTCAGTTGGTAGAGCAAAGGACTGAAAATCCTTGTGTCGCTGGTTCGAATCCAGCTGGCACCACCAAAATCTGACAAGTAACAGATTCAAAACAAAATCTTGTAAAGGTGCCATAGCTCAGTTGGTAGAGCAAAGGACTGAAAATCCTTGTGTCGCTGGTTCGAATCCAGCTGGCACCACAAAAAAAGCCTTCGCAAATCGCGAAGGCTTTTTTTATTGAATATCAATATTTATCAAAAAAACTGTTACAATCCCTTAATCTATCTGTTCAGTATACTTAAAAATCATTTTTTAGCTAAAATTATAACCCTAATTATCAGTAAGTTATATCCCGAAATTTCAGAAATTTGAAAATACCTTCTATTAGGTATTCTTTAAATCACTTTTACTCAATATATTAGGTTAGCAGAAATTGAAATTCTATCAATCGGATTTCGAGAAACCAAAAGCCAAAAACTATTAATCGAATCGGTGTCAGATTTTTCAAACTGTGTATAAATGTGGAAATTCAGTGTTCCCTACACAATTTCTTTATATAAGCCGTCCTGGCTATTGTTAAACAGAAAAAATGGCTAGATATTCCGCATCTAGCCATATTTTTATCTTTAATCGCAATCCCAAATTTATTCCTACAAATATCCCAGTAAGTAATAAATAATGATAAATACGACTATTGTACCAAAGCAACCAAGGCCCATTTTCTTAGCACCCCAGCCCGCAATTAATGCTCTAAAAAATTTATTCATACGTTTACTCCATATTGATTATCATCCCTATCAACAATAATCTGGAATAAATGTTTGACTATGTATATCCCGAATCGCTATTTCTTCCGCGAAATGTGCATGCAATGCTCGCCCATCTCCATGTAAGGTCCAAATCGCCTTCGGCTTTACCTTTTCAATAAAAAATAATATATCTCCCCAATCAACATGGTCAGATAGATATAAACTAATATCATTCTGCGCTTGCAGGCGTTCCCATCCCGACGCGAATACCTTCAACACATTTTTAGCCCTCCGGTAACTGTTAAAAGTCAATGGTGGTACCAAATAAACCTTGTTATCCCCCGCTTCCTTCATTGATTTCCTGTTATACAAATCATATTTCATTGGAAAATCAATAAACTGATCATATATCCGATGAATCGGCATGATTTGATAATGAAGTAAAACTTCTTTCTCAGGAAGGTGCTGATTTAATAATGCTGTAATCCTTTGTGCTTTTCCCAAGGCATAGCATCCCAATAAAATATTGCTTTTTACATCCAACTTCATGATTTCAGCAATAGGATCCGGATGTTTGGTATTTGGATTGGCGAACGTGGTTTCCGTAATCAAAACCTCGGCTTCCACAAATTTTATCGGCTCACAAGTCGAATCTTCTTGTAACTTATAATCTCCTGTATAAAGATACCTCACCCCTTTATAGATCATCAAGATCTTCGCACTACCCAAAATATGTCCCGCAGGGATAAAATAAATATCAACCCCATTTATTTGGAAAAACTCCGAAAAATCCTTCTTCTGATAGGATTCTATAGGTTGCTTAGGATATCGCAACTGCATGATTGCAGCAGTTCCCGCTGTACAAAAGATATTTTTATGTCCCGGAGATGCATGGTCTCCATGAGCATGTGACACCACAGCATGTTTAACTGGATATAATGGGTCAATATAGAAATCACCATAAGGACAATAATAGCCCTTATCCCTCTTCACTAAAAAATCTTCAATAATTTGCATTACTTATTCTTTGGAGCGATAAATTTCGCGTGCAGTTCCATGACCTGTTCTATCAAACTATGGCTATCATCATTATAGATAATAAAATCACATAGTTTTTCTTTCTCTTCCTCAGGCATCTGCTTGTTTATCCTTCTTTGAACTTCCTCTTGATCGACCTGATCTCGCTTCATCACCCGCTCTATGCGGATTGCTAAAGGAGAACTAACCAAAATGGTAAAATCCAAAGCCTTATAAGAGCCACTTTCAAAAAGCAGAGCTGCTTCTTTCACACTGTATGCAGAGGTTTGAGCCGCTGCCCAATCTTCGCCATCCTTGATTACTGCCGGATGAACTATGGCATTTAATTTCTTTAATTCTTCAGCATCAGAAAAAACACGTTTTCCAAGCCATTCCCGATTCAAGCTACCATCTTCATGATACACTTCCGAGCCAAAGGTTGAAATCAAGGATGCCCGAACTGCATCACTTTTCACCATGATATCCTTGGCTTCCTTGTCGGCATCATAAGTGGGAATCCCCAAAACCTTAAAGATTTTAGTAACAACGCTTTTGCCAACGCCTATTCCTCCGGTAATCCCTATTTTTAAACCCATGTTATCTTCTTACAAAAAAGTCCACATTTTGAGGCTCTATGTTCAAGACCTTCACATAGTCAGGCATCTTGGTAATAATAACCGGTAGACTCGAAACCTTATGTTCCTTCCAAGCGTCCAAATCAACCACTGCTTCAAAATCCCTGGAAGTATATTTGTTAAAATCCTTTACAGCAAGCAAAATCGTAGCTTTCACCTTACTTGGCAATACCCGTACTGAGGTATAACCTTTACTATTCTCAACCTTGATAGGTAGCTCAATAATTTTCTCTGTTATTTCCCCTACCGGCACGATTACCTCCGCAAAAGTCGGATAGATTGTAATATTTGTCCGTTGCTGTTTATTTAAATAAGCTACGGTCCGCACATCGGTATTCACATCCTTGCCTTTAATGGTATCTGTTTCGAGAAACTCAATACTTGCCACATCTTCCAAAGGTCCTGTAATGGTCACATACTCCGGATTTGTGCGAGTTGCTCCGATTACCCCATACTGCCTTTGGAAAGTAAGGTGCTCTACGGCTTTGACTGGCACTTTACGTTGGGTTTGTTTAGAAAAATCGAAATAAAGGGTATCTGGTGAAACCGCAACTACTTGTTTGTCGCTGGGAAACTGTCGGTTGATAAATCCGATTTGGTTTCCAAAAACAATAAAATTGCGAGACTTCAAACCAGAAAGATCCACTTGTATTTTGGCCGTATCGGGATGCAGGCGTTCCATGAACACCTTCCAGCCTGACATCTTTATTTTGACCGAAACCGTATCGGATTGCAAGGGGTGAAAAGCTTTATTTTCAGGCAAATTCACATAGCTCATGCTGGCCTTCTTGGTGAAGGTATAATCACTGGATATTGCAAACAAGGTCCAAGCTAAAAATGAAATGATGATACAACGTAGAAATATTGATAGTTTCCGACGTTGAACTTTGTTTATTCGCCTCAAAGCCATTCTACAAATGTAATATTTTGTAAGCAAAAATCACATTTTGACGATAGCATGAGCAATTGAGCTAAAAAACCGACTTACTTCTTAAAAAGATGCCGGTTTAAGCCATTTTATTATTTAAATATTCCGTAACTTTGCAGAATAATTGAAGGACGTTCAAATTCACTTTAATAATGATTCATTTCTTCGTGAACCCATTGAACACAGTTTATGCTGTTCAAACCCAAAATGATTTATCTACTGAAGATATTTCCAAACTAAACTGGCTTTTCGGCAACTCTAAAAAACTCGACGAACAAACGCTAAATGACTACTATGTAGGCCCTAGGGCTGCAATGGTAACTCCATGGAGCACAAACGCTGTCGAGATTACCCAAAACATGGGTATTACCGGTATTATCCGGATTGAAGAGTTCCAAAAAGTAGATGCTGATTTCAAGGATTTCGACCCTATGATTTCCCAAAAATTCAGCGCGCTGACTCAGGATATGTTTACTATTAACATCAGTCCAGAGCCAATCTTGGAAATTGATGATATCGAGGCTTACAATAAATCCGAAGGATTAGCATTGAGACCAGAGGAAGTAGATTATTTGAATAAATTAGCTGAAAAGATTGGTCGCAAACTAACAGATTCAGAGGTATTCGCTTTCTCACAAGCAAACTCGGAACACTGTCGTCACAAGATTTTCAATGGTACCTTTGTTATTGATGGTGAGGAACAACCTACCTCCCTTTTCAAATTAATCAAGAAAACATCCGAGACAAATCCTAATGATATTGTCTCTGCATATAAGGATAACGTTGCTTTTATAAAAGGACCTAAAGTAACGCAGTTTGCTCCTAAAACAGCAGATAAACCGGACTTTTATGAGGAGAAAGATTTCGACTCTGTTATTTCCTTAAAAGCTGAGACCCACAACTTCCCTACTACAGTAGAGCCATTCTCTGGCGCTGCTACAGGTTCTGGAGGTGAAATCCGTGACCGTCTTGCTGGTGGTCAAGGTGCTCTCCCTCTTGCTGGTACAGCAATCTATATGACAGCTTATTCACGCTTGTTGGATGACCGCCCTTGGGAAAAAGGAATGGAAGAAAGACCTTGGTTATACCAAACGCCAATGGATATCCTGATCAAAGCTTCTAACGGGGCTTCTGATTTTGGAAACAAGTTTGGTCAACCTTTGATTACGGGTTCTGTACTTACTTTCGAGCATGAAGAAGAAGGTCGTAAATTAGGTTATGACAAGGTAATCATGCAAGCAGGTGGTATTGGTTATGGCAAGTTAAGTCAAGCTAAAAAACATGAACCAGCTGCAGGAGATAAAATTGTTATCCTAGGTGGTGAAAACTACCGTATTGGTATGGGTGGTGCTGCAGTATCCTCAGCAGATACCGGTGCATTTGGCTCAGGTATCGAATTGAATGCGATTCAACGTTCCAACCCTGAAATGCAAAAACGTGCAGCTAACGCTATTCGTGCATTTGTTGAAAGCGATTTAAACCCTATCGTTTCTATCCATGACCATGGTGCTGGTGGACACTTAAATTGCCTTTCAGAACTAGTGGAAAATTCAGGTGGTTTGATCGACTTGGATAAACTTCCAGTGGGAGATCTTACTTTATCTGCTAAAGAAATTATTGGTAATGAATCCCAAGAACGTATGGGCTTGGTGATTGCAGAAGAAGATATCGAAAAATTGAAAACAGTTGCTGACCGCGAGCGTTCGCCGATGTACACTGTTGGTGATGTAACAGCGGATCATCGCTTCACTTTCGAATCTAAGAAAACAGGTGAAAAACCAATGGATTATGCCTTAGAGGATTTCTTTGGTTCTTCTCCAAAAACAATCATGAACGACAGTCAGGTTCAGCGCAAATATGCTGACCTTGAATATAATGTTAACGAGGTTCCTAATTACCTGAACCAAGTATTACAACTTGAAGCTGTAGCTTCAAAAGATTGGTTAACCAATAAAGTTGACCGTTGTGTTGGTGGTCGTGTTGCAAAACAACAATGTACTGGTCCATTGCAATTGCCATTAAACAATGTTGGAGTAATGGCTTTGGATTACAAATCTAAAGAAGGTATTGCAACCACAGTTGGACACGCTCCATTGACTGCATTGGTTGACCCGGTTGCTGGATCTAGAAACGCAATCGGAGAGGCACTTTCCAACCTTGTCTTCGCTCCTATCTACAATGGCTTGAAAGGTGTATCCCTTTCGGCAAACTGGATGTGGGCTTGTAACAACGAAGGCGAAGATGCTCGATTGTACCAAGCCGTAAAAGGATGTTCTGATTTTGCTATTGAATTAGGTATCAATATCCCTACTGGAAAGGATTCCCTTTCCATGAAACAGAAATATCCGAATGGCGAAAATGTAATTGCCCCAGGAACAGTGATTATTTCTGCTGGTGGTAACTGTACAGATATCAATAAAGTAGTAGAGCCTGTGTTAAAGAAAAATGCTGGTTCCATCTATTATATCAATCTTTCACAAGATAACTTCAAACTTGGAGGTTCTACGTTCGCTCAGATTTTAAACAAAATCGGTTCGGATGTACCTACTATCCAAGATTCAGAGTATTTCAAGAAAGCATTCAATGCGGTTCAAGAATTGATCAATAATGGTCAGATAGCTGCTGGTCACGATATTGGTTCTGGAGGTTTGGTTACTTCCTTATTGGAATTATGTTTTGCAGATGTTGATCTAGCTGCTGAATACGATCTTTCTAGCCTGAATGAGGCTGATACGGTGAAAGCATTGTTCAATGAAAACATCGGATTGGTGCTACAAGCCAAAGAAGATGCTGCATTTGAGAAAGCATTTGCTGATGCAGGTATTGAAGCATTCAAAATTGGTAAAGCTATCAATGGTTCTTCAGTAAGCATCAAAAACAATACAGATACATTCACTTTCGATGTTGCTGAAACAAGAGATACATGGTTCAAAACATCGTATTTATTAGACCAAAAGCAATCGAAAAACGGAACTGCAGACGAGCGTTTCAAAAACTATAAGAATCAGCCTTTAAGATTTGATTTCCCTGCTCAATTTGATGGTAAGAAACCAGTAATTGACGGCAGCAAAGCACGTCCAAAGGCGGCAATCATTCGTGAAAAAGGTTCAAACTCAGAAAGAGAAATGGCCAATGCCATGTTCCTTGCAGGATTTGATGTAAAAGATGTCCATATGACCGACTTGATCTCAGGTCGTGAAACATTGGAGGACATTCAATTCATCGGTGCTGTGGGAGGTTTCTCTAACTCAGACGTGTTAGGTTCTGCAAAAGGTTGGGCAGGAGCTTTCCTATATAACGAAAAAGCAAAAACTGCGCTTGAAAACTTCTTCAAACGTCCTGATACCCTTTCAGTAGGTATCTGTAATGGATGTCAGTTGTTCATGGAATTGGAATTGATTAATCCTGAACATGAAGTACATGGTAAAATGTTGCATAATACTTCTCAGAAACACGAATCCAATTTCGTATCTGTAAAAATCCAAGAAAACAATTCCATCATGTTGTCTACCCTTGCAGGTTCAACTTTGGGAGTATGGATTTCTCATGGTGAAGGAAAATTCAACTTGCCTCAACAAGAAGATCAATACAATATCGTAGCGAAATATGCTTACGATCAATATCCACACAATCCAAATGGATCAGATTTCAATACGGCAATGATGAGTGACAAAACTGGTCGTCACTTAGTTACCATGCCACATATTGAACGTTCAGTTTTCCAATGGAACTGGGCAAACTATCCGGACGGACGCACAGACGAAGTTTCTCCTTGGATTGAAGCTTTCGTAAATGCACGTAAGTGGATTGAAAACCAAAGCAAATAAGTTGGAATAACGTAATAGTTAAGAAAAATCCCGATGCGATAAGCATTGGGATTTTTTTATTAACTTAAAATCTGAAGAAAAACCTATGAAAGCAAGAGATGAAAAATTAGAAGCCATTAAAGCCTGGATCACAAACAATGCTGATATCCGCACAGCCTTGTTGACAAGCTCTTTGGTCAACCCCTTAGCTCCTATTGATGATTTCTCAGACTTGGATATCGAACTTGTTTTCAACGATTCCATACCCTATTTAGAATCCAAGGATTGGATAAATCTCTTTGGAGATCCATTGAATATTTACGAAGAAGGAATTGAAGTCTTTGAAGGAAAACATGCTATGAAGATGGTGCAGTATTGGGATGGGGTAAAAATTGATTTTAAAATTTACAGCAAAGACCAATTTAAATCTGAAGTTTCAGCAACTGAATTACCTGAGGATTGGGATATTGGCTATGAGATCCTGATTGACAAGGATGGGCTTTGTAAAAGCCTACAACCAGCATCTCATCAAGTTAGCATCATAAAAAAACCAACTGAAGAAGAATTTCAGAAGCTAGTTGCAGATTTTTTCTGGGATGTGACCTATCTTCCTAAATGCCTGATTCGTGAAGACCTATTTTATCTCAAATTCATGCAGGAAAAAATCATTCGCGTAGAGTATTTTATCCCTATGATCGAATGGTACATAGCGAGCAAAAATCAATGGAAAGTAACGACCAATAAATACGGGCGATTATTCAAGAAGTATCTCAGTCCAGAAGAATGGCAAGAATTGGAGCAAACATTCGCAGGCTCTGATATTCAAGAAAATTGGACAGCCTGCAGCAAAATGATCGATCTATTTGACAAGATGGCTAGAGAAGTTTCCAAAAACCTAGGATACTCCTATGATCAAGGAAAAGCCAATTCAACAAAACAATTTTTCCATAGTTATCAAAAAGAATAGCCTAAAACCCAATTTCACTAAGTTTCATAGGAATAATCATAACCTGTAACCTTCCATTTACCATCTTTCATTTCAAGGTAGTAAACAACTCCTTGACCACACATATTTCCGCAATGGTAATACGTATTGATCAATGCTTTGTTCTTATCAGCAGTAAACAATGGTTTATTTTAGAATTTAAAAACTAAATCACTATCAAGAACATACCTCGCCGTATCAAATTCGACAACCGCATCTACCACCTTCGAGAATTCAACCCCAATCGGAGAATAAGTAGGAAATACCTTCTCCAAAAACTCATCCCCAGACATATAAACTGTGTGCCTTTTCTCCCTACATGCAATCATCAAAATAATAACTAATGCATAAACCCCTAACCTTTTCATAATCTTTACATTTTGTAAAGAAATAATGAAATTTCCCGCTCATGATTTCAACTATACCCCTTAAAAAACCCGTTCCATTATCCGATCACGCTTTCCCGCTCTCGTTTTCAAGTATAGCCCAAAAAACACCCCGTTCCATTATCCGATCACGTTTTCCCACTCACATTTTCAAGAAAAGTTTCAAAAAATAATCTTGGTCTCTCCTCTAATCCTCCAATCCTGGCCGCACTAGCGACGATTCAACCTCGACTCCTCCAAGTCAAGATTATGCTCCAATCCCCTCAAAATAGACTCATCATAATTCTTCTCACTCACCAAGGTATAGATTACATCTCTACGCACATTGATTAGGTCTTGCATAACCTGTTTATACAATCCTTTTTCATTAGCGATCTTGATTTTGGATTCACTGCTTAGATTGGTAGCAGTAGATTCAAGACTACGTTTTAAAGATAGATTAATAGCCTTTACCGTATTACTCTCTTCCAGTTCCTTCGCATATTTTGTTTTCAGCAATTTCATTTCCTCATTAACCAAACGGTATCTGATGGCTTCCACCTGAGCTTCTTCAGGAATTTCAGACGACTTACCATCCAAGTTCACCAATTTTATCAGCCATGGTAAGCTCAAACCCTGCACGACCAAGGTTATTAATATGACCACAAAGGTGATAAATAGAATCAGGTTACGATGCGGGAAATGCTGTCCACTAGAAACATAGATTGGAATAGCTAGTGCAGAGGCCAAGGATACTACCCCACGCATGCCGGCCCATCCTAAAATCAGAGGCATTTTCCAACCTGGGGAAGGTTCTTTCTTACGGACTCTTGGAAATAATCTTGGAAGATAATTGACGATATATATAAAGGCAATCCGAATCACGATGATTACCAAGGTAATAATCAAAGCAATTTCAATAGCCCAAGAAGTCGATACGCTTTCGATACCATCAATAATAATTGGCAGTTCCAATCCGATGAGGATAAAAACGAAGCCATTTAAGAGGAAACCTACTGTCTCCCAAACCTCACGAGTTTGGATTCTGGTATTATAGTCCATGTAATCTTTGGATCTATAGGAGAGAAATAATCCTCCGGACACTACTGCCAAAACACCGGACCATTCAAAATGCTCTGCCACGATATACATTATATAAGGAGCAATCAGCGTAATTGGCGTTGTGATACTAGATGCTTTCGCTATGTATTTCAAGAAAAAAAACAGGATGTTTGCGATGACAAGACCAACAAAGACCCCCATTATTGCCAAGGTGAAAAATCCAATCACCGCCTCTTGCATGGTAAAAGCTCCCGTCATGATTACCGCCAATGCCATTCGGAAAACCGTTAGGGATGCCGCGTCATTAACCAAGCTTTCTCCTTCTAAAAGGGTGATTCCACGTTTTGGCATATTCACACCTTTTAATACAGAGGTTGCTGCCACAGCATCTGGAGGTGAAATAATTCCGCCTAACAGAAAGCCTAAGGCTAGAGTAAATCCTGGTATTAAATTGACTGATAGATAAGCGATGGCAATGGATGTAACAAAAACTAACCCGAAGCCCATCGTTAAAATAGACCGCCGATTTCTCCAGAAGCTATTCCAGGAGGTATACCAAGCCGCTTCAAATAATAATGGCGGCAAGAAAACCAAAAAGACAACATCGGGGTTAATACTAAACACGGGTAAACCCGGAATTAATGATATCGCTAACCCACCGATTACCAGCAAGATAGGGTATGAAATCTTAAAACGCTGGGAAACGACAAATAACATGGACATGAAAAAGAATAGAATCATGACCAATAATATGTTGGATTCGATCATATTTGCTAATTAATAGATATCTTTGTGTACTGTAAAAATAATGGAAAAAATCTCAAAAAATCTACACCCGCGCAATAAGTTCAATCAGGAATATGACTTCAAGAAATTGATCAAACATGTACACCCATTGAAGAAACATCTTGTCGTATTACCTGACGGCCGTCAATCTCTGGACTTCCGGGATACAGAATCCGTGTTCTTATTAAATAAAGCGCTGTTAGAATCAGAGTTTAAAATTAAAAATTGGGATCTATTACCAGGTAGTCTGGTACCTTCCATTCCAGGAAGATTAAACTATATTAATTATTTAGCAGACCTGATCCAGCCAAAAAATCCAAAAGACATCAAGGTTCTTGATGTGGGAACTGGCTCCAGTATCATTTATCCTATTCTTGGTTTTCTAGAGTATCATTGGAACTTTGTGGCTTCGGATACCCATATCCAATCCATCCAACACGCGCATAAAATCTTAAATGACAACCCTTATCTAAAAAAGGGTATTAAGTTAAGAACTCAGGAAAACCCTGAACAGACCTTAAAAGGAATTATTCAACCCAATGAATATTTCGATGCCATTCTATGTAATCCCCCATTCTACAAATCTCGGGATGACTATAGACAAACGGTAATAAAGAAAAACCAAAAACTTCATCAAGAAGGAGAAAGTACAAAGACCAACTTTCAAGGCCTTTCCAACGAGCTTTGGTTTCCGGGTGGTGAAAAGAAATTTATTAGTAACATGATCTATGAAAGTATTGAACTAAGAGATCAAATCGGACTTTGTTCTGTTCTTGTTTCTAATAAAGACAATTTAAAACCATTAAAGGCAATTTTAGAGTACCATAAGATTGAAGATATCAAAGTTACCCAAATGCATCAGGGTAATAAGATTAACAGAATCTTGTCGTGGCGACTAAACAAATAAGGCAATACTAAACAACAAAACTTTTTAAATGTTACATTTTTCTATGTCTACTTTAACGTTAAAGCAGATATGGAGAGAAATTGCTATTTTTTTTAAAAAAATTTGCTAAAACGTTTTTTATTTATAAATTAGTCTACACCATTAATATAAACGTTTACTAACAGACACATTATGAAGCTTTTTACAACTTTTAATTCCAGCAATTTATTTTCCGGCTAGTTAAGGATTATTTTTTTTCTGTTTACCCAAACTAAACACATCTAACCAGTGTTGTTTTAGAAATCAATTACCCTAAACAAATAATTATGAGAAGAAAAAAATTGCGACCAATTTATGTAACCCGCTAAGGGAAAGCGCGAACTACTACATTTCATCCAGTATTTTTTATTTGAATTCTAGCGAAAGCTATTGGATTCAGATTTAAAAAAGTATCTACTATTTACTAACCTATAAACCGCACTGCGAATATGAGTGTATTATGGAAGTTTAAATCGTTATTGATTTTTATGTCTATGTCTGTGGGGCATGCACATTGTCATAACGTTGATTTTGCCAACCTATCGCTCCAGGATACGACCGAAACTGATTCGGTTCCACCCTTGGATACCTTGGCATTATTAAAGCCACTTTATGAATTGGACCTACCCAAATTCAACAACATTAGAAACATGAAAACCACGTCTTTAATCACTGCCAATAGTTTACAGCAGTATATTAAAGGTGAATTACCTGGGGTTTATGTCTCCGAATCAAACGGTGAACCCGGATCTAACATTCAAATGTTTGTTCGGGGAATTAGTAAACCTATCCTTACCAATAGGGATATTTACAATTCACAACCTTTGGTTGTTTTGGATGGAATCCCTTTGATCGGAGAACACCCATTTGCTTTTGATGTCCAAAACTATGATGTCGAAAGAATTGGGACCGAGAATAACCTCCTTGCCAATTTTGATATCGACAATATCGAAAGTATTAAGGTCTTGAAAGACCTTTCGGCTGTTGCAACCTACGGCCCTTTGGCAGCAAATGGGGTGATTGAAATCACCTCCAGAAAAGCAGCCGGCGATGGCAATAAACGGATAACCGTTAATAGTTACATAGGAATGTCTCAACGTCCTACGGTAACTACCATCAATGGTGCCTATGAAAATGCCTTCAGAAAACAATTCTATGATCTATATACCAGTAATGGAAAGTTTAATCAGGATGATGTGTATCCAATTTATTTAAGTGACTCCTTAAATAATGATTATTACGGTCCTTCAAACTGGTCCGACAGCTATTACTCCAATGGGTTAAACCATGGTGTCAATGCCAATATATCAGGAGGTCAGCCAAGAGCAACTTTCCAGTTCTCACTTGGAAATGTAAAAACCTCAGGTGTAGCGGACGATACCAAGATGGATAAATACAATGCGCGGTTCTTCCTGAATTTAAGACCATTTAAATGGTTGAATTTTGAAACCCTTTTCAATGCTTCACGGGTCAATCGCGATAGAAATAGAAACTTACGAAATCGATTTGCCATGATGGGTTACCTTCCTGACTTAGGCGCTCCTTTAGCCCCAAACAAGGAAGTCTATGACCTTTACTTAGAAGAGTTCGATAAGAGTTTCGATAAGAACTTCAACAATATTCTTGAAGGATTTTTCCGTTTTCAAATCAATGCTGGACCAATTAAGTTGAGTAGTAAATTCGGAGTCGACTATAATGAAGGCTATCGTGACCTCTTCTACCCTAGTACAATTTTGGAAAACAGCAATTTCGCTTCCAATTATTATGGATACAACCAACGATTATTGGTAGATAATAAATTGTCTTACGATATTGAAAACGATGTCAATTACTTCTATTTTGAAGTTGGAAACTCTTTGATCTGGGATACTTATAAATACAATTATGCTTATGCTTACAAGGGAGTTAATGATTTTATCAAATTGAATCTATTGGAATCAGATCCAAATAATGGAAATTACCTGAATCCAACCGCTTTCCCTAGACAACTTGTGTATAAATTCTTGGATAGAACTAAGCATAACATGGTTAATTTCTATGGAAAAGCTTCTTATACCTATAATAAATCTTATACTGCAGCCTTGACCATGCGCTATGATGGATCATCAAATGCGCAACCAACTACGCGTTGGTTCTTCTCTCCGATTTTAGCCTTGGGTTGGGATGCCAAAAATGATCTTGCTCAGGATAACGATGCAATCAGCATGTTGAATATCCGTGCGAGCGTTGGCCGTATTGGTCATTATAATCTATATGACAACTATTCACAAGGTCCTAGCTACACTGCTGAAATTGGTTATACCGGAAATAGAATCGTTCCTGGCTATAATGCGATTGCAGCACTTGTTCGTCCTTATAATGTAGGTTGGGTAGGTTATGACTTACCATGGTCCTACTCAGATAATATCAATTTAGGATTTGACCTGGGTTTTGACAAACGTAACATTCAGATTTCATTGGATGCCTATGTTCGGGACACCAAGGATCAATTGATCATGCTTCCAGGTAAAAAAGATTACGGCTATGCCTATCAGTATGAAGCTGGAATGGATGTTCGCAACATGGGAATCGATCTTTCGGCATCAGGAAATGTTGTGCAAAATGACAAAGTTTCTTGGAACACCGGAATCGTATTAGGAGTAAACAACAATAAATTATTAGCCTTGCCAAACGGACTTGATCAGGTTGAAGTCAATGACCGCTTATTAAAAGTTGGTGAAAGAATAGATGCTTTCTGGTTATATCAGAATAATGGCATGTACCAAACTGATGATCAGGTACCAGTAGCCAATGGTCAGAAAATGACCTACAATGGAATCATCTTAAAAGCAGGTGATCCAATCTGGTCTGACACCAATGCTGATAATCAAATTACTAAAGAAGATAAAGTTCTTCAGGGGAATATCCTTCCTAAACTAAGTGGTTCATGGAATAACATGGTTACCTATAAGAACTTTGACTTGAACTTAAACTTCTACTTTAGCCTAGGTAGAAAAATCGTAAATCAAGAAATGTCAAACCGCTTCAATTTCATCGAAAATGAAAATGCAAGCAGTATTAATTCAATCAAGGAGATTACTTATTGGGAAAAGAGAGGCGATTATAGCCTTTACCCTCTTTACAATCCATGGTCTTCTGTAACTCCATTCCAAACCAATCAATCCTTATTTCTGGAAGATGGCTCTTTCCTAAAACTGAGAACAGTGACGCTAGGATATAACTTCAAGGATATCGTAGGAAATAGTTTAGGCAAGAATGGAGATTTATATGTGTACTTATCTGCTAACAATTTATTTACTGTAAGCAAATATTCAGGTAGGGATCCGGAGTTAGTGAATTATTTGGGTTATGACCAAGGCTATTCACTTCCAATCCCTAGAACATTTGCTTTAGGATTTAAACTTAAACTGTAACCGATCATGAAAAGAATATTAATCATTTTAATCGTATTGAGTCAAGTTTTTGTGTCCTGCAAAAAAATGCTGGATATCAACTCTACTCGATTGGTTTCAGAAGAAAATATGTGGCGTTCTTTGGAGGATTCCAGAGGTGCCTTGATGGGAATTTATGGCTTGACCAAAGCAGCGCTCAATGATAACAACGCTCATTGGTTGTATGGTGATGTTCGTTCTGGTGAATTCACTATTCCTATTCGTCAAGATTTAAAATCTATTGCTAAAAATGACCTGAATGCATCTTTCGGTGCAATGAACGACTTGAAAAGCTGGAGACGATGGTATGCAATCATCAATTCTGCAAATATTTTCCTTGAGCGTATTCAGGAAGTAAAGGATCAAGATGAACGTTATACCAATAATAACATGCAGGTCGATGTGGCTCAAGCTCGTTTCCTACGTGCTTTCGCTTATTTCTATATGGTTAGACTTTGGGGAGATGTGCCTTTGATCGTTTCTTCTAAAGAAGGCTCATTTACCGATCAACCTCGTGAAGATCAAAGTAAAGTATTAGCTTTCGTAGAACAGGAATTGATCGCCGCTGCTGCAGATCTACCTTTTGTATATAGCGCTGGTGATGAACAACAGCAAGGGAATTATTATAATGAAGCAAATGCCAGATGGCGTGGTGCTTTAGCCCGTAAAACAACTGCTTATGCAATTCTTGCACATGTAGCTGCTTGGCAAAGTAATTATCCAGATGCTGCAGCTTACGCTAAATTCGTAATCGACAACCAACAAAAAGGTAGCTTATCCTTACTTTCTACTGCTGACCTTACTAATCCAAATGGCTTCTTCAATGATAAGAACTCTAATCAGTTATTAGGATTTGGACATATTTACAATCATGTGGAAGGTTCATTTACTGGACACATCGAGGAACTTACTTTAGCAGCACCAGTTGTTAACAAAAGTATCCCGGATATGTATATGACAAAGGACAAAATCCTTTCGATTTTCAACGAATCTACCGACGAACGCTTTTCTGCTGATACCCTTGGTAATGCAGTAACGGAAGTTTATTTCAGAAATTTCAATGGACAGTATCCAATTTTCAGCAAGATCAAAGTTATTATGGGTGGAACGACAGATCCTACCTTCAGGTTTTATGGAAGTGCGACTATCATCACTCGATTAGAAGACATGTACCTTCTTCGTGCTGAAGCATTAGCGGTAATTGGTGAACAAGCCGGAGCAATCGAGCTTCTAAATACGATTCGCGAAAGAAGAGGATTGAATAATTATTCCGCGGCTAGAAATGGAGAATTGATCGATGCAATCTTCCAGGAAAGAAACCGGGAATTAATGGGTGAAGGTCATCGATGGTATGATATGGTCCGACAATATAAAATCTTGAATGATAATTCTGACCTCAGCAAACTTATCCGAGAGAAAGGAATTTATTGGCCATTGTCTAATGATGTCCTATCCCAGAACAAATTATTAACCCAAAATGAATATTGGAAATAAACCGTATAACCATGAAAGTCAAACATTTATTTTTTAGTGTACTCTCTTTGATTTTGGTTAGCGGATGCGCCAAAGATAAAGGGTATTATAATGAAGTCGTAAAAAAGGTTACATATGATGGTACTGTATTGGAGTATCTTCAAAGTAAACCTGGTGTATTTGACTCATTATTACAGGTATTAAACCGTACCAAAATGAACACGGTCCTAAGTGGCAATGATAAAATCACCTTCTTTGCCCCTACTAATCAAAGTTTTCAATTAGCCATTGAAAACCTGAATAATACGCGTAAAGAATCTGATAAACCTCTGGAATATCTAGCTAATGTGGATCTAAAGCATTTAGATACCATGATGGCTCAATATATTATCAAAGGGCTATTTCCCGCAGATTCCATGAAATTAAAAGATGGAATCCAATTACAGGATTATAAATACAAAAGAGTGATGAATGCTAAATTAAAAACAGCAACGTCTTCAGGCTTTGAAGATGGAGGCCCTAAAGTAATTGAGTATTCAGACACAAAAAACAGTCAATTTACCAGAAACTGGGTTACTGCAACTACAGCATCCATTAATATCGAGGCAAAGAACGGAATGATTCATGTCATTTCCTCAAACCACGTATTTGGGTTTAATGACTTCGTAACGCGATTGACATATATTCCACCTCCACCAAACTTATTTGTAACTGTAGGTGGTAAATTCTCGGTATCCCGCGAAACCGGTGGCGGTCCGGACGCTGTTGAAGCCTCCAAATATGTATTTGATGGCAACAGAGAAACAAAATTCTTCCTGAATAGCTTCGGTGGGGTTTGGATGCAGGTAGAATTGAATGAAGCTACTGCGGCAAATGCCTATACCCTAACCTCAGCGAATGATATTCCAAATCGTGACCCTATGGACTGGACCCTACAAGCATCTCAAGATGGTAGTAACTGGGTAACTTTAGACTCTAAGTCTGGTGAAGAATTTACTTCTAGATTCCAACAACGCGTATTCTGGATCAACAATACCACAGCATATAAATTCTATAGGCTGAATGTTCAGAAGAATCGCTCTGGAGGAGATTTCCAACTTGCAGATTGGAGTGTGAACAAAGGAACTGTAAACTAATTAATGGACCTGAAAAGACTAATTATGAAAATCTCGAATAAAATCCGAATATTCTGCGTCTTTGTTGGAAGCTTTGGCATATTTTCCGCATGCTCTGACATGTATGGCCTCCCAGAAGACAGAGACTTTATCAGTGAAAATGTAAATTACTTAATAAAGGTTCTTGAACCTACATTAGGACGAACCTCGGTATTTACCTCCTTAGTGGAGGACAACTCTACCCTACCTATGACCTTTGAAATTGTCAATGCAAGGTATGGTGATGGACGTCCTGTAACCGATATATTTACTAAAGCTCAAACCTACGAATGGATTCAGGAATATGATGGTTTGGAAAAATCATTAGCAGAAATTGAAGCCAAAAGAAGACTTGTTGAAAAACCGATATTTGAAGTTGACAGCAATGGTCGTTTTATACTGTGGGCTTCAGCAACCAATGCCATCTTGAAACCAAGACCTGTGGATACGGTTATAAAAACTCAGGATATCCGCTTTTTTGACCTGAAAGTTAAAAACTCCGGTGGAACCCAGATAATCAAGGATTTCCAACTTATTCCTTGGCGTGAAATCCCTTATTATCCTTCCACGGATATTAATCCATATACAGGTGGCAAAGCTCCCGATCCCCAAAGACCGAAAGATACCACCAGACAGGATTATATTATCCCGAGTTACTTGAGTAACGTTGTTGGTGAAAGAACCCAATTGAATTTGGTAAATAATAACATCCAAAAAGATGTGGTGGTTTATATTCGTCCATTTACAGGTGGTAAAGGAAATAGCTTACGCTTCAAATTTATGGGAGCAGATGGTAAGTTCATCAATCCTAAAAAATTCAATGAAACCAAATGGGATATGTTGGTACATGGATTCAATAAGGTAGAAAATCCAGAGTATATCCAATATGATGTGGCCTATCCGATTCCATTAACCAATTATAAAACCGATTACGCCAATGGCGGAACGGCCAATGTCAACTTTGCTTATTCCAGAATTGGTTTCGGTGGTGGCAGAACTATAGGGTCATTTGGTCTGAATTTCCGGATTTATAAAAAAGGAGACTGGGAAATTGTATTCCATTTCCGCAATGAGAACCCAAAATTTGAGGATGAATAAACTTAAGCCTTATGAAATTTCAAAAACTAATTATACTAATCTTAAGCATTTTTACCCTTCAAATTGCTTATGCCCAGAATCAAGCTATTCGTGGGCGTGTAGTTGACGAGTCCAATAATGGAATCGCTGGGGCAACTATTTTAAATGCTGCAACTAATCGTGCTATTACCGCATCCTCTGACAACGGTAGTTTCGCATTAAGCGTACCTGCCAATACCACCTTAGTCTTTAAGGCGGTAGGTTTTAACCAGAGAAGAGTAACCGTAAAGGCAAATCAGACTACTTTAACCGTTCAATTGAGCTCAACTGAAGATCAAGTGGAAGAAGTGGTTGTCCGTGGATATGTAGCTCGTAAAAAAGAAACCAGTACCGGTGCATCTGCCTCATTGGGTCAAAAAGATATCCGTGACGTACCTGCAGCCAACCTTGAGCAATTAATGCAAGGAAAAGTACCGGGACTTAACGTGCAAGTAAATACAGGTGCTCCTGGTTTTAGAGGGTCAACCCAAATCCGTGGTCTTTCAACCCTTTCCACAACCGGGTCGGGTAGCGAGTCTATCTTAATGCCTACCTCTCCCCTGTATGTGATTGATGGGGTGCCTATGGATGCCGATAGAGCGTCAGAATTTGGTCTTCAACAACAAGGTCCAGGTATTTCTCCTTTATCATTGATTCCACCTGAAGATGTGGAAAGCATCGAAATCTTAAAAGATGCCCAAGCAACTTCCTTATATGGATCCCAAGGTGCCTATGGGGTAATCATTATTACGACCAAACGTGGTAATTCGCCAGTTCCTCGAATTAATTATACCCAAAGTACATTTATGAAGACTCCTCCTAAATTAAGAGAAACATTGGGAGGAAATCTGGAACGCCAATTAAAGATGTGGCAAATTATCAATAATGCAATAACGCAAGGGGAATTGGATAAGATTATGGAAACACCAATGCTTGCAGATAGTTTGAATGCATTTTACAATAACTCCACAAACTGGCAAGCGCTCTATTATCAAAATACATTCAACCAAAATCATAACGTAAGTTTAGATGGTGGAAATGAAGTCCTTTCCTATAAAGCCAATATTGGATATTATGGTGAAACTGGGGTTATTAAAAACACAGGATTCAACAGGTATTCATCCAACTTAAGAATGGATTACAGACCTAATAAAAGATTTGATTTTACAGGTCAGGTATTTGCTCAGTTAGGTAAGCAAAATAAAGGTGATGGTACAGGGATCTTACAAACGGGAGTTTCAACCGGTGGTATGAACTCAACCTTATTACCGCCACCAGGATTCTTCTCAGCAGATGCAGGTTATATTTCTGCGATTCGGACCAAGAACGATAACAGCTCCAAGTTGATCCGTCCGTATGTGGAAGGAAAATTCGAAGTATTCCCGGGATTAAGAATTCAGTCCGCCATGAGTTATGAGTTTGCTTCTAATAACGAAGACAAATTTACTCCAGCCGCTGCTGCTGGCCAATTCTCAGAAGTCTACTCTTTTGCTGGACGGGAATCGAACTTATATAATAGAAATATCATAAACTACACAAAGGATATCAATGAAGATCATAATATCTTTATTAACCTATTCAATGAGGTAAGACATAACCAACGTCAGAACACCATTACAAAACAAGCAAGAACTCCAAATGATCAGTTTGAAGGGCCTCTTGGCTATGATGGTTATTTCTCCAGAGGTGGTGGTGTATTATCCAATTTCAGAAATGAAAAAGCATTATCCTTTGCATTAGCTACCTCGTACAGTTATAAATCCCGTTATATTGTGGATTTATCCTATCGTATTGATGGTTCTTCCGCAAATGGTTTTGAAAATCTTTACACTAAAAATCCAGCAGTTGGTTTCCGTTGGAATGCGCATCATGAAGAATGGATTAAATCGATTCCTTGGATCAATTTGGCATCTTTACGTTTTACTTGGGGGGTCAATGTAATGCCTACGAGTACCTTGGAGCGTATCTATGGACGATATGATATTTCAGGTCTCTATAACCAAACGCAAGGTATTGGTATTAACTATTCCTTTATCCCGAATCCAAGCTTGAAACCTACGACCTCCATGCAGTATAATGCTGGTTTGGACTTGAACTTGTTCAATAATAAAGTAGATCTAGTCTATGACACCTATTACAAAAAGGTGGATAATCTGCTATTTGAATCCTTCTTAACGAATTCAACCGGATTTGATAAGTTATATTCCAATGATGCCGGGGTAGCCAATTATGGTCATGAGCTTGCCATCAATGTTCGTCCTTTATCTGCATCGAGCCCATTTAGCTGGACATTCTCCTTGAATGGAGCTTATAACCGAGATGTATTATTATTACTTCCGGACAACTTCCGTGGTCAATATATCAAATGGGATGGGAATGCTGATAGATTGCATATGGTAAATCGTGTTGGAACCTCTGCCCTTTCGAATTATTTATTACAAAACGTAGGGGTTTATGCGACTGATGCAGATGTGCCAATCGATCCAGCTACTGGATTGAGATACCGCACTGCAGATGGTACCTTCTTCCAAGCCGGAGATCCAATTTTCGTGGATAGAAATGGAGATTATATTTTAGATAATCGCGATTATACACGTGCAGGTAATACTCAACCGCTTTGGACTGGTGGTATGCAAAACACCTTGAATTATAAAAATTTCCAATTTTCGGTTTATGCCTCCTATACGGCTAAAAGAACAATCCTAAATTATGCTCGTGCGCAACGCATGGATCTATTTAGAGATCCTTTTGGTTCGCAAGCGATTGTGCCGATCGAAAACATTAGTATTTGGATGAAAGATGGGGATATTGCAAAATACCCTTATCCTTATGATTTCTCGAGAAATAACAGTGTACAGCCGTTCCGCTATGACCAAACTCTTTGGGAAGAAAACGGAAGTTACTTTAAGATCAACAATATTATCGTGGCTTACGTATTCGACATGGACTTCTTAAGAAGATACCGCTTAGATAGATTCCGTATTTACGCATCAATGGATAACGTTTACACCTTTTCAAGTTATTCAGGTCCAAACCCTGAGAACGTGACGAGTCTAGGACGCGATGCATCCAATGGATACCCAGTACCGAGAACATATACCTTAGGTTTCAATATTTCATTCTAAAAATTATGAAAAACTTGATAAAAAATAAATTAGCAGTAATTGGTCTAGGTATAGCTCTTGGATTCAGCTCTTCTGGTTGTAAGAATTACTTGACCGTAGAACCAATTGACCGTCTAACAGGAAATAACTATTACTTGTCGCAAAAGGATGTCGAGTCCAATTTTGCATTTATGTATGCCAAATTCTTCGAGAAAATCAATGAAACCTGGGTAATGGGCGCAATTGGTGAAGCCCGTTCAGGTGAGATATTTGTATCTGAAGGCGCCAATAGTTACAGTCAACGGAAGGTAATTGAAGTATTAGGTAAGAACCAATTGCCAGCAGCAATGTACTCTTCCCAATTTGATTGGTATAAATTACATGTGATTTCAAATTGGACAAAATATTACCAGGTTATACAAAGTGCAAATATCCTGATCGGAAAACTAGAGGAAGGAATCCCTGGGGTTACAGGCTCAGACCAAGCTAGATATATTGCGGAAGCAAAATTCTTGCGTTGTTTCACCTACTTCTGGATGGTACGCCTATTTGGGGATGTCCCATACTACACCGATCCTTATCATACCGAACCTTTAGCTCGTGAAAACATGGTTTCGGTATTAAATAAGTGTATTGCCGAATTAACTCCGCAAAAAGATTTAATGCCATGGTCATTAAATGATCCAGGTTTAAGAGGCGCTAGACCTGCAAAAGGGGCGATTATAGCCTTATTGATGCATATGAATATGTGGAATTCAAGCTTTGACCCAGGTAATAAAAATAAATACCTTAATGAAGCAGCAAATTTGGGCAAACAGTTGATCGACAGTAAGCAACATAAACTTATTGCTCCTTTTACGGACCAAAACTGGGCGGTTGTAACCAAAGGTAGAAGTGAGGAGTCTCTTTTTGAATTCTACAAAAGTATTAACTATGGTGATTTTGTTGAACCCTTAGCACCATTTTGGGATCACTTTCTTCGTTGGCCATATAAATTCCCGAGATACACGAATCAGTTAAGTCACTGTTTCTTTATCTCTACCTATATGAATCAAATTTTCCCTGAAGGCGATGCTGATAAACGTAGGGAAATGTGGTTTGAAGATATTACTTCGGATAATGGCCGTTTCGTCCTTCGTAAATTTGGTACAAACGTTTATGCCTCAGGTAATGAGGACAAAAACCCGGACAATACTTTTAGTATCTTCCGATATGCGGATGCCATTCTATTATATGCGGAGGCATGTGCTGAATTAGGTAAAAATAACGAGGCTATTGCTGCCGTAAATATGGTCCGTGATAGAGCCCAAGCTACCCGCTATAGTGGCGGTGGCGGCGGAGCCCTGAAAGACTTTATTTTCCTAGAAAGAGAAAGAGAATTAATAGGAGAAGGTCATCGTTATTTTGATTTGATTCGGACCAGAAGATTAATGAGTGCAGAATGGACCATGAGTCCATTAACACTTGACCAATACAACCGTGGAGGTTGGACCTGGCCAATTGATCCTTCGGCCATGAACAATAACCCGAATATGAAACTGAATGAATACTGGACAACAATTGGACGTTAATTATGAAAAGATTATTTAAACCTCAATACATTGCACTGTTCTTTTTTGGAATCCTATTCCTGAGTGCGTGCAGTAAAGATGATTATTATGAAGATGGAGGCTTAGCGAAGGCAGAGTTCGATGGTAGTATCATACAATATCTGGAAACAAAACCTGTTCTTTTTGACACCATTGTCGAAATCATCAAATTAGCCGGACTTGAAAAAGATTTTCAGGAAAAAGAATTTACCTTCTTTGCCCCTGCTGATCCAGATATTAAAGGTTTAGTCCGAAACCAACTTAATCCAACCTTATTTTCGAATGGATTGGATACCATAAAAACCTTGGCCGATGTGGATGGGGAAATTTGGAGAAAATACCTCTTGAGACATATGTTCAATGGTAAAAATAAATTGGCGGATTATCCTCAAATAGATGTGGACTTATTGAGTACTTATCCTGGACAAAACTATATCTCTTTGGAAGGTTCTGTGTGCAACATTGGAGTGGTATTTAACGATATCGTTCAGATGAATGGGTCCACAGTGGTTTCAAGATTGAAATATAAAGGTTACAGGCAGTTGCAATTATCCTATATTCAAAATGAATCAAATCCAACTGCTTTCCTTTCCTACCCGGTTTCAACTTCGGATATACAACCAAAAAATGGTGTAATTCATGTACTTGATTATACGAAGGCTTATTTCGGATTGGATATACTTTCAATGGATTTTATATCAGATGTTGTTCAAAGTAAACGCTAAAATTATGATAAAGAAATTAATATATTATATGCTTTCAATCAGCTTCTTTGGATTATTCTCATGTTCCAAAGATGTTGAATTCCATTCTGACCCTTATCAACAAGGAAAAGAACCTTTGGGAATTGTTATTGAAAGTACACAGAAACCTGCTCCTGAAACTGGTGGACCAGGTACCCTGGTAAAATTTAAGGTCACTGGATTGACAAACTATAAGGAGAAAGCAATTTTCACCTTCAATGGTCAAAAAGCAGAAATTGTTTCCATTACCGATGGAGAAATTACGGTTAAAGTTCCTGAATTCGCAAGTACAGGAAAAACAACCATTCTGATAGATGACATTGTCTTCTATGGTCCGAACTTCACTGTTCTTGGCAAGGTTCAATTAGACCCTACCTGGCAAGCGAAATATGGTGTTTCTGGTGGTAGTAGCTATATTGCTGATATCCTAACAACCATTGAGGACAAAAGAGTCTTGGTGGGCGATTTCTCGAATTATGAAAACAAAGGTAATATCAAACCAAATAATCGTATTGTTAGAACCTTTAGAAATGGAGAATATGACGCAAGTTTTAGAGTCGGAAATGGATCTAATGGATCGTTAAATTCTATTATTCAAATTCAGAATGCTTATTATATTGCTGGTAATTTTTCTGGTTTCGACCAAAGGACCGACAATATCTCCAATCTAACCAGGATTAATTTAAACGGTCAGATCGATACGATGGAAGTTAAACCATTTAGACCTCCGCATTTACCGGATACCCTAAAATACTATCCTAAATTCAATGGTGGCTTCAACCAAGCTGTTTCCAGAATTTTCCAACATAGAGGAAAAATATTAGCTGTCGGAGATTTCAGATTCCATATTCACCGGATTTATGGTAAACCAAATTATATGGAAACACGTGACTCTGTTATTTTGGATAGTACCGAGATTCGTTCTGTGGCTCTTTTGAATCTGGATGGAACCCTGGATAAAACCTTTAGGTTCTCTGGAAATAAAGCCTTGTCTGGGGCAAATGGATTTGTCAATGCATACTACCATGAAACAGGTGCCTTAAAGGGTAAAACTGTCGTTTATGGTAAATTCAGCAACTTTGATGGGCAAGCCGCAGGGAATATTGTCCGTCTGAATGAAGATGGAACCGTAGATAAAACATTTAATATCGGTACAGGTGCAAACTTCACTGTTAGTAATGTAACCTATAATGATAAAACAGGCAAATATGTCTTAACAGGTGGCTTTAAAATGTTTAATAATGTGAACTCTCCGTATTTAATCCTTTTGAATTCCAATGGGTCTATTGATAATACTTTTAAAGTAAAAAGTTTTGGAACGGGCAGTGCCGGTTATGCCAAACAATTGGATGATGGCTTAATCGTTGTTTCCGGAGGCTTTAAAGAGTACAATGGAATTGCAAGATCTGGATTTATGATTTTGGACAGTAAAGGAGACCTGGTAAAAGGCATGAACAATTCAGGTTTGGTGCAAGGTTATATTAGTAAAGTTATTGAAACAAAATCTGATGATGGTAAAAGAGCTTTATTGTTATTGGGTGGCTTCTCGAAATTTGACAATGTCGATGCCCGTGGTATAACAAGAATTACAATTGAATAAACTCCTAATTATGAAGAAACGTATTTTAAACTCCATATCAGCATTCATGCTGATGATTCTGGGCCTTACTACTATTACTTCCTGTCAGGAGGAATTTTCTAAGGTGATCCCAGAAAATAATAATGATTCCATAGATGTTATCTATGGAACTCCAAAAGTATTATTATTGATTGTGGATGGTGCTCGCGGGGAATCCGTTCGAACTTCCAATATTCCCAATATCAATGCACTTATTCCCCATTCTATCTATTCATGGGTATCGCTAAGTGAAGAAAATGCCGCTGGAATTTATTCCAATTGGTCAAATTTATTCACCGGTGTTAACTTTAGCAAGCATGGAGTTAGGGATAATACTATTGAAAACAATAAATTCGATGCGTATCCCCTATTGGCACAACGCATTAAGGATGCAACAAATGACTCAATAAAAATGAGTACCATAAGTTCGAATGCAACATTCCTTAAATATTTTGGCGCAAATACCAAAGCTCTAACAGCTCAAAATGATGATGATGTAACAACTAAAGTAATCAACGACCTGAAAGATGAAAAGTTATCACTTATTACAGGACATTTCTCCGCTGTTGATGCTGCTGGCAAATCCGCAGGATATGATGTTTCAAAGCCTGCCTATAAAGCAGCTATCGAGAAGTTTGATGCTCAGGTTGGGCAAATGATCAAAGCTTTGGAAGCTCGACCTAGTTATGCAAAGGAAAACTGGATGGTCGTAATTACCTCCAGTCAAGGTGGAGAATATGAAATCCCTCCTGCGCAAAATGATAATACCATTTTTAGTAATGCTGCTGTAAATACTTTTACAGTAATTTACTCCCCTAAATTCAGTACCAAATTTGTGGGTAAACCATTTATTGGAAATAAATTTATCGGGGATTTCATGCGCTTTAATGCTGAAAACTATGCCCAATTGGATTCTGGTGATAACAGCATCTTCAATCTGGACAATAAGGATTTCACCATTGAGCTAAAAATCAAAAAGAATAAAGGTCGCGACAACAACTACGCCTTTTGGTATCCTTCCATTATCGGAAAGAGAAAACATTGGCAAGGTGGTTGGGGCGAAGATCCAACTGGTATCGGTTGGGTAATTCACCTTTCTGGTGAATCATGGATTTTCAATGCGCGTGGAGATAAAGGTACCGGAGAAGTGAAAGCAGATAAGAACTTGAACCGTGGTACTTGGAACTCTATTGCAGTAACCGGTCAAACCGTAGATGGTAAGAGAACGGTAAGATTATACACCAATGGGGAATTATCAAAAGAGGCGGAAATTACTGGCTGGGGATCCATCACTTCAGAAGCTAAATTAAGAATCGGATTCCTAGAAACACGTGAAGGATGGCGTTCTGATGCTTACCTAGCGGATGTAAAAATTTGGAAAGAAGCTCTCTCACCTCAAACCATTAAACAGTATAGCTGTGAAGTCGGAGTAGAATCGAATCACCCGAATATTAATTTCCTAGCTGGTTATTGGCCAATGAACTCCACCGATGGTTCTGTTCTTTTGGATGAAGGCCCATTTGGTTCACATATGAAAACTCACGGAAATTATCCGATCACCAATTTGAATGATTTCATCTGTGCACCGTCTGCAGAAACCCTGAGTGCTTTGGTTCCTAGAAACATTGATGTTGCTACCCAAATCATTAGCTGGTTAAAAGTTCCGAGACAGTTGAGCTGGGGATTAGATGGTCGAGTGTGGATTGATAAATAAACCTTTAGATTATGAAAACCATGTTGAAATTATTCAAAAATATATTCCTACCTATCCTACTCTTCTCCATTATTTGGGGTTGTAAGGATACGGCATTGGAAGATTTCGCCATCAAACCAGGCTCCTCGACCACGGTTGGTTCTGGGGATATTGCTGGGGGAATCACCAAGACCAATGAGCAAATCACGGTTCCTGTGAGCATTAAGCTCAGTACTCCTGCTTCCAAAGCATTTGAAGTTAATTTGGCAGTCAATCAAAAAGCCGCTGCTGATCATATTAAATCCAAAAACTTGGGCAGTAATTATGTCGCTATCAGAGCAGAGTCTATTTTCCTGCCAAACAGTACCAAGGTAAATTTTGGAGCTGACTCTACAGTATTCAGTTTAACCATAACACGCACCGAAGTTGAAAAATACTTTGGAAAGAATATTGTAATTGGTTACAGCATTACAAATGCGGGAAAAGGAAATAACATTGATAAAAACAATGCGATCGGCGTATTGATCTTAAAGGTAAATGATTTAATAACCCAATCTGATATTCACTTTCTTTCCTTAACGAATGGTGCTGGAGAAGTTTTGGTTGCGAAGAACCAAATGAACTATGAAAGTTCATCTTCGGGATTGACGATCCCTATTGGAGTCAGCTTGGCGAGTTTCCCGGGATCTGCATTTTCAGTAGATATCGGAACCTCAACGGATACAATCGCCCAATTAATCAAAGCCGGGACACTTCCTGCAAACACCATTGGTTTAAATCCAGACCAATATACAATCGCTTCAAAAGTACAGTTTCCAAGTAATGCAAAAAATGCAGGACTTGAATTGACAGTACCCTGGTCGGTTATCAGTGCGAATCTGGATAAAAAATTAGCTGTCATGGTGGAGTTAACTTCCTCTACCCTACATGTAATCAACCCAGAGAAAAGCTATGGTATCTTTTTGATTGATTCTGAAAATGTGGTAGAAGTCGATGTTACCAATGATGGCGTCTACAGTTATAGCCGTGATAATGGTAACCAAAATGAAAATGCATTAAAACTAATTGACAACAATTATGATTCTAAATTCTTATTGTTTGACTTCGTTGATTTGGAATTAAAGCTAGTTTATACGGAAGCTCAGAAAATTGGTGCTTACACCTTTACATCAGGTAATGATGCTCAAGAGCGTGACCCAGCAGAATGGGTGTTATATGGATCAAATGATGGTAATACCTGGGAGGCAATCGATGTTCGCCGTACGGAGGTATTCAATGGTCGGAAAGAAACTAAGCGCTTTAATATTGAGTTCCCGAAAGCTTACAAACAATTTAAGCTGCACATAGAAAGAACTAGAAGTAGTAGTTTATTCCAAATGGCAGAATGGAGAATGGTTAGAATTCCTTAACTAGCAATTTACAGAATTATGAAAATAATGAAATATGCATTTATCTGTTTAATCATAGGATTGATAAGCAGTTCATGTAAGAAAGAAGAACAAGGGGTTCCGGAAATTGTCGAGAAAGAACCAAAACCAACGGCATCATTTAATTATGCCTTGGTCAGCGCCAATGACCCTTTCACTTATAAATTTGATAACAAAGGCACTAATTTTAAGGAAACCCGTTGGGCATTTGGGGATGATAGTACATCCTCAGTGGTTGCACCCACCCATACGTTTCTAAAAACTGGAACTTTTGTGGTTACCATGACAGCATTAAATGGCGAAGGATATTGGGCGCAAAGAGAGGAAACTATCCGAATATCTGCGGCGAACCTAATCAAGGTGAACACCAAGAGCTTAGGGGCAGGTAAATTGAACCTTTCTTTTACCACGAATATGGCTGTATCCAAAACGGAATGGAGAGATGGGTACAAAAATACATCGGCGGTCATAAGTACGGATAAAACCATTGATCTGACTTTTGAGCCAGGCACTTTTAAGGAAATTCAGTTAAAGGTGACCACATCGAAAGGATCAACAGCCATCTTGGATCTTTTTGTTGCCGAATTGGGCTTGATTAAGGATGTTACAACCTTCCAAAACACATTCACGGTATCTCATGAGAACAGTGGTGGTCCAGATGCTGGTGAAGGCTCTAAGAAGATGATTGACGGTGATATTACAACCAAATTATTTGTTGGTGGTGTGGGTGGCAATATGAGTTGGCAATTCTTGTTTGATGCACCACAAATTGTGAATGGATATAGTATGACTTCTGGTAATGACTCACCAGACCGTGATCCAAAACGCTGGAAAGTAGAAGGATCCCTGGATGGTAAAACCTGGGTGACCGTCGATGAAAGGTCCAATGAATTCTTCACCGAAAGAAGACAATCAAGAACCTTTAGATTTACAAATAAGGAGGTTTATAATTACTATAAATTCTCTATGTTAGAATTGAATGGCGGTAGTAACTTCCAGATGTCTGAAGTTCGAATTTTAGAATTCCCGCAATAAAGAGTCCATATTAAAAATTGATAGTTTAGTAATAATCTGGTTGCTGATTCTGTTTACAGAAGAAAGCAATCAGATTTTTTTATGGAAGACTTCCACCTCTCCCATAGGTTCCTTAGGAGAGAAATCAATTCCCATTCTGATATCCAATGAAATTTCATATTAATTCAATTCATGTTCCAAGCTAATTCTAAATACTAGCACATTTCAGCCTCACTTCCTTCTGAGATTCTCAGGACCTTGTCCGCAAATTTTCGAAGGATGTCCGAAGAAGGTCCGGAGAAGGTCCGGGAAAAATCCCTAGAAACCTGCTATTTGAATCGAATTTTTAGTGCTAAAGAATACTATTTAAGGTTTAACCAAAGAAGGATGAATAAACTTAAGATCAGTAGAGATAAGAGGGGTTAGAAAATAACAGGAAAGTGGAATGGGGAATAGGAAGAAATTATAAGGAATAAAAAAAGTCTGTTTGGAAATTCCAAACAGACTTTTTTTATGGTTTTAATGCTTACGCAGTTTTCTCAGTATTCAATGCTTTAGAAGCTTCAAGAGAAATTGCAGTTTTGTCGAAGCGAATTTTAACACCGTTACCAACATCAACTAAAAAAGTTTTGTCGCTAACTTCAACGATACGACCATGGATACCAGCAGTAGTAACGATTCTAGAGTTTACGCCAATTTCTTCGATATATTTTTTGTGTTCCTTTTGTTTTTTCATTTGTGGTCTAATCATAAAGAAATAGAAAACCACTATGATCAATACCATAGGAATTAACTGTGCAAAGCCACTTCCACCTAATTGTAATAAAATTGTTGAAATCATCTGTATATTATAATTTATAGTTTGCTATTAAATTGCTTCAACTTCACCTTTTAGTTGAACAGTCGTAATATTGGATTCAGCATTTGAAGCAATCGTAATAATTTTTTGTTGCAATCCAATCTGTCCGGCACTATTAAATTCAACAGCTATCTCGCCTGTTTTTCCTGGTAGAATAGGTGTAGTTGTAAATGTTGGAGTTGTACAACCACAACTTGCTGAAACCTGAGATAAAATAACCGGACTTGTGCCTGTGTTTTCAAACTTGAAAACATGTTTCACCACTTCACCTTCCTTGATCTTTCCGAAATCATAAACAGAACTTTCAAAATCCATTTTCCCAATTCCATCAAATCCTTCCGCAGATGCTGCATTTGCAGATGCTTCAGCTGAATTATCAGCATCAGATTTTTTTGCTTCCTGATTACAGGAGCTCATAAAAACAGCTGCAGCAACGAAAGATAAAATTAATTTTTTCATGTTTATTTCATTATGCAATTAATCCTCTACCCTCTTTTTTGATTCTTCTTTGCGCATTCAAATCCGCAAGGATCTTATCAAGGATACCGTTGATAAAGGTACTACTTTTCAAGGTACTGAAAGATTTGGATAATTCAATGTATTCGTTAATTGTAACTTTCACTGGAATAGTAGGGAAATTAATCAATTCTGTAATGGCCATACGCATCAATAAATTATCCACTAAGGCGATACGGTCCGATTCCCAGTTTTTAGTTTTAGCAGCAATCATATCCTGATATTCTTCCCCATATTTAATGGTCAACTTTAATAAGTCGATGATGAAATCTTTGTCTTCGATCCAACTAGGGGTCAAATCTGCTAATTTATTTTTTGCAGGCACCTCAGAACTGAAGTTCTTGAAAGTTTTGGCAATCATCGCCTGTAACACTTCTTTATCGACTTGCCAATTGATGAAACGCTCATCCAAGGCTTGTTCAATATCTGGTGATTTCAGAATAATCTTTTTAAAGATATATTTAATGATATCCTTTTCTGCCGAAATAGAACGGTCTTCTAGATTTAGGTATTCCAAATAGGCTTCAGAATCCTTTAATTGAGCGAAAATAGAACGCACGATTTCAGGATCATAATTCCAGTCAACGTTATAGCGTTTTACTTTTTCCAGGTACTCACGATTTTGTCGCAAGGAGTCGATAAAAGTATTGCTATTTAATTTTGTAGAAGTAAAGGTCTTATCCTTATCGGTTGGTATCCACTTATTGGCAATACCTTCCACATCGATCAAAACATACTCTGCCACTTCATCCAAAAGATTTAGTGTCCAGATATACATTTCATCGACTTCCTCAACGCTTTTGAGCAGACTTTTCTCAAAATTTACAATGCTCTTGTCTTCCGACAAGCTGTAGGCATACAATGTCTGCATGACCTTTACCCTAAGGTGTCTTCTATTTAGCATAATTTAATGAAAGAACGAATATTTAATAAAGAACGATATTATACTATATTATTTTAATTTCTTCATGTCCGCAATACGCTTTTCAGCTAATTCTTTAGCGGCCTGATGAGTTGAAATATTTTCTTCTTTTGATTTTTGAATCACGTGTCTGGTTGCAGTGTAGATGTAACGGATCAAATGATCTGTACGATCGGCACCATAACCTTCTAATTCAGAGTAACAACTGATAAGAGCACCAGCATTGATTAAAAAATCAGGGGTATAAAGGATATTATTTTCCTTTAATAACTCTACAGTTTTTTCTTCTTCCAAAAGTTGGTTGTTTGCAGAACCCGCGATAATTTTACAACGCATACGAGGTACGGTATCTGGATTTACAGTTCCACCTAATGCACATGGTGCATACACGTCAGCATCCAATTCAAAGCTTGTCGAATAGGTAATAGGTTCTGCTTTGTATTTGGCAGCGATTTTCATTTTTCGCTCCTCAGTCATATCAGAAACATATACTCTTGCATTTTCAGCGCGTAATAAGGATACCAAATGTTCCCCTACGCTACCCACACCTTGAACGGCAATTTTTCTACCAGCAAGGTTATCATCGCCATACAATTCTTTGATTGCGGCTTTGATACCGTAGTAAACACCTTTGGCTGCGAAAACCGTTGTATCACCTGAACCGTTTAATGAAGTTGGCAGGCCAGCAACATAATCCGTTTCAGCATGAATATATTCTAAGTCTTTTTGCGTAGTACCTACATCAATCGATGCAATAAAGTTTCCGTTCAATCCATTGATGAATCTTCCGAAACGACGCATTAAAACTTCAGATTTTTCAGTTCTATTGTTTCCTATGATAATTGCACTACCACCACCAAGGTTAAGACCAGCTAAGGAAGCTTTATAGGTAATTGCTTTCGAAAGACGCAAAGCATCTTCAATTGCTTCTGCTTCGGTTGCATAAGGCAACATCCGGACACCGCCGATTGCTGGACCTAATGTCGTATCATGAATCGCTACAATAGCCTTCAAGCCGACTTCTTTATCATTACAAATGAAGATATTTTGATGGTCAGAAACACGCATCAAATCAAATAAGGAGGTAGAATCTTTTTGCATAAACAAACAAAATTTAACAGGTACAAAATTAGTAAATTATTTAGTTCTTTAAGGAAAAGGCTTAAAATATTCGAATAAAGGCAAACTATTGACATTATCACAACTTTACTCCATAGTTTATTGAAAATTATCCATTATTTTTGTTCAAATGAAGGAACTATCATACCTCAATAAATTTTTCTATAAGTACCGTTGGCGCATTATTCCAGGTGTGATATTCGTAATCATATCAAATTACTTCGGAATTCTTCCTGCACAGGTCATCCGTGAAGCTTTTGACCTGGTCAAGGAAAACATCGATTTATATAGATTATATGATGGATTCGACCGCCAATCGATCATCTATGAGGTATTCAGTAAAAGCTTATTATTCTTCGGAATTGTCGTGTTGGTGCTCGCCTTATTAAGAGGAATTTTTCTCTTTATGATGCGACAAACCCTGATCCTTACCTCCCGACATATTGAATACGATATTAAGAATGAAATTTACCAGCATTATCAGCAGTTGGATTTTTCATTTTATAGAAAGAACAATACTGGGGATTTGATGAATAGAGCAACTGAGGATGTCAATCAGGTTCGAAACTACTTAGGCCCAGCAATCATGTATGCGATTAATACCATTGTATTGTCTATTATGATTATTTACGCCATGTATAATGTAAACGCTACATTGGCGACCTATTCCCTCCTACCGATTCCTATTATCTCGGTCATCATCCTTTTTGTAAATAAGGTCATCAATAGAAGAAGTGAACGCATTCAACGTCAGTTATCGCAATTATCATCCTTTGTACAGGAAACCTTTTCAGGTATTCGGGTGATCAAAACCTATACGCGAGAGCAGGATAAAATGGAGAATTTCAAGGTAGAGAGCGATCGATACAAGGATATCAATTTAAATCTGGTAAAAGTTCAAGCGATCTTCTTTCCATTGATTATCTTCTTAATTGGATTCAGTACCATTGTAACAGTTTATGTGGGTGGATTAGAGGTAAATGCTGGAAATATTACTGCTGGTAATATTGCGGAATTCATTATTTATGTGAATCAACTAACCTTTCCGGCGATGTCCTTAGCTTGGGTAACCTCCTTGGTTCAAAGAGCGGCAGCATCACAAAAAAGAATAAACGAATTCCTACATACTCATTCTGAAATTAAAGGTGGAACCTTGGATCACGAAATCAAAGGCGATATACAGTTGAGAAATGTTTCATTCACGTATCCGGAAACTGGGATCAAGGCTATTGATAATATCAGCTTTCATATTCCAGCAGGCAAGACCATGGCTATTATAGGACGTACAGGGTCTGGAAAATCAACCTTGGCTAATTTGCTGATGCGTATGTTTGATGCGGATCAAGGTGAAATCTTATATGACCAACGTAATATTCGGGAATATGATTTAAAATCTGTTCGGGAACAATTTGGATTTGTACCACAACAAGTCTTTTTATTCTCGGATACCATTGCTAGAAATATAGCCTTCGGCTTGGATCAAGTTGAGATTGATAGAGTTGAACAAGCGGCTAAGGATGCTGTGGTATATGAAAATATTATCGGCTTTGATGAAGGCTTTGAAACACATATTGGCGAGCGCGGAATCACACTTTCAGGTGGTCAAAAACAAAGAGTGTCGATTGCAAGGGCATTGGTCAAAGATCCTAAAGTTTTAATGTTTGATGATTGTCTTTCTGCGGTAGATACGAAAACTGAGGAAGAGATCCTACATAATCTAGGGAAAATCATGGCAGGAAGAACCTCTATTATTATCGCTCATCGAATTTCTACCATTAAAAATGCAGATCATATTTTAGTCCTTGAAGATGGTAAAATAATCGAAGAAGGCACACATGAACAGCTGCTAGCCATCAATGGAGAATATGCTTCTTTATATGAAAAACAATTGTTAGAAGCATAAAGATTATACTTTAACAAAAAAGTAATAATTACATTAAATAGCCCTTATTAAATTAGATGTAAATTATTTACATTTGACCTAAATTATTACCAAATCATTATGAAATCTATCTTACTAGGGCTAGGTATGCTATGTGCATGTCTAATGGGTTATACCCAGGAAAATCCATTGCCAAAACTTGATGTTGGTTTATTCCTTACAGATCATAAGCAAATTGACACTTCTGCCCATGCCATAGTCATCTATGAACATGGGAGAACAGATTTGGAATATAGCGAAAGTGATCGGGGAATGCGTGTGGTTCATTCCACCTATGTCAGGATAAAAATCCTAGATAAAGAAGGTGTAAATGCTGCGAATGTCACGATCACACTTTATAAATATGGTCCAGATATGGAATATGTTCGGGAAATTCAGGGAAAAACAATAAACTTTGATAATGGCAAACTCATCACAGATGAACTAAAAAAAGAAGCCATCTTCACGGAAAAGGCTTCACAATATAACCAATTAGTAAAGTTTACTCTTCCTAATATTAAGGATAATTCCATTATTGAGTATTCATATCGATTATATTCACCAGCAATAAGAACCTATCGTACCTGGTATTTCCAATCTGAATTTCCAAAAATTCACAGTGAGTATGTATCCATAATTCCGGCTACATTTGATTACAATATTAACTTAAAAGGTTTCCTTCCCTTAACGGATCGTAAATCCGAAGTCCTTTATAAGCATTTCCTTCTGAATGGAGTTCGTCAAGATTGTTCCAAGTTCACTTATACCATGAAAGATATCCCCGCTTTTAAAGAGGAGGATTATATGCTAGCCCCGATTAACTATATTTCATCCATCAATTATGAACTACGAACTTATCTTGACCCCAATGGTCCACATACCAACTTTGCGAAAAAATGGTCCGACATTGATCAGGACTTGATGCAAGACAAAGAATTCGGTGGTCAGATAAAGAACAAATCTGCATTTAAGGATATTTTACCAGAAATAATAGGCAACAAGGAATCGGCATTGGATAAGGCAAAGGCGATCTACTATTACATTCAAAAAAACATCGTTTGGAACCATATCATTGGGAAGTTTTCCGAAGTCGGAATTAAGAAAGCCCTGGAAACAAAAAAGGGAAATATCGGTGATATTAATTTCAGTTTGATTGCGGCATTAAATGCTGCTGAAATAGAAGCATTCCCCGTGATTATCTCTACTCGTCAGAATGGAATGCCCAATTACTTATACCCTTCAATGAGTGATTTTAATGCTGTGATCTGTTTAGCAAAGATTGATGGCAAGGATTATCTATTGGATGCTTCCAAAAAGTTTCTTCCATTCGGTGAGTTATCCATAGAATCAATCAATGACCGCGGTCGAGTAATCTATTCAAAAAATCAATCTGATTGGATAGACCTAAAAAATGTGGTTCCAGCGAAGAAATCGATTAATATTTTAGGACAGTTGGATTCTACAGGCAAGATTACCGGTACTATTCGGGTATTATACTCTGGTTTGGATGCATTATTTAAACGGAGAGAAATTGACGAATACAACAGTTTTGAGGAATACGAAGAAGGAATTATGGAGAAAATCAGCAGTATGCGGGTTTTGGGGGTCAAAGTAGAAAATCTAGAAAATTTAGATAAGGATTTCATAGAAACATTAAGTTTTGAAATGGATTTGAGGGAAAATTACAAAGAGGCTAATTTTTTATTGAATCCGACCTTCTATGAAAGAACAACAAAAAACCCCTTTAAACTGGAAGAAAGGACCTATCATGTAGATCTTGGTGCTCCTCAATTAGAAAGTTTTAATATCTCCATTAGTCTACCCAAAGGCTTTGTAAACAGCAGTAAACCAAAGGATACTTCGATGGCTTTGCCAGAAGGTACTGCCAAATATATCTTTAAATCTCTAGTGAATGAAGATTTATTGATGGTTCAGCAATCGATCGCTTTAAATAAGGCGATTTACAACCAAGAGGAATACTTCCATTTGAAGGAATTTTTCGCAAGGATAATCCAACAACAAATGACAGACTTTCAATTCAAAAAGATATGATGGGAAAAATCAGAATATTCGCATTTATAGCTGTACTGTTTCATCTGAATGCGCATGCTCAATATGAAGTAAGTGACATCCCAAAAGAGCTCCTGAGCAGGGCTTCTGCTACCGTTCGTGAAGAACATCAGACTTTTAACATCCTAAGTCCAAGTGAAATGATTGAAACGGGCAGAAGGGTTATTACTATCCATAATAACGCTGGTGAAGATTATAATCGGATTGAATTTTCTTATGATAAATCTCGTCAGATAAAAAACATCAAAGGCGAGGTCTTAGATGCGGATGGCAAAACTGTAAAAAAATTCTCAGTTAAAGATTTTAAGGATTACAGTGCCTCTGAAGAGAGCACCTTGTTCACCAATGCGAGGATTAAGTATTTAGCGCCATCACTCTCCTCCTTTCCATATACGGTGGTATTTGATTATGAAATCCGTCATAATCAAACCCTGGCTATAAATTCTTGGAGACCAAATTTCTATGGAGATGTATCTGTCCAAAAAAGCAGTTATGAGATCTTAGCGGATCCGAATAATAAATTGAGGATCCTGAAGAAAAACCTTAAAAGCGAAGGCAAAGAGGAAATCAAGGGGAAACAGAAATCTTATTTTTGGGAAGTCAGCAATATCCCGGCAGTGCGTTCTGAACCATATAGTCCAAATCGTTTTGAAACAGGGATGCGGGTTTTTGTAGTTCCGGAATCCTTTGAATACTACAAGCATGCTGGCCAGGTCAACAGTTGGAATGATTTCGGCAATTGGCTAAACGTCAATTTATTGAAAGATAAGCGAAAGCTACCTGATGCGACCATTGCTAAGGTAAATGACCTATGTAAGGATTTAAAAACAGATAAGGAGAAGGCAAAAGCCTTATATGAATATCTCCAACAGAAAACACGATATATTTCAGTTCAGATCGGTATAGGTGGTCAGGAGCCATTTCCGGCATCTGATGTGGACCGATTAGGATATGGCGATTGTAAAGCCCTGGTAAACTATATGCAGGCATTGTTGGATGTGGTCAAAATACCGTCCTATTATTGTATTGTTGAAGCTGGCAACAGAAAGATGGATGTTGATCCCGAATTCGCCAATCTAATTGATGGAAACCATATCATTTTATGTTTGCCTTTTGAAAATGATACGACTTGGTTGGAATGCACTAGTCAAGAGCTTCCATTCGGATACCTTGGTGATTTTACAGATGATCGTCTGGTCCTTACAGTTACTGAAAACGGTGGAAAAATAATGCGTACCGCAGTTTATTCCTACGATCAAAACCTGCAACACCGCAAAAGTTCATTCGTGTTATCACCTGAAGGAAAAATCAGTGGTACAATCAATACAGAATTCGCAGGGACACAATTTGAAAATCATTTTGTCAATGTTAAAAAAATAAAGGATGATCAAATCAAAAACCTACGTCGCCAATACGATATCAATAGAATTCAATTTAACGACATCAAATACAGCATCAATGATGGTCCCAAGCTTTCCTTAACGGAGGAGCTGAGCATTGAGGCCGAGAATTTCGGAATAAAAAACAATAATAACATCACCGTATTTCCAAATTTCCTAAATCGTATTTCTCCAATTCCAGATATTCGCAATCGCAGTAACCTAGTTAAAATCACACGCGGATATACCGATATTGATGAAACAGAAATTCAATTACCAGATAACCTACATCATGTAATAATCCCCTTAAAAAAGAAGTATGAGGTTCCCATGGGGGTTTACGAGTTAACAGTTGATATCAAGGATGGGAAAATGGTTTGCTACCGGAAATTACAAATCAAAGAAGGAGTCTATCCAGCAGCTAGCTACGCTGATTTCAGCAATTTTATGTTGGAAGTATCCCTTTTAGATGGGACAAAATATAATTTGGCGCTAAAATAGGAAATATCGGAAATTCCAGTATATTTGCTGCGCTAAGGGGGATTAGCTCAGCTGGCTAGAGCGCTTGCCTGGCAGGCAAGAGGCCACCGGTTCGAATCCGGTATTCTCCACGTGATTATAGGCGGACCAATTAATTGGTCCGCCTATTTTTTTTGGGAATGGGAGGAAGAAACTCCAGAGGAGTTTAATGTTAGTAAAAGGAGGTGTTAAACCAATTAAGCCCTGCATGGCTAGATCCCAGAGAGGGATTCTGAGCAAGGCCGAAGAATCTGTTTTATAAAACACAACGGAATTGTCATTCCAAATCGAAGATTTGGAATCTATTTCTAGGCGATTGATTGACAAACATGTCGCCCCGAAGGGGCTGTACATTGTTGAATGTTCGTTGCTACAGATATGTCGCCCCTACAGGGCTGTATGTTGTTGAATGTTCATTGCTACAGATATATCGCCCCTATGGGGCTGTACGTTGGGGAATGTTCGTTGCTACAGATATGTCGCCCTGATGGGGCTGTACGTTGGGGAATGTTCGTTGCTACAGATATGCCGCCCCTACGGGGCTGTATGTTGGTGAATGGTCCTTGCTACAGATATGCCGCCCCTATGGGGCTTGAGAATACATCGCGGAAGGTATGTCGGAAAAATGAAACGAATTGTACGGGCGTATTGCATACGCCCTCCAATGACCGATGATGGTATGGTTATTTATAGGGGGAATAGAGGGGTAATTGAAAAGAAGTGTATGGGTGGGGAATAAAAAAGGCGTATGCGTGGGGTATTAAAAAGGGCGTATGCGTGGGGGAATAAAAAAGGCGTATGCGTGGGGGAATAAAAAGGGCGTATGCGATACGCCCCTACCCATGGTTGGATAAAAATAGATTCTTCGCTACGCTCAGAAGGACAGGAAATTTGGAAGCTTTTTCCCTAAATCCCAATATAATTATGTAATTGTCATTCCAAATTTTCGATTTGAAATCTATTTTTAGGCGATTGATAGACAAACATGTCGCCCCTACGGGGCTGTATGTTGGTGAATGGTCCTTGCTACAGATATTTCGCCCCTATGGGGCTGTACGTTGGGGAATGTTCGTTGCTACAAACATATCGCCCCTATGGGGCTTGTGAATACAACGCGGAAGGTATGTCAGATAAATGAAACGAATTGTATGGGCGTATTGCATACGCCCTCTAATGACCGATGATGGTATGGTTATTTATAGGGGGAATAAAGGGGTAATTAAAAAGAAGTGTATGGGTGGGGAATAAAAAAGGCGTATGCGTGGGGTATTAAAAAGGGCGTATTGCGTGGGGGAATAAAAAGGGCGTATTGCGTGGGGGAATAAAAAGGGCGTATGCGATACGCCCTCCAATGACCACCATTGTTTTCTGGAATTGATGTTCATAAAAAAAGCCTGTTTGGAGTTCCAAACAGGCTTTTTTTATGTTTTTATTTAAACCTTAGTTATTTTCTTCTACTGGAAGAACAGATACATAAGATTTATTGTTAGCTTTTTTACGGAAAACTACTGTTCCGTCGATTAAAGCGTATAAGGTATGATCTTTACCGATACCAACGTTAGCATCAGGGTTGTGTTGAGTACCACGTTGACGTACGATGATGTTACCAGCGATTGCTTGTTGACCACCGAAAATTTTAATACCTAATCTCTTACTGTGTGACTCACGGCCGTTCTTGGAACTACCCGCACCTTTTTTATGTGCCATTTCTTTATTCTAATTTAAGACTTGCGTCAGATTAAAAATTCGATTATAAACTGATACCAGTAATCTGGATTTTAGTGAATTGTTGACGGTGACCGTTTTTCTTCTTGTAACCTTTACGACGTTTTTTCTTGAAAACGATAACTTTTTCACCTTTCAAATGTGACAAAATAGTAGCTGAAACTTTAGCACCTGAGATACTTGGAGTACCTACAGTAAACTTACCACCGTCTTCTGCTAACAATACATTGTCAAATTCAATACTAGCGCCTTCGTCTCCTTGTAAACGGTGTACAAAAAGATATTGGTCTTTTGCAACCTTAAATTGCTGTCCTGCTATATTTACTATTGCGTACATTGTTATTTATTAAAATTGTTAATATTTAATGAGTCGCAAAGATAAAATATATTTTTTAATTGAACAAAACTATTTTATCTATAATCGTATTCTATGGACACGAAATAGCGAAATGGAAATTTTAACTACAGACTCTTGATTTCCCCCTTGATCGGAACGGTTTGTTTCCAACGTCCAACAAGGGTAGCCAAGAATCCAGTAGTTTTATTTTTGAGAGTTATCGTATAGTCGCATTCACGAGAAATAAAAGTTACCTCAGCGAATACCGATCTTTTAGAATTAGCGGGAGTCACCACATTTACAGGCTGGGTTGCATCAGCCATAAATGCTGTTGTTTGTTTTCCTTTTACATACTTCACTTTAGCATCCCAATACTTGATACCTTGGTATATAAAAGGTGCCATTCCAATTAAAGTATCTGGAGCCCAATCAAAGGTTCCGTAGTAATCAGAAGTAAAGTCAGAGATGAAGGCAGCTTCCTTATAAAACTCCTTTACAGGCGTTGTTAATGTTAACGGAGTTGTAGCCTTGTTATCAATTGTAACTGCTGGCAACTTCTGTTTCCATATTTTACGAGCAGCGGTATTCTCCTTTACCTCTGTTTTCACCCATTCATATTCATTACCTTTTTGTTGTGTAATTTCAACTTCACGAGCTGAATTCTCATCTTCAATACCGATAAGGATTCGACGAGGATCATTACTAAGATTCTCGGTCATTGAGATAAATAGTTTGTCAGGATCGGAGGATTTCTTTTCTAAGGAAATAAAACCTAAAGAACAATCCACACGACCGAAACTGCCGAGACGCATTAATTGTAATCCACCATCCAATAAGTAATGAGTAGGGTTAATGTTTTTTACGTAAACCACCTTCCATGAGCCGGAAGACATCTTGACTTCTCTATCGGTGAAGCCTGTGTTGGTTTCAATGTTAGCTTTCTCCTCCTTGACAAGAACATTTTTGAATTCTGCTTCTTTCTCGCAAGATGAAAGACACAAAGCAGTAGACAAAAATAATAAGCTTAATAAGCGGGTTTGTGTTTTCACGGCGAAATCATTTTAATTTATTGCCAAATTTATTGAATAGTATAATATCTTGTAGACGAATAGCTATAAAAAAAAATATTTTCCTTGAAATAGATACTAAAAAATCATTTTTGATTCAGTAAAATTTTTATGATAAACGAGAATTGTAACTTTTTAAAACAAAATCCTTGTAAACAGGAACATAATATTGGTCAGCTAAATTGTAACTATAAAAAAAATCCTCCAAGACATTTAGTCATTGGAGGATTTCCTATTTTGGGGTTGTAGACTAGCCTACAATTTCCTGAATTTCATTCATTATTTTTTGTGCTATAGCTTCAGCAGCTTCAGGACTAGGTCCTTCAGAGTAAATACGAATAATAGGCTCAGTATTCGATTTACGCAGATGCACCCATTCATTTGGAAAATCGATTTTTAAGCCATCGATTGTAGAATGTTGTTCATGCGCATATTTTTCCTGCATTTTTGCCAATAGATTATCAATATCCAATTCAGGAGTTAAAGTAATCTTGTTTTTGGACATATAATATTGAGGCAATTCAGCACGGTATTCTGTTACTTTCTTACCTAATTTAGCTAAGTGAGTCAAGAATAAAGCCACTCCTACCAATGAGTCACGACCATAATGTGAAGCAGGATAAATCACCCCACCATTACCTTCACCACCAATAACAGCATCCACTTCTTTCATTTTAGTAACCACATTCACCTCTCCTACTGCAGCAGCGAAATACTGGCCACCATGTTTTTCCGTCACATCACGCAATGCACGCGTGGATGAAAGGTTGGAAACGGTATTTCCTTTTTTCTGACCCAAAATAAAATCAGCAACAGCAACCAAGGTATATTCCTCGCCAAATAATTCCCCATCTTCCATCATGAACACCAAACGGTCAACATCAGGGTCAACAGCGATACCTAAATCAGCTTTATTATCCAATACCGCTTTCGAAAGATCAGTTAGATGTTCCTTTAAAGGCTCAGGGTTATGTGGAAAATGTCCATTAGGTTCGCAGTGAATCTTATAAACAGTTTCTACAGCAAGAGCTTTCAATAATGCAGGGATGAAAGTACCACCAGTACTATTAACCGCATCAACAGCAACTTTGAAGTTTGCTTTTTTGATAGCATCCACATCCACAAACTCTAATGCAAGAACATCATCGATATGTTTCTGTAGGAAAGAATCATCCTTTGTAACAGAACCTAATTGATCCACTTCTGCAAAGTCAAAATTCAGACTTTCACCAAGCTCAAGAACTTCTTTACCTTTTGCATCGTCAATAAACTCGCCTTTATCATTCAAAAGTTTTAAGGCATTCCATTGACCTGGATTATGGGATGCTGTTAGAATAATTCCGCCAGCAGCTTTTAATTTAGGGACTGCAATCTCCACGGTTGGAGTTGTAGACAAACCAAGGTCAATCACATTGACACCAATACTTTGAAGCGTTCCGATCACAAGATTAGAAACCATTTCTCCAGAAATACGAGCATCACGACCAACGACAATAGTTTTATTTTCAGCGTTTTCCGTAATAATTTTTCCGTAGGCAGCGGTAAATTTCACAATATCTACAGGTGTTAAGTTATCACCTGGTCTACCGCCTATGGTTCCTCTAATTCCTGAAATTGATTTTATTAAAGCCATAAGTTTAATTGTTATTAATGCTCGTAAAAATAGTGTATTAAAATAATTATTGTGGTTTTTTATTCTTTTTTTCCTTCTAATGCATATCTTTGTTGCAACTTTGTTTCGTTTACGATATTACATAAGGTATTACGTCTTATTTTTTTAGATTTGATTTAATTAATAAAATTGGACAGTTCTACTTCAAAAATATGTTAGAGAAAATAATACATTTCGATCAAGAATTATTTCTATTAATCAATCAGGGCTTAAGCAATATTGTTTTTGACTGGTTGCTACCTATTTTACGAAATCCTTATACCTGGTCACCGCTTTATTTATTTTTGATTATTTTCTTTATCAAGCATTATGGCAAGACTGGAGTTTTAATCGTGGCCTGTACCTTGGCAACTTTTGGAATTTCAGATGCGACATCATCACATTTGATAAAGAAAACAGTTAAACGGGTTCGGCCATGTAATGATGTAGTATTCAAGAATGAAGTCAATTTACGAGCTCGATGTGGTTCAGGGTTTAGTTTTACTTCCTCCCATGCTACAAATCATTTTGCGCTTGCCTTTTTCTGGATCGTATTATTCCGTCGCAAATGGAAACACACTCTTTGGTTGTGTATTCTATGGGCGGCGTCTATTTCATTTTCTCAAATCTATGTCGGCGTTCATTACCCATTGGATATTCTCTGTGGGGCAATATTAGGAACCCTGATTGGATTAGGAACAGGATATTTATTTAAGAGGTTTTATCCTCAATTTTTTGAACCCAAACCCATTCCAACACCAACAGCTGCATGAGTAGTTTCTTGATCGTATCCATTTTATTTTTCTCCGCATTACTAAGTGGTATTGCCGTATTCTTTGTTAAAAGAGATAATACCCAATTATTAAAATTGGTTTTATCCTTCAGTGGGGCCTATTTATTTGCCATTACGGTATTACACCTTATTCCTGAGGTATACCATAGCAACCAAACTCCGGGGGAGGTAATTGGTCTTTACATCCTAGGAGGATTTTTATTTCAATTGGTATTGGAACATTTTTCTCAGGGGATTGAGCATGGACACATCCACCAGAGTCATGAGGGTCACAAGCATCAGGCTTTTCCGATTGCGATTCTAATCAGTTTATGTTTGCATGCCTTTTTGGAGGGATTTCCTTTAGCTTCAGGACACCGCAACGAACTGGTCTTTGGGATTGCCATCCACCATATCCCAGCAGCCTTTGCATTAGGTAGTTTATTGATTGGTACACGCTTGAATAAGCAGACCATCGTCTTATTTATTGCGGTTTTTGCAGCGATGACACCCCTTGGTTTTATAACAAGTAAAGGAATCAGTGCGGGAGAAATTGGAAATATAGCTCAATATTTCGATAAGATCATGGCAGTTGTCATTGGTATATTCCTACATATTTCGACGACCATTTTATTTGAATCAGGTTCTGCGGATCACCATACCTTCAACAAGAAAAAGATGTTGGCGGTATTACTGGGGATTTTGGTTTCGATGGCTAACTTTTTATTTGAAGGTCACGATCATTCTCACCATAATCATGGGCCATCAGAACAAACTGAGGAAACCCACAATCATGATCATCACGATCATGACCATCATGATCATGAACATTAATTAGAAGTCGGAGACATCGAGATGTCCTCGAAACTTATCTAACAGTTCACTGAGTTTCAAGCAATCCTCAGCGCTAATGTTTTGAGGAAGAACATCATCCAACATCATCTCTGTTTCGATTTCTTGAAGCAATTCCAAGCCTTTCTCTGTGATTAACAGATCTACTGCGCGCTTGTCGACGCTGTTTTTTTCCCTAGAAACTAGGTCTTTGCTTACAATACGGTCCACCAACCTACTGATGTCAGGGGTTTTGGTGAGCAACCTTTCCTTTAACAAGTTATTGGTAACGGGTTTAGGATACTGACCGCGTAAGACGCGCAACACATTAAACTGTTGCAAGGTGATTTGTTTGGCATTCGCTCTCTTTTCAAGCATCACGTTCAACCAGTTGTTAGTGTAAATAATATTGATCGTTGCGCGATGCCAAGGACTTGCGAATTGCCTGACTTTAACCAATTCTTCGATCTTCGGCATATTTAATAATACATTAGTGTGACTTAATCCGCAATTTAAAAGATTTTAATTATTTATCTTTGCTAATGTTGATTTTTTTTAAAAACACATAAATAATTCACGAATAATGCCGCAAAATATTAGCCTTGATAAATTAAAAATCGGAGACCTCGCTAAGATTAATGCAATACAATCTGCAGATATTCCTGCAAAATTTTATGAACTTGGATTCTACCCAGGTTCAGTGATTGAAATAAAACATAAAGCTCCTCTAAGTGGACCAATCTGTGTCAACATTATTGAAAACAATGCCCTGATCGCTATCCGTAAATCTGAAGCTAAACTCATCATAGCAGAATTAATATAATGAAAGATCCTAACATTGTCTTACTTGGAAACCCAAATGTCGGTAAGACCTCCCTATTTAACAGATTAACAAAACTCAACCAAAAAGTCGGAAATTACCCAGGCATTACCGTTGAGAAAAGAGAAGGTACTTTAAAAGCCAATAATAGAACTTATCATATCATTGACCTTCCTGGCACATACACTCTATTTCCTAACTCTTTAGATGAGGAAATTGTTTTTAAAATTTTAAGCCAGAAGGAAAATAAATATAAGCCCGATTTGACCGTCGTGGTGGCAGAACCCTCCACACTAAAAAGAGGAATTATCCTTTACCAACAAGCACGTGAACTTGGATTACCTGCGATTTTCGTAGTCAACATGATTGATGAGGTAAAAAGTAAAGGGGTAAATATTGACTTCCAAAAGTTAGAATCTTACTTAAAGACCAAGGTCTATCAGACCAATGCCCGTTCGGGATTAGGTTTGGAAAAGCTTATTGCATCGTTCGATGAGAAACCTTCCATCTATCTTGGAACATTTCAAATTCCTGAAAAATATACAGATGCATTAAATGAAGCCAAGAAAATATTTCCTTTAGCTACTGAATACCTAACATGGCAATATCTGGCTCAGGAAAATGTAAGTTATCTGGATGAAGAGAAGCAAATCGCTCTAAAAAATATCCGAGATAAATATCAGCTTGATGCACATGAAATGCAGAAGACTGAATCCTTGATCAGACAAGATAAAATCACTGCAGAACTAGAGCGAATTTTAGTTAAATCTGAAAATCAAACTTTAGGGACAACTGGAAAAATTGACAAGATCTTATTGAATCCGGTATTCGGATATGTGATTTTCTTTGGCTTATTGTTCTTGATTTTCCAAGCCATTTTTAGTTGGTCAGGTCCGTTAATGGATTGGATCGACGGGTCGTTTGGAGAATTAACAGCCTATTTATCCTCCGTATTACCAGAAGGTCCCCTATCCTCTTTATTTGTGGATGGTATAGTAGCCGGTATTGGTGGTATTGTGATATTTGTTCCTCAGATTGTAATCTTATTCTTATTTCTATCCTTGATGGAGGAATCAGGCTACATGAGCAGGGTTGTATTTTTAATGGACAGATGGTTAAGACCATTCGGGTTGAATGGTAAATCAGTAATTCCATTGATGTCAGGTGCTGCCTGTGCTATTCCAGCAGTGATGTCAGCACGGAACATCGAAAATCCAAAGGAACGTTTGCTGACTATCTTGGTAACTCCATTTATGACCTGTTCGGCGCGATTACCAATTTATATCGTTATCATCGGCTTGATCATTCCTGCAGATACATTCCTAGGATTTAATTTACAGGGAATCACATTATTTATCATGTATATCCTTGGGATTGTAGGAGCTTTGGGTTCCGCTTGGATTTTAAATAAAGTGATCAAAAGCGTTCGTTCCTCTTTCTTAATTTTTGAACTTCCGACTTATAAATTACCAGATTGGAAAAACGTTTTGACCAATGTTTGGGATAAAGCTTCAGGATTTATTATTGAAGCGGGTAAGATTATATTGATGATTTCAATTGTCTTATGGGTATTTGGAAACTTCGGTCCGAACAGAAAGTTCTATGACGCTGAAGAGATTATTCAACAGAACAACCCAACACTAAGCGCTGAAGACCTGGAGCGTGAGATTGGTTCCTACAAATTGGAACACTCCTTCCTAGGCTATATAGGAATGGGAATTGAACCAATCGTTAGACCACTGGGTTATGACTGGAAAATGGGAATCGGATTAATTTCATCCTTTGCAGCTAGAGAGGTATTTGTTGGAACAATGGCGGTTGTTTACAGTATGGGGCCAGATGTGGATATTGAAGATGAGGGGCAAAAGGGATCATTATTATCCCGGATGCGTTCTGAAATCAATACCAATACAGGCAAGCCAGCATACAATTTTGCCTCGGGAATTTCGTTATTATTATTTTACGCATTTGCCATGCAATGTATGGCAACGATTGGTGTGGTTCGTAAGGAAACCGGTTCGTGGAAATGGACTTTGATTCAAACCTTCTTCATGACTGGATTAGCCTACATAGCTGCATTAATTGCATATCAAATTTTAAAGTAATGGGCTTAATTATTCAGTACATAATCATTTTCGTCCTATTTGTTATCGCAGTATATGTGATTTTCAAACCCTTCTTTTCGAAGAAACCCAAATCGGGATGTGGTAAGGGATGTTGCAGCGTTGATATGACTGCAAAACAACAATAAAAAGTAAGGATTAAAAACGGGCAAACAAGAAATGTTTGCCCGTTTTTTTATGGAATAGAAGCAACACCTACTTAACATAAGAAAAATTATTACGTCTTAAATATCGACAAGATGTTTTCTTTATTTTATTTGATGCACAAAAATTAAAATGAAAAATTTATCTTGTGGCATTTATTAATCTAAGATCGGGTTTAGCCCCATCGATAATCATTAACATCAGGAATTAACCTTCTTCAGCGTGCAAGAAAACAACAATAAAGAATTAAAAAGAGGTCTAAGTAATCGACATATACAGTTAATTGCTTTAGGTGGAGCTATTGGAACCGGATTATTTTTAGGGGTTGGTCAGGCAGCAATATTGGCTGGACCCTCCGTTATTTTAGGCTATGCGATTGCGGGCTTGGTTGCATTTTTTATCATGCGGCAATTAGGTGAGATGGTCGTTGAAGAACCTATTTCAGGAAGTTTCAGCTCCTTTGCCAATAAATACTGGGGACCCTTTGCAGGATTTGCTTCGGGATGGAATTATTGGTTATTATACATCTTGGTGAGTATGGCTGAATTGACTGCCATCGGTAAATATGTACAATTTTGGTGGCCAGAAATACCTTTATGGACGTCTTCCTTATTTTTCTTTATCGTTATCAATGTAATCAATCTAGCTTCTGTGAAAGTATATGGGGAAACTGAATTTTGGTTTTCGATCATTAAGGTTGTTGCGATCATTGCCATGATTATCTTTGGAGCATACCTCCTACTTTCAGGAAATGGTGGAGAAAGAGCAACGGTAGAAAACCTCTACAATGATGGCGGATTCTTTCCTCACGGTTGGCTCAGTGGCGGTGGAGATATCGCGTATTCCGGATTACTGGCAGCACTCGTCATAATAATGTTCTCTTTTGGGGGATTGGAATTGGTAGGTATTACAGCTGCTGAGGCCGAAAATCCTGAAAGAAACATCCCTAAAGCAACCAATCAAGTATTATGGAGAATCTTGGTGTTTTATGTAGGAGCGCTTTTTATCTTGTTTGCCCTAATGCCTTGGAGAACTATTACAGCAGATACCAGTCCTTTCGTCGAGGTTTTTGCGACCCTAAAAGGTTTCCAATTTGAGTTATTTGGAAAGACCTTTTACTTCACCAGTATCATTGCAAACGCATTGAATGTGATAGTATTGACGGCCGCTCTATCGGTTTACAATAGCTGTGTTTATAGTAATTCAAGAATGCTTTACGGACTTGCTGAACAAGGAAATGCACCTAGGTTTTTGAAGAAATTAAATTCCAACTTCTCCCCTGTAAATGCCATTTTGGTTTCTGCCGCAATTGTGGCAATTACCGTTGTAATCAATAAAGTTATTCCGAAAGAAGCCTTAGGAATTTTGATGTCCTTGGTTGTTTCTGCCTTAATCATCAACTGGATCATGATTACCTTGACCCATATGTTCTTTAGAAAGCAAAAAGACAAGCAAGGCATAAAAACTAAGTTCCCTACCATTCTATATCCAATCAGTAACTACTTCAGCTTACTATTTTTAGTAGGTGTTTTGGTAATGATGTGGTTTACGGGGCTGAAAATTTCTGTGGAATTGATTCCAGCATGGATGTTGATTCTATGGATCAGTTATATTCTTGTAAAACGGAATAAAGCAAAGAACAATCCGATAGAAACGAATTAATCCTGAGATGAAGCAGTACAAATTATACATAGCATTTATTGTCATTGCGCTGCTTCATCTGTATAGTGTTTATGCTAATCTTCCTACCCTTCGGTATATCAGCAAGCCATTAATTTGTATCAGCCTTATTTATATCCTATTCAAGGAAACCGGATTTAAAAGAAATATTGACAAGCTTGTTGGCATTGGTCTGTTCTTTGGTTGTTTGGGGGATATTTTTCTGATGTTGAAGGATATGTTCGTTGCTGGATTAGCTTCATTTTTGATAGGCCATGTCCTTTATGTGACTGCATTTATCAAACAAAGCAGTCCTAAAGAATTAAGCCGGCATAAGAGTTATATTCTGGTTGCAGGTATTTTGGCAAGCTATTCCTACTATCTCTATACCATCCTACAGCCAAGTTTAGGACCTTTAAAAATTCCTGTAATTCTATATATCATTGTGATTGCTGCGATGGCGTTTTTTGCCTATACCAGGAAATATCAAACCAACCTAGCCAGTTTTATCATTTGTATGCTAGGTGCTATTTTATTCATTGTATCCGATTCCATATTGGCTGTCAATAAATTTGTGGCTTATATTGCGGATTCGGGTCTATACATCATGAGCACCTATATTCTTGCCCAGTTTGGGATCACTGCAGGGATAATCCTAGACCAAAAAAAATAGGCCATAATTTCTTACGGCCTACCTTAATACAAGTTGATATGATATGATTAAACTAAGATTTAAGCAATTCTTCTTGTGTTGTTTTTCCATAACTCTCATTATGTACATTGGCAACAGCTCTACCGGAAGGGTCGTTCAGGTTTTGGAATGAGGCATCCCAAGCTAAAGCTTCTGGCGTACTACAAGCAACTGATTTCACGGATGGTACTGTTTTAGCAGCAGCATCGGATGGGAAATGTGTCTCAAAAATACTTCTGTATAGATATTCTTCTTTGTTTTTCGGAGTATTGATCGGGAATCTTTTTGCTGCAGTTTCAAATTCAGTATCGGTAACTTTTGCTTCAGCCTGGGCTTTCAAAGTATCAATCCATGAATAGCCAACACCGTCTGAGAATTGTTCCTTTTGTCTCCAGGCAATTGATTCCGGCAAATAATCTTCAAAAGCTTTTCTCACAACCCATTTCTCCATTCTACCATCCTTGATCATTTTATCCTCAGGGTTGATGGTCATAGCAATATCCATAAACTCCTTATCCAAGAAAGGAACCCTACCTTCTACCCCCCATGCAGCCAAAGACTTATTGGCGCGGAGGCAATCATATAGATAAAGTTTTTTCAATTTTCTAACAGTCTCTTCATGGAATTCCTTGGCATTTGGAGCTTTATGGAAATAAAGATATCCACCAAATAATTCGTCAGATCCTTCGCCGGATAATACCATTTTAATCCCCATGGATTTGATGACCCTGGCCAATAAATACATTGGTGTAGAGGCCCGAATAGTAGTTACATCATAGGTTTCCAAATGATAGATTACATCCCGGATGGCATCCAAACCTTCTTGAATAGTAAAGTTTACCTCATGATGAATAGTACCGATATGGTCGGCAGCTTTTTGGGCTGCAATCAAATCTGGAGAACCTTGTAATCCTACGGCGAATGAATGCAATTGCGGATACCAAGCTTCCTCCTCATCATTGGATTCAATCCTTCTGGAAGCGAATTTTTTGGTGATAGCTGCAATTACGGAAGAATCCAAACCACCTGATAGTAAAACACCATAAGGTACATCAGACATCAACTGATGATATACAGCATCCTCTAATCCCTTTCTTAATTTGGCAATATCTGTTTCATTATCTTTTACCGTATCATAGGCTTCCCAATCTCTTTTATACCAGCGCTGTGGCTCTAGGCTCTCTTTGCTGTATAGGTAATGTCCCGGAGGGAATTGTTCAATTACTGAGCAGAACCCTTCCAATGATTTTAATTCAGACGCGACGAACAGTTGTCCGAACTCGTCTTTCCCATAATATAGAGGAATAATTCCCATATGATCTCTGGCGATAAAGAAGGAATCCTCACGTGAATCGTACAATGCGAATCCAAAAATTCCGTTGAGCTCTTCCACAAAAGCGGGACCTTTCTCAAGATATAGAGCCAGTACAACTTCAGAGTCTGATAAGGTCGAGAATTGATAATTAGGCAATGAATTTCGCAGTTCCTTATGATTATAGATTTCACCATTTACAGCAAGTACCACTTGCCCATCTGGGCTGAATAAGGGTTGACTTCCTGATTTTGGATCTACGATCGCTAAACGCTCATGGGCTAATACAGCCTTCTCTGAGCTATAAATCCCTGACCAATCTGGTCCTCTATGACGAATTCTTTTCGACATTTCCAAGACCTGCGGTCTTAAGGACTCCAAGGGTTGCTTCAATTCAAATGCTCCGACAATTCCGCACATACGATTATTGTTTTGTTAATTTTTTATCTGTTTCTATGAATTATTGACACAAAGTAAAGTAATAAAAAACAATATTCATAATGTTTTTTAATTTTTATTGAATATTTAATAATTATTTATTCGAATGGTTGCATTATTTACAGGAAAACAAGCTTTTTGTTAAAAATATCCTTCATTCATGGACTTTCTTTAGATCTAATTGTTTCAAAAACGAAAAAAGCCGATTCATTTAAATGAATCGGCTTTGCTATAAAACTGTTATCTCAATTAGATAATTCCGTGTAAAGAACCACCTTTAGCACCTAACTGATCAACTCTTTTTTCTACTTCAGGATCTTTAATAAGATCAGGGGCATGATGAGGTTTACTTCTGGCATCTATAATTACAGGACCCTTACAGCCCCAATGCTTATGTGAAGTAAAACTGTCAATACCGTAGATATCATAAGCCGGGTTGGATCTAGTAAAAGTAACCCAGACAAAATTATTTTCATTTTCAGCAGTGAAAGCAGCATCATCAGCCAGAACGATCAATTGAATACCATTCCAATTTTGATCCTTTGCTGCCTCGCACCATTCTTCCATAACCTTTGCTTCCTCTTCATAACTTGTGAAAGCTTTACCATCCACAACAATGATTCCAGGCAATGCTAATTTCCCTTGATTAAACGGTCTTGGTAAGTCAAGTCCTGCTGGATACTCTGTGACCAATTTTCTTTTCACATCCCCTACTGCTGCAAAAGTTACTTTCGAACCAGCATTCAATCCATCACCTGTATAATCCAAGGTATCGATGGTGGTGTTGGTCAAGAAGTGTAAGTCCCTGCTGAGGTCAATTCTTTCAAAAATATGGGTAAAGAAATCCTTAATGCTATGAATATCAAGTTTAGGATTATCTTCAAAAGCTGAGATAAATAAATATTTTGCCAAACTCAATTGGTTTGTCCCCAATATCTGATTCGCAATGGTCAGTACCTCTTGGGGTCTATCTACCTTTTGATAAGGCGTATATCTTTCACTTCCAATGGCAAATAAAAGTGGGTGAACACCAGCAGGGTCCACAGCATGCACCGCATGCAGGCCACCAATTTGCTGAGGAATTGCATTTCCAGTAATTTCATGGATCAATGCTCCGAAACTGGTATCCTCTTGAGGTGGTCTACCTACGACCGTAAAAGACCAAATAGGATTTTGACGGTGATAAACCTTATGCACTTTCATTAATGGGAATGGGTGAATGAGTGAATAATAACCGATATGGTCACCAAAAGGACCTTCAGGTTTATTCTCATTTGGGTAGACTGTCCCAGTAATGACAAAATCGGCATCTGCAGAAATGCAGAACCCTTCCTCATCATAAAAATATCGGAACCTGCGATTCCCTAATGCTCCTGCAAAAAGCATTTCTGAAAGACCTTCCGGCAAAGGCATAACAGCAGACAAAGGATGCGAAGGCGGGCCACCCACGAAGATACTTACCTTCAAAGGCTTTCCAAGCTCATTTGCCTTGGTCTGATGTATCCCTATTCCACGATGTAATTGATAATGCAATCCGATCTCTTGATTCTGGATATATTCATTCCCAGCCAATTGAATTCTATACATACCTAGGTTGGCATTCATTATTCCAGGCTTGGTAATATCCTCCGAATAAACTTGTGGCATGGTCACAAAGGGACCTCCGTCCATTGGCCAATTTACAATTTGCGGAAGTTCAGAGATTTGAGTCTGACCATAAAGAATAGGTGCTGAGGACTTTTTTTTCCATGGCAATGCACCTAAGGCCACCATCGAAGAACCAGCATAGGAAAATGGTTTTTTCAAGACAGACATTGGATTCATCTTGACTTCCACCAATTTCTTAACATGTTCCAGGGTATCACGGAACATGAATTTTGAGCGATCCAAAGTTCCAAAAAGGTTGGAAACTGCAGGAAACTTAGATCCTTTAATATTTTCAAAGAGTAAGGCAGGTCCTTGAGCATCATACACCCGCATATGGATAGACGCCATTTCTAGATAAGGATCAACTTCTTCTTTGATACGAATTAAATGACCATTTCTTTCCAGGTCCGTCACACATTCTTGTAAACTCTTATATCCCATAATAAATAGCTCGAATAGCTACAAATGTAAGCTAATAGTGGCAATTTAAGAAGGTTTAAGAATTATTGGTCAAGCTTGATGACCTGATCTAGAGGGGTAAAGGAAAAAAGCATATCATTTTTCCATGAGGTATTGTCGATGGGATATTCTTTCTCCATCAGTCTTTTGAAATCGATGATATCTTCCTTGTGAATATGGTAAGCTTTCCGAAAGACCAAGCTCATGATAAAGTGTGGCAACAGAATACTTTTAACATCAGCATTCGGATACAGCATTTTCTTGTAAAGGCGGAACATTTCTTGAACAGTAATGGTACTAGGGCCTCCTATTTCAATGGTTTCATTGATGAAATGCTTATCCCAATCGACATTATAGATCCATCGAAGTAAGTCCAAAGAAGAGATTGGGTTAAATCTCACATTGGCAAACAGCTTATCATAAGGCAGATATTTCCCATTGATCAAGCGGTGCATGTATTTATCCAGGACACTACCCTTGCCTATCGCTAGGTTTTTGAGCACAATGGTGTAAGTGATATTAGACGATTTCAAGAGTGCTTCAATATCTTTGATAAAGGGCTTATCCATCAATCTAGCGATATATACAATACGTTTACCTCCATTGCGCTTAGTGAGCTCAATAAAGTTTTTCAACGTTATAAGTTCTAAATTAAGATTTACAAGTTCGCCTAATGTAGGAACATGAGTAATATATATAGACAAGCCAATTCCAGAATCGATAGAAAAACCATCAAATTCCTTCCCTTTTCTTAATAAATCAACTTTATCAAGCGTGGCTGTTATTGATTCGAAGACTTTCGATTTAAATAAATCGAGGTCACGAGCAATACCATGTACATTAAAGTCCTCCCTACTTAAGTTACCCATTGCCCGATTACCTAAATAGGAATTCAGACCAGATAATAACACTTCCATCTCACCTCCGGTATTTATTATATTTTATTAAATGCTAACAGAATTAAACTGCGAAAGTTTAAAATTTCTAAAAATTTTACAAAAAAAACAAAAATTAACAATTAATCACATTGTCTAGGGGATGTAAAAATTCGGGGCAGGCTTACCCCTAGAAGCATATAATAGCCTATATTTGTTAAGTAACGCATTTCTGGGAAAATAGTATGAGTAAAAAAGTAGTTCTTGTTTGGTTTAGGAATGATTTAAGGCTGCATGATAATGAAGTATTAACTGAAGCTATAACAAAATCAGACTTAATCATCCCTGTTTACTGTTTTGACCCACGTTATTTCCGCAAAAACAAATTCCAATTCAACAATACGGGCATAAAAAGGGCGCAATTTCTATTGGAATCCGTACTGGATCTAAAGGAAAAATTGCTAAGTATGGGCAGTGACCTTATGACCTTTGTCGGTAAGCCCGAAGATATCCTTCCAATATTATGTGCCAAATATGAGGTTAGTGAAGTTTATCATCATCGTGAAGTCGCTTCACGCGAGACGCAAATCTCAGAGCTGGTGGAAGCAGCATTGTGGGATAACAAAATCAACCTCCGCCATTTCATAGGTCACACTTTGTTTCATAAAGAGGATCTTCCATTTCCGATCAAGGATATTCCTGATAAGTTCAATATTTTCAGAAAGAAAATCGAAAGAGAGAGTTCAGTTCGGGCACCATTGGTAGCACCTGATAAGATCTTAAGTCCTCAGCATTTGGAATCAACAAGCTTACCAAGTTTATTGGATCTCGGTTATTCAGATGAAGAGATTAATCAATTGGGTTCGCAGAATTTCCAAGGTGGTGAACAAAACGGAATTGATAAGCTTCAAAACTTATTGGATCCGAGTTATGATAATTTCCAAAACTTCTCCTTAGTCTCTCCATACATTGCAATAGGATCCTTATCTCCTATTTATGTTTACCATGAGATGCAGAATTCATCCTTAAGCCAAAACAAGAAAAGGTTTGATCGATTGATGACAATGTTGTTATGGCGTGATTATTTCCGCTTTATGTTGAAGAAATACCCGAATGTATTTTTTAAACTGAATGGCATTGAATCGGAGGCGAAGAATTCTGAGTCCATCAATGAAGAACTGGTTATGAGTTGGAAAACGGCCAACACAGGTGAAAGTGGCATTGATGAGATCATCCAAAACCTTTTGGACACTGGAAACATTACATATGCAGAAAGAAGATTGATTTCCAAATACTTCACCCAAGAACTAGGGTCAAACTGGTTGGCTGGAGCAAGTTTTTTTGAGGAACATCTTTTAGATTATGCACCCGCAACGACATACGGTTTTTGGTCGCACATGGCAGCTGTTGGCACTAGTCCAAAAGAAAACAGCTGCGCTGACTGGCAAGACCTTGCTAAAAGATTATATGTTTCAAAATAAGAGATTAGGCATTAAGGCTGCTCTAAAACTTGACATTTCATTCTAAAAACCTTAAGTTTTATCAAAAATTGACTATTATTTATTTCTGATACAGAATAGACTAAAAAACATGCTAAAACATTGTATTTTATATCGATTAAATGCGGAAAAGTATGTTTATTATTTATAAATTTGGCAAAATTTTATGATCCCAATCCACATGGACAATTTGACATTTTTGAGTAATGCTGATTCGAGTTACATCGACGGTTTATATCAAGCATACAAGGCTGACCCGAATTCAGTAGATTTTGGTTGGCAGAAGTTTTTTGAAGGATTTGATTTTGGTCAGACATCTGAAGGCGGTTCAGTTGAATCAGTTGAAGGAGTATCTGATCACGCATTAAAAGAAATCAACGTACTAAACATGATCCATGGTTATAGAGACCGTGGACACCTTTTCACACAAACCAACCCTGTTCGCGAGCGCCGTAAATACTACCCTGGTAAAGAATTGGAAACTTTCGGATTATCAGAATCTGATATGGATACTGTTTTCAATGCGGGTGTTGAAGTCGGCTTAGGTCCTGCCAAATTAAGAGATATTCGTCAGCTGATTGAAGACACCTACTGTCGTTCAATTGGTGCTGAGTTTAAATACATCCGTAACCCTGAAAAAATTAAATGGTTGCAAGACCATATGGAAGCGGATAGAAATCAACCTCATTATGATGTTGACCAAAAGAAACGCATTTTCAAGAGATTAAACAGAGCTGTTATTTTCGAGAGCTTCCTAGGAACCAAATTCTTAGGTCAAAAACGTTTCTCTTTAGAAGGTGCAGAAAGCTTAATCCCAGCATTAGATTCAGTTATTGAAAAAGGTGCTAGCCTAGGAATTCAGGAGTTCATGATCGGCATGGCTCACCGTGGTCGTTTGAACGTATTGGCAAACATCATGGGAAAACCATACAAAACAATCTTCTCTGAATTTGAAGGTAAGATGTATGCGGAAGAAGATCCTGAATTGCAATTTGGTGGTGACGTGAAGTATCACTTAGGATATTCATCCGACGTTACTACGGAAGATGGTAAATCTATCCACCTTTCATTAGCTCCAAACCCATCACACTTAGAAACTGTAGATCCAATTGTTGAAGGTATCGTTCGTTCTAAAATTGACATGAAATATAATGGAGACTCTTCGAAGATTGCTCCTATCTTAATTCATGGTGATGCAGCGATTGCTGGTCAAGGTGTTGTTTACGAGGTTACTCAAATGTCAAAACTTGAGGGATACCGTACAGGTGGTACAATCCACATCGTAATCAACAACCAAGTTGGTTTTACAACAAACTATAAAGATGCTCGTTCTGGAACTTACTGTACAGATGTAGCGAAAATCTCTTCTTCACCAGTATTCCACGTAAATGGAGATGATGCAGAAGCTGTAGTTTATGCGATTAATTTAGCGGTAGAATACCGTCAAAAATATAAAACAGACGTGTACATCGATTTACTATGTTACCGTCGCTATGGACACAATGAGGCGGATGAGCCTAAGTTCACTCAACCATTGTTGTACAAAGCAATCGAGAAGCATCCAAATCCAAAAGATGTATATGCGAAAAAATTAGTGGATGAAAAATCAATTGACCAAAACTATGTAAAAAACATAGAGAAGGAATTTAAGGATTACCTTCAGGAGCAATTGGACATCGCTAAGAAAACGGATAAATTGGATGATGAGATTCCGATGTTCGGTGGAGCATGGAAAGGATTACATGCTGCTAAGAAAGCTGAGATCTATGAAGAAGTTAACACGAAGGTTCCTGCAAAAGAATTCTTGAAGTTAGCGAATGAGATCACTACCCTTCCTAAGGACAAAAAATTCTTCCGTAAGATTTCGAAATTGTTCGAAGATCGTGCTGCCATGGTTAAAAATGACAACTACGACTGGGCAATGGGTGAATTAATGGCTTATGCGACTTTATTGGATGAAGGAAAACGCGTTCGTATTTCTGGACAAGACGTTCAACGTGGTACTTTCTCGCATAGACATGCGGTTCTTACATTAGAAGATTCTGAAGAAAAATATATCCCATTGGCAAATGTTAATGGCGGTGAGCGATTCAATATCTACAACTCCCTACTTTCAGAATATGCAGTTTTAGGTTTTGAATATGGATATGCATTAGCTAACCCACAAGCCTTAACTATTTGGGAAGCACAGTTTGGTGACTTCTACAATGGTGCTCAAATCATTGTTGACCAATACTTGTCAAGTGCGGAGACAAAATGGAAAAGATCGAATGGCTTGGTGATGATGCTACCACACGGTATGGAAGGTCAAGGACCTGAGCACTCATCTGGACGTATCGAGCGTTTCTTGGAATTATGTGCTAACGACAATATGATTATTGCGAACTGTACAACTCCTGCCAACTACTTCCACTTACTGCGTCGTCAATTGGTAAGAGAATTCCGTAAGCCTTTGGTGGTATTCACTCCTAAGAGTTTATTGCGTCATCCTAAAGTTGTTTCAAAATTAGATAACTTTACGAAAGAGAACTTCCAAGAAGTTATTGATGATTCATACGCAAAAGCAACTACCGTAAAACGTGTTTTATTCTGTTCTGGTAAAATCTATTATGATCTATTAGAGAGACAACAAACAGAGAAACGCACTGATGTTGCTATCGTAAGGGTAGAGCAATTATATCCGGCACCAGTAGAGAAATTCCAAGCGATCCGTACGAAGTACAAGAAAGCGACCGAATTCATCTGGGTTCAGGAAGAAAATGAAAACATGGGTGCTTGGCCATATTACTGCCGTATTTTCCGTAAAACTGATTTAGATTTTACAGATTATATCGCACGTACTGAAAGTGGTAGCCCTGCAACAGGTTACATGAAAAAACATGTAGCGCAACAAGAAGCGATAATTAATAAATCATTTGAATAAACAAAATGTTTAACCGTCCGTTGTAATATTATAGTATATTTAACGACGGTTTAAAAGAAGTAAATATGAGCTTAGAAATCAAAGTCCCTTCGGTTGGCGAATCAATTACCGAAGTAACCTTGGCCCAATGGCTAAAACAAGATGGTGATTACGTCGAAATGGACGAAAACATTGCCGAATTGGAATCTGACAAAGCAACGTTTGAATTACCAGCTGAAAAAGCGGGTATTTTACGCATAATCGCTCAAGAGGGAGATACTCTTGAAATCGGTGCTGTAGTTTGTACGATCGAAGAAGGTTCTGCTCCTTCAGGATCTGGAGATGCTCCAGCGAAAAAAGAAGAAGCTCCTGCGGCACAAGCTGAAGCAAAAGCTGCTGAAGCTGCTGACGAGAGTCCTGAAACTTACGCTGCTGGCACAGCATCACCTGCTGCTGCTAAAATCTTAAGAGAAAAAGGTATCGATCCATCTACAATCAAAGGAACTGGTAAAGACGGTAGAATCACGAAAGAGGACGCTGAGAAAGCTCAAGCAGCTCCTGCGAAAACTGAATCTAAACCTGCTGCTCCGGCTGCAACCGCTGCTCCAACAGCTCCAGCTAAAGCTGGTGATCGTGTTGAACGCCGTGAGAAAATGAGCTCATTGCGTAAAACAATCGCTAAACGTTTAGTAGCTGTTAAAAATGATACAGCCATGTTAACTACATTCAATGAAGTAAACATGCAACCTATCATGGATCTTCGTGCTAAATACAAAGATACATTCAAAGAAAAACATGGTATCGGTTTAGGATTTATGTCTTTCTTCACCAAAGCAGTTACTACTGCATTGAAAGAATGGCCTGCTGTAAATGCTCGTATCGACGAAAATGAAATCGTTTATTCTGACTTCGCGGATATTTCTATCGCTGTTTCTGCTCCTAAAGGACTTGTAGTTCCAGTTATCAGAAATGCTGAGTCTATGGCATTATACCAAATCGAAAAAGCAATTGCTGAACTTGCTACAAAAGCTCGTGATAACAAATTGACGATCGATGAAATGACTGGTGGTACATTTACAATTACCAATGGTGGTGTATTTGGATCAATGATGTCTACTCCTATTATCAATGCTCCACAGTCAGCGATCTTAGGTATGCACAACATCATCCAAAGACCTATCGCTGAAAACGGTCAAGTGGTAATCCGTCCGATGATGTATATCGCGTTATCTTATGACCACCGTATCATTGATGGTCGTGAGTCTGTAAGCTTCTTAGTACGTGTTAAACAATTACTAGAAGACCCAGCTAGATTATTATTGGAAGTTTAATTCCAATCCAGATAAAAAACAAAAGGTCGTCTGAAAATTCAGGCGACCTTTTGTTTTTTGAGAGATTCTTATTAAGTTGTTCCAAATTATTATATGCACCTTCAAGGCTCCTACATGTTACGTATTTTCTTCTGCGCTATTTTATTGGTATTCTCATTTAATTCTTATGCCCAAAAGATCGGATTAGGAATTGATTTTTTTGGATATGCGGACAACAGAGAATATGGAGCACAGTATACTATTCCTAAAACCTTCTTCGGTGCGACCATCTCCCCTAACGTTTATTTCCAAATTGAAGAAAACCATAGGATTTATGGAGGGGTTCATTTCAATCAGGAATTTGGAATCAATACTGAGAATAAAAGTCGAGTAAACCCTATTGCATATTATAATTACAAAACGGAAAAATTTGATTTTGCATTGGGATTTATGCCTCGATATGAAAGGCTCAAGGATATCCCAAGAATGGTGCTTGCTGACACCTTGATGTATGATCGTCCCAATATTGAAGGAATGTATTTCAATTATAAAAATGAGAACTTCAAACAAACGGTTTTTATCGATTGGATGAGCAAACAAGGTTATCAAAATCGGGAACAATTTGTTGCAGGCATAACAGGTAAGTATTCCATAGGGAATTTCTATATCAGGAACGATGGAATGATGTACCACAATGCATTGACCAGCAATGATAGCATTGACGAACATATACAAGACAATGCTGTGGTGATGCTTCGTTTGGGTGTAGATCTAAGTCATAAAACGGTATTTGATTCATTGACTATTGATGCTGGAGCAGCCATGGGATTTGATCGAGTGAGATCAGTTTATGATATGCAAAAAGCTTCTGGCTTTATCTCCAATGTATATATGGGCTATAAACGGTTCTTCCTAGAAAACACCCTTTATTTGGGAGAAGCTCTAAACCTTCCGAATGGAGATTCTTTCTACCATCGTAAAACCTATGACCGATTGGATATTGGATGGATGCCTTTTAAATCAAACCACATAGAAGGAAAGTTTACTGCCTCATTCCATTTTTCACCAGGAAAAGTGGATAATCAACAAGTATTCACTTTGAGATATAAATTCGGAAAGCCAATCGTAAATTAATTTTCAGCAACCAGTTTATTGTGGATCATTCGGTTGTTATACTGTTGCATAAAGGATTCTAAATGCTTCATTAGCGAGTCCTGGACTCCCAACTCTTTACCTTTAAGATCATTCTCCAAGAACTTATCCGTTTTTAGATTATACATTGATTTTACTTCCTTATCTCCATAGGTCATGAAATAATCCCCCATAAAGAAGTTGTAAATATTCCCAATATTGCTAACCACAAAATTGTTCCTATCCGCTGACATGGCATCAAAGCCAAATGAAAAATATGGCTTATCATATTGCAAATAGTTCAATACGGTCGGCATAATATCAATTTGCTGAACTAATTTATCAGATACCCCTTTCAACTCTCCACCTGGGTAATAAAATATAATAGGTATGGCAAAAGAGTTCGGCATCGTATTGTACTCCTTAAAGTGAGTCATGCTTGCATGATCGGCACAGATAACGAACAACGTTTTATTATACCATTTACTTTTAGAGGCTGTTGCAAAAAACTCTTTTAGGGCATGATCAGCATAGCCTAATGGTTCATGGAGGGCTAATGTTCCTTTCGGGAATTTACCAGCATATTTTTCAGGAACCTTAAATGGATGGTGTGATGATAAGGAGAAAAAACTACTAAAGAAAGGCTCTTTCATCTGGTCCATTTCTTTCGCCATATACTGCATAAATGGCTCATCCCAGATCCCCCAGACACCATCAAAGTCAGCATCATTATTATATTCGTTTTTGCCGTAATAATGTTTAATCCCGGCCAATTGCATATAGGCAGAGAAGCCCATACTTCCATTGGGAGCCCCATGGAAAAAGGAGGTTTCATAGCCTTCATCGGATAACAACTTCGCCAAACTGGTAGTCTTATTTCCAGAATAAACCGAAAGCACAAATGGCTCTCCAATAGAAGGAATTCCTGTGATCACCGAAGGCAATGCATCAATAGATTTTCTACCATTCGCATACGATCTTGTAAAAGTATAGGATTGCTGAATCAAGGAATCCAAGAATGGAGTGTACCCCTTATAGGTTCTATTATCTAAATCCTTATTGAAAAAACCAATATGTTCTTTACCAAAGCTTTCCAAAATCAGGATAACGACATTTAATTTTTTGAATTCCGCCGAGTCTTTGGGCTGATGTACAACCGGATACATTTTATTCAACTCTTCATCCGAGAAGAAATGCTCCTCTTTTAGACTTACAGCCTTTAATGTTTTCAGAATGGAGAAGGGTGTATTCAGCACAATATTCATCTCCTCTGGTGATTTCACATAATCCCCAGCATTACTCAAGGTAATCGGACGTGTACTATGTGCCCAACCACCACGAACACCTCCAACGAATAAAAATGCGACCGTAAGCAAAAGAACCAATTGAACCGAATAAAATTTCCAATTAAATGCAACCGGTGGTTCAACCCGAACTAAATCATATAGTTTGATCAATAACCAAACAATCAATGCAAAAACCAAGATTAGATACCAATATTCTAAACCAAAGTCCAGAAATAGTTCCAACAGGTTTTCCTCATTGGCAAACTGACCGAAAACAGTTCCTGTTGTCCTCTTTAATGTAAATGGATAATAAGCGAAATCTATCAGGTTTAATGCAATGCCAATACTATTGCACACTACAAAAACCCATTTCGTAATCTTGGAATATACTCGATTATACTTGAATGGAATCGGAAAAGAAACCAGTAGGATATATAAAATATTAATATACAACAAGGCAACTATATCGAATTTAATACCACCAGCCATCATGGTCATCAATTCACCGAATGATACCTGTGGAAACTGCGAAATATTAAAAGCGTAGAAACCTAACCTTAGAAGCGCATACAAAACCAGCATCAAGCCAAGGCGAATTGCCAGGGCTAAATAAGGTCCAAACCATCCTTTTAGCTTTATCATCTTAATACTTCATAAAGTCTTCATACACCTCTTGATAATAAGCTTTAGCCATATTTAATAAGCTATCTGCTTTAACTTGAGGATATTGTTCACTGGAATTATAGTTTATTCGATTACCTACTCGATCATAGGAGATAACTTCCTCTGGACTGATGATTCCAAATGCATCCTTTGAATTATAAAAGGCTACTTGTGGCATAGTGGAATTAAATAAATCCCGACTCCACTTATATCGATCCGAAGGTAGATTCAATTGATTCAACAAAGTTTTTGCAAGGTCGGTTTGATTTCCGATTTGATTAAACTTTTTCCCTCTGTACTCCTCTTTGATCACATCCCCAAAAAACAACAATGGAATATGGAACCTCTGCGGTCTTGAGATATCCCATTTCTCTGCTGGCAATCGATGACCATGATCTGCAACCAAGACAAACAAGGTGTTCTTATACCAATCCTTTTTCTTGGCCTCTTCAATAAATTGAAAGACCGAGTGATCCGTATAGAAGGCTGTACTCTTAAACTTATTTACATTATTGTCCTTACCATACTTGTAATCCTCATACAGCTCAAAGGGCTCATGGTTGACCAAGGTAAAAATACTCGAAAAGAAAGGCTGTTTATCTTCATCCAGGTCTTCGATCATTTTTTCAAATACAATATGGTCATAAACTCCCCATGATGTTCTAGGCAGCAAAGGACTGAAATTCATGATATCCACTACCCTTTCAATTCCATGGGTCAACATGTACGATTTAAAGTTATAGAACTCACTCTGTCCTCCGTGGTAAAATGAGGTGGTATAGCCGGCATTGAAAAACTCCTGGCCTATGGCAGGCATATTCTCATGCTTATCAATATACTTGATGATACTTTCTGGTCCTTGTGCTGGAAATCCACTGAATACTCCAACAATTCCTTTATCGGAACGATCTGATGCTGCATAAATCTGATCAAAGAATACTCCCTTAGAAATCATTTCTTCAAAATGCGGGGTGATACCTTTTTCGCCACCGGTAGACTCGATGAGATCAGCAACAAAACTTTCCAATACCAATAAAACAACATTTGGTTGCTTGGTCTTCAGAATATTAAAGGAAGAGTCAGGATTCTCAATAAATGCTGGTTTTATTTTTTCTAACACTTCACCTTCCTCCTGGAAGTATTTATATGGCGAACGCATTCTTTGGTTCCGAGTAAAATATTCCCTCAATAATGCATAATGGGTATTTACCGCAGCATGATTATAAAAAGTCTTCGACGAAAAATACGCCTTACTAGGATTCAGTGGAGCTCTTCCAAAGCCGCCACGGATAAACCCGAATAAAAATAGAGCTCCTATGAAAATCTGAATGCACAGCTTCCATATAGGTAGTTTTTTAGGAAACTCTACCCCTTTAAAAAGCCTTAAGAATAACCAATAACTACCCGCAGTCAACAATACAATTCCCAATACTGGTATCAGTATCGGAGTAGATTCCGCAGAAGCTGCAGCTCCGGCAGCATCTTCAGCAATCGCATCAATCGCTCGCTTGGAAATTTTATCCCCCCATTCCCTGTAAATATTTACATTGGCAAAGGTGACAATCTGATAAAATAAAAGAATGACAAAGGTGTATGCTTTTAGAAGCTTCCGTTTCAGAGTATCATTTGAATAATAATTCAACAGCAAATACCCCAAGAAAGGCAATACACAGATATATGATGCTACAGAGAAATCGAGCGGTAGCCCATGAAAGAAAATCCTTAAAACATCGGTTATATTAGGGTTATCAAGCTTCTCCGAGAAAAAAATTAAAAATATACTGCGATCCAAGAAGCTCATCATTAGCCAAAAGCCGAAATAGAAGAAAAAGCCCCTTAAATCTTTGACAACATTTTTCATGTTACTAAAAAATTCAATCGCCAAATTTACATTTAATTGAAGATAGTAACAGTTAATTAACATTAAATTTTTAATTACTAAATCTAGGATATTTATTTACGGCTAACAGGTGGGAAATAAGGCTATAAATGCGTATTTTTGTAACCTTTTAGAACATTAATTATCATAATGAGCATAGCAAAAACGTACAATCCAAAAGAAGCTGAAGAGAAATGGTATTCCTACTGGATGTCAAATGGATTTTTCCGTTCGGTACCAGATGAGCGTGAGCCATATACAATTGTAATGCCTCCACCAAACGTCACCGGAGTCCTTCACATGGGACACATGTTGAACAATACTATTCAAGATGTATTGATCCGCCGTGCTCGTATGCAGGGTAAAAATGCATGCTGGGTCCCTGGAACAGACCATGCATCCATTGCAACTGAAGCAAAGGTTGTCGCTATGTTGAAAGAAAAAGGAATCGAGAAGTCATCTATTACTCGTGAAGAGTTCTTGAGCTATGCTTGGGAATGGAAAGAGAAATATGGCGGTATCATCCTTAAGCAATTAGAAAAACTAGGCGCTTCATGTGATTGGGAAAGAACCAAATTCACGATGGATCCAGACCTTTCTGAAGCTGTAATCGACACCTTTATCAAATTCTATAAAGAAGGTTATATCTATCGCGGAATCCGTATGGTAAACTGGGATCCTGAAGGTAAAACTGCCCTTTCTGATGAAGAAGTAATCCGTAAAGAAGTCAATCAAAAACTTTATTACGTTCGTTATAAAATCAAAGATTCCGATGAGTATATGATTATTGCGACTACTCGTCCGGAAACGATTATGGCCGATACTGCCATCTGTATCAACCCCGCGGATGAACGGTATAAACACCTACAAGGAAAAACAGTTTTAGTTCCCTTGATCAACCGCGAGATTCCAATTATTCAAGATGAATATGTAGAAATGGAATTCGGTACAGGATGTCTAAAGGTTACCCCTGCTCACGATTTAAATGACTATGAACTTGGTCAAAAACACAATCTTGAAGTTATTGATATCTTAAATGATAACGGTACTTTAAATGAAAAGGCTCAGATCCTGGTAGGTGAAGACCGTTTCATTGCGCGTAAGAAAGTCGCTGTATTATTGGAAGAGGCTGGACAGATTGAGAAAATCGAAGACTATAAATCACAGGTTGGTTTTTCAGAAAGAACAAATGCTGCTATCGAGCCTAAGCTTTCCATGCAGTGGTTCTTGAAAATGGATACCCTAGCTAAACCGGCTTTAGAATATGTAGAAGACGGAACCATCAAGTTAATACCAGACAAGTTTTTTGCCTCGTATAAACACTGGATGGAAAACGTTAAAGACTGGTGTATTTCTCGCCAATTATGGTGGGGTCAAAGAATTCCAGCATGGTACAATGAAAAGAATGAATGGGTAATTGCTAAAACTGAAGCTGAAGCTATTCAGGAATTTGAAAGCTTAGGCAAATCAACTTCCGGAATTCGTCAAGAAGATGATGTTTTGGATACTTGGTTCTCTTCGGGATTATGGCCAATGTCTGTATTTGACGGCGTAAGAAATCCAGAAAATCCTGATTTTAAATATTATTACCCAACAAATGATCTAGTGACTGCACCTGAGATTTTATTCTTCTGGGTTGCACGTATGATCATTATGGGACATGATTATACCCAAAAACCTCCATTCCGTAATGTATATCTTACTGGAATTGTAAGGGATAAATTAGGCCGTAAGATGTCTAAATCATTGGGTAACTCCCCTGACCCTATTGAGTTAATGGAATTGTACGGAACTGACGGTGTTCGCGTGGGTATGTTGTTATCTTCACCTGCAGGAAATGACCTGATGTTTGATGTTTCTTATTGTGAGCAAGGAAGAAACTTTGCCAACAAAATCTGGAATGCATTCCGTTTGGTAAAAGGATGGGAAGTGGTAGACAAGGAAGCAACTGATTCGCAAAAGATGTCAGCAAAATGGTTTGAAGCTAGATTCAACCAAACCCTTGTGGAAATTGAAGAACATTTTGCAAACTATAGACTTTCAGATGCCTTGATGGCAACTTATAAATTAATCTGGGATGATTTCTGTTCATGGTACTTGGAACTGGTAAAACCTGCTTACCAAGCACCTATTGAAAAAGAAACCTATGAGACTGTAAAAGGATTATTCCAAAAGGTTCTGAAATTAGCGCATCCATTTATGCCATTTATCACAGAAGAATTATGGCATGATGAGATTTTTGGAGAACGCGATGAAAAAGATTGTATTATCGTTGCTGAATTCCCGAAATCACAAGGGTTCGACGAAAATATCATCAAAGAATTTTCTATCGTACAACAAATCATCTCTGAGGTTCGTAATATCAGAAATTCAAAAGGACTTTCTCCTAAAATAGCTCTCCCATTAGCTATCAATGCGACAAATATTGACTACAGTACTTATCAGGATAGTATCAAAAAACTAGCGAATGTTGAGGAATTAACCTTTGTAAAAGAAAAAGTTACGGGTGCCGTGAGTTTCTTGGCTGGTAAAGATGAATGTTATGTTGCTTTGGAAAATAATATCGACGTTGATGCCGAGAAAGAAAGAATCACCAAGGAAATTGAATACCTTAAAGGATTCTTGGTATCTGTAGATAAGAAGTTATCCAATGAGCGTTTTGTTCAAAATGCAAAACCAGAGATTGTAGAAAATGAGAAAAACAAAAAAGCAGATGCTGAAGCTAAGATTCAAATCTTAGTTGAAAGCTTGAATAGCTTAGGTTAATTCTCCAACAATAAAAAAAGCCTCCGTATTTTACAATACGGAGGCTTTTCTATTATGGATATATTTATTATTTATCTACTCGCAAGAATTTACCGTCTAAATCGAAAACCAAATCAGTATCATTTGCTAACTCTACTGCCATTACATCAATTTCTTTATCTACAGATTTAATATTTTGTCCGGCATAATTGGCATTGATATACTCTTGAACAGATGCCGGTAATACAGCTAATGGAACAACTACGTTGTCTTTCGTACTGATTTCTCGCCATTCGCCATCCTTATCAAAATCTATTTCCGTCTTATCTGATAAATCAACATCGAAGACAGTACCATCCGAAACAGGACTTTGTTTATTTTCTACATGCTGAATCGTTGCATTTGGAAAATGCTCTTCAATAAATTTCTTAGCAACATGTGGCAATACATCCGCTGGATTATTTGCAGGAATTGCTCCTTCCGTTGAACCTTCTGCTATCGCCGAATCGGCTCCATTTGAATTCTTTTTATTCTGATTATTACAGGCTAACATTAAAAATGCAGCTCCTATGATCAATAATTTTTTCATACTTACTCCTTTTTCAAACAAACAAGCATAGACAATTTTTGTTTGAAAGGAAAATTCATTAACCTCAATAATTAATATATCACAGGATAAAATGACACTCATCATAATGGTTTAATATTTAAGAAAACTTAATGAAATTTGATTTGTATTAGGTTATAATTTATAATCTAGATTATCATGCTACTTAAATCATACTATCATGGAAAATTTTCTCAAAACCATCAAAACCGCTGTTAAACAGTGGTATCTGCCCTTAATCGTAGGTATTATTCTTATTGTTCTAGGGTTTTATGTGCTATCAACACCAGTAACCTCTTTTCTAGCATTATCATTTGTTTTTAGTATTTCATTTCTATTCTCAGGCGTCGCAGAAATTATTTTCTCCCTCAATAATAAAAATGAAATTGATGGTTGGGGTTGGTATCTGACCGGCGGTATTTTAAATACCCTTTTCGGATTGTTACTATTGAGCAACCCAGCAATCTCTTTGGCAACATTGCCTTTTGTAATCGGTTTCTTCGCCATGTTTAAATCCATTCAATATCTATCCTTCGCTTTGGACCTCAAACAATATGGAATAAAGAATTGGGGATGGATCTTATTCTTCGCCATCCTTGGAATCCTGTTTAGTTTTATCCTCCTATGGAATCCTGTATTCGCTGGACTAACCATAGTTATCTGGACTGGAATGGCAATTATCTCAGCGGGGATAGCATCTTGTATCCTTTCGTTTCAACTGAAGAAATTAAAGAATATCTCCCAAAGGACACCAGAAGACTGGAAGAAAAGATATGAAGAATTAAAAGATGAATATCGTCGATTCAAATCAGAAAATCCATAACAATTAGCAATAAAAAGGGCCGGTTAATATCAGATATCAATCGGCCCTTGATTTTTATTTCGTTTCTATTTGTGTTGAATTTTCCTCTTCTTCTATTTTTGGAGGAATTAATTTATAAATCACCGGTGTAACAATTCGTGATAATAATGTTGAACTAATCAATCCTCCAATCATGACGGTCGCCAATGGAGATATCAATGGATTAGATGACCAAGCGATCGGTAATAACCCTCCAATAGCCGTTAAGGTCGTTAGTATGATTGGAAGGAACCGAATTTCTCCTGCCTTCTCAATAGCCTCATTTAATGCCATCCCCTCACGTCTTAATTGATTGGTAAAATCCACCAACAGAATTGTATTCTTAACCTCAATACCTGCTAGCGCAACAATACCAATCGTCGCAACAAAGGACAAGGTATTTCCAGTCACTAACAATGCCAACACAGCACCCACTACTCCCAACGGAATAACTGACAACACAATCAAGGTGCTCTTAAAGGTTTTGAACTCCAAGATCAACACCGCAATAAACATAAAGACGGTAATCAAAATAATAGTCCCAAATCCACCAAAAGCCATCTCCCTACTTTCAACCTCACCCCCCATTTCATAGGAGTATCCTTCTGGGAATGGGAATTTATCCATTTGATCGATTACTGAATTGATGACTTCATCATTTCCATAACCCTTTTTCACAAATGAATTCACCGAAACCGTTCTGATTTTATTCTTATGATAGATATTCGACGGAGACTCCTCAAATTCCAAACTTGCTAACTGAGATAATGGAATTGAAGTCCCAGCTACATTATCCACAAATATCCCTTCTAATGTTTCAATATTCGGTTCACCATTGCGCGGAACAGTGACCATGATATCATAATCATTGTCATCCGAATTAGGATCAGTATAGGTTCCTACGCTATAACCAGATAAGGCAACACGAATCGTTTGGTCAATAGAAGAGGTCGGAACACCCAAAGCCATGGCTTTCTCACGATTGATCTTAACCTTGATATCGGTCTTATTGTTCTTGATAGGATTATTCACATATTCCGAACCTTCCGTATTTCTCAATAAATCCTCAACCTTAAATGCCAGAGCTTGTAAGGTATCCAAGTTTTCACCAAGAATTCTAACCTCAACCGGAGAAATAATAGGAACTCCCTGTTCAAAATCTCGAACTTCAACCTTCGCTCCTAAATAAGGTGTCCACGTGGCTCGCAACTGCTCAATTAAGGCAATCTTATCCTTGGACTTAATATCATCATGCAACTGAACAAAGATATCCGCATAGGAAACATCTTCACGTGCCTGTTGCATATTGTAATACACCCTTGGATTTCCTTTTCCTACATTGGAGGTATAGTATTTCACCTCTGGAATTTGCTTCAACTCCTTTTCAATCGCCTTAGTAATACTATCTGTGGTTTGAATATTCGATTGAAGTGCAGAATTGATATGGATCATGAATTGTGGCTTCTCAGAAGCTGGAAATAAACTAAATCCTACGATTGGAATCAATGCCAAAGACCCTAAAAATATCGCCAACGCAATGATTGCCGTACGGCCCGGATGTTTTAAGGCTTTATCCAAAAATACACCATAAGACTTATGGATCACCTTCTGCATCCCTCTCAAAATCGCATTTCCACCTTCATGCTCATGTGGCTTCAAGAGTTTACTCGATAAGAATGGAACAACCAATAAAGCAATAAACATCGAACCTATAACTGATGAAATTACGGCAATCGGCATACTTCGGATAAATTCACCGGCCATCTCCGGCATAAATACCAAAGGCATAAAAGCAATGACTAAGGTCACCGTACATCCCAATACCGCCAATGCTATTTGCTCTGTTCCTTTGATAGCCGCTTCGATCTTACTGTAACCTTCGCGCATCCAACGCTCAATATTCTCAACGACCACAATACTATCATCCACCACCAGTCCTAATGCCACCACAAAGCCCACAATACTCAATTGATTCAACGAATAACCAAATGAATTCATGGCAATCAAACCTATCCCCAAGGATAATGGAATGGCTATCATAACAACCAAGGAAGCTCGCGTTCCTAATGGCAATAAGGTAAATAGCACCAAGAAAATCGCAATTCCAAAATCTACAGCCAAGCCCCCAAGACGCTTATTGACATTATTAGCCTGGTCAAAATTCAATACCAAGTCAATATTTTCTGGAAGTCCAGCTTTAAATTCGTCCAGAACCTTTTTATACTCCTTCTGGGTATCGGAGATATTCATTCCCTCCTTTTGAGCAGCATTGATCAAAATGCAATGAAAGCCATTTAATCGGGTGATATGGTTGTTTATTCCAAAAGATGGATAAACATCAGCTACATCTTTTAATAAGATATTTCGACCCTGAGCACTGGATATAATAGTATTCTGAATATCCTCAATACTCTGATAGTTCCCAGAACTTTTCACACTGAAGGATAAGCTACCAGCATTTACGCTACCCGCAGGAATATTCTGGTTCTCACTCTGAACAGCTTGAATAATTCTGTTCATCGGGATACCCAATTCCGCCAGCTTTGCCTGTTTTAAATCTATGCGAACCTGCTGGTCCGGGAGGCCGGAAATCTCCACCGCTTTCAAGGCCTTCACCTTTTCCAACTCTTGCTTCAGCTTATCCGCATATTTCTTCATGCTACTTTGTGAAGCATTCTCAGAAATTAATGCCGTCTGTATAACACTCACATTCGTAGGGTCGATTTTCAAAACCTCCATACTGTAGATATTATCAGGAAGCTCCGAACGCGAAGCATTCAATTCACGTACTAACTCCTGATATTTATCATCATAGTTCTGACCATATTCAAATTCAATAAAGAAAAAGGCAACACTATTATTGATGGTAGTTTTTATATCCTTGATATTATCTAGTTCATAGAATCTAGCTTCCAAAGGTTTCACCACCAATTGTTCCATATCCTTCGGACTTGTCCCAGGATGCACTACCAACACCGGAAAGGATACTCCTTTCATGTCAGGGTCTTCAGCTCTAGGCATGGTCATCATCGAAGTGATGGCCACCACCATGATCATCAAAACCATGATCATCGTAAATTGGTAATTCTTAATAGGATATCTTATTAAGCTCATGATTTCTGGTTATGATGTTATTTTTTGATTGTAATTGCTGATCCATCCAACAAATATGGACTGCCGGATATAATCAAGGATTGAGCATTCTCAAGCCCAGACTCTACCAACACATCATCATTCTCTATTTTGGAAACCTTAATTTTCTGACGCTTTGCCTTCTTACCATCTTCGGTGACAAAAACATAACCCTCACGACCATTGCCATCCAATAAGGCTGAGAATGGTATTCTCCATTGATTTCCTTCTTTCATTCCGGAACTTTGGATAATAGACTTCCCAAAAATTCCTGAAGCCAACTTATAGCTTGGTTTTTCTTTTAATTCCAGGAATATGCTGAAGGTTCCGGATTGCGGATCTATCCCCTCAGATTTTTTTGCGACCACCGCATCCAAGGTATCCGTAGGCATAGCGTCCGTACTAATCTTGGCAGCATCACCAACTTTGATTTGGCTCCACTGCTGATCTCCAACACCTACTTTCAACTGCCATTTTGCATTCCCAGCACCATTCACTTGCAAGATTGGTGTTCCAGGACCTACAACCTGTCCTTCGTTTGCCATCTTTGCCAATACAAAGCCTGAAACCGGTGAATAAATATTTGAATATTGTTGATTAAAACTTACCGATTTCAAGTCCTGCTGTGCTAAATCCAATGCGGTTCTAGCGTTTTGCATCTGCTCCAAGGTTGCTACACTGTCTTTGAACAGCTTGCTTGCCCGCTCATAATCACGCCTAGCCTTCTCTACCGCCAATCGAGCCTGACCTGCTTTCGCATCCACCTCCGAACTTAAAACTGAAGCCAGCAATTGTCCCTTACGAACCGCATCGCCCTCCTTCACAGCAATCTTTGAAATAACTCCCCCATTCTTAAAACTCAATACCGTTTCATCATCGGTGGTAAATACGCCTGTCGCTTCAATACCCGTTTCGCTGGACCCTGTATTAATAGGCATCAACCTTACTGGGATAGTATCCTGAATAGCAAGCTCCGTTTTCCGCTCCGCATTTTTACAGCTTAAAATCAATGCTGCCGAAGCAAGTATTATAGTTATGTGTGTTAATTTCATGATCATTATTTTAGTGGGTATGATGCGTTTTCTCTTTCTAATTTAGCCATGGCCGATAATAGTTTAAAGGCAGCAATGTTATTCGCCATTTGGGAATTCGTGTATTGCGAACGGGCATCAATGGTTTCTATATAGGTGTTCACCCCTTCATTGAAGCCTCGTAATATTAATCTTTGATAGGTTGAGGCGGCCTCCATCTGAACCTTCGAGCTTTCATAATTCTTCTGCATCGCTAGCAATTCATTCTTTGCCAGCGCAGCCGATAAGCCCAATTGTTGCTTCGCCTGATCTAATTTATTTTGAGCCTCCGCGACTGCAATCTCATTTTCCTGAATCTTTAACCGGTTTCTATTGCCTTGAAAAATCGGAAAACTCATTTGTGCTCCTACCATAAAATATTGTGAATGTCGGCTTACTCTCAAACCCTCCGCTTGCGAACCTAAATCCAAAAAAGCACTTACCTTCGGTACAAAAGCTTGTTTACTCATCTCTACCAAGGATTCCTGAATCGCAATATTACCTTCCAAAGATTTCAATTCCTCCCTGCCTTCGATATCAACTGATAACTCCCCAGTCTTTAAATCCCCTGACCTATCCTTTTCCAAATCATAAATAATCTCCGCATCTTCCGAACGGTTCAGCAAGGAATTGAAGTAATACTTTGCATTCTTAATTTGTTGATCGGCTTCTGCAATTTTTGATTCATGCTGCGCAATCTCCGCATCTGCCCGAATCACATAAGCTGGTAATCCCTTACCTGCTTCCAATAACTTCTGGTTAACCCTTCTTCCCTCTTTAGCCAAGCCTAATGCATTAACATAAATCTCCTTAGCCTGTACCGCACTCAAATAATTGAAATAGGCAATCTTGATATCCTTGACCAACTCCCTTTTATATAGCTCAGTCTCTGTTTTACTCAACTCCACCATCTTCTCCCGAACAACCTTATTATGCTTGATATCTGTATTAATAATTGGAACCGAGGTTCTTACCTTTGCATCATAGTAATTCTTAGGCAGGAAAGTAATCTGCTCATTATCTATCTGAGGGAAATTATCACTTTGCGTCAACTGATTTAGCGTGGTATATACAGGATTCAGCATATCGCCAATGGGAAGATCAATAGATCGACCACCATCAGCATGTGAATAAGTAAGGTCAAAGGTTATATTAGGCAAATACATACTCTTGGCAACTTCAAGACCATTCATAGCTCTCTTCAGCGATAAATCCTTCTGTATAAGAACTAAGTTGCTATCCAACCCCTGCTTGACATATAGATCCAATTGAGGCTCCTGTGCAGACGCCAGCCTAAATGAACCAACAAGAGTTATGATAATAATAGATAGTGTGTGATGTAAATTCATTATTAACAGTGTTAACTATATGTTCAAAAAAAACTATTTCGATGAATTGATCAAACCGATTAAAATTTGAAATGAAGAATTCAACATCTCTTCCATTTCACCCGATTGACCAAATACGTCTGAGATACAATCCAAATGTTGGGTAATATGTAAGGAAACCAAACCATGTACTGAACTCCATAACTGAATGGTTATAAAAACAGGATCCATACCCTTAAAATAACCCAAACTTTGACATTCAACTATTGTATGCTTTAATAACTCAATTACCAATTCGCCTTCCACCCATGAATTATCCCCTAACTGTCCATTCAAAAAGGATAATGGCTCCCGCATCATAAACATAACTTGGTAATACTCTGGATGCGAGAAAGCAAATTTCATGTATATCCTGCCCAAGGCCTTCAACCGCTCAAAAGGATCTTCAACCGTCATCAATGGTACAAACTGATCCTTTAACATATTAAAACCTACTTGATGCAAGGCATATACTATATCACTCTTATCCTTATAGTATAAATAAATAGTAGTCGGACTAAACCCTATTTCCTTTGCAATCTTGCGAATCGAAGTCGCCTCATATCCCTCCTGTACAAACAGCTTCTTGGCAGCCTCCAAAATCACAGTCCTTAAATCTTCCTTATGTTTTATTTTCTTTTCCACCTATAATATCTTTACAAAAACAAAACTACTTAACAGTGTTAAGTAGTTTAAATATTTTTCTCACAAAAGACATTATTATGACAATCCCATAAAAAAAAGGTAGCATTAAAATGCTACCCTAATCAACTAACCACAATTAAACTTACTTCACTTCAATTAATCTCTTTGCTACTTTCGCTTCTTCTTTCTTCCCAATTTTGATATCTAAAACCCCATTTTCATAACTCGCGTCGATATTTGAATAATCAACAACTTCCGGAAGTGTAAATGATCTCGAGAAAGAAGTGTAACTAAATTCTTTTTTACTGTATACTTTACCCTCTTCTACTTTTTCTTCTTGTTTCTCTACAGAAATATTGATCACATTCTTATCAACATTGATCTTGAAATCCGATTTCTGTAAGCCAGGGGCAGCTACTTCGATGTTAAATGCCTCTGCTGATTCTGTAATATTTACCGCTGGAACGCGTGTTACTAAACGGTCCGTGATAAATGAATCATTAAATAAATTGTCAAACACGTTGTTTACAAATGGATTGACAGCATCTGTGTTGTAAGATTTTCCTGGTAACTTAATTAATGCCATGTTTAATTCCTCCTTATGTTTTATTTATTTTTTTCTTGTTATATCATCCTTTAATCAACTAACGTACCAAGGCCAGATAACATTATTCGCAAGACAATTTGTCTTGTAATAAAGAAATTAAACAGCCAAAATGACCGTTTTAATAAACTTAGGAAATCAGAATATTAGGGAATTAAGCTAGAAAGAACTAACTAATCTTTTGAATAAGAAAGGGATACGACAGAATTCGCCAGGTCACCTCCAAAAGGAGGATTTACTTTACGAATGGATACTTCAATTTGTTGAACATGAGAATATTCTTCAACAACTCTATTTAAGATATCCTCAGCTGCTGATTCGAGTAATTTACGACGCGGACTCATCACCTCCACCAAAATGGCATACAACTCTTCATAATTAACCGTATTCTGAATCTCTTCTGAATCTGGATTATTAAAAGGAAAACTTACAGAAACACTTACAAAAAACTCATTACCCAAAACTTGTTCTTCTTCATAATATCCAATCGGAGAATAAAATCGAACTTCTTCCAGGGCTATTTTTTGCGTGATTGTGACCATTCTTACTAAAGTTTTATGAATTTGCTTATTAAAAATAATGTTTTTTCTTATATTACCATAACAAAATACTTAAACCGATGTTAAAACACTCTTTACTAATAGCATTATTTGCGGGCGTATCTTACGCTGGCGCTCAGACCAAATTCCAACCTCAGGACACCGAGTTTTATGAACCTGTACCAAGGGTGGTAAACACTAAAGCAAATGCAGCTCCTTCGGATGCCATTGTGTTATTTGATGGAAAAAATCTTACTGAATGGGTCAGCGATAAGGATGGTAGTAGCCAACCTCAATGGACCATTAACGATAATGTCCTGACTGTAAAACCAGGTTCCGGTGGAATACATACCAAAAAAGACTTCCAGGATTTCCAATTACACATTGAATGGAAAAGCCCTGAAACCATAAAAGGAGAAGGCCAAGGTAGAGGCAATTCTGGAATATTCCTGCAAGGGAAATATGAACTTCAGGTCCTTGACAATGATAATAACAAAACTTACACCAATGGTCAAGCAGGTAGTATCTATAAACAAAGCCCTCCCCTAGTAGAATCTAGAAAACCAGAAAGTGGATGGCATACTTATGATGTAATTTATACCGCACCTAGATTCAATAAAGATGGGCAACTGATCAAAAGAGGATTGGTGACTGTTTTGCATAATGGCGTATTGGTGCAAAACAATACTGAAATCCAAGGTACAACGGAATACATTGGATTACCTAAGATGCAAGCACATGGCGCTGGTCCTATTGGACTGCAAGATCATGGAGACTTGGTTTCCTTTAGAAATATCTGGATAAGAGAACTGTAGTTCTTGTATCAAGCATAAAAAAATGGGGTTAATTTGATTAACCCCATTTTTTTATGCTTGATTATTTCAACAACTTGACTTCATACAAGTCTTTTCGTCTATCTTTTAATAGCTTGACTGTACCGTATTCATGCAGATCCCGCAAAGCATATAAATCTACGTCTGCAATCAATACCATCTCGGTATTTGGAGTTGCTTCGGCTTTGATCGCATTATTTGGAAATGCAAAATCTGACGGTGTAAATACTGCTGATTGCGAATACTGAATATCCATGTTATTAACGCGAGGTAAGTTACCTACTGACCCTGCAATGGCTACATAACATTCGTTCTCAATTGCTCTAGCCTGAGCACATGAACGAACTCGGATATAACCGTTTTGTGTATCCGTCATATAAGGAACGAATAAGATCTGCATGCCTTGATCTGCTAAAATTCGACTCAACTCCGGAAACTCCACATCATAACAAATCAGTAAGCCGACCTTGCCACAATCCGTATCAAAAACCTTCACCTCTGATCCGCCTACCAAGCCATAATACTTCATCTCATTCGGAGTAATATGAATTTTCTTATACTGATCCAAACTACCATTTCGATGACATAGGTAACTTATATTATAAAGTTTTCCTCTTTCCATGATTGGCATTGATCCCGAAATAATATTCACGTTATATGATACTGCGAACTGCTGTATGCGCTCAACGATTTCCTTGGTATGTTCAGCTAATTTCTCCATCGCCAAACGCTCTGGCAATTCGTTGTAAGGACTCATCAACGGACTATTGAAAAACTCTGGAAACATAATAAAGTCTGTTCCATAATCACTCACTGTATCCACAAAGAACTCTATTTGATCATAAAACTCCTCTAAATCCTTAAATAAACGCATCTGCCATTGAACCAATCCTAAACGAATCGTTTGTTTGGTTGCCGAGTTGGATGGCGCATCAGGTTCGTAATAAATATTATTCCATTCCAAAAGCGTAGCCACTTCCATCGATTCAGAATCCTCAGGAAGATAATTCTTCAAAATCTTCTTTACATGGAAATCATTGGACAATTGAAATGTTAAGGTAGGATCATATATTTCTTTACGTTTTACCTTCTCAATATAAGTCCTTGGAGTCATATTGTCGGAGTAGTTATGGTAATTCGGAATCCGTCCACCAGCGATAATCCTTTGTAAGTTTCTTTGCTCACACAACTCTTTCCGCTGATCATAAAGCCTTCTTCCTAATCGAAGTGATCTGAAATCTGGGTGCACAAAAACTTCGATTCCATAAAGGGTATCTCCATCTGTATCGTGTTTATCAAATTTACCATCATCAATAATGGTGTAATACTTATCATAAACATTTGTTTTTCGAGAATTTAGGATAATAGATAATGCACAAGCAACAACTTTCCCATCTACCTCCACTGCAATTTGACCCTCAGGAAAAATATCTATAAGGTCAACAATATTTTCTTTCGTCCATGGATCGCCAAGACCATGATAAGCCTCCTCCATAGAATTCTTTAAATCCTTATAATCTTTTTTACTAAGGTTTCGTACTTTAATATCCATTTTTATTTGATTGAAATGCCAGAAACGGCAATATTATCATTTAATCAAATCCCATTCCAATTTTTAGCGTTTTTAGAGGAACTCTTTAATATGAGCCGATTATAAGAATTCCCAACCCTATTGTTACAGAAAATTCAGAAATCATGATTTATTGTATTTCAGTAAAAAACTTTAAAAAACAAAACATTCAGCAAATATTTTAAGAAAGCAACCTTAACGTTTTGGAATGTTTTCTTGATATTATGAAAACAAACAAAAAAGAGCTGCCGATGGCAGCTCTTTTTAAGTGCTATGAAATAATTTTAAGCTTCGCCTTTTGGAGTACCAAAGTTTAAAGGGTAAGGCATATCCTTTGGTTGGATAGTCCCATTTTGTCCTTCAAAACGGCTGATATTCTCCTGCAAAGCCTTCATTAATTGTTTTGCATGTTCTGGTGTTAAAATAACCCTGGACTTGACCTTAGCTTTTGGCACTCCTGGCATAATTCTAACAAAATCAACTACGAATTCAGTGTTTGAATGCGTGATGATCGCTAGATTAGAGTATACGCCTTCGGCTACTTCTTCTGTCAATTCAATGCTTAACTCTTGTCCTTCTGGATTTAAATTAGGGTTTTCCATGTCTAATTTTTTGTGCTTTATATTTTATTTACTAAAAGTTCTAAAATCTTGATTTTTCTTAATGCTTAAGACCATCTCATAGATCAAACGAATAACATTATCCACATCATCTCGATGAATCATTTCAACAGTCGTGTGCATGTAGCGTAAAGGTAATGAAATCAATGCAGATGGCACCCCTCCATTTGAATAGGCAAATGCATCTGTATCTGTTCCTGTAAACCTTGAAGATGCTTGCCTTTGAATCGGAATATTATTCTTTTGCGCAACCTCAATTAATTGCTTGTTCAGATTAATTTGTACCGCTGGTGCATAAGAAACAACTGGCCCCTTGCCGCATGCAAGGTCTCCCTGCGTAATCTTATTGATCATCGGTGTATTCGTGTCATGGGTTACATCCGTAACGATCGCAACGTTGGGCTTAATATAATTTGCAATCATCTCAGCACCACGCAATCCAATCTCTTCCTGAACTGAATTTACAACATATAATCCAAATGGTAATTTTTTCTTATTTTCTTTTAGTAATCGAGCTACTTCAGCAATCATAAAACCACCAGCACGATTATCTAATGCTCTACCTACGTAATAACGATTGTTTAAAATCATAAACTCATCCTCATAGGTAATCACACAGCCTACATGAATCCCTAATTCTTCAACCTCTTCTTTTGATGTGCAACCACAATCCAAAAAGATATTCTTCAAGGTAGGGCTCTCCTCTTTTTCTCCTGAACGGGTATGAATCGCCGGCCAACCAAAAACAGCCTTTACGATGCCCTTATCCGTATGAATATTAACGCGTTTAGATGGTGCAATCTGATGATCTGAACCTCCATTACGGATTACATAGATCAATCCATCCTTGGAAATATAATTCACAAACCATGAGATCTCATCCGCATGCGCCTCAATGACTACTTTATACTCTGCCTCAGGATTGATGATCCCAACAGCAGTACCGTAATTATCAATATAGGTCTCATCAACAAATGGCTTGATATAATCTAACCACATGCGTTGTCCGCCCCATTCAAATCCTGTCGGTGAAGGATTATTTATATATTTTTCAAAAAAAGATAAGGAGGCATCTGTAACTACAGAAGCTTGCTCCTCTACTTTTGTTCCTTTCTTTGCCATAGCGTATTATTAATTCTCGCAAAATAAGTATTTCCTCTATTTTCGCAAAAATAAAATCCGAAACCTTATCTTTACCACACATTTTATTACAATATGATCGATATTTTAAGTTTTATTACTTGGGGACCTGAGCCTGAAATCTTTAAAATTGGTTCCTTTGGCGTTCGTTGGTATTCTCTATGTTGGTTGTTGGCTTTCGTCGTTTCCTACTTCCTGATGCTAAAAATCTTCAAGAGAGAAGGGAAATCTCAAGAGTTATTGGATAAATTGACAATCTATATTTTCGTAGGAACCCTCCTTGGTGCTAGACTTGGACACTGTTTCTTCTATGATTGGGCTTACTATAAAGAGCATTTTATTGAAATATTTATCCCATTCCAAAAGGTTAATGGAGCTTGGGAATTAACAGGCTTCACAGGTCTCGCCAGTCATGGTGGAGCTATCGGAATCCTGGTAGCCCTTTGGCTTTTCTCTAGAAATACCAAAACAAACTTCATGTGGATTGCAGATCGGCTGGTATTGGTAGTACCTATTGCAGGAGCATTTATTCGACTTGGAAACTTCTTCAACTCAGAAATGATTGGTAATCCAACTGACCTCCCTTGGGCAGTCGTTTTTACACATATTGATCAAATCCCTCGTCACCCCGCTCAAATGTATGAAGCAATCGCTTATGTCATAATTTTCTTCATACTCTGGGCTATGTATCAGAAAAATAAAGATCCTAAACCAGGTAAACTTTTTGGAATATTCCTGATCCTGTTATTCGGTGCTCGATTTATTATTGAATATGTAAAAATCGACCAAGTAGCATTCGAAGCTGGTATGTTATTAAATATGGGACAAATTCTAAGTATTCCTTTTATTCTGCTAGGTATCTTTCTGCTACTCAGAAAACCTCAAGAAAACAAAAAAGCTTAACACAATATAGCCCTGCAAAATTGTAGGGCTTTTTTTATTATTTTTTGATGACCTTAACTTTAAAAAACAACAGAAAAGTAACCCTGCTTATCCTTGGACTATTATCAGCAATTGGTCCTTTCTCGATTGACTTATACCTCCCTGCCTTTGATGTCATCGCCGAAGATTTCAACACCTCCGTTGACCAAGTGCAACTTACACTGACGAGTTACTTTATTGGTATTGCCTTTGGCCAAATGATCTATGGCCCTTTATTGGATAAATATGGAAGAAAGAAACCATTACTCGTTGGTCTTGCCATCTACTTTGTAGCATCCTTATTATGTATTTTCACAAAGGATATCAACCACCTGATCATCTTAAGATTCTTACAAGCCTTAGGAAGTTGTGGCGGTATGGTTGGAGCTCGCGCCATGGTGACGGATTATTACAGCAGCCGTGAAGCTGCGAAAGTTTTCAGCTTATTAATGTTGGTGATTGGGGTATCCCCTATTCTGGCACCAAGTATCGGAGCCTTTATGCTGGCTCATTTTGACTGGCATTATATCTTCCTATTTTTAGCCTTACTTTCACTTTTTATCTTTATTGCTACAGCATTTTTCTTGCCTGAAAGTTATGCCGGAAGTAAAAGCTTTTCTCTCGCCCCAAAATCTATTTTAAACAACTTTTGGCAAGTTGTAAGCAATAAAATATTCCTATCCTATTGTTTGATCGGTTCTATTGCTTCTGCCGGCACATACGCTTATTTAGCAGGATCTTCATTCGTCATGCAACAGTTCTTTGGTCTAACCAAACAAGAATATGGAATTGCTTTTGCATTTGTAGCCTCCGCAATGGTTATTGCGACCCAGTTAAATAGATACTTCCTCAAAAAACATAGTAGCGAATATATCAGCAGGATGGCCAATACCTGGCAAGCCTTTATTGGGATATTGATGATTGTGGCCTTAATGACGAATTTATTGAGTTTCCCAGTCATGCTAATTTTAATTTTCTGCTTCTTATTTGGGCATGGCTTTATTTTTCCAAATACATCTGCAGTAGCCCTTACCCCATTTAAAGGTTTAGCGGGTAGTGCCTCTGCTTTATTAGGTTGTATTCAAATGGCAATCGGAGCACTTGCCTCCGCATTGGTAAGTTTCTTCCATAATGGAACTGCCTGGCCTATGTTATCCGTCATGTGCGCAGGAGGAATTTTATCTCTAATACTGCACCTGATGGTCAAAAATAAATTTCAAAAAGAACTGGAAACTTCCAGCAATTAAACGAAGATATTATAAAACAAAAAAGAGAGGAATAATTCCTCTCTTTCTGTTTTATCTTGATTTTTTTTTAGTCGTTCTTAAAACTTTCTAAACCTAATCGATAACTATCCAAACCAAAACCTAATATCACCCCCTTGCAATTTTTAGATAAATAGGAATGATGTCTAAATTCTTCACGTTGGTGGACATTGGAAATATGAACCTCGACAACTGCAGTATTAATCGCCGCAATCGCATCTGCAATAGCAACCGAAGTATGAGTGTAAGCTCCAGCATTCAATACAACTCCATCAAATGAAAATCCAACTTCATGAAGTTTATCAATGATAGCCCCCTCTGAATTACTTTGAAAATAATGTAACTCTAAATCCGAAAATTTAGACTTCAACGCTTCAAAATAAACTTCAAAGGATTGATCACCGTAAATGCCTTTCTCCCGAACCCCTAATAAGTTCAAATTCGGTCCGTTTAGGATTAATATCTTTTTCATGATTTGATTTTATATGCTAAAGATACTATAATCCTAAAAATCTCCATAAAGATTACGGAAACTTGAACGTAATCCAACCGTAATTACTCCAGATTTTTGAGTCGGCTCATCTTCAATTCGATTATAACGTTGGGTATAACCTACCTCAAATCTCAAATTATATTTCGGATTTAATACATAAGCGGCTCTCAAATCTGCATAAAACAGATCATTCTGAACCCCTTGACCAATTTTGTTACCATAGGTATTCGGCGCAGTATTATAAGATTGGAAGATATCGCCGCCATAGTTGATAGGAACCCCAAATTTACCAATAGGGTCTGTGCCATATCTGCTATATAATCCTTGAACCGAAAAATCAAGACGGTTCCACGAATAATTCGCAACACCAACCAATTCTCTAAAGTTTGCCCCTCTTGGATGTGCCAATGGCTCCCCTCTATTACTATAATTGGATATGGAAACAAAATGCTGATAGGTATATGGACGAACAGCATTATACTCTCCCAAAATATTCAGATTTCTTACCCCGAAAATATTGAAAGCCTTTGCTCCTAACTGTACCCCCCACTTATTATGTTTATAACCATTATTCGAGAAAAATTCCTTCGCAGTAAACTCTCCTAGTAAAAACTGACCATAAGCTGTTAGGTTATCCAACACCTTATATTTTGCATTTAACCCTAGGAACATCTTATCTGGAGATGAAATATTATTATTCTCTACTGGTCTAAGGAATAAAACAGGATTCAGGTAATTAAAATCAAATCCGCGATGACCCGCTTGATTACGGTTAGCCCAAATTACTGATTGGAAGAATCCTAATGACAAGCGATTCGTCACATTCCAATCTAAATATTGAAAGGCACCCCATTTAATACCGTCACCATATCTACCGCCTGAATTCAATGAATCCACTCTGGGATTATTTGGATCAGTCATATATGCCCATATCGAGGTATATTGTACATTACCTACTTTTCCCGTAAGCTTTAAGTGAGCCATGTTCGATGAAAAGTCAGATAATAAAACCGAACGATAACCATCCCCAAGAAAGTTCTTATCATAAGCTAAGGTCGCTTGAAAATAATCACTAAAATCATAAGTGAAATTGGCTGTTGCATACATCCAATCCTTAGTTTTATTCAAAGGTCTTTTGGACATTGCCTGACCAGGTACCACTCGTGATTCCTTGATATAATCATCTATATACCGTGGAAATACCCCTTGGTTTTCAAAGAAATTACCGTAAAAAGTGAATTTATCCTTAATGGTAACTCCTGCTTGAACCCCACGGGTGTTTAACCATGTCGTTCTCTTATCTTTATCGAGCATCTCTGTCCCGATCACAAAATCAGGTAAAACATCCAAATAAAAAGTATGATCTTCTTTTTCAACCTGAACTAGGTGTTCATTGAATATCTTCCGCATAAACCAATTGTCAGAATCCACCGAATTCAACGATTGAATCGAATCCATCTTCTCTAACAAGCGACCCTTAAATAAATAAGGCTTCGAGGATGTATGATAACGGGTATTTGGCGAATATAACTCTTCATCATACTTTTGGTAATGTTGGTAAGAGTAAGGTTGATTCTTGACTTGTGCTTGCAATGTGCCGAAGGTACTTAGACTTAGTAGTCCGACGATTGCATAGGATAACGTCTGTTTCATAAATTATTATTAGTCGAGATATTTGAGCAATACTATCAAATTTTATTCCTAAAAACTATCAAAGGTACTTTTATTAATCGAGCTAAACATAATTTTACCCATATTAATAGCTAAAACGTTTAGTCTATGCAAGGGAAAATCAACGACAATTTGTATATTGCTACCTAATTAATTGTAAAACTATTCTATTATAAATATGAAGCGTAGAACTTTTCTTCAAAATTCAGCCCTATTAGGGGCTGGAATGCTCGCCAGCAAATTCACTTTTGCTGAGGGAATTAATGATTTTCCGGTAGTCCGTACGCCTGTTAATAAACGTCATTTCAGCAGTAAACTGGTGGAAGACATGATCAAAGAATTTCAAAAAAATGTAGCGGATAAAGAATTAGGATGGATGTTTAATAACTGTCTCCCTAATACTTTAGATACTACGGTATACGATGAATCCAAAGGTAACCGCAAATTAACTTATGTGATTACAGGTGATATCGACGCCATGTGGTTACGAGATAGTAGTGCCCAAGTTTGGCCGTACATTCAATTTGTAAACAAGGATCAAAAACTAAAAAATATGATCCTTGGATTGATCAATAAGCAATCAGAATGTATCAATATAGACCCTTATGCTAATGCTTTCTATAATGATCCTACCAAAAAAGGAGAATGGTTTACCGATCATACCGATATGAAACCGGGAATGCATGAACGTAAATGGGAAATTGACTCTCTATGCTACCCTATCCGTTTGGCTTATCGCTATTGGAAAGAAACTAATGACACTACCCCATTTGATGAAACTTGGGTAAAAGCACAGGAAGCAACCCTTCGTACTTTTAAAGAACAACAACGTAAGACAAGTTTAGGTCCATATAAATTTGAAAGAACAACTTCCAGAGGCTCAGATACCCTGCAGGTAGATGGCTATGGCTATCCAGTTAATCCTGTTGGACTTATTGTATCTAGCTTCCGCCCATCTGATGATTCCAGTATCTTTGGATTCCTGATTCCGTCAAACCTGTTTGCTATTGTTAGCCTTCGCCAATCCGCAGAAATTCTGAAAAAAGTGAAAAACAACAACTCCTTAGCTGCCGAAATGGAAGCGCTGGCCAACGAAGTGGAGCAAGCTGTAAATCAATATGGTATTATTGACCATCCTACTCACGGACGCGTTTATGCTTTTGAAGTTGATGGATTTGGAAGTTATTTGATGATGGATGATGCTAACGTTCCTAGCTTATTGGCTTTACCTTATCTAGGTGCAGTCGATATTAATGATGAAGTCTACCAAAGAACAAGAAACTTTATCCTTTCCGATAAAAACCCGTTCTTCTTCAAGGGAAAATTTGCTGAAGGAATTGGTGGTCCACACATCGGTCGTGATATGATCTGGCCAATGTCTATTATCATGCGGGCCAATACCTCTACAAATGACGAGGAAATCCGCCAATGTGTGCAAACTTTAAAGAACACCCATGGAGGTACTGGATTTATGCATGAATCTTTTCATAAGGATGACCCTAAGAAATTTACCAGACATTGGTTCGCTTGGACCAATACTTTATTCGGTGAATTGATGTGGAAATTATACAAAGAAAAACCAGAACTTTTAAAAGCTTAACATAAATAATGCCCCCAAATTCTAGGAGAATTTGGGGGCATTTATTTTAATTTTAAAATTAATTTTAACTCCGAGGTTCTGCTTTAACAACGTAATAAATTCGTTCTTCAGAACCCTCCTTCATTCCTAATAAAACAATATTATTTTTCTCGGTTTGCCATATTTTTACCGGAAAATATCGACTCTCTAATGGATTCTTGAAAAGCTCCGCATATTTTGCCACCAAGTTTGACTTATTTAGATCACCAGTATAAGTATATTGACTTTCACCATAATTTTTATTGATACATTCAGTTAAGGTATTATAAGATATTATAGAATATTGATCCCGCCCAGAACTACTGCTATACATAAACTCTAATCTAGCTGATGGCTTATCTCCTGTAATATCACTTTTTAAATTTAAAAGGGTTTTGGTATATGAATTTTCTGCAGAATTAAAGGTCTCGTCCTTACCTGTCTTCCAATTTAACCCTAAAAAGTCCCTTGAATTCTTGACAATAAAATTAATGGAATCTCTTCTTACAATAGCCTTGTTCTTATATCCTGAAACATAAAGCTTGTAAGTACCTGGAAAAGGAAATGCAAAACCAACTTTTATTGAATAATTAGTGCTTGGTTCAGGTTGATAATATTGTTTTGGGATCTCCCAAATAATGGAATCATAGGCCGCCATTAAAAATATACCAGTTTTTAGGTCATTTGCTTCTTCCCCTTCCAACTGTAAGGAAGCTAACACATTTTGAAAAATACTCACACTGGTATCTTGTGAAGTAATAATAAATTTGGGATATTCTACAGAAGGCTCAGGCTCAGGCTCTGGTTCTGGATTTGGATTTACATTTTCCTTTGAACAGGAAGCAAATACGGCTAATAAAGCGATTAATAAAAATGTGATTTTTTTCATAAATAATTTTGTAATAATTAATTTTCGTTTCTTTAAGTAATAATATCGTCTGCCTTTAAGATATCATCCAGCATACATATAAATGACGGATTTTATTACACGTGGTTTAATTCATTTTTACGAATTAATATAAACTTAACACTGAGCTTTAATCCTGATAAGAAACCACTCAGTATCATTAAAAAAACCACTGTTATTTAAGAAAAAATCTCCATTAAGTAAATTAATTTATTTTATCAATAATCAACACCCAATCTATTGAATTCTTATTAATGGGAACATGAAGCTGCATTTTCTCCTCTACCTTAACGACCTTCTTTTCCATTAATTCACCTGTTTCTGGCTTAAACCATTGATACCGGATGTTTTTACTAGGAAACTCACGCATATTGAGGTTAACAAACTTATTATTCGGTAAATATATCATAGCATAGGATTTTTCGGAATCGGTAAATGCGGTCATAAAATTCTTTGCTTCTATCGAATCCTGATTCAGGATCATCAATTGATTTGGTATTCTATTTTTTGAAGGCCTGGAAAGAATCAATTTCTTAAGGAAGCCAGCTTGAAATGCAGCAGGTCTATCCATTGCTTCTTGCCAATTTCGATCTGGGTAATTCACAGGCAAAAAGGTAGATCCGTAAAATTGCCAAATAGCATGATGCCCATAGGTCACCCCAAATCCACCCGCAAAGACAGAACGATAGAGTTGTCTTCTAACATCCCAATCTCGAAAATACCCTTTCGAAGGATCCCATCCATTCCATGGATTGATAGGATGATCTTCATAACAGGGTTCCGCATCCAAACTGGGCTTCTTTGGAAGCAAACTCAAATCTTTCTGTATTAAATCCCAAACCGGAACATCCAACCGCGCATGACCAGACTGAATCATATTGAAATCCATCCACGCCTCTTGGTGCAGCATTGGACTGCTCTCCCAAATATATCCTCCGGGATGAAATGACTTTAAGGTTTTCTTTCCAGAGCCCGCATCCAACCCTACTGCCATCGAGCGATAAACCTCAAGCCAGCTTTCTTCCTGGTCAGCTGCTGGCCGATCTCCTCCTAATATCCAGAAAATATGATCATACTTTTTATACCTCGCTCCTAATAGTTTTCCAAATTGATGCGCATTTTCTTTGGAAAAGATCACAGGTCCAGCTCCGGAATATTTCAAAGTCACCTTATCACCCCAAGTAGGAAGAATTGCCAAATAGATCTCGCGTTCCTGGGCAAGTTCAATCACTGAATCTACCAGTTTAAAATAAGCTTGGTTAAGTTGTTTTGGATCCTCGTCTATTAATGCTAAGTCACCATATCGATTCGGAATTCGAATTCCATCCAATTCCGCCAAGATTACACATTGGATGACATTAAATCCTTTAGCCTTTCGGTTATCCAGGTATTCTGTAATCTCCTCAATTTTCAATCGGTGAAATAATTCCCATGCAGTATCACCTAACCAAAAAAACGGTCTTCCATCTTCATATTCCAGGGAATGTCCACTGCTAGAAACAACAATCGAATTTTTCTGTTGGGAGTAACTGAAACTGCTAAGAAAAATAAGAAATATTGGGATAGTTAGTTTTAGGCCCATCATACTTAAAGCTAAGATTATTTTCTTGCTTTCCCGATTTAAGTAAAAATTAACCTCAAGAATTTCTCCAATCATTTGCAATTGAAATCAGAATCAACAACCTTTGTATCAATATTTGAAGAAAGTTATTTTACATGTCTCAACAAAACAACCCTGGTCCTATTGGCATTTTTGATTCTGGTTATGGTGGTCTTACAGTATTCAAAGAAATCCATAAACATCTCCCTGACTATGATTATATCTATTTAGGGGATAATGCCCGAGTACCCTATGGCACCAGATCTTTTGAGACGGTATATGAATACACTAAAGAATGTGTTTTTAAACTCTTTGAATTGGGATGTAACTTAGTTATCCTTGCCTGCAATACCGCCTCGGCAAAAGCATTAAGAACCATTCAACAAAACGACCTGCCAGAAGGCAAGAAGGTTTTAGGCGTTATCCGCCCAACCTCGGAGGTCGTCAATCAATTTACAAAAAGTAACAAGGTCGGAATCCTGGCTACTCAAGGTACCGTCAATTCAAATTCCTACGTAATCGAAATCAATAAATTCCATCCCGATATCGAAGTCTTTCAACATGCATGCCCATTCTGGGTTCCTTTGGTTGAAAATAATGAACTTAATAGCGAAGGTGCTAACTTCTTTGTCCAACAAGATATCCAACAATTATTGCAAGCATCACCTGAAATGGACACCATCCTTTTGGCTTGCACCCATTACCCCCTATTACTCCCTCTGATTCAAAAATACGTCCCAGAAGGAATCAATATTATTTCCCAAGGAAAACTCGTTGCTGAAAGCCTAGTGGACTACCTCAAAAGACATCCTGAGGTGGAAGAAAAGTGCTCCAAAGAGAAATCACTTCAATTTTTCACAACGGATGATCCCGAAGATTTTAATGAAAAGGCTGAAATTTTCTTTGGCAAAAGGATCTCCTCCAGCTTTATTAAAGTTTAGTAAAACCATTCGTTAAAATAAGTTAATAATCTAGTATTTAAAGTTTTATAAATTATTTTTAGGTATTAAATAATACCTATATGAAATTCCTATTGCTACTTTTTCTCTTGTTTTCAGGTCTACAGATTCAAGCCCAAACTGTAAAAGGTAATGTTAGGGATTCGCAAACAGGTAGAATATTATATCGGGTAAAAGTGGAAAGCAGCAAAGCTGTAGAATTCACCGACCATCAAGGAAATTTCTCGATTGCTGTGAACCAACATGATAGCCTGAGAATTCATCTTAATAATTATGAAGTCCTCAAGATCAATCTTTTCATGGAAACTAAGGAAAAAACCCTCACATCCATTTTGTTAAAACCAAAATATATCGAGATTGAAGCCATCACCGTGGAAGGAAAAACAAGTAAAAAGGACTCAAATCAGGTAAATCTCAATCTTAATATTCCCAAAACACCAACCTTTAGAAAATACGTCCTCGGGCGTGCTGACATGTCGGGAAATCCAAGAGGTTTTCTCGCAAATGGTAGCACAGCAACCTTGTTTACTGTAGATTTGCTCGCGGTTAAAAGAATGCTCTTTAAAAGACCAGAAAAGATACCGCTAGAAAAACAATTGGAAGCCGATGAGTATACAATGCAGTATATTGATATGACTTTTTCCGTGGAGTTAATAAAAGAAATGACAGGCCTTGAAGGAGATGAGGCCCTAATTTTCCAAAATATCTATAGGCCTTCCATGCAAGAATTCTCCAAAATGTCTGAATATGACCTCAAAGAATATATTAAAAGAAGTTTTGAGGAAAATCAAAAGTCTAAAAAATAAAAACGCTGCCAAAGGCAGCGTTTTTATTAAGATGCTTTAGCTTGTAAAGCGATTGCATATAATTTTATTTGTTTTACCATGGACAATAATCCGTTGGCGCGAGTTGGCGAAAGATGTTCTTTCAAACCAATTTGATCAATAAAATATAACTCGGCGTCCGCAATTTCTTTTGGACTATGACCTGATAATACTTTCACCATTAAACTGACCAATCCTTTCGTGATAACCGCATCTGAATCCGCAGTAAATATTAATTTACCATCTTTCATTTCCGGAACCAACCATACTTTGGATTGACAGCCCTTGATAATATATTGATCTTGTCTATCTGATTCATTGATAATCGGAAGCTCCTTACCTAATTGAATGATGAATTCATATTTCTCCATCCAATCTTGATAAAAGGAAAAATCCTCAATCAATTCATCTTGTATTTCATTAATTGTCATATTCTTTTATACTAACATAGCTACGGCTCTCTTTACGCCGGCTACCAGTGCATCGATTTCTTCTTTGGTATTATAAACTGCTAAACTTGCTCGAACTGTTCCAGGGATATGAAACTGCTCCATAACCGGTTGTGCACAATGATGACCTGTACGAACAGCAATCCCTAATTTATCCAAAAGGACCCCAATATCATAAGGATGGGTGCCATCTACAACAAAGGAAATCACGGATGATTTTTCCTTGGCTGTTCCGATAAAACGAATCCCTTCAACTTCCTGTAATCTTTCCGTAGCATATTGCAGAAGTTCATCCTCGTATTTTTTGATATTATCAATACCTAATTCATTGATGTAATCGATTGCTGCATTTAGGGCAATCCCAGCTTCAATATTGGGAGTACCAGCTTCAAACTTAAATGGTAATTCATTATAAGTTGTCTTTTCAAAAGTAACATCCTTGATCATGTCACCTCCACCCTGGTACGGTGGCATTTTATTCAACCATTCTTCTTTCCCATAAAGCACACCAACCCCAGTTGGACCATACATTTTATGTCCTGAGAATACTAAGAAATCTACATCCAGTTCTTGAACATCAATCTTGATATGTTGTACAGCTTGTGCAGCATCAATTAATACCGGTACATTCTGTGCGTGAGCAAGTTGAATAATTTCCTTGACAGGATTGATTGTTCCTAAGGCATTTGAAACATAGTTAACAGAAACAATCTTTGTCTTTGAAGTCAGCAAGGATTTATAAACCTCCATATCCAGCTCTCCGGCTTCGTTCATCGGGATAACCTTTAATTTAGCCCCCTTTGACTCACAAACCATCTGCCATGGCACAATGTTGGAATGATGTTCCATTGCGGAGATAATAACTTCATCCCCTGCATGTATAAATTCCTGACCAAAACATGTAGCAACCAGATTAATACTATCGGTTGTACCCTTAGTGATTATGATTTCGTAGTCGTGCTTGGCATTGATAAATTCCTGAACCTTACGTCGAGTAACCTCAAAGGCATCTGTTGATATCTGACTTAAGTAATGAACACCGCGGTGAACATTACTATTCATGTCCGTATAATAGTTTAGGATTGCATCAATTACTGCTTTGGGCTTTTGCGTAGTCGCCCCATTATCTAAATAGACTAAAGGTTTCCCATTTACCTCACGTTTCAAAATTGGGAATTCCTCGCGTATCGATTTGATGTCTAGTGTATCCAATTCTTGATATTTTTATTCTTTTACAAAGTTAAGATATAATAAAACATATCGGGCAAGATTAAAGTTATTTATAAGTAATAATCCTAATTAAGGAAGGAAATAAAAAAATATTAAATTATTATTAAGTCGATATTGATTACCTTTGTTTAATTATGCAAGAACTACCTTTAAACTTACCAGAAGGCTCAAGAAAAGAGGTTATGACCTATTTGGAACCTTTCATGTTGAATGAAATGTCCGACTATTTAAAACCTGTTGAGGATATGTGGCAACCAGCTGACTTCCTTCCGGATGCAGGCAGAGATACCTTTTTTGAGGAAATTCGCGATTTACAAGAAAGCGCTAAAGAATTACCTTATGATTTGGTTGCTGTCCTAATCGGTGATACTGTCACGGAAGAAGCTCTTCCAACCTATGAGTCCTGGTTAACCATGGTAGAGGATGTCAATAAAAATGAACAAGGTGGCTGGATGAGATGGGTACGCGCATGGACTGCTGAAGAAAACCGCCACGGTGACTTGCTTAATAAATATTTGTACCTATCGGGTCGAATTGATATGAAACAGTTTGAAATCTCTGTTCAGTATTTAATTAAAGATGGCTTCGATATTGGTACAGGTGCTGACCCTTACAGAAACTTTATTTATACTTCTTTCCAGGAATTGGCGACCAATGTATCTCACCGTCGTGTGGCTGCATTATCCAAAAAAAGTGGTGATAAATTATTAGCTAAAATGTGTGGTGTCATTGCTTCCGACGAAGCTAGACATGCCAAAGCTTATATGTCTTTTATCTCCCATGCCATGGTCGTTGACCCTAGTGAAGTCATGATTGCTTTCGAGGATATGATGAAGAAAAAAATCGTAATGCCGGCTCACTTCTTAAGAGAATCTGGAGAACCTCAAGGTGGCGCATTTGCGCACTTCTCTGATGCAGCTCAACGTTTAGGTGTTTATACAGCAGTTGATTATGTGGATATCCTAAAAGAACTTTTGACAGATTGGAAAATTGATCAGGTAACTGGATTGAATGAACAAGGTGAAAAAGCTAGAGATTATTTAATGCGTCTTCCTGACCGTTTATTACGTCTGGCAGATCGTATGAAGATTCCAGAAAAAGAATATAACTTTAAATGGATTTATTAATCCTATAAAGATCTTTGAAAGGGCTGTTTAATAACAGCCCTTTCTTTTTTACAGCACATACAATAGGATTTTATTCCAAAAATCCTGCTAAATTTCACTAATCCCTCAAATCCATATTAGACAAAATAGTTTCAGTTTCGGTTAATTAAGAAGAATCCCCAGCCATATTAATGCGTTATTTTTATAAAAAATAACCTGATATGATATCTTCACAAAAATTCTTCCCTCTACTTTTTTTGTTAGGCTGGAGTATATGTGCACATGCTCAACCCTTCCCAACGCATAATCTGAACTTTACTAAACTTGCTGAACGCTGGGATGAGGCCATTCCCTTAGGTAATGCTGAAATCGGCGCTTTAATCTGGAAAAAAGATAATACTCTAAGGTACTCTCTGGACTGTGCGGATCTTTGGGATGAAAGAAAAGCCTTGGACATCGAAAAACATGATTTTAAATGGGTCCAAGAACAGGTGTTCAATAATACTTATCAAAATGCTCAACAATGGGGTGACCGACCATATGACGCTATTCCCTACCCCACTAAGTTACCAGCTGCAGCTATGACTTTTGACCTCGCTAAATTGGGAACCGTCAAAAGCAATGAATTGAATCTCGCGGATGCTACCAATACTATAATTTTTGAAAACGGCATTCGCATTCAAAACTTTATTCACGCAACCAAACCTATTGGTTATTTTGAAATTACTGGAAACAATCAGGAATTACCTTTGCCTAATTTGATCCCACATAGCTATGGTGCTTCCGCGACAGATAATGGTCAACAGTCCGTCGTTGAAGGTCAACGACTTTCCAGATTAGGCTATCAACAGGGAACATTAAAAGAAGGAAATAATTATCAAATTATCCATCAACCAACCTATGATAAGCGATTTTTTGAAGTATTACTTGTATGGAAGCAGGTTTCTGCAGATCGCATAATTGGCTTATGGACGGTCTCTGATAATCAATCCGCTCAATTGGAGCCTAGCTTGGAAAGAATTGAGGATGGTAATTTCAGAAAGGAACATACGGCATGGTGGCAGAACTATTGGGCCCAATCCAGTATTCGCATTCCTGACCCGGTATTGGAAAAACAATATTTCCTAGAAATGTACAAATTTGGTTCAGCTGCGAGAAAAGGTGCACCAGCAATCACCCTACAGGCTGTATGGACTGCTGATAATGCTGGCTTACCTCCTTGGAAAGGCGATTTCCATAATGATTTAAATACTCAACTTAGTTATTGGCCTGGATATACAGGAAACAAGCTCGAAGAAGCTGCTTCATTTACTGAATGGTTATGGTCCATCAAAGACGTCAATAAGGAATTTACCAAACAATATTTCAAAACTGAAGGGCTCAATGTCCCGGGAGTATTGACTCTAAATGGAATTCCTATGGGAGGTTGGATTCAATATTCACTTTCCCCTACCGTAAGTGCTTGGACTGCCCAACATTTCTACTGGCAATGGAAATATAGTATGGATCCCGAATTCTTAAAAAATAGGGCTTACCCTTACATCCAGGATGTTGCAACCTATTTGGAACAAATAACGACCAAAAGAAACGGAAAACGCTATCTTCCTATTAGCTCAAGCCCAGAATATAATGACAACCGGATAGACGCCTGGTTTAAAGATTGGACCAACTTTGACCTAGCACTCGTACATTATCTTTTTGAGTCCGCAGCAGATATCAGCAATGCCATGGGGAAAAAAGAAGAAGCTCAGAAATGGCTAAAGATAAGAGCTGAATTTCCTGAATTCGCTCAAGATCAAACCGGATTACTAGTAGCCCCAGGATTTCCTATGGAACACTCCCACAGACATATGTCGCCTTACATGGCAATTTATCCAATGGGAACACTCGATATCAACTCAGCTAAAGATAAACCGCTTATTGAAAAATCCTTGCATCATTTAGATACCTTAGGAACCAGAGCTTGGGTTGGTTATTCCTTTTCTTGGATGGCGATTCTACATGCCCGCGGAAAGAATGCGGAATCTGCATTGGACAACCTTCAAAAGTTTGCCAATAACTTCTGCTCTATCAATTCCTTCCATTTAAATGGTGACCAGAAAGGCGGTCAATTTTCGAATTTTACCTATAGACCGTTCACCCTTGAAGGGAATTTTGCTTTTGCCCAAGGAATCCATGAACTGATGATCCAAAGCAAACAAGGCTATGTTGAATTGTTGCCTGCAATCCCAAATACATGGCAGGATTATTCATTTGAAAATTTGCGATCTGAAGGCGGTTATTTATTCAGCTCAGAAATTGTCGCTGGAAAAATAAAACAATTGAAAATCAAAGCTAATCACAACGGAACATTGAAACTCAGAGTAGGAAAAAATCTGGTAAACAGTGCGGGAAAAGCATTGAAAAAAGCGGATAATTATTACCATATTTCCTTGAAAAAAGGCGAAGAGATTCTTTTAAAAGAAGGATAGAATTTCAATCTGATTACCTATAAAAAAAGCTGTCAAGTAATTTTGACAGCTTTTTCTTTGATTCTTATATGGGCATACTATTTACCATAATCTGGATTTTGCACCAATTTCCCTTGACTCTTATCAATCTCCGTTTGTGGCAGAGGCCACTTATAAAACTTAGACTCGAAGGAATATGGAATAATACCATCATTCACATTATTTAATACATCTTCAGCAATCTTCCAACGTTTTAAATCATAGTATCGCAATCCTTCAAAAGCCAATTCTATTCTACGTTCTTTTCTTAATCGTTCTCTAAATTGTTCTTTGGATAATCCTGCAGGCAAGTTTGGCATTCCTGCTCGCTTACGAACGAGGTTGATATAAGAATAGGCTTTGCTGCTAGCACCGTTGAGTTCATTTTCAATTTCGGCTGCATGCAACAAAACATCGCCATATCGCAACATCACCCAATCTTGCTGGCTTCGCGTTGCATAGCCATAAGGCACCAAATCCGGTGTCAGGAATTTCTTTAATCCAAACCCTGTTGGAGCTCCATTGGATGGTCGATGCGTTTTCCCATCTGGCCAAACAACCGTGCCCTTAAATATAGTTTTCCCTAATCTGGGATCCCGATTTTTGAACGGATCATTCGCATCTGTCAATGGTGAAACCCCATAAGCCAATCCATCTGTATAATCATATGCATCCACTAAATTTTTCAATGGACTTACCACAACCCAATCCCCATACCACATATCCATTTCGGTAGAATTATTTGGCGCTAAGAAGTTAATGGAAAATAAAATCTCATTACTACTTTTTTGAGTTGCATCCTTAAAAGGACCTTCATAATTTGTGTCCAAACTATACAACCCTTTGCTAATGATCGCATTGGCAACTTGCTCAGCTTCTTTCATTTTCGCTAAATCCGCAGCGGTTTTTGACGTGAAACTATCATTCATCAAAACCCTGAGCTTCAATGCCTGAGCAGAAGATCGAACAACATGTCCCGGTTTCGACAAATAGGATACATCATCAAGTGTCGCAATAGATTCATCCAAATCTTTTATTATCTGCGCATAGATATTTTTACTATCTGTTTTTTCCTGGAATTGAGTTTCCAAATCCAATGGCTCAGTCACCAATGGAACAGATCCATAAAACATATATAATTGGAAATTATAAAAAGCTCGAATAAATTTGGCTTCGGCTTCATAGTTCTTACGGTCCACATCCGAAATATCAGCCATGCTATATTCACTTAAATTCTTCAAAAAGATGTTTACTCTCGCAATCCCTCTGTAAGAAGTTGAATAAATCGTAGAGATATAGCCCCCAGTTGTGGAAGATATATTTCCTTGAGCGATATTGCTGCTATTATCGTAATTGTGCTGCCCATAACCATTATCTGTAATATTGTCAAAATTTGGAGCACCATAAGAATACTGGCTAGCTTGCAAGGTTGCATATACAGCTGTCAATGCAGATTCTACATCGCCTTTGGTTTTCCAAAATGAACTTGGGGATAACTTATCGGTGGGGTTCTTATCAAGATAATCCGAACATGAACCCAATGAAAGGGCTAAAGCTGGGATTAATAAATATTTATATCTGAATTTCATAATAATCTATTTTAGGGTTATAAACTAAGTTGAAGACCAAAAGAGTAAATCTTATTTTGAGGATAATTCAAAAAGTTTCCATTACCAGTACGCTCAGGATCCAAACCTGGATAATCCGTCATGGTAAACAAATTGTCTCCTGAAAAATAGGCTCTCACCTTGCTCAATTTTAATTTGCTGGTCATGGTCTCTGGGAAAGTATATCCAACCACCAAATTCTTAAACCTTAGGAAGCTGGCATCTTTTAAGTAGTAAGATGAGTTTCGAGTTATTTTCTCACCTCCATCCCAGCCCCAGTATATTCTTGGCATCGTTTGCGATGGATTCTCTTCGGTCCAACGATTTCTCCAGTCTACTGTAGGTACAGCACCCTGTACGAATGGAATTGTCCCCCAATTGTTTACAAATACATCCCGCTTATAAACCCCTTGGAAGAAGGCCGAAATATCTATCCCTTTCCAACTTGCTCCAATATTGAAGGAATACTCAAATTTTGGAAATGGGTTTCCTATAATGATTCGGTCATCATTATCAATCTTGTTATCATTATTCTGATCCTTATATTTTATATCACCTGGTAAGGTTTTATCATTGAACTGTTTTGGCGAATTATCAATCTCGCTTTGAGATTGAAAAATACCATCCATTTCTAGCATATAGAAGCTATCGTAAGGTAATCCTTCACGTTTCATGGTATAACCTGAGATTTCTTCAGCTCCAAAAGTGACTAACTTATTTTTGAACTTATCAATCATAAAGCCGAAATCATAAGCCAATCCTTCCATCGTTCCAGACTTAACCGTATTTCGATAACCTACATTCAGTTCAATTCCGGTATTCTCCATCACTCCTCTATTGACATAAGGCGCCGATAGACCTACTAAATCAGTCAATTGAGAAAGTCTTAAAATATCGGAGGTCGTTTTGCGGTACCAGTCTGCTGTAATTGTCAATCCATTAAAGATGGTTAAGTCTACCCCAATATCCGTTGATTTAGTAGTTTCCCATTTGATATTCTGGTTGGCTAAACCTAACTGGGCAACCCCTGGAATTAAGGTGGCATTATCATATGAATAAGCTCCGGTTAACTCCAATATACTTTGGTAAGGATAGAGACCAATATTTTGATTTCCTAATATCCCGTAAGAACCCCTGATTTTAAAATCATTTAACCAGGTCCAATTATTCTCACGTATAAATGGTTCATCGGAAACCCTCCAACCAGCAGAAATGGATGGAAAAGCTCCCCATCTATTCTCAGGATTCAAACGGCTGGTCCCATCGTATCGAACATTCAATTCCAATAAATACCGATTCAAATAATCATAGCCTACACGTCCAAATAGGGATTGAATCGCCCATTCCTCACTATAACCTCCTGCCGTTTGGACTGCTGCACTTCCTGCGTTCAATTCTTGAAGGTCGTTGTTCAGGTATTGCTCTCTATACCCACTTAAATTTTCAAACTTGGAATTCTCCTGGCTATAACCGAATTGTAATTTTAAATTATGCTTCTCCTGAAAACTAGTTTCATATAATAAATAAGAATACAAATTGGTATAAATCCTTTGCTCCGAACGATTGGCCAAACCTTTTCCACCAGTATCCAGGTTCGTCATAAATTCTCCAGTATGGTAATTGTATAATGGAACTACAGGTCTCCAATCTTTATTCCGGTAAAAATCTCCGTTTACAGCAAACTTGCTGTACCATGAAAGTCCTTTAAATAGCTTTACATTGGTCCATGCCTGTAAATTTCCGGTATAGTCCCGAAGCCTATTCATTACACCATTTTCAGCGATAGCAAGTGGATTTTTATTGTTGCTTTCAAAAACATAGGCTTTGTAAGCATATCGACCACTGCCATCAGGAAGATACGGACCATAGGTCGGTGCTTGCGCTAAGGTTGATAAAAAGATATCTGTACCACCTGATCTCGAGCTGTTTTTTACGCCGTGCTTAAAGGCGAGATTCGTTCCGAAGGTGATGAAGCTATTGATATCTGAAGTAATGTTCGACCTGAAATTATAACGCTGAAAATCAAAACCTTTCATCGTTCCAGGTTGATCTACATAACCTAGGGAAACATTATATTTTGTTTTTCCTTCACCGCCATTGAATGTCAAGTAATGGTTCTGAACAAAGGCAGGATCAAACATCACATCTACCCAATCCGTATTAGGATATTGATTTCTATCCGTAGCATTTCTATAAGCATCAATTATCTCTTGAGGATATAGTCCACTTGGAAGATTAGAGTTTTTCTTAGCCTCATTCCATAGCTCCATGTATTCTACTGAATTGGTGATAAACTCAGGCATTTTTGTCACTTCATGGACATTTAATCCAAGTTGATAATCCACCTTAGTTTTCCCTGAAACTCCTGATTTTGTCGTTACGATAATAACCCCATTGGCTGCTCTAGAACCATAAATGGAAGCTGATGCTGCATCTTTTAGAACGGAGATGTTCTCGATATCATTAGGATTAAGATCCGAAAGTCTGCCTTCAACTCCATCAATAAGAACCAATGGATTAGAACCAGCACCACTGAAAGTACCCTGCCCACGAACGCGAATGGATAGCCCTTCTTCACCAGGTTGTCCTGAGTTTTGTACGACCCGAACTCCAGGCATCTTTCCCTGCAACATCGATCCAGCATCTGTAACGGGTCTTTTTGTTAATTCATCCCCCCCAACAGTGGCTACTGCACCTGTTAAATTGACTTTCTTTTGTTGTCCAAAACCTACAACCACCACCTCATCGATCTCTTCATCCTTGCTCAACATTTGAACATTTAAAGGACTCGATGATGTTACAGTTAGGGTTTGTGGCTCATAGCCAACCCCTGAAAATTGGATTTTGTCATTAATCTTTGCTGTGATGCTAAACTCTCCCGAGCTATTGCTCGAAACAACCGCATCACTACTCAAATTTTTCACCGTGATTCCCGGTATGGATACAGACTCCTTATTGGTAACTTTTCCTGTTACCTGAACCTGCTCCTGAGCCAGTGCATTTAATATGGTCGATAATAAAATGACCATATTAAGCATGGCAATTTTGCCTAGCTTGATTACTTTCCTCATGTTATTTGAATTAGGTTTATTTAACCCCAAAATACATCAAAAAGTAACCCTGCTTTTCCTCAAAATTACCCTCAATTAATCCAATATTAACCGATATAAGGCTGTATAACTAGCTAAAATACTCGCTATATTTTATTAAGTTTCAACAACTTACCAGCCTCCAATCGCACTAACCTTTCTTTTCCCAGATAACTAATTTTCACTTCTTTATTCGACTTCGATTTTAAACTCACTTCCAGCAATTTATGATTATCCCAAACCATGGAAACTTCAATTGCTCCACGAGCAACCAATCCACTTATTTTTCCTTTTTTCCAGGCTGAAGGCAAAGCTGGTAATAAATCGATGCTACCATCATGGCTTTGCAATAACATCTCAGCCACTCCCGCTATGACGCCAAAGTTACCATCGATTTGAAAAGGCGGACAGGCGTCAAAAAGATTATAATATGTCCCCCCACCAGCTGAATATTTGGTTCCAGTATCATCTGTCGGTCGCAATTGTTTATTTAATAATTCAAGACTCTTTTCTGCATTTTTTAATCTCGCCCAAAGAGATATCTTCCATGCATAAGTCCAGCCAACACCATCATCCCCTCGAGCAAGCAAGGATTTCTCCACAGCCTTCGCCAATTCTGGAGTCTTTTTCAAGGTGATTTCCGAAGCTGGATAAAACGCAAATAAATGTGATAAATGTCGATGCGTTGGCTCTGCTTCAGCATAAGGCTCTGCCCACTCCATCAAACGACCATCAGGACCAATCTTGGATAATAATAATTTCTGTTGGGCAGCCTGAATTTCCTTTAGTATTTCGGAATCTTCTGCCTTCAGCAGTTTAGAAGCATGGATAATATTCAAAAACAAATTATCAATTACCTGTTGATCATGGGTCGGTCCCATGCTGATTTGTGCCCGGGTCCCATCCGCCGCAATAAAAGTGTTTTCAGGTGATGGGGATGGACCAGAAACCAGCTTCCCAGATTTGGGATCTGTTACCAACCAATCCAAATAAAATTGGGCTGCACCTAAGAGCACTGGATAGGCTTTTTTCAGATATTCTAAATCCTCCGTAAATAAATAATGCTCCCAAATATGCTGTGCTAACCAAGCACTTGCACCAATATGCATCCCCCAACTGGCACTTTCTCCGGGAGCGGTATAACCCCATACATTGGTTATCGGATGCACCACCCAACCTGACATCCCATACTGGGTTTTTGCAGTATGTCCACCTGGAATAACTAAAGATTCTATAAATTCTAATAAGGGTTTATGGGATTCTGAAAGATTGCTAACCTCTGCAGGCCAATAATTCATTTGAACATTGATGTCCGTGTGATAATCACCATTCCAAGGAGTTTGGATCTTATTTGCCCAAATCCCTTGCAAATTCGCCGGCAAGCCCCCCTCTCGAGAGGATGAAAGCAATAAATAACGGCCAAATTGAAAATAAAGAGGTATTAAGACCTGCTCATTCCCTGTTTTTGCATTCTTGATTAATAATTCATTGGTCGGAAGATCATTCATTCCATCCCCCAATGAAAAATCTATCCGCTTCATGAACTTACTAAAATCAGCAATATGCCGCTCTAATAATTGGGCATAGCTTTTCTTCCCTATCCCTTCATTGATCTCATCCAATTCATTTAAGTAATTGCGATTTAGATAAGTAGGATATTCTAGTTTATGATTGGTTTTTGCTGTGATTATTAGGGTAACCTCATCAGCAGCTTCGATGCTGATTTTATCCCCATTTTCCTTTATTTTGCCGCCTTTTATTTGAGGGATAATAGAGCTTTTATATAGCATACCTTGTTGACCATGCCCGTCATTTAACTCCCCCTCCATAATCATAACCTGATTTTCAATGCGGGTATTAAATCGCTCAGGACGATTTAAGGAATATTCAAAGCTAATCTTTGATTTTTTATCCGCTTTGAAATTGATGATAATGGCTTGATCGGGATGGCTGACGAAGATTGTCCGCTTATAATTAACCGCATTCTGTTGATATGCTACAGTTGCAATACCATCTATTAAATTTAATTCCCGTTTATAATTTTTGTAGGCAGATTTCTCCTTAAAATCTATCCAAAGGTCACCCATGGTTTGAAAACAACCGAAGGGAACATTGGCCCCATTGCCACTTCCAGATCCCTTGCCATTTGTAATCTGGGTTTTATTGGTAAGATCAGTAGCTTCTTTAAACTTCTTTTCAAATAGTAATTCCCGAATCTGGGAAAGATGTTTAGAAGCCTCCGGATTATCGGAATCTGCATAACTCCCACTCCATAAGGACATTTCATTCAATTGAATTCTTTCCTGATTTACATCCCCAAATACCATGATCCCTAAGGAACCATTTCCAAGTGGAAGAGCTTTCAGCCATTCTTCATCACTTACCCAGCCATCTGGATTATCTTTCACTGTAGAATTTGCTGGTTCAGCATACCAAATACGGTTTGGACCTTGCTCCTGACTCCAGCCATGGAGATAAAATAAACTCGCAATGGCTATTAATAAACCCTTTTTACGGAATAGAAATCTTCTGAATCTTAACATAAGGTTATAATTGAGAATAATCCGATTAATTCGGATTACGGAATAATCAAAAATAACGCTCATTCCACTTCTTCATTAAAATTGAATTAACCAGGTTGCATACTATATTAACAATTTAGATACTTTGGGCATTTAAATGCATTTTAACAAGCAATATCTTGTTTTGAGTTTGGCAATTCCTTAATTTCAAAAAACATCACCTATTAATTCAAAACATGAAGCCCAAATTTGACCGCATATTAAGTCAGCTTGATAATGAAGTGTATAAATTTCGACACTTTAGCGATCAATTGTTTTCCACAAATTTTCACTTTCATAAAGAAATCCAAATTAACTATATCCAAGAAGGTAGTGGTCAACGAGTTATAGGAGACAACATCTCAAACTTTGAGAAGGATGAATTAACATTATTAGGTTCCAATCTTCCTCATGTTTGGTACTCCAATCAACCGAGCCAACCCGATGAAAAGCAAGCCATGTCAATTACGCTTTTTATTGATGTGGAGAAATGCCTCCAGATTTTAGAGCAATTGCAAGAAACCCATAATATCAGAAGTTTCTTCAACCAAATGGAGCGCGGTGTGATTTTCACTGGTAAAAGTAAAGCCCAATTGACCAAGTTATTATTCGCTATCAATGAAGCCGAGAATCTGGAAAGAACCATTTACTTTTTACAATTATTGAATCAGCTGACCAAGACAGAGGATTTTCAATATATCTCCAGCACTTCCTATAGAAATCGATACTCATCGCAAGAGTTTAAAGGAAATCAAATCGACCATATCATCCGCTTTGTATTGGAGAATTATAACAAGGATATTAAATTGGATGAGGCCGCTGAAATGGCAAATATGACCAAACAAGCTTTTTGCAGGTTCTTTAAAGCCAGAACACAAAAAAGTTTCATCCAATTTGTGAATGAAACTCGAATAAGCATCGCCTGTCAGGAAATCATGAAAAATGACAATCTAATCAGCAATGTGGCTTATGATTGTGGTTTTTCAAGCCTTTCTAATTTTAATAAAATATTCAAATCCATAAAGGGGATTACTCCTAGACAGTTTAAGGAACGCTTGATTGGTAAAAATGAAGCTTAAGGTATCTTATTAATTCCCCAAGCTTCAATTCCACAATATTTTCTTAGTCATTTAGCTTAAAAGACCATTCATTGATTTTACTTTCAGGCTCATCAATAACCAAGATGAAGTCATTGCTGGATTCGTAATCATTGAGCTTTATTTCAACTTCCCGCTTAGCATAGGGTTGAATCGAATCAAACTTTGATTCTCCAAGCAATTTTCTTTTCCCTTCTTTCACTTGAAAAAGTTGAACTGTAGCAGCTTTACTGGCACGCGTTCCAAAATTTTCCAAGATAATCTGAGCATGAGATTGCGCATTTTCCGATTTAATGATTGGTTTCCGTGCACTCAAGATCCCTTTCTCATACTGAGCCCATGGCACCCGTGTATAACCAAAGACTAAACCGCCTTTTTTATTCTTTCCTAATAGTTTTGGTGCAAATTCATCCTGTTTTAATTGATGTCCTTTACTGTCAAAAATCAATATGAGTCCACCCTTAGTTTTTTCAGTCCGCAGAATTTTGCTACCTGCTCCATAGTTGACCGCATCATTCGCACCAAATCTTATGCTGGCAAGGTCCAAATCCTTAGCTGCATTGAATCCTTTTTCTGATTTGACCAAAATTCGAATCTCCTCATTGTCTTGAGGTAACCCAGCATTCAAATATTCTAATAGAAGTGGTTTTCGCAATGGAATAACAATGTTTTTGGAGCTGTATTTATCATTGGGTTTATCCTCCCATTTTATGGTATCAATGACAGCAAAATTAGCTGAAATAGCACGGCCTAAATCATCTTGAAAAATTTTGATACGTTCATATTTGAACCAGTCTTCCGACGTTCCATCCTTATGTTTAGCAATCCCGACTGTATAAGCCTGTCCGGGATCAGTTACCCAATTGATACCATCCGGACTCCTTAAATAAAAGGCTATTCTACCTAACCAATCGTTCACGATTAAATGATATTGAATATGGTCTTTCCATACTACTGGATCTTCAAACTCCCCTTCTACTGGCGGATATACCCTTTGATTGGAAACTTGTTGATAAGAACTACCGCCGGTCTCACTAAACCAAATCCCTCCGCCTCTACAAACCATTAATTGGGAACCATCTTCGCGTTTTGCAAAAGTCAAGTTAGACAAACCCTCAATAATTGGTCTATCCCGCTTATCAAAACTTAACTTTTCATAAACCCAAGGACCATTCAAACTTTTGGATCGGTACGAACCATCGATTACATATAATATATAGGAACCGTCCTTCGCTTGAAAAATTTCAGGATTATGTCCTTTCCCAATGGTATCTACAATTTTGTAAGGTCCATGGATATCTTTACTTACTGTATGGTAGACAATGGATCCTGGCCATGCCATATGTCCTTTGCTGGAAGATTCCGGCCAACCACAAACAAATAGATGATACTTCCCATCTGCAAATTTTATATTGCCACCCCAATAGGAATTCGTATTATCTTCTATCCCATTGTCCACAAATCTATTCTTCACCGCGTCTGCTCCCCAATTACCTACTTTTTGCTTCTTACTACCCTCCATGGGTAAGAACAAATCTCGAAATCGCCCCCCTTCAACCAGCTTCTCCCATTCTTTGGGTATTTCACGTTCCTTGACTTGACTAAAGCCATTAAATTGCATAAACAAAAGAAAGAGGCTAGCCAAAAAAATAATAGTCGATTTATTAATTGCTTTAGTTTTCATAATGACGGTTATTTAGGATTTAATAGATTTATTGAAATTGTACCAAGGCTTTTAAAACTTTATTTTCGGGCTTTATTAAATTAGGAAACTCTTCTGCCAATTGATTAAATGGAATCTGGTGAGTAATAATATCTTGAAAGTTCAGTTCGCCAGTTTTCATAAAGGCAATAACATCCTCAAAGTCTTTTCGGTTAGCATTTCTGCTACTCATCAAAGTTGCTTCTCTTTTATGAAATTCCGGATGATTAAAACTGATATCTCCTTTTTGCAAACCGATTAAAACGAACCTACCGCCATGAGCCAAATAAGAGAAACTGGATTCGATAGCATCTAGATTTCCGGTAGCATCAAATAATACATTTGCCATCCGCCCATTACTAAACTCACTAATCTTTTCAATTAGCAGCCCTGAATGAGCATTGCAGGTTTCTACCTTTGGCAACATTTTCCTGCAGAGTTCTAAGCGGTCCTCATTAATATCGATGACAAGGACTTTGGCATTGGATAAAAAAGCAAAGGTAGCAGCTGCGATACCTATAGGCCCCGCCCCAACAATAACTGCCGTTTCTTCAGCAACCAGACCAGAGCGACGCACCGCATGAAGTGCAATAGAATAAGGCTCAACCAAAGCCAATTCTTCCTTTTTTAATCCATTCGCATCAACTAGATACTGATTTGGAACTTGAATAAATTCCTTCATTCCGCCATCGATATGAACACCAAATACCGCCAACTCCTGACAACAATTTTCCTTTCCTGATTGGCAGGCATAACAATGACCACAATTAAAATAAGGTAAGAAAGTAACCAGTTGACCGACTTTAAATTCAGGATGTTCGGTAGCTATTATTTCTGCTGCGATTTCATGCCCTAGAACCCGTGGATATTGAAAGAAAGGTTGACTACCATCATAAGCATGCAAATCCGTACCACATATACCAATGGCTTGCAATTTTAATAGACTATATCCAGGTTTAACTACAGGATAATCTTCCTCAATGTACTCAAACTCAGAGGGCTCTTTACAGACTAATACTTGCATAGGTTTAAATTTTAGATAAAATTAAGCCTGATGGAGACGATTTTATTATCCGATGTTATCTAAATATAATTGAATATTAACCTTTCATTTAAGTAACTGGTTTCCGCCAGTTCCAAATTTTCCTAATCAATCAGCAACCAACAGTTTCCGTATTCATTCCTCTCAAGTCCTACTCAAATTTTGTTTTCTGCCGCAGATTGTCCGGACATCCTAGGGAGTTCCTTCGAAAAAATTCGAACAAGATGCGGAAAAAGTCCGAAGAAGGTCCGAAGAAGGTCCGTTAAAACAGCGAATTTATCCTGTATTTTTTTTGAGTTAATATGCTTCTCAACCTTGATTTAGAACAACAAGGAAAAGTTGGGTAAAATGCATCTGCTTGTAATATTTTTCAATGCATTCTTTTAATAACCAAAGAATCCTTAAATTTACTTGTCATACTAATAGTTGTTATGCTAAAGGAAGAATTCAATCAATACTCATTCATACTAGACCGAACGGCGAGAAGGGTGAAACAATTTGCGCAATCTTCATTCACTAATCATGGAATTGATTTGACGGTTGATCAATGGTCTGTGCTCAAGACCTTATATGAACATCAGGATTTAACCCATAAAGATCTGGCGGATCAATGTGGGAAGGATCAGCCAACCATGACTAGGATAGTTGATTTGCTGATAAAGAAGGGCTATGCCCAGCGGGTAGAGCATCCTTCCGATCGTCGTTGCTTACATATCCAATTAACAACTAGCGGTAAACATCAGGTGGAACAGTTAGCTCCCATGGTAAAGGAATTTCGGATGAAGGCTTGGGAGAATCTGTCTGATGAAGATTTTCAGGACTTTACAAGAATATTAAATACGATTTATAAAAATTTAGAAACCAAATAGATATGATCACAACAGATATATGCATAATCGGTGCAGGTCCCGTAGGATTATTTGCGGTATTTGAAGCAGGTTTATTAAAGATGCGTTGCCATCTTATCGATGTTCTGCCTCAGGTTGGAGGACAATTATCAGAAATATATCCACATAAGCCGATCTATGATATTCCGGGTTACCCCAGCATCAATGCGCAAGAATTGATCAACAATCAAATGAAGCAAATAGAACCCTTTCAACCGACTTTTAGCTTAGGTGAACGTGTTGATGGGCTTCAAAAACAGGAGGATGGCTCCTATATCGTAATGGGTTCAGAAGGGACGAAGATACATTGCCAAGTTGTTGTCATTGCAGGTGGCTTAGGTTGCTTTGAACCTAGAAAGCCTGAATTGGCCAATCTAGCCAATTTTGAAGGTAAAAATGTTCACTATATGGTTCGGAATCCCGAGCAATTCAGAGATCAACGGATCGTTATTGCGGGCGGTGGAGATTCCGCCTTGGATTGGACGATCTTTTTGAGTGATATTGCGAGCGAGCTGACTCTGGTGCATCGCAGTGATAGCTTCAGGGGAGCCCCAGACTCTGCAGAGAAGGTTTACAACCTGGCTAAATCAGGCAAAATCAACCTTCTATTATCCCATAACTTACAGAGCCTCAATGGGAATGGCCATTTAGAATCTGTACTTATGACAAACAAAACTAAGGAGGAAATTGTTGTACAGACAGATCATTTCATTCCGCTCTATGGTTTGAGTCCGAAGTTAGGACCCATTGCAGATTGGGGATTGAACATTGATAAAAATGCCATTGTGGTGGATACATTTGATTATTCAACCAATGTAGAACGCATTTATGCCATCGGTGATATCAACACCTATCCGGGCAAATTAAAGCTAATCCTTTGTGGATATCACGAAGCGGCCTTAATGGTCCAAAGTGCTTTTAAATATGTTTATCCGGAGCAAAAACTAAGTTTTAAATACACAACTGTAAACGGCATCAATGCATTCTAACATGGAAAATATCATAACTATAAATGTAGAGGACCGAGATGGTACAAGACAGGAAGTCATGGTTCCCACGGATGTCAACTTGAGTTTGATGGAAATCCTGAAGGCCTCGGAGTATGAAATACTGGCGACATGTGGAGGTATGGCTTTATGTGCGACCTGCCATGTGGAGGTACTTTCGGGAATGGAAAATTTAGCGCAGGCGGAAGATCAGGAGCTGGATATGCTGGATACCCTCCCCGATGCGGATGATAATAGCAGGTTAGCCTGCCAACTGAGATTGACAGAAATGAATAACGGATTGACCGTAAAGATTAAAGGAAGTTTACAATAGGCAAAATTATAGTGTACTTAATACACTTAGTATGCAATATTTAACTTGTTGAAAACAAGAAGAATAGCATGAGTTTAAACATCAATTTCATGTTTTATCTCAAATTAATGTAATTAATTGATAAAATATGCAAGAAAATGTCAGATATTTGTGCCTTATTTTAAAATTCTTATAACAAGGAAGTATTATGTTACTAAATCGTTCTGAAAGAAACTTTCCCCGAGTAATCATTATTGGAGCTGGGTTCGGAGGGGTTGAATTGGCTCGCCAGCTGAAAAACAAAGAGGTGGAAGTTCTATTGATAGACCGTAACAACTACCACACTTTTCAACCATTGATGTATCAGGTTGCCACAGGAACCTTAGCATCCGATTCTATTTCGTTTCCATTGCGGAAAATGTTCAAAAATCAGAAGAATTTCCGTTTTCGTCTTGCCGAAGTATTAAGCATTGATAGCAAGAACAAAATGGTTCACACTTCGGTAGCAGATTATGATTACGATTATTTAGTTATTGCAACAGGAGCTACATCCAACTTTTTTGGCAACAAACAAGTTGAGAAATACGCTTTACCAATGAAAAACATCATTGAGGCATTAAATATCCGTAGTTATTTATTACAGAATCTAGAGGAGGCTGTATTAAGAAAGAATGCATCGGATAGGGAGCGTTATTTAAACTTTGTGGTTGTAGGTGGTGGACCTACAGGAGTTGAATTATCTGGAGCGATTGCAGAGTATCAACAACATATGTTGAAGAAGGATTATCCTGAATTGTCAACATACGAGATGAAAGTATATTTAGTTGAAGGAACCGGAAAGATCCTAGGTGCACTTTCTGAGAAATCTTCACGTGATGCTGAACGCTATTTACATGAATTAGGTGTTAAAACCATCTTGGATACCGTAGTAACGGATTACGATGGCAATACAGTAACCCTATCCTCAGGCGAAAAGATCCCGACAAAAACGGTGATTTGGGGTGCTGGAGTTATGGGTCAGATGCCAGAAGGTATTAACCCAGAAATTATTCAGCGCGGTAACCGTATCAAAACCAATGAGCAATGTGTGGTTGAAGGCGAGGAAGATGTTTATGCAATTGGCGACGTTTCGGCTATGATTACGGATGAAAACCCTAGAGGTTTACCTGGTGTTGCCCCTGTTGCGCAGCAACAAGGGAAATATGTTGCAAAACATATCATGAACAAACTGAACAAACAAGAAACAGAAAACTTCAAATATTTTGACAAAGGATCGATGGCTACCGTTGGTAGAAATAGAGCCGTTGTGGATATGGGAAGCTTACACCTGAAAGGCTTTATTGCTTGGATGACTTGGATGTTTGTCCACTTGGTATCTATTTTTGGATTTAGAAACAGATTAGTAACCTTTGTAAACTGGTCGATTAAGTTCTTGACTAAAAACTCAGGTATTCGTCTGATCATTCAAAAATACAACAGACCTGAATCTGAACCTATTGTCAAGGAAGAAGAAGTTAAACAAGCTTAAAAATAAAAATATCTTAAAAAGCCCTTTCCAATCGAAAGGGCTTTTTATTTGACCTATACCAAGTAAACTATATTGTATTAGGAATATCTAATAAATGAAGGATATTGCTCCTTAAGTTAAAAAATGTTAACAAAGAGCAATCCATATACGAAAGTGAAAGGCATGGCGTTTTAATATCAAAGAAAAGCAAAAGAATAATTAGAGTATATAATTTCATAATTTAGGTTAATAATTGGTTTGGTAAAAATCCTGAGCTTCCCCAGCTCAGGATTTTTTTATGATTTCACCCCTTCCCTTCAGAATTGACTTTCCTTGGCAGTCTTTTGGTCAATGTCTCGATTCAATTTCCTATTTTTGATATCCCAGAAGAAAGAAGGAAATTATGACAAATAAAGACATAGCTAAAGTATTTAAATTGTGTTCACAGTTGATGGAGTTGTATAATGAGAATCCTTTTAGGACCAAAGCTATGGCCTCTGCCTCATTTCGTATTGACAAATTACCTTTTTCGGCAAGTCAATCAGATCTAGACACCCTTAGTGAGCAGCCAAATATTGGCAAAAGCACAGCTGAAAAAATCATGCAAGTGGTCAATAGCGGAACTTTTCCTGAATTGGAAAAATTAGTCGCCAAGACTCCTGAAGGCATTTTGGAGATGCTGAAGATCAAAGGATTGGGACCTAAAAAAATTCAGGTAATCTGGAACGATCTAGAAATAGAATCAGTAGGTGAATTATACTATGCCTGTAATGAGAACAGGTTGATCGAAGCAAAGGGATTTGGCTTAAAAACGCAGGAAGATATCAAAAAAGCCATCGAATTTTCCATTGCCAATCAAGGTTGGTTTTTATTTGCCAAAGTTATGCCTTCTGCCCTTACGGTTATCCAGCATTTTGAAAAGGAGTTAGCATTAGCACCTATCAGTTTCACAGGAGATTACAGAAGGAAGTCGGAAGTCTTACAACATGTTGAGCTATTGATCGCAGCGGATGCTACAGCTGTTCAGCAAGCGGTAAAAGCCTTGGACAACGAATTTGACATTAATGCAGAAAATCATAAAATCACCTTCAAAGATGAAAACGGAATTCCATTTGAGGTGATTATCACGGATGAAAAATCTTATGCCCAGCAATTATTGATCAGTACGGGTTCTTCAGAACATATCCAGCAATTAAGGGCCATTGGCGAAATCCAAGCATTGGGATCCGAGCAGGAGATCTATGCTTCTCTAGGTTTGGAATATATTGAACCTGAATTACGTGAGAGTGGCAAAGTCATTGAACTTGCCAAAGCAAATAAACTACCCAAATTAATCCGCTATGAGGATCTGAAGGGATCATTGCATAATCACTCAACCTATAGTGATGGAGTTCATTCATTGAAGGATATGGCCTTATATTGTAAGGAAGAATTGGGACTAGAATACCTTGGGATTTGTGATCACTCCAAAACCGCGGTTTATGCCAATGGTTTATCGGTAGAACGATTAGAACAACAGTGGCTGGAAATAGATGAATTGAACAAGAAACTAGCCCCTTTCAAAATTTTTAAAGGGATAGAATCAGATATTCTTTCGGATGGATCCCTGGATTATTCGGATGAAATTCTTGCCAAGTTTGACTTTGTAGTTGCCTCCATCCATAGCAATTTAAAAATGGATCAGGACAAGGCCACTGAAAGAATTATCAAGGCTATTGAGAATCCCTATACCACAATTTTGGGACACCCCACTGGACGTTTATTATTATCAAGGGCTGGCTATCCATTGGATTTCAAAAAAGTCATCGATGCTTGTTCTGCCAACAAGGTTGTCATAGAAATCAATGCCAATCCATTGCGCTTGGACCTTGACTGGAGATGGCATCAATATGCTTTAGAAAAAGGAGTATTATTATCCATTAATCCAGATGCACACCGGAAGGAAGGTTTTCTGGACATGGAATATGGTGTTTACGTAGGTAGAAAAGGTGGATTAAGCAAAGAAGAATGTTTAAATGCCTTTGATCTCAGCCAGATTGAAAATTATTTTAATCAAAAAAAGAACTAACCCACATTATATAACCTATTATGTTAAAAGTAAAATCATTTTTTCTTGGTCTGTTATTATGTTCAGCAAGTCAGGTGACTCAAGCCCAATTGATGAAGGCAAAAGAAATCTATAACAAGGCGGATTCTTTACGTGGCGAATTAACTCCGCTCCGAACCTGTTATGATGTGCAATATTATCATTTGGATGTTAAGGTAGATATCGATCAGAAGTTTATATCGGGAAGTAATTTATTCAAATTCCAAGCTGTAGAACGCTTTAACAAGCTACAATTTGATTTGTTTGACAACCTTTCCGTTGATAAGGTAGAATACAGGGGCAAGGACTTACCTTTTAGTAGAGAATATAATGCGGTCTTTGTGGAATTCCCAGATTTTATTGAAAAAGGGAAAATAGACTCCTTCAAGGTGTATTATTCGGGGCATCCCATACAAGCGACGCGGGCCCCATGGGATGGCGGTTTTGACTGGAAGAAAGACAGCAATGGTAAACCTTGGGTTGCGACAGCATGTCAAGGATTAGGAGCGAGCGTGTGGTGGCCTAATAAAGATCATCAATCCGATGAGGCAAATAGCATGTTAATTTCAATAGCAGTTCCTAAAGGAGTAATGAATGTTTCAAATGGTAGATTGGTCAAAACTGAAAGCCTGAAAGATGGCTATACCAAATACCATTGGCGCGTTGAAAATCCCATCAACAATTATAATGTTGCCTTGAATATTGGTGACTATACCCATTTTAAGGAAACATATGCTGGTGAAAAGGGACCTTTGAGCCTTGATTACTATGTATTAAAAGAGAATGCTTCGAAAATTGACCATTTAAAGAAAAATGCGAATGAGACTTTAAAGGCCTTTGAACATTGGTTTGGACCTTATCCTTTTTATGAGGACGGCTATAAGCTCGTTGAGACAGCTCATTTAGGAATGGAGCATCAAAGTGCGGTAGCCTATGGAAACAAATATCAGAACGGTTATTTAGGAAATGATGGATCGAGAACAGGTTGGGGAATGAAATGGGATTTCATTGTGGTTCACGAATCAGGGCACGAGTGGTTTGGAAACAACATCACGGCAAAAGACCTTGGAGATATGTGGATTCATGAAAGTTTCACGAATTATTCTGAGGCCTTATTCATCGACTTTTTCTATGGTAAGGAAGCTAGTCAAGCCTATGTAAATGGGAATCGTCGTGGCATTCAAAATGACCTTCCAATTCAAGGTCCCTACAATGTCAATAAAGAAGGCTCGGGTGACATGTACAATAAGGGTGGTGTATTGCATAACATGATCCGAACGATGATAGATAATGATGAAACTTGGTTGAGGCTACTTAGAGGGATAAATAAAGAGTTTTATCATAAAACAGTAGACTACAACGATATATTAAATTATATGAGCAAGGAATCTGGCATCAACTTAGCTAAGACATTTGAGCAATATGTACAAAGGACCAGTATACCGACCTTGGAGGTGATTCAAAATTCGCCAGGTGTATTTATGGTTCGTTGGATTTCGGAGGTTAAGGGCTTTGATATGCCGGTTCATATATTTGACAAAGATGGAAAAAGGATGTTAATCAAACCGACTGAAAATTTCAAGATCATGAGGTTGGAAGGATTGACCAAAGAAAATTTCAAAGTTGACACGTTCAACTATTATATTGGCACTTCAATACAATAAAACAGGTCCAAATACGTTGTCAATTACGAATTTGAAATTTTCCATATTTTCATTAGGAAAAGATGTTTTTTTATAAATAATGCTTTCATAAAAAACCATTTTTTTTCATTAGGTTTGCAATTAAATTACAAATAATACTTTCACATTTAAATGGGTCTTTTTAATTGGTTTACGCAAGAAGTTGCAATAGACTTGGGAACAGCTAACACCCTCATCATTCACAATGATAAAGTAGTAGTAGATGAGCCCTCAATAGTAGCATTTGACCGTACGACGAACAAGGTAATTGCCATTGGTCGTCAAGCGATGCAGATGGAGGGTAAAACTCACGACAATATAAAAACGGTTAGACCGCTTCGTGACGGTGTAATAGCAGACTTTACGGCTGCTGAGCACTTGATTCGAGGTATGGTAAAACTTATCACTAAAGGAAAGAGTTGGTTTTTTCCATCCTTACGTATGGTTGTTTGTATTCCTTCGGGGATTACAGAAGTTGAGAAGCGTGCTGTTCGCGATTCGGCAGAGATTGCTGGTGCGAAGGAGGTTTACTTAATTCATGAGCCTATGGCTGCGGCTGTAGGGATTGGGATTGACGTTGAGGAGCCTGTAGGAAACATGATTATCGATATTGGTGGGGGAACGACGGAGATTGCCGTAATCGCCTTATCAGGGATAGTTTGTGACCAGAGCATTCGTGTTGCAGGAGATAACTTCGATTCAGATATTGTTCAATATATACGTCGTCAGCACAACATCATGATTGGTGACCGCACCGCGGAGAAGATCAAAATCGAGGTTGGTGCTGCATTACCTGAATTAACCGATCCACCTGAGGATTTTGCCGTTCAAGGTCGTGACTTGATGACTGGTATTCCTAAACAAATTACTGTATCCTATACAGAGATTGCCCACTGTTTAGATAAATCCATTTCAAAAATTGAAGAGGCGATTTTGAAAGCATTGGAGATTACTCCTCCGGAATTATCTGCGGATATTTACCAAACAGGTATTTATTTAACAGGTGGTGGTGCTTTACTTCGTGGCTTAGACAAACGTATTCAAGCTAAGACGAAACTTCCTGTTCACGTTGCAGAAGATCCTCTACGTGCAGTAGTTAGAGGAACTGGTATTGCGCTTAAGAACATCGGTCGTTTCAAGTTCTTAATGCAGTAACAAATAATTAAAAAAATATTTATTACGCGATATAACATTCCTAATATGTTATATCGCGTAACTATTAACAGAGAACAATAATGAAGAACCTTTGGCTTTTCTTGGTTAGATACAATGCCTTTTTTTGGTTTATTCTTTTTTTTGTTGCTTCTCTCCTACTTGTTGTCCAAAACAACAGATACCAACGTTCGGCCTTTATCAATTCCTCGAATGTATTAGTCGGTTCATTCTATGATAAACTAAATTCCTGGAAAAGTTATTTGGCGCTTGAAGAAACAAACAAGAACCTCGCGTTAGAAAATTCAGAGCTTCGCAAGCAATTACAACATTACTTATTGACAGATACGCTTGATTCCGTTCAAATCAATGATTCTATTGAAATGGACCGGTATCAATTTACCATGGCTGAAGTGGTCAACAACAGTATTCACCAAAAGAGTAACTTCATCACAATCAACAAAGGTTCCATCGCAGGAATTCAAAAGGGATTAGGAGTAATTACCTCCAATGGGGTCGTTGGTATTGTCTTGAATGTTTCGCCGCATTTCAGTACGATTCAATCTTTATTACACCCGGATACCCGAGTATCTGTGACTTTGGACACTGCCAATGTGTTTGGGTCATTGGTATGGGGTAACACTTCCAATCCGCAGTTTGCCATTGTGAAGGATATTCCAAACCATATTAAGGTAAAAAAAGGTCAGAAAGTATTTACATCGGGATTTTCCTTATTCCCGAAAGGCATCGAGATTGGTTCAGTTGAAGAAACAGGGATTAGTTCCGGGGGTTCATTTTTGGACATCAAAATTAAGTTAAGAACAAATTTCACTAATCTTAACCACGTGTATGTGGTCAAGGATTTATTGGAGAATGAAAAAAATCAACTAGAATCAGTAACGGAGGATAACGATGGGTAGACTGGTTATTTTTAATATAATTCGATTTATTGTATTGATTGCAATGCAAGTTGTATTATTCAAGAATATTGGGTATTACAATTTAGCAACCCCATTTCCCTATATCCTGATCATCTTTTTATTGCCGATTGGGACACCAAATTTCGTATTATATGTCCTTGCATTTTTGACAGGTCTGACGGTAGATGCCTTTTATGACTCCATTGGGGTTCATGCGGCAGCTTGTGTAGCCTTGGCTTGGTATAGGATTTTCTTCCATCGCATTACTTTGGATGTGGATGTTCAGAATTCTTTTGAAACCCCATCCTTGGGAAATATGGGATCGAAATGGTTTTTATCTTATATTTCGATAGGAACATTGATTCACCATATCGTTCTCCTACACGTTGAATATTTTAGTTTCTCAAACTATTTAAGCACTTTACTCAGCATATTATTAAGCAGTATTTTTACTATCTTGTTAATCATATTGATTAGTATACTGATTTATAAAAGAAAATCTCGCTTATTAAGTAATTAATAATTACGGTCTTATTCACATGAACAATAGTTATTTCAACCGTAAGTTCGTTATTCAAGGAATTTTTATTGCAATTGCCTTAGTTATTGTTGCAAGGCTATTTTACATACAGGTTATTGACGATAAGTATTTACTATCCGCCAATAACAATGTCATGCGTAAGAAAATCATTTATCCTGCGCGTGGAGTTATCTTGGACCGAAATGGCAAGGTACTGGTTCAAAATGAACCGGTCTATGATATCATGGTTACTCCCAGAGAGGTAAAGGATTTAGATACCCTTTTACTTTGTGATTTATTGGGGATTGATACGGTTGATTTCAATGTTCGGATGAAAAAGGCCAAAGCACATTCTCCATACCGCGCATCACAATTCATGAAGCAAGTATCTTCGACCGTGTATGCAAAATTCCAGGAGCACCTTTATAAGTTCCGCGGATTTTATCCTTTGAATCGGACTGTCAGAAGTTATCCGGATAGTATTGCGGCACAATTCCTGGGTTATATCCAAGAGGTAAATGATCGAGATATCGAAAGGTCCAATGGATTTTATCGTCCTGGAGATTATATTGGAGCATCAGGAGTCGAGCGTGCTTATGAGGAATTATTAAGAGGAAAACGTGGGGTTGAGAACCAGATGGTTGATGCCCTGAACAGGCCTCAAGGTAGTTTCATGGAAGGTAAATACGATACCTTGGCGGTAACAGGAGACGGATTAGTTTCTTCATTAGACAAGGATTTACAGATTCTTGCGGAAAAGCTGATGAAGAATAAATTGGGTTCTGTCGTTGCCATAGAACCTTCTACAGGTGAGATTTTAAGTTTTGTAAGTAGTCCTTCTTACAATCCAAATATGATGGTTGGTCGGGAATTAGGAAATAACTATATGAAGTTATTGAATGATGAGACCAAGCCGATGTTTATCCGCCCTATTCAGGCATCTTATCCTCCGGGTTCTGTATTTAAGGTTGTTTCTGCATTGACAGCACAACAAGCCGGTGTGATCAATGACCAAACGATATTTTACTGTCCAGGTGGTTACCGTTATGGCGGTGGTCGTGCGATTATGCGCTGTACCCACGTCGATGGTGCAACAGGATTGGTTAAATCCATTAAAATGTCATGCAATACCTATTATGGGTATGTCTATGCAAAAATGATCGATTCCAGAGGAATGAGTGGTCCAAAAGCCTATGACCTATGGAAAGAAGCTTTGGGCAAATTTGGTTTAGGCCATAAGTTAGGAATAGATCTACCGGGTGAAAAACCAGGATTGGTCCCTACATCAGATTTTTATACTAAGCGATACGGCAGTGGAAATTGGCGTTCAAGCTTTAATATCTCCTTATCTATTGGTCAGGGAGAGTTGGGGATTACGCCTTTGCAGATGGCTAATATTATGGCTATCGTAGCAAACCGCGGATTCTACTATCGCCCGCACCTAATCAAAGGTATTGGTGAGAAACAGATCGTGAAGGAAGAATTCACGGAAAAGATTTTTGCCGGTGTTGATGCAAAACATTATGAACCTGTCATTGAGGGGATGAGCCAAGCCGTGAACCAAGGTGGTACGGGAGCAGCATCGAAGATTGCGGGCATAGAGATGTGTGGTAAGACCGGAACGGTTCAAAATCCACATGGTGAGAACCATGCTGTATTCTTTGCCTTTGCCCCACGTGATAATCCGAAAATTGCCATTGCGGTTTTCGTGGAGAATGCAGGCTATGGTGGTACATGGGCCGCACCTATTGCGAGTATGATGGTAGAGAAATATCTGAAGGATACCATATCCTTACCAAAGTACATTCAGGATAGAATTTACAATGGCAACCTAATGCCGAAACCAAAAGTAAAAAAGGAAGATAGTATCAAAAAGGATAGTACAAAGAGCAAATCTGCCAAAACACAAACTGTACGCACGGCAGCGGTTTCGCCTAAGAAAAACGAAGATTCAGGCGTATTAGTTCATCATAGTCAAGTGAGAAGGAACCATGAATAATTTGCATAAGAAAAGTTTTTTTGGACGAATTGATTGGTTGACCATTGGATTATGGCTTGCACTATGTCTGATAGGATGGTTCAATATCCATGCTGCAGTGTATGATCCTGAAAATCCAGGCTTGTTCAACTTGGCGACAAACTATGGTAAACAATCCATTTATATCTTCACCGCATTAATCATCGGAATCTGTATTCTGATAATTGATTCGCGGTTTTTTATATCCTCCGCCCCTATTATCTACATTGTGGTTATACTCCTGCTGGTCGCCGTACTGGTGGTCGGTCGAAATGTAGGTGGTAACCAGGCATGGATTCCATTGGGAAGCTTCAGGCTCCAGCCTTCCGAATTTGGAAAACTAGCAACCTGTCTATTGTTGGCCTATTACCTCAGTAACCAAACCAACAAAAACCCCAATATGAAGACACTGTTCGTCGGTGTTTGTATCGTCTTGTTTCCAGTGGCCTTGGTTATGTTGCAGCCCGATACAGGTTCTGCACTCGCCTTCTTCTCCCTGGTATTTGTATTCTATAGAGAAGGTTATGTAAGTACCGGATTGCTAATCATCGGTGGTTTGGCCATCTTCTTATTTGTATTGGCACTTCTGGTCAATCAGTGGATCCTGATAGGAATACTTGCGTTGGTTTGTGGTTTCTTCGCCTTTATGATGCGTAAGAAACGTAAGAACCTTATCAATATGGCGATCCTATTCGTGGTTTCCAGCGTTTATATTCTCTGTGTGGACTTTGCCTACGAACAGATTCTACAACCGCATCAGCGAAATCGTATCGATATTATCCTAGGTAAAATGGATGACCCTAAAGGTCAAGGTTACAACTTAAACCAATCCATGATTGCCATTGGTTCCGGTCAATTATTTGGTAAGGGCTACCTTCAAGGGACTCAAACCAAATACAATTTCGTTCCAGAACAAAGTACCGACTTTATTTTCTGTACGGTCGGTGAAGAATGGGGATTCGTCGGATCCGTAGTGCTGATTTCACTCTATGTCGCGCTATTGGTTCGATTGGTGAATATCGCAGAACGCCAAAGAACTGCCTTCGCCAGAATCTATGCCTATGGCGTAGCCTCTATCCTCTTCTTCCACTTCTTTATCAATATAGGGATGACGATAGGTATTGTACCTGTAATTGGGATTCCGCTTCCATTTATTAGTTATGGAGGGTCATCGCTCTGGTCATTTACTATTTTACTATTTATTCTGTTGAGATTCGACTCCGCAAGGAAAGGGATCGGTGGGGTGGGCTTTTAGCCAGGAATTTCAGGATTTGAGGATGGGCCAAGATTTGAAAGGAAAATGTGGAACCGGAAATGTGAAACGGGGAATTTGATATGGCGAATGGGACAGTAAGGAAGTCAAGTTATTATTTAATTGAATCGTAACTTATATTCATGTTTTGTTATTTTATTTTCCAGTATTTTTAGTTGTTATATCTATTAATAGCAACGAATTGGAAGATGAAGTATCCTATAGAAAATTATAATCATTTAACAGATCTGACAGGAAGAATTATTGGCTGTGCAATGGAAGTCCATCGGACTTTGGGTGGTGGTTTTCAAGAGTTGATTTATCAACGCTGTTTGGCGTTGGAGATGAAAAGTCAGAATATTGCGTACAAGCGTGAAATGGAAATGACTATTATGTATAAAAACACCAAAGTTGGAACAAGGAGAGTTGATTTTTTTGTCGAAAATAAAATTATGGTGGAACTCAAAGCCTTAAGTGGCTTAGAAAACTTGCATCTCGCTCAAGCCAAAAATTACCTCGAAGCCTACAACGTAAATATTGGTTTACTCATTAACTTCGGAAATACCCGACTTGAATTCAAACGTATCTACAACAAAAACTTCAATATCAATGCAGAAAACAGTTAGTCAAAATTAACACAAGTTATCCCTCCTTCAAAAGTACTCCAATAAGCCGTTTTACTTTCTTTCAGCTCATGGCCAATCCTCTAATCCTATTTATCTATCATGGCTCAGTCTATTAATCACCATCCTAATTGCCTTATCAACTATTTCCTGAGGATTTTTGCTAAATGACTCATTCACTCTGCTTGCAAGGATTGCATTGATTGAAATTGCGTGGTGACCAAACATATTACTTAAGGCATATATGCCTGCGGTTTCCATTTCGAGGTTTGTGATATTACGTCCTTCGATATTGAAGCTATTGGCGTTTTTGATCAGGTCGGGATAGGTATTATTGGATCTGACATTTCTACCTTGTGGGCCATAGAATCCTGGGGCGGTCATGGTGATGCCTTTAGGAAGGTCGAAGGCAAATTTATCTAGAAGTTTTTGGGATGCTCTACCGATATATGGCTTGAAGGTAAGGCCTTTAAAATGGTTGATTACAGCTTCCTGTAGTTCTACTTCGGGCTGTGTATAGGGCTTTTTATAGTATTGCATTAAGGTATCAAAACCTATGGCATATTCAGATGCGAGAACAGTTCCCATAGAAATATTTCCTTGGATGGAACCGGATGTTCCGATTCTGATAATATCCAATGATTTGATTTCGGGCTTTAAGGTTTTGGTTTTAAAGTCAACATTGACCAAGGCATCCAATTCATTGAGGACAATATCTATATTATCCGTTCCGATTCCGGTGGAAATAACAGTAATCCGTTTTCCATTTACGGAGCCAGTATGGGTAATAAATTCGCGTCTACCTTTTTTTATTTCGATATTATCAAAGTATTTGGATACTTCAGGAACACGGTCAGGGTCACCAACAAAAATAATGGTATCGGCAATATCAGATGGCAATAAATTCAAATGGTAAATACTTCCATCGGAATTAATAATTAGTTCAGAATCGTTAATCATATGGTTCGCAAGTAATTGATCTCTACCCCCTCAATCTTCTCCATTCTCCCGATCACTTCATTTACTTGTAATTTACGGATTTCAAAAGTAATTTTACAATTCGTATCAAAATCTTGACTTAAAACCCCTAAGTCCGTTTCTTTAACGATTCGCATGACATCATTCATCTGTAAATAATCGAATTTTAATTCATAAACATCATTAACAGTTTTTTCTACAATTTGAGCATTTGCCAAAGCTTCTTGTGTTGCTGTTTTGTAGGCATTGATTAAACCGGGCACTCCTAATAAGGTACCTCCAAAATAACGAACGACTACCACCAAAATATTGGTTACATCCATGGAGAGCAGTACATTCAGGATTGGTCTTCCGGCAGTACCAGAAGGTTCACCATCATCATTCACTCTAAAAACGGACCTATCAGGGCTTAGTCTATAGGCATAGCAATGGTGTCTGGCTTTTGGGTGCTGCGATTTTAGATCGGCAATAATATCTTTCAGGTTTGCCTCATCTTTGAAGGGATAGGCATAAGCAATAAACTTACTTCCTTTGTCCCTAAAAATACCTTCGGCAGGGAATTCAATAGTTTGGTATGTATCTTCAAATAAACTCACAGCAATGCAATTAATAAAACTGAAATAATGGCCAAAAATAACCCTATTTTATTGTAAACACTAAGTTTCTCCTTAAATAGTAGTACTCCGGCAATTGCCCCGACAGCAATTACTCCGATATTCATTCCTGTAAACACTAGGGATGGACTATCAGGAAGTGCCTTATGAGCTTTCATATAGAACACGATATTTCCGAAATTGAAAATTCCAAGGATGGCACCATATAACAAGGATTTCTTATCAAACGTTTCCTTTCTAATGAACAATAAATAAAGAAGAAAAATAAGGGCAAATCCCAATGCTAAGGTAAAGACTATCCATAAAGAAGACATGTAGCTGATCTGCGTATGAAGAGCAATCTGCTTGAATATTATATCGATGATTCCCATTCCAAAAAATACCAGCAAGGGATAAATCCAGGTATTCTTACCTTCTGACTTATTGTTTTTACTCCAGCCTATCGAAAACACAATGGCCAGGAGTCCTACGGCAATACCAATAAATTTTTTGGATTCAAATTGTTCATTCATCCAAAAGTAAGCAGCAATGAGAGGTATAAACAAGGATAATCTTTGAGCGACCTCAGTTTTCACGATTCCACCAAAGCGAATGGAAAGCGCCAAACAGATAAAGATAAATGGCAATAGAAAACCTAGGGGTAAATATAGATTCCAGGGAAGATTTGATGTCCAGGGAATGATTTGAGGTTTTAGGACGAAATAAGTCAGCAAAAGAGCAACTGGGTAGTTCCAAACCAACAATTGCAGATAATTTACTCCACGTTGTCTTGCTAGCTTAATAATAATAGCTACAGTCACCGAACAGAGGACAGAAATTAGAATATAGAACATATATTTTTCACTCTTCAGAAATCGTACAAATATATCCTTTTCCATTTATCATCATGAAATGAAACATTTTATTAAGCTTTCATTAAGAAAATAACAATAAAATATTATCGATTTTCGAACATTTCACCTCATTTTTAATATTATTTTTAAATGTTTTTTAGGTATATTTTTTAAGTAAATTTCCATCATATTTTAAGCAATTTTTACTCCTGTTTTTTAAACTAAAAATAACACAAAAAGCGCCTTTAAGTGCATAAAAACGATTTTTACTGAAATAATAAGTATATTTTTTCGAGTATTTTCATCATTTTTTAGGCTATTTTTCAGGTTATTTTTTATTGTTTTTTACCTTATTTTTTCACATATTTTTCACTCAAAAACAATATTTTTTAAAAAATATTTTGCACTTAATTAAAGAAGTTCTATATTTGACAACAATAACAAGGGAAATGAACAAACAATATACATATATCAACTTTTGGTTCTTTTATTTTAAAGATAAGAGCTGGGACTAGTATATGGTATTTAGAAAATATTAAGGGGTCCCAGCTGAAAAGTTTGGGACCTTTTTTATTGACAATATAAAAGCATTAGAAGACATACAATGAGTGAGAAAATAAAGATTGCCATCCAAGGAGTTAAAGCTTCCTTTCATGAAGAAGCAGCTTTCAAATATTTTGGAAAAGAAATTGAGACCCTTGAATGCTCATCCTTTAAAAAGACTTGTGATTTACTGAAACAAGGCAAGGCAGATTATGTAGTGATGGCGATTGAGAATTCCATAGCAGGAAGTATCTTACCGAACTATAATTTACTCAGGGATTACCGCTTTCATATCATTGGTGAGGTTCATTTGAATATACAGCAACACTTATTAGCCTTACCTGGGGTAAAGCTATCGGATATTCATTTTGTAGAGTCACATCCTATTGCGATTCGTCAGTGTGATGAGTTTTTAAGTGATCATCCAGAATGGACCATCAAGGAAGGAATGGATACTGCAGCATGTGCGAAGAAGATCTTGGATGAAAAATTAACCCAGACGGCGGCAATTGCGAGTGAGGCAGCAGCCAAACTATATGGGTTAGAAATTTTAGAAAAGAGAATTGAGACCAACAAAAAGAATTCCACTCGTTTTCTGATTCTATCGAATGAGTTGGAGGAACAGAAAAATGCGAATAAAGCCTCTCTATCTTTCCAAACCTCCCATGCTATCGGGGCATTAGCGATGGTGTTACAATGTTTTGCTGAGCAAAATGTAAATCTCAGTAAAATTCAATCCATGCCGGTTGTAGGCAGAAGAAACGAATATGATTTCTATGTCGATGTGGAATGGAAAAAGCAAGCAGACTATGATGCTGCGATAAGAAAAGTACTTAAGCATACGGTGAACTTCAGTATCATGGGCGAGTACTTAAAGAACGAAAAAATCTAAATCAACATAATTAATTAAGTAAATAATCAAAAAAAAATACGATGAAACATTCATTAGACATTCTTCCATTAAAATCTTGGTTAGACACCGGAGATAAACCTTTAATCATTGCCGGTCCTTGTAGTGCTGAGACAGAAGAGCAATTAGTTTCTACTGCACATTTATTAGCGAACACTGGAAAGGTGAATGTTTTACGTGCGGGCATTTGGAAACCACGTACTCGTCCAGGGGAATTTGAGGGTATTGGCAGCATTGGATTAGAGTGGATGAAGAGAGCGAAAGAGGAGACTGGATTATTGACAGCGACAGAAGTAGCGACGGCGAAGCATGTTGAGGAGGCCTTAGCAGCAGGGATTGATATCTTATGGATTGGAGCTCGTTCAACGGCTAACCCATTCACGGTACAGGAGATTGCAGACGCGTTGCAAGGTGTTGATGTACCCGTTTTGATTAAAAACCCGGTTAACCCAGATTTATCCTTATGGATTGGAGCTTTAGAGCGTGTAAACAGAGCTGGAATTAAGAAATTAGCGGCGATTCACCGTGGATTCTCTTCTTTCGAGAAAACTGCTTTCCGTAATGAGCCAATGTGGGATATTGCAATCCAGTTAAAAGCTATTGCACCAGAATTACCTATCATCAATGACCCAAGTCATATTTGTGGTAATCGTGAATTGATTCCATACGTAACGCAAAAGGCAATGGATATGGATATGCAAGGATTGATTATTGAGTCACATATTGATCCATCTGTAGCATGGACAGATGCGAAACAACAAGTTACTCCAGCTGCATTAGCAGAATTATTGGATAGCGTTGCGGTTCGTAAGCCAGAATCAGATAACCCAGCGTTTGAAGATAAATTAGCAGAATTGCGTGGTCAAATTGACAAATTGGATGATCAAATCATCAAGCAGATTGCAGACCGAATGAAGATTGCTGAGAAAATCGGTGAATTCAAGAGAGATAACAACGTTACTATCCTTCAGATTAACCGTTGGGATGAGATTGTTCAAAAACGTATTCAATTAGCGAAAGCATTAAACTTAAGTGAAGAGTTCACGACAAAATATTTAGAGTTGTTGCATAACGAGTCGATTCGTAAGCAAAACGAGGTTATGAACACTAAACCGGTTGCGGAGGCATAAGAATGACGGCGAAAAGCTTAATTTTAACCCATCCTTCGCACAAGATTAAAGGCACGGTTCAGCTTACTGGTTCCAAATCAGAGAGCAACCGTGCTCTTATTATCAGAGCATTGAGTAAAGGGCTTGTACAAGTAGAAAATCTCTCTGAAGCAGCAGATACAGTAACCCTAAATGCAGCTTTAAACCAAGCTAACAACGCAGATTCAGCGATTACAACAATTGATATTGGTCCTGCAGGAACAGCTATGCGTTTCCTGACCTCCTACCTGAATTTAATAAAAGGCAACTTTATTCTGACTGGAACTGAAAGAATGCAACAAAGACCTATTGGTATCCTAGTGGATGCTTTGAAAGACTTAGGTGCAGACATTCATTATGAAAACAAAGTTGGCTATCCTCCATTGAAAATTGAGGGGGGAATGATCCAAGGAAAGGAACAGATTTCGATTCAAGGGAATATCAGTAGCCAATACATTTCCTCACTCCTATTAATTTCATCTTCCTTAAAAAAAGGTTTAACCATCAATATCCTAGGAGAATTGACCTCGAGACCTTATGTTACGATGACCTTGGAGATGTTGAAGGAATGTGGAATTCAGTATGAGTTTACAGAAAATAAAATTCAAATATCAAAACAGCCATTTTCAGCCTCTACCATTTATGTAGAACCCGATTGGAGTGCAGCTTCCTATTGGTATTCGATAGTGGCATTATCCAAGGATGGTCATATCGTATTACCGGGACTAAAGGAAAGTAGTTTGCAGGGAGATATGGCAATTGTTGAAATAATGACTCATTTTGGAGTAGAATCCAGTTTTGAATCCGACGGCTTACACCTTAGAAAGGTGGATACAGGTTCTGACAAGACCTTATTTGATTTCAAGGAATGTCCTGATTTAGCGCAGACGGTTGTTGTAATAGCTTCGGCATTGAAGAAAGATGTTTCCTTTACAGGATTGGAGACTTTAAAAATCAAGGAGACTGATCGGATTTTAGCCTTACAGACTGAGATTGGCAAATTTGGCGCAGAGTTGATAGCGGACGGGGAAACCTACCATTTAAAAACTGCGAAGGTAAAAGATCCTGGGAACTTAACTTTTGCGACCTATGAAGATCATCGGATGGCGATGGCATTCGCGCCATTAGCGATAGTCTTTAGCGAGGTTATTATAGAAGAGCCAAATGTGGTAGAGAAATCCTATCCGATGTTTTGGCAGCATTTAGAAGAGCAAGGCTTTCAGATTTCAGAAAAATAATATTCTGGCAAGCTAATCAAACTTATTATCAATTTTTATATATTTACGGGCATTATCGAATTATGGCAGGAAATACTTTTGGAGATTTATTTAAGATAAGCACTTTCGGGGAATCACATGGAAAGGCGATTGGGGTGATAGTAGATGGATGTCCGTCATTGGTTGAAATTGACGAGGAATTTATTCAATCGGAATTAGACAAGCGACGTCCAGGACAATCCAAAATCACCACTCAACGAAAGGAAAGTGATACTGCGCAAATCTTATCGGGAACTTTTGAAGGAAAATCCACAGGCACGCCCATTGCCATCGTGATTCCTAATGAGGACCAACGCTCCAAGGATTACTCCCATATTCAGGATAAATTTAGGCCATCACATGCCGACTATACCTATCAGGTAAAGTATGGTATTCGTGATTATCGCGGTGGAGGACGTTCTTCAGCTCGAGAAACTGCGGCACGTGTTGCGGCTGGCGCTATTGCCAAGTTATTTTTAAAACAATATGGAATCGAAATATTTGCCCATGTTTCGTCTGTAGGTAACATTGATTCTCCAAATCTTGATCTTAAGGATCTTTCTAGATTATTGGAAATCCGTGAGAATAACATTGTACGATGTGCTGATCCGGCGAGTGCTTCAGAAATGGAGGAATTTATCAACCAGGTTCGCAAGAATGGAGATACTGTTGGAGGAGTAATTTCGACGGTCATCCGCAAAGTTCCGGTAGGACTTGGGGAGCCAGTTTTTGACAAATTACACGCGGACCTTGCCAAGGCTATGATGAGCATCAATGCTGTTCATGGATTTGAGTATGGTTCAGGGTTTGAGGGTTCAAAGATGTTGGGTTCAGAGCATAATGATATCTTCATCAATCAAGAAGATGAGATAAAAACAATAACCAATTTTTCAGGAGGAATTCAAGGCGGGATCTCCAATGGAATGGATATTACCTTTCGGACAGCATTTAAACCCGTTGCGACGATCATGCGTGATCAGAGCACCATTGATGCAGTAGGGAATGAAACCAGTATTTCCGGTAAAGGCCGTCATGATCCTTGTGTAGTACCTCGGGCAGTTATTATTGTGGAGGCGATGGCAGCCCTAGTAATAGCTGACCATTTATTAAAATATAAGGCCTATTTAAAGAATGCAGAATAGCAATTATATTCTTTCGTGTGATATTGGCGGAACCCATATCACATCTGCAATTGTGGAGAAAGATACGTGGAAAATTTTAAACGAGACCATCACTCGTTCGCATGTAAATTCGCTGGAAAATGCTAAATCGATTTTTCATGACTGGACTTCGAACATGAAGTCATGTCTAGAAAAGACTGATTTAGAAGTAGTTAACATTGGAATTGCAGCCCCAGGTCCATTTGATTATGAAAAAGGAATTGCCTTAATGAAAGGGCAGTCCAAATACGATAGCATTTATAACCTGGAAGTAACTGCACCTATTTTAGAAGGTTTAGGTCAAGCAGATTTGAAGATATTATTTATCAATGACGCTGCGGCCTTCTTACAAGGAGAGGTTTTTGGATGCGGACTAGAGCATAAAGAGCGGATTTTAGGGATAACCCTTGGAACAGGATTAGGGAGTTCGGTATGGAATCAAGGGGACAAAGCATTTGATGCGGATCTTTGGAATACAGCTTACCGTGATTCCATCTATGAAGAATATCTTGTGACGCGATGGTTTGTAAAAAGATTTGAGGAGTTAAGCGGCTTAAAAGAGAGTGGATTAAGAGAGATCCTTGAAAAACATGGGGAAAGTGCGGAGGTTTCCCAATTACTTTCAGAATATCAAGAGCACCTATTAAACTTCATGAACTTCTTTAGTCAGAAGCATGATTGTAAGTCTTTTGTAATTGGGGGTAATATTGTTAAGGCTTGGGATCGTATTTTTCCGGATAAAACAGTATTGGCGGATTTTGATGTTCAGATCGGTCAATATCAAGAGCATGCTGCGATTATTGGCGCGGCATCTTTATTTACCAACGGACACTAAGAAAAGGAACATTTCCTCCTAGAAGATAGGAGGAAATGTTGTTGGATTACTATCTACCATCATCTGATAAGCCGTTTCAACGACATCATCAACAGCAGGTTTAGTAAAATAATCACCATCGGATCCATAAGGAGGACGATGAGCTTTCGCCGAAAGCGTTTTAGGTTGGCCATCCAAATGGTAATAACCACCTTGTTTCTCTAATATTTCATGGGTTATGTAAGCCGAAGCTCCTCCGGGGAAGTCTTCATCTACTACCAATAATCTATTTGTTTTCTTCAATGATTCAACAGAGATCTGGTCTCTATCAAAAGGTTGAAGACATTGCGCATCAATTATTTCAATGGAAACACCTAATTTATCCAATTCTAAGGCAGCTTCCTGTACTATCCGAAGGGTAGAACCGTAAGATACCACGGTAATGTCTGAGCCTTCTCTAATCTTTTCAGCTTTACCAATTGGCACAGTGAACTCACTGATATTGTTTGGCATCTTTTCTTTCAAGCGGTAGCCATTCAAGCATTCAACGACTACAGCAGGTTCATCCGATTGCAGGAGGGTATTATACATACCAGCTGCTTGAGTCATATTTCTAGGCACACAGATATGCATTCCTCTCAATCCACCCAATAACACGGACATAGGGGAACCGGAGTGCCAGATTCCTTCTAATCGATGTCCACGGGTTCTGACGATCAAAGGAGCTCTTTGTCTTCCTTTGGTCCGGTAGCTCAAGCTTGCAAGGTCATCACTTAAGACAGGCATTGCATAAATCAGATAATCCAGGTATTGGATTTCCGCAATAGGTCTAAATCCTCTAATCGCTAGTCCTATCCCCTTCCCTATAATTGCAGATTCACGAATTCCGGTATCAAATATTCTTTGGCTACCGAATTCATCCTGTAGGCCGGCGAAACCTTGGTTCACATCGCCTATTTTACCTACATCTTCCCCGAATGCCAACAATCGGGCATCGTTATGAAAATTAGCTTTAAAACAAGCATTCAGCACTTCTCTTCCATCTACGATAGGGGAATCGTTATCATACTGAGGCGCAATTGTTTCAACCGCTAAAGGGGAATATTTGGTATCTACGAAAAGTTTATCGTTAAATCTATCGTGGTTAATTTTTTGTTTTTCCCGGAACCAAGCGATCAGTTCATCCTTGCCAGGAACATCGATTCCTCTAAGTTCACGGATTACACGGCGAACATTAACATATACCTCCTTTAGGGAAGGCTCTGTTGTTGAAAGCAAGGTTTTTAAAGGGATTTCTGCTGCGTGGTGGTTAATACCTTCCAATTTAGCAATGGCTTCCTGCAGGTCAACCTGTAGGGTTTTGCGATAATCGGTCCAGGCACGTTTTTGTTCCTTACGAACAAAGTCTTTTGCTTCGGCATCAATATCAGCCAACTCTTCTTCAGTTGCCATTCCAGATTCGATTAGCCAATCGCGCATTTTCTGATTACAATCGAAATCAGTTTCCCATTGCAATCTTTCTTCCGATTTATAGCGTTCATGCGATCCAGAAGTGGAGTGGCCTTGCGGCTGTGTCATTTCCACTACGTGAATCAAGCATGGTTTACTTTCATTTCTAGCGAGTTCAGCAGCTTTTTCATAGACTTCACAAAGGCCGGCATAATCCCATCCTTTGACCCGGAATATTTCAAAGCCTTGACCGGCTTCATCTTCCTGAAACCCTCTTAATACGGCGGAAATATCGCCTTTAGTAGTTTGGATTTCATTAGGCACGGAGATTCCATAGCCATCATCCCAAATGGAGATGACAACGGGTAATTGCTTCACTCCGGCAGCATTTACTGTTTCCCAGAATACCCCTTCAGATGTTGCGGCATTACCGATTGTACAGAAGACTACTTCCTGGCCATTATTTGAGAATTTCTCTTTATGGGATAAGTTTGGATTGTTTTTATACAATTTCGAGGCGAGCCCCAATCCTAGGATTCTGGACATTTGTCCACCTGTTGTTGAGATATCGGAAAAGCAGTTTACCTGGGCTGTTTGATCAATCCATTCACCGTTTTCATCAATGATAGGGGTTGCGAAGTGAGCGACCATTTGTCTTCCTGCGGAGGAAGGTTCGGCCTTGATATCGGGATTAGCATATAATTGAGAGAAAAAGTGATAGATATTGCTAATTCCTAGCGCGAAGGCCAAGGTTTGGTCCCTATAATAGCCTGATCGCCAATCGCCGGGTTTGAAGACCTTTGACAGGGCAATTTGGGCTAATTCCTTACCGTCTCCGAAAATTCCAAATTTCGCTTTACCGGTTAGCACTTCTTTTCTTCCAAGGAGGCTAACATATCGGCTTTGGGTGGCTAGTTTATAATCTTCAATGAGTACCTGGCGGAATTCCTCGTAGCTAATTTTTGATGTATTGTATTGCACTGATCGTGTCGTATTTAAATCTGACATTAAAGTGGTTCCTTTTTTAACAAAAATAAGAAAATAAACCAGTTTATCTTAGCCAATTTCAGGATTATATCAGATGATTTTTGAATTAAACATTTAACATTAAGACAATAATCCTTACTTTTAGCCGTATTTTCAAAGGACTTATGAGTAACATACATTTTTTTGATGCAAACGCGGGATCCGGGAATTTAGGAGATCTTGAAAAAACATTAGTCGTTAACAACTTGCTAACGATACCTTTAGAAAAAAGGAACAACGATTGGGTAGCGGAGTTTATCGATCATATTGCGGAGGCGAATCTTGCGGTTTCTGAACCGGAGATTATCATGAGCTCAGAAGGCTTTCCCTATTTTAATTTACGTTCGGTAGAGCCAGGAGAGAATTTTCAGGCCTACGTCATTAAGAATAAATTGGGGCACTTACTTCAAAGTGGTTTTGGAGTAGCATTGAATACCAGAAAAGAAAATCCGGATTGGATGTTCAGTTATGGGGATTTGATGAATTATGCATTACGCAATGAGTTTTACACGGATGACCATCATTTTGCAAGGAACAATGAGGATTTTGTAATTGGAAACGATGAGGAAATCTTGGTAGGACAACCTTCGGAGGAGATATTACCTAGTTACGCTCGACATCAGATTCGCGAATTCCTACAATATTCAGGGGTTAGGAATCCGATGGTTATGCTGATTGCAAGAAATTATACGGATGAAGATCAGGTAACACAGGACCTGGTTTTTAATATCACGCCTAAGAACTTTGCCAATGAACAAGAATATAAGCAGGCTATGAGTACGATTTCATGGTTTTTACCTAAGCATTATTCATTGGTAGGCTTGGATTCGGAAACTGTAGGTTCAGGATTTCAGCCTTTATAGGTTTATTTTGGTCAAGACGGAGCACCTGTTTTGACCAAAATCATCATACTAAAAGAAATACACAAATTACTTATCTAGACTTTGTTGGAACGAGGCAGGGTCAAAATACTAAACTATGTTTTTATTTAATGTTCGGGTTTATGGGATATTGATCAATGATCGCAATGAGGTCCTAATAAGCGATGAGCGCACAGAGAATGTTTCATTCACTAAATTTCCGGGAGGGGGTTTAGAATATGGGGAAGGTTTGTTGGATGCCTTGAAGCGCGAGTACCTAGAAGAAACAGGAATGGAGGTTGAGGTAATCAAGCATATTTATACTACAGATTTTTTTGAGAAATCGAGTTTTAATGAGAGTCAAATCATTTCAATATACTATCAGGTAGAGCAAAAAAACGAAGTAGAATTAAACATTAAGACAAAATCTTTCGACTTTACTGAAAAATCACTAGAAGGAAAATTACAAGCGTTTAGATTAATTCCCTTGCAGGAGTTGCAAGAAAATGACTTAACATTTAAAACTGACCAGGTTGCGTGGGTTGAATTTTTAAAAAATATAGATAAAATTCAATTATAATATAAATGTTGCAACTTTTATTTGATTTTATAATAAAAGGTTTTTACTTTTACAGTGGGTCTTGGAGGTAGACTATTGTCTATTCTGGGATCTATGTTTTGAAAACACCTAGTTCTATAGGGTTTTATTAATAGTTAGTGTGATTTTAAGGCGATACTCCCCGTATCGCCTTATTTATTTTAACCTGACTAACGCCCTGCAATTATCTTAATAAGTAAGCCAATAATATTACAATTGCTCCACCGATAATAATAATCCACTTATTAATATTTCCACCATGAGCCCCTTCTTGGCTCTTGAACTTATAATCTCTTTTAAACTTATTTTCATCCATAATATTTTCTTTACTAAATGTTACTATTTTGATTTTAAACTCCTAAAAAAACATATAATCCTAACCCCTCTGTTAATTCAAATATTCAATTATATGATGCTAAATATATTCAATTTACATAAAATTATTCATGATGATAGGGTTCACCTCGCATAATTGTGTAGGCCCTATAAATCTGTTCTACGAAGAATAATCTGACCATTTGATGGGAAAAGGTCATCCTGGAAAGCGAAATCTTTGTATTGGCGCGTTGATAGACAGATTCATCAAAGCCATAAGGTCCTCCGATCATAAATACCAGGTGTGTAACACTGGCGATCATTTGCTTCTCCAGGAAGTTTGAAAACTCCACTGAGCTATATTCCTTTCCTCTTTCATCGAGGAGGATAATATAATCTTGGTTCGTACAATTTTTCAATAATAACTGGGCTTCCTTTTCTTTCTGTTGGTCTTCTGTCAGGTTTTTAGAATTCTTTATATCAGGGATTGTTACAATCTGAAAATTGACATAATGTTTCAGTCTTTTGGTATATACTTCAATACCTTGAACAATATGTTGATCATCAGTTTTTCCTATGCAGATCAGGGAAATTTTCATTTGTTTCGAATTTGATAAGCTACAAAAATAAGACTTATCTACTGCTTATGAGGAAGCAAAAGGAAGGAAAATTGCATAAAAAAGCCCTTAACCAAGGTTAAGGGCTTTTAATATAGAATTAAATAAAATTATTTATTTGCAACTAAATTGATATCGAAATTGATCTCTTTAGAGATTAAATCATCAGATTTACCTTCATAATTTACACCCCAATCAGCTCTAGTGATGTTAAAGTTAGCTGTAGCTTTCACTGTTGCTTCAGTAGATTCAACAATTTTAGCGTCAAAAGTAATGTTTTTGCTAACTCCTTTGATTACTAGGTTACCAGAGATATTTAAATCTTGGTCAGTAGCACCAGGTTTAACTTCAGTGATAGTGAAAGTAGCTTCAGGATGACTTGCAACTGCGAAGAAGTCTTCAGATTTTAAGTGACCGTCTAGTTTACCTTTGAATTCACCTTCTAGATCAGTTGAGCTGATGGTATTCATGTCAAGGACAACGTTTCCACCTACCAACTTACCATTATCTACGTTTAAAGTACCTGATTTAATAGATACAGTACCTGTGTGTTTTCCAGTAACTTTAGTTCCTGTCCAAACTACTTTAGAAGCTGCTGTATCTACATTTAATGTATTACCAACAACTTCAGTTTGAGTGATAGCAACTGAATCTTTAGTTTCTGCTTTTTTACCTTCAGGGTTTCCTGCACAAGATGCTAATACGAAAGCAGCAACTGCAGATAGTAATGTGATTTTTTTCATTGTGTGTTTGAACAATTAATTTTGCACAAAAATATATAGACTTAGTAGATTTTCAAGTGTAGAATAATTTTTTTAACACTAAGAAGACAATTCTTGTTAATGTCCAGCAGGTTGTGCCTCTACTCTTCTGATATCTGCTCCTAGTGCTTTCAGGCGTTCTTCGATGTGTTGATAGCCTCTTTCGATCTGTTCGATATTATAGATAACCGATTTCCCTTGAGCTGACAAAGCAGCAATCAATAGGGATACCCCAGCCCTGATATCCGGAGAGGTCATTTCGATTCCGCGAAGTTTATTTTGCTTGTTCAAGCCGATAACGGTAGCACGGTGTGGATCACAAAGGATAATTTGAGCACCCATATCGATAAGTTTATCTACGAAGAACAGACGGCTTTCAAACATTTTTTGGTGAATCAATACATTTCCTTTAGCTTGAATTGCTGTAACAAGGACGATGCTCAATAAATCAGGCGTAAATCCTGGCCATGGAGCATCAGAAATGGTTAAGATAGATCCATCGATGAAAGTATCGATTTCGTAGTTTTCCTGAGCAGGAATAAAAATATCATCTCCTTTAAGTTCAAATTTTATTCCCAGGCGAGCAAATACCGAAGGGATAATTCCCAACTCTTGGAAGCATACATTCTTAATGGTGATTTCAGAACCTGTCATAGCTGCCAAACCGATAAATGATCCGATTTCGATCATATCAGGAAGCATTCTATGGGTAGTTCCATCAAGTTTTTCAACTCCTTCAATGGTTAGCAAGTTAGAACCAATTCCGGAGATCTTAGCTCCCATTCTATTCAACATTTTACAAAGCTGTTGTAAATAAGGTTCACAAGCGGCATTGTAAATGGTTGTTGTTCCTTTTGCTAATACTGCTGCCATTACGATATTGGCAGTACCAGTCACGGATGCTTCATCAAGGAGGATGTATGTACCTTTTAATTGGGTAGCATCCACATTGAAGAAATGGTTTTCAGCATCATAAACGAACTTAGCGCCTAGTTTTTCAAAACCCAGGAAGTGTGTATCTAGACGGCGTCTTCCGATTTTGTCGCCACCTGGTTTAGGGATAGCTGCTTTTCCGAATCTTGCCAACAAAGGACCTACGATCATAATAGATCCACGAAGGCTCCCTCCTTTTTTCTTGAATTCTTCAGATTGGAAATAATCTATATTGATGTTTTTTGCTTCAAATTCGTATGTATCCTCATTCACTCTATTGACATCTACTCCCATTGCTGCCAATAAATCGATCAATTTATTTACATCTTTAATATCAGGGATATTGCTAATGGTCATTTTCTCAGCGGTCAATAAGACTGCAGAGATAATTTGTAATGCTTCGTTTTTAGCTCCTTGAGGAACGATTTCTCCTTTTAATGGTTTACCACCGTAAATTTCAAATGCATTCATAGTTTCTTCATATCAACCAATCCTTCAGCTTGAAAAAATAAAGGATTGTTCAATTCATATCATACCTAGATGAAAAAAGCAATTGGACAAAGAGTACCAATTGCTTTTTTCAAAAGGTCTTATTTATAATTCTTCTTCTGTCTGTTGTTGTTATTGTTGTTCGAGGGTCTCTTGTTATTATTGTTGTTGTTACTATTCCTCTTGTTGTTGTAATTATTTTGCGGCTTATTTTGTTGTTGTTGGCCGGTATTACTTCCTGAGGTTTTAACACGATTCCCTGGAGGAGGAGTTTTGAAATCAAGTTTCGTCAGTACGGTATCTGCTGGCAATTGTAATTCACCATGCGATAGCGTACTTAAATCTTGAAGGATCTGGTCATCAGAGACTGAATCTTTATTCCATGTTAAGTAAGCCATTTTCATGAAATTGGCTACGCTTAAGGTCATTTTTTGTCTGGCTTCCGGGTTTGAGATATTCAAGGTTTTCTTGATCATCTCTTCTACGGTGTGGCCATAATGTTTAAACTTGATATTATGGTTAGGATATTTAAGAGTCTCTGGTTTATGGTGAATATTTTCCTTGGTCGGGATTGGGTAAGGAGAATCCACATCAATTTTAAAGTCCGAAATAATGTATAAATGGTCCCAAAGTTTATGTTTAAAGTCAGATACATCACGAAGATGCGGGTTTAACACCCCCATCATATCGATGACCACCTGCGCTAAACGGTTTCTTTCTTCCCTATCTGACAGCGTGCAGATATAGTCCACCATATTCTGTACGTTTCGGCCATATTCTGCCAAAATTAATTTTGGTCTAGTGCTGTTATAATCAAAAATCATATGTTTATTTTGCTTTAACCCTCTATAGGTGTTAAATATGTAATTCTAAATTGGGTATCAATTTACTATTCTAAGCTTGGCAAATTTAAGCAACAATTGCTTCTGTCCCAACTCTTTGAAGAAAATAGTTGCTTTGATATCCGGTTTATTTCCTTCGAGGTTAATAACCTTACCAAATCCGAAGCGTTCATGTTCAACTTCCATACCAACCTGCAGACCTGAAGTATCTGAAGGGGCAAAATCAGGACTTGGTTTATGTGCTTTTGGCAATATGGAGGTTGTCTTTATTACCTTAGGTTTTGGTTTAGAAAACACATCACCTGAAGCATTACCGCCTTCTTTGCGTTGCCATTGTACGCGTTCTGACCCGAAGTCATCATCCATCATTGGCGATGAGCGTGGCTTAAAGTCAAGATCCAAACAACTTGGATTTAATTCATCTAGAAACCGACTTGGTTCACAGTTATTTAATGTTCCCCAACGGTATCTGGAAGTTGCATAGGACAAATGTAGCTTTTTTTCTGCACGTGTCACTGCGACATAGAATAATCTTCGTTCTTCTTCCAGTTCTGACCTTGAATTTAGAGATAATTGTGATGGAAACAAATTTTCTTCTAATCCAACGATGTGAACTACAGGGAATTCAAGTCCTTTGGAGGCGTGAATCGTCATTAAAGATACAGTATCTGCATTTGGATCCTTATCGTTATCATCATTTGTCAGTAAGGCGATATCCTGCATGAAGACATCCAGTCCTTTTTCTTCCAGATCTTCCCTTTCTGAGAATTCTTTAATACCGTTCAAGAGTTCTTGGATATTTTCATATCGTGCTAAACCCTCAACAGATTTATCCTCGTAAAGATCTTTCAGTATTCCAGAGTGTTGAGCAATATGCATTGCAGTGTCAAATGCAGTATTTGTTTTTGAAGTCGCCTGAAAGCTTTGAATCATCAGTCCGAAATTGGAAACTGAAGCAGCACTACGACCGTCCAAGAACATTTGAGCATTGGCAACCACATCCCACAAACGTAATTGTTGCTGGTCAGCTGCTACCATAATTTTCTCCACTGTTGTATCACCGATCCCTCTTCGCGGATAGTTAATCACACGTTTCAATGCCTCTTCATCATTTGGATTAAAGGTCAGTCTGAAATAGGCAATTAAATCCTTAATTTCTTTCCTTTGGTAGAACGATGTTCCTCCGTAAAGCTTATAAGGAATATTCAGTTTTCGCAAAGCCTCCTCTAATGAACGCGATTGCGCATTAGTTCTGTATAGGATTGCAAAATCTTTATACTTTAAACTCTTCAATGATTTTTCCTGAGAGATTGCTTCTGCAACGATCTTACCTTCCTCATTATCTGAGAAGGCACGACTTACTTTGATTTTCTCTCCATCCTCATTATCAGAGAATACATTTTTTTCTAATTGATTCTTGTTATTGGCAATGATACTGTTTGCAGCATTTACGATCATTTTTGTAGATCGGTAATTTTGCTCCAGTTTAAACACCTTAACATCAGGATAGTCTTTTTGGAAATTTAAGATATTCTGAATATTTGCACCCCGGAAGGCATAGATACTCTGAGCATCATCTCCAACGACACAGATATTTTCATTTACTGCGGCCAATCTTTTCACAATCAGGTATTGAGAAAAGTTGGTATCCTGATACTCATCCACCATCAGATATTTAAATTGATGCTGATATTTATGCAGAACATCTGGATATTTATTCAATAAGACGTTGGTTTTGAACAATAAATCGTCAAAATCCATTGCTCCAGCGCGGTAACAGCGCTGCGCATAGGTCATATAGATCTGTCCTAGCTGACCACGACCATTTGACTGATCCTCGGCTAGAATAGCTTCGTTCTTATTATATTCTTGTGGGGAAATTAAATTATTCTTTGCGGATGATATACGACCATACACATGGTTGACATTGTATAGTTTATCATCGAGGTTCATCTCTTTCAAGATGGTTCTCAACAGACTTTTGGTATCGTCTGTATCATAGATCGTAAAGTTTTTGGGATAGCCCAAGAGTTCGGCTTCAACACGTAATATACGGGCAAAAACAGAGTGGAATGTTCCCATCCAGATGTTTTTGGCTTCGGAGCCTACCACTTTCATAATACGCTCACGCATTTCCTTGGCTGCTTTATTAGTAAAAGTCAACACAAGTACATTGAAAGGGTCTACACCTTGCTGTATCAGATGGGCTACTCTATAGGTAATTACACGCGTTTTTCCAGATCCAGCACCAGCAACAATCATCACTGGACCTTTAATAGTTTCAACGGCGTCTCGTTGTGAGGGGTTCAATCCTGCTAAAAAATCCAAAATACTCTCCTAAATTTATCTAATGTAATGCCTCAAAAATGGGGACTCAAATTTAATAAAAATAGCCGTACTATTCTAGAAAATTATCCACAGGCACAAGAAGATAGGAAAAAATCAATCGATTTGATTGAGCAACTCTTGAAATCGTTCCATAAATAATCCAACATGGTAGCCATCCAGCAATGCGTGGTGAACATGTAGGGATATCGCCATGGTCTTTTTCCCGTCGACATCCATTAATTTTGCGAAGGAAATTTTAGGGCATGAATCCGGATAATCGAAGTTTCGAGCATGGGAAAGGGATGTAAAATTGACCCAAGGCAATGCGGAGCAATGTACTTCATTTAACTTAGCTCCTGTTAAATCTAATCCCGAAGAACTTTTAACTTTTTCTACTGCCTGATTGGCTCCTTTCAAAAACAGCTCTTCATCCTCTTGAAAATCAATATAGGAAAACCCGAAAGTATTATCATCCCGAAGCACGGTGGTCGAGATATGGACCTCATCATATAAATAAAGTTCTGAATTATCGATCCTTAACCTGAAGTTCTCAATTTCATTCATTGCTTTAATAGCACGGTACAGGTAGTACAGAAAGAAAGACTGAGACTTCAACTTTGCCTGTTGATAAGCAATAGTAAGGTCCAATTCTGCAGTTATTCCATGGAAGGGTTCGGTAAATTTGGAAAAGAACTCAAAATGTTCCTTTCTTGACCAGCTATCAAAATCGACTTTCTTTCTCATATGAGCACAAAACTAATAAATCATCACAGATCTAAAAATGAAGAACTGCATTCCACTAATACCCCGAAACGCTGGGAATGTTTCAAACTTGTATCTGGTTTTATAAATTTGTTCTTACAAGATCAAAATCTGACTTATGAAAAAAATACAAATTGCTATACATTCCTTGATTTTTGCGATCCTCTTTGTTGCTTGTGCGGCTCAAAAAGAAATTCCCAACAGCTTTATAGAGTTGAAGAGAATGGTTCCCAATATTGAAATCGAATTGCGATATTTTGGAAATCACAATTTCATGGGGAGGCGGGTGAAAGGCTATGAAGCAAACAAAGTTTATATCAGTAAGGAAGCTGCGAAATCCTTGGTTTTGATTCATAAAGAATTGAATCAAATGGGATTGGGAATAAAGGTTTTTGATGCCTACCGACCGCAGCAGGCAGTGGATAATTTCAAGGAATGGGCATTGGATATCGCTGATAGCACCGCAAAACAAGAGTTTTATCCAGATGTTGACAAGCGAGACCTTTTTAAACTCGGATATATCGCGGAGAAGTCTGGACATAGCCGCGGTAGCACGATTGACTTGACCATCATTAATCTCACGGACAAGAAGGAACTGGATATGGGTACAGGATTCGACTTTTTCGGAGAACCCTCCCACCATGATTACAGTGAAATTTCAGATGCTCAAAAGGCGAATAGAAAATTATTGAGAGGCATTATGGAGAAATATGGTTTCAAGGCAATTGAAGAAGAATGGTGGCATTATACCTTAAAAAATGAACCTTTCAAGGATCAATATTTCAATTTTGCCATCAAATAAAAGGCACAAAAAAAGCGCTGAAGATTAGTTCTGCGCTTTTTTAAATATTTTTTTATTTCTGATTAAAATGGAGCATCATCAGGCATATCATTCATTCGAGAAGGCATTGTGATTCCACCACCGAAATCACCAAAGTTACCAGAAGGTTGAATTGCACTTCCCATTCCTGCATTGAAATCATTGAAACTACCTCCATCAGGACCCATTCCTGAGAAATCATCTTCTAAATCGACGAACTTCACATATTTACCTACGAAGCGTAAAGGAACAATACCGGTCTCACCGTTACGGTGTTTTGAGATAATAACTTCTCCTACACCTACTGTCGATCTTCCTTCTTCATCCTCCAACAAACCATAGTATTCAGGACGGTAAAGGAAAAGTACCATATCGGCATCCTGCTCAATAGATCCGGACTCACGTAAGTCGGATAGCATTGGACGCTTACTGTTTCCTGGTCTGGATTCCACTGCACGGCTTAACTGCGACAAGGCTAATACAGGGATATTCAATTCCTTAGCAACGGATTTTAATGCACGAGAGATACTACCGATCTCTTGCTCACGGTTACCACCGCCCTTTCCATCGGCTTTACCATGCATCAACTGCAAGTAATCGACGATTACCATTTGGATATCGTACTGCGCTTTCAAACGTCTACACTTCGCACGGAATTCAAATACGTTTAATGCTGGGGTATCATCAATAATTAAAGGAGCTTCTGTCAAGCGGCCAATTCTAGAGTGCAATTGTTGCCATTCATGGTCCGCAAGGTTTCCTTTTTTAAGTTTTTCTTGTTCAATTTCGGTTTCTCCGGCAATCAGACGATTCACTAACTGCACCGATGACATCTCTAGGGAGAATACTGCAACGGCACGATTATGATCGACTGCTGCGTTTCTAGCAACAGACAATACGAAGGCCGTTTTACCCATCGCTGGACGAGCCGCAATAATCACTAAGTCAGAAGGCTGCCAACCCGAGGTCATTCTATCCAATGCTGTCAATCCGGAAGGAATACCTGTTAATCCATCCGTTTTCTCACGTAAGGATTCCAACGAAGAAATGGCCTCACGCATGATATCATCCATTTTTCTGGAGTCTCTCCTTAAGTTGTTTTGGGCGATATCGAAAAGTGATTTTTCAGCGTGATCCAATAAATCAAAGATATCGGAAGTCTCATCGTAGGATGAGTTAATAATTTCGGTAGATACCTTGATTAATTCACGTTGAATATATTTTTGGGAGATAATACGAGCATGGTATTCAATATTAGCAGCTGAAACGACACGGTCAGTCAGCTGAGTGATATAGTATGCACCACCTACCATTTCCAAAGCTCCCATTTGGCGCAATTCAGCCACCACGGTAAGAATATCGATTGGGGAAGTCTTTTGGAAGAGATTGTAGATCGCTTGGAAAATCTTTTGGTGAGCTTCTTTATAGAATGAATCAGGCTTTAAGATATCGATCACTTCACTAAGCGCATTTTTCTCCAACATAAGCGCACCTAATACCGCCTCTTCCAGGTCCAATGCCTGTGGAGGGAGCTTACCTAATCCAGAGACTAAGTTATTTAAGCTCGTTCTTTTTTTGTTGAAGTTTGCGCGGCTAGATTGTCCTGACGCACTGTTTGTAAATTCGTTTTCTAAAGACATACTATAAAATATTTCTCGGCTTGATTCACCCTGCTTTCAATGATAGGGTAACAAATGTAAGAAAAATAAGAGATGCCCTACCATCAAGTTTTGAACAGTAAAAAATAGGTGCTTCAACAATCATGCAATAGGAGTTGTAAAACAGGGACTAATAATTAACATCAATTGTGAAGAACCTGTTAATAACTAAATTTACGCATTATAAATCAACATTTTATAGGAATGTAGATAAGATTAAGCTTTGTGAATAACCTCCTAACAGCCTACAAAAAACAGTTAATTTGAAGTACTATTCTCTCTTCTATTCATAGTCAGCGAGTTAGGTATGTTTAAGTCTTCTTTAAGTTTAGAATGACCCTTTGAAAGTCCCAATATTTTAGTCAGTTTGTTGTATCTTTGTGTATGTCAACTTAGCAACTCCTAAAATCCTGGAAAAAGATTTAAATCAGGAAGAAATGCTAATAATATTAAAAAATTAAAAAAAATGAGGACAGTTTTAATCACGGGAGCAAGCTCTGGAATTGGAGAAGCTTGTGCTCTTGAATTGGCAAAGGAAAATAAATATAGATTTCTATTATGCGCCAGAAGAGTTGAAAAACTGGAGGAATTAATCCAAAAAATCAAAACCATCAATCCTAATACGGAAACCCATAGTTTTAAACTGGACGTTCGCAATTCGGATGAGGTAGAAACGACTTTATCCAACCTTCCAGAGGAATGGAAAAAAGTTGATATCCTAATTAATAATGCGGGATTGAGTCAAGGATTGGATTCCATCCAAGATGGCAAGATTGGGGATTGGGACCGCATGATCGACACCAATGTAAAAGGATTATTATATGTGACCAAGTATGTAATCCCGATGATGGAAGGAAGTGATCAGGCACATATCATCAATTTAGGCTCGATAGCTGGTAAAGAAGTTTATCCGAATGGCAATGTGTACTGCGCAACAAAACATGCGGTAGATGCACTTACAAAAGCCATGCGCATTGATCTTTTGGCGAAGGGCATCAAAGTCACCAGTATCGACCCAGGAATGGTAGAAACTGAATTCTCAGAAGTAAGATTCCACGGCGATAAAGAACGTGCGAAAAACGTGTATACAGGCTTGACAGCACTATCAGGACAGGATATAGCTGAGATTGTATCTTTTGTACTCTCCAGACCAAAACATGTGAATATCAATGATTTGTTGGTGATGCCAACAGCTCAAGCAAATGGAACAATAGTAATTAGAAAATAAATAAAACATATATGTCATTAGAAGCAAAAATCACACAAGATATCAAAGCGGCAATGATCGCTAAGGACAATGTAAGATTACGTGGATTGCGTGCAATTAAAGCAGCCATTTTATTAGCAAATACAGAGAAGGGACATGCTGAAGCATTGACAGAAGAAGGTGAAATCAAAGTATTGCAAAAACTTGCTAAGCAACGTAAGGAGTCAGCAGAAATCTACCAACAACAAGATAGAAAAGACTTATATACCATTGAAATTGAGGAATTGGAAGTAATCGAAGAATTTCTTCCAAAACAGTTGGACCGTGATGCAGTTGAAAATGTAGTAAAAGGAATTATTGCTGAAACAGGTGCTACCTCCATCAAGGACATGGGAAAAGTAATGGGTGCTGCCAACCAAAAACTTGCGGGACAAGCTGATGGGCGCACGATTTCAGAAGTTGTTAAATCGCTATTAAGCTAAGAAATTTATGGAATGGAGATTAAAATCCTTTTCAGAATTAAGCTCCTTAGAGCTCTATAAAATTTTACAGCTTCGTATCAATGTTTTTATGCTGGAACAGGATTGTCTTTATCCAGAATGTGATGACAAGGATTTAAAAGGCAACCACCTTTTTGCAATGGATAATGATATCTGTATCGCTTATGCGAGATTATTACCACCAGATATCTCCTACCCTAATTGTAGCTCCATTGGCAGAGTAGTGGTTCATGCTGACTACAGAAAGCATCAATATGGTCAAGTTCTGATGAATAAGGCTATCGAAGAGTTAAAGCAGGAATTTCCATCGGTCCCAATCCGGATTAGTGCTCAGGAATACCTGATGCGATTTTATACTGGACTAGGATTTCAGATTGAAAGTGAGGTCTATTTAGAAGACAACATCCCACACCTGGAAATGGCCCTCTATCCATAAAGAGAAAAATAAAAACAAAACCCCCAATGTTTAATCACATTGGGGGTTCTTTTTATCTTGTTTTTACTGGTCTTTCACCGAAATGTTTATCTCTTTCAAAGGTCGACATATGTCGTTCTTTTTTCGCTGGATAGATATCATCCAAAGTGATCATGATACCTGTTTCTTCCACTTCCCCGAATTCGTTATTTCTGGCAGTTCCAAATACACGCATGGTTGGCGAAAGATTCATATAGGTATTGATCAAAGGCGGAATGTTTTCATCTAATTCGCGAATCCTTGCATTCAACACCTTATACCCTTCTTTATAATCCAATCCATCAAAAATTCCTATATACTTCGAGATATCCGTTTTATAGCCCAGGTAAAGATCCTGAACAGGTTCCACTAAATTATCCTTATCAGGGAAATAGTGTTCCATAAAATAGATCAGAAGATCTCTTGCTTCAGCGTTATAATGCGGATACATGGTGACCTTTCCAAAAAGATATTTAACATCAGGATTAATAAGAACCAGTGCTCCTAGTCCGTCCCATAAGTTATCTAATGAGAAGATACCTTTTCTATTATCGATTGCAGGTTGATATTTAGGTTGAACCCAAGATCTTCCTAATTCAATAGTATAGGGTAAGAAATCCTTTTTGAATTTTTCAGAAAAATCAAAGTAATGTGCGGTTGAGAGATGAATTTCCCCATTAGAATCGGTTGCTTGATCGCATTTTATCACACGGTAACCAGCGATGATTTCTTCATCTTCTGGATTCCAGGCGATTAATTGATCATAATTATGATCTGAGGTATCATTTTCATCAATATCTAAAGGTAATCCGGTACCACCGCCGGCACCACGAAAGGTAAGTTCGCGCAATCTTCCGATTTCACGCATAATATTAGGTGCGGTATGATAATTTACTAAATAGACTTCGTTACTTCCATTATTGGTATAGCGAACGAAGGCTTCTTTCGTAAGTTCACTTTTAATTAGATCTCTATCTACCGGTTGAATTATTTCTTGCATACATTATTTTTTACCATGAGCCATGGCATAAACCACTTCTTTTACTTCTGCTGCCCATTGACGTTCATTCTTGCTGGTGTCAAAATGGGTATAAGGAATTTTCTTCCCGATTCTGATGGTGATATCCTTCCCTCTTTGGGAAAACATCTCATCAGGTAAATATAACATTTCAATATTTGCTTTTAATCCTATTTTATGTCTTATTCTCGATAGGTTGTAAAAGAAATTCGAGTTTCGTCCTTCAATATAAACAGGAACAATGTCTTTTTTATATTTTTTTGCTTTACTTATAAAGCTTTTTTTCCATTCTAGGTCAACGATTTCGCCTTTTATTTTCCGAGAAACTAGTCCGGCTGGGAATACCAACAGCGCATGATCGGATGCATAGGCATTTTCTATCGCTGCAATAGCTGATTTACTCTGACCACCGACTTTATTTACAGGAACGAATAAAGGTTCAAGGTTTCGGACATTCATCAGAATATCATTTACCAAGAATTTCACATCTTTTCTATACTTGCCTATGACTTGCATAAATGCCACACCATCCAAACCACCTAGAGGATGGTTCGAAGCAAAGATTACACTTTCATCTAAAGGAATATTTTCAGCACCTTCCAAATGCACATTCACCTTAAGTTCTTTCAGTAATGAGTCCACAAAATCTAAACCCATATCATCATGATAGGTAGTCATGATATAATTTATCTCGTCTTCATGGATCGTTTTTACTAAATAACTTAATAATGGCTTGGGTATCCATTTGGCTAAGCCTGGACTTTTCTTGCGTATTACCTCCCTGATTTCAATAAACTTCTCTTGCTTTTCTAAGCTCATATACTATAATACTCTTTTATAAAAGTTGTGTAAAATTACATAATTAGTTTTAAGATGACTAAAACATCTTTTTATTTTATATCAATTTAATATTTTCACTACCTTAGCAATAAACGCAGAATTAAACTAAAATTAAACGTTTTTCTTTTTTTTTAGTTTAATCATATAAAAGGTTTCATGTATATCGGTGAAAACATATCTACGCTCTATACCGAAGTTCATCCAAATGACACGGTAGCTTTTTCTTTAGACAAGATTAATGAGCTTCATTTTCATCAACTTCCCATCGTAAAAGGTAAGGAATATCTCGGATTAATCACTGAAGAAGACCTTTTATCCCTGGAAGATGAAGATACCTTAATTAAGGAACTTAAACTATCCTTTCCTTTCATTTATCTTTACGATTATCAACACATCTATGATGCATTGCAATATTTGGAAACCTATCAGTTTGATTTATTGCCAATTGTAAATAAACAGAAGGAATATGTAGGTGTTATTACGCAAAAAGATTTATTGAGAGCAGTCAACCAAACCATATCCAATCAGGATAAGGGAGCTATCATTGTTCTTGAAATGGAAGATCGAGACAATAGTTTAACTCATGTTTCGCATATTATTGAATCTGAAAACACCAAAATCTTAAATACTGGGATTAGACCTATTGAAAATTCTTCGAAGGTAGAATTGACTATTAAGGTTAATAAAAACAATATTTCTTCGGTATTAGCTTCCTTGTGGAGACATGATTATGTGGTGAAGGCAACATTTAATGATGGGTCAGATCAAAATGATATCCAAGAGCGATATAATCTTTTAATGAACTATTTGAATATTTAATTCTTAGAATTTTCCATCTTTGCGAATAATATGAGCAAAAGCATGAAAGAGCTGTCCATAGCAGTATACGGTAGAGAGTTTAACCAGTCCGTGATTGGATATGTCATTGAACTTTTCACTTATCTGCGTGAAAAAAATGTGAAAGTATATATCCACCACGACTTTCATAGTTTCCTGAAGCGCCTATGCAAATTAGATTTCACCTTTAAGAAATTTAAATCCCACCATGATCTTCCGAGCGACATCGCCTTTATGCTTAGTTTAGGTGGTGACGGTACGATGCTTTCTGCAGCGACCTTAATCAAGGATTCGGGGATTCCATTAGCTGGGATTAATTTTGGTCGATTAGGTTTCTTGGCAAACATCTCCAAAAATCATATGGAGGCTGCCTTGGATCAGATTCTCTCCAATAACTACCAAATTCAGAAAAGAGCATTGCTGCAAGTTGAAAGTTCCGACGGGACCTTTATTAAAGGGGAAGATTTCGCTTTGAATGATATTACCGTATTCAGATCCGATTCTTCAGCAATGATAACCGTTCATGCAGTATTGGATAATGAATTATTGAACTCCTATTGGGCAGATGGATTAATCATTGCTACTCCAACGGGTTCTACAGCATATTCCTTAAGCTGCGGCGGACCGATTATCATGCCTGGAAGTGGAAATTTTGTGATCACTCCTATTTCGCCACATAACCTTAATGTAAGGCCAATAGTTGTTAATGAGAATATGCAACTGCGCCTTGAAATCGAAAGCCGAACAGAAAAATACATCTTGAGTTGCGACTCTAAGAGTCATACCCTCAGCACTAAAACTAGTTTATTGATTACCAAGGCTCCATTTAGTATCAACTTAATCAGACTGCCAAACGATCAGTATTTTGGAATATTAAGAGAGAAACTATTGTGGGGTATTGATGTCCGCAATTATTAAGATTAATTGTCTAAACTTCCATAATCCATAAAAATTATTTAAGGATTATCTTAAAACCTGTATCTTTACTTGAAAATCTTTAAATATTGGGGCCAAAAATCAAGATGAAAAGCGAATCAATTTCGGTAATTAATTTATTTGCGCTACTTCCTACTTTGGAAAATTTAGGAACAAAATTGATTGGCTCATTTTTGGGATTATTCAATAAACACTATCAACTTAACTTTTACCCTTTCTCTTCAATTTTCTTCTTATTCTCTGAGATTAAGGAAGGTCCCAAAACTTTAAGCTTGATCAAAAACTATACAAAGAATTAACGTAGATTATCTAATGAGTTTTAAAGATAAAATAGATAAAAACAATTTACCACAGCATATCGCTATCATCATGGACGGTAATGGCCGTTGGGCAAAGGAAAAAGGCGAACTTCGCGTCTTTGGCCATAAAAATGGTGTAACTGCGGTACGTGAAGCCTTAGAAGCGTCCGTAGAAATCGGATTAAAATATCTTACCCTTTATGCCTTCTCCACTGAAAACTGGAATAGACCACAATTTGAAGTGGATGCACTCATGGAGCTATTAGTAAACTCATTAAACCAAGAATTACCTACCTTCCAAGAAAACAATATTCGGGTGAATAGTATTGGCAGAATGTCGGACTTACCAGACCATTGCCAAGTCACTCTTCAATCCACAATAGACCAAACCAAGAACAATACTGGCTGTACTTTGACGCTTGCATTGAGCTATGGATCCCGTCAAGAGATCCTGGATGCTACAAAAGCGATCGCTGAAAAAGTTAAAAAAGGTGAAATTTCTATCGATGAAATTAACGAGGATCTTTTTAGCCAAAATCTTTACACTAACAACATTCCAGACCCCGATCTTTTAATCAGAACTAGTGGTGAAGAACGCATCAGCAACTATATGTTGTGGCAAATAGCTTATTCTGAGCTGTTTTTCTTACCTATTATGTGGCCTGAATTTTCTAGAGAAACTTTATTCGAGTGTATTTATTTATTTCAGAATAGAGAAAGAAGATTTGGGAAAACTAGTGAACAATTATAAGAAATCATTACTTTTGCATCATTTTAATTTTGACAGCGATACTGTCAGAACTTCGTAATATTTCTTTTAACAAAAATTAACAAGACTTTGCTGTACTTTAGCAGACATAATAAAAAGTAGATGAAGCGTATAATTAAACTTTCTATTTTACTCACCTTCTTAATTTGCAATTTCGCGCAGGCTCAGATAACAGGAAATAGGCCTTTGAATTTGAACAGTCCAGATGATATCTCTTATTTGGATCCAAAAAACTATGTAATTGGTGGAGTAACCGTAACTGGAGCACAATATCTGGATGCGGAAGTCCTTATCACCATTTCCAAATTATCCGTTGGTCAGTATATCGAAGTTCCAAGTGAACAAACATCAAGCGTAATCAAAGCCTTGATGGATCAAAACCTTTTTGAAGATGTTCAATTATATGCTACTAAAATTGAAGATGAAACTATCTACCTTGAAATTAGAGTTGTTGAAAGACCTCGTTTAACCCGCGTTGATATTAACGGTCTAAGTAAAACTCAAACCGAGGAAGTTCGTAAAAGACTAAACACTAACTCCGGCAAGATTGTAAATGACAACTTGTTGATGACCACTAAAACAACTATCGAAAAATATTTAAGAGAAAAATCTTACTTATTCCCAGAGATAAAAATCACTACAAAACCAGATTCATCGCAAGCGAACAATGAAATCTTGGTAGTGGATGTTGATAGAAATAAAAAAATCAAGGTAAACAGCATTAACTTCACTGGAAACGAAGAATTTAGCAACAGACAGTTGACTAAATTCATGAAGGGAGTTCGTCCTAGAGCATGGTTCCGCGTATTTGGACCTGGTAAGTTCAAAGACGAAAAGTACGAAGAGGCGAAAACCAATTTGATTGCTAAAATGCAAGACAAAGGTTTCCGCGATGCGCAAATCCTAAAAGATACTGTAAGACGTCATGATAATAATGAAGTAGCGATTGATATCGATGTTTATGAAGGTCCTAAATACTACGTAGGTAATATTACATGGTCTGGAAACTCTAAATTCAAGGATTCTACTTTAAATATCTTATTAGGTATTCAACATGGTGATGTTTATAGTGAAGAAAAACTGAATTCAAAATTAAGTGGTCCGACTAGAAATTCGGATGACATCGCAGCCATTTATCAAAATGATGGTTACTTAACATTCAGTGTACAACCTGTAATCAGAAGAATTTATCAAGATACTGTAGACTTGGAAATCCAGATGTTTGAAGGTAAACAATACACCATTAACAATGTTATCTTAAAAGGTAATGATGTGACCAATGACCGTGTTGTTCTTCGTTCTATCTATACAAAACCAGGTCAAAAGTATTCTCGTGAGTTATTGGTAAGAAGTGTTCGTGAGATTTCTCAGTTAGGTATGTTTGATGAGCAAAAGGTTCAACCTATGCCAACAAACTTAAACTATGAAGAAGGAACAACAGATATTGAATTCTCAGTAGCTGAAAAACCTTCTGACCAAGTAGAATTATCCGGAGGTTATGGTGCTGGTCAGGTGATTGGTACATTAGGTTTGACCTTCAATAACTTCTCTACAAGTAACTTCTTTAAGAAAGAATCTTGGAAACCACTTCCTAGAGGTGATGGTCAAAAATTAAGTATCCGTGGGCAAACTTCCGGAAAGAGATACCAATCGTATAGCTTCTCCTTTTCTGAGCCTTGGTTAGGTGGTAAAAAACCTATTTACTTTGGATTGAGTGCTTACATTTCAAACTCACAATACCAACGTTATAACTGGCAAAATAACCGTTATGAGGATTATGAAGGAATTCCTAAAATCCAAATGCACGGGGTAACTGCTACCTTAGGTAAGCGTTTGCAATGGCCAGACAACTATTTCCAAATTAATAGCTCATTGTCTTACCAACGCTATTTCTTGGATAACTATGGTGGTATCTTCGTATTCGCGGATGGTACAGCTTATAACATTAACTTTACGCAAGAGATTAGCCGTAACTCAATTGACGCGCCTATCTACCCTACTTCAGGATCTCATATCAAGTTTAGTGTGCAGTTGACTCCTCCATATTCATTATGGAACAATATCAACTACGCTACTGCTCCAGATAACGAGAAATACAAATTCACGGAATACCATAAATGGAAATTCGATTCTCAATGGTACACCAAAATCGCTGGTAAACTTGTATTCAAGGCACAAGCTCAATTTGGTTACTTAGGAAGTTATGGTAATGAGACACCAATTTCTCCATTTGAGCGTTTTAAATTAGGAGGTGATGGTATGCAAGGCTTCGACTTCTTACAAGGTTCTGAGATTATTGCAATGCGTGGATACTCAAATGGTGCTTTAATTCCTGCATCAACTGGTAGTAATCTACAAAATATTGCGATCCAATCAGGTAGCCCAATCTATGCAAAATATCAAATTGAACTTCGTCACCCGATTATGTTGAATGAGCAAGCGACAGTATTCGCTTTAGCATTCGCAGAGGCAGGTAACACTTGGAACAAATTTGATGAAGTGAATCCATTTAAAGTTCGCCGTTCGGTTGGTGTGGGTGCTCGTATCTTCTTACCTATCTTTGGTATGCTAGGAATTGACTACGGACATGCATTAGATCCAATCCCAGGCTTAACTACTGATCGTTGGAAACAAAACTTCACCTTCAGTATTATCCAAAATATGGGAGGTTTCTAATTAAACTTTTTAACATTTGAATTGTCTTAAACATAGAATTTAAAAAATAATATGTCGATGAAAAGAATAGGAATATTAATCGTGATGTTAACCATGTTGGGTTCAGTTTCTTTTGCCCAAAAATTAGCATATGTGGATTCAGAATATGTAATGAAACATATTCCAGAATATAATTCAGCGCAAAAACAACTAGATGACCAGTCTAAGCAATGGCAAGCTGAAGTAGATAAACAATTCGATGAAATTGAACGTATGTATCAAGCTTATCAAAAGGATCAAGCTAACTTGAACCAAGATATGCGCAGACGTCGTGAAGATGAAATCGTAAATAAAGAAAAAGCCGTAAAAGAGTTCCAACGTACTAAATTCGGTTTCGAAGGAGACCTTTTTAAACAACGTGAAAACTTGATGAAACCTATTCAGGCTAGAGTAGATAAAGCTATCAAAGATGTGGCTGCTGCTGGTCAGTTTGATTTCATTATGGATAAAAGAAGTGAAAATACTTTCCTTTATGCCAACCCAAACTTGGATAAAAGTAACGATGTTATCACTAAATTAGGTTTGAAACCTAATCCTTCTTTAGCGAACTAATAATTTTTATTATAATTGCAAACTAATTTTATTATTTAACATAAAACAAGAAAATTTCCTTATATCAGTAAAATATAAGACTAACAAAAAAAGCATGAAAAATTTATTGAAAAGTGTAGTATTAGCATCAGGAATTTTATTGGCAGGAAATACTGTCAATGCACAACAAAAAATTGGACACATCAACACAGCTGAAATTGTTCAGTCTACTAACGAGTTCAAAGCTGCTGAAACTCAAATGAAAACCTTGCAAGAAACTAAACAAAAAGAAATTCAAGGGATGATCAGTGAGTACCAAAAAGAGCAAAACAACGCTAACGAAAAAATCAGAAACCGCAGTGAAGCAAATAAAGAAACTGTAGATGCTGAAGTTCAAGCGATCGCTAACAAAATGCGTGAAATGGAAACTCGTATCCAAAGTGTTCAACAAGCTGCACAAGAAGAAATCGGTAAAAAACAACAAGAGTTATATGCTCCTATCGAGCAAAAAGTAATGACAGCTATCAATACCGTGGCTAAAGATAAAGGTTATGCTTACGTATTAGACATCTCTAGTGGTGGTGTTCCTTACTTCCAAGGTGGTGACGACTTAACTGCAGACATCAAAGCTAAATTAGGTGTTTCTGCTGCTGCACCAGCTGCTGCTCCAAAGAAATAATTCTTAGAAAGCAAGACATAAAAAAAGGATCAACGATGAGTTGATCCTTTTTTTATGTCTTATACTGATTTATAGATTTCCTTTTTTCATTTCTTCCATGGCATAGTTGGCAGATCGAGCTGTCATCGCCATATAGGTCAATGAAGGGTTTTGCGTTCCGGTGGAAGTCATGCTAGCTCCGTCTGTCACAAATACATTCTTACAGAGATGCATTTGATTCCATTTGTTCAAAATGGACGTCTTCGGGTCTAAGCCCATCCTCGCTCCCCCCATTTCGTGGATATCTAAGCCTGGATTTTGTTGACTATTATGTTGACTGATATTCTTTGCTCCAATATATTCCAGCATCTCTGAACCTTGATCCAGGAAATCCTGCATACTCTTCTGATCATTATCATCATAACCCACATTAAAGACCATCTGAGCCATTCCAAACTTATCTTTTAAGTCCGAACTTAAGCGTACATGGTTTTCTTCCTTAGGAATGGTTTCTCCTTGCATCATCATCCCGATTCCCCAGCCGCCGACTTCAGATAAACTATCCTTAAAACTTCCGCCAACTTGCATCTCACTATTTCCACCCCTACCACGATAAGCTCCAAAAAACGATGCATATCCACGTAGAAAATCCATCTCTTGTTTCTTTACGTTCCGGAAATTCGGAATAATCGGCTGCGTAGGTCTCCGACCATAATAATACATATCCTCAAAGCCCTCAATACTCGCCGAAATAGATCCCAAGTAATTATGAAAGGCAATATATTTCCCTAATACACCTGAATCATTTCCTAAACCATTCGGAAAGCGTTTGGATGTAGAGTTTAACAGGATCTGATTACTAGCAATTGCTGAAGCATTTACAAATATTACCTTCGCAAAATACTCGGAAGTTTTCCCAGACTCTGCATCAATTATTCTAACCCCTGAAGCACGCTGTTTATCCTCATCATATATAATGGATTCAACGATAGAATTGGGTCTCATGGTCAAATTCCCAGTCTTTGCCGCCCAAGGCAAGGTTGATGCATTTGAGCTGAAATAGCCCCCAAAAGGACAGCCTCTTTGACACATCGTCCGGTTCTGACACTTAGTACGTCCTTGTTCAATATGAATGGGTTGGGGATCTGTAATATGCGCACATCGCCCTGCTATAACTTGCCGATCAGAATATTTCAATGGAATCTTCTTCTGAATCATTTGCTCCACCGCATTTAAATCAAATGCTGGCAGAAACTCCCCGTCCGGCATTGCCGAATTTCCATCCCTATTTCCGGAAACCCCAATAAATTTCTCTACATAACTGTACCAAGGTGCAATATCAGCGTATCGAATCGGCCAATCTACCGCAAAGCCATCTCGGGCCGGTCCTTCAAAGTCATAGTCACTCCAACGTTGAACCTGACGCGCCCACAATAAGGACTTCCCACCAACATGATATCCACGGATCCAATCAAATGGCTTCTCCTGAACATACTCCTGATCCTTATCCTTCGTGAAAAAATGCATGGCATCCTCATTGAAAGCATAACATTTCGCCGTAATCGGATTCTCTTCTCGAATCTTTAAGGAAACTTTATTATGGTGATCAAACTGCCATGGATCCATATACGCCGTCGGATAATCCTTAACATGCTGAACGTCAAACCCACGCTCCAAGACCAAGGTCTTAAAACCCTTCTCACAGAATTCCTTTGCCGCCCAGCCCCCTGAAATACCTGAACCAATGACAATTACATCATAGGTGTTCGAACTATTTGCCATCTCTATTTTTATTGTTGTTTACTAACCTGTATCCATGAATAATCCGATCAATCAATCGTCAATAAGGAATACAGGCACCAATGTTTTCACTAGGTTGATAGAACATGCAATATACAAAACCACCCCTAATTTTTAACGCCTTTTGTTGTATCAATTATTATACTTAACTTGATTTTTAGGGATTTAAAGCTTATTTGTTCCCGTCATTTATTTTTAATCTGTCTAAATAATTTATTATGCATGCATAGTATAATGGGATTAATTATATTTGTTAACCTAAGTATTAAACTATGATAAGTCAACTCATTTTTGGTATTATCTTCATAGCTGCCCTCGTTCTTTTCTATAAAAACGCAAGTAAGATTTATAGAAATATCAAACTAGGAAAAGCGACTGACCGCTCTGACCGTCCCGCTGAAAGATTGAAAATTATGCTTTTGGTCGCCTTCGGTCAAAAGAAAATGTTCAAAAGACCCATCCCTGCCCTACTGCATCTTTTTGTTTATGTAGGATTCGTAATCATCAATATCGAAATGCTTGAAATCGTTATAGATGGTCTTTTTGGAACCCATCGGGTGCTTGCGGATGTCCTTGGCGGATTTTATGACTTCCTAATTTTCTCATTTGAAATATTGGCATTCTTGGTGTTATTAGGTTGTGTTGTCTTTGCAATTCGTAGAAACATTGTCAAAGTAAAACGCCTCAACCAATCTGAACTTAACAATTGGCCAAAAACAGATGCTAATTTAATCTTAACCGCAGAAATCTTATTGATGGCGGCTTTCTTAACCATGAATGCTGCAGATTTTAAGCTTCAATTATTAAATGTTGAAGGATACCATGCCGTTGGATCATTCCCCATCAGTTCTTATTTAGTAGGAATATTGCCAGATTCAGCATCTTACTTGATAGCGATAGAAAGATTCAGTTGGTGGTTCCATATCATTGGGGTCTTGGCATTTCTTAACTATCTACCAATCTCCAAGCATTTACATATCCTGCTGGCATTCCCAAATACTTATTTCTCGAACCTGGAACCAAAAGGTGAACTTAACAATATGCAATCTGTAACGGATGAGGTAAAAGTAATGTTAGATCCCAGCCTACCTTCTCCATCCGGCGAACCTAGTCGTTTTGGTGTGAAAGATGTTCAGGACCTGACTTGGAAAAACCTATTGGACGCCTATACCTGTACCGAATGTGGTCGTTGTACCTCTTCATGTCCAGCTAATATCACAGGTAAACTCTTGTCTCCACGTAAAATCATGATGGATACCAGGGACCGCATCGATGAAGTTGGTAAAAATATAGACAAGAACGGAAGCTTTGTAGATGATGGAAAGTCATTATTGGACACTTACATCACTCGCGAGGAAATCTGGGCTTGTACAAGCTGTAATGCTTGTGTGGAGCAATGCCCAGTCAACATCAACCCTTTAGAAATTATTATCGGACTTAGACAATTTGCTGTAATGGAGGAATCTCAAGCTCCATCAAGTATCAACAATATGTTTTCTAACCTTGAAAACAATGGTGCTCCTTGGAAATATTCCCAAGCTGATAGAGCAAATTGGACAAATCAATAAATTGTATTAACATGGAAAATCAATTACATATACCTACCGTAGCAGAACTTGTAGCAAAAGGCGAAAGTCCAGATTTATTGTTTTGGGTAGGTTGTGCTGGTAGCTTCGATGAGCGTGCGCAACGCATAACTAGAGATATCTGCAAAATCCTACAGCATGTAGGAATTAAATATGCCATTTTAGGAACTGAAGAAAGCTGTACTGGAGACCCTGCGAAAAGGGCTGGAAATGAATTCCTATTCCAGATGCAAGCCATGATGAACATCCAGGTATTGGATGGCTATGAAATAAAAAAAATCGTGACGGCTTGTCCGCATTGCTTCAATACGATTAAGAATGAATATCCTAGCTTAGGTGGGAATTACGAAGTAATCCACCACAGCCAACTGATCCAATCCCTAATCGATGAAGGCAAATTAAAACCTGCCGATGGAAATGAATTCAAAGGCAAAAAAATCACTTATCATGATCCTTGTTATTTAGGTCGTGGCAATGATGTTTATGAAGCTCCTCGTAAGGTTCTAGAGGTTTTAGATGCCGACCTTGTGGAATTAAAACGCTGTAAATCCAATGGTCTATGCTGTGGCGCTGGTGGTGCGCAGATGTTCAAAGAACCTGAAAAAGGTAATAAAGATATCAATGTGGAGCGGATTGAAGACGTTATTGAATCTGAAGCGAAAATCGTCGCAGCAGCTTGTCCTTTCTGTATGACCATGCTTAGCGATGGTGTTAAAGTGAAAGAATTGGAAAATGAAATCAAAGTTTTGGACATCGCGGAAATCACGGTAAAAGCCAATAAACTATAACATTTCAATTTGAACCCCATAAAAAAACCTTTGCCTTCCTATCGGAAAGCAAAGGTTTTTTGCATCAGTACAATCCTTATTTCCATTCCGTTTCAACTCCTTGACTTCGGATAAAATCTTGAAATTCTCTCAATAATGTTTTATCAGACCGAACCTGTCGTGGGGTCACAGCTTTCTTTTTTGCAAAATGCACCAATAATCCAACCGCTTCTCCAATACTCCATTCTACCGGATGTAGTCGGTAACAGCCGTTCGTAATATGTGTTGTCCCGATATTTTTATTGGCCGGAAGTAAATTATCCATTCGGATAGGGATTAATGCCCCTAGCGGAATCTGAAAGGGCAAGGAAGGAAAGTCTACATAATTTCTTCTTTGCGTAGGGTGCAAGTCTATATGATAATATCCGATTCCAACGGAATCCTCAAAATATGCAGCCCTCTCAGAATCTTCATTTGCCTGTGCACTTATCTTCCGATTTTCTTTCCCAACATGCTGTTCGGTAACTGTAAATTCAGCCTTGATCCGCCTAGACTCACGTATATAGGGATATTTCGCCATTCCATCCTCCGTCCCCATAATATCCTTCCTCAGCCGGATTCCTGGCCATCCTTTTCCTCCTTCTTCATTTTCAACCTCCGTCTGTAGCCAATACAATAGCGATAAACTCAATTGCTTGGCAGCAGCAACATGCTTGTCAAATTCTTTCCTAGGTACATCAATCAAGTTCCCTAACATATAATCATTCTGCGGCCAATTCACTATGCTGATATCACCAGCATAAAACCCCTTATCAAAATTGTGTTTATGGATAATTCTGCGATAATTCCAAAGGTTTAATTGATCTCCAGTCGATTTTCCTTCTGGATGAAATCCCAAGGTCTTCGGTTCTAGGGTTTGCGGATTGGAATAGGATAAGGATAATAGCTTCCCTGACCAGGCTGGCTTGATATTCGGAATATAATTTCTCCAAAAATCATAATCCTTTGGCTTGGGTATGGTATGGTTTTCTCCCGGAACATAATCCATGGCAAAACAAACGGTAAAAGATTGATAATCTTGCGTATCTGCTTGTTCTGGGGCATGCAATTCATTGAACTCAGCCTTTGATTCTGTCCCGGTTCTATATTCGGTTTTTGTCAATGGCAATAAATCCCCGAGTTCAGTGGCATCCACAAAATAATTGGATTTTAACGCAATGATTTGACCGGTTTTTCCATGCTTGACACTTACCTCTTCAACTTGATTTCCACTCACATTTGCCCGAAAGGGGAAATAATTTAACAGCAGAGTCAATCTCCCTGAACTAATATAAGGCTGTAGCCAACTTTCCAAAATGGCCAAGGCAACCTTTGGCTCATGGCACAATCGCGAAACTGCCCCATCCCCTGGATTTAAATTCTCCCTTGACTTCGCTTCAGCAGTCAAAGGATAATATGCTTTATAATAGGACCGAACAGCATTTCGAAAATCACGATAGGAAACTGGTGCACCATGGGTTTCAATCCATTGATGCTCATCAGGAGGCACTCCTTGTTGAGTCAATTGTCCTCCGATCCAATCCGTCTCCTCCGTCAGGACAACAGTTTCACCATTTCTCAATGCCGCTAAGGCTGCCGCAAAACCTCCCAAACCAGCACCTATAATCACCAAATCAGCCTTCAATTCCTGCCCTTCATATTGATCAGCTTCCGCATGGGGAACTAAGCCAAATCCTGAAGCAACACTCGAAGAACTTAGTGATAGCCCTGTTCCTAAAGCTAATGCTCCTATAAATCCACGTCTTTTCATCTTGATAAGGTTGTTATGTTGTGTGTAGATTCTTAATCTTGCAATTCGATAATTACAGTTTAAAAATCAGGCATAGGTATACTTTACTTAAATATAATGAATATTCATGGTTGAAGAGGATTAGAATTCAGAATAATGGGATTAGTCCATAAAAAAAGGTCGAGGAAAATCCTCGACCTTTAATATTTTCAGGGTGCCCAGGAGCAGATTCGAACTGCCACACCCATACAGGCGCCACCCCCTCAAGATGGTGCGTCTACCAATTTCGCCACCTGGGCTTAGACATCGCAAAAATAATCTTTATTTTGATTTTTGCAACGATTTTAAACCTTTTCCTTCTTAAGATTTTTGTTAATCAAAGTCTGAATAATACCATCGGCTAATCCAATTCTTGGCGCCATGATATTCTTCAAATGCCCTACTTTCATGATTGTCAAGAAGATCTCAGATGCAGGAATAATAACATCCGCACGGTCTTGCTTCAATTCCAGCACATTGATCCTATCCTTCAATGAATAAGAGTTCAAATAAACATATAATGCTTTTAACTTAGCATAAGAAATTGGCTTGTCTGCCTTCTCGTTCGCTAACCGTGAAAGTTTATTGATGTTACCACCACTCCCGATGCCATAAATATTCTTATAGCCCTTCGTGATATTCTTAACCCACAATTTCATGTCATCCCAAGTCTCAGGACTATCTTGATTATCTAGTATACGAATTGTACCCAAATTAAAAGATCGTGAAGCAACTAAATCTCCATTCGCAAATAATGAGATCTCTGTACTACCTCCACCTACATCGATATATAAATAAACCTTGTTCTTATCCATACTGGTATGGCTGTGAACATTGTAGATAATCTGGGCTTCTATAGAACCATCTATAATATCTATATTAACTCCTGCTTCTGAACAGGCTTTAACAACATCTTTACCATTATCAGCATCACGCATCGCAGAAGTGGCACAGGCCATATAGTCCGTAACCTTATAAACATCCATAAGATTTCTGAAAGCACTCATGGTCTTAACCATGCTCTCAAATTTACCTTCTGAAATATGATGGTGAATGAACGCATCATCCCCTAGACGTAGAGGTACGCGTAGTAGTGTGTTCTTGTTAAATGTGATTTCGTTCTCTCTTACAATAATATCGGCAATCAGAAGGCGAACTGCATTTGACCCGATATCAATAGCGGCATATCTCACGTTATATTTGATTTGAAAAGTTTAACAATGTTAAAAATCCAAAATTAATTAAATGTAAACTTAATATTAAATAGATATTTATTTATTTGGCTCCAAGATCTCCAGCTGCCATAAAATCTGATCCTTTGTTACAAAATATGGCTTATCCTCCCGAATAGTCTCATATACAGCATCAAACACACCCATATAATAACCTAATTCGGCAGGAACTAACTTCGATAGTAAATTACCTTCTTCGTCTGGATTCGTTAAAATACCCTCCATGTCCTCAGGTTCAATTCCGAATGCTGGATTATTCGGCATCATTCCATCGATTAATTGCGCCTCCTGCACATCGGTTCTATTCTTGATAAAACTGCCGTTCGCCCCATGAAGCACAAAACTGGCCTGCGGATTCGCGACCAATAAACTCGTCGTGATATAAACATTTAATCCCGACTTATAATTCAAGATTATACAGCCGTAATCATCAACAATCGAATCAGGACGGTACACCCCACGAACCTTCGTCATGGCTTTGGGCTTTCCAAACAATGAAATACATTGATCCACTAAATGTGATCCTAAATCATAAATTACTCCTGATGCAGGTATTTTTGTTTCCTTAAACAGTTTTGCACCCAAAGACAGCTTAAATCGATCAAAACGAAGATGCAATTCTATTGGTCGTCCAACCTCATTATTTTCAATGACTTTTTTCAACGATAGAAAGTCCGCATCGAATCGACGGTTATGAAATGGCAAAATATATCGCCCCATTTCTTCTGCAACTTGAAATAAGACATTTGCCTCCGCAGCTGTTGGCGCAAATGGCTTCTCAATCAAAACATGCTTCCCTGCCTTTAACGCACGAAGCGCATATTCCACATGGGTGTCATTCGGAGTATTCACAATCACCAACTCTATTGCTGGATCCTCTAATAACTCCTCTACCGTATCATAACTGATAATATCAGGATATTTGGATTGTGCAACCTTCTTTGAACGCTCAACAATACCCCGCAATTCGAAGTTGGGGTTAACCTCTATAAACGGCGCATGGAACACCCTTCCGGACATTCCATACGACATTATTCCTGTAACTATTTTAGTTTCTGTCATTTATATTTGCTTAGTGATGCGCATGCGCATCTGCTTTACCACCTACGGCAGTAAACAACTCAGCAACAGTTTCTGTTTGAGCTTGTGCAAAATCTCTTAAATCTTTGTTTGTATTACGAGATAATCTTCTGAATTGCTCCTTAACCAACGCAACCTGATGTTGAATGTGGGTTAAATAGGCTTGATCAGAATAAACCGCAGCATGTTGTAATACCACTGGTGCAACTGAGTCTGCAATCGTTGAATCCTCAACTACTACTGGCGCAGCATTGGGCTCAACAGCAATATTCTCTGAACCTGATCCTGTGTACTTCTCTGTACCTAAAATCGGAAAATCTACATGATACTTAGTCGCCAATGAATCCATCTGTGGTAGAACATCCCCAAAAAATTTCGACACTTTTGCTGCTGCATCCTTTGCTTGTGCATTTCCTACTTGCGAAACATGCTCTGCGTAGGAAACCTCATAAGGTGCGATGGACCCTACTTGTCTGAAAAAAGCATACGCATCCCCATCTACTAATGTCGTATGTGTGTATTTCAATTGGTTTTCTTCAGCTGTTTTGAAAACACAAGAAGATAAAGTAGCACTTGCAAGAACTCCTGCAACTAATAATGTATTTAATTTCATCGCTTTATTATTTTAAAAACACACAAAAATAAGAAAATATCCCTATTTATGCCTATTTCTATTTAATTCAAAATCAATCTAAGCTAAATTTCTTCCCGCATTCACCACTCCATAGATGGTACGGCCAATTAATTTACGATAAATCTCTGCCTTAGACTCTTCCATTTCTTGCTTCTCAAGCAAACGAATAGCATAATGCTGAATAATTAACAATGGAAGAATTATTTTCTCCCGCTCCAAAATCGAAGCCCGCTCCACTGGATAATTTTCCATCAACTCCTTCATCCCCGTCAATTTCAACAAGTATTTCTTCGTCAAATCAAACTCCGCCTTCAACATCTTCCAGAATTCCCCAAATCGTGGATCATCCTTCATGTAGGAAGTTAATTCAAAATTCGACTTCGTCATCGACATCATACAGTTATCAATGACGGTATTAAACATCCCTGAAGTTTCATATAAATTCTTTACATAAGACCAGAGGTTATTATCCTCCGCCCATTGCAAGGCTGTACCTACTCCAAAAAAACCTGGTATATTTTGCTTCAATTGACTCCATGAAGTCACAAAACTAATCGCACGCAAATCCTCTAATCGTAACTCTCGACCCGAATTACGCTTCATCGGTCTACTCGAAATATTCATGTTGGAAAGTGATTTCAATGGACTTAATGTCTCTAAATATTTCAAGAACAATGGATGATGCCTCAACTCCAAGAATTTCTCATGGCTCTCGGCAGCCATCCGATCGATGACATCCTTCTGCTTGTCCGTCAGCGTATCGCCTACGCGTTGTTGCAAATCCGATATCAGACCAGCATGTAATAATTGCTCAATATTGTATTTCGCAGAGTCCAATGAACCATATTGGCTACTAATGGTCTGCCCTTGAATCGTCAATTGAATATGATTGTTCTCAATCTCCTTACCCATGGAAGCATAAAAACGCTGTGTTTTACCACCACCACGTGCAGGAGGTCCTCCACGACCATCAAAAAATACCAAATCAACATCAAACTCCCTGGAAATCGCCGTCAATTCAATCTTCGCCTTATAAATCGACCAGTTCGCCATCAAGTAACCACCATCTTTCGTGCTATCTGAAAAACCTAACATGATCGTTTGTTTGTTGCCGCGTTTTTTTAAGTGAGAAGCATAGGTTGGATTTGAATATAAACTACGCATTACATCCGCAGCATGTTTTAAATCATCAACCGTTTCAAAAAGCGGCACGAAATCCATCGTCAAATCCTTTTTCGTCCATCCCTCCCATAAAAACAACTGCATCAATCCTAAAATATCTGATGCCTGCTGACAATTGGAAATAATAAATCGTTGAACCGCACGCTCACTTCCCGAAGCCTGAATCTCCTTGATCAATCGAATTACACGAATCGTATCAATAACCAATGGATCAATGTCCTCCGTAAAATCAAGTTCTGCTTCCGTAAATTTAATATGATTTTCCTTCTCCTCTTCTGAGCCTTCTATCTCCTCAAACTTTATCCCTGTCTCTTTCGGATAAGTTTTTACCAACCAATCAAAAGTCGACCTTAAAGCACTGCTATCTTGACGAATATCCAAAGTTGTAAAGTAACAACCAAAGGTTTGTACCTTTCTACGAAGGTCTTCTACAATCTCCACGAATAAACCATCATGATTCTCCCTTAACACTCGAATAATCTCAGTCAGGTTATGTAAAATACGCTCGGTCTCATCCACCGGATTGTCAACTGGATTAAAGCTATTCTCATAGAATAAATCCTGCAACTCATCCATATATTGCTCCACACCTCTAAATGTAATTCTGCGCTTTACTATCCTGAAATCACGATAATAACAACGAAATAGAATAGTTCTCAAAAGTGTAGCTACTTTTTTCGTGCTCTCCCAAGTTACATTTGGATTACCATCACGGTCTCCTCCTGGCCAGAAGCCAAGCTCGATCAGATGATCCACATCCTTTGGATTGATCTCTAACTCATCCTCAATCTTCGCCTCAATCCCTGATGCAACAGAATAAAATACATTCTCTAAAAACCAAGCTAAACTGATCGCCTCATCAACTGGCGTCGGACTCTGTTTATTGATAAACGGCGTCTTCCCTAACTGCTGAAGCAACAAATGAATCTTTGGAATATCATTCTTTTTCAATTCATCAATCAAATCATTGATAATTGATAATACAGGTCCTGGATAAAATTGCGTCGGATGCGCAGTTAAAACCAATCTAACTGACATATCCTTCAACCTTGAAATCACTTGTTTCTTCAATTGAGGGTTCGTCTGAGCCAAATTAAAAATTGAATCTAAACCGCCGGTCTCATCGCTCTTCCCGACTGCCTTGAATGCCGAATCCTCAACCGCATCAAACAATACCACCTGACGCTCAATATATTGAACTATTCGAAACAATAAATCTAAGCGGTCATCCTCTTGAACATATTGCTCATATTGCCCAAAGAAACTATCGATAATAACTTCTGGGGATAAATGTTCCTCAACTCCCTTCTCACAATGCGTCGTAAAAAATGGCAAAATCGTCCCCGTATGCTTGACACGTTGAAATGGCAAGGTTAAGAACAAACTCTTATATAAATCGAACCGCGTGAGAACCTCATTTTGGAAAGCTAATGTCTTTTGGCTTAATCTCATAGTAAGTATCTTGTTTTTGAAGATTTAGTTTAGTGAATCCATACAAATATATCATTTTAATACATTTTTAAGCAACTAATTGTATTATTTACACTAACTAAACAGAAAAATTAACATTTTAATAATGTTATTAAGGAATTAAAAATCTAAAATAATGTAATTTTTATCGATTTTCATGTAGCAAACCCCTTTAATTAACTACTGCTTCTGTATCTTTGTTTCGACAAAAACATGAAAAAAACCAAAGAACTAAGTAATTTCTTTTATAGCCAGTATTTTGCAGATGGCCTTCGGATCACTATTGGCTGTATTGTTCCTATATTGATTTGTGCTTCTTTAGGCAAATTCTTACTAGGAACCTATATCTCCTTAGGCGCTCTTTTGGTTGGCCTCTCTGATACTCCTGGCGCTCCAGCTCACCGCCGTACTGGCATGATTGCCTGCCTGATTGTCTGTATCCTAACCCAGGTAATTACATTCCTGGCCAATGGAAACATCTGGATGATGTCCATCGCTATTGGATTCCTCTGTTTTTTATATTCCATGTTTGCTGTGTTCAATGCACGGGCAGCAACAGTTGGTTCAATGGGAATATTAATCATGTTGATCAATGTGGATGATGTCAAAACCTTCCAGGAAGAAATGATGCTCCTACTCTACTTTACCATCGGTGCAGTATGGTATATGTTGATTAGCTTCTCCATTACCCAAGCCAGACCTTATCGCCTCGCACAACAGGAACTCTCAGAAACTGTCCGCCATGTGGGTGACTTTATCCGACTGAGAGCCAATTTTTATGACAGCAAAAAGTCTATCGATGACAACTATACTAAACTCATTGATAAACAAATTGAAGTTCATGAACATCAAGAAAATGTTCGTGACCTCCTATTCCAAAGTAAACGAAACATTAAGGATACGACCAAAATCGGACGCTATCTAACCTTGACATTTAATGATATTGTCGATCTTTTTGAGCAATCCATGACCACCCATTATGATTATGAATTAATCCGAAAGGAATATGGACATACCGGCATTCTAAAAGATTTCAAACATATCCTCTTTAAAATAGCCAATGAATTGGACCATCTCGCCTACCAATTAAATGCGAATAGAGTCCCTAAACCACTTTACAACTTTAAAGAAGACATTGAAAATATTCTCCGATCTATCGATGCCATTGAGAAAAAGGAAAATATTAATACCAGACCCTTGAAAAAGATTCTGATCAGTATTCGTAACATCAGCATCTTTATTCATAACATCTACAATTACACCGTAATTCGTCCTAATAACATTAAGAAACAAGAGATTGAAGAAGCATCAAAGTTTATACAAACTGAACATATTGACCCTCGAAAATTAAAAGATAACTTATCTTTCAATTCAAGTATCTTCCGCCATGCCCTTCGGATGGCAATCGTTATGACCATTACCTACTTCGTCTTCAACCTCAACTACTTCAACATTGGTACAATGGGTAGTTTTTGGATTTTGTTGACCATTATGGTAATCTTGAAACCAGGGTTTGGATTAACCAAGGAACGTAATTTCCAACGCCTCCTAGGAACCATAATCGGTGGTATCATCGGTGCAATCATCCTGATGACAGTACATTCCGAAATCGCCAGGTTTATCATCCTTATCTTCTTCTTCTTGATTGCTTACAGCTTATTTAGGGTGAATTATATTATGGCGGTAATGTTTATGACTCCATACGTCCTGATTATGCTCAGCTTCTCTGGATTGAATACTTTCGAAGTGGCGAAGGAAAGAATCTTTGACACTTTTCTTGGCGGTATGATCGCCTTTCTTTCAAGCTATATTATTTTCCCAAACTGGGAAAGTTTTCAAATCAAAACCAGTGTCCGACAACTGCTTATTGCAAACTATAAATACTTGGCTCAAGCTGTTAGAATCCTTTCCGGCGATGAAATAACCGTAACAAGCTATAAACTCTCCAGAAAAGAACTCTATATCGCTTCCGCCAATATGGGATCCACTTTCCAAAGAATGCTCTCTGAGCCTAAATGGAGACAAAAAAGCACCAAAGAAGTCAACCGTCTCGTCATATTGAATCATATTCTTTCCTCATATGGGGCAACTTTACTGACGCAATTAACGGAGGCAACCGATACAAACTATACCAAGGAACACTTGATTCTATTGAAAAAGATTCTAATGAATATTAGCAAGTCAATTGAGGCCGTCCCATTGAAAGATGCTGAAGAATTTATTCCGGTAACGGATTTCCCCGAGATTACACCGGAAACTTTGGACCCTGAAGAGTCCAAATTAATTACAGAACAATTGCAGTTTTTAAATAAAATTTCCTCAGATTTATACAAATCTACCCTGGATGTGATGGAAAAAGAATTATCCATCCAGCCTGAAAAAATTGAATTAGCAAATGGATAACTTAATCGATATTTTGATTGTGGGAGCCGGACCCATTGGGATCGCTTGTGGTATTGAAGCTAAAAAAAATAACTTAAGCCATATCATTATTGAAAAAGGCTGTTTAACAAACTCCCTATACAATTATCCCATCAATATGACTTTCTTCTCTACATCGGAAAGACTTGAAATTGGAGATTGTCCTTTTGTTACCACAAACCCAAAACCAAGACGTGCCGAAGCCCTAGAATACTACCGACGGGTTGAAAAGAAATTTGATCTCAACACCCGTCTCTTCGAAGAAGTAATCAGTATCCATAAAATTGATGGCACCTTTCAGGTCACTACCAATAAATCAATTTATCGTGCAAAAAATGTAATTGTTGCAACGGGCTTCTATGATATCCCCATGTATTTAGGAGTACCTGGTGAAGAATTGAACAAAGTCCGCCATTATTACAAGGATCCCCATTATTATGCAAACCAAAAAGTAATAGTCGTCGGTGCTAGTAACTCCTCAATTGATGCTGCATTGGAAACTTACCGAAAAGGGGCCGATGTCACCTTGGTAATCCGCGGAAAAGAGGTCAGCCCTAGAGTTAAATATTGGGTAAGACCTGATATCGAAAATAGAATCGCCAATAACGAGGTGAATGTATTTTATGAATCAAATATTGTGAGAATAGGCGAGAAAGAAGTACAAATCAAAACTCCTGATGGACTGGTAGAAATAGAAAACGATTTTGTCCTGGCATTGACGGGTTATAGGCCAAACTTCGAATTCCTTGAAAAAATCGGTGTAAATATCCCTGCTGAAGAACCATGTATCCCAGACCACAATCCTGAAACCATGGAAACAAATATTGAAAACCTCTATCTGGCTGGTGTAGTATGTGGCGGATTAAATACCCATCTTTGGTTTATCGAAAACTCAAGAATTCATGCCCATTTAATCGTGAAAAATATCCTTGATAAAAATTAAATTCTCAAACCGTTAATAAAAATATTGGCTAGTTTTTTCTGAAGATTTAAGATATAATCAAACTCCTCCTTCGTTGGAGGTAAAAACAAATTCTTGAACTCTTGTAGAATCCCTATTCGCATTCCTAATAAGCTAATCAGCAATATCTTTGCCGTCAAATCAACATCATCTACCTCAATCTCACCTGTATCGATTCCCTTTTTCAAAATCAAACTCACCAAATGCTTCTCCTTCTCAAATAAGGATGGTAAAATAGCTTCTATATCGGTGGGAATTTCGTTTCTTAATGTATAGGTGAATTCAAAAATATTGAAGTTATCCTTGATGATCTTTAACCTTGCACCTAGGAATGCATCCATCGCATCACTGACGTTCTTTGCAATGGAGATATTCTGATTTGTCTCCGTAATAATTTCATCTACCGCCATCTCGAAAACAGCAGCATACAATCTATTCTTGTCCGGAAAATAATAATATAATAAGGCCTTAGAAAAAGAGAGATCCTGAGCAATCTCAGCCATGGTGGTCTTAGCTAATCCATAATGTGCAAATCTACGTTTTGCAGCCTCCAATATCTTTCCCCTTTTCGCATCCGCATTTTTTGCCATACACAATAAAATTAGTTTATATTTTGATGATTAACTATCTTTACAGCCTTGTAAACTAAGATAGATTAATTTTTCGAACTTTTAAAGGATTCGGTCAAAAAAATGAAAAACGCAATTATCAGTCATAAATCCCTTAAAAACCTGAATACTTTCGCTATTGAGGCAATCGCTAATCAATATATTAAAGTTGAGGATGAAACCGTATTGAATGATCTATTCAACGAAAAATTATTCGAAAAAGAATTCTTTATCTTAGGAGGTGGAAGTAATGTTCTATTTACCAAAGACTACCCCGGATTATTGATTCATATTGCGAACAAAGGCAAACAACATTTTATCGAAGGAAATAATGTCTTCGTCACTGCAGCAGCTGGGGAAGTTTGGAATGATTTAGTTTGGTATTGTATAGAACATGATTTCCCAGGTCTTGAAAACATGGCGCTAATCCCTGGAACTGTCGGAGCATCCCCTATCCAAAACATTGGAGCTTATGGTCAGGAACTCATGCATATCTTCTATTCCTGTAGAGCATTTGATACACTAACGGGTGAGTTTGTCACCTTTACCAATGAAGATTGCCAATTCTCCTATCGGGATAGCATCTTTAAGCGGGAATATAGAGGCCGTTTTATCATTTGTAGTGTTACTTACAAGTTAGAACTGTTCGGAAAAATAAACACTAGCTATGGAGCTATTGAGAGCGAACTCCAAAACAGGGGTATCCAAAACCCGACGATCAAGGATGTCGCTGAAGTAGTATCTTTTATCCGCGTCGAAAAATTACCAGACCCTTCCACAGTTGGAAACGCAGGTAGCTTTTTCAAAAACCCAATCATCTCAAAATCAAAATTTTTAGAACTGCTAAAACAATTTCCCCAAATTGTTCATTATAGCATTGACCCAGATCAAGAGAAACTTGCCGCCGGTTGGTTGATTGAACAATGCGGCTGGAAAGGAAAGTCCGTAGGTCAAGTAGCCGTGTGGAAAAATCAAGCTTTGGTCCTTACAAATGTTGGAAATGCCACTGGAAATGAAATCTTTAACGTATCGTCTACTATTGTGGACGATGTTAATACACAGTTTGGAGTACTTTTAGAACGTGAAGTAAATATATTATAAAAGTTTTCCACATTTTCCCTCACTATACATTTTTTTATTATAAAACAATAATCATTGATTATAATACAATAAAAGGCGATACCCCCATTCCTTGTCCTTTCGTATAAAGAAAATACCCTTTACTAAAATATCAAAATCCACAATTTTATTAATTTACTGCACAAGAATTGCAGAAGCTTGTATACATTTATAGCTTAATAATTGTTTCGGTTGTTCAGCTAATCAGGCACTTGCCTGAATTTATCGCATCATTTAACTATACTATAATCGCTAATTGTATGAACAAGATCGAATTTAACTCACTAGTTGTTAAGCACTCTGAATCACTTCGAAGTTATGCCAGAAACTTCACCCGTGATCATGAAGATGCTAACGACTTAGTACAAGACACCTTACTGAAGGCTGTCACGTACTTCAAAAACTTTAGAGACGGTACAAATTTAAAAGGGTGGCTTTACACGATCATGAAGAATACCTTTATCAACAACTACCGTCGTGTGGTAAAAACCAATTCCTTCATCACGAAGGAAGAAGAAATTTCCCAAATTAATCTCGTGGTTTCCGCAACAAAAAACAATGGTGAAAACAAATTCATCATGGAAGACATTAACTATGCGCTTTCCAAACTTTCCGATGAGTATTATGTCCCATTCACCATGTATTTTGAAGGGTATAAATACCATGAAATTTCAGAACACCTGAAAATTCCAATAGGAACCGTAAAAACGAGAATCCACGTTGCTAGAAAGTCCATGAAAAAGACCCTAACAGCGTACAAATTCAAAGAGAATTAATTCTCTAAAAAATATCCTTAAAATATTAGGTTTATTTATTAAGCCAGGGAACCCTTTATTCTGGAATCTCCCAAAATAAAGGCTGTCCTAAAACAAATTCGAGATAAGCTTATTCGCTTATCTCGAATTTTGAAAGTTTAACAAACTCTTGAATACGGTTACTAATGTCCTCTGGACTTAAATTCTGTAACCGTTCTGTACCAAATTTCTCAACACAGAATGATGCTAACGCGGATCCAAAAATAATCGCGTTCTTCATGTTCGTGAAGTTAATGGACTGTAATTTGGCTAAATATCCTATAAATCCACCTGCAAAGGAATCCCCTGCCCCTGTTGGATCAAATACATCCGCTAGTGGTAATGCTGGTGCCGAAAAAATCTGACCTTCACCAAATAATAAAGCACCGTGCTCTCCTTTTTTGATAATCAAATATTGTGGACCCATTTGAAGAATCTTCTCCGCAGCCTTAACCAATGAATACTCGCCGGACAATTGTCTCGCCTCAGCATCATTGATCGTCAATACATCAACTTTCTTCAAAACTTCTTTCAACTCATCCAACGCTACATCCATCCAGAAATTCATCGTATCCAAAACAACTAACTTCGGCTTATTCTCCAAACGACTTAAGGTCGCCATCTGAACCGCTGGTGTTAGGTTACCCAACAATAAATATTCACAATCTTGATAAGATGCCGGAATTTTTGGATCAAAATCCGCCAATACATTTAACTCCGTGATTAAAGTATCACGACTGTTCATATCATTATGATATTTTCCAGACCAAAAAAATGACTTCCCGCCAGGAATAATTTCTACACCCTCAACATTGATCCCTTTTGATTTGATAATATTTAAATTATCATCGCCAAAGTCCTCACCGATAACAGAAATTAATTTTACATCAGGAAATAAATAGGACGCGGCTAAACCAGCAAAGGTAGCTGCACCGCCAACAATTTTATCAGTCTTGCCAAATGGGGTTTCAATGGCATCAAACGCAACGGTTCCAACGATTACTAAACTCATGGATATAATTTTGATATAAAAAAAATGCCGGCGATTGGCCGGCTTGTTTTATTCTTGCTCCTGAAGCTGGGCTCGAACCAGCGACCCTCTGATTAACAGTCAGATGCTCTAACCAACTGAGCTATTCAGGAATTTGAATGGATAAGGTTGCCCTCATCTTCAAAGTGGTACAAAAATAGGTTTTTAATAATTAATTCCCAAACAAAAAATTGAAAAATTTATCAAAAAACTGCTTTTAATTTATAATCCACTCATATCCAATGAAAATTACTTTATCCACCCAACCAATTAAATATATCGGTTTACTAAATTCTCTAAAAATTCCTGCCTTCCGCTTCTCATCTCGGGCTCGCCATGCTCAATAGCGTAGGAACGTAAATCTTCTAAACTCAATTTACCCTGCTCAAAATCCAAACCCTTCCCACTGTCAAAGCTTGAATATCGGTCTTTTCTAATCTTTTTATAATCCGACTTCTGTAAAATCGCATCCGCAGTAACCAAAGCTCTCGCAAAAGCATCCATCCCCCCAATATGTGCATAAAATAAGTCTGCAGGATCCGTAGAATTCCTTCTGATCTTTGCATCAAAATTAACTCCACCTCCTTGCAATCCACCAGCCTCTAAAATAATTAACATGGACTCCGTCAATTCATTTAAATCATAAGGAAATTGATCCGTATCCCATCCATTCTGATAATCTCCACGATTGGCATCAATCGAACCCAATAATCCCGCATCCGCAGCAACCTGCAACTCATGCTGAAACGTATGCCCAGCCAATGTAGCATGATTAACTTCAATATTTAATTTGAAATCATCCATTAGATCATATTGCCTTAAAAAGCTAATCACCGTAGCTGAGTCATAATCATACTGATGCTTTGTTGGTTCACATGGCTTCGGCTCAATAAAAAATGTACCCTTAAATCCTTGACTACGCGCGTAGTCCTTGGACATATGTAAAAACTTCGCCAAATGCTCCTGCTCACGCTTCATATTCGTGTTCAATAAGGTCATATATCCCTCTCTACCGCCCCAAAACACATAATTCTCACCTTTCAATGCGATGGTCGCATCTAAGGCTGCTTTTACCTGTGCTCCCGCATGCGCCAAAACATGAAAATCCGGATTCGTAGACGCTCCATTCATATAACGATGATGACTGAAAAGATTCGCTGTACCCCATAATAACTTGATACCGCTCTCCTTTTGCTTCCCTTTGGCATATTCAACAATAGCCTCTAAATTCGAATCATTCTCCTTGACGTCATTTCCATAGTCTATCAAATCAACATCATGAAAACAATAATATGGCATTTGTAATTTCGTCATAAACTCAAATGCTGCATCCATCTTATCCTTGGCGCGATCTAAAGCCTTTGCCTTCTCATCCCATGGAAAAAAATGGGTCTGACCTCCGAATGGGTCCGCACCATTGCCGTTAAATGAATGCCAATAGGCACAAGCAAACTTAAAATGATCTTCCATCGTCTTCCCTCCAACCACTCTCTTCGCATCATACCAACGAAACGCCAATGGATTATCGGAATCTAATCCTTCATATTGAATCTGCCCGATGTTCTTAAAATACTCTTTTGATCCTGTTAATACTTTCATATACTTTAGTTGATTATAATTTCTGTAACAAACTTTTTTTCCAACCTGAATACAATTCCTCATATCGATCGGTATGCTTCGGCTCAATGATCTTAATTCGCTTTAAGCCTGAAAATGCCTCTTGCTTATCTTTGAACAGCTGAGCTCCTATTCCTGCACCCAAGGCAGCCCCTACACTTCCATCATTCTCATATAACTCCACCGGAACATTAGTCAGACCAGCAAAAGACTCCTGGAATACCTCACTTAAGAACATATTCGCATAGCCCGCCTTGATCACTGAAGGAAATATTTCATTCTCCCGGATAATATCTAACCCGTAACGAAAGGAGGAAGCAATCCCCTCCTGCACTGCTCTCCACAAATGGGCTTGATCATGTCGTACAAAATCTAAATTCTCAAGATGACCCTGAACGGTTTTATTGTTCAACATCCGCTCAGCACCATTCCCAAATGGTAATACCACAATCCCTTCAGAGCCGATCTCTATTTCTGCCGCCTTCTGATTGATTTGATCGTAATCCAAACCCTTCGCTGTTAACTTCTTAATCCAGCTATTCTGGATGCCTGTACCATTGATACAAAGCAAAACTCCGATATTACTCTGTTCCTTCGTATGGTTGACGTGCGCAAAACTGTTTACCCTAGATTCTTTATCAAATATTAATTGATCGCTGACCGCATAAATCACCCCCGAAGTACCTGCCGTCGCTGCAACTTCGCCTGCATCAATAACCCCTAAGGACAAGGCGTTGTTGGGCTGATCTCCGGCTTTATAACTCACAATCGCTTGTTCAGACAAGCCTAACTCTAAAGCCACTTCCTTGTCCAAGGAACCATAGTTCGAAAATATTGGCTGTATATCCGGAACCAATGTCTTGTCAATACCATAATAATCCAACAAGCTGTCTGACAAGGTATCTTTCTCAAAATCCCATAAAATCCCTTCTGAAATAGAACTTGGATTTGAATTGATTTGCTTTGTCAAACACATACATAGATAATCTCCAGGAAGCATAAATTTTGAAATACGCTCATAAACTTCCGGCTCATGCTCTTTGACCCAAGCCAATTTCGAAGCCGTAAAATTTCCAGGTGAATTTAAATGTGACTTTAAGAAGCCTTTGCCACCCAATCCCTCAAATGCTGCATTCCCTATCTCAACCGCTCGGCTATCACACCATATAATCGAATTCCTTAATGGCTGTTGATCTTTATCAACGATTACCAAACCATGCATCTGATAGGCAATTCCAATAGCCCCAATATCTTTAGGATTATATTGACCACTGGCATTCGCCTTCAAAATCGCTTTTTTGGTATTTTCCCACCATAGCAACGGATCCTGTTCCGCCCAACCTTTCTTTTGTGAAACAATCGCAGACTCCGTCTCAGGATATTGTGCAGATACAATCCGCTTCCCTGTTTGAGAATCTACCACAGAAACCTTGATAAATGATGTGCCTAAGTCAATCCCTAGTAATAGCATAGAATGTTTATATTGGATAAGTTGATTCCACAATATAATTAATTTTAACAGAAGACTATGAATGATTTATGAATTCATATCAAATCGTTTTTATCCTTTTCTTCCTTTGAGTTCAATTTATTAACCCAACCAATTGATTTTCAGACTAAAACACTAACAATCAAAATGTTCTGAACACTATAACGTTTTCGTAAAAAAAAGATATAACGTTTTAGCTATCAATCACTTTTAATGGTTATTATTGTAGTATAAACCTCAAAAAAATAAATTTTAGCCCCTCTATCCTCACCTTCCTTGCCCATTCTAAATGGCTTGAAAGCTGGACATACTCTAAAACTTAAACGATCACGATTTTATTATGAAAAGAAACAAGCTTATTTATTCCATCAGTTCCTTAGGTCTAGCCCTTTTGTGCTCTACACAAGTATTAGCTCAATCTGCTTCCAGCAAAGACTTCAAACCCTTATTTGATGGCAAGACCCTGGCTGGATGGAAATCTGCCGGTGGTGCAGCTCCATATAGCGTAGAAGACGGAGCTATAGTCGGAAGAATGACCAAAGGCACTCCAAATTCTTTTTTGATCACTGAAAAGGAATATGGCGACTTTATCCTGGAACTAGATGTAAAGCTGGAAGGTGATAAGACTAATTCAGGAATCCAAACCCGAAGCCATATCGATCCGCAAGCAAATAATGGAAAAGGTCGCGTTTATGGAAGACAGATTGAAATCGACCCTTCTACTCGTGCCTGGGCAGGTGGAGTCTATGACGAAGGAAGACGCGGATGGCTTTACCCCCTTGACCTCAATGAACCGGCCAAAGCCGTTTATAAAAAAAATGAATACAATCATATCCGAATCGAGGCCATAGGAAATGAATTGAGATCTTGGATCAATGGAGTCCCTGCTGCCTATGTCGTGGATACTTTGGATGCATCAGGATTTATTGGTTTACAGGTCCACAGCATCCCCGATGATCTCGATGGAAAAAAAGTCTATTTCAAGAATATTAAGATCAAAACAGAAAATCTAAAACCTAGTCCTTACCCAATCGATCAATACATTGTCAACCTGACGCCAAACAGCATCAGTCCAACGGAACAAAAATATGGCACCAAGCTTTTGTTCAATGGAAAGGACTCCGAAGGTTGGAGAAGTGTTAAAGGTGATAATTTCCCTGCTAATGGTTGGTCCATAAAAGATGGAATTATCAAAGTACAAAAATCTGATGGCGGCGAGTCTACCAATGGAGGGGATATCATCACAAAGGATAAGTATGGTGTTTTTGATCTTTCCTTTGAATTCAAATTAACTCCGGGCGCAAACAGTGGTGTTAAATACTTTGTCACCCTGGCCGAAAAAACTTCCGGTTCTGCAATCGGCTTGGAATATCAAATCCTGGATGATGAAAAACATCCAGATGCTAAACTTGGTCGGGATGGAAATCGCACCATCGCCTCTCTTTATGATTTAATTACTTCTGATAAAAGCCGGGGCGCAACTAGACCTATTGGCCAATGGAACCGTGGCCGGGTTGTCGTAGATAAAGACAATAATGTAACTTACTTCCTCAATGGGGTAAAAGTCCTATCCTATGTCCGTGGCTCGAAAGAGTTCAAAGACCTTGTTGCAATCAGTAAGTATAAAGACTGGGATAAATTCGGTGAAGCCACTGAAGGCCACATTTTATTACAAGATCATGGTGACGAGGTTTCCTTCCGATCCATAAAAATCAAAAACTAAAAATTCAATATTGGGATTAGGGATGGAATAGGCAATGAATAAATCCCCTTCCTCAATTTCTCAACGGCTAGAAACGAAAAAAGATCTGCAATAATTTGCAGATCTTTTTGCTTTCAGCTCCTGAAGCTGGGCTCGAACCAGCGACCCTCTGATTAACAGTCAGATGCTCTAACCAACTGAGCTATTCAGGAGTTTAAACCGTCCCTTTCGTTTTCGGTGATGCAATTATCGGAAGTTTAACCGAGAAGTGCAAATATTTTTTCGCGTTTTATCGCAAGTTATTCAAAACCAATTAGAATTATTTAAATAGTACATCCCGCAAGATATAAGTTGCGAAACTAAAGTAAATCACTAAGCCCGTTACATCGACAATCGTCGATACAAATGGAGCGGATGAACTCGCTGGGTCTGCCCCAAACCTCCGCAAAATAAATGGTAACATCGAACCTACCAAGGATCCCCACAACACTACACCTACCAACGAACTCCCAATGGCCGCTCCATACAAATACCAAGTATCTCCATAAGTTGATTTGAATACCTCCTCAACAGCAATCCTAAAAAATCCTAATACGCCCAAGATAATTCCCAAAAGCAATCCGGATAAAATCTCTCGCTTCATAACTAACCACCAATCCCGAAGAGTCACTTCGCCCATCGCCATCGCCTGAATAATCAAAGTCGATGCTTGAGAACCCGAGTTCCCCCCGCTGGACATGATTACAGGCATCAACAAGACAAGAATAGTGGTGAACTTAGCCTCGTAGTGCTGAAGAACATTAAAAGTCAACAGCTGGCCTAAAAATAGCACAATAAGCCATCCCGCCCTTTTCTTCACTAAGTGCCATATCGAAACATCCAGGTACGGCTCATCTAAAGCCTCCGTACCCCCGATACGCTGCATGTCCTCGGTGTACTCTTCATTCGCAACCCACAAGATATCATCGATCGTCACAATACCTAACATGATGTCTTGCTCGTCAACTACTGGAAGTGCCACCCGATTGTTCATCCGGAAAATCGTCACCGCTTCTTCTTGCGGATCGTCCGCATGCAAAGAGATTAAACGATTATCAATTAAATCAGCAACGACCTTCTCGGGTTCCGCCAATAAGATATCCTTAATCCGAACGTCATCCACTAATTTCCCTTCCGCATCAATCACATATAAAACATCAATGGTTTCAGATGCTGAACCATATCGACGAATGTGATCCAAAACTCTTGGCATGGTCCAATGTTCCTTCACCGTGATGTAGTCCGGTGTCATCAAACGGCCAACCGAATCTTCAGGGTATCCCAACAACGACAAAGCTTCCTTTCGCTCCTCCGGTGTAAGGAGAATAATCAACCGCTTTACAACATCTCCTTTCAACTCTGAAAAGAAAGATGTACGGTCATCCGGAGGCATCTCATTGAGAAGCTCTCGAATCTTACTAGCCGGTAATTTTTTAAGGATTCTTTCTTGGGTGGGGAAGTCTAAAATACGGAATACATTTACCGCTCTTTTAAGACTTAATGTTTCTAAAAACAAGGGACCGTATTCGGGAAGTTCGTCGATCAATTCTTCAACATCCGAAATATTTAGTTCGTTCAAATAATCCGCAAGCTCGGTCTGATCTCCACGTTCAATCAATTCCTCAACATGTGCTACAAGCATTGCTAATTCTTCCATACGCCTCCTTTATTTTATTATCCTACATTGGTCCAAAAATCGTTTGTGCAAAAGTCGTTTTTTTTACCATAATAATATAATTAATTTTTAATCAATAAATATCACCTCCCATACCTCCCCTAAACCACTAACATAAAAACAATAAATCAAGACATTTTGTCAGCCTTAGGAAAATCCAAAAACTAGACAATCCTCAACCATTTTTTCATCCCCAAAATCAAACCGAAAAATCGTAAGTATAAAAAGCCTTAAATAAAGCCATCAAAATTCTTTCGTTCCAAATACCTAAAAACATCCGCCTTCGGCAGTTCGATTTTCAAACTCAATTTTTCCAAGCCATTCAATAAAATTCCAAAACCTCTCAAAAACAAATTTGAAAGCCTACACTATTGAATATATTAACAAATTAACCTACATTTACAGAGCTGATCAGGGAATCAATAATTAATCACATAACTGAGATTAATACATATAAAACATGCAAAATAAGAACAAAAACAGCAAAGTATTTATAAGTTTTATATTTCTTATTTTCAATCATTTACAATTATTACCAAAATATTTAATTCAATTAAAATCAATAATTCTTACTAATATATTTAGCAAATGAGGTTTTTAGGCTTATTTTTACGATATAGACAATTATTTATCAGTACTTTATACTTATTTATATTAATCATAAATACACAAACAAGTTTTTCTCAAATAATTGACAACGAACAAGCCTCTTCTAAGGTAAAATGGAAGCAGATAAATACTAAAAATTTCCAGCTTATATTCCCTCAGGAATTCCAAAACTCAGCCTCCCTCCTCGCCCAACAGATAGACAGCATGATTGTATTTGCGAGTCAGGATTTAAACAGACATCCCAAGAAAATTTCAATAATTCTTCACGAAAATCATATTGAACAAAATGGATTTGCTCAACTTGCACCCCGAAAAGTTGAAGCTTTTTCCACCCCTGGGCCGGCTAGTGACAACACCGAATGGCTCCCAAATCTAATCCAACATGAGCTCCGTCATGTTGCCCAATTTGACAAGTTGACAGGCAAAATTCAAGGACCATTTTTCCAACAACTTGCCCTTGCTTTATATGGTTTACACCTACCAGCTTGGTACTTCGAAGGCGATGCAGTCTCCATCGAAACCCAATATTCCTCCGGTGGTCGAGGCAGAAATTCGGCTTGGTTCATGCCTCTCCGAACCAACCTGCTCTCCGGAAAAGACTACTCTTTTAGTAAGAATATCCTAGGCTCTTTCAAAGATATCACCCCCTCCTATTACCTGACTGGATACAGCATGAACAGCTACCTAACGAACCAGTTTGGCTACTCGATTAAGGAGAAAATCATGGAGGATATGAGAGCTAATTTATGGCGACCTTTTAACTTTAATATTGCCCTAAAAAAGTACTCAAAACTGAGTAGTAAAAAACTCTATGAAGCTACAATGACAAGCTTGAAAAATGATTGGGATTCTTCAAAAATTTCCTCAAATTCCGACCTCATTTTTGAAGATAATAATCGATATCCCACCCATTATTACCTACCCCAATCCAATAGTTCTAAGGCTATTTTTAGCCTGGTTCAATCCCCTCAATCAATTCCTGAAATCCGAAAAAGGACCGCAAATTCTGAGGAAGGAATCATAAAAATCGGCTATCAACTTAGCCCATATTTTCATGTTAATGATGATTTTTTAATCTGGGATGAACTCAGAAAGGATGCTCGTTTTGGAAAACAAACCTATAATATAGTCCGAATTTTAGACCTAAAAACAGGCAAAACTGAGGATCTCTCGAAAAATTCTCGATTTTACAGCCCCATATTAAGCGATAATTCTGAAAAGGTATATGTTATCCAAGTGGATCAAAACAACGTCTCTAGCCTCTTATATATCGACCGTTTATCGAAAGAAACCCAAAAAATCATCGATTTTCCCCAAGGAATCCTCCTCCAACAGCCAAGTTTAAACAAGGATGAAACCAAAATTGCCGCCATCGCCATCTCCCCAAATGGGACCAATATTGTCGAAATCGACCTTGAATCTAAACAATTCAAAGCACTTTTTCCTTGGGCAAATCAAGAATATCAACGCCCAATTTACTGGGGAAATGACCTTGTTTTTAAAGCTCAGTTTCAAAATATCGACAACTTATACCGCTATTCTCCCACTGAAAATAAGTTCTATCAGCTGTCGAATTCAGACTTCGGAGCCTTCTACCCTAGCCTAGGAAATGATCAAAACCTTCTCTTCAACGAGTATAAATACAACGGATATAAAGCTGCTGAACTGGATTCTTCACAATTGTATGGCAAACAAATTGACCCGAAATTTGAGGTCAATCCTGTCCTCGACCTGCACATAAATAGCCCATTTCAAGGAAATTCAAATGGTAATAATCAAGAATTTGAGACTAGCAACTACAACCCCTTAAGTCATTTTTTCAACTTTCATAGTCTTAGTCTAAGTGGTAATAACTTTGAAAATTTTGATAATTACCGCCCTGGAATATTCTGGATTGCCAATGATTTATTGAATACTTCCCAACTAAAAGTGGGCTATGAATACGACTTGGATATGGAAAAAAGCATCTATTCCGCCGAGGTTTTATACCAAAAATACTACCCAAAATTTAATTTATCATACCAGAATAGAGGCCAAATCGGCTATGCTAAAAAGCAAAATACCGAAAATGAATTCACAAAATTCGACTTCCGAGAACATGTTTATAGCCTGGATATGCAGATCCCACTCAGCATTTATCGTGGAAAAACTTCCTATGGCTATGGATTAAACATCGGTACTTCTTATCAAAAAAGGTACAATTTGAGCATCTCTACCCTCAATGGTTTCCACGATGAAATCGCATTTCCACTAAATTATCAAGTCTATTTCAATCGAAATCAAAGGAGAAGTCAAATGGATTTAATCCCTCGATGGGGGCAAAATTTCAATATTATATATAGACATGTGCCATTTGAAAAGGCCCTGGAGGGTACTCTATTCGCCGTTAGAACAAACTTCTATTTCCCCGGATTCTTCAAAAACCATGGCTTTCAGGCTAGATTATCTTATCAAAAAGCCGACGGAAGATATAATGTATCCTATGATATTCCAATGGTTAGTGGATATGCACATTTCAACTCTCCAAAGGTCGAAAACACCTTACTGATGAATTATCGTTTCCCTATCGCTTATCCAGATTGGGCTATCGGGCAGCTAGCATATATCAAGCGTTTCCATGGGTATTTCTTCGCTGATTATCAAAATATCCAAAGCAGTAAGGCCGAACCTACATCCTTCGGAATCGGTCTTTCCGCCGATTTCAACCTGTTTAAATATGTCCTTCCAGACTTTGGGGTCGGTGCAAAACTGACCTATATCAACCAGTTTAGTCCAAAAGAAAAATTGGTGCCAAGCTTCAGCTTCAGCTATTCTTATTAATAAATAATACAAAAAAAGGGAGCCAATGGCTCCCTTTTATATATATTACCTTAAAAATTAATCTAAAATTGCTTTTACACCAGGCAAGGTCTTGCCTTCCATGTATTCTAATAAAGCACCGCCACCTGTACTAACATAGCTTACATGCTCTGTCATTCCAAATTTTGATACCGCAGCAGCTGAGTCACCACCCCCAATTAAGGAAAAAGCACCTCGCTCTGTTGCTGCAACTACCGCATTCGCAACTGCACGCGTACCTTTAGCAAAAGTATCCATCTCAAATACGCCCATTGGACCATTCCATAATAAGGTATTGGATGCCATAATCACATCTTTAAAATGTTCTGAAGATTCCGGACCAATATCTAATCCCTGCATCTCTGCTGGAATTTCATCATTTGGACCATCATAAACATTCGCATCATTGGCAAAACGATCCGCAATTTGTGCGTCCGTAGGCAATACCAAATTCACCCCTTTTTCATCCGCTTTCTTGACTAATGCATTCGCCAAGTCAAGCTTATCCAATTCTACTAATGATTTACCAATTTCACCACCACGAGCTTTCACAAAGGTATAAGCCATACCTCCTCCAATAATCAAATTATCAACCTTGTCCAATAATGCTTCAATTAATTCAAGCTTATCAGAAACTTTCGCACCCCCCATAATCGCTGTAAATGGACGCTCAGGCTTATTCATAACCTTCTCCGCATTCTCAATTTCCTTAGCCATTAAATAGCCAAAGAACTTATTGTTAGGGAAAAATTCTGCAATAATTGCTGTCGAAGCATGTGCTCTATGCGCTGTACCAAAGGCATCATTCACATAAACATCTCCTAAATCCGCTAGTTTCTTAGCAAAATCACGATCTCCTTTCTCTTCCTCTTTATGGAATCTCAAGTTCTCTAATAATAAAACTTGACCCGGTTGTAACGCCTTAGCCTTTTCAATCGCCTCTTCCCCAATACAATCATTCGCAAATTGAACATCAACCCCTAATACCTCTGAAAGATAATTTACAATATGCTTTAGTGAATATTTATCCGTTGGACCTTCTTTCGGTCTTCCCAAATGGGACATCAAAATAACTGACCCTCCGTCCTTTAAAATCTTCTTAATCGTTGGTAATGCGCCTTGAATACGGTTATCATCAGTAATGTTGAAATTCTCGTCTAATGGAACGTTGAAATCAACTCTGATTAAAGCTTTCTTTCCGTTGAAATTTAAATCGTCGATAGTTTTCATATTTTATATATTTCCGGTTGATTTTAGAGTTTAAAGATATAAAAAAGTTTCAGTTTTACACCTAATCTGAAAATTCTTGTAGAATCAGTAAAAACATAGGTTTTCACCTTTTAGCTCGCTCAAATCAAGACATAAAAAAAGCGTTGATCAGTATATCAACGCTTTTTTCATGTTAAGTCTTAATAGATTTCTACCAAATAAGGAATCCTTGCTTGAATACCAGATTGTTGGCTTATACGCTTTAGTTCCCTTAGATATTTCACGTAATCTCCCATTTCATCCTCCAACATCCACATCTTGATCTTATCTTTTGAAGTTGACCAAATGGAAGCAAATGGATCCTTCATTCTTGGGTATTCTGAAATTCTATATTTTTCTAATTTCGCCTTCTTCGCCGCTGCAGCAATCGCTTGATCTAATGTCCCTACGCGGTCCACTAACTTTAATTTTACAGCTTGCTCTCCTGTCCAAACACGACCTTGCCCGATACTATCTACCTGTGCAACATCAATTTTCCTTCCCTCGGCAACTCTTTGCAAGAAAACCTGGTAAATCTTATTTACTCCACCTTGAATAATTCCCTTCTCTTCCTCCGATAATGGTCTATCCATATCAACATCCATATCCGCAAACTTCGAAGTCTTTACCGCATCAAAATGAATCCCTAATTTATCATTAAATAACTTCTGGAAACTCGGAATCAAACCAAATACACCAATGGAACCTGTTAAAGTGGTAGGATCTGCAAATATTGAATCCGCAGCTGCAGAGATATAATAACCGCCTGATGCAGCATAATCGCCCATAGAAACCACAATTGGTTTTACTTTTTTCGTTAATTCAACCTCTCTCCAAATTGATTCTGATGCCATAGCCGATCCTCCAGGTGAGTTTACACGCATTACAATCGCTTTCACCTTGTCATCTTCACGCAACTCTCTCAAGTCTCTGGACAATTTATCGCCACCAATCTGTCCTTCAATTCCTTCTCCATCTATAATCTCACCATAGGCATAAAGTACTGCAATCCTATCTCCTCCTGGCTCGCCCGCATCTACTTTATTCTTATAATCCAATAGAGATACAACAGGAATATCTTTCTTCGCATCGATCCCTAATTTATCCTTGATTTTGCTAATAACCTGGTCCTTATATAATAGGTCATTTACAAATCCTAATTTTTTAGCATCCTCTGGCTCACGAATCATATAACCATTCGCAATACTTTGCAGACTATCCGTAGAAATCTTCTTATCGGAGGAAATATCCGTTAAAAAGGTACTGTAAATACTGTTTAAATAAGAATTAACCTGCTCCTTATTCGCCTCGCTCATACTATTCAGGATAAATGGCTCAACCGCACTTTTATAAGTACCAACTTTTAATACCTGCATGTCAATTCCCAACTTATCCAAAGCTTCCTTATAAAACATAACAGATGTCGCCAATCCTCGGAAATCTAAGGTACCTTGTGGATGCAAATAGATTTCATCAGCAACCGAATTCAGGTAATACCCTTTTTGGCTCATCACATCACTATAGGCTAGGATAAATTTATCTGAAGTCTTAAAATCTAAAAGCGCTTCCCGAATCGCCTTCATCGTCGCAAAACCAGTCCCAACACTTGAAACATTTAAATAAATACCTTTGATATTTGAATCAGTTTTTGCTGCCTTGATTCTTGAAACGATATCATTCAAACCTATAGACTTCGAACCAGCATATCCCGGAATATCTAAGCCTTCAAATGGATTTGGCTCTGTCTTTTCTGTAATGGCATGTGCTAAATCAATCATTAAAACTGAGTTACTTGCCGTTACAGTCTCACTTTTGCTCCCAACGGAACTTACCATCACCCCAATGATACCCATCAGAATAAAAAACATCAAAATACTACAGATAATGATCCCGGTAACCGTTGCTAGCACATATTTGAAAAATGATCTCATATATTTTATTTTAGTAGTGTCCGTAAATTTAAGCTATTATTCCGATTATCATAAACAATTCATATATTAAACTCATGAATATAGTTTACCTACTTTTGGGGGCAAATATTGGCAATCCTAACAAACAATTGGATGACGCTAAGATTGAAATAGAAGATAGAATAGGTAAAATTACATCCTCTTCATCTATCTATGAATCTGAAGCTTGGGGGGTAGAAAATCAACCCGTATTCCTCAACCAAGTAATACAAGTTGAAACGGAACTCTCCGCAAATAAAGTGTTGAATGACATCCTTAAAATCGAACTCCTCCTCGGAAGAATAAGAGGCCAACGTTGGGGATCCAGGATTATTGATATTGATATTCTTTATTATAATAGTGATATTATTCATACAGATGAACTTCAAGTACCGCATCCTTATATACAAGAACGTAACTTTACTTTAATTCCTCTCGTTGAAATCGCCGCTGACTACATCCATCCCATTTTCAAAAAATCAAATAAGGAATTACTTGAAGAATCAACTGATATACTTAAAGTAAAAACAACGTAAACATGAATCCTTATCAAATTATTAACCCAGACGCGATCCAAGAAAACATGATGAATAACACGGAAATCATTAAACAAATGATTCCCTTATATCTTGGGCAAGGTGTAGAAGATTTCAAAGCTTTGGAGGCTGCTATTGATTCTCAAGATCACAGCGATATCAAATCTAAAGCACATCATATTAAACCAACCATGCAATATCTCGGTGCAAGCAATTTAAGAATGAAATTCCAAGACCTTGAAGATCAAGCCGCTAATAAAGAGCCTATCTCGGGTATCAACACGCTATTTCAGGAAATAAAAAATGATTTTCATTTAGCAATGCAAGAACTTGAAGATTACCAAACTAAGCTTGATTAACTTCAGTCTTTTCAAAAGCAAAATGTAGTTTCGAGAATATAATATATAATACAAGTATTATAGGTAATGCTAGAAATTTTAAGGTTATCAGCAGGATAATGCTGGTAAGCAGAAATAGATATTTGTATTTATTAACAGCCCAACTTAAGGTACTTAGCTTCATGGAGAAAAGCTTAATCTCAGATACTAATAACAAGCTACTTACTATGGCTATGCCTAATAATAACCAAGCATTTTTCAGCATGGGATAATCTAACAGGATAAATGGTAATGAAACAATGAAAAAAGTATTCATGGGGGTATTCACACCAATAAAATCGGTCGTTTGTCGAGTGTCAATGTTAAATTTTGCCAATCGCAAAGCTGAAAATACCGTAATTATAAATCCTAAGTAAGGAAGGTATGGACTCGTACTAATATCTTTCAATAAAGTAAAGATAATGGCACCCGGAAGAAAGCCAAAACTTATGACATCGGCTAATGAATCCAACTCTTTACCAATCAATGATTTTACATGTAATGCCCGTGCGGACATTCCATCAAAAAAATCAAATATACCAGATGCCAACACACAATAAAATGCCAACAAATACTCCTGATTCAAAACCATGACTACACCGATACAACCGCTAAACAAGTTTAGGGAGGTAATTGTATTTGGAATGTATTTCTTCATAAAAAAAGCCATCTTCTCGCAAAGATGGCTTAAAAATATCAATTTATGATGGCTTTTTAGCCATTCATGCTAATTAAAAATTCAGAATTAGATTTTGTACCACGCATTTGAGTTAATAAAAACTCCATTGCTTCTTGTGAGTTCATATCTGCCAAGTGGTTTCTCAAAACCCATAAACGTTGTAACTCATCACGGTCAACCAATAGATCATCACGTCTTGTACTTGATGCTGTAAGGTCAATCGCAGGGAAAATACGTTTATTAGATAATTTACGATCTAATTGAAGTTCCATATTACCAGTACCTTTAAATTCTTCAAAGATAACTTCGTCCATTTTCGAACCAGTTTCAGTTAAAGCTGTCGCTAAAATAGTTAATGAACCTCCATTTTCAATATTTCTTGCCGCACCAAAGAATCTTTTTGGCTTGTGTAATGCATTCGCATCAACACCACCGGATAAGATCTTTCCTGATGCTGGAGCAACCGTATTGTAAGCACGAGCCAATCTTGTAATCGAATCCAATAAGATTACTACATCATGACCACATTCAACCATACGTTTTGCTTTCTCTAAAACAATATTAGCAATCTTCACATGACGATCTGCAGGCTCATCAAAAGTTGATGACACTACTTCCGCACGTACACTTCTTGCCATATCCGTAACCTCTTCCGGACGCTCATCGATCAATAAAATAATCAAGTAAACTTCAGGATGGTTTTTCGCAATCGCATTCGCAACTTCTTTTAACAAGTTTGTCTTACCCGTTTTTGGTTGAGCAACGATTAATCCACGCTGACCTTTACCAATTGGTGTAAATAAATCCATGATACGAGTTGAATAATTCCCAGGACCTAAATCCAAGTTCAACTTCTCATCCGGAAACAAAGGTGTCAAATAGTCAAATGGAACCCGGTCTCTAACCTCTGCAGGATCCTGACCATTGATCGCTTCAACACGTACTAGTGGAAAATACTTCTCCCCCTCTTTCGGAGGACGAATACAACCTCTTACATTATCACCTGTCTTTAATCCAAATAACTTAATCTGGGATTGTGACACATAAATATCGTCAGGAGAGGTTAAATAATTATAATCTGAAGATCTTAAGAATCCATAACCATCGGCCATAATTTCTAATACACCTTCATTAACAATTACATTATCAAAATCTGTTGGAGTGGAAGTTTTTGGAGCTGGTTCAGGAGAAGGGGTTACTGCTGTTTCTGATGCACTAGATTCTGGCGATTTGCTCGCAAATTCAATCTTTGGTTGTTCATCTTCTGTGCCAACTCTATTTCTGCCTACTGCTACCGGCTCGGCAACTTTTACGGTACGCACTCTTTTTCTTGTTCGCTCTGCATTCGCTTTGTCTGAATCTCCCTCAGCAACTTCTACAGGCTGTTCTTGTTGTGATTCCTTGGCTATCTCAGAAATACGGTCAATTAACTCTTGTTTTCTGAGCTTCTCAGAGTCTACAATGCCTAGAACTTTCGCAATCTCGCGCAATTCAGACACGAGCTTCGTATTCAATTCATTAATATCCATTAATAATAAAATATGATTTTTTAAGGATTTTTACTTTTTTTGAAAAATATCTCTCTGCTAATACATCAATTTCATATGTCTTATTGGGTAACTAAATCATATAGATTTTATATTAGCATCCCGAAAGATAATTTAAGAACCGCCACAAAGAAAAAAAGAACTATTGTAAATTCAAAAGAAAATCAATACTTTTTTTTTATTTATAGTTTATTATGTAACGCTTAATATCGGTAAATTGTTTTAGCAGCAATCGAAAATCTTTATAAATCAAAAAAAAATTCTTTATTTGTACGATTAAATCATCAAGTTAGACATTTTTTTCATGAATAACCAACAAACAAACACCAACTACCCAGCGCTTTACACCTTAATCGTGGTGTTCTTCTTCTGGGGATTTATCGCAGCTGGAAACAGTGTATTTATTCCTTTTTGTAAAAATTATTTCCACTTAGATCAATTTCAATCTCAACTTATCGATTTTGCATTTTATTCAGCCTATTACATCGGGGCTTTGCTCCTGTTTATCTTCGGTACTATTTCCGGAAAAGACCTTGTCGGTAAATGGGGCTATAAAAGAAGTATCGTCTATGGACTCCTTTTCTCCGCTCTAGGCGCCGCAGCAATGATTGTAGCTGTTGAAGTCAATGTATATACCGGAATGTTAATCGGATTGTTTATCGTGGCATTAGGATTCTCCTTACAACAAACCGCAGCAAATCCCTTCGCGGTATTATTAGGAGACCCAAAAACTGGAGCTTCTCGCGTGAATCTTGGTGGTGGTGTCAACTCTTTCGGTACTACAATTGGACCCCTAATCGTTGGATTTGCCTTGTTCGGTACCTTCGAAACCATTTCTGATGCCGAAATTGCTAACCTTCCCCTAAATAAAGTCGTCTACCTATATATAGGTGTGGGTTTGTTATTTGTACTAGCAGCCGGTCTATTCCATTTCTCCAAAAAAGTGCCCGCAGGTTTTAACCTGGAACAAATGGAACCAGCTAATAAAGCTAGAACAACTCTTATTATTATGACTATCCTCTTGTTATGTGCCTTTATACCGGTATTTACAAGTTATAAATCTGAAACTGCCTTACATATTCTAGACCTTAAAAACCAAGCCGCAACCTCTAACGATCAAGATCTTCTGACCCAGATTAAAGAGCTTAGTCACGGCCTTGAAATCAAACGTATGCTTTGGTTATTGGTTGCTCTTGCGGTTGTTGTGTTCGGCCTTTTATTCTCTTACAATAGCGCTAAGAAAAACCCTGAAGGTTGGGGTGCCATGAAATACCCGCAATTGGTATTAGGGATGTTAGCCTTATTTATATATGTAGGTATCGAAGTTGCTATCGGTAGTAACCTGGGTGAACTATTAACATTGGAGGAATTTGGAAACCTGCAATCCTCACAGATCACACCTTATGTATCCATGTATTGGGGTGGTATGATGATTGGACGTTGGGCAGGGGCAATCACTGCATTTAAATTATCTAAATCGAAAAAAAGTCTCCTTACTATTATTGTCCCAATTATTGCATTTACCATTATCATAGGTGTAAATTCCCTAGCTGGATTTGACATGTCGGTATTATATTACTTTATTATCTGTGTAGCTCTCCAGATTGCTGCATTCTTCCTTAGTAAAGAAAAACCTGTACGTACGTTGATTATCTTCGGAACTTTTGGATTGATAGCCATGATCGTTGGTTTATTAACTTCCGGTACAGTGGCAATCTATTCTTTCCTGGCGGGTGGTTTAGCATGTTCAATCATGTGGGGATCCATTTTCAGTCTTTCAATTGTTGGATTAGGAAAATATACCGAACAAGGTTCTGCATTTTTGGTAATGATGATCTTAGGTGGTGGTATTATCCCTCCTATCCAAGGAAAATTGTCCGATATTATTGGAATTCACAATTCTTATTTAGTGCCTGCAATCGGTTTCATTTACATTATCGTATTTGCGGTATTAGTCCGTAAATTCTTGTCTAAACAAGGAATTGCGATTGATGAGATTGAGGCTGAAGGAGCACATTAAACCCAAACTAATTGTAAAAAATACACTAAGTATTTTAAGTAAAAATAAAATTATAAAAACCTTATAATCAATAAATTATAAGGTTTTTATTTTTTAATAAGCCTTCTACCTTCCTAAATTATTTCAATATATCAAATAAAAATTCTTATTTTTATTAATAAATACCGTATTTTGGGATTTAAACATAGAACAATACCATTGTAAAACGACAAAACAAGTTACTTTAAAACTAAATTTATAAATAATGATAATAATTGCAGATGGAGGGTCTACAAAAACAAACTGGTGTTTGTTAGATGATAACAACAAGAAGATTTACTTCAACACCGAGGGTTACAACCCATATTTTGTAGATAGCGAATACATTATTGCATCCCTTAAAAAAGGACTACCTCAAGATATTCCATTTGATAAAATCAGCGAGGTAAATTATTATGGTGCTGGTGTACATAATGAGGAAAAGGCTAAGATTGTTGAAGACGCTATCCAAGCAGTTTTCCCAAATTCTAAAGTAGAAGTTGGGCATGACTTATTGGCTGCTGCACGTGCATTATTAGGCACTAATGCTGGTTTTGCTGCAATTCTAGGTACTGGTACCAATACTTGTATTTATGACGGAAAAGATATTACCCATAATATCGACTCTGCCGCTTATATTCTAGGTGACGAAGGTTCTGGTAGTTTTATCGGTAAAAAACTTTTAGTAGATTTTATCCGTGGCTTAATGCCAAAAGATGTAGCTGAAGTTTTCTTCAATACCTACAAACTTACTCCTGATGAAATCATGGACAATGTATACACTAAACCTTTAGCGAACAGATTCTGTGCTAGCTTCAGTAAATTCGTGTATGATAATAACGTAAATATTGAATATACTCGCAAAATCGTTGATGATGCTTTCGAAGCTTTCTTTAACAACCTTGTGAGCAAATACCCAGATTACCAATCTTACACCTTCAATTGTATAGGTTCTGTAGGTTATAACTTCAGAAACGTCCTTGAAGATAAAGCGAGTCAATATGGTATGAAAGTAGGTAAAATCTTACGCTCCCCAATTGATGACTTGGTACAATTCCATATCAATAGATCAAGAAGTATTGCTTAAGTAAAGCATTCTCAAAAATAATAAAGCCGCATTGATAACAATGCGGCTTTTCTTTTTCTTATTTTTCCTTTATAATTCCACAGACTCCCCAATCCCTGGCAAGGCCAAGTAAACCTCTGCTTCATTAAATTTCTTCTTCGCTTCCTCATGATTGATCGTAATCGGCGGAAACGAATCGTAATGTATCCCTATAACATTCTGGCAATTCACAAATTCTGCAGCTATTACCGCATCATCCATATCCATCGTATAATGTCCACCGATTGGCAACAATGCCCAATCAATCTTATAACGCTCCAACAATTTCATCTCCATCGTCAAAGCCGTATCTCCAGCAAAATAGATGGTTTTATCTTTTAAAAAGAAAATATAACCTACCGGAAAGCCTGCGTAAGCCCCATCCGGTGTACTATTACTATGCGCAGCATAAACCATCTTAACCCTTCCAAATGGAAGATTCAAGGTCCCTCCTAAGTTATATTCAATTACCTTATCCTCCGGAACTCCTTGCTTGCGAACCCAAGCTGCTGTCTCAACAATCGTCGCAACAGTAGCCCCACTTTGTTGTTGAATACTAAACATGTCCGCAACATGGTCCTGATGACCATGGCTTAAGAAAATATAATCCGGATTGATCTTGGAAATATCAACATCCTTAGCCAAAGGATTATAGCTAATAAATGGGTCCAGCAATACCTTGACCCCATCAAAATCAAACTCCACACATGACTGACCATAATAAGTCGCTTTCATATCTCTTTCCTTTTTATTTACCAAATAAGTTTCCTAATCCGCCCAATCCGCCTAACAAATCCTGTGAGGCAGCTTGCATCTCCGTTTGGCTAATACTTTCCGCTTGAACCAACGCTTTATTTAAGGCTACAACCAACAGTTCCTCAATCTCCTCCTTATCAGCCTCCTTGAAAAAATCAGGATCAATCTGAACTTCTTTAATCTCCTTATTCGCCGTTGATATCACTCGTACCTTACCGCCTTCTGCCTCCCCAGATACTGAAATATGATCTAACCTCGCTTTGATCTCCTGAGCCTTCTGTTGTGCTTCAAATAACTTATCAAACATATCTTATTCCTTAAATTTTAAACCCCAAATTACAAATAATTTACGAATCTTGACAATTGCTTGGGTCTTTTAAACAGCTTGATTACCTTTGCACAATAATAGTCTATCATAATGATTCAACTAAAACATTATTCTGCAATATCAAACGATTTACAAAAATCAAACCCCGAAAAGTTCGAATTACTGGAAGAAGAATTAAATATTATCATCCATAAACTCAAATTTATCGCAATCGAAAATAGACCCATGGTAGAAATTATTGACCTTTCTACCCCGGCTAACGACCCAACCTATATCGAAGAATTAAGCGAAATAGCAGGCGCACAAAACAACCCCTTGGTTAAAGAAGCTGAAAATATCGAAATCCTCATTTTTATCAACGATAACCCTGCTTTCTTAGGAAAACTACCTGAACTACTTAACAATCAGTACAGCGACTACAAAGCCGTTAAAAACAACAATGTATTTATCATACAAAAGGCTGATTTCGCGAAAAATAAAGAAAACTACCTAGTAGATACTGAAATATTCGCTGAAATCATTCAATCGAAATATTTCGTATATGGCCATGAAGGCCAATATTGGGTCAAATTTGACCTCTAAAATAAGGATATAACAAAAAAGGTCGCTTTGAACAAAGCGACCTTTTTTGTTATATCTAATATGTTAAATGTATTTCTTTCTTAGAATAGCATATAGCTTATCTACAGTTTGCGGTTTTGAAGCCCAATTATTCTTCAAGGAATAATTCGATTGTAAAAAGGCATCTGCCTCTGCAAAATTATCAAACCTATTTAACAACTCAATCGCTTCTGAATACGCTAAGCTATAGCCATTGAACAAATCCTTAATGAATAACAATTTATCATTTAAGCTTACGGCTACCTTTAAATCTGCAATCTTATCCGGATTACGATCCTGAGAAGTATTAAACTGGCTCGCATTGGTCATTCCAGCTTTCTTTTGTTGCTGGATCAACTCGTTTAAAGTTAATGGACGCGAAGGCTTTTCTGCTTGCTTAGCCAAATCATTCAACGAAACCTCCGGTTCTTCACGAATTTCAACTTTCTTTTCTTCAACTATCACCTCATTAACAGTAGGTTCTTCCACGGGTTTCTCGGGTTGAACTTCTGTAGCTTGTTCTTTTTTCTCCTCTTCTTGAGCAGCTTCATGTGCAGTGGTCACTGAAGTATAATCCGAAGATGCAGTATGAACTGGGTTGGAGGAAATATTAAAATCTTTAAAATCACTTACCTCTTCAACTGGTTCAGCTTCTTTTTTCTCTTCTTCTTGAGTCTCATCCTCAATTGGTTCTTTTACCAATTCTTCTTGCTCCTCTTCCTTAACTTCTTCATTCTCTTGATTTGACTCCTCTCCGTAAGTTGTAGTTTCAGGCATCTCCTCATCGTACTCTTCAATCAATGGCTTCCTTTCTTCCTCAGTTTTTACAGGTTCCACTTCTTGAATTTCTTCTTCTACAGGCTGCTCATCCGCTTCGTGATCATCATGCTCCACTGCTGGTGTAAAGCTCTGTTCCCCTTCCACAATAGATGCTGAACCTAATAAATGAGTCGGTTGTGCTTGCAAACTTGCTAATGCTTCAATATGGGCTGCCAAATATTTCGCTTGTGCCGCCAATAATAATATCTCCGCTTTTCTACTCCCAACATTATCTTTCTCTAAGCTCGCATACTGCTCATTGATTTCTACCAAAAGATCTCCAATTTTCCCTAAAATATCCTGATCTGAATAAGCCATGTTTTTTATGTATAGATTGAAATTAATTCTAATTATTTGTCTGTAATAAAAAAATAAACAAACTGATTGACACCTCGTTTACTTTTAAATCCTATCTCCTTAAACCAAAAATAAGATTAAATTTCGATATTCGTAAGCTATATTAGCTAAGAATTTCATATAATATGAAACATCTTAAATCAGGTTTTTAGTATAAATTTTTTCAAAAATGATGTTGTTTTCTGAACATAATTTCCCAAATAGAAGAGGTCCTATCGGTAGTATCGAGGTTATTTGTGGGTCCATGTTTTCAGGAAAAACAGAGGAGTTGATCCGTAGGATGAAAAGGGCACAATTCGCCAAGCTTCCGGTAGAAATCTTCAAACCTGAAATTGATGTACGATACGGTGTCAATGAGGTGGTATCACATGATAGCAACTCCATTCCATCAACACCGGTTAGCCATTCCTCAGCGATCCTGCTTTTAAGTTCTGATACGAAAGTCGTAGGAATTGACGAAGCCCAGTTTTTCGATGATGACCTCCCTAATGTCTGTGTTGAATTAGCAAACCGAGGCATTCGTGTCATCGTTGCTGGCCTGGATATGGACTACCTTGGAAAACCTTTCGGCCCAATGCCCAACCTTATGGCTATCGCCGAAGAAGTCACCAAAGTCCATGCAGTATGCGTACAATGTGGCGCACCTGCAAATTATTCCTACCGTATTCTACAAAATGAATCCCGTGTCCTTCTAGGCGAAAAAGAAAGCTACGAACCCCGTTGCAGATCATGCTATTATGATTTGTAGGGGAGATATGTTGTCTAAAATATCTCCTAAAAATAGTTTCCGCATCTTCGATGCGGAATGACAGTCACATAAATATATTGGGTTGAGATAAAAAAAGCTTTTTCGGCGTTGCCGAAGAAGCTTTTTTTATCTCAACCCCACTCACAAATTTTTTGTCATTCTGAGCGCAGCGAAGAATCTATTTTTAATCAGCCAATAGACAGGCCTTAGTTTCTTACAAGATCTGTTTGGTAATCACCTCGTCTAAAGGTGTAACCTTTGAACGATAGCGATGTGCTAATTTTCCGTCTTTTCCAATTAGGAATTTCTCGAAATTCCATTTGATATCTCCTGTGAAATCAGGATTATCAGTTTCGGTAAGGTATTTAAACAAAGCTGTTTGTTCATCTCCTTTAACATCTACCTTTTCAGATAGAATGAAATTAACACCAAAATTCTTCTCACAGAATTGGGCAATTGCCTTGTTATCTGCATATTCTTGATTACCAAAATTATCAGATGGGAAACCAATTACAACCAATTTATCACCGTACTGCTCATGTAATTCCTGAAGCTCTTTATATTGCTTTGTAAACCCACATTTTGAAGCCGTATTCACAATTAACAATTGCTTTCCTTTGAATTCTGAAAAATCTATCTTCTTTCCATCAATCGATGTGAAAGAGAAATCATATACCGTTGGCTGTTGAAACAACATGGTACAAATCATAATCATCGTCATTATCATAATCTTATCTTTATTTACAGTTGAACATTCAGCTCTCTATCCACTACATAGTGAAATAACTCTTCGATAGGACTGCTTAATATTTTTCCTACACGTACTCCATGCAAAGAACATACCTCTCTTAAATGAATATCAAAATAATAGGCAATCCTTCCAACAAAATGACATTCATAATCCCAAAAGTTAGGATAAGTCATGATATTGGTTCGAACAAACTCATCAAATCCGTTACGAAGCAAATTGTCAATATATGGATGTTGTCTATTGTCGGCCATGAATTTCGCGAAGGATGCTAAATAGGCATTCGGACGGTCTTTCTGGTAGACATTTTTTATGATGATATCCTTGGTAATGGGATGGACTTCTTTAAATTTCCTAGCCAGATCTCTTGGCATGGATTCATACAGATAGGCTGTAATTAATTGTTTGCCAAACCAAGCCCCTGAACCTTCATCACCTAATACATAACCATTGCCATGTAAACTAGCTGAGAGCTTCTCTCCATCATAAAAACTGATATCTGAACCAGTCCCTAGGTTTGAAATCAATCCCTTACCCGCAGCAAAGGTCGCATAGGCAGAACCTAATAAATCACTTTCAACGGAAATAAAGGAAGATGGAAAAATCTGGGTCAATGCATTCGACACCAATTCCCGACGGTCTGGTGTTGAACATCCTGCCCCAAAAAAGTAAACCTCATGGACTTCTTTGATGTATGGAATAATTTCGGGAACCTCCGTTAATATCGATGCTATTTCTTTCTCACTTACAAAAAAAGGATTTAACCCTTTGGTGCTGAAACGTAATGGTTTGCTATCTGGAAGATGAAGCATCCAATCGGATTGGGAGGATCCACTATCTGCAACTAATATCATATGCTACTCAATGTCTTCATCCAAATATACAAATTCCATCACAATTAAAACTCATTTGTCAATATAAACCGAAATCTCTCAAAACTGTAATATTGTTGTGAATTATCCTGACAATTAACAGCAAACTTCGCCTTATCAACGTGCGATTCTTATCTTTAGCCAATAAATTATTACCTAATAAAATTATGAAGAACTCATTTAGCCTTATCCGGTTAATGTTGTTATCATTCGCCTTTTTCCAAACGCTTTATGCGCAGCAAATTAGTAGCCCTAAGGAGCATTTTGGATTCAATATTGGCGACGATTACCAATTGGCAACCTTTACCGAGACTGAAAAGTATTTTAAGAAATTAGATCAGCAATCTGACCGACTTCAATATACGGTGATCGGAAAAACCGAGGAAGGACGAGACCAATGCATGCTTATTATCAGCTCTCCTGATAACCTGAAAAATCTAAATGAATATAAAAACATTTCCAACAAACTGGCCCATGCAAATCTTTCTGAAACAGAAGCTCGGTCATTGGCGCAAAAAGGAAAAAGTATCGTTTGGATTGATGGCGGATTGCACTCGACAGAAGTGGTTGGAACTAGTCAATTGATTCAAACCGCTTACTTATTGGCTTCTTCCAATGACCTTGAAACAAAAAATATTCTTGAGAATACCATTATCCTGATGGTACATGCAAATCCTGATGGTCATGAACTGGTATCTAATTGGTATATGCGTGAAAAGACACCTGAAAAAAGATCTGGAAATTATGTTCCAGTGCTTTACCAAAAATATGCTGGTCATGATAACAACCGGGATTTCTTTATGCTGAACCTGAAGGAATCTCAGAACATGGCCCGACAGCTATTTGTGGAGTGGATCCCTCAAATTATGTACAACCACCATCAAACAGCGCCAGCAGGTGCCGTAGTGGCTGGAGCTCCTTATCGGGACCCTTTTAACTATGTATTTGACCCTCTCCTCATGTCAGGAATTGATGCATTAGGAGCTGCCATGTCTTCCCGACTTAATGCCGAAAATAAACCTGGATATACCGCTAAAGATGGATCTGTTTTCTCCACCTGGTACAATGGTGGATTAAGAACCACAACTTATTTCCACAACATCATGGGCTTATTGACCGAAATGATCGGAAACCCCACTCCTTTTGAAATTCCATTGGTACCGAATCGCTTGGTACCTAATAATGATACGCAAAACCCTGTCGTTCCTCAGGTATGGCATTTCCAAAAATCCATCGATTATTCGGTTTCATTAAACTATGCCATATTAAATTATGCCAGTCGCTATAAGGATGAAGTTCTTTACAACATGTATAGAATGGGGAAAAACTCTATCGACCGAGGTTCTAAAGACTTTTGGCCTTTATCACCTAGCAAGGTTGCCATCATCGATACAGCCTTACAACAAGCCAAAAGGAAAGACCCTAAAATCACCAACAATCGTGCTGAAGAGCGCAAGTTACTGGGAAGCCTCTTTGAAAACAAAGATTTAAGAGATCCTAGAGGGTTTATTATCCCAGCTGACCAACCTGACTTTGTAAAGGCAACTGATTTTATCAATGCCTTGATCCAAAACGGAATAGATGTCCAACAGGCAAATGCTGATTTTACAGTGAATGGTAAGCAATACGCCAAGAATTCCTATATCATAAAAACTAATCAGGCTTTCAGACCGCATATCCTGGATATGTTTGAACCACAGGACCACCCTGATGATTTCCAATATCCTGGAGGCCCTCCTATTCCACCTTATGACGCTGCAGGCTGGACCTTAGCTTACTTAATGGATGTGAAATTTGACAGGATATTAGATGATTTCAATGGACCATTTCAAGCATTAACAAATGGAGAGGTTATTAAACTTGCTGAAATGGCAAAACCTAAAGGAAAGTATATCAAACTCCCGGCAACAATCAATGAGTCTTTCCGGATCAGCAATGACCTTTTGAAAAATGGCAAGAATGTATGGAGAGATGAAATCAATGGTGATTTTTACATTGAAAATAAACCAGATATCAACTTGGTATTTCAAGCAGAAGGCATAAACAACCTTCCAAAACAATATAAAAAAGTTAAACCATTACGCATTGCTTTATGGGATACCTATGGTGGAAGCATGCCTTCAGGTTGGTTAAGGTTCTTAATGGAAAAATATCATTATAACTTTGAGCTGATCTATGCAAATGACATCGATAAGGGTAATTTGAATGCGAAGTATGATATCATCATTTTCCCAGGAAATTCAATTCCTAGATTTAACATTAATCCGAACTCGACATCTTCTTATGGAAGATCGGCTATGGAGGCCCCTGAAAACATTCCATCTCCTTACAAAGAACGGTGGGGTCGTTTAACAGAGCAGAAATCAATTCCTGCTTTAAAAACTTTCCTTGAAAACTCGGGAAAGATCATCACCATTGGAAGCAGCTCTGATCTAGCTGAACATCTAGGCTTAGGGGTAGAAAATCACCTTGTCGATAGTAATAAGGAAGCATTAAAAAGAACTGATTTCTATACTCCAGGGTCGGTATTAACAGCGAAAGTAGCTCCGAATACCGCAAGTACTTGGGGTTATAATGATCAAATTGATGTTTATTATAGCAATGACAACCTCTATAAAATCAGCAATTCAAACATCAAACCTTTACTTTGGTTCGATTCTGAAAAGGTCCTAAAAAGCGGCTGGTCATGGGGACAGAAATATTTAAAAGACGGAGTTTTGGCATTTGAAGCACCTGTTGGTAAAGGTAAGTTGGTTTCCTTTGGAAATGACATCAATTTCAGGGCTCAAACTCACGGAACATTCAAGTTATTATTTAATCAATTGCAATAAATAAAACCTTCTAATTTATCAGGTCATACCACAATAGGGTATGGCCTTTTTTTGTGATTTGGCTTTACGTCACATAGGAAATTTATTAGGCAAAAATAAACCTCAAACTCGCAGCTTTATCGGACTTTCTTCGGACCTTCTTCGGAGGTTTCGCGGATCTTGTTCGAAAAAATTCGGACAAGGTCCGAAGAACCTCCGAAGGAATCCTTAATTTGACACTTATTAAATTGGGAGAAAATAAAATGGAGGGACATAAAAAAAGAGGACCCTTCCTTGGAAAAATCCTCTTAATAAATCTTAATCTATTTAGATGCTTAATGATTTTTGGCTGCTTCAATTAGCTCTCCATAGAACTTAGTTTCTGTCCTACCATCAGCACGTACTTGTTGTGGAATAAAACTTTGCGCGGTTTGTCCTGGAATGGTATTAATTTCAATGAAATAAAATTCATCAGTTTCATTTTGAATAAAGAAATCTACTCGAACCATTCCTTTACAATTCAACCGTACATATACTTCTTTAATTATCTCGTCAGCTTTACTTTTCTGCTCTGCTGTTAAATCAGCAGGTGTAATTTCCTGGGTCAAACCTGGGGTGTATTTTGCTTCGAAATCAAAGAATTCGCGCGTTGTAATCACCTCCGTTGCTGGTAATACCTGCAGATTGCCCTTGGAATCCCTGAAAATTCCTTGGGAAAACTCTCTACCCTTAACAAACTCTTCCACCAACACTTGCATGCCCGTTCCTTCAGCATCATATGCTTCATCTAATGCTTTAGGAAGTTCTTCCCAAGTATTTACCTTATTCATTCCAATGCTACTTCCACCAGCATTTGGTTTTACAAATAGTGGCAAGTTGAGTTTACTTTTCACCAATTCAAAAGCATTTGCTCTATCGATATCAAATAAAAGAACTGATTTAGCCACTTTTAACTGTGGAATATCTTGGATAATGGCTTTGGTATAGCCTTTATTCATGGTTAAAGAGGAGGTTAAGGCTCCACAAGAAGTATATGGTAAACCGATCATATCCAAATACCCTTGAAGACGGCCATCTTCCCCTGGGGTTCCATGGAGAATTATAAATGCGACATCAAAATGTAAGGTTTCATTATGAATGGTCAAGGAAAAATCTTGACGATTGATTTCATGTTTTTGTCCATTCTCATCGGTATATGCCCAACTCTCTAGGGTAATATCGATTGGATAAACATCATATTTTTCTTTATCAATTTGGGAATAGACAAAAGCTGAACTTTTGTAAGAAATTTCAGCTTCTCCAGTATACCCGCCCGTAATTAATGCTACTTTAGTTTTCATATGTAATAATCGAGAAGCAAATATAATTTGAGATACGAGGAAAAACGAATATTTTTGCCTTTATATTAAGTTCGATTGCAGGAATTCGGAAAATTGGAATTAATATTGTTAATAGGATATTCAAAAAAACACATTAATAGATGTCTAAGTTCTTTTTATACTTGAGAACGAGTACTTTCAGAAAAAACTTGATTGCTGGGCTCATTTTCATTGTCATTCTTTTTATTTTGGTTTATTTCGGCTTGAAGGTCTACACGAAACACGGTGACTCTCAAGAAGTTCCTTTATTAAAAGGATTAAACATTAGTGAAGCTCTCAATGTGCTAGATAAAGCAGGGTTGGAAGTAGAAATCGACTCCATTTATCAAATGGATGCGAAACCTGGACTGGTAATAGATCAGGATCCTGACCCAAAATCGCATGTTAAAGGTGGTCGTACCATTTATTTAACGATCATTACGCAATCTGCTCCGGAAATTGCTTTTCCAGAAGTTATCGACAAAACTTTCATCGAGGCTTCCGCAATTTTAAAGAACCATTCCTTAAAAATTGCTGATACGGTCTATAAAAATGATATCGCTAGAGATGTGGTCTTGGATGTAAAATTTGCAGGACAGCCTATTCGTCCGGGACGTATGGTGCCGAAAGGATCTAAAATCAGTCTGATATTAGGAAATGGTCGCGGCGATGATGAAGTTGAAATCCCAGTTCTATTAGGATTGAACCTTACAGAAGCCAAATTTGCGCTTGCTGGTAAAGGATTAACCTTGGGTTCTGTATCATTTAATGATAATTCCAACGATACATTAGGTTCTGTAGTCATTAAACAGAACCCAGATACCAGTGCTAAAATTATTTCCATTGGAAATGCGATTCATGTTACATTAGGAAAACCCGTAGCACCGACTCCGACTCCAGAAACTACCCCTATAAATCCATAATATGGCGCAGAACACTAAAAAAAGAAAAGGATTAGGAATCATACTCTTTATTATTTTATTTCTTGTCCTTGGAGTGGCATGGGTAGGTTATCAAGCATTTATGGCGCCTTCCATTGCTTCAGATGAGGAATACTTTTTCGTAAAAACGGATGAACCTTATAGCAGTGTTATTTCCAGAATTGAATCTGAAGGCATTGTCAAGAATCCTACTTACTTTAATTATGTTGCCAAGGCAATGGATTTGGAGAGTACCGGCATCAAGGCTGGTCGCTACAAAATTGATAAATCCATGAACAACCGTAGGTTTATCGGCAACCTTCGTGGCGGATACCAAGATGCAGTGAAGTTTAGATTCCAAAATGTGCGATTGAGACAAGATTTTGCAGGTTTATTGGGAAGAGACTTTGAGGCTGACTCCTTAACCTTTATCAATCTGTTGAATGATGAGAAATTAGCTGAGAAATACGGATTCAACAAAGAGAACTTCTTCTCGATGTTTATTCCTAACACCTATGAAATCTATTGGAACACTAAACCTGAAGAAATAATAGATCGTTTTTCGAAGGAATATGAAAAATTCTGGACTGCAGATCGTAAAGCGAAGGCAGATTCATTGGGATTAACCATTCAAGAAGTAAGCACCTTGGCATCCATTGTTAAAGGGGAAGCTTTACACGTGGATGAGATGCCGAAAATTGCTGGACTTTATTTGAATCGACTTAAGAAAGGGATGTTACTTCAGGCAGATCCGACTGTCATTTTTGCGAATAATGATTTTACAATTCGTCGCGTTTTGAATAGACATTTGACCATTGACAACCCATATAATACTTACCGTTTTAAAGGATTGCCTCCGGGACCGATTATGATGCCTAGTATTGCCTCCATTGATGCGGTGTTAAATTATGAGCATCATCCATATATCTACATGTGTGCGAAGGACGATTTTTCGGGTTACCATCTATATGCACAAACTGTTGCAGAGCACTTGGTCAATGCGAGAAAATTCCAAAAAGCTTTAGACGAAAGAAATATTAAAAAATAATATGTTCTTATATCAGCATCAGGTTAGGGTTCGATACGCCGAGACAGATAATATGGGTTATGTTTACTATGGTAACTATGCGACCTATTATGAAGTTGCACGGACAGAAATGCTTCGAAGCACTGGAATTTCCTATAAAGAATTAGAGGAAATGGGTGTAATGCTTCCTGTGATCGAATTGAGCTGTAAATTCAATAAGGCAGCAAAATATGATGATTTAGTAACGATAAATACTTATATTCGAGAAAAACCAGGAATAAGGATAAAATTTGAATATGAGCTGTTTAATGAATCTGGTGAGCTATTGAATACAGGGTCTACCCAATTGGTATTTGTCGATATGGTCAAAAATCGACCTTGCAAACCTCCCCAGATTTTTATAGATAAGATGGCTCCATTTTTTGGAGAATAAATGAAAAAAATTCATCAACATCTTCTGTACGTTAAGCCGTATGACAGATTTATTGAGTGGACTAAATCAGCAACTTTGCCAGGATTTGGGAAATTACCACTCTATACTGTTATGGTTTTCTTCTTTCAGGAGATTGCTCGTGAATCCATAATCAATAAAGCCTCTTCCCTAGCCTACAATTTTATGTTGGCAGTTTTTCCGGGTATCATTTTCCTCTTTACCTTAATCCCGTATATTCCGGTTGATAATTTTCAAACGCAATTGATGGAATTGATACAATTAGCGCTCCCCAATAATGCATATGAAATCCTGGAAACTACCTTGGAAGATATTATCAAAAGACAAAATGGAGGATTATTATCTGCCGGATTTGTTCTTTGTACATTTTTCGCTACAAATGGAATAACAACTTTAATGATGAGCTTCAATAAAGCCTCATTATCCAAAGAATCGAGGACTTGGTTTCAAAGAAGGATCGTTGCCCTTGCTCTTTCCTTGGCGATTGTATTAGCCTTAGCGGTCGGCATAGCTCTTTATGCAGGCTCCAACTACTTAATCAACTACCTAAAAACCCACATAGATTACGATTTAAAGTGGTTTTGGGCTTTTTCGATCAAATTAGCCCAATGGATTATTTTGTTTGGGGTTTATTTCTTTACGGTGAGTTTGATCTACAAATTTGGACCAAGCTCTACAAAAAAATGGAAACTTTTTACGCCGGGAGCGACCTTAGCAACCATTTTAGCCATGCTATCTTTTTCTTTTTTTACATTCTATATCAATAATTTTGGGGCTTATAATAAGCTATATGGCTCGATTGGAACCCTGATCGTCGTGATGATTTGGATGTACATAAATGCCCTTATTCTTATCATAGGCTTTGAATTGAATGCAAGTATTGCTCTTTCAAAGCAAAGTATTAAAATTGTTAAGCCTCGTGTATACAATTCGTTTAAACCAAACAAAATTTAATTTATTATAAATTTATTATTATTGTATTCTGATTCATTGATTTGTTGATACAAATTGATTTTGGGGACGGACACATTTACGAATGGAAGACAAAGAATTACAAAAGCGGAATAAGCGTAATCAAAACGTTAGGAATATACTATTAAGTTCTATAATCGTATTATTCATAACCTTTGTCGTGTTCTTTATTTTCTCTTATATCCAATATAAGAGTATCCAAAATAAGATTCAAAACATTTATACCTCTGTAAATAGCGATCAAAATAATTTCACGGAGTTATTGAATATTTTCAGTGATGCTGAGGATCATTTCCGAGTATTTTCTATCACCTATAATATTAAGGATTACAATGCCTACCGGACCAAGTTGGTCGTTTTAAAATCAGCTGTCGATTCCTTGACATTAATTCGAAGTGAGGAATCAAAGATCAAAGGTAGAAGTGATTATAAGGGTAAAACTCTGGAGGATTTATTGCCGAAGTATGCCCTATTGACAAATAAATTAGATTCCATTTTGGTGGCTTCAGAAGCTCTGAAATCTTTCAATATCGAGCATGGTAACGAGTCAATATTTACCTTACCTCCTCAAAAGGTTCCAGCTACCATTGTTCCCGCAGAACCCAAGAAAGTCGTAGTCAAGAAAAAATCTTTACTAAAACGGATTTTCCAAAAAGGCGATGATACCATTACAGTTGAAGCGAATGCTCCGACACAAGATCAGCAGGTCGTTCAACAAAACGCGAACCTAAAAAATATTATCCGTCAAAGAAATAATCAGACAGAGAACAAACTGAATGAGCTCAAGAAAACCTTGACCAATATCCGAAAAAGCGAACGCTCTTTATTGGCAGATAACTTTACATTATTACATAGTGCCAACCAGCTGATCCGTATTATTCATGAGGAAAGGATTCAAATTCAGCGTGATAAAACCGATCACGAATTAAATATATTAATAGCAAAAACCGATACTTTCAAATGGCAGATCATAGTATCCCTGACCTTTGTATTTATCGTGATCTGCATTTTGGTTTATTACCAATTCTTTACCAGTTATTACGAACGAAAATTACTGGATGAACGGGTTTATGCTTCTAAATTAGCTGAGCAGAAAACGGATATTCTAGCCGAAATCACCCATGAAATCAGAACCCCAATCAATTCCTTGATTGGTATTGTGGATCTATTAAAGAGTAGAAAGGATTTATATCAAGCCAAGGATATTCATTTATTGGAATCAGCCTATACCAATATTACCGCAACATCAAAAACGATCAATGACATCTTGAATTTAAGTAAGATTGATCAGCAGAATAATATAGAGTCTATACATTTTGACTTTACGGATTTGCTATTAGATGTTATAGAAACTCATCGAAATCAAGCGGAGATGAAGGGGATTGAGTTGGAGTATCAGATCAATAAAAGCAAACCAACGGTAATTTTTTCTGATGAATTCAAGATCCGTCAAGTCATGAGTAATTTGGTGAGCAATGCCATCAAGTACTCCAATGCGGGAACTGTGGTTGCCAGCGTAGATGTAGATGATCAGAGCAATTTAATATTCAAGGTATCTGACCAAGGATTAGGAATTCCTGAGGGGTTAAAAAAGAACATTTTCAAAAAGTATTATACGGTTAATAAGTCCAATAAAGTAGAAGGCGGGGTTGGTTTAGGCTTATATATCACTAAAAATATTGTCAGTACCTTAAAAGGTAGGATTAATTTCAAGACGAATTCAGGACAGGGAACTACTTTTAGGGTAGAAATACCAGTTCCGAAGCCAAAATTCCGCAGGAAGACCAGTTTAAATATTGAGAAGATCAGTGATTTCTCGAAGGATTTAAGTTGGTTAATCGTGGATGATAATGCCTTGAATTTGCTTTATTTAAAGCAGTTTTTCTCGTTACACACCCATGTAAAGACCGCAACACACGGAAAAGAGGCCTTGGAGGTTTTAAGTAGATTTCCGATTGATGTGGTTGTTACAGACATCAATATGCCAATTATGACAGGGGATGAATTACTGGCGACTGTTCGTGCGAACCCAGCGTACGACAACGTCAAGATTATTGCTACATCATCTGATAATGAGCAAGTTAAGAATCTTGAAAAAGAAAGGAAGGTTTTATTTGATGGTATTTTAATAAAGCCATTTAATGAGCGGAAATTGACGGAGGTTATTGTAAAAACGATCTATCCGATCTTCGAGGATAGTGATGAGTTACGACAAGAAAGCTAGGTTAATTAAAACTTTTTCAACTTTTTTACATCTAAACTCTTGTAAATAAAAGTTTTTCGTATCTTTGCAATCCCTACATCGTAGGGAAAAGGAGATAATTAATTAATGGCAAAAAAACAAGAAGCAGAAAAAGAGTTAGCGGCGAAAAACGCAGAGCTACAAGGTGCTGACACAAAAGTTGTGAAGGACACTGAAAAGATTGAGTCTGAAGCAGATTCAAATTTAATCGATGAGATTAAATCAAACACTTGGAGCACTCCAGCAGGAGACTTCGACTGGGATCTTGATGAAAAAGCTTTTGGTAACTACAGTGATGCAGAACGTACTAAATTAGAAGAGCAGTACGCTGGCACATTCAACCAAATTAATCAAGGTGAGATTATTGAAGGTATTGTTGTATCGATCAATAACAAAGACGTTGTTTTAAACATCGGTTTCAAATCAGACGGTCTAGTAGCATTATCTGAGTTCCGTGACTTACCTGACTTAAAAATCGGTGATACGGTAGACGTATTTGTAGAATCGCAAGAGGATGCAAATGGTCAATTAGTATTATCACGCAAACGTGCTAAAACACAGAAATCTTGGGAAGAAATCAACGAGGCTTTGGAAAATGACAAAGTTATTGATGGTTTCGTTAAATCACGTACAAAAGGTGGTTTAATTGTAGACATCAAAGGTGTTGAGGCATTCTTACCAGGATCACAAATTGATATTAAGCCTATTCGTGACTATGATGTTTACGTAGGTAAAACAATGGAATTCAAAGTTGTAAAAATCAACCACGAATTCAAAAACGTAGTAGTTTCTCACAAAGTATTAATTGAGGACGATTTAGAGAACCAAAAATCAGAAATCGTTGCGAAATTAGAAAAAGGACAAGTATTGGAAGGTACTGTTAAAAATATCACTGACTTCGGTGTGTTCATCGACTTAGGTGGTGTTGACGGATTACTTCACATTACAGATATCTCTTGGGGCCGTATCGAGCATCCAAAAGAGGTATTGGCATTAGACCAAACAATCAACGTTGTTGTTCTTGACTTTGATGATGAGAAAAAACGTATTGCATTAGGTTTGAAACAACTTTCAGAGCACCCTTGGGAATCTTTAGACAAGAACTTAGAAATCGGTTCTAAAGTGAAAGGTAAGATCGTTACTGTAGCTGACTACGGTGCATTCTTAGAAATCATCCCAGGAGTAGAAGGATTAATCCACGTTTCTGAAATGTCTTGGTCTCAAAACTTACGTTCTCCACAAGAGTTCTTGAAAGTAGGTGACGAAATCGAAGCTGAAATCTTAACATTAGATCGTGAAGAGCGTAAAATGAGCTTAGGTATCAAACAATTGACTCCAGATCCTTGGCAAAACATCACTGAACGTTACCCAGTTGGTTCAAAACAATCAGCAGTTGTTAAGAACATGACTAACTTCGGTGTATTCGTTGAGTTAGAAGACGGAATCGACGGTTTAATTCACATTTCTGACCTTTCATGGTCTAAGAAAGTTAACCACCCTAACGAATTCACTAAAGTTGGTGAAAGATTAGACGTTGTGGTATTAGAATTAGACGAAGAAAACCGCAAACTTTCTTTAGGTCACAAACAATTAGAGGAAAACCCTTGGGATACTTTCGAAACTATCTTCACTGAAGGTTCAGTTCACGAAGGTACTGTAATCAAAGTTGGTGACAAAGGTGATATCGTTGCTTTACAATATGGTGTTGAAGGTTTCTGCCCTAACAAACACTCTGTAAAAGAAGACGGATCAGCATTGAAAGTAGACGAAGTTGCTGAATTCAAAATCATCGAATTCAACAAAGAAAACAAACGTCTAGTTATCTCTCACTCTCGTATTTGGGAAGATGCTAAAGCTGAAGCTCGTATCGAAGAGTTCAACGCTCGTAAAAAAGAAGCTAAAACTGCTAATGCAGCAGTGAAAAAAGTTAAAGATTCAGTTGAAAAATCAACTCTAGGTGATCTTGACGTATTAGCTCAATTGAAAGAGCAAATGGAAGACGACGAGAAAAAATCTAAATAAGTTTAGATTTCTCTAAATACTTCAAAGCCCCGATTGAAAAATCGGGGCTTTTGCGGTTTTATAGATTTGAGATGTGAGATGTGAGATAGTGGAAAGGGAAAGGGAGATATGAGTATTGAGATGTTAGATTTTCTACTTTTTTATATATCTTTAAACTAACAAGCTTAATATCTCAAATCTCATATCTAAAATCTCATATCTCTTTCGCCATGAGAACAGCTGCACTTATCAGTACCGACGAAGCCCTCAAATTAATCAATGAGGAGAATGCTATAGTTTTTGACGCTACTATTGACAAAGTCAATCAGAAGATGGACAATAGTAAGATGGAATTGCTTCCAAACAGTTTGTTTTTGGATATAGAAGGTGCTTTTTCGGATCATGGCAGTCCTTTTCCACATACGATGATATCGGCACAACAATTCACGAAAGAAGCGCAAAAATTAGGTGTCAATCAGGATTCTACGTTGGTAATTTATGATCGTTGGGGAGTATATTCAAGTCCTAGGGCTTGGTGGATGTTCCGATATATGGGATTAGAGAAGGTTTATGTATTAAATGGAGGCCTCCCCGCTTGGAAAGCTGCAGGACTTCCTATTGAAGATCAATACTCAGAACCTCAAGCAACGGGTAATTTCAAGGCTAAACCTAATTATGAATGGTTTATCAGTAAGGAAGAACTGGTAGAGCGATTGGGAGATGATGATATCAGTATTACCGATGCGAGATCATCTGGTCGGTTCAATGGAACTGCCCCAGAACCGCGAGAAGGATTAAAATCAGGTCATATACCTGGTTCCAAAAACCTACCTTTTGACCAAGTACTGGATGGAACTACCTATCAGGATAAAGAAGAACTTGAAAGACTTTTCGAAGGGAAAATTGATGCCAGCAAACAGAATATCTTCACCTGTGGCTCGGGAATATCAGCAGCCATCATCGCACTGGCAGCATACGAACTCGGAAACGACTATGTAACGATATATGATGGTTCCTGGGCGGAATGGGGGTCTAGTAGTATTTAATCATAGTATTTAGTAGTTAGTATTTAGTATTTAGACACCTGCCTATCTGAAAATCTATATATCTTGAAACCCGCATGCCTTGTATCTTACATTTCTTGAAAACTGAAACTCTTGAAATCTATATTTCTTGGATCTTTCATGTTTTGAAACCTGAATCTCTTAAAATCTAGAAATCCAAATTGCTATTTGATTAGATTGCCATTATTCCGATTTAAGCATATTTCAATTGAAGGATACTTCGATTTACGCATATAAAAACTCTTACTAGTCTCCTTTTATTAACCGCTCAGAATTATCGCGAGCGCTCTAAATACTAAATACTATATACTAAATACTACTTCCCCGGAAGTGGAACATAGCCATCATCGCCTGGTACTTTAGGGAATTCATGGTTGATCCATTTTTCTTTGGCTTCATCGATTGTTTGTTTTTCACTTGCGACGAAGTTCCAGGAGATAAAGCGTTCTTCAGGAAATGGTTCGCCACCGAAGATATAGACCGTAGATCCTGCTTTCATCTCAAAGCTACATAGGTGAGCATCCAAGGTGATCAAGATCTGCTTAGGACCATAAGTAAAGCCATTGCTATCGATTTCTCCTTCTAATATATAGAGACCGCTTTCGCCATATAATTCACCGCGAATATCAATTAAGGCATCTTTTTCAGCCTTAACTTCAATCATATACAATTTACTATAAACGGGAACGGGGGATTTTTTACCAAATGCTTCACCCGCAATCAGTTTAAAGGATACATCGCCATCCTTCCAAGTTGGGATATCATGTGCTTCCGTATGATGGAATTCAGGCTCCATAAACTCAAGGTTTTTAGGTAATGCCACCCAGATTTGAAGTCCATGCAGGAATTTATCTTTTTGCCTTAAATATTCTGGGGTTCTTTCGGAATGCACCACACCTTTTCCAGCAGTCATCCAGTTCACGGCTCCGGGTTTAATCTCCATGGCAGTACCAAGGCTATCTCTATGGAAAATAGAACCTTCAAATAAGTAGGTCAATGTAGACAAACCAATATGAGGATGTGGACCCACATCTAAATTTTCATGGTCTGCCAAACAAGCAGGTCCCATGTGATCAATAAAAACAAAGGGGCCAATGGAACGTTTCTGGCGAAATGGCAATAACCTTCCTACCATAAAGTTCCCGATGTTTGCTGCTGTTTCTTCTCTGATGAAATCTATATTCGACATATATCTCCTGTATTATATTTCCTTAAAGTTACATATTATCACTTATTATTCACTAGGCGAAAAATGAGATCTGCGGTTAACTTTGTCGTTCTATTGTCAATATCATATAGCGGGTTGACTTCGGCGAAGTCGACAGATTTCAGCTTGGGCAGCTGAATGAGTTCATGGAATAATTTCGCAAAAGTTGGATCCGGGATTAGCCCATTGAAAGCAGGGGCACTTACACCTGGAGCATAGGCCGCTGCAAACACATCCATATCTATCGTGAGGTAAATATCATCTACATTCTGCGAAAATTGATCAATTTGGGAAATCACCTTATTGATATTTTCGGCATAGATTTCATTGCCTTTAATCACCTGAACGGCTTTTTCCTTAGCATAATTGAATAAAGCCTGCGTGTTGCTGATGTCTTGGATTCCTATCGCGAGATATTGAACTTCAAAGTTTTCAATTTCTGCATCGGTAAAGATTTGATAGAAACCTGTACCAGAATTTCCTTGGTTATCATTAACCGCCCTTATATCGAAATGGGCATCTAAATTAATAATCCCAATTCTTTTTGTTTTACTATATTTTTTCAGTCCATTGAAATGCCCATAAGTAACTTCATGGCCACCACCAAGGACAATTGGCAGGCCTCTATTTTCCAAAATTTGGCTTACACGTTTTGCCAGTTCCTTCTGCGCAGCTTCCATATCCTCGGCCACGCAAATGACATCACCGGCATCGAAAATCCTTGTTTCTGAGGACATATGATTCGGTAAACCAGCCAAAACCTTGCGAAGGGCTTCAGGGGCATCTTTGGCACCAATACGACCTTGATTCCTTCTTACCCCTTCATCACAGCAAAAACCTAAAAATACAAAGCTATTTTCCAGTGTATTTGAAATGCTATCTAAGTTGATACATTCCATAATTTGATGCCAACGAAGGTACTCAGCACTAGTTCCGTCGGTTCTGCCTGTCCATAGCTGCTGTTCTGTAGGTCTGTAGAGGACATTTCCAAAAGCTTCCATGTTAGTTATTTCCAAAAAGGTTATCAATTATGTGATTATCCACCAGTTCCGCTTTAGTTACTTTCAGTGTAGAAGATCTTTCCAATTCGGTTTCAATGGCGCTGATTGCTTCTTTATTTCTTGCCCATGCCCTTCTTGCAATTCCGTTATTCACGTCAAAGAAAAGCATTTGCTTTAATTTGCGGTCGCTATCCTCGGATCCATCAAGGACCATTCCGAAACCACCATTTATTACTTCCCCCCATCCTACTCCGCCGCCGTTATGGATAGAAACCCAAGTTGCTCCTCGGAAACTATCTCCAATAACATTGTGAATGGCCATATCAGCGGTAAACTTACTACCATCATAGATATTACTGGTTTCACGGTATGGTGAATCTGTTCCGCTGACATCATGATGGTCCCGACCCAATACTACGGGAGCAGATAACTTTCCATCAGCGACTGCCTTATTGAAAGCTTCGGCGATTTTCATTCTTCCCAAGGCATCAGCATATAAAATCCTTGCCTGAGAACCAACCACCAGTTTATTGCTTTCAGCTTCAGAAATCCATTTAATATTATCTTCCATCTGCGGGTATATTTCTTCAGAAGCATTCTTTTGAAGGTCTTTCATCACCTCAAGGGCGATGTTATCAGTCAATCTTAAATCTTCAGGTTTTCCAGAAGTACATACCCATCTAAATGGACCGAAACCATAATCAAAACACATAGGTCCTAGGATATCCTGAACGTAAGAAGGATATCTGAAATTAATTCCATCTTCAGCCATGATATCAGCGCCAGCTCGGCTAGCTTCCAAAAGGAAAGCATTTCCATAATCAAAAAAGTATGTTCCTTTGGCCACATGTTTATTGATGGCATTCGCATGGCGGATCAATGTAAGTTGTACCTCTTTTTTGAACCTTTCCGGATCATTGGCAATAAGTTCATTAGATTCTTCAAAACTTAAATCCACGGGGTAATAACCCCCTGACCACGGGTTATGCAAAGAAGTTTGATCAGATCCGACGGTCACTTTAATATTTTGTCTATCAAACTGTTCCCATACATCGACAATATTTCCAATATATGCGATAGAGATCACCTCCTTTTTAGCAATAGCAGCTTTTACGGCAAGAATCAATCCTTCGATATCCTCTACTAATATATCTACCCAACCTTGTTCATGTCTTTTTCTAGCAGCGGCAGGGTTTACTTCTGCACAAACAGTGATACACCCCGCAATATTTCCAGCTTTAGGTTGAGCTCCACTCATTCCCCCAAGTCCGGAGGTTACAAAGACTTTCCCTTGAATAGATTCACCTTCAGGAAGATGTTTCCTGAAAGCATTCATAACGGTGATTGTTGTTCCATGGACAATACCCTGGGGTCCGATATACATATATGAACCTGCAGTCATTTGCCCATATTGAGTAACACCCAAAGCATTGAATTTTTCCCAATCATCGGGTTTGGAATAATTAGGAATCATCATTCCATTGGTCACAACCACACGTGGTGCATTTTCAGAAGAAGGAAAAAGCCCCATTGGATGTCCTGAATACATATGCAAAGTTTGTTGATTAGACATTTGCGAAAGGTATTTCATGGTCAGTAGGTATTGCGCCCAGTTTTGAAATACGGCTCCATTGCCACCATAGGTAATCAACTCATGCGGATGTTGAGCAACAGCAGGATCCAGGTTATTCTGAATCATCAGCATAATGGCAGCAGCCTGTTGACTTTTTGCAGGATATGCAGAAATTGGTCTAGCATACATTTCATATTGAGGTCTGAATCGATACATATAAATTCGACCATATTCCCGGAGTTCCTCCAAAAACTCTGCAGCCAATTCCTGATGCCATTCCCTTGGAAAATACCTCAAAGCATTCCGAACAGCAAGTTTTTCTTCCTCTTTACTTAAAATAGCCTTACGTTTTGGGGCATGGCTCACCCTATTATCTAATTGAGCTTTTGCTGGTAATTCTGTTGGAATACCTTTTGCAATTGCTTCTTTAAAATCTTTATCAATCATCCTATTAGTCTTTTCTTACAAATACTTCAGTTCCATTTTTCCAGACCGCCTTAGGTTGAAGACCGCCTTGCAGATAGGTGATGTTTTGATAATTATCAGTATCATAGATCACCAAATCCGCTAACATTCCTTCCATTAAACGGCCTCTATCCTGTAGGTTCAGGGCTTTCGCTGCACGGAAGGTAATTCCTGCGAAGAGTTCGGCATTACTCAGCTTTTGCATGGTTGCAAGAATACTGGCACTTTCGATCAATTTACCCATTGGTGCAGACCCAGGATTCCAATCGGTTGCAATGGCCAAACTAGCACCAGCATCCAATAGCTTTCTAGCAGGTGTAAACTCACAACCAATTCCGAGAGATGCAGCCGGTAAAGCCACTGGAATCACATCGGATCCTGCCAATAAACTAATTTCATTTTCAGTAGAAGCTTCCAGATGGTCAGCTGAAACTGCAGCAAGTTCAACAGCCAACTTAGAACCTGAGGTACTAAATTGATCAGCATGTACTGTTAAGTCAAAGCCCATTTCCTTGGCTTTTTTATAGTATGGAAGTATTTGTTCAGCAGAAAAGGCACTCTTCTCTACGAAGGCGTCAATTCTGTTGGTCAGCTCTTCTGCCCTCAATAATGGGAAAAGCTTTTCGCCAATTTCGTATAAGTAATCTTCAGCATTACCTTCATAATCCTTAGGATGCATATGTGCTGCAAGGCAGGTTGAAATCAAATCCACAAAAGATGCCTGATTGGCTTCCTTGATTGCGCGTAAGGTCTTGAGCTCCTCTTCGACATTGAGTCCATAGCCACTCTTTACCTCAACGGTTGTTATCCCTTGTCTCAACAAGTTATCAGCACGTTTAAGGGTCAAGAATTTAAGTTCATCCTGCGAACATTCACGAGTATGCTTTACAGTACTCCAAATTCCGCCGCCCGCTTCTGCAATTTCAAGGTAGGAACTACCTGCATTGCGCATTGCAAAATCGTTAGCTCGGTTACCACCAAAGGCAATATGCGTATGGCAGTCAATATATCCCGGTAGAGCCACAAAATCACCCTTCAGTTCCACGATTTCAATATCATCAGGCAAGGCAGCCTTTAATCCTTCAAAATCTCCTACAACCTTAATTTTGCCATCGACAATATTAATACCAGCCTGTTCTATGATTTCCAGTTGTTCGTCTTTTAATGCCCCTTTCAGTGGCAAGTGCTGCATAGTCAACACTTGTTTGAAGGGACCTATTAACTTTCCGTTCTCTTTCATGATCAATAGTTTTCAAAATATTCAACAGCATCACCAAAATATGGCTTATTACTATCCTTCGCGGCTTTTTTTGCGATTTCAATCAATTCACCAGATTTGATAATGGATAGGGCATTATCCAAGATATCCTGCATTGGTTGATCCTCTTCAATATGAGGAATTTTCGTTCTAATATGTTGATGAATTGCTTCCACCACTGCTGTAGATTGTTTAGGATTATGGAAATCTTTAGCTTGCGCCGCACAAAGCATTTCAATACTTAAGATTTTATCAACATTATCCAGTACCTGTAGGAGTTTTCTTCCGGAAATAGATCCCATGCTCACATGGTCTTCTTGACCCAATGATGTAGGAATACTATCTGCTGATGCCGGAAAACAAAGCCCTTTGTTTTCACTAGCAATGGCTGCAGTACTGTATTGAAGGATCATAAATCCAGAATTTAAACCAGTTGCTTTCATCAACAATTTAGGCACCCCATTAGTTTCCCCTTCCAGGGACAAATAGACCCTACGATCGGAGATATTCCCCAATTCAGATACTGCTAGCGTGGCATAATCGAGTGGTAATGCAATAGGTTGACCATGGAATGAACCTCCAGAAATAGTTAGTTCACTATTAATAATTATTGGGTTATCTGTAACGGAATTGATTTCAGTTTCAATGATTTCTTTAAAGTGTAACCAAGCATTCCGGGATGCACCATGAACCTGAGGAATACAACGCAAGGAATAAGGATCCTGAACACGGGAGCAATTTTTATGAGATTCCAGAATCTCTGAATCCTTCAGGAGGTTGAATATGGTAGAAGCAACGAAAGTATTTCCTTTATAAGGTCTCAATTGATGAAGTTCTGAGAAAAATGGTTTGATAGAACCATTCAAACCTTCGATCATCAGGGTTGCAATCAAGTCAGCATTATTCATTAATCTATTCATTTCTACAACGGCTTTGACACCATGGGCAGCCATAAATTGTGTTCCGTTGATTAATGCTAATCCTTCCTTTGCTCCAAGATGAATAGGTTCAATTTGATGTTCCTTAAGCACCGATGCAGTATCCACTATTTGGCCATCTTTCCAGAGCTTCCCAAGACCGATAAGCGGCAAAAATAAATGTGATAATGGTGCTAGGTCACCAGAAGCACCAACAGATCCTTGCTTTGGTACGACAGGAATGACATCATTTTGAATATGCCAGATAATCCGTTCCACTGTACTTAATTGAACACCGGAAAAACCTTTGGATAAGGCATGCACTTTCAAAATAAGCATGAGTTTACTCAATTCCTTATCAATTGGTTCCCCTATCCCAACGGCATGGCTTTTAAGAATATTTTCCTGTAATTTTTTAGTATCCTGCGGACTGATCAAAGTGGTGCATAATGGTCCGAAACCTGTATTGATTCCATAGACCACTTTTCCAGCATCCACAATCTCTTGAACATATTGGGCGCTTTGATTTATTTTACTGATGGTTTCATCAGTTAATAGACCTTGACATTCAGATTTTGCAATAGCAATAGCAATAGAACTGGTCAAATAATCTTCTCCGTATTTAAATGTTTTCATGTTATTTCGCTGTGTTATCCAAATTTACCTGCTATATTTGATAATTGGCAATATCAATTTTAGCAATAACTGATAACTATGAATTATCAAATCGAACTTAGACATCTCCTCTATTTCAAAGTAGTTGCCGAGGAATTACACTTCAGGAGGGCTGCAGAAAGGTTATTCATTGCACAGCCAGGATTATCCCGACAAATCAAGCAATTGGAAGAGTATTATGGCACTTCCTTATTTATTCGAGATAAAAGAAATGTGGCTTTAACGGAAGCGGGGGTTTATCTTAAGAAGGAGGTTGAATTGATTTTTAATCAGTTGGATAACATCAAAGACCATATTGAGAAAATTTCAGAGGGAAAGATTACCTCCTTGAAATTAGGATTTATAGGATCAGCCGTGCAGGCGATGTTACCACAGTTATTAGTAGAGTTAAAACAGAAGCAGCCATTAATCGACATTACTCTCAATGAATTGTCCAATGAGGTTCAGATTGACATGATCAACAAGCAGGAATTGGATTTTGGTTTTGTACGATTAAAAGACAGCCCCATAGGACTAAAATCTATCCCTATCTTAACTGAGCATTTTTCATTGGTAGTACCCAAGAATACGGTTTCAAAATCAAAAGAAAAAGTCAATCTAAATGACTTCAAGGAGGAGTCCTTTATTCTCTTTTCCAAAGAGTATAGCAATTCTTATTACGAATTGGTGATGAGCATTTTTGAGGATCATAATTTTGTTCCACATGTAGCACTGAGGACTGTGAATGCATTAAGTATTTTCAACCTAGTGAGTCAAGGCTTGGGTGTTGCCATTGTTCCGACCTCCTTAAAAAAAGGTTATCATACGCATGTAGACTTTTTAGAGTTGAATCACCTCCCCCAACGAACCACCTTATCCCTTATCTGGAGTAAGAAGAACCGAAATCCAGGCATACCTCTTATGATAGAGATTGTCGAAGGGTTAAAAAAGAAGCAATAATTTTAAAAAAAAATTCCCCAAAAGAGATTTCTTTCAATTAAGAAATGTCAGCTTTTCTCCATTATTTTTTTTCTAGCTTTATGGAATCACCTCCTTTTCTGCATCCATCGCAAAAACAAGGTTATGAACTTTAAGGTTTATGTTATATGAAACAATTATTCATCCTATTATTCGCCCTTACACCTCTCCTACTATTCAGTCAGGAAACTAAAACAGCAACCATGATAGAAGAAAAATGGAAAGAAGTGGACAGACTAATTTCCATTGGGAATTATGAACAGACTGCCCCTCTTCTGAATGAAATAAAAACTTACGCCAAAAAATCTAAAAATGGACCAATGGAGCTTCGTGCTATCTTAGCAGAAAGCCAATTGCTTCAAGTCAATACCACGCAAGAAGACTTGTTCGATAAAGTAGACAAACACTTCCAAACCAACATCAACCAAACAGAGGGGGTTCAAAGAAGCCTACTCTATAGTTTTTATGCCCAGTTTTTAGGAAGCAATATCGATTACTACAGCGAAAGCAAGAATAAATTTTTAGCGGCAGATGAAGAAACCAAGGATAAAATCTTGGACTCCCTATTCAATAAATCCTTAGAGAACAAAGAACTTCTTTTGAAGCAACCTATTGAAAATTGGAAATCGCTCTTTGCATCTAGCAAAAATCTAAGCCTCAGTCCTACGCTTTACCACTTCAATAGTAATCCATACCTCGCTTTCTTGCGAAGGGATAGGGAAAAGAATACAGCAAAAATCAAAAAGTTATCAGAAGATTTGCTCAGTATCAATAAAAAAGCAGGATACGCTGATGCGACCTCCTATTTATTGGTGAACAATATTTCCCCTAGCTACCAAAAAAAAGACAGCTATGTTGATGCTTTGAAAAATGTAATAGCCCAAAACAAGAGCGATTATAACGCGTTCATCTATGCCATCATTGCAGAGACCTTGAACAGCAACAATGAAACAAAAAAGGCAGTCGAATCCCTAGCCAAAGCAAAACAAGAGTACCCAACATCACCTTGGATCAAGGATGTTGAGCTCATGGATCAACAATTAAAAAGTGTTGAAATTCAGTTTTATAATCCTCAGATTAACCCTTCCAATGTCAACAGTCCTGTCCAGCTATCCTTTAAAAATGCGGAAAAGCTCTACTTGAAAGTTTTCAATGTGACCAATACCCCAACAAACTATAAGAAATTTGAAGTAAAGTTGGATAGCATCACGAAAAAAGTAGGGGTAAATGCGTCGGAAGTGTATGCAGAAGAAATCCCAATAAAATCATTTGATGATTATAAAAGACATTCAACCATTTACAAGATAAATGCCCTCCCTTTTGGCAATTATGTAGCCCTCATTTCAAACAATCCTGAATTCAAAGCTGATGGTTTATTCAATACCGTATCCTCATCAAGATTTATTGTTTCGGATTTATTTAACTACACAGAACTAGAGACAGGGAAGAATACAGCATATCTTTTCAGTGGTTTACTGATCAATCGAAAGACTGGTTTGCCTTATGCTGGTAAATCGCTGGAGATCTATGATGTAAACTCAGGAAAAGCACCAAAGCTGGTTCATAAAATGAAAACTAATCAGAACGGAGAGTTTTCAGTAGATATCAATAAGGATTCTTATTATCGCTATCAATCTGGGGCGATGCTTTACCTTGCAGAGGAAAAGCAAATCATCGATATGGCTGCCCCTTTAAATTATAGCTTTTCGCAAATCGAGAAAGAAGAAGCTAGAGAAAGGTTCAACACTAAGATCTTAACCGATAGAAGGATTTATAGACCCGGTCAAAAGCTTTTCTTCAAAGGAATTGTTTATAACAACAGTTCATTAAGTGGAAAAGTGATAGAAGGTAAAAAACTAGATGTTATCCTTCAGGATGCCAACGGACAGAAAGTAGACTCCTTGTCTTTGACCAGTAATGCATTTGGTTCTGTAAACGGAGAACTTCAAATCCCAGTCAATACCTTGGCGGGTGGATTCAATATCCTGATTATGGATAAAGGAGCCCAAATTGGCTACCACTACCTAAGTGTGGAAGAGTATAAGCGTCCTACCTTTAGTGTTAGTTTTGAAACCAATAAGGAAACCTATAAACGCTCTGATATAGCCGAGTTCATAGGAAAAGTGGAATCCTATTCCGGTGTACCCCTAGTAGGTTCATCGGTGAATTATAAAGTACAAATAAACTCCTATGGTCGAAATTATACCAGTTTCACCTTAGCGGATAGCTCAATTATCGCTGATGAGCAAGGAAAATTTACCATCAGGATTCCATTAGAAGATACCGCATTAAATAAATTGGAAGATTTCAACATCAGTGTAACTGCTGAGGTGGTAAATCAGACCGGAGAAATGCAGCAAGCATCTGTTTTTTACACCTATTCGGATAAGCCTTGGGTAATCAATATTCTAGGTCCAAGAATAGAAGAAGCGGGTAAATGGAATAAATTATTCATCAGTACCGTGAATAAAAATAACCAGCCCTTGCCCTTGACCGGTGAGATAAAAATCTATAAGTATCCTGAGCCTAATATTGCTTTACCGGATCAATATGACAATATATTTAAAGATGTGGATTACCATATTTTCAGTAATGCAGAATACAAAAAACTATTCCCAACTTCATTTGATGAGTCTTTAATCATCAAGAAACCATCAGAATTACTGAAAACCTATTCCTTTGACACAAGGGACACAAGTCTTGTGAAAATAGATTCCACCCTGTTCCCAAAAGGAAAGTATTACGTTGAAGTCATTTCAATCCAAGGAAAGGATACCATAAGAAGCCAAGCTGATGTGAGCATTTTCGACCCTGTTACCAAAAAGAGCAGCGATCATGACTTCCTCACCTACAGTTTTGATAAACCAAATTATGGTCTGGATGAACAGGTCAAATTAAATTTCTATACAGATGTCCCTAATGCAAAGGAAATAATTCTTTTCCCAAGTAACTCCTTTGGTAAACAAGAGACCTTTACCATTCCTGTAAAGAATGGTCGAGCAATCCATGAATTCAAATTTGATAGGGAAAAGTTTGCTCGAGGTTATCAATTAGACGCTGTATTAATTGTAGACAACCAGATTGAAAATAAATTCATCAGCGCACCTAAGCGAACTGATGACCAAGATTTAAAAATTAAAATCAGCAGTTTTAGAGATAAAATTACGCCGGGAACAAAAGAGAAATGGAGCTTTAGCATCTTGCAAAAGGACAAGGTTATTCCTTCAGAGGTATTGGCGACAATGTATGACATGTCATTAGACGTTTTTGGAGCCAATTATTTCCCAACCTTTTTTGACAGATATAGCCCATCCTATTACAGGCGATATAATTTCACAAATTTATTCTATGCTTCATCAGCTTCAAGTCCTTTTGGCTTCAATGAACAAATTATCAATGCAGTAGGCAATGAATTACCTTTAGTCAACAATTATGGCCTTTGGGATGATTATTGGTTAAATCGCGGTGTCAATAACCTGCATAACTATTATGATGGTCCAGTTCTAAATAGAGCTGGTTCCGCCCTTGCAGTAAAAGGAGCACAAAGAATTCTTCAAGGCAAAGTAGCTGGAATCAATCTTGAAGCAGCAGCCGATGTACATGAAGTAACGGAAGAAACTGTACAATTATATGATGAACTAAAAGACCCTAATCTTAGGGCACAAGTTGAAGAATTAAAGAATAAGAAACAAGGAGTAGACCTCTCTCAAGTCCAAGCACGCAAGAACCTTCAGGAAACAGCCTTCTTCTACCCTAACCTATACACCGACAAGGATGGCAACATCAGTTTCGAGTTCGATAGTCCTGAGGCCTTGACCAAATGGAAGCTCATGCTGTTCGCCCATGGCAAGAACCTAGAAGTAGGGTCTGCGCAGTTCTTTACCCAGACGCAGAAACAATTGATGATACGTCCAAACCTGCCAAGGTACTTCCGGGAGTCCGATGAGATCGAGATCATCGCGCAGGTACAGAACCTAAGTGAGAAGGCACAAAAAGGAAAAGCGAAGATTGAGATCATCAATCCAGTGGATAATGCCGACATCAGCGACAAGTTTGTGGTCAGTGCTATCTCGCCGGATTTTACTATCGAAAAGAGCAATAACCAAACGGTGTCCTGGAAGCTTAAGATCCCGGAGGGATATCCTGCAGTGCAGGTCAAAATCGTAGCTGCAAGTGCAGAATACTCCGATGGAGAGATTATGGAACTGCCGGTATTATCCAACAAGGTATTGATAGCAGAGACCCAGAAGATCGCATTGAAAGCTGGCGAAAAGAAAGATTTCAATATCGAATCAGCTGGAAAGAACAACCTACAGGCCAAGGTTCAGGTTCAAAGCAACCCGATCCTGGAGATTATCTCTGCCATCGATTACCTCAAGAACTATCCATATGAATGTACCGAACAGTCTACCAGCAAATGGTTCGGCTATAAGATGGTACAATATATCGGCAAGCACTATCCGGCCATTTCCGATTATTTTAAATCGATCAAGGCAAAGGATACCAAGAGCCGACTGGAGGAGAATGCGCAGCTGAGCGAATTGAAGTTACAGGAGATGCCTTGGCTTCGCGACATACAGCATGACAGCAAGAGATTGGAGGCCATAGCGGAACTGTTCAATTCCAATATCGAAACCGAGCTCAAGGGAATCGAACAAAAGATATTGCGTGGTCAACTGGACAACGGTTCTTTCCCATGGTTTGAGGGCGGAAAAACAGATACCCATATCTCCATGAGAATATTGGAGGTGGTCGGAAAGGTATTCTACCTCGATCACAACCTTGTCAATCCGCAGATGAACGGTAGCATGCGCAGGTTGGCAAACTATCTGGATCAGGACAGCAGCATCACCAGGGAGAAAGCATCTGCGAGCATTGCCCTGGATTATCTATATGCCCGTCATTTCTGGAATTCAGAGGTCAAGGTTCCGCAGAAGAACAGTGAGATCCTCAAGGCCAAGATTGCCAAGGCTCCGATCATTACCGCCAAGGGTCCTGCCGGCTATGCCGCAAAGGCATGGGTGGTAAACCAATTGTTTGGCGTATCAAAAGAGTCCAATGAAATCAAGAACAGGATTCAACAAGAGGTGATCCTGGATCCTGAAAAGGGAATGTACTGGGAAAGCAACAGTAAACATTACAATGATATCAGCTTACAGAGCTATATGCTGGAGGCCTATAAATTATATGACCCGAGCAAGTTGAATGCCATCAGTCAGTGGATTTTCTTCAAGAATGAAGCCAATTATTGGCGCAGCACCTGGATGACGGTGGATGCTGTCTACAGTCTCCTGTTGACCAATAATCCGAAGGACTTTAGCTTAGAAAACACGGTGAAGGTATTGGCTGATGGACAGAAGACACAGTTGGACAGCGTTGTTCTGGGACAGGTATCCAAAACCTTTACCAAAGAGGACCTGCAGAAAAATAGAACTATACAATTACAGAACGACAATGACCGGACAGTGTTCGGAGGGGTTTTCCACCAATATTTCTTGCCGGTATCAGAGGTAAAAAGTTCAACCAATGACATCAAGGTCAGCAAACAGTACATGGTAGAGCGGAATGGTAAATGGATGGAGAGCGAAGAGGCAAAACTCGGAGAAAGGATCAAGGTGGTCATAACGGTCATCAACGATCAGGACCTGGAGTATGTGCACTTGAAGGATAGTCGTCCGGCGGGTGTTGAGCCTGTATATGTCCCTTCAGGTTACAATTGGAGAAACAACTTCTATTTTACCTTGAAGGATGCATCGACCAACTATTTCTTCAATTCCTTGCCTAAAGGGAAAAGGACGTTCGAATATGAGGTCAAAGCAAATAATATTGGCCTATTCAACTCTGGGATTACAGGTATTGAGAGCATGTATGACCCAACGGTTAATGCAAGGTCAGATAATAAGGTGATCAGGATTGTGAAGTAGGGAATAATAGAAATAAAATGAGAAGGGCAATTGATATCAATTGCCCTTCTCATTTTATTAAAGACTTCCCTTTCTACTGTCAAGTCAAGCTTATTTAAAATAATTTTATGAAAAACAATATTTGGATGCATCTTAAATTAAGAAAGCCAATTATTAATTCATGAAAATAATCCTACAAATATTATTGTTTATCCTCCCGTTTTTAGCCTTCGCACAGACAGGTGGACAAGATATTGGAGAAAAATGGAAAGAAATCAACCATTTACAAAGTGTTAGAAATTACAAAGAAACCATCCCAATTTTAAATGAAATAAAGAAGTCTTCTAAAGGAAGAAAGGATGATGCCCTAGAGGTTAGGATAATTCTCGCGGAAACCATGGGACTCAGGGAAAATGTTACTAATGCAGACTTATTCGAAAAAATAGAACAACATTTTATTCAAAACATTAAGGGAAAAAATAAAGTTCAAAGAGCTGTACTATATCAAGCTTATGCCTTATTTCTTCTTAATAATATTAAAAAGAGTCCATCCAAAACTAATAATGAATTTCTGGGATCAACCAGGGAAAGGAAATTAAAAATCATAGATAGTCTCTTCAAAAAAACTATTGCCAATAAAAATTTTCTTCTAAAACAACCTATGGAAAAATGGCAACCATTAATTCAAGATTCCAACAATCTTTCTATTCAACCTAGTTTATATCATTTCAATCTTGACACCTATTTAAAGTTTTTACTTATGGACAGAAAGAACAATTTGGATCATGCCAATAAACTATTAACAGATATTCTTGCCTATAATAAGAAGATGGGGTTTGAGGATGCATCCGCCAACCTCCTGGCTAAGTACCTATATATAGAAGACCGAGATACATCGGGTATAATAGAAGCTTACGAAGGAATTATTCAAAAAACTAATAGTCAATTTAATGCTCAAATCTATTTAATGTTGGCAGAAAGACTTAGTTTTATGAATCCTAAATTACAGGTAAGGTATTTAAAGAAGGGAAAAAAACTATATCCAAACTCAGTTTGGGCACCGAAATTAGATTCATTGATTCATACCTTTAATGATGTAAAATTAAATCTCAAGCATAATTCCTCCATACCTACCAACGAATATGTTCCCATAGTTCTTTCAGTAAGGCATATTGAAAAGATATACGTGAAAGTTTTCAAGTTCCAAAACGATATAGATTATTATTCAAATTCAACAGCTGGATTCAGCGATTTAATTAGCAATTCAAAAGAAATCTATTCTGAAGAAGTTGCATTGAAACCATTCGATGATTTCCAAATCCATACTACTTACTTCAAAATAAACCCATTAACTGCTGGAAAATATCGAATCTTGATTTCAAACAATTCTGAATTTCAAAATAATGATATCAATAAAATAGTAGCAGAATCCAAGTTTGAAGTGACTGACTATTTTTTTAAGACTTCGATTGAAAAAGCTGCCGATGGAGGTAATATATTTTATACATTCCTTGCCAATCGGAAAAATGGCGAGACTTACAAAGAGAAAAAGCTGAAAATCGTTAAGATAAATACTAGAGATACTATTTTAAAAGTAACAAACACTAATCATGCCGGAGAAATATCGTTTCCTATCCCTACAGATTCAGTTAAATTTTATGCTGAAGATATCGGTATTTTCCTCCCAGAAGAAAACCAACATCTAGTTTATAGTAGGACCAACAATTTTTATGAAGGGGATCGGGCTTATAAGAATCAATTGGATTACGATGCAAAAATTCTACTTGATCGTAATATTTTTAGACCGGGTCAGAAAGTTCACTTCAAGGTAATCAGTTATCAAAACAATACTTTTGACAGGAAAACATTAGCGGGAAAAAAATTGAAAGTGCTAATAAAAACTAACAATAACCAATTATTAGACTCGTTGGTCCAAACTACAGATAGTTTTGGATCAATACATGGAGAATTTGTTCTACCAGAAAAAACAGAACTTGACATTTACCAGATCATTGTCAAAGAAGGAAATCATTTTATTAGCTCTTCAAGTTTCCGAGTAGATGAATATAAGAGACCGACATTCAAGATTTATCTCAATAAAATTAAAGATACTTATACGTCCAAAGATACAGCGGAGTTCACAGGATGGGTAGAGACATTTTCTGGAGTAAAATTAAGTGGAACAACGGTTTCTTATACAATAAATGTAATTACACATGACCCGAGCTCTGAATATTTCAAACTTCCTTCAGGAACTTTACAAACTGAAAAAGATGGAACTTTTAAAATTAAGGTTCCACTAAATGATAGTCTTTTTGCAGATTTCAAAGGCTATAGTATTTTATTGAATACTTTTGCAACAGGCCCAACCGGCGAATCCCAAGAGGCATATACCCATTATATTTATTCGGATATTCCCGGAAACGCAATAATAGATATAGATAATAAAAAATTATTTACCAGCAAATTTGATGAAATCGAAATAGCTGGTAAAAATGAAAACCAAGAGAATGTAAATATTTCTGGAAAAATTCAAATTTTTAAAAGACCAGAACCAAGCACGATCTCAGTTTCCAGCTGGTATTCTTCCACTAAATTTCTCGATGAGAAAGGATTTCATATTTTTACCCCCGAGGAGTACATTAAGTATTTCCCAACACTAGTAACGAAAAAAGACTTTGAAATTCCAAAAGACAGTCTTATAGTAACCTACCCTTTTGACACCAGACTTTCACAGACTATCAAGATCGATCCAAAATTATTTCCTTCAGGGAGTTATTACATTAAAGCCATTGATGGCACTGATTCTACCATTTTAGGAAATAAATGGTTTCAGTTAGAAGATAGCAAAACAGGCAGAAAGGGTAACAAAAACTTTTTAGTATACAAATTTGATAAGGAACGCTATCTTATAAACGATCGGGTAACAATTGACTTTTACACTGATTTTATAAATGCTAAGGAGGTTCTTTTAGTTCCATTTGATAACCAACAAAGACTTGAAACCATTATTCTTCCTATTAAGAATGGTCATTCTTCATATTCTTTTTTACTGGACAGTTTAAAAATCAGTAATTACTATCAGTTTCAAGCTACATTAATCAATGAAAATAAGACACAAAACCTTGGCATAACAATACCTTTATATCAGGAAAATAATCAACTAAAAATAAAGGCAAATACTTTTAGAAGTAAAATACACCCTGGTACCAAGGAAAAATGGAGTTTTAATATATCCCTGAAAGATAAACCAATCCCAACCAATGTATTAGTAACTATGTATGATTTATCCTTGGATGAATTTTATAAAACAAACTACTCAATACGTTGGGATTTTAATTTCGATTTAAGAACATACCCGATTAGACATAATGCCTTTTATACTTTGATGAAAGCGCGTGATGAAGGAGATTATATCAATCTTTACATTCCAAGGAATGTTTTAAATTTCCATGAAATAAATAATTTCGCTTTGTGGGATTCCTCAATATTAAATCAAGGTGATATTTCTTATTTAGAAAATTACAACAGGTCTTATGATTTTGAGGCGATATGGTCTCCAGCATATTTAAATCAAGTTGATGAACCTCCAATAGGAGAATTCGATTCAAAAATAGAAGGTTCTGGTATGTCTGAGATAAATTCTTGGGAATTATCCGTAAACCTTTCTAACGTCCAAGCGCGCAAGAACCTTCAGGAAACAGCCTTCTTCTACCCTAACCTGTACACCGATAAGGATGGCAACATCAGTTTCGAGTTCGACAGTCCCGAAGCCCTGACCAAGTGGAAGCTCATGCTGTTCGCCCATGGCAAGAACCTAGAAGTAGGGTCAGCACAGTTCTTTACCCAGACGCAGAAACAATTGATGATACGTCCAAACCTGCCAAGGTATTTCCGGGAGTCCGATGAGATCGAGATCATCGCGCAGGTACAGAACCTAAGTGAGAAGGCCCAAAAAGGAAAAGCAAAGATTGAGATCATCAATCCAGTGGATAATGCCGACATCAGCGACAAGTTTGTGGTCAGTGCTATCTCGCGGGATTTTACTGTCGAGAAGAACAATAACCAAACGGTGTCCTGGAAGCTCAAGATTCCGGAGGGATATCCTGCAGTGCAGGTCAAAATCGTCGCCGCAAGCTCGGAAAACTCCGATGGGGAGATTATGGAACTGCCGGTCTTATCCAACAAGGTATTGATAGCTGAGACCCAAAAGATCGCCTTGAAAGCTGGTGAAAAGAAAGATTTCAATATCGAATCAGCTGGAAAGAACAACCTACAGGCCAAGGTTCAGGTTCAAAGCAACCCGATCCTGGAGATTATCTCTGCCATCGATTACCTCAAGAACTATCCATATGAATGTACCGAACAGTCTACCAGCAAATGGTTCGGCTATAAGATGGTACAATATATCGGCAAGCACTATCCGGCCATTTCCGATTATTTTAAATCGATCAAGGCAAAGGATACCAAGAGCCGACTGGAGGAGAATGCGCAGCTCAGCGAATTGAAGTTACAGGAGATGCCTTGGCTTCGCGACATACAGCATGACAGCAAGAGATTGGAGGCCATAGCGGAACTGTTCAATTCCAATATCGAAACCGAGCTCAAGGGAATCGAACAAAAGATATTGCGTGGTCAACTGGACAACGGTTCTTTCCCATGGTTTGAGGGCGGAAAAACAGATACCCATATCTCCATGAGAATATTGGAGGTGGTCGGAAAGGTATTCTACCTCGATCACAACCTTGTCAATCCGCAGATGAACGGTAGCATGCGCAGGTTGGCAAACTATCTGGATCAGGACAGCAGCATCACCAGGGAGAAAGCATCTGCGAGCATTGCCCTGGATTATCTATATGCCCGTCATTTCTGGAATTCAGAGGTCAAGGTTCCGCAGAAGAACAGTGAGATCCTCAAGGCCAAGATTGCCAAGGCTCCGATCATTACCGCCAAGGGTCCTGCCGGCTATGCCGCAAAGGCATGGGTGGTAAACCAATTGTTTGGCGTATCAAAAGAGTCCAATGAAATCAAGAACAGGATTCAACAAGAGGTGATCCTGGATCCTGAAAAGGGAATGTACTGGGAAAGCAACAGTAAACATTACAATGATATCAGCTTACAGAGCTATATGCTGGAGGCCTATAAATTATATGACCCGAGCAAGTTGAATGCCATCAGTCAGTGGATTTTCTTCAAGAAGGAAGCCAATTATTGGCGCAGCACCTGGATGACGGTGGATGCTGTCTACAGTCTCCTGTTGACCAATAATCCGAAGGACTTTAGCTTAGAAAACACGGTGAAGGTATTGGCTGATGGACAGAAGACACAGTTGGACAGCGTTGTTCTGGGACAGGTATCCAAAACCTTTACCAAAGAGGACCTGCAGAAAAATAGAACTATACAATTACAGAACGACAATGACCGGACAGTGTTCGGAGGGGTTTTCCACCAATATTTCTTGCCGGTATCAGAGGTAAAAAGTTCAACCAATGACATCAAGGTCAGCAAACAGTACATGGTAGAGCGGAATGGGAAATGGATGGAGAGCGAAGAGGCAAAACTCGGAGAAAGGATCAAGGTGGTCATAACGGTCATCAACGATCAGGACCTGGAGTATGTGCACTTGAAGGATAGTCGTCCGGCGGGTGTTGAGCCCGTATACGTCCCTTCAGGTTACAATTGGAGAAACAACTTCTATTTTACCTTAAAGGATGCATCGACCAACTATTTCTTCAATTCCTTGCCTAAAGGAAAAAGAACGTTCGAATATGAGGTCAAAGCAAATAATATTGGTGTATTCAATTCTGGGATTACAGGTATTGAAAGCATGTATGACCCGACGGTTAATGCAAGGTCAGCTAATAAGGTGATCAAGATTGTGAAGTAGGGAATAATAGGTTGAAAATGTAAAGCCCTCTAAAGCGTAAATTGCTATAGAGGGCTTTTATTTTTAGAAAGGTTTAATGCTTATTTATTTTTAGTGATAAGTGGTTTATGATCTACCACTACCACTTTTTCTTTTGTTTCTAGCTTTTCTTTTTTGGCATTTTCAGCAATTGTATGACCACCCAGAATTGGGGCAATCACCAACCCAACCAAACAAGTCAACTTGATTAAGATATTCATGGAAGGTCCAGAAGTATCTTTGAAAGGGTCTCCTACTGTATCACCAGTTACTGCTGCTTTATGTGCATCAGAACCTTTGAAGGTCATTTCACCATTGATCATAACCCCAGCTTCGAAGGATTTTTTGGCATTATCCCATGCTCCACCGGCATTATTTTGAAATATAGCCCACATTACACCAGATACCGCAACACCGGCCATATAAGCTCCTAGAGCCTCAGGTCCCATTACAAACCCAACAATGATTGGTGTAATGATAGTAATCGCTCCAGGCAACATCATTTCACGTAATGCTGCTTTAGTGGAAATATCCACACATCTACCATAATCAGGCTTTCCTGTTCCTTCTAATATTCCAGGAATTTCACGGAATTGTCTTCTTACTTCGTTTACCATATCCATTGCTGCTTTACCAACAGATTGCATGGCTAAAGCTGAGAATACGACAGGAATCATACCACCGATAAACAATGCTGCCAGTACATCGGCTTTGAAAATATTAATTCCATCGATTCCAGTAAAAGTCACATAAGCTGCAAATAAGGCAAGCGCTGTCAATGCAGCAGAAGCGATTGCAAATCCTTTTCCTACCGCAGCAGTTGTATTCCCAACGGAATCCAATACATCCGTACGCTGACGCACTTCCTTAGGAAGTTCACTCATTTCTGCGATACCACCGGCATTATCAGCAATTGGTCCGAAAGCATCGATTGCCAATTGCATGGCTGTGGTCGCCATCATGGCAGAAGCAGCAATAGCTACACCATAAAATCCAGCCAATTCGTAGGAACCCCAAATTGCCAAAGCAAATAGGATTACGGAAGAAGCTGTCGATTTCATTCCTGTAGCCAAACCAGCAATAATATTAGTTGCTGCACCTGTAGATGAGTTTTGAACGATATTTAAAACTGGTTTTTTACCAAGACCAGTATAGTATTCTGTAAAAGATGAAATTAAACCACCCACTGCCAATCCCACGATAGTAGAATAGAAAATATTCATTCGCGGAACATCTTGATAACCTTCGCCAAAGAACTTCATTTGGATTACTTCAGGTAGCATATATTGGATCAAAAAGAAGCAAGCAATGACCGTTAATAAGATCGATGCCCAGTTGCCCATATTCAAGGCTTTTTGAACTTGATTTTCTCTTGCATCATTTGAGGTTACTTTCACTAAGAAAGTTCCGATAATAGATGCTAGAATACCAACACCTGCAATTACGATTGGAAGAAGAATCGGTCCCATTCCATGGAATGCATCGGTGAATTGTGATCCATTCACTTCAGACATATCCTTGATGATATAATTCCCCAATACCATTGAAGCCAATACGGTAGCCACATAAGAACCAAATAGGTCGGCTCCCATTCCTGCGACATCTCCCACATTATCACCTACGTTATCTGCAATTGTTGCTGGGTTTCGAGGATCATCTTCAGGGATTCCAGCTTCCACTTTACCCACTAAATCTGCTCCAACATCAGCTGCTTTGGTGTAGATACCACCACCTACCCTAGCGAAAAGGGCAATGGATTCAGCACCTAGGGAAAAGCCTGCCAGGGCTTCCAGAACGACGGTCATTTCCAAATAGAAATTTCCACCTTCGGTCAAAAACATTTTCAGGAACAAAAGAAAGAAAATACTCAATCCCAATACCGCTAATCCAGCTACACCTAATCCCATTACCGTTCCTCCAGAGAAGGAAACTTTCAGGGCTTGAGGAAGACTGGTTCTAGCTGCTTGGGTTGTTCTGACATTGGCACTTGTTGCGATCCGCATACCAATATTTCCTGCCAAAGCGGAGAAAAAGGCACCACAGATAAATGCAACCACGATAATCCAATGGGAAGTTTCTACCAGGGTAGAAACGATGAAAAGTGCAATCGAAGCGATTACAACAAAAATAAGGAGGATTCGGTATTCAGCCTTAAGGAAAGCCATAGCCCCCTCTTGAATACTCTTGGAAATGGATTGCATCTTGCCGTCACCAGCATCCTGCTTACGAACCCATCCTGCTTTGACAAACATAAATAATAACCCCAATACAGCGAGTGCTGCTGGTAAATAGATGATAAATTGTTCCATACAAAGTTTATTTGGTTAGTATTAAAGATAACATATTTTTTTATCAATATACAAACCTCCAAAAACTAGTTTTTTAATGGGCATGAAACGTTAAAGCTTGGAAATACAATAACTTAGGAAAGGCAAAGAAATTAAATATGGCCTAAAGGGCATTCCAATGGTAAAGGTCGTTTTCTAGCTTGACCTTTTCAGTATCCAACAAATTTCGAAGAACTCGGAGGCGATCTTCATCTTTTCCAATTTCTATTTCTTCTATCAAATCATGTAATAATCGAGGTTTATCAAGGAGCAAGAATTGGATTTTCTTCTCAATAGATTCGGACATTCCAACCTTATGCTCTCTTACCACACAGAGATCACAAACGCCACAGGGTTCAGTTGCTTCTTCACCAAAATAATGCTGTAAGCTCAAACTACGGCAATCTTTGCTATCCAAATATTGATAAATAGCTTTGATTTGTTCTTCTTTGATAACCTTTCTTTCTTCAATAAATTGGGTATCAATATAGAGGTTTTTATAGTCTACACGACCTTGCAGGAACTGAAGTTGGGGTGAATCGGTTTTAGCAATATAGGTAACCAATTCCTGTTGCTGGAGATATTTAAGCATCCGCTGTACTTCCTCAAGGGGTTTGGATATTTTCTTAGCGATTTCAAATTCATTAATTGGGACATAATAATCAAAAACCCCACCGTACAATCGTAATATGGTCTTAATCAAAGGATCATAGGCCGCACTTTGCACTTGAAATTTATAGAGTTCTTGGAAATCCACTTCAAACTTTAATCTTGCAGGAATATATACCGCTTCACTTAAGGTCAGCCATTTATCTCTTTCAAGGAATTTGAAGGCACTCAATGTTTTTAGAACCTCAAGTTTATAACGCTTGGCAAAATCCAGCACATCAAAATCAAAGCTCAATCCTTTTCCAGCACCGTAGGCAATCTGGAAGTAATTGCAAAGGTGATGGTATACTTGCTGGATATATTGGAAGTCCGGGAAGTTAAGATCAATATTTTCCCAGAGTTCATTTCGATCGGCTTGTTGATATAATAGAACTGGATAAGCTTTTTTACCATCTCGACCCGCCCGACCTGCTTCTTGATAATACGCTTCCAAGGAGTCTGGAATATCGAGGTGGATAACAAATCTGACATCCGGTTTATCTATTCCCATTCCAAAAGCATTGGTAGCAACGATTACCCGAATTTGGTTATTAGTCCAGGCTTCTTGTTTTTTAGAGCGGGTATTGATATCTAAACCAGCATGATAAAAATCAGCTGGAATTCCATGATTCAGCAGATAGCGTGCTACTTCTTGGGTTTCGCGTCGGTTCCTGACATATACGATTCCTGTTCCGCCAATTTTGGATATTACCTTTAACATCCTGCCCATCTTATTTTCTTCATTGAAAACCATATAGGCAAGATTTTCCCTTCGAAAGCTCTTGGAAAGGACATTTTCAGATTTGAATCCGAGTTTCTCCTGAATGTCAGCAACCACTTTTGGTGTTGCTGTAGCGGTTAATGCGAGGATAGGGACTTTTGGTTGTAGCTCCCGAAGTTTGATGAGTTCTAAGTAAGAAGGTCGGAAATCATAACCCCATTGGGAAATACAGTGAGCCTCATCGATAGCGAATAGGTTCACCTTCATGTGGCGGATTCTTTCCTGCACCATGTCATTGTATAACCTTTCAGGGGCTAGGTAAAGGAATTTAATATTTCCAAAGATGCAATTATCCAAGGCAATATCTACCTCTCGATGAGACATGCCGGAAAAGATGGCAATCGCTGGAATATTTCTTTTACGTAGATTTTCAACCTGGTCCTTCATCAAGGCGATCAAGGGACTGATGACGATACAGATTCCATCATTAAGCAAGGCAGGAACCTGAAAACAAATAGACTTACCTCCACCTGTAGGCATTAACGCTAAGGTGTCATTTCCGATTAGAATTTCGTGGATAATTTCTTCCTGTAATGGTCGGAATTTATCATATCCCCAATATTCTTTTAAAACAGATAAGCTTGTTTTTTCCATTGTTATTCGCTATCCCAAACATACGCAAAATTATCCTTCAATATGTAATATGGCCTGTTTTCAAGATCCAAACGGTCTTTTATCCTATTTATATATGGGTAAGAATTTGAACCGTCAATTAGGATAAAATCGGCTTTAATATCTCTTGCTAAGGTTGCGTTTTTTCTGAGCAATAAGATTTTAGATTTGGAGGGATGACTAGTCTTCGAATTTTGGATAAATAAATCGACACTGTCCATTAACTGAATATATTGATTTTCTTTATCCATGTTTAGTTTTGTAAAACGAATATTTTTAAGTTCAGAATAATTTTTCAAATCAGGCCATATATTGAATTTCAAGGTTTTATGGTTAATGGAATCACAGGAACTAATTAGATGGACAGAACCAGATTGAATGATTGCAAGGCTAAAATCCTTTCTGGTATTATAGAATTTAATTCCCTTGAAAGATTTATTTTCTAATCGCCATAATAAAACAGAAGCCAAAGTAAAGATGAATAAGACCAGTGAAAGGTAGATTATTACTTTTCGTTTAAACCGAAATGCGAAAAAGTAGAGGAGGATACATACATAAGCCATCAAAGTGAGTGTAGAGTTTAAGGGAATCCCCTTGATGCTTGAAAAGGGAATAGCATCAATTAGTTTCAAGAATTGAAAAGAGGCCTTGATACATAGGCTAAGGCACTGTCCAAAGAAAATATTTAAATATTCGAAAGGAGAAATTGCGAGAAGGGCAGCAATAATCAGAATTAAGGTAGAAGGAAAAGTAATTAAGATATTAGAGATCAGGAATGAGGTTGGAAATTGGTGGAAATAATAAATAGCTAAGGCTGTTGTTGTGATTTGAGCAGAAAGAGACACATAGACAAGATCCAGTATCGAATTAGCTATTTTATGTTTTGTGTAAAAAAGGCTTTTCAAAATAGGTTGAAAAACGAGGATTCCAATGACAGCGAGATAGGATAATTGGAAACCAATATCGAACAACATATAAGGATCATAAAGCAAAAGTAGGAATGCGGAGGAATAGACGGCATTTAATGAAACGGGGACCTGATATCTCCAATAGCCTAGCAAGAATAGACTAAACATGACCGTGGCTCTTAAAACAGCTGGTACGAATCCACAAATCGTTGCATAGAACCAAATAAAACAAAAGATAAAACCAAGACGGAAGTTTCTATTTTTAAAAAGAAGGTCAGTAGGCTTTAAAAGTAAGGTCAAAAACCAGAACATCATACTTACATGGAATCCCGATACACTCAGTACATGGATTGTTCCGGTATTTGAAAAAATCTCCATTATTTCATCAGATATTTCAGATCGATAGCCGAAACTAATGGCGCTTCCAATTTGGAAGGCCGCCTGATCATTAATAAATCTTTTAAATTTCTTTTGAAGATGCACTTGCAATTCCAGCAGCCAATTTTCTAGTTTGTTTTCATTTTCGCTGCTATGGATGATTAAATGGTTAATTGGAATAAATACCTGATAGTTTACAGCTTTCGTTTTGAGGTATTTCGAATAGTCGAATTGAGTAGGATTAAATGCAGGTCTTAGTTTTTGGATTTGAGAATGAAATTGCAAAAAGTCGCCTTTTTTAATTGAATTGATGGTCGAATCTTTATCCCAGATATTGGCCATTGCCAAAATGCTAAATTGTCTTTTACCTGAGGGATGATTAATATTAAGGATTTCAATTTTTGCACGCAGAATTTCTCCATTTCGGATTGGGTTTTCTAAAAGTCTAGCGGTGCATTGGCACATTTTGTCCAGAGGAGGTGTTTCTCTAGAAATCTTACTTGCCATAGTTAGCATTCCTAAACAAAACAAACTAATGTATAACAATAAAATAAGGTAAGATCTTTTATTTGTGATACAACATAAGGAGCAAAGAAGTAGTAAAAAGAATATGCTAAAAATTAGGATTACGAAACCAGAATATGTCCAAGAAATGGCAAATGCAGTTAAGATGCCAGAGGAGAAAAACAACAATATTCGAAAAAAGGGGACTTGGTTTAATTTTAGAAATTGGATTTCATGCATTACCAAGCATATCGAATTTGAAACCTGAGGTCTGATTTATTATTTCCAATAATTTTATCGAGCCCCGAGCCGAATTCTTTCAGGTTTCTATAAGTCGTAATAGCATACCTGAACCAAATATCAATCCCTTTAATAGGTTTTATTTTTTGATTGAGGTAAAACCGAAATCCATTTCTGAAATAAGAAGGAAATGAAAAAGAATACAGTACATCCCGTTCATAGGCAAATAATCGGGCATCATACGAATCAGCATTGAAATAAGCGAATCGTAAGTTGCCGCCCATTTTCCATGATGGTTTATTCCATATCAGGTCCTGAAAAACAAGAAAGCCATATTGTTTGGTAAACATAGACTTATGAAATTGTTTTCCTTCAACTTGATTTCCAATCTGAAGATTTCGATTTAATTTGTAGAAGAAGCTAATTCTGGCTTGTTGTCTTGCCAGGTCGGCAATTGGATTGACCGTTTTAATATGGCTAGGATAATTTTCCTGATAAAATTTATATTGGTATCGAAGTTTCAGATGACCTTTTTTATACCAGATATAGCTCAATTGACTTTGACCATGTACTGAATTAGAAGGACTACTGGTTCTGAACTTTAACCAAGGAAATTGAACATAATCTAATTTATTAATCCATTCGATATTACGATTAGGATGATATGCAATACTGGCAGACCATCCAATTTCATTGGCGAGGTTTGATTGCTCCTGAAAGGATTGTCCAAAGAAACTATGATAATCTTTTCCATAATTTCGATATGCGAGCGAGGCAGAGAACTTTCTACCGAGTCCGGCGATTAAACCCTGGTTATTCGCCCAACCCGCTCCTATTGAATATGCCGATTCACCAAATGCTAACAGATTATAAAGGTTGTATTGGTAATACAGGGAGACATTATGGAGGATATTTCCTTCGAACCTGTATCGACTATAATCGCGGTTATTCAACTTCAGGTACCTATCAAATCGAGTGGTAAGAAAGTTGAAACCAACCTTAAATTTTTCTGGTTGAAATCCCACATTTACACCATATACTAACTGCTGTAAGCTATGTCGGTTCTTTAATTCAGAAGGTGTCCGGTGTAATCCAGAATAATTAATACTACTGACAAAGGAGCGATGTCCTTTTGCATTGATACTAGCGGACAAGTGATTATAAGCGAGAAAAGGAGTAAAACTCAAGTTCTTTATTCTGAGTTGAGCCGCCATTCCACGCATATACTTGCTTTCCATCAGACCTGTATGTGGCTTAAGCCCCAATCCATTTTGCATAATATGAGCTACTGAAGCACCTTTTCAAAAGACAGGGCCATTCCAGAGAGCAAGGCCTTGTCCAAATTGCAGTAAGTAATCTCCGAGGATAATATTTTCGAACCTCCCAATTTTACGGATGCTGATTGATCCTGAATAAGGGTCAAAGCCTTGGGTTTGCTTTTCATTAAAAAAGGGTTCACCGGGGTCCTTTTTCATATTAAGCGCAAATTTGACTCTTTCAGACCAGTTCCACCTCAATCTGTTGATCAATCTATCTGGGCTTCCTAAATATCGGGATCGTTTGGGGTCTGATATTTCATAGCCTCTAGGAACTTGTAGACCTCGACTATAGGTCAGCATCCAGGAACCTGATGATTCTTTCATCATTTTAGGAATAGTTGATTTTGCTTCCAGAAGATCATCTTTGACCTTTATAAAGGGAAGCAATTGATCATATACTTCGGCATTGATACCTGGTATTACTTGAAGTTCCAGGGTTGAGATAAAGGATTTGATTTTATTTCGATGGGATAGAATTTGTTGGATTTGTAATTCAGAAAGAAAGATTAATTGTCTAAAGTCCTGCTCAGTAGCTTTATTCAAGTCCAGGGGCCTTCTTTTTAACTGAGTCAGGATTTCAGCATACTCAGAAATATTGTGGGATGATTCAGTTTCATCGAGGATTTGGCTGGCTAGAATATCATCGATATCATGTTGAGATTGGGCGTAGAGGGTAGTTGAAAAATGGAAAGTAATAATAAGAGTTAATAGTAAAGTAATGGGGTATTTTAATAGGACCATACTACGGAGCGAATTATTGATTGCGTATGGAAATAAATATCGGATAAGACTATTACCTTAAGGTCAAAGGATCTTTAAACAAATTGAAAGGGTACGAGCCTGTAAAAGAATTTTAGGTAAAGGTTGAATAGGAAATAAAAAAAAGCTGCCAAATGGCAGCTTTTCAATATGTTAATTTCTAAAAAGAATTAGATATCAATTTTAGCATAACGAGCATTCGCTTCGATAAATTCACGACGAGGAGCTACTTCATCACCCATTAACATTGAGAAAATACGGTCACATTCGGCAGCATTTTCAATTGTTACTTGGCGTAATGTACGTCTTTCAGGGTCCATTGTAGTATCCCAAAGCTGCTCAGCATTCATTTCACCAAGACCTTTATATCGTTGAACATGAACACTATCTTCTTTACCTGCACCTTTTAAGCGTTGGATTGCCGCCAATCGTTGGTCTTCGGTCCAAGCATATTCAAAGTCCTTACCTTTTTTCACAAGGTACAATGGCGGAGTTGCAATATAGACATAACCATTTTCGATCAATTCTTTCATGTATCGGAAGTAGAATGTCAACAACAAAGTTGCGATGTGCGAACCATCGACATCGGCATCCGTCATGATGATAATCTTATGGTAGCGAAGTTTTTCAACGTTTAATGCTTTAGAATCTTCGGCAGTACCAATACTTACTCCAAGTGCAGTGAACATATTTTTGATCTCTTCATTTTCATAGATCTTATGTTCCATTGCTTTTTCCACGTTGAGGATTTTACCTCTCAAAGGCATAATTGCTTGTGTAGCACGGTCACGACCTTGTTTTGCTGTACCACCAGCGGAGTCTCCCTCGACGAAGAAGATTTCACATTTTTCAGGGTCACGATCCGAACAATCGGCAAGTTTACCAGGCAGGCCAGAGCCACCCATTACGGTTTTACGTTGCACGAGTTCCCTAGCTTTACGGGCAGCAGCACGAGCCTGAGCCGCAACGATTACCTTTTGAACGATTAATTTAGCTTCCCTAGGATTTTCTTCAAGGTAAGAACTTAAGATTTCACCTACAGCCACATCTACAGCCCCCATTACCTCGGAGTTTCCTAATTTTGTTTTCGTCTGGCCTTCAAATTGAGGTTCAGCGACTTTAACAGAAATTACAGCAGTCAATCCTTCACGGAAGTCATCCCCTACAATTTCTACTTTTAAGTTTTTCAATAAACCAGAATCATCGGCGTATTTTTTCAAGGTACGGGTTAATCCTCTACGGAAACCAGCAACATGAGATCCACCTTCGATAGTATTGATATTATTAACGTAGGAATGTACATTTTCAGAGTAGGTATCATTGTATTGAAGGGCTAGTTCCACAGGAACACCTTGTTTAATACCTTCTACATAGATAGGTTCAGAAATTAAAGGCGTTCTATTGCCATCCAAGAATTTCACAAACTCTTGAAGACCACCTTCAGATAGATAGACATTTTTCCGGAACTCACCATTATCAAGGATTTCTCTTTCATCGATTAAGGTTAAAGTAATTCCTTTATTTAGGAAGGAAAGTTCTCTTAATCGGTTGGCAAGCGTATCGTAATTAAAGATTAAGGTTGTTGTGAAAATTTCGGGATCCGGTTGAAATGTAACAATGGTTCCAGTTACATCACTGACACCGATTTCTTTTACATCCGCTTGTGGTTTACCTTGTTCATATTCCTGAACGAAGATTTTACCTTCTCTATGCACTTCAGCTTTTAAATGGGTAGAAAGGGCATTCACACAGGATACCCCGACACCGTGTAAACCTCCAGATACTTTATAAGTATCTTTATCGAATTTACCACCGGCGTGCAATACGGTCATTACAAGCTCTAAAGCAGATTTTTTTTCTTTTTTATTGATTCCAGTTGGAATACCACGTCCATTATCACGTACCGATATACCGTTGGATTTAAGAATGGTTACTACGATATCGTCACAATAACCGGCAACAGCTTCATCGATAGAGTTATCGACTACTTCATAAACCAAGTGATGTAGGCCTTTTACGCCTGTATCACCGATGTACATGGAAGGGCGCTTACGTACAGCTTCTAATCCTTCTAATACCTGGATATTATCCGCTGAATACGTAGATGCATTTTTGTTTTCTTCGCTCATGAAAATCCTTTAAAATTACTGTTGATTAACTTTCAAAAATACGAAAAATTCCCCTAATTATCAAATAAAAAAGGCAACGTGAACGAGCAAAATTAACATTATTTAGGGATTTAAAATGGATAGGAAATGGAGTTGATTTTAGAATAATTGAAAATTTTATATTAGGTTTGTCCTTAAGAAAATCGAAATATAAAACAGAGAATGAATAAACTATTAAAAATCACCTTAGGTTTAGTTGCTACAGCAGCCATCGTATCTTGTAATCAACAAGCGAGTAACCAACCTGAAAAAACGAGTGCAGCTCCTACCACTACGGTAACAGCAGCTGATCCTATTGACAAAATTGCCTATGTAAATTCAGATACTTTATCTGAGAAATACCAATATTTTAAAGATGTTCGCACGAAATTAGAGGCGAAAGTAAAGAAAGCACAGAGCGATCTACAAGCAAAAGGACAAGCTTATCAACGTGAATTAGCAGAATACCAACAAAAAGCGGCATCGATGAGTGCATCTGAGCGTCAAGCTACAGAGGAGCGTTTGGTTAGACATCAAAATGACTTAGGCCGTATGGATCAAAATGCTTCTTCATCAATTGCACAAGAGGAGCAAACAGAATTCACGAAGGTTTATACAACGATCACAGATCATTTGAAAAAGCATTCCGAAGAGAAAGGATATAAATTAGTTCTTACCTATTCAAAGACTAATCCAGCTGTTTTATATGCAGATCCTAAAATGGACATCACTAATGAAGTATTAGGAGCTTTAAACAAAGAATATAGTGACAAAAACGCTGCTGCTAAAAAGTAAGCAGAACGGAAACACATAAGAAAAGCCTCGATTCGTCGAGGCTTTTTTTATGTCCAAAGATTGCCTTGGCTACCAAATCAAATTTGTAATTTGCTATAAACTCTGTAAATTTCATCTTAAATCGATATACATGGTACGACATATTCTCAGTAAGGAAGAAAACGGTTATGATTGGTACGAGATCCTAGATCCTACATTAGAGGATTTTACGGAGCTGAAGGCAAAATACAATTTGAATGATGCGTCGATAAAAGACTGTTTAGAAATTGGCCATTTACCTAAGATTGAGGAATTTGAAAATTATCATTTTTTAATTTTACGTTCCATTGCGGAATCCTTTCCTGAGAATTCAGATACCCTAGCAGATATCACCTTACGCATTTCCGTTTTTTATGATGAGGATTTTATTATCACTGTGCATAGAAATGAGATCAAGCTTCTGAACGAGTTGATTGAACTGGATAAGAGCAATAAGAAACTAAAATCCAGCAAGAGCTTGGTTAACAGCTTGGTTTCGCAATCCTTAAAAACATTTGAGAATTTGGTCATCAATGATCTTGCAGAGAAACTCGATGACTATGAAGAGATCGTGTTTTTACATCGTAAAAGGAAGCCATTTTTAATGAAGCTGTATTATTTAAAAAGACAGGTAGATTTAATCAAAATTATCCTGACCTTATATAAAGATATAGTGGATTACTTCCATATGCCTGAATATCAAAATATTTACACACAAGATTTGCGGGATATCTACTCCAGGACAAATACTTTGTTCAGGAACATCGGGGAAAACACGGCCCAGTTACTTTCGGTTTACTTTAATATTGAGTCCAATCATACCAATGAGATCATGCGTATTCTAACGATTATCTCGGTATTTTTCATGCCATTAACTTTTATAGTTGGAGTTTATGGAATGAACTTCAAATATATGCCAGAATTGGAATGGCTACATGGCTATCCAGCTGTTTGGATCTTGATGTTGTCAGTTTCCGTGATGATCTACATCTGGTTCAAAAGAAAGAGATGGTTATAGTAAAGGGGATTTTTTAGGGGTTGTAGCGACAAAATCTTTTAAGTAGAACGGTTCGAAGTAGGCTACATCTTCAAATTGCTGATTCTGGAATTTTTCGAATGATTTTTGATCTTGGAAGGAAGCGATAGAATCAAAATTCGGAACCACTTGAATCTGGGGATTATTTTCAAAAGTAGGAATAAACTTATCAGCACCAGATCCAAATAAAATCAAATCATAGCCTTGATCCAGATAATGGTCGAAAGTATTTTCATCTACAATCAGGGCTTCAGTTTCCTTCATCCAGGAACCATCAGCATTAAAAACTGCGGTATAGACCTCTCTCCTTCTGGCATCGATCATAGGCAACAGCAGAGTTTTGCTATTCAGGTCCTGATATTTCGCTATAAACCCGCTGCACAAAGCTTCTAAGGTATTATTAGCGATTAAAGGGATATCCAATGCGTAGCAGAGTCCTTTTGCGGTAGATACGCCAATCCTAAGTCCTGTATAAGATCCAGGCCCCATACTTACTGCTACTGCAGCCAATTGGTTCAGGGAAACCTTCGTTTTTTCCATTAATTCCTGAATGAAAACTGTCAGCTTTGTGGCGTGAAGATTAGGTTCATTACCAAAAACTGCGCATATCTGTTTTCCGTGGTTCGACAAGGATACGGAGCAAAGATTTGTTGCTGTTTCAATAGCGAGGATATAGGAATTTGACATAAGGATTAAGGTACAGGATCATGTCCATGTCCCCCCCAAGGGTTACAGCGGACGATACGTTTAATAGTTAACCAGCCACCTTTGAAGGGGCCGTGTTTTAGGATAGCTTCTTTACCGTATTGGGAGCAAGTTGGGGAATATCGGCAACTAGCGCCTAAAAGTGGGGATAGAAAAAATTGGTAAATCTTGATAATAAGGAGGAAAAGCCACTTTAGAGGCAGCTTAATTACTTTTTCCCAGATCAGATTTAGATATTTCATTTTCCAGTTTTGCGATTACCAGCTTCAGTTTATTTTTCAAAGTTTCATAGGGCAATTTATCATTGCTTACATACTGAATAGCCAGGAACAAATTTACAGAATGCTCTTGTAAAAAGGAATAGAGTTGAGGTTTCTCGAGTCTATAACATTCGCGCATCAGTCTTTTCAGGGCATTCCTATCGACGGCTTTTTTGAATCGTTTTTTAGGGACGGATGTAATGACTTGTGCGGGGAAATTTTGTTCAGGGTTTGCGGGTTTTATGAGGCAAACTATTCGAAAAGGATATACAACAAAAGAAGAACCATTATGGAAAAGATCGTCAATAGATCTTTTGCTACATAATCGTTCTTCTTTTTTAAATGTATATTTTTTCATCACGATGACCATAAAGCCGGCTAAAACAGCGCGGTCCCTATATCACCGGCGAGAGTAAAATTAACCTTTGTGACGGCTTTCGTCAGAAACTGAAAGGCGTTTTCTTCCTTTTGCTCTACGAGCAGCAAGTACTCTTCTACCATTTGCAGAGCTCATACGCTCTCTGAATCCGTGTTTATTTCTTCTTTTTCTTTGCGAAGGTTGAAATGTTCTCTTCATGACGCTATTATGCTTGTTTTTATACTTTTTACCAAATTATCCCTCAAAAGAGGAATGCAAAAATAAAGTTTATTTCACAATTCCGCAACACTCTGAATCTAATAAATAAAAAAAAGCAAATTATTTGGGCTAATAACCCTCATAATTTGCTTTGGAGCGAGAATTTGCTACTTATTTATTTTTTAAGATATCGCGAATTTCTGTAAGAAGTGTTTCTTCTTTAGTTGGAGCAGGAGCTGCTTCAGGTTCTTTAGGTTCTTCTCTTTTCAAGGAGTTAATGCCTTTAATGACCAAGAAAATACAGAAGGCGATAATTAAGAATTGAATTAGGACATTGATGAAATTACCATAAGTTACGGCTACTTCGGCTACTCCTGCAGCTTCATTACCTTCTTTAATGATATATTTCATGCTAGAAAAATCGACACCACCGGTAATAAATCCAATTGGCGGCATAATGATATCATCTACTAAGGAAGTAACGATTTTTCCGAAAGCACCACCAATAACCACACCGACAGCAAGGTCAATAACGCTTCCGCGCATAGCGAATTCTTTAAATTCTTTTAAAAATCCCATAAGTTTAAATTGTCTAAAAAGTGAATATAATGTATTTAAATAGTTTTAACTTGTAAATAGTTGAGCATGTGATAATCTTACAAAAAAAGCTGTTTACAATCAGAAACTAAAATTAATTTCAAAATAAATGAGTAATTTTATTGAGTGCTCGATTTAAAAGTTTAAAATAATTTTAAAATTAATTGAATACATTTAAAATTATTATATTTGAGGAAACAAATTAACTACTAAATACAATTTTTCAAACCAATCCTAAAGTTGAAAAATTCGTACAAATGGTGAATCTAGGTAATTTGTGTAAAAATCTTTATGAAAAAAATATTAATAGCCGACGACCATATCATTGTGCGCTTGGGTGTTTCTACCGCGATTAAGGAAACTTTAAAAACGGTTGAAATTGTTCATGCTCAAACATATGATGAGGTATTTGTACAATTAAAAACGACTAGCTTCGACTTACTTCTACTAGACATTAATATGCCGGGTGGAAATAATATTAAAGTAATTAAAGAGTTGTTGGATATTCAGCCTGATTTAAAGATTCTAGTATTCTCATCCTACGATGAGACCTTATATGCTCTTCGTTATATTGAAGCTGGAGCAGCGGGGTATGTGAATAAGACCACAAGCATGACTGAGTTCACAAATGCCATTAACAGCATTTTCGAACGCGGTCGTTATATGTCTGAAGCAATCAAGGATCTGTATGTTCAGAAGTTGACTACCAGCAAATCAAAGGTTGACAGTTTAAACCCACTATATAAGCTATCGAATCGTGAAATGGATGTTGCAAGACACCTTATTGAAGGATTAGGAATTATTGAGGTTTCAAACAGGTTGAATCTGAGCTCATCAACTGTAAGTACGTACAAGAGTAGAATTTTCGAAAAACTGGGTGTACACAACATTCCAGATTTAATATCGCTATTCAAGATGAATGCAGATAAGGAATAACCAAATGGCTATTCCTTATTTTTTTATCCTTTCCTATGGTTAGGATAATTCTTCTATGCTACGTACAGGAATATCTTTTCTGGAGATTTCCTTTAGCTTGCTTTGCTCGGTATATTGGTACCCATTGTCACCTAGTATCCATAACAATGGGGATAAGAAGCTAATACAGGCTTTGGCTCCTTGGTTGATGGCAGCGAGGTTCTGGGTATCTTTGGAGTTTTTCGCTTCATTTTCGATTTCAAAAGGCCCTGAAAAGCCTCTATCATGAAGAACTTCTACGAAGCTGTTCCAATCCATATCATCCGTTCCACCGAACCCGGGCAACATGGCTGTATAATGATGTCGATCCCAATCATTTTGAGGAATAGAAACCCCGGCTAATTTTGCCAGGTCAGCATTTACCTGTTGCATGGGATACATTCCACCCCACTCTACCCTAGCTTTGCTACTCAGCATTCTGGTCGTTTTGACATGCACGCGTTTCAATCTAGAAATATCCATTTCTTCAATTACTTCGACAGGGTCTGTGTTTTGCCAGATATCATGAGAAGGGTCATAGATTTCACCATGTGCAGGACTAGGAATCATGGCATACATAAGTTTTCTAGCTGCCAAGACCCCTGGCAAGTTATTAAATGTGCTACTATATCGGGATGATCTCCAACCTTCCATTGGGCAGTTTTCATAGACCACAGTTACGCCTAAATCTTCAGCATATCGGATAATAGGTTCAAATACTCGTTTATATTCCTCCAAGTTTTTCTGAAATCCATCGATTTGATTTCCTAGTTCATGGTTATAGCCTACAAAGGTTCCCACCATTACATCATTTTCATCGGCACCAAGCAGGTGAGCTATTCTAATGAGTTTTAAGAGGTGGTTTTGATTTTGCCGTCTTTCTGCCTCATCGCCGCCAATCATGTTCTCAAAAGCTCCTAAAGACAGTCTTAAGCCTTTAGAATTAAAGTTCTCTAGAATTGCCTTAGCTTGATCAGGTCCAAAATGGTCATAATCGATATGTGTTGCGGTATGATCTGCTCGAGCACCATCTTTTCTAAAGGCGCATAAATCGATACCTTGAGCGCCAAGGTTTGCAGCAGTTTCGAGGAGTTCAGCTTGATTTAGTTTATCATAAGCGGAGCTCATGAGCCAGATTGGGTTTTGGATTTGTTTCATTATTGATCTAATTTATTCAAATATAAGCATAAAAAAAGCCCATAAATGGGCTTTGTACATTAATGAAGGAGCTTCATTATTTTTTGTTCTTAAGATCTTGAATTCCTAAGCGTAAATCTTGGGCTAAAGTTTTAATATCCTGTAGACCTTTTCTTACACGTGTGCCGGCTGCACTATTACCTTTTGCAAAAAATTTGTCTGCATCGTTTTCTAATCCGTCAATTAAAGACTTTAATTCCTTGAATTTATCAATACTTGCCATAACTTTTAGATTTATTTATAATTATTTATAGTAACTCACTTAAAATTAGCATCTTTTTTCTATAAACAAAACCTAAAACACAAAAAAGGTGACCTTTTCAAGCCACCCTTTATTTATTAAATAGGATAAGATTAATCTACGTTATCGTGTAGGAAAGAGTTGTTTGGTCTGATTTCAGTTTCACCATCATCAAATGACAGGGTAAAACGAGAGACTTGAGATTCAGATGAATGTGGAACATCATCTAATGTTTTTTGCTTTCTTTTATAAGCAGGTTCATTTTCAAGTTCTTGAAGACCGTTAGAAGATTTCAATTTCATGCTCAACTCCTTAAGGCGCAGGATACGTTCCTTTGTTTTCAACAATTGATCTTCGAAATTACTTTCTTCTTTTTTAGCTTCTTCCAGTTCGATTTCAGCTTTAGGCTGAACTGTTTCTTTCACTGGTTCAGGTTTAACCTCTTCTTTTTCATCAGCAGGGTTGTATGCATCAAAAACAGTAGGTAATTTAAACTCAAACAAAGAAGGAGAAGTTTTCAATTCAAATCCGTGTGGATTTGGATCTTCTTGTACTTCTTCAGCATCAGAATTATCATCCAATTCCAAAGTGTGACGCACAATTTGGGAATCGTTTTTTTCTACAGCATTAGCTTGTTGCGCAGCTACAGCAGTTTTGTTGGAGAACAAATCTGTTTGCGGCGCTTGGTTAGATGGAGAGTCAACTGGGGTACTTGGTTTTACGAAGGCACTTGCTTCAGTATTCGCTCTATCTACAAATTGATTGGTTGCTACGGGTTTAACGAATGCAGAAGTTGAAACCTCCGGAGTCAAAGGGATGGCGATTTTTTCCATTTCCTTTTCCTTCACACGTTCTTCAGCAGTTTGAAAACCAGTTGCGATTATAGTTACAGAAAGTTCTTCTTCGTAGTTTGCATCAATACAGTTACCCCAGATTAAGTCAGCTGATAGGCCAGCTTTTTCTTGGATATAATCAGTAATGATAGCTACTTCATCCATTGTTACTTCGCGAGTACCGGAAGTAATATTTAACAGGATATAGCGAGCACCTTCAATTTCATTATCTTTTAATAGTGGAGAAGCCAACGCGCCAGTTACAGCATCTAGAGCACGTTGTTCACCTGTTGCCACGGCATTACCCATAATCGCAACACCAGAATCGTTCATTACGGTCCGAACATCTTTAAAATCGACGTTTACATATCCTGGGATAGTAATGATTTCAGCTATACCTTTAGCCGCAGTGGTCAAGATATCATCTGCTTTAGCAAATGCAGCTGTCATTGTCAAGTTTCCAAAGATTTCACGCAGGCGGTCATTAGAAATCACTAAATAAGAGTCTACGTATTTGCGAAGCTCACCTAGACCATCTTCAGCTTGCATACGACGGCGTTTACCTTCGAAAGTGAAAGGAGTAGTAACGATTGCAACGGTCAAGATACCCAACTCCTTTGCTGCTTTAGCCAGCACAGGACTTGCACCAGTACCAGTACCACCACCCATTCCTGCAGTAATGAAAAGCATCTTGGTATTAGTACCTAACATACGTTTGATATCTTCAATACTTTCGATTGCTGAATTTTCACCAACATCAGGATCAGCACCAGCACCCATACCTTCGGTAAGACTTGCACCCAACTGCACCTTGTTTGGAATAGGGCTTAATTCCAATGCTTGTGCATCTGTATTGCACACGATGAAATCCACACCACTAATTCCTTGCTTATACATGTGATTGACTGCGTTTCCGCCGCCACCACCCACACCAATTACCTTGATAATTGATGAGTTCTCCTTTAACATTTCAAATTGTATCGACATATATTTTATCCTATTTAATTCTTCATCAAGCCTTTACGTTAACACAACGCAAGTCAACAATTCTAATGTAATATTACCAAAATCTTAACAAGAGTTTTCCACATTTGTTAAAATGTGGAAAAAACTAGCTGATGTTGATAATTATTTTTTCCCAATGTAAGTATCATTGTCTATATCGGCTCCATCTTTGATCCAATCGTTCAAAAAACGCGCTAACCAACCATCCTTTTTATTTTGTCCGTCGGCTATATCTTGGATTTTAGTTTCTTTTTTATCCTTCGCTGGAGTGCCACTTTTAATGCTTTTCTCCTCGTTTCTTTTCTCTTCTTCTTCCAGCGATTGAATACCTTTAATCAATAGACCAATACCTGTAGCATACAATGGGCTTTTCAATTCGTCGAAAGCTTGTTTGTTCAGCATATCAGTTTTTGCCAAGTATTCATTTGGATATCCAATACGGCAATCGATTCCAGTGATATATTCCACCAATTGTACTAAGTGTTTCAATTGTGCACCACCACCAGTGATTACGATTCCAGCAATTAATTTATCTTCATATCCAGAAGATTTGATTTCATAGAACACATGTTCGATGATTTCTTCCATTCTGGCTTGGATGATATAAGCTAAGTTTTTTACAGAAATTTCTTTTGCTTCTCTGCCTCTGATTCCAGGGACACAGATAACTTCATTTTCTTTATTTTCATCTGCCAAAGCGGATCCGTATCTAACTTTCAATTGTTCAGCTTGATTACGCAATACGGCACAACCTTGACGAATATCTTCAGTTACGATATTTCCACCCAAAGGGATTACCGCAGTATGACGAATAATACCTTCGTGGAAGATAGCCACATCTGTAGTACCACCACCGATATCTACTAGCACAACACCTGCAGTTTTTTCCTCTTCATCCAACACAGCTTCGGATGATGCAAGAGGTTCAAGGATCAATTCAGAAACTTCAAGGTCGGAGTTATCCACACATCTCTTGATGTTTTTGATATCAGTAACGCGTCCGGAGATGATATGGAAATTGGCTTCCACTCTTCTACCAGCCATTCCGATAGGTTCTTTGATACCAGGCTCGTTGTCAATAGTAAATTCTTGTGGTAAAACATGAATGATTTCTTCTCCTGGAGGAAGTACTAATTTGTACATATCAGAAATCAAACGTTCGATATCAAGACGTCCGATTTCATCATCGTCATTCTTGGTTAAAATACCACGGTGTTGGATACTCTTGATGTGCTGACCAGCAATACCTACATTGACCACTTTGATGTCAACGTTGGATTGACCTTCAGCCACAGCAACAGCTTCTCGGATACTAGTGACGGTTTTCTGGATGTTGGCAACAACTCCACGATTTACGCCGGCAGATTCCGCTTTTCCTACACCTAATAACTCAACCTTGTTTGATCCACTACGACGACCTACAGTCACGCAGATCTTTGTCGTACCGATATCCAATCCTACAATAATTGGATTTTCTTTTTCATTTTCTACAATTCTAGGTTTCATATGCTGTGTTTGATGCTGTATGTAATTTGTTTCTTAAATCTTCTTGTTCATTTTCATTTGTAGGCTATCGATAAACCAATCGCCTTTGCGTTCGCAGACAATTTGTCCGCTGTACTTTACATTTACCTTACTGTAGGCATCTGCTCCTACCCTAGGTAAAATATGGGTATAGAATTTCTTCAAACGGTCCAATTTATAGTTTAAAGAATCTGCATTCCCAATAATCAATTGTTGACTTCCTACTCGAGGCACTATTTCAATATCTCTTTCATCATTTACGAATAGTTGTACAATTTGATTACTCCAAAGTTCATCCCCTTTGGTTTCTTCCACAATTCTCACCAAGTCTTTCACCAATTGGCTTTGAACAGGTTCCAGGGATTTTTTATAACCTTCCTTAATATTTCCGTTTGCCACCATAACATGCGGCACATATTTTAAGGTTACAGGAATTTTATTCCCTTTGGAGTCCACATAATACTCCTGACCTCCTTGATTGATGATTCTCACGACAACCTCGCGTTGTTGTACTGCCACTCGCATGGTACCATCCATATCCATATGAACATCAGCACTGGATACGTAAGGAGATCTTTTTAGCTCAGTTTCAATTTTATGCAGGGGCAAATCATTCAATTGCTTTCCTACTACATTTCCAAACTTCTCTTTGATCATGGATGAAATATCATTTTGATCAATGAAAGTTTCTTTACCTTCAACCATTACCTTTAAGGCGGTACATTCCTGAACTTGGTCTTTTTTATTGATCAAGCTCATCAACATTCCCACACCTACAATCGCCACTAATCCTAAGAAAAAATAGCCAACTTGACGCCATTGTATATTTCTTATTCTATTTAACATGGTTCAATTCTTCTTTTAAAGGTTTAACCAGTTTATCAATATCTCCAGCTCCAACGGTCACCAATAATTCTGGGTTTTCAGTTTTTGCTATTTCCAACACTTCTTCAGGAGATACCAATCTTTTGTTCTCCAAATTGATTTTATTCAGAAGCCATGTTGAATCAACTCCTTCAATTGGCAATTCTCTAGCGGGATAAATTTCCATCAATAGTAATTCATCAGCCATTGCCAATACTTCAGCGAATCCATCCACAAAATCTCTAGTTCTGCTGAACAGGTGAGGTTGGAATACCACCGTTAATTTTTTCTCCGGATATAATTTTTTCATTGAGGTCAAAAATGCTCTCAACTCTTCCGGGTGATGCGCATAGTCATCGATATAAATATTTTTATCTGTTTTTACGATAAATTCAAAGCGACGTTTAACACCTTGGAAATCGGATAATGCAGCGACAATTTTATCAGCTGAAATTTCCAATAGATGAGCAACTGTAATTGCGGCAACGGCATTTTCAACATTATGCAATCCTGGGATTCCCAGGTGAATATCTTTGATGGTTAAATCAGCAGAATGATAATCAAAATAGAATTCACCATTTTCCACTCTTACATTTTCAGCATAGGCATCACAAACTTGTTCACGAGCGTAAGAGATATCTCCAGAAAATGGAAGACCCACTTTCAAGATGCTTTTACCACCATCAACCACTCGATCCAAGAACATTTCAAAAGAATTGATTAATTCCTGCGGGTCGCCATAGATATCCAAGTGATCAGCATCTGCTGAAGTCACGATTGCGATATTAGGATGAAGAGTCAAGAAAGAACGATCATATTCATCTGCTTCCACCACTACAACATCATTATCGCCGAATAACACATTATTTTGATAATTTGTACTGATACCACCTAAAAACGCTGAGCAGTCAAATCCACTATGTTTCAATACATGGGCTACCATTGTAGAGGTAGTAGTTTTTCCATGGGTTCCAGCAACAGCAATAGTAAACCTACTTTCAGAAATAAAACCTAACACCTGAGAACGCTTAAATAGTTCATGACCATTGTCTTGAAAGAAAGCTTTCAATTTCAAGTCTTTTGGCACTGCTGGGGTGAAAATGATAAGGGTTTCCTCACTTGCCACTTTGAAAGCTTCCGGAATAGAATCAATATCGTCAGCATAGCTGATTGTCATTCCTTCCTCTTCCAAGGTTCTAGTAAGTTCAGTCGAGGTACGGTCATAACCAGCAACCTCACAGCCCAGACGACTAAAATAACGAGCCAATCCGCTCATGCCGATTCCGCCGATACCCAGTAGATAAACTCTTTTTATTTTGTCGATATTCATTTTCTATTTTTCTATAATACTCAATACTTCTTGTGCAATAACCTCATCAGCATCAGCAAGTGCCAACTTTAAGATATGCTCACTTAATGCTTTTTGCTTGGCATCATCCTTAAAAAGGTCCAACACAGTGTTGACCAATTCTTCCCTAGCAACATTGTCTTTAACCATTAAAGCAGCATTTTTCACCACCAATGCATTTGCGTTTTTTGTTTGATGGTCATCTGCCACATTTGGCGATGGCACCAATACCACTGGTTTACCAATCACGCATAATTCAGAGATTGTGCCAGCACCTGCTCTAGCGATAATGACATCCGCGGCAGCATAAGCATAATCCATACGCTCCAGGAATGGCATTAGTTTGATGGAATCAGGTAACTTATCAGCTAATTCAGCATTAAGCTTTTCGTAATAATAACTACCACATTGCCATATCACTTGAATTCCTGCAGCAACCAATTTATCCAAGCCAGCTTTAATACTATCATTCAAGGTCAATGCGCCAAGACTTCCCCCAGTGACCAATAAGGTTTTCTTATCGAGGTCTAATCCAAAGGCATGAATTGCTTCTTCTCTTTTGCCTTCAATAGCGACTGAGGATTTCCGGATAGGATTTCCTGTCATCAGTACTCTATCTGCTGGAAAAAATCTTTCCATTCCTTCATAGGCCACACAGATTTTTTTTGCTTTGGCACCTAACTTTTTATTAGTCACACCAGCATAAGAATTCTGCTCTTGAATTACTGTTGGGAGTCCCATCATATTGGCCATCATCAATAATGGACCAGATGCATAGCCTCCAACACCAATCGCTGCTTCTGCTTTAAAATCTTTAAGAACTTTTCTTGCCTTCCATAAGCTTTTTATCATCTTAAAAGGAAGACTAATATTTTTCAATGGCGATTGACGGTTTATTCCGGCAATATCCAATCCTACAATTTCATATCCAGCTGCAGGAACACGTTCCATCTCCATTTTTCCATTTGCTCCTACGAATAGGATTTCAATATCTGGAGACAGGTTTTTTAACGCATTGGCTATCGCAATCGCCGGGAAGATATGTCCACCGGTTCCACCACCACTTATGATAACTTTATGCGCCATTCAATATTTCAATTAGATAGTTCCAACTACCACTTTGCGTGGAGCTTTTTCAACTACTTTATCTTCTTTCACTTTTAATTCTTCAACATTACGGCTCACACTTAGGATAATTCCCAAGGCCACACTCGTAAATAAAATAGATGTCCCCCCCATACTCACCAATGGAAGTGGTACCCCTGTTACTGGTCCGAGACCTACAGCCACTGCCATATTCGCCAAGGCTTGAATGGTCAAGCTAAAGCCTAATCCAGCAGCCAGGAACGCCCCGAAGGCTCGCGGACTGAGCGTGACGATCCGGATACATCGATACATCAATGCTATATAGAGGAAGAGTAAAACGGCTCCTCCTATTGTTCCGTATTCTTCAATAATAATGGCGAAAATAAAGTCAGAGTATGGATGCGGCAATACATTTCGTTGCACCGAATTACCAACTCCTTTACCAAACATTTCACCAGTAGCGATTGCAATTTTCGCATTGTTAGCTTGGTAATTCTTATCATCCTGGAAAGATGTTTTACCATCATGAACTTCTTCTGTAGTGAAGAATCCTTGAACCCGGCTCATATATGTTGCGCGTCTCGGTCCTAAGAAAATCACAAGCATCAACAGCACTCCCCCACCTAAACATACCACTGCGATTTGCTTGAAACTGATTCGTCCGATTAACAACAACAATACACTAACTCCGAAAAGCATCAATGCGGTTGATAAGTTAGCCCATGCAATCAAAACGAAAACAAAACAAACGGCTCCCATAATTGGGATAAAAGACTTTTTAACATCCTTGATTTCCTCTTGTTTTCTAGACAACATTCTAGCTAAAAAGGTAATCAGCGCTAATTTTGCTAAATCGGAAGTTTGGAATGTTTGGTTGATTACAGGTATGGTCAACCAACGGCTAGCCTCATTTACCTTACTTCCAAACAGCAACGTGTATAACAACAAAGGGATTGTAATCACCATCAATAATTTGGAGATTCCAGCATAATACCGGTAATCCAATTTATGTGATAAATACATCATAACTAAACCAGCTACAACGATAAATAGGTGTTTGAATAAATAAAGTTCAGTACCTTTTCCTTCTTTGTAGGCTAAAGTTCCTACTGAGCTATATACAGCCAATAGTGACCAAATAGACAACAAGATCACAATGATCCAGATCCATTTATCGCCTTTTAGTTTAGAAAAAATGTATTCCATTGTTCCTCCTTAATTATAAAGTCATTACAGCTTCCTTAAATTTGTCACCACGATCTTCGTAGTTTTTGAACCAGTCAAAGCTGGCACAAGCTGGAGATAGTAATACTGTATCTCCTTTTTTTGCTAAGTGGGATGCAATTTGTACAGCATCACCCATAGACGCACTATTTACGATTACTTCGGTATCATCTTCGAAAGCTTCGTGAATACGTCCTGTATCTTTACCAATACAGATAATCGCTTTCACTTTAGATTTCACTAAATCTTTCAGCATTTCATAGTCGTTTCCTTTATCCACACCCCCCATGATCAAGACGATGTCTGTAGAGAAACTTTCCAATGCATACCACACGGAATTTACGTTTGTAGCTTTAGAGTCATTAATATAATTTACACCACCGATACAAGCGACATGCTCCAATCTGTGCTCCACATTCACAAACGACCCCATGCTTTCTTTCATCGTTTGGTTCCTCAATTCTTGAACCTTTGCAATCAGTCCTGAAGCCATGTTGTTGTAAACATTGTGCTTGCCTTGCAGTGATAATTCTTCAATATTCATGATAAAAGCTTCTCTATTTGGTGTTAAAATTTTCAAATTCTTCTCGTCGTCAAGATACGCTCCGGTATCTACTTTCCCTTCTTGTGTAAATGGCAGATGCATTGCTGCTGTAGGATGTTTTTCCAGTGCTGCCATTGTTTCCGGATCATCCTTACAATAGATAAAGAAATCCGAAGGTTTTTGATTTTGAACCATGCGGAATTTTGAAGCCACATAGTTTTCCATCTTATAATCATATCGATCTAAATGATCGGGTGTGATATTTAAAATCACGGCTACATCTGCTCTAAAGTGGTACATGTCATCCAGCATAAAACTGGATATTTCCAACACATAAGCATCATGTTGCTCTCTAGCTACCTGCAAGGCGAAGCTATTTCCAATATTCCCAGCTAATCCAACATTTAGACCAGCATGTTTCAACATATGGTAAGTCAACATCGTAGTTGTAGTTTTACCATTTGACCCTGTGATACACAATAATTTGGCATCGGTATATTGGGCGGCGAATTCTATTTCCGAAATTATCGGTAGACCTAAGCCTCTTAATTCTTTTATCAAAGGAGCCTTTTCTGGAATCCCAGGACTTTTAACGATTAAATCTGCATTGACAATCAACTCATTTGTATGTTGTCCTTCTTCAAATGCAATTCCTTCTTTTTCAAGGCTCGATTTATAAGCATCAGCAATGGTTCCCATATCTGACACAAATACATCGAATCCTTTATCTTTCCCTAAGATTGCTGCACCAACCCCACTCTCACCTGCGCCAAGAATTACTAAGCGGCCAGATTGTGGGTAATATGTATGTGCTATATTCGACATCTTCTACTATCTAACTTTCAATGTTACAATGGTTAAAATGGCTAACATAATGGACACAATAACAAATCGTGTCACGATTTTAGACTCATGATAACCTTTTTTCTGATAATGGTGGTGCAAAGGTGACATCAGGAAAATCCTTCTACCTTCACCATATTTCTTCTTCGTATACTTAAAGTAAGACACCTGAAGAATTACGGAAAGATTCTCGATCAGGAAAATCCCACACAATACCGGAATCAATAATTCTTTACGGATTAGAATAGCAAAGGCTGCAATGATACCGCCGATTGCCAAACTTCCTGTATCCCCCATAAACACTTGCGCGGGGTAAGCATTGTACCATAAGAAACCTGTACAAGCCCCTACAAATGCTCCGGCAAAAATCACGAGTTCACCCGAATTGGGGATAAACATGATATTGAGGTAATCAGCAAAGATGATGTTACCAGATACATAGGCTAGAATTGCCAAGGTAATCCCCATAATTGCGGAGGTTCCAGTGGCGAGTCCATCTATCCCATCAGTGATGTTTGCTCCATTCGATACAGCAGTAATAATAAATACTACGACGACCAAGAAAACAAAGAACGTTGCCAAAGGGCTATTGACGCCGAATACGTCCAACACTTTAGCGTAGTCAAATTCATTATTTTTATAAAAAGGAATGTTAGTCTTTGTAGACTTTACATTCTCAGCGTAAGTTTTTTCACCTGTTGAAGGATTAATAATTACTTCAACTGGTTTAGAAGATGTAGGATTTGCTACTTGCTGTCTAGCCACGATTTCAGGATGAAAATACATGGTGATAGCGATTAGAATTCCTAAACCAACCTGTCCAATTACTTTAAATTTTCCGGCTAGTCCTTCTTTATTTTTGCGGAAGACTTTGATATAGTCATCCAAAAATCCAATTGCACCCATCCAAACGGTTGTAATAATCATTAGGATGATATAGATATTATCCAATTTTGCAAAGAGCAATGTTGGTATTAAAATACCTGCGATGATGATTAAACCACCCATTGTTGGAGTTCCTTGTTTTTTCTTTTCACCTTCTAATCCAAGGTCACGAATAGTTTCTCCAACTTGTTTTTGATGTAGCAAACGAATTAATCTGCTACCGAATGCTGTTGTGATAATTAACGAAAGAATCACTGCCATGGCTGTACGAAACGAGATATATTGGAATAATCCAGCACCTGGAATATGTACGTGCTCGTTAAGCCAAGTGAATAAATAGTAAAGCATGCAGTTTAATTATGTTCGTTAAAAATCTTTATTAATTCTTCTTTATCGTCAAAGTGGTTTTTCACCCCATTGATATCTTGGTATTTCTCATGACCTTTTCCAGCTACCAGGATAACATCTCCGGGTTGAGCAAGATGAAAAGCGGCACGAATAGCCTCTCTTCTATCGGTAATTGAGAACACATTTTTTTTCTTATCAGCCGGCACTCCCACTTCCATTTCTTTGATGATTGTACCCGGATCTTCTGTTCTAGGGTTATCTGAAGTAAGCACAACCTTATCACTAAGCCGTGAAGCAACTTCTGCCATTTCTGGACGTTTGGTTTTATCACGATCACCGCCGCATCCAAGCACCGTAAATATCTGTTGACCAGTTTTTCTTAAGCTTCCGATAGTTTCCAAGACATTTTCAACCGCATCTGGTGTATGGGCATAATCCACAATCGCAACTACTCCAGTTGCAGATTTCAAGGTTTCAAAGCGGCCTTCTGCACCTGTAATTTCACTTAATGCCATTAATACTTTAACAGTCTCCTGTTCCAATAAAATAGCTGCTCCATATACTGCCAATAAGTTATAGGCATTGAAGTCGCCTACTAATTTTACCCATACCTCTTGGCCATCCACTTGCAATAACATCCCGTCGAAATGACTTTCAAGGATTTTCGCCTTAAAATCTGCCATCTGGTGTAAACCATAGGTCTTTTTATGAGCGAAGGTGTTTTGGAGCATTACTGATCCATTTTTATCATCAATATTCGTCAATGCGAAAGCATATCGATCTAAATCGTCAAAGAACTTTTTCTTTGCCTTAATGTAATTGGCAAATGTTCCGTGGAAATCTAAGTGATCATGGGTGATGTTAGTAAAGATGCCTCCAGCGAATTTTAGTCCAGCAATACGTTGTTGAACGATAGCATGGGAGCTTACTTCCATAAAACAATAATCACATCCGTCTTCCACCATTTCCTTCAATAATGAATTCAAGGAAATCGGATCTGGAGTTGTGTGTGTTGCAGCAATAACGCGTTCAGCGATTTGATTTTGCACTGTAGACAATAGTCCTACATGAAAACCCAGTTTGCTGAACAAGTTGAATAGCAGAGTAGCAACGGTTGTTTTTCCATTTGTACCAGTCACACCCACTAATTTCAATTTTGAGGAAGGGTTTCCGTAGAATGTAGATGCCATCACTCCCAATGTATAGGATGAATCTCCTACAACTACATAAACTACATCCTCCTTAATTTCCTCTGGTAATTCTTCCAGAACCACTACTGAAGCTCCTAATTCAATAGCTTTCGCTACAAAGAGGTGACCATCAGTTTGATGTCCACGAACTGCCACAAATGCACTGCCTTGAACTGCTTTTCTAGAGTCCAGGCAAAGCGAGCTAACCTCTGTTTCCAGAGAGCCACGGTAATCAATTACCGGTATAGCATGTAGCAACTCCTTTAATAACATATTAATTCAATTCTATTAGCACATTAGTTCCTGGCTTCAATTTCTGTCCAGCAGCTAATGATTGATTTATTACTCTTCCTTTACCTCTCACTGTAGTTTTGAATCCTGCATTTTCCATTGCATAAATTGCATCCACTAATCCCATACCTTTTACATTCGGCACTACTCCTTCTTTGAATTCAGCAACTGTAAAAGCTTCAGCTGTGTTTTTAGATGAATCTTTATCAGCCGCCACGATAGAATTCCAGTTTACAGATTGTACACCTAGCATTTGGTAAACTTTTGCAGTTGCATCCTTAGATCCTTTCAAAGTATATGGAACTTTATTTCCAGCGACATTTACTTTTCTATTATTGAAGGTCTTATGCAATGAAAGGTCATTTGCATAAACCATATCTGCCAATTCCCGGAATACTGGACCTGCTACTGAACCACCGTAATAACCATTTCTAGGATTACGGATTACCACGATCATCGAATATTTCGGATGTTCCGCAGGGAAGTAACCAGCAAATGAGGATTGGTATCTTCTAGCACCATAGCCTCTAGAACCATCAGCCATTTGTGCAGTACCAGTTTTACCTGCTGAAGAATATAGCGGGCTTCTTAATCTTTTACCTGTTCCTTCAACCATTACCCCTTCCATCATCTTCTGCATCTTACCGATAGCTTCCTTCGATGCAATTTGCTTATTGATCACACGAGCTTCAAACTTCTTAACTGTAGTTCCTAAGTGCTGAATTTCTTTTACGAATAATGGAGCTAGCATTTTTCCATCGTTTGCAACTGCATTAAAAATGGTCAATGTTTGCAATGGTGTTAATTTCAATTCATAGCCATAAGCCATTTGAACCAATGAAAGTTTACTCCAAGATCTGCTATCAGGCATTTTCACCCATGGATTTGCCTCACCAGGAATTTGTAATCCTAAAGGTTTCGCCATTCCCCACTCATGCAATTTTCCAGTGAACTTTTCTGGGTTTTTGCCATAATGAGTACCAATAGTTTTAGCTACCCCAACATTTGAAGACTCTTCGAAAGCTTCCTTGATGGTAACTTTAGATTTTTTAGGTGGATGTGAATCTTTGATTGTATGACCAGGAACTTTCCATGTTCCGTTACCGATATCAATCACCGTATTGGTATCAACTTTATTATCGTCCAAGGCAACCAAATAAGAAGCTACTTTAAAAGTAGATCCAGGGTCAGCACCTTGCGCAATTGCATAATTGAATTTTTCTCTATAAACACCTTCGCTATCTCTGGTAAAGTTTGCAATCGCACGTACTTCTCCAGTTTCCACTTCCATCAATACCACGCATCCATTATCAGCATTACTTGCGATCAATTGTTTTTCCAAAGCGCGTTGTGCCATATCCTGCATATTCACATCGATAGTTGCAATGATATCCGATCCATCCGTTGGAGCTACTTCCATTTCACGATTAACAGGAATCCAAACCCCACCAGCAATACGTTGCATCAATTGCACACCACTTTTACCTTCGATATAATCGCCATATGCACCTTCCAATCCAACACGAACGGTATCCCCTTTACTATTTTTATACCCAATTGTACGGGCAGCTAGATTGGTAAAAGGCAGAATACGTTTGTTTTCTCTTACTGCTATCAAAGAACTAGAGAACCTTTCTTTCTCTTCTTTAAAGTTTTTCAACAACGGAAAAGTCTTAAGGACTTTCAATTGTTGATGCGTTACATTACGTTTCAATAAAACATAACGGTGTTTTTTAGCCCTTGCCTCTTTTAACTGAGTCAGGTATTGTCGGGCTGATTTATCTTTGAAATAAGCGGCAAGCTTATTGGCCAAAGAATCCACCCGAGCATTAAATACTTGATTTTGCTCGGATGGAATGGCCATCGCATCAAACCGTATTTCATATTCCGGAACAGAAGTAGCCAGTAAACTTCCGTCATTGGAATAAATATTTCCTCTTGCAGCTTCAATCACTCTTTCACGAATAGTCAAGCTATCCGCAATTTCACGCCACTTATCACCATCCACATATTGCAAGTGCAATAACTTTCCAAACACCATTAAAGCACCAAAAACCATCAGGCCAAATGCCAGGTACACCCGAATCAATATGGACTTCCTAATATTCATGTTTTGGTCTTTATATTATTTTACTTCTCTAACAATTTCCAACTTAATAGGCGGTTCGGTTCTTTCTTTCAACCCTAAAGTATCCGCTCTTTTTGCAATCTCTGTTTGGGTTGTTAACTTCATCAACTCCGCATTCAAAGATTTATAATCCCAACTTAACTCCTTTACCTCACGCCCCAACTTATCAATTCTTCTGACTGTATTTTCCGCCAGATGTCGGTTTGAAATATAGAGCAAACCTAATAAGGCAAGAAAAGCCACGAAGGGTAAATTCTTGGCAACTAAATAAGTAGACAGCTTTTTTTGAGAGAAGAAGTTTTTCAGGAAGTCTTGGGTCTCTTCGACTTTTTCCTCCAGCGCATCAGACATCTCCTCTTGCACTTCCTCACTTAACTCATTTTGCTTTATAGTATTTCTCTTTGCCATATACCTACTCTACTATATTTTTTCTGCAATCCTCAATTTCGCACTACGCGCTCTATTGTTTTGTTTCAACTCATCCTCTGAAGCTGTGATCGCTTTTCTACTTATTACTTTAAATGGTTTAATTTCATTACCAAAGAAGTCCTTCTCCACTTCACCTTTAAACTTTCCTTTAGCGATGAAATTCTTCACTAAGCGATCTTCCAAGGAATGATAAGACATTACTACCAATCGACCTTCAGGTTTTAAGACCAGAGAAGTTTGCTCTAAAAATTCCTGCAAAGCTTCCAACTCCTTGTTAACTTCAATTCGCAAAGCCTGAAATACCTGAGCATGATATTTATGCTCTTTTCCTTTAGGCACTAACTTTTGAATCACCTGCTTTAATTCAGCTACTGTTTGAATCGGCGTAGTCAAGCGGCTAGTCACAATTGTTTTTGCCAAAGACTTTGCATTTTGAATTTCCCCATACATTCCAAAAATCCGATGTAAATCTTCTTCAGGATATGTATTGAGTACTTTTCTAGCATCCAAATCAGCTACTTGATCCATTCGCATATCCAGATCAGCATCAAAGCGGATCGAGAAGCCACGGTCGGCAGCATCAAATTGATGGGATGAAACTCCTAAATCCGCCAATATCCCATCCACTTGTTTCACGCCTTCTAGTCGTAAATAATTTTTTAAGAACTTAAAATTCTGATGAATCAGCGTAAATCGTTCATCAGGAAGTGTGTTTTTAATTGCATCTGGATCTTGATCAAATGCGATCAATCGTCCATTAGGTCCTAAATGTTTCAGGATTTCTTTCGAATGTCCACCACCTCCAAAAGTCACGTCTACATAAATCCCGTTTGGTTTAATCGCTAGTGCGTCTATACATTCCTGCAACATTACAGGAACATGATATCCGATTTCATTATTCATTGCCATCTCCTGCAAAGTTAAATCCACCCATTACTTCCTCAGCCAATGCAGAAAAATCTTCCTCAGAACCACTGTCCATCATTTTTTCATATTCATCTTTTGCCCACAATTCGATTTTATCAAATTGACATTGCAGAAAAACCTCACCTTTAATGTTTGCATATTCCAGCAATGATTTTGGCAAAAGCACTCTTCCGGCAGAGTCTAAAGTCAACTCGGTTGCACCGCGCATAAACTGACGGATAAAAATCCTGGTCTTCTCGTTATACTGGTTCAACTTGGCAAGTTGATTCATCTTTTTACTCCATTCTTCTCTGGTGTAGATGACTAAATTTTTCTCAAAACCACGATTCATAACAAGCCCCACACGCTCTACATCAGGCAGTTGCCTTTTGAGCGCAGCGGGAACCACCATTCTTCCTTTGGTGTCTAGCTTGCAGTCGAATTCGCCGATTAATTGATCCATTTACTCTAGTTCTACTCTAATTTTAATGTAAAAGTATACACTTTCTCCCACAATCCCCCACTATGCCCCACAAAAAAGTTTTCCACATAGTATATCCACTACAAAAAAGGCCTCAGAAGGGTCAAAAACAAATAATAATATTGAAACACAATAAATTAGGAATTGTAAAATATTGAAAGAATATGTGCTAATTCTTGGACAAAACTCTTGTTTTTAAGGAATTGGAAGTACCAAAAACGTCAAAAGTGGGGTAAAGTGGAGGGTTTAAAACAAATAGATGGGTGAAGTGGGAGAAAGTGGTATAACCGAATCAAATTGGCATCAGTTTTTCCTGATTTTGTTATGATATTAATATTCTTTATTCTCGGATAAATGCAATAATTTTGTTGGTCAATAAAAATTGAGATAATCATGCACAGAACACATACTTGTGGCGAATTAAGAATTGAAGATTTAGGAAAAACAGTAACCCTTAGTGGATGGGTTCAAAAATCACGTGACTTAGGAGGAATGACATTCATCGATGTTCGAGATCGATATGGTATTACTCAGTTAACTTTCAACAGTGATGATAATGAATCCTTGAGAAGCCAAGCCCGCGAATTGGGAAGAGAGTATGTTATTAAAGTAACAGGAACAGTTATCGAGCGTTCCAGCAAGAATAATAAAATTCCAACGGGAGAAATTGAAATTAAAGTGAGCAATTTGGAAGTTCTAAATGAATCTAAGTTGCCACCATTTACTATAGAAGACGAAACTGATGGCGGTGAAGATATCAGAATGAAATATCGTTATTTGGATATTCGTAGAAACCCCGTTAAGAACAGTTTATTGTTTCGTCATAAGGTTACCCAAGAAGTACGGAATTATTTATCAGGATTAGATTTTTGTGAAATCGAGACTCCTTACTTAATAAAGTCTACACCGGAAGGTGCGCGTGATTTTATTGTTCCATCACGAATGAACCCAGGACAATTTTATGCATTACCACAATCACCTCAAACTTTCAAACAGTTATTGATGGTTGGGGGTATGGATAAATATTTCCAAATCGTAAAATGTTTTCGGGATGAGGATTTACGTGCAGATAGACAGCCTGAGTTTACCCAGATTGACTGTGAGATGTCCTTCGTTGAGCAGGAAGATATTTTAAATGTATTTGAAGGAATGACTCGTCACCTATTAAAAACCATTCATGGAATTGAAGTTGATCAATTTCCAAGAATGACTTTTGAAGAGGCCATTCGTACATATGGAAATGACAAGCCAGATATTCGTTTTGGGATGAAGTTTGCAGAGTTGAATGCAGTTTCCCAGCATAAGGATTTTGCAATTTTCAACAATTCAGAATTGGTTGTTGGTATTGCAGTCCCTGGAGCAGCGTCATATACAAGAAAGCAAATTGATGAGTTGGTTGATTGGGTTAAACGTCCTCAGGTAGGTGCTTCAGGAATGGTTTATGTAAAATGCGAAGCTGATGGAAGTTATAAATCATCGGTAGACAAATTTTATGACCAGGAAGATCTTGCTAAATGGGCAGAAGCTACTGGCGCTCAAACTGGCGATTTGATTTTAATTCTTTCAGGTCCTGCAAATAAAACCAGAGCACAGTTAAGTGCTTTGCGTATGGAATTAGGAAATCGTATGGGATTGCGTAAGTCCAATGAATTTGCGCCATTATGGGTTGTAGATTTCCCACTATTGGAATGGGATGAGGAAACTGAGAGATATCATGCTATGCACCATCCATTCACCTCTCCAAAAATTGAGGACATGCCATTATTAGATACTGATCCAGGTAAGGTGCGTGCAAATGCATATGACTTGGTATTGAACGGTAATGAGATTGGCGGTGGTTCAATTCGTATCCATGACAAAGATATGCAAGCCTTGATGTTTAAGCATTTAGGATTTACGCCAGAGCAAGCTCAGGCACAGTTTGGTTTTCTAATGAATGCTTTCCAATACGGAGCTCCTCCACATGGTGGCTTGGCATTTGGATTAGACCGATTGACAGCAATCTTAGGTGGTCAGGAAACAATCCGCGATTTCATTGCATTCCCTAAAAACAACTCGGGGCGTGATGTGATGATTGATGCGCCAGCGGAAATCGCTAAAGAACAGTTAGATGAATTAAGCATCAATTTAATTGAGCCTAAAAAATAAAACTTTAAAGAGCGGTCAACAAAAATTGGCCGCTTTTTTTAGCTCCAATTCATTAACTTTTAAACAGCCTTGTAGTTATAAACATTATACTGTCAATCGCAGATAATTTTTTATCTTTAACATTGGTTGATTTTCATTATCAACTTTTATTTTTGCATCAAGCAACAGAACATCCCTATGGCACAGACAGTAGCTGAGAAATTCCTGAAAGATAGTGCTTCAAAATCCTTTGATTTACAGCATAGGCAAATTATCAATAACAATATTGATAAGTATGAGCATGCTTTCGAAAAAGGGAAAAGTAAGTTTTTCGATTTGGAAAATTCAAAGACCAAAGCGAATCTTATTAAGTGGAAAGTTATTGAGAATCTGGATCGATATTTATTAGATTTTGAATCGAACTTTACTAATAGAGGTGGCAAGGTTATCTGGGCAAATGATGCGGAAGAGGCTCGGGAGGAGATTTGGAAGATCATGGAGCAGCACAATGCGAAATCGGTTGTAAAATCGAAATCCATGGCGACCGAGGAGATTGAGCTCAATCATTTCCTGGAAAAGAAAAACATTGAAACCATAGAAAGTGATTTAGGAGAGTTTATCATTCAGTTACTTGGTCAAAAACCTTATCACTTTGTTACTCCGGCCATGCATTTGAGCTTGGAGGAAATTGCAAAATTATTTCATGAGAAGTTCGACACTCCTTTGGAGGCTAGTGCTGAGGAGTTAACAATGAAAGCCAGGGAAATACTACGAGAAAAATATACTCAAGCAGATATTGGAATTACCGGAGCTAACTTTCTGATTGCTGATACAGGTGCAATTGCTATTACGGAAAATGAAGGAAACGCCAGGTTGACAACTACATTTCCTAAGGTACATATTGCCGTTGTTGGAATTGAGAAAGTAATCCCTAGCATGGGGGATCTTGATTTATTCTGGCCTTTATTAGCTACCCATGGTACCGGACAAAATTTAACAGTATACAACACAGTCCTTTCTGGTCCCCGTAAGAACACGGAATATGATGGCCCTGAGGAAATGTATGTGATATTATTGGACAATGGCCGTAGCAATGTTTTAGAACAGAAAGATCAAAGGCAAGGATTATATTGCATTCGTTGTGGTGCATGTTTAAATGTATGTCCTATCTACCAAAACATTGGTGGACATACTTATGAAACCACTTACCAAGGGCCGATAGGTTCATTGATTTCACCGCATCTCAATGGGATGAAAGAGTTCAAGCATCTGAGCTATGCCTCTTCCCTATGCGGTAAGTGTACAGAAGTCTGTCCTGTTGGAATAGATATTCAGAAAATGCTGCTGGTAAACCGTCGGGACTCGGTACAACAAGACCTGGTTTCTTCAGTAGAGAAGAAAGGATGGAGCATGTTTACTTGGGCTATTCAAAAAAGAAAAATCATTGATTTCTTCTCTGGAAAAACAAAAAACTTTTTTGTCAGGAATTTCTTCAAAAAAGCCTGGGGAAGTCAAAGGGAACTTCCAAAGATTGCAGATAAATCTTTCACTCAACAATGGAAGGAAAAGCAGAAGGAAAAATAAAAAGAATACAAAGAAACAAGAACATATTAAAGAAGAGATCAGCCCAAAAAGCTGATCTCTTTTTTTAATAACCTTTAATTTTCAGTTTGCATTATTACTTTTCTGTATCTAGAATTGACTTACTATCTTCTGCCAACCGAATGAATTCGGCACGATAGCCTTCATCATCTTTTCCTTTTGCTGCTTTTGCTCTAGCGATTAAACTTTCAAAACTTGAATTCTGCTTATAATCGGAGTTACGGATTAACATTCCGAATTCTGCAACTGCTGTGGCGAATCGAAAATCTTCACTGACTGCCGACATAGCCTGTACCTCATTTTTAACAACTGTTTGCTGCAATTCGCTTTTTTCAGATTTAGGATCTTTATAGCGGAATTTCACGGTTGCTAATTCTCCATTTTTTTCACCAATATTGGGTTTATCGTTCTTTTGATATTTAAGAGGGTCTACCGTTCCAATTATTGAGCTTTTCACTCCTACCGGAATGATTTCATAAATGGCAGTCACCGTATGTCCTACCCCCATATCTCCTCCAATTTTTGCATCATTATTAAAATCCTCAGCTTCTAATAATCTATTTTCATAACCTACTAATCGGTATGCTTGTACATAGGCAGGGTTAAATTCAACCTGAATTTTCACATCCTTAGCGACGGTGAATAAGGTGGCTCCAAATTCGGTAACCATAGCCTTACGAGCTTCAGAGATATTATCGATATATGCGTAGTTTCCTCTTCCTTTGTCAGCAAGGGTTTCCATTTTACTATCTTTCAGATTCCCCATCCCAAAGCCAAGGACAGTAAGATTCACTCCACTTTCTCTTTCTTTGGCAATCAAATCTTCCATTGCTTCATCACTAGATTCACCTACATTAAAATCACCATCTGAGGCCAAGATAATTCTGTTATTTCCATCTTTGATAAAATTCTGACGTGCTATTTGGTAAGCCTTCTTAATTCCGGCACCTCCTGCGGTAGAACCACCAGCAGTCAATTCATCGATTACGGTTTTGATTTTCATTTTCTGATCACCAGACGTGCTTTCAAGTTTTACACCTGCAGAACCTGCATAAGTTACAATTGCTACTTTATCCTCTGGTCTTAATTGATCCACCAATAGTTTTAAAGAAGATTGTACCAATGGGAGGCGATTTGCTCCCATCATTGAACCAGAAACATCGATCAGAAACACCAAGTTTGAGGCTTTTAAATTTTCTTTAGGGATATCCTTTGCTTTAAGGGCTATGCGCATCAATTGATGCTCTTTATTCCAAGGGGAGGTTGTAAGTTCTGTATAGATTCTTACAGGATCAGCATTTGTCGGACCTTTTAAATCATATTGAAAATAATTGATCATCTCTTCTACCCTTACAGCATCTTTAGGAGGCATATTACCAGATTTGATCATTCTTCTAACATTACTATATGAAGCGGCATCTACATCTACAGCGAACGTAGACAAAGCTTCTCTTGCAGGAGAAATAAATCCATTTTCATCTAATCGAGCGTAGCTTTCTGTATTTTGCGGTGCAGGATGAATGTATAATCCAGATACTCGACCAGAGAGAACATTGGTATTCATTGCTGTTGCGGCTCTTTTTTGTTGAGTATCATATCCAATGACGGTTACTTCTTCAAGGTTATGAGCACTCGCTTTGAGCATTATTTTGAAATTATTTCTTTTTCCCACTTTTACTTTTTGTGTTTCATATCCAAGGTAATTGAACAACAAAACATCTTTGTTATCTGCTTGGATTGAAAATTCTCCATTTTGGTTTGTTCGGGCAGTTTGGGATTTACCTTCGACGTTAACTACAACACCTGCAATCACTTGCTGAGTATTTTCATCTTTCACAATTCCTGTAATTGTTCTTTCTTGAGCTAGTCCGCTACTACCTAGAGTAAGCAAAAAGACTAATAATGCAAATATTTTATTCATGACTAGTAAGTTTTGCCAAGGGATGCAGAAAAAATCAAATTTCCATAAACGAGAAAAAAAAATTAATTTTCGGCATAAATAAGCACAAGGACCTTGTCAAAACAGAAGAATCAAACAGATGAAGAATTACTAAAGCTATACTTGCAAGATGGCGACCTCAGCTATCTTGGTGATCTCTATCAAAAGCATAGCGAAATGGTCTATTATGTGTGTTTACGTTATTTCAAGGAGCCTGAACGCAGTAAGGATGCGGTTATGCAGATCTTTGAGGAACTCATCGACAAAGTAAAAAAGCAAGATATTCAAGATTTCCCGCGATGGCTCTATGTAGTCAGCAAAAACCATTGTTTGATGGCCTTACGGTCTGCTAAAAATAAGGTTGAAATTGTTACAGATAATTTTGTGGAATTTTCCATGAACCTGCATCAGGAGGAAAACTATCAAGAAAAAGAAGAACAGTTATTGAGATTGGAAAGCTGTTTGGATACATTGATTGAGAAGCAAAAGAAGAGTATTCAATTGTTTTTCATTGAGCAAAAATGCTATAAGGAGGTTGTAGAGCTTACGGGTTATAGCATGAATGATGTAAAAAGTTATATCCAAAATGGTAAGCGGAACCTGAAGAACTGTATGGAAAGGAATGGACATGAATAAGAATTTTGACATAGCATATTTACGTAAATACGTGAACGGAGAATTAAGCAGCTCCGAGATGTATGCTATTGAGAAAGCTTCTCATGAGGATGAATTCCTAATGGACTTGATTACAGGCTTGGAGGAAGAAAAAAAACTGAAACAACCACTTGAAATTTCTGATTTACATTCTGCCATCTTTGAAAGAACCCATCCAGTAAAAGTAACTCCGATGCGCTTTTATAAGTACCTTTCAATTGCCGCATCCATATTATTGGTTTTAGGAATTGGGACCATCTGGTATTTGAATCGGGATCAAAACGAAAAAGTAGAAACTATGGATATGGTTGCCATGGATTCGAAAGAAGCACCAACGGATACTACTCTAAATAGTATTCATTTGGATAGTTTAGACGGGAAATCGGAGGAAGAGAGTTTAATTGCATTAGCAACCCCTAACAATCAAATTGAGGAGAGTTCTGCAGCAGAAAATCGGGCCAGCAATTCTAAAAAGCCAAGTCATTCCCAAGAGGACAGAGTTAAGGAAATAATTGCAGGGAACCAGGATGTTTTTGTGAAGGAAGTCCCGAGAGCTGATACCAGTATATTTCAAAACAAGTATGATAATAGAATTGCCTCCAATCAATTTGAAACATCAAAAAAAGTGGATAATTCCAATGTTGTTTTAATGAATGGCAAGAATCCATTAAATTCTAAATTAGCTGGCCGAGTAGCAGGAGTTGCTGCAGATAGGGTTAGTTCATTACAAGATGTGAAAAAACTGGCGACAGGAAGAGTCTTGGATCAACAATCAGGTAGACCTATTATCAGTGCATCTGTCAGAGATATCAAAACCAACGATTTAGTTATGACAGATTCATCTGGACAATATGTATTGCCGTTAACTTCTGACAATCAAAAACTCGAGATATTATCCCTTGGCTATGAAAAGGAATTGATTACAGCGAGTAATAATAAAATTGTCCAATTAAAGCCAAACTTTAACAATTTGGAAGAAGTGGTAGTAGTAGGATATGGAAATAAAACCGAGAAGGTAAAATCAGAACCATTGGTAGGTTGGGTCGCCTATAAAAAATACATCAATGACAATTCGTATCAAACCTTATTAGGAAAAGGAACAGTCACCCTTGTATTCGACATTTCCACCTTTGGAAGACCTATCGATATTTCTGTTAAAAAGACCAGCAACCCAGAACTAAATCAGAAGGCAATTCAAATTATCCAGAATGGTCCAGATTGGAGGAAGGGAAATGACGGGAAGAAGATCGAAGTAAAAATTTCCTTTCGATAACTCAAGTATTTAGAACCCTGAACGGGTTCTAAATATGGTATTATACACCTAATCTTGCTAAAGGGCCTATCTCCTGCCCTATAAAATCTTGTTTTAAATATTTTTGGTATCCAGCAATAGCGATCATAGCGGCATTGTCGGTACAATATTCAAATTTTGGAATAAATACATTCCACTTATATTTCTTTCCCATTTCAATGAGTCCATTTCTAAGACCTGAATTGGCTGACACCCCACCTGCAATTGCAATATCCTTTACACCGGTTTGTTTAGCGGCTTTTTTCAGCTTATTCAACAAGATGGAGACAATTCGACTTTGCACGGATGCACAAAGATCATCCATTTGCTCATTCAAGAAATTAGGATTTTTCTTCACTTCCGCCTGAACCAAATATAGAATCGCTGTTTTAAGACCTGAAAAACTAAAGTTTAAATCTGGAATTTGAGGTTCGGGCAATTTAAAAGTATCAGGATTTCCGTTCTGAGCGTGTTTATCAATCAAAGGTCCACCAGGATACGGTAAATCCAAAATTTTTGCGGTTTTATCGAATGCTTCCCCAGCAGCATCATCGAGTGTTTCTCCCAACAATTCCATTTCGAAGTAATCTTTCACCAGAACGATTTGAGTATGTCCACCAGATACGGTTAAACATAAAAAAGGAAAGTTTGGCTTAGGATTATCAATAAAATGCGCTAGTATATGCGCTTGCATATGATTTACATCAATCAAGGGAACATTCATTGCCAAAGCGAAAGACTTTGCAAAGGAAGTCCCAACTAATAAAGCACCTAAAAGTCCTGGACCTCGCGTAAAAGCTACTGCATCTATCTCATTTTTGTGTATTTTAGCAGCGGCGATAGCCTGGTCTACCGTAGGAATGATGTTTTGTTGATGAGCGCGAGATGCTAACTCAGGAACCACACCCCCATATTTAGCGTGAATTGCTTGACTAGCAATAATATTTGACTTAATTTCGCCGTCTATACATATAGAGGCCGAAGTTTCATCACATGAAGATTCTATTCCTAGAATAATGGCCATTTTGAGAGAAGTATAAAAATTTAATTTACAAAAGTATCAAAAAAATACTTAAAATAACGTTGATTAGTCTGCTCAGTATCCTTGCTTTGCTGTCGATCTTGTTATTCTCTCTACAATTTTCCTCTGTTCAGACTTTTGTCAGTAAAAAAGTAGCCAAATATCTTTCCAAAGAACTTAATGCCAAAGTTGAAATTGGAAGCATTTACTTTAAACCTTTCTCAGAACTTAACCTTCATGATTTCAGTTTATCTGATCAGCAAGGAAATCAAATTATTTCCGCTAAGAAGTTAAACGCAGATCTTATTTTAACTGATTTCTTTCAAAATAAAATAGTTATAGAACGTTTAAATATTGAAAAAGCCTATGTAGATTTTCAAGTTTACAAGGACAGTTCAAACATTAAGTTCCTCATCGATTATTTTAGTCCCAAAAAGAAAAAACAAACTGCTCCAAAAAAGAAGATGGAGCTCAAATTATATGAAGTCAATTTAGTTGATAATCATATAAAAATCTTAAATCACACCCAAAAGCACCATAGCAAAGGAATCGATTTTTCAGATATTGAATTAGTACATCTGTCGGGCAACTTAAGCAATATCCAACAGGATAGCAGTTCATTGACAACAAAAATCAAAAAATTAACTTTCCAGGAAAAGTCAGGATTTATTCTGCGCGAATTGAGTGCTGACGCCCTGGTCAGCGATCATTCTATGGATTTTAACGATTTGAAACTCCTAACGAATAACTCTGTCGTAGGAAAACACTTAAAATTCAGTTACAAGGAATTTGGTGACTTTTCAGATTTTATTGAGAAGGTCCATATTCAAGCAAGTATGGCAAACGTATTTGTGGACTCAAAAGACATTGAATACTTTGCTCCGGACATGAAATTTGTGCGATTCAAAGCAAAGGTTAACCAAGGAGATGTTCTTGGAACAGTTGCCAATATGAGGGTTAGAAATGCGGATATTCAAACCGGAGATGAAACCAGATTAGTCGGAGATTTCAGCATTAAAGGGTTACCTGATATTAATAAAACTATATTTGATTTTAAGGCAGATCAACTACTGACTACTGCTGAAGACGTAGAAAAATTGGTACCTGAGCTTTCAAACAGGTCTGAATTTACTTTACCTGAACAATTGCACCGCATGGGTAAAATAAAATTTTCAGGTTCATTTAATGGTCTGTACAATTTATTTGATGTGGATGGATCTTTTCAAACAGATCTTGGAAAATTAGCAACAAAAAGTAAAATTGATATTCAAAAGAATATTCTTTACGCTGGAACAGTACGTTCTGATGAGTTCCAAATTGGAAATCTAATAAATTCGAATTCTATAAAAAATACTGCCTTCAATTTAGAGTTTGACGGTCAAAACTTAGATTTCAAGGAAATCCAACTTAATGTTATTGGGGATTTAAGAAGGTTTCAGCTAAATAATTATCAATATGATAGTATTTCAGTGGACGCCTTTTTATTTGAGGAACAAATTGAAGTCAATGGACATATTAGCGATAGAAATGTTGCCTTAGCCTATGATTCTAAGATCCACCTTCAAGGTGACCAAAGTATTTATAATGTAGACACTCAGATTGACCAAATCAACCTAAAGAATCTGGGTTTTGTCAAGAAGGACAGCATAATTATTTACGATTCAAATATAAGCACACATTTAACGGGAAATAACCTAAACAACCTGAATGGAGATCTACGTGCTAACCAAATATCAATTGAAACTAGCAAGGGTAAGTTCAGCATTGAGGATGTCTTTTTTGAGGCCGAAGGGAATGAAACAGATAGGCTACTAACCTTAAAATCTAATGTTTTGGACGCTGAGATGAAGGGAGTAATAGATTTGAACACGCTAGTTCCCTACTTCAAGGCAATTGCCATGAGATATGCTCCTGCCATTGGATTAGAAACAGAACCATTCAATCCACAGATATTTGATTTAGAATTGAACATTAAATCTTTTGAACCAGTTTCAGCATTCCTTGATCCGACTTTAACCTTAGAGGATGGGGCAACATTAGAAGCCCATTTCTCTTCCGAAGATTATACGGCTCAATTCAGTGCATTTAGTCCATTTGTAAAGTATCAAGGGATTAGTCTTCAAAATCTAAATATTCAGGAGAATGCTGACGAAAAAGCTTTTTCACTCAATCTAAAGGCCGATAAAATCTTTCTTACAGATAGTATTTTTGTCAATAATATTGAGATTAACAATATCCTAGCAAAGGATAGCCTATTATTCAATATAAAAGGCGCTGAGGAAACGGAGCAAAACTATATGCGGTTGAATGGAAATATCCATTTTGCCCATAATAAACCTGCCTATATTCGATTTGATGAATCGACAATTGTAGTGAATCATGAACCATGGGCATTCAATAAGGATGCTGAAATGCGTGTATCCAAGGGTAAATTCTATTTAAATAATCTAATTGCCAGCCAAGGAAATCAGAAAGTGGAATTTAATGGAGTTCTTTCGAATGAGGATGATAAACTGAATATTCAATTCGAGCGTTTTAATCTTCACTCCATGGAAACTGTGACAAAACCTATGGGTATTCATTTGGATGGAGAACTGAATGGAAATATCGAGTTACACTCGATTTTCAAAAAGCCCTATCTTTCTGCCAATGTTACAACTACTCCATTGGTTTGGAATCAGATTCCAATTGGACAATTAGTTCTATTAGCTGATTTTGATCCAGATAAAAAAGTTGCGAATCTGGATTTCCAATTATTAGATGATCGCAAAAGAGGTCTGACCCTCAATGGCACATATCAAGTCGCTTCGGGTGAGCAGGCCATAAATTTAAAAGGAAAGCTAAATCAGGCTGAGCTTATATTATTCCAACCATTTATCAGAACACTTGCCTCGGATTTACAAGGCAAGATGGACGCTGATTTACATATTTCTGGGACATTAAAGAACCCGCAGATCAATGGCTCGGCCAGTATAGAATCAGCCTCCTTCAAGGTCAATTACCTAAAGACCGTTTATAACCTGAACAATCAATCTGTCATGATTGACAAGAATGCGGTGATGATGAACAACCTGGTTTTTACAGATTCCAAAGGGCATCAAGCAAATGCAGGCGGAGTGGTCAATCTATCCAATCTAAGCAATCCATTTATTGATGTGGATGTGGCAACGAATAATGTCATGATCTTAAACACCACATACAAGGACAACAATTTGTATTATGGTACTGCTTATGCTACAGGCACCTATCAGTTTAAAGGATATACATCAGCTATTGACATTAATATCAAAGCTAGATCTGAAGATAACACCACCATAAGTATTCCTTTCAATTCTGCAATGACTGTTTCAGAAAGTGATTTCATTTATTTTGTCAGTAAGGATTCCACTATCAATAAAGAAAATGCAAGTCGATATTTTCTGAAGGGAATGACGATGAATATGGATCTAGAATTAACTCCTAGTGCGGAGGTAAATCTTCAGACTGATATTGGTTCATTGAAGGGAACAGGAACAGGGGAAATTAGCTTAAAGATTTCCAGTTTGGGAGACTTTGAAATGTTTGGTGACTATGCCATTAATTCTGGAAAATTTCACTTTACAGCACAGGACTTTATCAATAAATACTTCGATATCAAACAAGGAGGCACTATCAGATGGACAGGTTCGCCTTCTGGGGCTACAGTTAATATTACTGCCGTCTATCAGCAAAGAACATCCATAGGTGATTTATACAATGCTGCCGGGCGGGCGGGAACAGATGAACGCGTACTGGCACAAGCGGATATGATAATCAAAGGGACTTTAAGCCAGCCTGACGTCTCCTTTGATCTAAATTTTCCGCAAACTCCTTATGTCAAGGATGAATTGCAAGCTTATTTTAGTGATGCGAACAATGTCAACCAACAAGCCTTGAGCTTGATCATTCGAAGAAGTTTTACAACAGGTAATTCTGGCGAGATTGGACGCGAGGTAAACAATACTTTATTATCTGCAGGAACTGAAATAGCATTTAACCAGCTTAATAATATCCTTGCACAATCCTTGAATATTAATTTCCTGGACTTTAATATCCGATCTTTGAACGATGCATCCGCAAGTTTTAGATTCTTTGATGATCGCCTGGTATTAACGGGAGGAATTGTTGACCGTAGAAATATTCAAACGACCGATTTAACATTTTTTTCCAATCAAGTAGCCACCGACGCTGAACTGACCTATAAAATTCGTAGAGATGGAAGTTTAATGTTCAGAGCCTACAACAGGTTAAATACTAGAAATATCTTATTTACCCCAACGGATGATTACATCAATGCTGTCGGCTTGGTTTATCGACAAGAATTCAACACTTTAGGAGAGTTTTGGAGAAAAATGTGGACTTGGAAACCTAAAAAAGACAGTCTTTTAACCATTCCTAATATTCCTCAGGATAGCATTAAGAACTCCTCAGATACGAGTCAAAAGGTTAATTAAGGTAAAGTTGAAGAAGATGCTCTCTTTCTTCCTCCAAACTTCCAATGAATTCAGGTTGTTTCGCGCGGTTATACCAATATCTCGCATTCCATAAGTCACCTTCCACCCTATGTAAATAAGCATGAATATGTGCTGAAACCTTATCATTTAAATGATCGATAAGATCATGTGCCTTTTTCCATTCGCCTTTAGCATCATACCATAAGGCTTGAATTGAAACATCCCAAGAGGAATTAGGTTGAGAGTCTTTTAGGGTTGATTTAAATTCATCTAGTATCATGGATTTAAGTTATTAAAATTTTGAGATAATATGGCGGATAAATGCTCAAAAAAAAGACGATCAATGTTGATCGTCTTTTTTTTATTTAAATTTGCTCGCTAATGCTGCTAATTTTACAGCCATATCTGTTTCTGGGGCTCGCTCTTGACGCTTGTCATTTCGCTTGTCAGAAGAACGTTTATCATTCGATTTTCGAGGCGCTTTGTCCTCAGTTTTCATTGTTAAACTAATTCGATTCCTTTTTTCATCAACCTCAGTAACAGTTACCATAACTTGCTGCTGCACTTTGACAACTTCATGAGGATCAGAGACAAAATGATTTGCCAATTGGCTTAAGTGAACTAATCCATCCTGATGAACACCAATATCTACAAATGCACCGAAATTGGTAATATTCGTAACGATTCCTGGCAATTTCATTCCAACTTTCAAATCAGAAATCTTATTGACGCCATCCGTAAATGAAAAGGCTTCAAATTTCTCACGAGGGTCTAAACCGGGTTTTGCTAATTCCAACATAATATCATTTAATGTCGGCAAACCAACCTCGTCTGAAATATATTTTTTAAGATCAACACGTTTTCTTGCTTGTTCATCCTTCATCAAATCTTGGATCGATATATTGATATCCTTAGCCATTTTTTCCACTAAGGCATAACGCTCTGGGTGCACTGCAGAAGCATCTAGCGGATGGTCTGCATTCCGGATACGCAGGAATCCTGCTGCCTGTTCAAAAGCCTTATCCCCTAAACGAGGAACTTTTTTCAATTCTCTCCGAGAACTAAAAGGACCGTTTTCTTTTCTATAATTTACGATTTGCTGCGCCAATGCAGGTCCCAAACCTGAAATATAAGCTAGAATCTGTTTAGACGCTGTATTCAATTCAACCCCAACAGAGTTTACACAGGACATAACGGTATCATCCAATGCCGACTGGAGTTTGTTCTGATCGACATCATGTTGGTATTGACCAACACCAATAGATTTAGGATCGATTTTTACCAATTCAGCTAAGGGATCCATTAATCTTCTACCAATGGAAACTGCTCCTCTAACAGTCACATCGTAATCTGGAAATTCTTCCCTTGCAACTTCCGAAGCTGAATAAATGGAGGCTCCACTTTCATTTACCATAACAATGGTTGCTCCTGGCATATTCATTTTACGAACAAAGTCTTCGGTTTCTCTTCCTGCTGTTCCATTACCAATAGCAATAGCTTCGATATCATGCGCAGAAATCAAACGCTTAATGACACGTTCAGCTTCAGCTTGACCTGCAGCTCCATTATGTGGGAAAATAGCTGTATTCTCAAGCAAATTCCCTTGTGCATCCAAAACCACCGTTTTACATCCTGTTCTGAATCCTGGGTCGATTGCTAGCAATCTTTTTTGACCCAGTGGTGCTGCCAACAACAATTGACGAACATTATCAGCAAAAACCTTGATTGCTTCTTCATCCGCTTTTTGTCTGGTTAAGACACGAATCTCGGTTTCCATCGATGGTTTCAGAAGTCGCTTGTAACTATCTAGCAAAGCCAAGGATACCTGATTACTAGCATCATTATTCCCTTTAATGAATTGCTTTTCAATTCCTGGAATTACTTCTGATTCATCAATATCAATATCTAGATATAAAAGTTCTTCTTTCTCCCCTCTTCGCATCGCGAGAACACGGTGTGATGGAGCATCTTTCAAGGATTCTGCCCATTCGAAATAGTCCTTATATTTCAAAGCTGCTTCCTCTTTTCCAGGAACAACACGCGAAACAAATTTCCCTTTGTTCAACAAGGTTTTACGAGCATGAGCACGAACATCAGCATCTTCTGCAATCTGTTCGGCAATGATATCCCTCGCTCCTGCTAATGCTTCCTCTACAGTCTGAACACCTTTTTCCTCATCAATATAGGAACTGGCATTAGACTCCACATCAATTTTATCTTGTGATAACAGCAAATCAGCTAAAGGCTGCAGACCTTTCTCACGAGCAGCAGAAGCTCTGGTTTTTCTCTTTGGCTTATATGGTAAATAAATATCTTCTAAGGCTGACATACTTTCAGCAGATTTCACTTGAACCTCAAGCTCCGGGCTCAGCTTACCTTGCTCTGAGATGGATTTTAATACCGCTTCTTTGCGTTTATCCAAATCCCTTAATTGTTGAATACGATCGCGAATGGCAGTAATCTGAACTTCATCCAAACTTCCGGTTAATTCTTTACGGTATCTTGCAATAAATGGAACCGTTGCCCCTTCGTCTAAAAGGGAAATGGTTGTAATCACTTGTTTCTCGTTGATCGACAATTCTTTCGAAACGATAATCTCGTGGGAAGTAATCATAAAAAATATTAAAATGAAAAAACAAAGCTGTTGAATGGATTCCAACAGCTTATCGATATAGAATTCTTAATTGTTTTAGGCTTTTTTTGAGTTATTATCCGATAAAGGATTTTCTTCAACATCAGGTGCAGAACTTTCTTTGGGTTCTCCCTCTGTCGAAGTTTCTTCTGCATTTGGAACATCATTACTTGCAAAATGATCATTATAACCATAGCTGTAATAATCGTCTTTTGTAGGAGTAGTATAAGGCTGATGCTCATAAGTTCCTGCAGGTGCAGTAAATTGTGGTACTTTTTTCTCAATAACGCCTTCCTCTGATTGTTCCTCTGTTTCATTGGCCGCATTTACTTGCTCCAAGTTTTGATCAATTGTAGATTCAGCTTTCTTTTCCTCAGGTTCTTTTTCAATATCCGTTTTGATATCGTCAATTTCCTTTTCAAAGTTATTTATCTGATCTGAAATCTCTCTTTTTATCCCTTCAGAAGCATCTTTAAATTCCCGGATACCACGTCCCAGTCCTCGCGCCAATTCTGGTAATTTCTTGCCACCAAACAGTAATAATGCTACTAAAATAATAAGCATCATCTCCTGGGTACCAATGTTCAAAAACGCTAAATTCATCTCTACTTTATTATTTGATAATAAGCTAAGGTAAGTCTATTATTTTTTTTCAGCAATTTTTTCATGTAAATATTTAGAAACAAAATCCAAGGAAAATCAATCCCTACTGGCAATAGACCAATCGCCTTTCAATAAACGAAGCCGAGGAAATTTCTTCCTCGGCTTCGTTTATTGAAATTATTTAATATTTGAATTATTGAAACTTAAAATTTCAGAGATCTCAAATGAACCCTTAATTAAAATTCCGCACACATCTTACATTCATTCCGTTCGTAGCTTTAAGTGTTGCGGGATAAACATCATTTGCAGCTGATGTAACCTTCGAACTATAAACTTTTGCTCTTAATTTATTTTGTATGCTGCTATCATAATACAATTCCAAATAAGCATAAGAATTTGCATATGGCTTTTTTAACCAGAAATAAGCATAACCTGTAGTCTTTGTCGAACTAATTGAAGGTAACTTGCCGCGTTCATCTGATGAGTATTTCCATTAGGTTCTGTAAATCTTTTCAGTTCAAAGGTAATTCTTTGTGACCATTCATCCGGCGAATTCTGTTCATTGACATTCACTGTAAGTAACACAGATTTCTTCCCATCATTTCTTGTTGCACTAATTCTTCCTGTACCTGAATATGAATTAATATAAGCTGCCAATCCTTTTGCCTGATCAACGGTAGGTGTTCTCCATTGATCATTAAGGTCATTTCCATTAGGCCTAAGATCATGACATGGGTCACCATCAATAACAGGAGTAATACCTAAAGGCCACATTTTCCCTGATAAATAATATGTACTACCATATTTTGCTTCCGATTGCCCATATGACATTATAGGATTTGGATAACCATTAGGTTGGAATGTACTAGCATAAAAGATAGAGTTTGGTTCATGATTTCTATGTTGAAACCTAGTCGGACCTTCAGATGGCCCAGTAAAACCCTGCGTACCAGCATCGTAATACAAGTCTCCCCTAGACCAATTTGTGGCTACTACACTAGAAGTTGCCGGAACTTGAATTCCATTATCCAATGGAATAATCGTGATTCTGGTATATTTCCCTCTACCAATTCTTATTTTGTCATTATAAGATTTGCTGAATTTCAGTGGATTTGCTGGTCTATCAAGTAATGCCCATGGATGAATGCTGTAAACAAAATTGCTATTATATTCATTATCTCCACCTGGTACAGTAAAGAAATATCCATGATATGATGTGTTTGGAAATTGAATATCAGCCGCATAGTTCCTTCTAGCGTTGATATTAACTGCGCTCGCTATCTTCGATTTTGAAATAAATTTCCCAGTTAATAGATCAAATACACCTTGTTCTAATACATTGGAGTTCGCTCTAATATAAGGTCTGTCCGTAGAGTTTCCTAAAAAAGCATTTAAGTCTGCCTTTGCACTGAATCCTGTTACCAAGACCCCAACCTCTACCATCGCCATCGCATGTTTAAATGTGATGGAAACATCAATATTAGGAATTGAGGAATTTGAAGATTTTCCAGTTGTAAAATTTCCTGATGCAAACAAGAAATCTTCATTTGATACATTAAAAGTAGGTTTTAAATTATTTGAAATAGCAGGCAAGGCTTCTGTACTATAATATGAATACGCATACCATTTATACTGAGTTCCTTGTTTTAATTCTTTTGCTACTGGAGGAGTACTACCGACTTTACCGTCAACTTGTTCCACAAATTTCCCTGCCATATCATAGACCAAAACTCGGAATGTAACTCCATTGGTAAGTGGTCTTCCCCCATTAACTGGAGAACCAGGGATATAATTATCAGGATAAACTGGAGCAACGGCTTTATTATCTCCTGAAGTAGAATTGCCAGAATTAGCCATTAATGCTTCCGCTGAACCTAATTCTTCCTTAATATAAATAAATTCTTTATCAGCTTTTTGAGCAGAATTTACAACTACCGTTTTATTTAACCTACTCCCGTTACTAGGCGAAATATCAGCAGAAGTACTTTTACTATCAGACTCCTGAAGAGCAGTTTCTCCATCAACGATAAAGGAAACCCCTGAGGTAATAGTAGTATTGGGTTGATCAGTATTTTTACTGCAACTAAAATTTAGAATTGAACCGACAATTACTAAACTAAAAAAGATCTTTTTCATGTGATATTCAAAAAATTACCAGTTCTCTTTATGTGTTTTGAATACGTCGTCAGAAGTTCCATCATTAAGAGTGGAATTCCATGAATCAACAAATGGTGAATCATTTCCTGGCCCCTTAAATGTGGCAGTAGCTGATCCCGCCGCGATGGAATGTTCCATCATGACTTTGATATAATTTCTATCCGCGGCGAGGTATAGTCCCTCTTACCGGATAAAGATTGGTTTTTCATTATAGATAATTTTAGTGTGACTCTATTGTAATTTTGAAAAATTAAGATTAAATTATACTGATAATGCGGTATTTAGCTCAAAAATATTATTTGTAGCCCATCTACGACAACATATATTTCCTACTCTATCTAATAACCAGCCCTATAATACTTATAACTGCAACAACATAGTTTATCTAAAACACCACCTGATTGAATTAGTTTTTTCTTTCCGAGAAATTTTTGACATAATCAGGACAGCAATCAAAATAGAGTTTAAGCAAAACACCTATATGACTAGTATTTCATGTTACAACATCTTGTTTCTATTTTAGAAATATTAAGTTCTTTTACACCACGATTCGAGAAGCAATTTTTTACTTGTACCTTTGTGCTCTTTACTATTTTTTATATGCTGCAGAACTTCAAATCCAACAAAAAGTATTATCTCAGTACAATGGCATTAGCCGGACCAGTTGTTATTTCACAACTTGGTCATACGCTTGTACAAACTGCCGACACTATGATCGTGGGGCACTTTGCTGGTACTATTCCGTTAGCAGCTGTATCATTGGTACACTCAGTTTTTATGGTGGTTTTGATCATTGGAATTGGTATTGCTTATGGACTAACCCCTTTAATAGCTCAAGAAAATGGAAGGCATAATATTAAAGAATGTGCGAAACTACTTTCCAATAGTTTTTGGTTGAATATTGTCTCCGCCATTCTTCTCTTTCTCTTTGTGTTTTATGGTTCTATGTATGCTATGCAGCATGCTGATCAAGACCCTGAAGTCGTAGAAACGGCTAAACCTTATTTATTAATACTTAGCTTATCCATCTTGCCTCTCATGGTTTTCAATACTTTTAAGCAATTCGCAGAAGGCTTAGGGTTCACCAAACAGGCTATGAATATTACAATTTGGGGAAATGTGCTGAATGTTGTTATTGCGGTAATCTTGGTTAAGGGAATGTTTGGGATTGAACCTATGGGGGTTCGTGGTGTGGGTATTGCAACTTTGATAGATCGTATCTTAATGATGATCGTCATGGCATGGTACGTTTTAAGTTCCAAAAACTTTAAACTTTATATCGATCACTTCTCCATTAAATTCATTGATTTTTCCAGAGTTAAAAAGATTCTTAAAATTGGAGGTCCTGTCGCGATGCAATATGTGTTTGAAATTGGCGCATTTGCAGGAGCCGCATTGATTGCGGGAAAGATCGGAGCCGTTGAACAAGCTTCCCATCAAACTGCTATTACATTGGCTGCAATGACTTATATGATGGCCAGTGGAATTGCATCGGCTGCTACAATTAAAGTCGGGAATGCTTATGGAAATAAAAACTTCTTTAGGTTACAAAAATTTGCCACTGTATCCTATCACCTGGTTTTAGTATTTATGATTGTGTGTGCTATTATTTTTGCCTTGTTTAATCAATATTTGCCGTATATCATCACTAAAGATCAAGAAGTGGTTATGATGGCCTCTCAGTTATTGATCATTGCTGGTATGTTTCAATTATTCGATGGAACACAAGTGGTGGGATTAGGAACTTTAAGAGGAATGGGCGATGTAAATATCCCTACTTTCATTACCTTCTTTGCATATTGGATTATTGGACTTCCAGTTGCTTACTATTTAGGCATCGAAATGAAAATAGGAGTAAAAGGGATTTGGTATGGATTAACCCTTGGGTTGTTGACTTCTTCGATCCTACTCTATTTTAGATATCGGTATATGATTCAAAAGAAATTACCACGAAACCAAATCTTGGTAAATGGATAAAACAAAAACGGTCAAGAGTTTTCTTGACCGTTTTTGTTTTATTTTTTAGATAACTCGCTCAGAGTCCCAATTCTCTAAATAATCAGCTACTCGACGAATAAATTGTCCGCCTAGTGCGCCATCAATAACTCGATGGTCATAAGACATGGAAATATACATCATATGACGAACAGCGATGACATCTCCAAACTCAGTTTCCAATACTGCTGGCTTCTTTTTAATGGTCCCAACAGCCAGGATTGCCGCTTGCGGCTGATTAATAATTGGCATTCCAAAAATATTTCCAAATGCCCCTATATTAGTAAAGGTAAATGTACCTCCTTGGGTATCATCTGGCTTTAATTTGTTCCCTCTGGAACGCGTTGCCAAATCATTAACCGATCTTGAAATTCCTGTTAAACTTAATTGATCCACATTTTTTATTACCGGAACAATTAAGTTGCCGGATGGCAATGCTGTGGCCATTCCAATATTGATATTTTTCTTACGAATGATATTGTATCCATCTACAGAGACATTAATCATCGGAAAGTCCTTAATAGCTTTGGCAATTGCCTCGATAAACAAAGGGGTAAAAGTAATATTCTCTCCTTCGGATTTTTTATAGCCATCCTTAACCTTGTTTCTCCAATTCACCAAATTTGTAACATCAGCTTCAACAACTGAGAATACATGTGGTGATGTTTTTACACTATTAACCATATGATCAGCTATCAGCCTTCTCATGCGGTCCATCTCAATGATTTCCGAATCCCCTGTACTAGTCTTTACAACTTGCGCTGCTGGAGTTTTAACCTCTTGAACAAGGGGCTGGGATACTTCTTCTATTATCGGTTGACTAGGTTTTGGAATTTCAATTCCTTTATTTTTTTGAAGGTAGTTTAAAACATCTTTCTTAGTTACTCTTCCTTCACCACCAGTGCCTGGAATACTGTCCAATTCCTGTTGTGATATTCCTTCTTGTTGCGCGATATTTCTAACCAATGGAGAATAGAAACGAATGCCAGAATGGATTTCTTGATGATTTGATTCTACTTGAATAGGTTTTTCCTGGATTTGATCCATCCCCGGAATTTCAGCTTCTTCGATAACTGCTGTATCCTCAATTTTTCCATCCTGATCTTCAGCAGGAATTTCTTGTTCAACAACAGGTTCGACTTTTTCTTCTTGTTGGATAGTAGGTTTTTCTTGTTCCTCAACTTCAGGACCTTCAACCTCAATTAATGCAATTACATCCCCAACCTGAACTACTTGATTTTCCTCAAACAATCTTTCTTTTAGAACTCCAGATACTGGCGATGGAACTTCAGAATCGACCTTATCGGTAGCAAGTTCTACTACCGCATCATCTTCTTCAATTCGTTCCCCAACCTGCTTTACCCATTTGGTAAGCGTCGCTTCGGAAACACTCTCCCCCATTTTAGGTAACAAAAGTTTATATATAGCCATCTATTTTTATTTCGATTGTTAGATTACTAAGTTAAATATTAATACTTACTTGACAAGTGAACAAAATTAAATATTTTATCCTACATTGTAAACAAAATATCGTTCTGTTAATTCTTTGTTTCTTGTTGAAATAAGTTCCAGAGCATGAGTAATGCCTGAGCAGTAGTCCTTTCTATGTTGATTAAGCGGTCATGATGAAAATGAAACAGCTTAGTTTTTACATCATTTTTGCCTGCAATTGCAACCCAAACAGTACCTACTGGCTTTTCATCAGTTCCTCCATCTGGACCTGCAATACCACTGGTTGCTATAGCATAATCCGTATTTAATCTTTGTTGTACTCCTTTAGCCATTTGAACTACTGTTTCCTCACTAACGGCGCCATGCTGAATCAAGGTTTCCTTCTCAACACCTAGGATATGCTCTTTAACCTCATTTGCATAGGCCACAATTCCACCTTGGAACATTTTACTCGATCCAGGAATCTCAGTTATTAATCTGGCAATATTCCCCCCTGTACAGCTCTCAGCAGTGGACAGTGTTAATTGGGAATCTGAAAATGATTTCACGATAACCTCCTCAAAACTCACATCTTCAGTGGCAACAACTGCTCCTCCAATCCGCGAAACCAACTTTTCTTTCCACTGCTCTGCTTCAAATTCCAAGGAGTTCAAATCATTTCCTACCGCTGTCAACCGCAGCCTTACCAATCCAATCTTTGGAAGATAGGCTAAGTGAATATGGCTCGGAAACTGATCTTCAATATCTGCGATATGTTCTGCAAGATGGGATTCACCGATTCCTACTGTAAGGATATATTTATTTACCACCTTTTCTTCGGTTTTATAATCCTTCAGCTTTGGTAGCACTCGGAAGGTCATTAAATTCTTCATCTCAAATGGAACCCCTGGAAGAAAAACATAAACCTTTCCTTTGTCCTCAACCCACATGCCTGGCGCAGTTCCCCAATCGTTAAAAAGAACATCTGCATTGGCCAAAACTTCCGCTTGACCCTTGTTTATTTCAGGCATTGTCCGACCGAATTGGCGAAAGATCTGTTGCACATGACTCAACACCTCTGGATTATGGATCAGGGAAGTATTAAAAAACTTAGCCGCCGTGAATTTAGTTACATCATCCTTGGTAGGACCTAAACCGCCTGTACAGATAATAATATCTGCCCGACTTCCAGCATCAGCTAATGCCTTTAGAATATGACTTTCCTGATCAGTAATTGATGTTATTTGTTGAATTTGGATTTGCTGGGCAAAAAGCTCTTGGGCGATCCAAGCAGAATTGGTATCCACAATCTGTCCGAGCAAGATTTCATCACCAATGGTAATAATTTCAGCTTTCATAGATATAGTGTTTACATAACCGTTAATAGGTATAATGACTCTGTCTTTTGGTTAATTTTAAATCTTGTAATATTGATGCTTTAGCACGTATGGTAATATTATAACTCTTATATGTTCCAAATGGAACCCAACCTACTGACATATCCCAACAGTGTAAATCTCTATAGATACTGATTTGCGTCATGGAAGCTTCTTTCTGAACAAAGTCATACCCTGTATTAAATTGAACTTTCCACTTAGGAGTTACATTGAAATCTCCATGCAAGTTAACTGTACTGGTTAAACGTGTTTCCATGTCAAGCTTTTCTCGATTGAAAACACGAGTATAGTTCATACTAAAGGATCCTGCTAAATTCCATGGAATATTAAAATCCACGAAGGCATTTGGGTCGGTACTGATTCTTGCCAATGCTTGTGCTTGCTCTGGTGTCAAATTAGGCATAGCACTTCTTAAGGAGTCAATATTATCACTCCGGTTTTGATTTGCCTTCGGATTTAAACTGTAATCAAAGGATAAACCAAAATTAGTAAGCCTAGCTAATTTCCCGTCTTTAATAGCATAACGATCAATACGATTACCAGTATACTTATCGTAAGAATAAGGATCGAAGGTACCATTAAAGTTCACATTTATTTTTTTGTCAAATAATGCTGTTCTTCCTGAAAAACTAATTGGTGACAGTTTCAGTGAATCTGCCGCAACATTATAATTACCACTAAAGGTAAGCCCTTGGATGATTGGTATTTTCTTGACACCTTTTCCCGTAGTATCCTTATCATCTCGAATCTTCGCTTCCAAGTTATTATCTACCGAGAAGCCAATACCAAAGGATTTACCTTCGGAAGGAGAACCATAAAGTGCATTTTCAAAAATAGAATACCTTTTATAAATCCCATTTGCATCCGTGAAATCACGATAAAAACCATAACGTGCATCTGAGAAATCTGGTCGATAATTCACATTAATGGATGGTGTAATCGTATGACGCATCGCCTCAATCTTACCAATCTTCTTCTGCATATTACCGTAAATCTTCGTCGATAAACCTGAAGATACCGAATAATCGTAGGCACGTTTAAAGCCTTGAACAGTATCCCTTATACTTTCAAATCCATAAGGACGGTTAACTAAGCGGTTTCTAACGGACTGAAGATACCAACGCTCTGTATAATTGAGGGATGTATTAAATTGAAAATACTTCATCACATTTAAACTCAAGCTGACAGGGATATTGTGTTGAACACCGTTGGTAAATTTATTCAATGAACCTTTTTGGAATAGCAAACTGTCTTTTGTAGCAATCCTATTTTGTCCTTGTAGGCTATACCCCACAGTGATTCTTTGATACCATTTTTGTTCCCCTATCCTATCCTTGGAATCAAATGGGTTAAAGGTAGCAACGTTTAAACTAATGGTTGGTAAGTCAATATTGATATCGCCATTGGTCAGGTTCTGATCATGTGACATATTCGCTGTGAAATTCACCTTGCCATCTGCGAAAACTTTTCCATAGGCAATCGATGAACGCATACTGTTATTTACCGCTTGCATTGGATTATAACCACTGGTGGTTGCCTGACTTCTATACGCATTCCGAGTACCAAAGTTTACTGAGGCTGAAAATGAAGTCCCAGGATTAGCCTCTTGCCGTTGGGAGTGATTCCAGGTAAATCTAAATTCCTTTGAACGACCAAAACTCTCTGTCCCTTCAATCCCTTGAACATAAGAACCATAATTCAAAGCAAAGTTACCGTTGAATTTATAGTTCACTAAATATTGTGTTCTTACATTCGCTTCCCAAGTTCCTTTGGAAAAAATTGAACCTCGAATTTCTGAATCCCAATAATCATTAAAAGTCAAATACCATCCAAGATCTCGCATTGCAAATCCTCTAGAGGCATCTTCTCCAAAGGAAGGAAATAAGAAACCTGAACTTTTCTTATCCTGTTTTGGAAAAAATCCAAAAGGAATTGCTAGAAACTTGATGGGAATATTTTGAACGACAAGATAAGATGGTCCTGCGATAATTTGCTTTTGAGTGATTACTCCTTTGGTAATTTGAATCCCAAAGTGGGTATGAGGATATGGAAGATTACAGGTTGAATACAGCCCTTTATAAAGGGACATCTCATCATAAATATTCTTTCGAACTTCCCGCGCCTGGATATACCCACCATCAACTTCCGTCATGACCCCAAAGGTTTTTGGAACCTGAGTCTTATAATTATATATTAAGGAATCGACTGCTATGGGGGATTCCCCAGGCATGATTACGACGGGTCGACCTACGTATTTGCCATTATGATCAATCACACCGGAAGCAAATAATACATTGGTATTTCGGTCTAAGCGAATATAATCTGCAGCTAATTCAAAACCTTCATATTTCACCTTGGCCCCTTTGAATAGGTGCAAAATATTCTTGCTCACCTGATTCCATGATGAATCATTCGCTGTAATGGTTACTACAGTCTCTAATCCACCCTGATCCTTCATATGAACAGTATCCTGACCGTTTACATCCTTGAAATTATTCTTACTGGTATCTGTTGGAATAGTATCCCGCTGTAGGGTGTCTATTGTAACATTTTGATTGCGTGAATTACTCTCCACCTGTGCCTGAAGCACAGACATCCCAATAAAAAAAAACAGAAAGGAAAGGAAAAAACAACTTAAGGCCTTCAAAATGAAATATGAATGTTATTTTTGTGCTAATTTTAAACTCTTGTTGGCAAAAATAGTCAAAAAACAATAACAAAGATTAGGTTTTTCATAAAGTTAATCATATTTAACAGTTTACTTTAACTATGCTATTGACGGGACTAAAATAATAACGTTAACTATGAATTTCAATAAATCCATAAAAAATTCTATTTCATTAGTAGCTATATTCCTACCCTTGTTTTTCTTAAGCGGTATGGTTCAATCTACTGAAAAGAAAAATCAAGAAACGGAACCCTCTCAACAAACCCAAAAGAATAAAACATTTAAGTTGGTCGTTATAGATCCTGGACATGGTGGAAACCTGCCTGGAGCAAGGGGAAGAATATCGGTTGAAAAAGATATTACCCTTCAAGTCGGAAAACGATTGAAAGAAGCAATTGAAAAAGAGATGCCTGGTGTAAAAGCCTTACTGACCCGCGAAACGGATGTCGATGTTCCTTTTCATGAAAGGACAGCTCTTGCAAATAAAAACCATGCTGATTTATTTATATCTATCCACTGTAACTCTGCTGATGTAGACCGTCGGGTGAAAGGAAAGAATGGACGATATGTAACCCAAACCGTGAGAAATCCTGGCGTTAGTGGTACTGAAACATTCGTATGTGGTTTCAATCGTTTACAAAGAGGTGAATCGGAAGTCGCTGTTCGTGAAAATGCCGATATTTTATTTGAAGAAAATTATCAAGAGAATTATGGCGGTTTCGACCCTAATGACCCCTCTACTTATATTATTTTCTCCTTGATGAAAAGAACTTATCGCGATAAAAGCATTCGATTTGCAACTTATATTCAAGATGAGTATGTAAAAAAAGGTCGTCAAAACAGAGGGGTTCAGGAACTTTCACTTGCCGTGTTAGCATCTGCTGCAATGCCTGCGGTATTAACTGAAATCGGATTTATCTCTAATCCTGATGAGGAAAAATTCATGGTTTCAGATGAAGGACAAAACCAGATTGTGGGTAACCTTGTGGATGCCATAAAATCGTATAAAGCGAATTCCGGCTTACAATAGGAATAGAATTTGTTAGGATAATTGAAACGAAAAGAGAAATTGAAGAATTTGATTAAAAGTAAAACGATTTTTGGGAGGATTGGACTGGGGTTGACTTGCGTATCAGTAGTAGTTTTAGCAAGTTTCAAGCCTGTAGATTTACAGAATGATCAAGGTGGGAGTCCTAGAAAATTAAAAACTATCGTCTTAGACCCTGGACATGGTGGACATGACTCCGGAGCCGTTGGTCGGCAATCAAAAGAAAAAGATATCGCATTACAAGTGGCGTTGAAGCTGGGTAAGAAAATCGAAAAGGAATTCCCAGGGATTAAAGTTGTTTATACCAGAAAAACAGATGTTTATCCTAAGCTTTATGAGCGTCCTGCTCTAGCCAATAAGCATCATGCTGACTTATTTATCTCTATTCACTGTAATTCTGGTGGTGCCACGAGTAGAAGAGTAAAAAACAGTAGAGGACGTTATGTTACGCAGCGTGTCTTGAATACTTCTGCTAAAGGTACTGAAACCCTAGTATTGGGTTTTAGCCGTACGGGTGACCAAGATGTCGCAATTCGTGAAAACGCATCAATCCTAATGGAGGAAAACTATAAGGAGAACTATGGTGGTTTTGATCCTAAGGATCCTTCAACCTATATCGTATTCTCTTTGATGAAAAGAAAATTTAGAGAGCAAAGTATCCGACTTGCTTCCTATATGCAAGATCAGTTTGCTGGTTCTAGTCGTACTGACCGTGGAGTGAAAGAACAATCTTTGGCAGTACTTGCAACAGCAGGGATGCCAGCAGTATTAACAGAAATTGGATTTATTTCCAATCCTGACGAAGAAAGATTCATGATGTCATCGGCTGGTCAGGAATCAATTGTCACCGATTTATTTAATGCTATAAATACCTACAGAAAAAGCATAGAAAAATAAAATTTTATTAAATTGGCGCTAAGAACAAAGTAAAAATACTTAAATCGGGAAATTTTGAAGATATCTAATGAAACTAAGGTCGGGGCACTAACAAGTATTGCTATTGCCATTTTATTTATTGGTTACAGTTTCCTCAAAGGGAACAACGTTTTCAGCAGCGAAAATACTTTTTATACCGAATACGACAATGTTGATGGTCTTGCCGTATCCAAGCCTGTTCTTGTCAGTGGATTTCAAATTGGCCGTGTATCCAAACTAACGTTACAACCTAACGGTAAAATAAGAACCGAATTCAAAATCAAAAATGATTATGATATCCCCTCAAATACGGTAGCCCGAATTGTAAGTGCTGACCTCTTGGGAAGTAAAGCTATCGTTTTTGAATTAGGAAACAGCACCACCATGGCCAGAAATGGTGACCCCCTCCTATCAGATGTTCAAGCAAACCTGATGGAGAAAGTCGAACCCCTCCAAAAGAAAATAGAAAATTTAGTTGTAAAACTAGATTCAGTTCTTTCTGGTGTAAACAGCGTATTGGATGATAACTTCCAACGTGATTTCAAAAGCTCCGTTCATAGTATTTCTGTATCCTTGAAAAACCTTGAAAAAATTACAGGTGATGTAGATGGTTTGATGGGTGCTGAGAAAAATCGCTTGAGTAATATCCTTTCCAATATGGAATCTATCACCATGAACTTCAAAAACAATAATGCGAAGATCAATTCCATCTTGAATAACTTGGATACTCTTTCTGATGACCTGTCAAAAACTGAAATCAAAGCAACGGTTGACAACGCCAATAAAGCAATGAAAGATGTCCTTGAAATCACCAATAAAATAAATACTGGAGATGGTTCATTGAGCCAATTGATACATGATGAAAAATTATATAATAATTTAACTAATGCATCTGAAAACTTAGATCAATTGGTGAAAGATCTTAAAGAAAACCCAGGTAAATACCTTAAAATCTCCATATTTGGCAAAAAAGACACCAAATAAAAAATATTTAGACAAAATATTAAAGGCTCCAATATGTGTGAAGTGAACCCCAAAAGTTATACAAAAACTTTTGGGGTTCATTATTTATGTCAAATCACACCTTTGAGGAGAAACTAGAAATCGTTTCTCAAGTGGAAAGCGGGAAGTCGATACTGCGCATATCCCGCGAACTCCGTATCAGCAAAGTCATGATATTGGAATGGGTTCGGAAGTATAATCTTTATGGTGAAAGAGGGCTACTCAAGCAGCCTAATGTCCCAGCCACGGCTGATTTCAAAGAAGAAATTGTAAGGACTATTCTAGAAAAAGAAGTACCTTAAGTACAGGTTGTTCTACAGTATGGAGTAAGCAAGAGTGCTTTAGAGAGCTGGGTGAAATTGGTACGGGTCCATGGGTATGCTGTATTACATCAACAAAAAAATCGTGGAGGACCGCCTAAAGATATGAGTAAATCAAAGAAGCATGAGCCTGAAACAGAACTAGAGAAGCTCCAGGCGGAGAACACTCGTTTACGAGCCGAGATTGCATTATAAAAAAAAGTCACGGCCTTAGTCAAGGAAAGAGAAGCCCGCGAACGCATGAATGGGCAAAAGCCATCGAAGAACTAAGGTCTGAACATGATATTTCAATTCTATTGGATTGTAAACAGATGGCTCGTTAGGTATTTTATTATCATCTCAAACGCCTGAATAGTAGAGATAAATACAAGAAAGAAAAGGAAGAGGTCATACGCATATATCACCTGCACAAAGGTAGATATGGATATCGACGGGTAACAGCCGACATGAAGAACTTGGATTATCATATAAACCATAAGACTGTTCAAAGACTAATGGGAACATTGGACCTGAAATGTAAAATCAGGAAAGTCCGCTATCGCTCATACAAAGGGGAAGTTGGTAAAATTGCTCCCAATATACAGGAAAGGAATTTCAAGGCAAGTTCGCCCAATCAGAAATGGGCTACAGATGTTACTGAGGTAAACATCAAAGGCCAGAAGATCTACCTATCTCCGATACTTGACATGTTCAATGGAGAAGTAATCTCCTATAGTATCTCAAAAAGCCCGAACATGATGATGATAGAAGAGATGTTAAATAAGGCTTTTGATAAAACTAAAGATACAAAGGGGCTTATTTTTCACTCTGATCAAGGCTGGCAATATCAGCATTATGGATACAGAAAGGCTTTAGAAAAACAAGGTATTATACAGAGCATGTCCAGAAAAGGGAATTGTTTAGATAATGCCGTGGCCGAAAACTTTTTTGCAATCTTAAAGACAGAATTACTATACTCACAAAGCCTTGAGACAGCCGACGAGTTTATCTAATCAGTAAAAGAATACTTCTACTATTACAACAATAAAAGAATAAAAAACAGATTAAATGGAAAGAGCCCGGTGGAATACCGAGCTCTGCTAGAAAAAACTTAATTTTGTTAATCCGTCCAACTTTTTGGGGTCATGTCAATCTTTTGGGTCCAGTATTACTTCCTGGAGAACATGTTTTAATAATTTCACATCCTGACCATATATACTATTATCTAAGCGAAGGCATTGTCAATAAAAATAGCCTGATGTTAAATCCTAGAATGCCCGGAATACGCCAATACAGAATGACTGTAAGTGCGGATTATGCGGTTGGATCAAGTGGCGCCCCTATCCTTTCCCAAAATGGAAATCTTGCTGGTGTCGTATCATCAACCCAAACCATTCCTTCTTCTGGAAATGCAGATAATAAACAACAAATGGTCATGAAAAATGCTATTTCCGTACGTGCTTTGCAACAATTAATCCAATAACTTATGAGACAGATCATTCTTCTTTTATGCTTACTCCCTACTCTATTATGTGCCCAAGAAAAAGGAATTTCATTTAATAATAACCTCAATTGGCAAGAAGTTAAAGCCAAAGCTAAGGCTGAAAACAAATACATCATGATCGATTGCTATACCTCTTGGTGTGTTCCTTGTAAAATTATGGAACAACAGGTATTTACAGACAGCAAGATTGGTGAATATAGCAACCAACATTTTGTAACAGTTCAGGTTCAATTTGATGATGATCCTAAAGCAAATAAAATCAAAAAAGATTGGATGAACTTAAGTAAGGAATTCGCCAAAAAATATGAGGTAGATGGTTATCCTTGCTATTTATTCTTTAGCCCTCAAGGCGAAATTGTTCACAAAGCTTATGGTAAAAGAGATATCCCAAATTTTCTAAACCTGTTGAAGAAAATTCAGGATCCAGACTCTCAATATTATACGTTGAGAGAACGATATAAGGAGAATAAAATTGATGTCCAGGTCCTTAAATTATTATTGAACGCTTCCATGGAAGCTGAGCCTGAAGATAAACAAGAACTTATTCAAGCTTATTTGGCAATGAACCCAGATGTACAATCTAATGCCGAAGCAAAAGTTATCATGGATGTAACGCGTTCTTCGAAAGATTCTGGATTTCCAATCTTGTTAAACCAAGCTAAAAAAATAAATAATCTTTTAGGAGAAGTAGTGGCCGAGGATCTATACCGAGGAATAATAAATTTTGAAGATGCCGAAAACAAGCTCGGCCGCAAATCTCCAATGGGATATTATATCCTGAATAATAAACAAGACTGGTCTGTCTTTGAAGACTCTTTGGCAACCAAATACCCCGAACATAAAACCGAAATCCTCGACTTCATCAAGTTGAACTTCTATAAAAATGGTTTCCTGATGGAAGATTATATCCCAGCATTGAAAAATTACATCAAAAAATATGATGGAACCATCAGTAACAAAATGAAAATGGAATATGTGGGTGTACTAGCTAAAAACTTCACAGACATCGATTTTATCAAAAACATGCTGAATTGGTCAAAAGATGCTTTTGAGCAAACCGACAATTCGCAACACCTCTATAATTATGCCCTCCTAACTTATAAAATCGGGGAGCATGATAAAGGGATTGAAATAATCAAAAAAGCAATTGAATCTGCAGATGAAGGTCAATTATTCAATTTCAATGAAAAATTGGACCTGATGAAGAAAGGTGACGATATTCTTTAAATGTTGTTTATTAAGTAAAGAATGTAAAACAAGATATAAGACCCAAAATAAAATCTTGTTCCTATACATTCAAAAAGCCGATTCAATTGAATCGGCTTCTTTATTTTTTTAGTTTTTTATTATTTATTCAAGGTTTCATTTAACCATCCGAAAAATTCTCGTTGCCACACTTGTGCGTTATGGCCCGAAAGAACCCAATGGTTCTCGTCTGGTAAATAAACTAGCCTACTTTTAACCCCTCTAATTTGAGCAGCTTGGAAGGCCTCTAAACCTTGTCCTATCGGAACTCTATAATCTTTCCCTCCTTGAAATATCAAAATAGGAGTATCCCATTTCTCAACTAAAGTACTCGGATTGAATTGAGTATAGGTCTTTTCATTCGCTTTATCCCAATAAGGTCCACCCAATTCATAGTTTGCAAAAAACAACTCTTCTGTAGTTCCATACCAAGACTTCATATCAAATAAGCCACAATGGGAGATAAATGATTTAAACCTTCCTTCATGTACTCCTGCTAATTGAAATACAGAATATCCTCCATAACTTGCTCCAACAGCTCCAATCTTTTCTTTATCAACATAAGATTCCTTGGAAAGATCATCAATCGCCGATAGATAATCGTTGATCGCTTGGCCTCCCCAATCCTTAGAGATTTGCTCATTCCACTTTACGCCCCATCCTGGCATACCACGTCGGTTTGGTGCAATGACTATATAGCCTTGCGATGCCAATAATTGAAAGTTCCAACGGAAGGAATACGATTGAGTAACTGCTCCTTGTGGACCTCCTTGACAAAACAAAAGGGTTGGATACTTTTTGCTTGGATCAAAATTAGGGGGATAAATAACCCATGAAAATAAATCCTCACCGTCGGTAGCTTTCGTTACTCTACTTTCTACTTTGGTATCAGCGACCTTACTGTACAATTGATCATTCACAGTCGTTATCGGATTTAATTTTTTGGACTTAAATGCATAATGATAAACCTCATTTGCACGAGTCATTTTAGATAAAGTAACAACCAATCCATCCTTAGTTTCACCTACAATCCCATTGATATCGAATTCACCATTTGATATCTTATTGATGATTGGCAATGCTCTATTTTTAAGATTACTAGGAATAAGCAATTCAAAAATCTGAACTGTACCTTCAGTAGGTGCTAAAAAGTAAATTTTCTTATTATCCTTGCTCCAAGTATAGGAATTGATTGTACCATCCCAATGAGCAGTCATATTCAATTTGATTCCAGTTGATGGTTCGCTGATATAGATATCGTTTTTATCCGATTCATAGCCTTCAGTTTTCATACTCATCCAGCTCATCAATTTTCCATCCGGACTGAAATTCGGGTTATTGTCATACCCATTCATTCCTTCAGTAAGATTACTGGTTTGACCCGAAGCTAATTCATATCGGTAAATATCCGTATTGGTACTCTGAGCATACTCTGTCCCAAATTTCTTCTTACATACATATAGAACAGCCTTGCTATCTGGCGTCCATGCAAAGTCCTCAGCCCCACCAAATGGCATCGTAGGAGAATAAAATGGCTCAGCACCCAACAGGTCTTTAGCCTCTCCTATTTTCCCATTCTCATAACTGGCAACAAATGGATGATTGAATTTGCCATCATTCCAGGTATCCCAATGTCTATAATCCAAATTATCGTAGATATATACATTTGATTTAGGTAAATCCTTATATTTATCAGTGCTATGGTAATCTTTCACCAAGACTTGCTTGCTAAACAGAATGTGTTTCCCATCAGGTGAAATTTTTACATTTTCTAAACCACCTTCATAATTCGTTAACTGTACAGAGTTTCCATCTTTTAGGTTTTTCTTCCAGATTTGTCCACTGAACATATACAGCACATCATCTCCCTCAACCTTTAAAACAGATTCTCCACCAGCTTCGGAAGTGAATTGTTTGGCAACTCCTCCTTTTACAGGAATAACAAAAAGGTTCTTCTCCGATTTGTTTGCGTCGAATTCATAATTCGATACTCCGTAAATTAATTGAGTTCCATCTGCTGATAGCCCTTCTCCACTTACTCTACCCAATTCCCAAAGCATTTTAGGACTCAAAGGTTCCACATTTCCCGAACGTCTAACTCGATTCTCTACTTTTGGTCGCTCCACCTTTTGGGGAACTTCTTTTCCTTCTTGTGCAATAACCATATTATTGATCAATAAGAGTGCTCCAATCCATGATATCTTATGCATATTAAAAACGATTTGCCCGCCAATTTACTAAAGTTGACAGGCAAATCGAAATCAATACCTAATTTCCACGACTGACTTTCCAAAATAATAGCCAGATGCTGGTGAGATACATTCTTATTGATGTTCTATTTAACCTTATCATTGCTTTTCAAATTGATACCAGTTAATTTTTGTTGAGATTTTCATTAATACCGCCAAGATGATGAATAAACCAATGGTTCCTACAATTAACGAATAGTCGCGAAGTTGAAGCAGTACGAAAATAAAACTATAGAATAGGGCTAATATGGCTGCAAAATTCAAGGCTGATTTCAAATCCTTGGTAATTGCTTTAATAAACGATGAAATCAAGACAATTGTTGCGATAGCTGCAATTAAATATGCAAAATTAAATCCAATATGCTCCGAAATTGCCAATAATAACGCATAGAATAGAACCATAGCAAAACCTATTAATACATATTGAATGATGTGTACTCGTTGTTTTTTGATAATCTCCATGAAAACAAGTGATACAAAGGTCAACGCGATCACCAAAGCGCCATACTTAGTCACTCGGGTTGTTTTCTGATAGTTATCAACCTGTGGTAAGAAATTTACCTGAACCATATCATAATCGGTGGAGGTCAGCTGATTGCCAGTGCCGGCAACCCTTGGCTCTGGCATACCTGGACCAACATAATCCCTAGGATGCGCATCTTCACCCGATAGATCGATCCCTTGATATGTATAAATACTATAAGGTTCTCCTGTCCATTGTTGAGCTTGTTTCCTGCTAAAGTCTGGAATATTCCAACTTGCCTTGAATGTGGAATTTACCTCGCGCTCATCTGGTAAAAAATTACCATTAAAACTTGGGTTAGCCCAATTACCTGAGGCATTGATCTTGGTGTTTTTTGCCAATGGTAAGAAGTTCAAAGATTTAGAACCTTTTAGATCAAAATTTATTTCAAATGGCTTGTTCAAGGATTCATTCCCTTCCAATGGGATGTCAACTGTTAAATTTTGGGGGAATAAATCAATTTCTAAATCATACTTCCCCATTTCAATGCTCTTCCCATCCCATTTAAAGGTTGGACTCGCGGATAATCCTTTTAAGTCCTGTATCCCAAAAATCAATTTAGCCTGATTCCATTTCAATTCATTAGGTTCAACTTTTAACTTACTTAAATCAAATGACCTAAAGTTCCCTTTTATATTAATCTTGGAATTATAAACAATAGCTTGATAAATTCCTCGCTTTAATGGTTGGGGCTCAACTGTCGCAGAAATCTGTGCTTGGTCTGCCATTAAGAATGCATATTCTGTGACAACAGTCGTCACTAAGGTACTAACACCCGAACCATCATCGTTACTTTTCATCCGCTCTCTAACGACTTCATACGGTACAGCAATGATGGGACTTGCTACAACTTGATCCATCCCCCATTTTCTCGCTATCTCTGTAGAAACACTCTCCTCTCTCGTATTACGCTCCGAAATCAAATCCCCAATTAATCCCAAAGGAATCAATAGGATCAACATTAAAAAGAAAATGATAAAGATCTTGACAATTAGGGATGACCCAACTTTTTCCATAAAGGTCTTTTGAGAACTGTTCTCCTTGCCTTCGTTAATTGAATTATTTTCCATGTTTAATAGTGTTTACTTGTAGTTTTTGTTATTTTTTTATCTAATGATTGTTGATTTAATTTATTTATCCATAAAGTACTTTGTGTTTCAAAGTGGAGGCGCAAAAAAAATATTATTTATACTGTTGCTTGATTAAACTTTCCAAGGCAATGATATGATTTTCAAATGCTTTAGCGCCTACATCTGTTTTACTATAACTTGTATTCGGTTTTCGATCTATAAAGGTCTTCGTGACCAAAATATAGCCCTCCTTTTCAAGATTCTTTAAATTTGAGGCTAGATTACCATCTGTAACTTCCAACAATTCCTTCAATGAATTGAAATCATAGGACTCGTTGGCCATCAAGATACTCATGATCTGAAGCCTTACCCGATTTTCAAAAACCTTATCATATAATGTTAAATCCAAACTCACTTTCTTTCGTACTTTTTATGGACAATTAACCCGTAAATGATATGTAGTACGCCAAAGCCTAATGCCCAAAAAACAACGCCATATCCAGGGAAGGCCAAAGCTAACAAGCCTAATACAATTTCCAAAATCCCAAGTACCCTTACTTCTCGAAAGGTAAAAACACTCGCTGCCGCTAATGACAATCCATAAAAAATCAGTAAGGTAGAGGCGATTAATCCAAAAATTCCCTTGCTAAGTAATATAATGGAAAATAATCCTCCAGTAACCAACGGAATAGCCATTGCCTTTAATAAGGCTTTGCTTGTTGGATTCCAGATACTTTGCCCTGATTTCTTAGCCTTGGACTTAGCCATGCTCACTCCTACCGCAATTGAAATAAACAAAACCAAAAATGCAATGATGATTAATTTCCATAATATGGCCTCATCCAGAACGTAGTAATCACGGTAGCCAAATTCACTCTTAGTCCCATATACGACAAAACAAGCGGCAACTGAACCCAATAAGGCTAAACAACCTATCAAAACTCCCGATAGTCCACTAATAGACATAAACTTCGATGATTTCTCCATCATCGAACGGATTTGACCTATTTCCTTTAAGATATCTTTCTGCTCCATAAAAGTACTTTGTGTTTCAAAGTAAAGAAGAAAAAAGTATCCAAACAAATATTTTTTTTATTTTTTTTCTCCTCAATGGTCCTTATTCTAACCTAATTATTCTCCAAATACCCTCCATCCCCGATAATAACCAAATTAATAAGTACATTTTTACACGTTGTAGTAATAATTCTTTCCTGAAAAATAAACCTAACCCAGCTCAAAATCCTTCCATTTTGACCAATATCAGCCCCAAATCCCCATTTAAAGTCCCCTCAATTAGCTTATTTAAAAAATTAGGCAGTTAAAAAACAAACAGTTACATAAAAAGTATTAAAAATTAAAAGAAAACACTTGACATATATAGGTTTGGTTTCTATCTTTGTGGCTCAATAAAATCCTAACTGCGGAAGTGGCGTAATTGGTAGCCGCACCAGACTTAGGATCTGGCGCCGCGAGGCGTGGGGGTTCGAGTCCCTTCTTCCGCACTTGATGTCCTCCTGAAAACGAAAAATCAGGAGGACTTTTTTTATTAATTGCGAAAAGCTAAAAAAAGAGTATGAATATTTCACACCAAAACATTGATGACATCAACGCTAATATCCAAGTGGAAATAGCGCCTGAGGACTATAATCCACAGGTTGATAAAGCAATTAAAGACCAAGCAAAACAAGCTAAATTACCAGGTTTCCGCCCAGGAATGGTACCTACCGCACATATTAAACGTATGTATGGTAAAGCAATCTTATTTGATGAAATCAACAAAATTATCAATGATAAAATTGCTGAATACATCGGTGAGCAAAAACTAGAAGTATTAGGTCAACCCCTTCCTAAAGAAGAGGATAAAGACGGACAATACAACTGGGACTTTAAAGATACTTTCAAATTCGATTATGAGATCGGCCTTGCCCCTCAATTCGAAATCCCTTTCTCTGCTGAAACTGAATTCACGGAATACGATATTAAAGCAGATGATGCAACCCTAGCTGAACGTATCAAAAACCTTCGCCGTAGCTATGGTAAAATGACTAATCCTGAAGTTTCTGAAGAAGGTGACGTACTTTACGCTACTTTGAAACAAGATAAAGAAGATGGTATCGAAAAAACAACTTCTATCCGTACGGATATCGTTGAAGATGCTAAAATCAAAAAAGCATTGGTAGGATTGAAAAAAGATGATGCTGTAAAAGTAGATGTTAAAAAAGCATTTAATACCGCTGACCTTGCTCGTATTCTAGGTATCACTGAAGATGAAGCTGAAAACTTAGACGTTACTAAATTCGAATTGACTGTTAAAAACATCAATAGATTAGAAGAGTCTGACTTGAACCAAGAGTTTTTCGATAAATTGTTCCCTGCTGGTGAAGTTACTACAGAAGAACAATTCAATGAAAAAGTGAGAGAAGAAGTTGAAAACTTATTCAAACAAAACTCTGCTCAAAAATTACGCAACGATATGTATACTTTCGGTATGGATAAAGTTGATGCTAAATTCCCTGAGGATTTCTTGAAAAAATGGTTAAAAGCAACTAACCCTAATTTGGATGCTACTGAAATCGAAGAAGGTTTCGAAGATTTCTTGAACAACTTGAAATGGACGATCATCGAAAACCGTATCGTAACAGCAAACAACTTAGAAGTTAAATATGATGAAGTAGTTGATTTAGCAAAAGAACGTATCTACGCGCAAATCAAAATGTACAACATCAATGAAGAACCTACTGATGAGCAATTGCAACAATTTGCAATGCAATTATTAGGCGACAGAGAACAAGCTAACCGTTTGTTCGAAGAAGTGAAAGCTTTAAAAGTTTTCGATCAATTGAAAGATTCTGTGAAAATCAAATCTAAAAAGATTGACTTCGACAAATTCGAAAAGCTTGATAAATAAGCATTACAAGAATTAGTTATAAAATTAAAAAAGGTTAACGGAATACTTCGTTAACCTTTTTTAATTACAAGTTTTTTGAAAATCCAACTTTTATATAGAGCCCTAACCCCCAATTCCCTTCAGGAGCTTTCATACTTATAGGTCCCATTTCATAATTGAAACTAAATTCCTTACCTATATCCCGATTGATTCCCCAAGTAGCAGCAAATCCTGTCGCAATTCCTTTATCAAAATAGGTCTTTTCTTTGGCTATATAGTCTCCTTGTCTAACATCAAATGTCCAACCAGACATTAAGCCTAAATAGCGTAGTGCAATGAAATTTGCTGAATTACGCTTAATCGACAAACCATCCCTCGAGCGAACCTTGAATCCGTAATATTTTTTTACAGCAAGGGACCATGTTGGCATCAAAACGCTTGTTTTATGATATTGATTCCAACGGTCCTTATCACCGATAGGAAGAGCATGAAACCGGCTTAATCCCCCCATGGTAAGTCCAGCCTGTAATTCAAAGACTCCATTTAAGAAAATGGGCCTTTCAAATTGATAAGCTAACATAGGCTTTACGATATTCGCTCGGATGCTATGATTTTCAACCACAAAAGATTTGCTAGAGTCTATCACACTGGAATTAACTTCTTGCGCTTGAATGAAGGATAAACCAAGTAGAAAAAGCAGGTTAATTAATAAAGAAGTTCTCATATAGAATAATAAAACTCCTTAAAATTTAAGGAGTTAGTCAGCATAAATCGTCAAAATGTTTTTGAAAATCCTACTGTCAGCCAAAATGAAGGAGATAATCCTGAATTAGAAGCATAAATTACACTTGGACCTAACTCCAAGTTAAAATTGAAATTCCTTCCTAAATGCCTATTCATTCCCCACAGTCCAACCAAAGCTACTCCACCATCATTATTAAATCTTGACGATTTACTCACAACACCATTTATGTTGACACTTTCACTTTCCCAACCATGCAAAAAACCATAAAGCCTTCCACCAAAATAATTAGCCCCATTATTGCTAATATCTCTTCCTTTTGCATACCTTTTTTCAATATTATAAAAATGCTTCACCCCAACGGATACTAATGGTGCAAGAAGAAATGAATTTCTATCACTTTGATAATTTTCATTAATATCAATTGTAATTGATCCTTTTCCAAATTCAAATCCAGCCAACATTCCGACTTTGGCATCTAGTACCGTTTTTGGACCTAACGGTGTTTCATATTGAAAGTGTAAAAAGGGTGCCAAAATCGATAAATTCAAGCTCATCGTGGGAGTGACAAAGTCTCCCTCAAACTCAGTTATTTCGGAAATAACGGAATCTTGCTCTTGAGCAAAAATATTGACAGAATTGCTTAGAATTAGACATAATAAGACCGCAATTCTTTTTAAAGTGTTAAGTAATTGTTTACTCATACAGATATTGATTTTAGCGCAAAAATATTACTATTAAATCAATATTCATAACAAAAAAATAGTTGTTTGTGAATTTTTTTAACTATTATTTATTCATCTAAAAGAAAATATTATAACCCACCGACAATCGTCCATAAGGGTATTCTCTATTGAAATCTGGGTATTGCTGATCATAAAAATGCCCCTGAAGATTGAAATATCCTGAACTCAAATTGATGGACCAACGCTTATATAAACGCAGGCTGGCTTCCACATTCAAGCCATGCAAAACATAATATGAATCTGTACCTGAAATAGTAAAAAACACCCCTCCATTATAATCGGCACTTAAAATAAATCGATCTAAAAGCATCAAATCCCCACGAAATCTATACGATGCACCTGGGCCATAATTATAGTTCCTACTAGCGCCATACAACAAATATGGATCTGGTACCGCAGCCAATATCACCGCTCCAGCACCAACAGTTAAATTTAACCGATTCCCTTTTTTATACCGGAACTCAGACAACCAATTGTAATTCAAGCTCTGCCCACCATAGAAAAAAGCATCGTTATTATAAAAGTCATAATGGGCATTCAGGGTACCATAGTGATCCCCTTTTTTAGACTTGAAGAATTTAGCCCCATATAAAAGAGCATGAACATGCACCCCATTGATAAAGGAGCTATCCCCATTTCCCAATTCAAGGTTGACCGAGAATTGATCAAATGGTCTTTTATAATTATGCTCACCATTGCTATAGATAAACCGTAATCGTCCATAAAAAGCATTTTTCCCTTCATTTAGAAAGTCTCCTTCCTTGGCATCAAACCTTCGTATTCCCAAATCAACCTCCGCTTTAATATTTGATGAATCCGCTCCATAATAATCATCAATCGGCTTTCCCCACTTCCCATCCAATAATCGATTCAACCCATTGATTGGATTCACTAGTGTAGCCACAATTTCATTCCCAATCCGGTTATGATCCGTACGATTTCTAGCCAAGATATTTCTTGAAACCCGATGCATCATCTCCCCCATCAAAATCCCCCCAAAGGTAGTATTCACCAAATCATTGATCGATGGATGTTGTGTTTCTCCGGCGGTCTCCCATATATAGCTTCCTGCTACCGTCGCCAAACTGGATTGATAAAAGTTATATCCATTACTCCGAAATGCATTGAAATATATCTGTCCATGAAATGGGTGATCAATCTGATTCGTCGTAAATTGGTTATCATCCCAATCCCAGGCACTAAAACGTTGATGGTCCAAGAAGTTCTGAAAGCTTATGTATGAATAAGGGTCTTTGGTGATGAATCTATTAAAGGAGGCAGGTAAAGCCTGCGCCAGAAACCATTGCGTTCCTGCTCGCCAAAACTTCTTTTCTCTTTTTGGATTCAGATCCCATTTCAGGGTATCTTTAATAAAATCAGGAGATTCCGTAAGAACGGATAAACTGTCATTCCGAAACTTAATGGTATCTCTAACAACCTCCTTTTCAACCTGTCCAAATGAATTGATAATGGATAAAAGAAAAACCCACATCAAAAGAAATAGTGTCCTGTGATTTAATTGCAATTCTGTAAAATTTTAATTTGGCGTAAAAATAAATCTTTAACCCGTATTCTTAAACTCTAATAGGGATTCCTACCCCCTTATGACAATTGCCGCAACCTTGGAAAAACAGTTTTGCCTTTAAATGGTTTTATTTATATTTAGGATTAACCAACAGAATCACAACATGAAAAGACTAATTTTAAGTTTTGCCATTCTGCTGATGGGCTTTGCAGTCATTGCCCAACCCAAGCAGCCCCTACATGGAGCATACCTCGCAAAAGATGGAAATATCAATCATTTATGGCTATTCGTGGATGGCTATAGCTCTTATATTCAATATGAGGATAATAAATACATTTCTACTTGGGGTGGACCTTTTAGCACTGATGCCAATGGAATACAAGTAAAGGTGGAATACAATGATGCCAATCCGGCTGAGGTGGGAACAGAAAAGAATACGGAAGCCCAATTGAATGCCCAAAATATTAGCATGGGCAATCTTACCTTTCAGAAACAAAAAGCCAAAAAACAAGACCTTGACGGTTTATGGAGAATTACCGGAAGAATGGAAAAAGAAAAGATGTCTACCATTCCTCGTGGAGATCGGAAAACCATCAAAATTTTAGTCGATGGATATTTCCAATGGATAGCCATTAATCCAGCTGAAAAAGGATTTTACGGAACTGGTGGAGGCACTTATTCTTTTAAAGGGAAAAAGTATACAGAGAATATCCTATTCTTTTCAAGAGATAATAGCCGCGTTGGAGCCTCTCTATCCTTCGATGGAGAAATCAAAGATGGCGCTTGGCATCATAGTGGTCTTAGTTCTAAGGGGGATCCAATTCATGAAATCTGGTCGAGAGACAATAAATAAATATTTTTAAAAAAGCGGGTTATTTTTAAAAATAACCCGCTTTTTTATTTCTTATCCAAAAAGATCCGAACTCAGATATCGATCTCCGCGATCACAAACAATAAACACAATCACGCCTTCTTCAAGCTCATTTGCAACTTTCAAGGCTGCATGGAAGGCTCCCCCTGAACTCATCCCCCCAAAAACCCCTTCTTTTTTCGCTAATTCCCTTGCCCTCTGTACCGCATCCTTCTGGTCTATTTCAATAACACGATCTACACGTGAAGCATCAAATATCTTTGGTAAATACTCCTTTGGCCATTTCCGAATCCCAGGAATTGAAGATTCATCATTAGGTTGACAACCTACAATCTGAACATCTGGGTTTTGACCCTTTAGGAAAATTGAACAACCCATGATTGTACCGGTTGTACCCATAGCACTCACAAAATGGGTAATCTTTCCTTCCGTATCTCTCCATATCTCAGGACCCGTAGTTTTCACATGTGCCTCGTAGTTATCCGGATTTGAAAATTGATTCAAAATAAAATATTCGCCAGTTGCTGCTTTTTCCTCGGCATAATCCCGACTAACTTCCATGTTTTCCAACAAGGTCACTTTTCCCCCAAAGGCTTCCATCGTCAATGTCCTTTCTCTTGTGGAAGTTGAAGGCATAACCAGTTCGATTTCCAGACCAAACATGCTCGCAATCATTGCCAAGGCTATTCCTGTATTTCCGCTGGTAGCCTCTATCAACTTGCTGTCTTTGTTGATCTCTCCCCGTTCCATGGCTGAACGGATCATATTTAATGCGGCTCTGTCTTTTACCGAACCACCAGGGTTATTCCCTTCTAATTTCGCATATATTTTTACCTTGGGGTTATTATGAAATCCCTTGATTTCAACCATAGGTGTATTTCCAATTAAATCAATGATAGTTGCCATTATAGAATAGGTTTTGAGTCAATAAATTTAGAATTAGGCTGATGGTAAACTGTGGTGTAGGGATCTACACTATTAGTTAACCAAACATTTCCTCCAATTACGGAATGGTGACCAACGATAGTTTCTCCCCCCAGGATGGTTGCACCTGCATAAATAATAACATGATCTTCAATAATAGGATGTCTTTGTGTATTGGCCATGTTTTTCTCAACACTTAATGCGCCTAAAGTTACTCCTTGATATAATTTCACATGCTTACCTATCCTACAGGTCTCGCCGATAACGATACCCGTTCCATGGTCAATATGAAGGTATTCATCAATAAATGCCCCCGGATGAATATCTATTCCTGTTTTAGAATGTGCATACTCGGTCAATATCCGTGGAATTAATGGAATCCCTTGAATCCAAAGCTCATTTGCTAATCGATAGATACTGATAGCCAAAAAACCAGGATAGGTCCTTATGACCTCATTCAAACTCTGTGCAGCTGGATCGCCTTCCAATATGGCCTCCGCATCGGTCAACATTCGTTCATAAATCGAAGGAAGGTTAATAAAGAACTTCTCACTAATCTTTTTAATATTGCAACTTGAACAAGCTTTTGTCTTAAACAACAACAAATACAAATCAGCTTCTGCTTGTTTGAAAGCTGCTTCAATCTCTTGAACAGTATTAAAAGGTTTTGAATTGCGCTCTGGAAACAACAAATGCAAAAGCTCTACTGCCCATTGGGCAATCGCCTTATTGCTTGGCATATCTTGAACAGCCTGTTGTTTCTCATATATATGTTGATAAAAATCATCCATGATCATGGTTAGGTTGAGTTTTTTATTTTACTGTACTAATTTTTTAAATAATTCCTGATGCGTTTCTGCTGCATCAATACACAATCCAGGGTGTACTGCTGAACATTGAATCATCGTACTCCGCTTTGCGGTCAACCATCTGAATCGTTCGGTTTGATCCAATTGAGCCAAGGCTCCTCCTGCTTTACTCCCCAAACATACTTGCTTCATCGATTCTAAATGAGCACGAATCTGATCGAAATCAATATCCTTCGACAACAGACAACATCGTTCTTCATCCAATTCAAATAGTATATCTGCATATCGCTGCTTTCGACAATATAATAGAACTCCGACATTGACAAATTCTTCACGCTCAACTCGAGGTACCAACCGAACTACGGCATATTCATATAAAGTCCTATCCTGCATGTTGAATCTGATTTACAAAAATTTCTGAATGGGCCGCTCTTCTTGCAATAAACTCCACATATACCTCCCTAACTTGATCTGCACTAAGATTACGAACCTCATCAATTAACCATTCATCGGGAATTACCTCCAATATTTTTCTGATATTTTCCTTACTGAACAGACCTTTATATTCCTGATCCACTTCAACAACATGTTTTGCTTTTGAAAGCAAAACATGATCTTTGATCTGCACAAATGGCTTTCCAACGGTATCTTCCCAGTTATCCCAATTATGATGAAAGTAAAGCGCGGCACCATGATCGATCAACCATAATTCCTTATGCCAGATCAACATATTGGTGTTCTTCACAGTACGATCTACATTCATTAATAAAGCATCCAACCAAACAATTTTCGAAGCCTCCTCCGAAGAAATCTCATCCACATTCGCATCAAATGTGATGGCTCCATTCAAATAACTCACTCCAAGATTCTTTCCCACAGAAAATTTCAATAAATCCTGAATTTCCTCATCGGGCTCAGTCCTGCCAAATCCTTCATCTAAATTCGCATAAACCATTTCCGGAACACGCAATCCTAAAAATCTCGCCAACTCCCCTCCTATAAACTCTGCAACCAAGGCCTTCTTCCCTTGTCCAGCACCACGAAATTTAATGACATAACTAAAACCATCATCCGCATCTACCAATCCAGGTAGTGAACCTCCCTCGCGAAATGGCTGTATATATCGGATAATATTTACCTCTCTAATTTCCGGACGTTTTAATTCCATCATTCATTCTATTTAATATTTCAATAAACCCTAAATTCAGTTCCCTTTATCTTTAAAAACTAATTTCAGATAGCGCAATAATTATCCAACTACTTGAAATTCCCCATAAAAGGAAACCGCATTCATGCAATTTTAAAGTTAACAATTCCATTTTTTTTCATGCAATAATTCCACTTAAAACATCTAATACATTAGCATTTACCAACAGTTCATCGCAATTCTAAAAAATTGAACGAATCCCGAAGAGGCATCTTAGACTCCTAAACCCTGAATTATCTTGACATCAAAGTTAACTGAATACACTAATAATTATTGTTTATCGACGAAATTGGACATCAATGTGACTCTAAGGTTAATGATATTCTAGCTATATTTGTGAGACTCATACTATAATGAACAATTTATTTATGGATACAAATACAGAATACAATCGTATAATCAGCATCTGCCAGGAATTATTTATTAAAAAAACCAAAGACTATGGTACCGCTTGGCGAATTTTACGATTAAGTTCTTTGACCGATCAAATCTATATCAAAGCTGCTCGTATCCGTTCGCTGGAGGAAAAGAAAGAATCTAAGGTCGGTGAAGGTGTAGCCGAGGAATTTATTGGTATTATTAATTACTGTGTAATTGCGCTAATGCAATTAGAATTTGGAAATACGCTAAATGAAAACTTGGACCCTAACATCGTAGAACAAAAATATACTGAAAAAGTAAATGAAACCCGGGACCTCATGTTTGCCAAAAATCATGACTACGGCGAAGCTTGGAGAGATATGAGAGTTTCTTCTATGACTGACTTAATTTTAATGAAATTGCATCGTGTAAAACAAATCGAAGATAATGACGGTCAAACCCTAGTTTCTGAAGGATTACAAGCGAACTATCAAGATATGCTAAACTATTCCGTGTTCGCCCTGATTAAACTTGGTCTGGCAAAATAAAAACTATATGACTTATACACAAAGCTATTCCCAATCAAAACAACCTGAATCTAATGTTTTATTATGGATCGCTAGAATTCTGGTCGGTCTATTATTTATTTTCTCAGGATTAATAAAGGCCAATGACCCTATGGGCTTTGGTTATAAACTGCAGGAATATTTCCATGTGTTGAACCTGGGCTTTCTAAATGATTATGCTACATGGATAGCCATATTTTTATGCGCCTTGGAAATTATCCTTGGCGGATTATTGATACTCGGTGTTGCTGGTAAGAAAGTCGCTTGGGGACTTTTGTTGCTCATTATTTTCTTTACCTTCTTAACCTTCTATTCCGCTTTTTTCGAAGTCGTTAAATCTTGTGGATGTTTTGGTGATGCCATTCCATTAACCCCTTGGCAATCCTTTTTTAAAGATTTGGTCCTATTATTACTGATCGTATATATCTTCATAAAAAGGAACAAAATCCGACCATTCATCCGAAGTTTATTCACTAGAAACCTGCTTACTGCATTAATTATCCTAGCCTCTTTTGGAATAGGAATCTATACCTATTACTTTCTGCCTTTTATTGACTTCTTGCCTTATAAAGAAGGAAATAACCTTCCTGAACTTATGAAAGTACCTGAAGGTGCCGAACCTGATGTCTTTGAACATATTTATGAATTAAAGAATAAAACCAGCAACGAAACCAAAAAGGTAACAGACAAGGAATACATGGGGCAGAAAATTTGGGAAGATGAAAACTGGGAGGTCGTTGGTGACCCTCAAAGTAGATTGGTCAAAAAAGGTTATGAAGTAAAAATCCCTGATTTGATCATCAGCGATATGGATGGTACGGATAGAACTGAAGAAATTATCAATAACCCTTATTATAATTTTATCGTAGTGAGCACAGATTTAAAGAAGATGACTCCTTTTGACATTGCTGCCTTGGATCGAATTAACTCCACTATTAGAGACCTATCCGTCGACTATAATATCAGAGCTATCCTAGCAACTGCATCTTCTTCTGATGAAGTTAATTATATCAATGACCAAATGGACTTAGTATTGGAAACATTCTACGTGGATGCTGTTCCATTGAAAAGTATGGTCCGTGCTAACCCTGGGGTAATGTTGATGTTGAATGGTGTAGTGGTAAAAAAATGGTCCCAATACAATTTTTCAAGCAAACATGAGTTAATAACTAAATATCTAGATAAAGTAGAATGATTCAAAAACCAGTTTTCCTGATTGGATTCATGGGAAGTGGTAAGACCACTTGGGGAAAAAAATTGGCTAATGCTTTGCAGGTTCCATTTGTGGATTTAGATCATGAAATCGTCGAACAAATCGGAATGAGCATTCCCGAATACTTTTCAAAATATGGTGAAGAAAAATTCCGTGAATTGGAAAGAGAAGTCTTGATCGCCCAACAAAATAAATCCGGAATTATTTCTACCGGCGGAGGTACTCCATGCTATTTCCAAAATATGGATTGGCTGCTGGATAATGGAATTGTTCTCTATCTTAAACATAGCCCAAAGTCGCTTTGGAATAGACTTAACCAGTCTGACATCAATAAAAGACCTGCATTAAAGGGAATGACTGGAGATCATTTACTTCAATTCATTGAAAGTAAATTGGAAGAAAGAGCACCATTCTATGATCGTGCCCATATATTAGTTGACCAGTTAAATACAAACTTAGAAGAGTTAGTTTCACTTGTAAAAGCAAATATTGAATTATATGAGCAATAGGATTTTCTCATTCATCTCATTTAGTATTTTTATTGCCTTGCTGTCAACATCTTGTTTCAGGACAAACAGTTCTGCAAATGTGAACAACATGCCGCATGTTGACCAAGTATTTAATCTGAGAACAGTCGATGATCTCTATCATTTCCTGACCTACAATGAAAACTCCTACCCTTTGGTTAGTGCACATCGCGGTGGACCTTCTGATGGTTTTCCAGAAAATGCTATCCCAACTTTTGCTGAAGTCGCCAATAAAATGCCGGCCATCATCGAATGTGATATCAGTATGTCCAAAGATTCAGTATTGGTATTGATGCATGATGAAACTCTAGACCGTACCACGAATGGAAAAGGTAAATTGTCGAAGAAAACATATGAAGAACTGAGCCAACTACAGTTAAAGGATAACAATGGAAATCTGACAAATTTCCGCATCCCAACTTTGGAAGATGCCCTAAATTGGGGAATAGGTCGTGTTATCTACACTTTGGATGTTAAAAAATCAGTTCCTTATGAAAAGGTTATTGAATTGATTCGCAAAACTAAATCGGAAGCCAACAGTATTATTATTACTTATTCGGCCAATCAAGCAGAAGTAGTCAACCGTCTAGCTCCGGATATAATGATTTCTGCTACGATCAAAAACAGAGATGACCTAACTCGCCTAAGTGAACTTAGCATCCCAGATACCCGCTTAATCGCTTTTGTCGGCACTTCCGAACCTGACTCAACCTTGTATAGCTTGCTTAGACAACACGGCATTAAATCCATTTTAGGAACTATCGGAAACTTAGACCGATCTGCAGAAAAATCGGGTTATCAAATGTATGCTGATTTTATTGTTAGAGGGGCTGATGTACTTTCTACAGACAGACCTTTTGAAGCATGGAAAGCCTTGGATTTCTACATAAAAAAGAGAAATATAGAATCCCCTTTTATCAATTGATAATTTGGTAATATAATATTTATTTGCGCCCTGAAGGATTCGATTTTCAGGGCGCTTTTTATGTCAGTAATCATCCACAACAGATATTTTTTTATCTGAACGAAAACATTATTAATCGCATATTGTTGAATAATTAAAAAGAAAATAAAATTATTATGAAAAATTTACTACTAACATTAGCCTTATCAGTTGGCTGCTTAACTTATAGCTCAGCACAGGTAGAAGTGAAAACCGTACCACAATCATCAGCTGATGTTGGTATGGCTCCAATTAAACAAGGAAACTGGATGATTGGTGGTTCTGTAGGTAGCTTAGGTTATAGCTTTGAAGGAGAGTCATTCAACATTCAGTTAAACCCTAGAGCAGGTTACTTTATTTCGGACGGAATAGCGGTTGGTGCTCAAGCTAATCTGGGATTTACCTCTGGAAAAGATGACAATCCAAATGTTTGGGGATATGGAATTTCTCCTTTCGTAAGGTATTACTTCCCGGGTGGCGCAAGTGCAACAGGACGTTTCTTTGGTCAAGGGGATGTAGGTATCGGAGGTAGCTCCGCAGGTGATAATGTTTCATTAAACTTAGGTGCAAACGTAGGATACGCGCACTTTATTACCCAAACTGTAGCATTGGAAGTAATGGCAGGATATAATTATTCCAAAGCCAATATTAATGCTTCTGGAACTCAGAATGGTCTAGGTTTGTCAGTTGGTTTCCAAATTTACTTACCTGGAAGAAATAGATAATTCTCGAATTTAGTTTCCATTAGTCCATTTTTAATGGATAAAAAAAGCTTAGGAAAATCTTCCTAAGCTTTTTGCAATAAATAAAACCTGAGTTTAAAATTATTTTTTCATGCTGCCAGTCTCATTGAATCGGATATGCCAGCTAAAGGCTTCTTCCAATAAATGTGGGGTATGCCCTCCTCGTTCACAAGCGCGATCAAAATAGGATTGTAATTCTTCTTTATAATCTGGATGAACACAGTTATCAATTATTTTTTGAGCACGCTCTCTAGGTGCTAATCCTCGCAAGTCCGCTAATCCTATATCTGTTACTAAGATATCCACATCATGCTCCGTATGATCTGTATGGGATACCATTGGTAAAATATGGGATATCTTATTGTCTTTAGAAGCCGCTTGGGTAACAAAAATACTTAGGTAAGCATTCCTTGCAAAATCGCCTGAACCTCCTATTCCATTCATAATCTTTGTACCCCCTAGATGCGTAGAATTCACATTGCCATAAATATCAAACTCAATTGCTGTATTGATCGCAATGATTCCTAATCGACGAATTAATCCCGGGGTATTGGAAATATTTTGTGGGCGAAGGACAAATTTATCCCGATATTTTTGAAGGTTATCAAACACACGGCTATAACATTCTTTGGAAACTGTAACCGATGATGCCGAAGCAAAGCTTAATTTTCCTGCATCCATTAAATCAAATGCTGAATCTTGCAGTACCTCCGAAAACATGGTTAAATCATAGAAATTACTATGTAAAAACCCAGTCAATACCGCATTGGCTACTTTTCCAATCCCCGCCTGAATCGGTAATAAACGATCAGTCAGGTGGCCTAAATTCACCTCTTCTTCAAAAAATTCTAATATATGCTTCGCTATATTGGTTGTTTTTTCATCTGGTGGAGCAATATCCGCCGGAGAGTCCAACTCACTCGTAAAGACAATGGCTGCAACCTTATCCGGATTCAACGGAATCGATTTCCGACCTATTTTATTCCAGGGCGCAACAATCGGAATAACATTCCTATGGGGATAATCCTCCGCTTGATAGATATCATGGATCCCATAAACATTCTCATGAATGGATGTATTTACCTCCAAAATGACTTTTTTGGCTAAGGAGGCAAAGGTTACTGAATTACCAACCGATGTGGTTGGTACAATACTGCCATCTCTATCGATATAGGCCACTTCCAAGATAGCGATATCTACATCTGGTAAATTCTTATTATGTAGAAGCTCGGCACTTTCACTTAGATGTTGGTCTATAAAAAGTACTTCGCCACTATTGATCTTGCTTCTTAAGACTGGATCTACCTGAAATGGCATACGCTTCTTCAAAGCTCCTGCCTCAGCTAATTTCCCATCGGTACCATGACCTAAGGAGGCTCCTGTCATTAAGGTGATTTTTATGTTTTCTTTCTTCGCACGCTCTGCTAAAGCTGGTAAGATTACCTTACTATCTCCAGCTTTCGTAAATCCACTGGAGCCGACAACCATACCGTCTTCAATTAATTTAACGGCTTCCTCGGCGGTAGTCACTTTTTCTTTAAGTCTTTCTAGACGTATTCTATCCAACATATCAATTCATTTATGTACTCCTCAAAAGAGTGAGGCAATATTAATCAATATTTTATTTATAAAATTATCCATTATAGCCACTTACTTTTTTAATAAAAATTAAAAGTAAGCAGTTACTTACATACCCTTTCACAAGCGCTAAAATTTCAACTGGAAAATAAAATAGCCATAGGATGTTTTAGATACTGTTAATTTATGGGAAAACCCCTAATATTCAAAAGATGTCCTCATATTTTTTGAAATTTTGTTTTCCCCTTCCTTCTTACTGCCAAAACAATTGCCCCTAATATGCCCTGATTTTGGTTTTCTCAAATAAAAACAAGAAATTTATAGCTCATTAATCCCTAGTTTTTAATGCAAAAGGAATATATTGATAAATATTATATGACCGAAGTAGATACTTACGATAATAGTATCTATTGTCATCATGCAGTAATGGGAGATTCGGTTACTGAGCACTCACACAAAAAAGGTCAATTCCTTTATACTGAAGGTGGAGTCGTATTTTTAAAAACTGCGGAAAAATCATATTTCCTACCTGCTAGACATTATATCTGGATTCCGGCAAATGTAAAACATAGCATTCACCCGAGTAGTTCAGAAGTTGTCATGAGAAATCTTTACTTCCCGAAATATGAAACTGATACTGAATTTTTCGATAAGGTAAATATTTACCCGGTAAACGATTTACTAATCGAACTCATCATGTTTACTAATCGCTGGAATGGCAATATATTTCCGGAAGAAGAGCCACGGTATTCCATTGCAAAAGCATTTAAATTAATCCTCCCTGAATTATCACAAACGGAATTACCTTTGGCTTTGCCATATCCAAAAAATGATAAACTTAAGCAGATCATTAGTTACCTCGAACAAAATATAGCCGAAAATATTAGCTTCAAAAGCTTAGCTGAACATTTTGACATCTCCGAAAGAACATTAGCTCGCTTATTCCAAAAAGAACTTGCGATGTCCTATATTCAATATTTCACGATCTTAAGAATGCTAACTTCCCTAAAACTTCTTTTGGATGACAAATTAAGTGTCAACGAAGTTGCTTTACGAGTGGGATATAATAGCTTACCTACCTTTAGTAATACCTTTAATAAGGTAATCGGTGTAAGACCTAGTGAATATGTAAAAAATAGAAATTTACTTTTATAACCCATAATAAATGAATCTTAAAACCATTATCGCCGGTTTGCTAGTAGGTACATTAGTTTCCTGTTCAGCAACCTCACAAGTCAACCACAAAACAACCGTAAAAACCCCTAAACCTATTCAATTATTTAATGGCAAGGATATCAAAAATTGGACTCCAAAAATTAGATTACATGATGTAGGCGACAACTATGCTAATACTTTTAGAGTAGAAGATGGGCTTTTGAAAGTTCGTTATGATGGGTATGACGATTTCAATCAACAGTATGGACATCTCGCATATAATAAACCATTTGGTTATTATGTATTAAAACTAGAATACCGGTTTGTAGGCGAACAAACCAAAGGTGGTGAAGGCTGGGCATGGGCCAATAGTGGAGCAATGCTCCATGGTCAAGACCCTAAAACAATGTTGAAAGACCAGGATTTCCCAATTTCAATTGAAGGTCAATTGTTAGGTGGCAATGGAAAAGATGAAAGAACAACTTCCAATCTTTGTACGCCAGGAACCAATGTTGTAATCAATGATAAATTGTTTACTCCGCACTGTCTGAGCTCTACCTCTAAAACTTACCATGGTGACCAATGGGTAACCGCAGAATTCGTAGTTCTTGGAGACTCCATTATTCAACACGTTTTAGACGGCAAAGTGGTATTGGAATACAATAAACCACAAATTGGAGGTGGCAGTGCTTCCCCAGTAGACCCAAAGGTAAATCAACAAGGAAAACTTTTGGATAATGGATTTATCTACTTACAAAGTGAATCCCATCCTATTGATTTCCGTAAAGTAGAGCTTTACGACCTGGATGCTTACAAAGCTGATAAACAAAAATTAGATCAGGTAGTTAAGGCTATCTTGGAAAAATAAATCTTCATAAAACTGAATAAGAAAGGTTGGATAGGAAAACTATCCAACCTTTTATTTTTTCCCTTGCCCTCCAAGCTTTTACTTTTGGGAATGGAATCCTAATAATCCACAAACAAGAAAAGGGATGTTGTAAAACATCCCTACAATATTTTATAAAAAAGCTAAACTTACGCTAGTTTATTAACGAATTTAGTCAATTTAGACTTGTTGTTAGAAGCTTTTTTCTTGTGGATAACATTCTTCTTAGCAAGACGATCAAGCATAGATACCACGCGTGGCAATAATTCTTTAGCTTCTTCTGCTGAAGTAGTGTTACGTAATTTCTTGATTGCGTTACGTGTAGTTTTCGCTTGGTAACGGTTTCTTAAACGCTTCGCAGCGTTAGCTCTAATTCTTTTGATCGACGATTTATGATTTGCCATTTCTCTTAGCTATATAATATTTTAAATCTTTTATACTTTATTTCGGACTGCAAAAATAGCACAGAAAAACTAATATTCAAAATCATTTTTAATTTTTCGAATTCCTTATCTTTGCAAAATGCAGAAATTATCTATGGATCAGCTCAACAGAGTCGATGTTGACACCTTTAAATCTCAGGAAAAAACCCCTGTAGTTATTGTTTTAGACAATGTTCGCAGCATGCATAATGTTGGTTCGGCCTTTCGTACGGCCGATGCTTTTGCAATCGACCGCATCGTTTTATGTGGTATAACCGCAACCCCTCCGCATCGTGAAATCGAAAAAACTGCCCTCGGAGCAACACAGTCTGTAACATGGACCTACGAAAAAAGCAGTATCGATGCCATAAAAAACCTTAAAGAGGAAGGTTTTGAAATCTATGCCATCGAACAAACCAACAACAGTATCTCCCTAGAAACCTTTGAACCCCTGCCTGATAAAAAATATGCCGTGGTTTTTGGAAATGAAGTCCATGGGGTGGAAGAAGAAATTATTGCACTGGCGGATGGCACTCTCGAAATTCCTCAATTTGGAACAAAACATTCCTTTAATGTTTCTGTTACCATAGGTATAGTCCTATGGGATTTAATCAATAAAACGAAGTTTCTTAAAAAATAACAAAATACCTACCTCTCTGATTTTTAGAAGTCATATCAAAATAGTAGATTTGCGTTGCAAAAAATAAGACAAAATGAGTGTATTAGTAAATAAAGATTCCAAAGTAATCGTTCAAGGTTTTACCGGAAACGAAGGTACTTATCATGCGTCTCAAATGATTGAGTACGGAACAAACGTAGTAGGTGGTGTGACTCCAGGTAAAGGTGGACAAACTCACTTAGATCGCCCAGTATTCAATACAGTTCAAGATGCTGTTGATGCTACAGGTGCAAATGTTTCAATTATTTTTGTTCCACCTGCATTTGCTGCTGACGCTATCATGGAAGCTGCTGCTGCTGGTATCGCTTTAATTGTTTGTATTACCGAAGGTATTCCTACAAAAGACATGATCCAAGTAAAATCTTACTTGAGCGACAAGAACTCTCGTTTAATTGGTCCTAACTGTCCAGGTATCATTACTGCTGAAGAAGCTAAAATTGGTATTATGCCAGGATTTATCTTCAAAAAAGGCTCTGTAGGTGTCGTATCTAAATCAGGTACTTTAACTTACGAAGCTGTTGACCAAACTGTAAAAGCTGGCTTAGGAATTACAACTGCTATCGGTATTGGTGGTGACCCGATTATTGGTACTACGACTAAAGAAGCTGTTGAATTATTGATGAACGACCCTGAAACTAAAGGTATCATCATGATTGGTGAAATCGGTGGTGGAATGGAAGCTGAAGCTGCTCGTTGGATCAAAGAAAACGGTACAAAACCAGTAGTTGGTTTCATCGCTGGTCAAACAGCGCCTCCAGGACGTCGTATGGGTCACGCAGGTGCTATCGTAGGTGGTGCTGATGATACTGCTGCTGCTAAAATGAAAATCATGGAAGAATGTGGTATCCGCGTTGTGGAATCACCAGCTGAAATCGGAAAAGCTATCGCTGAAGAATTAGCTAAATAATTCTTCCCTAAAAATATCAAAAATTAAAGCCTGTCTCTTTCGAGACAGGCTTTTTTATTAACTAAACAACGAAACTTTAGGATTACTCCGATTTCTCTTCTGATTGACCCTTTTTACTCTGATGTGTATTTTCATAATGCTCAATCAACTCATTCAATTCATCCAGGTCAAGGTCTGATTTCAAGTCTACAAAAACATGATCCCCTTCATCAGTAATACCTAACATGATATTCTTGATCCGATTTCTCTTGGTTCTGGTATTGATACTGATTTTTGCCCCATCACTATTGATACTCATCAATTCCTCGAAATCATTTCTTTCCAAATACTTGCTAAAGTGGTCATATAAAGCAACCTTTTGGGAACCACCCGAAACAGCCATCAATTTGATATTTTTAATCTTTTTTAATGCCATCGCCAATACCGGATCATCCTCCTTCAATTCCCTGATCTCTCCGCGAATAAAGGCTTTCATCAAGATCCCTGGAACTTTTATCGAGACAATCTCTGCATCCCCAGGCATATCCAATCCTTTCGCAAACTCCATGTTTGCCCCTTTCTTGATCATGCAACTCTGCATGCCGAAAATTAATAGTGCAATACAAATAATTCCAATATAGCGTTTCATAATTTTAGTGTATTTAAGGTTTATTATTAGTTATTGTTGACAAGCGCATTGATATCATCATATTTTAATGATCCATCCAAGATCATGAAAACAGTTTCCCCATCCGAATTAATACTTAGCAAAAGGTTGCTCAGAAAATCTCCTCCTGTGTTTTCAGCTAAGAAGCGAATTTTGTCCCCATCCGAATTAATAACCAGAAGCTCTTCATATTTCAATTTTCCGATCGCTGAATTTACCTCTTCCTGGATTGCAGAACCTGCATTTTCAAATACCAACATCTTTATCGAGTTGATCTTACTTAATAAGGGCTTGATGGTTTCTACATCCGAATCATTGATTTTCATCTTGTTCAACATCTTGAACATAGGCTTGCCAATCTTGATCGATGTCACCCCTTTTTGTTCTTTATATTGCTCAAATATTTGATCCAATTTTGAGATCTGAGCTTGTGCCATGCTTACCACAAAAAGGCTGATTATTAACATGAACGTTTTCATAATTTTCATTTTATTAGATTTCAATTTTTAAATACTTAATGTGCTCTACCCCTTCCATTCCCTTTTTTAGATTGGTGGTAGCCAGGTGGAGTGCGGTCTCCGTAACTTCAAGTGCCTTCTCTTCATCATAAATTCGAACACCATTGATTTCAACGTAAAATTCATCATCCAAAGCATTCGATACTTCTGCCGGTTTTTCTTGCTTCTTAACTGATTTCTTGACAGCAGCTATTTGAAAGCCATTAGAGACAATTTCTTCAGTAACTAGATGTTGGTGAGAGTTAGCACTTGATGATTCATTAGGACTACTTGCAGGCCGCTCAACGTCCATTACTGAATCAATGACACTTGTCGATGCAATTCTAGGCTCAACTTCTGGGTTTTTACTATCCATGAGCTGATGAATGATAAAAATTCCAAGCAGCAAGGAAGCAGCAATACTAGTCAAGGCAATTATCCGGCGGTTTATTGGAACAACTTTCTTCTCAGTCAATGGCTTTTCTTCCAGCTCCTGCATAAAATCTTCAAAATCCCAATCCATCTTTTCTTCAGGTTGTTGCAGCATTCCGAAGAATTCATCCGAACCTAACTCCTTCAACTTGCGTTCTTCCTCAAGTGAAGTGTTTCCTGCTAGGTATTTGGCCTTAAGCTTATCCAATTCTTCTTTTTTCATAATCAAAAACCTTTGTTAAGTTTAACCGCACTGTCGTTCTTGCTCTTGATAAATTGACCCGAACAGCATTTTCCTCTAATCCAGCAACCTCAGCAATATCTACTATTTCATACTCCTCAATATCCCGGAGATACATCACCAATCTCTGTTTTTCTGGAAGTTGATCAATCATCTTCAGAATTAATTCCTTTGTTAAGGAAGGATATTGTTCCTGTTGAATATCCCCTGGCAATTGCTGTAAGTACTTGGCCTGTCTTCCCAATTTATCAATCTTATTGTAGGCCATGTTCCTCACCATTTGCATGGCAAAAGCTTCAATGCTGTTTAATTGTGTCAATTGACCCCGCTGTTCCCACAATTTGAGCATCACCTCCTGTACCAAATCATAAGCGTCATCCGATTCTTCTAAAAACCTATTTGCAAAACGGTAAAGCTTGTCTTTCAAGACAAATACCGTATTCTTAAAGGTTTCTTGGTTCATCATTATTATCGCTTATTTAATAACAAGACAGATTATACCATCCATCTATTACATGAAATCTTAAAAAAAATTGAAATATTTTATAAACCCTTAATTATGAGCCGATAAAATTCAATTACTTATCAAAAATAGTATAACTAAACTTATTTAATTGCAGCAATTTCATTTAAAAAAGAATGCCAGAAGTTTTTTCCTTCTGGCAATCCTTGGATCTTTTATACCCCTTATTTCTGCTCATCTGCGGATGGGCCGTATAAACCCGGTACCGGAATATCTAATAATCTTAAATAAACGGTTAACTGTCCACGGTGGTGAATTAAATGATTATTGATCACATAACGTAATGCCGCAATTTTAGGCATCTCACCAATGACATAAGAATCTACACGCATGGTCCATTGGTTGAACCATTCCTCCTCAGGAAAAGCATCCAATGTTTGTTCGTTTTTCTTATATCCCGAATCCAATGCTTCCTTGAGTTCAGCAACTGTTGATGGTCTGAATGGTTTATAATCTGTCGCTAAGTTAAAATCATTCTTTGTTAGGGCATCTGATACCCAATTGTGCAATTCCACAACATGACCTGCCAATGCTCCAAGGGACATGGATTTCTCATGTGGTCTAAAAGATAAATCTTCATCTTTTAATCGATCCAATATTCTCCTTGTACTATTGGTTTCGCGTTCCATTTCTACTAAAAACCCGTCCTTAATGCTCATATTTTTATTGTATTTAAGTTAGTCTAAGTTATCAAAAAAGCATAACTTTAACCTTATTAAACTCAAATAAAAAACCTATCCAAATGAAAAAATTATTGATACTTTGTTTCCTTTTTCTCCTATTGGGAATTCAAAGTAAAGGTCAGGATGCGAATGCAGAATATGTCAAATCGCATTATGATAAAATCGAACAGTATATTACCATGCGAGATGGTACTCGGCTTTTCACCTCTATTTATACCCCAAAAGATAAATCTAAGAAATACCCTATTCTTTTGAATCGTACGCCCTATACTGTTGCTCCCTATGGTGAAGGAAAGTACAAATCTAGTCTTGGAAACTTCCCGGAAATGATGAAAAAGGGCTATATTTTTGTCTATCAAGATGTCCGTGGAAAATGGATGAGTGAAGGAACTTTTGAAGATATCCGCCCCACAAAGACCAAAGAAAACAAACAAACCATTGATGAAAGTACCGATACTTACGACACTATTGATTGGTTAGTAAAAAATCTGAAGGGGAATAATGGAAAAGTCGGCATGTATGGGATTTCTTATCCTGGATTTTATTCTACAGTAAGTCTGGTTGGAAGTCACCCCGCATTGAAAGCTGTATCCCCACAAGCACCTGTAACTGATTGGTTTATTGGCGATGATTTTCATCATGGCGGTGCTTTGTTCTTAACAGATGCATTTCGATTTATGTATACCTTCGATGCGCCAAGACCTAAACCTATTACCAATGAACATGGACCACAAGGATTTAAGTTACCTTCTAAAGATTTATATAAATTCTTTTTGGACAATCCTACTCTTGCTGAGTTAAAACAGAATTACCTCAATCATACTGTTAAATTTTGGGACAATCTTGCTAAACATAGCACATTGGATAGTTTCTGGGTGGCTAGAACCATTACCAACCATCTGAATGAGGTAAAACCTGCCGTAATGGTCGTGGGTGGTCTGTATGATGCTGAAGATACGTATGGTGCTTTCGAAACCTATAAGCAGATTGAAAAACGTAATAAAAAGAATAATTCGATTTTGGTGATGGGACCTTGGTTCCATGGTGGATGGGTTCGCTCCGAAGGGGATTCTTTTGGAGATATTCGCTTTGGGAAAAAGACCAGTTTAGATTATCAGAATAACTTCGAATTACCTTTCTTTGAATACTACTTAAAAGACGAAGGTTCCTTTAAACCAGCGGAAGCTAATATCTTCTTTTCGGGTGCCAATGAATGGAAAAATTTTGACCAATGGCCACCTAAAGATGCTTTTAAAAGTGAATTGTTCTTAACAGCAAATGGAGAGATCTCTACTAAGCCCGATGAAAATACAGGAGCTTCTGTAGAGTATATCAGCGACCCTAACAAACCAGTTCCTTTTCAAGAAGGAATAATCGTCGATAGAACTCGTGAATATATGATTGCTGATCAAAGATTTGTCGCCAATCGGCCTGATGTTTTAGTTTTCGAGACTAAACCTCTAGCTTCTGACCTGACCTTGGCTGGACCTGTTGTAGCAGATTTAAATGTTTCCATGACAGGGACGGATGCTGACTTTATCGTTAAAATTATCGATGTCTATCCGGATTCATCTTCCGCAACATCTGCAAAAAATGAAACTGTAGTTATGCCAAACTATCAAATGCTGGTTAGAGGGGAAATTCTTCGTGGAAAATTCCGTAATAGTTTCAGCAAGCCTGAACCTTTTAAACCGAATGAAATAACCACCGTAAGAGTAGTTCTTCCTGATGTAGCTCATACCTTTAAGGAAGGTCATAAATTAATGGTTCAAATCCAACATACTTGGTTCCCATTGGCCGATAGAAATCCTAATCAATTTATGGATATATACAAAGCCAAAGCCGAAGATTATATCAAGAATACACATAAGCTCTATTTTGATAAGGAGCATCCAAGTAAAATAGTATTTCAAGCACTTGGAGATTTTATCTTAAAGAAATAATAAATGGGGACGGATTAAATTTGTCCCCATTTATTTTACCTGTTTTCAAATATTTTGCATATTTTTTGTAACGATTACGGTAAATTACATACTTACTATTTGAAAATACACTAGAAAAACATGAAAAAACTATTTCTAACAGCAGTAGCATTTATGATGACTATTGCATTATTTGCTCAAAACAAGGAAACATTTTTATGGAAAGTTTCAGGTAATGGATTAAAAAAAGACTCTTATGTATTAGGCACCTTACATATGGCTTGTGGTCCTGATTTTAAAATTGAGGACAAAATTAAGACGGCTTTAAAAACAACCGATCGGGTGGCTTTGGAATTAAATGCCTCTAATCCGGAAACTGTAAAAGTTATGCAGGAAAATGTGGGACCAGTACCTGGATTCTTTGATGGAATGGCTCCTGAAAAAAAACAATTAATTGATAGTGTCCTTACTGCAAAAAACTTAAATCCGGCAATGTTGGACCAATTCGGTCCCGCAGTATTACTTTCAATTTTATCAATGCAGGCATTTGAATGTCAAAATCCTCAGGATATGAAAGCCATGGAATTGGAGTTGTTAAAACTGGAAGAAGCAGCAGGCAAACCTGTAGATGAACTTGAAACCGCTGATTTTCAAATCAAATTGATGAATGAGTTTTTCAAAGCTGAAGATCTTTACACTTACTTGAAAGATCTGGATAAGATGAAAGCTGAAACCAAAAAATTGGTAAGTGCATATTTCAATAATGAAGTAACTGCCTTGGAGGATTTATTGGTGAAAACTTCAACTTTTACTCCTGAAAAAGAAGAAATGATGTTGACCAAAAGAAATAAGGCTTGGATTGAAAAGATGCCTGAGATGATGAATAACAACGCTACATTCTTTGCTGTTGGTGCAGCACACTTGTTAGGAAAAAATGGAGTAATCCAATTACTAAAAGATAAAGGTTATACCCTGACTCCTATCTATTAATCCTTAGGAATTCTGGTATAGAACAAGAAAAGCCTTGGTCCATGGACCAAGGCTTTTCTTGTTCTTATCAACTTATGATTTTACGATGCGTTTTACTTCATCAAATTCATCTTGAATTTCTTTGGATACTGGTTTTGATAATAAGGAAACTATGACAATCGTCAGGAAGCTTAGAATAAAGCCTGGGATCATTTCATAAACATCCTTATAATTGTGTGGGACATATACCCATAATAATACAACGGCTCCACCTACAATCATCCCTAAAAAGCCAGCTGTTGCTGTTGTTCTTTTCCATAATAAGGATAAAAGCACCAAGGGACCAAATGCTGCACCAAATCCTGCCCAAGCATTACCAACTAAGTTTAGAATACTATCCTTAGGATTCAACGATAACAATAAGGCGATGACAGCAACGATCAATACCGATAACCTGCTGACCATTAGCATCGTTTTGGCCGAAGCTTGTTTATTGAAAAAGGTTCTATAGATATCTTCGGTCATTGAACTTGAAGTCACCAATAATTGCGAAGAAATCGTACTCATTACAGCTGCTAAAATTGCTGATAAGAGGAACCCTCCTATCAATGGATGAAACAAAACTCTTGAAGTATAGATAAAGATAGTTTCTGCCATCTCTTTGGAGCCATCAAATTTGACCATAGTTTCCGGATCAAATTTTACCAAATAGGCAATTCCAAATAATCCAACCAACATCGCACCACCTACTGTAAAAATCATCCAGGTAATACCGATATTTCTGGCTTTTGGAATGTCTTTCACGCTATCAATCGCCATAAAACGAACTAATATATGGGGTTGTCCAAAATATCCCAAGCCCCAGGCCATCAAGGAAATAATCGAAATGGTTGTAGTTCCTGTAAACAGATTTAGATAGTCAGGACCTTTGTTTTCAATGATGCTCATGGTTTCTCCTATTCCACCTATCTGCGTTACCATCACTATTGGTAGAATAACTAAGGCTGTGACCATAATGGTACCCTGAACAAAGTCCGTTAAACTCACGGCTAAGAAACCTCCCAAAAAGGTGTACAATACGACCACAAAGGTTGTCACATATAAACCTGTATAATAATCCATATGGAAGGCAGACTCAAATAATCGACCCCCAGAAACCATACCGGCCGAGGTATAAAGCGTAAAAAACACCAGAATAAAAATCGATGAAGCAATTTTTAATAATTGGGTCTTATCGTGAAATCTGTTCTCAAAAAAAACTGGAATGGTAATGGAGTTCTTGGCAACTTCCGTATACACCCTTAATCTTGGTGCGACCAAAACATAGTTCAGGAAGGCTCCAATCGTTAATCCTATGGCAATCCATGAACTGGATAAACCTGCTGCATACATGGCGCCGGGTAAACCCATTAGTAACCATCCACTCATATCAGCAGCTCCCGCTGATAAGGCCGTTACTGCAGCTCCCATTTTGCGACCACCAATCAAAAACTCCTCCGAGTTGCTCGTTGATTTTCGCCAAGAGTATAATCCTATCAGGATCATCAACAGCATGTAAAGACCAATGGAAATTAATTCGTATGTATTCATGTAAAAAATTTGTTTGTAAAGATGCTATAAAATTGCTGGAATTTCCATCTTTTTTAAACGATTAGTTAAAATATTATCCGCTTTTGTGTTGGTTTTACTCAATTCCTTCAACAGTTTTAGTCCATCCAATTCATAAGGATAGATTGAAAGTGCCTCATCCAATTGCTTAATAGCCTCATCTATTTTATTTGCTTTGCTATTTATCAAAGCCTGGCTTACCAAATCAGAAGATCGGTAAAAAATAGAATTCATAGGCTTAATTTTGGCCTGAAACGCCTTCGCATCCGCTATTCTATTATTTTCAGCTAATAATCGAATCAATCTTTGATTATATAAGGGTTCTAAACGTGAAGGGTCTCCATCTCTTACCATCAATTTATCCAAGAATTCATTCAGATTTTTTTGATTCCCTTGCTTTGAATAGACTTCAGCAAATAATAACTCAAATTCGGGTCTGTTTACCTGCGAAGCTTGTAAGGTTCTATAGATCTGCTGTAGGTTTTTCAATGCCTCATCGTATCGCTTATTCGCAATTAAGGATTCAATATGCTGCGTACGAATGCTATAATTCTGCGGCTTTTGAGCGGCAAGGTGCGCCAATACATTAATTTGATCCTGATTACCTAACAAGGAAGTTTGCCATGCCTTAAAGGCTTTGGAATCATCTTTCCTATCTCGTAAATAAGTGGAAATTTCAGAACCATTCTGCACATATTCGTCAGCGACTTCAATAGCTTGTTTTAACATCCCCCGTTGAAAGTAAAAATTACGAAGGATTCCTGAATTCCTGGCCTTCTCCATATAATCGGTCTCAATATCATAGGCTTTTTTAAGGAGACTTGACTGGCCCTCTAAGTCTTGTGGATTCGTAGCCATGAACAAGTTCCCCTCCACTGAATAGATCGGCGCATAATTAACATCAACTTCCTTGGCCTTATCTAATTGTTGGCTTGCTTCGGAGTACTTGCCCTCAGCTAATAGATTTTCAGCATAGGAGATATAAGCTGGCAAATATTTCTGATCATATTGCAAGGCCGTATCCAGATAGGAATAGGCTTCCTTCAGATCATTCTTTGCAGAATTTCTCGCCAGATTTACATATACTTGAGACCAATTTGAAGCCATCGCTTGTTTATCTCCCGCTAGGTAAGCCTTCTCCTTGCTAATCATTTCATCCAGGAAGGCATACATCTCCGGATCTTTAGTTTTCAGATCGTTTAAGGTATTCATGGATTTAAAATCCAAGGGATGAACTTTCACCTTCTCAAAATAGGCAGGATAAGTTTGAGCTAGATATTCAGATTCATTATTTTGAGAATAATAGTCCAAGGTGAGTCCATTTTCCATGGCATTATAATATAAGGACTTAATCTTGCGATTTTGTTGATCTGTAAGAACCTGACCATGGAAAAGATGTACATATTCATGCAGGAGGACATTACGTTCTTCAAAAGCTCCACGCTCAACATATTCAATGGCTGCTGCGCCTGATCCTACTCCTCGGATATCCATCCATTGACGATTATCGAAGGTGGAATTAAACCGGAAATAAGGCGCTTTCATCGCTAATGCTAGATCCACATGTAAGGGTGGAATCACAAAAAGCCTATGTTGTTTGACCAAAAATGGAAAATAAACTGTTGAGGTATATAATTGGTTCCATGCCATACCCTTTGCCACACTTCCTGGATAATAGGCCACATCAGGGAATATTTCCAGAAAATCATCCATATTGCTGATCTTAGGATTTCTTAATGACTCCATGATACTCGCATAGGTTTTCAGATATGGAATCCGCTTGGATTTAATCACTGCAGCTAAACCATTGTGTGCAGGGCCATAATGCGTTTTACGCTTTAAAATATCGAGAAAAATATTCTCTGCTTTTGTCAAACGCTGCATTCTATCTGTAGCATCAAAGTCACTATACAATAAAGATGCTTTATGCATTCCAGGTAACACAGAACCTTTATGTTCCGATTCTATTTGATCAACCTTCGCTAATGCTGCTTCAATTTTATTGCTACTGAACAACTCATCTGCTGTCTCTAATTCCTGACGAATTTCCTTCTCATTTTCATCCACATAATCAGCAAAAGTCAGGTTAGTATGACCATTCCCCAAATGCCAGTGGGATTGAAAATGTAATGGGTTTAAAGCCAAGGCAACTTCCCATTGTGCCACCATATCATTTAATTGAGTAGCATCAATCCTTCTCCAAATGGCATATCCATAGTAGAATCTGGCATCAGCATTCAAGGGATTTAATTGAAGTCCTTTTTTTAATACCTCCTCTGCTTCTTTAGGTTTCTGATCCCAGAAAAAAACATCTGCTTTTAGAAAATATCCTGCGGCTTCATTTGGTTGTTTCGCAATCAAATCATTAGCCAAGGCTAGTGCTTCAGGGTATTTCTTTTGCAACATCAAAGCCCTTCCTAAAACTAAACTGGTCTCGATATCATTAGGATTTTTGCGTAGCAGTTCTGAACTCATCTTTTCTGCAGATTCCAATTCCCAAGCTTCAATTTTTAGTAATGCTAAAGCTCTTTGTACCTTAAGATCAGATTGCCCTTTGCTCGGAATCTTGGACAATTCCTTTTCTGCGGCTTTGAAATCATTATTCAACCATTGATATTTAAATCGTAATACGGCAGCATCATTTGGATTGATACTTTTATTTTTGCTCAATTCCGTATTTACCAATTGCCACTCACCTAAATCCAACAGATGATTCAATGTTTCATAGGTTGACTTGGAATTAGACTTTAGCTCTTGTATATACTTGCTTTTCTCTTGATTCAGATAGGTCTTTACTGCTTGCGTGTCGTTGATATAATCTTGGGCATTTGCAGTACCTAACCCGACGAAAAGGAAAAAAATAAGACTTTTTAATTGCATAATACGAAAGAAATAAAAGCCAGTCCTTTAGGACTGGCTGAGTAAAAAAACACTAGTATTTTGCAGCTTGATCTGCAGCAGGTAAGGATTTCTTAATAAACTGACGAATATCTTCATTCGCTTTAATAAGATCTTCTTTACGCAAATACATCATGTGACCGCTTCGGTATCCAACGAAACTCATCCTTGAAGATAGTTTGCCAGATGGGTCCATTTGCCACATATTGTATTTCGCATTGAAGTAATCACATGCTCCATCATAATAACCTGACTGTACCATTAAATGCAGGAATGGATTCGCTGCCATCGCCTGTCTCAGATTATAACCTGTATTGTCATTACTTCTATCCCAAGGATGAACTGGTCCAAACATATTGTATTTTACATCTGCTTTGTATTTCAATTCATTGGCATAGTAGTAATTGATCGCTGGTGTGAATGAGTGTAGCCAAGACGTCAACTCGGAGTTATAATCTGGACGCTCACCACCATCACGAAAATCTAGACCAATATATCTGGAATCTAAACGTCCAACTGTTTGGCCCTTATCACGCATTAATTCCTTCCAAAATAAAGAAGTAGGGATATTCAAGTTATTTTGTGCAATTACTGTTTCAGACAAGCCTGAATATTTAGCCATTTTTTTAACAACTGCAGCCTTATCCGTTGCACTTAAGCTAGAGCCTTTTGCAATCGCAGGTAATAACTCGTCTAAAGTAAATTTCTCTACCTCCGGAAGAATAGCATCTAAATCTTTGTTTTGTAATTCAGGTGTTAAACGTTTGTGGAACCATGCTGTAGCAGCATAATATGGCCAAATATTAGCTTGCGCAACTGCTCCCTCACGCTTAATTCCTAAATCTGTTGGAGACACCAAAATAACACCATTCAAGTACATCCACTGTGCATTCTGTAATTCCAAAGCCAATCCTGAAACACGGGTTGTTCCATAACTTTCACCAATCAGATATTTTGGTGATGACCAACGGTTATTTCTGGTTACAAAGGTGTTGATCCATTCTGCTAAATATTTGATATCGGCATTGATTCCAAAGAATAAGGAACGATCTGCTTTCTCATCAAGAATTCTGGAATAACCAGTATTGATGGGGTCGATATAAACGATATCCGCCACATCTAAGATGGTGTATGGATTTTCCTTTACCCCATAAGGTTGTAAAGGATAGCCTTCATCATCAATGTTTAATAAACGCGGACCAGTATAGGCCAAATGCATCCATACTGAACCTGAACCTGGGCCTCCGTTGAAGGAAATTACCAATGGACGCTTGTCTCTATTGCTAATGTCATCGCGGGTATAATAGGTATAATGTACCGTTGCCAAAACTTTTCCATTGGCATCCCAAACTGGCTGCGTTCCGGTCTTCGCTGTATATCCAAATTTCTGCCCATTGGCTGCAATAGAATGTTTTGTAACAATAGTGCTATCCGCAAATGGAATGCGCTGAGCTTGGACGGAAACGGCAAAAATTAGTGCTGATAATAATAAAATGTATCTTTTCATCGTCTTTTTATGTTAATAGTTGATTACATCTGAAATTTATAAATTATTGTCTGGTATCCCAAAACACCCTTTCCAATAAACTGGTTTTTTGTGTAATATTTGGGTTATTATTGGCCTCCGATTGGGAGTAAAATAATGTCCTCGGAACCTCATCATAAATTGCAGTTGGTTTCTTCAATGGGGTCAATGCGGGATAGCCTGTTCTGCGGTAATCCGTCCATGGCTCAACCAAAACTCCAAAATTTGCGATATACTTCTCCGTTATGATTTGCTCCAACTTCTGTTGGTTTGTTCCGGATAAGGTTCCCTTATCTGCTAGATAGGCATTCAAAGTTGCTGCCGGCAATTTATTGTCCTCAAAGGAAGCCTTAATTCCTGCACTAAAGAATGCTTGTGCATCACCAGCAGCTCCATATAATAATGCAGCCTCCGCACGGATAAAATTATATTCCGCAAAGGTTAATAACCTAGCTGGCGCTTCGCCTCCATATAAGATTGCCCCAGTTTGAAGGGCTCCCTTTGGATCTACCAAACTTGAATTAAAGGAAGTAACTGTTCCATATAAATACTCATGCAACCTCGAATATTCACTCGAAGCATTCGCATCCATTACACTTGCTCCTTTATAGGTTTTAGGACTTGAGAAATATGGAAACGGCGTAAAATAACGCTCTCTACGAGGATCATTATTCGTATTCATTAAATCCACAATATATTTGTTAGGCAGGAATTGATTCCTGAATTGGCCTAATTCAATACTGTAAATTGGATTTTGTCGCTGGGGTGCATTAAGGAAATTCATCACGAATCCATCTTCATTACTGCTGAAGAATTTTGCCCCCGAATTGATCAACTCATTGATTTTTTGTCTCGTGAAATTTGGATCCTTAGCTGAATAATGCAGGTAAATTCTCAATTTCAATGTATTTCCAAACTTTTCCCATTTCTCTTTGGAGCCAGCCCAATTCGTGGATGCATAAATCGAGGAAAAAGCATTTGGCGATAAGGTGGAAGTACCAGCATTGATATCCGCAATTCCTTCATCAATCAATCGAATCAGGTCTGTATAAATTGCTTCATCATCATCAACCTCTGGTTTAAGGTTTTCTCCAAATTGCATCGCATTAAAGTAAGGCACATCCCCCCAGGTATCCACCGTAACTTGATAGACAAATGCTTTCAATAACTTTGCAACACCCGCATAATGTGGACTTCCTTCATCTGTTGCCTGCTTGATCAAAACAGCAATATCACTCAAGGTAGTTCCAAAAATCGCTACCCATTGATTGTTGATGTCGGAGTCATTCACATTATATCGCTCGTATTCCTTGAACGCTACGTGTCCTTGAACAGGTCCTTGACCACTGAATTGCTGAACAAAAACTCCCCCAACACGCAATAAATCACTCGCACCAAAATAACCAACATTGACAGTAATGGAGGGTAATAATTGGTTGACAGCAACCTTGGTTACATTATTAGGGTCGTCATTAACATCCAGAAAGGAACTACATGAAGCCGCTCCCAATAGGGTGGCAACTGTTAATAAACTAAATATCTTTTTCATGTTATTTCAATTTTATAGGCTAAATCTTACACTTCCGCCAATTGTTCTTGGGGTTGGGCTAAATCCAAATTCTAATCCTCTAGCATTACTAATCCCCAATAGATTTTGCTCTGGGTCAAGATGCGGGAAGTTCGGTGCATAAGTAAATAGGTTTCTACCATAAACTGATATATTGATTCCTTTGATGAACTTCTGACCTTCGAATAGTCGTGCTGGCAAACGGTATGATAGATTTGCCTCTCTTAGTTTTACAAAAGTGGCATCCAATACATATCCTTCCCATGCCACATATTTCCCTTGTAAGCTATAATATTGCTGGGCAGTAACTTGGGTGGTATTCGGACTACCATCTTCATATACTCCTTCAAAAAGATAAGGTGTAGTTACTGCACCTGAACCATCGATACGTTCAAATTCAGCAGTTTCTTTGGCAACCCCTTGAATCCGTAAATCTCCAATGGTTCTGGACATAATATCCCCCTTATATTTGAAGTCAAATAAGAATGACAATGAAAAGTCTTTATAGCTGAAATCATTGCTCCAACCTAAATTGAACTTCGGATTTGGGTTTCCGACCTTCTGAACGTTGGTTGTTGGCTTTGGAAGACCATTCGCATTGACGATCATTCTTCCTTGATTATCGCGTTGATACGCATTCGACCATAATTGTCCATATTCCTCTCCCGCAACTAAACGTACGTTAGGTGAAGTAAACCCTCCAATAGAAATATTATTCACACCTGGTGCTAACTCCTCGACAATGGATTTAAACTTGGTGAAGGTAAATCCCGATCTCCAATTGAAATTTTCACTTTTTAAAGGAACTAGATTCAACATCAACTCAATACCTTTGGTCGATAGACTACCCGCATTGGTGACTACAGAAGTAAAACCTGAAGATGATGGCGCTGGAACAGCAAAAATCAAATTCCGAGTATCTCTTTTATAGACCGATCCTTCAAAGCTGATTCTACCACTATATAGGGATAGTTCTGCTCCTAACTCATATTCGCGAGTAAACTCTGGCTGTAGTTTTTCATTTCCGGCACTGTTATTCAAGGTATATCCTGCCAGGCCATTGAATGGAAAACTGACTAATGTGGACACAAATCCATCTGAAGCACTCGAACGACCGAAATAGGTATTCGTTGCATATGGATCTGTTCCTTTACCTACTTCACCAACATTGGCTCTGATCTTCGCCATGGTTAATACATTGGATTTTAACTCAGGAAAAGCTTCGGTCAACACAAAGCTCACTGCAGCAGCAGGATAGAAAATGGAACGATTCCCTTTGGACAAGGTGGATGAAAAGTCGTTTCTGGCTTTCACGTTCAGGGATAAATAGGATTTGTAATCCAATACCACATCGGCGAAAACTCCAATTTGTCTGTTCTCGGTAATGGTACCGAGCGTATTAAAAGTCAAAAAGTTATTCTGGTTATCAAAATTTGGCAATACAATGCCTAAGCCTGTAGATTGCAAGGTATTTCTATTATTGGCAATTACCTCATTACCGACCGTTGCTATTAAATTCCAATTCTCAGAAATTGCTCTATTAGCCGTCAAGGTAAAATAGGAGTTGATATTTTTCATGGACACACTTCTATCTTGAACACCACCTGCTCCTGCAGAACTTGTATTTCCATTACTACGGATTCCCTTGTTATCAAATCCCTTTGAAGTCAAGCTAAAGACGTCGGCACCTACTTTTAGGTCTGCCGCCAACCAAGGAAGGATATCATATTTCAAATTGATATTTCCATAGAAACGGTTGACCTCATTATTGTTTCTTACATTTTTAATGGACCAGTAAGGATGATCTTCCGGCGCAAACCACAATTGATTTCCCTCCGCATTTTCAAAAGGCATATTGGTCAAGTCATAACTCCGCGGAGCATAGATCCCTCTCCATAATGGATTGGCACCTTGGTTACCTCCTTGCGTACGCTCTGAAACATTATTCACATATGAAAAGGAAGATCCAATCTTAAACTTGTCAGTCAGTTGGGTAGATGCATTTACCGAAATATTATTCCGCTTCAGCTCATTGCTAGGTAATAAGCCTGTTTCCAAGGTATAGCCATAAGATACACGGTAGTCAAATTTCTCACCTGAACCTGTAAAGCTCAAATCATTTACTGAGCTTACAGAATTCTTCAAGATATCTTTGATATTATCTGGGAATGCTTGCAGGTTTTCTTTTTCACCAAACCAGTTGGTCACTTCCTGACCAGCGATTTTTGGCCCCCATGAACCGGTCACGGAGTTATTATAATTACCATTACTACCTTGTGCATATTCATTTTGGAATTCAGGCATCTGAGATACCATTCCTACTGCAGTATTGGTTCCAACTGAAATCTGGTTTCTTGATCCTTTCTTAGCTTTCTTGGTGGTAATTAATATTACCCCAGAAGCAGCTCGAGATCCATATAGAACAGTTGCAGCAGCACCTTTCAATACGCTCATTGATTCAATATCCTGAGGGTTGATATCGGAGATCCGGCTGGAGTTGACTACTCCTGTATTCACCGAGTTACCCCCTCCGGAATTATCCAATGGAATTCCATCTACCACATATAAGGGTTGATTACTTCCAGTAAAGGTTGAAAATCCGCGAATAGTGATATTGGAACCTGCAAATCCACCACCAGCACCACTTACCTGCACTCCGGCCAATCTTCCGGCCAATGCATTCGTAACGTCAGTGGTTGGTGCCTTTGCCAGATCATCGGCTTTAACCTCTCCAACACCATAACCTAAGGTTTTACGATCTCTTTGAATACCAAATGAAGTAACAACTACTTCCTCCAGGTTGGCAGCATCATCCTGCAATACAATTCGCATGGCAGAAGTAGCATTAATGGGCACCTCAAGGGTTTGGTAGCTCATGTGACTTATAACCAAAGTACCTCGAGATTGGGCAGTTTCAAATGAAAACTCACCACGCTCATTGGTTTGTGAACCTTCATTTGAACCTTTTACTCGAATGGAGGCATTTGCGATTGGATTTCCTTGGTCATTCACGACCGTACCTGTTACGGTTGTTTGTTGTTCAAAATGAACAGGAATCAGGTAATTTGTTTCTATTTTATCAGCCTTCCACAAATGATGCGGACTAGCCTCTACTGCTGAACACAGCAGCATTGAGCCCGAGCAAAGCATGAGGCTCAATAATTTTTTTGGTCTTAAGTAATTTATGTTATGAATATTTTGGGGAATACTCCAACTTTTAATTTTAGATTTCATAATACAGGGTTTTAATTAGATGATTAGTAGAATTAACGATTAATCATTTGGGAAGTTAGGGTGGTAATTCGTGCTTTTCCATAATTTCAATAATTTGGTGAATTCAATAAAAAAATGAGATAATTATTAGGTGGTTAGTCCTATCAGGTTAATTAATAATCGTTTTCCTTAAAAAGGTAATATTGAGATATCGGCTTAATATGATTTCAAGATATAAAAAAAACGATTCCATGAAATAGACCTGTATACGAAAATAAGCTAGTTGCTTAGATAAGTAAACGAATGGACAAAATATGTTTACTGTTTGAACTAAGATTGATAGCGAATCTTAAAAATTCTATCAAAAAGATAGAATTTCGATTAATCGAATTGCGGTAAATACCTATTATTATTGGTCAAACATACATTTATTGCCAAATCAATATTTACCAACAAAAGAACAAATTGAGTTAAACCAATAAATATGAACTGTAGGGAAAGTAGTTTTTCAAGGCTAATTTTATGAAGTTATTACGGTTGGGGAGATATAGGAATCCAACCTAAAATTAAAAATAGAGGCTGAATTAGAGATGAGGAAAGATAATGCTGTCGGAGGTTGATAAAATAGAAAGAGGGCGTATGCAATACGCCCGTACAATGCGTTTCATTTATCCGATAGGCATTTCGCGGCCTGGATGGTCAAACCCCGTAGGGGTGACATCTTTGTAGACACGGACATATAACAAGGTACAGCCCCAGCGGGGCGACATGTTTGTAGCAAGGATCATTTAACAAGACACAGCCCTGTAGGGGCGACATGTTTGTAGCAAGGATCATTTAACAAGACACAGCCCTGTAGGGGCGACATGTTTGTAGCAAGGATCATTTAACAAGACACAGCCCTGTAGGGGCGACATGTTTGTAGCAAGGATCATTTAACAAGACACAGCCCTGTAGGGGCGGCATATTTGTAGCAAGGGACATATAACAAGGTACAGCCCCAGCGGGGTGGCATGTTTGTCGGAACCCCAGAGGGGTTCAATATTAGTAACACGAAGGTAGAAAACAAAGAGCCCGTCCGCAGAACTGCAATCGCTTCAGCGATTGCAGTTCTGCGGACGGGCTTATTTCATGCTACCGTTCCTTTCTACTAACATTAAACTCCTCTGGAGTTTCTTGCACCGCTGACGAGGTTCAAGCCTCGAGGGACGTCAAGTTCGCCTACATATCGCCTAAAATGGATTCCGCATCGAAGATGCGGAATGACAATGACATCCCATGACCCTGACACAATTTATCTGTCATTCTGAGCGAAGCGAAGAATCCATTTCTAGCCCGCCAATCGTAGGGGCGTATCGCATACGCCCTCCTTTCAATATAACCCGTACAATGCGTTTCATTTATCCGATAGGCATTTCGCGGCCTGGATGGTCAAGCCCCAGCGGGGCGGCATGTTTGTCAACCCATGACCAAACAACAATACAAAAGGGCGTATGCGATACGCCCCTACCGACCGGTCCATCCGTTGCATTCACCCAGGCCCCTGAAAACACAAAAAGCCCGTTGTCTTCTGACAACGGGCTTTCGTATAAAATTAGGCACCGACCTACTCTCCCACCTGTTACGGCAATACCATCGGCTCTGGCGGGCTTAACTTCTCTGTTCGGAATGGGAAGAGGTGGACACCGCCGATATAGGCACCTGAATATCTTTTAAGTACTATCGAGCTTTCCTTGATAGCAGACCAAAGGTCTAACTACTAAATACTAACTACTAAATACTAATTGACATGTTATTGGAAGAAAGGATGTTAAAAAGAGAGAGGACAACAGAACTATCCGCATTGGAAAGCTTCGGGCTATTAGTATCACTCGGCTTTGGTCTTTCAACCTTTACACCTGTGACCTATCAACGTTGTCATCTTCAACGACCCTTATGAGGAAGTCTCATCTCGTGGCTAGTTTCGCACTTAGATGCTTTCAGCGCTTATCTATCCCGGACGTAGCTACCCTGCCGTACACCTGGCGGCATAACAGGTTCACCAGCGGTCCGTCCAACCCGGTCCTCTCGTACTAAGGTCAGATCCACTCAAACTTCCAGCGCCCACAACAGATAGGGACCGAACTGTCTCGCGACGTTCTGAACCCAGCTCGCGTGCCACTTTAATGGGCGAACAGCCCAACCCTTGGGACCTTCTCCAGCCCCAGGATGTGACGAGCCGACATCGAGGTGCCAAACCTCCCCGTCGATATGAGCTCTTGGGGGAGATCAGCCTGTTATCCCCAGAGTACCTTTTATCCTTTGAGCGATGGCCCTTCCATACAGAACCACCGGATCACTATGTCCGTCTTTCGACCCTGGTCGACTTGTAGGTCTCACAGTCAAGCAAGCTTATGCCATTGCACTCCTCGTACGGTTACCAAGCGTACTGAGCTTACCTTTGAAAGCCTCCGTTACCTTTTTGGAGGCGACCACCCCAGTCAAACTACCCACCAAACAATGTCTCCCGCACAGCGGGATTAGAAACCGAATACAGAAAGGGCGGTATTTCAAGGTCGTATCCACGATTCCTGGCGAAACCGCTTCAATTACTCCCGCCTATCCTACACATCCTGTACCCAATTTCAATGTTAAGCTATAGTGAAGGTTCATGGGGTCTTTCCGTCCCGTTGCGGGTAACCGGCGTCTTCACCGATACCACAATTTCACCGAGCTCATGGCTGAGACAGCGCCCAGATCGTTACACCATTCGTGCAGGTCGGAACTTACCCGACAAGGAATTTCGCTACCTTAGGACCGTTATAGTTACGGCCGCCGTTTACTGGGGCTTCGATTCAATGCTTCTCCTTGCGGATGACATCCCCTCTTAACCTTCCAGCACCGGGCAGGTGTCAGGCCTTATACCTCATCTTTCGATTTCGCAAAGCCATATGTTTTTGCTAAACAGTCGCCTGGGCCTTTTCACTGCGGCTTCTCCATCGCTGGAGGAAGCGCCCCTTCTCCCGAAGTTACAGGGCCATTTTGCCGAGTTCCTTAGCCATGATTCACTCGAGCACCTTAGGATCCTCTCCTCGACTACCTGTGTCGGTTTACGGTACGGGTATTGATAACCTGGAGCTTAGCGGGTTTTCTTGGAAGTCTGCTTACCTGCGCTATCAGCGCCCCCGAGGGTTTGCTGTACTATCGGGCTTCAGCTGTACCAGCGGATTTGCCTACCGGTCCAATACCTTTGCCCTTCAACGAACTATTCCGTCAGTTCGCGGCAGTGTCACTACTCCGTCACCACATCGCAGTTATCAATAGTACGGGATTATTAACCCGTTGGCCATCGGCTGCCTCCCTTCGGATGCGCCTTAGGTCCCGACTAACCCTGATCCGATTAGCGTTGATCAGGAAACCTTAGTCTTTCGGTGGGCGGGTTTCTCACCCGCCTTATCGTTACTTATGCCTACATTTGCTTTTCCATCAGGTCCACCACGGGTCACCCCGCGGATTCACCCCCGATGGAATGCTCCCCTACCAGTGCAATAAATTGCAATCCATAGCTTCGGTATCGTTCTTGATGCCCGTTTATTATCCACGCCCGGCCGCTCGACTAGTGAGCTGTTACGCACTCTTTAAATGAATGGCTGCTTCCAAGCCAACATCCTAGCTGTCTGGGCAACCGGACCTCGTTAGTTCAACTTAGAACGAATTTGGGGACCTTAGCTGATGGTCTGGGTTCTTTCCCTCTCGGCCTTGGACCTTAGCACCCAAAGCCTCACTGCCGGCCATATCTAGCAGCATTCGGAGTTCGTCTGGATTTGGTAGGATTTGACTCCCCCGCACCCAATCGGTAGCTCTACCTCTGCTAGACTCATATGCCGACGCTGTTCCTAAAAACATTTCGGGGAGTACGAGCTATTTCCCAGTTTGATTGGCCTTTCACCCCTACCCTCAGGTCATCCGGAAACTTTTCAACGTTTATCGGTTCGGTCCTCCAGTACGTGTTACCGCACCTTCAACCTGCCCAAGGGTAGATCACAAGGTTTCGCGTCTACCTCGTCCGACTATACGCCCTGTTCAGACTCGCTTTCGCTTCGGCTCCTGGCCTTAAGCCATTAACCTTGCCGGACAAGAGTAACTCGTAGGCTCATTATGCAAAAGGCACGCCGTCACGGAATCACTCCGCTCCGACCGCTTGTAAGCACACGGTTTCAGGTTCTTTTCACTCCCCTGTTCGGGGTTCTTTTCACCTTTCCCTCACGGTACTGGTTCACTATCGGTCTCTCAGGAGTATTTAGCCTTGCCAGATGGTGCTGGCGGATTCCCACAGGATTTCTCCGGTCCCGCGGTACTCAGGATACCACTATGGCTGCATTCTTTACCTGTACGGGGCTCTCACCCTTATCGCGCAGTTTCCCACCTGCTTCCAGTTCATAGCACAGTCCAATGGCGTGGTCCTACAACCCCAGTATTGCCGTAACAATACTGGTTTGGGCTCTTTCCCGTTCGCTCGCCACTACTTGGGAAATCATTGTTATTTTCTCCTCCTACGCCTACTTAGATGTTTCAGTTCAGCGCGTTCGCTTCATTTGATGGCATGTCTTCAACATGCCGGGTTGCCCCATTCGGAAATCCACGGATCGAGTCGCATTTGCCGATCCCCGTGGCTTATCGCAGCTTATCACGTCCTTCATCGCCTCTGAGAGCCTAGGCATCCCCCGTGTGCCCTTGTTTACTTTCTTCACGCTATCACCCCTTTTGCTAAGTGATAGGTTGCTTATTGGCCGTCATCCATCGCTGGACGACATGCCTCTGTTGTCTTCTCTTGTTAATCTCTTTTCTTCCAATATGTCAAAGAACTCTTTATCTGAGTATCTAGTAGTTAGTATTTAGTACCTAGACCATGACGGTCCGATAAAAATACCATGCAACCAGGCTCAGACCTGTGGAGAATAACGGATTCGAACCGTTGACCCCCTGCGTGCAAGGCAGGTGCTCTAGCCAGCTGAGCTAATTCCCCGTGTGATGGTAGTCCCGAGCAGATTTGAACTGCTGACCCCTACATTATCAGTGTAGTGCTCTAACCAACTGAGCTACGGGACTAGCTTATCTCTCTCATCTCTCAGGCCCCCACAGGGTGGGCACTTTCTTCTGAATGTCTTTTTTTTCTATACGATCATGTATGTCGCGCAGCGATCCCAGAGCGGGCTCTAGAAAGGAGGTATTCCAGCCGCACCTTCCGGTACGGCTACCTTGTTACGACTTAGCCCCAATTACCGGTTTTACCCTAACACGCTCCTTGCGGTTACATGCTTTAGGTACCCCCAGCTTTCATGGCTTGACGGGCGGTGTGTACAAGGCCCGGGAACGTATTCACCGCGTCATTGCTGATACGCGATTACTAGCGAATCCAACTTCACGGGGTCGAGTTGCAGACCCCGATCCGAACTGTGAATGGCTTTTCGAGATTGGCATCACATTGCTGTGTAGCTGCCCGCTGTACCATCCATTGTAGCACGTGTGTAGCCCCGGACGTAAGGGCCATGATGACTTGACGTCGTCCCCGCCTTCCTCTCTGCTTGCGCAGGCAGTCTGTTTAGAGTCCCCACCTTGACGTGCTGGCAACTAAACATAGGGGTTGCGCTCGTTGCGGGACTTAACCCAACACCTCACGGCACGAGCTGACGACAGCCATGCAGCACCTAGTTTCCTGTCCCGAAGGACGGATGCGTCTCTGCATCCTTCAGTAACTTTCAAGCCCGGGTAAGGTTCCTCGCGTATCATCGAATTAAACCACATGCTCCTCCGCTTGTGCGGGCCCCCGTCAATTCCTTTGAGTTTCACCCTTGCGGGCGTACTCCCCAGGTGGATGACTTAACGCTTTCGCTTGGACGCTTACGGTATATCGCAAACATCGAGTCATCATCGTTTAGGGCGTGGACTACCAGGGTATCTAATCCTGTTCGATCCCCACGCTTTCGTGCATCAGCGTCAATAACGGCTTAGACAGCTGCCTTCGCAATCGGTGTTCTGAGACATATCTATGCATTTCACCGCTACTTGTCTCATTCCGCCGTCTTCAACCGCATTCAAGCACTTCAGTATCAAGGGCACTGCGACAGTTGAGCTGCCGTCTTTCACCCCTGACTTAAAGTGCCGCCTACGCACCCTTTAAACCCAATAAATCCGGATAACGCTCGGATCCTCCGTATTACCGCGGCTGCTGGCACGGAGTTAGCCGATCCTTATTCTTTAGGTACATTCAGCCCACTACACGTAGTGGGGTTTATTCCCTAACAAAAGCAGTTTACAACCCATAGGGCAGTCATCCTGCACGCGGCATGGCTGGTTCAGGGTTGCCCCCATTGACCAATATTCCTTACTGCTGCCTCCCGTAGGAGTCTGGTCCGTGTCTCAGTACCAGTGTGGGGGATTCTCCTCTCAGAGCCCCTAGACATCGTCGCCTTGGTGGGCCGTTACCCCACCAACTAGCTAATGTCACGCGAGCCCATCCATATCCTATGAATATTTGACAAATCGACCATGCGGTCAATTTGTGTCATGCGGTGTTAATCCGAATTTCTTCGGGCTATCCCCCTGATATGGGTAGGTTGCTCACGCGTTACGCACCCGTGCGCCACTCTCACCAACCGGTAGCAAGCTACCAGCTGGATCCCGTCCGACTTGCATGTATTAGGCCTGCCGCTAGCGTTCATCCTGAGCCAGGATCAAACTCTCCATTGTAAAATGAAGTGTAAGATCAAGACTATTTATAATAAATAGAATTGTCTTGTTTTAATGTTTTCCTCCCGCTCCGGGATATCTGAATTGATTTCTTAAAATCTTTGTTCAGCTATCGTACTCTCGTACGAGTCGCTGCGCTACATGATCATTTAAAGAACTTTATCGCCTGGGCATCTCGCTTCGGCTTTTTTATGTTGTGGATCCCTCATCGCTGAAGGCTACAATCTGTCATTTTCTTGTCGCTCCGAGCATCGCGCTCCTTGCTGTTTCCCTCGGTTGGGACTGCAAAGGTAGAAACCTTTTTTGATTCCGCAAAATTTATTTTAAAATAATTTTGAGGCGCTTTTTCAAAAGATACGGAGCATCCGGGTTTGACCCCTTTTTCGCCGTGTTCCATTCCCTGTTGTCAGTGGCCTTTCAGCCGTCCCTCCCTTGCGGAGTGGTGCAAAGATAGGGACAAAACATCCATACTTCCAAGACATCCCAGCAACATTTTTTGGCAGCAAAGCGTAACTCGCTAGCACATTGCACGATAAATTTTCAGGAAGGTGGCATTTTATTTGACCAGGAGGTATTCCGGGGGCATGAACGGTAGAAAAGGGAGGTCGGGAGCTCTTATAGGTTTGGGATACATTTGGGCCGATTATTAGCGTAGTTTCATTTGCATTTGATTTCCATTGTTATTTATTTACCCCGGCATTATCGGAAATACTTCGGGAGCAGGCCCTACAAAGTTCGATATTCCGGCGCTTCACTAGCGCAGATCCCCCGCAGGTCCGCCGGACCTCGGCCGAATTTTTTCGAACAAGGTCAGGAAAAGATCCGAAGAAGGTCCGACCAACGTGCGGTAGAGGTCCTGATTTGTCCAAAAAATGGACAGAATTATTGCCGTATGTCTTATCCCATTAAAAAAGCCATCTTGAAATATTCAAGATGGCTTATATGTTTTTGTTTTGTGAGTTATTTTCTGAATACCCAGAAACGTTGCAGGGTATAATTGAATCCTAAGGAAACTATGATTTCAACGATAGCCTTGGAAATAAGAAAATGTACATGCCAGATATCAACAAGAAGATGTATGCCTAATGACTTTAGGGTAATACTTCCAATAACTACCAAAATAAATTTCCATAATTGGCTACCTAAGGAAGTTTCGGTATTATCGAAAGACCAATAGCGGTTGATCGTAAAGTTAACTATGGCACCCAAGCTTCCGCTGATAACATTGGAGAAAGGCGCTGTAAATTTTAAGACGGTATAACAAAAGGTATAAATCCCAAAATCAGAAAGTCCGCCAATAAATGCGGACAACTGAGCTTTAAGAAATACCTTTAACCGTTCAGACATGCTTTATGAATTAACTTCCGTTTCTTTCAGTTTATTTGCTTTTTCCTCAAGGTCTTTCGCATCCCCCATGTCCAGTAATTTCTTGGTATCTCCAATATTGATGAAGAACAAGATAATACAGATCAATAAAACCGAATAGTTAATCGATCCTGGAATAATGACTTCCAGAACAAGCACCAAACTAATGATTACGCGAATCTCAGTGGGTCCTAATAGACCTGCATCGATGGTATATTTATCGGTAATACGATATCTCAATTGGGAAATGATCATTGCCCATCCGTATAGGGACACCAAGGTAAAGCCTAGGTATTTAAAATCTCCTGTTGCATATAGTACATATCCCAGACCAATCATGACGGTGGAAACCCAGTCCATCACAATATCCAGGGCAAAGCCATACCATTTCCGGGATTTATTCCGATAGAATGCAATTCTACCATCCAATGAATCACCGAACCATTGCACAAAGAAGCCTACGATTCCCAATAAAAGGAAATAGATATTGACATATTCAGCCAAGAGGAAACTACCAAGGATCATAAAAGACCCAAATAGACCGATGGCTGTCAAGCCATCAGAAGAAATCCAGTTAGGGATTTTCGGAACCAGATAGGAAATCAACCTTTGTTCCGGATTACTTAAAATATTTGTACGCTTTCTATCTTGAAAAAGCTTTTTATTAATTTTTTGTTCACTCATTTCAATTGAAAAATTAGAGCCACTTATTTTCTTTATACCAAATCAAACTTTCCTTTAGCCCTTTTTCCAACTTGTATTGGGGGTTAAAATCTAAGTTTTGAACTGCATGCGTAATATCACAACCCCAATTTTCTGCGGTTAGCTCTCTAAGTCTTTCAGGGTAGATGACGGGAGTTTTTGCGGAATTGCGATAAAGTCTTTGTGAGAGTTCGGCAACACTTTTCACAAGACGAAGAGGCACATGCATTCTAAATAACTTTTTATGGAGGACTTCTTTAAAAATTTCAGCCATAGCATATCGTGAATACACTTCACCATCGCTGATATTATAGATTTGCAGTCCATCTTGTTTTATGATACATCCTTTCAATAGCACATCGACTAGGTCTTTGACATATATAAAACTCAATTTTTGCGGATTTTTCCCGATATAGGGATCCAATCCTTTATTCATTGTATCGAAGAGGATAAAGATATCTTTTTCGCGGGGACCATATACGGCAGTTGGCCGGAATATGGAAATTGGCGAATCAGCATATTTATCCTGAATCATTAATTCTGAAGCTTCCTTACTCCTACCATACACCGTCAGCGGGTTATAAGGAGTTTCTTCGGTGATCAGCTGATTGCTCGTATAGGGAATAGGACCGACAGCAGCCAAGCTACTGACATAGGTTATTCTTTCCAGGGGCATGATGTCAGCTGTTGCGGCATCCAGAATTGCATCTGTATAACCGACATTGACATCCCGCATCAGCTTTTCATCCTTGGCTTTGGTCATTGCCGCAGCATGGATGATATACTGATATTGTTCTTTCTCAAAAAGGGATTTTAGTTCCTCAGCGTTCCCGAGGTTGGGATAGACAAACTTACTGATGAAGGGCTTAATATCTTGAATCTGACTCGATTTCCGGACCGCAGCATGCACTTCCAACCCAAGATTATGGGCAGCCTCAACAAGGTGAGAGCCGACAAATCCACTCGCACCAGTTATGAAAATCTTTTTTTTCATACCGCTTTTTCAAAAAGACGATACCGCTTATAGAAATCGGCATTGATTTGTTCGATAGCGTGATTCATCAAATAGTTGTGATCTAACATCCATGAGCATTCTGCTTCGACAATACCTGAAGGAATTGCATTTTTGATAATCCGACCATATAAGCAAGCTTCAATTCCTAATTTTCTATAATTATCCAGAACACCAAGCATCAGAACCCGAATGGTTTTGATTTTTTTCTTTCCGAATAGGAGTTTGAAAATTCCGGTTGGCAGAAGTCTACCACGCTTAATTTTGATTTGGATTTCATTAATATTTGGAATACCTAGGGCAAAACCAACGAGTTCGTTATCCTTTTCAGCAACTAAGCAGTATCTAGGATCGACAATCATCTTCAAGTCCTTGGCAGTATGCATGAATTCATCATCCGTCATTGGAACAAAGCCGAGGTTTTTATCCCAAGCTTTATTATAGACTTTCTTAATCTTTTCCGCTTCATTGGCAAAATCCTTCATATTGATTTCCCGAAGACGGATTCCAGAACGTTCCAGTCTAGCTTCCAATTTATCCAACAACAATACGGAGCGTTTGTTGGAGTTTTCTTTGTTCACCAAGTAAGCCCTAAGGTCTACTTTTTTAGCAAAACCAGCATTAACGATTAAATCTTGATAATACGGGTAGTTATAAGGCATCATTGCCATTGGGGGTCTATCAAAGCCTTCCACCAATAAGCCAACGCTATCATTGGTGGATAAGTTGATTGGACCAACAATATTGTTTGCACCCTTATTTTTCACCCATGCTTCAGCTTCCTGAAACAATTTATTAGCCACCTCTTGGTCATTAATACAGTCAAAGAAGCCAAATTGACCTTCATTGACATTATTGAACTTATTGTGGTTTGTATTATAAATTGCGGCGATTCTTCCGACAATCTTCTCATCTTGATAAGCCAAGAATAATTGCACGGTTGAATGTTTATAGAACGGGTGTTTAGCGGGATTCAACATATCATCCTGAGCAACAAAAAGTTCTGGAACATAATTTGGGTCTCCTTCATAAAGGTCATGAGGAAAATCAATAAATTTTGCTCTTAGTTTTTTGCTATCAACAGGAACTATAGTAATCACTTTGATCTAATTTTATTCACTAATAAAACTTTCGACTTCCAAAGTTTTGAAAACCTTAGTCATTTTTTCCACAGCTTCATCTATTTGATCGAAGGTATGCGTAGCCATCAGGGAGAAACGGATTAATGATTCTTCAGCAGGCACGGCTGGAGCAACGACAGGGTTTACAAATACTCCATCATCTTGAAGCATTTTAGTTACGATATACGTTTTTTCGTTGTTTCTTACGAATACAGGAAGAATTGGGCTTTCGGTAGCACCTAGGTCAAATCCATTATCCAACAACAATTTTTTGGCATAATTAGTATTAGCCCACAATTTCTCGATATGCTCAGGTTCTGTTTGGATGATTTCCAATGCTTTCAAAGTAGAAGCAACAGAAGCAGGGGTCATACTTGCACTAAACATCAAAGATCTAGCACGGTGTTTCAAGAATTCGATGGTATCTCTATCAGCAGCCACGAAGCCACCTAGGGAAGCCAATGATTTACTGAAAGTACCCATGATTAGGTCGACTTGGTCAGTTAGTCCGAAGTGGCTAGCTGTACCAGCACCTTTATCACCGATTACTCCCAAGCTATGGGCATCATCACACAATATTGCAGCGTCAAATTCGTTAGCTACTTGAACGAGTTCAGGTAATTTCACGATATCCCCTTCCATACTGAAGATACCATCAGTAGCGATTAATTTAAAGCTTTCCTCAGGAAGGCGAGAAATTTTATCACGAAGGTCATCAATATTATTATGTGCGTATTTGATCACTTTAGAGAATGAAAGGCGGGATCCATCGATAATCGATGCGTGGTCACGCTCATCCAATAAGATATAGTCATGGCGACCTGTCAAACAAGAAAGAGGTCCTAGGTTAGATTGAAAACCAGTGCTGAACAAGATTGCAGATTCTTTACCTACGTAATCCGCTAATTTTTCCTCTAATTCAACGTGTATATCAAGGGTTCCGTTTAAGAAACGAGAACCGGCACATCCTGTACCATATTTTTCAAGAGCATCTTGTGAAGCTTTGATAATACGAGGATCAGTGGTTAATCCTAAATAAGAATTTGAACCAAACATTAAAACTCTGCGACCGTCAATTTTTACTTCGGTATCCTGTTTAGATTGGATAGGTCTAAAATAAGCATATAAGTTTTTTGACTTTATATCTCCTAACTCGCCATTTAAAAACCGCGCAGTTCTTTCGTTTAATTTTCCCTTGCTCATTCGTCAGGTATCTATTTTCTCAATAATATTTACTTTTTGAACTTTTAACAAAAATCGTCAAAAATCCCACAAAGGTACTAAACTAGTTTTATTAACATAAAATAAATCATGTTTATATTACCTTTCTTTACAAAAAATCGACGCAAACATACAAAACTTAAACCTCAAATCATGTTTCATTTGACATATAAATATCATAAAATTAAATTAATATTAAGAGAATGTTTACAGTATATTACTTGGAAATTTTGCAAAAATTCATAAATTCTTACATTTGTGCTCAATATAATTAATAAAAATGGCAATTTCATCAACGGTAAATATTAAAAACAAGCGTGCATCCTTTGAGTATCACCTACTTGACACGTATGTTGCGGGTTTAGCATTACTAGGTACCGAGATCAAATCCATACGCGAAGGGAAGGCAAATATCAACGATAGTTTCTGTGCTTTTTTTGAAGATGGGCTTTATATCCGCAATATGCATATTGCTGAATACTCCTTTGGTTCCTTTTATAATCATGAATCCAAACGTGACAGGAAGTTATTATTGACAAAAAAGGAATTAAAAAAATTGCGTGAGAAGGGGGAAGAAAAGGGATTTACGATAGTTCCACTTCGAATTTTTATTAATGAAAGAGGTTTTGCAAAAGTAGAGATAGCCTTGGCACAAGGTAAGAAGGACTTTGACAAACGTGAAACCATCAAGGAACGAGAAAGCAAACGGGAATTGGATCGTGCTATGAAACGATAATTCCGGGCTTTCGTTGATAATTGGTTGGGGTCATATGTTCTCTAGCCTTGAAGAGACGGCTGAAATAATTGACATCTGAGAATCCACAAGCGTAACAAACTTCTTTAATCGACATTTGTGCACTCAGCATTTCCTTGGCCTTCCGTAGTCTTTCCAGTATCACCAATTCCATTGGGGTTATTCCAAACTCTTCTTTAAAAAGCCTGAATAAACTGGCTTTACTCATATTCGCTTTTCGACTCAGATCATCAACCGACAATTTTTCACTTAGGTTTTCCCGGATGTATTTTCGGAGGCTGGAGATGGCATCATTTCCTTGAGGGGAAGGTTCAATAAATTCATCAAATTGTTGTTGTTGAATTATCCGAACCAACAGCTCTTTGAACAACATATCAGCAAGAACATCCTTCAAAGGGTTATCACTTATCATATTGCTAAACAGCTTATTGGTCAAGCTCGCAAGTTCATCGGTATTCACCAGATGAAATCTATTCCAAGAAAAATTCCACGACAATTTATTATCCATTTTAGGATAAGTAGCATTGAGAAAATCGATGGTTTCTTCGATTTTTTCGGCCGATATCAACAGGGCCGTGCATTGGGTTGGGTCTTGAATCTGCGCTTCTGGGAAATCTATTTTCATAGGTCTATGCGCTGGTAAAACCAGGGTTTCACCCGGCAGATAATCAAAAGCTGGAATGTTATCTAGGTGCATAACTTTTTTCCCTTTTAACATATTAATGATTACCATATCATTAAATTTTAAGGGCACCAACTGGCTAGGTTGGTAAGTTTCATAGACATTTAGTTCAAAATTATTTAATGTGAACGCTCTTCTATTTTCAACCAAGGTACTCAATTCCCGCTCCGACGAATAAGGAAGCTCATGGACTAAATTATTCTTTCCCATACGATAAAAATTTATAATTGGTTGTTAACCAAAAATAAAAAAAAGTAAATAAAATCAAAACATTAGGTCTTTGAAATTATTATGCTATCAAAAGATAGAATAATGCTATATAAAAAATTTGCCTCTTGGTAAATTTGAGAAAGAGTCCAAATATAAACTAAGAAAAACATAATACTATGAGCGAATTAAAAAGACCGGCGTTCAAAGATCGCTATGATAATTACATCAATGGAACTTTTGTTCCACCTACCCAAGGCAAGTATTTTGACAATATTTCACCGATCGATGGCAAGCCATTTACACAAGTGGCCCATTCGACCAAAGAAGATATAGATAAGGCTGTAGAAGCAGCAAGCAAAGCATTCGAAACATGGAGCAAGACCTCATCGACCGAACGAAGTAATATCTTATTCAAAATTGCGGACCGTATCGAACAACATTTGGAGCAGGTTGCAATTGTGGAAACGATAGATAATGGTAAAGCCGTTAGAGAAACACTCAATGCAGATATTCCATTGGCTATAGACCATTTCAGATATTTTGGAGGGGTAATTCGTGCGGAGGAAGGTTCATTATCTGAATTGGACAGCAATACGGTTTCCTTGATTGTCAATGAACCAATAGGAGTAGTTGCACAAATAATTCCTTGGAATTTCCCAATTTTAATGGCCGTTTGGAAATTGGCACCAGCATTGGCTGCAGGCTGTACTGTTGTATTGAAACCAGCAGAAAGCACACCAACTTCCATGATGGTTTTAATGGAAATCATTGGAGATTTACTTCCTCCGGGAGTAATCAATGTAGTTAATGGATTTGGATCAGAGTTAGGTCGTCATTTAGTGACCCATCCAAAGGTTGCCAAAGCTGCCTTTACAGGTTCTACCGCGACTGGCCGTATGGTTATGCAATATGCAACGGAGAATATTATTCCAGTAACATTAGAACTGGGTGGTAAATCACCGAACATTTTCTTCGAATCCGTTATGGCAGAAGACGATTCATTTTTGGACAAAGCCATTGAAGGTGCAGTCTTATTTGCATTGAATCAAGGTGAAATTTGTACCTGTCCATCTCGATTATTAATTCAAGAATCTATTTACGACAAGTTTATTGAAAGAGTTGTCGAAAGAGTAAACCAAATCAAAGTCGGTAATCCATTGGATCCAACTGTGATGATGGGGGCCCAAGCGTCCAAGATCCAGAAGGACAAAATCATGTCTTATATCAAATTGGGTAAGGAAGAAGGTGCCGAAGTATTAACTGGTGGCGATGAGAATAATTTAGGTGGAGATATTGACAATGGTTATTATATCAAGCCTACCCTATTCAAAGGAAACAACAAGATGCGTATTTTCCAGGAAGAGATTTTTGGACCAGTCTTAGCCGTAACGACTTTCAAAGATGTGGATGAGGCTATTGCCATTGCAAATGATACGATTTACGGATTAGGAGCTGGAGTTTGGACACGGGATGCCCATGAGTTATACATGGTGCCTAGAGCCATTCAAGCAGGCCGAGTTTGGGTAAATCAGTACCATAGTTATCCTGCGGGAGCTCCATTCGGTGGTTATAAACAATCGGGTATCGGTCGTGAGAACCACAAAATGATGTTAGCCTATTACCGCCAAGCGAAAAACATGCTTATCTCATACAGCAAAGAAAAGCTTGGTTTTTTCTAATAGATTAGTTAATAGTTAAATGTGTGATAAGGGGTTATGTTCTATAACCCCTTTCTTATCAAAAGCTAAAGATATGATCTCAAGAATTGATGTTACGGACAATGCCAAAGCGGTGATCCAAGAGTTAGTGGAAAAACATGGTCCTTTAATGTTTTACCAGGCTGGTGGATGTTGTGAAGGAACACAGCCACAATGTTTTGAAAAGGGCGGGTTTTATCCGCGGATGAATGATGCGATGATTGGATTGGTTGAAGGGTTTGAATTTTGGGTAGATCGGGATTTATTTGAGTACTGGAAATTCTCTCATTTCACATTAGATGTTTTAGAAGGATTTGGTCCGGGTGGATTTTCATTAGAGACACCGATGGGGAAAACCTTTAAGATTCATTATCGCTTATTTACGAAAGAAGAGTTGAAGGATTTACCGGAGGTAATCCGTAACGCTTAAATCCGATTCCTTTCAAATTAATTACCCAGGAATGGCAATTCTTATTGTCATTATGGCCCTATTTTGTGAAATCCTCAGTAAATTTAGTCCAAACGAGTAATTAGGATTAATAAAAAAAAGTTCATGGCCAACCCTTCATTATATTCCCCATTAGTACTTAAAAACTTCAGTTTAAAAAATAGGATCGTCGTTTCGCCGATGTGTCAGTACAGTGCCGAGCAAGGATTTGCAACAGATTGGCATTTGGTTCATTTAGGTCAGTTTGCCATTGGTGCTGCTGGAGCAGTTATTCAAGAGGCAACCTCGGTAAGTCCCGAAGGTCGGATCACCTATGGTGATTTAGGAATCTGGGAAGATGGGCAAATCGAAAAATACAGACAGATTACTGAATTCATAAAAAGTCAAGGCAGTATTGCAGGGATTCAATTGGCACATGCAGGACGCAAAGCAAGTACAGAAAAGCCCTGGTTGGGTCGCAAGCAGTTCTCTCCAACGGAAGAACATGGCTGGCAAACTGTAGGCCCTGCTACCCTACCCTATCATGAAGACGAATTTCCAGCAAAAGCATTATCAATTTCGGAAATAGAAACCCTTGTTTTAAAATTTAAGGATGCAGCCCAAAGAGCTGTTCAAGCAGGCTATCAAATAATCGAGATTCATGCAGCGCATGGATATTTAATCCATCAATTTTTATCGCCATTAGTCAACACTCGAATTGATGAATATGGAGGAGATTTTGAAAATAGAATTCGGCTTTTACTAGAAATAACAGCGTCTATTCAAGAGGTTTTGACTTCCGAGCAATCCTTATGGGTTCGGCTTTCGGCGACGGATTGGGCTGAAGGTGGCTGGGATCTGGAAGAGTGCATTGAACTAGTAAAGATTCTAAAAGATAAAGGAGTTGAAGTAGTGGATATTTCCTCAGGGGGTGCGGTACATCATCAACAGATACCGGTAGAGGCAGGATATCAAGTTCCATTTGCTGATGCAATTCGGGAACAATGTCATATTATTACGGGAGCAGTTGGGCTCATAACCAGTGCCAAACAGGCACAGGACATCCTGGATCGAGCTGCGGCAGACTTTATTATTCTTGGGCGGGAGTTTTTACGACATCCGCATTTGGTCTACGATTGGGCACAAGACCTGGGAGTAGACATCGACTGGGCAGCTCAATATGCAAGGGCAAAAATAGAATAAGGAATTATTCTACATCCAAACCTTCCAATACAGGAATTGGTTTCTTATCGTCACCTAAGGCAACAAAAGTAAATCGGCCTTGGATGGCAAGTTCGCGACCATCGGCATACATGCTTTCCAGGTAAATTTCTACGTGGACTTTTAAGCTAGTCCTTCCTACACTTTCTACTCTAGCAATCGCTTCCACAATACTTCCTGAAGGGATAGCTTTATGGAAATCAATTTTATCGGTAGAAACGGTCACCAAAGATTTTCTACAAAAACGGGTTGCGCACATAAAGGAAACCTCATCCATAATCGCCATGGCTTTACCGCCAAAAAGGGTGTCATGGTGATTGGTAAGGGAAGGAAACACTGTCATGGTAATTCGTGTTTCACTTTGATCGATACGTTCTAGAACAGTCATTTTTAATATTGAAGCCGCAAAGTTAATTAACTTTTTCGCTTTCTACGACTATTCCAATACCTTTCAACAGCATGGAAGCATTAAAAATAGTACAAGCACCATTTTTTAATTTGTAATCAAACAACATTTCAGACCCTTGCACCTGTATATCGAAATGATAATTTTTCAAATAACCGGGATAGTCATTGATTAGTTCTGAGAGTTGCAAATCATGGGTTGCCAACATACCGCGACCTCGGAGATCAATCAATTTTTTTATGATCGCTTTAGACCCTAGGTACTTATCTACCGAATTTGTTCCGCGTAGCATTTCATCAATCAAGAAAAAACTAGAGGGGATATCCTTCACTCTATCCAAGATAAACTTCATACGGTCCAATTCGGCTTTAAAAGTGGATGTACTTTCATTCAGGGAATCTTTGATACGCATATAGGTGACCAATTGATAAATTGGCAATTCAAATCTTTTAGCACAGACTACAGCTCCGGTATAAGCCAGTACGGCATTAATCCCGATTGTTCTCAAAAAAGTACTTTTACCGGCCATATTTGAACCCGTAATTAGCGCAATTTTATGGTCATTGGCATTGTAATCATTTCCGACCGATTTATTCTCTGGGATTAAAGGGTGATTCACCTCATCTGCGAGGAGAGAATCCTTTTCGAAATCGTTCAAAATTTTAGGCTGTTGCCAATCAGCATGGTTATAAGCCAATAAAGACAAGGATACTAGACTTTCATATTTAGCAACGGCATCAAATCCAGAAAGAATAGAATCTTCATATTGGTCTTTCCATTTACTGATGGACATAATTTGTTTGAAATCCCAAAGGAATAACATATTTAAGATTGCACCAACCAGCATATTATTGCGTACATCCAGTTTGTCAATCAATTTTCCTAGTTCATGGATTATTCCTGAAAGTTTTTTCTGCTGAGTTTCAATCTGGATTTTACTTTGCAGTTCAAGGTTTAGCTTTGCCTGATACTTTTTATCTTCCATCAATTTGATGGCATCCGCGAAACCAATCAATGAAACGCCTATTTTATCCACTTTATTGGAGAATTGACTGACTTTACCTGCCATAGCAATCGTCCATAATAAATGGATTAAAGCTAAGCCAAACAAATATCCCCCGATATTAAACACGAAAATGGAGAATAAGATTCCAGCTAGAAATATCCAAGGTACCAATGGGACATAGGATCTATAGAATGCATTGCCAAACTGGAAGGATTTATCATGGAAATAACTATAAATGTAGGATCTCAGGTTTATTTTTGAACCCAGGTTAAACAACATTTTGGTTTGGAATGCTTGCAAATGTTCAGGATCTGACTTCAATTCTTCCACTGCTTCTTGTCGCTGCGTAATTTCATCTTTTGAGGAAGGGGATTTCATCCAGGATTGCAGGACCGCTACACCGTCTTTGGTTGCGCAACGATTTACCAGTTCAAATAAGGAGTTTGGACCAAAAATATCGAGGTCAGAGGTATAAGGATGCTTAGGATCTTCAAATTCCTGACCATCATCATACATGTTCTTTTTTCGGTTATTGATATTAAGTTCATTCTCATTGATACTGAGAAATACCTTAGCTTCTTGCAGTTTACGATCTACCTTAGCTTGTCTGAACACAAGAAAGGCGAACAGAAAAATCAACAGGATCATTGCCAGAAGGACAAAGAAAATATTATTGAAGGAGAATAATTGCCAAATACCTATGGCACCAGCAATCATCAATCCTAATCGTAAAAAAGCATTTTTATTGATTTGTTTTTCTAAAGACTTTATTTCCCCTTGGGTTTTCCCGACATTATTTTGGTAAAATTCTGCACTCATGGGTGCTAAGGTAGGGATAAAATCTGCAAAAATTACCAGGCTTGATCACCAACCAGTGGGACAAATCTAAAAGTATCGAGTTCGATTCTTTCGAAGTCATTTTCACCAACGCGGAGGATAGTGACCATTTTTTGGAATTTCTCATCCCCTACCGGAATAACCAGGAGTCCTCCTAGTCGGAGTTGCTTCAGCATTTTTTCAGGGACAAATGGAGCTCCAGCAGTTACGATAATCTTATCATACGGGGCTTTTTCAGGAATACCTTTTGAGCCATCCCCTAAGAAGAAATTAGGTTTATAGCCCATATAGGGCAGAACCTGAATCGTTCTGTTATATAGGTTTTCTTGTCTTTCAATGGTATAGACATCCGCACCAAGTTCAAGGAGAATACAGGTTTGGTATCCCGAACCTGTTCCGATTTCGAGCACCTTATCTCCTTTTTTGATATGGAGCAATTGACTTTGGTAAGCGACCGTATAAGGTTGAGATATAGTTTGTCCATCCCCGATTGGGAAAGCGATATCACGATAAGCTTGATTCCAGAAAGTTTCGTCGAAAAAGAAATGGCGCGGAACTTTTGCAATAGCCTGCAACACCTTCTTATCCTCAATTCCCCGCTTCTCAAGATGCTTCACTAATTGCTTTCTTGCTCCTTGTTCCCTGTAATTATCTATAAACTTATACGCCATAAGTCTCAAAATTAGCCTTAATTTACCATATTATTAAGCTTAAAATGCAAAACATTCAAGGTCAGAACTGTTCTGAATTTTAGGAAAGAAAATATCTCTCCGCTTTATTTTTTGTACTTTTATATTGACGAGGGTATTATCCGAATAAACTCGATTTTACAAATAAAAATGGGCACTATGAAGAAGCTATCTATTTATCTATTTATTATTTTTTTACAGGTTCAGGTTGTATTTGGTCAAGAGACCTCGCCAAATGATGACGACATTATTAAAGTATTAGCAATAGGAAATAGTTTTTCTGAGGATGCTTTAGAGAACTATCTGCATGAGTTGGCGGCAGCTGCTGGTAAAAAGATAGTAATTGGCAATTTATACATTGGTGGAGCGCCATTGGATTTACATTTAAAAAATGCGCATAATAATCTGAAGGCATATAGTTATCGGAAAATTGACTTGGAGGGGAATAAAAACACGACGGAACAGACGAGTATTGAAGAAGCTTTGGCCGATGATAATTGGGATTATATCAGCTTACAGCAGGCGAGTCCACTCTCTGGGAAGTATAATGTGGTGATGCAAACTTTGGGGGATTTATGGACTTATGTTTTTGCACATGTTCATCCAGATACCAAATTGGTATATCATCAAACATGGGCATATCAACAAGATTCGAAGCATGATGGTTTTGCGAACTATGACCGGAATCAGAAAAACATGTATGACAGCATCATGAGTGTAACCTCAAGGTTGGAAAAGACAGGAGACTATGCATTTATTGTACCCGATGGAACCACGATCCAAAATGCCAGAACAAGTAGTATTGGAGATAACTTCACCAGAGATGGTTATCATTTAAATTTGGATTATGGTCGTTTTGCTGCCGCATTGACTTGGTATGCTAAATTATTCAATTTAGACCCTACAAAATCCAACTATAAACCAGAGAAAGTAACCGAAGAACAGGCAAAAATAGTAAAGGAAGCTGCAAAAAAAGCGGTCAGAAAGCCATTTAAAGTTTCGAAAATCAGGAAATAGACAAATTTAATTAACATTAATTTCAACGAAATTTAATTTCTTAAATCAAATTATCAATAGCCATTCTCAGTATCTTTAAGAAGAATCAAATAGATATGAGATATGGCTATTATGAATAATGGGAGTATATTTTCTTTTAAGGGTAAGATTGGAAATCTAGTATTTTGTAATTGGAAGGGCCAGACCTATGTACGGTCTGCACCAGAATCCAGGAAAAGGACCAAATCAACCCTTCAATTGGGGAATAATTCTAAGTTCAAGCAATTACAGGAATTATTATCTAAAATTCTTCCATATATCCGATTAGGGTTCAAGAATTACCATCCTGAATGGTCGAGTCACAATTCGGCAATGTCATATAATTTAAAAAATGCCTTTGATGAGCATAGCAAAAATAACAATATAAATTGGTCTTCCCTATCAATCAGTAGAGGATTAATCAATCCTATCACTACATTTAACATAGAAATGAATTTGGAATCCACTTCATTAAAAGTTTTGTGGACTTATGATGAAGAAATAGTAAAAGCATTTGATATGGAGAATTACCGTTGCATGCTTTTGCTACAACCTGAAAACACGGAAATAAATAAGGTTTTTGGACTTGTCAATGGGAATTTAATCAGTGAAGAGTCCCAAGAGATATATTTCGATAAATTAACTCCTCAAGATATTTATCATGTTTATTTAGCTTTTCTTTCGAATGATGGCAGTTATCAATGCACAGATAGTAAATATCTAGGGAAAATATGATAAACTAGTAAGGATCTACATCAATTTGTACTCGCACACCTTTATTTTTCTTATCCAATTCAAAATGAAGTAAAGCTTGTTTGATAAGTTCCTTCACTTTAGCAATAGAGATATTTTTTCTTTCAATTTTCAAGGTAATGGTTTGAATAAAGTTATTTCTAACCCGAGCAACCAATGGTGGTTCAGGTCCCAAAACCCTTTCAGCTAATTGTTGTCTCAACAGACTAGCCAATCTTTTGGCAGCATCATGCACTAAGTCCTGATCGGTATGTTTAACATCCAGTTTTATGAGCCTATAGAATGGAGGGTATAAGTAATTTTTACGTTCGGTAATTTCAGCGGTAAACATAGCCATAAAGTCATGGTTTGTTACCTGTTCCAATATTCGATGATTGGCGGTATTAGTTTGGATAATTACTTTTCCTTCGGTCTGTCTTCTTCCGGCACGGCCAGAAACCTGAGAGAATAAAGAAAATGCTCTTTCATAGGCTCTAAAGTCAGGGAAATTGATCATACCATCAGCATTGATAATACCAATCAAGGTTACATTTCCAAAATCCAGTCCTTTGGTAATCATTTGGGTTCCGATTAAGACATCAAATTCCTGGTTATCAAAAGCTGATATTACGCGATCAAATCCATATTTGCCTTTGGTAGAATCTAGGTCCAATCTACCGATTCGGAGTTCTGGTAATTGAATTTCCAGTTCCTCTTCCACCCTTTCCGTACCAAAACCTTTGCTTTGCATATTTGGCAATCCACAAGCAGGGCAAGTTTCCACGAGCTGTTCAGAAAAGCCACAATAATGGCAATGCATAAGATTGCTGGTTTTGTGGTAGGTTAGACTCACATCACAATTGACACATTTAGCAACATAACCACAGGTACCACATTGAAGGAATGGGGTATGCCCTCTCCTATTTTGAAACAGAATCACCTGTTCTTTTTTCTCTACCGTTTCTTTAATAGCTGTCAAAAGCTTAGCACTAAAATAGGAGAACATTTCTTCTTTTCGAGCTGCTTCAGCGAGGTCAACAATTTCTATGCATGGCAATTTTGCTTCACCATAGCGTTCCAACAATTCGATTAACCCATATTTTCCAGCCTTAGCATTATAATAACTCTCCACCGAAGGGGTTGCAGATCCCAGAAGGACTTTAGCCTGATGCTGATGCGCCAAATAAATTGCGGTATCACGAGCATGATAGCGAGGGGCAGGATCGTATTGTTTGTAGGAGGTTTCATGTTCCTCATCGACAATGATCAATCCCAAATTATGAAAAGGTAGAAATACAGAAGATCTAGCACCGATAACCACTTTATATTCACCTTTATTGACTTTATGCCATACCTCGGCACGTTCATTATCATTAAATTTGGAGTGGTAAACACCGAGTTCATTTCCGAAATGCAATTTCAGGCGCTCAGTAATCTGCGCGGTTAAAGCAATTTCTGGTAATAGATAGAGTGCCGATCTACCTTTATTCAGTGTTTCCTCAATTAATCGAATATATAACTGGGTTTTTCCGGAGGCTGTGACTCCATGTAATAAAGCCACATCCTTCTCTTGAAAGGAGGATTTGATTTCATCAAAAGCTTTTTGCTGTGCAGGGCTAAAGTTAAAATCAGGGTTCAGCAGGACATCGGTTCCCTCAAATCGGCTAACGACTTTTTCCTCTACTGTAAAGACTGCCTTCTCAATTAATGCCGTAATGGCATTGGAGCCAGCACCTGAAGCTTCCATCAAATCTTGTCTACTGATTTCGTTTTTGGTCTTTAACAACTGCAGGAATGCAATCACAGCATCTTGTTGTTTGGGAGCTCGGTTTAAGCTATCCAACAATTCTCTTCTGCCATCAGGATCGTTAAATTCAGAGGCTAAACGTAAGAATGCTTTGGTTTTGGCTTTATATTTCTGCTTAATTTCTTCAGAAATCAAAATATAACCATGTTCAAATAAGCTACGTAAAAGTGGGAATACTGTTTTCTGACCAAGGATTTTAATGACGTCGTTGACGGTAAGTTCCGTTGCGAGGTCAAGCGCTTCCATGATCATATAACCTTTATCAGAAAGTTGGGAACGATCGAGGTTAGGGTCGTCTGAGGCGACAATCTTAGTTTCGGATGCCATTTTTAATGCCGCTGGAAGAGCTGCCTGCATAACATCACCCACATAACACATATAATATTCAGCAATCCAGTCCCACATTTGCAACTGGGTTTCATTCACTATAGGATCATTATCAACAACATCAAGGATGTATTTAGCCTCATATTGCTGCGGAGCATCGGTAGAAATTGCCTTTATGATGGCAGAATAAATTTTATTCTTACCAAACTGTACAATTACCCTTAAGCCGACCTGAATCTTATCGTTTAATTCCTGAGGTACTCTATAGGTATAAGATTTAGCAATTGCCAATGGTAATACGACCTCTACAAAATAAGTTATGCGATTTGAAGATGATAAATCCAGTTGAGACATAAACAAAGGTAATAATAGTAGTTAGTATTTAGTATTTAGTATTTAGTAGTTAGTACTTAGTTGTTAGTATTTAGTATTTAGATCTATTTTCTCAGCTGGGAGGAAATAAAAAAGGCACTTAGGAGTGCCTTTTATGGTATTTTGTTTGTTTCTAAGTATTGGAAACTAAATGTATTTAATATTATGCTCTATTTTTCATTGCCGCAATAAATAAGGCGATCCATCCGACCATAAAACAAAGTCCACCGAGTGGAGTAATTGGTCCAATAATGGAAATATTTTCGATTCCAAGTAGGGTTCTAGTGCTTAACAGGTAAATAGATCCTGAGAAAAGGATGATACCTAGGGTAAACATGATGTAAGAAACTTTAATGGATTGACTTTTCGCTCTAGAGAAAGTGGACAGAAAAAGAAGGGCTAGGGTGTGATAAAAATGGTATTGATTAGCCGTTCCCCATGTTTCTAGTTGTTTATCAGAGATTTTACCTTCAAGTCCATGAGCACCGAATGCGCCAAGTATTACAGCTAACAAACCAAAAAAAGCAGCAGTTAGGATAATTTGTTTATTCATAAAGAAAGCTAAAATAATCGCATATGATTTTTCGTTTATAAATGTATAAAATAACTTCTTAAAAAGCACTTCTAATTTTGCAATTTTGTCTATATTGAATATTTAAACAAACAAAAGGAAGACTTTTCGTTCATGAGAAATACAATAATTGTTTCAATCCTTCTATTTATTGCGGTGGTGGTAGCGTCGGTATTTTACTTTGGGGATTTAAACAAGGAACAGCAAGAATACGTAGGACCAGTACAACATTTGCCTGAGGACACCTACCTCATTGCTTCATTTTTAAATGATGCCACGACAGACAATATCTTTAAGGATTTCGAGATTTTTGAAGCCATGTTAGGGAAACATGCCATGCATGAGCTCAAACAGTTGAAACAAAACCTACTTCGTAACAAAGAATTATCGCCATTAGTCGGCGGTGCAGAGATTTTAATGTCTTTTCACCCCGAAAAAAAAGGAATCAGCACTTTATTTAGTATTCATAGTTTAGACAAGGTTGACCAGGCCCAACTGGATCAAACCTTTCTAACATTAAGTAAAAAATACAAGGTTAGCACTCAGGATACTGCGGGGATCCGGATCTATGAATTCAAAAACCTAGAACCTGACAGCACATTCAAGGATGACAAGAAATTGGATTCTATTTTTTATGTGGCTTATCAGGAAAACACTTTTTTCTCCAGTTTCAATAAAGGTTTGCTGGTCAAGGTCAATGATAAAAAGGTAGAAAAACTAAAAGAAGACCAAGTCACCTTTTTCAATGAGCATAATAATCGAAATGCTCCCTTTACTGTTTATATTCCGCAGCAAAATATCCCAGCTTTGATATCTGTATTCAAGGATAATCGTCCTGGGGATTTCTTGAGGCAATTTGTGAATTTGAAGGGAGAAACGGTATGGAATATCAACTTTAAGCAGGATGCCTTGATGTTGACCGGAGAAAGCCAGCTTCGTGATAAGGAGCAAGAGTATATTTCATTATTTGCTAATCAAAGTAAGACCAGCCAGCGTTTATATAATTATTTTCCATCCAATACCATGATGTATGTGGAGTATTCTTTTAGTGATTCGAAGACTTGGTTTGAGGATTTGGCGATATGGCAGTCGAAACAGGATAATTTCAAGCAGTTACAGGGCCAAGCTACCGAAATCAACAATAACCGAGAAGGTCTATTGGCAGATTTCCAAGCAAGTTTAGCGGGGAATTTTGCGGTTGCAGAACAAAGTAACTCGGATTATTTGGGTTTTGTCACCATTCAGGACAGCTCTAAATTAGATGATATTATCAATAATATTGCTGAGAACATTAGTGATAGCACCTATAGATTCAGATATGCGAATATCCCATATCGTTATTTTGGCGATGGGATGAAGGCTTTCTCTCGGCCTTATTTTGTGCGGATCAATGATATGTTAGTAATGGCAAACCAGCTATCAACCGTACAAGAATATGTTCGTAAATGGAAGAACAAGGATTTTCTAATTGGAAGTCTAGGGTTTAAAAATTATGAACAAATTCAGGGGAATGAGGCGAATGTTACCTTCTTTATCAACACCAAGAACGGTGAGAATTTTATTAATAACACTTTAAAATCAGAATACAGTCGCAAGTTTAGGGATGATAAAGAGTATGGATTTAAAGACTTTTATTCTTGGTCTCTCCAACTATCGGGAAATGGCGGGAATTTCTTAAGTCGGTTTTATGCGATTTACAAGAGCAAGAATCGTTTGGGTGTCACTCCGGATTGGACCTATTCGATGGGTAGCCGATTAATCAACGGGCCATATGTATTTGAGCATTCAGACACTTCAGAATTTATTTTGGTTCAGGAACAAGATCATACGGTTCATGCGATTCACCCTTCAGGCAATAAACTGTGGTCAACCGTGTTTTCGGGAAGAATTGTTGGCAAAGTAAGTCAACTTGCAGATCGAAGTTTAGTATTGGTAACAGATCGGAGGAGGTTATATCGTTTTGACAGCAATGGGAAAACCTTGCAAGGATTTTCTACAAGTGTTAGTTCAGAGCCAAGTGAGGCTCCTACGGTTGCCGAATTTGGGGGACAGCAAGTAATGTTTATTCCTTCCAAAAACAAGATCATGGCTTATGATATGGATGGAGGACCAGTTCGCGGTTGGGATAATGCGAATATTGAAGGTGATATTTTAGGGAAAATCCAGGTTGTTGATCAACAAGTGGTTGTGGCTAGTAGTTTTGGAAGAGTTTACTTCTTTGATCAAGAAGGTAATAAAACCAAAGAAATTGACTTACCTGGAGATGTTACTTTTGAAGGGTCCTTAGGAGTTGTTCAGAAGGAAAATGGACAGGAATTTTATGCCACTGATAATGAAGGCAAATTATACCAAATAAAATCAGACGGTAGCAGTAAGGTTGTCTTAAATGGGGAGTGGAAAAAGGGCTATTCAGCTTATTTTGAAAACATTAATGGCACCACAGCGCCAGAATTGATAATTATTGATGGGTCCTATCTTCAGGTTTTTGAATTGGGAGAGACTCCAAGACAGGTTTTTGATTATACATTCACTCAAGATATTGATTCCGAGCCGGTATTTTATCCGGTTTCGAGCAGTATGTTTCAATTAGGGATTGCGGATCAGGAGAATCTGGTTTATTTATTCAATGAGAATGGAACTTTAGCAGATGGCTTTCCAGTTGAAGGTTTGCCGTTATTTTATTACGGTAAGATCAATTATAATTCAGGCAATTACTTATTGACGACTAAACGAGATTTCAAAATCTATGCATTCAAGCATTAACCGATTAATTTTCAATTGATTTGGGCGGATAAATTTTTCAATACAGAATTTATTTTAAGCTTTAAAATTTTTTATTTGCAGACTTTTTTTCATTAGGTTTGCATTCACAAAAAAAGTATGCTACAAGGAGAAGAATATTTACAAGAGCTATCTAGACCTAAAAAGATTATTATCACAACACATCATAAACCTGACGGGGATGCATTAGGATCATCGCTGGGGTTATATCATTGGCTAAAAGGAAAGGGTCATGATGTTCATGTGGTATTATCTTCAGATTTTCCAAACTTTTTAGATTGGATGCCAGGTTTTGAAGACTTGATATACTATCCTAGTCAGACGGAATATTCTCAACAGCTATTTGATACGGCGGAGATTATTTTTTGTTTAGATTACAGCGCATTATCAAGGACCAGTATTTTGGAGCCAGTTATTCGAGAGGCGAAGGGTCAAAAATGGATGATTGACCATCATTTAGATCCTGAGGATTTTGCGACTGTAGAATATTGGGATTCGAGTGCTGCAGCAACTGCGCAATTGGTATATACCTTTATTGCGGATGTTTATCAGGATAAGGCATCAATCAATGCTGAAATTGCGGCTTGTCTTTATGCAGGAATCATGACTGATACGGGTTCGTTCCGGTTTAGGTCGACCACTTCTGCGGTCCACCACATTATTGCTAACCTGATAGATGCGGGTGCGAAGAATTGGGAAATTCACGAAAACATATACAATAGTGCCACAGAAAACCGTTTAAAGTTCTTAGGCTATAGTCTACTGAACTGTTTAGAGGTTATACCGGAGTATAATACAGCCTTATTTTCCTTGACGAAAGAAGACCTTTCCAAGTTCAATGTGAGTACAGGTGATACAGAAGGATTAGTGAACTATGCCTTATCGATCAAAGGGATTCGATTAGCAGGTTTATTTGTTGATAGAACTGAATTAATTAAATTATCTTTGCGTTCGATTGGGGAAATCCCATGCAATGAGATTTGCAGGAAATATTTTAATGGAGGGGGGCATTTGAATGCAGCTGGTGGGAATTCAACGGATAAGTTGGAGGATGTAGTAGCGAAGTTCAAGTCCATACTTCCGGAGTATAAGAATTATTTAACATAAGAATATAATAAGCGTTATAAATAAAAAAATGAAAAAATCGATTTTAGTATTAACAGCATTAGCTGGTCTTTTTCTAGCCTCATCATGCCAAAGCTTCAAAAAAGGAGAAGGTGGTTTAGAATATAAGTTTTTCGAGGATAAAGGCGGCGATAAGGCTGTAGGTGGAGATGTTCTTGCGATGGACATTATTGTAAAGACTGACCGTGACTCATTATTAGCAAGCACTTATGATTTAGGATTACCGCAAATTGCACCAGTAATTCCTGATTCATTGGTTCAAGGCGGTTACCCAGGAGATAACAACTCCATTTTAAAGATGTTAGGTGAAGGTGATAGTGCTACATTCAAATTGAACTTAGATACTATGGCAGCAAGAACAGGACAACCAAAACCTGATTTTGCAGATAAATACATCCAATTCACTATCAAGGTTAAGAAACTTTTCAAAAAAGGTAGTTTAACTGATTCAGCATTATTTGACCAAGTAAACAAATATTATTTAGCTGAGATGGAAGGTTTGAAAAAAACTGAGGAAGGTAAAATTGCTAAATACGTAGAGAAAAACAAGTTGCAACCTAAGAAAACTGCTTCAGGCTTACAATATGTAATTAAAGAAGAAGGTACAGGTGCAAATCCAGTTGTTGGAGATACAGTTGTAATCAACTACACTGGAGGATTAACAAATGATAAAGTTTTCGATACAAGTCTTAAAGCAGTAGCAGAGAAAGAAAAAATTTCACATCCAATGAAGCAATACGAGCCATTACGCGTACGTATTGGTCATACACCAGTTATTCAAGGATGGACTGAAGGTCTTCAGTTATTGAAAAAAGGCAGCAAAGCTACGTTCATTATTCCATCATCATTAGGATATGGCGAACGTCAGCAAAGCAACTTAATTCCTCCATATGCACCATTGGTATTTGATGTGGAAGTTATTGATATTATTGCGGGTCCAAAAGGAGATACTCCACAAGTAACCCCACAAGCAGGTTCTCCATTGGAAACACCTATCAACTAATAAGGAATAATTTTACAAAATTCACAATAAAACGCAGTTTTCATTATGAGAACTGCGTTTTTTTATACAACAGAATAAGATTCACTGACAATATATTAACTTTGCGACCATGGAAGAGCAATTTGATTTAAAAAATCAGACATTAACTGACACCCATACTCATATTTATTATCAGGCGGGGAGCGAGAAATTGGAGGAACAAATGGAACGTTGTTTTGCCAATGGTGTAAAAAGATTATTTCTTCCAAACGTTGATGTATCGTCCATGGATAAAGTTTTTGAAACGGTTGCCGCCTATCCAGAAAACTGTTTCCCTATGCTTGGTTTGCATCCATGTGATGTGAAAGAGGATTATGCACAGCAATTAAATGAAATTTATGCCCGGATTCAGGAATCGAAGATCTATGCCATTGGCGAAATAGGGATTGACCTTTACTGGGATCAATCGACTTTAGAGATTCAGCAGGATGCCTTCCGCAAGCAGATTCAATGGGCGAAGGATTTGGGACTACCCATTTCTATTCATTGTAGAGAAGCCTTCGATGAAGTTTTTGCCGTATTGGATGAGATGGCAGATGAGCGGTTATTCGGCATATTCCATTGCTTTACAGGGAGCCTAGAGCAAGCCCATAGAGCGATTAACTTAGGCTTCAAACTTGGAATCGGTGGAGTTGTAACCTATAAAAAAGCTGGTCTTGACGCTGTTGTCAAGGAAATCAGCTTAGAGCATATTGTACTAGAAACCGATTCACCATATTTAGCACCGGTACCTTTCAGAGGCAAGGAAAATGAAAGCAGCTATTTATTGCATATCGCGCAAAAAGTAGCAGACATTCATGAAACCGGCCTTGATAAAGTAGCTGAAGTAACAACCCATAATTCGAAACAAATATTTAAGATTTAATTAATGTACAATATATTTATTATTTATACAGGTGGAACCATTGGTATGGTTAAGGATTCCGAAACAGGGACTTTTATTCCATTCGATTTTAAATTGATAGAAAAAAATCTACCGGACCTAAGCCGTTTAAATTATAAACTGACTGTACATTCCTTTGATCCTATTATTGACTCATCGAATATGCGTCCTAGCATCTGGCTAGAAATGGCCAAGATCATTAAGGACAACTATGAATTATATGATGGCTTTGTCATCCTTCATGGTTCCGATACGATGGCCTATTCAGCATCAATGCTTAGCTTCTTATTGGAAGGTTTACAAAAGCCTGTTATCTTCTCAGGGTCACAATTACCCATCGGAGAAATACGTACGGATGCCAGAGAGAATTTAATGACTGCCTTAGAGATTGCATCGGCAAAAAAAGATGGAAAATCTATTATTCAAGAGGTTTGTATATTATTTGACAATAAGCTTTTCCGCGGCAATAGATCATTCAAATACAATTCGGATAAGTTTGAGGCTTTTCGTTCGCCGAATTATCCAGTATTGGCAGAAGCGGGAATCCACATCCGCTATAATGATGAGGTTTTAGCGAATAATGAGGGTAAAGATTTTATCTGTCATTACCATATCGACAATCGTGTTGGGGTTTTGAAATTATTTCCAGGGATTAGTGTAGAAACCATCAAGGCAGTATTGAATTCCGATGTTAGAAGTATCGTCATGGAGACTTTTGGAAGTGGCAATACGATGACGGATTCATGGTTCTTGGAGTTATTGGAAGGGGCAATAAAATCGGGTAAAAATATTCTGGATATTTCACAGTGCAAGGTGGGTTCCGTGGAACTTGGCCGATATGAGACTTCTCAGGGTCTTCAATGCATTGGAGTGCTCAATGGTTATGATATGACCTTTGAAACTGCTGTAACCAAGCTAATGTATCTTCAGGGCGAAATAGAGAGCCAGGAAGAGGTTGCGCATTGGATACAGCAAAGTTTACGCGGGGAATTAACTAAAAATGATTAGTTAAAACCTCCGCCACGACAAAAGTACTTCCACCGATAAAAATAAGGTCATTTTCTTGATAGCTATTGCGTGCGGCTTCATAAGCGGCATCAATAGAAGGATAATCATCACCCTTAAGTCCAAAGGAACGGGCCATTTCTGCTAAATCAGCAGCTTTCATGGCACGAGGCATATTAGGGGCACCAAAATAATACGTAGCTTGCTTTGGTAATAATGGTAAGATATGGGAAAGGTCCTTATCCTTCATTGCTCCAATCACAAAATGTAGGTTATTGAAATTTAAAGTACTCAGGTTTCTAACCACGGCTTTGATTCCATCCTCATTATGGCCAGTATCACAAATAATCCAAGGGTCAGTAGATAGTGTTTGCCAACGGCCTCTCAATCCCGTTGATTCCTGAACATTTGCCAAGCCTTTCTGTATATTTTCCTCGGACAACGCATAGCCCTTCAATTTGAGTTGGTCGATAGCAGTCAAAACGCCGAGAATATTCTTTTTCTGATAAGAACCTGCCAAGTCTAAATGCCAGGTATGACATTCTTGATCTTGTCTATTCTCTACGGTAATATCCATTCCTGTTTGCCTCTTCTCCACCTGATGAACTTCATAATAATCTTCTGCAAAGAAGATAGGACTATGCCCTTGCTTTGCCTTTTCAAGAAATACATGTTCAATTTCAGGTTGCTTTTCAGAGATAACAACCGGCACATTTGGTTTGATAATTCCTGCCTTCTCTCCAGCAATTTCCACTAAGGTATCTCCTAGCAGATTCATATGGTCCATTCCAATATTGGTAATGACGCATAATTCAGGATTGATGATATTGGTGCTGTCCAATCTACCTCCTAATCCCACTTCTATAACAGCGATATCCACTTTTTCTTTTGCGAAGTAATCAAAGGCCATAGCCACGGTTACTTCAAAGAAAGAAGGTTTCTCTTTTTCAATAAAATCCAAATGAGTATTCACGAAATCCACCACCCATTGTTGAGGAATCATTTCGCCATTGATTCGTATCCTTTCCCGAAAGTCCACTAAATGTGGAGAGGTATAGAGGCCAGTCTTCAGGTTCGAAGCAGCCAGTACCGAGGCCAGCATATGAGATGTTGATCCCTTTCCGTTAGTTCCGGCAATATGTATTGATTTGAATTGATCTTGAGGGTTTCCTAATGCTTGGCAGAATAAAAGTGTTTTATCGACATCAGGGTTGATGGCAGAAGCGCCATCACGTGTAAACATAGGTAATCGAGCAAATAAATACTCGATTACCTCTGCAAATGTTTTCATATTATAAGAATTATCTTACTCTAAATCTGAATGTAATAAGCCCTGTTTGGGTTTGAGGGGCATTTGGTAGAGAGTTTAAACGTGCTTGTTCAACGGCACGGATACACTTCTCGATTAATCTATAGTCGGCAATGGTAGTACCCTTAGCCTGTCTGGCCCGGATGATATTACCACTTTTATCGACAGTAAATTCAATTTTAACAATCCCAGTTTGTTGGCCATTGTCATCAATTTTTGGAGGCACAGTAAACCTTCTGTTTTCTAGAGAAAGCATTGCATCTCCGAAACCAGAGCCACCTTCGCCATAGTTACTTGCCAATGGGTCCCCAAGTTTAGAACCTTGGTTTCCTGGAGTAGATCCAGTACCATCACCAGTTCCTTGCGCGTTATTCTTTTTACCTTTATATAAAGCGTTAGGATTTACCGCTGGAGTTGCGTTTTTCTTTTCAGTAGTTGCCTGTTCAGCATTTGCTTTAACAGGTTTTTCTGACTTAGGGACAACAGGGGCTTCTTCTACATCCTGAGTTGCTACGACTTTATCAGCGACTTGCTGAGAAGGCGTAGGAATAGGTGTAGAATTAGGATCTATTTTATCTGGTTTTACATTGTTGGCATTCTCATCCATAGATGGTTCATCCACACTCATGTAATCCTCTCCCATACCTTCCGGCGAAGTACCATAGTTTACAATGATACCACCCATACCATATTCTGGAAGATTTTGACCAAATACAATAAAAAAGCCAATGACAGCTAGACCTGCCATGACCAGTGTAGAAATCCCTAATGCTTTAGGAAGATTGTTATCTTCACGATATTGATTGTAGTACATTTTCCTTAGTCTCTTCTAATTCGACCATAAAAAGCCAGAAACGTTTAATAAAATATTAATCTTTCTTAGGCTCTGTTGCCAATACCATTTTCACTTTTAGTCTATTTGCAATATCCATTACCGAGATTACATTTTGGATTGGCACGGTACTATCAGCATAAAGCATAACAGTTAGTTCTTCACCAGTTGCAATATTGGATTGGATATAAGATTCCAAGTTTTCTAAAGGCACGGCTTGTTTGTCCACATGGTATACTAAATCACTTGTGATGGAAATGGTCATTGTTTTTTTAGCGACCGACTGTTCACCAGCACTGGATTTAGGTAAAAGTAATTTTACCACTTGTGGGTTAGATACTGCTGAAGCCAACAGGAAGAACAACATCAAGAAGAACATGATGTCATTCAGGGCAGCTGTATGAACTTCTGCAGCGGGTTTATTTCTTCTATTACGTAAATTCATGTTAAGTTTCAATAAAGGATTAATCCAGCTTACATGCTAGGCTCATCCAATAAATCGATAAATTCAATAGCATCCGTTTCAATGCGCAAGATTAAGCGCTCTACCATCATATTCAAGATATGGTAACCAATATAAGCTAAGATACCAATGGTAAGACCAGATGCGGAAGCAATCATTTTTACATAAAGACCACCGGATACAGAACCGATATCGATACCACCAGCCATCTCTACATCACGGAAGATTTGGATTACTCCGAAGATCGTACCTACGAAACCAAGCATTGGTGCAATACCAGCGATAATTCCTAGGATATTGATATTCTTTTCAAGGCGAGAAACCTCAAGCTTACCTTGGTTTTCAATGGCACCTTCGATGTCTTTAATTGGGCGACCAACACGGGTTAATCCCTTTTGCAACATTCTTGATAAAGCAGAATTGTTAGAACGACAAGCAGCCATTGCAGCATCGATCTTTCCAGAAAGGACACTACTTTTTACAGATGCTAATAATCCACCTTCAGATTTACTTGCTTTACGAATGGTAAAATAACGTTCAAAGAAAATTACCAATCCTAAGAAGAATAACAATAGAATAGGAACCATAATCCACCCACCCTTCATCAGAAGTTCAAGTAGGTTAAGATTGTCTGTCGTAGCTAAAGCTACAGGTTGTTGTTGAACTTGATTCAATGTATCAACGATTGCCGGGTTTTGTACTAATGACATAGTTTAATAACGTATTTTTTGCTGTTTGATTGATTTACTTATTTAATTTTTTGATGCCAAGCATCCGCAACATAATGTTTCCGCACATATTTGAGTGCTGAATCAGCTTGTTCTTTTGTTTCGTAGGAATCCCAAATTACCTTTTTCTTATTATGAGCGAGGTTACTAGGAATTACACGAACGGATTCAATTCCCGCTTTATTAAATGACTCAGCTTGTTCATAAGCTTGAGCCAGCGTTCCATGTGTTCCAATGACAATCTGATAAGTGTGATTTGCTGGAATCAAAGGGTTATAAACCTTTTTTCCTGTTGTTGTAGCAACACTATCATTATTTGTCGCAATTGCTGAATTGGTACTATCGACGGTATTCAATGCAGTAGAATCCTGAGAAGGTTCTTTCGTTTCTTCGGGTTCAATAATCTGCGAGTTAAGAATACTATCAGCACGTTTGGCAGCAAGACGTGCATTATTAGTATGATTCATATAAAATAAGCCTGCAATAATAATGATTGCTATCACCGCGGCCCAAATATACCATTTTTGTTTACCTGTATTTTGAGGTTCCTCCAGAATCTCTTGTCCATATTCCTGAACAGGAGCTTGTTCGACCATGACTTCCTCTTGAGGTACTTCAACCAGCTTCTCTTCTTCTGGTTCCTCGGCTACTACCGGTTCTTCCACCGGCATAGTTTCAGGAACTGGGCTTGCAGCCCCTTCGATTGGTTGCAATTGAAAACCACTTAAATCCTCAGCTTTGAATACCAAGGATGGACCATGTTTTATCAATTGACCTAAATGGTTCAAAGAAGCAGATCCATTTTCCTTAATATTTTCAAGGAGGTTAAGAACCGCATCATGAACATCTGCATCGGCAGCTTGTCTGGAGATTTGTTTAGATTGTTGAATGTAATCAATGAAGTCAACCCCATCGGTAGACTTACCGTCAAATTCCAAATATGTTACTGGAGGTAAATACACTCCTCTTCGGTCATCATAAACAGATGGTGTATGAATTCGTTTGAATACGCCCAAACCTTTCACATACACTTCGTTTCTATGCTTTAATAGCTGATGAATGTATCTTCCTAAATCCATTTATTTCTTTGCTGCTGCAAATTTAAAGTTTGTTAGATTAAAACGAAAAATTTAAACCACCTAATATATTAAATCCTAATTTCGGATAATATAAATAACGAGAATATTCTGTGTTCAGCATATTATTGGCTTTCACAAATACTCCTAAATATTGAGTGGCTTTGTATTCTGCGCCTGCACTTAAATCAAAGAACGAAGGTATTGTTTGCTTATTATAAGGTAAAATATCAGTTGTGGTTTGCCCAAAGATAGGTTCACGAGCAATAGCATTACCATGGAAAAGCGCTTCAGCATCAATAAATAACTTTTCAGAAATATTGAATCTTGCATTTGCTGCTAATCTCATTTTTGGTAAATGCCAAGCTTCTTCTTGCTCAGCCATAGTGTATTGGTCAATGTTAAGACGACCACCTAAATTTACCAAAGCTGATAATCTCACATTGATTTCACCTTCAATACCGATATGTTTTACGGCATCATCACCATTACCATCATAAATCAAGTCAAAGTTGAAAGGCGTTTCAGGGTTATTAATGAACATCGCCAATCCTTCAACCTTTCTATAGAAACCTTTCACCTTATATCCGAAAGTAGCTCCTGCATTACCTTTGATACCTCCGTAAATATTCATACGCTCAATCGTGTTTTGAATATTTGCTTTAGGACCCAAGTAAGGGTTGATACGAGTAAAATCGCGGAAAGATCCTTTTTCAACATTACCTGTTACACCTCCAAAAATATAGAAGTACTCAGGCGCTAATGCGAAATCAATTTCTGCTTCAGGGAAAACATTGAATCTAGAATTATCACCGAATTCAGAAACGATATTTGCTCCTAAAGTAATGTTATAATTATCACCTTTAAAGCGGATGTAAGGATTGATTGAAGCTATAGAGTTATTCAACTTTCCATTATCTGTATTCACGCCTTGGATGCCATTATAGTCCAATGCTAGGTTGGCACCTGCGTTGAAAGCACGATAACGTTTATTTAAGTAACCAGAAAGAGCAATAGAACTCTCTCTAGCATCATACTTATCATTATAGGTATAGGCATCAGCTTTTACTGAGTAGCTCAAAGCATCTTCATTTGCAGGATCATAATTACTGGTCAATTCACCTGTAAAATAGATATCATTAAATCTTTGTGCTTCCCTGGTTGGGTTCAAGGTATTTCCATCAGAATCTGTTGGAATGCCGTAGAAACGAGTTCCAAAGCCATTATATCCAATTACACCATCTACGGTGAACATTGGGAGAATCCGGCGTCCAAAGATTCCAACTTCCTGTCTAGAGAATTTTTGGTCTTCAAGATTACCTTTTTGGCTTAGGTGTTTTACAAATCCACCGAAACGAATATCTTCATAATCTTCTACTGCGAAGTAAGCTTCGCCTAAAATGGTATTGAAGTTACCAGCACCGAATTTTACATAGTTACTTTTGTGATCCAAGATTTTTGAAAATGGGGTTTCCATTATTTGCAATTCACTTAGACCCGTATTGATATCCAATTTTTTATCAGGAACATTGCCATAGTTCAACTTAGGCATGTATTCCCTTTTATTTGACATATCCGGACTACGACGGATTTTTACTGCATCAGCAAGAATAGGTCTATAATCACGAACGATATCAAATGAATCCAATGTTACAGGACGGTCTGTGGTATCTCTTTTTTGAGCATAAGCACCTACCCCCATCCCCAACAATAAGGTTAATATAGCAGATTGTTTAAAAACAGTATTCAACTTCATCTTTTCCTATTCTTATTTAATATTTTCTAATAGTTGTTTCGCTTCATTCAATATACCATCCTCTTTGTTTTCGTAATTATCAATTACGCTTTCCAGAGTTGATTTAGCTTGGAATTTATCGCCTTTACCTTGATAAGCTTGTGCCATCACGATAAATCCTTTTGCTACCCAATAATCGTACGAAGAGAAGGAATCAGATATATCTAGTGCTGATTTAATAGCACCATCGTAATTTTTATTTTTCAATTGTTGTTCAGCAACCAAGAATCTTGCTTCAGCACCGGTTTCAGTTTTAGACTTCAACGCTGCCAAGTTTAATTCTTTCATGCCCTCAGAACCTTTGGATGTTGACAAGTAAGCTTTGGCTGCATACAAGTGAGCTTTTGCGATATCCTCTTCTGAAGATTTTTCATACTTCTTAATGATATTCGCATAGTTCAAAGTTTCAGCATAATCACCCATATTGAAATAACTTACCAATAGGTTATTTACTGCCCAACCGTAATTCTCTTTATATTCAGAAGTTAATTCTAGTTTCTTCAATACCTGAACTGCTTCGTTGTATGCCTTATTTCTTAAATGCAATTTCGAAACGGAGATCAATGTACGTTCGGTATATGCTGAAGTCCAGTCATTCATAATGATATTGAAGTCATGCATAGCTTCAGAATCTTTCCCTAGATTGGCATTACTTTCAGCACGGATAAAACGAGCATGTTTTTCATGAATTGGTTTAGGGAACTTATCGAAATAAGCATTCACCGCCTCAATAGCTGGCTGCCAGTTTCCGCGATCAAATAAAGTACGTGCGATAGAGAAGGTATGAGCATCCTGTTCAGCAGTACTCAAGTCACCGATATTGGTGCTTGTTGCATAACGGATATAACCGGAAGCATCACCTTTATCCAAGTAGATATTTTCAATGGATGCCAATGCTTGTTTAGCTTCATCCGTCGTTGGGTATTGATTTACTACCCTTTGGAATGTTGCTAAAGCAGCATCATTATCATCCTTATTGTATTGAACAAGACCAATAGTCGTCAATGCTCTAGGTACGTAAGAACTTCTTGGGTATTGTTCTACCATTTTTTGTAAACCAGCAATTGCTTGGTCGTGGTCACCCATCAAGAAGTAAGTATAAGGAACTTCGAATGCCACATCATCCGCATAATTGGATTTCGGATACTTCGCCATTACAGAATTCAAGGTGGCAATCTTACCATTGTTATCTCCTTGAAGCCCTAATAGAATACCTTTTTGGAATAAAGCGTAGTCTTGACTTTGTGCTCCAGAAGAGATCAAGCGATCGTAGTAATTTGCTGCTTTGCTATAATTCTTGATTGCCAAGTAAGAGTCAGCGGCACGAGCCATAGCATCATTTCTTGTATTCAAGTCAATACCATCTTTACCACCACCTGCTAGGAAGCGTTCAAAGTAGTTCGCTGCAGTACTGTAGTTGTCAGCTCTGAAAGCGGCATATGCCAATGCGTAATTTGCATAGTTGTAAACATCTGTTTTCCTAGCTGCCGGTAATTGCAAGAATTTATTGAAGGCAGCGACTGCCTCTTTGTATTTACGTACTTCGTACATCGCTTCAGCTTTCCAATAGGTCGCTAAAGCATAGATTTCTTCATCGTAACGATTTGCTTCAGAACGCATGAACATGGAAATACCATTTTCAAATGCACGTTCATTATAATATTCCAAACCACGGTAATAAGTTACCTTTTGGTAAGCGGCATTTGCGTCTTTTCCTCTATTCGGAAGATCTTCCAATACATCTACCGCAGCACGATAATTTTTAGTACTCAACAATACCTCAGCCAATAAAGTCTTCGCTTCTTCCTGACGCTTCGACCTTGGATACGTTTGCATATATTCATTGATCGCATCTAAGGCAACTTGGTGGAATTCCAAGTCGTAGGATAATTTCGCATAGTTAAACAAACCTTCTTCCTTTAATTGCGGATCAAAATCTAGTTTTGAAGCTCTGAAGAAAGCATTTCTTGCGCTTTGTTTATTTCCTGTTTTCAAGAAAGCATCCCCTAAAGTGATCATGGCACTTTGGAAGTATGCATCCGGTTCCTCAAGTTTTTCTAATTCAGAAATTGCTTTTTCGTATTCACCCAATTTGTAATTGATGTAACCGATTTGGTAGCTATCTTGATTATTTTGAGTTTTACCTTGATCTTGAGCCTGGAATCTATCGTAGTAATCTTTTGATTTTGCTAAGTCTCCTTTAATGAAATACGTTGCTGCAATAATTCGAAACATCTCCGTTTCACTTTCTTGCTTGGTAGTTTCAAGTTTAGGAAGTGCATAAGCTAATACATCATCATAGCGTTTATCTAAGAAGTAAAGGGCTGTGATGTAATATGGATAACTGTTTTCATAAGTTTTAGAACCTTCCAGTCTTTCAAACTCATTCAATGCAGTTTTATATTCTTGGTTTAAATAGCTCAGGTAAGCTGAGTAATAAATTGAGGCCTCTTGGTACTGGCCTTTTTGGTCTTTTAATTCGTTGAATACTGGTCTGGAGGATTCATAATCGCCGGTCATAAATTTAGCATAAGCTAATTTGAATCTATACTCAGTATTTTCTGCGCCGGCTAAATTTTTGCTATCAATTTTTTCAAACCATTCAATGGCTTTAGGATAATCCTTTTGAGCATAGTAGGATTTTCCGATTTGGAAGTATGCGGCTTTTGAATTTGCACTTGCTGGATAATCTTTAATGTATTTTAAAAAGCGATTTTCAGCATCAGACTCTCCTAATTCTAAAGCACATACGGCCTGATAAAATCTAACATTCTCTTTCAGTAGGCTTAGTTCCTTAGTTTCATCCAATTGAAGAGATGACTTGGTTCTGATCTCCTCAAACTTATCGAATTGCTTTGCTGCCGAACTAAACTTCCCTCTTTCGTATAGCTCGAGGCCGTCCTTGTAGGCCTTATTTACCTCTTGCCATGCAGAATGTTGTGCCAATACCGGTGTACTCAATAAGCTCATCGCCACACCTAACTGGTAAATTTTTTTATACATATGATTGAATACTCCTTTTAATGAATGCTTCTGTAGTTTTAACGATTTTTTGAAGGGAAACACCTTGGATAAATGATACAATTCCTTCAACTTACGAAATTAATGGATAACTTGAATGTTTTCCTCAAAAGTTGTTAACACCTGTGGATAACCCAGTGGTTTTAACGTTATTTAACATTAAGTATTGGTTTGTTGAGCATTGACAAGAATGCTAAATTTTTCAGATTTCTACACGTCATATCCTTCATATTTCTGTCCTGTTTTTTGAACTTAATTTCCTTAACCATTAGTTATGATTTTAGGCTCAAAGTCTGTTCCATTATAGCTAATGTTTCAATAAAGTTGCTAACATAATTTTTGAATAAAAAAAGCCCGAAACCATAGATTTCGAGCTCTAATTTTTTGATGAATTACAGATTTGCAATTCGTATTTATTGTCAACCCAAATTGAATAAATTGGGTTGAGATTTACTTATCCTCTTTTACCAGCCAGGAGATATAACACAGCCATACGAACTGCTACTCCATTTTCTACTTGATCCAGAATAATGGAATGGTTGCTATCCGCCACATCAGAAGTAATTTCGACACCACGATTGATTGGACCTGGGTGCATAATCACAATTTCCTTATCCAAAGAATCTAAGATTTGCTTATTCAATCCATACAACATGGAATATTCCCTTAATGAAGGAAAATAAGCGATATCCTGGCGTTCCAACTGTATTCTCAACATATTGGCAACATCACACCAATTCAATGCTTTCATTAAGTCATGTTCAACCTTTACTCCTAACGAAGTAATGTATTTAGGAATCAATGTTGTTGGGCCACATACCATTACCTCTGCTCCTTGTTTTTGTAAGCATAAAATATTGGACAATGCAACTCTGGAGTGAAGAATATCACCAATGATGGCGATCTTTTTACCAGCGACTTCTCCTAATCTTTCACGGATAGAAAAAGAATCCAGTAAAGCTTGAGTGGGATGTTCATGGGCACCATCGCCAGCATTGACGATTTGTGCATCTACATGTTTACTTAAGAATACACCTGCTCCAGCATAAGGATGTCTCATCACGATCATATCCACCTTCATGGCAAGGATATTATTGACTGTATCAATTAAGGTTTCACCTTTACTAACTGAAGAAGATGAAGCTGCAAAATTCACGATATCAGCAGACAAGCGTTTTTCAGCCAACTCAAAGGAAAGACGCGTACGCGTAGAGTTTTCGAAGAACACATTTGCAATGGTAATATCTCTTAATGAGGGTACCTTTTTAATAGGGCGATTCAATACTTCTTTAAAGTTTGCTGCCGTATCCAAGATCAATTGGATATCGTTGCTATTTAAATCCTTGATACCTAATAAATGGCGGGTACTAAGTTGTTCAGATGTTGACATTTGTTAATCAATAAAATCTTTTATTTTTTCTCGGTGATCAAGACAATACTATCATTATCGTCGACCTCTTTCCAGCTCACAATTACTTTTTGGGAATCGATAGAATCCACTTGTATTCCTATGTAATCAGGTTGAATAGGAATTTGTCTGGAGAAACGACGATCTACCAAGACCATAAGTTCAATTCTGTTGGCACGTCCAAAAGCCTGGATAGCATCCATCGCAGAGCGGATTGTTCTTCCAGTCCAAAGTACATCATCCACGAGGATGACATCTTTACCTTCAATAATAAAGTCGATTACGGTACTGTTGGCAGCTAATGGGCTGGCTCCTTTCATTCTGAAATCATCTCTATAGAAGGTGATATCCAAAATACCTAGTGGCACTTGAACTCCAGTCATTGATTTGATTTCCTGTACTAATCTTTCGGCTAAATAGGTTCCGCGGGGTTGAATTCCAATGATTACGGCGTTGGAGAAATCTCCGTGATTTTCAATTAATTGTTGAGACAATCGCTTGAGCGTAATCTGAAACTTCGGTCCATCTAATAATATCGATTGTTTCATCTATGGATTTATTTAGGCAAAAATAAGGCATTTTTTCCAAAATTCGTAATTAAAGCCAGATTGGATTGGAAATAATAAAGCAGCCTATGAATAAGCTGCTTTATTATTAAACTGTTATGAATTAAATTCATAACTCCGTATAGAGTTAAGCCTAATCTAATGTCAAAACTCTCTTAAATTGCTTACCGTCTATTTCAAAATAGTAATGAAATTGTGGTTTATAGACATTACTAAACCGTGAAGTATAATTTATTTGATCATTCTTAAAAAGTTCAAACTGTTCAGTGTTAGCAGATTTTACTTGCCCGAATCCATCAACTACTTCCATTTTTTTAATTGTCACTTTCTTATCGCCTAGGTTTGAAATATAATGAGTAATAACTGCCGTATAGAATCCATTAATATTAGTAATTGAAGAAGAAGACCTTCCAACTTTGACATCTGAATCAAGACCTTTTACAACAATCGTACAATTGTTATTAATAATAGGATTATCCTGGGAAGTCGCAACAATATCAACCCTTCCTGGAGATTTGGCTGTAATTATTCCATTTTGATCAACCGTTGCAATTTGAGGGTTGCTTGAGCTCCAAATTATAGTCTTATTCTGCGCATTAGAAGGATCAACACTTGCATAAAGTGTAAATTTATCCCCTAAATTCAATTCTTTATAACTTTCACTCAGGCTTATCAAAACAACTCTAGCAGGTGTAATTTTGAAGGTGCAAGTAGCAAGAATACTAGGATTTTCTGCGGATTTTACAGTTATTACCACAGTTCCTTCTTTTTTGGAAAAGACATTTCCGTTTTGGTCTACTGTAGCAATAGTTGTATTATTTGAAGTCCAAATAACAGCTTTGTTATGAGCATCTGCCGGGCCAACATTCGCGATAAGGCTAAAAGATTGTCCAACCTCCATAGTCCCTTGAGTTTCATTCAATGTTATTTTTGAAACTTTAATAGTTACAACTTTAATTTTCGCAGTTGCAGATACAGATCCATCTTTAGGTTTTACAGTAATAACAACTTCCCCTTCTTTTAACCCTTTCACTTCACCATCAACTACAGTTGCAATGGTTTTATTTGAAGATTCCCATACTAATTCCTTATTAGTTGTATTTTCTGGTTTTACAGTTGCTATTAATTTAAAGATTTCTCCGACTTTAACCTCACCTGTTGCACTATTCAACTCAATTGTCTTTGCCAATACATCCTTAACATTAATTTCTATTTCTGATGAAACATTAGTACCACGGATATTAGCGGTCAATTTCGCTTTACCAGCTTTCAGACCTTTAATTTTCGCATCCTTAACTGTAAATATTGTAGGGTCACTTGAAGTCCAATCTATTGAATAACTAGTAATATTTGTAGTATTAGGTGGATCTATAGAATATTTTACGATGACAGAATCTCCTACAAAAACATTCGTATTAGGCAGCTCCAATTTTAATTTTTCAGGTACTATAGGTAGAACATTTACTATGACCCTCGCTTTGAGATTTTCCTCTGCTAAAGTTGCTGTAATTTCAGACTTCCCTTCTTTTAAGGCCTTGATTATGCCCAAGTCATTCACAGAAACAACGTCTGGATTTGAACTGGTAAGTTTATATTTTGGTTTTGGTAATTTTTGAGAGTAGTGGGCAAGATGCAAAGTATCGGACTTACCAATTAACAATTGAACTTCATTTTCAATAAATTCAATTTTTGTGATCTTTTCAGGAACAGCTTCTTCTTTGTCTTTACTACAGGAAATAAAAATAAAAACAAATGCCATTAGCACTAAGCTGTACTTAGCAAATAGGAAATTAGATTTCATAGAGATGATAAATTAGTTTGATTGGGCACAAAAGTAGAAAAGGAATAATTATTTTGACTACGGCTTACCGTAAATCAATAAAACTTCCCTGAAATCAAGAGTACTTCCTTGCTGTAGGTGATAATCGCATTCAAGAATACCACAATCCGACAATATTCTCCATAAAAAAAGGGTTGCCATTTCTGGCAACCCTTTTTCGAAAAGCAACAATCTTATTGATTAGCGGCTTCGTATAATGGTCTATAAGTTTCGAAGATTTGATTGACTTCCTTCAACAAATCTTGTTGTTTAGCATCTGTTAATACCTGTTGGTAATTTTGGATAGCTGCTAAACCAAAACGCATATTTCTAAATTCTAAATTTGGTTTTGTTTCCGCGATTTTCATATAATATTCCATATTCTCACGAATGAACTTCAAGTTACGTTGAACAATTTCATTCGCTTTCGCAGTTTCACCAGTTTTATACATTGCATCAACCAATGAGGTATAGGAGAATGCTTCCGACATTAAGTAAGTACGCTTAGGTAAGTTTTCGTAAGCATTATTCACCAGTTTCTTAGCTTCCACATTTTTACCCATTGAGAGTAAGTTCTGCGCAGTTTCACCAAAGATATTACCAGCATACATACTGATATAACGGTATGAATCTGGGTCTAAATATTTGGAATGAGCAATATTACCCCAAGTAAATTTATTGATGATATTGTTGTAAGTACCTTCAACATCTGTAATTGGACCTGACACTTGACCTTCAGCAGCCAATGCAACTGGCATTAATCGCATTGCGAAACCTTCAGAAACTAAGTATTTATCCAGTCCGATCATATTATCTTCAGGAGTTGTGGTCGTAAAATATACAGGACGTTTCCAATCGTTATTAGCCAAAATAGCCATTATCGAAAGGTCAGCACGGCTGATGATACCACCATTGAATGTCCATTGCATGGTATCCACAATTGCATCTTCCCATTCTTTAGGAACCACTTTATTCGAGATCACAGAGTTTTTGTTCACCTTATATTGCATTTTCTTGGTAGGAAGAATGTTTGCATATTCTCCACTTTGCAACTGAACCTTATACTCTTGTTTATCAGAAAGCATAATTTGCAATAGATCTTCGATATCAACATGTCCAGGGATATTCATGTCGCTGAAGTAAATAACATCACGAACACCATCCTTAATTTTCTCTGGGTCGATATTAATTGGCAATGCATCAGCATCATTAACCTTATGCATCATTTGTTTCATATACCAATCCGCACTCAATAAACTTAAGTTCACCACACGGACATCTGTACGAAAACCTTCTACCTCTTGAACGTACCATAATGGGTAAGTATCATTATCTCCATAACTGAACAAAATAGCATTTGGAGCACATGATTCCAGGTAATTCTTTGCCATATCACGAGCAAGGAATTTCTGCGAACGATCGTGATCATCCCAGTTCTGGCTCGCTAGCAAAATTGGTCCACAAAGCATGGAAAGCGCAGTAGCACCAATAGCAGCATTTTTAGCATTCAGCTTTTTAGAAAGCAGATCAGCAATCCAAATCACTCCCATGCCGACCCAAATACAGAAAGCATAGAATGATCCTGCATAGGCATAATCCCGTTCACGTGGCTGTAATGGGGTTTGATTCAAGTATAAAACGATAGCTAGACCCGTAAAGAAGAACAACAAGGTAACTACCGAAGCGTCACGTTGCTGATTCTTAAACTGCCATATTGCACCGACAATCCCTAAAATCAATGGCAAGAAGAAATAAGTATTTCTACCTGCATTTTCCTTTTCGGAAGTTGGTAATGCGTATTGACCGCCTAAGCGAACATTATCGATTGGTTTAATTCCGGAAATCCAGTTTCCTTCTGTAAAGGATCCTTGCCCCTGCTGGTCATTTTGACGGCCAACAAAGTTCCACATGAAGTACCGGCTATACATCTGACCGATTTGATACCCAAAGAAAAACTTTAGGTTGTCAACCATCGTCGGTGACTCACCTGGCCCAAGGTTCAAAAATTCCCGATAGTATGATTCATGTTTATCAGAATAAATCCGAGGGAATAAAGTGCTGTGACTCCATGAATAATCAAATTTCTTTTTCGCTACAACATATTTATCTCCATCCTTGCGGTAAATATTTCCAGTTTCAAATACATCCGTTGGCTTAGCATCAAAATATCTACCTTTTATCAATGGCTCATCTCCGTATTGCTCACGGTTAAGATAGCTCAAGAAGGTAAAAACGTTATCTGGATCTGAGTTATTCAAGGTAGGATTTGCTTTCGCTCTTACCAAAATCATGGTAAAGGAACTGTATCCAAAGATGATAAATGCAAGACTTAACAAAGAAATATTAAGGATAGGTTTTACATGTTTCCATGAATACCAAATTCCGAAGATCAATAAGCCAACAACCAATAGAGCAAAGAAAGTAGCTCCGGTTCCAAAGCCTAAGCCCAATTGGTTTACAAAGAATAAATCAGAGAATGCTGCGAACTTGATCAGGTATTGAATCACTCCCCATAGAACGATGGCAAGGACAATTACCCCGATAATCAATGCTTTTGCAATACCTGCACCCGTGATTTTTGAAGTTCTTCTGAAATAAATGACCAATGCAATTGCTGGAATTACTAGTAAGTTCAATAAGTGAACTCCGATTGAAAGTCCCATCACATAGGCAATCAGGATCAACCAACGGTCTGCACCTGGCTCATCGGCATGTTCTTCCCATTTTAGAATTCCCCAAAATACCACTGCAGTACACAATGAAGACATGGCATATACCTCTGATTCTACTGCTGAGAACCAAAAAGTGTCTGAGAAAGTATAGGCTAATGCACCTACTACCCCAGCTCCCATGATTTTGATTAAATTACCTTCTGATAGTTTTTCAGATTTTGATAAGCTTGTAAAGGCCTTTTTTGAAAGTGCTGTAATGGTCCAGAATAGAAATGTAATGGTTAATCCACTACAAACTGCCGAACCCACGTTCATCCAATAAGCAATTCGGGAATTGTCACCCATTGCAAGATTGGAAAATAAATTTTGGATCATTAAGAATAACGGAGCACCAGGCTGATGCACAATTTGAAGTTTGTACGCCGAGGCAATAAATTCACCTGTATCCCACCAGCTTGTTGTTTTTTCAAGCGTCAATATGTAGGTAATAGTAGCAATAATCCCCACTAACCAACCTAACAGGTTATTGATTTTTTTATAGTTCATACTAAAATATAGAAGGTTTTTCTAAAAAATATGCTTCGAAAATAAGGAATACAAATTATAATTAGACAAATAGTTTCGAATTTATGCCAGTAAAAACTGAGAAACATCCTTGACTGCTCCTGCAAGAAAGATTCTTTGAAAAAATATTGCTCTGAAAATCAGTATATTTAATAATTAACGTGATTTTTTATTTGCAGAATAGAAAAGTCGGCGTATATTTGCATCGTCAAAAGGGAACAACCTGATGACAAAACCAAAAAGGATTGCCCAATAGTATAATGGTAGTACGACGGTTTTTGGTGCCGTTTGTCTTGGTTCGAATCCAGGTTGGGCAACAGAAAAAAGGCTTGAAACAATGTTTCAAGCCTTTTTTTATTTATTATACCATCTACTCCAAAACGGATCATACCGAAAGTTTGGGGGGTTAAGATTTTTAAGCATACAATTTCATCACTCTGTACAGGAAGAATGTTGTGTCCCTAACGCCACGGAAGACGCTCCTGAAAGCTTTGAGTTTTGCATTGAATGATTCTGCCGATGCATTAGTACTTCTGTTGTCGAAGTAATGGAGAATGTATTGATGATGAGCTGCAATTGATCTTGCTACGCTCTCAAAGGAAGCAATGCCCGCATTCTCAACCTGATTATGCCACAGGCCTAGTTTGGTAAATGCGACCTTTTTGTCCCGGCATTTGTTGAAGATGTCTCCTAAGGCAATTCCAAGATCATAAGCCTGTTTTAGCTTAGGAAACCGCATGAACAGCAATTCAGCCCGGTTTTTTTGGCTTTCTGACCATCGGCTGGGATGCTTGAACAAAAGGTATCTGGATCTAGCCAACAGCTGTTTGAGCGTATCACCATTAGGCAATAATTCCGGTTCATATGGGATTCCTCGCTTTCGCGACTCCATTATCTTCTTGCTTTCTGCATCCAACACCTCCCAACGATATTTGATACGGAGTTCCTGTACGGCATCATAGGCTAACTTTTGGACATGGAACCGATCGACCACACGTCTAGCGTTCCTGAAACATCTACGGATAGCCTTGGCCATGTTGGGAGCCATATCCATGGTCACCTCCTTTACCTTATTCCTTGATCGCAAGGGTATTCGCTCAAGAACAGCTATGATATCCTCAGCCTTTGTGCCTTTAATAGTTGCTAGGATCGTTCCTTTACGCCCTTTTGCCGATTTACTGCTAACAATGGTATATAATTCACCGTTGCTAAAGCTGGTCTCATCGATGCTCAGGTGTTCCGAGATGTTTTCAGGGAACAATGTCCAGCTCTCTGCATGCGGCTTTTGGTCCCAATCATGGAAATCACTGAGGTGATTCTTGTATTGATCCTGTAGTTGCTTGCCGTCCATCTGGAAGAACAGACCTACCAATTGGGCGCTTACAGGATAGCTATCCAAATATCTTCTTTAAAAAAAGCCCGAATTCCGTAGTCATTCGAGCGCCCTCACGCACTAGGTTCCAATCTCTTGTGATGATATCTCCGGTATCCAGTACCGTCCAGCGACGGCGACGGATATGTAGCGTAACTTTCTGGCCTCGAATGGGAAAGTCTGAAATCTCGGTGGAAGGCATAAAACCCTTTGACTCCAACTTGCTGTTCTCATAACCTGTCGGAGCAATATTAAGTTCATCTAAATAAATATGGAGTTGATTGTCGACCTGATCGACTTCTAAGATCTGGAAGTATTCCAAAAGCCCTTCGGGCATCAATAAGGATAGTAATTTACGTTCGGCTTCTTGCAAGGGATATCTGTATTAAAGACGCTAAACTAAGAAATTTCTAACACTCCCCCCAAGAATTCAGCTTGATCCTCCAAAACCAGATTAATCTGATGCTTTCCTAAAAACTTCAATACCCTCCTATTTATAGGTATTTTTTCCTGCTATATATTTAAAGATATTTGAAGTAATACTATAAAAATGAAGCTCTGCCTGACCCTATTCAAAAACCTCCAACTTGTTACTCAGTCGAGGTCAACATCTGGATGTATTTAAATTTTATTAAATAGTCAAATAAATACCCTTTACAGGTAGTATATTTAAGAAATAAGCTTTCTTCTTACTTTCTGTTTATTTATCTGGCCTCAGCAAAAACTTAAGTTTTAAGTATGGGTTGATACAGTAATATAGAATGGTTTTGACATAGTGGATTTAGAGCGGGATTCAAAAGATTGAATTGAATTAATGCAAGCTTTCTATTATTTGACATAATAGAAGTCGAAGAAACAACGAATAACATAACATTACATGTCAGAAGGAAGGAAAATTCTTGCGTTAGTTGATGACCACCCTATTGTGATTGAGGGATTAAAATCGGTATTATCGAAATGGAACAAACAATATGATTTGATATGTTTTTCCAATGGGAAATCTGTGCTTTCCTATATCCATGACAACCATATAGATATAGTCTTATTGGATATTTCTCTACCAGACATCAATGGCTTGGAGGTATGCAAGATCATTACCACGGAAAATCCAAGAACCAAGGTTGTCGGCCTGAGCAATCAAGCTGAGTTTAGTGTGATATCCATTATGCTCGAAAATGGCGCCTCAGGATTTCTATTAAAAGAAGTTCCAGCAAACGAAATTATCCGCGGATTAGATCAGGTAATGGCTGGAGAAACAGCATTGAGTGAGGAAGTGAAAAATATTCTAGCCAACCAATGCAATCAGAAACAAAAACTCCCTTCCTTAACCAAACGAGAGAAACAATTGATTCAGTTATTGGCACAAGGAAAAACAACACATATAATTGCAGAGGAATTATCCCTAAGTAAATTTACAGTGGATACCTATCGGAAGAATTTATTACAAAAATTCAATGTTAAAAATAGCAGCGAATTATTGGTTCTTCTGATTGAAAATAAAATGATTTAAGCCATCATTTTGGGACTTTTATGATATAAAGACAGCATTATTATCGTACTGGAAATACAACATACATGAGTATTCATATTTTATAATCTGAAACATTTATCTAACTTTGCGGCTACATTAAGTTAACAGGCTTAAAATAAGCTCAACAATGCTGCAAAAAACGAAATTTCATAATAAAAAACCCCAATAAATCATTTCACCATGCCTTTGCAATTTAACACCGTAAAATTATTTGCTGGTTCAGGAACTTTAGAATTAGCAGACAAGATTTCTAAATCATACGGAAAACCTCTTGGAGACATGACATTGTCAAAGTTTTCAGACGGCGAAATTCAACCTTTCTACAACGAATCTGTTCGTGGAAGTGATATTTTCTTAATTCAATCTACTAACCAACCTACAGACAATCTTTTAGAATTATTGTTGATGATTGATGCTGCAAAGCGTGCTTCTGCGCATTACATCACGGTTGTTGTTCCTTATTTCGGTTATGCACGTCAAGATCGTAAAGACAAACCGCGTGTGGCTATCGGAGCAAAAATGATTGCTAATTTAATTACTGCAGCTGGTGCTCACCGTATCATGACGATGGACCTGCATGCTGCTCAGATTCAAGGATTTTTTGATATCCCTGTAGATCACTTGGATGGTGCGATTATCTTCGTCCCTTATATCAAATCGTTGAAATTAGAAAATCTAATGATCGCTTCTCCGGATATGGGTGGTTCATACCGCGCTCGTACGTTCGCTAAATTCTTCAATGCTGAAGTTGTTATCTGTGATAAACGCAGAAAACGTGCTAACGAAATCGAATCCATGTCTATCATTGGGGATGTGAAAGGTCAAGACGTAGTGTTGATCGATGATATCTGTGATACTGCTGGTACTCTTTCTAAAGCAGCAGCGCTTATCATGGAAAATGGTGCTAGATCTGTACGCGCAGTTTGTACTCATGCTGTATTGTCTGGAAAAGCATATGAAACTATTCAAAACTCAGTATTAACAGAAATGATCGTAACAGATACTATTCAGTTAAACCCTGAGAAAGCAGCTCAATGCTCAAAAATCAAAGTTTTATCAACTGCAGATCTTTTTGCAAATGCTATTAAAAATGTAAATGAACATGGTTCTATCTCGGATTTATTCGACGTGAAATAAACCATTATTCGTTAATAATATTAGATAAGGATACTCTTTCAGGGTATCCTTTCTTTTTGCACGCCGCTTACTCCCTAAGTAACAGAGATTTATTTTCCCTTTACTACCAAAAAATCTTTCATCAATTCAATTTATTCATTATCTTTGCACCTCAAATTTAATATTTAAAACATGAAATCAATTGCTATTAGCGGTTCTGCAAGACAGAACGTAGGGAAAAGAGATGCTAAGGAGTTGCGTTACGAGGGAAATATCCCTGCAGTTCTTTACGGTGGTAAAGAACAAACACATTTCTCAGTATCCGCAGCTGATTTGAAGCCAGTTCTTTACACTCCAGAAGTTATCTTCGTAGAATTGGAAATCGGTGGCAAAAAATCGAAAGCTATCGTTCAAGAAGCTCAATTCCATCCATTAACTGACGAAGTTACTCACGTTGACTTCTTACAATTATTTGATGACAAAGAAGTTTCTGTAAACATTCCAATCAAATTAGTTGGTACTTCTCCAGGTGTTAAAATGGGGGGTAAATTAGTTCAAAAATTACGTAGCCTTCGCGTTAAAGCTCTTCCTAACAACTTACCTCAAGAAATCGAGGTTCCTATGGAAGGCCTAGAAGTAGGTAAATCTTTCCGCGTTGGTCAAGTTTCTTTAACTGATGCTAAAGTATTAAACAATGCTGACGATACTATCGTTTCAGTAACAATGTCACGTGCTCTTCGTCAAGCTGAGCAAGAAGCTGCTAAAGCTGCTAAAGGTGGTAAAAAATAAGTACTAGCAATAGTATAAAAAATTAAAGGCATCGATCACTCGATGCCTTTCTTATTTACCCTAAACTTGCCTCTAACTGAATAGACTTTGGAAAAAGAATATTATTCTCTAAATGAATATGCTTGTGTAAATCTTGCTCAAACTCCCTGAGCATCTCAAAAGCTACCTGATAGGTACTGCACGCATCGACTGGCGCCGTGTACTGATCACTTAAATCTGCAATCTTCGCAAATCTGTCACCCTCTTGTTCATGCTCATGAATCATCATACTGATCGGATTCTGAACAGAACCAAATCCAGGTTGATTGTAATCTCCCTTCGAATTTTGAGCCTCTTCTAATTTCTCAATAAATGGAAATAGAATCTTTTCCTCTTTTTCTAGGTGATGAAACAAATCTGAACTACTCTCAACAAATAATTTATTGATCTCAAATAATTCAGGATGTCTCTCGCCATGAACCCTGCAAATCTTATCTAAATACGTTTGTAATACCGGAACTTTCTCCCGAACGTAACGATGGTGGGTCTTCACAATATAGGACGCTAATAGATCCGATGGCCATGAATTAAAATCAATATCATTCGCTGATTTCTGTTCCAATACCTCTTCCAACTCAGCTATTAACTTGTCCGATTGCAATCCTTTCTTTTTTACCGCCTCCTCAACGGTTATCTGACCCCCACAACAAAAATCTAAACCATACTTGGAAAATATGGCCGCTGCCTTAAAGTTCTTGGCAACTATATCTCCTATTTTTTCTTCTTTTAAATTTTCCATGATTTCTGCAATTTCTTTTTTTACAGTAACCTTAAGAACTTATCCCAGGTTAATCTGTGAGTAAATTTACACTAATTTTTTATTTAAGACAAATTTGTCGCTTTTATATTTATTAAAAAATAATCCTCCCTATTTATAAAAATGATAACCGTTATATTTTCTCATTTGCACTTCACGGAGAACGGATAAGAACATGGTTCTTCTATTTAACATATCATAGATAAACCTTACTTTTGCAAGCATGAATTATCTAATAGTAGGTTTAGGGAATATCGGAAGAGAGTATGCTGACACAAGGCATAATATAGGTTTTATGGTGGCTGACGAATTGGCAAATCAAGCTGGAACTACTTGGTCGACATTAAAACACGCCTATTACACCGAATATAAACAACGCGGACACAATGTTTTTGTGATTAAACCAACCACCTTTATGAACTTAAGTGGTAAAGCCGTTAACTATTGGATGCAAGAGCTTAAAGTTCCAATCCAGAATGTATTGGTTATCGTGGATGACCTTGCGATTCCTTTTGGATCCTTACGCATCAAACCTAAGGGTTCTGCCGCTGGACACAATGGCCTAAAATCTATCGAAGGCTCTGTTGGTGGACAACATTATGCCCGCTTACGCTTTGGGATTGGCGACAACTACCCCAAAGGTAGACAAGTAGACTATGTATTAGGTCCATTTGATAAAGAGGAACAAAGAGAATTACCTGCTTTAATCGAGCACTCAGTAAAAATGGTAAATAGTTTCATCAACATCGGAATAGAACTAACGATGACAAACTTGAATACTAAGTAATTTCAACACGATTTCTATTTAATATTTCCTTAATATTTTGTATATTATCGCAAATAACTTGCTATAAATACATGGATAGAATACGACCATTTATTACCATTCCAATCATTTTGATCTTCTTTATCTGGGGATCGACTCAAGCATTCCATTTATTGAGTGCTGCTTCTGACTGGGATGTATTTGTGGGTGTATGTTTGGCACTTCTTCTGATTGCCATCCTCTATAAATTCATTATTTATATCTTAAAAAAATAAACCAACCAATATTAATGTATGAAAAGAAATCTAATTGCTTTAGGAGCTACCCTATTTATTGCTTTATTAGTTTGGCTCATTTGCACTGAAAGAATCGACGCCGGCTATGAAGGTATCAAAGTAAAACTTTATGGATCTGAAAAAGGAGTTCAGGATGTAAGCCTGGTAACTGGTAGGGTATGGTATAACCCTATTACCGAGTCGATCTATGAATTCCCAACTTATGTCCAAACGGTCAATTATGATAACTTCACAGTAAATGCAAAGGATGGTTCAGTTTTTACAGTAGACCCTACCCTATCTCTTCGAGTTTCAACAGGAAGTACACCTAAAATCTTTACTAAGTACCGTAGACCTGTAGATGAAATTTTGAACATGACCCTAGTAAACCATATCAAAGATGTATACCGGATCGAATTCAATAAATATTCCACAGACTCCATCATCAGTAATCGCGAGAAATTTGAAAATGGTGTTCAGGATAAGATGGTTAAATTTCTGGAAGGTGAAGGATTCATCCTTGAACAATTGACCTCCGGAATTCAATACCCAGAGTCAATCACCCAAGCGATCAATGCTAAAAATGCAGCGATTCAGAAGGCTCAGCAAGCTGAAAACGAATTGAAGGTGGTAGAAGCTGATGCCAGAAAGATGATCGTGCAGGCGGAGGCTGAATCCAAAGCAAACCAATTGAGACAGCAAACCTTGTCACCATTGATTATTCAACAACAATTCATTGAGAAATGGGATGGATCAACTCCTCTTTACGGGAATAGTCCAGTCATCTTTAAGGAATTGAAATAAATAATAAAAAGGCAGCCCTCGGGTTGCCTTTCTTGCCTGAATTGATTTAGTAAATAAATAATATTTAATAAAGATTTTTGTCCTGTTTATTTATTGAGTTCTAACAATAACAACTCCATGTTGAGCCCCTTTCTTTCCATACTCTGATTTCAATGCCTCTGAAGGAGGTAAATGCTGTAGAAATTTGATCTTTTTGACATCTAATTTTTTCAAATCTTTATAGCTTGATTTTTTTCCATTGATTAGAAAGTAAGCTTTTTGAATGTTTTGACTTGTCAACAGTTTTTCCGTAGAATTAGAATCTGAAAAAGACCAGGTTCTATACTGTGACCTCATCGGAGGAACTCTTGTCGCTTTCTGGGCCTGGTCTGTTTGACCTTCATCCGTATTAGCTTGACCAGCGACTGTTATTCGAGAAGGCTCTCCTTTTAAGATTATTCGAGCTGGCTCAGAGGCAGGCTCTCCTTTTAAGGTTATCCTTGCAGCTCCACTGACTGGTTTTCCCGCAACGACTACTGGCTCATTACCATTCTCCTTGGCAAATTCTTTCGTGATTATTTTAACGCTTGGTTTCTTAATACCGTTTGCATCCTTTATAATCTCTATGCTCTCCAGATCATTAGGATTTATCTCATTAAATCTCTCAAGAACAGACTCCTTACCATTAATAAAAAACTTGGTGCCTTCAGGAAATTCCTTCAATGACATTTTTGAAAATGTTTTATTTGCTAATGAATCTGAGCTGATTCTTTTTCTAGTAACTATCCCACTCACTTTTCCCCTTAAATTATCACCTAGAAAACCTTTCGTTGCCGCTTCTTTCTTGGTTGTGATGAGGATAACGCCGTTTTTTCCTTCTTCTCCATAAAGTGCAGTCGCTGATTCACCTTTCAGCACTTCCATGGATTCGAAAAATATGGGGTTAAGAATTCCACTCTTGAAATTCTTAGGCAATTTCTCTCCATCCAAAACGTACAGAGGATTTTTATTGGTATCCAATGGAACCACATTTACCATGGAGACTGATTTCCCTGGCCTTTTACTTCCATCTCCGGACACTCCAGGACTTACCATATCGAAATACTCCTTGGTATCGATTACCTCACCCGAATCTCTCTTGGTCGTATCATTTTGAAGCTCTATGCTGATCGCCTTTTTTATTTTTTGTTTAAGATCTGTTTCCTGAAGTTTGATTACCACATTTTCAATTTTTGCTTCTGCTTGGTTCACCGTAAAGGTTATACCAGCAATGATCAGGATCGGTAATAGGAAAACATATTTCCCAAGTTCCAATTTGGATGACCGTTTTTTGTTCATCATCATAATGCGCTTTTTTAAAGTTTTAAAATTAAACTGATTGCTGATACCAACCGAAGCTCCTTGCTTGGTCACATGCAGCAACGAGTATTGATAACTTTGTCGGTCCACACCCTTATCTAGAACTTGTTGATCAGTCAAGAATTCTAGATTTTCACGTACGGCTTTGCGCATATACCATACGAAGGGATTATACCAACAACAAACCAATACTATTTCAAACAATAAAACATCGATACTGTGATGGCCTTTCACATGTACATATTCATGCTTGAAAATATCTTGTAGCTCCAAATCTTGGTGCTGTTCTTTGTGCACATAAATTTTATTGAAAAATGAAAATGGCGTAATCGGAAACACCACATTCCTAAAGAAATACTCACGCCATTGAGAAGGCCTGGAGTACCAATGAATCCGAATCAAACTCCCCAATTGAATAGCTAGTTTCACGAATAGGACTATTACACCTATCCCAGTCAAATACACCAATAAATCACTTAAACTGAAGACCTCCTCCTTCGGCTCAAACACCATCGGAAAATATTCCATAATAATGCCTTGGGGCAACTCAATCTTTTTGGCAAACCAGGAATTAATATCCAAAAAAGGATAAATAAATGCATACAAGGTACCTAACATTAAATAGATCCTATTCAACCTATAAAAGGTCAAATTCTTAAGCAATAACTGGTATCCTAGATACAATAACGCTAGTAATAAATTTATCTGGATGATATAGGTCAGTAGGCTTTCCATAACGTTAGGATTTATTATGCTTAATCATATCCATGATTTCTTCTAACTCCTTCTGACTTAACTTCTCTTCTTTAACAAAAAAAGAAACCATTTCCTTATATGAGTTTTTGAAGTAATCTCCCACAAAAGAATTCATAAAAGTCGCCTTATATTCCTCTTCCTTCAAGATTGGCTCGTACCGCTTAGCATTGGCATATTTAACAGCCTTTACATAACCCTTCTTCTCCAAATTCCGAATGGTTGAAGCCAAGGTTGTATAAGGCATTTCTTTATCCTTTAGGTTATCCAATATTTCACGAATAAAACCACCATCCAATTGCCAAATTGACAACATTGCTTCCTCTTCTTGTATCGTTAGTTTTTCCATTGGTCTACGTATTTATCACTAAATTACGAATTATTCGTAGATACAAAAACATTTTAACATATTTTATCAATTTGGACTACTGAATATGAAGACTTTAAAAGATAATTATATCCCAAATATGATTATTAGGTAATGGAGAACAAAGATTTGGCTCGAATCGACAAGTAATCTAATTAATACACTTAAATTGTCTTAAAATGACTATTTTGTGTCATAATTATTCATATTATACATCTGAAAATAGAAATCAATTTTATACATTTGTAAGAATACGATAAAAGTATAAAACACAAATAATACAAGAAATTTGATTATGTCTGAAACTGCATCTATTAACTTAAATGGGTCTACATTTGAGATGCCTGTTATAACAGGAACTGAGAACGAGAAGGCCCTAGATATTTCAAAATTAAGAGATTCAACTGGATACATTACCCTAGATCCAGGATTCAAAAACACAGGTTCTACAAAAAGTGCCATCACATTCTTAGATGGTGAAAAAGGTATCCTTCAATATAGAGGATATGCGATTGAAGATTTAGCAGAAAAATCAACTTTCCTTGAAGTAGCTTATCTATTAATTTACGGAGAACTACCTACAAAAGACGTATTAGAAAAATTCCGTTCCGATATCAGAGCGCAAATGATGATCCACGAGGACATGAAAAACTTCTTCGCAGGTTTTCCTTCCAAGTCGCATCCAATGGGTCAATTGTCTTGTTTAGTAGGTGCTTTGTCATCTTTCTATCCAGAATCCTTAAACCCAAATCAAACTGAAGAGGAAGAAAATAAAACCATCATCAATTTATTGGCGAAAATGCCAACGATTGTATCATGGATTCAAAAGAAATCATTAGGTCATCCAGTAGTATATCCTAAAAATAACTACGGATATATCGAGAACTTCTTGAACATGATCTTTGGTGAAGTTAATCAGGATAAAACCTTCGATCCATTGGTAATTGATGCGATGCATAAATTATTAATCTTACATGCTGACCACGAACAAAACTGTTCTACTTCAACGGTAAGAATGGTAGGTTCTTCAAATGCAAACATGTATGCTTCTATCTCTGCTGGTATCAATGCCCTTTGGGGTCCATTGCACGGTGGTGCTAACCAAGCAGTGATTGAAATGCTAGAAGCGATCAAAGAAGATGGTGGTGATGCTGATAAATACCTTGCAAAAGCTAAAGATAAAAACGATCCTTTCCGTTTAATGGGATTTGGTCACCGTGTTTACAAAAACTTCGACCCTCGTGCTAAAATCATTAAAAAAGCATGTGACGATGTCTTAGAAAAATTAGGTGTTCAAGACCCAGTATTGGATATCGCTAAGCGCCTTGAAGAAGCTGCACTTAACGATCAGTACTTCATCGACCGTAAATTATATCCAAACGTTGACTTCTATTCTGGTATTATCTACCGTGCGTTAGGTTTCAACTCCGATATGTTTACTGTATTGTTTGCTTTAGGTCGTTTACCAGGATGGATTGCGCAATGGAAAGAAATGCGTGACAACAAAGAGCCTATTGGCCGTCCTAGACAAGTATACATCGGCGAAACACTTCGTCCATATGTAGAAATTTCAAATAGAAAATAAGTTATTCCAAATAATTGAAAAGTCCCGATTAGTAAACTAGTCGGGACTTTTTTTATTTCGTTACTCTTTATTTCTATTAAACCCTCCCATGGAAACTGTACAAATAAAAAAGGCTCCTTTATGGGGAGCCTAAAATATTCTTATATAAATCTAATTATTGTTTGATCGAAATACGTTTTACAATGGTATCAGAACCACCAGACACTCTAACAAAATAAAATCCTTGTGATAATTTCTGTTGCGTATCAAAACTCAAGTTTTGCATGCCGGAGTCTAAATTTCCATTGTGTAAACTCAAAACCTCATTCCCTAAGGCATCCATTACCTTAATCGTAATATTACTTCCTTTCGCAAGTTTGAAATTTACAGAAATTTGTTCTGAGATAGGATTGTAGAAAACTTTCACGTTGTTGATCAGTTTATCGTTGTCTTCTTCTTTCAATTTTAATTTATCAAAAGCAGAAATTTCAGATACGGAACTGTTTTGTGAAGATAGAGAAACATTCGAATTAGAAGCCTGTGCGATGCCTCCCATCCCTATTAAAAGGCATAGTGAGCAGATAGCAAGGTGTGATATTTTTCTAAATTCTAATTTCATGTTTCAGTTAGATATTCGAATAAGGCTATGGTTTAATCAAATGTAAACATTTATTCGATAATTCCTAATACAAAAGTAATTAATTTTGAGATTTTTCTGGGGATTTTTTAAAGCCTTTAACAATTTTTAACAAGAAAATACGTTGTCGCTTTAAAAGTTGTAATTTCGCACCAAATTAAGACAATATATCTAATATAAATAATTATATGTCAGGAGACCATAAGCAAAACCTGCAGCGCCTAAGCTGGACAGGTTTATTAATCAGTCTAGGTATCATTTTCGGTGATATCGGTACATCTCCCCTCTACGTTTTCAAAGCAATTTTTAACAAAGGTGAAATCCAAGAAATCATGATCTATGGTGGTCTTTCTTGTATTTTCTGGACCCTAACCCTGCAAACTACGGTTAAGTATGTAATCATTACCTTAAACGCAGACAACAAAGGTGAAGGTGGTATTTTATCCCTTTATTCCTTAGTCCGCAAAAGAGCCAAGTGGCTGATTATCCCCGCAATTATTGGGGGTAGTACCCTATTGGCCGATGGTATGATAACCCCTGCAATTACAATTTCATCTGCCGTGGAAGGTTTGGCCATCAAAATGCCTGGATTCCCAACAATTCCCGTTGTGGTATTGATTATTTCATTGCTCTTTGTAATCCAACGATTCGGAACCAATATTGTAGGCCGTGTATTCGGTCCTTTGATGTTTATCTGGTTCACCACCATTGGGGTATTAGGATTTTCCTATCTGGATCACTCTCCTGAAATCTGGAAAGCATTAAACCCTTATTACGCCTACGAACTATTGGCAACTTACCCTAATGCCTGGTTTATTATCGGTGCCATATTTCTATGTACAACGGGGGCTGAAGCCTTATATTCTGACATGGGACACTGTGGAAAATCCAATATCCGCATTAGCTGGATTTATGTGAAACTCATGTTGATTTTCAACTATTTTGGCCAAGGCGCTTGGTTATTGGAACATGTTGGAACCCAAATGGGTGAAATAAACCCTTTCTACGCCATCATGCCAGATTGGTTTATTATCTGGGGGGTAACCATAGCTACAATCGCAGCCGTTATTGCCAGCCAGGCAATGATCTCTGGATCATTTACGCTGATCGCTGAAGCTGTACGATTGAATATCTGGCCAAAGGTTGCCATTCGTTATCCAAGTGACCATAAAGGACAAATCTATGTCCCTTCGGTAAACTTGATCCTATATCTGGGCTGTATGTTGATTATTCTAATCTTTAGAGAATCCAGCAATATGGAAGCAGCCTATGGACTGGCGATCAACCTGACCTTTATCATGACCACCATCTTAATGACGGTCTTTATGATTCGGAAACGAATCAACCCGATATTGGTCGGCTTATTCGCTGTCGTTTATACTATTATTGAAATTGCATTCTTAGTCGGAAATATCAGTAAAATAGCGCATGGCGGTTGGTTGACCCTATTTCTTGCCTTAACCTTGTTCATCGTCATGTACAGTTGGTTTGGTGCTCGTAAAATCAAGAATAGGTTCGTCAAATTTGTTCATATCAAAGACTACTACCCTATCCTATCTGAACTGAGTGAAGATAAAACGGTCCCTCAATTCTCCTCACACTTGGTGTATTTAACCAGCGCCAATAACTTGACGGAGGTGGAAGCAAAGATTACCTACTCCATCATCAACAAAAAGCCCAAACGGGCCGATGTGTACTGGTTAGTCCACGTTGATGTTATGGACAACCCGCATACACGAGAATACAAGGTAACTCAGCTTATCCCGGGTAAATTGATTCGTATTGATTTCCACTTAGGATTCCGTGAAGAACAAAAAATCAGCTTACTCTTCCGTAAGGTGGTTGAAGACATGGTCAACAAAGGTGAAATCGATATTACCAGCAACTACGACACCCTGAAAAAATACAATATCCCAGGTGACTTCAACTTCGTAGTCCTAGAAAAAGTAATCTCAAAAACTCACTTCTTGAAGTGGAATGAAAAGATTATTCTGGAAATCTATAAGATCCTTAAGAAGTTTAGCCTTTCTGAAGAAAAAGGCTTTGGCCTGGATAGTAGTTTCGTAACATTGGAACGAGTACCACTAACAATACCGAATACCGAAGAAGTTAAACTAACAAGACTATAACAAAAAAGAGGCTGCAATTGCAGCCTCTTTTTTGTTATTTAATTTCTTCTTTAGCATCTAAGTTTCGCAATTTCGAATTTCGATAACCATAACCAAAATAAATCACCAATCCTGCGACTAACCATAGAATAAAGATTATCCAGTTACTGGCCCCTAGTTCTGACATCAAATACAGGTTAATCAATATCCCGGTTACTGGAAGTAATGAAAAATTATATTTAAAGCTCAATACACTTAACACAATCCAAACTAACCAAAACACAATCACCAAGGATTTATGCAATAAGATCGCCGTTGATCCCATGCTCATCCAATCTGAAATGGATTCCCCACTGAATTTAAGGGCTAAGATAATTCCTATGATCAATCCAATTCCTACCAGGTATTTACCATTGATATAAGGAACTTTGAATTTAGAACGTTTGGATAAGCCTGAATGATCCATATACAATACGCCGCAACACACCAAGATAAAAGCAAAGAAAGTCCCTACGGATGTTAAATCCACAAAGAAATCCATTTTGAAAAACAAGGCTGGAATTGCAACAACAATACCTGTTACAATCGTAGCGAATGATGGAGTTTTATATTTTGGGTGTATGGTTGCAAATTTCTTCCACAATAATCCATCGCGACTCATTGTCATCCAGATTCTTGGTTGAGCCAACTGAAATACCAATAAGGCACTCGTAATCGCAATTACCGATGTTACGGAGATAATTCCCGCCATATGGTCAAATCCGACATATTCAAAAACATAGGCCAATGGATCCTTTACATTCAATTCTTTATAATTTACCATTCCGGTAAGCACTAAAGTAATGGCTACATAAAGCACCGCACAGATTAATAAACAATAAATCATCGCCTTTGGAAGATCCCTTTGAGGGTTCTTACACTCCTCTGCTGTGGTTGAGATGGAGTCAAAACCAATAAAGGCAAAGAAAACCGCAGCTACCCCACTCATCACTCCCCCCATTCCATTTGGAGCAAATGGAACCCAGTTTTCAGGCTTAACAAAAAAGATACCCCCTAATATTACCGCTAGGATGATACCGATCTTGATCAACACCATGATATTACTGGCTTTCCGAGATTCCTTAATCCCGATATACACCAACCAGGTCACTAGAAACGTGATTAATCCTGCCGGAATATCCAGAATAATTGGAATATCTAAAATTCTTGGAGCCGTATCATAAGCTTGCAGGGCAACCTTATCAATCTTCTCCATGTTTTCAATCCCTACCTCCAGGAACTTTTGATGGGCATCCAAGGCATAGCCCGGAGCCATGGTCATCCATTTGGGGAGATGGATTCCAAAACCTTCAAGCATGGAAACAAAATATTGCGACCAGGAAATGGCCACAACCATATTGGAAACTGCATATTCAAGAACCAAAGCCCAGCCTATTATCCAGGCAAAGAGTTCTCCAAATGCTACATACGCATACGTATATGCACTTCCTGACACTGGAACAGTACTCGCAAATTGAGCATAGGAAAGCGCTGTAAAAACACAGGCAAAGGCCACGAATACGAACAATAAGGACACAGCAGGTCCTCCATTGTAACTCGCCAGACCAATGGTACTAAAAATACCGGCACCTACAATGGCCGCAATCCCTAGGGATACCAAATCCCGAACTCCTAAAATTTTTGCTAATCCAGAACCACCATGTTCTGCGTCTGAAAGTATTTGATCTACGCTTTTCTTTCTGAAAAGTCTGTTAGCCATATTAAGTTAATTTATTGGACAAGTAACAAAAGTGAAAAAAATTATGACAAATACGTCAAATTATCCTGAATATATGTGTATATATCTTTGAAATCCTTCAATTCTTCATCACAATAGGACATCAATACCTGAGTCAATCCAGAATGTATCCCTTCTGGGGTATCAAATGTCCAAATTCGCTTGGAAATATTGATCAATGGCTTCGAAATCTGATCCAGATCCTTATAATTTTCGATATATCGCCATTCCAAAAACTTATCATAAAAAGTGAAAAATCCATCAACATCCTCGACGCCGATCGTCTTGAGGTAATTTTTCAAAATTGGTCTGTTTACATTTTCCAGATGTTCATATAACCTGGAAACATTCAATAATTGATGTTTGATCAGCAGGTGATCCAGCATGAGCTCGACTGCAATATGTGCCATAAATGTCCCACGGATGGGAGTGCCCACTAGAACAGGATCGATCTTCCGTTTCAATTGATGGCAATGTTTCAGAAAAAACTCACTGCTATGGAAGATCTTATCAACCTCCACATGTCGGTACCAACCCTCCGAAATCTCCATACTCAATGGATGGATAAACAATTGTTCCTCAAACTTCTGGGGATGAAAAATATAGGACTTATCTACATTTTTCAATAAGTCCGGCAGCAAGGAACCGAGAACGCGCTCAGGGATAGTTGCAAACCTTTCAAAATAGAAATGTGAGAGAAAATTCATCCGCTAGATCTAAACAATAATTATCTGAAAGATACAGTTTAATCTCGTATCTTTGCAACTTAAATAAAAATCTTAAGGGTATATTATGAACTTTGTAGAAGAACTACGCTGGAGAGGCATGCTTCAAGACATCATGCCAGGAACAGAAGAATTGTTAAACAAAGAACAAGTAGCGGGTTATATCGGCTTCGACCCGACAGGCGATTCTCTACATGTTGGTCATTTAACTCAAATCATGACTTTAATCCACTTTCAACACGCGGGTCACAAACCTATCGCGTTAGTTGGTGGTGCTACAGGTATGATCGGAGACCCTTCATTCAAATCAGCTGAACGTAATCTTCTTGATGAAGCTACGTTAGCTCACAATGTCGCTTCTTTAAAACACCAACTGACCAAATTCTTAACTTTTGGCGAAGGTGAAACAGATGCGAAAATGGTGAACAACTTCGATTGGTTCAAAGAATTTAGTTTCTTGGACTTTATCCGCGATGTTGGTAAGCTGATTACCGTGAATTATATGATGGCCAAAGATTCTGTAAAGAAACGTTTGGAAGGCGAAAATGGGCTTTCCTTCACTGAGTTCTCCTATCAATTAATTCAAGGGTATGACTTCTATTATCTTTGGAAAAACCAGAACTGTAAAATCCAAATGGGTGGTTCGGACCAATGGGGTAACATCGTGACTGGAAGTGAAATCGTAAGAAGACTTGAACAAGGAAATGTTTTCGGGTTAACAACTCAATTAATCAAAAAATCAGATGGCCAAAAATTCGGTAAAACCGAATCTGGTGCCGTATGGTTGGACGCTAAGAAAACTTCTCCGTATAAATATTATCAATTCTGGTTGAATGCTACGGATGATGACGCGAAAAACTGGATCAAAATCTTCACCTTAAAACCTAAGGAAGAAATTGATGCGATCATCGCTGAACATGATGCAGCTCCTCATTTAAGAATCGTCCAAAAAGCTTTAGCAAAAGACATTACTACGCGTACGCACTCTGAATTAGATTACGATACGGCTGTAAAAACCTCCGAATTCCTTTTCGGAAATGGGGACCTGTCTTTCTTGGCTAATTTAGACCATGATGCTGTATTGGAAGTGTTTGATGGTGTACCTCAATTTAATTTAGACAAAGCTAAATTAGCTGAAGGAATCAATATCCTTGACCTATTAGCTGTAGATACGCAAGTATTCTCTTCGAAAGGTGAAGCTAGAAAAATGCTTCAAGGTGGTGGCGTTTCATTGAACCGCGAAAAATTAAATGATATTGAATTGCTTATCAATACTGACCAGCTAATCAACGGCAAGTACCTTATCGCTCAACGCGGTAAAAAGAATTACTACCTGATTACAGTAGCATAAAGCAGTAATAAATAAAAAGGAAAGCCCGTAACAATGTTACGGGCTTTCTTCTTACTATGATATTTTACATTTCCAATTTGCGATACTTCAATACCCTTCCTTCATCCTCTTGGCTAGAATATATTACTATCGAATAAACGGAGCGGTCTTTTCCATCCAACGGGATTTCTATGCTTTCATATTTCTTATCAGGAGAGGACACCCTAAACTTAAAATTTACTTTTGATGAAAATTCGTTCGACCCAAAAACACGATTATCAAAGTTTGATGTGTACTTGGTTGATAAGTAATCAAAATCCAGTTTTAACTTTGAATCTGTCACTAAATTGATAATCCGAACTCTCATTAAACCAGCATCAGGCTTTATCATATCATCTTCGGTAACTACTGGCTGGTTATTCTTTCCAAAAAAGAAATATGTATAAATTTTAGTGCTTTCAAATTTTTTATCTGCCGAAAAAAAGACCTGATTATCTAAATTCTTTAACTCTAGTTTTCGATTACCTGGAAAGACCGTACGATGATTTAAATAGCCGCCGATACTGAAATCCTCATTCGTCTTATTGATTAATTTTCCATCAACAAAGAATTGCAAATTATCAGGACCTTCAATTGCATTAAAGGCCGCAAGCCCAGAAAAATCATGCGTAGATTCAAGATTGGATAACGAATCGTCATCTTTCGAACATCCTTGAAAGATTAGTCCTATACAAATCGCTAATATTCCTAGTAAATTTTTATTTCTTCGAAACATACTTCATAAAATTCTTTATATTCAAACATACAACGAAATTGGAGAGCTTATTGCTACAGCTCATTAGATTTCAATCCAATGAAAACTTGCTCTTCTTTGAAAGGATTGAGAAAGGCTAAATTTTTATGGGTTATGAAACGCAGGGCTAATCTCATTCAATGGATTCCTGAAAGTTTTTTTTTAAGTTTGTACTAACGTAAATCACGTCATAATTAATTAATGGCTAAATTAAATACTTTTAAAAACGGTAGTAGTAGCACTGGGACCAAGAAGACGAAGAACACTACCATTTCTTATCAAAAAAGAGCAAAAACCAAATCTTTTGACCAATTCAACTTTTCTGAAGGTCAAAGAAAAGCTCTTAAAATAGTAGGCTTATTCCTCTTATTGCTCGCTGGACTCTTCACCGTTGCATTTGTTTCTTATTTGTTCACTTGGCAATCGGATCAAAGTTATATCGCACAAAGCAATGGCGGATGGAGTACGCTATTGCAAACTTCCGAAGAAATTCACGACGAAACAATTGATACCCCTATCGTTCAAAATAAATTAGGAAAATTTGGAGCTTTACTCGCTAATCAATTTATTTATGAATGGTTTGGAGTAGCCTCTTTCTTATTTATTTTGGTCTTGTTCATTATCGGTTATAAATTCTTGTACAAAAGATCTATCCTTCCTGTTTGGAAAACCGTATTATACTCCTTGATTGCTATAATAATCCTATCAATAACCCTTGGATTTGCGCAGGATTTTATCTCAAATACACCGCACATCCTTGAAGGTAAATTTGGATTCTGGACCAACCAAATCTTAAAGAATCAAATCGGTACAGTAGGAACTGGTGGTCTTCTCGTATTTATATTCTTAACAGCACTTGTATTACTCTATAATTATGACCTAAGGTTCTCCTTCCAATCTTCTAAAAAACAATTGGAGGATGAAGAAGAGGAATTTGAAGGTGATGAAAGCAATTATACTACTGTAAACAATACCCTAAAGGTAAATAAACAACAAAATGTTGCTTCTGACACTTATGCATTGCCTGATGAAGAGGAAGAAGATGAAATTGGAAGTGTTGATTTTAAAACAGAATCTAAAGAGGACAGCCCGGTATCTTTGCCGCTGAACGTTAATACTATAAAACCAAATACTGATTTTGTCAATCAGGAACAGGAAATCGAACTCAGTATTGATCCACCTCCTGCCAAGGTCAAAAAACCTGAAGAGCCGGTTGAACCTGAATTAACTGTGGAACGGGTAATCGAAGAAAAACCAATCTCAGCAAATGATTTAGTCGAGAAATTCGGTGAATATGACCCAAAATTGGATCTATCAGGTTATAAATATCCTAGCCTGGATTTATTGAAAGACTATGGAACTGGTAAAATCACCATTAACCAACAAGAATTAGAGGCCAACAAAAATAGAATTGTTGAAACCTTAAGAAACTATAGTATCGAGATTGAACATATTAAAGCGACTATTGGTCCAACAGTGACCTTATATGAAATTATCCCGAAACCGGGTGTTCGTATCTCTAAAATCAAAAATCTTGAGGATGATATCGCCTTGAGTTTAGCAGCTTTGGGTATTCGTATTATTGCCCCAATGCCTGGAAAAGGGACAATTGGTATTGAAGTACCAAACTCCTCCCCTGAAATGGTATCCATGCGTTCAATCCTGGCAACTGAAAAATATCAGAAATCAGATATGGACCTTCCTATTGCACTTGGAAAAACCATTTCCAATGAGGTTTATATTGCAGATTTGGCTAAAATGCCACACTTATTGGTAGCAGGTGCGACAGGTCAAGGTAAATCAGTTGGTATCAATGCCATTTTAACTTCTTTGCTTTATAAAAAGCACCCCGCAGAATTAAAATTCGTCTTGGTCGATCCGAAAAAAGTCGAATTATCGCTGTTCAAAAAAATTGAAAGACATTTCTTGGCTAAACTTCCAAACGAAGATGAGCCAATTATTACCGATACAAAGAAAGTAATCAACACCTTAAATTCCTTGTGTATTGAAATGGATCAACGTTATGATTTGTTAAAAAATGCCCAAGTAAGGAATTTAAAGGAATATAATGTAAAATTTATCAATCGTCGATTAAACCCTGAGGAGGGTCATCGATTCTTACCATTTATAGTTCTTATAATTGATGAGTTTGCCGATTTGATCATGACTGCCGGTAAGGAAGTAGAAACTCCTATCGCTCGTCTTGCTCAGTTAGCCCGTGCCGTAGGTATTCACTTGGTCATTGCTACACAAAGACCTTCCGTAAATATTATTACGGGTACAATCAAAGCTAACTTCCCAGCTCGACTTGCATTTAGAGTACTTTCTAAAACCGACTCAAGAACAATTTTGGATAGCGGTGGTGCCGACCAATTGATTGGTCGCGGGGATATGTTGCTCGCAACAGGTAGCGACTTGATCCGTATTCAATGTGCTTTTGTCGATACTCCGGAAGTAGACGAAATCTCTGATTTCATTGGTTCGCAAAGGGGTTACCCATCTGCATTCCTATTGCCAGAATACATTGATGAAAATGGCGATGGATCAGGATTAGCGGATTTCGACATGGACGATAGGGATCAGCTATTCGAAGACGCTGCAAGGCTTATTGTCATGCATCAACAAGGCTCAACATCATTAATTCAGCGTAAACTAAAACTTGGTTATAACCGCGCTGGAAGAATCATCGATCAATTGGAAGCTGCAGGTATTGTAGGTCCTTTTGAAGGTAGTAAAGCACGCGAGGTGCTATACCCCGATGAATATTCATTGGAACAGTTTTTGGAAACATTAAGAAAAGATTAATAAATGATGATGAGATCTATGCTTTTATTTGTTGCCCTTTTTAGTGCAACACTTACTTTTGGACAAAATAACTCCGCCAAAAAAATTTTGGACGAGGTATCAAAAAAATACGATGGTTACCAAACCATCCAGTCTGATTTTACCTTTAAGGCAGCTCAGGCAAACGGTGAAAACTATACAGATAAAGGTCAATTGTTTTTAAATAAACCCGCTAATCAGTATAAAATCGCCCTCCCTACTCAGGATTTAATTTCTGATGGTAAATCTACTTGGTCGGTACTGAAAGAAGATAAAGAAGTGCAAGTGTCAGAAGCTGACAATTCTGGTCAAGCTATCGGTCCCAACAATATTTTTACTTTCTATAAATCTGGATACAAGTATGTAAGCTCTTCAAATGATTCTGACGGTGCTGCAGGAAAATTAACGGCTGTAGATCTTACCCCAGAAGACACAAAGAGCAACTACTCGAAAATTCAGGTGAGAATTAACAAAAATAAACATATCCATGATGTGACTATTTTTGACAAATCCGGTGCAAAATACACTTATACAATCAACGCATTGTATGTGAATAATCCAATTGCCGGATCTACCTTCCAATTCAATAAAGGAAAATATCCTGGATTTGAAGTGGTGGACTTACGTTAAAAAACCAAAATATCATATAAGTAAAAGGCGAGTCATCGTGGATGATGCTCGCCTTTTTTAATAAACCTAATTTAAACCAAAGACTATCTTTTTTGTACCTGAATAAGCAAGTTTAATCGCCCTCCAGGTGCTGCATCTCCATTTACATACCAATCCAGTGGATCGTCCTTCATCATATTATCGGACCACTTAAATTCCATTGAATAGCCCTCCTTGGACATGCCTATATCTGAAACCGGAACTTTGATCAATAGGGCATTCCCCTTTTCTTCAAATTCCAGCAATTTATCATCCTCCCAAAATCCATCAACACACTTCTGCAATTGATTCCCTCGAATTACTCGATAATCATATCCATGCCATCCTGTTTTATTATTATTGTCCGAATTTAACCATAGCGTCATCCAATTATCTGTTTTTGTCGTAGACAATGGATTAACTGTCTCCACATAGAATCCTAAAACTCGATCGGTGGCACTTACCTTTATATTCTTAATATCATTCCGACCTGATTCATTGACATATTGAACCTTTGGCTCGGTCTGTGCTCCAGGATGGTTTCTATGGAGAACATCTCCCACATAATCCACATACAGATCTTTTACTTTGTTCCAGGAATGTATTGCCGGTATTTCCTTCGTTTTTTCAATAACAGGGACTTCATCGGTTCCCTTGTATCGACGAATGTTGGAAATCATCTGCATATAATAATTATCCTTTAAGCCCGATGTCCAGGTAGGCTCTATATCCCGACTATACTCCGGACTCGCCTGATCCACAAAATGCGCTTGATCTTTATGTTCATCTGTTCTTTGCCATTTTCCAGCTATCCACTCATTCCAACCGGTAATAAATACAAATGGAACATCTTGCTTCAATGCAAAATCCCATTGCTCTTGAATGTTATAGCCATAAAAAATATCCTTATCTGGATTACCTGCTGAATTATTTCGATAACTACGCCCCCAGTTTCCAGATTTTCCATAGAAAGCTGATCCACCCATGGACGCATCTAAATTAGGATGCTGTGAAGCCGAAACATTCACGATTTCTTTTTCCCCACGATTGTTCTTATATACCTTCTGCGGTCTTTGAAACTCTATCCAGGGCCAACCATCAACCTTCTCCGGTTCATTGGGCCACTGGGACTCGCGAATTGTAAAAAAACTCTCATAATCCCGACCTTTCGCCTCCTTGGATAAGCCAATAATCAAAGGCTTTCCATCCAGAAAGTACCAACTATCTTTTTGAGGATCTGAAACCGCCGGAGAATAAAAGGTATCATAGATTTCCTGCATCGCATCCCCGGATTTTGTATTCGTATAAAAAACAATTTTCGGAGCCTTTTTACCTTGATCCATTAAGGTCTTCATGGCACCTAATAACGATTTTACTTGTTTTGTGTAAGTCAACCTGTTCGTTGCATCGATGACCAGAAAATCCACATCGGCATCTGCCAATAACTGCATGTTCTTCAGGTGAACCCATTGATCATCTCCTCTATAATATCCATAAATTGGTTCTCCCCAAAAATAGTATCGACCAGCACCAGCAGAGCCTCCACCCCAGTTTTTATGATGAAAATCATGATAAACCTCGGGATGATCCTGATATAATTTTGTCAGGTCCCAATGTGTTTCTGATGTTGGTGACCCTGAATCACCCTGCCATAAAAAATAAAATATCCCTACCTGTTTTCCCTCTTTCTTAGCTCCAACCGCATCCTGAAGTGGTAATTTACGACCAAGATCATCTGTACCTGAAAAACTTTGCCCCTGTAGGCTTTGCTGAACCCCAAATAATAAAATTGCCGAATAAAGTATATTAACGTATTTAAAACGCATTTGATTTAGGTTTAAATTGATAGACTGAATAAATGCAAACATTATTTTGCCGTATAAACAAAATTAAAACGACCCGATGGAGCTGTATCTCCATTTACATAGAAATCCATAATATTGCCGTTTTCCTGCATATTATCATTCCATTTAAATTCCATATCCACCGGTTTCCCTGAAAGTCCAAGTACTTCCCTAGGAATGCCAATCACCAATTGTTTGGATGACAGCTTGAATGGCGCTTGATGAACTTCCTGCCATTCCCATCTTCCTCCAACATTCTTTTCTACAATAACCTTATTACTCCTTGGGCTTTGTCGGTTTATGATATAATCATATCCATTCCATCCCGTGCTTTTATCCCGATCGATATCGATGAACAACATCATCCAATTGGGATCACTTGATTTTGTCAATGCCGCAGCGGTTTCTACATAAAAATATAGCTGATTATTATCCCTAGCGACTTTTGCTTCAACAATATCATTCCTACCGGTAGTATTGGTATAGTATTCACTATATCTTCCACGATGATCTCGATGCATAGTATTCCCCTTATAATGTTTGAATACAGGCAAAACATCATTCCAATCTGCTTTTTGACCTAATTTGATGGATTTTGCCGCTGATACTTGTTGCATAGGTTCCATACCTTTAAACTTTCGCACATTATCAATTAACTGCAGATAATAAACATCTCCTTTATCACCCCAACCTTTGTTGGGTTCAATATCCCGACTATGTTCCCAGTCAAATTGATCTACAAAAGAAAATGGATCCCCAGTCCAGCTATCTTTCGGCAACCACTGTCCAGCGATATATTCATTCCAGCCAGTTACAAAAACTAATTCCGGATCCAATTCAAATGCCCGATCCCATTGTTCTTGAAAATTCCAACCATATAAATAACCATCGACCCGAGGATCAAATCCATTTCTTTTGCTATAGCTTCTGCCGTAGGTTCCTTCTAAATTAAAAGCACTGCAATGTCCATCTGTAGAAGGACCAGCATTTTGGGCTACTCCAACTGTTACTTGTTCGAATTGACCATTCCCATTCGAAATATAGCCATGCTGCGGATAATTTTCCAACCAGCCCCATTGATCTTTTCGTGTTGGACCATCTACATAGTCAGGCTGCCCCGGTCGGAAGGTGAAAAAGGAAGCTATCTCTGCATCAATACCAGTTTTCTCTAGATTATCAGGGTATGCCATAATACAGGGTTTCCCTTTCCACATAAACCATAAATCTTGGTATCGACCCGGCTGATAGACATCCTTATAAAGTTGTCTTAATGAAACTGCCGAATGTGGAACAGGTCCAAATGGTAACAAAAAGGCAATCTTTGGAACATTAACCCCATCTGCCTTCGCCTGTGACCAGGTTTTTAATAATGCTTCATAAGATTCCTGCCAGGTTAAACTACCATTGGTACAATCAAAAAATACAACATCTACCCCTGCATCAGCCAACATCTCCGCATGCTTTCGAAGAACCCAGGGATCGGTAGTTTTATAGTATCCAAATAATGGCTCCTCCCAGAAAAAAAAGCCGGGCTTTTTATCTCCCCAAGCAAAATGATTGTAATCCTTCATCGATTCAGGGTATTGACGAACTATATTCGTGATATTCTTGACCCCATAATTTACATCATCATTCCCTTGATGCCAGGTCCAATAGAACATGGCAACTGTTTTATCTTTCTTTGTTCCAGCTTCTTTTTGATCTACTGCTTTTCGACCCAAGGCATCTGTGAATGCCCATTGGTCGCTACTGATAAAGGGAACTTGTTGCGCATGAACACCCACACTCAGAAATAAAAATGCTGCTGGTATTATGTTTTTTAATTTAATCATGTTTCATCTTGTAATTAATCTAACCAACCTGGATTCTGCCAGTTTTCACCGGTCAATTGAAAAATTTTATTAACCTCAATTTGCTCTATGGGATACAATAAAAATTTATCCACTGAACTTCCTCGATTTCTGAATTTGAACCGATTATATTGCAATCCATCAGCATTCTTGACAATTCGCATTCCTGTAATAAACCTATCCGTTTGAGCTAAGATCTTCCATCTGCGAACATCAAAGAATCGATGTTCTTCAAATGCCAATTCTATCCTTCGTTCATTTCTATATTTTAATTCAAAGGCTTCCTTGCTCAAACCTGCTTTTATCTCTGGCATATCTACTCGCTTCCGAATTATATTTAAGGCTTCTCGCGCACTTAATCCTAAATTCGAATCATTGACTTTTACATCAGCACCCACAGATTGGTAGGCTGCCTCTGCAAAATTCAAATACAACTCTGCCAATCGGAAGATACGTACTGCACCATCAGAATTATTACTAGTTCCTGATCTATAGTTATTGTATTTCCTCAGGTAGTAGCCAGTTCGGGTGAACCGTCTATCAGTGGTCGAAATCCCTTGTTTACCACCTACAAATGTTTCCACCTGTTCAGCTTGTAAATCCCTCAGGGAACCATTAAAATAAATGGAAGAATAGAACCGTGGATCTCGATTTTTGTAAGGATCTTTAGGATCGTATCCTGAAGCGGTATTGATGATCGGCTGTAAATGATCGGCATCTGAATAACCCAGAATTGCAGGTTCCCCATTCGCCATCTCATAACTGTCTACTAATTCCTGCGATGGATTCGGCCCTGCTCTTTCCATACCTGGATTCGTAGGCAAGCCTGCAGTTCTCCAGACCTGAAGCTGATTCCCTAACTGATAAATGGTTTCTTTATCTACCGCTCGCTTATCATTCGAAGAGGTGATAAAATATAGGTCATAGGGATTCATCGCTATATCTGCATCTGGTTTTATATCAAATAATTTATAATCATTTGCCAAACAGGTGGCCAAAGCTTCGGCGGTAATTTTGGTAGCATCCGCCCAGGTATAGGACCCATCCGAAAATAATGGACTTGCAGCATAGGTCACCGCTTGGGATTTGATCGCATAGGCTATTGCACGCGTCATCTTCCCAAATTGATTATCATAAATTGCCCATGGAAATCCATCTCTCGTATTGGGAACTTTTAATGCTTCATCACAGTCTTTAAGGATAAAGGTGACAACCTCAGAAAAGCTTGATTTCTTATCTTTAGAAAAATCATGGTCGATCGCCAATGGCTCTTCAAAAATGGGCACTGAATTAAATCTTTTGATCAGTTGCAAATAATAAAATGCTCTCAATGTTCTTGCTTGCGCAATCCACCCATTTTTCTCTTCGTCGCCCACATAAACCGTAGCAGTCTGGATTTCTTTTAGGAACACATTACACTTGCGTATGCCTTCATATAATTGAGTCCAAGGATTACCATCAGGAGAATAGGTCCCAAAGGAATTGGTCGTGATATTTCCTCCATACCACATGATATATTGAGAACCATCGATAACATCATCGGCATCCTGTGCTTCATCGGTAAAGGATGATCGAGTAATTTTGGGTAATGGCGCATGACCATAACATGAATTTAAATACCCACGGGTCCGATTATAATCACTAAAGACCTGGTCCATGCTGATCCTACCATCACTAGGCAGATCCAATTGCTTGTTACAGGAACTCATTCCCGCAATTAGAACCAGTGAGTAAAATATTTTCTTATGTAGTTTCATAATAATTCGCTCTTATTGATTGATATTTTATTAGATCGCTATAGCATTAAATTAACACCAAAGCTGTACACACGGTAAACTGGGAAGCCCATATAGCCTGGTCCCTCTGGACCAAAATCCTTCGTCTTCATCTTGTCCCAGGTAAATAGGTTCTGTCCAGAAAGAACGATCCGAATTTGATCAAAACCAATAAACCTAGTTTTGTCCCTTTGTAAGGTGTACCCTAATTCTACATTGCGTAGTCTCAAATAGGTTTTATTAAAATTCACAAAGTCACTTCCCTCATGATTGACAGATTTCTCAGTCGATAAGGCTGGCCAAGTAATCTCTTCATTATTTGCATAGCGCTCTGCGGTCCAGGCATGCTGATGCAAGGATGAATATAGCCCTCCATTGGAAGTCTCCCATATCCCATTACCAGTCATGATCCCCGAATATTTCCCTATTCCTTGGAAAATAAAATTCATATCAAAGGCTGCATATTTAATCCCTCCGGCAAATGAATAAGTCACCTTCGGAATGACACCACTTCCTATAGGACCTAAATCGCGCTCATCAATAGTACCATCTGAATTCAAATCTTGGTATCGTAGATCCCCAGGTCTGATTTCACCAAATCCATAGGTCAGACCAGAAGCATCAATCTCTGCTTGCGAATTAAAGAAACCATTACCCTGACTGTAGTCTACTAAATAACCAAACTCCTGCCCAAGCGAATATCCTTCCTCACGCTTTCTGTAGGCAAAATCCGCCGTCCGCTCTGCCTCATTCCAACTCACAATTTTATTGTCATTCTTGGAGAACATCCCTTGAACATAAAATGAAGTCTTTGCATTGATAATTCGATCATATCTCAAACTCAATTCATAGCCCTTATTATCAAATATGCCCTCATTGATCCTTGGGTAATTACTCAATGGAATTCCCTGGTAGGATGGAATTGTTGAAACTGCTCCAACAATCATGTTTTCCATTCGTTCCTTGAAAATATCGCCACTAAAGGTGATCGAATTAAATAATCCTAAATCAACACCGAAATTCGTTTTCGTGGAAACCTCTGCTTGGATATTCGGATTTCCGGTTTGATTTTCAACTACCAGATACTGTAAATAACCCAATGGTCCACCCGAATGCACCACAATCTGATCTAAATAGGCATACCGTTGCAATCCACTTTGATCATTAGCAGTTTTACCCCATGAACCCCTGAACTTCAACAGACTTAACCAATCCTTGCTTCCTTCCAAAAAGGATTCATTGGACGCAATCCAACTTGCTCCAAATGCTGGCGTAAATAAATACCGATGGGCTCTGGAATATTGTTCCGATCCTGAATATCCAAATACTGCTTTCAGCATATATCGGTTATCGTAATTGTACTCAGCTTGTGCTCCCGTACTTAATCTTTTATAAGGCAATAATTCTGGCGCATTGGTATTGGCCTTGGTCAGGTCTTGAAACAATCCATAGGCAGAAGCAAGAATATTATGCTTTCCGAAACTTCTGGAATAATCCAATTGACCTTTATAAGTTAAATGATAATAATAGGAATGACCTTTATTAAACCCTAGAGGTGAATTCTGCTCCTCTCCTTTTTTGGTGAATTCCAATTTATCCCAATTTTCGGATCGCATATACCGTTCAAAACTCTGCGTATTACTTAAGCTTCCTACAGAATTCGTTTGATAGGCAAAAACACCCGATAATTTAAGCCCTTCCGTTAAAAAACTCATGTCTAGATTCAGCCCAAATTGAGAACTGATATTCGTTACGGTATGATTGATATAACCAGACCGATTTAATATTCCATAGGTTGGATTATTGATCCGATCAGTAGTTACCACTTGTCCCCCAGGAATCATAACTTCCCCAGTTTGCGGATCCAGTATCTCTGGCGTCAGTGGACCATATGTTGTTGGCGGCATCAAAAACATACTACCATAAACCCCTTCATTGGATCCTCCGCCAGGAACTCTTTCCCGTTTCACATTTCCGCTCAACCTTAAATATCCACTCAGGTAATTATTGAATTGTACATCAACATTAGAGCGATAATTTACCCATACATTCTTCGGATTAGGATTATACTCCTTGGTATCTGTATTGAAGTATCCCCCCTGATGCATAAAGTTTAGATTTGAAAAATAAGTGATCTTATCATTTCCTCCAGTCACATTCACCCCTACCCTTTGCATGGAAGCAAAGTCCTTAAAATACTTATCATACCAGTTATTGCTTGGGTATAATTCCGGGGAATCCCCAGATCGATAATGATTGATCGTGTTTTCTGAAAATTGACTAAAAGCTCCTAATCCGTCATTTACTCCAGCCTGGTTGCTTAATTCTGCATACTGTAGAGAATTTAGCATCAAAGGCTTTGTTGTAACTTGTTGAAAGGATTGATCTAATCTCGCTTTTATTTCAACATCTCCTTTCTTTCCTCGTTTTGTTTTAACAACGATTACACCGTTGGCCCCTTGAATCCCATAAATTGCTTGGGTTGAGGCATCTTTTAATATATTGATGGACTCAATTTCATTGGGTGAGATATATTCTAAAGATTGACCACTGTTATAGGAAGTCGGAATTCCATCGATAATCACTAATGGGTCACCTTTTCTCGCTGCTGATACCCCCCGAATGAACAAGTCGGTATTCACTCTGGATAATTCTGAAAAGGTCTCCTGAGTCGTTAATCCTGCTAATCTTCCAGCAAAGGTTTGACTTAAATTGGCCACCGGATGTCGTTCCAACTCTGAACCACTAACCGATGATACTGCTCCTGTCAGGTTTCTAAAAGTGGTCGTGGTATAGCCCAGGTCAATGACCTTATCCAACTCATGGTTATCCTTCAAGAGTAAAATAACCAAATCCTCCCGCTCAGGTTCAAGATCTACCTCTATACTATGGTATCCCTCTAGCTCGAAGCGTACCTTTTGCTTGGAACTATATGTTTTCAAAACAAAATTGCCATCAAAATCACTGGATGTTCCGTTCTTTGTTGCAACGGAAGTAATTATGACATCCTTTAATGGCTTTTGAAATTCATCAACCACAATCCCTATTATTTCTGCATTCTGCTCTTGTGCTTTGACGTAAATATTGATTGACATCAGGAAAATCAGCAAGAGGTTTATTTTCCAATATTTTTGAATTGTCTTCATTTTTTCTGATTTCTAAATTCTACCATCCAGGGTTTTGCCAATTTTCACCAGTAATTGATTTCAATCGGTTGGCCTCTTCCAATGGAATAGGCAACCAAAGAAATCTATTGGTATAATTACGTCTTTCCACATCACGAATCAGACGACGAGCATAGGTATAAGTACCATCTGCCTTTCTACTAATATTCGCAGCTGTTAACCAACGATCCGTTTTTGAAAGGTCTGCTTGAGGACTTGCCCATCTGCGAACATCAAAATATCGGTTCTCCTCAAAGGCCAATTCCACTCTTCGTTCATGACGTACTCTGAGAATTAATTGCTCCTTATTCAAGCCGGCTGGAATATCCGGCATGCCAACACGTTTCCTGATTTCATTGACCGCCGCACGGGCTTCATCCAAATGACCTGCCTCCGCTGCTGCCTCCGCAAAATTTAAAATCACCTCGCCTAAACGAAATAACTTCGTATTCGCTCCTCCTACCGGATTATTCGTTGCCGAATTCGGGTGTAAAAATTTTCTTTGATAATACCCCGTACGCGTAGCTTTACGAACGGTTCGATTAATCCCCGTTTGCGGCTCTCCTTCGTACGTTGCAATGATCCGAGTCCTCGCACCAATAGCTGCCGGATAATTCTCCGGGGATTCCTTCACCTCCGCAAAATTCCAAAATGCATAGCGCTTCGATCCGTTATAATATATGCTCGCATAAAATCGTGGATCTCGGTTAGCATAGGGGTCATTGGGATTGTAGGTCTTATTATTCTTATTATAATTCGGCTGAAGATGCTTTTCATCCAGATATGGATTACTTAAATCCAATACTGTTTGCCCATCAATGGTTTCATAAGCATCAACCATTTCTTGGGTTGGACAGGTACCTGTTTTATAACCATCTTGAGAACCTATCCCATCAATATTCCAAATATTACCCTGACCTTCCCGACTTTGCCAAATCGTTTCCTTATCAATCCGAGTACCTGAAAATTGCATTCCTTGGGTAAAGTATTCGTTATATAAAGATGCTTTTTCATTATTTTCAGGACCAATAAAGGAGATATCTGAAAGATAGGTCTGCGGATAGTTGACCTTATTGTACAGCTCATAGCCATGGCTGCGAAGATTCTCTAAGGATTTTTTATTGATCTGATAGGCTTCTTCCCACAAGTTTTTCCCATCATTGTTCAATGGACTGGCAGCAAATAAGATCATCTTGGATTTTATTGCCTCAGCCACGGATTTCGTAATCCGATGTTGTTCTCCAGCATCGGTAATGGTCCAAGGTAATTCTGCGGTTGCCAGCGCAGCATCACAATCCTCAATGATGAATTTTACCAATTCATAATAGGTCGGCTTTTCTGTTCCAGAAAAATCAGCATCGAACTCCATCGGTTCACGCATAATCGGCAAAGATGCTCCATACCATTTCAATAATTCATGATAATAATAGGCTCTTAACAGGTGTGCTTCTGCTTTCCATCTCTTGCGATCGCTTTCACTATTTACTTGTGCTGCATCAATATTCTTGATCATCACTGCACAATTTCTGATGCCTGACCAATAGCGATTCCAATAATTACCATTGCCCCCATCTTCATGAACATTCACAATTGGATGATTGGCAGAGGATGCATCTCCATTATAAAGCCTGCCTGACATCAAGGTGGGTTCAGACTCCGCGTCCGTATCCCAGGCTTCATCACTCCATACCACCGGACCCCGCATCCAGAAAAAATATCGAGTCCCCTTCACTGGAATCTGATTATAACAGCTATTCAGAAATGCCGCTACCTTCAGATTATCCTGAAAGATCTCATCGATAGAAAAATATCCATCCGGAGCCATATCTAGCTCCTTATTACATGAACTTACTCCCGCAACCAATGCGCTGGCAAGAATAATCCTACTTATATATCTTTTGATTCTAAATTTCATAACCCAAAAATTAAAATGAAACATTGACGCCCATATTCAACATCTTGGTCACCGGATATCCAATCGGATCAACATTCTCCGGATCCAAATGGTCCATCGGAAGTTTATCCCATAAGAAAAGATTGTGACCACTCACATAAACCCGAAATGCATTTACTCCAATTGGTTGTAGTAACCTTGCAGGTAAGGTATAGGCAAGCTCAATATTTCGTAGTCGTAAATAGGATCTATTCATAATGAAGAAATCATTATTTACATGGTTCGTATTGCTCTGTGTACTTAATGCTGGATAGGTAATTTCCTCCCCATTTGCGAAACGCTCTGCGGTCCATGCCGTTTTATGGTAGCCAAAATAGGTCCCGCGATAAGTGTTTTCATAAACCCCTTGTGTACCTCCCCAAGGACTCGCATAGCGACCAACTCCTTGGAAAAATACCGAAGCATCAAAGCCCGCATAAGAAACAGTCAATCCAAATCCATAGGTTATTCCAGGAATCGATGAAGCATGTAAGGGTACTTGATCCTTATCATCCACAACACCATCCTCATTCAAATCCGTATATTTAAAATATCCTACACGTGGAACCCCAAATCCATAACTGGTTGTAGCTAAATAGTCATCTAACTCCTGCTGACTATTGAACATTCCATTTCCATTACTATAATCAATCTTATATCCGAATGATTGGCCTAGTGGAAATCCAGTTTGTCTATAGCGATGAATATAGCTTTCATCCCGGATGGGCTCATCCATAAACTTAACCATGTTCTTGTTTTCACCATAATTACCATTGAAAGTCAAATGAAGCTTATCTGTAAGAGTTTTCTTATAACTTAGCTCAACTTCAAATCCTTTATTATTTACTATTCCCATATTTACCCTTGGAATATTTCCTAAAGGAACCCCTTGAAAAGATGGTACAGATTGACGCTGAATCAGAATTTGACTGCGATCTTCGATGTAATAATCAAAAGCAACATTCAGATCATTGAATAAACTTAGGTCTACCCCATAGTTTTGCTTTTTCGCTAGCTCCCAAGTGACGTAAGGATTACCAATCAATCCCTGAATAATCCCTTGGCCTGCGGTTGAGTTACTTCCCGGAATAGTCGCCAAACTACCCAAAGGACCAGCTCCTAAATAATTCTTGGTTTGATAAAGGAATCGCGTGCCCCCCATTTGATCATTTCCAACTTCTCCATAGGATGCCCTTAGTTTCAAATTGTTCAACCAATCCGTTTTAGGCATAAAACTCTCGTTGCTCACAATCCAACCAACTGAAAATGCTGGAAAAAAACCAAAGCGCTTCGTTGGTGAAAATTGTTCGGATCCATTATAACCCATATTAACCTCAGCTAAGTATCGATTATCATATCCATAGGTAAAACGCCCCGCTACACCAATCACATTGAATGGGAAATCTCCTGCCGTTGTTTCCCAATAATCCCGTTGAGCCAAAATCATCGCGCCAACATCATGTTTTTCCGAAAAAGTCCGGTTGTAGTTAATGGTTCCCTGAAGATTGATATTATACCTTGAATCTGCACCTTTCGCCAAACTCAATAACTCTTCTTCCGAACGCTTCACAGCATAAGTCATAGAATTGCTCTCTGGAACAATCTCCGCTAAGTAAAGACGCTCTCTTTTATAACCTTGTGCAGCAGTGGTGGCCTTCGTATCGTAGGAAACCATCCCCTTTACACTCAAGCCTTTCACAAACTTGTCCAAGGAGATATCAATCCCTAAGGATGAATTCAAATTCGACCTTACCTCATTTCTATACCCCATTCTATTCATGATCTCGAAGGCAGATCGGTCCATATATCCTGGATCAACAATTTGTCCCGGCGCAACCCCGAAACCATCAATGGTCACTGGTCCCGGTGTAATAGGCAAAATAGATTGGGCCTGATAAATTAAATCCCGCATCATCCAATTGGTATCTCCACCGTATAAACCTGCAGATGGCATATTCACCTGCTCTATATAAGTTCCGATATTTAAAAAGGATTTGACATACTGACTGATGTTATAGTCTAGATTCGAGCGGAAGTTATACCGTCTTAACCAAGAAGAAGGATCATAGCCTAATTGATCCTTGGGCTCCGTATTCAGATTCCCACCCTGTCTTAAAAATGCTCCATTGACAAAATAATTCACCTTTTCTGTACCTCCAGAACCATTGATATTTAATCTCGTCTGAGGCGTATTTTTTGAAATAAACTCTCGGTAATAATCATGATCCGGATACATGTAATTTAAAACCAAAGCCTTTTGCTCATAATCGGGATCATTGCGATCCAAACCTGCTAAAGGATTGCTGTAGCGGTCAATAATCTCCTGCGTAAAAGCAGGTTCTAGTCCATCATTGATGGAGGCTTGGTTTCTAAGATTTAGGTATTCCAAGGAAGTTAATCTTTCTGGCTCACGCGTAAAGGAGGTCCAACTTTGGTCTAAACTCGCATTCAGATCCATTTTTCCTATTTTTCCTCTTTTCGTCGTAATCAATACAACGCCGTTCGCTCCGCGAACCCCAAAAACCGCCGTTGCAGAGGCATCTTTCAAAACAGTTACAGTCTCGACCTCGTTGGCATCTAAGGTCCGGATATTGTCCCTCGGAACTCCATCGATTAAGATTAATGGAGTCTGCCCATTGGTGGTTGCAGCACCACGTAAAAACATGGTTGCATCATCCCGACCGGGTTGTCCACCACCACGTTGCATCGCCGATAAGCCCGGTAAGCGACCTGCTAATGCTACCGCTAAACTTGCAGAAGGTGTTTTCTTCAGCTCTTCACTGCTAACACTCGACACCGCCCCAGTTACGGATAACTTCTTCTGTTGTCCGTAGGCAACGACCACAACTTCATCAATGGCCTCTCCTTGTTTTAATAATTCAACATCAATACTCTTGGACTCATCTACTGCAACACGTTGATTCTGATACCCTAATAGGGAAAAGGTCAAAGTGCCCGCCTTAGGAACCTCAATGGAAAATTTCCCTTGATCATCTGTGGAAGTAGCGATATTGCTGTTTAAAAATCGAATAGTTACTCCCACTAAAACTTCTTTTGTTTCAGTGTCCCGGATAGTACCTTCAATTTGAATGCTGGTTTGGGCGTAGAGTTGGTTTCCTTGAATAAACAAGAAAAGCAAAATACCCAATGATCTGATAAAAGATCTTTTTCGAAAAGCCGTTCCTTTCATCTTGTAAAGGTTAGTTAGTTATAGGTGTAGTATATAATTTCTCGTTAAAACAAAATGAAAAGAAATACTTAATTTCCTGAGATGTTTTGGGGAAGGATTAAGTTGAAGTGATTCAAGTTGTTTTTAACGACTAGCAATTGAAAAAAAGGAAATATTATCATTCCTAAATAACTTTCAAATCCTTCTGATTGCTATGGTTTATTAATTTGTTTTTCAATATCAAAAATAGACTTAACCTTATTAATATGCGTCCTGCACTATCCTGACTAGGTTTGTTGACTAAATTTCTTGAACAAAATCATCCATTCAGCCTTGCTAAATCAATTAACCAAAATTCAATTTCTCGGGATTTTAGCACACAAAAAAAAGCTACACTGTTGTGTAACTTTTTTATTTTTATTATTAACTAAATATGAAATTGAAAATTCTTCTATGCTCTATAAAATCGGAGTTCAATCAGGTTATTCGGAACAGGTAAGGAATTCCAATGTTTATGGATGACTAAGGCCGCACCTACAGCCGTCGCTTGGGCCATCGAAGCAGCATAAACCTCCACTTCCGGATATTCCCTTGCTAATAAATTCATGTAGATAGAATTCTTACTAAATCCTCCATCCACAAAAACTCTACTGACCGATCCTGACTTCATAATCAAATTGGTCGATTTGACCTGTGATTTCACTAGATGCAACATAAACGAATGATAGGCTTCTTTATAATCCGCAAATCTGCTCAAATCAATTTTTGAAAATGCAGATAACTCATCGGATAGAACATCCTTACTTAATGTATCAATCATGCTCCAATCAATTTCCATATTCCGGAACTTCGCCGTCGTCACCCCAAAGTGATCAGCAATCCTTTTGGTCTGTACATCATGCTCATTCCCTGCGAATAATCGGGATGCCTTCACTGGATCCCCCGCATAAGAAAGGTAAAACAAACAATCCTGCTCCAATTCAGATTTGGTTAAAGAATCATGGTTGAATGGATTTAAGGAGATACACCAGGTTCCTGTTGAAATTAGAACAAATGGTTCATGAAAATTCAACAAATAGGGAATCAGAGCGGAGGAACTGTCATGTAAACCAGATCCTATCAGAAATGTACTGCCAGGAAAATTTGCCGCAAATACCTCATCGGCCTGTACTATTGGAGCCAACTTTTCTTCAACCCCCGTATCTTTCACCCATTGATGATAAGCCTGTTTATTATAATCCCAAAGTGCCGTATGACATCCTATACTCGTTTGATCCGAATATAATTTTCCCGATAATAAGAAACTTAAATATTGGGGCAAATGTAAGGCACTATGTATTTCGGCAAATACCGATGGTCTTTCTTTTTTTACGCGATATAGTTGTAAGCCAGAATTCAAACTCCCTAAATCTGGAGAGGCCGTATCCAAGCTAAATTGCTCTAATCCACCATACTGATTATGCAGCTCATCTTTCAATGCCTGTGGATATTCCTTGAGATAATTATATAATGGCGTCAAGGGTTGGCCATCTTCCCGGATTAGGACAAAACTAGCGCCATAGGCCGTAAAATTGATTGCCTTAACCTCATACTCCGTTTTCCTGAAAATCTCATGTAGGGAATCAAATACGGAAAGCCGAAGGCTCTCAATATTCTCACAGGGATCACCATCCTCATCCACTGTTTCTAAAAAGCGAGCCGATTTCTCAAATACAATTTGGTAGTGCTCATCAAATAGAAACAACTTCTTATTGGTTTTGCCAACATCAAAAATGGCAACAACAGATATACGCTTTTTTTGTCCCATTTATTTAAGCTATAATCCAGTAGCCACTGAATTCTCTCCTCTTTCTTTTACTAATTGATCACGAACTGATAAATCCTCAAACAACTGCAATGGATCTAAGGCTGCACCGGCACGAAGTCTTGCCTCGGCAACAATCGGTCGAACATCTGTCCGAAAAGCATTTTGTAAAATATTCTGCGCTTTGACAATATCATTTTGCTTTTGCGCTGCCTTTAATGCTTCCCGATCTACCAATAATGCCTGTGCATAAGCGATCATAATCGCTTCTACCGATTGTAATAAGTCGACCAAAGGATCCTTTAGATTATGCGATGCATCAATCATCCAACCTAAATCACTGACATGGTCCATTCCCCGAGCATCCATTCCTTCTACCAATTCATTAAAAATCAAAAATAATTGATAAGGTTTGATCGCACCGGCAGTTAGATCATCATCGGCATATTTGCTATCGTTAAAATGAAAACCGCCTAATTTGCCCTCCATCAATAACAAAGAAACAATCTGCTCAATATTTGCATTGGGTAAATGATGCCCTAAGTCTACCAAGGTATAAGCTTTCGGTCCTAATTTACTTGCCAATAATAAGGATTGCCCCCAATCTCCAATCGTCATGGAGTAGAAAAAAGGTTCAAAGGCTTTGTATTCAACAAATAGCTTCCAATCCTCTGGAAGATGGGCATAAATTTCTTTCAAACTCTCCAAAGTATTCTGAAAAGCTTCTCGGAAGTTAAGTTGCCCCGGAAAGGATGATCCATCAGCTAACCAGACTGTCAAAGCCTTGGAGCCTAAGGCAATCCCATGATCTATCACTTCCTTATTATGTTCTACAGCTTGTTTTCGAACCTTTGGATCCACATGATGCAATGATCCATGCTTATAACTTAGCTCTTGATCTTTCTGATCTTGAAAGGTATTTGAATTTACTGCATCAAATTTTAAATCGAATGAAGCTGCTAAGTCTTTTATTTTTTGGGCATCTTGAGGGATATCCCAAGGAATATGTAAGGATATAGCACCACTTGATCTGTTCAAGGCATGCAATAAGCCTACATCTTCAATTTTCTCTTCTAAAGTCCCCGGTTCTCCACGGCCAGAAAACCTTCCAAAACGAGTCCCACCTGTGCCTAATGCCCAACTAGGAATCGCAATTTGAAATTTCTCCAGCTTCGAAACTACCGACTCTATTCCTGGTAAATCTTCTCTTAAGAATTGGAAAGCTCGCTGATGCTTACTTTCCAACTTACTGTTATGCTTGTTAATCTGTTCTCTCTCTAATCTCATCGTATCTGCATTTTTTGTTTGCAACCAACTTATCTAACAAAGGCCATAGCAACACCGCCATCCACATTCAATACATTTCCAGTTGATTTATTCAATAATCCGCCAACAAATGCAAAACATGCATTGGCTATATCTTCTGGTAAGATGACTTCATTTAATAAAGTGCGTTTTGCATAATAAGCAGGTAATTCTTCTACTTTTACGCCGTAAGCTTTTGCGCGACCTTCTGCCCAGCCACCTGCCCAGATATTACTATCGGAAATGACCGCATCCGGATTCACAACATTGACACGGATTTTATCCGGTCCCAGTTCTGCAGCATTCAAACGACTTAAATGTAATTGAGCAGCTTTTGCACTTCCGTATCCGGCATTGTTTGGACCACTAACCAAGGCATTCTTGCTTACGATGTTAATGATATCGCCAGCAACTCCTTGTGATTTCATCACATGAACCGCTTGCTGGGTAACATATAACTGCCCTTTCACCAAAACATCGTACAACAAGTCTATATCTTTTTCGGTATGATCCTCGATTGACTTGGAGATAGATAGTCCCGCATTATTGACAACAATATCAATACCTGCATAGTTCAAACATGCTTTTTCAAATGCGACCTTGATTTGATCTTCATTGGTTACATCTAAAGGTACTGAAATCACATTGTCCATTCCAAATGCTGCCTCAAACTCCTTCTTCGCTCCTGCTAATCGTTCGGCATTTAAATCATTCAATACGATGACGGCTCCTTCTTCAGCAAATTTCTTCGCTATAGCTTTTCCAATTCCACCAGCACTACCTGTTATCAAGGCAATCTTGCCAGATAATGATTTCGGCTTCGGCATCCTTTGCAGCTTCGCCTCCTCCAATAACCAATACTCAATATTAAATGCTTCTTGTCTAGGCAATGAAGTGTATTCACTTACCGCCTCGGAGCCTTTCATCACATTGATGGCATTCGTATAGAACTCTGCCGCCACTCGAGCAGTTTGTTTATCTTTTGCAAAAGCAAACATCCCTACTCCCGGATAAATTATGATTACCGGATTACGATCTCGGATTGCTGGACTATTTGGATGTTTACAGGCTTCATAATATTCCGTATACATCTGTCTGTAATCTTCAAATAGCGGTGCTAATTTTTCCTTTAATGCTTTTACATCACTTAGATCCTCATTTTTGTCCAGGTTCAAAATCAAAGGTTGAATCTTGGTTCTCAAGAAGTGGTCAGGACAACTTGTTCCCAAAGGAGCCAATTTCTCTAGATCATTGGAATTGATATATTCCAAAACACGATGATCATCCGTAAAATGTCCGATCATATGTCGTTCACTGGAACAAAACCCTCTCAAAATTGGAGCAATCTTCGCTGCTTGGCTTTGTCTGCCTTTTGGGTCTAAACTTTCTAGTTTCTGACCACCAAAAACAGCTCTGTTTTTTCCATAATTTTCCTCAAGGTAATTTGCACAAGCTTCAATGACATCCAAAGAATTGATATAACAATCTTTAGCATTATCAGCCCAGGTAAATAAACCATGTGATCCAAGCATGATGCCACGGATTCCTGGATTTTGCTCCAAGCATTCGCGCAATTGCAAACCTAAATCGAAACCTGGTTTTTGCCATTCTACCCAGCCAATGGTTCCATTGAAAAGTTCTTGTGTAATTTTCTTTCCATCCTTGGCCGCAGCAATGGCAATGGCTGCATCTGGGTGCAAATGATCTATATGTTTAAATGGTAAAAACCCATGTAATGGCGTATCAATGGACGGAGCCTTGGAAGCAAGATCAAAGATACAATGGTTGAACAATTCCACCATTTCATCCTCATGCTCAATCCCACGGTAAACCTTTTCCAGATCTCGAAGCCTATCGACATATAATGCCGCTAAACCCGACTTCTTCAAAGTCCCAATATCTCCTCCAGAACCCTTGATCCACATAACTTCTACCTCTTCTCCTGTCAAGGGATCTTTGTCAATTACCTTGCAGGAGGTATTTCCACCACCATAATTGGTAATCCTTAAATCCGAACCTAAAATGTTAGAACGGTATAATAATAGAGCTACCTCATCACCCGCAAGCTGTTGAGCGTACTCATCGTCCCATAAATAATTAACGTGTTTGTATGTTCTCACAGTTATATGAATTTAGTTTATGATTCTAATGTTTTTGCAAATCCCACAATACATATCGACAATATGATTGTGACTATCCCAGCAATAATTGCTGTATATGTTGGTTTACTTACTCCCTTCCATTCCTTCAATGCGATCCCCCATGCATTTGATATCAAAATGATAAATGCCATGTGTAGAATCCATGAACTTGCACCATTTCCTAAACGGCTCTCGCCCATCCCATAGAAAAAGAATTGTAAATACCAGGTCGTGCCGGCTATAGCACATAACAAGAAGTTCTTGGCTAATGGAGCTTCCGACTTACTATAATCTCCAAAGGTTTTATGCTTCATCAACAAGTATAGACACCAGATAAAGTTGGTGGTAAATCCTCCCCATAAAATCACGATATAGGTGACATTATTTTGGTATAAAAACTCCCCTTGCCCTGGATTGGCAGATTTCCAAAGTTGGTTTGCAACTTCTGCCATCGGTTTCCCGGATTCAATACCAAAATTGAAGCAAGCACTCAATACTCCTGAAACTATGGCTACCACGATTCCAAGCCCAAAATTATAATCAGCCTTCGCTTCGCTAGATAATTGACCTAGATTCTTTTCTTTTAAAACCCCTGCTTTTCCACAAAGGTAAATCCCTACTATACAAACAATTAAGCCTATCATCACACAAATCCCAGCCTTGTCTGTAAAGAAATAATCTATCCCATGTTTACCTGCGGTTTTATTGAAAAAATAATAGATGGCGGGCATCAATGATCCAAAGACCATACTTAAGCCAAGTATCACACTACTACCTAAGGACACCCCTAGATAACGTACCCCTAAACCATAGGTTAAGCCTCCAATTCCCCAAAGAATCCCAAATAAAAAGGTATAACCCAAGATGCTTGAATCGGTATTGCCAATGATGTCCCAAAAATTAGGAATGGTCAGCCAGGCTGCAATAGGTGGAACGATTATCCATGAAAATAATCCCCCTAAAATCCACATCGCCTCCCATGACCAGCCCTTTACTTTCTTATATGGAACGTAAAAACTACCCGACGCAAAGCCACCAATAAAATGAAATATTACTCCTGCTAGTGCATTCATACGTGATCTTAAAATTGATTTAGGTTATAAGTTATTTCGAAGATATTTTAATTCTTTCATTCAACTGTTATGGACTGTCATGCTGTTTGTAACTTATGTCACATAACAGTTAATATTCCTCCATAATTTAGAAAAATAAGTTTAAACATTCTTCATTTTGGAAAGGAAAAATCTATTAACAAAAACTTCTTTCTAGGGATAATAAAGCCAATTTCACAGGAATCAATCAAAAAATATAAATCAATTCGCGACCTGAAATAGCACGAAATATAATTTTTATTTGACCTCCATATTTTTAATAAAAAAATAAAAAAAGCGGACCAGGAGTCCGCTTCTTTTGATGCATATATTTCATTTCTTTTTCACTGCCCTAGTAAAATAGTTTTCCTGCCGTACTCTGTTTTACCATATCCAAGGATACTCCATCATGAAGCTCCAAGACTTTGAAACCTCCTGTTGGCATTACCTCAAAAACACCAAGTTCAGTGACGATTTTCTTAACACATTTTACCCCTGTTAAGGGCAAGGTACAACTCGGCAATAATTTGGATTCTCCAGCTTTATTCACATGCTGCATCGCAACAATAATATTCTCTGCACTTGCCACCAAATCCATTGCACCACCCATGCCTTTTACCATTTTCCCAGGAATCTTCCAGTTTGCAATATCCCCATTCTCCGAAACTTCCATCGCACCTAAAATGGTCAAGTCAATCTTTCGAGAACGAATCATGCCAAAGCTCATCGCTGAATCAAAAAATGCGGAACCCGGCAATGTGGTTATCGTTTGCTTACCAGCATTAATATAATCAGCATCCTCCTCCCCATCATAGGGAAAAGGCCCCATTCCTAATAATCCATTCTCACTCTGTAAGACAACATTGATATTATCCGGAATATAATTCGCCACCAAAGTGGGAATCCCGATTCCTAGATTAACATAATAGCCATCTTTAATTTCTTTAGCAATCCTTTTTGCTATGCCATATTTATCTAACATATATCAAAATTTATTGAAAGTAATTCTATGATATCAAGAATACCTGAATCCATCAGAAAAGCCTTATGGCATTTTCCTCAGAATCATGGCACTTGCTCCACCCCCACCATTACATATTGCTGCAAGTCCCAATTGTCCGCCTTCTTGATGTAAAACACTATTTAATGTCACGATGATTCTCGCACCAGAACAACCTAGAGGATGTCCCAAGGCTACCGCTCCACCATATATATTCATTTGCTCCGAAGAAATATCCAATAGTTTAGCATTGGCCAATGCTACTACCGAAAAAGCCTCATTGAACTCAAAATAATCAATTTCATCAATGGTCATCCCAGCTTTCTGCAATACCTTTTGAGTTGCAGCAGCAGGAGTCGTCGTAAACCATTCTGGAGATTGTTCCGCATCTGCATACGCAATAATTTCCGCCAATGGTTTTATGCCTAATTCATTGACCTTTTCTTCACTCATCAGGATCACAGCAGCAGCACCATCACTCAAGGTGGATGCATTGGCAGCTGTAATGGTTCCATCAGTTTTGAACGATGCCCTTAATTGAGAAACCTTTTCAAAATTGATGTTTTTGTATTCCTCATCCTCATCAACGACCACCGTCCCTTTGCGAGATTTTACCTCCACAGGAATAACCTCATTTTTAAATTTTCCACTTTCCCAAGCGATTTTACTTCGGGTATAGGATTGAATCGCATATTCATCCTGATCAGCACGGCTGATCTCATACTTTTCAGCACATAACTCACCACAATTACCCATCGCTTGATCTGAATAAACATCAGTCAATCCGTCTTTCTGAATTCCATCTGTCAATTTCTGATCGCCATATTTGGCCCCCCATCTTGCAGCTGCATCATAGTATGGTACCTGACTCATGTTTTCCATACCCCCAGCTACAACAACATGGGCATCTCCCAAAAGAATTTGTTGTACCCCAATGGAAATTGCTTTCATCCCACTGGCACATACCTTATTGATAGTGGTCGCTGGTACGCGATCCGGAATACCTGATTTTTTAGAAGCTTGTCTCGCCGGAGCTTGACCTAAATTGGCTTGTAGAACTGAGCCCATATAAACCTCGTCAATATGGTGCAGTTCCAATTTAATATCTGCTAATAATGCTTTTATTACGGTAGCTCCTAAATCTGTTGCTGACACGGTAGCCAAGGAAGATCCAAAACTCCCCATTGGGGTTCTCTTTGCAGCAACGATATATACTTTTTTATTCATTTTCTTCTCTATTTCTTACTGTTCTTTGTTCGATTCTTTTTTCATATTTCTCGCCTTGGAAGATTTTATTCACAAAAATCCCCGGAGTATGGATATAATTGGGATCCAACTCCCCAACTTCAACCAACTCTTCCACCTCGGCAATGGTGATTTTTCCACACATCGCAACCGCATGGTTAAAATTCTGAGCGGTCCCGCGATAAACCAGATTCCCAGCTGTATCGCCTTTCCAAGCCTTCACAAAAGCATAATCTGGCTCAAAGGCATATTCCATCAAATAATCCTTTTCAACGCCATGGAAAGTAAACTTGCGTACTTCCTTGCCTTCAGCTACCTCAGTCCCCACACCAGCAGGTGTGAAAATTACCGGTAAACCGTATCCACCAGCCATCAAACGCGTCGCCAATGTGCCCTGAGGAACCAAATCAACCTCCAACTCCCCACTTAACATTTGCCGTTCAAACTCCGCATTCTCACCAACGTAGGAAGCAATCATTTTCTTGATCTGCTTCTTCTGCAATAACAAACCCAACCCAAAATCATCAACACCCGCATTATTACTAATACAGGTCAAATTCTTGACCCCTTTTTCCAGTAATGCTGCAATTAAATTCTCAGGAATTCCACACAATCCAAAGCCACCCAAAGAAATACACATGCCATCTTCGATTCCGGAAATTGCCTCTTGCGCATTAGATACTGTCTTATCAATCATATCTTTTTTTGCATTAGCTCCCTATTGGGAATAAATAAATTCTTAGAATTAAGGACAACCAAATAATCAACTTGAAATCATCACTTTGATAAAATATCTTTTGGTAATAATTTTCGCTATGCCCTTAAGTTTATAATCAAGATAAAATTAACGAAATTATCTTAATCCTCTAATTCCTAACAACTTTTACCAATCTTGAAACAAGAATTCAGGAATGTTTCAACCTTTTTAGTAAAACCCTAAGTATTTTACAAATGATGAAAGAGTTTGAACTTTTGAACGTGGATATTATAAAATTCTATCCCGAACTGGAGTGGAAGAATAAATAATTATTAACTTAAGGTTAATCAAATAAAGCGATTCCGATATTCTGCAATCAATTTTTAGAATTTCTTTTGTAATTCTAATTAAATTGCTAAACTTGACATGAAAAGCAAGAAACACACCTTATACTATGCGATTATTATCACTTATTCTAATGTGTTGGGTATTTAGCACCTCACTATTTGGACAAACCCTACAACAAAAATTAAAAACAGCTCCACTAGACAGCCAGTTCGTCTACTTGAACCTGCAATCACGAAATCAGGACAAAGACTTCAAAATTATCCGCAAAACGAACCTGGATATTATTCGTCAAAATGTTAAAGATTCATTGAGCATTTACAAAAAACAAATCTCGGGATTAAAAGGTGACGCTTCTTCCTCCGAAGGTAGTATTCAAAGCCTTCAAGATTCGGTAAAAAACCTAAGTACCGCTTTAGAAACTGAACAACAGAAAACGGATAGCATCTCTTTTCTAGGCATTCAATTTTCAAAAAGCTCCTACCATACCATGGTATGGGTGATTATCATCGTCCTTGCCGTTGCATTATTTGGAATTTTAGCAGCATTTAGAAAAGCTAAAGTGGATACCGATGAAAGTAAACATACCGTAGATGAACTTCAGGAAGAGTTACAAAGCCTGAGAAAAAAATCTATGGAACGTGAACAACAATTGAAACGCCAATTATTGGACGAGCAATTGAAAAGAAATTCTTAATAAAATAAGCATGCAATAGATATCCTATTTATTGTATCAAAAAGATAAATCCTAGCGAGGCTGTACTTGAAAGTACAGCCTCTTTTTTTTGGGGAACATATTCTACCTTCCACCCTAATTAATATGGTAATAATTATGCCTACTATCGCACTTTCCCCGGACCTCCTTCGGACATCAGCCGAAAAAATCCGAACAAGGTCCGAGAGATCTGAGAAGGAGATCCGATGAAAATAGGGTAGAATGCAGAGTTAATCCAAAACTACTCTTGTATTAGAATAAAATATAATATAAAGGGCGTATGCGATATGCCTTTCTTACAACCTCAATGCCCAATACCACCGATTAAACCCACAAAATAATAAAAGGGCATATGCAATATGCCCCTACAATACGTTTCATCTATCCGATCGGCATTTCGCCCTGCATTATCAAACCCCATGGGGGTGACATATTTGTAGCAAGGAGCATTTTCTATTCAGCCAAAAGGTAGGGGCGTATCGCATACGCCCTCCATGCAATTCCAACACCCAATAAGACCAATAAAAACCACAAAATAATAAAGGGGCATATGCAATATGCCCCTACAATTCGTTTTAAAAACCCGATAGCGGTTTAAGATTTTCCAGCCGCATCTTTCAGGCTATATTCCAGATACCCTCCTTTAGGGCTATCTACAATAAGCTTCGCTGAATTAGGATTTCCTTTTACAATCCAGCGTACCTTCACCGAGCTCATGCCATCAATGGTTGGAACTTCTATCGTCTGTGGTTGATATTTCTGTTCGACGGTTTCATTGAAGTCCGAATTCAGGACTTGCATGCCGGTTACCACCTGAGCACCTTCCAATCGGATATGATTTGGACGTTCGATCTTATGTCTTACATCATGATCCGAGTGTGTTGGGACAATCCTAGTATTCCAAATGGTGGCATTCACCTCATATAGGTTTCCGCCCAAAGGCTTGATACTGGATTCCATCACCTCCAGTTTAGGCATGTGGTAGGCATGATAAATGGTAAATGCTGCATTTCGGTGAGCATCCTCCATTAATAAGAAACCAGGATGGTTTCGGGTATAGTTTTTCTTGGCTCCACCAATTTCGATTTTTCCATATTGAGGATGATCGAATTCTTTCCATGGCACATAAGCATCTCCAAACATCAGCAATTTATCAAACTCATAATATTCATCGCTATTCCGTAATCCACCTTCCCCTTTATCATTGAACAATTTATAGGTCGTCATCAACTCATTGGAAAAGGTAAAAATCCCACGGGTTAGGGCTAAAAAGTCAATTTCGCCTCCAAAAACGGTGTATAGATCTTTATGGATGACGATGTAATCATAGCCTGGCAACATCTTTTCACCAGTCTTACCCAAGGCATCATATACCTGAACATCTTTTCTCGAATAGAACCTTTCATCATCGGCAGCCCCTGGACCTCGAAGGATCATTCCGCCATAATTATGATAGGATTGTGCCCCAGCAATATTAGGATGGGCATAGACAAATTTCTTTACGGCCTGCGTCTCCGGCAAGGTGCCTGGATAATATAAAGCGCCTCCTTGCACATAGTTTGGTTGCCAGTTCCATCCCCAATCACGGTTTGGATCATAGGTTCCCGTAATATCTTCATTCACCAATCCGTCGCCATCATTATCTATTCCTTCAAAACCTAACATCTCATATTCACCTACTTCACCGGGTTTGACCATCAGCATACGGTTTGGGTTTTCCGGGTCTACCTTGTACCTGCCAGTTTTGGACTTACGACGCATCATGACGATTTCGCCATCTCCGTCCAAATCATCATATAAATCCTCAGCCACTAAACCGTCACCATCATTATCAAACGGTCGACGACCAGTACGAGAAGAGTGCATGGTATTCGGCTGATAAATAAAATATTCTCGAGAATCCGGATTGATGGTAGGTGCAATATAGAACACCTTATCTTTCAGCAATTCCTTAATAAAAGGCACCGTATTATAGTTTTCCAATAAATACCACGCGGTGTACATGGAGATTTCAGAACCTTGGAGTTCGTTGGCATGAATATTTCCATCAATCCACATGGCTGGTTTACGCTCAGGTTTTCCTGAGTTAAAATCAGTCACGGTTAAAACGAATATATCCCGACCTTCAAAGCTCTTTCCAATGGATTCATATTTAATCAGGTTAGGATATGCTTTTTGCAAATCCTTGTAGAACTGCTCCATTTGTTTCAGGTCATGGTAGCGGCTCCAGTTCATTTGAACTTTCGGATTGGAAGGTGAGCCGATGGCACGAAGCCCAGCAATCTCTTTGCCGACTTCTTCATTTTTCTTTTGGGCAAATGCTGCCGTAACACTTAGTGCTAAGGCAAGCGATAATATTTTATAAGATAATCTCATTTCTTAGCAGGTTTTTAAAGGTTAATATCAAGTGTTTTCTCTCCGGCTGTAGGACATCCAACAGTCAATTGTACTTTACCTTTCCCTTTTACTAACCAAGAGAAGGTATTGGATGCTCCGGCTTGCAAGGTTGGGTAAAGCTGCAAGCGTTTACCACTTAAAAATGATTGCCCTTTCTGCAATTCCATAATAGATTTCATTTTCGAAACATGCTTGATTTTATCGGCAATTTCAGGGTAAACCGGCATTGCTCCCGTATTGAAAACCTTGACTTCAATGCGATAAATATCATCACCCAAATTGGTCACTTTAGGATTTGAGAATTCGAGGCTGGCTAAGGAGCGTGTTAATTCAACCACAAAATTGCTATGCAGTTTGGCTGAATTTTCCAACAGTGCAACTGGAGGATTATTCACGAAACGGTCTACCACTCCTCCAACTTCCACCTCTTGATTTGGAAAATCAGGATGATTCACTTTTGTCCATGGTAGGATTGCACCTTGGATTCCTTGATTTCTTACCCAGTTCACGAATCGGTCGGCCCCATTTGTGGCTGGCACTTTTACATTATTATTTTTGGTTGTATCTGAAATACTTGGAATCCACCATGATGGAGTTACAAAACTAAATTTACCAGTATGATAATAGATAGTCGGACTTAGGTTTCCTTTTCCTGCTGCCATTTTAGGAGCTTCCCCCAATGGCTTCACCGCATCATTGTAGATTTTACTGACGAAAGCAGATACTTGAGCGTCATTATTGGTCCAGGACCTGGTAATTCTTTGAGAAGCTTTATTTTGGTCAAATTGTTCTGCTACAGAAAGGTTGTTTTGAAGACCAAAATGTAGTACCGCAGCAATTTGTGGATTGTTAAAGATCAGGTCAATCAAGGCTCTGGTTTCAGGTTCTGAAGCAGCATAGTCGCCCGATTCTGGTTCGAAAAACGGATAATCGAAAGTAAAATTCCGATCGATATTCACCCCAGATTTACCATCTTCGGAAATTGCGCCATCCTGATCAGCATCCCGACCTTCCGTATATAATTCATAAGTTCCCGATTCACCTTTGTTTCTTTCCGCCAGCAATAGATAATCAGGATTGATGGCATGGGTTTTATAAGGTCCTGCTGGAGTCTTGATACGCATTTGAGAAATGATGCCATCATTATTTAAATCCACATCAGGGTCCTCATCAACGCGACCATCACGGTCATTATCGATAGTTCTACCATTTCCAGAATTTAAATTCGCCGAATTTGAATTCCTTATATAGGCATCTACATTCAGAACAGGAACAATCCAAATAGATTTATTGGCCAATAGATCATTTAACTGATCAGCAGGTAGTGCTAGGATTTGCTTGGCTACATTGATGGAATTAATCACTCCGGCAGGATGTTTCCCATCTGCACCAGCAACAATTAATAAGGTAGGTTTTGCTGTTTTACCATTTTGAATTTTTATCAGGGGGATATCTTCATTTCCAAAGGATTTGCCGATGGAAGATCTTTCTACGAGTTTGTTGGAAGATACCTCTTGAATTTGTTTAGATAAGGCGTCGAATTTCGGATAATTCCATTGCGCATGCACAAAGAATGGCATGCCGCCAAGGAGCAGCATCATGATCCAGTATTTCATATAATTAGGTATTTAGTCTGTCACGAAACTAATGAATTAGGTTAATAATTGAAAGGTAATAAACAGATAAACTCACTGAAAATCGGAAATTCCTTAAAATCGGAAGTTTTGACTATTACATAATAATAAGGTATAGGGAATTCAACAATTTTTAGAACGTTTCATTATCTGGGGGTTAATATGTTCAGATGTAGCGAATAAGAATGTTTACATAGGGAATAGGAGATAAATAGGAGGCGGAAATAAATAAGGAATTTCGGGGAAATTGAGGCTATTAAAAAAAATTAAAATTAAATATGCATATCCTTTTTGGTTTTAATAAGATAAAACTTATTTTTGCATTCCAAAATACAGGTAGTAAAACGGTCTGTATTTAAATTGATTAATAAATTTTAGTCCCTATAATATGCCCAATATTGGTAAAATAGCGCAGATTATCGGCCCAGTGGTTGACGTCAACTTTGCCGACAATGAAAATCTTCCTAAGATTTATGATGCCTTGATCATTGAGAAAGACAATGGACAACGCGTTATATTAGAGGTTCAACAGCACTTAGGTGAGGAACGAGTTCGTACGATTGCAATGGATGCTACCGAAGGTTTAGTTCGTGGCATGAAGGTAGTTGATACTGGTGCTCCGATCAAAATGCCTATTGGTGAAGAGATCAAAGGTCGTGTATTTAACGTTGTTGGAGATCCAATTGACGGTATTCAAGCTTTAAACAAGGAGAATGGTCGTCCTATTCACAACGTACCTCCAAAATTTGAAGACTTATCGACTGAAACTGAGGTATTATTTACAGGTATCAAAGTAATCGATTTATTAGAGCCTTATGCAAAAGGTGGTAAAATTGGATTATTCGGTGGTGCTGGTGTTGGTAAGACGGTATTGATTCAGGAATTAATCAACAACATTGCAAAAGGACACGGTGGTCTTTCTGTATTTGCTGGTGTTGGCGAGCGTACTCGTGAAGGAAACGATTTACTTCGTGAGATGTTGGAGTCAGGCATTATCAAATACGGTGATAAATTCATGGAAGAAATGGAAAAAGGTCAATGGCCTTTGGACACTGTAGATTTAGAGTTAATGAAAGAGTCTAAATGTACATTCGTTTTCGGACAGATGAATGAGCCTCCAGGTGCACGTGCTCGTGTTGCGTTATCTGGATTAACAATTGCAGAATACTTCCGTGATGGAGATGGTGAAGGACAAGGTCGTGATATCTTATTCTTTATTGATAACATCTTCCGTTTTACACAAGCGGGTTCTGAAGTATCGGCATTATTAGGTCGTATGCCTTCAGCAGTAGGTTACCAACCTACTCTAGCAACAGAGATGGGTTTAATGCAAGAGCGTATTACTTCAACAAAGAATGGATCAATCACATCAGTACAAGCGGTATACGTACCTGCGGATGACTTGACTGACCCTGCGCCGGCAACAACTTTCGCCCACTTAGATGCAACAACAGTATTATCACGTAAAATCTCTGAGTTAGGTATCTATCCTGCAGTGGATCCATTGGATTCTACTTCACGTATCCTTTCTCCAACAGTATTAGGTGATGAGCACTACAATACAGCACAACGCGTAAAAGAAATTCTTCAACGTTATAAAGAACTTCAAGATATCATCGCCATCTTAGGTATGGACGAATTATCTGAAGAAGATAAGTTAACAGTACACCGCGCACGTCGTGTACAACGTTTCTTATCACAACCATTCCACGTAGCAGAGCAATTTACAGGTTTGAAAGGTTGTTTAGTAGACATCAAAGACACTATCAAAGGATTCAACATGATCATCGATGGTGAAGTAGATGAATACCCAGAAGCATCTTTCAACTTGGTAGGTTCAATCGAAGACGCTATCGAGAAAGGTAAAAAACTATTAGCAGAAGCAGTTTAAAATATTAGTATTTAGTAATTAGTAGTTAGTAATTAGACACTGACTACTAATTACAAAATATTAGATTCTGAATACATAATTAGTTTAGTAGTTTTATTAGAACACCTACTAATTAGGCTTTAGAAAGTTCTAAATACTCAATACTAACTACTAAATACTTAGAAAAAAGAATGAAATTAACAATCATAACTCCAGACAAATTAGCTTACGAAGGTGATGTAACAGCAGTTACAGTTCCGGGATCGGCGGGTTCTTTTCAGATTCTGAAAGACCACGCGGCTATTGTGTCTACGCTAGAAGATGGTAAAGTCATTATTAAAAATAATAATGATGAACATGTCATTATTATTAAAGGTGGTGTAGTAGAAGTAAAGGACAACAATATCATCGTTTTAGCAGAAGGAATTGCGGAAGAATAGATAAACAAAATATTACGATAAAGTAGCCCTTAAAACTTCAAGTTCTAAGGGCTATTTTTTTGCAACTTATTTGTGATAAAAGCCCATTTTAAGAAGAAATTTGGACAGTTCACTAAAAATTTGAAAATTATGAGAATATACCAATTTTAATTTTAGTCTACTGACCACAAAATATAAACACTAAAATTACGCATTGTTACAAAATAAAATTTTTACCATTGCAATTATTCGAAATAAAAAACTTTATCAAAAAAAATTCTGGGGCTATTGTAAAGAATTTTAATTCGAGCTAACTTAACAAAACAGAAAGAAGGGAATCCTAAACGATATTTTTTCGAACAAGTATTACAACAAATTCAGCAGGATATTATGCAGTATTACAATCAAAACACACTTATCTATTTAAATGGAGAATTTGTGAAAGCAAATAATGCTGGCGTTGATATGTTCGGACAGTCATTACACTATGGCTATGGTGCCTTCGAAGGTCTTCGTGCATACAGCACGCACAATGGAACTCGGATCTTTAAGGCTGAAGAACATTTCGACCGCTTACAGCATTCTTGTAAAGCAATTGGTCTTCCCTATCGATGGGACAACAGAGAGTTGATCGAAAAGACGTATGAACTCCTGGAAGCAAATAATTTGAGATCTGCCTATATCCGTCCTTTAATCTATTCGGGATCCAATATGCACTTGACAGCATCAGAATCTGCAAATATTATGATCGCTGCCTGGGAATGGGGACCTTATTTAGGTCAAAACCTATTAAAGGTGAATATCTCCAGAATTGAACGCCCTAATCCGAAGTCCTTCCCTATCGATGCGAAGGTTTCAGGACAGTATATCAATTCTATCCTGGCGACAAGCGATGCTATCCAAAAAGGATTTGATGAGGCTTTGCTATTAGACCAAGATGGGTTTGTTGCACAAGCTTCAAGTGAGAATTTATTTATCGAAAAGGATTTTAAAATTTACACCCCGCCATTGGGAAACATCTTCCCAGGGATTACACGGGCAACAGTAATTGACATCTGTAAGCGTTTGAATTTCGAGATCATCGAAAAGAGAATTAGCATCAAAGATATTTATCAAGCTGACAGCGCCTTTTTAAGCGGGACTGCTGCAGGAATTATAGGAATCAAACAAATCGACGATGTTGTATTCCCTGAAGAATGGGAAGACAGTATCGGCGCATCTATCCAAAGAAAATATAAAAACTTAGTATTAGAGCAAGAGAATTATGAAGTCATCATCTGATAACCAAAAGGGAATCAACAAGTACAGCCGCATCTTTACACAAGATGAGACACAACCAGCTGCAAAAGCCATGTTATATGGTATCGGTTTGACCGATGCAGATATGGAAAAGGCGCAAGTGGGTATCGCGAGCATGGGCTACGACGGTAACACCTGTAACATGCACCTGAATGACCTAGCACAGGTCGTCAAAAAAGGTATTTGGAACAGTGACTTAGTGGGATTAACTTTTGGAACTATTGGTGTTAGTGATGGAATGAGCAATGGTACTGATGGAATGCGTTATTCCTTGGTATCCCGTGACGTGATTGCGGATAGTATTGAAACCATTTGTGGTGGTCAATATTATGATGGAGTAGTTGCCATTCCAGGTTGTGATAAAAACATGCCAGGCGCTATTATGGCGATGGGAAGATTAAACCGTCCTGCAATTATGGTTTATGGCGGAACAATTGCGCCAGGTCATTATAAAGGTGAAGAATTAAATATTGTATCCGCATTTGAAGCCCTAGGTAAGAAAATCGCCGGAACAATATCTGACGAGGATTATGATGGCGTGATTCGTCATACCTGTCCGGGAGCAGGTGCATGTGGTGGTATGTATACTGCAAATACCATGGCTTCGGCAATTGAAGCAATGGGAATGAGCTTACCTTACTCCTCTTCAAACCCTGCTGTTTCTAAAGAAAAACAAGAGGAATGTTTAGAGGTTGGTAAATACATGCGTATCCTTTTGGAAAACGACATTAAGCCTTCCGATATCATGACTCGTAAAGCCTTCGAAAATGCGATGCGTATCATCGTAATCTTAGGGGGTTCTACAAATGCAGTATTGCATTTTATTGCCATGGGAAAATCTGTTGACGTCGATGTTACGCCAGATGACTTCCAACGTATGTCGGATGAAACTCCAGTATTGGCAGACTTTAAGCCTTCGGGCAAATTCTTAATGCAAGACTTACATCAGTATGGTGGTATTCCTGCAGTAATGAAATATTTATTGGATGAAGGATTGTTACATGGCGACTGTATCACAGTAACTGGTAAGACTGTTGCTGAGAACCTAGCGAATGTAAAATCTATCATTGACTACAATCAACCTATCATCCACAAGTTGGATGATCCAATCAAAGCGACTGGACACCTTCAGATCCTTTATGGAAATTTAGCAGAGCAAGGTTCTGTGGCGAAGATTTCAGGTAAGGAAGGTGAGAAATTCACAGGTCCTGCGCGTGTTTTCGATGGAGAGCATGATTTGGTAAAAGGCCTTGAAACTGGAAGAATCAAGAGAGGTGATGTCGTTGTTATCAAGAATGAAGGTCCTAAAGGAGCTCCAGGAATGCCTGAAATGTTGAAACCTACCTCATTGATCATTGGTGCAGGTTTAGGTAGTTCTGTAGCCTTGATTACAGACGGTCGTTTCTCCGGAGGAACTCACGGCTTCGTAGTAGGCCACATCACACCGGAAGCATATGAAGGTGGCTTAATCGGACTGGTACAGGACGATGATATCATCGAAATCGACGCTGTCAACAACAACATCAACCTCCAGGTCTCCGAAGAAGAAATCGCAAACCGCAAAGCAGCATGGCAACAACCAGCTCTTAAAGTAAGCAAAGGAGTTCTTTACAAATACGCAAAATCCGTAGCCAACGCATCGCAAGGATGTGTGACGGATATGTAGAAAAGTATTAAGTAGGTAGTATTTAGTATTTAGACAGTTAAACCTGTTAATTATAGCAGAGTTCCAGGTCTAAATACTAAATACTAAATACTAAGTACTATAAATCATGAACATTAAATACTAGGATTAGACCAGCGGTCTAAATACTAAATACTTAATACTAAATACTATTAATAATGAGTACACTTGAAAAAACGGAAACAAAGGAAACCACGACTAAGGCAGCTGGAACGCAGATTAGCGGTTCGCAGGCTGTGATGGAGGCCTTAATCCACGAGGGAGTGGATACCGTATTCGGGTATCCAGGGGGTGCTATTATGCCGATTTATGATGCATTGTATGATTACACTGATCAGTTGAAGCATATTTTAGTACGTCACGAACAGGGTGGAATTCATGCTGCACAAGGATACGCACGTACATCAGGACGTGTGGGTGTGGCTTTTGCAACAAGCGGTCCGGGTGCTACAAACCTAGTCACAGGTTTGGCTGACGCGATGATTGATAGTAACCCTATTGTCTGTATTACCGGACAGGTCTTTGCTTCACTTCTGGGAACCGACGCTTTTCAAGAAACCGATGTCATTAACATCACAACCCCAGTAACCAAATGGAACTACCAGGTAACTGATGCCAATGAAATTCCAAGTGTATTAGCTAAAGCTTTTTATATCGCTAGCACCGGAAGACCGGGGCCAGTATTAATTGATATTACCAAAAATGCCCAGCTTCAATTATTCGATTACCATGGATATGAATCTTGTAAGCATGTTCGTAGTTATCGTCCTGCTCCGATCATCCGTAAGGAATATATCGAAGCTGCTGCCAAAGCAATCAATGGGGCTAAGAAGCCATTTATCTTATTTGGTCAAGGTGTTATTTTAGGTAAGGCTGAAGAGGAATTCAAAACTTTTATTGAGAAAGCGGGAATTCCATCTGCATCCACTGTTATGGGATTAAGCGCTTTGGAAACCAACCATCCGCTACATGTAGGGATGCTAGGAATGCATGGTAACTATGCACCAAACGTGATGACCAATGAATGTGATGTCTTGATCGCAATCGGAATGCGTTTCGATGACCGCGTGACTGGACGTTTGGACAAATATGCGAAACAAGCTCAGGTTGTTCACCTGGACATTGACCCTGCGGAAATCGACAAGAATGTCAAAGCACATTTCCCTGTTTGGGGAGACTGTAAGGAAACTCTTCCAATGCTTACTGAATTGATCGAAAAAGGAGACCATGCTGAATGGTTGGGACAATTCAGAGAATTGGAAAAAGAGGAAATCAAAGAAGTAATTCAAGATGAGCTGAACCCTACAACTGATATCATGACCATGGGTGAGGTGATCAAGGTATTAAATGAGCTTACAGGAGGCGATGCAGTAATCGTAACGGATGTTGGTCAACATCAGATGGTAACTTGTCGCTATGCGAAGTTCAACAGTTCCAAATCAAGTGTAACATCAGGTGGATTAGGAACGATGGGATTTGGTTTACCAGCAGCAATTGGTGCTTGGTATGGTGCTCCACACCGTGATGTCGTAGCCATTATTGGAGATGGCGGAATTCAGATGACCATCCAGGAGTTGGGAACCATCATGCAGTTCGGCGCGAAAGTAAAAATCTTGATCCTGAACAATGAGTTCTTGGGAATGGTTCGCCAATGGCAACAATTATTCCACGACAGAAGATATTCCTTCGTAAATATCACCAGCCCTGACTTCGTGGCGGTGGCGAAAGGATATTATATCGATGGAAATAAAATCTCAGAGCGTAAGGATTTGAAAAATGCTCTTCAGACCATGTTGGATCATGATGGCTCATACCTATTGGAAGTAATGGTAGGTAAAGAGAACAATGTATTCCCAATGGTAGCGCAAGGAACTAGTGTGTCAGAAATTAGATTGAAGTAATCATGGAAAAACAAGAATATACCATAACCATCTATACAGAGAATTCTATCGGGATGATAGGCCGTATATCTGGGATATTTTCAAGACGTAAAATCAACATCGAAAGTTTAAACACCTCTCCTTCTGAGGTAGATGGAATTCACCGCTTCACGATTTTGATTACAGAATCAGAAGAAGTAGTGCGCAAATTATGCCGTCAGGTAGAAAAACAAGTAGAAGTTTTAAAAGCATATTTCAACACAAATGAAGAGTTGATCTGGCAAGAACAAGCCTTGTACAAGGTGCCAGCAGAGGCTATCGCAGAGAAAGTATTGGTTGAGCGCCTATTGCGTCAATACGGAGCAAATGTGGTTGTGATCCGGAATGATTATATTGTTTTTGAAACAGCTGGTCATCGTGAAGAAATCGACAGACTGACTGAAGAGTTGAGCAAGTACAGCTTAATCGAGTTTGTGCGTGGTGCCCGCATTGCTATCATTAAAGACAGTGCTGGTTTCCATACGAAACTGAAACAATTTGAGATCAATGAGCCTGCTCCAGATATCGTAGAGAACGAGTATTTGGATCAACGCGACGATGTTTTCACCATGTAATTCAAATGCATGCAAGTAGAACAGGTTATCCCGATTTTCAGAATATTTGATTATAACAAGGCAGTCGAGTTTTACATCGATTGGCTTGGTTTACAAATTGATTGGGAACATCGATTTGATGATCATGCACCGATCTACATGCAAGTATCTGGGAAGGGATTGACCCTCCACTTGAGTGAACACCATGGCGATGCCACTCCAGGTAGCCAAGCTTTTGTGTATTGCAAAGAGTTAAAAGGCTATCATGAGGAATTGATTCAAAAGAATTATAAATACAATAAACCCGGCTTTGAGGAAACATTCTATAATTGCTATTGCGTTCAAGTAATTGACCCCTTTGGCAATAGAATTTCTTTCAATGAGCCTATAAAAGAAGGATAATACAAATGGAGAAAGTCTTCAAATTCATTATCGACGGTCGTAAAGCCTTTATCAGATTAATTGATGAATTGTCGCTGGACCAATTGAACGAAATTCCAGAAGGATTCAATAATAACATCATTTGGAATTTTGGTCATATCGTAGTGAGTACTCAAACATTGAGCTATACCCGTACAGGAATCCGCGAAGGAGTAAGTTGGGTAAAATATGTTGATGCCTATGCGAAAGGCACAAAGCCAACATATTATGTTAGCCAAGAGGAAGTTGATGATTTAAAGGAAATCGCTTTGCGTTCGATTCAAGCAATTGAAGCAGATTACAATGCGGGTGTCTTTAAAATCACAACTCCGTATGAAACGGCTACCTACGGAGCAAGCCTGAACAGCATCGAGGACGTATTGATTACCTCAGTAGGTCATGATAACCTGCACTACGGCTATGCCACAGCACAAAAAAGAATAATCAACAACAAATAGTAAGAAACCTTAATCGAAAAAAATATTTAATCAGTATTACAATGGCAAATTATTTCAACACATTACCTCTTAGAGAGCAATTAGATCAATTAGGCGTTGCAGAATTCATGGATTCATCGGAATTCAATGAAGGCGTTGAAGCTCTAAAAGGTAAAAAAATCGTAGTCGTAGGTTGTGGAGCGCAGGGCTTGAACCAAGGTTTAAACTTGAGAGATAGCGGATTGGACGTATCTTATGCATTACGTAAAGAAGCTATTGAACAAAAAAGAGATTCTTGGAAAAATGCAACTGACAACAATTTCAAAGTTGGAACTTACGAAGAGTTAATTCCTTCGGCAGATCTTGTTATCAACTTGACACCAGATAAACAACATACTTCAGTAATCAATGCCGTTATGCCATTGATGAAAGAAGGTGCTACCCTATCCTATTCACATGGATTCAACATTGTGGAAGAAGGTATGCAAATCCGTCCGGATATTACCGTTATCATGGTAGCTCCAAAATGTCCAGGTTCTGAGGTTCGTGCAGAATACCTAAGAGGATTTGGTGTTCCGACCTTAATCGCGGTTCACCCAGAGAATGACCCTCAAGGTAAAGGATGGGCAGAAGCAAAAGCATACTGTGCTGGAACAGGTGGTGACCGTGCTGGGGTATTGAAATCATCATTCGTAGCAGAGGTTAAATCTGACTTAATGGGTGAGCAAACTATCCTTTGTGGTTTGTTGCAAACAGGATCGATTCTTTCATTTGATAAAATGGTAGAAAAAGGAATTGATGCAGGTTATGCTTCTAAATTGGTTCAATATGGTGTTGAAGTAATTACAGAAGCGTTGAAACATGGTGGTGTAAGCGGTATGATGGATCGTTTGAGCAATCCTGCAAAAATCAAAGCTTTTGAATTGTCAGAAGAATTGAAAGATATCATGCGTCCATTATTCCAAAAACACCAAGACGATATCATGTCAGGTGAATTTAGCAAGACGATGATGGAAGACTGGGCAAATGGCGATGCAAACCTTTTGAAATGGAGAGCAGAGACAGGTGAAACAGCATTTGAGAAAACTCCAGCTGGTGATGTAAAAATCTCAGAACAAGAATATTTTGACAACTATTTATTAATGGTTGCTTTCGTTAGAGCAGGTGTTGAACTAGCTTTTGAAACCATGGTTGAAGCTGGTATTAAACCAGAGTCTGCTTACTATGAATCATTGCACGAAACTCCATTAATTGCAAATACTATTGCTCGTAAGAAATTATTTGAAATGAATCGTGTAATTTCTGATACAGCTGAATATGGTTGTTATTTATTTGATCAGGCATGTAAGCCATTATTACAAGATTTCATGAAGAAAATCGACACAGATGTTGTTGGAAAGAACTTCAATGAAGGAAAAGATGGGTCAGTAGATAACATCAAATTAGTACAGGTAAATGAAATTTTAAGAAATCATGAAGTAGAAATCGTGGGTAAGAGATTACGTAAAGCGATGACTGCAATGAAAGCTATTCAAACTGTTTAATTTTTCGTAAATTAGATAGCTTTATTCGGGGTAAAATTGTCAAATTTTGATTTTACCCCCTTTAAAATTTCAAACCAACAAGAGATAAAGAGAAAAATGGGAAAAACATTAGTAGAAAAAATTTGGGATGCACACGTCGTCAAGCGTCAAGAAGGGTTCCCTGATATTATATATATCGACACCCACTTAATTCATGAAGTGACCTCTCCACAGGCCTTTGATGGATTGCGCAAAAGAGGATTGCCTGTATTCCGTCCAAATCAAACTGTAGCAACTGCCGATCATAATGTCCCAACATTAAATCAGCATTTGCCAATCAAAGAAGAACTTTCTCGCTACCAAGTAGACATGCTGACCAAAAACTGTAAGGAATTCGGTATTGAACTTTATGGTCTAGGACATCCTTACCAAGGGATCGTGCATGTGATAGGTCCTGAATTAGGAATCACTTTGCCAGGAAAAACAATGGTATGTGGTGATAGCCATACCTCCACTCATGGTGCATTTGGTGCCATTGCGTTCGGTATTGGTACTTCTCAGGTAGAACAGGTATTTGCTACTCAATGTTTATTGCAGCAAAAACCTAAAACCATGAAAATTGAAGTGAATGGTGAATTAGGGAAAGGTGTGGGAGCGAAAGATATTATCCTATACATTATCTCTAAGATTTCTGCTGCAGGTGGGACTGGTTATTTCGTTGAATACGCAGGATCTGCAATTCGTTCTTTAAGTATGGAAGGTCGTATGACCATCTGTAATATGAGTATTGAAATGGGTGCTCGTGGTGGTTTAATCGCTCCTGACCAAACTACATTTGATTATATCAAAGGCAGAGAGTTTGCTCCGAAAGGTGAAGAATGGGATAAAGCTTTAGCTTATTGGCAAACATTATATTCAGATGAAGATGCTCAATTTGATGAGGTATTAACATTTGATGCTGCGGATATCCAACCGATGATTACCTATGGTACGAATCCAGGAATGGGTATCGGCATTACAGAATCTATTCCTACGACTAGTTCTCAGCCTGAGAATGAACGTCCATCTTATCAAAAAGCTTTAGGATATATGGGCTTTGAGGATGGGGAGTCAATAATCGGCAAACCGGTGGATTATGTATTTATCGGAAGCTGTACGAACTCACGTATTGAAGACCTACGTCAGGTTGCTGCCTTTGTACAAGGTAAGCATAAAGCTGATAATGTAGAGGTATGGATTGTTCCAGGATCAAAACAGGTGGAAGCACAAGCGAAACAAGAAGGAATAGACAAGATTTTTGAAGAAGCTGGATTTATGCTTCGTGAACCTGGCTGCTCGGCATGTTTAGGTATGAATGAAGATAAAATCCCTGCTGGTAAATATTGTGTTTCTACTTCGAACAGAAACTTTGAGGGAAGACAAGGACCAAATGCACGCACAATGCTGGTAAGCCCGCTTACCGCAGCAGCAGCCGCTGTAACTGGTAAAATTGTAGACGTTAGAGAATTAGTGTAAAGAATTAGAATCATGAAAAAATTTGAAAAATTATCCTCTCGTGTAGTTCCTCTACCGATTGAAAATATTGATACCGACCAGATTATCCCGGCGCGTTTCCTAAAGGCAACAACCCGTGAAGGATTTGGAAACAACTTATTCCGTGATTGGCGCTTCGATAGTGAAGACCATCCGAAAGCGGACTTCGTTATGAATAACCCTACTTATAAAGGGAAAATCTTAGTTGCTGGTAAGAACTTCGGTTGTGGTTCATCACGTGAACACGCTGCTTGGGCTATTCAGGATTATGGATTTGATGTAGTAGTGAGTTCATTCTTCGCAGATATCTTCAAAGGCAATGCATTAAATAATGGAGTATTGCCAATCACTGTACCGGAAAGCTTTTTGGAAAAAATCTTTGATAAGGTATTTGCTAATCCAGATACTGAATTACAAGTGGATTTAGAAGCACAAACCATTACGATTGAAGGTACGGATGAGACTTATTCATTTGAGATTAATCCTTATAAAAAATCATGCTTAATCAATGGCTATGATGATATCGATTATATCTTGAGTCAAAAAAGTGATATCGAAGCTTTCGAACTTAACAGATAATGGCAACTCAGGTCCTAATATCAAATCTATCAGTTTCATACGGTCTAACCACCGTGTTGAACGATTTGTCTTGGACTATATCCGCATCTGAGAATTATGTGTTAGCAGGGAAAAGTGGTTCTGGAAAAACGACCTTGGCAAAAGCAATTGCTGGTTTAATCAGTGGTTCTGGCGACATTAAGGTAATATTTGATGGAAACTCGCCCCTGTTGGAAAAAGTAATCTACGTATCCAACTGGTACCAGTTTACCAATTTGGAAGGCGATAGAAACTTTTATTACCAACAACGCTATAATCGTCATCAAGGAAATGATACGCTTACTGTTAAGGCTGAATTACTTCATTTCGCAAATAAAGAAGCATTAAACCTTGAAGATATTCAAGACAAGATTGTAGCCATGGGCTTTGCACATAACATGGATTCGCAATTGATTGAATTGTCAAGTGGTGAGCATAAGAAGCTTCAATTATTGAAATTCCTTTGGTTGAAACCGCAGCTTTTGATTATTGATGAACCTTATACGGGTTTGGATAAGCAGTCAAGAGTGGAATTGAACATCTGGTTGGATGAGCTTGTTGAAGAGGGAGTGCAGTTGATCATCATTTCGAATGATAAACAACTACCAAAGTCTATCAATAGATACGCTCATATAGTAGATGGTCAAATTGAAACCTTAGGTTCCTTTGATGAAATCATTCAAGATGAAAAAAGAATAAAAAAGGAATTACCTTCCTTTTTGCATAAAGTGCCTGTAACGAATTATGACACCGTTGCGAACCTAAAAGATATCATTATCAGATATGGTGACAAGGTGGTGTTAAATAAAGTATCATGGCGCGTAGATGTAGGGGAAAAATGGTTGTTGCAAGGGCCTAATGGGTCGGGGAAATCAACATTATTGAGTTTAATAAATGGTGACCACCCGCAATCTTATGGCTTGGACATTGAGTTGTTCGGAAACAAACGTGGCTCAGGGGAAAGCATCTGGGATATCAAACAAAAAATTGGAATGATATCACCTGAGATGCATTGGTACTTTGATCAGAATGCAACAGTTTGGCATACCTTGGCTTCCGGATTTTACGACAGTATAGGTTGGTTTATTGACGTAAAATTTCAGGAGAAGAAACAGATTGAGGAGCTGATGGCATTTTTTGATCTCACAGAACATAAGGACCAATTGCTACATACTTTGCCATTAGGGAAACAACGCTTGGCAATGCTTGCAAGGAGTATTATCAAGAATCCACCATTATTGGTGCTGGATGAACCTTGTCAAGGATTAGATGCTCAACAAGCTAAATATTTCAATGATGTAGTTGATGAACTTTGCCAGCACGGCAAAACATTAATCTATGTCGGTCATTATGAAAGTCAGCTTCCAAGCTGCATCGAAAAAAGAATAATATTAGAAAAAGGCGAAGTAATTGCCTTAGAAAACATAATAGAAAACGTTTTATAACACATGAAGAAAAACATTCTTATTATTCCCGGTGATGGTATCGGACAAGAAGTTACCAGCTGGGGAAAAGAAGTTCTAAATACAATTGCTGAGAAATATAATCACGAATTTATTTTCGACGAGGCAATCATGGGCCATACTGCTATCGAAGCAACTGGAAATCCACTTCCGGATGAAACATTAGAAAAAGCTAAGGCTTCTGATGCGATTCTATTTGGTGCGATTGGTCATGCCAAGTATGACAATGATCCTTCGGCAAAGGTACGTCCTGAACAAGGCTTATTGAAGATCCGTAAGGAATTAGGTTTATATGCAAACCTTCGTCCTATCCTATTATTCGATGAGTTATTGGATGCTTCTAGCTTAAAACCAGAAGTATTGCGTGGAACGGATATTCTATTCTTCCGCGAGTTGACTGGTGATGTTTATTTTGGTGAGAAGAAACGTAATGAGGATAATACTTTCGCTTCAGACTTGATGAATTACAATCGTTATGAAGTTGATAGAATTGCTCGCAAAGCATTTGATGCGGCTAGAACGAGAAGTAAGAAGTTATGTTCGGTGGATAAAGCCAATGTTTTGGAAACCTCAAGACTTTGGAGAGAGGTCGTTCAGGAAATTGCCAAGGAATATCCAGATGTTGAAACAGAACATATGTTTATCGACAATGCAGCAATGCAATTGGTAAAGAATCCGAAGAAATTTGATGTTGTATTGACAGCAAACTTATTTGGTGACATTCTAACGGATGAGGCCTCTCAAATTGCTGGATCAATGGGAATGTTAGCTTCTGCATCTGTAGGTGATGGTACTGGCTTCTTTGAACCAATTCACGGATCTGCACATGACATTGCTGGACAAAATAAAGCAAACCCATTGGCGTCTATTCTTTCTGCAGCATTGATGTTGGACATTGCGTTCGGCTTACAAGAAGAAGCAAAAGAGGTAACCAATGCTGTTGCGGAGACCTTAAAGGCAGGCTGGAGAACTGGCGATATCGCGAATGCGAATACTCCATCTGACAAGATCTTAGGCACCAAAGAAATGGGTGCTAAAGTTTTAGAATTTTTAAAATAGAATTAATCAAGGTATAAACATAAATTGAAACAATATGTTACACGATCCTAATCACTTATACATTTTCGATACGACATTACGTGACGGTGAGCAAGTACCGGGTTGCCAATTGACAACTCCTGAGAAAATCGAAATTGCCAAAGATTTGGAACGCTTAGGGGTTGATATTATTGAGGCAGGATTCCCTGTTTCTAGCCCTGGAGATTTCCAATCGGTAGTCGAACTATCTAAGGCTGTTAATGATGTGATCATCTGTGCGCTTACCCGTGCTAACATGAACGATATCGATGTGGCCGCTGAAGCATTACAATATGCGAAAAGACCGCGTATCCATACTGGAATCGGTTCTTCAGACATGCACATTAAATATAAATTCAATAGTACTCGTGAAGAAATCCTAGAACGTGCTGTTGCTGCTGTAAAACATGCTAAATCTTATGTTGAAGATGTAGAGTTTTACGCTGAAGATGCTGGCCGAGCGGATTTAGAATTCTTAGCGAAAATGATTGAAGGTGTAATTGCTGCAGGTGCTACTGTAGTCAATATTCCTGATACAAATGGCTATTGCTTACCAGATCAATACGGTTCAAAGATTAAATATCTTAAAGAGAATGTTAAGAATATTGATCAAGCAATCATCTCTGCCCACTGTCATAATGACCTAGGCTTGGCTACTGCGAATTCTATTGCAGCGATTCAAAATGGAGCTCGTCAGGTAGAATGTACCATCAATGGTATTGGTGAACGTGCTGGGAATACCTCTTTAGAGGAAGTTGCCATGATCTTGAAAGTTCACAAGCAAGCATTCGGAGGATTATCTTCAAACATTGACAGCACCATGTTTACTTATCTATCTAGAAAAGTAAGCGAGATGATGAATATGCCTGTTCAACCGAATAAGGCTATCGTTGGTCGTAATGCCTTTGCACACAGCTCAGGTATCCATCAGGATGGATTCTTAAAACATCGTGAGAACTACGAGATCATCCGTCCTGAGGACGTAGGCTTAGCGGAAGCGGATATCATTTTGACAGCTCGCTCAGGAAGACATGCTTTAAAACATCACTTAGAACGTCTAGGATATAATCTAGACAAAGATAAATTAGCGGATTGCTATCAAAGATTCCTAGTATTAGCGGATGCTAAAAAGGAAATCTGCGATGATGATTTGTTGATATTAGTAAAAGAAAATTAATAAAAAGGCTGGTTAACCAGCCTTTTTAACCACCTAAACAAACGAACGGAATAGAATGAGCTTGGATTTATCAACATTGACCATAGACTCGATAGCGGCTAAAGAGCAGATCAAGGATGTGGTTACCCGTACTCCATTACAGTACAACCTTCACCTTTCTGAAAAATACGGAGCAGAAGTCTATCTAAAAAGAGAGGACTTACAAGTTGTAAGATCTTATAAACTTCGTGGTGCATTCAACAAAATCTGCAGTCTTTCACAAGAAGAAAGAGAAAGAGGTGTTGTATGTGCTAGTGCTGGGAATCACGCGCAAGGCGTGGCTCTATCTTGCAAAAAATTAGATATTAAAGGCGTAATCTTTATGCCTGGTCCTACCCCAAGACAGAAAATCACACAAACTGAGATGTGGGGAAATGGAAATATTCAGATTGTTCTTACTGGTGATACTTTTGATGACTGTCAAAGAGCAGCATTAGAGTTTACCAAGGAACATAACATGACCTTTATCCCTCCTTTTGATGACTTGAAGGTTATTGAAGGCCAAGGGACTGTTGCAGTAGAGATTTTAGAAGACCTTCCAGATGTGGATGCTGTTTTCATTCCAATAGGAGGCGGAGGATTATCCTCCGGAGTAAGCTATCATATGCGTAAGTATGCTCCAAATGTAAAATGCTATGGGGTAGAACCTGAAGGAGCTCCTTCGATGCAAGCTGCATTAGAAAACGGAGGACCTATCGAACTAGAGCATATCAATAAGTTTGTAGATGGTGCTGCGGTAAAAAAGATTGGTGCAATTACATTTGATATCAGTTCGCAATTGCTGGATAGCGTTAAATCCATTCCTGAAGGTAAAATCTGTACAACTATCCTAGAATTATACAACAAGGATGCGATAGTTGCAGAACCTGCTGGTGCTCTATCCATTGCTGCTTTGGATTTCCATAAAGAGGAAATCAAAGGTAAAAAGGTCGTTTGTATTGTTTCCGGAGGAAACAATGATATCGATAGAATGAGTGAAATCAAGGAACTTTCCTTATTATATGAAGGTTTCAAACATTATTTTATCGTTCGTTTCCCACAAAGACCAGGGGCATTGAAGTTATTGGTAACTGAGGTATTAGGTCCGAAGGATGATATCACTCGTTTTGAGTACATTAAAAAAACAGAAAGAGAAAGAGGTCCTGCGTTAATTGGTATTGAATTAAATGATCCAAATGACTATATTACCTTTATAGAACGATTAAAGTCTTACAAATTTGACTTTATCGAAGTGAATAAAGACCAGACATTATTTGAGTATTTGGTCTAAAAACGCAACTAACCCTCCAAAATAAAGTAGATGCAACGGCTATTATATCTTATGGTCGTTGCTTTTTTATTTTACAGATATTATCAATTTTTTGACTTATTTGTTACAAAACAAGAAATAAATATTTAGTCAACTGGACTGTTAAAAGTTTGGAATTCCTACCATCCTATTTCCATAAAAGATTAGAACATCAATTTGAAAGCATATTTCCCGTTGCGCCATTCAAACTGATGTTCTAAAAAAGATTGTTAATCTTACTTAATAAACTAACTAAAAACATACTCCATAACTTGCAAAGTATTCTCAATATTATAAAGATTAACTGTTAAGAAGTGTAAACAAATCCTAATGTTTTCTTAAATTCTTAATTCTAACACTTTTCAAGCGTTTTTTCTCAGCCCAACTCACAACAAAATTGCTTATTTTCAGTTTATTATAATATTATAAACCAAAATCACACACACAATGAAAGCATCAACTATCTTATTAATTTTCACCTTGCTTTGCAGTTTTTCATTAACGCAAGCACAAGAAAAAAAACCAAAAGCAAGTCCTCCCGATAGCGCAATAGTCACCACTTCGGATGGAGTAAATATTGCTATCAACTACAGCAGCCCTTCCCTTAAGGGCAGAAAATTAGGTGTAGACCTTGCCAAAATCGGCGAAGTATGGAGAACCGGCGCTAATGAAGCAACTACTGTTGAATTTGATAAAAATGTTCAGGTAAATGGTCAAAAGCTTCCTGCCGGAAAATATAGTCTTTATTCTATTCCCGGAGAGGAGCAAACTACAGTTATCTTTAATAAAACCTGGAAGCAATGGGGAACCCAATATGACCAAAAAGACGACGCATTGCGAATTGTTGTCGACAATGAAGAGAACGCCGATAATTTGGAACGTCTAAAAATCACTGCCGATAAAGATGGAAAAATCCATCTGGCTTGGGGTAATTATGCCTTGTCGATGAATGTCAAAGCAGATAAATAAACAAAAGGAGTCCTTTTCAACAAAGGACTCCTTCTTTTTAAATCAATAGTAACCTATTGTTTGTTCTTCACATACTTTTCCAAGAACTGATCTTGTTCCCAAAGCAAATGGAAGATATTCTCTTTTGCAGCATAGCCATGAGATTCACGAGGCAATAATACCATTCTCACAGGCGCTCCAAGGTTCTTTAAAGCCTGGAAATAACGCTCTGTTTGAAGAGTAAATGTTCCAGGGTTATTATCAGCAGCACCATGCACCAATAACATTGGCGTTTTCATCTTATCAGCACTGAAGAATGGAGACATCGTTATATATAAGTTAGGATCATCCCATAAATTCCTTTGCTCACTCTGGAAACCAAATGGTGTTAAAGTACGATTGTATGCGCCAGAACGAGCGATCCCCGCAGCGAATAACTTCGAATTACTTAAAAGATGCGCCGTCATAAAGGCACCATAGGAGTGGCCTCCAACCGCAACCTTATTTTTATCAACATATCCTAGTTCATCTACCGCATTGATTGCTGCTTCAGCATTACCAACCAATTGCTCGATAAAGTTGTCATTTGGTTCCTGTGTCCCCTCGCCTACGATCGGGAAAGCCGCATTATCCAATACTGCATATCCTTTTGCTACCCAATAAATAAATGACCCATAACTTGGGAATGTAAATAACTTCGGATTATTGGTGCTTTGACCAGCGGTGTTCTTGTCCTTATATTCTCTAGGATATGCCCAGATTAATAGCGGCAATTTCTCCTTCTTATTCATATCATAACCAGCAGGCAAATACAAAGTTCCAGAAAGATCTACACCATCCTTACGCTTATAATTCAACACCTCCTTATGAACTTTATCCAAGGATTGAAAAGGATTAGCAATTTCAGTAACAGCCTTCTGCTTTCCAGATTTGATATTCTTGGAATAATAATTCGGGAAATCCGTAGGTGACTGCAAGGAAACCAATATATCACCTTTATCTATGTCGATAACCGATGAAATTCGTTCCTGCATATTCGATTCCTTAGCCGTATAAATACGTTTTTTCTTCTGTGTCTTGAAATCATATTCATCAATAAATGGAAATTCTCCCTCTTTAGTATATCCATCACCGATCCAATAGGACTTACCATTTTTAATATACATGCTGTAAGCACCATATTGATTTTTATCACGGTAAGGAGTTCCTGGATCAGAATAAATATCCTGTACATTCAAATCATAAATCACTTGGTTTTTACCCGTACTAGGATCCAACAAGTAGGTTTTTCCATTTCTGGTGTCATACCATTGGCTATAGACTAATGCATATTGATCATTACCCCAAAGCGTTCCAGCATAACGGTCCTTGATCTTAATCAAAGATTTAGGTTCGGCGTTAAATGGTGCATCCCAAACAAATAATTCATCCCTGAATTCTGCAGGCTTGTTCGCATCTCCCCCGTCCAATGCCTGAACAAAAGCCAAGGTAGCTGGTTTATCCGTACGCCATGATAAAGAACGTTTGCCCGGACGAGTCGAAGAGAATCCTTTAGGCATAACTTCCATCAATGGAGTAGCATTCACCTGTTTAATCAGATTTCCTTTCAAATCATAAACATTGGTTTCACTTGGGAAGCTACCATAGGTAACCACATATGAAAATGGCTTCTTCAAGGTCGTAACCAAAACATACTGACCATCAGGAGAAACCGAAGACCACATGTGGAGATCAGCATTTCTAAACGGATCTTGACTTCCATCCAAACTTAACCACACAAGTTTTGAATTCACCAAATTCTCAAATTGACGTTCATCCTGTGGGTTTTTTAATAAATCCTGATAGGTACGCAATTGAGAGACCTGTCCAGAAGAACTGGAAACCACCGGACCAGTTGGTAATTCATCTGGGTTTCTTACTTTATCTTCCGCAGAACCCTCAATGACACTCAGCAATAAACGATCAGAGTTCTTATACCACATAAATGGCTGATGCATGACAGCATTCAAGTTATAATCGGTTAACTTTTTCAATTCTCTTTTTTCAAGATCATAGACAAACAAGGCTACTCCAGTCTCTTGGGTGTTTGTAAAAGCTAATTTCTTAGAATCGGGTGAGAATGAGACATTCGAAATCTGTGGATTTTCAGGCAGCGCAATTTCGATTACCTCTTTTGACCCTGCTGGACTAAGGCTTAAAGCATCGAAATAAGTCTCCGTACTGGAGATATGAGCTTTAGCATTGATCCTTAATCCGGCCAATTTAGTCTCTTCAAGGCCTAATTCAGATAAGGTTTTATAAGTAGGACGATACATGGAAAGCACCCATTTTTTGTCGCTACTCATTTGAATACTGGGAGGTCTTTTGAAGTCAGCCAATTGAAGTATTTCGGCGGATGGTTTTTGGAAGGTCACATTCTCTTGGGCAGACACACTTGAAAACAACAAGAGAAATGGAACTAAAAATCTACATTTCATAATCATAATTTCATAAACATTTTTAATAATTCGTATTGGGCACCCTTGGTTCGGGGGCTTACTTCTTAACAATTGTTAATAAAGTCAAGCTTAAGATTTACACAAAACTAACAATATATTATTTATTAATTTAGTTTTAAAAATATATAACGATTTTGGTTAATATTAACAAAAAATGAGGGCTAATTTGACAATAAAAAGAGGAACGATTTAAAGGAAAAAATTATCCATCATAAGTTATCAACATAGCTACAGCGCTGTAAAACAACACTTTACTAAAAAGCGAATGTTACCAAGCCTGTTTTAACCTGATTTTAAAAATCAATGTGGAAAAGTATCGTTAACGAACCGAGGAAAAATAAGGGATATTTGTTCTACTTAAGAAAATAACCTTCTTAAGTATCAACGTTTTTTTATTTATCAAAGGACCAAAGCTTAAAATAGCTAAAATTCTTTTAAACTTAATATATCATGGCAAGAATCATTAAATTCGAAAAAAATGACTGTGCGCCATGCGCACAAGTATCGGCATACCTAGACAGTAAAGGTATAGCCTATGAAACCATTAACCCTTTCGACGAGCCTGAATTAGCAGTTAAGTTTAAAGTTCGTACCGTACCTACTGTGATCGTATTGGAGAACGATGAAATCAAAAATCGTATTATCGGGTTTAATCCTGTTGAATTAGATCAAATCGCATTATAGTAATCATAAACCGGAGGAATTATGATTTATTTATACTATGATTCTCGAACAGGTAATGTGGAGCGCTTTATTAACAAAGTGGTTCAAATTACCGGATGGACAGCCATCCGCATCCAAGAAGGTGTGGAAATTAAAGAAGCTGGACATTTAATTACGTATACCACTAATTTTGGTAAAGTTCCTGAGAAAACAGATGCTTTTATGAAAGATAAAAATCATCTGATTAGCTCAGTTACTTCTAGCGGAAACCGAAACTGGGGAAGAAACTTTGCAATTGCTGCAGACAAATTATCTGAATTGTTCGACATCCCTACGGCGATGAAATTCGAACTTTCAGGCACAATGGAAGATATTAATCAATTTATTGACATCATAAAAAATCAGTACTATGATAGCAAACGAGGTAGCGAAAAACTGGATATTGCTTAACAACGAAATCATGATCAAACATGATGACGAGTTCAGCTTGCATAAAGACAAGGAGGCTGTACGCGCCTATTTCCTGGAATATGTAAATAAGAACACGGTGTTCTTTTACACATTAAAGGAAAAAATCGACTATTTGATAGAAAACAATTATTACATCGATTTCTATCAATGGTTTACGTTCGAGCAAATGGAGGAGGTATACAATTATGTATTCGCCAAAAAATTCCGTTTCCAATCTTTTATGGCTGCATTCAAATTCTTCCAAAGTTACGCACTACGTGATGACTCTGGTGAGAAGTTCTTGGAACGCTATGAAGACCGCGTTGTTGCTGTTTCCTTATTCCTAGCTAGAGAAGAAGGTGTGCAAAAAGCTATCGAGTATGCCGAAATCATGATCAATCAAGAATATCAGCCCGCTACCCCGACTTTCTTGAACGCTGGAAAAAAACGTTCCGGTGAATTGGTATCATGTTTCTTAGATGAAATTGGTGACAACCTAAACGGGATTGGTTATGCGGTTGACTCAGCGATGAAGCTTTCTTCTATCGGTGGTGGGGTATCATTCAATATCTCTAAAATCCGTGCTCGTGGTGAAGCGATTAAAGGTGTAGAAGGACGTGCTGGAGGAGTATTACCAATCATGAAAATCATGGAGGATACTTTCTCCTATGCAAACCAATTGGGTCAACGCCCAGGTGCTGGTGCTGTATATTTAAACATCTTCCACTCGGATATCGAAGAATTCTTGGATTGTAAGAAAATCAACGTAGATGAGAAAGTGCGTATCAAATCACTTTCAATCGGTATTATCGTTCCTGATAAATTCATGGAGCTTGCTGAGAAAGATGAGCCATGCTACTTGATCTACCCGCATACAGTAATGCAAGAGTATGGTCAGTATCTTGACGAAATCGATATGGATGCGATGTACGATGAGTTAATCACGAATCCAAACGTTAAAAAGAAAAAAATCAATGCCCGTCACCTATTGGTGAAAATTGCTCAAACACAAAAAGAGTCGGGATACCCTTATATCTTCTTCAAGGAGAACACCAACCGTGCCCATGCATTAAATGGAATCGGTAAAGTGAAATTCTCTAACCTTTGTACTGAGATCATGCAAGTATCAGAAGTTTCTGATATCAATATCTACGGTAAAGAAGATACCATCCGTTACGGAATTTCTTGTAACCTAGGTTCCTTGAATATTGCAACTGTAATGGACAACAAACGCATCAAAGAAACTGTTAAAACCGCTATGCGTGCTTTAACTGTAGTATCTGATGTGACCAATATTGAAATGGTTCCTTCCATTGCAAAAGCAAACCGCGAGTTACACTCTGTAGGATTGGGCGCAATGAACTTACATGGTTATTTAGCGAAAAGCTTTATCATGTACGAATCGACTGAAGCATTAGATTTTGCCAACATTTTCTTTATGGCAATGAACTACTACTCGATCGAAGCTTCCATGGAAATCGCAAAAGAACGTCAGCAAACATTCGTAGGATTTGAGAAATCAGCTTACGCTGATGGAACTTATTTCGATAAATATCTTTCTCAAGAATACAGTCCGAAAACTGAAAAAGTAAAGGAATTATTCGAAGGAATTCATATCCCTACAAAAGAAGATTGGGAAAACCTAAAAGCACAAGTTGCTGAGCATGGTGTTTACCACGCTTACCGTTTGGCTATCGCTCCGAACCAATCTACTTCTTACATTATGAATGCAACCGCATCTGTAATGCCTATTGTAGACATTATCGAAGTGAGAGAGTACGGAGATAGTACAACGTACTACCCAATGCCGTACTTGACAAATGACAACTACTTCTATTTCAAATCAGCTTATGATATGGATCAGATGAAAGTGTTGAAACTGATCTCGGTTATCCAACGTCATATTGACCAAGGTGTATCGACCATCCTTCACACCAATTCTAAAGACTCCACTCGTGACCTGGCGAAATATTATATCTACGCGCACAAGTTAGGATTGAAATCTCTATACTACACTCGTACGCGTAAATCAACTATCGAGGAATGTATTTCATGTTCAGCATAATACAGAATCCTTAAGAAATAAGACCTATAAATTCAAAGAAGCTGAACTGGAAATTGAAATAAAACCAGTTCAGCTTCTTTAACTAAAAGATACAAGAATAGCAATGAGCAAACAATTTACAGCGGTAAACTGGAATACACCAGACAACGATTATGCCTTGATGTTCTGGGAACAGAATATCAGACAATTCTGGATTGATACAGAATATATCCCTTCCAAAGATATTGACAGCTGGAAAGGCCTAAGTTGGGACATGAAAGAGTGTTATAAGAAAGCATTGGGCGGACTAACTCTTTTAGACACCTTGCAAAGCCACACCGGTATGCCGAAAATTATCGATCATATCGACTCATTGCAAAACAAAGCAGTTCTTTCATACATGTGTATGATGGAAGCAATCCACGCAAAATCATATTCTACCATCTTTACAACGGTTTCTACAACCAATGAAATCAACGATGTATTCGGATGGGTATCTCAAAATAAATTCTTACAATATAAAGCCTCAACAATCGATAAATACTACCGTGCAATCGATAAAGAAAATGTATCGGATGAGGAATTGTTTATGGCTCTTGGTGCGTCTGTATTGTTGGAATCTTTCTTGTTCTATTCTGGATTCTTCCTTCCTCTTTGGTTATGTGGTCAAGGACAAATGGTAGCTTCTGCCGATATCATCAAAAAGATTATTGCTGATGAATCTATCCACGGTGTTTTCGTAGGATTGATCGGACAAGAAGTATTCGCAAGATTACAGAACAAAGCAGAAGTTAAACAACGCTTCTTAGACTTGTTAAACGAGCTGTATGAGAACGAAATTAAATACACCGAAGAATTGTACACTGTAGTAGGATTAACCGCTGAGGTGAAAGAATACGTGCGTTACAACGGAAACAAGGCCCTAATGAACTTAGGCTTTGATCCAATCTTCGAAGTAAAACAAGTAAACCCAATCGTGTTGAACGGTCTGAACACAGAAACAACACAACACGACTTCTTCTCCAAAAAATCAACTAACTACGAAAAAGCAACTGAAATCGTGCATTTAAAAAATGAAGATTTCATTCTAGATGCTACCGTAGAGATTTAATATTCTTTGTTATAAAAAAAACTCCCCTCAGTATTGAACTGAGGGGAGTTTTTTTTATAGATATGAGTATTGAGATGTGAGATTTGAGATATCAACCGTGAAATGTCTTTTTTTAGATATGAGTAATGAGATATGAGTATTGGGATATCAACCGGGATATATTTGAAATATACCTATAAGGTATTAATAGCCACGATTTTTCCTTTCCACTCTCTCATATCTCACATCTCATATCTCTCCTAGTAACCTGGGTTTTGTTTCAGGTTAGGGTTGATGGCCATATGTTGTTGTGGAATTGGGAACAATTCCTTGTTGACATCGTTGGTTGCTTTATGATCCCACCATGCTCCGGTTGTGTATTTTCCGAAGCGGATAAGATCGGTTCTGCGCTTACCTTCAAAGATAAACTCACGGCCACGTTCAGCCAATAGTTCATCTAGGGTCAAGGTAGCTGTAGTATATTGGTTGGCAGCCCAATCTGCTGCTGCGAATGAGCGCTTCTTAGACTCATTGATTAACTTCACAGCCTCTTGGTTTGCCGTTCCACCATTCTTGCGCATGATGGCTTCAGCCTTGTTAAAGTAAACCTCGCTCAGACGGTAGATCAGGTAATCATTCTCCTGGTAGTTATCATCCGATAAGCGACCTGATTTATACTTGTTAAACCTTGCTCCTGAGTTTTCTTCTCCTTCTGACATCGATCCCTGTGAAGTTTTATCTCCTTCACTCTCGCGACGAATGGAATTAACGAATACTAAAGGTTGTTCAGAATACTCTTCTGTTCCCAAAACAGGGGTTTTAGTGCCATATTTATATTGAGGACCGAACAAGAACCAATCTTTCTTTCTTAAGTCTTTGGCATTGTAAGCGTCAAACGCAGTAGGAATAACCACGAATGCATTCCAACCTCCGTAACCTACGTTTAAGGACTCTTTCATATAATCATATCCGAAATAGAATCCGCCCCAATCAAAAGCCCAACCACCTTTACGGCTGAACTGGAATTGGAATAGCGCCTCTGGATTTGCCGAGTTCGTATTGCTGAAGGCAGCATTGATGTCAGCAGAAAGCTTGGGTGTACCACCGATTCCGCCGCCAGCACCTGAAATAACTTTATCCGATGCAGCAATTGCTTGATCCCACATGGCAGTGCCCGACCATTTCTGTGCATTCAGATATAACTCCGAAAGCATGGCATAACCCGCTGCTCGGTTTACTTTACCCACTGATTCAGCAGTCAGGTCTGGCAACTTCGGAACCTCAGCCTCCAATTCGGTCTTGATAAAATCAAAAACCTCTTTTCTGGTCTTGGTCTCTGGGTTCAATGGCTTATCAGCCACCTCAACTGCAATCGGAACATTACCCCACATATCGATTATGCGCATGTAGTGGTATGCTCTTAATACTTTCAATTGTGCAACAGCGGTATTAATCTCTTCTTGGGTCATCCCGATGCTTGCAAAATCCAATTTCTCGATATCCCCAATGGCATTATTGATAAAACCTACACCGGTCCACATCAAATCCCACGCATTCTTCAGTCTATTTTCATTTACTGTCCAGGTATGGTAGTGCATACGGAAGTGGTCTCCCCCATCATAACCATGGCGACCTTTTTGTGGCCAAGCTACTTGATCAGCTGCCAATTCGGAATGATAATAAAATCCAGAACCTCCTGTAGGGGCCAACCAAGCCTGCATGTGCGTGAATGGTCTTAATACGGCCTGCTCTACTTCCAATTTATTCTTATAGAAACTTTCCTGTTCTAATTTGCTATATAGATTCTCATCTAAATTGGTGCAAGCGGAAAGTCCAGCTGTCGCTATTACTGCAACAGCTGCAAATCGTATCGTACGTTTATTTAATAATCTCATAATTTGCTTCTTTAAAAACCAATATTTAATCCCAATGACCATGATTGTGTTCTAGGGTAGAATCCTCTAGAATCGATACCTCCATCAAATCCAGTATCTTGCAATTCTGGATCAATTCCAGAATAAGAAGTAATGGTTGCAAGATTTCTTGCGGTCATATACACATATAAATTCCTCAAATAGTCATTCTTAAGGTTGAAAGTATATCCAAGGGTAATATTGTCGATCTTAACAAATGAACCGTTTTCCAAATAGTAGTCTGAGTACTGCGGGTCATCTTTCAAGGCAGCATGTTTGCCGAATGCAGACTCTAATACGTTGTTCGGCAACCATTTTTGGTTTCCAAAATACATATCTGCAGTGTTCAAGATGTCATATTTGAATTTACCTCTTAAGAATACGGTCAGGTCAAATCCTTTATAACTGAATCGGTTTCCTAGGGAAGCCTGGAATTTTGGAATACCATTCCCGATATAGGACAGGTCATCATTGTTGATTTCGCCAGCATGCGCTGTAGAACCATCAGCTTTGTAGAATAACCATTTTCCAGCATCGTCAAATCCAGCGAATCTCTTGCCGTAGAATGACCCTACCTCGCCACCTTCTTCCAGACGGATAGCATTACCCAAGTTTCCTGGCGAAGGCAAACCTCCGAACTCTAACCAGTTACTCTTGAAGATATCACTGGATAGTTTGGTCAACTTGTTCTTTTGGTAGTTTCCGGCAAAATCAACTTGCCATGTAAAGTTATCATTGGCGATCGGTGTACCGGTCAATTGGATCTCGATACCTTTGTTCACCACTTCACCTACGTTGTACCAAATCGATGGCTGTACGTAAGCAGGCAACTGCGCATTGTATTCATACAATAAATCGGTAGTCTTTCTGTGGTACACATCGATAGCACCCGTCAATCGATTATTGAACATACCAAAGTCAACCCCGATATTGGTTTCTGCTTTTTGCTCCCATTTCAAATCTGGATTCGGGTTTGTGGAGATACCGTAAGTTTGGTAATAGATTCCGTTCTGCGGATATACACCACCAGTACCTAAGGTAACTAACGATAGGTAGTTAGGGATACCTTGGTTACCAGTAACCCCATAACCAGCACGTAATTTCAGGTCATTAACCACTTCTTTGTTGCTAAAGAAGTCTTCGTTTGAAATATTCCAACCTGCTGAAACCGCTGGGAAATTACCCCATTTGTTGTTGGCACCAAATCTTGAAGATCCTTCACGACGCAAAATTGCAGTAACAAAGTACTTATCCGCATAATTGTAGTTTACACGTCCAAAGAATGCAATCAGGGTGTTGTCTTCTTTAAATGAATTCAATCCTGGTCTAGGTAATTTATCATTAGTAATGGCAGTACCGGAGTTAAAATCCCAATCTAGGAATCCGTCGGTGGTAAAACCATTATTGTTCATGTCAAACCACTCCAAAGTTGAGTATTGATAACTATAGCCTAATAAGCCCGTAACGGTATGTTTCTCGTTGAAGGTTTTGTTATAGTCAATCGTACTTTCAAAGGTTTTTGTCCAGTTCAGTTCATTGCGCTTATACGCATATCCCATTCCTTGGTAGTTTGAGTCTTCTCTTTGGTCCCAATCTAATTTAGAACGGAATTCACGACCATTCCAGTTGTCTCTTACATAAGATCCGAATGCCGAAACGCTCAATTCGTCCAAGATCTTGAACTTCAAACGAGCATCTCCAGAGAATGTCTGTTGGTTTCGCTCATTTATCCTATAAGCCAATCGGCTCATCGGGTTATAGTTATTGTATTCCTGGGTTTGGAAGAAAGTTCCATCAGAATTCACCAAGGGCGCAGTCGGGTTACGTTGAATGGCTTGTTCAAAATCACCTGTTTGTCCACCCAATAGATTAGCTTTATTAAAGTTGGCAGCAATGTTAGCTGACAAGGTCAAACGATCCTTCAATCCTGTTTGACTGAAGTTGATACGGCCACCAAATTGCTCTTTACCATTTTCCTTCGCCACACCTTTTGCCTGTTCATAGTTGAAGGAAGCACGGTATGTTGAGTTTTCTCCACCGCCACTAGCAATGAAGTTATGGAAATGCGAAAAGTTATCCTTATTGATCAATTCATCATATAGGTCAGTTGTAGCACCCAAATCAGATTTTGGTCTATTCAAACCTACGACAACTTTATCTCTAAACTGAGCCGCGTCCAACATGCTTGGTCTGCGGTTTACGATTTCAGTCTGTCCATAGGTCAAGTATTCAAACTGAGGAGTTCCAGCCTTACCTTTTTTCGTTGTAACCAAGATTACCCCACCATTTCCTCGCGTACCATAGATTGCCGCAGCAGAACCATCTTTCAAAACGTCGATGGACTCGATGTCCCCTTGTTTGATCAGGTCCAGGCTACCACCAGGGATACCATCGATTACCACCAATGGACTATTGGATCCTTTTAGGGATGCCATACCACGTAATTGGATATTGGTTCCCGAGTTCGGGTTACTTCCTTGAGTCCTGGTAACATTCAGACCAGCAACTTTACCTTGTACCAATTCCATTGGGTTTCGCATTCCCCCTCTGTTAAAGTCCTTTTCTTTTACAGATGCCACGGCAGAAGTAATCTCCTTACGTTTTTGCGTTCCATAACCGACTACAACGACTTCATCAAGTGCTTCTTCATCGGGGCTTAAGTTTACATTGGCTATTGCAGAGGTTACGGGAAATTCTTGCGATTTATAACCTAGGTAGGTAATCTGAAGGACATCTCCATTCTCTGCGGCGATGCTAAAATTACCGGCATCATCGGTTTGGACGGCAGCCTCTTTTCCTTTGACACGAACGGTTACTCCTGAGAGTACATCCCCTGTGCTTGCATTCTTAACGGTTCCTGTCACTGTCTGTTGAAATTCAACCTTCTCCATTCTAGTCGCTTCCGAATACGGCATCGTCGCAGCATTTCCATAACTGCTGGCCAGCAAAACAAAGCACAATATGCTCCCTCTGACAAAGCCTTTCCGATACATTTTTGAACTGTAAATGTTTGGCATGTTAATTAACGTTAATGATTAAATAATTTAAAAAGGTTTACAAACAAAATAAAATACTAAAACGTTTTAGTACACGTGTTGAATCAGAATAATCCCAATTGACACAATAGTAATAACGTAAAAATTAGTTAAATATTGTCAATGCGATTATTGATATTAAGGAAAAATAGGAATTTTAAGTTTAATAAATGAAAATTAAACCATGATTTTAGTAAAACTTATAATATAATAAGCTAAAACATTTAGGCAATTCAAAAAGTTAGAAGGAAGCTATACGCGCATACATTTCCACCATCGCTAATTGGTCCAAAAGCCATTTTTTCGAGCTCTTACGCTCCCCTTTCCAATCTTTGTTGAAAAGACCATTTTCGTCCCGAAGATTAGACCATGCGTAAGTCAGATTATCCTTGAATGAATTCAGATAAACAGGGTTTTTATCCAATGGATACAACTCTGCAAAACCCCTTAACATGACCGCAATAAACCAGGCATCAGAGTTCTTTAGAAGTCGAAATTCCTTCCCTCCATGTTGGGCTTTGGAATGGAAGAAATAATCATGTGCCGATGCGGCAATCAATTGCGCATCTTGAAGGAATTTTTGATCCTTTGTGATTTTAAATAACAAGGCAGCCGATTGTAACATCTGCCCCGAATTATATGGAAATTTTGTTTTGTTCACTTTCCCCGTAAGTGAAATATTATCATAGTAAAGATGGTCCGTCGGGTCTTCCAAATTTTCTTTGGTCCACTGATAAAGATTTATAGCCTTTTCTAAATACTCTTTATTTTTTGTCCCTTGATAAAGTTTCAATAAATAAACGACCGCCGGAGCATTAGAACAGGTATTTTTAGATTCTTTTTTCTGTTCACACCAATATATACCTCCACCAAGTTTGTCATCCATTCCACTTTCCACAAAACGCCAGATTTCTTCCGATTTATTTAGAAAAGACTTATCCTTGGTCGTCAGATACAAATCCGCAAAATCGATCCCTAGCCACACATTATCATCGTAGAACCGATCTGACAGAGCAGCAGAATTAACATAAGAAGCATAACCTACGGGGCTTCTTTTATCGAAATAATGTTCCAAGCCAGGCAATACCTTCGTTTTAATATCTTTTAGGATTTTTGGATTTTTGTCTTCCTCATACCTCGCCACCTGAGCAGATAATGATCCTGAAAACGGCCATAAATAGGAATAAGCATTCCCTTTTCTACCTTGACTCGGATTGGCTAGGTAACTAGCCTCATATGAATCATCATAAGGGTAATTTTCCCTGAGCAAAACCTCATTCTTGATTCCATAATGCTTGTAAATCGAATCCAATGTTATGGAAGCTTGCGCCGAGAATGTAGGTTCTATTTTCTTTTTCTGAGCATAAACTCCAATGATCCCCAATAGACAAATTACAGTTAGAATGAATGATTTCTTCATGGCCTAAGATATATTAACAATAAAAAAGCAATCGGAAAACTAGGTTTCCATAGGTTGATTAATTCAGGTAAAATCCTGAAAGGTTTAGAAATTCATTGTGGGGCAACCGCGAAGTTGACCCGCAATGAATAAAGATATTATATATTTCCTTTTTTCAATTCATTGACTGCATGATCCACAGCTCTTGCGGAGAATGCCATATAGGTCAAGGAAGGATTTTGTGTGGATGTCGAAGTCATACATGCCCCATCCGTGACATACACATTCGGACAGGCATGAATCTGATTCCAACTATTAAGAACAGAAGTTTTCGGATCTTTCCCCATTCGTGCACCACCCATTTCATGGATATCCAATCCTGGAGCTTGCGAACTTTCATTCCGCTGGATATTTTTAAAACCAGCTGCTGTAAACATCTCCTCCATGGTATCCAGATAATCCTTCTTCATTTTTGCATCGTTATCGTCGTAATCAACTGATATCTTCAGCAATGGAATTCCCCATTCGTCTTTTTGTTGGCTATCTAATGCCACATAATTTGATTCCTTTGGAATAGTTTCCCCCATCATATGCGAGCCTACTCCCCAATTCCCATATTTCGGGGTTAAAATAGAATTTTTTAAATCCGTGCCCATACCCGATTCATCCGACCAAGAAGAACGATATGCTCCAAAGCCAGCAGCATAGCCTCTTAAGAAATCCATTTCTTGCTTATGAAGATTCCGGAATCTTGGAATATATCCACCACCCGCAGGGTTTCGACCATCCGTTTTATATTCCAGCATCCCTTCGTATTCTCCACTGATTCTGGCGCTATAATTATGAAAAGCTACATATTTACCCAATGTTCCTGAATCATTTCCTAATCCATTCTGGAACCTATTGGATTTAGAGTTCAACAATAATAAGGTCGAGTTCAAGGCAGCTGCATTTACAAAGATGACTTTGGCATAAAAATCCATCTCTTCTTTGGTTTCGCGATCAATAACCTTCACTCCTACGGCCTTTCCTTTATTTTCATCGTACAGAATAGAATGCACCACTGAATTTGGTCTTACCGTCAAGTTTCCAGTTTTGGCAGCCCAAGGTAAGGTTGAGGCATTTGAACTGAAATATCCTCCAAAAGGACAGCCTCTTTGGCATAAGGTACGATTTTGACATTGCACCCGGCCTTGATCCAAATGAATTTGATTCGGTTTTGAAAGGTGCGCACAACGAGCAGAAATTACTTTCCTACCTGGATATTTCCCTTCTACTTGTTGCTTGAAGTATTTTTCAACCACGTTTAATGGGTAACCAGGCAAAAACTCACCATCCGGAAGCTCCGCCAAACCATCTTTATCACCTGCAATCCCTGCGAATCGCTCCACATGGTCATACCAAGGTTTCAGATCTTGATATCTAATTGGCCAATCCACGGCAAAACCATCCCTTGCAGGGCCATCGAAATCAAAATCCGACCAACGTTGCGTTTGTCGCGCCCATAGCAATGACTTCCCGCCAACCTGATAGCCTCGAATCCAGTCAAATGGTTTTTCCTGAACGTAGGGATGTTCCTTATCCTTTACAAAGAAATGCGCTGCATCTTCATGAAAAGCATAGCATCTGTTCACAATAGGATTATCCTGTTTAACCGCATATGGCATTTCGCCACGATGCTCAAATTCCCAAGGATAAAGATTGGTTGTAGGATAATCTTTCACATGTTGCACATCGCGACCACGCTCCAAAACCAATGTTTTTAATCCTTTTTCACATAATTCCTTAGCGGACCAGCCACCAGAAATACCTGAGCCAATCACAATGGCATCGTAACTACGATTTTTTTCTGAATCAATATTTAAGTTTGCCATTGATTATGCATTCATTTTTAAAGCTCCGTTGTATCTTCCTGGAACCAATTCGTAAACCAATTTATTTTTCATAACATATTCCGAGTTTTTATACCCTTGAATAGTCCTTCCTTTCAGAACTCGGAAGAAAACATCACCTTCAGGTAATACCAAAAGGTAAGCCTGCTGTTCTTCCAGCGGTTTACCTTTTAATTTGGCCGCTGCTGCTAAGCCATCTATAAATTTCTTTTGATCTTCCGGACTTGTGCAATCGTCCAGCATTTTCATTACAAAAAGATGTAGGTTCAATTCTTTGGCTCCAGGGCTATCCGTTTTAGGAATAATAGCCTCTACCAATTCAGCTAACAATTGTTCATCCTCTAAATCGAGCTTCACATTATTCAACTGAATGGAAGGAGATTTCGAACTAAAATCACAGGAAGTAGCAATCATCATACCTCCTGCAACGATAAACATATGTTTTAATGCGGTCCGTCTGTCCATAAGATTCATAATCTAGATTCCTAAATTACAAATTTAAGGGATAGAAAACCGCTTAATTTAAGGAAAGCAACGATTTTTTTACTTCTGCTAAATCGTTTAATAACTCATCGGCATGTTTCAAACGACTTTTCTCAACCTCTTGTTTAGTGACCGCTATACAGTATAAACCCGCATTTTTTGCCGCCGTACAGCCCGTACTGGTATCCTCAACAACTACAATCTCTTCCTTTGGAATGGATAATTTATTGACTGCCAACAGATAGGGTTCAGCATCGGGCTTAGGATTTTCAACTTGTTCTCGGGTTACAAAAAACTCAAAGTAATCCAATAGTTGATGTTCACCCAAGACAATGTCTACGGTAGTTTGATAACTCGAAGTCACTAAACCTATTTTTTTTCCTGAAGCTTGGATGGCTTCTAAAATCTCTTTAGCATGCGGCATCAACCGAATATTAGACATATTCGCTTTGCTATATCCTGCACGTGTAGCAAACCACATATCCTCCTCATCCACATTCAATTTATATTCTTGATTCAGCATTTGAACATTATGGTTCAAGGTATGGCCTGCAAAATTGCTGATCCACTCATCAAAGTCAATTTTCAAACCATAATCATTCTCCAAAATTGGAGCCCAAGTACTGAAATAAAAAAATTCGGAATCAATTAATGTTCCATCCAAATCAAATAGAACTGCATTTATATTTTTCATGCTACAAATTTAACCAATTAACATTAAGCCAATGTTAAATAGCATTGGCTTAACAATAAAGTTATCCTGAAAGAGAATTTTTCTCAATCGCATTTACAGGAGCTTTCTCCATATTCATTCATAAATACTTTAGGTCAAATTATGCTTATTGCCGCACCTTCTTCGGACCTCCTCCGGACATCAGTCGGATCTTGGTCGTAAAATTTCGAACAAGGTCCGACGATGCTCCGGGTAAAGTGTGAATGAATTATTAATTAGGTCCATATTAAGGGATAAGTACTATTGAAACAAAATGGATACCCATTCTAAAAGTCAATGTAAATTCATTGTGGATTATTCAGCATAATTTGCTAGACCTTTTGGCTTTTCTTAAGTTTGCTTTGTCCCTTATTCAGCATTCGGATCAATGTTAGTATGATTGATCCTTAAATGAGTTGATAGGGTGATTAGAAATTATTGAAGCAAGAATTAAACTACCATAAAACTTCAGAATTATATGAAAATAATTGCAGTCGGCAGAAACTATATTGACCACGCCAAAGAGTTAAACAATCCGGTCCCAGAAAAACCAGTTATCTTTCTTAAACCAGATACTGCAGTTTTAAAAGACAACAAGGATTTCTATTATCCTGAATTTAGTAAGGATGTTCATTTTGAGGTTGAATTGGTCCTCAGGGTTTGTAATGAAGGCAAGCATGTATCAAAAAAGTTTGCGCATAAATATTATGATGCGATTGGCCTAGGCATTGATTTTACTGCTCGCGACCTACAGTCTGAGTTAAAGTCCAAAGGCTTACCATGGGAACTTGCCAAAGCTTTTGATCATTCTGCAGTTGTTGGTGAATTCATTCCAAAGGAAAACATTGAGAACTTGGAGAACATAAACTTTTCGTTGTTAAAAAATGAAGAAACAGTGCAGCAAGGAAATAGTGCAGATATGATTTTCGACTTTGACAGCTTAATCACATTTGTATCCAAATATATTACGCTAAGGAAAGGAGATTTGATTTATACAGGTACTCCAGCTGGAGTCGGTCCGATACAAATTGGGGACAAATTGGAAGGATTTTTGGAGGACAAAAGCATGTTCACATGCCAAATAAAATAATATGAAGAAACTAACGCTATCCCTTTTATTAGCAGTATCTATTGCGGGAAATCTTTCTGCACAAAGCAAAAATATTATTAAATCCAGGACTTACCCACAAGGGTATTTCCGGAACCCTTTGAATATCATTCCTGATGCCTCGGGAACATTTGGAGAATTAAGGTCTACCCATTTCCATGCAGGGGATGATTATAGGACCCAGCAACGCATTGGGCTCCCTTTACATGCAGCAGCAGAAGGATATGTTTCACGTGTACGGGTGCAAATTGGTGGCGGAGGAAACTCCGTTTATATTGCACATCCCAACGGCTTTACTACGGTATATTTACATATGGACAGTTTTAATGATGCTCTGACCAATATTATCCGCGCAGAACAATATAAACAACAACGTTTTGATGTGGATATGGAGCTAAAGCCTGGACAAGTAAAATTAACTAAAGGTCAGTTTATTGGGAATGCTGGGAATACGGGTGGTTCAGCAGGACCGCATCTGCACTTGGAAATCCGGGATACAAAATCACAACATCCTTTGAATCCGCAATTATTTGGCTTACGTTTTACGGATAACTTCGCACCAACCATCAATGGAATTATGGTCTATGACTTAGCAGACCCTTTATTCAATGAAAACACGGGTCGCAGATATCAACAACTGAAAGCATTGGGTTCAGGGCGTTATACATTAGCTTCTGCTGCTCCAATTTCAGTGAATGGAAAATTCGGTCTAGGGATCAATACGATTGACAGGCACCGTGCTGGAGGTTTCCAAAATGGAGTATATTCCATTGAATTATTCCTGGATGGAAAAGCAGTATCCACCGTATTGTTCGAGGAACTGGATTTCAATACTTCCAGCGCCATACATTCCTATTTAGACTTTCCTCAATTCAAAAGAACCAAGGTAAAGGTTCAAAAGAGCTTTAAGGATCCAGGGAATCCGATTGAGATCTTTAAATACCTCGATAAAGATGGAACAATAGAACTGAAGGATGATGCTGTTCACGATGTTAAATATGTCGTTAAGGATGTTCATGGAAATTGTAGTGAACTTGATTTCAAGGTGCGAAATAACCCATCCTATGTGGCAAAGAAAAACCCAAATAAAGGCGAGTTATTTCCTTACACTAAGGATAATACCTTTACAACAGATGCAGTAAAGGTGGAGATTCCAAAGGGAGCATTATATACGGATCTAGATTTTATTTACTCCAATAGTGCGGAGCGGCCAAATAGTTATTCAGCAGTTCATCATGTTCAGAATAATTTAACACCATTATTTTCGACTTATAAACTAAGTATTAAACCGACTTCATTGCCAAAAAATCTAGAAAGTAAGGCTATCATAGCCTCTGTTGAAGGCGGATCTGTGGGTGGTAAATTTGAGAACGGATGGGTTTCGGTGAACACTAAAATATTTGGTTCTTTTTATGTGACGGTGGATACAATTGCACCAACTATTGTAGCGAGGAATTTCAGTAATGGGAAAAACGTTAGTGGCCAATCGAAAATTGATTTTACGATTTCGGACAATTTCTCGGGTATTCAGTCCTTTAATGCCTATATTGATGACAAGTGGGTTTTGATGGAGTATGACTCCAAGAACAGACATGTCTGGCATCGTTTTGACCCATCCCTGAGCAAAGGGCAACATACTTTTAAGTTTGTTGTAAAGGATTGGAAGGATAATGAAAAGGTATACCAGGCAACATTTATTAGATAAAAAGGAAGATTATGGCAGAATTAAAAGTTGGGGATAAAGCCCCAAACTTCAAGGCGAAGAATCAAAACGGAGAAGAGTTAAGTTTATCGGATTTCAAAGGGAAAAAAGTGATTTTATATTTTTATCCGAAAGACAATACCCCTGGATGTACGACGGAGGCGTGTAATTTCCGTGATAATTACCAAAGTTTATTGAAGGATGGGTTTGAGGTTATAGGGGTGAGTATTGATAGTGAGCAATCCCATCAGAAGTTTATTTCGAAGTTTGAGTTGCCGTTTAACCTGGTTTCGGATGAGGACAAAAAGATAGTGGAATCCTACGGAGTTTGGGTAGAAAAAAACATGTATGGGAAGAAATATATGGGAACTGCCCGAAGGACCTTCATCATTGACGAAAAAGGTACAATTCAACATATTATTAAAAAAGTTGACAATAAAAACGCGAGTCAACAAATAAGAGATTTATTGGCATAATAAATCAAACGAATACATTATATTTGCCCCTTATGAGCAAGCAAACAGACGATTTTTTCAAGAATATTATTTCGCATGCGAAGGAATATGGATTTGTTTTTCCTTCAAGTGAAATCTATGACGGATTAAGTGCCGTTTATGATTATGGTCAATTAGGTTCGGAGTTAAAGAACAACCTGAAGACCTATTGGTGGAAATCCATGGTACAGTTAAATGAGAATATTGTGGGCATTGATGCTGCAATTTTCATGCATCCTACGACCTGGAAAGCATCCGGTCACGTGGATGGGTTTAATGACCCGATGATTGACAATAAAGATTCTAAAAAGCGTTACCGTGCGGATCAATTGATTGAGGATAAAATCGATCGTTATGAGAAGGACGGCAAGACCGATAAAGCTGCACAACTACAAAAAGATTTAGATGATGCCTTAAATGCGGATGATTTAGTGCGTTTAAAAGTTATTATCGAAGAGCACAATATTGTTTGTCCGATTTCAGGCACAAAAAATTGGACGGATGTACGTCAGTTCAACTTAATGTTTGCTACGCAAATGGGTGCGATGGCTGATGGAGCTGAGCAGGTATATTTACGTCCAGAGACTGCACAAGGTATTTTTGTAAACTTCCTTAATGTTCAAAAAACAGGAAGAATGAAAATTCCTTTTGGAATTGCTCAAATTGGTAAAGCATTCCGTAACGAAGTTATTGCTCGCCAATTTATCATGCGTATGCGTGAGTTTGAACAAATGGAAATGCAATTTTTTGTTCGTCCAGGTTCAGACCAAGAGTGGTACCAAAAATGGAAGGAGAACCGTTTAAAATGGCACTTAGCACTTGGTGCAGATCAAAACAAGTATCGCTATCATGACCATGTTAAATTGGCTCATTATGCGAATGCGGCAGTTGATATTGAGTATCAATTTCCATTTGGATTCAAAGAGGTAGAAGGGATCCACTCCCGTACTGATTTTGACTTAAAACAACATCAACAATTCTCTGGAAAGAAAATGCAATACTTTGATCCAGAAATTAATCAAAGTTATATTCCATATGTCATTGAGACATCCATTGGTCTAGATCGTTTATTCCTAACAGTATTAGCGAACAGCCTGGTTCAGGAAGATCTATCTACTGAGGAAAAACAAGATTCTCGTGTGGTATTAAAATTCCACCCTGCCATTGCACCAGTGAAAGCAGCTATCCTTCCTTTAACCAAAAAAGATGGTTTACCAGAGAAGGCTAGAGAAATCATGTCGAAATTGAAATTGGACTATAATATCCAATATGATGAGAAGGATTCAATTGGTAAACGCTATCGTCGTCAAGATGCTATTGGTACACCATTCTGTATCACTGTAGATCATCAAACCTTGGAAGATAATATGGTAACTATTCGTCATCGTGACAGCATGCAACAAGAGCGTGTTAAAATTGATGAATTAGAGAATATTATTGGAGACTTAGTAAGTATGAGTAAATTATTAAAACAGCTCATCTAGGATTATATTCCATAAAAAATTAAACCTGCCTTCGAAAAGGCAGGTTTTTTTATTGATATGAAAAGGGTTAGTTTCTGCGAAATCCTCTTGGGTATTTGTTTTATCTAGCTAAATCTTGAATGAAGGATGGATATTGATTTATTCTCCATATACTTCCAGAGCGTACATCCCATTTCCTTGTAGAATGCTCTATTAAATTCACATTCATTTCTAAATCCAGATTCATAGATTAATTTATTAATTTGAGCTGGTTCTTCATTTTCAATATTTAGATGATCAATAAAATAATGGAATCGTTTAGTGTTGAGATATTCTTCGAAATTGTAATTCCAAAATTTTCGATTTATTTCTTTCAGGTCTTTGTCTGTCAGGCTTAGAAATTTGCGAAGGTCCTCCAGTTTTAATTCCGGGTTTTTAAATAATTTTTCTTGGTCCAGCAATTGGTCAATTGCTGTCACATAAAACATCAGATCTTCACTTTTCTTTTGAATATACTCAGTTTCATGAATTCTAATCACTGCATTTGTTCTGAATAAATAGGAAAGACACAAATGGATAGAATTAAAATATCTGAAATATACCACGATAAAAAGGACAAAGAAGGTGAAAATTCCGTCTGGAAATTCCAATAAGAGTCCTTTTTCAACTATTAATCCTCGAAAAAGGATAAAAACAAAAAGAATTACTTTAGAAGCCCATAGAAAGACTGCCAACTGACCATCAATCGAATTGCAGAGATGGGATATTTTTTTTCGCAGTGGCCATAAAAGATAAACATCATACACTAAAGTAATGGTAAATAGGATTGTTCTAGATCTTTGATTAAAGAAGTCTAGGTAATCATAAATCATTCCTTCTTGAATTTGCGCGGAATAAATATTGAGCAATACATAAAAGACATAGAACAGGAGAAAGGGAAAAAATGCCAACAAAATCAAATATCCTGAGGTCCGAACTTCTAAGACAATATTTCTTAAATACAATGAGGACAATGATACAAGGCAAAGGCTGCTAGTGGCGGTAAACAACTGATTAACATGCACTTCAAATGGGGATACCCAATATTTAATTAATAATACTACGATTGAAGTACAGGTGAGGATACGAAGTATTTCGCCTCGTTCATCTCGGATAGTTCTTATCTGAAGATAAAGAAGGATAATCAGTACCTGAATAACAGTTAGCGCTAGCAAATAAGCCATATAACAATAATAAGACACTATTATTAAGAAATTAAAAAGGTCTCGTTAAGTTTAATTTTTTAACCACTAGGATTTAGTTAATTAAACAGTATTGTTTTTGTTCCAGCCCATTTTTCATCAATGATAACTTCAAATACTCGATTGGAAAAACCAGTTGGATACAGGTTTCCGACAAAATTTAACTTGATATTATTTTTAACTTTGGAGAATAACTTAAATTTTCGAAGAATTCTTGTTTTGCTCCACACCTCGACTTCGTAGTTTACAGGCAATTCCACATCGGTATGTCCTAAGAAATGACTAAATACCACCTCTTTATCCACATTAAAATCTTGTTCAAATTCTATTTCATTTGAATTACCAATAGGGAACTTACCTTCTAACTTAGGGTTAAAAGGTTTCCAAAAATAATTCGGAGAAATTGGTTTTATTTTAATTTTACTAACGTCTGATAGATCTCTTATATCTCTAAAATTGAAGGTTACTAAACTATATAAGCGTTTCAGAGTAATTGGTTTGGACATATTTTCCTTCAGCTCAAAGGAATCCACGACACCGAAGGAACGAGCAAATTTATCCGAAAATGAAGTAGCAGTATAAAAGTCATCTTTATTCTTGATGGTTTCTGGAAGTACTAAAGGTTCATTAGACTCATGATAAAGCATAATATTATAGTAATTACCTAACGGAAGTTCAACCATCAATTGTTCATTATCAGTTTTTGGACTAAAGGTTCCTTTATTCACTAAATCTCCTTTTTTCTTATCAAATATGAAATAAGGCATTTGATTTAACTTAGATTTAATTTCTGCTTTCTTTTTGGGCTTACCATAAAACCTAATATTGTCAACTTTAATTTCTACACCCTCCACAAATTTCTCTCCTTTTCCTAATTGTTCGCGTGTATCCACGTATAATCTTAACATATTATTTCCTTGAGCTGAATTTGGGAAATTATAAGTAATAGTCTCAAATCTACTATTATTTGAATCATCAGTTTTTTGTTTAAATTTTTGAATTGATTCTCCCATTATAGCTTCGTCTTTTTCTATATATGTAGAGAAGGATTTTTGAGGGCTTTTGGTGCTAATATCCATTTCAATCCGCTCCATATGGATCTCGTCTGAAGGATTAAACGCAATCCCAAAATAGGTTTGGCCTTTAATTTCCAGAATGTGATCATCTTTCTGTCGAGAAAATGGATTATTTATAAATTTCACAACATCAGATGTTTTTATTATTGCAATAATATTTAAGTATGTAAAATATCGGGATATTTTAGCATACAAGTCCTTCTTATTGAAGTCATATAATACGAGTAACTCAGGTTGTTCAGGATGCACCTTCTGTTCATCAGATACATTTCCTGATCTGGTTTTTATGGAAGAATGAAAGGGCTTGATTTCAGATTGAAAATTAGTAAAATTAAAAGTCACTTTTTTCAAAGGACCTTCTTCAAATGGCATCGCTACTTCTTTTTTTTTACAAGAGAAGTAAAATGCAGCAACTAGCATAAAAATGAACAGAATTTTTGATCGGCAAATAAATAAACTCATAATAGTTAAAAATTAAAGTGAATAAAATTATTTTTCCTTCAATTTAATTTTTAAAGATTAACAGAAAAGAAAAAGGGGATCATTAAAAAATTAATAATCCCCGCTCCTATTGAATGGCCAAAATGCTAACTTGCTACAATTGCTTTAACGATCGAAAAAAACTTTTTATGAAACTTTAAAGTTAATTTTTTCACCATTTTTAATCAATGGCACCTCAGTACCCTTTTTCCCTTTAATTTTGAGATTTGTAACTTTTCCATCCTTCCATTCAAAATCAACAGTGAAGTTACCGCGGGCTTTTAATCCAGTCACTTTCCCATCTTTCCATGCTGACGGTAAGGCAGGTAATAGGTGAATGTAGCCATCATGGCTTTGGATTAACATTTCAGCAATACCTGCTGACCCTCCAAAATTGCCATCAATTTGAAATGGAGGATGAGCACAGAACAGGTTAGGGTAAGTTCCAGCCCCAGCACCTTGATAGGTTGTACTATTCCCGAATGCAGGTTGCAAAAGCTGTCTTAATATTTCTAAGGAATGGTCTCCATCATGAAGCCTTGCCCAGAAAAGAATCTTCCAAGCCCTAGACCAACCCGTTCCTTCATCACCACGTACTTCTAATGTTTTCTTTGCGGCATCTGCCCATTCAGGACTTGTAATTGGTGAAATAAAATTCGCCGGGTACAAGCCATATAAATGTGAAACATGGCGATGTTTAGGTTCAGTTTCTTCATAATCCTCTAACCATTCCATCACGCGTCCAGATTTGCTTACAACTACCGCTGGAGCTAATTGTTTGATATCAGATTGAAGCTGAACAGCAAACTCATCATTGAGGTTTAATATTTCATTACTCTTGATTACAGATTCATACAGTTCTCTAACAATTTGATTATCAATTGTAGGCCCCATTACCACGGCAGCTCTCTTTCCATTAGGGAGTTTAAAACCATTTTCAGGAGAAACCGATGGAGAGGTCACCAACCATCCAGTTTTAGGATCTTTCACCATGGTAGCCTTGTAGAATACAGCAGCCTCTTTTAATACGGGATAGATTTCCTTTAAATAGGCCTCATCTTTTGTAAATTGATAATGTTCCCAAAGATGGTTACATAACCAACCAGAGGCTGTACTTGATCCCCAAGAAGCATGCTCCCCTGGAGCAGAGTATCCCCAAATATTAGTCATCATATAAACTACCCAACCTGGTGCATTATAATATGCTTTTGCTGTTTTTGTCCCCTCTTTCGCAATATTCTTAATCATTTCAATAAATGGGTTATGATATTCCGAAAGGTTACTCACTTCCACCCCCCAATGATTCATTTGCGCATTGATATTTAAATGATAATCGCCATTCCAAGGAGTTTGGATCTGATGTGCCCATAAACCTTGTAAATTAGGCGGTAGGGCCTTAGGAGTATTTGGAGAACTGCTTGAAATAGTCAGGTATCGACCAAATTGATAATATAAAGATGCCAAACCATTATCTTGACTTGGGTCATTAAAAAAAGCTTTTAATCGCTCATCCGTAGGTACGGATGCTTTAGATTCTTGGTCAGCAATTTGCAAAGATACTCGGTTAAATACAGGCTCATATTTAGCGGCATGAGCTTTCCACAACTTAGCATAACTACTTCTTTCGACCTTTGAAATTTCAGAATTTACATTTTCTTCAGGGTTATGATCATAGTAACTTGTGGAGGCAGAGAATAGAACCAAGGCTTCATCTGCACCTTTCACGATGATTTGATTATCATGATCCTTTAATGTTCCACCTTTGGCAATGACCATGAACTTAGCCGCGAATTTTATTCCACGACCACCTTTTCCATCAGGAAGACTACCATTTATGGTAATTTCATTTCCATTGACTTTATAATTCTCAATATTTTGATCTCTATAGAAATGCATTGCAAATTCAATGGATTTCTTTTTATCGGCAGATAAGCGAACGACCCCTACATTCTTATCAAAAGAAGTAAAATACTCTCTTTTGAAGTTGATACCGGAGTTTTTGAAACTGGTTACAGCCTTTGCTTCTCCAATATCCAACCAGCGTTTATAATCCGTTGTCTCACCTTGGTGGAAAAACAAAAAGTTCAGATAGCCAAAGTTCTGGAAACATCCATAAGGAGCTTCAGCGCCATTTCCCTGACCAGACCCTGCACCCACACAAACGAAATTTTTATTGACAAGAGCTTCAGCAAGATCATTTTTGCCTTCAAATAATAATTTTTGAATATCTCCGACTGAATTAAATGCTTGATAATTATTTGCATCCTGAGGTGATCCAGACCACATTGAAATCTCATTCAGAACAATAGATTCATCATTGATCTTTCCATCTGGCATCATCCCAATCAAGCCATTGCCAAGGGGTAAAGTTTCTTCCCAAATCTTTGCTGGGTTTTTGTACCACAATTTTAAATCCTGCGCCAGGAGGTTTCCTGCAGTACACAGGCCAACCATAATTACGATTAACTTCTTCATCTATTTTAAATAAACATCAAACTCAGCAACTGAAAACTCTTTATCATTACTTAGAATTTCCTTTGGAATAAACCTTATATAGTGCGCATCATGGGCGATATCGAAATTGATATTTTGTTCTGTGGCATTCGCTTTAATATTAGAGAACTCTCCCATTGCTACGGTCTTCCATTCCTTACCATCTTTACTAACCTGGATTTCATATTTGGTTGGAACTCCTTTAAGCTGGCGATCTTGTCGTGGCATGTATCCCAATCCTACGACACTTTCAGTTTTAGGCAATCTGATTTCGACAAACTTTTGATTACTCAAGATGGTTTCCCAAATTGTATTATCGTCATTATCTGAAGCTTTTTTAACATTTTTATCAGCACTGGTTATTATAATTTGATCTTTGGCAATTTTGTTGCGATCAGCACTATTAAATTTAAAATCAGATTTTGCTTCCTTGAATAAAGCAAAATCGCTAAGTGTGGGCGCTACTGGAGCAAATAGTTTTACTTTTAATTTACTAGCACGAATAGGTTTATCCAGTTTAATCAAGCGATTAGCTCCAATACTGGTAGCTTTTGCCAATGGTTGCCAATTTCCATCAGACCAAACTTCAACCTGCACACTATCAATTCTTTGCCCCAATTTGATATTTTCGCGTAATCTGATAAGGTCAAATTCCTGATCATGAGCAAGATTAATTTCAATTGCTGGGTTCAAGACATTATCGTCAGAAGCATAATAAGAGTAGCGGTCTGCGTCGAAAAGGTTATTTTCAGAGAATTTAGCACTATTAGCCCGAACGTTAGTTGCTTTAGCTTTTGCACCCGCGGCTAAATTATCGGAAAAAGTAGCTTTAATTTTTTCACCAAAAGCGGCCAATGATTTAACATCATTATCATGGAGTAATCCATTCGGCATAGGTGCAAGTCCAAGGTTCATATTTCCACCACGACCTACAGACTTCATATAAATTTCAAATAGCTCATTTGGAGTTTTAACTTTTGCATTTTGGTCTTCATGATAAAACCATCCGGGTCTTTGCGGAACATCACACTCAGCCGGAATCCAGAATTCACCATTGCGATCACCACCTGGGAGATTTGAATCATCGACCTCCCCTGGTACTGCTGGTTTACCTGGGGTTTTACTTTTCGGAGTCAGGGTTGCCCAGCTCGTTTCAGCTGCGAAGCCATGCTCATTGCCAACCCAACGCATATCGGGACCAACATCAGAAAAAATCATCGCCATTGGCTGCAATTTTCGTACGATTGGCCAAGTTTTTTCGGTCCATTCATAATAGGTTGTACGGTCAATGGTTCGTTTTTCATTCTTACCCCCATAATAACCATCTCCACCATTTGCTCCATCATGCCAGGATGTAAATAAAGGACCATAGTTGGACATCAGTTCGGTCAATTGCTCACGATAGGCATCTGCATAAGCTTTGGAACCATAGCGCGTATCATTTCTATCCCATGCAGAAAGGTAAACCCCAAATTCAAGCCCATTATCATGGGAAGCCTGCATAAATTCTTTTACCATATCTCCTTTTCCATCACGCCAAGGTGAGCTTTTCACGCTATAATCGGTGGTCTTAGTGGTCCAAAGGCAAAATCCATCATGATGTTTAGCGACAGAGATCAATCCTTTGAATCCACCTGCAGCTGCCGCTTTAGCAATCTGGTTGGCATCGAATTTTGTGGGGTTAAATATTTTGGGGTCAGCATCTCCGAATCCCCATTCTTTATTTTGAAAGGTAGTAGGTGTAAAATGAATCAAGGTATACATTTCCATTTCATGCCATTTCAATTGTCTTTCGCTGGGTAATGCGCCAAATGGTTTTGGCTCAGATTGAGCAAATGACAACAGAGGGCATAATAATGCCATGCTTAGTAGTTTAGATCTTTTCATAAAGAGTATTAATAAATTCTTAAGATACAGAAAAGCATAAATATTCAGGAATGAAATTGAGGATTAGGGGGAAAAACCCTGAAAAATATTCAATTTAAGGCGAATCAATCGATTTCGTAAAATTGTTATGTAGCCAGAAAGTGCTGTCAATTCCGCTACACCGAGAAGGATCGGGTAAAAAGCTAAAGATGTAATAAAAGAGTCAAATCAAAGGTTTGCATAAATATATTTTCAAAATAAGCTTAAAATTATCTTATTGAATTAGTGCTTTTTATTGAAAAGTGAATAAATTTGTTCATCATGAACAACGAACAATCCAAAATCATACGCGAGCAGGCCAAACGTTCTTCTTTAAGAGAGCACTCTGTACCTTTATATTTAACTTCTAGTTTTATTTTTGACAGTGCTGAGCAAGGCCGAGCGGTATTTGCAGATGAAGAAGAGGCGATGGTCTATTCGAGGTATGCAAATCCGAATACAACGGAATTTATCAATAAGGTTTGTTTGATGGAGGAGGCGGAAGCCGGATTAGCATTTGCATCAGGAATGGGGGCAATTTTTGCGACCTTCGCCGGATTTATTGAACAAGGAGATCATATTGTATCATCCAGAGCCATATTTGGTTCAACCCATCAATTGTTTACTCAATTATTCCCACGTTGGGGAGTGACGACAACGTATGTAGATGCCATAAACCCAGAGGAATGGGAAAAAGCTATTCAACCGAACACTAAGTTTATATTCTTGGAGTCGCCATCTAACCCAGGTTTGGAATTAGTAGATCTGGAATGGCTTGGCGGATTAAAGAAGAAATATCCGAATATTATTTTTGCCATTGACAATTGTTTTGCCACCCCATATTTACAAAAACCTCTTCCTTATGGTTTTGATTTATCCATCCATTCTGCGACGAAATATATGGATGGTCAAGGTCGTGTCCTTGGAGGTGTAGTTGTAGGAAAACAGGAGTTAATTGATAAGATGATGTTTTTAATTCGTCATACTGGACCTGCAATGTCTGCATTTAACGCTTGGATTCTTTCGAAGAGTATCGAGACCTTGGGATTACGGATGGACAGACACTGTTCAAATGCGTTGGCATTAGCTGAAGAGTTGGAGAAAAACGAGGAAGTATTGGATGTGAAATACCCATTCTTATCTTCTCATCCGCAATATGAACTTGCCAAAAAACAAATGAAAGCAGGAGGAGGAATTGTGACTATCGAGGTAAAAGGTGGAAAAGAAAGAGCTTTTCAATTTCTGGACGCATTAAAGATGATTCTTTATACTTCCAATTTAGGAGATTCAAGAAGTATTGCTACGCATCCGGCATCGACAACACATTCAAAATTAACGGAGGAAGAAAGAGAAAAACTGGGAATCCGACCAGGTACTGTCAGATTATCAATTGGAATTGAGGATCAAAAAGATATCATTGAAGATATCTTACAAGCTTTAGAAGCTTCGAAATAAGGAATAAAAAATGGGCTTGTTAAGCCCATTTTTTTATTGATTTAATATCTTTTTCAGCTTATACCGCAGCTAAAGCAGCTTCGTAATTAGGTTCTTCCGTTGTTTCAGCAACTTGTTCGGTATATTTCACTTTTCCATCTTCATCCAACACCACAACCGAACGGCTCAATAAACCTTGAAGCGGTCCGTCTGTAAATTTCACGTGATAAGCATTATTGAAGTTATCATCTTTAAAATCCGAAAGTGTTACGACATTTTCAAGACCCTCTGCAGCACAAAAACGACTTTGAGCAAAAGGAAGATCTTTAGAAATACATAAAACGACAGTATTATCTAATCCGGAAGCTTTTTCATTAAATTGACGTACTGACATTGCACAAGTTCCGGTATCAATACTTGGAAATATATTAAGGATAACTTTCTTACCTTGAAAATCTTTCAGTGATTTTTGGGATAAATCCCCAGCTGTAAGTGTAAAATCAGGAGCTACATCACCTACTCTAGGTAGATCTCCACTGGTATGCACTGCATTCCCTTTAAATGATACTTGAGCCATAAATAAAATTTTTATCTGTTTATATTGAAAACCAATATACCTTATTTATGTTTTGAATAAAAACGATTGCTGCTCTTTTATCCAATCTTGACAATTATTTTATAATTAATTATCAATAAATTTATAATTATTAACAGAATTTTACTATGTTAGCATATCAAATTAAATTTGAAAAACGCTAATCAATAATTACTATGAAACGATTATTACTCAGTTTGTTATTAGCTTCCCCTACCCTGCTGTTTGCACAGGGTTCTCAAGTTAATACCCAAAGTCAAAAAGCTGTGGGTATGGCCGGTGCCGGATCGGCCTTATTTATTGATGAATCATCCATTGTTTATAACCCTGGAGCATTAGTAAAGATGGAGAATAATGGGGTACAGATAGGTGGTAGCGCCATCATGTACAGATCTGCCTTTCGAGAAGCGGGCAGTCCAGATGTTCATCATACAAAATTCCAAGTATCCCCTCCCTTCGGAGCATACGCGACTTTTGGTCCTAAAGGGGCTTGGTGGAAAGCGGGTATCGGTGTTTACACTCCATTTGGTGGTGGTGTAGACTGGGGCACAGATTGGCCTGGAAAATTCTCTTTAACTCACCTATCCATGCGTGCTATCTATATCCAACCAACAGTAAGTTTTAAACTGACTGATCAATTTAGTGTTGGTGGTGGATTTGTTTACAACATTGGTTTAGTAGATTTAGGCAGAGCACTTCCTGTATTTTATCCAGACGGAAGTACTGGACAAGCTACCTTGAAAGGTACTGGAACAGGGATGGGATATAACCTAGGTGTTCATTACAGACTTGATGAAACATTTGCATTATCATTAAATTACCGTTCAAAAGTTATTACGAAGTTAAAAGATGGAGATGCTACATTTGAGGTCCCTGGTTCCTTGGCGGCGAATTTCCCTAACGGAAAGTTTGATGCTGAATTACCATTACCAGCATCCTTCAACTTGGGCATCACTTTCCCATTATCTGAGAAAATTGATGCAGCGATTGACGGATCCATTATCAATTACAGTATATACAAAGAATTGGTATTTGATTACGAAAACAACACTCCAGTGTTACAAGACACCCGCTCAGAGAAGAGATACCAAAATGCATTTTCAGGAAAAGCAGGTTTGAATTATGAGGTAAATGATAAATTAGATTTACGTTTGGGAGCTGGTTATGTTTACACACCGGTTCAAGGTAAATATGTTTATCCAGAGACTCCAGATAATAACCGTGTGATGGCAGCAGGAGGATTAACTTATAAATTCTCACCAAACTGGCAGATGTCAGCTGCATATGTTTTCCAAAAAATATTAAAGAGAACAACCACAAATGCAGAAACACAATTAAGAGGAACCTATGAGACCAACATTCATGCTCCTGGAATTTCAGTTTCTTATTATTGGTAGGCTTTAAATTATGAAAACAATGAAAAAGAATTTCAAACTATATATCGGACTTGCCATCTTAGGATTTGCAAGTTCATGTGCACCTTCCTTGGATGAAATGGAGACCAGTAAGGGATCCGCGGATTTCTCCAAGTTTATTGCTGTAGGTAATTCGTTAACCTCAGGGTACGCGGACAATGGGCTATATTTAGAAGGTCAAAAAGTAGCATTTCCAAATTTAATCGCGGAGCAATTAAAAGCTGTAGGCGGTGGTGAATTCACTTCCCCATTCTTTACAGAGGCACAAGCGAATGGATCGGGCTATATTCAATTAAAATCCTTAATTGATGGCAACCCCGTAATGGAGCCAGTAACTACGAATTTAGCCATTAGAGGAGCAAATCCACTAGGCAAACCTTTATACACTAAACATACAGATCCTATTCAAAACTTAGGAGTTCCGGGCATGCGTTTAGACATGGCTTTTGCTGAAAATATTGGAACCGTATATGGAAACCCTTATTTCGAAAGGTTATTACCAGAAGGTACGCCTGCTAAGTTGAAATATATCGAATACGCTGTTTCTCATGAGCATACCTTTTTCACTTTTTGGTTAGGAAACAATGACGTATTGGGCTATGCCACAAATGGTGCGGCTCCATCAGACGATCCAACCAAGAAATTATTGGATATTCCAACATTTGAATTCACCTATAATACATTTATTAATGAATTAACAAAAGGTGGATCAAAAGGAGTTGTGGCAACAATTCCAGATGTGACGACTATTCCATTCTTTAACACAGTTACAACTGCCAGATTAAATGCAGCAGTTGAAGCAGAAACAGGAGGAGAGGCAAAAAATGTTTACATAGCAACCAAAACTGGACCTAGAGTAGCTACAGATGCAGATTTATTTATCCTGACCTTCCCTACTTCTTTATTGGGAAAACCAAATGCTCAGCAAATTCCTTACGGAGTTCATCCATTGAATCCAATTGATGATCAGTTTGTTTTGGATAAGGCCGAGATTGCTGAAGTCTCCGGAAGAGTAAAAGCATTTAACGAAAGGATTAAATCAATTGCAGAAGCGAAGCAATTAGCCGTTGCGGATGTGTATTCATTCTTGAATAAAGTGAAAGCTGGTTATAACTATAATGGTGTTCATATTTCAGCAGCCTTTATCACTGGGAATGCATTTTCATTAGATGGGGTTCACTTGACTCCTATGGGAAATGCGATTGTTGCGAATCTATTTATAGATGCCATCAACTCCAAGTATGATGCAAATGTGACTAAAGTAGATATCAGTAAATATCGAGGTGTCAAATACCCGAATTAATCATATAAAAAAAGCCCTCAAGTTGAGGGCTTTTTTTATGGATTATATTTTCTACCGTGGTATGACCGACTTATTGCATGTATTTTAGTTAACTTTAAACCTATAAATCAAATAACATGAAAGTACATATTAAAAGACAGAATCAAGCAGTACATTTCGAAGGATCAAGCGAATTGAGTTCAGTAAAAGTAAATGTGGATGGACCAGAGTCAATTGGAGGAGAAGGGAAAGGAGTAAGACCTATGGAATTGGTTTTAATGGCCTTAGGTTCTTGCAGTGCATTTGATTTGACTACAATTTTACAGAAACAACGTCAGGATCTTCAGGATATGGATGTAGAGGTTGAAGGGGAGCGTCGTGAGGAAGTACCCAATATCTTCACCAAGATTCACATTTCCTTTAAACTAAAGGGCAACATTGACGAGGCCAAAGCACAAAAAGCAGCCGAATTAGCAGTAAAGAAATACTGTTCAGTACATGATATGCTTGCGAATGGCGGTATTGAAATTACCTACAGCCTACAGATCAATTAATTTATTATTTGAGTACTAATTTAGAAGGGAATACCACATCTTGCGGTGTTTCGGTATATTCTTTCTTATCTATACAATCGAACAATATCTCAGCGGCTTTCTGAGCTTGTTTATCAGGATATTGTTCGATACTTCCCATCGGCGGATTATCCATGTATTTCCAAAGCGGATAATTCGCATAGCTAATAAAGAACATATCTTGATTCAAGACAATTCCGCGTTGTTTAGCATAGCGGATAAGGTCTAATGTAACGAAGTCATTAAAGGATACGACTGCAGAAGGGCGGTTAGGAAGTGAGCAAATCTTTTCCATTGCTTCTTCATTACCTTGTTCCGTCAGGTCCGTATTGACAATAGAACTAGCATCTGCAGGGATACCATATTTATCCAAAGCACTTTGGAATGCTTCTGCCCTTTCTTTCGACGCCAATAAGCCTTCAGGACCATTAATCAAAGCAATATTTCGATGTCCTCGGTCCACAAAAGCTGCCATAGCTTCGATCATCCCAGAGGCAAGATCGCTATATACTTTATGGACATGGGGAAGATCAGGAACACAGTCAAAGAAGACAATAGGAATCTCTGTTTTTGCGAGTAATTCAAAGAAATCAGTATCACCCGTATTTTTACTCATGGAGATCAAAATACCATCCACCCGATGTTTTTTAAAGGTTTGAATAATATTTAATTCTCTATTTTCATCATCTAGGGACTGCCCAAGGAGCACTGTATATTTCTTATCCTCGGCCACGTTTTCAATAGCGCTGATAGCTTCAGAGAAAAATGGTTCAGATAGTTTAGGCAGAATCACCCCAATCGTAAAAGTTTTACGTTGTTTAAAGAATATTGCAGTTTGATTAGGTTCATATTCCATTTCTTCTGCCATCTTTTTAACACGCATAGTTGTTACCAATCCGATACTAGGATGGTCATTCAATGCACGCGAAACAGTAGAAGGAGAAATTTTTAATTTCCTTGCAATTTCTTTGATAGTAGTTGGTTTATTTCCTGCCATACTTCAAAGTTAATAATTTAATAATGATAAATTAGTCCTTTAGCATATTCCGACGAGGGATTTTATTCAGTTCTTTCGTAGTTCTAGTAGAAGAGCTACGGCTTACTGACATTCTACTCGAGGTTTTAGCATTTGACCCCAACAAGAGATCCAAACCCTTTCGGGTCATGTCTTCGGATGCATCGCCAAATTGTTTGTAAAAATTATCATTTATAAAAGGATAATCTGCAGGGATACCATCCCAATAATCCGTATAGTTTGCCGCATTTATAATTTTAAAGGAAGCAGCCCAAAGCCCCACATCCTCCAAGATATCCTCTCTAAAGAAGCCTACCGGTTTACCATAAGTTGCTGCATCGTATCCAACGATTTTCACGTTCATATACGGTTTAAGTGCGGCAATCACGATTTCACTTGCCGATGCGGTATAATCACTGACCAAGAAAACAACGTTTTTAATTTCAGTAGTATTGCTTTTTACAAAAACTTCATCGATAAAATCATTGCTACCCTGATCGCGTTCTTTTTTCAGGTTTTTATTCAAATCATATTTAAACATTACCTTTCCATCCCCAGAGGAATTAATGATTTTATTCAGGAGATAAATGGCAGAACTAACATATCCACCACCGTTATATCTTAAATCAACGATTAAGTTGCTAATATTATCTCTACCAAATGCAGCGAAAGTAGAATCAATTCCTTTTTTCATTTTAGAATCCACCCCTCTATTGGAAAGTTCTTCAAAGGAAGAAAGAGCAATATAACCGGCTTTTTTACCATTTTCTGTAAATACACGACCGATTTGAAATGGTTGGATATCATAGGAGCTGTATTCTAAATTGTAAGAGGTTTTCACCTTCCTTGGGTTTTCAACAGTAATACTTAAGGTTTGTCCTTCAATGTACTGGTCAATTCTGGTTTTATTGCTAAAGACCATCTTTTTATCCCCTTCCATTTCGATTACTTTATCCCCTCTTTTTATTCCAGCAACCTGGCCTGGTGAACCACCTTCAACGAAATAAACAAACAAACTATCACCACGGTTACCATCAAAAGCCATGTACAGGCCATAGCCATCAGCTAAATCAGCCTTGGCGAATGCTTTTGCATCCGAGCTGATATCCTCCAACCATGAAAATCGATCCATTGGTCCATCATAATCGGGATGGAATTTATAATCAGTTTTACGCGGAGTCTGGTTCATCAAATAAGATAAGAGGTCATCAGAATCCTTAAACCTATCTGTTAATTTGGAAATAGGATTTGCTACTTCAATAGAAGATTCCCAATAAGATAAATACTTATATTTTGAATATACACTATCCAGGACTTGTTGAGCAACGGTTCTAGTATCCCCTCCAGGTCTTGGTGGAGGAGTTATTTTGGTAGTATCCTTTTTACATCCGAACAAGGAAACTAAGGTCAATAAGATCAGTAGTTTTCCAATTAAAGTATTTCTCATTAGCATAATTAAGTAAAATCACCACATGCAAAAGTGATTCCATTTATTGACAGTGATTTCTTTAAAAAGATTAATCCAACGGTGGCAATGTATTAAAATTCTGATCTAAGAACTTATACATGTTATTACGATAGCCTTTTTTCTCAGGTATATCCATCTCTTCCAAGCGGTTCAATCCATCTTTTGTTTTACGGCTGCTAGCTTTCGCCCAGTCGTTCGGTTTCATGATATCATTGATTGCAGTGTTCAAGAATGCTTCATCCGTATTTCCTAGTTCAGAAAAGAACCCATCGGAGGCATTGGTAATTCGGCCAGTTAAGCCGTTGAAATAGTCCCCATAACCATCTTTATTGATGGTCTGGAAAGAGGTGATATATAAATCAGCAAAGCCATTGACAACTGGTAACCCAAAAAAACCTACTGGTTTGCCGTAAGTTCCTTTACCATTGATGGTGATAATTTCAACATCCATATAAGGTTTCAGAACATTCATGACCAATTCACTGGCAGAAGCTGTACCAGGAGTTCCCAAGAAGTAAACCCTAGGAATATTTAAAGTATTCTTTTTGTTGTAAAAAACGGATTTAAATGGAGCTTTAGGATTATTATTATCGGTGTAGCCTTCTTGTTCGAAGTATTTATTGACCTTATAGTCATACATCTTTCCCTTAGCCCCTGCAGTCGGAACAATAAGGTTAGCCAATAATTCGGCAGAAGCTGTAGAACCACCGCTATTATATCTTAAATCAACGATCAATTCATCAATATTAGCGGTTTCAAATTCTTTGAAAGCGTTGACCATTGCTTCATAGTATTCATTTGGCCCAGACTTGCCATATACATTCACAAAGGAAGTATAGAAAAAGTAGCCTATTTTTTTATTATTGATTGTGAATACCTTATTGATCAAAATAGGGTCGATACTATAGGCTGCACCATTTAACGCAATTGTTTTTGTTTGAGATTCACCTACGGGTTTAACGACCAGGTTCATCGGTTCTTTACCTTCAATTAGCTTATAGTATATAGCGATTGCTTTTTTCTGATCGGTGTCGTAATTGAATTTAGTATCTCCATTAACACTAACGATCTGCATTCCCCGTTTTAACCCAGCTTTTTCTGCTGGGGAATTTTTCTGAACAATCTTTACATAAAGATTGGTAACTCTGTTTTTATTCGGATCGACAGTGCTAATGAAAATTGGAGTCAAACCAGTTTCCTTATGTACACCTTCTTGAATTTCTTCACTCACTACCCCTTCCCTATCAATAAAGCTATAACGGTCCACTACGGTGTACTTTTTTATGGCTTCTAATACCGATTCGGCATTAGAATAGGATTTGGTGAAGGATCGTAAATCTAGTTTTCCATCGGAGCCTGCCTTGGGTTGAGGGATTTTATCTTCCCAAAGAGAAACTGCCAGGGAATAATAATACGTTGAATCTTTAAGTAAATTTTCTTTATCCGTATCAGGATTAACGGCATCTTTCTTACAGCTTGCCCCTAGGAGCAACGAAAACAATAAGAATGGGAGTAAAAATTTTCTTTTCATAATTTAGCTATATTGTCTTCAATGAAAAATAAGTCGCTTTTTTGGACTTGATTTTCAGAAGCAATATAGGTAAATGGATCAATATTTCGGAAATTTAACTCGTCGATAAAATAAATTTTTACATTTCTATCAAAGCCCTGCCAATCAATGTGTTTGACTTTATTTAATTGCAATGCAGGGTTCCCTTTGGTCAAAATTCCTATCTGTCCTCCTTTTTCGAGAATAGAGGCAAATAATAGCTTGGTTTCATTAAAAAGAAACAGTTTCAATGGAAGGTGTCCATTGACCATCAGTCTTTCAAAATTCTCCTTGTAGTCATTTTTAAAATTGAATTTCTTGGCTGTTAGATTGTAAAGATTTTCCTCAGCACTTTCCATATAGGTTTCCTTCATAAAATTCACCATTTCAGTAGCAATTGGTCTACCTTCGGTAAATTCCACGAATTGAGAAAACAGATAATAAATCTGTAATAAATAGTCCTTTTTAGGAAAAAGGACGTCATCTACTTCAAATAAATAAAGTTTTTTATCAGTGGGAATATTTGCGAAATCCATCATTATTTAATTGTACAAAGCGCTAAATCATCACCTTCATCAGAAACAGCGAAAAGACCGGTCATTTCTATCTCCAATTTAGAGTCAGAGATAAGGTTTACGCCTTTTTCACATAGAATTAAATCGATATTTGAAGGTGGATTTTCCAGAACAAATAATTCTTCTAGTTCTTCCTTGCTTGGGCTTAATAATTTTGTACCATACTCTTCCAGAAGGATTTTAGCTTCGGTTAAAGCATTGATTTCTGCAAGGCCAAGAGGTAATAGAAAGTCAATTTGTTTATCAAGGCATAACTTCAATAGTTCATGGGCAAAAGTTGGATTAGCTGCCGTTGGAATGGTATTGTAATTTGCGGCAAGGAAACTTGGCACCTCTTCAGAGGTTGCGAAAATAATTTCAAAATGGGTATTCAAGATTTTGGACAGCCTTTGTGCCAAAGGTCTGGTTCCAAAAGTGATTAACATCTTTTGCATATTAATAGATTAGTCCGTCGCGCATATGAATGGTACGGTCGGAAATTCTTGCTAATTCTTCGTTATGGGTTACAATGATAAAGGTTTGCTGCATTTTATCTCGCAGGTCAAAGAACAGCTGGTGTAGTGCTGTAGCATTTTCAGAGTCCAGGTTTCCCGAAGGTTCATCAGCTAAAATCAGTGTAGGATTATTAATAAGTGCTCTTGCGACTGATACTCTTTGTTGCTCACCACCAGACATCGCTGCTGGCTTATGATTTGCGCGATGTGCTACTCCTAAAATATCGAGAAGTTCCATGGCTCTTTTTTCGACATTTTTTTTATCCTGACCAGCGATGAATCCTGGGATAGACACATTTTCCAGAGCCGTAAATTCAGGTAGCAGATGGTGGAATTGAAACACAAAGCCTATATGTTGGTTTCTAAAATCACTTAGTTTTTTTTCATTGAGGGCAAATACATCTTCTCCTTCGATCAGGACGGTTCCTTGATCAGGTTTGTCGAGGGTTCCGATAATATGGAGTAAGGTACTTTTTCCGGCGCCGGAGGCTCCTACGATGGAAACGATTTCGCCTTTACGGACAGAAATACTAACGCCTTTTAGGATTTCGAGGTCGCCATAGGACTTAAAAATATTATTTGCCTTTAAGATCATAATGCGAAAATAATAAAAAACAAAAACATGTGGTTGCAAAGGGCAGATAATATCGGGGAATCAAAAAAGAGATGACAATTTAATCGTAATAATAACTTGTCCCTTCCGAATAAATACGCTATTTTTACAGCAAATTTTTTTATCAATGAACATTCACGAATATCAAGGAAAAGAAATACTTAAGAGTTTCGGTGTAAGAGTACAAGAAGGTATTGTTGCTGAAACCCCAGAGCAAGCTGTTGAGGCTGCAAAGAGAATGAAAGAAGAATTCAACTCGGATTGGGTTGTGGTAAAAGCACAGATCCATGCGGGTGGCCGTGGTAAAGGTGGTGGTGTTAAATTAGCTAAAAACCAAGATGAGGTATTGCAACGTGCAACAGACATCATTGGCATGCAGTTAGTGACTCCACAGACTGGTCCAGAAGGTAAAAAAGTTAATAAGGTTTTAATTGCGCAGGATGTTTACTATCCTGGAGACAGTGAGACTAAAGAATTCTACATGTCTGTTTTATTAGACCGTGCAACAGGTCGTAACATCATTATGTACTCTACAGAAGGTGGTATGGATATCGAGGAAGTTGCTGAGAAAACTCCACATTTAATTTTCAAGGAAGAGATTGATCCTAAAGTAGGACTTCAAGGATTCCAAGCACGTAAGATTGCATTCAACTTAGGTTTATCAGGTGCTGCGCACAAGGATATGGTTAAGTTTGTTGCTGCCTTATACAAAGCATACGATTCAATTGATGCTTCCATGTTTGAGATCAACCCAGTATTAAAAACTTCAGACGATAAAATTCTTGCAGTAGATGCGAAAGTAAACTTGGATGAGAACGCATTATACCGTCATCCAGAAATTGCTGCATTACGTGATATTACAGAAGAGGATCCTACAGAAGTAGAAGCTGGAGAATTCAACTTAAACTACGTTAAACTTGATGGAAACGTAGGATGTATGGTAAACGGTGCTGGTTTAGCGATGGCTACTATGGACATCATTAAAATCGCTGGTGGTGAGCCTGCAAACTTCTTAGATGTTGGTGGTACTGCAAATGCTGAAACAGTAAAAGCTGGTTTCAACATTATCTTAAAAGACCCTAACGTAAAAGCTATTTTGATTAACATCTTCGGTGGTATCGTTCGTTGTGACCGTGTTGCTCAAGGTGTTATCGATGCATATAACGAAATCGGAAATATTCCAGTTCCAATTATCGTTCGTTTACAAGGTACAAATGCTAAAGAAGCTAAAGAATTAATCGATAATTCAGGCTTGCAAGTGTACTCTGCAATCTTATTGAAAGAAGCTGCAGAACTTGTAACTAAAGTATTAGAAGAAGGAAAATAATTCTTTCCACACAAAAAAAAGAGCGGGCTTTTCAAAAGGAAGCCCGCTCTTTTTTTTAGTAGTTAGTAGTTAGTAGTTAGACTTTCCTATAGTTGATTATTAGGCTATTATATAGTTTCTTAAACTATCATTTTTCCGTCATAGGTCTAAATACTCTATACTAAATACTAAATACTATTTAGATTATTAGACTTTAATATAGTTTCTTCAACTATCATTTTTCCGTCATAGGTCTAAATACTCTATACTAAATACTAAATACTACCCAGTAAATACTACTTTTGTAACAGACAAAAAGAAATGATTATGACAACATCTACTTCAGATATTTCTCGGGAGAAGTCGGGCAAGTTATTTGAAAAGGCTAAGGAATATTTTCCTGGCGGTGTAAACTCTCCCGTACGCGCATTCAAATCTGTTTATGGAACGCCATTGTTTATCGAGCGTGGTGATAAGGCACATTTATGGGATGCTGATGGGAATGAATTTATTGATTACTGTTGTTCATGGGGTCCATTGATCCTAGGGCATAACACTCCGGAGATTCGTGAAGCCGTTCAAGAGCAATTAGGTAAAGGCTTAAGTTTTGGAGCCCCTACTGCCCTGGAAAATGATTTAGCAGAATTGATCTTGAGCAATAATAAAAAGATTGAGAAAATTCGTTTTGTAAGTTCAGGAACAGAGGCGGTGATGTCTGCGATTCGTTTAGCGCGTGGATATACCAAAAGAGATAAAATCGTAAAATTTGAAGGTTGTTACCATGGTCACTCCGATTCCCTATTGGTGAAGGCAGGATCAGGATTAGTAACCTTTGGCGAAACCTCATCTGCAGGGGTTCCAAAGGCATTTGCTGATGAAACCATTGTAATTGCATTAAATGATAAGGAAGCTTTAAAGAAAGTTTTTGCAGACTTTAAAGATCAAATTGCAGCTGTAATTATTGAAGGAGTACCTGCCAATAACGGGTTATTAATTCAAGATAAGGATTACATTCATTTCCTAAGAGATATTACCAAGGTGAACGGAACTTTATTGATTATGGATGAAGTGATCACCGGTTTCCGTTTAGGCTTTGAAGGAGCATCCAAGTATTATGACATTCAACCGGATATTTTGACTTATGGAAAAATTATCGGTGGCGGAATGCCAGTAGGTGCTTATGGAGCTTCTAAAGAATTAATGGGATGTATCTCTCCAGATGGTTCTGTTTATCAAGCTGGAACTTTATCTGGTAATCCTGTTGCTATGGCAGCTGGTATTGCAGCCTTACAAATTCTAGCTCAACCAGGGTTCTATGAGAAATTAGAAAAAACAACTCAAGCTTTTGTGAATGAGTTACGTTCATTCATTGAAGAGAATGGATTTGAAGTAAGCATAACCACGATAGGTTCCATTTTCTGGTTCGCATTTACAGCTAAGGAAAAAATCCAAAGAGCGGATGAAATCGATCCAGCCTCAATGGAAAAATATAAAGTCATGCACAGAGAATTATTGAATAGAGGGATTTATTTTGGACCTTCAGGATACGAGGTAGGCTTTATTTCTGCTGCACATACAGAAGATGACATTAAAAAAACTTTAGTTGCTATAAAAGAAGCGTTACAGATTGTTTTTCAATAAAAGCTAAACAATTTACCTTTATATTTGTTTAAATATTATAACAAATTCGACTAAATATTAATTAAGAGATGAGAACAATCAAATCAGCATTGGCAGTATTAGCTGCAACAGCGGTACTTGCATCATGTAATACTCCTACAAAAAATCAAGAAGGAGAAGTTAAAGACTCAACAGCATTAGCGGATTCAGTTGGTGCAATTGCAGTAAACCCACTTCAACATGCGAAAGATTTTCCTGGTGCTACCTTGAAAATTTCTTCATTGACTTCTGAAAAATTGGGAACAGACTCTGCGAAGATCACAGTTAAATATGATGTTCAAAACTTCAAATTGACAGAGCAAACAGAGCATACTCACCACATGGCTAATTCACATGATGGTCAACATATCCACTTTATTTTGGATAACACACCTTATGTAGCTTTATATAAACCAGAACATACATTTACAGTTCCTGTAAATTCTGAGCATTATTTAATGTCTTTCTTGTCTCGTTCATTCCATGAGTCATTGAAAACTGCAGATGCTTCTAAATTGGTTAAATTTAAAGTTGAAGCTGATGGTAAGATCACGGAACTTCCTGATCCAACTGAACCATCAATTTTCTATAGCAGACCAAAAGGTGACTATAAAGGTGAAGAAACTAAATCTTTATTGTTAGACTTCTTTGTTTCTAATGCAACATTAGGTGCTGACAACTACAAAGTTAAAGCAAACATCAACGGTCAAGATTTCACTTTGGATCAATGGGTTCCTTATGAAATCCTTAACTTACCTCTAGGTGAAGCTACTGTTAAATTAACTTTAGTTGATAAAGATGGTAATGCAGTAACTGGAGATAATGTTTCAGTAGAAAGAAAAATCAACTTACTTGAAAAATAGTTGAAGATACCATATCATACAAAAAAGGGGATAAATTAAGATTTATCCCCTTTTTTGTATGATAGATTTGAGTATTGAGATATGAGATTTGAGATATTAGAAAGACATTGAAACCTATTATTGATTTCTCAGGATATTCGACTTGTTAGGTCTGATGGTTACTATCTAACTTCTCATATCTCACATCTCAAATCTATACTCTCATATCTCAAATCTATTTCACTAGAAGCCTACGGATTTCAGGTTTAAACCTGCTTTTTCGTCGAGTCCGAACATTAGGTTCATATTTTGAACTGCTTGGCCGGATGCTCCTTTTAGTAAGTTGTCTGTAATATTTAGAATAAGTAATTTATCTCCATGTTTTTCCAAATGGATGATACTTTTATTGGTATTAACGATTTGTTTGATATCAATATTTGCTTTTGATACATGGGTAAAAGGATGTCCGGCATAATAAGACTCGTAAAGCTCATAAGCTTCCTCCTCCGTCAGATCAGAATCCACGTAGATAGCCGAGAATATTCCTCTTGGAAATGCTCCTCTTTGCGGGATAAAATTAATCTTCTGTGCTGCTCTTTCAAGCAATGAGCCAGTGCCAGCAGGAAGAAAATCCGACTGCAATTGATTCAAGGATTCAGAGATCTCTTGAAGGTGTTGATGCTCGAATGATTTATACGCTGACAAGTTATTATTTCTCCAAGAGAAATGAGAGGTTGCAGACGGTTTTTGACCTGCTCCTGTAGACCCCGTAGTTGCATTTACATGAATTTGATTTGGCAACAATCCTTTACTAGCCAATGGCAATAAAGCCAATTGAATATTGGTTGCAAAGCATCCTGGATTGGCGATATATTGAGCAGAAACTATTTCAGATTTATTCAATTCTGGCAGTCCGTAGACAAAATTCTTACCTTGGTATTCTGTATTAGCTTTTAAGCGATAGTCTTGGGACAAATCGATAATCTTGACAGCAGAATCAATTGGGTTTGCATCCAAAAACTTGCGTGCATCGCCATGTCCAACACATAAAAATAAAACATCGATATCCGAATGAAAATCGGAAGAGAAAGTTAAATCAGTATCTCCGAATAAATCATTATGTACATCTGATAGTTTGTTACCTGCATTAGAGGCACTATTAGCGAAAATAATATCCACGTTTGGATGATAGATTAAAATCCGAAGCAATTCACCTCCGGTATAACCTGCTGAACCAATAATTCCAACTTTAATTTTTTCCATTATGATATAATCAGTCAATATTAAACAAAAAACCAAGGAGCCTAGTGATGCTACCTTGGTTTGCAAAAAGATTTTTAAATATGTAAAGGGCGATTAGCCTTTGTTATTTACTTTGTGCCAAATGATGGTTTGGTTACCGAATATTTTTGAGAAACCTTTTACATCATCACCAGTATAGCCTTTGTTCATTTCACCGTAAGATCCGAACTTATTGGACATCAAATCATGTTCAGATTCGATACCTAGGATCGTGAAGCGGTATGGGTGTAGTTCAATGAAAACGCGTCCAGAAACTGTATCTTGAGAGCTTTGTAAGAAAGCTTCCATGTCACGCATAACAGGGTCATGCATTTGACCTTCGTGCATATAGTTACCATAGAAAGCGGCCAATTGATCTTTCCAAGAAAGTTGCCATTTGGTTAAGGTATGTTTTTCCAATGCATGGTGAGCTTTGATTAGAATCACAGGACCTGCAGCTTCAAAACCAACACGACCTTTAATACCAATAATAGTATCACCTACGTGGATATCGCGCCCGATTCCATAAGGTTGAGCAATAGCTTGAAGTTCTTGAATCACTTTCACCGGATCCATTTTAACTCCATCCAATGCTACTGGCTGACCTTGTTCAAAATCAACAGTGATTTTACGAGGTTCAGTCGAGGTAACAGGGGTTGGCCAAGCTGACTCAGGTAAGTATTCATTGGAGGTTAATGTTTCAGCACCACCAACGGAAGTACCCCATAAACCTTTATTGATTGAATATTTTGCTTTATCTGCTGAATACTCTACTCCGTGTGAATTTAAGTAATCGATTTCCGCTTCACGAGATAGTTGTAAATCGCGGATTGGAGTAATAATTTCCACACCAGGAATCAAAGTTTGGAAGATCATATCAAAACGAACTTGATCATTTCCAGCACCAGTTGAACCATGTGCTACACATTCAGCACCTATTTTCTTTGCGTAGTTTGCGATAGCAGTAGCTTGACAAACACGTTCAGCAGAAACTGAAAGTGGATAGGTTGCATTTTTCAATACATTACCAAAGATTAAGTATTTGATAGTATCTTGGTAATAGTCTTCAGTTTCATCAATCGTAGTATGCGATTTAACGCCTAATTCATAGGCTCTTTTTTCAATATTTTTTAATTCTTCTTCGGAAAAACCACCTGTATTTACAATTACGGAATGTACTTCTAATCCTAAATCACGTGAAAGATAAATACAACAGAATGATGTATCTAAACCTCCACTGAATGCTAAAACTACTTTTTTCATTTTATAACGATTAATATGCTGATGACAACAAAAATAATAAATTAAAAACCTTTCACTGGTTTAATCCCGACAGGAATTACCGCAGCGACCATTTTTTTAGTTGATCTCCAAAGCTTAGCTTCAATTCTTTTAAGCAGGGATTGTTTTTTGGAGATTCTATCCAGGCGTTCTTTAGCTTCGGCTTTACGCAGGATTTTTTCTTTCAATTCTTTTTCTTTTTCTACTGGATCCCAAAGCATCGCTGTACACATACAGTTTTTACGATCTTTGGAGACTAAGATGTCAAAGTTAACACAAGATTGACAACCTTTCCAGAACTCTTCATCTTGGGTCAATTCAGAATAGGTTACAGGTTCATAACCCAGGTCTGAATTAATTTTCATGACAGCTAATCCGGTAGTAAGGCCAAATATTTTGGCATTTGGATATTTCTCTCTCGACAATTCGAAAACTCTTTTCTTAATAGCTTTAGCTAAACCAACTTTACGGTAAGTTGGGCTCACGATCAAGCCAGAGTTAGCAACATAATCACCATGGCTCCAGGTTTCGATATAACAGAATCCAGCCCAAGTACCGTCTTTATGTAAAGCGATTACAGCCTTGCCTTCTTCCATCTTACGCGCCACATATTCTGGTTTTCTACGTGCGATACCCGTTCCACGAGCCTTTGCAGACTCGAACATTTCATTACAAACCTCTTCGGCATACTTCACATGGTTTGCCGTTGCTGGAATAATTAAAAAATCTGAGATTGTCATTTAATAATGTCGACCTAAAAAATAAATACCAAAGTATTTGAACTAACTAATCTAAATTGAATATCACTCACCGAGCTGGATGAATGACAAAATGGGAAGTTTGCCTGCCTCGTTATCAAGCTCGAGGCAGAATAGGTCGTCGGAATCGAAGAACTGGACAATTAAAGCGGCGCATTGCACAATATGTTCTGATGCCAAGCTTTATGCAAGCTTGAACCATAGAATTCATATATAACTTGTTACAATACATCTCTTTTTTGTCTTTATATACTTAGTGATCAGACTGCGCAAAAGTAAACAATTATTTTTTTCTTTTATGCAATATGATTGTAGTTTTTTTATTTATAAAACAAATAGGTCCAAACTTCATTGAAAACCTTTCAATCAGACTTTCCAATTATTGAAACGTTTAAAATCTTTCATTGTTTTGTAAGATTTGAATTGAGCATGAGGTATTTGCTACAATATTTAAATAAAAGCGTAATTTTGCATCAAATTAAAAAATCATGGTTGGTCCAAGTATCTTTTTTTACGCATTATTTGTTATTCCGTATATCCTTTTTATGTATTGGCTAGTGAAGCAGGATAAGAAGAAATACATATGGGGAGTTATTGTGATTACAGTTGTTGCTATTTTTGGTTTGGTAGTTTCTCAACGTGCGAGCAAGATTGCTGTAGAAAACTATAAACAACATCAGATCGATGCACGTGAAATCGAAGCTGAAGAAAGAGCAGATAGCTTAAAACAGAAATAATTCATTTTTCGAATATAAAGTAAAAGGGCAATAGAAATTCTATTGCCCTTTTACTTTATACCTAAATTTCTTATTTGGTAATACCTTCCAATTTAAATAAGAAAGCATAGTTTAAGGCAACATCCTTCAGAAAGTCGAACCTACCAGATGCACCACCATGGCCATAATCCATATCTGTTTTCAAAAGGATAACATTGCTTCCCTTTTTGGTAGCTCTCAATTTAGCCACCCATTTCGCTGGTTCAAAATATTGCACCTGACTATCATGAAGACCTGTTGTAACCAATAAGTTTGGATATTCTTTGGCTTCAATATTTTCATACGGAGAATAAGATTTCATATAATCATAAGCATCCTTATTATTAGGATTCCCCCATTCATCGTATTCATTCGTTGTCAAAGGTATGCTTTCATCCAACATGGTATTTACAACATCTACAAAAGGTACTTGTGCAATAACACCATTCCAAATTTCAGGAGCCATATTTATCACTGCACCCATCAATAAACCTCCAGCACTACCACCATTTGCATAAAGATGCTCTTTGGCTGTAAAATTCTTAGCAATCAGATACTTACCACAATCGATAAAGTCGGTAAAAGTATTTATCTTTTTCATCATTTTACCATCTTCATACCATTGTCTTCCCATTTCTTCACCACCACGAATATGCGCTATCGCATAAATAAACCCACGATCCAATAAAGATAAACGCGAGGAGCTAAAGCTAGGATCCATAGAGCTACCGTAAGACCCATAAGCATACAATAGCAATGGCGCTGAACCATCTTTCTTGATTCCTTTTTTATACACGATGGAAATTGGAACCTCTGTTCCATCCGTAACCTTTGCCATTACCCTTTCTGTCACATAATTTTCCTGATCATAACCACCTACAACCTCTTGCTGTTTTAGAAGATTTTTGTCCTTGGTCTTCATATTATAAGCAAAAGTGGAAGAAGGAGTTACCAATGAGGTATATCCATAGCGCAAGGTATCCGTATTATATTCTGCATTGGTACTTGGGTAAACGGTATAAGCTGCTTCGCCAAAATCTAAATAATGTTGAGAATTATCTTTTAGATTACGGATTGCCAATTGGGTTAAGCCTTGTTTCCTCTCAGCAATTGCAATATAATTTGCAAATTCATCAATTCCTTCAACCAAGACATCGGCTCTGTGCGGAATAAATTCTTTCCAATTTTCCTTTCCGGTCTTATCCAAAGGAGTCTCCATCACTTTGAAATTCTGCGCATTATCATTTGTAACTATGAGGAATTTATCTTCCAAAGGAGTTACATCATATAATACATTTTTCATCCGCGGCTGAAATACTTTGAAATCAGTATTAGGTTCATCAGCTTTAATATATCTAGTCTCCGAACTTAATGTTCCACCGGAATAAATTAATATGTATTTATCATTCTTGGACTTTGAAACACCAATGTAATTGGTATTATCTTTTTCCTCATACACCACAGCATCTGACTCACTTGCAGTACCAAGGGTATGACGCTTTATTTTTTCACTCAATAAGGTTACAGGATTCTTCGAGGTATAGAAGATTGTTTTATTGTCCGATGCCCACACCGCCGGACCAGAAGTACGAATGATTTTATCTTTTAACAATTCACCTGTTTCCAGGTTCTTGATATGGATCACATACTCTCTTCTAGAAACGGTATCAACCGAATATGCCAGCAATTTATTATCTGGACTGACTGATGCTCCGCCAAGAGCATAATAAGGGAAACCTTCAGCTAATTTATCGACATCCAATAGAATTTCTTCAGGAGCTTCCAAGCTTCCTTTTTTACGGCAGAGCTTATAATATTGCTTTCCTTCATCTGTTCTTTGGTAATAATAATATCCATTCTTTAAATAAGGCACACTTTCATCAGCTTCTTTAATACGACCCTTCATTTCTTTAAAAAGTAGATCTTGGAAAGGTTCAGTATCCTTCATCATCGCTTCGTAATACTTATTTTCTGCATCCAAATAAGATATAACCTTTGAAGAGTCAGGTCCTTTTTTGAAATAATCTATCATCCAATAATAGGGGTCAGAAACAGTGTCACCATGGATAATACGATTATGGGGAATTAATTCAGCTACGGGTGCCGTAGCATCAGGCCACTTCACAGCCTCTTTTGTTGTTTTGTTATCTGAAGAACAAGAAGAAATCATGATAGACAATATTAAACCAATTACAATTTTATCTTTCATATAATTTAGTTAATGACGGTTAATAATTGACTCAAAATAAGATAAAATTTTTGTGATTTTAGATTAATTAACAAAAGCATCTAGTTGAAAATATTAAATTTGTCGAATTATAATCTATAAAAGTATGATAGGAACAAACAAATTTCTGTGCTATTTGGCGTTAGGAATTCTTCCAACCCTTGGATTTAGCCAAGATAAAACTCCCCCACCTGCAAACTGGTATAATCTAGATTTTCAAAAAGATGGATATATGGGGATTAGTACCGAAAAAGCACAAGAGCTTTTAAAAGGTCGGAAAGCAAGTCCAGTAGTGGTAGCCGTGTTGGACGGCGGTGTCGATATTCAACATGAAGATCTTAAAGATGTATTATGGACCAATCCAAAAGAAATCCCTGGAAATGGAAAGGATGATGATGGCAATGGCTACATCGACGACGTACATGGTTGGAACTTTATCGGCGGTAAAGACGGAAAAAATGTGGATCAAGATAATTTAGAGGTAACTCGGTTAATTCGCATCTATGAGCCGAAATACATTTCTGTATTACCTACTACCCCACTTTCAGAAAAAGAAAGAAGAGAGTTTGTGGCATATCAAAAAATGATTACTGACTATACCTCCAAAATGGAAGAAGCCTCCTTCGGAAAGTTAAACTATGGAAAGCTGAAAGAAGAAGTTGATGCAGTGGTTAAGAAAATTGGTAAAGAACCAAAGGATATCAACAAAGCAGATTTAGATGCTTTCCAACCAGAAGGTGATCGTCAGAAAATGGCGATTCGGATTGCGAAGAAAGAACTTGACACTGGAACATTTGAAAAATTCTATACAGACATCTCTGATGCTGTTAAATATTTCACTGATCAAGCAGATTTTCATTTAAACAAAGAATTTGATCCAAGAGGTATTGTTGGAGATGATTATGAAAATGCGAACGAACGTAATTATGGAAATCCAGATGTAAAAGGACCGGATGCTGAGCACGGTACGCACGTTGCAGGTATAATTGGTGCAAAACGTAATAATAACCTTGGTGTAAATGGGGTTGCTGATAATGTTCAAATTATGGCAGTTCGTTTGGTACCTAATGGCGATGAGCGCGATAAAGATGTTGCAAATGGTATTCGTTATGCAGTGGATAACGGTGCTAGAGTTATTAATATGAGCTTTGGTAAAGGTTATGCTTACAATAAGAAAGCTGTTGATGAGGCTGTTAAGTATGCAGAATCTAAAGATGTATTATTAGTACATGCGGCAGGAAATGACTCACAAGACAATGATATTGAGAAGAATTTCCCAACCAAATACTTTACCGATAGTGTAGATGCAGTAGTTGGTGAAGCAAAAAACTGGATTACAGTTGGTGCTACAGGTTTGAAACAAGACGCTGATTTATTAGCAGATTTTTCAAACTATGGTTACCGCAGTGTTGATGTTTTTGCACCTGGTGTAAAAATCAATTCAACTATTCCTGAGTCTAAATACAAAGAGAATCAAGGTACAAGTATGGCTGCACCAGTTGTTGCTGGTTTAGCTGCCATGATTCGTGCTTATTATCCATCTTTGACTGCAGAACAAGTTAAAGAGGTGATTATGAAGAGCGTGACTAAGGTAGACCAAAAAGTAAAAGTTAAAAAAGACGGTGCTACTAAGCGTGTTTATCTGGATGAGATTAGTGTTAGTGGTGGTATTGTGAATGCTTATAATGCAATTGTAGAGGCTAATAAATTAGTTTCGAAAAAAAAGTAAAAAAATGTTAAATTTTTCACAATATTGCTAAGTATCTTGCGTTTAATTAGAAAAACAAGATGCTTATGGTCGAAAACTCTACTAAAACAAAAGAAGTAAATTACGAAGGTCAAATTTCAGGTATCATGCAAGACGCAAATCTTGAGTTATCATTCGAGGAAAAAATCAAAAGTTGCATACAGCAGTTGTCTAAAGATCCAGAAGACAGAACAATAGAAAATATCCTCAATTATTCAAAGACCTTACGTAACTTATAATAACGAAGCCATTCTTAGAAAAGAGTGGCTTCGTCTCTTTTCCAGCATTCTTCAGCTTTAAACCTTTCGCCTGTACTTGGAATATTAGTATCTTTGTTTATGCTAATAAAAGAACGTTACAAGGCTTTTGTTGAATATTTTTCTACCCATAATCCGGATGCACAAACTGAACTGAATTACGGTAATCCCTTTGAATTACTGATTGCAGTAATTTTATCGGCACAATGTACTGATAAGAGAATCAACCAGGTCACTCCTGCCCTTTTCGAAAGATATCCAGATCCGGAATCATTGGCTGCTAGTTCACCCGACGAGGTATTTACTTACATTCGATCGGTTAGTTATCCAAATAACAAAGCGAAGCATTTGGTTGGAATGGCTCAAAAGCTATTAAGTGAATTTAATGGTGAAATCCCTGAAAAGGTGGAAGATTTAGTCAAGCTTCCTGGAGTTGGAAGAAAAACTGCCAATGTTATCTCATCGGTTGTATTTCATAATCCAGCGATGGCGGTTGATACTCATGTGTTTCGTGTTGCGGACCGCATTGGTTTAACAAGTCGAGCAACGACGCCTTTGGCTGCAGAAAAACAATTGGTAAAACATTTGCCAAAAGATACGATAGCTGTTGCGCATCATTGGCTGATCCTGCATGGTCGTTATATTTGTTTAGCTAGAAGTCCTAAATGTGACATCTGCCCTATCAGCTACTTCTGCAAATACTTTGAAAAGAACAAAAAAGCAAAAGCAATCCTAAAAAATTAACATAATCAATTCACACTTTAGATTCAATAGCCCATAAAAACTATTATTTTTAGAGATTAAAATATTATAACTAATTTTTTTAGCATTTTATTTGTAGATTTCAATATTATAAATTATTTTTGACAACGTTATACTAAAAATATGAGCAACTCAGACAAATTAAAAGCATTACAGCTTACTTTAGATAAATTAGAAAAGAGCTACGGAAAGGGAACCATCATGAAGTTAGGTGATTCTGCTGTAGAACCAATTGAAGCTATTTCTACTGGTTCATTAGGTTTAGATATCGCATTAGGTATTGGTGGTGTTCCAAAGGGTCGTATCATTGAAATCTATGGTCCAGAATCTTCTGGTAAAACTACTTTGGCTACTCATATCGTAGCTGAGGCTCAGAAAAAAGGTGGTATTGCAGCAATTATCGATGCTGAACATGCTTTTGATAAATATTATGCGCAAAAACTAGGGGTTGATATTGAAAATCTATTGATTTCACAACCTGACAACGGTGAACAGGCCTTAGAAATTGCAGATAACCTAATCCGTTCAGGAGCAATTGATGTTATTGTAATTGACTCGGTAGCAGCATTGGTTCCTAAGGGCGAGATTGAAGGTGAAATGGGAGAATCTAAAATGGGTCTTCAAGCTCGTTTGATGTCTCAAGCCTTACGTAAATTGACAGGTACTATTGCAAAAACAAACTGTTGTTGTATTTTCATCAACCAATTACGTGAGAAAATCGGTGTAATGTTTGGTAACCCAGAAACAACTACTGGTGGTAATGCATTAAAATTCTACGCTTCGGTGCGTTTAGATATTCGTCGTACATCACAAATCAAAGATTCTGATGAGGTATCTGGTAACCGTGTGAAAGTGAAGATTGTTAAAAACAAAGTAGCACCTCCATTCCGTATTGCAGAATTTGATATCATGTTCGGTGAAGGTATTTCTAAAGTTGGAGAAATCATTGACCTTGGTGTGGAATATAACATCATTAAAAAATCAGGTTCTTGGTTTAGCTATGGTGACACTAAATTAGGTCAAGGCCGTGATGCTGTAAAAACTTTATTGTTGGATAACCCTGATTTAATGGATGAATTAGAGACAAAAATCAGAGCTGAAGTTAGTGGGGTTGATTTAGATCAGGCAGCTATCAAAGACGAAGATTAATTAGAATCATTTTTTACAATAACTCCTCTAGGTTTCAAAAAAAGGAGTACATATTGAAACAGTAACCCCAAAGGGTTGCTGTTTTTTTGTGCCTTCAATTCAAGCAATGTAAAAATGGCTGTACAATCCAGAATCTTAATGAATAGAAGGATGATTTTTCATAAATTTACCTATCAACTACATCTAACCAAATGTTACCATGAGTTTTAACAGAAGAAATTTTCTAAAAGGCCTGGGATTAATCGGATTGGGCGCAAGTACCCCAGCTTATGCTGAAAAGGTGCTGATTAATCAAAATGAAGCTTTTTCATTTGCTTGTCCCCCCTACTTACAAAACCTTAGCGCCAATTCCATTACAGTTTGTGCTATATTCAATAAACCATGTTTAGCATGGGTGGAAGTTTTGGATGCAAATAACAATACAGTAAAATCCATTTATCAGGTTGAAGATGGAATGCGAAATGCCAATACGGAACTTTTCAAGTTCAAGGTGGGTATACCAGATGGTGAATTAAATTATAAGGTGGTAGCCAAGGAAATCACAAAATTTGAACCTTATAAAATTGAATACGCTGGAACCATTCAATCGGATCCTATTCAAATTGCAGTGCCTCAACCAAAACAGGATAGTATCCAATGTCTAATTCTAAATGATATTCATGAGGATAAAGACAGTTATGCCTATCTGTACGATAAAAGTCAGCTAAGCAAAAATGATTTGGTTTTTCTGAATGGTGACTCCTTTCACTATGTAACCAATCAAGCAGATCTAACTGAGAAATTATTGAAGCCAGTTGGTAATAAGTTTGCAAGTAAGACTCCATTTGTCATGGTTCGTGGGAATCATGAAACCAGAGGTAGTTTCGCAAGGGATTATAAAAAGTATTTTGATTATCCTGAGAATAAGTATTATCAAGCTTTCCGTATGGGCCCCATCTTTTGGGTGGTATTGGATAGTGGTGAAGACAAACCTGACGACCATGAGGTTTATGGTGGAACGGTAGATTACGATAATTATCGATTAGAACAGAAAGACTGGTTAATCAAGGTTCTGAATTCAAAAGAACGAAGAGAGGCTAAACATACCTTAGTGGTAACACATATCCCTTTTCACCATTCAGATGATTGGCATGGAACGAAACATAACTTTGAATGTTTTCATGAAATATTGAATAATAACAAGGTTGACGCTGTTATCTCGGGACATACACATAAATACAGCTTCCATCCACCCGATAATACCCATAATTATTATGTTATTATTGGTGGAGGACCTAAGGCTGGCAATAGAACTTATGTGGATATCTCTGCTACTGGAAAAAATCTGTTAGTTTCCTTAAATCTTGATGATGGAAGTACAATCAATAGATTTTCGAAGAATGGATAATAACAAAAGCGGGCGGTCTTAAAATGACCGCCCGCTTTTGTTATTATTCGATTGAAAAAAATGCGTTTAATTCGCTTAAGGTTTCCTCTGTTTTAAGGCTATCCTTAACAATGAGTCCTTTATTTAAAGCTATAATTCGATCGGCAGTTTCGACAGTATGAGATAAATCATGACTGGAAATTAAGATTGTGACATCCTTTTCATCCTTTAGTTTATTGATAAGCTTTTTGAGTCTAAACTGCGTGCTGGGATCCAGATTAGCGAAAGGTTCGTCCAAAATAATGAGCTCTGGATTCCCAATCAAAGCCCCCACAATTCCTACCTTTTTCTGATTTCCTTTAGATAAATCCCGAACATAAACTTTCTTGTCCAACACCTCCTCATTAAAGAATTCTACATATTCTTCAATGGTGGAGTCAACATCATTCTTATTCATTCCTCTCAACTCGCCTAGAAAATAAAAATATTCTTCAGGAGTCAAATATCCAATCAAGAAGGTTTCATCGACAAAAGCTGTGGTAAACTTCTTCCATCCATCATGGCCATGAACTGGAATCCCATTCAAGGCTATCATTCCTGAATCAGGTTGAATCAAGTCAAGGATCAAGCTGAATAAGGTGGTTTTCCCAGCACCATTGTTTCCAACCAAACCTATACTTTCACCTTTTCCAATTTGCAAATGTGGAATATTCAATACCTGAACTCCATTATAGCTTTTAACAATATCTTTTATTTCGATCATGTAATTTATGATTTCAATTCTAACAATTAATTATTTACTTCCTTAAAGCCAATAAGCATCTTATACTTATTATCACGGTATTTTTGAGCAATCCAGTTAAGAAAAACATTTCTTAATGCAAAACCCACTAAGCCAAGTACAACGAGTACAATATTGGCTGCAGGGATTCCTGCAAATGTTTTGACTACAGCCCAAATAATAATCGGGATAAACAACAAGGGTAAGCCCACTAACCACTGGGCTGCTCCAGTCCCTTGGTAATTGAAATAGTTCCCATTGTCAAGATCTATTCTCTTCTTATTCATGGACCCGAAATATAAAATAATGGGAATATTAATTCCAATATTATAAATCGCACATGAAATATTAATCCAAAATATAGTCCATCCAAAATAAAGATATGGCGTACTCAATATCGATAATATGGCTACTGATATCATCATTAACAAGGCCTTAGATTCTAAGTAGAGTTTAATCGGCATATCCTGGGTCATCAACATGGAATAATAACTACTATCCCAAGCAGGAACAAATTGTCCAAAATTGATGATAAAGATTCCACTGATAAAGATCCCAACGAAAACTAGCATGGAGGAATTCTCAAATTGAGGGTTGGGATAAAAAATAATACCATAAGCCAGGAAGATCAAACAAACCAGAGTCACTTTACGCGCTCTTTTAGCTCTCCAAATTAACTTCAAGTCCAATTGAAGGAATGGAGCTAATGCGCCAAAGCGGTTGGTCCAGGATAGATCATATTCCTTGTAAACAGTTTTTTCCTGCTGAAGGTAAGCGTCTAAAAATAGATTTTTCTTAACATCAAAATACAGGAGAAAATAACTCAGTACAGCAATAATAACCGGAATAATGCAAAGGATTGGATAATCCAGAATACTATTAAAGAGTTGGCCAAAGAGATCTGTTATTGAGAAAATCTTGAAATAGTCTAATCCAAATAATATGAGGACAACGATCAAAAAAGGTATGACCTTCTTGAAATTCGTGCTAAAGTTTTTCTGGATATATAGGTTAAAATAGTTGACAAAATATTCAAATCCTTGTGCGGCAATAAACCATGCAAAAAGTTGCGTATTTGAAAAATCAGTTACCCTGGAAGTAATGATCAAAAAAGGAACACTACTTATCAACAACAACCAATTACAAAAAGAGTAAGAAGCTTTTAATAAAGTATAATTTACAATGTTGCTTCTAGGGATATTTTGAATCAATAACGGCTTGATGTTTAATAGCGGTAATTTCTGAAACATCAGTCTGATAAAAAAACTGAAGCAGAACCAGACTAAGAGAAATTTGTTGACAAAATAAATAGGTTCTTCATTTGGGTACAATTCTTTTACCATAAAATGCAAAGAGATCCCAAGGGTAAGAAAGGATACGAGGCAATATAATCCTAGAAATCCCAGCAAAATCTTAACGGATAATCCTTTTCCTAAATTAGCTGATCTAAAAAAGGACCTCCATTCTAAAACAAACAATCTTTTAAACATATACTAGTATGAGGAATGAAAAAGTTTACATTTTTGGTTAGCTTTCAAGTTAAATACAACTTTCTATGCTTCTTTAAATTAATAAAATTTTCAGCAATGAAGAAAAAATAAAAAGAAAAACGCCTTAGGAAATCCCTAAGGCGTTTTAAGTTTTTATTATATCCGAAGATTATTCTTCAGATAAGAATGGATAACGATAATCTACATCTGGATTGAATGTTTCCTTGATTGTTCTTGGAGACACCCAACGTAATAAGTTAATCATTGAACCTGCTTTATCATTCGTACCAGAACCTCTAGCTCCACCAAAAGGTTGTTGACCTACTACTGCACCAGTACATTTATCATTGATATAGAAATTACCAGCTGCATTACGTAAGTAATGAGTAGCTTCTTCAATAGCATAACGATCTTGAGCAATGATAGATCCTGTCAATGCATAGATTGAAGTTGTATCTACTAGTTTTAAGGTTTCTTCCCATTTCTTATCATCATATACATAAATTGTCAATACTGGACCGAACAATTCTTCTGATAAAGTTTCGTAATCACCTTTTTTAGCAACGATTACAGTAGGGTTAATGAAATATCCTTTAGATTTATCATAATCACCACCGATTACAACCTCTGCATCTTTAGATTCTTTTGCTCTATCGATATATTTAGTGATTTTATCGAAAGCTTTTTCATCGATTACAGCATTGATAAAGTTGCTGAAATCTTCAGTTCCACCAATCTTGAATGATTTGATATCACGTTCCATCATTGGCTTCAACTCTTTCCATAATGATTTTGGAATGTAAGCACGAGAAGCAGCTGAACATTTTTGTCCTTGGAACTCAAATGCTCCACGAACTAATGCTGTGTTCAATACTTCGATATCAGCAGATGGGTGAGCTAAGATAAAGTCTTTACCACCTGTTTCACCTACGATACGAGGATATGTTTTATAAACATGGATATTTTCTCCGATAGTTTTCCAGATATCTTGGAATACACCTGTAGAACCTGTAAAGTGGATACCAGCAAAATCTGGGTGTTTAAAGATAACATCACCAGCATCTGGACCTGATACATATACCAAGTTGATTACACCGGCAGGAACACCAGCTTCTCTGAAAATCTCCATCAATACATTTGCAGAATAAATCTGTGTATTGGCTGGTTTCCAAACAACCACATTTCCCATCATAGCAGCACTTGTTGGTAAATTACCCGCAATCGCTGTAAAATTGAAAGGAGTTAAAGCGAATACAAATCCTTCTAACGGACGTTGTTCTACTCTATTCCAAACATTTTTAGGGCTAATAGGAGGTTGTTGTTGATAGATCTCGCTCATGTATTTAACATTAAAGCGTAAGAAATCTGCGATTTCACATGCTGAATCTATCTCTGCCTGATAAGGGTTTTTCGATTGACCTAACATAGTCGCAGCATTCAACTTGTAACGATATTTCGTAGAAATCAATTCTGCAGCTTTCAAGAAGATAGCAGCTCTTTGCTCCCAAGGAAGGTTTTCCCAATCATTCTTAGCAGCTAAAGCAGCATTGATTGCGTCTTTAATATCAGACTTTGAACCTTGGTTGAAATATCCCAATACATGTTTATGATCGTGAGGAGGTGTAATTTTCACTTTCTTGTTCGTACGAACTTCTTCTCCACCAATGTACATTGGAATATCTAGCTCTGTTGCCCTTGCAGCAGCAATAGCTTCTTTTAACAAACTTCTCTCTTTTGTTCCAGGTGCATATGAGTAAACTGGCTCATTTGTTGGCGTTGGAACATTAAAAAATCCTTTTAACATAATTAAAAATTATTTTTTTGATTCATATAATACGCTAAACTCAAACAGTATAGCTATAAATTTTTAGTAAAATACTCCTTAAAATAGGTTTTAAGGCAGATACTTCAACTAATTTATTTCTTTCGAAGTTAATCAATATTGTATGGATTATTACAACATATCTCAACCGATTGTAAACATATTTTGTCCAGTTTTAAAATAATTATAAAAAAGTAACCAAATAAACGTTTACCTATTTTGACCTAAATTAGGCTCAAAACAGTTAAAACAATATCATTAAAGCATATTTTCCAGGCAATCACTCATCAACAACAACTTCTAAAACAGACCTCTAATTTATTTTTGAATAAACACGGCTACTTAACTTTTGTTCATTCTTACAAAAGGAGATCAATCCAAATTTCAGTAAAATAAAAAAGCGGTGGTCAGAATCTGACCACCGCTCAATATTTTCAATCTTATTGGGATTAACCTTTAGCAGCTTGATAACGTTTAGCAACATCATCCCAATTTACTACATTGAAGATCTCTTCTAAGTAGGCTGGGCGCTTATTTTGATATTTCAAATAATAAGCATGCTCCCATACATCAATACCAAAGATTGGAGTACCTTTAGCTTCAGCAACATCCATCAATGGGTTATCTTGATTAGGAGTTGATACAACTGCCAATTTACCGTCTTCACCAACGATTAACCAAGACCAACCTGATCCAAATCTTCCAGCACCTGCTTCTTGAAGTTTCTTTTTCAAGTCTGCGAATGAACCGAAAGTTGCATTAATATCGTTTGCTAGATCTCCTGTAGGTTCACCACCTGCATTTGGACCTAATACTTTCCAGAACAAATCATGGTTCCAAACACCACCAGCATTGTTTCTTACTGCTGCAGGATATTTACTTACGTTTTTAAGAATTTCTTCTAAACTAAGGTTTTCAGCATCCGTGCCGGCAATAGCTTTATTTAAATTGTCTACATATGCTTGGTGATGGCGATCATGGTGAATGATCATTGTTTCTTTATCGATAGATGGTTCTAATGCGTCTGCTGGGTAAGGTAACGCCTCTAATTCAAATGCCATAACGTTTATATTTTATTTATTAATTATCAATATACGAATATAACAATTTATGACCGTTTTTGTTTGGATTCAGCTCCAATTTGTGGATAACTCAACGTTTATTACGAAAAAAAGACATCATCAGTTCTGCACAGTCTTTTTCCAGGACCCCTGATTGTATAATGGTCTTAGGATGAATGATTTTTTCATGGATACTGGAATAACCACGCTTCTCATCCCTTGCCCCATACACTATTTTACTGATTTGAGTCCAATAACTCGCTCCGGCACACATGACACAGGGTTCTACGGTGACATACAGCGTACAATCCTTCAAATACTTCCCGCCTAGATAGTTGGCCGCTGCAGTAAAAGCTTGCATTTCAGCATGTGCTGTAACGTCATTTAAACGCTCTGTCATATTATATCCCTTGCCAATGATTTTCCCATTGGATACTATAATTGCCCCAATTGGAATTTCATCTTCCTCAAAAGCCTTTCTTGCTAATTTTAAGGCCTCCTGCATATATTGCTCATCAATATTAGCTAGAGGTTGCTTTGGATCATCTTCAAAATTATAAACCTTCATTATTTTAATTTTGCGCCATTTGGCACCCCACGTTCTACAGTTGTTAATATAATATCTCCATTCTCATCCTCAAACCCTGTTACAAGACATTCGGACATAAAATTGGCGATTTGTTTCTTTGGAAAATTAACAACTGCGACCACCTGTTTACCAAGGAGTTCCTCTTTGGAATAATGCTTTGTTATTTGTGCAGATGATTTCCGCGTTCCAATCTCAGGCCCAAAATCTACTAAAATCTGATAGGCAGGTCGTTTGGCTTTTGGAAAGTCAGCGACTTCTAGAATGGTACCAACACGCAGATCTACTTGTTCAAATTCGTCCCAGCTAATCAATTTCTCCATGTTTACAAGTTATAAGCTGTTTGATTCCAAATCTGCCAACTCTTTTGAAAGGGTAAAAATCACATAGTCCTTATTACGATGTAACCTTTTGGCTAAGCGTTCCAATAGTTCTTCCTCTTGTCCAGGGCTATATTGTAAATCTTCTTCGGAAAGATGGTTATATTTTCTCTTAAGTTTAAGTTTTAGTATAGGCCATTCAGTGGCACTGATCTTGAAATTATACATATTAATATGCGCTTATTGAATAAAAACTCCTAATTTAGTGTTTGCAATTAGTAAATATATAAATTTTTGATATGAAAAAAATCTTACTTGGATTAGCTGCCTTATTCTTTTGCGTTCAGGCCACGCAAGCACAATTATTACCAAGCTTTAAACTAGGTATTAAAGGCGCAGTAAACTTCTCGAGCTTAAAGTCAGAAGGTAAATGGTTGAATTCAGATACTAAAGCTGGATTCCAAGCAGGTCTTTGGGGTCGTGTTGGTGTAGCTGGTTTCCACGTTCAACCAGAATTATATTATGCACAAAAGAAAGCAGGATATGAAACTGAAGACGGCGGAAATGGTGAAGCAACTTTCAAAAGTTTAGACTTACCTATCCTTTTGGGTACTAAAATAGGATTAGGTCCAGTTGGAGTTCGCATCCAAGCAGGTCCAGTGTTTTCATTTGCACAAGATGGAAAAGTAACATTCAATTCTGTAACTGACGCAGATAGCTATAAAAAATCTTCAACAGGTATTATTGGTGGTGTAGGTGCTGACATCAGTAAATTCACAATTGACTTAAGATATGAGCATGGCTTGAATAATATCAGCAAGGAAAGCTCTCAATCTCAAAAAATTAGCATGTGGTCAATCGGTGTTGGATACGCCTTTTTATAAGAGACTTTAATAAAAATTTTAGGCCTGATTTGATAAAAATCAGGCCTATTTTTTTGTCTCACATTAGAACCATTCTAAATTAGCCCTATTTTATACATAAATCTCATTTATATGTCATCAAATAGATAGATTTGCGTACTTAAATTAAATTCATAGTAATAATGAGTAAATCAAAGCCAGTATTAACATCTTCATTAGGGAAGAAACTAATCATGAGCTTGACGGGATTGTTCTTATGTACTTTCTTAATTGTTCACTTGATTGGTAACTTACAACTATTTAAAGATGATGCGGGGTATGCGTTCAACAAGTACGCTTATTTCATGACCCACTTTACCCCAATTAAAGTAGTCTCTTACTTACTTTATCTTTCAATCATTGTCCATGCAGTTTACGCCTTGATCTTAACGATGAAAAACAAGGCAGCACGTCCAATTGGCTACAATCAGTACGACGGAAAAGCGAACAGCGCGTGGAATTCTCGTAACATGGGAATCTTAGGTACTGTTCTATTAATTTTCATTGTTACGCACATGCAAAACTTCTGGTTCCAATACAAATTCGGAACAACGCCGTATGTAGAGTATCGTACAGAAGTAGCGACTGGTAATCAGGAAGTTCTTAAACTTGATGATATGCCTTCGGACTACGTTGGATATACTGAATATCAGGATGGTGCTTATGAAGTGATAAAATCTAAAGACTTATACAGACAAGTAGAAGTGACTTTCAAAAATCCTTTACTAGTTGGTTTGTATATCTTAGGAATGGCTGCTTTAGCATTCCACTTAATCCATGGTTTCCAATCAGCATTCCAAACCATTGGATTCAATCACAGACGTTACAATGGAATTATCAGAACCATCGGTGTATGGGTATTCGGAATTATTATCCCTATCCTATTCGCATCAATGCCATTGTATTTTTATTTTGTTAAATAGGTTATTTACAGATTAAGCAATAGCAAGATCTTATAAATAAATAAAGGATATGTTAGATTCAAAAGTACCTTCTGGCCCTTTGGCCGAAAAATGGTCAAAACATAAATTTGAGATGAAGCTGGTTAACCCAGCCAACAAACGTAAATTCACTATTATCGTTGTTGGTACAGGGTTAGCAGGTGCATCTGCTGCCGCTGCATTAGCAGAATTAGGCTACAATGTTAAAACTTTCTGCTACCAAGATTCTCCAAGACGCGCACACTCAATCGCAGCTCAAGGGGGTATCAACGCAGCGAAAAACTACCAAAATGACGGTGACTCGGTGTTCCGTTTATTCTATGACACCATCAAAGGTGGTGACTACCGCGCTCGTGAAGCAAACGTTTACCGTTTAGCGGAAGTTTCAGTTAATATTATCGACCAATGTGTGGCGCAAGGTGTTCCTTTCGCTCGTGAATATGGTGGTCTTTTAGACAACCGTTCTTTCGGTGGTGCTCAGGTATCCCGTACATTCTACGCTCGTGGTCAAACTGGACAACAATTATTGTTAGGTGCTTACTCCGCACTTAACCGTCAAATCGAAACTGGTAAAGTAAAATCCTATACGCGTCACGAAATGCTAGATCTAGTAAAAATCGATGGCGAAGCTAGAGGTATTATTACTCGTGACCTAGTAACTGGCGAAATCGAAGCACACGAAGGACATGCTGTATTATTGTGTACTGGAGGATATGGAAACGTGTTTTTCCTTTCTACAAACGCAATGGGATGTAATGTTACTGCTGCTTGGAGAGCTCATAAACGTGGTGCTTACTTCGCTAACCCTTGTTATACGCAAATTCACCCTACTTGTATCCCTGTAACAGGTGACCACCAATCTAAATTGACTTTGATGTCAGAGTCTTTACGTAATGATGGTCGTGTATGGGTTCCTAAGACAATTGAATTAGCTGAAAAACTTCGTAAAGGAGAATTGAAGCCAAAGGATATCAAAGAAGATGATCGAGATTACTTCTTGGAAAGAAAATATCCTTCATTTGGTAACTTAGTACCTCGTGACGTAGCTTCTCGTAACGCCAAAGAAATGGTAGACGAAGGACGCGGTGTTGGTAAAACAGGTGTTGCAGTATTCTTGGATTTCGCAGAAGCTATCCAACGTCTTGGTAAAGATGTAGTTGAAGCGAAATATGGTAACTTGTTCGACATGTATTACCAAATCACGGACGAAAATCCTTATGAACAACCAATGCGTATCTACCCTGCTGTTCACTATACAATGGGTGGTGTATGGGTTGACTACAACTTGATGACTACTGTACCTGGTTTATACTGTCTTGGAGAAGCTAACTTCTCTGACCACGGTGCTAACCGTCTTGGTGCATCTGCATTAATGCAAGGTCTTTCTGATGGTTACTTCGTAATTCCATACACTGTAGGTGATTACTTAGCGAAAATCGGAAACTTCAAACCAGTAGATAAAAACAATCCTGCTTTTGAGCAAACTCGTAAAGAAGTTGAAGAAAGAGTTAACAAATTATTATCCCTTAAAGGAAGTAAAACTGTTGATGATATCCACAAAAAATTAGGCCACATCATGTGGGAATACTGTGGAATGGCTCGTACAGCTGAAGGACTGCAAAAAGCAAAAGGATTAATCCAAGATCTTCGCAAAGAATTCTGGACTGATACAAAAGTATTGGGACAAAATGAAGAGTTGAACATGTCTTTGGAAAAAGCTGGTCGTGTTGCAGACTTTTTAGAATTAGGAGAATTAATGGTTGACGATGCTTTGAACAGAAATGAGTCTTGTGGTGGTCACTTTAGAGTGGAATCACAAACCGAAGAAGGAGAAGCAAAACGTAATGATGATGAATACACATATGTTGCGGCTTGGCAATACAATGGTGATAACCAACCGGAGATCTTGCACAAAGAGCCTTTAGTATTCGAAAACGTTAAGTTAACACAAAGAAGTTATAAATAATGCCAAATGGCTTCTTGTGAGGCCATTTGATACTCAAAATTAATATCATGAGTGCACATATGAATTTAACGCTAAAAGTTTGGCGTCAAAAAAACTCAAATGACAAAGGTCAATTCGTGACTATCCAAGCTAAAGACATCGCTGATGATATGTCTTTCTTAGAAATGCTTGACGTTGTAAACGAAGACCTAACTCGTAATGGGGAAGACCCTATCTATTTTGATCATGACTGTCGTGAAGGTATTTGTGGAATGTGCTCCCTAGTGATCAATGGACGTCCGCACGGACCTAAATATGGTATCACTACTTGTCAGTTACATATGCGTTCTTTCCACGATGGACAAACAATCGTAATTGAACCTTGGAGAGCTTCTGCATTCCCAGTATTGAAAGATTTAGCTGTAGATAGAACTTCTTTCGATAGAATTCAACAAGCTGGTGGTTATATCAATATCAATACAGGTGGTCCTCAAGATGCTAACAACATCTTAATTCCGAAAAGAATTGCTGACGAAGCTTTCGAATCAGCTACTTGTATCGGATGTGGAGCATGTGTAGCAGCATGTAAAAATGCTTCTGCTATGCTATTCGTATCGGCTAAGATTTCTCAATTTGCCCTTTTACCTCAAGGTCAAACTGAACGCTACGAACGTGCGCAAGCAATGGTAGACCAAATGGACGCTGAAGGCTTTGGTAACTGTACAAACACAGGAGCTTGTGAAGCAGAATGTCCTAAAGGAATTAAATTAACTAACATCGCAAGAATGAACCGTGAGTATTTTACGGCCAAATTCTTCCGTCAAGAAGACGTTCACCAACACTAAGGTCGAATTTCTCTATAAAACTCCTCGTAAAATTATTTGCGAGGAGTTTTTTATTTATATTTACCCATTAGTAACTGTAGATAAATGGGTAACAAAATAAGAATACTCTTACTTATCCTGACCGTATCTTTCCTTGCTACAGCCATCATGATTAATAAAATGGTAACCAAGGATGATATGTTAGAATTGGATACCAGAACACTTTCAAATAACATTCATGATTATGAGGAAATAGTAGACCACATTTATGCGGATTCTAACCTTATGAAGGCTTTTGTGAATGTTGAAGTCTACCCCTCCCAGGTACTCGATGTCACAAAGAAATATGGCGATAAATACAAGATATTCTTTTATATCTATAAAGATCATAAACCAATATTTTGGAGTAATAACATCTATGTCCCTCTAACCGATAGCGGAATCCAATCCGATGTTGTATTTGTCCGCGAGGACAATAGATCTTTTATAATCAAACGGAAAGCTTTAACCTCAAACACTTCCGTTCTTGCCCTGATCCCCATAAAAACCCATTTCTCAATCAGTAATGAATACTTGGTCAATCAATTCTTCACCGAATTGCTTTCAACCAATAACCTTACAATTGCAGATTATACAGATACGGAAAATATTAAGAACATTTACAGTAAGAACGGTTCCTACCTCTTCTCTGTAAAACTTAATCCAGGCAAGCATGATAATATCTTTATGGATATCCAATTTATCTGTTGGATCTTCGCTTCGATATGCTTCCTGATTTTGGTAAACAACATTTGTTTGATGATTGCCAAAAACGGAAAACCTTGGTTTTCACTCGCATTCTTTGCTTTTACCTTGGTCCTGACCCGATATGTCGACCTCAATACCAACTGGCTGGCTTCTTCGTCCAGTATTGGGTTGTTCGACCCGAAGTATTATGCCTATAGTCCTCTCCTACCAAACCTGTGGGGCTTCTTTATGACCACCCTCCTTGTAGGTTGGTTGGTATTCTATTTTAGAGCAATTCAACCTTATTTGAAAATCAATCTAAGAAAGCTGTCACCTAATGTGGCCACCATAATTGGTTTAACTTCGATATTAGGAATATATTTTATTAGTAATCTCCTATTTTTCCACTTATCGACCCTGATTACGAATAGTACAGAAGTCACTCTAGATTTAACAAACCTACTATCTTTCAACTCCTACAGTTGGTTGAATATATTGATCATGTGTATCAATATGGTCATTCTCCTGTATTTTATCGATACGCTGGTTAATATCTTAAAGTCCATTCTTCCTAATACAACTTCATTCCTCAACATTCAATTGATCGCTTTAGTATCGGCGATAATCTTGAATGCCATATTAGTTGGCGACAATACCTTTTTTAACATCTTCCTGGCCGGTATTATTATGCTTAGGGCATATAGCAAGCTCAAGGTGAATCTTGCCATGTCGACCTTTATTCTAACCTTGATCTTCCTTGCCTTTATGACTACTTCGGTTTACACCCGAAGCCTTGAAGCCAAAGTTGAAAGGGACATGCGGGTAACGGTGAATCAATTGGAAGCAGAGGATGACTTGAATGCTACCGCATTATTCGTGGAGCTGGAAAAAAAGATAATTGCTGATGAAGGACTGAGACAATCATTCGCAATAAGCCTACCGAATACTCAAATTGATATCATTAATGATTATATCAAGAATACTTATTTCGCAGGCTATTTATCCAAGTTTGAGTATAGCGGCTTTTATTATTACAATGATATTCCTTTAGGAAATTACGATAACAATAAAATTGATGAATATCGGGAAAAAGTAATCAATAAATCAACCAAGGTTCAACAGACTGAACATTTCTATAGAGTTAGAAGTGATTTAGGAACGCATGAATATTTCCTCCAATTCGATATTCCTATTGATACAGCTGAGGACAAAGTAGTACAAGTTTTCTTGAACTTAAAAAATAGGGCTTATGGTACTGCAATGCCATATCCTGAAATATTGTCTGATAGCAAGGTGGAGTTTATCCGTGGATACCAAAGTAATTCAACCTCCTTTGCCCTATATCGCGATGGCTCTTTAGTTACGCAGAATGGCTCTTTCACCTATCCCAATAAGGATGATGCCTTCGGTGGCAAGGTCCAACAATATGTCAACCTGGATGATTACAATGGCTATTTCAATGTGGTTTATAAACCAGATGCAAATACAACCCTCGTCGTCAGTACACCGCAACTGAGTTTGTGGCAATCGGTGGCTGTATTCTCATTCCTGTTCCTCTGTCTTTACATTTACTTCTTGATTTTTGATAGTATCAAGTACTTCTTCAGTACCATCACCCAGAAATCATTTAATTTCAGAAGTATTAAATACCACTTTAAATTATTATTAAACCGCATCCAATATAGTACTCGTATCCAAACCATGATTATCGGGGTGGTGATATTTGCCATTGTAATCTCCGGATTCATCTCCTTTATCAGTATTTCGGGCCAACTTGAAAAAACAAAAGTCCAACAACGCCTGACTTACATCATGGATGTGGTGAAAAAGATTGAAAGCAAGATCCAGTCATCAGATAATCTAACAGAATCGCAGATCCAAGATTTTGTAAAGGAATTTTCTGAAACTTCCGTTACGGATATCAACCTATATAACAAAAACGGTAAGTTGATCTTCACTTCCCAACCCAAAATCTATGATATGGCATTGGTTTCCAAGTTTATCAATCCCATAGCATTCAATAACCTGAATGTGCTTAAAAAATCGGATTCATTTATCAAGGAAAATGTGGTCTCATTTGAGTATAATTCAAGTTATGCCACCATTAAGAATAATGAATACAATAATATCCTCTTTCTGAACATTCCTTATTTTACTTCCGTAGAAGAGGAAAATGAGAGTCAGAATTTATTATTGAACACTTTATTAAATATCTATACCATCATTATCCTAGGACTGGGATTCTTAACGGTTATGGTTGCAAATTCCATTACCAAACCTTTAAATCTAATCGGAAGAAAACTATCCCAGACTATTTTTAGTAATAAACCCAATGAGCCACTTTATTGGGAACGTGATGATGAGATAGGAGCATTGGTCAAGGAATACAATTTCATGATTGTTAAGTTGGAAGAAAATGCAAAACAGTTGATGAATGCGGAAAGGGAATATGCATGGCGTGAAATGGCCAAGCAAATTGCCCACGAGATCAAAAATCCATTGACTCCAATGAAATTGGGTATACAGCAATTAACAAGAAGTTATACCGAGAATGACCCCCGTTTTGAAGAACGTTTCTTTAGAATATCGAATTCATTTATTGAACAGATCAATAGTTTGAGTAAGATTGCAACGGAATTTTCAAACTTTGCCAAGCTGCCGGATACCAATCTTGCTAAGATCAATCTGATTGAAAAAATCAATAAATCAGCGAATGTTTATCACAATAACCATAATACCTATATTAAGATCATCAACAATACAGATGATGAAAATGTCTATGTATTAGGCGATAGAGACCAGCTCTTGCGAACATTCAACAACCTGATAAAAAACTCAATTGAAGCCTCTATAGGGCGTAAAAAACACCTTATCAGCATTCTAATCGAGTATGTTGATGAAGACAAGATAAAAATCATTGTCAAAGACAATGGAATGGGAATCCCAGCAAACGTTATCCCGAAAATCTTCCAGCCTAACTTCACTACGAAGAGCTCTGGAACTGGTCTAGGATTAGCATTTGTGAAGAAAACAGTCGAATCTATGCATGGAGATATTACCTTCGTCACCTTCGAAGGCATAGGGACAACCTTTACGATTACCCTACCTAAGTTTAAAGAGAGTGACTTAGAAAAATAAATTGTTTCGTAAATAGAACTTATTTACGAAACAATTTAGATAATATCTGTTATCTCCAAAGTATTCACTCCCGGTCAGCAAAACTTACCTTAGTCATCATTCTCTGGAGATGTAGAATCCAAGTTGCCTTCATTAATGATACCAAGATTCTTTGAACCTGCTGATCAATATGAATGTGTTCTTATTTGAGTATAGAAACTTCAGCTCCCACTTAAACCCACAAAAAAAAGGAGCTGAATAAATCAACTCCTTCCTCGTTTAAAAATAATAACCTTTTTATTTTAAAACCACAGAAGATCTACCCATAATGGCGTCATCTGCATATAGTAAAATCGTATAGGCTCCTTTTTGGAACTTATGATTAGGATCTGACCACATAAATTGATATTCCTGACCATTGTTATTGAACTCAATACTTTCTTTGAAAGTATACTGAAGTTTCTCACCATGAACTAGGAATAAATCCTCAGAATTCGCAATCAAATTGCCTTTAGGATTAATGATTCTTACATAGATTTCTTTCTTACCCATGCTAGCAAGTGGATTGTCAGCAATCGTAAAGTCTATTTGTAATCTATCAATGCGTTTAGCCTTATTCTCATTCTCCAGTGAACCATTTCTCTTCTCTTCGATACCATTGATATGCACATTAGAAACTTTGATTGAAGATGCTTTCGCAATCTTATCAGTTAGCTCATTCCTCTCAGAGATGAGATGATTAGTCTTAATCTCAGATTCCTTTACCTGCTTATCCAGCTGGGAATTAGTTTCTGCCAGCAATTGATTCTTGATTTTTAAGGCCGTGACATCATCCTTCATTTTTGAAACCTGATCCTTCAATTGGGAAACTTCTAATTTAGCTGTCTCAATTTGAGGACCTGAAATCTCATTGTTTTCCAGTCCTTTTCGCAATTCCTCAATTTTCTGTCTTGCTGACTGTTCAGCTGATACTAAGGCAGCAGTGCTCGAAATACCTTCTGATTTGATGTTATCAAGTTCTGCCTCGATACGATCAATCTCAATCTGTAAATTCTCTTTCTGCAAAGTCACGGTATAAAGCTTCTCTCCAGAAGACTTATACTTCACATAAAAATATATGTTGGTTGCTAGTAATGCTGCTATTGCAATCACGAAAAAGTAGATCTTAGAATTATCCCGTTTTACTACCGGGGCGACTTGCGCTTCTTGTGAATCTATCTTATTAACGTCTGTTTTCATTCCGTTTTTTCTCCAAATAATTGATTAGTAATATTTACTAAACAATTTCAAAATGAATATTTAATATTTAATTAATCTTTGAAAGCAAAAATTGTTCCAACTTACTGTTATTCAAAATAATTTAGAATATCAAAGCCTCCCTTTTTTAAATATTCCTCCCGCTGCATTAACTTCAGGTCACACAATACCATCTCGTTAACAAGCATTTCTAAGTCGTATTTGGGTTTCCAACCTAGTTTTGTATTCGCTTTACTCGGATCTCCGATTAGTAAATCAACTTCTGTAGGTCGATAATAACTTGGATCTACTTTGACAATCGTTTGACCAAGCTTAATCTTTTCAGGATCAAGACCTAACGCTTTTATTCTTTCATCATCCCGGTCGATGATGACTCCTTTTTCTGCCTCGCCTTTCCCCGAGAACTCTACTTCGATTCCTAATTCAGCAAAAGACATTCTTACAAACTCCCTTACGGTAGTCGTCACACCTGTCGCAATCACAAAGTCTTCAGCGGTCTCTTGTTGTAATATCAACCACATCGCCTCTACATAATCCTTCGCATGCCCCCAATCTCTTTGTGCAGAAAGGTTACCTAAATATAATTTATCCTGAAGTCCCAATGCAATTTTCGCAGCGGCTCTTGTGATCTTCCTAGTTACGAATGTTTCACCACGGACAGGACTTTCATGGTTGAATAAAATACCATTACAAGCGTACATGCCATAGGCTTCTCTATAATTCACGGTAATCCAATATCCATACAATTTAGCAACTGCATATGGGCTACGTGGATAAAATGGAGTGGTTTCACTCTGCGGAACAGCTTGTACCAAACCATATAATTCTGATGTAGATGCTTGGTAGATTCGGGTATGCTCTGCTAATCCCAATAACCTTACAGCTTCTAATATCCTTAAAGTTCCTAATCCATCTGCATTAGCAGTATATTCAGGGGTATCAAAACTTACTTTTACATGGGATTGTGCCGCCAAATTATAGATTTCATGGGGCTTCGTCTCTTGAATGATACGAATCAAATTCGTGGAATCGGTCAAATCACCATAATGAAGGACAAAATTCCGACCCAATTGGTGTGGGTCTTGATATAAATGGTCGATACGGTCGGTATTAAATAAAGAACTTCTTCTTTTCAACCCATGCACGATATAGCCTTTTTTTAATAAAAATTCCGCTAAATATGCTCCGTCTTGACCCGTTATCCCGGTAATTAGAGCAACTTTATTGTTTTCTTGACTCATTCTAAATGTTATAACAGGACAAATATATAGATTTCAAACAAACCATTAATAAAATCCGTATGCAAATCCTATTTTAAATACGGTAATCCTCAATTTATTGAGTTTTCTTGGAGCTTAAAATTCCAAACAAAAAAAGCCATGGATTTCTCCACGGCTTGCATTCAAAAATTCTTTAATGGAATTACTCCCCAGCTCTGCTAAATTTCAACACCAAATTCCCATTCTTACCATCATTTAAAGCAACTGGTAAACGCATTTCCAATGAGTTTTCATCAGCATACGACAAATCCAAACGGTAACCACTAGTTACGTTAGATGCTTTATCTCCTGCGTAGATCTTCTTGAATTGGAAAGATGGTTGACCACCTGTTTTTCCAGGATTGAAAATTGACCAAACAATTGTACGAACGGTTCCACTTGCACATAGATTTCCTTCGGCATTAAATGTAATGCTACCACGTTGGTTGCCACCCGGTAAATCCCATTGTGAACCAATGAAACAATCTACTGGTGCCTCATCAAACATATTTTTCACCGTATAGCTGCTCGGAATATTTTCGCGAGTTACGGAATTTAAAATCCATGTACCCTTAACTCCAGAACGCCACTGCGATGCAGACGGACCTTCAGCAGAAGTCGTACCTGTTGATTCTGTACCCCCTGAAGTTCCTTTTCTAGGAGCTCCACAACTACCTAATACTAACAATGCTGTTAATAAAGATAAAAACGAAATAATACGTTTATGCATATTACAAATTTTAAAATAGTATAATAAATGTATATTAGTAAACAAAAAACTCAATTTTCATTGATGAACAATACTTCCAAAAATCATACCATAAGCAAAATCGTAGCCAAAGCTATTCTTAGACTTGTATTGATCATTCTAATCGTTGGAATCGTTTTCGCTTTTAGCAAAGATGCTAAAATACTAGAGAATATTTCCTTAAATTTTCCAAACAAATGGGCTATATTTGCCCCCATTTCCTTGTTTATCATCTTTATCATTTTGATGTTCATGATGTTAAAGGAAAAATACAACAGAATTGATTTTAATTGGTTGTTTAGCTTATGTGGTGGGTTCTTACTGATCTATCTGATTTTATTCTACTCCCGCATATATCCAATGCTATAATTTACAGCAATATTTAAATGGAAAAATCAAAGATTTGGGAAATCATTAAAAATATTTTTAAAGTACTCATCACTGTCGCTGCACTGTACTGGGTTTCCACAAAAATATCCTTCAAGGAACTTACTGAAGTACTTAAAAATAGCAATCCTCTATACTTATTCTTTGCCCTATTAGCGTATATTGGATCCATCTTGGTCGCTTCATCACGCCTAAATTCCTTCTTTAAAGCTATTGGTCTGCAATTGACAGAACGCTATAATTTTAGACTTTACCAGCTGGGACTCTTGTATAACTTCTTTTTGCCAGGTGGAATTGGTGGTGATGGTTATAAAATATTCTTCCTCAAAAAGAATTTTCAAATCTCTAGAAGAAAAGTCTTGGGTGCCGTATTTTTTGACCGACTTTCAGGTTTATGGGCTCTTTGTATTATCATCGGTGCGCTGATTATCTTTATGCCCCGTTTAGCAATTCCTAATGCCGTAACAATTGCCACTCTATTGATTGGAACAATCAGTTATCTCTATGTCTTGCGCCTCTTTTTTAAGCAATTCCTGAAGAATTTTATCACAACACATTTTAAGGCTTTATGTGTTCAAGGTTTTCAAACCCTGACCGCAATATGCATTCTATATGCCATGAATTTTGACGGCAAATTCGCACCTTTCTTATTGATATTTATGGTATCCTCTCTCGTAGCCATTGTCCCTTCTATCGGTGGAGCAATTGGACTGAGAGAATCCGTTATATTCAGCTTGGCAACCTATTTAAAATTAGACCCACATATAGCTGTTACAATCAGCTTGATCTTCTATATCATTTCTTTGTTAGTAGCATCAAGCGGAATTTATTACATCTTTAGACCGCAACGTCTCGGAGCAGATAAATTACCTTCAGCAAAAGAAGTGGAAGAAGAAATCGAAAAAGAAGAGGAAGAATAATGGCTAATATCATCATTACAGGAGCTAGCAGCGGAATAGGATTTGAAGCTGTACTAGACTTAACAGCAAATAAAGAGAATAAGGTTATCGCATTGGCTAGATCAGCTGATAAACTTAGAAAATTACATGAGATCGCATCTTCATTAAACCATGATGGTGGCACCTTATATCCAGCGCAATTTGATATCGTATTTGATAATTATCCTGAATCATTAGTCCCTTTCATTCAATCTAGATTTGACAAAGTTGATATCCTGATAAATAATGCAGGGGCATTGATCAACAAACCCTTTATGGAAACCAGCCTAGAGGATGTTTCTCAAATGTTTCAGTCTAATTTCCTAGGCCATGTTCAAATGATCCAACATATCGTCCCTTTAATGAAGGAGTCCGGACATATTGTTAATATCAGCAGCATGGGTGGATTCCAAGGATCTTCTAAGTTCCCTGGTTTATCTGCTTATTCAGCCAGTAAAGGCGCATTAGCGATTTTGACAGAATGCTTGGCGGAAGAGTTAAAAGATAAAAATATCAAAGTCAATTGCCTTGCTCTTGGATCTTCACAAACTGAAATGTTTGAAGCCGCTTTCCCTGGTGCTCAAGCCGGAACTCTGGCTTTTGAGATGGGAAGATATATCGCAGAGTTTGCACAAAATGGACACAAATATTACAATGGCAAAATTTTACCGGTAGCTAATACAACCCCTTAATAAATAATAAAAATTTTATTCAAGAAAACGGCTAAACTATTGAAATAGGTTAGCCGTTTATTTTTTTAAACCTTTCCTAAAGATTATTAAATTTTTCCATCCATCTTATCGAGATTCACTAAAAATATATGAAATAAATCATATAGATAATGAAATTTTTCTATATTTAATTAACTAAAAAAGCCTAAAGGAGCTCGAACAACTCCTCTTTGATTGAATATTTAATCTAACTGAAACTAAACAAATTATGAAAAGAAAAGTACTATTTTTCATAACATTTTGTCTCCTCCACATTGTGGCCTTCGGACAAAATCAAGTTATTACAGGTACAGTAACCGATGCTGTAACCAATCAACCGATTTCAGGAGTAACAATTCGTGCTGTAGGCAGTAATTCTGCCGCTCAATCCGACGCGGATGGTAAATATGAAATCGGTGTAAACTCCGCCATTAAAGCCCTACATTTTTCCTATGTAGGCTATAGCTCCCAACAAGTAAATATTCAGGGAAACTCCGTAATCAACATCCAATTATCGCAAGCTGCTGCTGACTTGGATGAAATTGTCGTTGTTGGTTATGGTACACAGGTAAAAAAAGATATGACTGGATCTGTGGCCACCGTTAAGATGTCTGATCTGGAAGATGTGCCTTTGCAAACTGTGGAAAGTGCTCTCCAAGGTCGAGCACCCGGGGTATTTGTAAATTCAAGCTCTGGTAAATTAGGCCAGGCCCTTCAAATTAGAGTACGAGGTATTTCTTCTATATCTGCAGGAACTCAACCACTTTATGTTATTGATGGGATTCCTATTATTTCTACTGCTATGGGAACTTATGATGAACCTGATAACCCATTAGCTGCAATTAGCCCTGAAGACATCGAATCATTGGATGTCTTAAAAGATGCTGCCGCTACAGCTATTTATGGTGCTCGCGGTTCTAATGGTGTAGTTATTATTACAACCAAAAAAGGTAAAGCTGGCCGTACTAATTTTGACCTCGGATATTTTGCTGGATTTAGTGATGCAACAAAAAAAGGTGAATTCCTTAATGCGGATCAGTACAAAGAACTCCTTGGTACTGCACTTAACAACGGTGGATATATTGGAAATGGACCAGACCAATACCCAACTCTTTCTGAATTCTGGCAAGACTGGACCGGGACGGATGACTGGGATAAAAACTACAATAGTAACTGGGTAAATGAAGGCTTAAAGAGAGGTAGCATCCAACAAATAAACTTAACTGCATCAGGCGGTGATGCTAAAACCAGATTTATTGCATCGGGTAGTTACAATGATAATAAAGGTATTATCGTAGGAAACCGCTTCGTAAGAACATCGGGTCGCTTAGGCTTAGATCATACTGCTAATTCATGGTTAGACTTAGGTGGTACAATCAATATCAACAAAACTGACAACTATCGTGTAAGTAGTGATAATGCCTTCTCAAACCCTCTTCAACTAAATGCTCTTCCTCCGATTCAACCGATTAGAGATGAAAATGGTGAATTAAATAAATACACCGTTTATTATAACAACTTGATCGACCTTGAAAACGGAAAAAATCTTTCTAACACCTACCGTACGTTCGCAACAGCTTATGCAGCCGCGAAAATCACTCCAAACCTAAGCTTCCGTTCGGAATATGGTATGGATTTCCAAAACCTTGAAGAAGAAATATTTTTAGGTTCTAGAACGCAAGATGGTGGTGATGTAGGTGGATATGGATGGAATTACCAAGCCCGTTCAATAAACTTTAATACAAACAATACCTTAAACTATAACAAGACATTTAATGAAGTCCATGACTTCAGTGCAATGCTAGGTATGGCTTATCAAGAAGGCCAATTTAGGTATACCATGGCTGAAGGTAAAGGATTCCCTTCGGATCAATTTACTAAGATCATCTCGGCAGCCTTGAAATCTGACGCTAGTTCTTCGGAATCTCGCTTCTCCTTCTTGTCTTATTTTGCGAGGGTAAATTACAAATTCAAAAACAAGTACTTGTTGGAAGCCACCGTACGTACAGATGGTTCGTCTAGATTTGGTAAAGACAGACGTTATGGAACTTTCCCTGCAGGTTCAATTGGATGGGTAATTTCTGAAGAAGACTTCCTAAAAGGAAATCCTACGCTTTCCTTCTTAAAACTAAGAGCAAGTTATGGCCGTACGGGTAATGCTGAAATTGATAACTTCGGATCTAGAACTTTGTACACTGGTGCTAACTATGCTGGAGTACCAGGTACCGTTCCTTTGAGATTAGGTGATGAAAAATTAACCTGGGAAAATACAGCTTCCAGTAACTTTGGTCTCGATTTCGGGTTCTTTAATGATCGCTTATCCGGTACTGTAGATGCCTATTTCAAAAAAACAACAGACCTGTTATTGAATGTTCCAATTGAATCTACCAATGGTTTCACTTCTATCCTACAAAATGTCGGCGATATGCAAAACCGAGGTATGGAAATTTCATTAAACTCTAGAAACTTTGTCGGCGAATTCAAATGGAGCACATCTTTCAATATTTCTTTCAACAAAAACAAAATCTTGAAATTGGTAGATGGTCAACCAATTTATCCAGGTGGTCGATACTTAGGTAGAATTGAAGAAGGAATGCCTTATGGATTCTTTTATGGTAAAGCTTATGCTGGGGTAGATACTGAAAATGGAGATGCATTGTACTATAAGGATGATAGCAGAACGGCAACAACAAATGACTATGCTGAAGCTGAAAACCAATGGCTTGGTGACCCGAATCCTAAGTTTTATGGTGGCTTTGGGAATAACTTCTCCTACAAAAGCTTTGACTTAGCTATTCAGACTCAATTTGTCTACGGAAATGATATCTATAATGCTGCCGGAGGATTCCAATCTACTAACGGTGATTATTTTGATAACCAAACCCTGGATCAAATGAATTATTGGAAAAATCCAGGTGATGTTACGATGATTCCTCAACCTCGTTTTGATGAAGGAAATGGTACTCGTCCTTCTTCTCGTTATATTCAGGATGGTTCTTACTTCCGTGTGAAAAATGTGATTCTTGGTTACAACTTACCTCATAGCATTGCTAACAAAGCTTATATGCAAAATGCTCGTATTTATGTTTCCGCTACTAACTTGTTCACTTTCACAAAATACAATGGCTATGATCCGGAAATCAACACCACTTTCGCTGGAAGTTACCAATTGGGGACAGATTTCTATACATCGCCTCAACCAAGAACAATCACATTCGGAATCAATTTAGGTTTTTAATCCAATAAGCGAATTATCATGAACTTTATTAAATATATAAGTATTCCCGCAGTAGCAGTCGTATTGACCTTAGGATCCTGCGCAAATAAATTAAATATTGAGCCTGTTGACGATATTTCAGCAGAAAAAGCGCTCTCAACGCCATCAGATGTAAACAATGCCTTAACTGGCGCATATACCATCATTGCCAAAGGTGCTTTATACGGAACTAACCTAGTGATGGTTCCTGATTTATATGCTAGCCCTGGCTATTTGAATTGGACCGGTACTTTCTCTACCTATAGAGACATCTCCAATCAAAATATTATTTCAACTAATGAAGATGTAACCCGGACCTGGACCACAGCATACCAAGCTATTAATGCCGCCAATACGGTATTGGAAGCTCTACCCATTATTACTGATGAAGATATGAAATCGGAAATCGAAGGGAAAGCCCTTTTCATCCGTGGAATCATGTACTTTGAATTGGTCAGACTCTACGGACTACCGTATGAAGCCGGTGCAGCAAATTCTAGCCCAGGTGTTCCAATCGCCTTAAAAGCGGTTACTAAATTTGACGACCTTATCAAAGGAATAACCAGAAGCTCCGTAGCGGATAGCTATGCACAAGCAGAAAAAGACCTCTTGGCTTCCATTTCTAAATTAGCAGACTACCCTTCGGATCTCGCAGCTTCTAAAGCCATGCTAGCCAGATTATACCTACAGCAAGGTAAATATGACAAAGCCCGCGATTTAGCAAATGACATCATCGAAAGTGGTGACTTCGAACTGACCGCAACCCTTGAAGAACCTTTCAGAACCCCAAATTCATCAGAAGGGGTATTTGAAATTCAACAAAGTGAACAAAGTAACGCTGGTTCTTCAAACGATGGTTTAGCAACCTTCTATTCTAGCTATGTCAATAAGACAGGTGGTGATGTTGGTCGTGGTGACTTGAGTGTCTTAAACTCTTATTACTTAAGCTTTGATGAAAATGATAAACGTAGAACGGAAATGATCTACAAAGGAGATGGTGCAAAATCTGGATGGTTCACAAGAAAATGGTATAATTACTTCGATAATATCCCAGTGGTTCGTTTGACAGATTTATACTTGATGAGAGCAGAATGTAATGTGAGATTAGGAACAGCAATTGGAGACACTCCTTTAAACGATATCAATACTATTCGCGAAAGAGCCGGATTAGAGGATCTAACATCGGTAAATATCACTAGTGTTCTTGCTGAAAGAGACAAGGAGTTAGCTTTCGAAGGATATAGATTGCATGATCTAAAAAGAACGAAGAGAAATATTGGTAGCATGCCATATAATTCTCCAAAACTGGTATATCCTATCCCATATCGCGAGATTTCTGTGAACTCTGCATTGACGCAAAACCCTGGATATTAATCAAAATAGCCATTAAAAATAAAACGGCATCGATAAGAATCGATGCCGTTTCTGTTTAATTCTAAGTATGCTTTTACAATGATTTAATCCAGCTTGCCAAATCTTTCATTAATTCACTGTTTATTGTTTCTTCAATTTCTGAATATTCCCCTACTGCTCCAGTTTTAGCATTTTGGAATAAATGGTTGAAACTTGGGTAAATCTTCAAGTGGTCCTTTTTATTTTTTGGAAGGTTCTTGTTCAAACTTTCCATATTCTCTGTTGCCGGAACCTGAATATCCTTGCCCCCAAAAGCAGCAAATACTGGAATCTTTATTTTCTGGATAAATGGAACAGGATCTATTTTGATAAAATGTCGAAACCATGGAGTAACCAATGCTCCGATTTGGTCTGCACCTTCCATATTCTGACTACCATTCACCGATTTTAAATTATTACGAATCGCATCAAAGGCTTGGTCACTCGGTAAATCAGAAGCCATAATCTCATAATTCCTTTTTATCATGGCCAATTCATCAGGAGAAATAGTCTTCCCTAGTGATTTCATCACCGCAGCATTTTGCAATAACATTAAGGAATCCATCGGAATCGTTGGACCAGCCAAAGTCACAATAAAATTTAATCCACTCGTTTGCTGGCCAGCCAAGATACTCGCGATCAAGCCCCCTTCACTGTGTCCAATAATACCTACTTTGTTAGGATCTACTTGAGCTTGTTTTCTTAAAAATCCTAAAGCGGCCAGAACATCTTTTCCAAAATCTCCCGTGGTTGCTTTGCTGTAATTACCAGTGGATTTTCCTACTCCTCGATCATCATAGCGCAATACAATAATATTATTTTTTGTAAGGTAATCGGACAATACCTTGAAGGGTTCATGTCCCATCAAGGTCTCATTTCGATCCTGAGGTCCACTTCCACTAACCAAAACTACTGCAGGATATTTTCCTGGCTCTTTCGGCTTGGTAATCGTACCGGCTAAAGTTACCTTATCAATTGAGTTTTCAAATGTTACATCAACCGTATCATAGGAATATGGAGGATTAACACGTTGACTACGTTTATAAGTTCCTTCTTTTGAAGCTTCATCCGCCGTTAATCGCTGTAAAACTAAGTTAGTCTTCATTGCACCTTGCTGAAAGGTCCCATGGATCTCATTACGATCAGAACCAATCTTTCCATGGTATTTAACTCCCATATTCTTTAATTCTACATAAATAGAATCTCCCGAAGCTGTAATACTGCTCAATGGAAATCGGTTCGTGCTTTGTTTAGGACTTTGCATGCTTCCTTCCCAACCCCCATTGTATTTAAACTCAAATATCAATGGCAATTCCATTCCTGAAACTTGCAGGCTCCCTTTCCAATTCCCCTCAAAGGATTGTGAAAACCCTAATGAGCAGGAGCAGAATAAAACCAAAATCAAAAAATAATTCTTCATACACATTTTTAAAAATAAGGTTTAAAAGCGCTCAAAACGCTGTTTAAAATTAAAGTCAACAATACAATCGCAATCGTATGGTACAACTTATTACTGTTGATGGCAATTTTCATTCCTTTTACCAATAAATGGAAAAAATAGTATATCGCAAAAATGCTGAAAATGCCTGCTAACGTGATAATTCCCAAGGATAATGGTGAAAGCTTAAGTTTATTGATATTTCCACTCTCAATCTGAACTTGTAAGTCTTCCATGACACGCATTAAATACGGATTCAGTAATAACAATCCCATCAAAACCAGAACACACTGTGCTATTAATACGGTTATTAAAACATCCAAAAACCTGGTCTTCGAATAGTTGAATTTCCCATAACAAAACATCAAAATGGTCAAACTGCCAGTGTTGATCAATCCATTAACCAAATAAGTCCAAAATGCTTGTTGCTCCCTAAAGTGAAGGGAAATGATCCCATCATTGATAAAATGGAAAAAATAGCTTAATACACATAAAAGAATAAACCCAACGATACCAATTATTAATTGATTACGGGTTGTTAAATCCTCAAAGGGATTTAGAATAAAACTCACAAAATCTTTAGAACTCATCTTTATAAGGTTTATATTGGTTTAATATTTTCTGGATCTCATCAGGTTCTTGAGTTCCAATCATAAGCATACTACCGTCTTTGAGAACTAATTGAAGCCCTTGATCGCCTTTGGTTGTATAAGCTTTCCCTTGTTTCTTTCCAAATCTATAACCCCAACCTCCAAAATCCATCATCGAATAGGATCGAACATAAGCATAGCCTATATCTTCCCATGAAATAAATTTCTTCCATATAAATGGAATAAATACTATTTGAATTCCATCTTTATTATATCTTGTTTTTAATCGTATTAACCAAAGAATAACAACCAACCCTAAGAAAATCCATAAATCTGTGATTTCTAAGATGGCCTTATAGTCCGGACTTACGCGATAAAGATTATATCCAATAATAACTAAAACAATGAGCAACATCCAATTGGCAACCATGTTTTGACTTTCCTTAAAATTTCTCATTTTATTACTGATAGGATTTAACTTTTTCTATTAATTCATCTAACTTATTCCGTACCGTTGGATAACTTTTACCCATTTTATTGGCCATTTCTTTCAAACTCCCTGAGTTCAGTAAGAATTCAATAATAAACTCCTGTTCCTCGGGTTCCAATCGCATCAATAAGGGAAAATTAAATTTTCCTGCTACCTCCGTTTCACAGTTGCTGCAGTGTAATTTTACAACGGTCATCTCTGTATCACAGGCCGGACATTGAATCGGAAATTTCATATATTAAATAAGTTTATTAATAAAGTTAAATACAATTTTAATATTATTAAAATAAAAATGAATTTTTATTATTTATTTTCTGCAAAAACTTTCAGAATATACTAATTCGTATATTTGCTCAATTTTAATTTACACATGAGAAAGTTATTAGGAATTATCCTTACCCCAATATTTTATATCTGTTTTGCATTATCATTATTGATATTCCATCCTATTCAGTGGCTATGCTTAAAATTGGGCGGATATGCAGCACATAAAAAAAGCGTGGATATGTTGAATGGTCTTTTGGTTGCTTGTAACTATACCTTATTCAACAGGACTCAATTCATAGACAACAAAAACATCCCGGTTGGAAAACCTGTAGTCTTTATTGCAAACCATCAGAGTACATACGATATCCCGCCTTTGATTTACTTCTTAAGAAGATTTCACGGTAAGTTTATTTCCAAGATCGAATTAATGACCGCTAATATTCCATCTATTTCCTTTAACCTGAAACACGGTGGAGCAGCCAATATTGACCGCAAGGATCCAAAGCAATCCATTGCTGAAATTCTGAAACTTGCGAATAACATGAAAACTAATAATTGGTCTGCTTTTATTTTCCCTGAGGGTACTCGAACTAAAACAGGCAAAATGAAAACATTCTCTGTGGGGGGAATAGCAACTTTATTGAAAAAGAATCCTGAAGCGTTAGTTGTTCCAATTGCTATTAATGGCTCTTATAAAATGGTGGAATGGGGAATGTTTCCACTAAGACCATTTACGCATATGTCCTGGGAAGTACTGGATCCTATTGACACTACTGGTTTAAATGCAGAAGAAATTGTAAAGAAAGCGGAAGATATGATCCGCGCAAAGGTGAAAGAAGAAAACCTGTAATTATTTTACCGTTCTGCCCTTCCAGTCATATTTACCAATATTCCCAACCACACCTATATAGACAAAATATAGCGAATGGACTATGGTCAACAAAGGTAGACTCCACAGTAATTCCTTGCGATTGACAAAGCTCATTATGGGAGATAGAAAAGCTAATTCCACTAAAAATTTCATCATAAACGAGGTAATCACTAACTCGCTGGCATCATAGATTCCCACAAATAGGAATAAAATGCTTAAGAAAAATGAAAGATTGAATAACCAGATGCACACCCCTAATACCACAACTTTCTTATCCTTGTATTTCGTACTTTTTGAAGCCCACCTTTTTCTTTGGCTCAGAAATGATTTTAAATTCTCCTTGGCATCGGTATACACGATTGCTTCCCTGGATTTACAAAATCCTATTCGGTCAGCATATTGCTCAGCTACTTTATGCAATAATAGTTCATCATCTCCAGAAGCTAACTCATCAATCCCTTTAAACCCTCCCATTTCAAAGAATAAGGATTTCCGATAGGCCAAATTCGCACCATTACAGGTTGTAGGATTCCCATTCCCAATTCCCGCTGCACCAAGTCCTATTAAATAAAGAAATTCCAAAGTTTGTAACCTTTCGAAATAAGATTTCTCCTCGTCATAACAAACTGGTGAGGACACCATCAGCTTATCCTGACTTTCCATATATTGAACAATGCTCAAAATCCATTTGGATCCCATTCTGCAATCCGCATCCGTGGTAATAATAATATCTCCTGAAGAAGCGTGAATCGCCTTATTAATCGCAAATTTCTTATAGGAATTCAACTTATTCCCCTCGTTCAAGGTGATCAGCTTCACGCCTTGATCAAAATAGCTCGCTACGATCTCTCCCGTTCTATCAGTAGAGTGGTCATCGACAACTATTACTTCTAATAGTTCCTTTGGATATTCTTGATCTACAAGGCAGTTTAATGTTCTTGAAATATTGTTTGCTTCATTTCTAGCTGCAATTATAACGGTGACTTTGGAAACCGGCATTACAGAATCCAAGTGAATGGTAGGTAGCTTCATCCAACCATTCCGCATATAAAGAACCAATACCACATAGATAATGGTCATTATGAAAAGAAAAAAACTAAGATTTATTATCACTGATATAATTCACATTAAATACAAAAATCGACCCGATGATGGCTGGGAATATGATATTAACAAACCAAACACAGGATACAATAGCCATCACTGCAATTTCTTGGGTCGTAATATACGCATACAAATTGCTAGCTACAAAGCTACGAACACTAAAGTCAAAAATATCTAAGGTAGGAACGGCAGATTGAACAAAAAACATAATGAAAATCATCAATACCATGGAAACAAAAGGTAATTCAGGTAAGATGACCAACATCAGGATGATATATTGTGAAGTAAAAATCGCAAAGCGAAATGCTGCCAATAATAGAACATAGCCCAACTCTTTAGCAGAAAAGTCTTCCAAAACAGCAAAAAATGGCTTAATTTTCCTTAAGAACTTGACCTTGCCAACCAAATAATCCACCCAGGAAACATTGAAATAGAGGACTAAAAACGCGATGGCATATATTATGGCAATCAACCAAACCCCAAAATCTACCGAAGCTGGTGTTTCTAGAAAGGTTGTGACAAACCATGCAATACTCAATGACCCGAATATACTGGTCAAAACCAATTGAGCAAATAAACCTACACCCATGGCAACCGCTCCGGTAGCCCGATTTTTTGGCTTCAGGAGCATCACCCTACCCCCATACTCTCCAATCCTATTAGGCGTGAAAATAGCCCAGGTCAATCCGCAAAAAACCGATTTCGTAGCCTTCCATAACCCTAAGGGTTCAATCCGTCGACTGAGGTACTGCCACTTCTTAACTTCTAAAAACCAATTGACAAACATAAGAAATACCACCAAAGCCAAAACCAAACGCATTACCAAAGGATCAATCTCCTTGATAAGATGTTCAAATTCTAATAAATTCTTTTGATTATTAACCTTGCTGACTACGAACCACATCGCTAGTGCAACAATGGCTACCTTGATCAGTAAATTGAGATATTTTCGTTGTGTCTTCGTCAATTTTATTTAAGAAAGCACAATTTTAATAATTTTTTAATAAATAACCGTTTTTACGATGCAATGTTTAGAAAATCGTATTATTGCAGTATGCAAAAGGAAGCTGTAAAAGAGAGAATTATTTTGGGAATAGACCCCGGAACCGTCGTTTTAGGGTATGGAATTTTAAAGGAGGTAAATAAAAAAATCTCTTTGATCAGTATGGGCGTAATAAAAATGGGGCACTTGGATGATCATGCTTTGAAACTTCAACGGATTTTCAAAAAAACTTCTGCCCTGATTGAGGAATACAAGCCCGACTGTGTGGCGTTGGAGGCACCTTTCTATGGAAAAAACATTCAGGTCATGCTAAAACTAGGTCGTGCACAAGGTGTGGCCATGGCCGCAGCATTGAATGCCGATATTCCAATCTTTGAATATTCGCCTCGAAAAATTAAACAATCTGTAACAGGAAATGGTAACGCAAGTAAGGAACAAGTGGCGGCCATGTTACAAAGCCTCCTAAAATTCAAAGAAACTCCTGAATTTTTAGATGCAACCGACGGATTAGCCGTTGCTGTTTGTCATGCCTTTCAACAAAACCTTGCGGCAGCCGGAAAAAGTTACTCCGGATGGGAAGCTTTTGTAAAAGATAACCAAAAAAGAATCCGTTAAAGCTGAACCTGACGAATTACATTCTTCACATTCAACTCTATGATATCGGTCATGCTCTTGCATTTATAATACAAATCGTTTTCATAATATTTTGCATAACCATCTTTTAATCGGTCGATATTCTCTGGAGTAGATAATTGTTGCGTACTGGAGGCATCCCGAAGATCCTTAATCCGATGTCTTTCACTTCTTACTCGATGTACAATGGATGAACGTTCCTCCTGTTGATATTGTAAGACCGTCTTTTCATTTAAATATTCCATCGAAAGCTTGACGTAAGGAAAATTCTCCTTAAAGAACTGAGGAAGATAAACTTTGATATTTCCTTCATAAAATTGTTGGTCAAAATCAATGGCACGGATCCTAAATTGGAAATCATCAAAATCCGGGGTGATTTGCATTACAAAATTATAAGCTCGCATATCCCCCAACATCGAGATAACACAGCGTTCGTTAAATTTCACAAATTCCTTGGCTATACGCGTTTGATTATAATCCTCCGTATCCATTCTGGTCTTGGCGAAGGTATCCCCTGGAATACCAACAATATGTTCCTCTACTAGTGTTTCTCGGTCATATAAATAATTTACCTGATTGGGTGATAGAATCTCCTCCAACTCCAATCCATAGATTCGAGAGGCATCCGCTTGCTTGATATAGAAATAATCATAAACATCATTTAAGCGATTGACAATCTTGATTCGAAAGGGGTGTGTATTCCCAAAAGCACAAAACTCGATTTTCTCAATGACTTTATGCTGAACAATCCTCGTATTTCCAGATGCTTTTAACTGGGCATATACTATTTTCAACTGATCATACAAGGTATCCTGAACATGTGGTGGATACAATGGTATTTCCCAAAGGGTATCATTGCCAAATTTATCTAAAGATGGGATAGTTTCCTGAAAACTTAAAAGATCGGAGTACGCCAAAGGCAATTTGCCATCACGTTGATAAGCTTTTAAATATTTCAGCAATCCCGGACCCACTGGAAATATAGGCTTCTTACGGGAAATCTTTACATCTTCTTCTTTCATAACATGCTTTCTGTTCGAAATCTAAAGTACGAAAAATACTCGTTCTATACATCAATGATAAAATGTTAAAAAAAATGACGTAATTTTACCATTTGATTATTAATTTAACAATAATTGTTGTTATTTTTGAAAAATTAGAAAATAGAATATTTTATTTGAAAGGCTTATAAATGGAAGAAGTTCCCCGGGCGAGGAACTTCAACGCTAACCAATTATAAACCTATGTTATTTTGAGGGAAGTAATTTGCAAATTTTATTGTTTTTTACTTCGTTTGTTAAAACAAATTTAATTTTTATTGGAAATAAATAGAAATTTATTTGATTTTTTTAGATATTTTTAAAAATCATAACACAAATTAATACATTAATACCATTTTTATGGAAAAAAACTATTCAAATTACGATTTAGACAACCTTGATGTTCAAATTTTATCCATTTTAATGGAAGATGCTTCAATTCCATACACCGAAATCGCTAAAAAACTTATAGTTTCTGGCGGAACCATTCATGTTCGCATGAAAAAGATGGAAGAATTGGGGATAATTAGAGGTTCAAACCTAATAATTAACCCTCAAAAGGTGGGTTTTGACATCACAGCCTTCTTAGGAATCTATTTAGAGAAGGGTTCTCAGTATGCAGATGCCGTGGAACAACTAAAACAAGTAAAAGAGGTAGTAGAATTACACTATTGTACTGGTCAATATAGTATGTTTGCTAAAATCATCTGTAAAGACACTTCTCACTTACGTAAGGTTTTGAATGAAGACATCCAAGGATTGAAAGGTATCCAACGTACGGAAACCATTATTTCACTAGAAGAGAGCATCAAAAGACAGATCACTTTATAATAAAAGTCGATCTATTTTAAAACAACGAATTAAACATAAAAAAAGCGGGTTTAACCCGCTTTTTTTATATAATACCTTTTAATAAATCAATATAATACCGAATTCCAGCATCTATTTCATCTAAATATATAAATTCATCAGCCGTATGTGACCTTGCTGAATCACCGGGACCTGTTTTTATCGATGGAATGGATAATATCGCCTGATCACTCATCGTTGGACTTCCATATAACTCCTTACCCAATCGAATGCCCGATTGTACAATAGGATGCTCAACCGAAATCGAGGATGGATTCAAACGTGTGGATCGAGGCTCCACACTTGACCTTACATGCTCACGAATGATCGCCAAAACCTCCAGATTTTGATAAACATCCGTAGTCCGAACATCAACCACATATTTACAACTTGCTGGAACTACATTATGTTGGGAACCAGCTTCTATCATGGTTACACTCATTTTCACTGGTCCAAGAAACTCAGATTGTTTTGGAAATTGAAAAGTCTGAAACCAATTGATATCACTGATTGCCTTATAAATAGCGTTCTCTCCTTCTTCACGAGCTGCATGTCCCGATATTCCGATCGCTTCGCAATCCAAAACCATCAACCCCTTTTCAGCAACGGCCAGATTCAACAAAGTGGGTTCGCCGATGATAGCGAAATCACAAGGTTGGATATGTTTATATGCCTCTTCTAACCCTCCTTTACCTGATACTTCCTCTTCAGAAGATGCTACCAGACAGAGATTGAACGGAAGATCTTGTTCTTCATAGAAATAGCGAAAGGCAGCAATTAAGGAAACTAAACAACCGCCAGCATCGTTACTCCCTAAGCCATACAATTTTCCATCCTCGACAACAGCCTCAAATGGATTCTTGCTATAGCCTGGATTAGGCTTAACGGTATCATGATGGGAATTTAACAGAACATAAGGCTTGGAAGGGTCCGAAAAACAATTATAGGCAATCACATTATTCCCTACTCGCTCGGTACTTATACCATGGTCCTGTAAAAAAATGGATAATAATAGAGCCGTTTGATCTTCTTCCCGACTGAAAGACTGGGTTTCAATCAAACTCTTCAATAAGGAGGTACTCTCCTCTATCAATTGCTCAATATTAGTCATTATATAAACCTCCAGCTTTTTTCGCTGATAACTTGATGCCTTTGATAAATGCAGAACTAAAGCCATTATGCTCCATCTCATTTAATCCGGCAATGGTGCATCCTTTTGGAGAGGTTACTTTATCTATTTCACTTTCTGGATGTGTTTCCATCTGCAATAAAAGGTCTGCAGCACCCTTAGCGGTTTGGATCGCCATTTTTAAGGCATCATGCGCATGAAACCCAATTTCTACGCCTCCTTGTGAGGCTGCACGAATGCTTCTCAGAAAAAAGGCTATTCCACAAGCACATAAGGCAGTTGCTGAAGTCATCAGATCTTCATTGATAACAACGACCGAACCAACGGATTCAAAGATGACCGAAACCTCCTGAACCTTATCCTCGGGTGCATTGTCACTTGCAATACAAGTCATAGATTGACCAATCGCAATGGCAGTGTTTGGCATGGCACGGATAACAATTTTATCTTGACCTAATACATCTTTGATATCCTGGCAAGAAACCCCGGATACAACCGAAATAATAGTCTGTTCTGGAGACAAAACGGGAGCAAGCTCATCCATAACTTTACGGATCTGTTGTGGCAAAATAGCCAAAACAATAAATTCCGCTCCCTGAATAGCATCAGGATTGGAATCACTTACATTATAACCTGTTTCTTTCTCTGAAGTCAGAGATGCTAGGTTTCTCCGTGTAATGGTTATTTCATTAGACTTACAATATGAAGTTTGCACCAAGCCTTTTGCTAGTGACAAACCTATATTCCCGCCTCCAATAATTGTTATCTTATTCATTGTATTTCGTTTAGGCTATTAAACAAGTCCCAAATTTACGCTGTTGAAACAAATGAAGGTTGCTTGCATGTCCAATATAAACATTGCTTACACCTCTTGAAATTGCCTCAAAAGCATTGTATAATTTAGGAATCATACCATCATGAATGGTCTTACTTTCTTTCAAACGCTCAAATTCTCCTGCTCGGATGGTTTCAATTACCGATTGATCGTCATTCACATCCAATAAAACCCCATTCTTATCAAAACAGTAAATTAGAGACACCTCATATAACTTGGTCAAAGCCACGGCTAGGGACGAAGCAATCGTATCTGCATTGGTATTCAATAGCTGACCACTTCCATTATGGGTAATTGCTGAAAATACAGGGATAAACTCTGCTTCCAACAATTTTTTGATTGCTAATGAATCAATTGAATCCGCAAGGATATCACCTACAAAACCATAGTCAATTTCCTTGACAGGTCTCTTGATAGCTTTGATAACATTCGCATCCGCTCCACATAATCCAATAGCATTGCAGTTATGTTTTTGAAGTGAGGCAACGATGTTTTTATTGGTTAATCCAGCATATACCATGGTTACCACATCCAGCATTGCTGCATCGGTAATCCGACGTCCTTCAACCATCTTTGCTTCGATGCCCATATCAGAAGCGATACGGGTAGCAATCTTGCCGCCACCATGCACCAGGATCTTTCGACCAGGCAAGGCTGAAAATTTCTCTAAAAACTCCTCTAACTGCTCCGGGTTGTCTATTACATTCCCGCCAATCTTAATAATATTTAATACCGACATATGTCCTTAACTATCCCTCAGCTCTTCTAACATTCTTTTTAATACTACTTGGGCTGCCCAAACTCGATTACTAGCCTCTTTAATAACTAGTGAATTTGGTCCATCCAAAATCTCCGATGATAACTCCAGATCTCTACGAACTGGAAGACAGTGCATCACCTTTGCATCATTGGTCAATTTAAGTTTTTCATTGTCCATCAACCAATTCTCCTGTACTGGATAAACTGCGCCATACTCCTTATAGGAAGACCAGTTTTTGACATATACAAAATCCGCCCCCTGCAAGGCTTCATCCAAATTTGTTGTGATTTGTGCGCCTTCAGTAAATTCTTCAGATAACTCATATCCTGCCGGCTGAGCAATTGTAAAATCAACCAAGCCTTCTGCTTGAGCACGACTCATCCACTCTGCAAATGAATTAGGAACCGCTTGAGGCAAAGCTTTTACATGCGGTGCCCATGCCAATACCACTTTTGGCTTTTCAGTCTTTTTATATTCGCTGATCGTAATCAAATCCGTCAAACTTTGTAATGGATGCCTGGTTGCACTTTCCAAGGATACTACTGGAACTGCACAATATTTGATGAACTTATTGAATAGATCTTCAGAGTAGTCCGCTTCCTTGTCTTTTAACGTTGGAAAGGAACGTAATCCTAAAATATCACAATACTCTCCCATTACAGCGGCAGCTTCACGAATATGTTCTACAGTGGTACCATTCATTATCACACCATCTCTGGTCTCTAATGCCCAACCATCCTTATCCATATTCATCACCATGACATTCATGCCAAGATTCATACCTGCCTTTTGCGTACTCAAACGAGTTCGTAAACTAGGATTCAAAAATACTAATCCCAGCATTTTATGTTTTCCTAATGATTCATGAGCATGGGGATCTGCCTTTAACGTTAATGCCTCGGACACAATACCCTTCAGATTATCTACGTCTGCTACGGAAAAAAACTTCTTCATTTAATCTTATGATTTTTATGCTTTTAATCTCTCTTCAAAAGCTGTTAAAAATTGATCAGCAATCTTTTGTGTTATATTCAAGGCCGGCAACAAACGAATAACATTTGGCTTAGCCTCTCCTGTAAATATCTTATTTTTTAACAATAAATCTTTCTTAACATGCGCTAATTCGGTAGGCAATTCAATCCCGATCATTAACCCTCTTCCTCTCACCTCCAAAACTTGATCAAATTTGTTCAACTCTTGAATCAAATAATTTCCAACTTTTGCAGCATTTTCCATAAGATTATCTTGTTTGATAATATCTAAAACTGAAACTGCAGCAGCACATGCTAAATGGTTTCCACCAAAGGTGGTCCCTAATAATCCAAAGGATGCCTTGAACTTAGGCGAAATAGCAATTCCTCCAATTGGAAAACCATTCCCCATACCCTTTGCCATGGAATAGATATCTGCTTCTACTCCTGAATAGTCATGTGAGTAAAAACTTCCGGTACGACCATATCCACATTGAACCGAGTCTGCAATAAATACAGAGCCATATTGATCACACAAACTACGGATCAACTTCAAGAATGGAATGGAAGCCTCACGAATACCACCAACACCTTGAACACCTTCAATGATGACAGCCGCGATTTCTTCAGCATATTCTTTGAAAGCTTTCTCCAGGGCTTCTTCATCATTGAATGGAAGGAAGATCACATTGTCTGTCTCATTCACTGGAGCTACGATACTAGGATTATCTGTAGCAGCAACTGCCAAAGAGGTTCTACCATGGAAGGCTTTTGAAAAGGCAATTATTTTTTTACGACCCGTATGAAAGGATGCTAATTTTAAGGCATTTTCATTTGCCTCAGCACCTGAATTACAAAGAAAAAGGGTGTAATCGGCCTTTCCAGATACTTCCCCTAATTGTTTTGCTAATTGTTGTTGAATTGGAATTAATACCGAGTTGGAATAAAATCCAATCTTGTTCAATTGCTCGGTAAGACTCTTAACATAGTGGGGATGTGTATGACCAATAGAAATTACAGCATGCCCTCCGTATAAATCTAGATATTCTGTTCCTTGTTCGTCCCAAACGGTGGAGCCTAGCGCTTTCACGATATTGATTGGGGTTACAGGATATACATTAAACAGTTCCATGTAATGAAAATAATTATGCTAAAGTTTAGTTTTTCAAATGTACAAATAAATAAAGAGCTGAACTTACTTAAAAACGCTATAAAATAAAAAAGTCCTCTTGGATAAGAGGACTTTTCTATGATTCGTTTAAAGATTATTCATCAACTTTTTTTCCACCGTCTAATTCGGCTTTAAGTTTTTCTAATTCTTCAAATTTACCATCTGCAGCTAATTGTGCTTGTTCAGCCCAAGTAGTTGGATCTGCAGTGTTAAAGTTAGAACCAGCTTCAGTTAAGATTTCTTTAACTTTCTCAGCATCAGTTTTAGCTAAGTCAGCGTAAGTTGCAATACCAGCAGCTGCTAATACTTCTGCAATCTTAGGACCAACACCTTCAACAATAGTTAAATCATCGCCAGCTTTCTCAGCTTTTGCCTCTTTTGATTCAGTTGTTGTAGTAGCTTTTTTCTTAGATGAACCACGACGTCGAGTAGATTTTTTCTCAGTTTGAGCAGTTTTACCGTAGATTTCGTTGTAATCAACTAATTCGATAAATGCCATTTCTGCGTTATCACCCAAACGATTCTCTAATTTAATGATACGAGTGTAACCTCCTGGACGTGATGCAACTTTTTCTGAAATCTCGCGGAACAAGATTGTCACTGCATCTTTGTCTTTCAAGTAAGCGAATACCGTACGACGTGAGTGTGTAGTGTCGTTTTTAGATTTTGTAATCAAAGGCTCCACATAAGTACGCAATGCTTTTGCTTTCGCTAAAGTCGTTGTAATACGTTTGTGTTTGATCAATGAAGTCGCCATATTAGCTAACATCGCCTTACGGTGACTGTCAGTGCGGCCTAAGTGATTTACTTTTTTTCCGTGTCTCATTTTTTAATTTGATTTTGTGCGTACCGTTCTTTTTCTAGTGACCGAATGTCATATACTTCGGAGGAATTACGCAACAGGTCGCTTATTATTATTTAATTATTATTCTTCGTCCAACTTGTATTTAGACAAGTTCATTCCAAATGATAAACCTTTTGATTTCACTAACTCTTGAATTTCGCTCAATGATTTTTTACCAAAGTTGCGGAATTTCAACATATCAGCTACATCGTATGTAACTAATTCAGCTAATGTACGAATGTCAGCAGCTTTCAAACAGTTCAATGCACGAACTGAAAGATCTAAATCCACTAATTCTGTTTTCAAGATCTTACGCATGTGTAAAATCTCTTCATCAACAACTTTAGTTTCTTCTTTAGTTTGTGACTCTAACAACATATTCTCATCTGAGAACAACATGAAGTGTTGAATCAAAATCTTAGCTGCTTCTTTCAAAGCATCTTCTGGATGAATAGAACCATCAGTAGAAATATCTAACAACAATTTCTCGTAGTCAGTTTTTTGTTCTACACGGTAGTTCTCAATGGTATATTTTACATTCTTGATTGGAGTATAGATTGAATCAATCGCGATTACTCCAACAGGACCATCAACCACTTTATTTTCTTCTGCATTTACGTATCCACGGCCTTTTGCAACTGATAATTCAACTTCTACAGTCACTGAACTATCCATGTTACAGATCACCAAATCAGGATTCAATACAGTAAAATTATTGGAAAATTTCGTTATATCACCAGCTGTAAATTGATCTTGACCATTGATAACTACAAAGATCTTCTCGCTATCGCCTTGCTCACCTGATTTCTTAAAACGAACTTGTTTCAAGTTCAAGATGATTTCAGTAACGTCTTCTACCACGCCTTTAATCGTAGAGAATTCGTGCGAAACGCCTGAAAATCTTACCGACGTAATTGCATATCCTTCTAAAGAGGACAATAAAATACGGCGTAAAGCATTACCAATAGTAACTCCAAAACCTGGCTCTAGTGGACGAAATTCAAAGGTACCATCAAAATCAGTTGATTTCTGCATGATAACTTTATCCGGTCTTTGAAATGCTAAAATTGCCATTTATGTTCTTTTAAGTTTATTTACTATTTATGAAAACAACAACATGCATCTATGACAATGCATGTTGTTATTAATTATTATTTAGAGTACAACTCTACAATTAAGTTCTCTTTAATGTTTTCTGGAATATCAGCACGCTCAGGGTAACTTACGAAAGTTCCTGTTAGTTTGTCTGAATCCCAATCCAACCAGCTGAATTTGTTGATTTTTCTTCCAGCTACTGAAGTTACAATCGCTTCTAACGACTGAGAACGCTCACGAACTGAAATTACATCGCCTGGACGGATACTGTATGATGGGATGTTAACTACTTGTCCGTTAACAGTAATATGCTTGTGCGAAACTAATTGACGTGCAGATGAACGTGTAGGAGCAATGCCTAAACGGTAAACGATGTTATCTAAACGTGCTTCTAATAATTTCAAGAAGTTTTCACCTGTAACACCTTGTTTTGCTGCAGCCTTAGCAAATAAGTTAGCGAATTGACGCTCTAATACACCGTAAGTGTATTTTGCTTTTTGCTTTTCTAACAACTGAATTGCGTATTCAGATTGTTTTCCTCTTCTTTTTGATGGTCCATGTTGACCAGGAGGATAATTCTTTTTTTCTAATGCCTTATCTGGGCCGAAAATTGGCTCTCTAAATTTACGAGCTATTTTGGACTTAGGTCCTGTATATCTTGCCATTTCTGATTCTGTTTGAAGTATCTATCAGCCTATAACTGATGAATCTTATCTTAAACAAATTTGTTATTAAACTCTTCTGCGTTTTGGAGGACGACAACCATTGTGTGGAAGTGGAGTGATATCCTTAATGGTAGTTACGTCGATACCAATTGTTTGCAATGAACGGATAGCGGATTCACGACCTGCTCCCGGACCTTTTACGAATACTTCAACTTTACGCAATCCTAAATCATGTGCAACTTTACCACAGTCTGATGCAGCTTGTGATGCAGCGTATGGAGTGTTCTTTTTAGAACCTTTAAAGCCCATTTTACCAGCTGATGACCATGAAATTGTTTGACCTTGATTGTTAGTCAAAGTTACGATAATGTTGTTAAAAGTAGCGTTGATATGAGCTTGTCCTACAGGCTCGATAACTACGATACGTTTTTTAGTAACTTTTTTACTTTTAGCCATTTCTTACTTATTATTTAGTAGCTTTTTTCTTGTTTGCAACTGTTTTACGTTTACCTTTTCTTGTACGTGAATTGTTCTTCGTACGTTGTCCACGAACTGGTAAATGCTTACGGTGACGTAGGCCACGGTAACATCCGATGTCCATTAAACGTTTAATGTTCAATTGAACCTCTGAACGCAAAGCGCCTTCTACCTTAATCTCATCATTGATGATTGTACGGATAGCTGCTAATTGATCATCATTCCATTCTTGTACTTTAACATCTTGACTGATGCCTGCTTTTTCTAGGATGTAAGCAGCAGTAGAACGACCAATACCAAAAATATAGGTAAGGCCAATGATGCCTCTTTTGTTTTTAGGTAAATCTATACCTGAGATCCTTGCCATATAATATTTTAAGCGATTATTTAAAATTAACCTTGACGTTGTTTAAACTTCGGGTTCTTTTTATTGATTACAAATACTTTTCCTTTACGACGGATAATCTTACAATCCGCACTACGTTTTTTTATTGATGCTCTAACTTTCATTACAGTAATTTTTTAAAAGCTATTTTATTGAAGAAACTTACGTTTATTTATAGCGGTATGTAATTCTTCCTTTTGTTAAATCATATGGTGACATTTCTAACTTCACTTTGTCACCTGGTAATATCTTGATATAATGCATGCGCATCTTACCAGAAATATGTGCAATAATTTCATGCCCATTCTCTAATTCTACGCGAAACATCGCGTTAGATAACGCTTCTTTGATTATGCCGTCTTGTTCAATCGAGGCTTGTTTAGCCATATAATCTCGTATTTTAAATGATGATATACCCGCAAACAGGAGTGCAAAGATAAATAAAATAATTGAATACCAACTACTTTTTATTTAAAACTTTCTCAATCGCGTCAAAATTCAATAACACATCCGGAGTACCTTTCTGAATCGAAACCATCTGTTCGAAATGTGCTGAAAGCTTTCCATCAACTGTACTCACTGTCCATCCGTCATCCCAAAACTTAACCCCTGCCTTGCCGGCATTGATCATTGGCTCAATACAGATCACCAATCCTTCTTCCAACTTCGGCCCTGAACCACGTTTGCCGTAATTCGGAACCTCCGGTTTCTCGTGTAAATGAAATCCAACTCCATGACCAACCAGTTCCCGAACAATACCATAACGATATGGTGCTACATATTCTTGAACGGCAGCCGAGATATCTCCTATTCGCTTGCCCGCGATTGCTTGTTCGATTCCTGCTTGTAAAGATCCTTTTGTTACTTCTAACAATTGTTTCGCTTCTTCAGAAATCTCACCGACAGCAAACGTATATGCAGAATCACTAATAAAACCATTCAAATTCACACCACCATCTACCGTAACGATATCCCCATCTTTCAAAACATAATCACTTGGAAATCCATGAACAACTTGGTCATTCACTGAAATACATAATGAATATGGGAATCCTTGGTAATTTAAAAATGCTGGGGTTCCTTTATGGTCCTTAATAAAGTCGAAGGCAAATTTATCTAATGATAAAGTCGTAATCCCCGGCTTTACTAATCCTGCAATTTCAGCAAGTAATTGCGAGAGTACATTTGCTGACTCTCGCACTTGCTCAATTTCATCTGCTGTTTTATAATATACTTTAGACATTCAAAATTATAATGCGGATTGATCATAGCCTTCAACAGTAGTAGCAGTGCTTCTACCTTTTACACGACCTGTTTTCATCAATCCATCATAATGACGCATTAACAAATGACTCTCAATTTGCTGAATTGTATCTAGAACAACACCTACTAAAATTAATAAAGAGGTACCACCATAGAAATGTGCAAATTGATTATTTACTCCAAATAATGTTGCAATTGCTGGCAAAATCGCAATGATCGCCACAAATACAGCACCAGGGAAGGTAATATGTGATATTACGTTGTCGATAAACATGTTGGTCTCATAACCTGGTTTGATACCTGGAATAAAACCACCGTTCTTCTTCATGTCCTCTGACATCTGTTGAGGGTTAACCATGATCGCCGTATAGAAGAAAGTAAACGCAATAATCAATAATGCGAATACAACATTATACGTTACGGAAGTATAGTTACTCAATGAATTCAGAAAGTCAGATTGAACATTCGGGAAGAATTGTGTCAACGACATCGGTAAAAACATAATCGCCTGCGCGAAAATGATTGGCATTACACCCGCCGCATTTACCTTTAAAGGAATGTATTGACGCACACCACCAATCTGTTTGTTTCCTACAATTTTCTTCGCATACTGTACAGGGATCTTACGAACACCTTGTACAACTAAAATCGTGAAGATCACAACGAAGAATAAGGCAACAAACTCCAATAACAATGGAATAGGACCACCACCACTTGGGCTCATTCTGGATGCCCATTCTGCAGTAATACCTGCAGGAAGCTGAGCAATAATACCAGCCATAATGATTAATGAAATACCATTACCAATTCCTTTATCGGTAATCTTTTCACCTAGCCACATCACAAACAATGTACCCGCTGTCAATACGACCGCAGATAGGATAGAGAACATCGGATCCGCAATGGTTTTCGCTTCTGGACCAATTTGGGTCTTAACATAAGCTACTGCCTGAACTAAAGTAATCGCAACGGTTAAGTAACGAGTAATGTTGTTCATTTTCTTACGGCCAGATTCTCCCTCTTTCTGCATCTTTTGAAAAGCAGGAACAGCAATCCCCAATAGCTGAACTACGATAGATGCCGAGATATAAGGCATTACACCAAGAGCAAAGATCGCAGCACGCGAGAAGGAACCTCCCGCAAACATATTGATCAAGTTCATGATGTCATTACCACCTTCTCTGTTTATTACCAACGCTTCTGGATTGACACCTGGTAAAACCACGTGACAACCAACGCGGTATATTAAAAGAAATAGAATCGTATTAAGAATACGATTACGTAATTCTTCTATCTTCCATATATTGGTTAAGGTTGTGATTAGTTTCTTCATGTATTATTACAATTTAACGATAGAACCACCTGCTGCTTCAATTGCTTTTTGTGCTGAAGCTGAAAATGCATGGGCCTTTACTTCTACTTTTGCGGTGAACTCACCACGACCTAAGATCTTGATTAAGTCATTTTTTGAAACTAATCCGTGCTCTTTCAAAGTATCGAAATCTACAGTGGTTAAGCTGAATTTCTCAACGATAGCTTGTAAAACATCTAAGTTAACACCTACATATTCTACACGGTTGATGTTCTTAAAACCAAATTTAGGTACACGACGTTGAAGAGGCATTTGACCACCTTCGAAACCGATTTTCGTAGAGTTTCCTGAACGAGATCCTGCTCCTTTGTGACCACGAGTAGAGGTACCACCACGGCCAGATCCTTGTCCACGACCAATACGTTTTTTAGTTTTAATTGAACCAGATGCTGGTTTTAGATTACTTAAGTTCATTTTTAATCAAATTGTGCTACGCCTTCGCTCTCACTAAACAGGCCATAGCATTCCATAAATTTATTAACAAAGAATGGAAAGGAAGTGAGCATCCTTTCCATCTATTTTATTAAATAGTCTCTACAGCGACTAAGTGGTTCACTTTACGAACCATACCAATGATGGCTGCTGTAGCTTCAACTTCTACCGAATGATTGATTTTTTTCAAACCTAATGCTTCGATAGTTTTCTTTTGGCGCTCGCTTCTGTCGATAACGCTCTTTATCTGGGTGATTTTAATTTTTGCCATGATATTAACCGTTAAATACTTTGTTTAAATCGACACCACGTGTTTGTGCTACTGTATAAGCGTCACGCATATTAGCTAATGCATCAATCGTTGCTTTTACCACGTTGTGTGGGTTAGAAGAACCTAATGATTTTGCTAATACGTCTGTAATGCCTGCAGACTCCAATACCGCACGCATAGCACCACCTGCTAATACTCCGGTACCACTTACAGCTGGTTTAATTAAAACTGAACCACCTGAATATTTACCGTATTGCTCATGAGGTACTGTACCTTTGATAATAGGAACTTTTACTAAGTTTTTCTTTGCATCATCGATACCTTTAGTGATAGCTTCAGTAACCTCTTTAGCTTTTCCTAATCCGTATCCTACGATACCATTTTCGTCTCCAACTACTACAATAGCTGAAAAACTGAAAGTACGACCACCTTTGGTCACCTTGGCTACGCGTTGGATGCTTACTAAGCGATCTTTTACTTCAATTTCGCTTGATTTTACTCTTTTAATATTGCTTAATGCCATTTTTTTCTTTAATTAAAAGTCTAAACCGCCTTCGCGAGCACCTTCAGCCAATGATTTGATACGGCCATGGTATAAGTACCCATTACGGTCAAAAACTACTTTGCTAATTCCTGCTGCAACCGCTTTCTCAGCAACTAATTTACCTACTTCTTTCGATTGATCTACTTTGTTACCTGAACCAGCAAATTCTTTTGATAAAGTTGATGCTGATGCTAATGTTTTACCAGTAGTATCGTCAATAATCTGAGCGTAGATACCTTTGTTACTTCTAAAAACCGTCAAACGAGGACGTTCAGTTGATCCAGCCAGGTGTTTTCTAATTCCTTTTTTGATTCGCTCTCTGCGAGTTGATTTAATTCCTGCCATGGTTATTATTTTTTAGCTGATTTACCTGCTTTTCTTCTTAATACTTCACCTGCAAACTTGATACCTTTACCTTTGTATGGCTCTGGCTTACGGAAGCTACGGATTTTCGCCGCTACTTGACCGATCAATTGTTTGTCGATAGATTCTAAAGTGATAGTTGGGTTTTTACCCTTATCAGCAGTTGTTGTTACTTTAATTTCCTCTGGCAATACGAATACAATCTGGTGAGAGAAACCTAAGGTTAGCTCTAGCGTATTACCGTTGTTTGCAGCACGGTAACCAACACCAACTAATTCTTGGGTAGTTTTGTATCCCTCGGTTACACCTACAACCATATTGTTCAATAGGGCGCGGTATAAACCATGTAATGCTTTGTGTTTCTTTTGTTCTGTTGAACGTGACACAACGATATTACCTTCTTCTTGTGAAACGGTAATGTCGCGGTCTACTTGTTGTGTTAATTCACCTTTAGGGCCTTTAACAGTTACCAGATTCTTATCTGAAACTGTTACCGTTACACCAGAAGGTATAGCGATAGGCGCTTTTCCAATTCTTGACATTCTGTGCTTTCTCCTAGATTAATAAATGTAACATAAAACCTCTCCACCAACGTTTTGAACGGCAGCTTCTTTGTCTGACATTACTCCTTTCGAAGTAGACAAAATCGCAATTCCTAAACCGTTTAATACACGAGGGATGCTGTCAACACTTGCATACTTTCTTAAACCAGGTTTACTCACACGTGTCAATGTGCGAATAGCCGGTACTTTGCTAATTGGGTGGTATTTCAAAGCAATCTTGATTGAACCTTGAGGACCTTCTTCAATAAATTTGTAGTTAGCAATGTAACCTTTGTCGAAAAGAACTTTTGTGATTTCTTTTTTAAGGTTCGATGCAGGAATTTCAACAACCCTGTGGTTGGCCTTAATGGCATTCCTTACTCGGGTAAGGTAATCCGCTATTGGATCTGTATTCATTATTGTATAAAAATTATGATAATGGTTTCTATGACTAACCGAAGCCACAGACCTTTTATCGGTTAAAATATTGCAATGCAAAAAAAACCCGATAAACCACTGTTCGTGGTTTATCCGGGCAAAAGTAATTATATTTTTTTGATTACCAAGAAGCTTTTTTCACTCCCGGGATTTTTCCGTCTAAGGCCATCTCACGGAATGTTACACGTGAGATACCAAATTGACGCATATATCCTTTTGGACGACCAGTTAATTTACAACGATTGTGCAATCTTACTGGCGATGCATTTTTTGGTAATTTATCTAGGGCTGCGTAGTCACCTGCTGCTTTTAATGCCGCACGTTTTTCAGCAAATTTAGCCACTAATTTTTGACGCTTAACTTCGCGTGCTTTTAATCCTTCTTTAGCCATTGTTATTCGAATTTTGGTTTTTGAATGGTAAACCGAATTGTTTCAATAATTCTAAAGCTTCGATATCATTCTTAGCTGAAGTTACGAAAGTGATATCCATACCTTGGATCTTGTTGATCTTGTCAATGTTGATCTCTGGGAAGATAATCTGCTCAGTAATACCTAAGTTGTAGTTACCATGTCCGTCAAATCCTTTATCGTTGATTCCACGGAAGTCACGAATACGTGGTAAAGAAACCGCGATTAAACGATCTAAGAATTCAAACATATTGTTGTCTCGTAATGTTACGCGAGCACCAATAGGCATTCCTTTACGCAATTTGAAGTTCGAAATATCTTTCTTAGATTTTGTAGATACAGCTTGTTGACCTGTAATTGTTGTTAACTCAGTGATTGAGTTATCAATTAATTTCTTGTCTGCTGTAGCTGCTCCAATACCTTGAGATACTACGATTTTCTCTAGCTTAGGAACTTGCATAACACTCTTATACTGGAATTTTTCCTTAAGCGCTGTACGGATCTCTTCCGCATATTTCGCTTTTAATCTTGGTACGTAAGTCATTATTTAATTTCCTCCCCTGATTTTTTTGCGTAACGAACTATTTTGCCATCTGCATTAACTTTACGTCCAACACGAGTAGGATTACCAGTCTTAGGATCGATTAAAGCTAAATTTGAGATGTTAATTGCAGCTTCTTTCTCGATGATACCACCGTTAGGATTTGCTGCACTTGGTTTAGTGTGTTTTTTCACTTTGTTAGCGCCTTCAACAATCGCTCTGTTAGTATCAGCAATAACTTCTAATACTGTACCTTGCTTACCTTTAGAGTTACCAGCGATAACTTTCACTAAATCTCCTCTCTTGATTTTAATCTTGGGAGTAGTTTTGTTTGTTTTTTGTGCCATAATTATAAAACCTCCGGTGCTAATGATACAATTTTCATGAACTGTTTCTCACGCAACTCTCTAGCAACTGGGCCAAAGATACGTGTTCCACGTGGCTCATCATTATTATTTAATAATACTGCAGCATTGTCATCAAAACGAATGTAAGAACCATCTTTACGACGGATTTCTTTCTTCGTACGTACGACTACTGCTTTAGAAACTGATCCTTTTTTCACGTTTCCTGAAGGGATAGCGCTCTTTACGGTAACAACAATTTTATCACCGATAGATGCATAACGCTTGCGCGTTCCGCCTAACACACGGATTACTAAAACTTCTTTAGCTCCGCTGTTGTCAGCTACATTTAGTCTTGATTCCTGTTGTACCATTATTTAGCCCTTTCTAAAATTTCTACTAATCTCCAGTTCTTAGTTTTACTCAGCGGACGTGTCTCCATAATTAATACCGTATCGCCGATACCGCAGGTATTTTGTTCGTCATGAGCTTTAAATTTAGTAGTTTTCTTAACGAATTTACCGTAAATTGGGTGTTTTACTTTACGTTCAACAGCCACTACGATAGATTTGTCCATCTTGTTGCTAACTACTAAGCCGATTCTTGTTTTTCTTAAATTTCTTTCCATTTCGACTTTAATTTTATGCCTCAGAGGCTGTTTCAGATTTTGCTGCATTAGTACGCTTAGAAATCTCCGTAGAGATACGAGCGATAGTTCTGCGAGCTGCTTTGATCACGTTTGGATTCTCAATAGCAGAAACAGCATGTGCAAATTTCAATTTGTTTAAGGCAGCTTTCTCTTCTACAAGACGTGCTGTTAAATCCTCAGTTGATAATTCTACGATTTCTGAATTTTTCATTTTTCAATTTGTTGTGCCGGGTTATCGCGAGGTTAAAACCGCCTTACTGGTAACGGCAGTAAGGCTTATCTCTTGACATTACCGACGATTATTATGCTTCAACGTAATCTCTACGTATCACAAATTTCGTTTGAACCGGTAATTTTTGCGCAGCTAAGCGTAATGCTTCTTTCGCGATTTCCAATGGAACGCCTTCTGCTTCAAATAACATACGGCCTGGGCGCACTACCGCTACCCAATATTCTGGAGCACCTTTACCTTTACCCATACGTACCTCTGCAGGTTTCTTCGTAACAGGTTTGTCAGGGAAAATGCGGATCCAAACTTGTCCTTCACGCTTCATATAACGAGTAACCGCAATACGAGCTGCCTCAATCTGACGGCTTGTGATCCATGCTGGTTCCATTGATTTGATACCGAAAGATCCGAAAGCTAATTCCGCTCCACGAGTGGCATTACCCTTCATACGGCCTTTCTGCATCTTTCTGAACTTCGTTCTTTTTGGCTGTAACATGTTCGTATTTTTTTAAATCTGTTAAACAGATAATCTAAATCTTGTTATTAATTAATCTCTTTTACCTCCACGGTTGTTATCACGACGTCCGCCACGGTTTCCACCACGACCTCCGCGGTTGTCACGACGGTTGTTGTTGTCACCACCTTCGTTGCCACCACGTGATTTAACGCCTGACGCTTGACCAATGTTTGGAGATAAATCTCTCTTACCGTAAACTTCACCTTTACAGATCCAAACTTTTACGCCAATCTTACCGTAAGTTGTCAATGCTTCTGCTAATGCATAATCAATATCAGCACGCAATGTGTGTAGAGGAGTTCTTCCTTCTTTGTATTGCTCTGTACGAGCCATCTCAGCGCCACCTAAACGACCTGAACACATTACCTTGATACCTTCTGCTCCCATACGCATTGTAGATGCAATCGCAGTTTTCATTGCACGACGGAATGAAATACGTGCCTCTAATTGCTTAGCAATACCTTCTGCAACTAGTTTCGCATCTAACTCTGGACGTTTGATCTCGAAAATGTTGATCTGAACATCTTTCTTAGTTAATTTCTTTAACTCTTCTTTGATCTTATCAACTTCCTGACCACCTTTACCAATTACGATTCCTGGACGTGCTGTGTGGATTGTTACAGTGATACGTTTTAACGTTCTCTCAATAACAACTTTTGCTACACCGCCTTTTGCGATACGTACCGAAAGATATTTTCTTATTTTTTCGTCCTCAACTAACTTATCAGAATAGTTGTTGCCTCCGAACCAATTAGAATCCCATCCTTTGATGATTCCTAATCTGCTACCTATTGGATTTGCTTTTTGTCCCATTCTTAATATTATTAGTTGTTAACGTTATTAATACTATCTACTACCAAAGTTACATGGTTTGAACGCTTACGAATTCTATAACCACGACCTTGTGGTGCTGGACGTAATCTCTTTAATTGACGACCTCCACCTACAGATACTTCTTTAACATACAATCCGCCGTCTTCTACTGAAGAACCTTCGTTTTTAGACTCCCAATTCTTGATTGCTGATAATAATAATTTCTCAACACGAATGGCAGCTTCTTTACCTGTATGTTTTAGAATGTAAAGTGCGTTCTCTACTTTCTGTCCACGGATAAGATCCACTACTAGACGCATCTTACGTGGTGAAGTAGGGCAATTCAATAACTTGGCAGTAGAAGCTCCTCCTACTTGAGCTTTTTCCTGCTCTTTGCGCTGCTTAATTAAAACAGACTTTTTGAGTTTTTTTGTTGCTTCCATTACCTATTATTTTTTCTTTTCTGCGTGGCCTCTGAAAGTACGCGTAGGCGCAAATTCACCAAGCTTGTGACCAACCATATTTTCTGTTACATAAACTGGAATAAATTTATTCCCGTTGTGCACTGCGAAGGTATGACCAACAAAATCAGGTGAAATCATTGATCTGCGTGACCAAGTCTTGATTACTGATTTCTTGTTTGTTTCATTCATAGAAAGAACTTTTCTTTCTAAGTTGTGATCGATATAAGGACCTTTTTTAATTGAACGAGCCATTATTTTTTCCTTCTCTCAATGATGTAACGATTCGATGTTTTCTTCTTGTAGCGTGTTTTGTAGCCTTTAGCTAATACACCTGTGCGTGAGCGTGGGTGACCTCCAGATGAACGTCCTTCACCACCTCCCATAGGGTGATCAACCGGGTTCATCGCAACACCACGAACTCTAGGACGACGACCTAACCAACGTTTACGACCTGCTTTACCTAATACTTGGTTTGCTTTCTCTGCGTTCGATACGGAACCGATGGTAGCAACACATGTCAATAAAATCATACGAGTCTCGCCTGAAGGCAATTTGATAATAGCATACTTACCATCACGTGCAGACAATTGTGCATATGTACCTGCTGAACGTGCAATGGAACCACCTTGTCCTGGATTCAATTCAATGTTGTGAATGATAGAACCCAATGGGATGTTTGCCAATGGCATAGTATTACCTACTTCTGGGGCTACTGATTCGCCTGCAATCACTGTTTGACCAACTGTTAATCCAGCTGGAGCAATGATATAACGTTTCTCTCCATCTGCGTAGTGCAATAATGCAATACGTGCAGTACGATTTGGATCATACTCAATGGTAGCAACTTTTGCAGGGATATCTTTTTTATCGCGTTTGAAATCTATTAATCGGTATGATTTTTTGTGTCCCCCACCGATGTAACGCATAGTCATTTTACCGGAGTTATTACGACCACCTGACTTCTTGATGCTAACTACTAATGATTTCTCAGGAACGTTAGTTGTAACGTCTGAATAATCAGCACCTACTCTGAAGCGAGTACCAGGGGTAACCGGTTTGAATCTTTTAACTGCCATTTCTTATTATAGTGTACTGTAAAAGTCAATAGTTTCACCATCTTTAACTGTAATGATGGCCTTCTTATATTTAGGGCTTCTGCCTGATACAAATCCAGCTTTAGTGTAACGGCTTTTCGCCTTACCTGCAACAACTGCTGTGTTAACTGCAACTACAGTCACACCAAACATTTGCTCAACCGCTGTTTTGATTTGAATCTTGTTTGCTCTATGATCTACTTTGAAAGCATAACGGTTTAATTTTTCCGTTAATAATGAAGCTTTCTCAGTTAAAATAGGTTTTTTAATAATTTCCATATTATTTAGCGAATGCTTCCTCCAAAGTTTTAACAGAATCTGCAGTTAACAATAATTTCGTAGCGTTCAATACATCATATGTATTTAAATCTGATGCTACGATAACTTTTGCTTTCTTCAAGTTTCTGCTTGATAAATAAACATTGTTATTGTATGCTGGCAATACTAATAAAGTTTTCTCGTCAGCAAGGTTTAATGCATTAACAAAAGCTAAGTAGTTTTTAGTTTTGATTGAATCAAAGTTAACTTCATCCAATACAACAACATTGTTCTCTTGTGCTTTGTAAGATAATGCTGATTTACGTGCTAATTGCTTTAATTTTTTGTTCAATTTGAAGCTATAGTCACGAGGTTGAGGACCGAATACACGACCACCACCATTAAACAATGGAGATTTGATAGAACCCGCACGAGCACCACCTGTTCCTTTTTGTTTGTGTAATTTACGAGTTGAACCCGCAATCTCATTACGTTGTTTTGATTTGTGTGTACCTTGGCGTTGGTTCGCTAAGTATTGTTTCACATCCAAATAGATTGCGTGGTCGCTTGGTGTAACACCGAATACCGACTCAGGAAGCTGCACCTTGGCACCTGTTTCTTTTCCTGATAAATTTAATACTTTAACTTCCATCTCTACTATTTGTCTACGATTACATATGAACCCTTAGCTCCTGGTACGGAACCACTAACAACAATTAGGTTTTGCTCTGGGTAAACTTTCAAAATCTGTAAATTCTGAACTTTTACACGCTCGCCACCTGTACGACCCGCCATACGCATTCCTTTGAATACTCTTGAAGGCCAAGATGAAGCTCCCAATGAACCCGGTGCACGTAGTCTGTTGTGCTGACCGTGAGTCGCACCACCTACACCACCAAAGCCATGACGCTTCATTACACCTTGAAATCCTTTACCTTTGGAAGTACCAACTACATCTACGTACTCGCCTTCTTCAAATAAAGTAACATCAACGATGTCTCCTAGTTCTTTCGCATCTGTAAAAGTTTTGAATTCAACTAGTTTACGCTTAGGACTAACTCCTGCTTTTGCAAAATGTCCTTTTAGAGGAGCGCTCGTGTTCTTTTCCTTAGCATCATCATAGCCAAGTTGAACTGCCGAATAACCATCCTTCTCTTCCGTACGTATCTGCGTAACCACGCACGGCCCAGCCTCGATTACTGTACAAGGGATATTCTTCCCTTCAGCATTGAACAGGCTGGTCATTCCTACTTTTTTACCAATAATTCCTGACATGTTATAAATTAATTAATTAAACGTCCATCGAAGCAGTAGGGCTTCGCTCAAGACACAATTCCCCATTTAGGGACTGCAAAAGTACAAACAATTTTATAACTATCAAATAGTTAGTCAATTATTTTTAAAAAAATAGCCCCGATTTTTTTCGAGGCTTTCCTATAGATCAAAATATGTGTCTAAATTTTTATTATCGGCTCCCCCGCCAACATCCGCTGATACCTAATCAAAGCCTCCACATAATAGTAGTCCGCATAGGTTAATGGAACATCTACTTCCGAGTTCAATGGCAATGCCCCAACACTATGAGCCAACAAATATCCACCATTACTTCCATCCTTCACGAAATAAGTCTCTGAAGACAAACTCTTAAGCATTTCCTCCGCTTTTCGCAGGTATTCCTTCCCTACTTTGCCCTTGCTATATTGCGACAACTCCAATAAGGCCGATGCAATAATTGCTCCCGCCGAAGCATCCCGCAAGCTCCTACGCGAATAAGTCTTACTATCCGATGGAATCTTATCCTTGTCAAAATCCCAATATGGAATCAAATCAGCCGGTAAATTCGGATTCTTCAAAATATAATCGGCAATTTTTTGCGCCTGTTTCAAATAAGCCTTATCCTTGGTTTCTCGGTACATCATGGTATAGCCGTATAAGCCCCAAGCTTGTCCTCGAGCCCATGCAGATTCATCTGCCGCCCCTTGAGCGGTTTGCTTAGCCAATACTTCCCCCGTTTTTGGATCATAATCAATCACGTGAAAAGAACTATTATCTGCTCTAAAATGATTTTTCATCGTGGTATTGGCATGCGTAATGGCAACATCAGCATACTTCTTATCCCCTGTCGTTTTTGATAATTCCATTAAAAACTCCAAGTTCATCATATTATCGATGATTACTGGAAATTTCCAAACATTATGATCCCATGAACGAATGGTTTTCGTAGTTGGGTTAAAACGACTTGTAAGTGATTCTGCACCTGTTTTTAATATAGGTTGATATTGGCTGCTATCACCGGTCAAACGCAGGGCATTCCCGAAACTACAAAACAACATAAAACCCAAGTCATGTGTTCCTTTATTAAATTGTTCCTTTTCCAATTCCTTTAATTTATCCAGGCCAGCCTGTTTTAAGGTTGAATTCCCGGTTCCTTCGGATAAATACAATAAAGTGCCCGGATAAAATCCAGAACACCACCACGAAGAATTGGAAAACTTCTGTTCCCCAGCTTCAAAGGTTTTTGGAAATTTATTGGCAGGAACTACTGATACTAAATGTTGATACTGTTTTGCCGATGCTTCCAATTGACCATTGATAAAATCAGAACTTAATTTTAGGTCCTGTTTCTGGCCAAATGAAATCTGCAATGAAATCAGACAAAGGGTGATGGTAGAATAAATTCGCCTCATTGTTGTGGTTTTTTAAATTGATAAAATTTAGGAATAAACAAAATAAGGATATAAAAAGAAAAACAATACAAAAATCTACGATATCGTTTTCAGTAAATTTCCATTCCCAGAATAAATTGACATGAGGTCCTGAATAAAGTGCACATTCATAATTCTCATTTAATCCTGTTTCTAATTCAATATTAACTTTGGAATAATAGGAATCAAATTTTACATTCTGCCTCAGCTGTATCGGATTTGCGTCGGACCTTGTTCGAAAAAATTCGAACAAAATCCGAAGAAGGTCCGAAGAAGGTCCGGCGAAAGTCCGGAGAAAGTCCGGTAGAACAGTTAGTTTGAACAAAAGATTTTTTGGTCAAAACCCGAATTCAACCCCTGCCTCAATTTCCATAACAAGGCATCCGATTCTTGAATTTATACCAGCTTAAGCATGCTCATTAAACCTGAAAAAATTCAGGCAATAAAAAAAGGAGCTGTCATTTGACAGCTCCTTCAGAAAATCTTGTGAATGGATTATTAAAATTGTCCTGTATTAAGCATAACTAAAGTACATGCTTCAACGACTTCAATCCCATTTTCTCTTGCCTTTTCAGCAAGTTCAGCATTTTCAGCTCCAGGATTAAAAATAATACGTTTCGGCTTTGTCTTTAAAATATAGTCATAATATTGAGGCTGGTTCTGAGGACCTACATACAAGGTCATTGTATCTATATCGGTATGAATCTCCTCTGCAGGTTCGATTTCTGCTCCAGCTACTTTGCCAACCTTACGCCCTACATTGACGATGGGATGGCCTTTTCTAACCAATTTATTGGCTACCAAATACGAATATCTTGCCGGATTGGTACTCGCACCTAAAATCAAGGTCTTTTTCATATATTGTTATTAGGATTTTAATTTACTAATTCACCACTTGCATTATATGCATTTTGTCTCAAAATAGGCATTTCTAAGATTTTATACAAATCATCTAAATGATTCAAACTCCCATTTGCCATATTTGTCAACAAAACAATCGTGACATCGTTTTTCAAATCGCGGACATATAAGCTTTTAAAGCCGTGCCACCATCCGGTATGATATACGATAGGATTGCCCGGAGGACTAAATGTCCGCCAGCCATAAGCATAACTGAATAAGCTTCTTTTCGCATCGCTTCTTGGCATATACATCGAGTCCAAAGAAGTCTGACTCACGATACGACCTTCCTTGATAGCTAGGTCCAATAAATACATATCCTGTACGGTACTGTAGATACCTTTATCACCAACTGGTCCATCCAGGTAGTTGCGAACGACCGAACGGCGCCAAACTTTATCATGCCCCATAACATTGGAAGGCGTTTTTTCATACACGGCTGTAGAATATACCGCAGTATGTTTCATGCCTGCAGGATCGAAAATATTTTCCTTCATGTAAACAGCAAAATCCTGGCCGGTCACTTTTTCAATGATGGAAGCTAAGACCATAAAGTTGGAATTGTTATAATGGAACCGACCATCCGGTGCGCCATAGCGATTCGGATGTTTTTCTATCAACAAGTTCATTGCATCCTGATTGGACATCGGTTTTTTGCGGTCTGGCCATGCTTCTTCAGAGAAATAAACATAATTGGGCAATCCGGAACGGTGGGATAGCAATTGCGCGATACTAATTCCAGGATACGGGAAATTAGGATAAAAGTCGTTCACGGTATTATCCATTTTCAATTTCCCCTCTTGAACCAGTTTCATGACGGCCAAGGCTGTGATAGGCTTGGAGGCAGAGGCAAGTTCAAATTGCGAATTGATATTCAAACTATCTTTTAAAAGATAATCAGCCCATCCAAAGGCATTTTGATACAGGATCTTTCCTTTTTTGGCGACTAAAACATTCCCATTAAAGGCTGATTTTTTATGAAGATTCTGCATAAAAGCATCGATCTGTTTATCGGCTTTCGTAGAATCATAAATCAATGCAACACTATCTTTCTTTGCTTGATCTATCTTAATTTCTTTTTGTTTTGCTTCTGGCGAAGAACAAGAGAACATCGTAAATGTCCCTAACCCCAATACGAATAATAATTTTTTTATTGACACGCTTCTAATCTGAATCTTTTTCTTACTAATTATGTCTGATGAATTCTTGACAAATTACTATATATTGTGACAAATTACAATAAATATTAGCTTTCTTTTGATAAAACTATAGTTACAAATTAGCTATTCCGCATAATTCCCAAGAATATCTCGACATTTAGAAAACGGTTCAGAAATCCACTTATTGCGATTCAACAAAAATATTAAGATCTAAATCTTGAGGAAGCAAATAATCCATTCAATAGAAACTATATCAAACAACAAAAGCCAGCAATAATGCTGGCTTTTGGTATTTTATGGAATACTCAGATTATGCTAATAAGCGAATCGGAGCTTCGATTAATCCTTTTAATGTTTGTAAGAATTGAGCACCAGTAGCACCATCCACCACACGGTGGTCACAACCTAGGGTTAATTTCATGATGTTTCCAGGAACAACTGCTCCATTTTTCACAACAGGAACTTGTTGGATAGCACCAACTGACAAGATCGCTCCATCAGGTGAGTTGATAATAGATGTAAATTCATCAATACCAAACATACCCAAGTTAGAAACAGTGAAAGTTGATCCTTCCCAATCAGAAGGTTGTAATTTCTTAGCTTTAGCTTTTTGAGCGAAATCTTTAACCTCCGCAGAGATGTGTGATAAAGATTTACCATCAGCAAAACGAACAACCGGAACTAGTAAACCATCTTCAACAGCCATTGCAACACCGATATTTGTATGTTCATTATAACGGATTTTGTCGCCTAACCAAGAAGAGTTTACATTAGGATGTTGTTTCAAAGCAACAGCTACAGCTTTCACAACGATATCGTTGAAAGAAACTTTAACTGGAGCTACCTCATTGATTTGAGCACGAGCAGCCATTGCATTGTCCATATCTACACTGATTGTCAAGTAGAAATGTGGTGCAGTGAATAATGACTCAGACAATCTACGAGCGATCGTCTTACGCATTTGGTTCACCGGTTTTTCAGTGAAACGCTCTTCACCAACAAATTGAGGTAAACTGATTGTTTTCGCTTCAGACGCTGCCGCAGGTGCAGAAGCCGCTGCTGCTGCAGGAGCTGCAGACGGAGTGAAGTTTTCAACGTCTTTTCTTACGATACGACCATTTTCTGCTGAACCTTTCACTTGGCTTAAATCAATACCTTTTTCTTTAGCAATTTTCTTTGCCAAAGGAGAAGCTTTGATTCTAGCGTCGCTAGAAGTTGATGCAGCAACTGGAGCATCAGATTTACTTTCCTGAACCGCTGGTTTTTCTTCTTCTTTTTTAGATTCAGCTTTTGCAGCAGCAGGTTTTTGATTTAATAGAGGTGTAACATCTGTTCCTGCAGGGCCAACGATCGCAATAATATCATTAACTTTTGCAGCTTGACCAGCTTCAACACCTACATATAATAAAGTACCATCAGCATAAGCTGTCACTTCCATAGTCGCTTTATCAGTTTCTACATCCGCAATAGCATCATCCGATTTGATGGTATCTCCAACTTTAAAATTCCATTGTGCAATCACCCCTTCAGTCATTGTATCAGACAATAAAGGCATGGTAATCACTGTAACGCCAAGATCTTCAGCAGTTACATTACTTCCTGAATCCGCTGCAGGAGCTTCTTCAGTAGATTTTTCAGCTTTTTCTTCAGTTTTAGTTTCTTTCTTATCCTCCGAAGAGCCAGCTGCATCACCTTTCAATAATGCTTCGTAATCTTCGCCTTCTTCACCCAACACCGCGATTACTGAATCAATTGGAACTGCTTCGCCTTCTTTCGGTCCAATATATAACAATGTACCTTCTTGATAAGATTCAAAGTCCATTGTAGCTTTATCAGTTTCAACCTCTGCAATAAGGTCTCCTGAATTTACTTTATCACCAACTTTTTTGTGCCATTTAGCGATCACACCTTCAGTCATGGTGTCGCTCATTTTTGGCATTTTTACTACTTCAGCCATCGTTTAGGATTCTTCTATTTAAGTTAAAGTAATTATCATTAATTAATCCATGACAAAAGGATAGTCCTCTTGAACATAAACATCTTTGTAGATATCCGCGGCATCAGGGTATGGAGACTCTTCAGCAAATTTCACTGAATCATCAACGATTTTCTTAACCTTCGCTTCTACTTCATCAAACCAAGCTTGATCTGCATATTTATTTTCAACAATAGCGTGTTTCACAGCGATTATTGGATCTCTTTCTTTGTACTCTTCCAATTCCTCTTTTGTACGGTATTTTGCAGGATCGGACATGGAGTGACCTTTATAACGGTAAGTACGAATTTCTAAGAAAGTAGGACCTTCACCAGCACGAGCACGTTGTACCGCCTCATCCATTGCATTGTGAACAGCAACAACATCCATTCCATCTACAGGTGCACTTGGCATATCAAATCCAAGACCCATTTTATAGATATCTTGCATGTTAGTCGTACGTTTTACAGAAGTACCCATTGCATAGCCGTTGTTTTCACAAACAAAGATTACCGGTAATTTCCATAACATCGCCATATTCAAAGTTTCATTGAAAGCACCTTGACGTACAGCACCGTCACCCATGTAACAGATATTTACATTATCTGTTCCCAAATATTTCTCAGCAAAAGCAATACCAGCACCTAAAGGAATTTGACCTCCTACGATACCGTGACCACCCATGAACTTATGCTCTTTGGAAAAGAAGTGCATAGAGCCTCCTTTACCTTTTGAACAACCCGTAACTTTACCAAATAATTCTGCCATACAAGCATCCGCCGATACCCCTTTTGCTAATGCATGGGCGTGATCACGGTAGGCTGTAATCAAAGAATCTTCAGGTTTAATCACAGACATTGTACCAGCAACTACGGCCTCTTGTCCAATGTATAAGTGACAAAATCCACGAATTTTTTGCTGTCCATAAAGCTGTCCAGATTTCTCTTCAAATTTGCGCATGAGCAGCATGGATTCATACCACTCTAGGTAGGTTTCTTTTGTTATAGGTGTTGAACTCATTTCTAAGTATTGAATTTCTTTACTAAACTGACCACAAATTTAATCAATTTTAACGAGATTTCGGATAATTTTTAGCTTACATTTCTCGGTTTTATATGGTTTATGTAAAATTATCGTCGCTCAATTCCCTTCTTATCCTTTCCCTTGCTCCTTTAAAATCTGTCCCAATAAAAAAAAGCGACCTAAAAAGGTCGCTTTACTTATTTCAATTTTTCGATTAATTCATCCATGTTCAATTTTTCCTGCTCCCCAGTCTCCATGTTCTTCAAGGATAATTGTCCAGAACTCACTTCCTCATCCCCAACCAAAAGAACATAAGGTATTGCTTTGGAGTCAGCATAACTCATTTGTTTTTTGAGCTTAACCGCCGAAGGATACAATTCGACAGCAACCCCGGCCTCACGCAATCTATACATCAATGGCAAAGTGAAATCCTCAATCGCAGAATCAAAGTTGACAATCAGTAATTTTGTTCTTTCTGAACCTCCTTGTGGGAATAGATTCAACTCCTCCAAGACATCATAGATACGATCTGCTCCAAATGAAACCCCCACACCTGTCAGGTCCTTCAACCCAAACATTCCTGTCAGGTCATCATAGCGACCACCACCACCAATACTTCCCATCTGAACCTCATTGGTCTTCACCTCAAAAATACATCCTGTATAATAATTCAAACCTCTCGCTAAAGTGATATCTACTTCAACCACTTTTTCTAATAGGTCCGCACGACCGAACTTTTCAACGTAAGCAAAAACTTCTTCAATCTCTGCAATCCCTTGCATCCCAACTGTAGAATCTGAAAGGACTGTTTTCATGGATGCTATTTTATCCAAATTAGAACCCTGAAGCTCGATGATTGGTTTTAGGGTTGCTAAATCAGCCTCCGTAAAACCTCTTTCCAACAATTCCTTATTGACTCCATCCAAACCAATTTTGTCAAGCTTATCAATAGCAACTGTCATATCCACGATCAACTCTGGCTTACCCACAACTTCCGCAATTCCTGATAAGATTTTTCTATTGTTCAGTTTGATATTAAAATCCTTCAATCCTAATTTCAGCAAGGCTTCATTGTAGATCAGAATAAACTCAGCTTCATTCAATAATGAGCTTGAACCTACCACGTCTACATCACATTGGTAAAATTCTCTATATCTTCCTCGCTGAGGACGGTCAGCTCGCCATACTGGCTGAATCTGAAATCTCTTAAAAGGTAGGGCTATATCATTTTGATGCATCACCACATAGCGCGCAAATGGAACTGTCAAATCATAACGCAATGCTTTCTCTGAAATATGAGAAATTAAGGGATTCGAGCTTTTGCTTTCCAACAAATCTGCTGGAGCCTTGCTCAAATAATCTCCGGAGTTTAAGATTTTGAAAATTAATTTATCACCTTCATCACCATATTTTCCAGTTAAGGTTGAAAGGTTTTCAAATGAAGGGGTTTGGATCTCGGCATATCCAAATTTTCTGAAAATAGATTTTAACGTATTAAAAATAAAATTACGCTTATCCATTTCCAATGGAGAAAAATCACGAGTACCCTTAGCTAATGATGGTTTTATTGATGCCATAGCCGCAAAGATAGGGATTAGATGTGAGAAGTGAGATGTGAGATTTGAGATAGAAAACGGAAAAGTATAGGTGTGAAGAAATGGCCTAGATTTGATGTGAGAAGTGAGATGTGGGATATTAGAAATAGATGTGAGATGTGGGATGTGAGAATTGAGATAGAAAACGGAAAAGTATAGGTGTAAAGAAATGGGCTAGATTAGATGTGAGATGTGGGATATTAGAAATAGATGTGACAATTGAGATAGAAAACGGAAAAGTAAAGGTGTGTGGAAATGGGAGAAATTTGCTGTGATATTGGGATGTGAATTTTGAAATTTTAGAAATAAGAATTGAGGAATTGGAATGAAAAATATGATTAATAATCATGCTTTTGAGACTAAATTTCTCAAATCTCATATCTCATATCCCAAATCTACTCTTCAAATCTACTCTTCAAATATCTTCAAGAATTCGCAGGCTCTTTCTGCAGCTATTTTTTCCGCGCTTTTCTTATTGAAATCGCGACCTAAGCCACATTCTTCACCATCGACCACGGCAACTACAGAAAACATTTTGTTGGACTCCCCTTCTGGGTTATCAACCTGAACAAAACTAATTTCTTTGTTGTTGTGCTGGCACCATTCGATCAAGCGGCTCTTAAAGTTTGTTTCTGTTACTTCAAGGGTTTGAATATCGACATGGGGTTTAATAATTCGGGAAAGAAGAAACTCTCGGGTGAAGGTATATCCCTTATCCAGATAGACCGCTCCAACCAAAGCTTCAAAGGCATCTCCGAGTAGAGAACCTTGTTTGTTGGGATAACTGATCATTCGAGCATCGAACTCAATCATCTCATTAAATCCAAGCTTACGGGAAAGCTGGTTCAAGTTGGCACGAGATACGATTTTAGATCGCATTTCGGTCAAGAAGCCTTCATCCTTGTAGGGATAAAGTTTAAAAAGTAATTCAGCGACCACCGACCCCAATACTGCATCGCCCAGAAATTCCAATCGTTCATTGCTATTTTTGACCCCATCTTTGATGAGGACAGCTACGGACTTATGGCGGAATGCCATTTGGTAAAGGCGTACATTGCCAGGTACGAAACCAAGCAAGTTCTTTAGTTTCCGAACGTAATTGCGATTAGGGGACAGATAAAGATTATAAACCTGTGTGATGGGCATAATTACTTTAAATAACAATAGGTAGTTGGAAAATGCAACTACCTATTCTAAATGTTTAGCATGGAAAAAATGAATACATCTTAACCATTATACTTTTTCACAATAATTGTTGCGTTGTGACCTCCGAACCCGAAAGTATTACTCAAAGCAGCGTTTACAACCCTTTTTTGTGCAGTATTGAACGTAAAGTTCAATTTGCTATCAATTTCAGGGTCATCAGTGAAATGATTGATCGTTGGAGGAACAATATCATTTTTAACTGCCAAAATAGAGGCAATAGCTTCTACAGCACCAGCAGCACCTAGCAGGTGACCAGTCATGGATTTTGTAGAACTGATATTTAAATTATAAGCGTGTTCACCAAAAAGGTCAACGATAGCTTTTGTTTCACTCACATCTCCTACAGGCGTTGAAGTTCCATGAACATTGATATAATCAATATCGGAGAAATCCATTCCGGCATCTTTGATCGCCATAGTCATGGCTAACTTAGCGCCTAATCCTTCAGGATGGGATGCAGTAATATGATACGCATCAGCACTCATTCCACCACCGACAACTTCCGCGTAAATTTTTGCTCCGCGCGCTAAGGCATGTTCCAAGCTTTCCAACACGATGGCACCAGAACCTTCACCAGATACAAATCCATCCCGATCTTTATCGAATGGTCTTGAGGCTGTTTTAGGGTCATCGTTACGCGTTGAAAGGGCATGCATTGCATTAAATCCACCGATTCCAGCTTCATTGATTGTTGCTTCAGAGCCACCAGTAATAATAATGTCGGACCTTCCCGTACGGATATACGTAAAGGCATCGATCATTGCGTTGGTAGCCGATGCACAAGCAGAAACAGAAGAAAAGTTAGGACCTTGCAAGCCATGGCGCATAGAAATATGTCCAGGTGCTAAGTCGATAAGCATTTTAGGAATAAAGAAAGGATTGAACCTAGGAGTACCATCTCCTTTAGAGTATTGAGCAACTTCCTCAGTGAAAGTTGTTAATCCTCCAATTCCAGACCCCCAAATTACACCGATTCGCGTTCTGTCTAATTTATCGAAATCTAAACCTGCGTCTTTTACGGCTTCATCGGTAGATGCTATGGCGTATTGCACAAAAGGATCCATCTTACGGGCCTCTTTACGGTCCATATAGACGTGCGGATCAAAACCTTTGACTTCACAGGCGAACTGTGTCTTGAATTTTGACGCATCAAAATGCGTGATAGGAGCGGCTCCACTTACACCATTTACTAATCCCTCCCAGTATTCTGATACGGAATTACCAATAGGTGTAAGTGCGCCTAATCCTGTTACAACTACTCTCTTAAGCTCCATTTATGATTTTTGGCCTAATAAAATTAGTTAGTTAACGTTTTTTTCTAAGTAAGCGATTGCTTGTCCTACAGTACTGATGTTTTCAGCTTGGTCATCAGGAATTGCAACGTTGAATTCTTTCTCGAATTCCATGATCAACTCAACTGTATCAAGTGAGTCTGCACCTAAATCATTCGTGAAAGAAGCCTCTGGTGTCACTTCATTTTCGTCTACACCTAACTTTTCTACGATAATTGCTTTTACTCTTGATGCGATATCTGACATGATTTTCTAGTTTAATTGTTTAATAAATCTGTGCAAAGAAAAAATAAATATTCCCAAAAATCAAATCTTTTTGACTTTTGAAACTAAATAAAGAACAAAGTTATCCTAAATAAAGTTTTAACACCTTATTAATTAACCTTAATTCAATAATACTAAAACAAATAAAGTTTTACAAACTTAATGCATATTTAATGATATTTTTACTTAATCATCAAACTTAAATGAACCAAAAACGTAATTTTGTAAATCATCAAATAAAATTGGCTTGAGCAAAATAACCTTTAAACTCGAAACTGACTTTGACCTTGAACTGGATTTTATCCTTATTGGCATCAGTTCTGTCCTGCGAGATTATCGACTTTGCCATTTCATCAACAAACATACCGGCTTGCAATTCGTTTATGGGAAAGAAGATTATTTGGACCATAATGGAAATAGTAAAGAAAAACCCAAGGATGAATTGGACTATCACATCATATTTGAATCAAAAAAAAATAAACCCGTCCTTCGGAATCACTTTAATATTTTCAGGTACCATAATCAAACTTTCGAGTTTGAATTTTATTTATTGAGCAATCGGTCGGTGGAAGGCGCAGCCCTAATCCCTGAAATTAGTAGTTTTGATTACTTCCTGATGATCAAACATTATATCGATGAGGAAGATCTGGACGCATTATTAGAAAACATCAAGTCTATTCCTGAAGTACTCTTGGTAAAAGAAATAGACCCAACAATATTGAAATCTAAAGAAAATCTGATATTTTAGCGGATTATTAAGATAGTGTAACTAATACACATAAACCTAATCGACTGCTTTAAGGGGAGAATAAAGCAGAAAATGACTTAAAAAAGAATATAAATTTAAAATTTAATTTAAATGGATAAACTAAAAAAGCGGACCAAAATTGTTGCCACATTAGGTCCGGCTTCTTCAAAAAAAGATGTTTTAACCCGTATGATTGCTAAAGGAGTTGACGTTTGTCGCCTTAACTTCTCACACGGTTCTCAGGAAGATCACCTAAAAGTGATCAACACTATCAACGAAATCAACCAAGAACACCCTTTCAACGTAGGTATTTTAGCTGACTTACAAGGTCCGAAAATTCGTATCGGAAAAATGAAAGAAGGTGGTGCCATTCTTGTAAATGGAAGTACTGTAGAGATGACTACGCACGAATTAATTGGTGACGAAAAGAAAATCTACATCACATATGACAACTTTCCGAATGACGTAAAAGAAGATGAAATCATCTTATTGGATGACGGTAAACTTCAATTGCGCGTTTTATCAACAAACCACTTAGACACAGTTACTTGTGAAGTTGTTCATGGTGGTATTTTAACCTCTAGAAAAGGAGTTAATCTTCCAAACACCAAAGTTTCAATTCCTTCATTAACGGAAGAAGATTTAGATAATTTAAACTTTGCTCTTGACCATGGTGCTGACTGGATCGCGATGTCATTCGTACGTTCAGCAGAAGACATCAAGCAATGTAAAGAAATCATCAAGCAAAAAGGTTCTCACGCAAAAGTGATTGCAAAAATCGAGAAGCCTGAAGCGATTGATAATATCGACAGCATTATTGAAGCAACAGACGCGATCATGGTTGCTCGTGGTGACCTAGGTGTTGAACTTCCTATGGAAGAAGTACCAGGCCTTCAAAAGATTATTGCTCAAAAATGTCGTAACCTATCAAAACCAGTAATTATTGCTACCCAAATGTTGGAAAGTATGATTACTACTCCACGTCCAACACGTGCAGAGGTTAATGACGTTGCGAACTCGGTAATTGATGGTGCGGATGCTGTGATGTTAAGTGGCGAAACTTCAGTTGGTGAATTCCCTGAGATCGTTATCGAAACAATGGCAAAAGTTATTACTCATGTTGAAGCGACTTCTTATCCATACTATAGTGACAAAGAACAATTAGGAACAGTACCTGTAACCCGAATTCCAGATGCTATTTGTAGTTCTTCTATTTTCTTGGCTGAAAAAACTCATGCATCTGCAATCGCAGTAATGACTTCTTCAGGATATACTGCCATGGAAATTTCTAGTTACCGTCCGGATGCAGATATCTATGTTTTCACTGGTAATAAAACTTTATTGCGTACGCTTAGCTTATGCTGGGGTGTGAAAGCATTTATCTACGAAAAATACGAATCTACAGATGGTACAATCCAAGATGTAAACGGCTTATTAAGAGAGCGTCACTTGGTTGAACCAGGTCAGATTGTTATCAACACCTCTTCTACCCCATTACATGAAAAAGGTAGAACAAATACAATCCGTGTTTCAGAAGTAAGATAATTACGAAATAAAACAAGAAAGCCTCATTTAACATGAGGCTTTCTTGTTTATATATTTTTGAAACAACTTCTGAATAAGGGAGTTTAAAACGTCTTTGGACTCAAACTTATCCTTTTGGGAATTATTGCCCAGTTTTTTGGTTCCTGGCATCATTACACTCTCCGAGCCAGTCAATTTCTTTTCTAGAATTACACTGTCATCCATAGCCCCTTGATTTGGTGTTTGCTGCAGATTTAATTTCTTTCCTTTGTATGCATTTGGGATCTCTATGGTAGAACTTAGAGAATCAAATAATGGTATTTTGAAAGCCTTTAAACTATCCTGCTTGGATTTATCCAACTTGAGTTCCAATGGTTTCATTTTTTGAAAATTTTGATTATTTTGAGCAGAAGAAGGAAGTACCCAAATCAAAAGCAGCATGGAAATTAGGATGAAATTTTTCATAATCAGTATCTTAAGTCATAATTCTATAACAAAACAAATCCATTTCTGCTAAAAAAGCTAAAATTTCGCTGTTAAAATGTGTTAAATGAGAAAATTAGCTGTTTTCCCTTATTACTTTTGTAACAAATGAAGAAAAGAAGTATTGCATTGATTATTTGGCTGATGTCCATTGCGCTTATAGGTGTAATGGCTATGCAATATTATTTTGTGCGGGAGTCCTTTATCAAGGAGTCAAAATTATTCGATGAGGAGGTTAAAGCCTCCCTATCAGCAGTAGCCAACAAAATCGAACGCCAAGAGATCTATGATTTTGCTAGGGAACAAGAACGTCTGAATCAGGAGAAGTTTAGAATTGATCAGGAAAGAATTCAGAAGAATGAAAAAATACTAGCGCTTCAGTTAAGTTATCAGGATAGTATCAAAACCTTGCAAAGAAGAGCTTTTGCACATACGACCCACTTCAATTATCTAGAGCGTCAATTAAATCAGCAATTCCCAGCTGTCCCCATTAGTAATGAGTTCTACGAGACCTATTTACGAAGGAAAGATTATAAACATTTAGTCAGAATCACTCTAGAACAGGGGCTTACATCTGATAACACCATTGGTGAATTCACGAATGTTGAGGCCATAAAAGTTATTCCAAGGGTGGCTCAGAAGGATGATAGTACTCGGTATTTAATTCCAGTATTTTCACCTCCAGCTACGGAAGCCATTGCCTATCAAATCCGAACATTACCTCCAAGAATTGACTCGAGATCCATTGGGAAAATTGAGGAATTGGAGATCAAACTAAATAATTTAAGAAATCAGAAGTTAACAGAAGCTGCTACCCTATACGATACGATTGCTATTTTAGGTGGCAAAAAAAGCTCTGTCATTGCTGATGTGGCCATGGGTATGGAATTATCCAAAAGACCCTTGGCAGAACGTATCAATGGAAAAAAGACGGTGAAATTATTGATTCATGAGCTTTCTGAGCGCGGGATAAAATCATCCTTCGTCATGGAAATCAAGGATTTCAATAAGATGCCGGTATTTCAGGGGGTGTATCAATTCAATAACGAAGAGTTAAAGGAGGTTAGCAACCCATTGATCTATACAGCAAGATTATTCCAAGGAGACCGAGGCAATGCGCCGGGTGAATTAAGTATTCACTTCCCAAATAAAGGCGGGATTATTGCGGAAACCATGGGATATTGGTTATTCCCGACCATCTTGGCCTTGCTTGCTCTATTGATTGGATGTTTCGCTTATACCCTGAGCATTATCTTCAAGCAAAAGAAGATTTCCGAAATGAAAACGGATTTCATCAACAATATGACGCATGAGTTTAAAACTCCGGTGGCTACTATTATGATCGCGAGTGAGTCCTTGCGGGATCCGGAAATTTCGGCTGATGGCAAAAGGGTAAATAAACTCGCAAATATCATTTATGATGAGAATGTCAGATTGGGTTCTCATATTGAAAGGGTTTTGAATATTGCGCGTTTAGAAAAGGAAAACTTGAAAATTGAACGCGTCAATGTTTATATCAACTCTCTGGCGAATGCCGTTTTGGAGAGTATGCGCCTGCAAATGGATAAGGCAGAAGGAACCTTGAATATCGACTTGGCTGCAGTTAATGACTTGGTGGTTGGAGATGAACTTCACCTATCCAATGTCATGTTTAATTTGGTTGATAACGCAATTAAATACTCTCAAGAAAAACCAGAAATCACTTTCAAGACTTTTAATAGAGGGAACAACATTGTAATCTCCGTTGCAGATAAAGGAATGGGGATGACCAAGGATCAACAAGAAAAGATTTTTGATCAATTTTATAGGATTCCTACGGGAAATATTCACAACGTAAAAGGCTTTGGACTAGGCCTAAGTTATGTCAATGATATCATCAAAAGACTAAACGGCAAAATATCAGTTAAAAGCGAAAAAGATAAAGGCACACAATTTGAAGTAACTCTTCCTTTGAAGGACGCCTCCAAGGAAGTAGCATAATAAATAAAAGAAATTATGAATCAAAAGATATTATTAGCAGAAGATGATCCTAATTTGGGCGAGTTATTAAAGGATTACCTAGAACTAAAGGGTAAATTCGATGTGGTATTATGTAAGGATGGTCAAGAAGGTATGGATGCCTTCAGAAAAGAGGAATTTGATCTTTGTATCCTAGACGTCATGATGCCCAAGAAAGACGGCTTTTCATTAGGAAAGGATATTCGAAAAATAAATCAAACAGTTCCTATCATCTACGCGACAGCAAAGGGAATGATGGAAGATAAAACCCAGGCATTTGAATTGGGAGGTGATGATTATATCACCAAACCCTTCCGTGTGGAGGAATTATTGCTACGAATAAATGCCTTGCTCAAAAGAGCATCGAAAGATAAAGAAGAAGAAGTTTCTGATAAATTTGAAATCGGTGATTACTTCTTCGATTATACAAGTCAGATTATTTCATTCAAGGGACAACAGCAAAAGCTTTCAACCAAAGAAGCCGAATTACTACGTCTTTTATGTTTGAAAAAGAACGATGTATTGACCCGAGAGGAAGCATTGATCAAGATCTGGCATGATGACAATTACTTTACCGGAAGAAGTATGGATGTTTTTTTAAGTAAGTTAAGAAAATATTTGAAGGAAGATCCGAATGTAGAGATTGTGAATGTCCATGGTAAAGGATATAAATTATTAGTGAGTTAATATCAGATTTTTGGGAAGAGTTCTTCTCAGAATGATTACAAAAATAAAATGAATAGGGACAAAATTAATTTTGTCCCTATTTTTTTGGTATTCCCTCTACACTATTGCTTTAGGCCAGATTATTATAGAATGGAGACATATTAAAATGGCTAATAATTTGTTTTTACTGGGGAGAAATCTCTGGTCACAAATCTTTTTTTTGCAAAATATAAATCTTATCCATAACTTAGCCACCGCTTATAGAGAAAGGCAGAGGGACTAGACCCGATGAAGCCTTAGCAACCTGTCCCTTGACAAGGTGCTACATTCTACCCCGATTGGGAAAGATAAGCTGGTTACAGGTACCTTAGTAGCCTTCTCTTAGCAAAGACTTTTTGAAACATTTTAATTTAGTAGAGATCTATATGCTATTAACAAACAATTTAGGCTACCCACGTGTGGGTGCATTCCGTGAACTGAAGAAAGCTAATGAAGCTTACTGGGCAAAGAAAATCAGCGCGGAAGAATTATTGCAGGCTGGACTGAAAATCCGTGAAAGCAATTGGAAGACTCAAAAGGATGCTGGTATCGAATTGATCCCATCAAATGATTTTTCTTTTTATGACCAAGTCCTTGACTTATCATTAACTGTTGGAGCAATTCCTGCTCGTTACAACTCCCTTTTAAACAAAATCGATCGCCAATATAACTTAGATTTATATTTCGCGATGGCACGTGGTTTCCAAGAAGATGGTGTTGATGTAACTGCTATGGAAATGACAAAGTGGTTTGATACCAACTACCACTATATCGTTCCTGAATTCGTAAAAGATCAAGAATTCAAACTTACTTCAGAGAAATTCTTAAGTGAATACAATGAAGCAAAACAATCAGGCATTGAAACAAAACCTGTTCTGATTGGTCCAATTTCTTACTTATTATTAGGTAAAGAAAAAGAAGCTGGTTTTAACCGCATCGATCTTATCGACAAATTACTTCCTGTATACGAAGAGATCCTTGGAAAACTTGCTGATGCTGGCGCACAATATGTACAAATCGATGAGCCTTTCTTGGCATTAGATATCGATGATGCTACAAAAGCACTTTACGGAAAAGTATTCGAAAAGTTAGCTGCAGCTGCTAAAGGCATCAAATTAATCGTTGCTACTTACTTCGAGGCATTAGGAAACAACGAAGATATCGCTGTAAACCTTCCTGTGCATGCGTTACACCTTGACTTAGTTCGTGGTGAAAACCAACTTGACACTATATTATCCAAAGTTCCTGCATCATTAACTCTTTCATTAGGAGTTGTTGAAGGCCGTAACATTTGGAAAAATGACTATGAAAACTCATTGAAAAAAATCAAACAAGCCGTTGATGCTTTAGGAAAAGACCGTGTTTGGGTTGCTCCTTCTTCATCATTATTGCATGTTCCATTTGATTTAGACAATGAAAACAATGAAGAATCTTTACCTGCTGAAGTGAAAAACTGGTTAGCATTCGCTAAACAAAAATTAGCTGAAGTAAAAGACTTAGCAGTATTAGCTGAGGGTGAAGTAGATGCGGAAACTCAAAAACGTTTTGAAGCAAACAAAGATGCTGCTGAAAGCCGTCGTACTTCTCCATTGATCCACAAACCAGAAGTAAAAAACAGAGTTAGCAACATCACTGATGAAGATGCTAAACGTACTTCTACTTTCAATGCTCGTAAAGAAGCTCAACAAGCTAAATTCAACCTTCCTGGATTTGCAACTACAACAATCGGTTCATTCCCACAAACGAAAGATGTTCGTAAATGGAGAGCTGACTTGAAAAAAGGTGCTATTTCTCAAGAGGAATACGATAAAGAAATCGCTGCTGAAACTGAAAGAACTATTCGTTTACAAGAAGATCTAGACATCGATGTATTAGTACATGGTGAGTTCGAACGTAATGACATGGTTGAGTATTTCGGTGAGCAATTAGCTGGATACGCATTCACGCAAAATGGATGGGTTCAATCATACGGTTCTCGTTGTGTAAAACCTCCAATTATTTTTGGTGATGTTTACCGTCCTGAAGACATGACTGTTCGTTGGTCTGCATATGCGCAATCATTGACTAACCGTCCTGTAAAAGGAATGTTGACAGGTCCAGTTACGATTTTACAATGGTCATTCGTACGTAACGACCAACCTCGTTCAACAACAACTTACCAAATTGCATTAGCAATCTTGGATGAAGTTCAAGCATTGGAAAAAGCAGGTATCAAAATCATCCAAATTGATGAGCCGGCAATTCGTGAGGGTCTTCCATTACGTAAAGCTGATCAGCAAGAATACTTGGATTGGGCAGTTCGTGCATTCCGTGTTTCTTCTTCAAATGTTGATGATGATACGCAGATCCACACACACATGTGTTACTCTGAATTCAACGATATTATCCAAGATATCGCAGCAATGGATGCCGATGTAATTACCATTGAGACTTCACGTTCTCAAATGGAATTATTAGATGCATTTGCTGACTTTAAATATCCTAACGATATCGGTCCTGGGGTATATGATATCCACTCTCCTCGTGTTCCTAGCACAGAAGAAATGGTTAACTTATTACGTAAAGCTAAAGCTGTAGTTCCTGCAGAGCAATTATGGGTAAACCCTGACTGTGGTTTGAAAACTCGTGCTTGGCCAGAAACTAAAGCAGCATTAGAATCAATGGTAGAAGCTGCCAAAATTTTAAGAGCTGAATAAGTATTATAAAATATAAACTACGAAGGCCGAGCTAAATTAGCTCGGCCTTCTCATTTTATCGAATCAACTCTTTCCAAAAAAGGGATAAAATCTGCAAAAATCTTATCTGGAGTTAGGATAAACCAAACTTTTATGACTTCTTATTGTTTAGTAAAATAAAAAGAACTATGAACAGATATATTGGATTTTTAGCACTCGCATTGACAACATCACTTTTTAGTAGTTGTTCATTGATAGAAGGGATTTTTAAAGCCGGAATGTGGTGGGGAATTATATTAGTTGTAGGGGCAGTCGTTTTGGTGATTTGGTTAATTTCAAAACTATTCGGAGGACGTGGAGGAACAAATTAATCCTTAACTTAAATTTCATTATCAATTAATGCGAATATCAGTAACTTCCCATCAAAATTACTAGGATGACCAAGTTCATTTTGATATTACTGATATTCGTTAGTACCCACATTGCTTTTGCCCAAGAAGGGTATCCAAAGCCAACCGACAAAACTGGCCTTTTATTCTACATTCAGCATAATCGCGGAAAAAACACCTTTATCTATGCATTAAACCGTTTGGAGAACAATAAACTGGATGAGGATAATCCTATTAAAGTTTACCGCCAAATATTTGATAAGAATGGGGAAATCAAGCCTCTATCGGTTATTCAAAAGAACTTTGCCTATGGTATTGAATCAATTCCTGTCAACAAGAATCGATATGAGGCATCCATAGTATCCCTACCTAGTCAAAAATTTTATCTCAATATTCCCAGTAAGGGCAATCCTTATGTGGAAACCACGGTTAATGGGGTTCAACTTAAAGTCAATCGAATCTTCATCCAACAAAGGGACGGGACTTCAGGCTTGAATACGAAGGTAGATTACATTCTTTTTTATGGCACATCGAAAAACGGTGCGGTTGTTCAAAAGCTGCTCATCGATTAATAACTAAAATTTTACTTTTCTAAGCGATAATTCCTTCAAAGGCATATAGCACAGGATGGGTTTTTCATTTTTTTAACCGTACTTTCGCCAACACAACCTAAATCTTAAAAAAATGAGTGTTAAGATAAAATATCCTTATAAATCAGGCTATCCATCAGTCGCAGATTTAAAACGCAAAGCAAAATGGCGAATTCCGAAGTTTGCTTTTGATTATCTGGAAGGTGGATGTAATGAAGAACTCAATTTGGCTAGAAACGAAAGTGATTTTGATGACATTCTTCTAAAACCTCAATACCTCCACGTTTCTGGAGAAATAGACATGTCTGTTGAACTTTTTGGAAAGCGATATTCTGCACCGTTTGGGATTTCACCAATCGGATTGCAAGGATTAATGTGGCCAAATGCACCAGAGATATTAGCTAAATCAGCTGCGAAAAACAATGTTCCTTATATCTTAAGTACAGTTTCGACCAGTAGTATTGAACGGATTGCTGAAGTTTCTGAAGGCGAAGCCTGGTTTCAATTGTATCACCCTACGGAAGACCGTCTGCGTGATGATATATTAAATCGATTAAAAGCTGTGGAATGCCCAGTATTGGTTGTCCTAGTGGATGTTCCATCCTTTGGACTACGTTATCGGGAAATCAAGAGTGGTCTTTCCATGCCGCCAAAGATGAATATCAGCAACATCCTACAGGCACTGGTATGTCCAGAATGGGGAATAAAAACATTGCAACATGGTATTCCTAATTTTGCAACCTTGAAGCCATATATGGAAAAAGGACTTGATCTTTCCCAACTAGGTCAATTTATGAATAAGACTTTCACCGGAAAAGTGAATATCCAAAAGGTAAAGGCCATCCGTGATATTTGGAAAGGACCTTTAGTTTTGAAAGGAATCACTACTCAGGAGGATATGGAAGCCGCAATATCCATTGGTGTCGATGGGATTATTGTTTCGAATCATGGCGGTAGACAGATTGATGCTGGCGAGTCATCCATTCATTCTTTGATTCGTTTGACTCAGAACAGCAGTTATGCTAGTAAATTAAAAATTATGTTGGATGGTGGTATTCGCTCAGGAGTTGATCTAGGAAGAGCCTACGCAGTTGGATCTGATTTTAACTTTATGGGTAGACCTTTTATGTATGGAGTGGGTGCATTAGGTGATGAAGGTGCTGATCATACCATTAATATGTTCAAAGCCCAATTATATCAAGTGATGCAACAACTAAGTATTGAAAACATCCATCAATTTCCTTCGAGGTTATTGTAATTCGATAAGTTATTAGAAATGAGGATTAAAGAGGTTTTTAATCCTCATTTTTTTATGTAATATTTTCATCGATGTCAATTTATTCTTGTAAATTGTTCCGAAATTCAGGAATTGACCTATTCTTAAATTTTGCTGTATCAACCTAATCATCATGTTATTCAAAAACCTAAATCAATTATGGCTCATTTGCCTATTTATCTTATCAAACCTTACTCTACACGCCCAAATCGCTGTAAAACTAAATGAACATCAGGAATTCAAATATGACTTGAAAAAAGGAAGTTTCTCCTTGTTTGAAGACAAACGTCCTGTTTTTGAGAACGCCATATCTGCTTATCAATTAAAGGGTGTCGATCAGCTATCCATTACATCCAAGAACGGAAGGGCACTAAAACAAAAATTCAAAGATTCTGCTGGAATAGGAATATGTTATTCCATCGAACATCCTGCAATAAATGGGACGAAGGCAATTCAAAACTTTTATTTTTATGAAGGCAGTTCCTTCATCGTCATGGAAGTGGTTTTAAAAGGCCGAAATATCAGCTCTAATTCAATTACTCCATTCCTCTTAAGCAATGGGTCATTTCTATCAAATAAAAGCCTTAGCTCTGTTTTTGTGCCTTTTGATAATGATACATTCATTTCTTATGAGCAGAAAGACCTTGATAGTAACCTTTATCAGAGTTCTGAGGTCGGAATATTATATGACAAACAAGATCAATCTGGATTTATCCTCGCTTCCATCGATCAATCAAACTGGAAGTCTGGTATCCTGGCCAAACAAGAGAATAAACAGACTGACCTTTCGTTAAAAAATGGATATACCAATGTGGGCATTACACGCGATTCTATGGAGCATGGTTATCTGTCGGGAAATGAAATCCGCTCATCCAAGGTATTAATCTCCTATCATAAAAATTGGCAAGAAGGTTTGGAGGAATACGCGAAGTTCCAAAGAAAGCTGAATCAACCCCATTTGAAAGCTTGGAATCAGGGAACTCCAGTGGGTTGGAATAGTTGGGGCGTCATTCAAACAAAATTATCCTGGGAAAATGCGACAAAAACAGTTGATTATTTCAAGAATAACATTCCAGAATTTAGAAACGAAAATGGCAAGGCTTATATTGATTTGGATTCTTTTTGGGACAATATGGTTCCAGGAGGTATGTCTGGTGATTACAGCAAGTTGAAAGAATTTGTAGCTTACTGTAAGGCGGCTGGATTAGAACCAGGGGTATATTGGGCGCCTTTTACTGATTGGGGGCATGGATCAGGTCCTGATCGTAAGGCAGAAGGTTCAGATTATACTTTTGGGGAGATGTGGACTAAAACCGCAGCCGGCTATCATGATTTAGATGGTGGGCGTGCATTGGACCCTACTCACCCGGGTACTCAGGCAAGGATGAAGTTTATTCTTGGAAAACTGAAAGAATGTGGATTCAAGATGATAAAAATTGATTTCCTTTCGCATGGAGCAATTGAATCTAGTAAGTTCTACAATCCAAATGTTAAAACCGGCATGCAAGCTTATGCTGTTGGCATGAAACTTCTCAATGATATCTTGGATAACCAAATGCTAATTTATGCGGCTATCTCCCCTTCCATCGCGACTTACAAATACAGCCATATGCGTAGAATTGCTTGTGATGCTTGGAAAACAATTGACCAAACAGCATACACTTTAAACTCAGTAACCTTTGGCTGGTGGCAAACTTATCTATACGATTACATCGACGCCGATCATTTGGTCTTTATTGGAGAATCCCACCCTACCAATTTGGCTAGGTTTTTATCTGGTGTGGTTGCTGGACCAATCATTTTAGGTGATGATTTTTCCATAAAAGAAGAATGGCACACTGAAATGGAACCAATCCTTCAAAACAAGGAGATATTAAAAGTTATTAAAAATGGGAAAAGCTTTCGCCCATTGCCGATTATGAAGGATAATAAGACCAGCAATGTGTATTTCAAGCAAGATGGGGATAACAGTTATTTGATAAGCTTTAATTTTAAAGAGGAGCCTAGCAGCTTTCAAATAGACCCTAAGAACTTAGAATTGAAAAGGTTTAGTAAAATGACCGATATGCTGAATAATCAAGAAAGTAATGTGGAAACAACTATCAATATAGAATTTGAAGGCATAGGCGCGAAAATATTCAAATTGGATTAATATTGGCCTTTAGACTCGTAGTGAAAGAGTATTAAATGTTGCGAATATGACTAATTGCCTAATCAATTTCATACTGGAGGATTTTGTATTTAGACCTACAAAAATCCCCCAGATTTAAACATATGCTTATTTTCCTCCGAATTTCTCTTCAAATGCTTTCTCTAAGGAGAACATTTCGTCACGCAATTTAGCAGCTTCCAAGAATTCCATTTCCTTAGCAGCTTTTTCCATGCGTTTTCTAACAGTCTCAATGGCTTTCTTCATTTCCTTCTCACTCATGTATTCGATTAAAGGATCAGCGGCTACAGATGCACCGGCCTCTGGTTCAATATAAGCCTTAGGTTCACCTTTGAAGTCAGCAACAGAGGTTTGTTCCAAAATCTCTTCTTTCGTTTTGCCTACGGTTCTTGGTGTAATACCATGTTCCAAATTATACGCAATTTGCTTATCTCTTCTTCGATTGGTTTCTTCGATGGTCACCCGCATACTATCTGTCATCTTATCGGCATACATGATCACCCGGCCTTTATCATTTCTTGCCGCACGACCGATGGTCTGGATCAAGGATCTCTCAGAGCGTAAGAATCCCTCCTTATCAGCGTCCAAGATAGCTACCAAAGTGACCTCTGGTAAATCCAATCCTTCCCTCAACAAGTTCACCCCTACCAAGACATCAAACTCCCCTAATCGCAAACCTCTAAGAATCTCCACCCGTTCTAAAGTTTTTACTTCTGAATGGATATATCTTACTTTAATATTCAGTCGGGTCATATATTTCGTTAGCTCTTCAGCCATACGTTTGGTTAATGTTGTCGCCAGGATTCTTCCTCCTTCTTTAATGGTTTTATCCACTTCTTCAAGGAAGTCATCCACCTGATTGATAGCTGGCTTAACTTCTACCACAGGATCCAATAAGCCTGTCGGACGAATAACCTGCTCAACAACAACACCTTCAGTTTGTTGCAATTCATAATCTCCAGGTGTTGCAGATACATAAATAGTTTGATTAGTCAGCGATTCAAACTCTGGGAAATTCAAAGGCCTATTATCCAATGCGGCAGGCAATCGGAAACCGTGTTCTACCAAGGAGATCTTTCTAGAACGGTCACCACCATACATCGCACGCAATTGTGGAATGGTCACGTGACTTTCATCGATAACCAACAGATAATCTTCTGGAAAGTAATCTAACAAACAGAAGGGACGCATTCCTGGATCTCGACCATCAAAGAATCTGGAGTAATTCTCAATTCCTGAACAATATCCCAATTCACGCATCATCTCCAGATCATAGTTTACCCTTTCTTCCAGGCGCTTTGCTTCCAACATCTTGCCTTCATCCTCCAATTGCACCTTTCTGGCCATTAATTCATCCTGAATAGACCAAATCGATTGAGTAAACTTATCTTTCGGTGTAACGAATAGATTGGCAGGAAATAAAGCAAGGGTTTCATGCTTTTCTAGGGTCCTTCCAGATACAGGATCAATCTCACTCAATTCATCAATTTCATCTCCAAAGAAAGAAACCCGATAAGCAACATCCAAATATGCAGGATAAACATCAATGGTATCCCCTTTCACCCGGAAAGTACCACGCTTAAATTCAGCGGTGGTTCGTGCATATAAAATCTCAACAAGCTTATGTAAAAAAGCATTCCTACTGATGGTAGTCCCTACTCCAAAACGAAAAATAGATCTAGAAAAATCTTCTGGATTTCCCATTCCATAAATACAGGATACTGAAGAAACAACAATTACATCCCTTCTACCCGACATCAATGAAGAGGTAGTTGCCAGACGCAACTTTTCAATTTCTTCGTTGATGGCCAAATCCTTCTCGATATAAGTATTGGTATGAGCGATAAAAGCTTCGGGTTGGTAGTAATCGTAATAGGATACAAAATAATTCACCGCATTATTTGGGAAAAACTGTTTGAATTCTCCATATAATTGGGCAGCCAAGGTTTTATTATGACTTAGAATAAGCGTAGGTTTTTGCGTTTCCTGAATAACATTCGCAACGGTAAATGTCTTTCCGGACCCTGTTACCCCTAATAAAGTTTGATAGGTTTCACCTTGATCAACGCCGGCTACCAATTGTTCGATTGCTCCCGGTTGATCACCTGTGGGTTTATATTCTGATGTTAACTGAAATTTCATAGATTGCCTTTCGTTAACCTAAGTTATCAAATTTTATTCCCTTTCTAGATATCTGAGCTACAAACAAAAGAATCCAAAAAATTATTATTATTTTGGTAGTTAACAAGACTTTTTGTCATGGTCACAATTCTAACGAAGCAAAACAGCATTGCAAACCATTTCTTAGCGGAACTAAGGGATGTTGGGGTTCAAACAGATAGAATGCGATTCAGGAGAAATCTGGAACGCCTGGGCGAGATTATGGCCTATGAAATATCTAAAACTTTCGAATATAAATATTCCGAGGTAGACACCCCTCTTGGTGTTGCCAACACGCATTTGATGAGCAATCAACCTGTTATTGCCACCATAATTCGTGCGGGCTTACCTTTTCATCAAGGCTTTTTGAATTATTTTGATTCAGCTGATAGCGCCTTTATTGCGGCATTCAGACATACCAAAAAGAGTGGGGAGTTTGAAATCCATAAGAAGTATCAAAACACGCCAAACTTAGATGGCAAAATCGTGATAATGGCTGATCCTATGTTAGCGACAGGACGTAGTTTGGTGCTTTGCTGCAAGGATTTATTGAGCGATTATGATATCAAGGAGTTGCATATTGCAACAGTGATAGCTTCCGAGGAAGGCTTGCAACATGTACGTGCATTTCTTCCTGAAGTACAAATTTGGGTCGGTGCTGTAGATAATGAATTGACCAGTAAATCCTACATTGTTCCTGGCTTAGGTGATGCCGGAGACCTTGCATTTGGAAATAAAGAATAGGTTAAAAGAATAAAAAGAAACAAATACTTAGCAATTACTTAATATATAACACAAAGATAATGAAACACATATCCGTAAATTTAATAAACAAATTTTCATACTATGGAATGGCAAAAATACAACGGAGAGATAATAAAACTTCCTTTATGGTCTGCAGTTGAGGAGACCATCATCAAGGAGAAGAACGCAGGTAACAAACTTAAAGTCTACATTGGTACAGATTCTCAAGTAAAACGTGGAACTGTCGAGTTTGCAACCGTAGTGGTCTTCCTCAGGGAACACCGCAGTGGATTCATGTTTATCCATAAGGATAGAAAAAACCACAACATGACCATCAAAGAAAGAATGCTTTTAGAAGTTCAGCATTCCATCGAAACAGCTTATGAACTTTGCCCCTTGTTAGATCAATATCAAATCGATCTAGAAGTCCATGCCGACATCAATACAAACCCTAATTTTCAATCCAATACTGCACTTAAGGAAGCCATGGGCTATATCCTAGGTATGGGTTTTATTTTTAAGGCTAAACCCGAATCTTTTGCTAGTACAAATTGCGCCAATAAACTGGTTCAATAAGTCCTACAAAAGTTCTATTTCCCTTTAAATACCATCTTTAGTTAACCCCAAAAACTGAAGGTTGTAAAACTCACTCTCTCATTTAGGATCTAATTCCTTAGGTCTCTAAAAATCTTCTCCCCTAATTTATCCATATTCTACATTCAATTATTTAATTTATTCAACCTCCTTTTTATCTCCTTGCTAATTTTTTAGTAAATTCATTAAAACCAATCGTATTGAACCAATTATGAAGATATATTTGATTCTAACCTCTCTCTTAATTTGCTCTGGTCTGTTTGCTCAAAACAAAGAAGAACTTTCTAAGATAAAATCTTTAAAATCTGAAATCATTCCTTTGAACCTTAATGAGAATTCTGAGTTCATTCAAAACAAGAAAAAACTAAAGCAGTACATAGCTGATGCAAGTATTGTCCTACTCGGTGAGGAATCCCATGGTGATGGCACTGCCTTTAAGACGAAATCTGAATTGGTCAAGTTTCTTCATCAAGAGCTAGGTTTTAATGTTATTGCATTTGAAAGTAGCATGTACTTAGCGGAGAAATCATTTCAAAATATCCAAAATAAGGAAGATGCAAAGCTGGAACTGAGACGTTCGATTACTCCTTTATGGGGATGGGCAGTTGAAGTTCAACCATTGATCAACTATATAGATGAGCAAAAACAATCTACCCATCCGCTAATTGTATCAGGTTTTGATCATCAAGAAATCTCCCAAACAGATCGAGAGACTTTTCCATTTGAATTATACAACAGCATGGAGAAAGAGAACATTAATTTTAAAGACCAAGAGGAACAAAATGCTTTTTTCAAATTTTATGCTCTTTTATCTAGCCAATTCTATGGAAGGAATGAAAACCTAACTCTTGATTCCTTAAACTACTTTTTGTCTACATTTAACAATGCCGGTGCAAGAATCCTTGCTGATCTGGAAAAGTTGGAAGGAAAGGATATGGAACTGCTTACACAAAGTATGAGGAACAAACTAGCTGTTGCGACGAATGCGGTATATAGAAAAGTTAATGATTCCCGATTCAATGAATATACTCGTGATTCCGTTATGGCCGAAAATATTATCTGGCTAAAAGAAAAAAGATACCCGAATCAAAAAATAATCATTTGGGCAGCAAATTTACATAATGCAAGAAATGCAGGTTCTCCATATAAAACCACAATGGGTGATTATATTTACAGAAAATATAAAGATGAGCTATATTCCATAGGTTTTGTCGCCAACAAAGGTGAAATGGGCACCGTTCAGATGCAAAATAGCAGGCCCATAGAACCGGCAAAGGAAAATACATTGGAATACCTTTTCTCCAAAACAGAGGTGCCAAATTTCTTCCTGGATTTCAAATCTTTTAAGAAAACAAAAAAAGGAAAATGGCTCAATAATAATTTAGACATGCGTCCATTTGGTTATATGGAGCAAAATAAAAACTGGACTGATATCTTTGATGCAGTCATATTTAATAATGAGATGGGAAGAGTAAATTTATTTAAAGTCAAGTAGGTCAAAGGATGCAGGAATATCTTCAGGAATTATATCAACAATTTCTTCTTACTTCAGGCCTTGAGTGGCTAGCTACCATTACAGGCTTCTTATGTGTTTATCTAGCGGCTAAACAGAATATCTGGAACTGGCCAATCAGTATTATTTCGGTCCTCACCTATCTGTATATTTTCTACCACAATAAACTTTACGGTGACTCTATTCTACAGATTTATTTCTTGAGTACAGCCATTTACGGTTGGTATTATTGGAATAAAAGAGCTCATTCGGATGAAAAACCAATCAGCTCATTTAAGACGAAAGAAATGTTGATCACCATTTTGGCAATCGCAGTACTGGCAGGCATAATTGGATTATTATTGGATAGATTTACTGATACCGATGTTCCTTATGCTGATGGTTTCTGTACCGCAACAAGTTTTGTTGCCCAGTTTTTAATGACGCGAAAGGTATTACAAAACTGGTTATTATGGGTCTTTGTCGACATATGCTATATCCCACTTTACTTACATAAAAACCTTATTCTAACAGCAGTACTGTACTTGGCCTTGGCAATAATTGCCTGGAATGGATACCGAGATTGGAAAAAAACCTATCAAAAATTTCAGTAATATTGCCAATCTATGGAAAAGGAAAGTGGTAAGTTGCTTAAAGTTGCTGTAGTTGGACCTGAATCAACGGGTAAATCAACCATGGCAAACTATTTAGCAAAAGAATTAGGAACAGTTTGTGTTCCTGAATACGCTCGATTTTATTGTAAAAACTTAAACAATCAATATACCTTGCAGGACGAAGTCAATATGTACTACGGACAGATTGCTTTGGAGGAAGCATTAACACCTACTGCGAAGAATGGAGTTTTAATTTGTGATACAACCATACTGACCGTAAAAATATGGTCTGACCATTTGTTCGGACATACCCCAAATGAAGTAACTGAGGACATTAAAACGAGGAAATATGACCTCTATTTACTGATGGACATTGACCTTCCATGGGAGGATGATCCTTTACGAGATTTCCCAACCGAAAGAACCCATTTTATGCAAGTCTGGAAAGATGAATTAGCCAACCTAAAGGCGAATTATGAAGTCATCTCCGGACTGGATCAACAACGACTACATAACGGTCTTCAAGCCGTAAAAAAATATCTATAATAAGAAAGCCGAGAAAAATTTCTCGGCTTTCTTATTTATATTTTCAGCATTCAGCAAGGTATAAAGTCTAATAGCCATAGGTCTAAATACTAAATACTCTCTACTAAATACTAAATACTCTCTACTAAATACTACTATTAGTAACGGTAAGCTTCTGGCTTATAAGGACCTTCCACTGTCACACCGATATATTCAGCTTGCTCCGGAGTCAATTCATCCAATTCCACACCGATATGTGCAAGGTGTAAGCGAGCAACCTTCTCATCCAAATGCTTAGGTAGAGTGTAAACTTCTTTCTTGTACTGATCAGTATTTGTCCAAAGTTCCAATTGCGCTAAAGTTTGGTTTGTAAATGAATTCGACATTACAAATGATGGGTGACCAGTAGCACATCCTAAGTTTACTAAACGACCTTCAGCTAATAAAATGATATCCTTACCATCGATAGTGTATTTATCAACCTGCGGTTTAATTTCAACTTTAGAATCACCGTAGTTTCCATTTAACCAAGCAACATCGATTTCATTATCGAAGTGACCGATATTACAAACCACCGTTTTATCTTTCATCGCTTTGAAATGTTCAGGGCGGATGATATCTTTATTACCTGTAGTTGTTACTACAATGTTTGCTTCTTTAATAGCATCAGACATTTTCTTAACCTCATATCCTTCCATTGCAGCTTGCAATGCACAGATAGGATCAATTTCTGTAACAAGAACACGAACACCAGCAGAACGCAATGACTCTGCAGATCCTTTACCTACATCTCCGTAACCTGCAACAACTGCTACTTTACCTGCTAACATTAAATCAGTAGCACGACGAATAGCATCTACCAAAGATTCACGACATCCGTATTTATTATCAAATTTTGACTTTGTAACAGAGTCATTCACATTGATTGCTGGTAAATGTAGTGTTCCATTCTTCATACGCTCGTATAAACGGTGAACACCTGTTGTAGTTTCTTCGGAAAGACCTTTGATTCCATCAATTAATTCAGGGAATTGGTCAAACACCATATTTGTTAAATCACCACCATCATCCAAGATCATGTTTAATGGCTGACGATCTTCACCAAAAAATAAAGTTTGTTCTATACACCAGTTAAACTCTTCCTCATTCATACCTTTCCAAGCATAAACTGGGATTCCTGCAGCAGCAATTGCAGCAGCAGCATGATCCTGAGTCGAGAAGATATTACATGAAGACCAAGATACATCAGCACCAAGCTCTACAAGAGTTTCAATCAATACCGCAGTTTGAATGGTCATGTGTAAACATCCTGCAATACGTGCTCCTTTTAAAGGTTTTGTAGCTCCAAATTCAGCGCGTAAGGACATTAAACCTGGCATTTCAGCCTCCGCTAATTCTATTTCTTTACGACCCCACTCAGCTAAAGAAATATCTTTCACTTTGTATGGAACGTAAGTAGTTTCTAATGATGACATAGTTTTCCTTTTTGTTTTTTCGAAGCACAAAATTACTTGATAGTCAAATCAATTCAAAACATTGTGACATTATTCGGCATAAATTGACATTTTCTTGAGGATATCATCTTGACTATCGCCTCTTTTAAAAGTATATTTGCATAAATCATTAAGAATAAAACTATGTATCCAGAATATTTAGTAGCTCCAATGCGTCAAGAACTAGTTGATGCTGGATTTCAAGAACTTAAATCCGCAGCTGAAGTGGATTCTGCAATTCCTTCTGAAGGAACTGTATTTGTGGTAGTAAACTCTGTATGTGGCTGTGCGGCTGCAAATGCTCGCCCTGCTGCCAAATTCGCAGTGAAAAATGAAAAACATCCTGACAAATTAGTTACTGTTTTTGCCGGAATGGAAAAAGATGCAGTAGATAAAGCTCGTCAGTATATGTTGCCTTACCCTCCATCTTCGCCTGCAATGGCCCTATTCAAAGATGGTAAATTGGTTCACATGATAGAAAGACATATGATTGAAGGCAGACCTGCTCAAATGATCGCGGACAACCTAGTTGCTGCTTTCGACGAGTACTGCTAACATTCATTATATTTTGATTTTTGAATATCGAAAAAGCTTCTTTTATCCGTAAAAGAAGCTTTTTCATTTCAAGCCTTTTTCGGCTTTTTCTTAGTACATTTGTTTTTGTATCATCCTAACAATATGATGAATATTAAAACAAACCTGATATTTCTATTTTTTATTAGCTTATTCTTTAGCTGCACCACCAACAAACAGATAGACCTAATCGTTTACAACGCTAAAGTTTATACCGTGGACTCCTTGTTCTCAACAGTGGAAGCATTTGCTGTGAATAATGGTGTCATCGTTGAAACCGGCGAATCCCAAAGCCTATTGAATAAGTATGATGCTAAAGAAAAAATCGATGTACAAGGTAAATTCATCTATCCAGGATTTTACGACGCTCATGCTCATTTCTTTATGCTTGCCGAAGCAATGGATGAAGTCAATTTAGTCGGCTCAAAATCGTATGAGGAGGTTATCCAACGCCTAAAGACTTATGTTGAAGCGAACCCCAATAAGAAATGGATAGTTGGTAATGGCTGGGACCAAAACCTTTGGGAAGACAAAAATTTCCCTACCCGTGATTCATTAGACAAGTACTTCCCCAATATTCCCATTTATTTAACGAGAGTAGATTATCATGCCGCTCTAGCCAATGGCAAAGCACTTGAAAAAGCAGCCTTGGATAGTGCTTACTTTGTTGAAGGAGGCGTAATTTCTGTGAATAAAGAAGGATTGCCTGATGGTATTCTAATTGATAATGCCATGGGATTAGTGCAGAGCCATATCCCAAAAGAACAGAACTCGGCATTATTAAAAATTCTAAGAAGAGCACAGGATTCTCTATTATCGGTGGGCTTGACCAGCATTGTCGATGCAGGACTGAATAAAGACCAGATTGAATCATTGAAAATCTTTTATAATGAAGACTCATTGGCTATCCGCGATTATGCCATGGTGATGGCAACTGACGAAAGCATTAAAGAATACCTTCGTTCAGGAACTTTTGAATCTGACAGATTAACCGTTCGTTCTTTTAAATTAATGGCAGACGGTGCTTTGGGTTCTCGTGGTGCTTGTCTCTTACATCCTTACCATGATGCCCCAACCAGTGGATTTTTATTAAAAAGCCCTGAGGAATTCGATAAGACCATTAAAAAATTAGCCAACAGCAATTTCCAGGTGAACACCCATGCTATTGGTGACTCAGCCAACCGAATAATTCTGGATACCTATGGAAAATATTTAAAAGATGGCAAGAATCGTCGCTGGCGGATTGAACATGCGCAAATCATTGCCCCTAATGACTTCGCTAAATTCAAAGACTTTCAGATTATTCCTTCCGTTCAACCTACACATGCTACCTCAGATATGTACTGGGCAGAAGATCGGATCGGACCGGAAAGAATCAAAGGTGCCTATGCTTACAAAAAACTATTGGAAGAATATGGTTTACTGGCACTTGGAAGTGATTTCCCCGTGGAACATTATAATCCGCTTTATGGGTTTCATGCCGCTGTGGCAAGGGTAGACAAAGTCGGATTCCCTAAAGGTGGCTTCCAAATGGAAAATGCTATCTCCAGAGAACAAGCCCTGAAAGGAATGACCATTTGGGCAGCATATTCCTGCTTCCAGGAAAAGAAACGTGGTAGCATTGAAAAAGGAAAAGATGCCGATTTCGTTATTCTCGAAGATGATATTATGACCGCAGAAAATGAAAAATTGCGCGATATCAAAACCCTGAGAACCGTTATTGCTGGTCAAACAGAATACTTGCGAAAATAAATCCTATAGCACTTAATATTGGATGGGTCTGAAATAGGTCAATAATCCTGCTGCCAGCAGCAACATTGGAATTCCAAAGATGACCTGCAAAAATAGAAAATACTGCAACGAATGGATTGCTAAAAGATCCCGGTCTACATCCTGCCCTTTATAAACAGTACTGAAACCAGATTTAAAATAGGAATGCGCTTGTGCCATTTGAATAAGTACATTGTATTCTTGACCTCTGGGAAAGGCTTCTAAATATTTAAACGCTCGAACATCCATCCTTTTAAAATGAATTAGCGTATTATTTGCAAATTCATCATCCAAATGATTATTCAGCTCCTCCCTACTGAATACTTTATGATAATCAAAAGCTAACCAAGCTTTCGCATGCGACCTATAGGGATCTGCACTAGCAAAGATTGGGACAATAAATAAAATACTCACCTTATACTTCCCAAAGCTGAATATATTGGGTTCACTAATGGTCCGCAATGGAATTACTTGCAAGCGATCCACATACCAATCATCTAATTCTAAAAAAATTGAACTCTTATGGGGCTTGACTTGATTGACACTATTCAGCCTAATGACACTTCCAAAATTATAACGTATTGATTTGGATAAGGGAGGAAATAAGATGGCTGTAAGCACAGGAAGGATGATCAGACAAACAATCAGTGGAGCATAGTTTATCTCGGATATATCAGAATAGAATCTTTCGAATAATGGCTTGCGGATCAGAAGGACCGCAGCAATACTAGTAATGACTGGTATGACCCAAGCTAACCACTCGGGAGGATTTATATTCCAACTGGAAATGATGAGGTAGTAAAATAAGCTGCAAACTAGAAGCAGAATAAGCTCTAAAATAAATAATGGAAAAAAAATCCTTTTGAAAAACATAATTCTTCACCTCTAGTTTCAACCTAAAAATAATGTATTTCAAAAAAAAATCCTTAGAAATTCTAAGGATTTAATTTTATTGCATATCGAATAAATGTTTTTCTGCATGGTAAGAGGATCTTACCAATGGTCCAGATTCAACATATTTGAATCCCATTTTTAAACCAATTTCTTTATATTTTTCAAATTGCTCAGGAGTAACCCAATCAATTACCGGGTGATGCGCTTTGGTTGGTTGTAAATACTGACCAATGGTTAATATATCAACACCTACATTGAATAAGTCTTGCATTGTTTCAATTACATCCTCTTCTGTCTCTCCCAATCCAAGCATAATCCCTGACTTAGTACGCAATCCAGCTTCTGAAATTCTTCTTAAACATTCCAATGAACGATCATACTTCGCTTGAATACGAACTTCACGTGTCAACCTCCTCACTGTTTCAATATTATGCGAAACAACCTCCGGACGAACCGCTAATACACGATCTAAATTCTCCCATTGTCCTTTGAAATCAGGAATTAAAGTTTCCAAAGTAGTTTCTGGACTCTCTCTGCGGATCGCTAAAATAGTTTCAGCCCAAATCTGCGAACCTCCATCTTTCTGATCATCACGGTCAACAGAGGTAATCACACAGTGTTTAACCTGCATCAACTTCACTGAATTCGCTACACGGTTTGGCTCATCCAGGTCTACCGGCAATGGGCGACCCGTCGCAACTGCACAAAATGAGCATGAACGCGTACAGATATTTCCTAGGATCATAAAGGTCGCAGTACCTGCTCCCCAACACTCTCCCATATTTGGACAATTACCACTCTCACAAATGGTATGCAACTTATGTTCATCAACCAAACTCCTAACATGTCGGTATTCTTTTCCAACTGGTAGCTTCACGCGTAACCAGTCTGGTTTGCGCTGAGTTTGATTTACTGGAATTACAGGAAGTTCAATCATGCTACAAAGTTAATCATATTTACATTATTTCTTAGAAATGAATGTTAGGATAATCTCATAAAAACTATGACTGTAATTTATTGTTATTTAAATAATATTTTTTTAAGGATATTTGTTTTTAAATCAAACCCTTATTCCCCAATATGGTTAATCATCTGCAAAAACTCTTGGTACTCCTTTGTTTTTTTCCCCTCTTGACACAAGCGCAAGACAAGGAAATAGCAATCATACCTCGCCCTTCAAAAGTCATCAGCCATGAAGGCGAATTAATTCTAAACCAAAAATTCGACCTTTTCTACACTGAAGATTTTTCACAAATACTCCCACTATTAAACGAAATCCCAGGTTTACAAGTCGGAAATTCTGAATTGGTCAAAAAAGTTAAAAAACAAAACCAGATAGGTGTCCGATTATTTAAGGCAACTGAGTTCGATCGTGTGGACCCCAATGGCTATCTTATCGAAATCGATGATAAAGGAATTTTATTAAAAGCGCATACACCACAGGCCATGATCCCTGGAATCTATAGCTTGGTTCAATTGGCTTACCTGAATAATTCAAATGCACTGCCCTATGTCCGAATCGAGGATAAAGCCCGATTCCAATACCGCGGTATGCATTTGGATGTCTCCAGAAACTTTATGCCCTTTTCATTTCTCAAAAAATATATTGATTTGTTGGCACTATATAAGTTCAATTACTTTCATTGGCATCTGACGGATGGAGCTGGTTGGCGATTAGAGATTAAACAATATCCTGAACTAACGAAAAAGGCGGCTTGGAGAACCCATACTTTATGGAAAGACTGGTGGAATAATGGGCGACAATATGTTGATGAAGGAACTCCAAATGCTAGCGGTGGTTATTATACGCAGGATCAGGCAAGGGAATTAGTGGCCTATGCTGCGCAACGCGGAATTACCATTATCCCTGAAATTGAGATGCCAGGACACTCCGAAGAGGTATTGGCGGTATTCCCTGAATTATCATGTACCGGAAAACCATACACTCAAGGTGAATTTTGTTTAGGCAATGAAGATACCTACAAATTCCTAAAGAATGTTTTGGATGAGGTATTGACTATTTTCCCTTCTCAATATATCCATATTGGTGGGGATGAAGCGGATAAATCACATTGGAAAAATTGCCCTAAATGTCAAGCATTGATGGAAAGGGACAGTTTAAAATCTGAGGATGAACTGCAGGCCTATGCCATCAAACAAATGGATGAGTATCTGCAGTCCAAAGGCAGAAAGTTAATTGGATGGGATGAAATATTGGAAGGTGGATTAAGTCCAGGTGCGACGGTGATGAGCTGGAGAGGCGAAGAAGGCGGAATTAAATCAGCAAATGCTGGCCATGATGTAATTATGACTCCAGGGGCTTATCTTTATTTTGACGGCTATCAGACTGACCCTAGAACCCAACCTGAAGCACTCGGTGGATTTTTGCCATTGGAAAAAGTATATAGCTATAATCCTATCCCAGAAGGCATCCAAGAAGATAAAAAGAAACATATCCTAGGAGCACAAGCAAACTTATGGACCGAGCATATCCCGACTTATCAACATGTGGAATATATGGCTTTCCCAAGGGCATTAGCACTTTCGGAAGTCGTTTGGACCGATCAAGAAAGTAAATCATGGAAGGATTTTCAAAAAAGACTTCAACAACATTATAAAATTCTGCAAAAAATGGAAGTGAATTATTATCGTCCTTCCTATAATGTTATCAGTAAAGTCAATTTTGATTCTACAAATGTGAAAAATACCGTGGTTCTAACTTCAGAACAGTACGAACCTAATATTCGCTATACCATTGATGGATCTGACCCGAATAGAACCTCTACGATATATAATTTGCCTGTTGAATTATCCAAATCGGCCGTTATTAAAGCTGCTTCATTCTTGGATTCCGCTAGGGTAAGCCCTGTTGAAACCATTGAACTGGATATCCATAAAGCCATTGGCAAAGAAGTCATTTATAAAACAGAATGGGAAGGTTATCCTGCTCAAGGAAATAGAACCTTGACCAACGGAATCAAAGGAACCTTAACCTACCAAGATGGACAATGGCAAGGCTTTACGAAGGGAGTAGATGTAATTGTGGATTTTGAACGTCGCGAGGAAATAAAATCTGTTGCCTTAGACTTTATGCAAATCCCAGCACCAGGAGTCTATTTCCCTGGTGAATTTACCGTTCTGGTATCTGACAATGGAAAAAGTTATCGGGAATTAGGAACAGTTAAAAACCAAGTCAGTACGACTGACCCTGCATTAAAGTTCCAAAAATTTGAAATCAAGCTGGACAAACCGGTTATGGCGAGGTATGTTCAAATAAAGGCAACCAACCCCATGAAAGGGTATTTATTTGCTGACGAGATTGTAATATATTAACAATGAAGGGAATTCAAATTATCGAGTTCCCTTTTTTATTAAACAGAAAACCTCTTGAAGCGTCCTGATGTTAATGGGATGGAAGGTTTGAAGAATATTTAATTAGGGTACAAAGTTGTCACTAATTTTTCAATGAAATAATTCGTTCATTTATAAAATAAAAATGTAACTTTGCACTCCGACAAAGCAGTCGGAATATCACCTCCCATTAAGGCAACTTCTGTCTGCAACAGTCCACTTAATTATTTGTATTTAACAATTGAAATAAAAAATAATGCCTAGAAACACCTCCATCAATTCGGTATTAATCATTGGATCTGGACCTATTGTTATTGGACAAGCCTGTGAATTTGACTATTCAGGATCACAAGCCGCATTGTCTCTAAAAGAAGAAGGAATTTCAGTATCCATCATTAATTCAAACCCAGCTACAATCATGACCGATAGTGTTGTAGCAGATCACGTGTATTTACTTCCATTGACTTGCGAAAGCATTGAACAGATTTTACAAGAACGTCAAATCGATGCTGTCCTTCCAACAATGGGTGGTCAAACAGCTTTAAACCTTTGTATTGAAGCTTCTAACCGTGGTATTTGGGACAAATACAATGTTAAAGTGATAGGAGTTGATGTAGCTGCTATCGAAAAAACAGAAAACCGTGAAGAGTTCCGTCAATTAATGATTGATATCGGTGTTGGAGTAGCTAACTCCAAAATCGCAAACTCCTTCTTAGAAGGTAAAGAGGCAGCTCAGTTAATCGGATTCCCATTAGTAATTCGTCCTTCTTATACATTAGCAGGAACCGGAGGTGGTTTTGTGCATAAAAAAGAAGAATTCGATGCGGCATTAAACAGAGGTTTACATGCATCCCCTACTCACGAAGTATTGGTTGAACAAGCAGTATTGGGTTGGAAAGAATTTGAATTAGAATTATTACGTGATACCAATGACAACGTAATTATCATCTGTACCATTGAGAACTTTGACCCAATGGGTATTCATACGGGTGACTCGATTACAGTTGCTCCAGGAATGACGCTTTCTGATAAATGTTATCAAGACATGCGTAATCAAGCGATTAAAATGATGCGCTCTATCGGTAACTTTGCAGGTGGTTGTAATGTTCAGTTCTCTGTTAACCCAGAAAACGAAGAAATTATCGCTATCGAGATCAACCCTCGTGTATCTCGTTCATCTGCTTTAGCATCTAAAGCTACAGGTTACCCAATTGCAAAAATCGCTGCGAAATTAGCAATCGGATACAACCTTGATGAATTACAAAATCAAATCACTAAAAATACTTCTGCATACTTTGAACCTACTTTAGACTATGTCATCGTTAAAGTTCCACGCTTTAACTTTGATAAATTCAAAGGTGCAAATAAAGAATTAGGCTTACAGATGAAAGCTGTAGGTGAAGTAATGGCAATCGGCCGTACTTTCATCGAAGCACTTCAGAAAGCAGCTCAATCATTAGAAACTGGCCGCGCTGGTCTTGGTGCAGATGGCCGTCAATCTAGAAACTTAGAGGAAATCATGCACAGCTTGGAGCATCCAAGTGCTGATCGTCTTTTCCATATCAAAGATGCTTTTGAATTAGGCGTTCCTTTGGAATCCATTCGTAAAGCAACCTTAATCGACAAATGGTTCTTAGTACAAATTCAAGAACTTGTTCAATTAGAAGGTGAATTACGCAGATACCAATTAAATAATATCCCTCGCGACTTCTTCATGACCTTGAAACAAAAAGGTTATTCTGATATTCAAATCGCTTGGTTATTGGGTAATACAACGGAAGATGAAGTTTATGCGCGTCGTAAAGAATTAGGCATCCGTCGTGTTTACAAGATGGTAGACACTTGTGCTGCTGAATTCCCTGCTCAAACTCCATACTACTACTCGACTTTCGAGGATGAAAACGAGTCCACAGCATCTGACCGCAAAAAAATTATCGTGCTAGGTTCAGGACCAAACCGTATCGGTCAAGGTATTGAATTTGACTACTCTTGTGTACACGGATTATTAGCAGCTAAAGAATGTGGCTACGAGGCTATCATGGTGAATTGTAACCCTGAAACGGTATCTACTGACTTTAACATGGCTGATAAACTTTACTTCGAGCCTGTATTCTGGGAACATGTTCGTGAAATCATCGAACTTGAAAAACCTGAAGGTGTAATCGTTCAGTTAGGTGGTCAAACTGCCCTAAAAATGGCAGAACGTTTAGAGGCTGAAGGTGTTAAAATTATCGGAACAAACTTCTCAAACATGGACTTAGCTGAAGACCGTGGAAGTTTCTCTGATTTATTGAAAGACCTAGATATTCCTTACCCTAAATATGGTGTTGCTACTTCAGCAGAAGAAGCTATCAAAGTAGCGAATGAAGTTGGATACCCTGTATTAGTTCGTCCTTCATATGTATTGGGTGGACAAGGAATGAGTATTGTGATCAACGATGAAGACTTGGAAAAAGCAGTAGTGAACCTATTGAAAAACCTTCCTGGAAATCATATCCTGATTGACCACTTCTTGGATAGAGCTGAAGAAGCAGAATCAGATTCAATCTGTGATGGCGAAGATGTTCACATCATCGGAATGATGGAGCATATTGAGCCTGCAGGTATCCACTCTGGTGACTCATCAGCAGTATTGCCTCCATTTAGCTTATCTGAGACTGTTCAGAAGAAAATGGAAGAATACACCATTAAATTGGCAAAAGCATTGAACGTAATTGGTCTATTGAACATCCAGTTCGCAATTAAAGATGAAAATGTATTTGTAATCGAGGCCAACCCTCGTGCTTCACGTACTGTGCCTTTCATCGCAAAAGCTTATGATGTTCCTTATATCAATATCGCTACTAAAGTGATGTTAGGTGAAAACAAATTGAAAGATTTCACCATCACACGTAAATTAAATGGTTATGCGATTAAAGAACCTGTATTCTCCTTCTCAAAATTCCCAGAAGTTGATAAACAATTAGGCCCTGAAATGAAATCTACTGGTGAAGCTATCCGCTTTATCAAAGACTTAAATGATCCTCACTTCAGAGAACTTTATAGCAAAAAATCTATGTTCTTAAATGCGCAGTAGTATTTAGTAGAGAGTATTTAGTATTTAGACCTATGGTTGATACTAAATACTAACATAAGTAAAAGGTCTGAGAATTAATTCTCAGACCTTTTTTTATCAGACCCCAAAGTCTAAATACTCTATACTAACTACTAAATACTAGATACTAGATACTAGACAGCATCTTTAACGCATCGAAATCCAACATTATTGGTTGGTGAGTTAATTTCACCTTTCCCGCGGCTACCCGCTTTATAGCGTTCGCAATATTCATCATTACATAAAAAGGATCCTCCACGTTGTACTCGCTTCACCGTACCTGGCTCTTGCGGATCATATGAATCGGCTGGTCCTTTCGGATTGTCCTTTGGACTCTGCTGATAATAATCAGGACGGTAATAATCTGAACACCATTCCCACACATTTCCTTCCATATCGTATAAACCATAGGCATTCGCAGGATATGATTTTACAGGTGCTGTAGTTTCAAAGCCATCCTCCATGCTATTCTTGGTCGGAAATTCTCCTTGGTAAATATTGGCTAACCATTTGCCATTCTCCAATTTCTCGGTTCCCCAATAATAGGTTTCAGACTGATGTTTCCCTGCCTTTGCTGCATATTCCCACTCTGCCTCCGTTGGTAAGCGCTTTCCTGCCCACTTCGCATAGGCTGCCGCATCTTCATAAGCCAACTGAGTCACAGGGTGATTCTCTTTCCCTTTTATGGAGCTATTAGGACCTTCAGGATGCCTCCAATTTGCGTCTGGGACATATTCCCACCATTGCAGGTGATTCTGTAATCCCTGAACTTGCTTTGGCGTAGTGAAGACTGCCGAACCAGGAACCAGCAATGCCGGGTCTGCACCAGGAAAGTCCTTCGGATCCAAAGGTCGTTCTGCAACCGTTACATATCCCGTAGCTTTTACAAAAGCCGCAAACTGCGCATTCGTAACTTCATGAACATCCATGTAAAAAGAATTCACCGTCACCTTGTGGATAGGTTGAGCATCTGGGAAACTATTGCTCCCCATCTCAAAACTCCCTCCTTCTATCTTGACCATTTCTGCCTTATCCTCCCCGATCTTATCCACGGATGTCGAATCCTTTTTTAAATTCGCAAAACGTGAAGGAATTGAAGAAGTATTACATACTGCCACAGAATCTGAAAAACCAACCTCTGTTTTAGGCTTGGAAGAAGATTGACAGGCTATAAGAAATAATAAGGTATAGGGAATATATTTGAAAACGTTCATGGTCTAGGGTTGTGATATCTCTTATTACAAAGATAACAGAGTAATTTAAAATTGAAAATCCATGCTACTCAGCTGCAGAAAAAATAAAAGCTGCCCCATGAAGGGCAGCTTTCTATGAAATTATTGGAATTTTATTATTTCACGTCTAATTGAACATCCTTAGCATTAACTTTTGGACGGATCTTCGTGTTACCACCACCATTCAAAGTCATATCATGAGGTTTGTTCGTTTTCCAGTTTCCTCTTGTAAAATCTGGAATATCAACAGTTCTACTGTTTTTAGATACAGATTCAACACTTAATGGAACAATTGCACTCCATACCGCGCCATCATAAACTGTTTGATCCAATGGTAAACCATTACGTAGACAGTCAATTAATCTCCAGTCCATCATAAAGTCCATACCACCATGACCACCTACTTCTTTAGCTTGCTCACCAATGAACTTAACTAAATCAGGGGTATATTGAGTATATAATTGCTTTAACTCTTCTGGTTTAATGAAACTGTGTCCAAATGCAATTCCTTCTTCTGGATATTTCTGAGCGAATCCTTTAGTACCACTTAATAAGTGAATACGTGAATAAGGACGCGGAGAAGTAACATCATGTTGTACCATCAAGGTTTTTCCTTTTTCAGTTTTGATCAAGGTAGTATCCATGTTTCCTCTGAAGCGCTTGCCAACAAACTCTTTGTAGAAGTCATCAGTAGCTGCTAACTCCCTAGCTTTATCAGCCATCATAAAATCGTTGGATTGCATCGCTACTAAGTGGTTCATTTTATCCCCACAGTTGATGTTCATACATTGAGCAATTGGGCCAATTCCGTGAGTTGGGTATAAGTTACCATTCATTTTAATGTTCTCACGTAATCTCCACATATTATCATATCCGTTCTTAGCGAAGTTCAAACTCAATAAATCGTGGATATATGCACCTTCAGCATGTACTAATTCGCCGAATAACCCTTGGCGAACCATATTCAAGGTTAACATTTCGAAGAAATCATAACAACAGTTCTCCAACATCATACAATGTTTTTTCGTTGCTTCTGATGTTTTAACAACTTCCCAGATTTCTGAAACTGTTAATCCCATTGGTACTTCTGTTGCTGCGTGAGCACCAGATTTCATTGCTTCAATGGCCATTGGAGCATGGTATTCCCAAGGTGTAGTTATATATACTAAGTCTAGTTCTTCATTTTTCAACATAGACTTCCAACCATCTTCACCTGAATAAGCTTTTGCTTCTTTCAATCCTTTTTTAGTAAGGATCGTTTGAGCCTTAGCAACACGGTCAGCATGTTTATCACATAATGCCACGATCTCTGCTCCTTCAATATAAGAAAGACGATCTACAGCACCTGGACCACGCATTCCTAATCCAATAACGGCAATTTTTACTTTATCTATTTTCGGCGCAGCAAATCCGGACATATTGATTGCAGAACTTGCAAACACTTCATTCTGCAAAGACGGTAATGTAATCGCAACACTCGATAACAATCCTGCCTTCTTTAAAAAATCTCTACGTGAGTTATTCATAGTATAAATTTATTACTTAACTAAGTTACAAAATCAAGGGGGACTTTGTCCCCCTATAAATCACCTATTTTAAAACAAACTAAACAGTCTAAATTCGATTTATCACAAATTATGGGAAGGAATAATTTGGTCAAGGGGCTTGATTATCAAACCACTAATACAATTATAATACGATTTTTGATAAAACAAAAACTATTTAAGAACGCAAACGTTTGTCCAATTTGCACAACCGTTTGTTTTATGTCAAAATATTGAGACAATAGGGTTATAAATTGATGTTTCCAATCATTTCCTTCAAAGCCAATTCAGATAATTTCGCCTGTAAACGCGATGAATTGAATCGAGAAACCGCATTGATAAAGTTTTCTTGGGCATCCCGAAACTCAACCGCCGATATCGTTCCGATCTTATATTTCTCTAAAGTGATATTTAAATTCTGACGTGCAATATCCGCGTTGTTCTCCTCCAAACGGGCTAACGAGAGATTCGTCTGGTAGGATTCATAAGCTGTAGACATCGCTGTCTTAATGAATAAGTTCTGCTGGTCTATCATAATTCCAGAATTCTCCAATTGTATTTTAGCCACACGTTCGTTCCGGCGTTGATTGAATCCATCAAAAAGGTTGATGGATGCAGTTATCCCATAATTCAAACCTCGGGAGTTGGAACTGGACACGAAGCCTAAACTAGATTCTGATTCTGAAAAATTATAGCCCGTATTCAATCGAACAACTGGATACCTATTCCCTTTTATTCGCTTGACCTCCAATTCTGCCATTCTTTTATTGATCGCAATAATTTGAAGATCTGGATTATATTCCTTGGCCTTGGATAACAAATCATCGTAAATTAAGGAGTCATCATACTCCACCTCCCTTTCAACATCAAACTCAATATTTAATTCTCGAGCCATTAAACTATTCAAGGAAATTTTCAAATTCTTAACTACATTGGCCTGTCTTAACCGACTCGATTCATCTTCATTTAAGTTCACCTGAACATTCAATACTTCCAATCTGGAAGCTTTCCCAATCATAAAGCGATTCTCAGCAGTGCGCAATCTCTCCATCGATATATTGATACTGGAATCAATGGCATTTAATAGATTCTGTTGTTCTACTATCGTATAGTAGGTGGATATAACATCCGAAACCTTCGCCAAGATTGTTTTCTTTAATTCAAATTCGCCTTGCTTCTGTAATTCCTTTAATTGCTCATACCTTGAAAACATGGCAAAACCGTCAAATATCGTCCAACCAATACTGACTCCATAACTCATATTATTATTCTTCGCATTGCTTAAGGATCTTTTATCCCCATTCGCTTGAACCTGCGAGGAATTCATCACACTATTGTTCTGCGTAAAATTTCCCGTCACATTCGGAAGCATTCCGGCATTCCCATAGGTCAAATTCTCTTTGGCAACCCGTAGATCGTTCTGTGATAATTTGATTTCAAAATTATTCTCAAGTGCAATCTGAACAGCATCTTTTGCCGTCAATAAGCCCTGTGCAAATAAATTTATCCCTGTGTACAGGATTAAAAAGCCTACTAAGACTAGTTTCTTCATTTTATTGTTCAATTTCTTCAAGCTTTTTTATTTCTTCCAATTCAGGATGAAGATTTTTCTTTCTTGACATCATCAGGTAGAAGGCAGGTATCACGAATAGTGTCAATATCAATGCGAAAATGGTTCCGCCTACAATTACAACCCCCATACCTATCCTACTTGTAGATGCCGCTCCTAAAGACAAGGCAATTGGTAATGCTCCTAAAGCAATTGCTAAGGAGGTCATTAAAATTGGTCTTAAACGTGCCTCCGAAGCCGTTACTACAGCATCATATTTGTTGTATCCCTCCTCTCGGAGCTGGTTGGCAAATTCCACAATCAAAATACCGTTCTTCGTCACTAAACCAATCAACATAATGGTACCAATCTGGGAAAAGATATTCCATGATTGTCCAAATAACCAGAGTGAGAACATCGCCCCGGCAACCGCCATCGGAACAGTAATGATAATAATAATCGGGTCGATGAAACTTTCGAATTGGGCCGCAAGGATCAAGAAGATCAGTAATACAGCTAATCCAAATGCAAACATGGTATTGGATCCACTCTCCACAAAGTCTCTGGACTCACCACCTAGGTCTGTGGTAAACGTATCATCCAAAACTCGTTCTTTAATAGCCTCCATCGCTGCAATCCCATCTCCCATACTTCTTCCCGGTGCTAAACCTGCAGATACTGTTGCCGCCATATACCGATTGTTATGAAACAATTGCGGCGGACTGCTGCGTTCTTCTATTTCTACAATATTGTCTAGTTGAATCAATTGCCCTTGACTATTCTTCACAAAGATCGAAGCTAAATCCATCGGTGTGGAACGATCCTTACGATCAAACTGACCCATCACCTGATATTGCTTTCCATTCATCATGAAATAACCGAATCGCTGTCCTGAAAGCGACATCTGCAAAGTTTGGGCAACATCCAGAACGGATACTCCCAAGGATTGTGCTTTTTCACGATCTATGCTTACATATACTTCTGGCTTATTGAATTTCAGATTCACGTCCGTAATGGAGAAGGTATTATCCTTCGCCAACTCATCCATGAATTCGGGAATCTTTTCTTCCAATTTCTGGAAATTTGGGGCCTGAATAATATATTGAATTGGCAATCCACCTCTTCTATTTACTGAAATCGTAGGTTGCTGAGAAACTGAAACCCGACCTTCCGAATATCCACTGGTTAATCTGGAAAGATCATCTGCAATTTCTTGCTGCGATCTCTCTCTTTCATCCGGTTGTACCAAACCCAATCGGACAAAACCTGAATTGGAAGATGCAGACCCAAATCCTGGTGAAGTGATCACCAAACTAACTTTCTTCTCTGGAACGGAATCATTGATTAACATGGTTAGATCAGTCATAAACCTATCCATATAATCATAGGACACCCCTTCCGGAGCTGTTGCTCTTAAACTGATATAACTACGATCGTCATAAGGCGCTGTCTCTTTTGGTAATAATTGATAGAAGAAATAGATCAAGGCAAAACATGCCAAAATGGTCACAAAACTTAACCACTTCACATTTAGAAAGCTTTTTAGGGAATCGGCATAACCTGAATTCATCATCTCAAAATAGCGCTCTGTGCGCATATAGAACTTAGACCTTTTCTGCTCCCCACCTTTCATTAAATAGGCATTTAACATTGGCGTCAAGGTCAAGGATACAAATGCAGAAATCAATACTGCTGCTCCAATGACGACTCCAAACTCTCGAAATAATCGACCAACGAATCCCTCCAAAAAAATAACAGGTAAGAATACTGCCGCCAAGGTTACGGAAATCGAGATTACCGCAAAGAAAATCTCATTGGAACCTTTAATCGCCGCCTGGATAGGTGGCATTCCTTCTTCTACCTTCTTGAAAATATTCTCCGTCACGACGATACCATCATCCACTACCAAGCCGGTTGCCAATACAATGGCTAAAAGCGTTAATACATTGATCGAGAATCCACATAAATACATGATAAAGAAGGTGGCAATCAATGAAACTGGAATATCAATCAATGGACGAAAGGCTATCGACCAGTTTCTAAAGAATAGGTAAATAATCAAAACGACCAATACAATCGCAATCAATAAAGTTTCCACAACCTCAAAGACAGCTTTTTTCACAAACATCGTATTATCAATGGCAATGTTTAATTCAAAACCATCTGGTAATTCGTTTTGTAAACGGTCATATTCTTTGTAAAACTGATTCGCAATATCTAAATAATTGGTTCCCGGTTGTGGAATAATCGCCAAACTCACCATCGGATATCCCGAATCTGACATCTTGGTTTCAAAATTCTCCGCCTCCAATGCTGCCTTTCCAACATCTGAAAACCTTACGATACGATTATTGTCAGAACGGATAATGATATTACTAAACTCTTCTTCTGTGGCTAGATTACCAATGGTTTTAATAGCTAACTCCGTATTTGCACCAGTCAGCTTTCCTGAAGGAAGTTCCACATTCTGCGTGGTTAATGCAGTCCGAACATCCAACACCGTCAACCCATAAGAGGCTAGTTTGACCGGATCTATCCATAAACGCATGGCATATTTCCGCTGCCCCCAGATTTGAACAGAACTTACTCCCGGAATGGTTTGTAACCGTTGTGCGATCACATTCTCTGCATAATCAGACAATTCCAACACATTCTTTGTAGCACTTTGCATGGTCATGGTCAGAATAGGCTCGGAATCAGCATCTGCTTTCGACACCACCGGTGGAGCATCAATATCTTGGGGTAAACTTCTTAAAGCCTGGGAGACTTTGTCCCGAACATCATTTGCAGCTTCTTCTAAGTTCTTACTCAGGTTAAATTCTATGGTAATATTACTGGATCCCTGATTGGATGAAGAGGAAATATTCCGAATGCCATCAATGGAGTTGATCGATTTCTCCAAGGGTTCAGTAATCTGCGATTCGATGATATCGGCATTTGCGCCTGCATAATTCGTTCGCACAGAAATCTGTGCCGGGTCGATAGAAGGATATTCTCGCACGCCCAAAAATGTATATCCTATGATTCCAAAGAGAATCAGGATAAGGTTCATGACGATCGTTAGAACCGGACGTTTAATACTTAGTGTTGATAAACTCATCTATTCTGAATTATTGCAGGACAACCTGTACTGTTGAACCATTCCGTAAGGACATTACTCCAGAAGTTAATACGGTATCCCCAGCCACGATACCGCTCGTGATCAATACATCCTCATCCGTGCGTGCACCAGTCTCCACCATAACTTCATTTGCCTTCCCTCCTTTTAATACAAATAGTTTCTTACCGTTCTGAACTGGAATCAATGCCTCTGCTGGCACCAATAATCCTTCTTCCAAGGTCTCTAATGGAAACACAATGTTGGCAAAAGTCCCCGGAATAATATTATCAGAACTATTCGAGGTGATGGCTTTTACCAATAAGGTCCTGGTATTTGCTTCTACAGCTGGCTCCGTTGCATAAATCTTTGCCGTAAATTCACCTTCTACGCCCTGAACCGAAAATTTAATCTGATTATTAACACGAACTTTGTTCGCATATTTTTCAGGAATAGAGAATGATACTTTAAGTCTATTGGTATTAACTAGTTGTGCGATATTTGTTGTTGGAGTAACATAACTCCCTTTTGAAATACTTCTTAATCCTATCCGGCCAGAAAAAGGCGCTCGGATCACGGTTTTACTCAGTTGTGCCTTTATCAATTGGATCTGCGATTGTGCTGTTCGAAAGTCGGCACTCGCGATATCATACTCTTCTTGTGATATGGCTTCTTTTTCTAATAGTAATTTAGCTCTACGCTCATTTTCAGCAGCTAAGTTATTACGGGTTTGCGCCTGTGCTAATTGTGCCTGTAACTCTGCATCATTGATCGTTAACAAAGGTTGCCCCTGACTAACACGTCCGCCTTCAGAGAAATTAATGGATTCTACAATCCCGGAAACCTCAGTATGAATTTCGATCTGCTCATCTGCTTCAATCGCGCCTGAAAGAGATAGGAAATCCGAAAAAGGTTGCCCCTTAACTATCACCCCATATACCTTGGCAGCACTCCGACTTCCCCTAGGACCATTCTGAGCTTCCGCTTTTTCTTTGTTCTTGGTAATCCTATAATAGACCATTCCGCCTACAAGTAGGACCCCAACTAATAATATAATAATGGATTTTCTCTTCATTTCAGGTTAGCAAATTGCTTAAATCAATCAAGTTTAATTATCCTGAAAAATAGAAAAAAAAGGAATAGGATAGTGTAATAATGTTATTATACTATTATTAGCAATGCTTAAACTATAAGTTTACTAGTGCGCTTTGATTTTTATTTGTGCGGCAATATTTAGTTTTTTAATGATTCCGCGAATAAGTTCCCACAATTTATCCACGGTAATTTCGCAGGAAGTAGCAATTCGATCCAAACTAAAACCCTCTAACAAGCGGTGAACAATGGTTAATTCCCTACGGGAAAGTTTCCTTCTCGATTGTGGTGGTTGTTGGATACCCATGAATAAGGATTTCGTCAATTCAGGACTTGCATAGGAAGATCCAGCAAGGACATCACGAATAATCTTTAATAAATCAGAAGCTTTGGTACCTTTTTTCACAAAGGCATAAGCACCAGCAAGAATACTTTGTCGGATAATAGCAGGATTATCCACATCAGAAAGCATAATAATATGCACATCAGGGTATCGTTCCTTAATAATAGGAATACCACTAATACCATCAATATCTGGCATCATAATATCTAGAAGAATCACTTCTGGATTAACCGATGAATTGGCTTTCTTTTGAAAATCAACTATGGATTCCGCCTCGATTACAAAATCAAAACAAATTGATTTCATATTCAATAACTGAAATTTAGTCAAGTTCCTGCAAAAGACACTATCATCAATTATTCCTAATTTAATGCAATCCATAACTATTATCTTAAATTCACACCCTTGATCATGGGATAATCAAGCATTAAAACATCCTTGTTTCAGTATAAATATACAATATGTATTGAAAATCAGAAAGAAACTATATATAAAAGTAGGAATGTATTTTATAGATTAATTAATTTATAAAAACAATGGATAATTTTTTTCCATAAAAACAATATCCCCAAATACCCCCACTAAAAGTGAAAACAACGTCAAATGCTGACAAAAATAGACTACAACTCTTAAGTTATAGGTAAAATTTAGAAATTAAAGATTGAAATTCAATAAATTGGCTGAATTTCAGCCATTGCTTCCACTCAATCTATAAAAAAAATAACAAAACCGTTTCAGAACTACATTAAGATAATATTAAGTATTCTTAAAGATAAAGATTAATCCAAGACGGAAAGATTAGCGTAATAACGCATATATAATTTTAACTCTTTAGAAATGTAACTATTTTTTATTAGCTCCATTTTTGTAACAAGATATATATTCCATAAAACTATTACGCATAGGTCAAAATTGGTATGATGATAATTAGTAAGCCCCAGAGGCGCGACATGTTTGTAGCAAGGGACGTATAAGAAGATACAGCCCTGTAGGGGCGACATATTTGTCCAACCATGACCAAATAATAAATAAAAGGGCGTATGCGATACGCCCGTACAATGCGTTTCATTTATCCGATAGCCATTTCGCGACCTGGATGATCAAGCCGCATCGGGGCGACATATATGTAGAAAAAGACATTAAACAAGATAAAGCCCCATAGGGGCGGCATGTTTATAGAAAGAATCATATTACAAGATAAAGCCCCGTAGGGGCGACATATTTGTCAAACCATGACCCAACAACAATACAAAAGGGCATATGCGATACGCCCCTACCGACCGGTCCATCCGTTCCATTCACCCAGGCCCCAGAAAACACAAAAAGCCCGTTGTCATCTGACAACGGGCTTCCGTATAAAATTAGGCACCGACCTACTCTCCCACCTGTTACGGCAATACCATCGGCTCTGGCGGGCTTAACTTCTCTGTTCGGAATGGGAAGAGGTGGACACCGCCGATATAGGCACCTGAATATCTTTTTTGGTAGTAGTTAGTAGTTAGTATTTAGCAGTTAGACCCGGGGCCTGCCACCAAACACGGCGTACTTCGTACTCCATATTGACATGTTATTGGAAGAAAGGATGTTAAAAAGAGAGAGGACAACAGAACTATCCGCATTGGAAAGCTTCGGGCTATTAGTATCACTCGGCTTTGGTCTTTCAACCTTTACACCTGTGACCTATCAACGTTGTCATCTTCAACGACCCTTATGAGGAAGTCTCATCTCGTGGCTAGTTTCGCACTTAGATGCTTTCAGCGCTTATCTATCCCGGACGTAGCTACCCTGCCGTACACCTGGCGGCATAACAGGTTCACCAGCGGTCCGTCCAACCCGGTCCTCTCGTACTAAGGTCAGATCCACTCAAACTTCCAGCGCCCACAACAGATAGGGACCGAACTGTCTCGCGACGTTCTGAACCCAGCTCGCGTGCCACTTTAATGGGCGAACAGCCCAACCCTTGGGACCTTCTCCAGCCCCAGGATGTGACGAGCCGACATCGAGGTGCCAAACCTCCCCGTCGATATGAGCTCTTGGGGGAGATCAGCCTGTTATCCCCAGAGTACCTTTTATCCTTTGAGCGATGGCCCTTCCATACAGAACCACCGGATCACTATGTCCGTCTTTCGACCCTGGTCGACTTGTAGGTCTCACAGTCAAGCAAGCTTATGCCATTGCACTCCTCGTACGGTTACCAAGCGTACTGAGCTTACCTTTGAAAGCCTCCGTTACCTTTTTGGAGGCGACCACCCCAGTCAAACTACCCACCAAACAATGTCTCCCGCTTAGCGGGATTAGAAACCGAATACAGAAAGGGCGGTATTTCAAGGTCGTATCCACGATTCCTGGCGAAACCGCTTCAATTACTCCCGCCTATCCTACACATCCTGTACCCAATTTCAATGTTAAGCTATAGTGAAGGTTCATGGGGTCTTTCCGTCCCGTTGCGGGTAACCGGCGTCTTCACCGATACCACAATTTCACCGAGCTCATGGCTGAGACAGCGCCCAGATCGTTACACCATTCGTGCAGGTCGGAACTTACCCGACAAGGAATTTCGCTACCTTAGGACCGTTATAGTTACGGCCGCCGTTTACTGGGGCTTCGATTCAATGCTTCTCCTTGCGGATGACATCCCCTCTTAACCTTCCAGCACCGGGCAGGTGTCAGGCCTTATACCTCATCTTTCGATTTCGCAAAGCCATATGTTTTTGCTAAACAGTCGCCTGGGCCTTTTCACTGCGGCTTCTCCACCCGAAGGTGGAGGAAGCGCCCCTTCTCCCGAAGTTACAGGGCCATTTTGCCGAGTTCCTTAGCCATGATTCACTCGAGCACCTTAGGATCCTCTCCTCGACTACCTGTGTCGGTTTACGGTACGGGTATTGATAACCTGGAGCTTAGCGGGTTTTCTTGGAAGTCTGCTTACCTGCGCTATCAGCGCCCCCGAGGGTTTGCTGTACTATCGGGCTTCAGCTGTACCAGCGGATTTGCCTACCGGTCCAATACCTTTGCCCTTCAACGAACTATTCCGTCAGTTCGCGGCAGTGTCACTACTCCGTCACCACATCGCAGTTATCAATAGTACGGGATTATTAACCCGTTGGCCATCGGCTGCCTCCCTTCGGATGCGCCTTAGGTCCCGACTAACCCTGATCCGATTAGCGTTGATCAGGAAACCTTAGTCTTTCGGTGGGCGGGTTTCTCACCCGCCTTATCGTTACTTATGCCTACATTTGCTTTTCCATCAGGTCCACCACGGGTCACCCCGCGGATTCACCCCCGATGGAATGCTCCCCTACCAGTGCAATAAATTGCAATCCATAGCTTCGGTATCGTTCTTGATGCCCGTTTATTATCCACGCCCGGCCGCTCGACTAGTGAGCTGTTACGCACTCTTTAAATGAATGGCTGCTTCCAAGCCAACATCCTAGCTGTCTGGGCAACCGGACCTCGTTAGTTCAACTTAGAACGAATTTGGGGACCTTAGCTGATGGTCTGGGTTCTTTCCCTCTCGGCCTTGGACCTTAGCACCCAAAGCCTCACTGCCGGCCATATCTAGCAGCATTCGGAGTTCGTCTGGATTTGGTAGGATTTGACTCCCCCGCACCCAATCGGTAGCTCTACCTCTGCTAGACTCATATGCCGACGCTGTTCCTAAAAACATTTCGGGGAGTACGAGCTATTTCCCAGTTTGATTGGCCTTTCACCCCTACCCTCAGGTCATCCGGAAACTTTTCAACGTTTATCGGTTCGGTCCTCCAGTACGTGTTACCGCACCTTCAACCTGCCCAAGGGTAGATCACAAGGTTTCGCGTCTACCTCGTCCGACTATACGCCCTGTTCAGACTCGCTTTCGCTTCGGCTCCTGGCCTTAAGCCATTAACCTTGCCGGACAAGAGTAACTCGTAGGCTCATTATGCAAAAGGCACGCCGTCACGGAATCACTCCGCTCCGACCGCTTGTAAGCACACGGTTTCAGGTTCTTTTCACTCCCCTGTTCGGGGTTCTTTTCACCTTTCCCTCACGGTACTGGTTCACTATCGGTCTCTCAGGAGTATTTAGCCTTGCCAGATGGTGCTGGCGGATTCCCACAGGATTTCTCCGGTCCCGCGGTACTCAGGATACCACTATGGCTGCATTCTTTACCTGTACGGGGCTCTCACCCTTATCGCGCAGTTTCCCACCTGCTTCCAGTTCATAGCACAGTCCAATGGCGTGGTCCTACAACCCCAGTATTGCCGTAACAATACTGGTTTGGGCTCTTTCCCGTTCGCTCGCCACTACTTGGGAAATCATTGTTATTTTCTCCTCCTACGCCTACTTAGATGTTTCAGTTCAGCGCGTTCGCTTCATTTGATGGCATGTCTTCAACATGCCGGGTTGCCCCATTCGGAAATCCACGGATCGAGTCGCATTTGCCGATCCCCGTGGCTTATCGCAGCTTATCACGTCCTTCATCGCCTCTGAGAGCCTAGGCATCCCCCGTGTGCCCTTGTTTACTTTCTTCACGCTATCACCCCTTTTGCTAAGTGATAGGTTGCTTATTGGCCGCCATCCATAAATGGACGACATGCCTCTGTTGTCTTCTCTTGTTAATCTCTTTTCTTCCAATATGTCAAAGAACTCTTTATCTGAGTACCTAGTAGTTAGTAGTTAGTATTTAGAACCATTGCTCTAAGCTAAAACCTTCTATAAGGACTCGGACCTGTGGAGAATAACGGATTCGAACCGTTGACCCCCTGCGTGCAAGGCAGGTGCTCTAGCCAGCTGAGCTAATTCCCCGTGTGATGGTAGTCCCGAGCAGATTTGAACTGCTGACCCCTACATTATCAGTGTAGTGCTCTAACCAACTGAGCTACGGGACTAGCTTATCTCTCTCATCTCTCAGGCCCCCACAGGGTGTGGGCACTTTCTTCTGAATGTCTTTTTTTTTCTATACGATCATGTATGTCGCGCAGCGATCCCAGAGCGGGCTCTAGAAAGGAGGTATTCCAGCCGCACCTTCCGGTACGGCTACCTTGTTACGACTTAGCCCCAATTACCGGTTTTACCCTAACACGCTCCTTGCGGTTACATGCTTTAGGTACCCCCAGCTTTCATGGCTTGACGGGCGGTGTGTACAAGGCCCGGGAACGTATTCACCGCGTCATTGCTGATACGCGATTACTAGCGAATCCAACTTCACGGGGTCGAGTTGCAGACCCCGATCCGAACTGTGAATGGCTTTTCGAGATTGGCATCACATTGCTGTGTAGCTGCCCGCTGTACCATCCATTGTAGCACGTGTGTAGCCCCGGACGTAAGGGCCATGATGACTTGACGTCGTCCCCGCCTTCCTCTCTGCTTGCGCAGGCAGTCTGTTTAGAGTCCCCACCTTGACGTGCTGGCAACTAAACATAGGGGTTGCGCTCGTTGCGGGACTTAACCCAACACCTCACGGCACGAGCTGACGACAGCCATGCAGCACCTAGTTTCCTGTCCCGAAGGACGGATGCGTCTCTGCATCCTTCAGTAACTTTCAAGCCCGGGTAAGGTTCCTCGCGTATCATCGAATTAAACCACATGCTCCTCCGCTTGTGCGGGCCCCCGTCAATTCCTTTGAGTTTCACCCTTGCGGGCGTACTCCCCAGGTGGATGACTTAACGCTTTCGCTTGGACGCTTACGGTATATCGCAAACATCGAGTCATCATCGTTTAGGGCGTGGACTACCAGGGTATCTAATCCTGTTCGATCCCCACGCTTTCGTGCATCAGCGTCAATAACGGCTTAGACAGCTGCCTTCGCAATCGGTGTTCTGAGACATATCTATGCATTTCACCGCTACTTGTCTCATTCCGCCGTCTTCAACCGCATTCAAGCACTTCAGTATCAAGGGCACTGCGACAGTTGAGCTGCCGTCTTTCACCCCTGACTTAAAGTGCCGCCTACGCACCCTTTAAACCCAATAAATCCGGATAACGCTCGGATCCTCCGTATTACCGCGGCTGCTGGCACGGAGTTAGCCGATCCTTATTCTTTAGGTACATTCAGCCCACTACACGTAGTGGGGTTTATTCCCTAACAAAAGCAGTTTACAACCCATAGGGCAGTCATCCTGCACGCGGCATGGCTGGTTCAGGGTTGCCCCCATTGACCAATATTCCTTACTGCTGCCTCCCGTAGGAGTCTGGTCCGTGTCTCAGTACCAGTGTGGGGGATTCTCCTCTCAGAGCCCCTAGACATCGTCGCCTTGGTGGGCCGTTACCCCACCAACTAGCTAATGTCACGCGAGCCCATCCATATCCTATGAATATTTGACAAATCGACCATGCGGTCAATTTGTGTCATGCGGTGTTAATCCGAATTTCTTCGGGCTATCCCCCTGATATGGGTAGGTTGCTCACGCGTTACGCACCCGTGCGCCACTCTCACCAACCGGTAGCAAGCTACCAGCTGGATCCCGTCCGACTTGCATGTATTAGGCCTGCCGCTAGCGTTCATCCTGAGCCAGGATCAAACTCTCCATTGTAAAATGAAGTGTAAGATCAAGACTATTTATAATAAATAGAATTGTCTTGTTTTAATGTTTTCCTCCCGCTCCGGGATATCTGAATTGATTTCTTGAAATCTTTGTTCAGCTATCGTACTCTCGTACGAGTCGCTGCGCTACATGATCATTTAAAGAACTTTATCGCCTGGGCATCTCGCTTCGGCTTTTTATGTTGTGGATCCCTCATCGCTGAAGGCTACAATCTGTCATTTTCTTGTCGCTCCGAGCATCGCGCTCATTGCTGTTTCCCTCGGTTGGGACTGCAAAGGTAGAAACCTTTTTTGATTCCGCAAAATTTATTTTAAAATAATTTTGAGGCGCTTTTTTCAAAAGATACGGCGCATCGGGTGTGACCCCTTTTTTACCGTGTTCCATTCCCTGTTGTCAGTGGCCTTTCAGCCGTCCCTCCCTTGCGGAGTGGTGCAAAGATAGGGACAAAACATCCATACTTCCAAGACATCACAGCAACATTTTTTGGCAGCATACCGTAACTCGCTAGCACATTGCACGATAAATTTTCAGGAAGGTTGCATTTTCATTGCCCAGGAGGTATTCCGGGGGCATGAACGGTAGAAAAGGGAGGTCGGGCGATATGGACAGGTTGGGATCATGGATGTGTGTTTTTTGGAGGGGATTCCTTGTCGTTCCTTTTCAAAGGCTATCTATTTACCCAATCATTATCGGAAATACTTTGGGAGCAGGCCATACAAAATTCGACATTCCGGCGCATCAGTACCGCAGATCCCCCGCAGATCCGCCGGACCTCGGCCGAATTTTTTCGACCGAGGTCAGGAAAAGATCCGAAGAAGGTCCGACCAAGGTGCGGAGGAGCTCCTGATTTGTCCAAAAGATGGACAGAATTATCGCTGAATTAGAAACTGTAGTAATACTGTATTCGAAACTGCAGTATTACTGTATTCGAAACGGCAGTATTACTGTATTCGAAACGGCAGTATTACTGTATTCAAAATCGACTTTCTTGTGGAATTCAAAACTGTGCAATTAGTGAATTCGAAACAGCATTATTGCTTCAATCAAAACTGCATAAATACTAAATTCAAAATCGAACTTTATACAGGATATAAAGGCTACCTTGATTACTATATATAAAACCTACCTTATTACAGTATATAGAACCTACATTATTATAGTATTCAAAATCCACATTATTACTGAAATCAAAATCAACTTTATTCCAATATTTAAATACCTACACTATTACAATATTCATATGCTTTAAATTTAACAATACTCAAAAGCTACAATAGAGAGGACATAAGATTAGAATTGACTATATTTAATGAAATCCAATAAAAGACCTATGAAATTGAACGATACGCAAGACCAAAACTATAGCTACCCAGAAAATCCAATCCTTTTCCGTTTTTGTTTCATCTTCATCCTGACATTTATACTACTGGCCAATAATGGAACCTTCTTTTTCCTCCAACATCTATTAGTTCTCATCCGACCATTTTTGATTGATCTGATTAGAACCTTTGGTAAAACTTTTTTTGATTTGAGCTCCAATGCCAGTTACATAAATGGAAGTGGAGACACAGCCATGCAATGGATACAACTCTTATTAATATTGATATTCTCAGCTGTTGGCACATTGATCTGGAGCTTATTAGACCGTAAAAACAAAAGCTATCCAAGATTATATTATTGGCTTACCGTCATGTTACGTTATTATATAGCCTTTATGTTGCTGAATTATGGTATGGTAAAATTGACACATAGTCAATTTCCATTTCCCACTTTACTACGATTAACAGAACCGCTCTACAAGTTTTCACCAATGGGGCTGGCATGGACATTTTATGGCGCCTCCAATCCTTATAATATATTCATGGGTATTGCTGAAGTAATGGGTATACTATTATTATTCCGAAAAACCACCACCCTGGGTGCCATCATCACCTTTGCCGTCAGCGTGAATATCATGGCAACCAATTATTTCTTTGATGTACCTGTAAAATTGGTTTCTACAGCACTAGCCTTATTGAGTTTATTTCTACTGGCACCGAATATCCAAAGATTGATGGGCTTATTAATTGCGCAGAAAACAGTTAAACTAATTCCGCTCCCTGCACCGATATACAATAAACGTTGGAAAAAAATCACCATGATCAGCATTAAGGTTCTACTCCTACTCTTGGTATTCTCGGGGCATATTCGGCAATTAATCTCACCAATTGATTACTTCAAACCGTACTTTGATCCAGAAGCCGAACTTTATGGTGCCTATTATATACCTAATAGGGAATATAAAAACCGTGCGAAGAACAATATCCCTGATGAATGGCATCAGCTTATCATTACAACTGAAAAAACGTTGAACATTAGAAATGAGGAAATGGATGTTATTCGATATGAATACATCAAGGATCCGAAGAAAAAGGAGATCAAAATAATAGATTCAGACAAGAGTGTAGTACTTGAAATGAAATATCACCTCGAAAATACGGGAATTACCCTACGCAATATCCATTCTCCGGATTCCACATCTATCTTCCTGGAGAAGATAGATATGGATAATATTGATTTAAAAACCCGAACATTCCGCTGGATAAATGAATATCCTCATAATAGGTAGTTAAAATGCGTTGAATCCGGTGATATCATTTCCCGTGATCAATAAATGAACATCGTGTGTTCCTTCATAGGTTATCACCGATTCCAGGTTCATCATGTGGCGCATAATGGAGTAATCACCGACGATTCCCATGGCGCCAAGAATCTGCCTAGCCTCGCGGGCTACCTGCAAAGCCATGTTCACATTATTCCTCTTCGCCATGGAAATCTGGGCAGGTGTTGCCCGATCTTCATTTTTCAAGAGTCCCAATCGCCATGAAAGCAGCTGCGCCTTGGTGATTTCAGTAATCATTTCCGCCAATTTCTTCTGCTGCAATTGAAAGGAAGCAATGGGTTTCCCAAATTGTTTTCTTTCCTTGGCATAATTCAATGCCGTTTGATAACAGTCCATCGCCGCCCCAATGGCTCCCCAAGAAATTCCAAACCTTGCTGAATTCAGGCAGGACAAGGGTCCTTTCATCGAACTGACTTCTGGCAAAACATTTTCCGCAGGAATAAATACCTGGTCGAAGACAAGCTCGCCAGTTTTAGATGCCCGAAGAGACCATTTGTTTAAAGTTTCGGGGCTAGTAAAGCCTTCAAAAGCACGTTCGACAATAACGCCACGGATTTTCTTCTCTTCATCCCGAGCCCAAACAACAGCAATATCACAGATAGGCGCATTCGTGATCCACATTTTAGAACCCGATAAACGATAGCCATTGCCATCCTTAACAAGTTTGGTTTCCATACTGGCAGGATCGGATCCGTGATTTGGTTCCGTTAGACCAAAAGCTCCTATTAATTCCCCTGTTGCTAATCGGGGTAAGAATTTTTGTTTTTGTTCTTCGGAGCCGAATTTATAAATCGGGAACATCACCAATGAAGATTGAACAGATGCTGCAGAACGGATTGCCGAATCTGCAAATTCAAGCTCCTGCATGATCAGGCCATAGGTCATTTGATCCAATCCTAAGCCCCCATAGTTTTCAGGAATAAAGGTCCCCAAAGCACCCATACTCCCCAACTTTCGCATTAAATCAGGAATCTCCTGATGCTCCTGCGCATAATAATCCATCTTGGGAACAAATTCCGCCTTCACATAATTACGGATGGAATCCCGAACAAGAATTTGTTCAGGTGTTAGTAATTCGTCTATTTGATAATAGTCCATAACTAGATTTGAAATTGAGGTTTGAGAAAATAAATTTAATGGTTATTTATTAACTTTTTATACAGTCCCAAATTACAAAATAAATTCGACCAAATCCATTCGAAAACAAAAGATATTCTCTATATTTATAAAAATTTCGAATAATATAAACCATATTATGACATCAAAAGAATTAAAAGCACTTGGAATCGAAGCAGAGAACCTAGGAACCTCTACGGGTAACAAATGGTTTGCAAAGGGTGAGTTGATTGAATCCTATTCTCCAACGAATGGGAAGCTAATCGCAAAGGTTAGGAGCACAACAGAGAAAGAATACGAAAAAGTTATACAAGAGGCTGAAAAGGCAAAATTATTATGGAGGGATATTCCGGCACCAAAGCGTGGTGAGATTGTCCGTCAATTAGGTGATAAATTACGTGAATTAAAGCCAGTCCTTGGGAAATTAGTTTCCTATGAAATGGGGAAATCCTATCAGGAAGGAATGGGCGAGGTTCAGGAAATGATTGACATCTGTGATTTTGCAGTAGGACTATCAAGACAATTATACGGGAATACCATCCATTCGGAGCGTCCAGGCCATCGGATGTATGATCAATATCATCCACTAGGAATCGTAGGAATCATTACTGCATTTAACTTTCCAGTAGCCGTTTGGTCCTGGAATGCGGCTTTAGCTTTAGTTTGTGGAGATGTTGTGGTATGGAAACCGAGCGAAAAAACACCTTTATGTGCCGTAGCATGTCAACATATTATTGCTGAGATTTTAAAAGCAAACAAATTACCAGAAGGAATCTCTTCTTTGGTTGTTGGTGATGCTGAGGTTGGCAAATGGTTATCCGAGGATGAGCGACTTCCATTAATTTCCGCAACGGGTTCAACCCGAATGGGCAAGGAAGTAGCGACAGTAGTTGCGAAGCGTTTAGGAAAATCCTTATTGGAGCTAGGTGGAAATAATGCCATCATTGTGAGTCCTAGTGCGGATCTTAAAATGACCATTATTGGTGCTGTATTTGGCGCGGTAGGAACTGCAGGTCAACGCTGTACCAGTACCAGACGCTTAATTATCCATGAAAGTATTTACGATAAAGTGAAAAAATCATTGGTTGATGCCTATAAGCAAATCAAGATTGGAGATCCCTTGGATAGCAAAAATCACATGGGACCTTTGATTGACACCGCGGCAGTAGACATGTACTTGGATGCCTTGGATAAGATCAAAGCAGAAGGTGGTAAATTATTAACCAAAGGCGAGTTATTAAAAGGCGAAGGCTATGAAAGCGGATGTTATGTTACTCCGGTGATTGCTGAAGTGGAGAACCACTATGAAATCGTTCAACATGAGACCTTTGCCCCGATTTTATATTTAATAAAATACAGTGGTGAAGTTGATGCAGCCATCAGCTTACAAAATGGCGTTAAACAAGGGCTTTCTTCAGCGATCATGACGAACAGTCTTCGTGAGGCTGAATTATTCCTGAGCCAGAATGGTTCGGATTGTGGTATTGCCAATGTCAATATCGGAACTTCAGGTGCTGAAATTGGTGGCGCTTTCGGAGGAGAAAAAGATACTGGCGGTGGCCGTGAATCCGGATCGGATGCGTGGAAAGTGTATATGCGTAGGCAAACCAATACCATTAATTATACGACGAGCCTACCGTTGGCGCAAGGAATTAAATTTGACCTATAAACAGAATTGAATTATAAACGATTATGATAAGAGAAACACATAAAAGATTAGCAAAACATATCTTAGCCGATGGACTTCCAGTGGTTATGGACCTAGAGAAATCTCATGGTTCATACATTGTTGACATTGATGGCAAGGAATATTTGGACATGTTCAGCATGTTCGCATCATCACCAGTAGGATACAACCATCCTTATATACTAGCCAATGAGAAGCAATTGGAGAAAGTATCCATTAATAAATTAGCTTTATCGGATATCTATCCAGATGAGTATGCAGATTTCATGGATGTTTTTGAACGCGTGGGCATTCCACAGGAATTAAGCTATTGTTTTTTCATTGATGGTGGTGGATTGGCAGTTGAAAACGCACTAAAAGCAGCTTTTGATTGGAAGACCCGCTTAAATCTTTCAAAAGGAATCGAACAAGAGGCAAGCCAGGTGATTCACTTCAAACAAGCATTCCACGGAAGAACAGGTTATACCCTATCCTTAACAAACACGAAAGATCCAAGGAAGTATATGTACTTCCCAAAATTCAATTGGCCAAGAATCAGCAATCCGAAATTAACCTTCCCATTAACGGAAGAGTCGGTTGCCAACACCATTGAATTAGAGAAACAAGCGATCCAAGAAATTGAAACTGCAATTGCCAACAACCCTAATGATATTGCCTGCTTGATCCTTGAACCTATTCAAGCCGAAGGTGGTGACAATCATTTCCGCAAGGAGTTCTTTGTTAAATTAAGAGAGATTTGTGATAAAAATGATATTATCTTAATATTGGATGAAGTCCAAACAGGAATTGCCATGACTGGAAAAATGTGGTGTTATCAACATTATGGCATTGTTCCGGATGTGATTTCCTTTGGCAAGAAAACTCAGGTTTGTGGTATTTTGGCAAACAAGACGAAGTTTGATCGTGTAGAAAAGAATGTTTTCCAAGAATCCAGCCGTATTAATTCGACCTTCGGTGGGAATTTAGTGGATATGATCCGTTTTAAACTCATCTTGGAAATTATTGAAAAAGAAGGCTTGGTGAATAAAGCTGAAACATTAGGAGAATACTTACAGGTAAAATTGTTGGAATTATCCGAAAAACATCCATCCATCAGCAATGTCAGAGGAAAAGGTTTATTAGTAGCATTTGATTTACCAACGCCAGAGGCAAGAGATAAATTTGTGGATGCAGCGATGAAAGAAAATATGTTGATTTTAGGATGTGGAGAGCGTAGTATTCGTTTCAGACCACACCTGACCGTGAGCAAAGAAGACTTAGATAAAGCGATTTCTATCGTAGACAAAGTGGTTGATTAATAAAAGAAATAAAATCCCGGTCGAAAGGTCGGGATTTTATTTTTTAAGCTGATTCCCTTGCGGGGGAGATAAAAAATGTTCCCATAACATTTCTTCCGACCTTATTTCCAACAGGTTATAATTATATCTTTTAGACAATTCAAAATCATGCAACTTTTAACAAAAAATTGGGTAAAGAGTGGCACTGAAAATCCGGTCGATTGGAGTCATTTTTGTACCTTTGTAGATTATGTCGGATATTATTCAATTGCTTCCAGATTCAGTAGCAAATCAGATTGCGGCGGGTGAGGTTGTTCAACGCCCTGCATCAGCAATTAAGGAGTTAATGGAGAACGCTATTGATGCGGGAGCGGATCATATAAAATTAATTATAAAGGATGCTGGAAAGTCGTTGATTCAAGTTATTGATAACGGCTGTGGAATGAGTGTGACGGATGCTCGACTATGCTTTGAGCGCCATGCTACCTCTAAAATTCGGAAAGCAGAAGACTTATTTGCCATTCGAACGATGGGATTTCGTGGGGAGGCCATGGCTTCCATTGCGGCAATCGCCCACGTGGAACTTAAGACCAGAAGGATTGAGGATGAGCTCGGTACAGTGATTGAGATCGAAGGATCGGAAGTGATTCAACAATATCCAGATCAGGCACCTGCTGGCACCAGCATTTCCGTGAAGAACCTATTTTATAATATCCCAGCGCGAAGGAACTTTTTAAAAAGCAATTCCGTTGAGTTAAGACATATCATTGACGAGTTTCAACGAATAGCCTTAGCGCATCCCGAAATTTTCTTCACATTCCATAGTGATGGCAATGAACTGTTTCATCTTCCAAAGGAAACCTTGAAACAACGCATTGTTCATCTATTTGGCAATAATTACAACCAACGCTTGGTTCCAGTCGAAGAAACCACGACGATCATTAATATCAAGGGATTTATTGGGAAGCCAGAGTTTGCCAAGAAAACCCGCGGAGAACAGTTTTTCTTCGTCAACAACCGATATATCAAGGACCCCTATTTGAATCATGCGGTCATGAATGCCTATGAGGAAATTCTACCGGCAGATACCTTCCCACTCTATGTATTGTTCATTGACATCGATCCTTCCAAGATAGATATCAACGTGCACCCTACCAAGACGGAAATCAAATATGAAGATGATAAAGCCATCTATGCTATTTTACGTTCAGCCGTAAAGCGTAGTATTGGTCGATATAATATTGCGCCATCCTTGGACTTTGAACAAGAAACTGGTTTTAATGATTTGATTACGCCGAAGCCATTGGATGAAATTCAGGCTCCGACCATTAATTTCAATCCGAATTTCAATCCCTTTGATGATGGCATGCCGAAGCAACCGCGGAAATACAACTTCCCGGAGCAGATCGAACGCAAGACCAGTATTCCACAAAATTGGGATAGCTTGTACGAAATCACAGAATCAGAGGATTCAGAACAACTGAGTTTATTGCCAGAAGAGCCTGAAGCGAGGGCAGAGTCCCCAATTATACAGGCCTCAGACCAGCCGAAGAAGCAATTTTTTCAGCTTCATAATCGTTATATAGTGTCCCAAATTCATTCGGGATATATGTTGATTGATCAGCAGGCAGCTCATGAGCGAATTTTATTTGAGCAGTTTCAGCAACAATTGCAACAGAATCAAGGGTCCAGTCAACAGAGTTTATTCCCACAAACAGTGGAATTAAACTCAGCCGACTTTGCTTTGGTTCAAGAAATTCTACCGGAGATTCATGCCTTAGGATTTCAGTTGCGAGCATTTGGGAAAACTACGTATATTGTAGATGGAATTCCTGCGGATTTAGAAAACATCAATGAGGGGCAGATTATTGAGAAGTTGTTGGAAGATTTCAAGAATCAGAGCGATTTACGCTTGAATAAACGCGAACGATTGGCAAAAAGTTTAGCGAAGAATGCGGCTATAAAACCGGGCACGAAATTAGAGAATGAAGGGATGGCAGATTTGATTGATAGGCTGTTTGCTTGTGAATCGCCAAACATTTCCCTATCAGGAAGACCTGTCATTATAACATACACCTTGCAGGAGCTTGCAGAACGCTTTAGCAGAATTATTTAAGATTGAGAAAAATATATGAATAACCTCTTTGGAAATTTACCAACAGTCACCAAAAACCTTTTGATCATCAATATCGTCTGTTTTATTGGGACCATGATTTTTGATAATGCCACACGATTCTTTGGTGTATTTTATCCGGACTCCCCATTTTTCAAGATTTGGCAAGTTATTACTTACATGTTTATGCATGGCGGCTTTGGTCATATTTTCTTTAATATGTTTGCCTTAGTGATGTTTGGTTCTGTAATAGAAAGAATATTGGGGCCAAAACGCTTTTTAAATTATTATATCATTTGTGGATTAGGAGCTTTGATTTTACAATATGGAATCCAAGCCTTCGAAGTATACAATATTGCAGGAACCATCAAGGCCTCCCAATTCTTAAACTTTAATTATACCACTGGAATGGTTTCTACCAACTTGCCAATTACGCAAGATCAATTAGGAACTTTGCTTTCGATTTATGGAACGCCAATGGTTGGAGCATCTGGAGCAATTTATGGGTTATTATTAGCGTATGGTTTCTTATTCCCTAATGCAGAATTGATGTTGATCTTTTTACCAATTCCAATTAAAGCGAAATATTTTATTCCGATTTTAATTGTTATTGAATTGTTTTTAGGCTTCTCCAATACAGGTGGATCCATTGCCCATCTAGCACACGTTGGAGGTGCATTATTTGGATTTATCCTGTTAAAAATGTGGGGGATTAAACGAACAAATTATTATTAAGATTGTATCCTAGAATATGAAAAAGGAAAACGGAATAAAGACGTTCTTAAGGACTACCTATCAAACAGGTTCTCCTATTCCTTATATTCTATCCATTCAAATCTTTTTATTTATACTCATCCATATTGCGGATTTATTAGTAGACCTTGAGGTTATTAAATTTCCGCTTTATGATTGGATGCTGACCAACCTTACCCTACCCAATAATTTTTCAGATTTTATTGTGAGGCCATGGACACTGATAACCTATCCCTTTGTTTACATAGGCTTGTTCAATTTTGTTTTTGATTGCCTCTGGTTATATTGGATGGGCAGCACTTTTTTAAACTTCTTGAATAAAAGACAATTTCTGACTGTCTTTCTGGGTGCATTTGTAATATCAGGAATTAGCTTTTTGGCATTATCCGAATTAAATTTTTTGGCTGTAGGTCCGATTCCCTATTTATTTTCTAACTCCATGGGTTTAGCTGCCGTGGTGGCAAGCTTATTGGTTTTGATTCCCAAGATGGAAATCAGGTTATTTCTTTTTGGGATCGTCAAGTTTCGGACAATAGCAATCATATTCTTTGCGCTGCAATTGTTATTTTATGTATTTGCCAACCGGGCAGCTGCTGCAGCCTTCCCATTGGCCATCTTGTGGGGTATAACATTTATGTATCAATTACAAGCTGGAAGAGACTTGAGCAAGCTATTTGTATTCAGCCCGAAAAAGAAGCTCCGTGTGGTCCATACGGTCAAGAAAGCACCTACTTATAAAAGCTATAAAGGGGATTTACCAAATCAAGAGGTAATCGATGAAATTTTGGATAAAATTTCTCAAAATGGTTATGAAAGTCTATCTTCACGGGAAAAAGAAATCCTGTTTAGGGTAAGTAGAGAAGAGCAAGAATAATGTTAATTAAGAAAAAGAATTTAGGTTTTTTTAGCAAGACCGTTATGTTGGCCAACTTGGCGGCCATCGTTGCTCTTTTTTTATGTTATTCTGCCTCAATTATCAATCCGAAATCCTTCTGGCCCATTTCATTTTTAGGCCTAGGCTACCTTCCAATCTTATTGATCAACCTGGGCTTTATCTTTTATTGGATCTTACGCAAACCCAAGTACTCCTTATTTTCTTTAATTGCCATTTTGATTGGTTGGAATCTGATGACCAAACATGTGACTTTCAACAGTGAACAAACACATGCAAGGAATGATTCATCTTTGCGGGTAATGACCTACAATGTCCATATGTTGGAGCCCGTTGAAAAAACCGACAAACCGGCTAAGGATGAATTCACCGATATTATCAAGGAGGTAGATCCCGATGTGTTATGCCTTCAGGAATTTAGCAGTACCATTAAGGGAAATAAAAAATTCAGCGAAAAGATAAAATCAAAGATAAATTTTGACAGTTATTACTTTGCCCCTTCTCAACAGAATGAATATAATGCGTATGGTCAGGTTATCTTTTCCAAGTTCCCCATCATCAATTCAGGCTTAATCAAGAAGAATGAATATGGCATCAACCGCATCATCTATGTTGATATCGTAAAGAATGAGGATACGGTTAGGGTTTATAATGTCCACCTTCGTTCCTTTGGGCTACAGAATGAGGACAAGGAATTTATTCAGAACCCAAAAACGAATGATGGTAGTGAGGAAACCAAAACAAAACGTGTTGGCCGCAAGCTAAAATGGGCATTTGAACAACGCAGTGATCAAGCAGAATCCTTGTTTGCCCATATGCAGGAGACCAAAATCCCTAAGATTGTGATGGGAGATTTTAATGATACGCCAATGTCTTATTCGGTTAATCTAATCGGAAAGGATATGAAAAATGCATTTCAGGAAAGAGGGAATGGTTGGGGTGTGACACATTTTGAACTTCTACCAATTTTACAGATTGATTATATCTTTTGTGAAAAGAATTTCGCGGTCAATAACTATCAAGTTTTGAAGAGAAAGCTTTCAGACCACTATCCTATTTATGCGGATCTCCGCATCAACTAACAATTATCAGGAATTATTTTCACCGAATTGATTGAGGGCAGCCTCAACAAATGCGTCGTATCTATTTTTTACTTTAAAATAGGCTTCTCTTCCAAAATAATATCGTCCTAATAGAGCTTCAATATCACTTTGAATCAAGTCATGCAAATCCCTTTGTTTCCGAGGGGAGATATTCCAACCCAAGTCGGTCAGGTATTTAATAAAGCTATTATATTCTGAATCTGGAAGGTTATATCCTTGCAAGAAGTTTTCTATGGAGTATGCTGGTAATTTCTTGGTAAAACGGCTGTACACGAATTGTTCAATAAGGCTGGATTGCACCAGATCTTTATAGAGCAAACTCACTTCATTGGAATCGACAGGAATGATGACATCAGGCACAATTCCACCACCACTGAATAATTTCTTTCCTAATTTGGTCTGATAAGATTGAGCATGTGCATAAGTTGTATCCAAGGACCATAATCCTTTATACATATTTACATAATCATTCATGATGGTCCAATTCGGACTATATTTTCGTTGAATACTACGACCTAGCGGAGTATAATATCTAGCGATACTCAGGTTGATGGTCGAACCATCCGAAAAGTCAAACAGTTCTTGTACCGTTGCTTTCCCATAAGTTCTACGACCAATGATCGTTCCCCTATCCCAGTCTTGAACGGCTCCAGAGACTACTTCGCTGGCAGAAGCTGTCCTTTCATTTACCAGAATCACCAATTTACCATGATTGTAGCTACCTTTTCCTTCAGAAAGGTAGTCTTGTCTAGCTTCATGCGCACCTTCGGTATACACCATCAAGCGTTGGTCAGGAAAGAACTCACTGGCCATTTTTATGGCAATATGGAAATATCCGCCACCATTATCCCTTAAATCCAATATCAGGCTTTTCGCGCCTTGTTTTTTCAGGTCGATGACAGCATTTTTAAATTCTTCCGCTGTTTTTAAGGAGAATCGTCTAATCCGGACAAAGCCAATGGTAGGTTTGATCAGGTAAGCAACATCGAGAGAACTGACATTGATTTGATCACGAATGGCTTTTAAAGGTCCTGGCATTTTCATGGAATCTCTTTCTACAATCATCGAAACTGTAGATCCTCTTTTTCCACGCATCAGTTTTTCCACCTCATCTTTGCTAATTGAGGTTCCTGAAACATCTCTTTTACCAATTTTCAGGATTCGGTCACCAACTTTAAAGCCGGCTTTATCGGCAGGACCATTAGTGATAACGCCAACGACAAGAAGTGTATCGTTCAGGCTGAAGTATTCCATTCCAATTCCCTCAAAAGTACCTTCCAATACTTCGGTTTGACTTTTGGATTCATTGGGGCTCAAAAAAGTAGAATAAGGGTCGAGGTGAGAAATAATATGGTTAATAGCTCCATTTTGGACGGAGTCCATATTGATACTATCCACATACCTATTGGAGATCAAGTCGACGACCTGTTGGATTTTATAGGAATTATCCGACAAACCAATAGGCACCAAGGATCCTCCGGAATTGAATCCTGTTTGGTCAGAGTAGTTCTGTCCGAGGATTAATCCCAAAAGAAGTGTGGCAGCATACGTTGCTGCGACAAAAATATTTCGTTTTCTACCTTTTTGCATTTACGGTCTGGTCCGCAAAATTAATGAATAACCAATTGTTTAAAAGAAATTTATAATAAATATTTTATAACAATTAACAGTCCAAAAGAGCGGGTCAAGGGTAATAATTCCGCAATTTTCAATAATTTTACAGTTAGATGCATGAATTAGAACCATATTACAACTGGCGAGACTATTATATCGCCTCAGAAGATGAGCGGAGTCCATTTTTTGGGACCATCTACAGTGAGTTTGAATACGATAAAAAGATCTATAATTATCTGCTTCATCCACAGTGGGACTACTTTGGATCACAGACTCTTTATTTGAAAATTATCTATGCAGATTATGATAAGGGTTTTTGCATTATTGAATTTATTGGAGAATGGAACGATGCCATTTATAATGACATCATGGTCCTGAAGAGGGAACTGATAGACTTATTGATTGATGAGGGAATCAATAAATTCATCTTGATTGGCGAGAATATCTTAAATTTCCATTCCTCTGATGACTCTTATTATGAGGAGTGGTTTCATGATATAGAGGACGGCTGGATAGCTGGAATTAACTTTCGGGACCATGTTGTGAAAGAATTCCAGGACAATCATATTGACTATTATATCAATTTTGGGGAGTATCTGAATAATTTTCCTTGGCGAACCCTAAAGCCCAAACAAGTTTATCATCATATTGAAGAACACCTTCAACGGAGATTGTCCTAAATCTATTAATTATTGTAGCGTCTTTGCGTAGAATTAATGCAATAATTCCATCTAATTTCAGATAGGGATGGAAAAGATTTGCTTATCATAGGCAACAGTCCTAAATTTGCCTATCACAAAATTTGTAATTATGTCATTCAGAATAGAAAAAGATACTATGGGTGAAGTTCAGGTACCAGCAGATAAATACTGGGGTGCACAAACTGAACGTTCAAGAAACAACTTTAAAATTGGTCCGGCAGCATCTATGCCACATGAAATCGTTGAGGGCTTTGCTTATTTAAAGAAAGCAGCTGCTTATGCGAACTGTGAATTGGGTGTTTTATCACAAGAGAAACGCGATGCCATTGCAGCAGTTTGCGATGAGATCTTAGCGGGTAAGCTTGATGATCAATTTCCATTGGTAATCTGGCAAACAGGTTCAGGAACGCAATCCAACATGAATGTTAATGAGGTTGTTGCCAACCGTGCTCAGGTATTGGCTGGTGGCAAGATTGGTGAAGGAGAACCTGTGTTGAAAGCAAATGATGATGTAAACAAATCACAGTCTTCCAATGATACATTCCCTACAGGAATGCATATTGCAGCTTACAAAGCTGTTGTTGAGGTGACTATCCCTGGGGTAGAGAAATTACGTGATACTTTGAAGAAAAAATCTGAGGAGTTCATGAATGTAGTAAAGATTGGACGTACTCACTTAATGGATGCGACACCACTTACTTTAGGTCAGGAATTATCAGGATATGTGGCACAATTGAACTATGGTATCAAAGCTGTAAAAAACACGTTGGCCCATCTTTCAGAATTAGCATTAGGCGGTACAGCAGTAGGTACTGGATTAAATACTCCGAAAGGATATGATGTATTAGTTGCTAAATATATCGCTGAATTCACAGGATTACCATTTGTCACTGCTGAGAATAAATTTGAGGCATTAGCGGCTCACGATGCGATTGTTGAGACTCATGGTGCATTAAAGCAACTGGCAGTTTCCTTAAATAAAATTGCAAATGACATCCGTATGCTAGCTTCAGGACCACGTTCAGGTATTGGAGAAATTTTGATTCCTGAAAATGAGCCAGGATCATCGATTATGCCAGGAAAAGTAAACCCAACACAATGTGAAGCATTAACAATGGTTGCTGCTCAAGTAATGGGGAATGATGTTGCTATTACGATTGGTGGTACACAAGGACACTACGAATTAAATGTATTCAAACCAGTGATGGCTGCTAACTTCTTACAATCTGCAAGATTGATTGGAGATGCATGTATTTCGTTTGAAGAACATTGTGCAATTGGTATTGAGCCAAACTATGATCGTATCAAACAATTAGTTGATAACTCATTAATGTTAGTTACGGCATTAAACACAAAAATTGGATATTACAAGGCTGCAGAAATTGCTCAAACAGCACATAAGACCAATTCAACATTGAAAGAAACCGCTATCAGATTAGGATATGTGACTGCTGAAGAGTTTGACGAATGGGTTAAACCTGAGGAAATGGTTGGTAGCTTAAAATAAGATAGTGAACGAAAAGAATAAAACATATTTTCAATTAAAAGCATGCCTACCGATATTGCTAGGTATGCTTTTTCTTTTACCTGCTTGTCAACGACATTCGGACATGCAAGGCGAAGGGGCGGCATATTTACAGGGAGTTTGGGTTCAGGACAGTATTCCTGGACAAGAACAAATGTTGAACTATACTTTACATAAAGTACGATTCATCTGTGATTCAGTTTATGTGGAGATGGATGTTAAGAACTCCGTTCAAAGTATTCCGGATAGTTGTTATCAAGGAGGAAAGTGGAAGGAATACGCGAAGGCTGTTTATTCCATACGCGCTGATAGCATGATCGTAGAAGGAGTTTATACCCGAGAAAACGGCAAGCAGAAAATATCAGGTTGTTACAAACATGGCCCTTATGTTCCTAGGTATTTAATCAAATCCAAAAGTAAGGATAGCTTGGTCCTAGAGAACAAATTTGACAGCAGACCTATCGTCCTTCGCAAAGTCATGGACGTGACCTGTGTACCAAAGAAACGTTGGGAATTATAAAATACAAAAAAGCGCCAAGGAAATCCTTGGCGCTTTTTTATGCTTTATATAAATCTTAATTGATCAACCTAGTATCATCAGACGATTTTAGGATATGATTTTTCAGTTCAGTTTCTGCTTGGAGCAATTCACCTTCAGCAACCTTACGTTTTTCACGACCTTCACGTTGGATACGCAATACCTCTTCAATGGTTGTGATAATATCGGTATTTGCTTTTTTGATGGTATCCATATCAATAATTCCGCGCTCTGTTTCCTTCGCTACATTAATCGTAGCATCTTTTAGCATTTCAGAATTTCTTTTCAGCAATTCATTGGTTGCATCCGTAATTGCTCTTTGAGCTTCCAATGCACTTTGTGCATGCGCAATCCCCAAAGTCAAGACCATTTGATTTTTCCATAATGGTAGTGTATTCACGATACTGGATTGAATTTTTTCCATAAGTGAACTACTATTGCTTTGGATCATTCTAATTTGAGGCGCAGTTTGTAGCACCACCATCCGAGTAAGTTTCAAATCATGAACCTTACGTTCAAAACGAACGACATGTTGTTCCATGTCTTTATACTCTTGAACTTTATGTTGGTCGCCAGTTGCTTCAGCCTCTGCCTTCAATGCTGGCAAGGTAGTCGTCAATACCTCTTGAAGCTTCTCCTCTCCTGCCTGAATATGTAAGGAAAGGTCTTTGAAATATTGTTGGTTCTGAACAAAAAGCTTGTCAAAAATATTAACATCCTTGGCCAGATTTTTATAATGACCTTCTAATTTCAATTCAATCGAATGAATATTCTTTTCAACCGAAGCATACTCCGTGCGCATTCTTCCGATTTTCTTTTTGATATTATCAAAGAAAGGAATTAGCGGTTTTTTATTGACTTTATCATCAAATTCACGGATTTCAGATCTCAAGTTTACTAATATATCCTCTGCCCCGCCTAAATCTTTTGTACGCACTTGTTTCAGAATTTCATTGGAGAAATTGCTTACATTGCTTTGAGCGCCCACACCAAATTGAATAATATCAGTAGTTGATGTCAGGTTGATTTTATCTTTGTATTGCTTGATTACTTGTTTTTCCTCTTCCGAGAAATTGACTTTCACTTCCGAGGGTTTATTCTGGTTTTGATCGTCATCCAGATTTGTCAAATCTAAATTTGCCATATTATTCTTTTAAAAGGTTTCTACTTTTCAGGGTCTGAATATATACATCAGTTTCTGCGGATACATCCAACATTCCCATTTTAAATTGATTCGTTACTTCTTGTTCTACCGCGACTGCCGCTTGTCGGATTACATCTTCGAGTTTTCTTTTGGACTCGTAGGTTACCGAATTATTCAGATTGGCATTTTCCAATTCATCATACTGCATTAATACATTTACAATAGTTGAATGTCTTACCAAGAATTTTTCAGCTTCTCTTTTATCCTTTTTCTCCAAAAGTTGAAACAACCTTAGGATTTTATCAATGTCTTTATGGATGTTATTATTATCAATTTCCTTGCGCCAGTGTAAGAGTCTTTCCACAAAAAGCTGTGGGGTATCAATTGTTGGAGCTGCTAATTCAAGACGTTTTTGAGAATTGACATTAGAAATCCAGTATAAATCGCGGACTTCAGCGAGTTCCAATCGTTGCAGATAAGGTTTCACTTGATTCAAAAGAATTGCATTTCCAACGACATATGATAATACGGAACCACCAAGAGTCAATAGCATCGCCTGACTTAAGGTTCCAAAAAACACGACGAAAGAAACAAGGAGACCGATCTCGATTGCCAATAGCAACCAAGCCGTAACCATCCAAGACCTTACCTTAGCTTTCTTTGCCTGCGACATCATCACCAAAGGGTGTACATGTATCGGCAAAGGAAGAAACATTAAGATGGAGAGAAAAGTCCATACTAATTGTTTAACCTCCCAAGGTCTACTTTTTTTCGTTGCCCAGCCCATTCTATAAATTTAATTATTATTTGTAAAAATACACCAATTCTTATTCCAATGTAAGGATTGCACCTTAGTATTAGGTAATTGGCGTAAAAACGCCTGCCATTACGTCATTTTTGTCGGTGAATGTTCCAACCCAGTTTTGATTAATTTCAATGTTATGGCATAGGGAATCTTCTTTTCCCATCTGGAAATCATCCAAGCGATGAAACTCAGATTGAAAATATCTTTATTCTCGTCAATTTCCAACATAGAATAAACAGTTTGTTGGAAGCTTTGTTGATAAACTATATCCGGAATAGCGAAATATTTTTCCAGCATAGCCGTAAAATCCAATACACGTTTTTCATTTACCTGCAGTAAATACTGCTTATATCTTCTTTTAAAGGATTTCAATCGCGACAATGCCAGTTCGATATTATCGAATTGGGCATGTAAAATGATTTCCATCAGGTTCTTCCGGATCGTCCACAGCATGCCTAATTTTTTTTCATACCAAGCATCCGAATGTGTCAGTTTCGAAAGCGAACGAATGGCTTTACTATCGTTCAATTGGCCCAAAAACATGGTTTTACTTAACAATAAATCATCAATATCAACTTGGGAACTGTGTTTGGAAAGATTCAGCAAGGCATCATCCACTACCTGGATTGCCCTATCAGCCTGACCAGAAAAGAAAAAGTTTAGGCTATACAACAAGAGGATTCGATTCCAAATAGTCCCTTTATACTGTTTATTCTTTTCCAGCAGTTCTTCCATCTCATTCAAATACTTTAGACTTTCTTCAAATGCTTTGTTCCGCAAACTGAAATTTGCCAAATAATAAAGGATATGGATGTGATAAAAAGTCTGAGAAGGTTGAAATAATTTTTGACTTTCAATGAATTTATGGCTTTTCACCAGATACTTTTCGACCAATGAATAATTTTGATTGATTGCAGCATATTCATTGGCAATAAAGAGGATTTGATAAAGCGACTTGTAGTTCATCAGATCCAACATATTAATTTGATACTGCTTAATTGTTTTTTCAATCAACTCGGTGAGGTTAATCACCTTTGCCTTGAGGTGGATTTCATTCAACTCCTTCCTTAAGGCAGCATAAGCAAGTCTTAATTTGGCCTCCCTTTGCATATGATTCTGATTGATACGAAACTTTTCAGTCAGGTCATCCAAGGATATTTGGGGGTCCAAATGGGAATATTGGAGTTTCAGGAGAAAGATCTCATTCAATAAGCTGAATTGCTCTTGAACTACCGCAACTTTCTCTGCCTTTTCCAGGGTTCTAAAACCAATTTTCTCCAAATTATTTTCCAGCAGGTATCTGGCGACCACAAAGTTTCTCAATATATCATAAGAAGCATCGGTACTGCTTTCAAAAGTCTTTTGGGAAAGAAAAAGTAAGAGGTTATCATGCAATCTTTTCCTTAAAGCATGGTAAGCATCTTTATTTTTGGAGTTTTTATATAAGGAATTTATTGATTTTATATCGTCAGTTTCTAGCAAATTGAACAATTTGATATTTTTCACATCATTTCGTTTATTTTTCTTGGAAAGGAATAGCTTAAAATCATTTTTATCTTGATCATTAAGCAGTTTTATCAATTCACTTATGGAATCCATAGGACCTATATTTTATCAATTACCAATATAAATTTACATTTTATATCATCAGTATTCAACATTTTTTTGGTTTGCTGGCTAGATTTTCTGAGCGATCTTTGGATTAGTATTAATCATTAAAACAAAAAAATATGGAACCGCTAAATAAAAAAACAGAGGAGATTCTAACTCCAGTAAAACAAAATGAAGAAAACAAGAATTCATTCAAACCTACTGCTGCCTTTGTAGGCGCATCATGGATCGCCTTGTTAACAGGTATCGTAGGCTATTGTGTTGGTTTATGGAATGCCAGCATGGAGCTCAATGAAAAAGGATATTACTTTGTCATCCTCTTATTTGGACTGTTCGCAGTAATATCAGTTCAAAAAAGCGTTCGAGATCGAGCTGAAGGCTTGGCAGTCACTGAACTCTATTATGGTATCAGCTGGTTTGCCAGTATGGCATCCATCATTTTATTGATCATCGGACTTTGGAATGCTGATTTATTTCTAAGTGAAAAAGGATTTTACGGAATGTCATTTATACTAAGCGTTTTCTCTGCAATTGCCGTGCAGAAAAACACCCGTGACGCTAAATTATTTAAGGAAGAAAACATATAACTTAGCGGTTACCCTGCAGTGCTCTCTAAATTTTGGGCCTGCAGGGATTTTTGCTAATTTATTCTCTCGTGAAAAACATCTTAAATCATTTCGCATGAAAGATCTAGAAAGAAAAGACCTTGAATTGCTATCGATTCATTCGGATATCAACGAAAAAGAACTTCAGCAATCCTTGGAAGAATATATCTATCCTAATCAAGATACTTGGGCAAAATTTATTCAGATTACCCTCCTGACATTTGGTGTTGGATTTATGGCTGCGGGAATCGTATTTTTCTTTGCCTACAACTGGGACAACCTAGACAAATTTGTCAAGCTAGGTATCGTCCAAGGTTTAGTAGTACTCGCAACAGTCCTAAGTTTAACTTTAAAGACCAATAAATTATTCAAAGACATTATTTTAACGGCAGCTTCTTTGCTCGTCGGGGTTATGTTTGCCGTATTCGGCCAAGTCTATCAAACAGGTGCCAATGCCTATGATTTTTTCCTGGCATGGACGATTTTTATCAGTTTATGGATTTGGATTTCCAAGTTTCCACCTTTGTGGCTCCTCTACCTTGGTTTATGGAACTTAACTATTTTCCTATACTATGAGCAAGTTGTTCGACATTGGGACTTTATTTATTTGAGTTCAGGTTTGTTTATTCTGAACGCAGCATTTCTTTTGGCTTGTATTTGGATCAATGAAAAAGGAAAAGGGAAGGTACCTACTTATTTCACTAACATTATTGCATTAGGGGCTGCTGTTTGGTCCATATTTAGTAATATCAATTGGATCTTTAATAATCATTATCAGGATATGCCAATTATCCTCTCTTCTACCCTCCTCTTTTATGGTTTAGGCCTTTGGTATGGATACGAGCGACGGAATCTATTTTATTTGGGTGTGATTCCATTCAGCATGATTATCATTATTGTGGGCGGATTGTTAAAAATTAACGAAGAAGGGTCCATGTTTTTAGCAGTCAGTTTATTTATTGTGGTCTCTGTCAGTTTAGTGATCTGGAACCTTGTCAAAATGCAAAGGAGGTACAAACATGGAAAATAACTTTCATGAAGCACTTCAATCTGTTCAAACGAACATAGGAAGGGAACTACAAGTAGATCAGGAAGCTCTAAAGAAGGATTATTTTAATGATCGTCAAGAACAATCGATGACCATAAAGGTATTATCGATTCTCGGAGGGATCTTGGCTTCAGTAGCATTTGTTGGATTTATTTTCATCACGAGACTCAATGCTAATTCAATCTTTATGTCGATCCTGTCGGGGTTATTTTTCGTAACCTCCATCGCGATGAACAAAAGATTTGATAAGGTAATTTTGGATACAATTTCAGTTTGTATGTACTTATTGAGTTTTGCTTCATTAGGTATTGTCTTTGATGAATTGAATAGATCTTCGACTATTCCTTATTTCTGTTTTTTAGGATTAGCATTGCTCACCATTCTAATCAGTAGAAGCTATATCTTAACTTTTGTTGCGACATTAATTACAACGGGGAGCCTTTTGGCGATATTTTTCACCAAGGAATTAGCAGAGCTCAACCATGTTCTTTTAGTTTCCCTTGCTGCCATAATTATTTATTTCACTTTCAATGAAGGAAAATTAATGAAGATCAAAAGTCTTCAAGGCAAGAGATACTTAGCCTTGCGCACTGGACTTGTATTTTCATTTATGATCTGTCTTTACTATACCAGTGAGCCTACCTTTATTATTGACGCTTGGTTAATTGATTGGATTACTTCTGGCATATTCATAGGAATGATTCTTTGGTTAATCAATTGTTTATTAAATCGCTTTCTATGTGAAGAAACCGGGAAAAAGATATTCATCTCTTTGCTAATCCTAATCTGCCTAGGATTTACGGCAATGAATCCTGCGATATCAGGATCGCTATTCTTGCTTTTGATTAGTTTCAAAGTGAATTATAAAACTGGAATTTCCCTAGGGGTGCTAGCATTTATATACTTCATAGGTCTATTTTATTATGACCTTGATTTAAGCTTATTAAAGAAATCCATTGCGATGTTTGTTTCCGGAGTTTTCTTTTTGCTTTTGTATTTCGTGATCTTCAAAAAATCGAATTCCCATGAAAAAGTTTAGTATAGTCATTATCGTTATTAACCTGATTGGGTTATTGATATATTTCAATTATAGTATCCGTCAAAAGGAAAGAATTTTAAAAGATGGCACCTTGGTTTTATTGGATTTAGCACCAGTGGATCCACGTTCATTGATGCAAGGAGATTATATGAACCTTTCCTACCAGATTGCTCAAAACTTTCCAGTAGACAGCATTCCAAAGCGTGGTTTTATCGTCTTGACCTTGGATAAAAACCAAGTGGGTCATCCAGTTCGTTACCAACAACATCGAGAGCCATTAAATTCTGGGGAGTTCTTAATTGAATATACCAGTCCCAATAGTTGGCAACTTAATATTGGAGCTGAATCTTTCTTTTTTGAGGAAGGAACCGGTGAACGATATGAGAAAGCGAAATATGGAGGCTTGAAGATTGATGAGCACGGAAATAGCCTGTTGATTGGATTGTATGATGGGGAGCGGAAAGAGATTTAGAAGGGAGATGTGAGATTTGAGATGTGAGATTTGAGATAGAAAGCGGGGCGGCATATTTGTAGCAAGGTTGATATGAAGGAGTTCAGCCCCAGCGGGGCGGCATATTTGTAGAAAGGTTGATATGAAGGAGTTCAGCCCCAGCGGGGCGGCATATTTGTAGAAAGGGATGTGCGAGGGCTAGTCATAAAAAAAGGGTTTCAAAATGAAACCCTTTTTTTATGACTAGAATGGTAAGTCGTCATCATCGGATGAGTTTGCTGATATATCGACTGGCGGCATATCTGCATAACCTGGTGCTGGAGCTGCTTGAGCAGTATTTGCTACTTTTGTTACTCTCCACGCCACAAGGGAGTTAAAATAAGTTGTTACACCATCTTTATTCGTCCACGGACGACCACGAAGGTTGAATGAAACTTCTACTTCATCACCAACTGCTAAATTATCAAAAATAGTCACGCGGTCTTGAGTTGCTTCAAAACGAATATACTCTACAAATTGTGGGTTTTCAGCATAGGCAACGATCAAATCTCTCTTTTTGAAAGTATCAGTTACATTTTGTGTCGCCCCTATTTCATGAACTTTTCCTCTTATTTCCATAACTTATCTATTAAACCGTAAAATTAAACATTTTTTGCTAAGAGAATAAGTAACTTTGCACAAATATGGCAGAAGTTTTCAACAAACAGAATAAGGTAATCGTTACATGCAACCGTCGGTTGTCACCTTATTTGGAACAAGAGATCCGTGAATTGGGATTTGATATCAAGCGTGCATTTAATACAGGTGTAGAACTACAAGCCTCTGTAAATGAATGCATCAAGTTAAACTTAAACTTACGTATTGCGAGTCAGGTTTTATATGAATTAAAATCATTTAAGGCTCGGAATGCTGATGAATTATATAAGCAATTACTGGGTATTGCCTGGGAAGATTTGATTCCGATCGATGGTTATTTTTCAGTAACATCGAATGTACATAATGAGACGATTACAACGCCTTTATTTGCGAATGTAAAAGTTAAGGATGCGATTGTAGATCGTATTAAAGACAAGAAAGGAATGCGTCCGAATTCAGGTCCGGATTTAAATCGTGCGGTTATCCATCTGCATTGGATTGATGAGCGTGCGGAGATTTTCCTGGACACTTCTGGGGAGACTTTGGCCAAACATGGCTATAGAAAACATCCGGGGAAAGCGCCAATGTTGGAAGCATTAGCATCAGCCACCATCATGGCGACCCAATGGGATGGCAAGAGTCCATTTATTAATCCGATGTGTGGTTCAGGAACTTTGGCAATCGAGGCTGCCCTGATGTGTCAAAACCGGAAACCAGGTTTGCAAAGGATGAACTATTCTTTTATGCACTTTATAGGCTATAATGAAGAGGTCTTCTTTGAGGAGCGCCGAATATTAAAGGATATTACCGACAAAACAAATTTACCTCATATCATAGCATCAGATATCTCTGGGGATGCAGTTGAGATTGCAAGGTTGAACGCACGTACGGCTGGAGTAGAACATTTAATCGAGTTTGAGACCTGTGATTTTGCCGAAACCACCGTTCCGGAAGGCGATGGTGTGATTATGTTTAACCCAGAGTATGGAGAACGCCTAGGAACTCACAGCAAATTGGAGATTACCTATTCCCGCATTGGAGACTTCATGAAGAAAGATTGTAAAGGATATCGCGGCTATATCTTTACGGGAAACCCGGATCTAGCGAAGAAAATTGGATTACGCGCTTCTAGAAGGTTTGAGTTTTTCAATGGGAAGTTGGATTGTAGGTTATTGCAATATGAGTTATATGATGGGTCAAAAGACAAATAAGCAAGAAGAACAAATACAGCAGACTGCAGCTTTTGTGGAAGAAAGATTGAAGGACGCAGAATCAGGTCATGATTGGTGGCATATTCTTCGCGTGTGGAATAATACCAAGCTGATTCTTCAGGAAGAAGAAGGTGACGCATTTGTTTGTGAGCTTACTGCCCTATTACATGATATTGCAGATAGTAAATTTCATGGCGGTGATGAGAGCATAGGTCCCAGGGTTGCTGCAGAATTCTTAACGAGTATTGCAGTAGACCCGGAAGTCATAGCTCATGTTCAACAAATCATTTTGAACATGTCCTTTAAAGCATCCTTAGGCGAGTTGACTTTTCATTCCAAGGAATTGGAAATTGTTCAGGATGCGGACCGATTAGATGCTATTGGTGCAATAGGAGTTGCACGGGCCTTTAATTATGGTGGCTATAAAAACCGAGAAATTTACAATCCAGAGATTCCATTCGTAGAGAATCAAAGCAAGGAAGCTTACAAAAATACCACTGCTCCTACTATCAACCATTTCTATGAGAAGCTGTTATTATTAAAAGATAAAATGAATAGTAAGACTGCTCAAAAAATTGCTACTGGACGCCATCAATTTATGGAGTCTTTTTTGCAACAATTTTATGGAGAATGGAATGGGGAGCGATAAATTAATAATATCTTAATATTATTTGGGTAAATTGGGGACATGTTTCACAAAAACATGTTCTCAATGAAAAACAACCGACTAATTCCAATTAGTTTATTCTGCCTATTCTTCCTACCAAACTTAGTCTTTTCACAAGACCAGGATTCACTTCAAATTGTACAAGCCAAGTGGAACTCAAGAGAGGTTAAAAAGGGAGTAACCACGCATCAGGGTCATTTCGAAAATCTATTTAATTCTGTTCAAGAAATCAATTGGGTAGAAATTGATTTGAAAAAATACCGCAAAGACATTCATATTGCTGCAGAGGCCAATAAATTATTAACGACCTCGGATTTTGCAGAACAATACCAAGCCTTAGTTGCGATCAATGCTTCCTTTTTTGATATGAAAAATGGAGGATCAGTAGATTACCTTAAGGTTGACCAGCAGGTCATGAGCAGAGCAAAAGAAAAACCTAATTCCCGAGCAAATGCAGCATTTAGTATTTCAAAAAAGAAGGTAAGTATTTTAGAAAATACGCCTGAACATGTAGAAAATTCCAATGCGCATTCCATTTTGGTTGCAGGCCCCTTGTTGCTGAAAGACCACTCCTATTATGAGTTGTCAAAAAACGCTTTCAATGATAACCGTCATCCACGTACCGCAGTTGCCATCAGCAGCAAGCATAAATTGATTTTCATGGTGATCGATGGAAGAAGTAATCAAGCCAACGGGATGAATTTGAAGGAATTGAGCCAGGTATTAAAATGGATTGGTGCGAAAGATGCGATGAACCTAGATGGAGGGGGCAGTAGCACCCTTTATGTAAAAGATGGTAGTTCCAATTCAATCATAAACTATCCATCAGACAACAAGAAATTTGACCATGAAGGTCAACGATCTGTTGCAAATATTATATATTTAAAATAATAAGAATCAAATAAAATGAAAAAACAGGTATTATTAATAGTATTTACAATGATGATTCATGCAGGATTATTTGCTCAAACTTCCATTATTGCGCATCGTGGTGCATGGAAGAACAGCAAAGTTCCACAAAACTCGATTGCATCTTTAGATTCAGCAATTTCACAAGGAGTTTGGGGGAGTGAGTTTGATGTTCATCTCACGAAAGATGATATATTAGTAGTAAATCACGATCATGATTTTCATGGATTAGAAATTGAGGAATTAACGTATCAGGAGTTACTGGCGAAGAAACACGATAATGGTGAGTCAATTCCTACCGTTGAGGAATATTTGAAAGCAGGCCTAAAACAAAAAGGCACCAAGTTAATTTATGAACTTAAGACTAGTAAATTAGGAAAAGAGAGAACTTTGAAAACTGTGGAGCTTTCCTTAGCCATGGTCAAAAAACTAAAAGCAGAGAAATTGGTTGAGTTTATAGCCTTTGATTGGGATGCCTGTTTAAAATTCAGGGAATTGGACAAGAAGGTCAAAGTTCACTATTTGAATGGCGACAAATCTCCTGCAGAGGTAAAGGCTGCGAAATTATCAGGAGTTGATTATCACTTTAGTATCTTCCAAAAGAATCCATCGTTAATCCAAGAATTTAAGGCTTTAAAGTTAAAAACGAATGCTTGGACTGTGAATAAGGAAGAAGACATGAAATTCTTGATTGATCAAAAGATTGACTTTATCACCACCGATGAGCCAGAATTATTAAAAACAGTATTGAAAAAATAATATGAAGAAACTACTAGTCAGTTTAAGTTTATTATTATGCATGGTATTTAGCTATGCACAAAAGATGAATGTAGCGACCTTTAATATCCGTATGAAAACCAATAGTGATGTTGGTAATCTATGGGCAGATCGTTATACTCATTTAACGGATTTAATCAAATACCATGAGTTTGAGATTTTTGGTGTTCAGGAGGCCTTTAAGGAGCAGTTGAACGACATGTCTTCGAAGCTGGTTGATTTCAAATATATTGGAGTGGGTCGGGATGATGGCGCGGATAAGGGTGAGCATTCAGCTATTTTTTATGACACTAAGCGATTTGAGGTGAGCAAAAATGGTACATTTTGGTTATCCCCTACGGATACTGAGAAACCTAATAAAGGCTGGGATGCAGCCTTACCGAGAATTTGTACCTGGGGTATTTTCAAGGATAAATCCAATGGAAAGAAATTTATCTTTATGAATACACATTTTGACCATATTGGAGTTGAGGCCCGTCGTGAGAGTGCTAAGTTGATTTTGGCCAAGGCCAAGGAATTTGCAAAGGATCTTCCACTGATTTTAACAGGAGATTTTAACATTGATGAGACCAATGAAGCCTACTTTACTTTAGCAAAGAGCGGTGTTGTGCAGGATGTTTATGATTTGGCAAAGATTAAATATGAGCCAAATTCATCTTTCAATGGCTGGGGCAAATCCTTAGTAGAAAAGGCAAGGATTGATCATATCTTTATCACCAAACCCTTTAAGGTTAGAAAATATGGTATTTTAACGGACACCTACATGGGTAAATTCCCGTCAGATCATTTTCCGGTATTAGCAGAATTGAGCTGGAAATAACGATATCATACACAAGGTTAAAAAAAATGCCCCTTCAAAAATGAAGGGGCATTTTTTTATATTTTGATTGATCCTTATTGTGGAGTATTAAAGAAGAAATAGTTTACCAAGCTAGAAGTAGAAGAGAACTCCAAACGATCCACTTTATCAGTAACTTTTAAAACATTGGCGGAATATTGCTGAGTTAATAAATTGGAAGAAATCAAATAATTTTTTCCTTTATAAATTGCATATATGGCATAGACATTATCTTTTGCATAAGGATCTTTAAAGAAGTTTGCCGGTGTTGGCACTTTGGTGTCTGAAAAGTCCAGTGTACTCTTAGTAAAGTCAACATTTGGATTCGTTCCTCTAAGGACCGGTTTACTTTCATACAAAAGTTTTCCATTGTATGTCATTGACTTTTCATCAAACTTATTTATCGGAGGTACAAATTCATATATTCTTAAGAAGAAACCTTCGATTTCTCTTTCATCACCTTGTTTTAAGGAAGGAACAAAATACACCGGATACAAGGTTTCGATTTCGGCTTTAAATATATAAGAATCAAATACCTCTACGTTCCAGCTTTGAAGATGTTCTTTTTGGTCGGCACCTTTATAACGGAGTTTGATGGTATATTTTCCGGGTTTATCATAAGCATAGGAAAAATTCTCATCTCGGAATTTCTTTCCATTTCCAAAATCCCATTCAAAGAAATAATAATCCAATGTTTTGGCCTGGCCATAAATAGGATAATTTGTTGGAATTTTCATTCCATCAACCAATTCTTTATCCTTAACCTTTATTTCGGATTTAAATTCACCGGGTGCAACTGGTAATAGGTCTTTATTTTCACAAGAGGTTAGCACGAATTGAAATGCAATCAACAGATAAAACAACTTTTTCATGAGCTATAAATGTTAAACAGAAAATAATAATTAGTCATAATTAGAGTTTGATCTCTAACTGTGGTTAAATTTACAAAATAAGCATAGGTATTTAATGTAGAAATAAATTATTTCACATTAAATTAACATTAAATCAGTTATGGTCGTTTGAACAATTACTTAAATGAAATTCTTAATTTTGATTTATGAAACAAATCAAAAGCATAGCCCTAGTTGGTTTAATTGGTTCCAGCTTATTTTTCAGCAGTTGTGAACCTTAAATCAAGCCGGAATCACCCTTCCGCCGCAAGGGACAGGGACAACGGGGAGCAATACTGGTGGTTCAGGAACTGGTCAGTCTAGCTCTGGAACCATTACCCAAGCAGAAGCCAATACAGGGATTAAACAAGCCTTGAATAATGGACTTCAAGAAAGTATCAAAACGCTTTCGGTAAAGAATGGTTTTTTAGGGGATGCAGCGGTCAAGATTTTGATGCCTGAAGAAGCGAAGAAGGTGGAATCAGCATTACGAGCGGTAGGAATGAATAAATTATGTGATCAATTTATTGCCAGCATGAACCATGCTGCAGAATCTGCTGTTAAAGAAGCTTCATCAGTATTTATCAATTCATTATCCAGAATGACGGTTAATGATGCTTTCAATATTTTATTGAGTGGTCAGCAGGATGCGGCAACCAATTTTTTCAAGAGATCTACTTCGGCAGAACTGACGACTAAATTTAGTCCAATTATTCAAACTGCGATGGGGAAAAACAATGTTTCAACATATTGGAATCAATTAACCACAGCCTATAACAACTTACCATTAGGGAATAAAATTGAAACTGACCTAACGGCTTATGTTACTCAAAAGGCTATTGACGGGTTATTTGTAAAGGTTGCGGATCAAGAGCTTAAAATTCGTAAAAATATTGGTGGTGCTCGTAATTCAGGCATCTTGGACAAGGTATTTGGCTGGGTTGACAAACAGTAAATAACAATGAGATGAGGGATGAGTGCGATACGGTAAAAATTTTCAATTAGAATATAACGGCCATTTATTACGAATAAATGGCTGTCTTTTTTAGGGGAAGCGAGTAATTAATTTGTAGTTTTGTCGGATGGAAATTAATCAAATACAAGATTTTCAGGTAGCTGAGAATTTTATCAAATATGTTCAGGTTGATACCCAATCTGATGTACAATCTAGCACCGTACCATCCACAGAGAACCAAAAGGATCTAAGTAGAATTTTGGTCGAAGAGTTGAAGTCTATTGGTATTGCGGATGCACATTTGGATGATCTAGGCTATGTTTATGCCACAATACCTTCCAATACAGATAAACAAGTTCCTGTTATTTGTTTCTGTTCCCATGTGGATACTTCGCCAGATTCATCTGGAACGAATGTTAAGCCTATTGTTCATCAGAATTACCAAGGTCAGGATTTGATTCTTCCAGACGATTCCAAGATCGTAATTCGCATGTCTGAGCATCCGGATCTTAAAGAACAGATCGGAAATGACATCGTAACGGCTAGTGGGAAGACCTTGTTAGGTGCGGATGATAAAGCAGGAGTTGCTGAAATCATGGATGCTGCTCGTATTTTGATGAGTAATCCAGAGATTAAGCATGGCGACATTAAGATTTTATTTACTCCGGATGAAGAGATTGGCCGCGGAGTAGACCATGTTGATTTACAGAAATTAGGAGCCACCTATGCTTATACAATGGATGGGGAACGTGCAGGCACGATTGAGGATGAGACCTTTTCTGCGGATGGCGTAAAGATTAAAATTGATGGAATCTCTATTCACCCAGGTTATGCAAAGGGAAAAATGATCAATGCCATCAAAGTAGCTTCTGATATTATCGAGCATTTACCTAAAGATCGCTTATCCCCAGAAACTACCTATGCTAAGGAAGGTTTTGTTCACCCGACGAATATTGAGGGTACAGTAGAGGCAGCGACCTTGAATTTTATAATCCGCGATCATGACACGAAGAAATTGGCAGAGCATGAAGCGGAATTAGAATCGATTGTAAAGACTGTCCTTTCGAAGTATGAGGGTGCAAGCTACACATTTGAGGTCAGCGAACAATACCGTAATATGAAAGAGATATTGGATCAACATTCAAAAGTAGTTGAGATCGCGATGATGGGTATTGAGCGAGCAGGGATGAAGGTTGAGAAGCGCAGTATCCGTGGCGGAACCGACGGGTCGAGATTATCCTTTATGGGATTACCATGTCCAAACATCTTTGCCGGCGGCCATGCCTTCCATGGCAAGCAAGAATGGGTTTCTATTCAGGATATGCAAAAGGCAGTATTGACCATTTTACACATTTCAGCCCTTTGGGAGGAACTATCATAAAAGTACATTAACAAGAAATTTAGACCATATGCAAGAGAACGAAGTTTTAAAGAACATTCAATACAGAAGAGCGGTATTCCAGGCGAATTACACGGATCAGGAAGTTAGTCGCGAAGACATTATGACTATTTTGGAGGCGGCAAATGCTGCTCCAACACATAAACGCACACAACCTTGGCGTTTTGTTATTTTCCGCAATGAGGGATTAATTCGCTTAGGTGATGAGTTAGCAAGGATTTATAAGTCAGTTACTCCAGCGGAGAAATACACTGAGGTTACAGAGCAGAACATGGCGAAAAAGGCAACCCAATCTAAGGCTGCTTTAGCTATTATTGTGGACTATTCTGGTGATCTACCTGAATGGGAAGAATTAGCAGCGACAGCATGTGCTGTTGAAAACATGTGGTTAGCGAGTGCCTCACTTGGTATTGGTGGGTATTGGGCTACACCGGGATTAATCAATCATATTGGTCCATTCCTAAACCTAAAAGAGAATCAACGTTGTATAGGATTTTTCTATATGGGTCATCATGATTCAGAACCTAGAGAACCTGTTAGGAGTCCAATCGAGGATAAAATCCGTTGGGAAGAATAAAACAAAAGGTCTGAGAAATCTCTCAGACCTTTTTACTTCTACCCAATTATACTTATTACTCTACGACAATTGAGACTCCCCCCTTTTCACCTTTCCAACTTATTTTTTGCTCAATAAAAGTAGAGATAATCGCATTTAACTCTGTATTGCTGGATTCTAAGAATTGAATATTTTGAGGTTTCCCATCCGACACCTTAAAAATTACCTGAACAGTTCCTTTTCCATCAATATCTCTTAGTTCAGAATTTAGTTCTTCATTAAATTGTTCCCAACCCACTAAAGGTTCCGCATCCGTTTGTTCCAATTTTGAGGATTGCACATGCATATGCTGTTCCATCAAAATAACCTCATTATTTCTTTCAGTTTTATGGTTAGTCATGTATTTGAAGAAGATTAACGAACAAGCTACTAGGAACAATACAGCGGCTACCAAAGCGATGGTCAACCTATGCCAGCTGTAGAATCTTCGTTTTTTATCTTCGGCTTTCGCGGCAATTTTTTTAGCCAAGCGTTGTTGAAGAATACTCAGTTGTTGCGAGTCTACACCTTTTTGTAGCTTGTAGCCATCGATAGCATCTTGTAAGAAAGGATCATTTAAGGCTTCACGTTCCATCTGATACATTTCCTCCTTACTCATAAGTCCCATGACGTAATTGTGAATTCGCGTTAATTGATAATTATTTTCCATTACTTTTTCTCCATACAAATTTTCAGATTTCGGCGTCCATTTTGGATATAACTTTTGACTTTAGCGATGTCATAGCCTGTGATGTCAGCGATATCTTTATAACATTTCTGTTCTAAATAAAACATTCGGATGCATTGTTCCTGTTCGGCATTTAAGCCGGCGATACAGCTTTCAAGTTTTTCAAAATCCTGCTCATTCCATTTTTTTTCATCTTCCAGATTGAGCACTTTTTCAGATTCAAAGAGATTATCTTCGATATCGACTTTGGTGACTTGTTTGTTTTTACGGAGTTGCATCAAACAAAAGTTACGTGCATAGACATATACCCAACTTTTGAAATTATCAACTTCATAAATTCGCAGTTTCTCGATGAGTTCATCAAAAATTTGCATCACTGCATCTTGGCTGTGTTCAGCATCCTGAAGATATTTATAGCATACCCCATAAAGCAAGGACATATAAGGAGCATAGATTTTTCCAAGTGCATCCAGATTTCCTGATTGTTTATAGTATTGCAACAATTGTTTTTCGTCCATGCTATTTTCTCTTCATATATAAGATGAATTCAATTCTCAAATTGCATAAATTATTTCAATAATTTAGATAAAGAGGACACAAAAAAGCCTCGAATGATATATTCGAGGCAAGGTTCAAAAAAATACGTTAAGATATCTCTGGATATGACCTATTAATTAACCAAATAAGGTAATTGCGAGGATCAAAGTCACGATAATATTAAATGTTTGAGCAATCAGGAAAGCATATAAAGGTTTTTTATTATCCTGTTTGAAGAGGTCTTTAAAATTTGTTTCTAATCCGATGGAGGTAAATGCGAGTGCAAACCACAGGCCTTGTAAGCTTTTCAGGCTATCTTTGATTTGAGCCGTAGTTTCAGCAGGAACTACAAAGGAGAACATCAATGAGACGAACACAAAACCCACAACAAATTTCGGGAATCTTTCCCAGATTAGTTTCAAGGTAGGTTTATCCTTTTTAGTTTGATCATCTACAGATTTAGAGTAAGTCCAATAAATACTGATGAAGAATGCTGCAATACCTAGAAGTACATTTTGGGAAAACTTGACGATGGTACTAATTTTTAGGGCTTCCTCTCCTACTAAGGTTCCCGAAGCGGCAACAGCACCACTCGTATCGATACTTCCCCCCAACCAAGCTCCAGTTACTTCTTGGGATAAACCCATAAGTTCTGCTAGATAAGGCATGAAGATCATCATTGGGACGGCTGTAACCAGGACCAAGGATATTACATAAGATAGTTTTTTATTATCCCCTTCAATCGCACCAGAGGTTGCAATAGCAGCAGAAACACCACATATTGACACCGCACTGGAAAGCATTAAAGACATTTCTTTATCTATTTTCAATTTCTTACAGATCCAGAATGCGAAATACCAAACCGATACAACAACCACCAATGCTTGTATCAATCCAAGCGAACCTGCTTTCAAGATATCTCCAAAAATTACGGTAGTTCCTAAGAGGACTAATCCGATTTTGACATACATTTCAGTATTTAAAGCTTCTTTGAACCAAGCGGGTAATTTGAAGAAATTACTAATGACCAAACCGATTACTAAACTGAATATTACGGCTTCCAGGTTAAAGCTTTTCACCCCTGCATTTCCTGCGAGAACTAGTGCAAATAGGGTTAGAAAATAAACCAAGGGAAATACAACAAGTAAGGCTTTGAGATTTTTACCGAGCAATATTGCACCGATAATCGCTGTTACATATACTAAAATAAACTGAAGTCCCATTGCACCGAGGTTTCCTAGGGATAAAACTTTTGAAGAAAGTTCATTGGTATCAGACCATCCAAAGGATGGAACAGGAGCTACAATTCCGAATAAAGCTAGAGCAATAATCCCAAGACCAAGAATAACAACGACCCAGTCCTCAGAAAGTACAAGTGATTTGGCAGACATAAAATGTTTAAGTTGATGATTTAATTAACTGATTAAATGCGGGCTGAATATAGGGAAAATTAAATTGAAAGCCATTTTTTATCGTTAATAAAGTTGTTACGGGAACCGATTCCAGTAAGAGTACCGGATCCACATTTTTTACGTAGGCCCCAATTTTTGCCATAAACGTTGGTAGGGGTAAACCTATCGAAACTCCGGCTTCCTTTCTCAATGCCTTCATAAATTCACTATTATTCACAGGATTAGGACTACAAGCGTGATAGACTCCTTCCCTATTTTGGGATTGTATGATCCAATCCATTAATCGGACGAAATCTGTTTCATGAATCCAAGAAACCATTTGCTTTCCAGTTCCTACTTTTCCGCCCAAACCCATTTTTGTCAATGGATAGAGTTCAGCAAACATCCCCGATTTCTTACTTAACAAGGGACTCATCCGGAGGATTACCTTTTCGGTTTGCGGAGTTTTGGCCTCCAGAAAGATCTTTTCCCAATCCTGAGCGAGTTGTCCGAGGAAATCATTTGCATATAGATGTGAGGTTTCGTCTTGTAGGCCAGTTTGGCCATTAAAAATAGAAACACCTGAGAAATTAATCCAAAGTTTAACTGGAGATTCTAATTGAGCAATAGCCTCACCCAACAATCTAGTTGGGGTCAATCGAGAACTACGCAGCAATTTTTGGTTTTCTTTGGTGAATCTTCGATTGATGGATAATCCGCAGAGATTGATCAATACATCGGCATCTTCCAATTTCTTCTGCCATGTATCCAGGTTTTCAGCATCCCATAACACAAATTCAATTTTGGGATGAGATTTGACCATGCGTTGCCTGCTCAATACAATAATTTCATGGCCTTGTTCCCTAAATAGGCTGATCAATAAGTTACCTAAATTACCTGTTCCACCTGCTAATACGATCTTTGCCATAGTTGAGATTAAATTTTGATATTGTAATGGTCCTTTAATGCAATTCTAGCTGCGTGAAAACCACACATTCCATGTACCCCACCAGCGGGAGGTGTGGAAGAAGAACCGATATATACATTGGGATTAGAAGTCCGATATGGGGTAAAAGACCTTGTTGGCCTTGTGAATAGTTGAAAAATATCCATTTGACCGGCATTAATATCTCCACCTATATAGTTTGGATTATACTGTTCAAGTTGTTGACTGTTCATGCTAGATCTTGCCAATATGGTATCTTTGAATCCAGGTGCAAACCTTTCGATTTGATTTTCAATAGCAGAAGTACGGTCTGCAAATGAACCATGCGGGACATGGCAATAAGCCCAACCTGTATGTTTTCCTTCTGGAGTTCTGGAAGAATCAAATCTACTTTGTTGCGCAAATAATACAAAGGGGTTATCAACCAATTTACCATTGAAGGTATCCAACTCCGTTTGTGCGATTTCTTCGAAAGTATTTCCTAAGTGTACAGTTGCTGCCAGCTGGCTTCTTTTGTCTAAGAACGGAGTTGGCTCAGAAAGAGCCCAATCTATCTTAAACACTCCCATTCCATAGCGATATTCCTCAAGTTGCTTTTTATAATTTTCATTCAATTGGAGGCCTTTCAATTTAAGAATCTGTTGCGGGGTCATATCCAGAATGAGAACCTTATGTTTCGGAAGATCTTGCAGGTCTTCAAACCAGTAATTAAGTTGAATTTCACCATCTAGGGATTCATAATAAGCAGCCATTGCATTGGCGATTGCCTGAGATCCACCTTTTGGAATGGGCCAGCCCACTTTGTGTCCAAGAGTTGCCAAAACCAATCCAATAGCAGCGGTTGAGAGTTTATTAAAGGACATTATTCCATGTGCTGCCATTCCTGCCCATAATGCCTTAGCTTCTACGGTTTGAAATTCCGAGGCGATAGCTTGAGCACTGCGTAGTCCTGACAATCCGAATTTTGCCATCAGCAGTGGATGGTTGGGAAATTTCAAGGGGCCAAGAATATCGTTGGAAAGCTGATCCCAATTTTTAACAAAAGGTTCAAGGAGCGATTGGTATTTATTGAAATCCACTCCTAATTCCTCTTTCATATATTGAATATCCTGATGGAGATTTACAGATTTGCCATTATCGAGCGGTTGAGACACTTGATAATCGGCGAATTCAAATGATAATCCATATTGCTCCAGAGGCAGTGACCGCATAAATGGGGATCCCAACGCCATAGGATGAATTGCAGAGCAGACATCGTGTTTAAATCCGGGAAGCGTGAGTTCCTTGGTTCTCATACCACCTCCTATTGTATCAGCGCCTTCAATCAATAAGGTGCTGAGTCCTTGCTGTTGCATGGTTATGGCTGCTGCCAGCCCATTTGGGCCAGACCCTATAATTATTGCGTCGTAACTTTTCAAATTCCGTGAATGAGACTTAAAGTTAAGCATAAGGTCGCTGAATAGCGAAGGGAAGGGATTAAAAACGAAAAAGCCCCAAAAATGGGGCTTTTACTCATAATCAACCTTAATACTTAGAAACAGTATTTATTTTCTTCTATTAATTTTTTCGCGATTCTTTGGCGAGCATCTTTCAGGTTGAACGGTTGCGCCTTTGTAAAACGACGTAAACCAACCAACATCATATTCAACTCATCCCCTTCAGCGAAAGAATATATGGCTTCTTTACCAGCAGCATTGACTTTATCAATCGCGCCGTATAAATATACTTTCGCCATGTCTGCTGCGTAGTCTGCATGTTCACCTGGTTGGGTATGCTGTAATTTCTCAGCACGTAACAATACAGATTCAGCAACATATACATAACCGATAATGTCAGCAATATTCATCAATATTTCTTGTTCTTTAGCTAATGACATCATTAGTTTTTGAACCGCAGCACCTGCGATCATCAAACCAGCTTTTTTTAAATTGGCAACAATCTTCTTTTCTGCTGCGAAAGGTGTTTCATCCTCTGGTCCGAAGTCAGGAATAGACATTAACTCGCCCGCTACCGCTTGAGCAGGGCCCATTAAATCTAATTCACCTTTCATCGCACGTTTCAAAAGCATATCCACCACCAATAGTCGGTTGACTTCATTGGTTCCTTCAAAAATTCTATTGATACGGGAATCGCGGTAAGCTCTTTCCATTGGAGCTTCTGCGGAGTATCCCATTCCACCGTAGATCTGAACACCTTCATCCACGACATAATCCAACATTTCAGAACACCAAACTTTGATGATGGCACATTCAATGGCGAATAATTCCACGGATTTCAATTTAGCTTTCGCTTCATCCATTCCGGAAGCGATTAAAGCTTCATAGGCATCATCAATATTTTGTCCAGCACGGTAAGCTGCGGATTCATTAGCAAAAAGGCGAGTTGCCATTTCCGCTAATTTATAGCGAATAGCTCCAAATTTAGAGATTGGCAAGTTAAACTGTACGCGTTCATTCGCATAATTGATTGCTGTGCTTAAAACAGCACGTGAAGAACCAATTGTAGCGGCGCCAAGTTTTATACGTCCGATATTTAAGATGTTCACTGCTATTTTAAAACCGTTTTCTCTATCAGAAAGCATGTTTTCAACAGGAACCGGGCAATCATTGAAGAAAATCTGACGAGTTGAAGATCCTTTGATACCTAATTTATGTTCTTCAGGATTCATGGTAATTCCGCCAAAGTCTTTTTCAACGATAAATGCAGTCAGATTTTTATCGTCATCGATTTTTGCAAAGACAATAAATACATCTGCAAAACCACCATTGGTAATCCACATTTTCTGGCCATTGATCAAGTAATGGGTTCCTTCAGCATTTAATTTTGCAGAAGTACGTCCGGAGTTTGCATCAGATCCAGAGTTAGGTTCAGTTAAACAGTAAGCTGCTTTCCATTCCCCTGTAGCCAATTTTGGGATATATTTATCTTTTTGGGCATCATTTCCATAGTATAGAATTGGCAAGGTTCCGATTCCAGTATGCGCAGATAAAGCCACTGCGAAGGAGAATCCTCCACCTACTGCATCAGCAACCAACATCGAGGTATTGAAATTTTTTCCAAAACCACCATATTGTTCAGGAATAGAAACTCCCAACATGCCTAGTTCACCGGATTTATCCATTAAACTTTGCATGAGGCCTTCCTCCTGTCCATCAATTCTATCGAGTTTATTCAACACCTCTGTATCCAAGAAATCGATACAGGTCTGGCGGATCATTCTTGCTTCCTCATCAAACTCTTCAGGGATGAAGATATCATTGTAATGAGTTTCGCGAATTACAAATTCACCACCTTTAATTGCTTTATTTTTTACTGATTCGCTCATGATATTCTTTAATATTTAGAATAAGTGAACAAGCACCTTCTTCTGATTTTATATTTTGTTAGTTCAATTTTATTTACAGGAGTTCGAAAATTCCTGCTGCTCCTTGTCCAGTACCCACACACATGGTTACCATTCCATATTTCTTACCACGACGTTTCAGTTCGTGCAAGACTTGTACAGTTAGTTTTGCGCCGGTACATCCCAGTGGATGTCCCAATGCAATTGCTCCACCATTCACATTGACTTTTTCTTCATCCAATCCCAGTTCACGGATTACGGCCAAAGATTGAGAAGCGAAAGCTTCATTCAATTCAAATAGGTCGATATCTTCTTGTTTTAGTCCAGCTTGCTTAAGTGCTTTAGGAATGGCATAAATAGGACCAATACCCATGATTCTTGGTGGTACACCCGCTACCGCATAACTTACCAATTTTGCAATTGGCTTTAGGTTTAGCTCTTTCATTTTCTGTTCCGACATCACCAACACAAATGCTGCTCCATCGGAAGTTTGTGAAGAGTTACCTGCAGTTACTGAACCTTTGGCATCAAACACTGGTCTCAGTTTAGCCAATGCTTCCAAAGAAGTATCGGCACGAGGACCTTCATCCGTATCTACCACATATTCTTTCGTAGCCATCTTGCCATCCTTGATATAATTATCTTTTATGGTAATAGGCACGATTTCATCTTTGAATTTACCTTCCTTGATTGCTGCTACGGCTTTCTCATTGGATTTTAGGGCAAATTTATCCTGGTCTTCTCTAGAAACGTTGTAATCTTTAGCTACGGCTTCTGCTGTAAGTCCCATTCCCCAATACCAATCGGGGTGGTTTTTAGCGACTACGGGGTTCGGTACGATTTTCCATCCACCGAAAGGCATTCCAGACATCACCTCTACTCCGCCGGCGATAATGATATCAGCCATTCCGGTTTTAATTTTTGCTACTGCAGTTGCAATAGTTTCCAATCCAGAGGCACAGTATCGGTTTACGGTCAGTCCCGGCACCTTATCTGTATCTAATCCCATTAGGGAAATAAAACGACCGACATTTAGTCCTTGCTCTGCTTCAGGCATTGCATTACCAACGATGACGTCGTCAATATCTTCTTTATTTACATTTGGGACCGATGCCATTAAATGTTTAATCACATCCGCCGCCAAGTCATCAGCACGCGTAAATCGGAATCCTCCTCTCGGAGCTTTTCCCACTGCTGAACGAAATCCTGCTACAATGTATGCTTCCATTTTCTAGTATTTAGTAGTTAGTATTTAGTAGTTAGACCTAGACCTGTGACAATTTCTTCTGAAGGACAAAACTCATTTTTTGGACTTCATATATTTTGTTGCTTAATCTGTCTAAATCGCTATCTAATAAATAACCTAAATTTTTTGATATTATTAATTGTGTTTCCAATTCATATGTTGAACCATGGGCAATTGCCAAAAATTGAACAAATGATTTATTGGTGTTTCTTCCAGCTCCTTCAGCAATATTTGAAGGAATTGAAATTGCTGCTCTTTGAATCTGATTAACTAAATTGAACTTCTCTTTATCGGGGAAGTCAGATGTAATTTTATATATATCTGAAACTAATTCAATTGCTTTCATCCAAAGCTTCAACTCTTTATAATTATGCATTTGTATTAAGTATTGGTACTTAAAAAAGGTATTGAACTTTTCTATAAGGAGGTTAACCTGTATTTTACGATATTGTTAACCTTAAATAAAGTCGCTCGCCTGTCTAAATACTAAATACTAAATACTAATTTCGCAACGGCTTTCCTGTTGTCAACATTGCTTGAATTCTTTCTAGGGTTTTGCGGGTTGCGCAGAGCTCTAAGAAAGCTTTGCGTTCCATGTCTAGAAGGTATTGCTCGTCGACTTCGGATGGTGCGGAAAGATCCCCGCCGCACATTACCCAGCCTAGTTTTTCGGAAATTAGTTTATCGTGTTCGGAGATGTAATGTCCGGCTTCCATTGAGGATGCTCCGACATAGACAATTCCTAATCCTTGATTTCCTAGTACCTTGATATTTTTCCGGTGTGCTGGTTGTACATAACCTGCATTTGCCAATTCTAATGCTTTAGCTTTAGCATCTGCCAATAGACGCGCGCGATTCATGCTGATTGCGTATTTTCCTTCTTGTAGATAACCTAATTCAAAGGCTTCCACCGCTGAAGTCGATACTTTGGCTTGACCGATGGTCAAGAAACGATCTTTCAAGAAGTTTTGGTCGATTTGATCTGGACGGAAATCATCCGATGCTCTCAACGCAAACTCTTTAGAACCACCTCCACCAGGGATAACACCAACACCAAATTCTACTAATCCCATATAAGTTTCTGCATGGAGCTGCACAAAGTCAGCATGCATGGAGAACTCACAACCACCACCTAATGTCAATTGGAATGGTGCTGCAACTACAGGTATTGCCGAATATCTCAAGCGCATCGATGTATCTTGGAACATCTTCACTGCCATGTTCAACTCATCATAATCCTGCTCGACAGCCATCATAAAGATCATTCCGATATTTGCACCTGCAGAGAAGTTCTTCCCATCATTAGAAATCACCAATCCACGGTATTTTTTTTCTGCAAGGTCAATAGCTTTATTCAAACCTTGAATCACATCACCACCAATGGTGTTCATCTTTGTATGGAACTCACAGTTGATAATTCCATCACCTAAATCAATGATAGATACACCAGAGTTTTTCCAGATGGTTTTTGATTCACGAATATGGTCAAGAACGATTAAATCCTCTGTTCCAGGAATTGGTTTATAGGATTTCGAAGCGATGTCATAATAATGACGCACTCCGTTTTCAATTTTATAGAAGCTATCAAAACCAGCCTCCAACATATCTTTAACCCATTGGGCAACTTCACCAGTCTGACCTGGAAGACGCTTTTCTTCGTTTTTGATTTTCTCTAAAGTTTCTTTCACCCCTAAGGCATCCCATACTTCGAAAGGACCAATTTCCCAACCGAATCCAGCACGCATAGCATCATCGATACGGAAGAAATCATCTGTAATTTCCGGGACACGGTTAGAAACATATTCGAACAAAGGATAGTGCATCGCACGGAAAAGCTCAGCGGCTTTATCTGTTCCTTGTTCATATACTTTCATTCTCTTACGAATATCTTCAACAGGTTTAGTTGCTTCCAAGGTTGAAGATTTCACTTTTTGTTGAGGACCATAAGTCAGGTCTTTCAGATTTAAGGAAAGAATTTCAGAGTTTCCTTTATCATCCTTTACCTTTTCATAAAAGCCTTTTTTAGTTTTTTCACCCAACCATTTATTTTCCACCATTTTGCTGATGAAAGCTGGCAGGACAAAAACACCTTTAGCTTCATCATCAGGAGCATTTTGTTCAAGACCTTTTGCGACATTAACTAGGGTATCCAAACCTACTACATCCGCAGTACGGAATGTTGCCGATTTAGGGTGTCCCATTGCCGGTCCTGTATATTTGTCGACTTCTTCTACTGTTAGACCAAGTTGTTCCACCAGGTGGGTTACAGCTAACATAGAATAAACACCGATTCTATTACCGATAAAGGCAGGAGTATCCTTACATAACACGACTGTTTTACCCAGCATTTTATCACCGTATGCTACTAAGAAATCCACCACCTCTTTTTTGGTGTCTTTCGTAGGGATAATTTCCAATAAAGGGAGATATCGCGGAGGATTAAAGAAGTGTGTACCACAGAAATTTTCTTTAAAATCCTGAGATCTACCTTCTTCCATCAGGTGGATTGGAATACCAGAGGTATTAGTTGTTATTAAAGTTCCAGGTTTACGGAATTGTTCAACTTTATCAAAAACAGATTTTTTAATATCCAAGCGTTCAACTACGACTTCGATTACCCAATCAGCCTGAGCGATTTTGTTCATATCATCATCGAAGTTACCTGTTGAAATACGCGTTGCGAAGGATTTGCTATATAAAGGCGCGGGGTTAGATTTAATTGCCGTATCCAAGGATTGGTTCACAATTCTATTACGGACAGCTGGACTTTCCAGGGTTAAGCCTTTGGCTTGTTCTGCGGGCAATAATTCTTTTGGAACAATATCCAAAAGCAACACCTCTAAACCTATATTAGCAAAGTGGCAAGCAATTCGAGAACCCATTACTCCGGATCCCAATACAGCTACTTTTTTAATATTTCTATTCATATCACGTATATTTTCTAATTTTCTATGGTTCTATTTGAATAACAGGAGTGTAATTCGTGGCAACTTCGTTTATTTTCTTTAGGAATTTGACGAGGGTTGCTTTTTCTTTTTCAGAGAAAGAAGTATTGAGATAATCATTAAATTCTCTGACTACATCTTTAGCGATTTTTCTTTTTTCGTGACCGAGTTCTGTGAGATACACTTTGACGGAACGTTTGTCGGTATCACTGGTTTCTCTATATATAAAGCCTAGGGTTTCTAAATTGTTTAGGACCCTGGACAAAGAAGTTGTTTTTACGCCGGTAGAATTTGCAATTTGGGAGACGGGCGTTCCATCTCGGTGAATATTGATCAATATATATCCAGCGGCCTGAGTAAAACCGTGTTGTGAGGCAATCACATTATATTTATTGGCAACAGTTTGCCATGCCGTTTTTAAGAAATAGTCGATGGTATTATCTTGGCTCATATTCGGGTCTTCTAACATTTATTATGCAAGCATAACAAATTTAAATTATTGAATTGATAAATCAAACTGTTTTGTGAATTTTTAATAAATAGTTGACACAAATAGATTATTATTCAATAAAAAGGCGAGAAATCTCAAAAATAAAATTGTGGAAAACTTTTAAAAACTGACAATCAGCGGATTGCATTGGAAAAATTTGAGGTTATAAACACTTTTTAGTCTTGCATATTATTATTACATTAACTTTGCATCAAACTAAAATAACATGGCATTAGTAAATATTCCAAGATTAGACTTGACGCACTATACTGAGGGTAGTGCTGAGCTACGGGGGCAATTCGTAGCGGATATAGGTAAGGCATTTAATGAGACTGGATTCGTTACTATTTCGAATCACGGGCTTTCACATGAGCTTATAGATGAGTTATATAAAGTTGTGAAGGAGTTTTTTGATCTTCCTGCAGAGACCAAGGATAAGTACGAATTTCCTGAATTAGCAGGACAAAGAGGCTATACTTCCAAGGGTAAGGAAAAGGCAAAAGATTCAAAGACCCCAGATTTAAAGGAGTTTTGGCAAAGAGGCCAGACGATTGTCGGCGAAGAATACTCGAAAGCTGATTTCCCGGACAATCCACAAGTGAGTGAATTACCAAGATTTAATGCGGTTACTGCTGAGATCTATAAAAAATTGGAAGATGCAGGACGTAATTTATTGAAGGCTATTGCCACTTATCTAGAGTTACCAGAGGATTATTTTGAGCAATTTGTGATCAATGGAAATTCGATTTTACGTGCTATCCATTATTTCCCGATTGAAAATCCGGATTCCATTCCAGCGGATGCGGTACGAGCGGGAGCACATGAAGACATCAATTTAATTACTTTATTGATTGGCGCAAGTGCTGATGGCCTAGAAGTATTGACAAAAGATGGCGAATGGTTTGCGATCAAGGCAAAAGGTGAAGATATTGTTGTCAATGTAGGTGATATGTTGCAACGATTGACCAACAATAAGTTGAAGTCTACCACGCATAGAGTTGTCAATCCACCAAGGGAGTTAATGAAAACTTCAAGATATTCAGTACCGTTTTTTCTACATCCGAAATCAAGCATGAGCCTGGCTTCCCTAGATTCTTGTATTGATGCGGAACATCCAAAGGCGTATGAAGATTATACAGCAGGAGAATATTTGGATGAACGATTGAGAGAAATCGGTCTTAAGATGTAAGGAGAGATATTTTTGAGATATGAGTATTGAGATAGAAAACGGCCTATCCCATTTAGGGATGGGCACATTTCAAATTTCTCATATCTCATATCTCACATCTCACATCTCATATCTATTAATCTCTTCTAAAACAGCCTTATTCCTACCCCTACATTCATAAATATGTTGTGCATATCGAAACTGATGCTTTCAAAACCAGTTTTCATTATGCTATTGAAGCCATAGTCAAATTGTGCCGTTGCATAGTATCTCTTTGCAAAATCATATTTTCCAGCCACAGTCATTCCTACATCAACTTTTCTGATCTGGCTTTTAAAATCATAGGCTGCATCGACAATTCCAACCTTTTCACCTGTTGGTTCTTCATCACGGATATATCCATCGGTAGCCAGTCCATAAAACTTACGTTGAAGCGCCATAGAGACATAAGGACCAGCTTGAAGGCTCCACGCAGGGCTTAGTTGATAGGTTGCCAAGACAGGAATTGTCAAGTACAAGTTTTCTACGTTGGTTGTAATATCGCCATAATAGTATCCTCTAACATTTTGGGAAGGATCTTCGTCTGCATTAAAAGTCGTTTTATAAGCTTTTACATTGGCTTCAGTTTTCATTCCTTTACCTTCAAGGATCAAACCTGAGCGGACTCCCCATTTATTATCAATTCCATAGGAAACCTTTGCCCCCACAAAAAATGGAAGTGCGGGTTTAAAGCTTTTTATTTCTCTAATTTCGACCGGTAGGCCAAGCGGAGATGCTCCACCGATTTTTGTTCCTAATTCAGCATCGATTCTAAATTTACCTTGTTCCAGTGCTTGAGCATTTAGATTTAAGGTAAAAAATAAAGCCATTGCACTAAGAACAGCATATTTTATCATGTTAATATTTAATCTCATTATCTTACGTTGATTTTCACTTCGTCCACAATTAATTTACTACCTACAGCACCTTGGAAAATTGCACCGTTCTTACTTGAAGAAAGAACCAAGGCAATGCTATAGCGATAAGCATCGGCATCGATCTGATTGTATTCTTTCTTATAAACAAATGGGAGGTCAAATTTCACTAATCCTTCGCCTTTGGTGGCACCCGTATCCTTTAACTGAGCGAGAGCTATGATATAAGGGCTGGTCAGAACATCCTTATCGTTCAACCAAGTTCTTCCTGGATCCACCTCATCATTGGCAGTACCTTTCATTAAAGCCACGCGGTCAAACAGCACCGCATAGATATCACATTCATCTGTTACCTTCACCTCTTTACCATTCATATCGATTACCTTAGCTCCAGGTTCATACATGTAATAGCCTGTCATGGACATTGGGATTTTATTGAAAGGAAGTCCGAATCTAGTTTGAATATCGATGATACTCTTGGTGTACATAGAGCCGATGAATAGATTTCCTGCAGCGATAGGTTTTTTCACCAAGGAACCTAGGAATCCGGTAGATTTCGTTTCCAGATAAGCGGCATATTTTCCAGATTTCACATAGGCAGGATCATCAGTAGCTTGAGTAGGGTAAGATTTTTCAGTTGGGTTGGATCCGGCGGTCAATGCGAAACCAGAGTTTCCGGAAGCCCAAAGTTCTTGATGAACCCCTTCCACATCTTCATAATAATAGATCCATTTCTTTTTTTCATCCTGTTTAAACAATTCGAAGTCAAATGTTTCAGGAACTGAAGATTCCAGTAGCGTAACGGAATACTGCTTTTTGAATTGTCCGTCTTCGGAAGTGATTTCATAGAATACAGGGGCAGAAAAATCCTGTACAGAACCAGCAGCGGGCACAGAAGAAGCTCCGGGGGTTAGGTCAAAATCTAGGGCAAACTCCTTAAGGTTGACCATTCCAGGTTTGACATAGATAACAACATTTCTGTTGTTGATGATAGGTTTGACATTAATCAAACTATCGGCGATTGAAACCTGCGTAATATCAGCTTCCATGTTTTTCGCTTCGTCTTTAATACAACTTGAAATAAAGAACACAAGTCCCAGAAGGGACCATAATAGTTTCGTGTGTGACATTTAAAATATCTTAATAAAAATGTTAATCAGGAGGGTAGAACTCCAAAGAATTGGCAAAGATAGAATTATTAGAAGCAAAACGACTAATTCTGCCAGCTAATATTGCTTTTGATTCAGCTTTTTTACAATCAAACCAGTATTCATCATTTCCTTCCTAGGGTTCATCACAAAAATTTATTCAGCAATAAATTCTTGAATAATATTGCCTTAAGAATAAACAGTAAGGTTATGATATTTTATTTTTTCATTCGTTTATTGAGTTGCCAATTAGAGGACAATTTGGTTCACAAAGAACAAAGTCAGATTAGCAGTTCCTGGGAATCCTATTATTCATTTCAGGAGCAGTATCCAGGAAGTTTTATTCAGTTGAACTCCCAGATCGGATCTGCTGCAAAGGTCTCGAAGGATAATTTTGGCAACTATTCGCAAATAGAAAATCATTTTATATCAATTTAAACCCAAACTCTTAGCCTTTTTTATAATTTTATAGAAGACACATGAAATCAGAAACTAAAGAAATTAACCCACCCAGCAACTTTCGTAGGTTCTTTGCAGAATTTGCTTTAATCCTTGGGCTTTCCTTTATATGCTTTATAATAGGCATTAATATTCATAGACATTTTGGTATCCTTATATTATATGTTCCTTATGCATATTTATTGTTTGCGGTAAATCAATACTTCTTCCTAGAATTATTGATTAAAAGGACCATATCCATGATAGAGTATATTTTGGTTGCATTATTAAGTGCGGTTTTACTCTTTATTCCGTTTTTTTTCATGATTCAAGCAATTCATGGAAGGTATAGCAATAAAATAATATGGTTGGGCATTATCTGCGCCATTATCGTTTTACCTATCACTTATTTATATTTTTTCCGTTTCAAAGCCAATAAAAGAACCATTGATTTTCTTAAGAAAGATTTAGGGAAGACTGCAGCTGAATACAAGTTGATGCAATCGCAAGTAAATCCACATTTTTTGTTTAATGTAATGAATAGCATCTATGGTTTAGCACTTCAAGAAAATGCGAACCGTACAGCGGATTCGGTTCAGCGGTTGAGTCAGATGATGCGTTTTTTAATCTTTGAAAACCAACAAGATCAGATTCCGCTATCTCGGGATCTGAGTTATTTGAAAGAATATATCACAATTCAGAGTTTGAGAACAGAGAATGTTGAGAATGTCAAGATCGAGCAAGATATCGTTGATAGCATTGATAATTTATTTATAGCCCCCATGTTATTGATTCCATTTGTTGAAAATGCCTTCAAACATGGTATCAGTATGAATAAACCGTCATGGATCAAGGTCAATGCGGATGTTGTGGATGGTCAATTAAAATTTTCTGTTTACAATAGTATTCATAAAAGCACCGGGACAGATCTTGAAAGGACAAAATCGGGAATAGGATTAGAAAATGTGAAATCAAGGCTTGATTTGAGTTATCCAGATCGTTATATGTTGGTTATGGAACAGAATCAACAGGAGTATTTTGTCTTTTTAACGATTGAATTAGATAGCAGTCCTCATTCAGAATTTGAAACAAACGAGCAAAACCATGATTAAAGCCATTGCCATTGATGATGAACCAATTGCATTGGATATCATCAAAAGATTTGCTGAAAGGATACCCTATTTAAATTTAGAGAAGCAATTCCTCAACGGACTTGAGGCGAAGGAATATTTGAAGGACAATGAAGTTCAGCTATTATTTCTGGATGTTCGGATGCCCGATATCAATGGGATTGATTTGTTCAAAGATTTGGAAGAAAAGCCTCTGGTGATATTCTCAACAGCATATTCGGAATATGCATTATCAGGCTTTGAGTTAGATGCGCTAGATTATCTTTTGAAACCCTATACGTTTGAGCGATTTGAGAAGGCCGTTTTAAAGGCCAAGGAGTTGTTGGAATTAAAGGGGATCTTAGACAATAACCCTACCCTATTTGTCAAGGATGGCTATCAAATGATCAAAGTGGATTTAAAGGAAGTTCTAGCGTTACAGGCATTGGGAAATTACATTCGGTTTATTTTTCAGGGAAGGGAAGTTTTAGCGAGGATGACGATCAAGGAATTCTTGTCGGAATGGGCGGATCATACCTTTCTTCAGGTTCATCGATCCTATATAATCAATATCAATCGGATTAATAAGATTGATCGGCATACGATCTGGGTGGAGGATATGGAAATCCCTATTGGTGGTAGCTATTTGGAGGAGGTGAAGGAAAGATTCAGGGTTTAATCATTAGTTCTGGATTTTTTCACGTTCTTTTTTTGGCAGAGATTGTACCACTAAATCAAAGCTATGATCAATCAATTCCTTTAGTTTTTGGTCAGGGAGCTGGCGATTAGCATGTACGGTATTCCAATGTTTTTTATTCATGTGATAGCCCGGAAGGACGGTATGTTCATATTTTTCTCTGAGTTCTACGGCATATTCAGGATCACATTTCACGTTAAAAGTAAGTTGATCAACTTGGTCCAATCCCACGAGCAAAAAGACTTTCCCAAGGACTTTAAACACTAATGTATCGGGTCCAAAGGGTGTTTCTTCGGTACTTAAATGTTTGGAGATGCAATAATCACGGAGTTCTTCAATATTCATTTGGAGTGATTTTTAGTATGAATTCATGCAAATTAACCATTTTGGGGATGAAATAGTTTTAGGGATAGGATATTAAGCATAAAAAAAGCTGCAAATGCAGCTTTTTATTATTCAGATAAAAGTTTTATCAATTCTTTTTGGATTTCATGGCCTTTATCTTCGTTATACCATCTTTGGATAAGTTCTTTAATTTCTTCCATTGATGCGCCATCAGCTTTTTGTTGTTCAAAGATTTCCTGTAAGGCAGCAGGTCTTGGTCCCCACACTACTTTATCGTGACCTACATCATTTCTGATGATCAATTTAGGGATTGATTTCCCTCCATTGGTTAGGTAGTCATCGATTAGGAAAGGCTCGGTATCACGCAATTGAATATCTAAATCGATGAAGGAGTTATCTTTCACAATTTGATAGATTTGCGCCACGGAGTGCGCTGCATCACCACACCAAGGTTCAGTAATCAGGATCCAATGTTGAGGATCTTTGATGTTTTCGATGCATACTTTCATTTCTTGAGAAGGTTCAAATTTTTTCAACCATCTGTTCATTCTGGACCAATTGAGTTTAGTATAACTTAAGTAGTCAGTGTTTGTTGAGTATGCTTCGTGTTTCTCAGTATTGTTTAAGATATCCTCGAAGTAACTCAGGTATTCGTCAAAAGTCATGTTGGATTTTTTTTCAAAAATACATATTATTCCAATATTTGAGAAAAAATGACAGATTGTCACGTTCAAATGACAATTCCTTGCAAGTATTTCCGACTTTGGAATGACAAAGGCAGGAAAAACCGTTTGGCATAAGCGTTGTTAATAGAATAAGAAATCATTTAAACATTAATAGAATAACACAACAAGATATGTCAAAAATTATAGGAATCGACTTAGGAACTACCAACTCATGTGTAGCCGTTATGGAAGGTAATGAGCCGGTAGTTATTGCAAATAACGAAGGAAAGCGTACTACACCTTCAGTTGTTGCATTTGTAGCAGGCGGGGAACGCAAGGTTGGAGATCCAGCAAAACGTCAAGCCATCACTAATCCTCAAAACACGATCTATTCGATCAAGCGTTTTATGGGGGTAACGTACAATGAGGCGAAAGGCGAGATTGATAAAGTTCCTTATAAAGTAGTAAAAGGCGACAATGACACTCCTAGAGTAGAAATTGGCGACCGTAAATATACTCCACAAGAAATTTCGGCGATGATTCTTCAAAAGATGAAGAAAACAGCTGAGGATTACTTAGGTCAAGAAGTATCACGTGCAGTAATTACTGTACCGGCATACTTTAATGATGCACAACGTCAAGCTACGAAAGAAGCTGGAGAAATCGCAGGATTAAAAGTAGAACGTATCATCAACGAACCAACTGCAGCAGCATTAGCATATGGTTTAGAGAAAGCAGACAAAGACATGAAAATCGTTGTTTTTGACTGTGGTGGTGGTACTCATGACGTTTCAGTTTTAGAATTAGGAGATGGCGTATTTGAGGTTAAATCTACTGACGGTGATACTCACTTAGGTGGTGATGACTTTGACAACGCGATTATCAACTGGTTAGCAGATGAGTTTGCTGATGAAAACGGAGGATTGGATTTAAGAAAAGATCCAATGGCCTTACAACGTTTGAAGGATGCTGCTGAGAAAGCGAAAATTGAATTATCGAGCACTACATCAACAGAAATCAACTTACCATATATTACTGCAGACGGATCTGGTCCAAAACACTTAGTACGTTCATTATCACGTGCTAAATTTGAGAGCTTAGTAGGTCCACTTATTGAGCGTACCATTGAGCCATGCCGTACAGCATTGAAAAATGCAGGATTTAGCACTTCAGATATTGATGAAGTAATCTTAGTAGGTGGTTCAACCCGTATTCCAGCGATCCAAGACGCTGTTAAGAAATTCTTTGGAAAAGAGCCTTCAAAAGGAGTTAACCCTGATGAGGTAGTAGCATTAGGTGCTGCGATCCAAGGTGGTGTATTAACAGGAGAGGTTAAAGACGTATTATTATTAGACGTTACTCCACTTTCATTAGGTATCGAAACTATGGGAGGTGTGATGACCAAATTAATTGAGGCCAACACAACTATTCCAACCCGTAAATCGGAGGTTTTCTCTACTGCATCGGACAATCAGCCATCTGTTGAGATCCATGTATTACAAGGAGAGCGCCCAATGGCTGCGCAGAACCGTACATTAGGACGTTTCCAATTGACAGACATTCCACCGGCACCTCGTGGTATTCCTCAAATTGAGGTAGTATTTGATATCGATGCCAATGGTATCATCAAGGTATCAGCGATCGATAAGGCTACAGGAAAAGAGCAAAACATTCGTATCGAGGCTTCTTCAGGTTTATCTGACGAAGAAGTTAAGAAAATGAAACAAGAGGCAGAAGCAAATGCTGAAGCTGATAAAAAAGTAAAAGAGGAAGTAGATAAATTAAACTCTGCAGATGCCTTAATCTTCTCAACTGAAAAACAATTGAAAGAATATGGCGATAAAATTTCAGCTGATAAAAAAGCTCCAATCGAATCAGGATTAGAGAAATTGAAAAAAGCACATGCTGATAAGAACTTTGCAGAAATTGAAACAGCATCTACTGAATTAAACAATGCATGGACTGCTGCTTCAGAAGAGATGTACGCAGCGTCACAACAAGGTGCAGGTCAACAACAAGCACAAGGTGATGCAGGTCAAGCAAACAACAACGGCGGAAACCAAGGCGGTGGAGCTGATGATGTTCAAGACGTAGATTTCGAAGAGGTAAAATAAAAACATAAGTTTACCCCCTTATATCAAAAAAAAGAGCTGCTTTTAATTAAGCAGCTCTTTTTATTTACGTTCAATCTGAAGGGATCAATCTATTAATCCTCAGCTTCCAGTTCAAATAAATCTTCCATATTTTTTTCAAGGACCTTGGCTATTTTCAAAGCAAGAACCGTAGAGGGAACATATTTGCTTGCTTCCAGAGCATTAATAGTTTGCCTACTGACGTTGACCAAGCCAGCAAGTTGGTCTTGAGAAAGGCCTTTTATTACCCGATGAACCTTAATGTTATTTTTCATGCTAACCTTCCCTCCTATTCAACTTCAAGAAATTAATGTAAAAAATTATTAAATAAATCGCCAAAAGCAGATGAGCGAAAAGACAAGAGAAAGCTAAGAATGTCATCCCATAAACAAACAATGTAAAGAATAGACTAATGATTAACATGATAATTATTGCCCACATCCAGCTGTATAATCGCAAAGAACTTATCATTTCGTCTTCAATTTTTGTTTTAGAAAAAGCTATAAAGGAAAGACCAATTAAAAAGGTTATTAATAGAACTGTGAGCAAGATATCAGTTTCCATCCACTTCAAAACTCCTTTTTCTTCAAATGGAACATCCTTGATTAAAACAAAGGTCTTAATAAAAATCCCATCCAAATGAACAATGCTTTGATAGAAGTAAGCAATTAGACTCAGAACACACAAAATGGTTCCAATCCAAATAAAATGACGAGGTAATAATGGAATAGTTTTCATTTTGATTTACAAATTAGCAAATCAAATGTAAAACATGTTTTACAAAATGACAAGTATATTTTACATTATGTAAGAAATATTTGTCATTTCTATTCTTTATAATGTCTTAAAACACCTTTATCAAAGACGGTCCAAACTCCGGAAGGCATATTAGCATTTTTTAAGGCAGCATTCGTCCAGGTATTACAAGAGTAAAAGAGACTGTATGCACCTTTAGCTTCATAAAAAGCATCATCCATACCGTATTGGGCATCAGTTTGAACTAAGATTGGATTTCCTTCCTCATCTTTGTCTAAGGCATTGAGGATATAATTTTTTAAACTTAGGTATTGAGAGGAGTCGATTTGAACTTTATAACAAAGTTCATTTTCCATCATATTTTTATAATAAGTCACATGCAAGGCAGTTTCGCCAATGCCTAGACCAGCCACCAAAGCTGTTTTTAAGGTTAAGTCCTTCCATTCAGGGGTATTAAGATAAAAGCCTTTATCCCCCCAACCTATTGAAACATAATTTTGATCAGGATTCCTGCCTTTGGTGTTATCAATTGGGAAGATTTGGGTCCAATCTTGGAGGTCATTTTTAATTGGCAATACAATATCGGTATGTACATCATTGGAAAGGATGTAGGCTGTGATATTTTTTGGGCCTTTTACATTTTCTGGTGAATCTGCATTTATTCTAGACAGAATATAATCTGAACCGAAATAAAGCCCTGCAAATACAATTAGTCCGATAAATATATAGAGAAGGCCTATCATAAGTTTTTTCATCATAGATCGACAAATAAAAGTATCAATATACAGAAAAAACAAATGGCAGGTCAAGACCTGCCATTATTATCATTTGTAAATTATTTCTTAGAATAACTTTTGTGGGTATTCTCCAGATTCTACCAATTTAGAAATACTTTCCTGTACGATTGGTTTATCTTCCATATAGGTTACCCCGAACCATTTCGAAGAAGTGGGAATTACTTTGAAATCAGCTAAACCATTCTTCACCATATAATCTGGAACAGAAGGGATAAAGAATTCAGATTTAGGATTATCAGCATTTTCCTCCACAAATTTAGGGAACATTTCCAATGCTACGTCAAAGATCTTCGGCGTGAAACCCCAGAAGTTCATGGAAACACGAGCATCTGCCGGCAATTCATTTTTCACCCCATTTTCTTCGAATACGATTTTATTATCTGCAGTTTCTTTATCGTAATAAATATTTGTTCTTTCAGTCACTGAGGCCATATGTCCTTCTTCAGTTACTTCACACACCCCACGGGAAACATAGCCATAATCAGACATTGTATTTCCAAGAGCAAAACCCATCAAAGACATATGTTTTTCGTCAGCTTCATTTGTTAAGAAGTCTGCCATTTTTTTGAAGGCGTCATAACCGTAGAAGTCATCGGCGTTGATCACACAAAAAGGACCATCTACTTCATCTTTTGCACTCATCACAGCATGTGCTGTACCCCAAGGTTTAACACGTTCAATATCTCTATCTACTCCAAATTTTCTAAGGTTAAAATCTTGAAAAGCATAGGCTACATCAATTTTTCCAGCAAGTTTAGCATCAAATTTCTCGCGCATTACTTGTTCAAATTCTTCACGGATAATGAAAACTACTTTTCCAAAACCAGCACGGATAGCATCAAAGATGGAATAATCAATAATTGTTTCGCCGTGTGGACCAAAACCATCCACTTGTTTTAATGCACCGTAACGGCTAGCCATACCAGCTGCTAGAACCACCAAAGTTGGTTTTCCCATAATGTAAATTTTTGTTTAGTACTCGATTTTTCGTTTGCAAATATAGTATTTTAATATTATCTCTTTTTGAAGATGGAGTTAAGAATCCCATTAGCGATCTTACCCAATAACTTCGCTCCTTCTCTTGCCAGCGTTCTGCTTGCCTGCGTTTGTGCGGCTTCCATAGGAGTTTGTCTGCGGGAGCTTGTCGTTTTTGATCTGGAAGCTGCTTTTTCGGCTTCTTTTTTAGCTACTTCGGCTTCCTGCTTAGCTTCAAAAGTACGCTGACGTTCTTCCAAGATTTCAGAAGCAGTCTGTCTTTCTACACGCTCTTGGTACTTCGCTCGAAAATCAGAATTCTGTATAAGTTCCTGATATAAATCTGCAGAACATGGCCCCATAACAGCTCTTGCGGGAACTAAATGTGTGGCAACCACTTCCGTAGGAATACCTTTATCATTTAAGACGGTCACCAAAGCTTGTCCAGTACCCAAGGAAGTCAGCACCTTATCAATTTCGTAGAATTCCGAAGTCGGATAAGTTTTCACTGTCTTTCTCAGGTTATCTGCATCATTAGGTGTAAAAGCTCTCAGGGCATGTTGCACCCTATTTCCCAGTTGCCCCAAAACAGATTCAGGAATATCGTTCGCCGCCTGCGTACAGAAGAACACCCCTACGCCCTTAGAACGAATCAGACGAACGATTTGTTCAATCTGCGTAAGAAAGGCTTTAGATGCACCATTAAACAATAAGTGTGCCTCATCAAAGAAAAACACCAATTTAGGCTTATCTAAATCGCCTACCTCCGGTAATTTTTTGAAAAGTTGCGCAAGAAGACTTAATAAGAAGGTAGAAAAAAGAAGCGGTTGATCCTGAATATCAGAAATATTCAAAAGCGTGATGACTCCTTTTCCATCGACTTTAGAAAACAGATCTTGGATATCAAATTCTTTTTCACCGAAAATATGTGCTAAACCTTGTTGCTCGATGGCAACGATTTTACGTAGGATAGTATTGGCACTTGCGGTAGAAATTTTCCCATAATCGCTTTTTATTTCTTCAGCTCCGGGACCATCCGACAAATAGCTTAATAGTTTTTTAAGGTCGGAGAAATCAACGATTGGGAGTTGGCTATCATCGGCATATTTAAAGATTGCGCTTAGTACGCCTGCCTGGGTATCATTTAGATCAAGGATCCGCGCCAGGAGAACAGGTCCAAAATCTTCAACAGTAACCCGCATTGGGGCGCCGAGATTTCCAGAGAGGGAGAACAGCTCGATTGGGAAGCTAGCGGGTTCAAAAGGGATTCCGACGGCATTTCCACGTTCTATCAGGGCATCGTTTGTTTTCCCAGGTTCTGCGAGTCCGGAGAGGTCACCTTTGACATCGAGCATAAAAACTGGTACTCCCGCATCGGAGAGTTGTTCAGCAGTTAGCTGTAGGGTTCTTGTTTTACCAGTTCCGGTAGCACCGGCGATCAAACCATGGCGGTTCATCATTTTAAGGGCCAAATTCACTTTGGCATCCGTTACAATTTCTCCGGCAAGAATTCCAGAACCCAATTGTATAAATGGCCCCTTCGGGTTATAAGAAGAGGTTATTTTTGCGATAAATTGTTCCTTCATATTTATAGCATTAAAGCGCTAATTGAATTTATGAATAAAGATATAATTATTCAATTTAAGATTTTCAACAATTTGATGTTAACACAATATTAAGAATTCAGATTAAAGAGGCGAGTTTTGTAATTTTTTCATAATAAAATTTCAAAAAAGCATTTTTTTTGAAATTAAATTTTATTTTTGTTCAGTTTATGATTAATAGGACCCACATGTTTACAAAGGCATATAGGATTTTAGCGGCAAAGCTTTGCTTCTTTATCTTCTTCACGAAGATGCTAATTTCCATTACCCCTATGTTTGTGGATGTACTGGACCAAGGTACAGTCCTTCAAGTAGTCATGCAATTAGAAATCGAGAATACTGCGAAAGGTGCGAACAGCAATAATGAGGATTTGCACGAGACGGGGATAAAGATCTTTAGACCTGGAGATCTCGATTTCAAGCTTTACAACCCCACTGTAGAAAATAGTGCAGGCATCAAACACTACCTGAAAAACGAAAAGAGTATTTGTGCCTTTCATGCTTCCGTTCCGACTCCACCTCCAAACTGTTAATTCAACATTCCGAGAAATTGTTCTGTTCTGACGGCAAATAATGCTGTCTTAATAGGCGAATTGAGCTTTATTATCAATTGTTGAATTAAAAAATTTAAAACGTAAGTTTATGTTTGGTACACGAACGTCCGCTTTTTTGAAACTTTCAAAAAGGGACTTAAAATATGATTTCCCTTCTAGTATTGTAGTCTTTTTAGTTGCATTACCATTATGTTTGGGAATTGCCATGGCGTCAGGGGCGCCATTATTTGCCGGTATATTAACCGGAATTATTGGGGGAATTGTGGTTGCATCCATCTCAGGATCACCCTTATCTGTCAGTGGTCCAGCAGCTGGACTAACTGTAATTGTATTAGGAGCCATTGAGAAATTAGGTGCATACGAGACCTTTATTTTAGCTGTACTTATCGCGGGAGCTATCCAATTAATCTTAGGAATTATCAAGGCTGGTATGATTGGAAATTATTTTCCATCGGCTGTAATCTTAGGAATGTTAGCTGCTATCGGTATTACAATTATTTTGAAACAAATTCCTTTAGCCTTCGGATTATCAGAAACAAATGCGTTTGATTTTGAAAACGGAGGTGGTATTACTGCATTTACAAACACCATAATAACAAGTGTCAATTGGGGTGCTACGATAATCTGTTTCCTTTCCTTGGCGGTATTAATTTTTTGGCCCAACATCAAGAAACTTAATAAAATACCGGCTCCCTTAGTAGTTGTGTTATTGGGAGTAGGATTGGGATTTTTATTCCAAGGCACCTCATTTGCGCTTAACCCGGATCATTTTGTAAGCATTCCAGTGGTTTCATCCATTGCGGAGTTCAAAGGCTTATTTATTTTCCCTGATTTCACCCAAATCCTGAATAAGGAAGTTTGGATCGTAGCAATCACCATTGCTATTATTGCAAGTTTGGAGACCTTATTAAGCATTGAAGCTGTTGATAAGTTAGATCCATTAAAGCGTAATTCACCAACAAACCGAGAATTAGTTGCTCAGGGTATTGGTAATATTACGAGTGGTTTCTTAGGTGGTTTACCAATGACCTCCGTAATTGTACGTTCATCTGCAAATGCAAATGCAGGTGGTAAGACAAGACAATCCGCTATTTTACACGGTTTATGGTTATTGGTAGCCTTATTAGCAATTCCAAGTATCATCAATTTAATTCCTTTGGCAGGTTTAGCAGCAATTCTATTGCACACAGGTTATAAATTGGCAAAACCAGCTTTATTCCAACAAATGCTAAGAAAAGGTTTAGATCAATTTATTCCATTCGTAGTTACGGTTGTAGCGATTGTATTTACTGATTTGTTAACAGGTGTGGGAATAGGAATCTTGGTTGCGACATTCTACATCCTACGTGCAAACATGCACAATGCATACCATTTGAAGATCAATTCAAATGATCATTCCGAGAATGAAACTGCGGTGATCACATTGGCTGAGGAGGTAACATTTTTAAATAAGGCACCTATTCAGCAAAAGCTTTACAACTTACCGAAAAGTGTAAAATCCATTATTATCAATGGGCAAAAGAGTAAGTTTATTGATAAGGATGTAATTGATGTGATCAAGGATTTCGAGCAAAATGCGATCAGCAAAGGCTTGGAAATTGAGCTAAATGATGTTACATACAAAAGAAATGGTTTTGTAAAAAAACAAAAACTTAAAAAAGTAGTTTAAATAAATTAAAAAATAATACAGAAACTTGTATGGTCTTTCAGGAGACCATACATAAAATCACATATAATGGGACAAAAAGAATTAGAAACAGGATTTAATCAGATTTTAGAAGGTAACAAGGATTGGATGAACTTTGTTGAGAAAGATACTACCGGTAGATTTCAACAATTATCAAAGGGTCAAAGTCCGGAAATCTTATGGATAGGGTGTGCTGATAGTCGTGTTCCTGCAAATGAATTGACTGGAAAAAAACCTGGGGAGGTTTTTGTACACCGTAACATTGCGAACATGTGTGTTCACTCGGACATGAGCATGCTTGCAGTTTTGGACTATGCAGTCAATGTATTAAAAGTTAAACATATTATTGTTGCTGGTCACTATGGTTGCGGAGGTGTTGCGGCATCATTGAGTTCACAACAATATGGAATCATCGACAACTGGTTGTGCCATATCAAAGACGTTTATCGTTTGCATGCTGAAGAAATCGATCAAATCCAGGATGTAGAAGAGAAAGCTAATAAGTTGGTTGAATTGAATGTTAAAGAACAAGTATTCAACTTGACATCCACTTCGATTGTTCAGAATGCTTGGAAAAACGGTGCTGACTTAGCAATCCATGGAATGGTAATCAATATTGGTACAGGTCAATTGATCGACCTGGATACTACCTTCACGAACAACGAAGGAATGGCTAAAGTCTTTGCTTATAAATAATAGTTCCCTAAGGACAATTACCATAAATACAAAAAAGCCCATCAACAAATTGTTGGTGGGCCTTTTTATGATATGACATTATGCTTATTTCACAAAGCTTCCATCCAGATTTATTGCTTTTGAAAAGGCTGTTGAAAACAAATCCGTAACCACGGCAAACTGTTCTCTGGTCACTTTATTTTCAGGTTTGTATTCACCCTCAAATTTCAATTTATTGGACCATTCTTTTGCAATGTACTTTTCAACCTCATCACCTTTAAAGGATATAAATTTTATTAAACTAATCATGTCTTTCCAAGTAAGCTCCTCATCCCTGTAATTATCCAAAAACCAAAGTTGACTCCGTGTATAGATATTGTTTAAAACATCTTTAATTTCCGCAAATCTAACTGGAGAATCTTTATCGAATATATATCTATTCCCATCAGATTTGCCCAAGAAAAACCCTGTTAAATAACATTTTTGAATAGCTTTATAATGAGGATTTGCTTTAAAAGGCTTTGTATTCGCAATTACATTTGAAGTTGTCTTTACTGAATCCGCAGTTTTCTCAGGAAGTATCACTCCGCCTTCAGTTTCTACCTCCTCATTTATATTCAGAAGGATATCCTGATAAGGAATTATATCGCTAAATAAACTAAGTAGTTCAGCTTGCAATTTTCGAATATCAATTTTCTTAGAATCTGTTTTAAAAAATGCTAAGTACCCAACTGTTGCAGCTAAAGCCTGACATAATTCAAAAGATTGATTAAGGGTATCTTTCTCATTAAATACAACAGAACGAGCAGATCCTAAATCAAAGAAATTATCCTTTTCAAACTGTAGAATATCTTTTAAAAAGACTACAGACATTTGACCATGCATTTCCATGCTGGCTAAAGTTGTTCGACTCTCAGCCAATTTCATGTCTTTCGCGGCGGTGTATTCTTTTATTTCAGGGGAATCAAACTTAATATTGCTCAATTTAGTTAATGCAGCATCAGAACTCGCGTCTAAAACTGAGATTACAGAGAATTTCTGCTTATTGCTTAAAACCACTTCCCAATTTCTCTTTCCCTTCGTAATCTTGTTGACCTGTGTATTTTCAAATAGCGTTAATAAATTACTTTTCAATTGCATATGATTTTGAATCACTCTTGCACCTGCTTCCAAAGAACCAAGTTCATTAATTGGTTTATTTTCATTTAATGGATTGTTGTCAATTTTTGAATTTTGTTGCAGTTCTTTTTCTAAATCACTCATTTCATCTTTCCCACTTAAAACTACTAGCACGGGGATATTAGAGAGGATTGCTTGATCTGCGATCTTCCGGGCGACATAATTATCCCCATAAATCAACATCCTTGGTTTTTCCTTTTTCTGTCCGAAAACTATTAGAGGAAATAGCAGACAGAGGAGGGTTATAACTCTCAAATTCATTGTTTCATAATTTTAATTCGAAAATAAGTAAAATCAATTAAGTATTCGTTATGCTATTATCCATAATATCGATGAAATAGCTAACTTTGCTACATGGTAGAAGAAGAAAAATCATTGAATTTTATTGAAGAGATTATCGAAGAGGATCTTCGTAATGGGAAAAATGATGGGCGTGTGTTAACCCGTTTCCCACCTGAGCCCAACGGCTATCTTCATATTGGACATGCTAAGTCAATCTGTCTAAATTTTTCTTTAGCACAGAAATACAATGGCAAGACAAACCTACGTTTTGACGACACCAATCCTGTTACTGAGGATGTGGAATACGTAGATAGCATCAAGAAAGATATTCAATGGTTAGGATTCCAGTGGGCTGATGAATTATATACTTCAGACTATTTTGACACTTTATACGCTTATGCTGTAGAATTGATCAAAAAGGAATTGGCCTATGTAGATGACAGTACCTCTGAAGAGATTGCAGCATCTAAAGGCACACCTACCGTTCCTGGAACTCCAACCATTTATCGCAGTCGTTCCATCGAAGAAAACTTAAGATTATTCGAAGAAATGCGCGATGGTAAATATAAGGATGGAGAAAAGGTATTACGTGCTAAGATAGATTTGGCTAGTCCAAATATGCATATGCGTGATCCGATTATCTATCGTATCAAACATGCGCATCACCACCGTACTGGCGATAAATGGTGCATCTATCCAATGTATGACTTTGCTCATGGTCAATCTGATTCCATTGAGAAAATCACACATTCAGTATGTACATTAGAATTTATTCCACACCGTCCATTATATGATTGGTTGATTGACCGATTGGAAATTTTCCCTTCAAAGCAATATGAATTTGCTCGTTTGAATCTGAACTATACAGTGATGAGCAAGCGTAAATTATTGCAATTAGTAAACGAGAAGTTTGTTGAAGGTTGGGATGATCCTAGAATGCCTACAATTTCAGGTCTGCGCAGACGTGGTTATACTCCAGAGAGTATTCGCAATTTCTGTGAGCGCATCGGTATTCAAAAGCGTGAAAACATGATCGATGTCAGCTTATTGGAATTCTGTATTCGCGAGGATTTAAACAAAACCGCTTGGCGTAGAATGGCAGTTTTGGATCCAATCAAATTGATTATCACAAATTATCCTGAAGGCAAGGTTGAGGAATTAGTTGGCGAGAATAATCCAGAGGTTGAAGGAGGTGAAGGCAATAGAGTAATTCCATTCTCCAATGAATTATGGATTGAGCGCGATGACTTTATGGAAGATGCTCCTAAAAAATTCTTCAGATTAGGACCTGGGCTTTCAGTTCGCTTGAAACATGGTTATATCGTGACATGTACCGATTTCAAAAAGGATGAAAATGGAAATATCACTGAAGTACATTGTGAATATGTTCCTAATTCTAAATCAGGTGAGGATACCTCGGGAATGAAGGTAAAAGGAACCATCCATTGGGTTTCTGTACCTCATGCCAAAGAAGTTGAAGTACGTCTTTACGATCGTTTATTCCAAGATGAAAATCCAGCTGCTGCTGAGGACTTCAAAGCCTCCATTAATCCAAACAGTTTGCAGATTATTGAGAAAGCCTATGTTGAACCAGATTTAGCAAATGCAGAACTTGGGAAAGGTTATCAATTTATCCGATTAGGATACTTTAATTTGGATAGTAGAAATACGACAGCAGATAAGTTAGTATTCAACAGAACAGTAACATTAAAAGATTCTTGGGCTAAAGAATCTAAAAAATAATAAAGCATTCGCTTACAAAAAAGGTCGGAAGAATTCTCTTCCGACCTTTTTATGTTTTTGGATTAACTCTTCATCCAAATGCTCTTATACTTTTTATCCATTCTGCTGGCTTCAGCAAGGAGTTTCTCATCCCCCAATTCTTTTAGGATTGGTACATATTGATCCAAAGCAAACAAACCGAGTTGAATCGCTATCTGATCATAACCGGAAGATACCTTTTCATATATCGCTAATTGATAATCCAAATTTTCTTGGATCGCCTTCAATTGCTTACCTGCCAATAATTTTGCTCTATCCACTTCTTTTACTTTGACCAGTGTATCCAAAAGGACAGAGTTGTAGTAGGCTTGGCGCATGCTTTTGGTTTCTTTAGGTTGGAAATCATAGGCTTGCAATGCCAATGCCTTTGCCTCCTTCATCTTGCCTTGATTTAGTAAGGCCTGCATTCCGTCCGTATACACATTTGGAAAAATCCAATTTTCATAATACTGGTTGGAGTCTACATCAAAATGTTCTAAACTATTTATATTCGACCATTGGAATTTATTGATTGCATTATCATAAATCTTATCGGCATTGATTAACCCTGAGCCATTTGATGATTGCCCCATGTCGACCGGCATTAATTTGCTGACCAAACCTTCTGATGCCAGATATTTTTCCATTCCCATTGAAATTATTGGCGCACTAATGGAAACAAAATATACGGGTCTCTTCCATTCATTATTTACCAGAATGGACATTAAACTTAGATCCGCTCTCGTGACCATATTATCCTTCAATTCCCATTGTATATATTCAGGAATATATTCTTGCCATTCTGCAGGTATGTTAGCATTTTCAAGAGCCTTCTCCTTATTGATCTTGAGTTGCAACTTTTTATTAGGCATTACATTAATAAACTCCCCTGAATTGGTTTGCAATTTATTTTTATTATCATCCGAAAGCATAACAGCCAATAATTCTTCAACATCCGAATAGCCTTCAATGCCCAAATCCACCACTTGAATCACATCCCGAACTCCCTTCTTCACCTTATCAAAATCAAATCCAATCGGCAAGGCCTTAGATTGATTGACATCTTCCAAAGCTTGTTTGACATACCAATCAGAGGCTAAATAGCCATAATTGAGTACTCTAACATCAGTCCGAACTCCTTCTACCTCTTGTAAATACCATAAAGGAAAGGTATCATTATCGGCATAGGTGAAAAGTATAGCATTGGGTTCACATGAGTTCAAGGTGTTCAGAGCGACTTCCCTTGACATTCTTCGACCAGAACGGTCATGATCATTCCAATTTTCCTTGATCAACAAGACCGGTCCAGCAAACATTGAAAATGCAACCGATGAATAGGTTATTACTTTCATTGAAGCCTTACATCTTTTCTTCAAGAAATCAATGATACCGAGAACACCCAAGCCTATCCAAATAGCAAAAACATGGAATGAACCCGCATAAGAGTAATCTCGTTCTCTTGGTTGCAATGGCGTCTGGTTTAAATATAAAACTATGGCAAGACCAGTAAAGAAGAACAGAAGCCCCACAATGGTTGCATCTTGCTGATTCCGTTTTGCTTGCCAGATCAGGCCTGCAATCCCCAACAATAAGGGTAAAAAGAAATAGGTATTTCTACTTGGGTCTTTCCGCATGCTGTCGGAAATGGAATTCACACCGGGAAGTCGCAATTCATCCATAAAATTAATTCCCGAGATCCAATTTCCTGCGGTCAATTCACCTTGACTAGGTACATCATTCTCTGTCTTCCTACAAAATTCCACATGAAGTATCGCGAGTACATATGTCCCACCTGATAATTGAAAAAGAACTTCATATTATCCAGGAAAGTCGGATCTTCCCCATCCGCTAAATGCAGATATTGCTTGTAGAAAGATGCGTGCTTGGAACTATACAACCTTGGAAATAGGACTTCCTTATTATATTCATACCCTTTAAAATTCTCAAACTTACTATATTTTGTTTCATCTTTTCTGTATCCTACAGAGGGAATCACATCAGTAATTTGAGAATTAAAGGTCGGACCTTTAAAAAGAGGTTCTGATTGATATTGCTCCCGGCTCAGGTAGCCTAAAAAAGAAAAAACATTATCAGGATCATTATTATTCAATGTAATATTCGTTTGTGAACGAATTAATAACATGCTAAAGGAGGTAAACCCAAAAAACACAAGACAAGTTCCAAGGATTAGGAGGTTCAAAATCGGTTTATTTCTTTTAATGGAGTATACAATCCCAAAAACAGCGCCTGTAACCAACAATAACACAAAGAATATTATTCCCGAACCAAATGGCAATCCTAGTGAATTGACAAAGAAAAGGTCAAATTGAGAGGCAATTTTTACGGAATATTGGATAACTCCCCAAAGGATAAATGCTAGAATTAACACTCCCCAACCTAATGTTTTGGCAGCACCACCCCAGGTAACCTGCTTAGATTTTCGGAAGTAAACCAACAATGCCAATGCAGGAATGGTCAATAAATTCAGTAGATGAACCCCAATTGAAAGTCCCATTACATAGGCGATCAATAACAACCATTTATTTGAATCCGGTTCATCTGCCCTTCTCTCCCACTTCAGCGCTAACCAAAATACGATCGCGGTACATAAAGAAGACATGGCATATACCTCGGACTCTACGGCTGAATACCAAAATGAATCGGTAAAACTGTAGGCCAATGAGCCTACGATTCCTGCTGCAAAGATCTGAATAAATTGAAGTTTATTTCCTTCATTCTTCCCAATCAGTAATTTTCTGGCCAAAGCAGTAATGGTCCAAAATAGAAAGACAATAGTCAGGGCAGAACAAATGGCCGCTCCAATATTCATCCAATAAGCAACCAATTCCTTATTCCCAAAAGCCAAATTTGAAAAGATGTTTTGAATCAAAAGAAATAAAGGTGCCCCAGGCTGATGGACAATTTCAAGCTTATCCGATGCCGCGATAAATTCACCCGTATCCCACCAGCTTGTCGTTTGGTCTACCGTCATAAAATAAACGAGAAAAGCAATGAATCCACAAAGCCAGCCTAGAAGATTGTTGATTTTATTATAATTCATAGAAATAGGTATAAATAGATACTTAAAAATAAGAAACTAGAAACAGTAAAAATTGCCGTTAACATATTTTAACACAGGGCAATAAAAAAGACGAATGCTTTGCATTCGTCTTTTAATTTCTAAGTTTTATAGTCTATTAAACTAGTTTTTCTACGATATTTTTTGTGGGTCCAGGATTACTCATGGTATAAAAATGCAATACCGGCACACCAAAATCAATCAATTCTTTACATTGCTGAACCAACCACTCTTCCCCAACTTGACGAACATCAGCATTGGTTTTACAAGCCTCAACCGCATCACTTAAATCTTCTGGGATATCCAAATGGAAAATACGTGGCAAGGTAATTAACTGCTTTTTGCTGGTCAGTGGTTTCAATCCCGGAATAATCGGAACATGAATATCATTTTCACGGCATTTGTTCACAAACTCCTTATATTTCTCAACATTAAAAAACATCTGGGTTACAATGAACTCTGCACCCATTTCCACCTTCTTTTTCAACCATTTAAAGTCGGTATTAAAGTTTGGTGACTCAAAATGCTTCTCAGGATAGCCAGCAACACCGATACAGAAATCCGTTTTTTCCGAAGAACCAATATCCTCATGCAGGTAACTCCCTTGATTCATATCCACAACTTGTTGCAATAAGTCCGTAGCATATGCATGACCACCAACCGTAGGAATAAAATCTGCATCCCCTTTTCTAGCATCCCCTCTAAGCACCAAAACATTATCAATTCCCAAGAAATTCAGGTCGATTAAAGCATTTTCTGTTTCTTCTTTCGTAAAGCCACCACAGATTAAATGTGGAACAGCATCCACTTTATACTTACTCATGATTGCGGCACAAATAGCAACGGTTCCAGGTCTTTTACGGTAAGCAACCCTTTCTAATAGACCACTGGCATGTTGTTTATACAAGTAATCTTCACGATGATAGGTCACATCAATAAAGGGCGGTTTGAATTCCATTAGTTCATCCATGGTTTTGAAGATACTTTGAATTCCCTGTCCCTTTGCAGGTGGTAACAGCTCAAAAGAATATAAGGTTCTGCCTTTAGCGTTTTTGATATGATCTACGATTTTCATAAAAATATATTAAGGCTTAGAGAGAACACAGTGAATACTGATTCTTTGGCTTATCTTTCCCATTTGGGGTAGAATGTAGCACCTTGACTGGTGTCAGGTTGCTAAGGCTTCAGCGGGTCTAGTCCCTCTGCCTTTCTCTATAAGCGAGGGCTAATATCGTGAATAGCAAGTTAATCTCAAAATCTTTACCAAAAAACTTTCTTGAACAGCCTGATGATAAACAGAAAAAGGACGCTTTTCAGCATCCTTTTTCAATAATATTTTAGTCATAATAATCCTTATTGCTCCAAGTACATATCAATCAAGCCTTCTGGCAAATTCAAGACTATGATCTTTTCTTCAGGATCTATTCCAACGATAAAATCCTCATTTAAAGGAAACATCGCATCTTGTCCATCAATATTGACGGTTGCAATAAACTGCTGCGGCATCTCTTGAACATGGGTAATTTCCCCCAACTCACCTTCATCCTCTTCGATCGCCAGATAACCCACTAAATCATGATAGGTAAAATCATCCGGGTCACGAACTGGCATTTTATCGTTAGGAAGATAGATTTGCTTTCTTAACAAAGGTTGAGCTTTGTCAATATGGTCAATATCCTCAAAGTTGACATAGGCAGTACTGTTATTCTGCATTTTAATTTTCTCCACAAAGAAAGGAACCAATTTCTTGTCCATTTCCAAGAAAACTACATCCAGATCAAGGTCCATATAGTTATCAAATTCAAAAAACAATTGCAGCTCGCCCTTCAATCCTCGGGTTTTACTGACATAACCGATATAAAAACATTGATCCTTTGTCATACTATAAAATTAATCGTCAAAAATACGGAAAACTTTTCCTTTCATCGGTTTGGGAATAGATATTATTTGCTCCTCAGGCACAAAAAAGCCGGAACATAGAATGGTCCGGCCAATTTGAATACTTTATGAAGAGATTATCCTTCAGTTTCTTCAGTGTTTTCAGTAGCTTCAGCAGCTTCTTCTGCCTCTTCTGTAGCTGTTTCTTCAGCAACAGGAGCATTTTTAGCAGCGATAGCAGCAGCTCTGTCTTCTTTTTTCTTAGCTTCAGCAGCTAAAGCAGCTTTCTTAGTTTCTTCTTTAGATTTTGCTAAGCCTGATTTTTTACCTTCGATTTGAGCATCTTTACCTTCAGCCCAAGTAGCGAAAAGTTCTTCAGCTTTAGCCTCATCGAAAGCACCTTTTTTCACACCACCTTGTAAGTGTTTTTTGTATAAAACACCTTTGTAAGAAAGGATAGCACGAACAGTGTCAGTAGGTTGAGCACCTTTGTTTATCCAGTCTAATGATTTTTCAAAATCCAAAACGATAGTTGCTGGATTAGTGTTTGGGTTGTAAGAACCTAAACGCTCGATGAATTTACCATCACGTGGAGCACGTGCATCTGCTACTACTACGTGGAAAAAAGGTTTTCCTTTTTTACCATGTCTTTGCAATCTGATTTTAGTTGCCATGTTTTTTCTTTATTTATGTATTCAACATATCCCCCGTTGCTACATGCAGGAGGGGACGCAAAGATACAAAGTATTATTAATTAATACAATAGAATAATTAATAGCCTTTTTCTCTCCAAAAACAAACTAGCTATCAACTTAAAAACCACCCCAAAACCGACTAATTCATTAAAATATTTTAGTAATCTCAATAGAATACCGATATTCAAATACTTCAAACCATTGACATCTTATGCAAAGAATTGCTCCCTTAAAGATTGTAAAGGCTTCTGCTGGATCCGGAAAAACATTTAGTCTGACTGTTCACTATCTGACTTTATTGCTATCTAAAGAAAGTAGTTACCGTGAAATTCTCGCCGTTACGTTTACCAATAAGGCTACTGCCGAAATGAAAGGTAGAATAATGACCGTATTGCATGGACTTGCTATTGCTGATCCCAAAAAAGAAATCGAACAATATAGGAAGCAACTATTAGCACAAAACGCTAATTGGAATCCACAACTGATTCAAGAAAAAGCCAATCGCATTTATCGCAGAATCCTGCATGATTATAGCCACTTCTCTGTAAGCACAATCGATGGATTCTCCCAAAAGGTAATCCGCAGCTTTACTTACGAACTGAATCTGGATTCAGCTTATGCAATAGAAATGAATAGCAACAAGGTAAAACGTGATTTAACCGTCATGCTAAACCAATTGTTGGATGAACGACCAGATTTGCTTGAATGGATTATCAACTATGCCGAGCAAAAGATAAATAACAATGAAAACTGGAATTACAGGCATCAATTGATGAGCTTGGCAAGTCTCATATTTTCGGAGAACTTCCAAGAGTTTGACAGCTATATGATTTCTGCAGATACTCACAAAATCTTCAACCTGTTGAATAGTGAGATTGAAGAAAAAACAAAGACTTTTCTGGATGCATTGAATCAAGGCCTAGAAGCTTTTAAAGCAGTTTATCGAAGTCTGAATATCGATGAATCGGAAATGAAGGGCAAATCCAGAAACAAACTGGTGTCTGCGAGTAAGATCAATGTAGATCTCCGAAAAATATCAATCTCCGACATTCAGGGCAGGATTTTCGATAAGTTCGCTGAACTAATAGATAATGAAGATGCCTTTACCGATGGGAATAAAGAGGTACGATATGATTATATGCAGGGAATTCGTCCGGCGATAGATGCTATTCTGGCATTAGAACAGCATTTCGCACTCTATATTGCCTACCAATCGGTACAGACCAACTTATATTTCCTTCGTTTATTAAAAGAAATGAGTGACCTCCTGAGTCAGTGGAGAAAAGACAACTCGGCCCAACTGATATCTGATGCTCAAATTCTATTAAATAAATTAGGACTCGATGAACATAGCGACCCCACTTTTATCTGGGAAAAAATCGGCAATAAGTACAATTACTTCCTATTCGATGAATTTCAAGATACTTCCAGGATACAATGGAAAAATTACAGCCCGCTCCTGCTGAATGCCTTGGCGGATGCTACTGGAAAAATATCAGAGCACCTCGTTGTAGGTGATGTGAAACAAAGTATTTACCGCTGGAGAAATGGTGATTGGCGGATTTTATTGCAACAAATAGACCAGCAGGTTTCTAGTAATTTCCATCTTGATGCTCAGAATGTCAAGGAGTTTATTGAAAACGGAACTTTGGACACTAATTTCCGCAGCCTCCCCAACATTATTAATTTCAATAATTACTTATTTGAAAAAATCCCTTCTCTCCTTCAACAAGTACTGAACGACAAGGTTGCTGAAAGCTTGAATGAAGAGGGTTTGATATGGTGGAATGAAACAGGCAACAACAACTTACTGATTAAAGCCTACGAAAACAGCAAACAACTAATTCCTCAAGAAAAACTTGAAACGGGACTACCACAAGGGAATATTGAAATCAATTTCTTCCCGGTTAGTGATGGTCGAGCGAGAAACAACCAGGTGATGGAAGAATCGGTGGAAGCACTTTGTCAAAAGATTGCCGAGTGGATCCGTTCTGGAAAATATAAACCAGCCGATTTAGGCATCTTGGTAAGAAGTAATGCGCAGGCGAAATTGGTCATCCAAGAACTTATGCGCTATAAAAATTCGGAAAACTTAGATTTTGAAGTTATTTCCGGTGATGCCCTGAGTTTAATCTCCAACCATGCGGTTGGGCTGATTATTGAAACCTTGAGAGCATTAGTTTTTCAATCTGAAAAACATGTTTTGCACCATGCAAATATGGCTTACCTGTATCAGTTGGCTCAAGGCAAATCCTTTTTTGAAGAGTCTAACTGGCTAAAATTCAAGAATAATAAACTGAATGAACTTTCGTCCGTATTACCAACAGCATTAATCGAAAACTGGAGTCAGCTGCAGAAAATGCCTTTGGTTCATTTAGTAGAAAAACTAATTGAAACCTATCATTTAGGCGATGCTGGTAGTATTCATCTTCCCTATTTGTTAGCATTTAAAGACCAGGTTACTGCTTTTTCAACACAAGGTGAAAGAGGTATTATTCAATTCTTGGAGTACTGGGATGAAGATGGCGAAAAAGCTGTCCTACCTTCCAATGATAAGGTCGATGCTATTGAGGTCAGCACTATTCATAAATCAAAGGGCTTAGCCTACGAGGTGGTTATGATTCCATTTTCATCATGGAAATTGGATGGATTGACAAACGGCGATTTCTGGATCAATGTTCTAGAGAGTCCATTTTCAGACCTCGGAAAAATACCTGTAAAATATACCCAGACCTTAGGAAAATCCATCTTCTACAAGCAATACTTTGAGGAGATGCTTTTCAATTATATGGATGCCTTAAATACATTCTATGTAGCGACCACACGTGCCAAAAGTCACCTATATATTTCCGCACCTCAGTTCAAAGAAACTGTGGATAAAAAAACAGGAGAAATCTTAGGCGCAGAAGTTAAAAATGAATTTATTAGTGACTTGCTGATTCAGGCTTTATCGGATACCCATTCTTCATTTCAATTAGAGAATAATTCACTTTCCCTCATTGATCCTGAGGGAAAAGCAAAGGTGAAGTCCAAGAAAGATTCTGATCAGGAAATCAAAAAAATCTCCCTTGATTATTATCCGCAATCCTTGGCTTTAGAAAGTGCCCTTGAGAAATCTACTTCCAGAACCATCAACACAATACTGATGTTGGAAAAAGCCGCTCAATATGGGGTTTTAGCTCATGAGATCATCTCGCTGGTTAAAGAGGAGTCCGAGATTGATCCTCTGGTCAATCAATACATAGCAGAGGGCATTTTGGCTGTCGATGAGAAAGACCTGTTATTAGAAGAAATTCAACAGATCTGGAACCATCCTGTAATCAATCAATGGTTAACCGGAGATTATAAAATATGGAATGAATCCAGCATTATCCTTGAAGACGGAAGCACACAGCGACCTGATAAAGTATTTACAAAGGATAACGAGACTATTGTCTTGGATTTTAAATTCACACAAGGAGATTATATCAATCATAAAACACAGGTAGGACGATATATGAACGCATTAAGCAATGTTGGCTACAGCAATATCAAAGGATATTTATATTATGCGAAATCCAAGGAATTAGTAGAGGTGAAATAATTAGATTTTATGGAAAAAGCATTCTTAAGATTAGTAGCAGAAGATATCCAAACGAGGTTTGGACAGGAAATATCAGATATCGCCATTGTTTTCAACAATAAAAGACCAATTACCTATTTGAAGAAACATTTGGTAGATGTTTATGGAAAGGCAATCTGGTCACCTCAATTTTATACCATTCAGGAATTCTTTGGTCAATCGAGCAATGAGTTACAAGCAACCCCATTGAGCCAGTTCTTTTATTTATTTGAATTGCACAATGAGCTTTTGATTAAAGAAGGTCGAGATCCTGAATCCTTAGAGGAATTTTATCCAATCGCGGAAATCATCTTGAGTGATTTTGGTCAGATAGATTATGACTTGGTACCAGTGGACCAACTCTACATGGAGTTGTTTGACACAACAGAAATTGACATCACTTTTCAGCACTTCACTGAAGAACAACAGTCTTTTATCAAACAATTCTGGAAATCATTCAGCATGAAAGGCCATACGGCGGTTCAACAGCGGTTCCTTGCGCTTTGGAAAAGACTACCTGTCCTATACAACGCTTTCAAAGAAAAGCTGAAACAAGAGAAACAAACAAACTTTCCAACGATCTACCGCGAACTTGCTGAAGGTAAATCAGAGATCCAAAGTTTCATCAAAAAATATAAAAAAGTCCTGTTTGTTGGATTCAACGCCCTAAATAGAGCTGAAGCCACACTATTTAAAAAATGGCAGGATGAAGATCTAGCATTATTTTACTTTGACGTTGATGCCCATTATCTGGATGATAACCTTCAAGAAGCTGGTTTATTCCTTAGAAGAAACCTATTCCAAACAGGACTTCAGAATGCATTGGGGGAATCCCCTAACATTATTGGCAACCGGAATGATGAAGTCAATTTATATAAATCCTTGGGTAAAAACAGTGAAGCAAAATTGCTTCATAATGTTTTACAAAAACATGAATTCGATTTCAAGAATGAAACTGCAGCTATCTTATTAGCCGATGAAAGTCTATTGGTTCCTTTATTGCAAAGTTTGCCTCCAATTGATCTCAATATCACAACCGGCTACCCATTAATTCAATCTCCAATTTATGGAATACTAGATTTATGGCTTGAAGTTCAACTTTTAGTATCGCAACAGAAAAAAGATAAAATTCCTTACCAGTTATTGGAAACCTTTTTGAGCCATCCAATGACCAAGGTAAGTTGGAAGCAAAAACAGGAAATTCAACTTGAATCTTCAAAAAAACAACTCTTCGAGATTCCTGTAGCTGAGATTAATGTCAGTAGCTCCGTCTTAGGAAGTTTCTTTAAACCGTTGCAAAACCCTCAAGATCTTATCCCTAAGATGATTGGCTTGATTGATGATCTGCTTAGTAGCTTGACCTTGGAAGGAAGAACCCGACTTATCGAATCGAACCTATTGATTGAGGCAAAGAAGGTCCTTAATCAATTGCATCTAGGTTTTGAAAAACTAGGTAACTTGAGTGTTTTGTTCCAAAGTGGATTGATCAAAAAAGCCTTGTCACCGATCAATTCAGCAATTGAAGGTGATCAGCTTTACGGAATTCAGATTATGGGACTATTAGAAAGTCGTTGTCTTAACTTTGACCATGTTTACATCTTGGGTGCAAATGAAGGCATTCTTCCTAAAACATCAAGCTCAGCAACATTTCTCCCAAATAACCTGAGAAAAGCATATGGACTTCCAGTTCTTGAAAATCAAGATGCGCTCTCCGCATACTTATTCTACAGACATTTCCAATATAGCGATGATATCCATCTGTTTTTCAACGGCATTGTGGATGAAAGCAGCTCAGGTGAAGAAAGTAGGTTTATCAAGCAATTGGATTATGAAACAAATTTCAATTTTGTCCAGCATGCTCAGGTTCAACCACTTTTATTTCCAGTACAACCGCAAGAATTACTAATTGAGAAAAAAGGCGAAATATGGGATAAACTATTCAACTCCTATATTGGCTCTCAAAAGCCTATCTCCGCTTCCGCATTTACAAGCTACCTGATGTCACCGCTGCAATTTTTCTTAAAATATGTGGCCGAGATTAAGGAGCCACCAACAATTTCCCAGGAATTTGAAATGAATAAGTTGGGAACAGTGATTCACGAATGCATGGAACGCCTGCTAACGCCTCTATTATCCAAAAATGATTTTGTGCCAACTTCAGAACTTCAATCTGCGCTTGATCTTGTAGACTCTGTGGTCATTGATGAAATCGCGAAGCAATACGAATCCGAACTCCAGAAATTGGAAGACCTCAACAGTCTTCAACGGATTATGCATAAGATCTCCTCAGAATATATCAGGATGTACCTTCAATATGATATGGATCAATATGAATCGATAAAAATTGTTGAACTGGAAAATGATAAGGACTACCTATTGGACTTTGAAATCGAAGTGAATGGCAAACCTGAAAAAGTGAAATTATATGGAATTATTGACCGTGTGGATGAGGTTATCACGAAGCAGGGAATCCGTAAGCTTCGAATTGTCGATTATAAAACAGGTTCTGACCAAGTAATTTTTGGTAACCTTGAAAAGGTATTCGCTGAAAACACAGAGAACAAAGCCTTGCTACAAACCTTGTTCTATGCTTATGTATATGAGGAAAAGTCAGGAATTCAAGGCTTGGAACCTCATCTATATGTTGCGAGAAGGATGCGGGAAGACGGAACCTTATTCAGAAATAAAAGTGGTAGTATGGTTTTTGAGGATTTGATACTTGAAGATCAAAAAAAGGTGTTCGTTGAATTCTTAAGAGAAAAATTGGAAGAATTATTTAATCCGGAAATACCATTTAAACATAATCCGGACGCACAAGTCTATCCTTCTGATCCTTATGGATTATTTTACCGGTACAGTATTTCTGAAAAGGCAGAAGAAGAAGTTTAACAAATAGAAATCAATTTTACTCATGTTAGAAGTTAGTTTTAGGGTCAAGGTATTTTATCATGCAGCGCGGGATTTAAGTTTCACTAAGGCCTCCCGTGAACTAAATATCAGCCAGCCTGCGGTATCTAAACATATTCAAGAACTTGAAAACACAATTGGCCAGGCATTATTTTTAAGAAATGGTAGTCGAATTTTATTGACTGAAGCTGGCGCTACATTAATGGAGTCGGTCAAGGTGATAATCCATGAATATGAATTGGCTGATTATAAACTTGGACTACTAAATAATCAGATCCGTGGTAATTTAGTTATCGGAGCCAGTACCACCTTGGCCCAATATATCCTTCCTAAACTTATTGCCCAATTTTCGGAAGAAAACCCTTTGATAAATATTAAGTTATTTACCGGGAATACCGCACAAGTGGACCGTTGGTTATATGAAAGAAAGATTGGTTTAGGCTTTGTGGAAGGAATTGCAGTGGATCAATCCTTAAAATACAACAAGATCCTCGATGATCAGCTAATCTGGGTTGCACGACATGACCATCCATTATTTAAACAGACGAGCATTGGTTTGGACGAGCTCAAAAAACAAGAATTTATTTTCAGGGAACATGGGTCTGGAACCAATGATATTGTATTTCAAAAATTCGGCGAAAATAACATTACGGCCCGAGATTTAATCAATCGGGTTCAAATGTCGAGTTCTGAATCTATCAAGCAATATATCCGCTATAGTAATAGTATTGGAATATTGTCTAAATATGCTGTTCAAACTGAAATTGAAAACGGAATATTGAAACAAATTGACGTAGAAAACTTTGAAATCAATCGGGAACTCTATTTAGTTCACCTGCATGGCGAGCTTTCAGGCCTCCCCAAACAGTTTATACGCTTTATTAATCAAGCACTTATAAACTAGCATAACCTGAGGTTATAGGCTATAACATTTTACCGTTTTAGCAAGTCCATTAACAAGCTTAAGTTTGTTCATATGGAAAACAATTTAAACCAATCTAAGAACCTTCTCAAGGAAGTAAATAAGATCGCCAAACAAACAAAAATTGTGGCGGCTTTATTTGTTTTCATTGTAGCTTTAATAATATTACAAGCGCTGGGAGTAAATACTAAAATATTCCATGTTAAGGCTGATGAAAATAAAACTGAAAACAAAGCGGACTCTAATTCCTTAATTCATATAAAGGATTTTAAAGTTGCTCCATTCCCAGATACAGAGGAAGGTAAAATGGCAGCTTTAGGAGAAAAGCTGATCATTGAAACTCCGAAATACCTAGGCCCGAACAACAAACATGGCGCAGTTTTTACAGGTAATAATCTAGCTTGTGGAAGTTGTCATTTGAATGGCGGAACAAAGGAATATGCCGCGCCCTATATTGGCTTGAGTGCTCTATTCCCGATTTACAGCGGACGTGAAGGCAAGGTGGCAACCTTGGAAGAAAGAATCAACGGATGCTTTGAACGTAGCATGAACGGCAAAAAACTCCCATTTGAAAGCACTGAAATGATTGCTATTGTGAGTTATATCAAACACCTCAGCAAGGATGTAAAAGTTGGCGGCAGAATCGAAGGCCAAGGCTTTGTCGAATTAAAAGCGCCAGACAGAAGAGCCGACTTGCAACATGGTGAATCTGTCTTTAAAACCCAATGCGTAAGTTGTCATCAACCGAATGGCTTGGGATTACCTAAAAAAGCTGATGCACCAGATGAAGGTTATATGTATCCGCCATTATGGGGATCAGATTCTTTTAACGATGGCGCCGGAATGGGCAGAATGCTAACCGCAGCCAAATTTATTAAAGGAAACATGCCATTAGGCGCAAGCGCTGAATCACCAATTTTATCCGATGAGGAAGCCTATGATGTCGCAGCTTATATAAACTCCTTTGAAAGGCCTTCAAAAGCGAATAAGGAAGAAGACTACCCCGATTTAAGCAAGAAACCTAAGGATAGTCCTTACCCTCCTTTCGCCGATAATATACCAGAAGAACAACATAAATACGGACCATTTAATTTTTAATACCCATGAAAAATATCATTCTAATTTGTAGTATCATCTTATTAAGCACTAGCCTTAAGGCACAAAGCAACAATATGGAAAACAAACTCAAAGAAAACGCCCAGTTTACTGGTGCTGTAGCTCACAACAAACATTACAAAGCTATTTATCAATTAGATTCCAACAACCCTGATATCATTAAAAAGGCATTTAGAAACATAAAGAATGTCCTTAATGACCCTAGGTTGGAAGGAAAAATCGAGGTAGAACTGATTACATTCTCTGGAGGCACTGAAGTCATGTTAAAAGACTCAGGATATGAGGATGCCCTAAAAGAATTGATAGCCAAAGGTGTTAGAGTAGCACAATGCACCAATTCCTTACATGAACGTAATCTGAAAAAAGAACAACTTTTTGATTTCATAGGCTATGTTCCTAGTGGAAATGGAGAATTGGTTATTCGCGCATCTGAAGGTTGGGTGATTGTCAAACCTTAATTTCCCATTAAAAAAATATTGATATATAATGAAGAACATGAAACGATTACTATTACTAGCTGTTATATTGATGATGAATAAAGTAAATGCACAGGACAAATATCAATATGATCCACCTTGGAATACTCCTCCACAATCTGCAGTGAACTTTACAGTTCCTGGAATTGATAATGTCCCGGATTTATTTGGAGATATTGTAGATCCGCAACTCGTTGTTTTCTTTGCTGGAAATCAGTTTATGGTGATGGATGATCTGCTGGAAGCTTTTAAAAAGAAACATCCGAATTACGAACGAATATTCGTTGAAACCTTGCCGCCTGGAATTTTAGCCAAACAAATTGAAGGCGGATCAATTACGATTGGGAATATGAAAATAACCCATAAACCCGATGTATATGCCGCTGGTAAAAATAGAATTGACAGTATGCAAAACCTATTTGCCAGAACTGAGGTCTATGCATACAATAAATTGGCTATTATGGTTCCTAAGGGAAACCCTAAATCAGTAAAGAAAGTCCAAGACCTTGCCCGTAAGGATGTGAAGATAGCAATGCCTAATCCTGCATGGGAAGGAATCGGAAGGCAAATCGTCTCAGTATATAAAAAACTGGGTGGTGCTGAATTAGAAAATAGCATCATGAAGGAAAAAGTAGATAATGGCTCAACCTATTTGACCAAAATTCACCATAGGGAAAGTCCGATGAAGATTCTTTATCAAGAAGTCGATGCTGCACCTGTTTGGTATTCAGAAGTAGTTTACCAACAACTATTAAAGCATCCGGTAGAAATGGTAGAAATACCTAATAATGAAAATATCAAAGCTACTTACATGATTGCTGAAATGAAGGATGCACCTAGAGCACAAGCTGCCAAGGATTTTGTAGATTTCATGAAGTCGGCGGAAGCAAAAGCAATTTATAAGAAATATGGTTTTGAAACACCATAGTTTGTTTAATTAAAATTGAAAAGGGATCCAAGTCTTGATTTGGATCCCTTTTTTAATTTACTTTTTTATTTTCTTGATGGCCTTGTTAGCTCTTTTGGTAGCCGTGTTGATTTTATAATCTAGCCATTTATCTTTAAATATCTTTCGCATGGTATCGTCGAAATGACGAGTCACGAATAAATTCCTTGCACCTTTTAATTTCTCGCTCAAAGAGTTCGCCAATGCGCGAACAGAAATGGAGTAACCTTCTGTTTCATATTGGATATAATGCCACCATCCAGCAGGCATATATAAAGTCTCGCCTGGATTGATTACGGCTTCGTATCCATCAAGGAATTCCAAACCTGGATAATCCTTGACATCACTCTTCTTCAGATTAGCGATGCTATGAAAGTTATATGGCAACTTATACATTAAGTCCGATTGATTGTTCGGAAACAACCAAATACGTTTTGATCCTTGAAACTGAGAAATGAAGACGTGCGACATATCGATATCAAAATGGTTCCTCGTAGCGGAACCTTCGCCTCCAAAAAACATATAAGGTAACCATTGAATTACTTTTCCGCCTGTTACATCATTGAAAATAACATCCTTCTTTAATTCAGGACGTATTTTCATTAGATTAAACAAGAATAATCGTAGCTCTGTAGGCTCTTTCTGTATAGTGTCTAAATACTCTCCAAAGGTCATTTTACCCACAGGAGGGCTGGCAGCATGGTTTTGTGATTCCTCTTCCCGACCATAAACGTCGATTTTCTCATTACCCGCTATTTCCTTGAAATAGTCGTAGCTCCACTTGGACCAACAAGGGCTATCTTTACTGATAAAATCCTTGATGATAACCGGCTGACCCTTATTAAGATAGTCCTTAATAAAGTCCTTTGTAGCTATTCCAGATATACTATTAACAGGTTTTAATTTCACAATATTCCCATTTTTGAGTTAATGCAAACATAAAAAAAATATTTCTACAATAAATATACCTAACCCAATACAGTGTTAATTTTATGTCTTATTTTCCGAAATTTAGGGAGAAATAATTTATTAAAAAATGATAAAAATCAAATTTGTCGATGTTCTGATTATTTCGATTTCTTTCGCAGTAAATTCTCACTAAAAACAACAAAAAAAAGACTATCCTGTTTGGGATAGTCTTTATATTTTTTAGGACAATGCCTATTTATTGACTTGTTTAATATATTGCTCGATCGCCATCGTCATACTTGGGGCATTTGGAGTCGGTGCTGGAATATCCAGTATCAATCCATGTTCAAGTAAGGCTTGCTGAGTTGTAGCACCAAAAGCTGCTACGCGAGTATTGTTCTGAACAAAATCTGGGAAGTTTTCATATAAGGACTGAACACTAGATGGACTAAAGAACACAATGATATCGTAAAAAACATCCTTCAGATCCTTAATATCTGAAATCACTGTCCTGAATAGAACTGCAGGCGTGAAATCATATCCATTCTCTTGCAACCATCGCTGTGTTTCTTCATTGGCAACATCAGAACAAGGAAATAAAAATTTCTCCTTATTATGTTTCTTCAAAACATCTTCTAAATCCTGCGCTGTTTGTTTTCCAAAGAAAATTTTGCGCTTGCGATATTGAATATATTTTTGAAGATACAGTGCAATCGTTTCTGAAATACAAAAGTACTTGAGCTCCGCCGATACTTCAAAACGCATTTCCTCACATACTCTAAAGAAATGATCAACCGCATTCTTACTCGTGAAAATGACCGCAGAATAATCTGCAAAATTTACCTTCTCTTTTCTGACGTCTTTTGCCGAAACGCCTTCTACATGTATAAATCCTCTAAAGTCTAATTTTAAATTATACTTCTCTGCTAGTGTGAAATAGGGAGATTTATCGTTTTCAGGTTTTGGTAAAGTAACTAAAATGCTCTTTACTTTTTTGGATCTTTCTACATCAATCTGCATATACTCTTTCTTAATTACTTAGTGACCTCACTAATATCAAAATTGGTGCTAATTCGAGACTGCAAAGATAAAGAATTAAATAAAAAATAGAAAATTTGAAATGTCCGAATAGATGAAATGCAGTTCGAATAAACCTATACGAGAATAAAATAATTACAATAACAATGTAGATGATTGAGATCAATTGAAAATAATTTGCCGGAATAAAGACAACTGCTAGTAAAAATGGCATGAGGAAAAACATGCTGTTAAAATATACTAGGTAAAGAATTGCAATATATTCCCGTACAATTTTGTCCAATTGAAAAACAAATGACACAAATCGAATCAGTAAAATTTTCGCTATAAATAGTAAAGCAATGAGGCCAGAATTTTTTAGAAAATTTTCGAAAGTAAGATAATTTTTGTCGCCGAAACTTGACACAATCACAACCACAAACAATCCTAAGGAAAGACTGAATACGGCATATAAAAATATATAGGGCCAAGACGTCGCAAGGTTATCTTCCTTACTCACCTGTAAGAGCAATCGCTCCTTATAATAGGCATCAACAATTATCTTTAATTCTACCGGAAAGACAATCCTGAGAACACCTAATACCAGAAACAACAAAAATACAATCAATAATACCCAAGCTGGCCGATTATCCTTCTCTAACCCATCCTGAAGCAAGGATTGCTTCTGTTGGTAGCCAATATCATCAATTCCAAAATATAAATCCTGACTCCCTCTTTTTAGGGTAGAATCAAATTCTATTTTTAAATAGTTCAACTCTTTGTAGGGAGAAAGAATAATTTGACTATTTTTAAGATTGTTGTCCAAGGATTCGAATAAAGCAACTCGAGCTAATGAGTCTCTAACTGCTACTGAATCAACAACAGAAACAGAATCTACTGGCAAATTTTGCCCATAACTTTTAGGAGCAATAAATATGCTGCTGAAAACAAGTAATAAGAAAAACCCAATAGTAATTTTATGCTTCATGAAAGTCGTAAAGTTAGAATAATTTAATCGCTTTATAAATTGAAAAAATGAGTAAAAAAGAAATAGTAAGATGCGGCTGGTGTGGAACTGATAAATTGTACCAAGACTATCATGACAAGGAATGGGGTAAACCTACTAATGATGATAAAATCTTGTTTGAGTTTCTAATCCTGGAATCTGCCCAAGCTGGCTTAAGTTGGATTACCATCCTCAAAAAAAGGGAAGGATATAGAAAAGCGTTCTCCAACTTCGACTATAAAAAAATAGCAAAATATTCTGACGCAGATGTGGACCGCTTATTGGAGGATACCGGAATTGTAAGAAATAGATTAAAAATAGCAAGCAGCATTCATAATGCTAAGATATTCATGGAAATTCAAAAGGAATTCGGCAGTTTCTATAATTATCTTTACAGCTTCCTGCCTGATCAAAAACCTATTGTCAACTTTTTAGAAGACTTAAAAGATGCTCCTGCCAAAACTGAACTCTCGGATAAAATCGCAAAAGACCTTAAAAAACGGGGGATTAAGTTTTTTGGCTCTACAACCTGTTACGCCTATATGCAGGCAATCGGAATGGTGAATGACCATTTGGTCTCCTGTAGTTTTAGATAGAACTTGTAAGGGGGATATTTTTATAGATATTCTGTAGGTTACGGCATTGTCCATTGTAATCCAATCCGTAGCCTACAACAAACTCCCGTTCAATCTCAAACCCAACATACATGATATTATCAAACGAATAAAGTAAACATTCTGGCTTAAGTAATAAGGTGGCAACAGAAATACTTGCCACACCCAATCTTTCCAAAGCCTCAATCGTATGAACCAAGGATCTACCAGAATCCACAACATCCTCGACAATAACAACATGTCGACCTTCCAGCGACATCCCCACCCCTATCAACTCATGTATTTCACCCTGATTGGTACCCGCATAGGAAGCTAACTTTACAAAGGACATTTCACACGGAATATGGACTTGCTTCATCAAATCAGCCATAAACATAAAACATCCATTTAACACTCCTACAAATACCGGATGCTTATCTTCATACCTCAAATTAATGTCAATCCCTATCAAACGGATCCTTTTCTGAATTTGCTCATAATCAATCATAAGTTCAAATTCCAAACCATCTATTAATATATTCCTCATGACTTAATTATTTTCTTCTTCTTTGCTCTTACCAAACAATTTCTCCAATAGTGTCTTCCGAATCTGTTCTTCCTTATCGATTTCATCCACAATATCCTTAATATCGTCATGCGTCATCATGGAATCTGGAATTCCTTTCGGTCTTGGTGGTCTTAGGCTTGATTGCAACTCAACTTGATAAAAACCGTAATTCGCAGGAACATTCTCCCCTTCCAACTGATTCAGTTTATTCATGATATAACCGTATGTATTAAAATGCTTCAATACCCAAGGTTTTAAATGTCCTGTATAATCAAAAGAAGAAAGCCCAGTTTTTGGCCTAGGGATAATACTTGATAGATAAAGACTCTCCCCAATCGTAAGCTCAGATGGTTTTTTACCAAAGTAATACTTTGAAGCTTCTGAAATCCCATATACATTCTTGCCCCATTCAATGATATTCAAATATATCTCCAATAAACGATCCTTGCTCACCTGCTTAGACTGTTCCATCAACCAAACCAATAGGATTTCCTCGAACTTCCGCATCATCGTCTTGTTCCTGTTGAGGTAAAGATTCTTGATCAATTGCATGGAAATGGTACTGGCACCGCGTTTGAATTTCTTTTCCTTGATATTCGTCACAATAGACAACTCAAAAGCCTCTAATTCAAAGCCATTATGCTTATAGAAAAATGGATCTTCCGTATTTAATACCGTTTTCTTTAAAATTGGCGCAATCTGACCCAATGGCGCAAAATTAGGATTAGTTGCATCCAACCTAATATCGCGCATCTTTAAGGTGTCCTCATAGGCTTCATAGACAAAAGGACCATTTAAATCCGCAATATTGGCCTTACCCCATTTCTTAATTTTTAAATTTTGATCATTGATCTTGGAGGAAAACTTCAATTCATCAGGATCATCTAAATCCACATTAAAATTCATATCATATTGGATATCTCCTTCAACCTGAATTCCATCCAAGGTTTCGAATAACCCTACCGGAAGGGCATCAAAGAAATCCTGAGCCTTAAACATGCCGGTATGAACGGCCATCTCTAATATTTTCTTTGGTTTACGACTGAACTTTAACTTCGGCTCGAATGAAAAATCCTTGACCTCCACTTTGGTTCCTTGCACCAGTTCAATTGTATTCTCAGACACTAAAAACCCACCATTTGCAGAACCACCCGGCAACACTATGGTTTCCAATGATAATCGCTTGTGATTTACCCGTAGGTTTTTAGCACTAACCCCTCCCAACATCTCCAAACTCTCCTTGCCCTTTCTAGACACATTATCCAGATGAAAACTTAATTCATCAAAACTTACATTCAATCCAAACCTCCGGCCTATAAAAGGAATTTTTGCCTCCTTATTATCTGAGGAGATAATGACATTCATCGTCTGTCTGCTGGAATTGATATTTCCTTTAAAGTTCCACTTCGCCTCCTGCTCATTTAGGAAAACATCAATATCATAATCCCCATCATCAATCAATCCTTCTGGAATTCTAACCACCTGTGTGGAGGCTGAATCCTGAAAAGAAAGACTCACATTTTCAAGATTTAAATTGTCTGGAACGGCTTGAAAGGCACGCTTTAAGAGATTATCTATCGTTTCTGCTAAAGTCTTGGCCTCCTGTTTCGTTTCAGTACTATCCTGTTCAACCCGTTTGCGGAATAAAAAATCATAATTGGAGGTACTATCATGCTTGACAAGAGTGATATCAGCATTTTTAAGATCTAACTCATCCAATTGAACAGTCCCTGACAATAAGGGAAAAAGCTTTACTGAAACTTTAAACTGGTCGATTGCAGCTAACTGCTCCGCACTGTCTGGATAAATCTTAACTTTTTGGAAATCTACTGTCGTCAGACCCGCAAATTCATACTTCTGAACCTCGAAATTCAATTGATAATCCTCTTTCAGCTTTTTTTGAACTTTGGCAACAGCCTTGTTCAACATATCTCCGCGAATCGACATCGCCCAAATAAAACCAATCAACAACACAGCCAATACCGAAGCAGCAGAAATTATGAACCATCTTTTCTTTACGAAACTGAAATCGGGAACCTTGAATCTTTTTTTATCTAACATATATGAATAGAAATCCGATGATTAAAGTAAAAATATGCAAAAATCATTAAAAACATCATTATGACAAGATATTGAGCTTCTTTCTTTAATTTTGTTAAATTAATTTAAATCCATGATTACTAAAGAACAGATTTTAGATGCTTTAGGGAATGTTGAAGAACCAGATTTAAAAAAAGACCTGGTAACCCTCAATATGATCGAAAACATCGAAATATTACCCAATAAAATCAAATTCGATGTGGTCTTGACCACTCCTGCCTGCCCAATGAAGGGCCATATTGAACATGCTTGTCGGAATGCAATTGCACTTTTTATTTCCAAAGAAGTTGAAGTGGAAATTAATATGACCGCGAGAGTTCGTGCCGTAGAAACATCCCAATTGAAGAATATCAAGAATATTATCTTGGTGTCTTCTGGTAAAGGTGGTGTTGGTAAGTCTACGGTGGCAGCAAATTTAGCATTAGCATTGGCAAATACAGGTGCTAAAACTGGTCTTCTTGACGCAGATATTTATGGCCCTTCGGTGCCATTAATGTTCGGAGTGGAAGACGCTAAACCACAATCTTCTCAAGGTCCTGATGGAAAAAATAGAATCATCCCGATTGAAAGATTCGGATTAAAACTATTATCAATAGGATTCTTTACGGACCCTAACCAACCGATTCCTTGGAGAGGGCCAATGGCAACTTCTGCCATTAAACAATTATTTGGAGACACGGATTGGGGTGATCTCGATTATTTGATCGTAGACATGCCTCCTGGTACTGGTGATATCCATATTACAACGGCGCAAGGCTACCCTATTTCAGGAGCAGTAATTGTAACAACCCCTCAACAGGTCGCTCTGGCAGATGCAATTAAGGGGATGGCCATGTATCAGATGGAAGGTGTAAAAGTTCCTATTGTCGGTGTTATTGAAAATATGTCCTACTTTACCCCTGCTGAATTACCTGATAACAAATACTATATTTTTGGTAAGGATGGTGGAAAAAGATTGGCGACAGATAATAATGTACCTTTCTTAGGGGAAATTCCTTTGGTGAAGTCAGTTGCTGATGCTGGTGATAATGGGTTTCCAATCGCCTTGGATCAGGACGAGCCTGTGGCAGCAGCATTTGCAGAAATCGCTGGCCGCGTAGCACAAGAACTGAGTATATTGGCCGCAAAGGCTTAATATTAAAGATATAAAAAAGAAATGGTCAACTATATGTTGACCATTCTCTTTTTAATTTATTGTTCCCAGCCATCATTCTGCTTTAGCTCCGGATTTCGATCTAACTCAGTTTGTGGAATTGGGGCTATTCTCCTAAAGTTGCTATAAGGAATAGTTGGCGCTTGACTTCTTTCACGGCCAGTAACTTCGCGTTTTAGTCGGTTTAAAGTATGATACCTGTCACCTTCAAATGCCAATTCTTTCCTTCTTTCCAATATTATTCTTTCAAATAATGCCGCACCTGATTCTGTAACTGTTGCTGCTGCATCACGTTCCTTTAATAAGGCTGCTAAATAATCTCTCGCAACTCCTTCTTGACCCAAATTATAAGCCGCCTCCGCAGCAGTTAAATACATCTCGGAAATCCTTAAGATTTTCTTAGTTCCGTATTTTTCCAAATCTGGATATTTTTTGATGATAAAAGCTGGATTCTCCGCATTTGCCCTAACTCCTACCTCAATTAATTTTTTTCGCTCATCGGTAGCTGAATATAAGTCATACAATGATTTATAAGCTAAACCATCTCCATAACCCTGCTGGCCAAAGAAATAAGCAAGTTCATCAAAGCCTGCATTGTCAATTTGATCGGAAACGAGTTCAAAGAGAGTCTCGGTTCTTAGCGTATTTGATCCTGTGGCATTCCAATAGGCACCTAGGCCTGAGGCAGGAACCAAAGTCACCTTTGAATTATCAATAACCTCCTTTGCTTCATTCAAAGCCAATTGATATGCCGCATTGTTGCCTTTATGTAAATTAACCCTTGCTTCTAACGCTCGAACAGCATATTTCGTAAATCTACTGGTATTTGTTCCTGTCGTAATTAAAGTATAGGCCTGCCCTAGGTCTGCTAAAACTTGCTTATAAACTTCATCAACAGTATTCCGAGCAGGCATTCCTTCAATATCAAACTTCAATACCAAGGGAACTCCCATGCCATTTGGATTATCCGTATAGGGCCTAGCGAAAAACCTAACCAATTCAAAATACATTAATGCCCGAATGGCATAGGCTTCTCCCTTGTATTGGTTTATATTTACCTCATTACCAGTGGGTGTTGAATGAATAATATTATTCGCACGGTTGATGACGCGATAGGCGTTAGTCCATATACCCGTATACCACTGGTTGTTAATGACAAAATTCAAATTGAAAATTTCCGTATATCGTCCTGCATTCCGAGTCGATAAAGTCACATTATCTGCCCAAAGATCTCCCATCAATGGAATACTGCGACCATATAAATCAAATACCCTCATCCCAGCGTAAGTTCCCGTAACGGCAGATAATAAATCTGTATCCGTCAATAATGCCTCCTTTTCATCCACCGCAGTATAGGGAGGCAGATTTAAGAACTCCTTCTTACATGAGCCTAATATGGTCAAACAAAGGAATCCGATTAATAAACTAGATTTTATATTTAGTTTCATGTCTTTACATTTTTAAAATCCTACATTAATACCAAATGTGTATGTCTTTGGAATAAATACATCAAAATTGGTAATACCTTGTGTTCCTCCAGCAACTTCCGAACTTCCTGATTCCGGGTCAAATGGTAAAGTGTCATCCTTAACCCATGTCCATAGATTAGAACCACGGAAATAAACCCGTAAATTACTGACCTTCCAATTGTTAATAATAGATGACGGCAAGGAATAACTCAATGTAATATCTCTTAAACGAATAAAACTTCCATCTTTAAGCAAACGGTCAGATGCAGCAAACGAGTTCCTATTCCCTCCAAAAACAGGCTTCGGAACATTCGACTGATCCCCTGGCTTTTGCCATCTCTCTAATTCCATCGCACTTTGGTTATAACTACCATAATAGGCTCCACCACTATTCTGATAGCTATAAAATCCTTGATAAATATGATTTCCAAAATTGTAATAGAAAAATGCATCTAGACCAATGCCTTTATAATTCATGTTCGTTCCAAAACTTCCAAAATATTTAGGCATTGAAGATTTTCCTAAATCAACCCGCTTCGCTAACCGATAGTCATTCGTAGTTTCCGTTCTTGATTCGTCGATATACCATTTTGGATCTCCATTCTCTGGATCAGCACCTGCCCATTGTGGTAAGAAAAATGAGAAATAATCCTCCCCAACTTTTCTACGATATGGACTCTCAACTAAATCATCTCGAACCAAACTCGTCGTTGTATTTTTATTCGCAGATATATTGAAACTTAAATCCAACCTGAAATCATCAGTACGAACCGGAGTACCATTGGCAGTAAACTCAATACCCCTGTTTCTTAAACCAGCAAAGTTTGAAACATAATCCGGAAATCCGGTCGATAAAGGAATTGGAACCCGGTATAATAAGCCCTTCGATTCTCTATTATAGAAATCAAATACGACAGATAATCGATTATCTAAAAATGTCGCATCCAAACCTACATCAAATGAATTCGTTCTTTCCCATGTCAAATCTCGTAATCCATATTGGATAGGACCACTACCAATATTGCCATTATAAACAAAATTGTAGGTTGTACGGGTGTACCCATATAAGGTTCTCCAAGTATTATTACCAATACCAGCATTACCTGTGACACCATAGGAACCACGTAACTTCAAAGCATTTATAAAGGATATATCCTTGATAAAATCTTCCTGTTCCATATTCCAGCTACCTGCAGCGGACCAGAAATTACCAAATTGCTTTTCTTCACCAAACCTAGAAGAACCATCATTACGATAACTCCAAGAGAGAACGTACTTGTTTTTATATGAAAAGTCCCCTAAAGCTAAAAATGAAGCAAAGGAATAATCATCATTGGAACCCGAAGCGCCAATTGGAGTAGCTCCAACGGATGGAACAGTGTATTTCGGGTTTAATGGAACTTTATAAACAGCAACCGAAGAATAGTAGGATTGAGATTTTTGAGCCTCATAACCCACTTTAACATTAGCTACCCAATCCTTTGCTTGATCTATATCCCATCTATAATCAATTAAGTTTGTCCAAACCCAATTGAAATATCGAGTATAATCCCGATAACTACGACCTCCAACGTTACGACCATCACCATAATTTGGATTATTATAATAGTCCTCTTCGATATTATTATAGTCTATACCGTACTTGCTGGAAATTTTTAAATTCGGTAGGATATTATATTCTCCATAGAAACTACCAATAGCTTTTTGCGTATTATTATTACGGCTATCCTTGTCCAAAATCTCTAAGGGATTATAAAGTCCGGCGCCCGCAGCTAAGGGACCGGAAATAAAATTAGATCCATCATCATTTCTTGCCCGAAAATTAGGCATTAAGAAAAAACTCGTCAAAACTGGATTCCCGAATGCTCCACTATTTAATAGTCCTCTTAAATTTGAACTGGAACCCAAAATATTAGCCCCAAAAGTGAATTTATCACTTGCCTTATGTTTCAAATTGATTTTCCCAGAATACCTTGTAAAATCAGACTTTGGAATGGTTCCTTCTTGTTTAAAATATCCCCCACTTACACTAAATGTCGTCTTATCATTCCCACCATCAGCAGCCAAATTATATTGTTGTTGATTCCCTCTACGTGTAACGACATCATACCAATTCGTATTCACATTCGGATCGATGCCAAAACCATTTTCCCCAGTCACGAATTCACGAATATTTCCTTGGTTTAAGCCATAATTTGCCGCCATCCCAGCATTGTTTAATAAAGCCTCCCCAATTAGCATGATGTTTTCCTCTGTGGTAAGAGGTCTAGCGCGTCCCGGACTAACTCCCGGTTGCACTGAACCATAATCTGCATCCAGAGAAATCCTTGTTTTTCCCGATAGACCTGACTTCGTCGTAATCAAAATAACACCATTACTCCCCCGAGAACCATAAATTGCGGTAGAGGCCGCATCTTTTAATACCGTCACATTCGCCACATCATTCGGATTGATACCTGCTAAAACATTGGCAGTTGGGGTAGCACGGGAAAGATCCCCCGAATTCACTGGAACCCCATCAATCACATACAAAGGAAGTGAAGAGCCACTAATGGAACCCAATCCACGAATTCGGATATTCTGCATCGAACCTGGCTGGCCCGAACCACCTGTCGATTGTAAACCCGCAACCTTTCCCTGCATAGCTCTATCTAAAGATGGAAATGGCGTTTGTGCAATTTCTTTTGAACTCACAACGGTACTCGACCCAGTTTGCTTTAGACGCGTAGTCGTACCATAACCGGTAACAACGACCTCATCCAAGGCTGTAACATCTTTAATTAATTGAACATCAATCCTGGTCCTTGTCCCTACATTTAATCGCTGACTCGCATAGCCAACAAATGAAAAAGCTAAAATAGATTGATTGCTTACTGAAATTGAGTAATCTCCATTCCCATCGGTTTGAGTAGCTACGGTTGTGCCAACCAAAACCACTGAAACCCCAGCAATAGGACTTCCATCGCTCGCAGATGTTACCCTCCCAGTAACCTCCCGATTTTGCGCATAGGCCACCCCTAACAGGCAGACAAACACAAAAATAAACTTGAGTAATCTTTGTTTCATAATTTAATTGTTTAGTAAATTTCTTTATATATACTTAACAAATGTTAAGTAAGCGAAGTTAAATTGGCTCCTAAATCCGCTTTAGATTATATTATTATAAATTTGATTAATTTATTTAATATTTCAAAGTGATTGTCAATAATTTATTAATTTTTGATTATACTTTATATATCAATAGGCAACATAAAAATCATAAAGAAAAAGGTTTTAGCCCTATATAGTTTTACTGGTATTCAAATAAAATTTAATAAAAACAGAAGAATAATTTTTGGAGATTTTTTTCCTGAACTTCAAATAAAATAAATCTGAACGGAGAGCTTCCAAAAATCAAGGAGGTTAACAATTGTACACAAAAAAAGCGACCGAAGAAAAATTCTTCGGTCGCCTATTTAGACCTTTGTGACTGACTAATTCGTCAGAGTCTATATTTTATTCAAGACTAGTATCCGTCGTTTTGAACTAACTGAGGGTTTCTTTGAATATCATTCAAAGGTAATGGGAATACCAATCTTCCGTTACCCCATTTGTATTCTGGAACAACACTATGCGCAGGTAGGTTTCTACCAGTACGTAGGAATTCGAATAATCCTTGTCCTTCAAATGCTAACTCAATTCTTCTCTCATTTAAGATCGCAGCAATTAAATCAGATTTGCTTGCTGGAGCAACTGCTGTAGCTTTTGATCTTGTACGAACTTGGTTAACTAATGCAATAGCATTCGCATCAACTCCTGAAGCAATATTTGCTAAAGCTTCTGCTTTGATTAATAAAATCTCAGAGTAACGTAAGATTGGAGCCCAATCAGATACTTTCGTATATTTCGCAGTCCAAAATGCACCGTTTGCTTCTGTAATTAATTCAGTACGTCTTAAATCGGTAGCACTCATTAATGCAACATATTTAGGATCGATTTGGATATCCGCTCTTTGTGTTGGACCGTAATGTTGACCTAATGCATTATTCGTATTCGGGTTATCACCACCATTATGAGCTACTGAGAAAATGTTCTCAGGAGTAATGTAGGTATCAAAACCTTCTAATGGTGAAGCATTTAATTTATATACTTTTAACGCCTCTACCTTATTAGCATATTCTAAGGCTTTAGCATAATCTTTCTTATACAAGTTAATTCTTGCTAACAATCCGTAAGCCGCTCCTTTTGTTGCACGACCAACATTATTGATCGATGGAGTACCACCTGAATTAGGCAAATCTACAGCCGCTTCTTCAAGATCCTTGATCATTTGATCATAAACCTCTTTTACAGTGTTTCTTGGCACTTGGTTCTCTGGTGCGAATGGCGCATCAGTAGCTGTTAACACCAATGGAACTCCTAAATGTGTAGCTCCAGATGTAAATCCATAAGGTTGAGCCCAAAGGTTAACCAAATAGAAGTAAGATAAGGATCTGATAAACTTAGCCTCAGCAATAAATTGCTTCTCTTTATCCGCAGTTACTACACCTGGATTTGCAGTAATATTCTTAACGAACAAGTTTGCTTCGTTAATTGTTCTATATCCTGCTGTCCATGCTAATCCTACTATACCATTGCTGGAATTTAAGGCGGTAAAGCTAGGGATATCACCAAAATATGTTGGGTTCCCACAGTCAATTCCTCTGATATCAGCATAAATCAATACGCGTCCACCTAAGTACTCTGCATTTTGCAATGCATCATACATACCCACAGCAGCTTTCTCAACACGACTTGGATCTTTGAAGATCTCAGTTGGTGACAAGTTTGCATATGGTTCTTCAAATATTTGCTTTTCACATGATACAAATGTCGCTGAAGCAACTAAGATACATGCAAAATATTTCTTAATGTTTTTCATCTTGTTCTTATTGTAATGAAATGTTTAAACCAAGTGTATAAGTTCTAGGTTGTGGAACAGATCTGTTATCAACACCAATCGCGATGTTTGAGTTATTTCTGTTCAAACTAACCTCTGGATCTTGACCTGTATAGCCAGTAATTACAAATGCATTGTAAACTTGACCATACAATCTTAAGCTACTGATACCCCATCTAGATAAATCATTGAATGTATACCCTAAACTGATCGTACGCATACGCAAGAAATCACCTTTTTCCAAGAAACGAGTTGACGCTTGGTTAGCAGTAGTTTCTGTCATATATAATTTCGGAACGTCAGTTTGTTGACCTGGTGTAGTCCATCTGTCTAAAATTTCTGATCCGTTGTTTACAAAGTAGTTTGACAATAAAGATGCTCTTGTTGAGTTATAGATGCTGAATCCGCCAGTATAGACCATTGAGAATCCAAAATCAATATTTTTGTAAGTAAAGTTGTTATCTAAACCACCATAGTATTTAGGTAAACCTGACTCATCTAAATATTGAGCATCTCCACCTCCAACGCCTGAACCTGCAGCTGTTGTAACTCCATCAGTATTTGTATAAGTCCATGATTTATCTGCCTGATTGTAAGTTTTGTAACCACCATCAGCAGTGTACCACATTGGATCTCCAGTTTGGCTATCAACACCTCTCCATTTGATCAACTTGTAAGTACCTAATCTTCTTCCAACGCTTGCAACTGAGAATCCATCAACCATGTCAGCACCTTCTGTAACTAATGAAGTTACTTCGTTGTTAACTGTTGTAAAGTTCAAAGATGTATTCCAAGTGAAGTTTTCACGAGTCATGGTTTTAGCATTTACTGAGAATTCAATACCACTATTTTTCATTGAACCAATGTTCGTCTCAATTGCACCACCCGGTACACCAACAGTTGATGGTGGGTTAGCATTCAAGATTAAACCTGAAATATCATTCTTGTAATAATCAACAACGAAATTCAAACGGTCATTCAAAATAGTGAAATCAACACCAACATCTAATTTTGTTGATGATTCCCATCTTAAATCAGCATTACCCATTTGTGAAGCAGAGAAACCATTTAATGTAGTATATGCTCCACCACCGTATAATGTACGCGCAGCGTATGCTCCAACTCCACGAGAGTTACCTACTTTACCGTATGATCCTCTTACTTTTAAATAGTTCAACCACTCAACATCTTTTAAGAAGTCTTCATTTGAAGCAACCCATCCTAATGACATTGAAGGGAAACTACCCCATCTTGAGTTCAATCCAAAACCTGAGAATGCATCTGAACGGAAAGCAACTTCAGCTAAGTATTTATCATTGAATACATATCCAACACGTCCAAAATATGACTGTAAACCTGTTGAGAATAATGTACCACCTGACCATAACATTACATCTGATGTTCCTGGTACTGAACCAGTATAAGTTCCATCAATCAAATCAGTAAAGAATGTATCACTGAAGTCATTACCACCAGCATATACTTGTTTCTCTTTCGTGAACTGTGATTCCATACCTAAGGTTGCAGAAATACGGTGAACCCCAAATTGTCTATCGTAGTTCGCGTAGTTTTGCCAAACCCATTGATTTCTGTAACGAATATTGTCCTGAACCATACCATTGTATGACATACCTAATCCACCAATTAATGGATGAGCATATTGATGCTCGTAGTTATTTAAGTAGTCAATACCATATTTTGTCGAAATTTTCAATCCTTGGATTGGAGAAATCTCAGCATAAACATTACCTAATAATTGCTCAGGTGTATTTTGGTTAAATTGTAATGCAGATGCAGCATATGGATGCGCGATGTTTCCACCAACTAAGTTTGTTCCATTTACTACACGTGTATTATTTCCGTATGTTAAGTATCCGTTTGATCCTAAGTTATATCCTGTAGAAGTTGCAGGATTTGAAAAGGCCATTGTAGGGAATGCTTGTAATGCAGAAACAGTAACACCATTTACATAACGGTCAGTTAATACACCATTATTTAAAGTTTTTGAGTATGAAAGGGAAATTCCAGTCTTCAACCATTTAAGTGGATTGATGTCTGTATTTAAACGAACCTGTCCAGTTTTTAATGAGTTGTTCTCTAGAATACCTTTTTGATCTAAGTAACGAACCGATCCAAAGTAGTTAGCTTTCTCTTGTCCACCTGAAATCGATACAGAGTTATCATATCCAATACCATTTCTGTAAACCTCATCTAACCAATTTGTTCTATCATTTACTCCATCACCATCAACATCTGATTCTTTCGCAATTTCTGTTACACCAGAAAAATACTTAGAAGCATTGGAAATCTTCTCATTACTGATTTTCATGAAGTCCTCAGCACCTAACATATCCAACATCTTCGCTGGACGGCTAAACGTTGTTTTGGAATCAAATGCAATGTTTGTAGTTCCTTTTTTACCACGTTTTGTGTTAATTAAAATTACACCATTCGCAGCACGTGAACCGTAAAGAACTGCAGCACTCGCATCTTTTAACACCTCAATAGATTCAATATCATTGCTATTGATCATCGCTAATGGGTTAAAACGTGTTCCGTTTCCTGAGTTAAATACGTTGGTGTTCTCAACTGTATTCATTGGAACTCCATCAATAATGTATAATGGCAATGAACTTGATGAAATGGAGTTGATACCACGGATACGAACGGATACACCATCTCCTAAGGTACCACCTGATGATCCTACTTGAACACCAGCCATTTTTCCTGATAGTGCTTGGTCAAAACTCAAACTTGGCTCTTTCGCTAATTTATCCCCAGAAACTCTACTTTGAGATCCTGTTAAATCTTTGATTAAACGAACACCATAACCTGTAACAACAACCTCCTCTAAAGAAGTCTCATCAGTTTCTAACTGAACATTTACGGTTGTGTTGCTTCCAACACTAACTCTCTTTGATGCATAGCCTACAAAAGAGAAGTTTAATGTAGCGTTGCCTTCAACAGAGATACTATAATTCCCTGATCCATCAGTCTGAGTAGCTGAACTTGTACCCACAACTAATACTGACACGCCACCAAGCGGGGCTCCATCGGTAACCGAAGTTACTTTACCACTCACTTGACGATTTTGCGCAAACGCTACACCAACAATGCAGGTTAACACAAAAATTAAGCTGAGTAATTTGTGTTTCATAAATTTTGCTATTAATTAAAAGTTTTAAAACAGAGTCTGTTAAAAATTGTTAAACAGTTGACAAATATATATTTCCCTTAAATATTTCACAAACATATTCATGAAACATCCAATTTTTATCAAATAAATAACAAATAAGTTAGTTATTCAACTAATTTATAATTGATAGCAATATTATTTAGTAAAGTGTGGTTTTTTAATATAAAAATGACGTAAATGAATAAGATTTTATTACTAAAACAGAGATAATTTTTCCTTTATATTATTATATTACAGTTATTTAGAACATTCTATTGCAATTTTCTTAATATTTCTATCTCATTCCTTGTTTAAACACCTTTTAATTGAAATGGAATATTACCCTACTTAAACCACTATCTTAAAAACTATCCCCAAAAACAGAACTTTAAAATATAATAATAGACCTATTCAAAACAACACAAACACCTAACAGCATTTGTCAGAATATTATTTCGAATCATTCACAATAAATCAAACATTTCTTAACAAACAGCCTGCATAACATGTCAGCAAATTGTTCTAGTATTTACTTAATGTAAAATAAATGATACACAAACGTTACTATTTGATAAACCAACATGAAATCTATGTTTAAACAGAAAAATGAAAGAAATTATGAAACTTTCAAACTATTTCTTCACAAGAAATATATTGTCATTTCAATAGCAATGAAATAAAAACTATAATAGACTGAAAATCAATTGCGATAGAAATATTCTATTTATTATAATAGGACCAAATATCTTCTTAAAATCACTGCTATAATTCAGAATTCCTGCTAACGAATACCGCAGGACCAGAAGTGTTCTTTTGAATTAATTAGCATTAAAAAAGGGATTGAACAACGTTCAATCCCCTAGCAATATTAAAGGTAGAATTAGCTTAGGGCTAAGCAATAACTACCTATTTACAAACACAAAAAATTCTTATTAATTTCCTAATCTTAGAAAATCCGAGTCCTAAACTCCTTAATGCTTAAAGTGAATTATAGGTAGTCCTATTATTTAAATCCTTCCCATCAACATCTTTTGCCGGATTCCACTTTCCTGCTCTTCGTAATGCTCGAATAGCAGCATCAGCAAGTTCATAACCCGGATCGTCCTCTAGCTTGATATTTGTCGGATCTCCATAAATCAAATTCAGCATCTCTATTGTTGGACCATTTATCAATCTAATAATTTCATCAAAAAAACAAAGCCAACAAAGCTACAATCGTGTAGCAAAAATATCCGGTCATTAAATGACCGGATAATATGAAAAGAAAAGTAAAATACAATTAATCTATCTACCTTTCACAAACACAAATTCCTCGTCAATTACCGAACGAATGTGGGGAGCGGCAGGAACCACTGATGGTTGAATCATAAAGTATTTAACTTTAATGGTTTTAGTCTGTGGATCATAGAAGTTCTCCCCAGATGGGTCTAACTGAGCTGACCGAGTATTTCCAGCCGGCTGTCCATAGTAATTGGTGACAGAAATAATTTTATTAGTTACCTTGTCAAATTCAAAAACAGGTGCAAAAGACCCATATCCCGACCAACCGCCAGAATACATCGGATACATGAAATCTCCCCATAATATTGGGTCAAACATTGCAACTTTGGTTTCACCTACTGTTTGCAATTCAATTTCATAATCACCATACTGCTCACCGTAAGGACCAGAAATATGGGTAATAGTTGCACTAACGTTATCATTTAATGTGCCAGTCCAACGGTAAACACCATCCCAGTTATTCTTAAGACCTAGTTCAACAACAATTGTATCTGCCATCGCAGAACTTGCAGAAATTCCCCCTGTCTCTTTGACTTCAAATGCTAAGGCATATTTCTGGGCTAAATTGGTCCATTTGGATCCATCTAAATTAATCGCAATATCTCCATACAATTGGCCATTCCCAAAAGCTATACTTACATTGTTTCCAGAATACGTAACTATTTCTGTGGGGGCCCATGTATAAAATGAAGCGGGAAGAACCTCGAAATCACTTTCATTCTCCTCATTATATTTTTCAATGATATTAGGATTAACAAGTAATTTCACTGTATTCGAAGCATTTAATTCTGCTGAATTATGAGCATCTTTGAATAGGTTGAAGAGGTTCACTTTTTTCTTACCCGAGAAGGGGGACAACCAATGAACAACCACTTCACCATCTGGTGTCTTAAGGAATGTTGTACCCTTATCACCCAAATCATCACCTTCAAAGGATTCTTTCACACATCCTTGAAATAGTAATACTATTCCAAGAATGAAAATTATATAGTTAAAAATTGATTTTTTCATTTCTTTACGATTATTTATCCCACCATATTCTAGAAGACATCTTATCACCTCCGTCTAGACGCGAAACTGCCTCATTAACATTGGGATTTGTAGAGTATTCTAAAGTTGTAAACACAAACCTTCTAGGAATTGTTGTCCCGGCCGGTGCCCCCGGAGCTGGTGTCAGTGTAGGCACAGCAGATTTTCTCCAAATATTCCATCCCATCCTTCCATCTGGATAATGAGAAATATAACGTTGAAGAATAACTTTATTCAAATCCGATGCTCCTCCAGAAAGTGCTACAGAACTCTGGTTAAAATAAGAAGATGGCACAGAAACTCCCCATTGTTGGAAGCTCAGTGTAATCCCTTCACGGTATACTGTGTTGACATTTTCATTGGTCCATCCCCTTGCTGCTGCCTCTGCCCTAGCCAAGGAAACTTGGCCGGCGCTAAGGATTACGTAGGGTGCAGTTTCGGTCCTGAAATCTCCCCTCAAAACTCTTGCAAAGTTTGTATTAGCACTTGCAAACGCTTCAGCATCCGGCCGTTGCAAACCATAGGGAAAACCAACATTTGAAGTCGTAAAGGCATCTGAAGCTGTTAAATCGTCGTTCGCACCGCCAAAAGCGTTCTGTCTACTATCATTTAAGGAAGCCATGATATCAGTCATAGTCTTGCTTTCTGCATAATCCTTACGACCGTCATATGTATTTCGCCAAGGGTTCTTGAAATTGCCTCCAGGATAGCTCAACTTGAAGTTGTCTGCGTTAGTTTTGATATATCCATCAGAATCACCTAATGCTGCCTTAAATTCAGTTGCTGCATAATCAGTAGCACCAGGATACCTTTTTGACAGTTGAATTGCCATTGTCATGCGGAGAGAATTGGCAAATTTCTTCCAAGAACCTACATTCCCACCATACGCAATGTCTCCCACGATTGCACCAGCATTGGAGGACAGTTTGCCCTCGGCATCTTTTAGAGCAGCAATCATTCCTTTATAAATCTGTTCCTGGGTATCGTATTTCGGCGTGACAATCTCCATTGCTTTCAAAGATTCAGAATAAGGTAGATCACCCCAGCAATCGGTCAAGTACTGAAATATGTACTGCTGCAGAATTGTAGCAACAGCATTTGCATTCACATTGTCGGGATTCCTTGTAGCGTAATCCTTTAAATCATTTAAATGTCCAGAATAGAACCCTACAAATGCATTCTGCGCAAGTGAATACATAGACGCATCAGTGTATTGGGTTTCTGAAATATACTGAGCATAGAGCCCAGGCTGATAGTGGGTATTTGATGCATAACCTCCCATCCCCGCCAGCACATTTGTCAACAGAGCCTCTGATTTAGGATCAGTCGTCGCATTGGGGTTAACATTGGTATCTCCGAAATCAGATAACGAATCACAACTGGTAGCTAAAACGCTAACAGATAATAAAATATATAAAATTCTCTTTTTCATGTTTTCTACAATTAAAAGCCAAAACGTAGGTTAAAACCGAACCCCCTAGTACCTGGCAACTGACCAGTTTCACCTTGAAGAGCTGAAACTTCTGAAGGATCAAAATCCTTGGTTTTTGCATATAGCAACAATGGGTTATTAGCAACGATTGAAATGCTAGCAGTTCGAAGAACCTTATTCCAACCTAATTTATTAACAGGTATATTATAACCTATAGAAACCGCTCTCAGTTTTACAAATGTTAGATCATAAATGAAATCATCATAAGTTTTATTGTCGTTCAACCAGTGGTAATAATCTTGAGCACCAACATAGTGGGTAACAGGATTGTTATCCTTATCAACACCGTCAACACGGACACCTCCTCCGTCATTAACATCATCTCGAATTGGATTACCCTTATCATTAACTGTAGCAGTTCTTGCCGTTAGTCCTGAATATGACCCAAACATATTTGAAAGGGAAACAAACTTTCCACCGATCGACCAGTCAATATTTGCAGAAAGAGAAAAGTCTTTATAGCGAAAAGTATTCTGAACCCCGCCTGTATGTTTAGGTAGAACTGAACCAAAAAATACGGCTGGATCATTTTCATAAAGACCTTCAGCGTTCAATATAGGAACCCCTTGGTCATTCCGTTTGATTCCGTTTCCGTAGATTTGACCCCATCTCATCCCTTCTTTGTGAACCAAGTATGGCATTGTAGAACCCCAAACCCCGGCCACATTCAGCCTATTAATATCATATTTGGCACTAATCTCCTTTACATCGTTTTTGACAAGGTTTGAATAAGTTGCTCCAATCCTCCAATTAAAATCTTGGGTTTGGACAGGCTCACCAAAAACCCTAAATTCAACCCCTTGTTTAACGATTTCTCCAACATTGGTTAACAACGTTGAATAGCCTGTTGCGCCATTGATGGTGATGGATTGAGGAAACCCAATTTCTGTACCGTCAAAATATGTGAATTCGGCTCCAATGCGATCTTTAAGGAAACGTAATTCCAATCCTAGATCCTTTTGTGTAACAACTGATCCTTTTATATCAGGATCCACGATTACATCAGGTGTAGAGGTCAAGGAATTCCCGTTCCATTTAAACTGGCCAACACCATATTCAGAACCTGGGTATCTGTAAGCTCCAAATGTAGTTGAATTGACACCCAAAGCCTTAGGTATTTCTCCCCATGCGAAGCGTAACTTTCCGTAACTTAACCAAGGCGTAGACTCCTTAATAAGGTCAGAAAACACAAAAGATGCTCCGAATGATTTAGACAGAACTGAATTGTTGTCTTGGGGTAATGTAGAGAACCAATCGTTCCTTAAAGTTAGGTTCGCAAATAAATAGTTCTTGTATCCAAAAGTTCCCCTGAACATCAAAGCATTATATGCCTCCTGTTCACGCCAGTTATACTGGTTAGCCTGACTTACTGAGTTGGCCAAGGTATAAAGATTATCAACAGTTAAACCGTCAACAGTATTCCCTGAGTTTTCATTGTTTTTAGAACGGTAAAAATCAGCAATTAAGTTAGCATCTACACTAAAGTCGTTAATTTCCTTGCGATAGTTTAACAAAAACTCAATATTTCTCCTATTGGAATACGTATTCCCAGTACCATAATAACCTTTTGCTAGAGCATTGTTACCTGTTGTTTGGAGACCGCTTTTATTCAGGTCTGAGCTATATTTCGTTTCCCAAAAAGTTGTATTCTGTTGCTTTCTATAGGTAGCCTGTATACTCAAATCGCTATAAATTTGATATCTAGCAAAAACATTTCCATATACTCTGTCTCTTTGATTGAACCTATTTATCAAATCGTAATAGGTATATGGATTGTACCAATAATTTGCTGCATAAAAACCTCTCTCATTAGCTGGATTATAGGCGGTTGGATTTGCTTTGTTCCAAGATGCATAGATTCCATCCGGGGTAGTCAGTCCTCTTAATTCCTCAAGAATGTTTATATCTAGGTCTCTATGAAACCACTGACTGAATGAACCAGTTGACTGATTGGAATAGGCATCGTCAATCTCACCCTTAAGGTTTTGGTAAATATAATTAATATTCGCACCAACCTTGAACTTCTCATTTAAGTCCAATTCTCCAGAAAAATTCAATAGATGGCGATCTAGTCCAGATGTAGGGATTAAACCGTTAACGTTTTGATTATTGTATGAAAACCTTGTTGCATAATTATCACCTCCTTTGGAGATTGAAATTCCATTATTTAACACCACCCCAGTTTCGAAATAATCGCGAGCATTGTCAGGTTGCGGTGTCAAAGAAGCTGTCTTAAAGGATCTGTCATGGCCTCCGTACCAAGCATACCATGGAATATATTCCTGACCTACCATTCTAGGACCCCATGAAGCATCGTCGGAATAATCATGGTAATATTTACCATCAAGAGCCTTCCATTCCGCGGGATGATTAGACTGCCAAACATATTGAGTCATTGCTTGTGAAGAACCACCTGCATATGAATTTTGGTAATTCGGCATTATATAGGCATTATCAAAGTTTGCACCAACATTTACATCTACACCGAGATAATCTCCTCTATAAGCCTTTTTCAAAGTTATGACTACAGCACCGTTGGCACCTTGAGATCCAAATTGAGCAGATGCTGCAGGTCCTTGAAGAACTGAAACCGATTCAACATCATCAATATTTATGTCATCAGAGTTGGGCAAAATAGTTCCATCTACAACGTAAATTGCACCTGCTCCACTTGAAAAGCCCGAAGCTCCCCTTAATCGTATCTCTGTTTGTCTTCCCAAAGCTGCCGCCGATTGAGACCTAACCTGTAGACCATTAATTTGGCCAGCAAGAGAATTGTTTAAATTTGGCTGTCTGGTGACATTTACTTTTTCAGCAGTCAATGTCTGGGCTGAGGAAACGGATGCCCTGGTATTTTCTCTAATACCGTAAGCACCAGTTACAATAACTTCTTCAAGGGCATTATCATCACCAATCAACTGAACGTTGATCACAGATTGTGAACCAACGGAAATGGTTTGTGAGGCATATCCTATATACCTGAAAGTTAAAGTAGCATTGTCGCCCACCTGAACAGAGTAATTTCCACTACCATCTGTTTGCGTGCCTGCATTCGTTCCTTGAACGAGAACGGAAACTCCACCGATTGGGCTCCCGTCAGCAGCAGACGTAACTTTCCCCCTCACCTGCCGATTTTGCGCATAGACTACACCAATTAGCATAGTACACAGCAGCAGAACACTGAGTAATCTTTGTTTCATGTTTGTTGTTTTTAGTTAAATAAATTTGGTTCTAATCTTTATTGGCTAAAAGTTAGTAATTGTTAAACTAGCGCCAAATCTATTATTACACAACATTTTTAGCAAAAAAAGCCCATTTTATTTTCATTTATTTCTACCTGTATTAGGAATAAATAATAATCTTTTAATTATTATCGAAAAGGATAATATTCAGCTCGCTAATTTTGTGTTTATTTAACCCTTGGGCAACATCTTATAGTTTTAAAAATTAAATTACTTTAGACTTATTTGCTGTAATTAAATTTAATGTCACAAATTTGACACAATAACAATCTCATTATAATTTTTTAACCTTTACTTATTCACATTTCTATCTCATTTTTTGGACAAGAAATAGACTAGAATCCCGTACATTTGCATATGCGATTTGATATTATTACTGTTTTACCTCAGTTATTGGATAGCCCTTTTGCCCACTCTATTCTACAAAGAGCGCAGAAAAAGGGCCTAACATCTATTCATATACATAGCCTTAGAGATTATGCAGTAAACAAACAAAAATCAGTAGACGACTATCCCTATGGGGGTGGCTCCGGAATGGTCATGCAAATCGCTCCATTTGCAGCATGCATCGAAAAATTAAAGGCTGAAAGAAATTACGATGAAATAATTTATATGACCCCTGATGGAGAGACCCTCAATCAGGAAATTGCTAATGGACTCAGTTCTGCAGAAAATATCATCATCTTATGTGGTCACTATAAAGGTATTGACCAACGGATCCGGGATATTTATGTAACCCGAGAAATTTCAATTGGTGATTATGTCCTGTCTGGTGGTGAATTACCCGCTGCAATTTTAGTCGATGCAATCGTCAGAATAATTCCCGGAGTGCTATCCGACGAAACCTCAGCCCTTTCCGATTCCTTTCAAGATGGCCTGTTGGATGCCCCAATTTATACCCGCCCCGTCGATTGGAATGGACACAAAGTGCCTGATATCTTATTAAGTGGACATGAAGCCAAAATAACTGAATGGCGTCATGAACAACAACTAATCCGAACAAAACAAAGAAGACCAGATTTGCTAAATGACTAAAAATCTTGCCTAATCTTTGCTTTTTTCACAAATAAAGTTTGAATATTCAATTTTTCTATTAATTTTGTGAGATAATGAAGACTATAATTCAATATACCAACCGTTGGTGGCTTCTGACTAAATAAGTCGGGAGCGTGGTATATTTTAGATAAAAATTTTTTCATAATCAACCAAAACCACAGAATGGTAGCCCGACGAATTTCGTCGGGCTTTTTTTATACTTTTACATATGATTATTAAACACATATGAACTATAAATTTAATACTAACTATAAGAAAATCTTAGCTGATACCACTACCCCTGTAAGTATCTACTTAAGGCTAAGGGACACCTTCCCAAATAGCTTGCTGCTTGAAAGTTCCGAATACCATAGTCGCGACAATAACATCAGCTATATCTGTTGTCAACCTGTCGCAAGTATCATCCTTGAAAATGATGAACTTCAGATTAGTCTTCCCAATGAAAAGAAAATCACTAAAAAAGCCTCAGAAATAAACCTCCGAGAGGAAGTTTCCAATTTTAGGCAATCTTTTCATTCTGACCCAATCCCGGATGTTAAGGTCATTACAAATGGTTTATTCGGATATTTCACCTTCGAAGCAGTTGAATATTATGAGGATATTCAACTAACTGCCAAAAGGGATAATAGAAGAAACATCCCTATTCTTCAATATCATATATACAAATATGTGATCGCCATAGATCATTTCAGAAACCAACTCTTCATTTTTGAAAATTTATTGGAAAAAGAAACCTCTGACCTAGAAAGAATGCAGTTCTTGATTCAGAATAAAAACTTTCCGGAATACAGCTTTCAATTAAAAGGTGAAGAATCTTCGAATATGAAAGACGAGGATTTCAAAGCATTGGTAAACAAAATGAAAGAACATATCCAACGTGGTGATGTTTTCCAAATTGTGCCTTCTCGTGCCTTTGAAACCCCATTCTCAGGTGATGAATTCAACGTTTATCGGGCATTACGCTCCATAAATCCTTCTCCTTATCTCTTCTATTTTGATTATGGAGATTTCAAACTCTTTGGATCTTCGCCTGAAGCTCAATTGACCATTAAAAAAGATCAAGCTACCATCTATCCTATCGCCGGGACTTTTAAACGAACGGGGGACATGGATCTGGACGAAAAGATTGCCGAAGACTTGAAAAACGACCCAAAAGAAAGTGCCGAACACGTCATGCTTGTAGACTTAGCTAGAAATGACCTGAGTAGACATTGCAATCATGTTCAGGTAAAATCCTACAAGGAGGCACAATATTATTCCCATGTTATCCATTTAGTATCCAAGGTCGGCGGTACATTGAACCCAAACACAAACCCATTTGATGTAGTCGGTGATACCTTCCCTGCTGGAACGCTCTCTGGAGCACCTAAACACATGGCAATCAACTTAATTGATCGTTATGAAGGACTGCAACGCTCTTTCTATTCTGGAGCAATAGGATTCATGGGATTCAATGGCGATTTTAATCATGCCATTATGATTCGTTCTTTCCTGAGTAAACAAAACTTCCTCCATTATCAAGCTGGAGCAGGAATCGTATTAGATTCCGATCCTGAAAAAGAATTACAAGAAGTAAACAATAAAATATCAGCTCTTCGCAGGGCTTTAGAATTAGCGGAAACATTATAAAATGAGCAAACCCATATTAGTAATCGATAATTACGACTCCTTTACCTATAATCTGGTACATCTCCTTCAAGAATTGAAGGAAAGCTATGTAGTCGTTAGAAATGATAAATTCAATCTGGAAGACGTAGATAAATACGATAAGATCCTCCTGTCTCCTGGACCAGGGATTCCTGAAGAAGCCGGTTTATTACTCGATGTCATCCGAACCTATGCTCCTACTAAAAGCATTCTAGGTATTTGCTTAGGACAACAAGCGATTGCGGAGGTTTTTGGCGGAAAATTGTTCAACATGCCTAAACCCTTACATGGCGTGGCAACTTCAATCCATATCACGGATCCAAGCGAACCTTTGTTTCAAAACTTCCCAGAGGACTCTAAAATCGGTAGATACCATTCATGGGCGGTTGACCCGAATACCTTACCTGAGGACCTGAAGGTTACTGCTGTAGACCCTAATGGTGTTATTATGGCTTTAACACATAGTAAATATGATGTCAAGGGCATGCAGTTCCACCCTGAATCCATTCTAACGGATAATGGAAAAACATTAATTGCTAACTGGATTAAAGGAACTCAATAAAATTCATCAACAGCTTTTAGTATTATGACCATTTTAGATAAAATAGTAATCAGGAAAAAGGAGGAAGTCGCAGCGGCCAAGACAAAAGTTAGCTTGGCGGAATTGGAAGCAATGCCTTTGTTTCAAAGGACTTGTTACAACCTGAGGGAAAGCATCCTGGATCCTAATAAAACGGGGATTATCGCTGAGTATAAAAGAGCATCTCCTTCAAAAGGCTTGATAAATGGCACTTCAACAGTAGAAGAGGTAGTCGCAGGCTATCAAGACGCTGGTGCTTCCGCTATTTCGGTCTTGACCGACCATGATTTTTTTCAAGGTTCATTGGAGGATTTGACAGCTGCCAGAAACGTTCTTCAAATCCCACTATTACGAAAGGAATTTATTGTTGATTCTTATCAAATAGCAGAAGCTAAAGCTTATGGAGCTGACATCATCCTCTTGATTGCTGCTTGTTTGGAAAAGGAAGAAATTAAATCGCTTTCTGAATACGCCAAATCTTTGGGACTTAACGTATTGTTAGAAGTACACAATGAAGAGGAATTAAATAAAAGCATATTCCCTAGCATTGACGCAATCGGAGTAAACAATAGAAATCTAAAGGATTTCGGCGTTTCATTGGACCACTCCTATGATCTGGTCAACAAAATACCAAGCCAGTATATTAAAGTTTCTGAAAGTGGAATCTCCGACCCAGAAACCATTAAAGCACTCAAAAAAGCTGGTTTTAATGCGTTCCTAATCGGCGAAAACTTTATGAAAACCCAAAACCCAATGGAAGCCATCAAAAAATTCTCTGGTAGTATTTAGTATTTAGTAGAGAGTATTTAGAGCGCGTTGTTTTGTAGTAAGTAATTAGTATAGAGTATTTAGAACGCTTCGTTTTGTAGTATTTAGTATAGAGTATTTAGTATTTAGAGCGCTTTGTTTATCGAGTTTAGGCTTTGAAACGGTTAGCTCGCCATAGGTCTAACTACTAAATACTAACTACTAAATACTAAATCGCTATCTTTGTAAAAATTTCAACAAAATGTCGGTAAAGATAGGCGAACATATTGATTTAGGGGAGTTTCCGTTATTGTTGGCTCCAATGGAAGATGTCAGTGATCCACCATTTCGTTACGTATGTAAACAAAATGGAGTGGATATGATGTATACTGAATTTATTTCTTCCGAAGGATTAATTCGTGATGCTGCTAAATCACGCCAAAAGCTTGATATTTTTGAGTACGAAAGACCCATTGGTATTCAGATTTTTGGATCTGACATTGAACATATGCGTCAATCTGCTGAAATCTGTACCGCAGCAAATCCAAACTTGATTGATATCAACTACGGCTGTCCTGTCAAGAATGTGGCATGTCGGGGTGCTGGTGCAAGCTTATTGCAAGATATCGACAAGATGGTGGCTATGACGAAAGCAGTCGTAGAAGCAACTCATTTACCTGTGACAGTAAAAACTCGCTTAGGCTGGGATGACAACACGAAAAATGTATATGAGGTAGCTGAGCGCTTGCAGGATATTGGCATTAAGGCTTTAGCGATTCACGGTCGTACGCGTGCTCAAATGTATAAAGGCCAAGCAGATTGGTCAATGATCAAGGATGTAAAAAGAAACCCAAGAATCAAAATTCCGATTTTCGGAAATGGAGATGTCGATTCCGTGGAAAAAGCAGCTGCTTGGAGACAAGAATATGAAGTCGATGGAATCATGATTGGTAGAGCGTCCATTGGATATCCTTGGATCTTTAGAGAAGTGAAACACTTCTTTAATACGGGGGAACGTTTAGAGGGACCTACGGTTTCAGAACGTGTCGATGTTTGCTACACTCACCTGACCAAATCTATCGAATGGAAAGGCGAGAAAACCGGAATATTTGAAATGCGTCGTCATTACGCCAACTATTTCAAAGGTATCCCGAATTTTAAAGAATATAGAATGAAACTAGTAAGCCTTCAGGATGTCAATGAAATCCTGGAAGTACTAGAGGAAATAAGATTTAATTTTGCAGAAGAAGTCGCTTAAATAAGCGACTTTTTTATGCCTCAGGATATTGATTATTTCCTTTTTAGGATTTTTAAAAGGGAATTTTTCTCCAAATAAAATGCTACTCCCAAAAACAGTAGAAATACCAAATTTCCTATCCAAAAATGCCCGAAATAGGCAAACCAGGATACAATCAGTCCCATCAATAAATAAGCTGTAATTTTCTTGGAATTATAAGGAATAGAATAGTTTTGCTGCCCCCAGAAATAGGAAAGGACTACCATCACCAAATAAGCACTTGTAGTGGATAAGGCTGCTCCAACATACGAATACCTGGGAATCAAAATTAGATTCAGAATAATGGTTATGATGGCACCTACTCCGGAAATATAAAGACCATATCGGGTTTGATCGGAAAGCTTGTACCAGATCGATAGATTCATATACACCCCTAATAACACGTAATTGAAAAGTAAAATTGGGACAATATATAATCCCGACCAATAAGCCTCTGGATTTAATGCACCGCCACGAATAAAGCCTTTTAACCAATCCAAATTGGCACAAATTCCTATCATAACGATAACCATTACTATCACAAAATACTCCATGATCATGGCATATGTTTTTCTTGCATTTTCATTTTTGGAATATGAAAAGAAAAATGGTTCAGCCCCTAATCTAAATGCAGTAACAAAAAGATTTAAAAATATGGCAATTTTCGCAACTGCTCCATAGACTCCAAGATCCATATCACCTTGTTCACCCGGAAGCAACCTCGGAAACATGATCTTATCCAGATTTTCATTGATGATATAGGAAATATTGGCAATTAAAATTGGAAAAGAATAGCTTAGCATACTCTTAATCAACTTGTTATCCAAACGGAATCGAAAGCCTATTATTTGAGGGATCAACAAGAGTAGAGTAACCAAACTTGCTGTTAAATTGGCTATAAAAACATTGCCTAACCAACCTTCACGAAACCATCCCGAACTGATTTCTCTAAAAAATTCAGAGTTTTTGTTCCATTCCGGCAACCATGCCAATAAAATAAAATTGACAGCTATAAACACCAAGATATTGATCAATTTCACCAGTCCATACCGAATTGGCCGCCCCCCTGCTCGCAATTTCGCAAAAGGTACCACCGCAATGGCATCCGCAGCAATTATTAAGGCAAAAAACTTGACGTATAATATGTAATCTGGAATATTGTCACCCGTACTGATGAAGGATGCTATAGGCTCTGTAAAGGTAAATACGGACAACAAAAATATGGCTGTCGTAATTAAGGTAATAAAGAAACTATTGTCGAATACCCGATCTTTATCGACATCTTCCTTTTGGAGATACCGAAAAAATGTCGTCTCCATCCCAAATGCAATAATAGCATTCAGCATGGACGCATAAGAAAAAAGATTAGTGAAAACTCCGTAAATGGAGGTGTTGAATCTTGCTGTAAAGAAAGGGGTCATCAAGAACCCAAGCATTCGTGATAAGATGGTTGAGAAACCATAAATCATCGTATCGCTGACAAATTTCTTAACTACCGACACGCTTATTTGATTTTCTTTTTGACTTCAAAATTCCGGAACCCTTTGATTTCATCAGATTCCTGATACTCAACTTGGCTGACCTCGGCATGTTCAGACCCTTCTTGACAAAACCCAAGTAAGGACTCTAAACCAAAGGAATCTCCTTCTGCTTCAATATAGACAGATCCGTCCGATTCGTTCAGAACAAAACCTTTTACCCCTAATTGATCAGCAACGGCCTTCGTGGAAGCCCTGAAAAAGACCCCTTGAACTTTCCCTCGAACCCTTATATTCCAATGTTTCATGGATACAAAGGTAAAAGAAGAAATAGAATTAGAAACTATCTAATTCTTCTAACCTTAACTTTTGGATTTAATTTGAAAGTATCCATACCTTCTAATAACACCAAACCGGGTTTCTTACCCACTTCTAATGAACCTAACTCATGCTCTAAGTTTAATGCCTTAGCCCCATTTAAAGTTGCCCATTTGATGGTTTCATTGAAATCCAAATCCGGATACTCCTGATGAATCACTTTCAATTCCTCTAAAATATCCAAGGTATCATTAGATGCCAAACTATCTGTACCGATAACGATATCATGACCACCTAATAGGAAGTTGTCAATTTTTGGAATTCTATCTTCAATATATAAATTGGCTTTCGGACAAAAACAGAAATATACGGACCTACCCATTCTATCCACAAAATCCAAATCCTTAATCGAAGTATAAGTATTATGAACTAAAATTAATTTGTTTTTACTAGGAATATAAGGTAGAAAGGATTGCAATGAATTTCTAGCTTGCGCTCTAAAGTCCTCCATTGCTAAATTCATTTTCTTAAAGAATTCTAAAAACTCTCCTTTATTATAGCGGAACAATTTATTTTCTTCATCACTCTCCTGATTATGGATACTGATGATATTATCTTCACTAATAGCTTTCTTTAAGGTCTTAAATAAGAATTTTGAACCTGAATACGGCGCGTGTGGAGTAATTGAGGAGTGTTTATAATCAAAATGAAACTCAATTTCTTTGGCATTATCGATTCGAGTAACAACATCTTCTTTATTCGTTGCCATTACTTCCACAAAAGTATGATACTTAATAGGACTTGTTTCTTTGATCTTTGCTGTTACGGCTGAGTTTACATGGTCTCCAACGGCTTGAATTCCATTCTCATACATCAACTTATCTGCTTCTTCCATCGCAGCTTCAACCTTCTCTTCATGGTTTCCACGTTCATTGATAACCGTAGAAAGAAAAGTAGGTAAACCCGTATTTCGAGGCACTACACCAAGCATATGGGATAATTCAAGATGACAATGTGCATTCACAAACCCAGGGATTAATGCTCCTTTGAATTGCTCTACCAAATTTTCATCAATTTCACCAGGATTGAAAACACCTTTCACAACTCCTTGATCATCCATCGCAACAACCCCCTTTTTAATGGCAGGACCTGCAACAGGAAACACGACATCAGCAGCGTAATACTTCATAAGAAATTAATAGTTCCGTTTTTTAAAAGTTAGCGTAATTAGCCTCTTGGAGGCAATGTTGGCAATTTACAAAAAAATACTAGGAGTTTAACTAATAAAATAATAATTACGAATTTGTTACAAATATATTTAAATTTTGTTTTATTTAGCCAAAAGCCTATGTTTGCCCTATCGATTAGGGGTGCCTTGTTAATAAACACAAAAACAGGCTGAGATTATACCCTGTATTTCAATAACTTACATGAAATACATACCTGATCTGGATAATGCCAGCGTAGGGATAGGGCGGTTAAATAGAACTTGTTGTAACCCCTTTCAACAAGAAAGTTTAACTCTTTAAAACATTTTTTTTATTATGTTTAACAAGCTTTGGGCATCTTTAGCCTTATGTTTGATTGTATTAATGAGCTTTGCTCAACAAAAGTTAACTGTAAGGGTTTTAGACAAATCTGGAGCCTCTGCAAATGGTGCAACCGTCGCTATTGATGGCCAGGCTAAATCCACAAATCAGGACGGAATCGCCGTTTTTGACAACTTAAACAACCAATTCTATAACTTAAAAATTTCTTTTATTGGTTATAAATCCGAGATTTCAAGAATTAATCCCGTAAATCAAGCTAATTTTTCCATTCAATTAAAAGACCAAGTCCTCCAATTTGAAGAAGTTTACGTTTCAGCAACCCGCGCTAAGGAGAATTCTGCAACAACATATAAAACCATAACCAAGGAAGATATCAATAAAAATAATCTAGGTCAGGATATCCCCTATTTACTGGATCAAACACCTGGAGTGGTTATTGGATCCGATGCAGGTGCTGGTATCGGGTATACCAGTATGACGATCCGGGGGTCTGATAGCGAACGTATCAATGTCACCCTCAATGGTATTCCGTTGAATAACCCGGAATCTATGGGCTCTTTCTTTGTTAACCTGCCTGACTTTGCATCCAGCACGGAAAGTATTCAGATTCAACGTGGTATTGGAACCTCTACAAATGGCCCCTCCGCATTTGGAGCATCCCTAAATATTCAAACCGACGCTTTGGAAACTAAGCCTTATCTGGAACTGAATAACTCATTTGGATCATACAACTCTTGGAAAAACACTATTAAGGCTGGGTCTGGCTTAATTAACAATAAATTCGCTTTTAATGCCAGACTCTCCAGGATCTCATCAGACGGCTATGTGGAACGCGCTTCTTCAAACCTGAAATCCATGTATGTTGATGCGGGCCTTTACACTGACAAACACAGCCTAAAAGCGACTGTTTTCTCAGGTAAAGAGAAGACCTATCAAGCTTGGTATGGCGTAGCTGAACCTTTATTCAAAGAAAATGGTTACCGAATCGAAGAATATGCTGAAAACCTTTGGCTCTCCGGTACTGAACGCGATAGATTCTTAAATGGCAATCGTAAATACAATTACTATACTTACGATAATCAGACTGATAACTATACCCAAACACATGCTCATTTAAATTATTCTTATCGTCAATCTGAGAAGATGATATTTAATACAGCTTTACATTACACTCGTGGAGCAGGTTATTATGAAGAATTCAAACCAATGGACAATCTGGAGCACTATGGAATTGCCCCAGTTCAATCCGATGGTAAACCTATTGAAGACACCGATTTAATTAGAAGAAGATGGTTGGATAACCATTTCTATGGCTTAACTTACTCCTTGTTGTACAAGCCGTCAACAAATTTGAATTTCACTTTCGGAGGTGCATATAATCAATATAAAGGTGACCATTATGGTGAAGTCATCTGGGCTAACCTAGTTCCTCAAAGCCAAATAAAGGATAAATATTACTTCAGTCATGCCAATAAGAATGACTTTAATTTCTATGCAAAAGCAGATTATAGAATGGACAACTTTCTCTTTAATCTAGATGTTCAGTATAGAAATAATATCTACAATGGAAAAGGTGATGATGACAAGATAAAAGACTTCTCCTTTGAAGACAACCATAATTTCGTAAATCCTAAGGCTGGTATTACCTATTTTCTAAATAATAATTCCAACATCTACGCTTCATATGCTTTTGCAAGTAAAGAGCCGACTCGGAATGATTATGTTGAGAACCCAATTGGAGCATTTCCTAAGACTGAAAAAATGCAGGACATCGAAACAGGATATCGTTTTAGAAATGAATTCCTAACTATTGGAGCGAATGCTTATGCGATGTTGTACAAGGACCAGCTAATTCCTACAGGCGCATTAAATGATGTAGGTAGCGCAGTTCGTATTAATGTGGATAATAGTTATAGAATGGGTCTTGAAATGGATGCCAGCTGGAGAATACATCCTAAATTTACTTGGTCAGCAACCGCTGCTTTAAGCCAAAATAGAATCAAGAATTTTATAGAAAACATCCCTATTTACGACGATAACTTTGAAGTAGATAAATACGAAAAAATCACTCATAAATTAACTGAAATCGCGAAATCTCCATCAACAGTTTTATCAAACAATTTCACGTATAAGCCAATCGAGTCTTTAAGCTTTAGTTTCTTGACCAAGTACATTTCTAGAATTTATTTGGATAACACGAATGAAGTTAAGAGAAGTATTGATCCTTCATTTGTAAACAACTTCCAGGCGATCTATTCTTTCTCCATTTTCGGAGTGAAGAATATTGATTTAAACTTGATGGTGAACAATATCTTCAATGAGAAATATGCAACATCAGGATTTACCTATAGCTCGATCATGCAATCTGTAGGAAAGAGAGACTATTTCAATTTCTATTACCCACAGGCAGAAACCAATGCTATGTTGGGCTTGAATATCCGTTTTTAATAGTACCAAACCCCTCAATAAGAAGATGTCCTTCCGTTCATTCGGAAGGGCATTTTCCATTTATGACCTTTTAGAACTGATAATTCCAGATTCATTTTTGTCAAAATCAATTTAACTTAATACTTTTAATCCATGCGAGCAGTAATCCAAAGGGTAACTCATGCTTCTTGCACAGTTGACGATCATATCACTGGAAAGATAGAACATGGCTTACTAGTTTTGTTAGGTGTTGAAGAAGAAGACACCTCTGAGGACCTTCAATGGTTGGGTCAAAAATTAATCAATCTGAGAATCTTTTCAGACGAGCAGGGCTTAATAAACAAGTCGATTCAAGACATTCAGGGCAATATCCTATTGATTTCTCAATTCACACTTTTTGCACAAACAAAAAAGGGGAATCGTCCCTCCTTTCTTCGTGCGGGAAAACCAGACAAGGCAAAGCCTATGTATGAAGAAATGGGAAAATTCCTATCCGATGGATTGGGTAAGACGGTTCAAATGGGAATTTTCGGCGCAGACATGAAGATTGACCTTCGCAACGATGGCCCCGTGACCATCATCATGAATACCAAAGACAAAGACAACTTCTAGACCCAATACACATGACTATCAAGGAAGCTCAAGAAACCGTAGACCAATGGATAACAACAACAGGTGTTCGATACTTTAATGAATTAACCAACACCGCCATGCTAATGGAAGAAGTTGGTGAAGTTGCGCGTATTATGGCCAGAAAATACGGCGAACAATCCTTCAAAAAATCAGATGAAGAGGTCAACCTCGGCGATGAAATGGCAGATGTATTATTCGTCTTGATTTGCTTGGCAAATCAAACAGGCATCGACCTCACCAGCGCCTTGGAGAAAAACCTCGATAAGAAAAATATACGCGACGCAGACCGCCATAAAAACAACGAAAAACTCAAAGGAAAGGAATAAATCAACAATGTTCTCAAGAATCCCAGAGGGGTTCAATATTAGTAACAAACAGCCCGGAGCAATTGCAATCGCTTTAGCGATTGCAATTGCTCCGGGCTTATTTCATATTACATATCCTTCTACAAATAAACTCCTCTGGAGTTTATTCCCTGCCCCTCCAATATCTACATTTATAATCCGATACAAAAAGCAAGCTCGTATTCAACCAAATTACCCCCTACAAAAACCTAATAGAACTAACCATAGCCCATCTTCACCCCCACTCCGTCAGCGGTCTATCCCATTTACTATCTCACATCTCCCATCTCATATCTCACATCTATCCTATTAAAACTCAATCTCCGCATACAGCGGTAAATGATCAGAAGCATATTCCTCTTTGATCACATGATAAGTTTTCCACTTGAATTTCCTATTATTCAACACCATGATATAATCAATCTCATTCTTGGTATTCACATTTGGCGAAGTAGGTTGATTAGTTTTGGTATTTCTTACGAAATACTTTTCTAGGATCTGAATAGGTTTTGATTCCGGCTTAGCATTAAGGTCTCCCACTAGAATCAATGGCTTACTATACAACTCCCCGAGTTCATTAATAAATTCAGCTTGCGCAATTCGGTTCTCCTCTTTAAGGTCCAAATGTGTATTGGCAAGGGAAACAGTTTTACCCCCTGGAAGTTCCACATCTACGATTGCCAGAGAACGATTTTCACTTTTCACAGGCATTGGCAAGTCATAGCGTCTTTTTCCAACAATTTTATGTTTGCTTAAAATGAGAATCCCGTAGTATCCTTTCTCCAAATCAATACCTTTAGAGAAAAAATATTCCGTTCCAGTAAGTTCAGCAAGCTTTTCAGCTTGATTCATGAGTTCAGAACGGGACACATTGATGTCCACCTCCTGAATACCAATGATATCAGCTTTAGAGTCATTCACCACCTTGGCAATAGCCTCGATATCAATCGTATTTGGTTTTGATGGTGGATTGGCGTGATGGATATTATAGGTAAGAATCTTAACGGTTTGTGCTTTTAATTGAACTGCAACAAAAAGCAATAGGCATAGGCTTAAAAATCGCATAATATTAATTTTGAGTCAAGTTAATATAATTCATCTAATAATACCAATTTATTATCTTAGCGGCATGAAAAAACCTAATTTGATTTATTTATTCTTAATCGTCTTTTTTCTGGGTTCATGCTCAGTAAAACAACAAACTGCAACCGATCAAACAGAGTTTGAGAATGGCGCAGTTGTGACGGCTCACCCGATAGCATCCGAGGTGGGAGTAGAGATTTTAAAAAAGGGCGGAAATGCTGTTGATGCAGCAATTGCTGTAAAATTTGCGTTGGCAGTAGTCTATCCGAATGCAGGAAACCTTGGGGGCGGTGGATTTATGGTATACCGTGGTAAAGATGGCCAAGTAGCCTCTTTAGACTTCCGTGAAAAAGCGCCAGCAAAAGCTTCCCGTGACATGTACCTCGATAAAGATGGTAACCCTATTACAGATTTAAGCTTATATGGCCAATTGGCATCAGGCGTACCAGGATCGGTTGCCGGAATGGATGAAGCCTACAAAAAATATGGTAGTTTACCGTGGAAAAACCTTGTACAACCAGCTATTGAACTTGCTGAAAAAGGGTTCCCAATTACTGAACAACAAGCTGGTGAATTCAACCGTTACAAAGCACGCTTTCAAAAATTCAATCCGGAGGGTGCTGCCATCATTCGTGATGCAGAATGGAAAACCGGTGATAACTTTATACAAGCAGAACTCGCTGAAACCCTAAAACGTATTGCAGAACAAGGTAGAGATGGATTCTACAAAGGTAAAACGGCAGAATTTATCGTTGCTGAAATGAAAAAAGGCAATGGGATCATGAGTTTAAAGGACCTAGAAGATTATCAAGCTTCATGGAGAGATCCAATCGTAGGCATGTATAAAAACTATAAAGTAATTTCAATGCCGCCTCCATCCAGTGGTGGTGTGGCATTAATGGCATTACTTCAATCTGTAGAAAAATATCCTTTAGCAAAATGGGGCTTTCAACATGATAGCACTGTTCGTGCGATGGTCGAAGCGGAACGCCGCATTTACGCTGACAGAGCGACCCATTTAGGAGATCCTGATTATTACCGGGTACCTGTAGCCAACTTAACAGATGCTAAATTCAATCAAGAGAGAATGGCAATGGTAAGTTTGGACAAGGCAACTCCTAGTGATCAGGTAAAAGCGGCAAAGTTCCCAGGCTATGAATCAGAAGAAACCACGCATTATAGCATTGTAGATAAAGACGGAAATGCTGTTTCCTTAACTACTACCATTAATGGTTCTTATGGATCTTGTGTTTGGGTAGCTGGTGCAGGATTCCTATTGAACAATGAAATGGATGACTTCTCTGTAAAACCTGGTTCACCGAACATGTATGGCCTTCTTGGTGGTAAAGCAAATTCCATTGAGCCTGGAAAAAGAATGTTGAGCGCTATGACGCCAACCATTATTGAGGAAGATGGAAAATTGAAAATGGTTGTTGGTACCCCGGGAGGTTCAACTATTATCACATCGGTATTCCAAACCATCTTAAATGTATTGGAATTCGACATGACGGCTCAAGAATCCGTATCAGCGGCCCGCTTCCACCACCAATGGAAACCTGACGTAATCGACGTAGAAGCAAAAGCTATCGACTCAACAACACGAATTAGCCTGGAAGAAGATGGCTTCAAAATCAATAAAAGAGGCCCTATCGGCCGCGTAGAAAATATCGTCATCCTCAAAAACGGCAAACTCCAAACCGGAGCCGACCCAAGAGGCGATGATAAAGCGGTGGGCTACTAAATAGTAGATATGAGATTTGTGATAGTCAGACTATTATAAATCTCATATTTTTTTATTCATTTTTATCAAATTTGATTTCTCCTATCTCCCCTAATGATACCCCACATCATCCAACTTTCCTTTAAATACTCTGAACTGGATAATAAAGTAGATTACGACTAGGATAAAGGCTACTATAAACCAATATAAGCCTACTGAGAGGCCGTATTCATGTGCGGCGACGTTATATATCGTCAGAGAAGGGTTGATGCTATTGGTGGAAGGTAATACATTAGGGAATAAGGAGGCTACTGTAGTGGCGAAGCTTCCCAGGATAAACATGGTTGAGAAAAGGAATCCCATTCCATCTTTCTTGAATTTCTTAATCCAGAATTGTCCTACCAATCCAATGCCGGCAATCAGGGGAAAGATCCATAGCCAGGCATGTCCCATCAGGCTATTTAATGGAAAAGGTTTAACATATTGCCATAAGCCAGCAGTAACCAGCACCAAAATGGAAAGTGCGATATTCAACTTGAAGATAATACCTTTCAGCCTATCGTTCAGGCTAGTGGAGGTCTTCAAGATAATCCAGTTCCCACCATGAATGGTTAAAGTAATAACCGAAACTACTCCTAGTAATATGGTGAACCAATCGATAATACCATGAACTTCAGACATGGGGTCTAGCGTAGGATTCCATAATTGTAAAAAGAAATAATGTGGTTCTTGGGTGGATACACCATTTTCCACCATCCCTAGATTAACTCCACGAACAACATTTCCCAATGCTGCACCAAAAAATATAGCTAGGAATAAGCTGGCAATACCAAATGCTTTTTCCCAAAAGGTTTCCCATAATTTATTGTGGATTTGACCTCTCAATTCCAAGCCAACGGCGCGGAAAATCAGGAACCACAATACCAACATCAAGGGTAGGTAAAAGCCACTAAAGGCAGAAGCGTATAGGGTTGGAAAGGCAAAGAACAAAACCCCTCCTGAAGCAATCAACCATACTTCATTGGCATCCCAAAATGGACCTATTGCATTTCGGATGGCACTCTTCTCAACATCAGTTTTTGCAAATAATAGATGCACAATACCAGCCCCAAAGTCATATCCATCCAACACCACATACATGCCTAACATAAAAACCAAAACGATATACCAAAACATTTCCATAAGCTATGAATTTAGTGCTAAACTAGTTGCTGGTCCTTTTCTAATCATTTTCAATACCAACATCAAGAATAATAATCCGAGTAAAATATAGAGGCCCACAAAACCTAATAGTGTAAACAAAGTATTTCCGGAAGAAACGGTCGGCGAAACCCCATCAACCATTCGCATCAGATTATAAACCAACCAAGGTTGGCGACCTAATTCTGCCGTATACCAGCCTGCTGTATTGGCAATGTAGGGAAAGGGAATCATAAACATCAGAACCCACAAAATCCATTTAATTCGATACAACTTATCTTTCCATAAGAAAAATGCAGCAAGGATCATTATACCTATAAAGATGGTTCCCAATCCTGCCATAATATGGTAGCTATAATATAATCCAGGAACATTGGTAGGATGTATATCTTCATCAAATTCGTTTAACCCCTGAATGGTCGCATCCCAACGTTGATGGGTTAAAAAGCTTAATAATTTAGGAACTGCAATTTTATTATCCAGTTTCTTGTTTTCCATATCAGGCTGACCGATCAACACAATTTCAGATCCACCGGTTTCTGTTTCAAAAATCCCTTCCATGGCAGCAAAGGTTACTGGTTGATGTTTTACCACATTCTTGGCTAACATATCGCCAGTCGGAAAGGCTACAGCAATGGATGCAATCAATCCGAATACAACACCGGTCTTCAGGAATACTTTTCCATAATTAGTATGTTGATTGCTCAGCATATAAAAGGCGCCGACGGCGGAAACAAAAAAGGAGGCTGTCACTAAGGACCCTGCTTGATTATGTAAATATGAAGGCAACAGCCAAGGGTTGCTAAATAGTGCAGAGAAGTTATTCAAAACGAACTTACCATTTTCCAAGATCTCATAGCCTACAGGATGTTGCATCCAGGAATGCGTCGCGAGAATCAAATATCCCGATGCCCAGGAACCTATAAACACGAGCAGACCGGCCACAAAATGGAGCTTGTGCCCCAGGAGCTTCTCCCCGAAAATAAACATGCCTAAAAATGAAGACTCCAAAAAAAAGGAAAACATCCCCTCCATAGCCAAAGTTTGACCAATAATCCCTCCGGTCAATTCCGAAAACTTTGCCCAGTTGGTACCAAATTGAAATTCCATGGGAATTCCTGTAACCACGCCCATGGCAAAGTTCAGGGCGAAGATCTTCATCCAAAATTTGGCGGCATCATTGTAAATGATATTATTACTGCGCAGAAATTTCCACTTAAAATAGACAATCATCAGCGATAAGCCCATGGTCAATTGCGGAAAAAGGTAATGAAAGGTAATGGTAAAGGCGAACTGCAAGCGGTTGTAGAGGATCATATCTTCCATAAGACATTTTGTTTTGTGGTCGAACTTTCCTTAAAATTAGGTCATTGCAACTGAAAATCAAACTAATAAAGATATTTTACCATATTTAACTGAAATAAGGCTTAATGATGAAAATTTGATATCGCCGTGGGTAAATTAGGTGTTTGGAAGCTTATTCATCCAAATATTTATCTCCGAGTTGTTTATTGGCTTTGGCACCCAAGGTTTTGAGTTGTTCAATTTTGCGAATTACATTCCCAGGCCCCATACTTAGCTTCTTCATGGCATCTTCGTGCTTGTCCGAAGCTTTCTGAATAATGCCCTGCAGCTGATCCATGTCTTGCAAGAAACCCACAAACTTATCATATAACAGTCCGGCTTCCTTCGCTATTTCCAACACATTACGATTCTGCCGCTCTTGTTTCCAAACACTTGCAATCGTTCTTAGTGTAGCTAACAAGGTCGATGGACTCACAATAACTACGCGTCGATCCCAAGCCTCACTGAATAATTCTGCTTTATAATTAACAGCTAAGCTTAAGGAGGATTCTATGGGAATAAATAATAGCACAAAATCTGGGGATTGAATCCCATAAAGAGAATGGTAATCCTTTGCGGATAGCTCACGGACATGGTTTTCAATGGACTGAACATGTTGTTTGACAAAGAGTAATCTATCCTCCTCTGTATCAGCATTCACGGCACGTTCATAAGCTACCAAGGATAATTTGGCATCTACAATCAAGTGTTTCTCATCGGGAAGATAAATAACTGCATCGGGTTGAAATCTTTTCCCATCGGCTTCAACAACGGAGGCTTGCAGCTTATATTCCTGATCCTTAATCAATCCCGAACGTTCCAAGACACGTTCAAGAATTACCTCGCCCCAATTTCCTTGCTTCTTATTATCTCCCTTTAAGGCTTTGGCCAAATTATTGGCTTCATCCTTAATCTGAATACTTTGTTGCATCAATTGCTCAACGACTCCTTTGAGCACATTTCTTTCAGCTGATTCTTGTTGGTAGGATTTATCAACTTTTTCCTCAAACATCTTGATCTTCTCCTTCAAAGGATCCAAGACCTGAGAAATATTCTGTTGGTTAAGTTGGGTGAATTTAAAGGATTTCTCCTCTAAAATTTTATTGGCCATGACCTGGAACTCATTATTGAATTGGGTCTTCATATTCTCCATTTCAATCTTTTGTTCCTTTAGCCGTTCCTGTTGCGCATTCAAATAAGCATTTGAACCTTCTAAATTCCGTTCAACCGCCTGTCTAGCCAAGCTTTCTTCCCGAAGCTCTCGAGTTAACCGTTCCCGATCTGCAATCAATAGCTTCTCCCGTTCTTGAATTTTAGCAAATTCAACCTGTAAATCTTTGGAACTACCCTGTAACCTATTAAACTCTTCACGTGAAACAGAACTGGCATTGCGCCAAATCAAGAAGGCACAACCAACAATACTGAGTACTAATAATACGAGGTAGATAATTTCCACTATGTTGAGATTTTTAGAAAATTATTGTAGTTTTTGGTGTGTTTTCCACCATAGATCAGGCATTTCTCCGGCCACTGCTAATTGATAATCTTCATATCGGCATGGTACAAGATAAAAACGTTCATTCACCGATTTAGACCCAAAATAAGGGACTTGCATCCACCATCGGTCAGATTTCTTACTTTTTACGAATACAAGCTCATAATCTTCGGCCTCCAAGGTGGTCCGGTAAATAATATAATTTGATTTCGGATACATAGGAGCATCCTTTTTACGACTATAATAGCCATCTATAAAACACCAGATCATTTGAGCAATCAACATCCCTGTCTGACCCATTGGATCAAAAGTTGGGTTATACTCATAAATTCCAAAGGAACTACACTTATCTGACATCCCCGCATACCGCGCTAACTGACAAGCCTCATCACCATATAAACCATTCGGTCCGGCATTTGCATTTCCACAGGCCTCCGAAGCACGAATCGCACCGATATCAAAACTTACCATATCCGCCGATCTGATAATAGGTTCTGCTTGATCTAATTTCCCCGAAAAACTACCCAATCGCAAGGCGTTAAAGAATAATTTATCGTACATATTGATAGATTCCTTACTCACCAGGTAAGTTTGATAGCCAATATTGCTAAGATTGAATAAGTAATCCGGTTGATGAAGGATTAAATGATTTAGATAAGTCTGGGAATTCAAGGCCATATCTTCTGCATTGTCCTGGTCCAAGTCAAACCTGGAATCGATGATGGCAACATCAACCCTCTGCTCTAGATTTTCATATGCGGTATACTGCGCATAGGTTAAATCCTGACCACCACCAATCAATATGGGAAGAATATCCTTTTTCATTAATTCCTCCATGACCATTTTCACCGCAACATAAGTATCCTTTACTGTTGCTCCAGCTTTAATATTACCCAAATCGGCAATCTTCACGGTATAATCCCCTTGATAAAGATCATACAAGTGCTTTCTGACTAGATTAGGCCCTTTTTGCGTGCCATTGTTATTAACTGCAGCCCTTCCCTCTTCAATACCGAAAATCGCAATTTGAGGATATCCTGTTTCATCATCCCAAACTGGAAAATCATCTATATATTTTTGAATGGAATGACCAAATTGTGAATTATAATAATCTGTCGGAAGTCCTAATTCTTGAAGAGAAATGGGTGATAAAAAATCAGCTAAAGTCATATTGATTGTCTAAATCCTCAAATTTTATTGAGTTTATCCTATTGTATTTAGCAAATATGCATTTATTAACTTACTTTTGAGCTACATAATTTTTCAACAATAAGTTAGGAAGTGATTTTAGTAACTGGAGGAACAGGTTTTTTAGGGTCTACGTTATTGCAGTATCTCATTGATGATGGGCATAGTGTTATTGCATTAAAAAGAACAAGCTCTGTTATTCCCGACCCCTTAAAATCTTCATCGCTCATCCAATGGGTTGATGCCGAAATCACTGATTACTTCAGCTTGGAAGAAATTATCCCTAAAGTCGATCAGGTTTATCACTGCGCCGCAAAAGTATCTTACCAAAAAGAAGATGCCGCAGAGATCATAAAAACCAACGTTGAAGGTACCAAGCATATTGTCAATCTATGTCTTGAACATCAAAAGAGACTCCTGCATGTGAGTTCCATTGCAGCATTGGGATTTAGTAAAAAAGGACTAGCTGTTACGGAAAAAGATAAATGGGAATACAATCCCAAAATTTCCAAATATTCATTAGCGAAACATGAAAGCGAAATGGAGGTATGGCGGGGAATTGCAGAAGGCTTGGATGCCGTAATTGTAAATCCTTCTGTCATCATGGGAATTGGTTGGGGTGAAAAGGGTTCAAGAGCAATTTTCAATCTGGTAAATAAAGGGAATAAAATCTATCCATTAGGATCGGTTGGAATCGTAGATGTAAGCGATGTCGCAAAGATCATGATTCAGTTGATGAACAGCGACATTACGGCAGAGCGATACATCCTGAATGCGGAAAACATCAGCAATCAGGATTTACTGACCAAGATCAGCGGGTATTTGCAAAAGCCGGCTCCACATATCAAAGCCACCCCATTGATGTTGTCCCTTGCTTGGCGACTATCCAAAATCGGTTCTTTGTTAAGTGGTAAAAAACCTACTTTGACCGCAGAATCTGCTCGTGCAGCAAATAGTAAATTACAATATGACAACTCCAAAATAAGGGAAAAACTGGGTTATACTTTTAAACCATTGGATCAAACCTTAAAGGAAGTCTGTGAAGCATATTATATAAAGTAACAATCTAAACAAAATCATACAGTGAAAAATTATTACATCATAGACTTCGATAGCACTTTCACCCAAGTCGAAGCCCTAGACGAATTAGCCAGGATTTCTTTAGAAAATCATCCCGATCAGGAGAAAATATATAAAGAAATTGAGCGTTTCACCAATCTTGCCATGGAAGGAAAGATCTCTTTCCGTGAAAGTCTTGCTGGACGCGTAAGTCTTTTACAGGCGAATCGGGAACATTTGGATAAATTAATTACCCATTTAAAAAAGAAAGTCTCTAAATCATTTAGTAGAAATAAAGAGTTCTTCAGAGAACACTCAGACACTGCATGGATCGTTTCTGGCGGTTTTAAAGAGTTTATTACACCCGTAGTAAGTCCTTATCATATTAGAAAGGAAAACATCTATGCAAACACCTTTAAATTCGATACTGAAGGAAATATTATCGGTTACGATGAAGAAAATCCTTTATCGGACGAAGGTGGAAAAGTAAAGCTCTTAAAACAACTGAATATCAACGGCAAAATCTTCGGCATTGGGGATGGTTACTCAGACTTCCAATTAAAAGAATCCGGCCTGATTGAGAAGTTCTATGCTTTTACTGAAAACATCTCAAGACAGTCTGTTACGGATAAAGCCGATCATATTGCACCTAGCTTTGATGAGTTCCTGTATGTGAATGACCTTCCTCGCGCAATCTCCTATCCTAAAAACAGAATTCTTTGTCTTATTGTAGGGGATGTTCCTGAAATTGCAGCACACATCCTTAAAAGAGATGGTTTTTCAATCCGCATCAAGGAGACCTTGGAAGAAAAATATGTAAAGGATGTTGGTATGCTTTTGCTAGGACATGGAGAGACAATTTCTGACGAGGTTCTTGCGCGTGCTGATAAATTGAAAACCATTGGTTATCTAGGTGATGTGAAAGGACATCTTTCTAAAGCCATCTGTAATGAAAAGGGAATCGTGGTTTTTGACGATAAAAAGAATAAAAAGAGAAATGCAGAATATATTCCTCGTCGGATGGCAAATTTCATCAATAATGGCGACACCGATCAAAGCAGGAATTTCCCTAATCTAACTTTACCAAACTTAACTCGCGCCCATAGATTGTTGCATATCCATAATAATGTCCCTGGGATTATGGCTCAGATCAACAAAATCTACGCAGAAAACAATATCAATATCTTCTCGCAGTTCTTAATGACTCGTGGAGAAATAGGTTATGCGGTCACCGATATCGATGCTGCATATGATAAACAAATGTTAAAGCAGTTAAAACAGGTAGATCATACCATTAAATTCAGAATACTATATAAGTAAAGAAAGTTTTTGTCTAAAAAGCATGGATAAACTAATGTTTTGGTTTGAGCCAAAACCTATGCCGACAATAGCATGTATAGGGAGTAAATAACGAAAATTGTTTATTTAGCTTTTTAGACAAACTTTCTTTTATTTTTGAAATTTCCAACCTCTCAAATTGGAAATCTGTTTACTCCATTTCCGGTTTATCCTTAACCAGTTTTTGAAACCAATCATAGGATACTAAATAACTAACGCCTTTAATATCTAATAAATTGTATTTTTTTGGCTAATTTTTCTATTAAGAATAGTTTAAACCCCTACAGGTAAAAAGTTTTTCCGGGAGTAAAAACCATGTCAATTGGCACATCCCATTCTGATATATCATCAATCTTATCCACAGGTTGAAAGTAAGAAATACCAGCCTTCATTACCGTAGACTTGCAGCTTGCAAAAAAACGATCGTAGAATCCTTTGCCATAGCCGACTCTATTACCAGACTTGTCCAGCACCAACAATGGTGTCAATACCGCATCAATGGCTTCTACATCTACTTCTAGGGCATTTGCAGGCTCTGGAATTCCCCAAGCATTACAAGCTAACTCGGTTTCTTTATCAAAGATAAAGTGTTTGAGTTCATGCGTCTCAAAATCGGATCGGGAGATCACAATTTTAATATGGGGATGCTTAGCCCAGATCCAATGAATAAACTTTAACGTATCATACTCCTTAAACTTTGCTATGGCCAAATAGCAATGCAAGAATTGAATGGAGGACCAATCATATCGGATTAGTTCTTCAAAAATCAATTTATCTAATGAAATCACCTCCTCCAGATCCAGATCATTGCGTTTCTGTTTATAGAGGGTCCTTAATGTTGTTTTATTCATCTGCAGATAAAAAAAATCGGCCTTGAAGCTTGGGAGCTAACAAGACCGAATAATCAACCTAAACCTAAGATCTTATTTTACACGCTCCATATAATCACCAGTACGTGTATCTACTTTTACACGATCACCTTGATTAATAAATAACGGAACGCGAATTTCTACACCAGTTTCCACAGTCGCGCTCTTCAATGCATTCGTTGAAGTATCACCTTTTACTGCAGGTTCGGTATACGTAATTTCTAATTCCACACTTGCAGGAGTTTGTGCCATAATTGCTTCTTCACTTTCAAAAGCAACAATAACATTCATTCCTTCTTTCAAGAATCTTGCTGAATCTCCGAAAAGTGCTTTTGGAATATTGAATTGCTCGTAAGTTTCATTATCCATCACTACGAAAAATTCGCCATCCTCATATAAATACTGATAGTCATTAGTCTCTACACGAGCAATTTCTACCTCTTCATCTGTTCTGAATCTGTATTCTACTAATTTTCCAGTCTTTACGTTACGCATTCTAGCTTGATAAAATGCACGTAAGTTTCCTGGGGTACGATGAATATATTCCTCTACCGATACTAACTCCCCATTAAAACGAAGTATATTTCCACTCTTTACGTCTGAAGCCTTTGCCATATTATTATTTTATTTCTTTCGCAAATATAAAAAAATCATGTTTCACCTGAAACATGCCCTTGCCCATTACTTATAATCAAGAATCTGCAATTGTTCATTACAGAAACTATATTCATGTTCTTGGTTGGATCCAATGATCAAAATCCGTTCACTATTGGTAAGTTTCAATAAATCCCGATACCATTTTTCTCCTTCTCGATCCAAATTGCTTGTAGGTTCATCCAAGAATAACAAATTACTTTGAGAACAACAAGCTAAAATCAATTTTACCCGTTGTTTCATGCCTGATGAAAAATGTCGGATATCCTTTTCGAAGGTATTCTTGGCAAATCCTAGGGTTTCCTTCACTCGTTCCAAGTCAAAACCTCCCAAATAGGATTTGAATTTAAAATGAAATGCCAACATTTCATTCAAGGAATACTCTTCAATCAATTCAACATAAGGCGCAGCAAGGCTCATCTTTTGGAATACTTGTTCTATGGCTAGTTCGTTTCCATTCTCCTCATACCGAAGATTTCCTTCGCTTGCGGTCAGGGCACCTGTTAATACTTTGATGAGGGTGGATTTTCCAGATCCATTTGGACCAAGGATAGCATAGCTGTTTCCAAAAGAAAAGGTATAATCGAGATGTCTAAAAATCCATTCTCTATTATACCTCCTACCAATATCTTGTAAAATTATATTCAAATAGTCGAATAATTTATTGTTATATACTCGATTTACCTTGTCCGAATCCTTTGACTACTCCTCGATTTGATGCTCGAACGAATCCTAGGATTTCATCTCTTAATTCTGTTGCCTCAAATTCAGCTTCCACAATATCCAAGGCTTTTCCTAAGTTACTATGTTGAACAAACAAAACCCGATAAATATTCTGGATTTCGTTGATTTGCTCATTCGAGAAACCTCTCCTTCTTAACCCTACGGAGTTAATACCTGCATAGGAAATAGGCTCTCTAGCTGCTTTGATATATGGAGGAACATCTTTTCTAACCAATGTACCACCGGTTACAAAAGCATGTGATCCAATCTTACAAAACTGATGTACCGCAACCATTCCCGCCAACACGACATAATCACCTACTGTAATATGCCCTGCTAAGGTACTGGAGTTGGAGAAAATACAATTATCACCAATAAAGCAATCATGTGCTATATGGCTATAAGCTTGAATCAAGCAGTTTTTACCAATTACTGTGCGGTATCTGTCTTTTGTACCTCTATTGATGGTAACACATTCACGGATGGTGGTATTATCACCGATTTCCGCGGTTGTGATTTCACCTTCGAATTTAAGATCCTGAGGTTCTCCTGAAATAACAGCTCCTGGAAAAATCTTACAATTTTTCCCGATTCGTGCACCATTCATAATGGTTACATTCGAGCCTATCCAAGTTCCTTCACCAATCTCTACATCTTTATGAATGGTTGAGAAGGGTTCAATAACCACATTCTGTGCAATCTTTGCCTCAGGATGTATGTATGATAATGGTTGAATCATTCTTTATTAAATTATCCTTTGACCTTTACAATCTGGGCCATTAATTCTGCTTCACTTACCACCTTGTCGCCTACCATACCAACGCCTTTCATTCTGGCAATCCCCCTACGGATTGGCTCCAACAACTCACAAGTGAAGATTACGGTATCTCCTGGCACCACTTGATTCTTAAATCTTGCATTCTCAATCTTTAAGAATAAAGTCAACCAGTTTTCTGGGTCAGGGACTGTATTTAACACCAAAATACCGCCTGTTTGTGCCATTGCTTCAATCTGCAAGACACCCGGAAACAATGGTGCTCCTGGGAAATGACCCATAAACAAATCCTCGTTCATGGTGACATTCTTCAAACCAACCACATGGGTCTGCGATAATTCCAAAATCTTATCAATCATCAAAAATGGTTGACGATGTGGAAGTATATTCATGATTTGAACAGTATCATAAACCGGAGGTGTATTCGGATCATATACCTTTACGTTCTTTTTATTCTTTTCACGTTTGATTTGTCCTTTGATGCGTTTCGCAAAGGCAACATTCGCTGCATGCCCAGGACGCGCTGCCATGATATGTCCTTTTATTGGCTTTCCTACCAAGGCCAAGTCACCAATCATGTCCAACAACTTATGTCGTGCAGGCTCGTTCTGATAACGTAAGGAGATATTATTCAAAATCCCCTCCTGAGCAACCTCAACACGTTTATGGAACAAATCCTGTAGCTTATCCAGTTCGCCTTCAGACACTTCCTTATCTACTATAACGATCGCATTCGACAAATCGCCACCTTTGATTAAATTTTGACTAACCAAAGCTTCTAGTTCATGCAAGAAACAGAAGGTACGTGAGCCTGCAATTTCCTTGCTGAACTCATCCAAATCACTAATGGAAGCATGTTGACTTCCCAATACTGGGGAATTAAAATCAATCATACAGGTAATGCGATAGCCATCAACTGGCATCGCTACGATCTCAACCTTATTTTCAGGATCGGTATAGTGGATATTATCTGTTACTTCAAAAAAATCACGATCTGCATCCTGATCTTGAAATCCAACTTCTTGGATTTTCTCAATAAATATTGCGGAACTCCCGTCCAATATTGGAACCTCAGGAGCGTCAATTTCAATTAATATATTATCCAATTGCAAACCTACCAATGCTGCCATCAAATGTTCGATGGTACTTACAGAAGCGCCGTTTTGAGAAATTGTAGTTCCCCTTGCGGTGTTGCTCACATTATCAACATCCACATTTACAATTGGTTGACCCTCTAAATCTACTCGTTTAAACTTGTACCAGTGGTTTTCAGCAGCAGGTTTTAACGTCACATTTACTTGTTTACCCGTGTGAAGACCCACGCCCGAAAAATGGACATCAGATTTAATGGTTCTCTGTTTTACATTCATATCTAACATTCGTGTTTTGCAAAAAATTATCCTGTAAAGTTAGCTATTATTTTTATCATTTAATTGCCTTTCTAACTCCGCAATGCGTTTTTCAAGCTCAGGAAGCTTGGAATATAACACCTGGGAACGAAGCTCATTGTTGTATGGAAATGCCGGACTGCCTCCCCATTTCTTGTTCTCTTCCAAGATGGAACGATTAATACCTGACTGTGCTTGCACCTGACTTCCTTTGGCAATATTAATATGGCCAACAACACCAACCTGACCACCTAACACCACATTCTCACCAATTTTGGTACTACCTGAAACTCCGGTCTGTGCCGCAATTACTGTATTCGCCCCGATCTCAACATTATGTGCAATCTGTATAAGGTTATCTAACTTAACCCCTTTCAAAATGCGAGTCGAACCTAAGGTCGCCCTGTCAATCACAGTGTTAGCACCAATTTCAACATCGTCCTCAATAATAACATTCCCAATCTGTGGGATTTTATCATAGGAACCATCTTCTTTTGGAGCAAACCCAAATCCATCACTTCCAATCACTGAACCGGCATGAATAATCACGCGATTTCCTACAACACAATCTTTGTATACCTTAACACCCGGCAACAAAACCGTATTGTCTCCAATTTTCACATCATCCCCAATATAAACTTGAGGATAGATTTTCACATGGTTACCGATAACCACATTCTTTCCGATATAACTGAATGCTCCAATATATGGTTCTTGACCAATACTAGAACTTTCATGGATATAAACTTGTTCATCGATGCCACTTCTTTCATTTCTCATGGCATCATATAATTTCAACAACTCTGTAAAGGCCGAATAAGCATTCTTTACACGAATTAAGGTTGATTTTACAGGCTTCTGCAAGGGAAGATCCTCATTGATAACTATAATCCCTGCACCTGAATCATATATATAGTGTTCATACTTCGGATTCGCCAAAAAAGTCAAACTCTTAGCACCAGCCTCTTCAATCTTAGACAGCTGGTCCACTAAGGTCTCAGGATTCCCTTCTACTTTTCCTTTTAATAATGTCGCTATTTGTTCCGCGGTAAATTGCATTAAGTAATACTTGTATTTTAATTGTTAATAATCATTTGTGGGCTCGAAGAAATCAACCCTATTTCCTTAGGGTAGGTAATGGCATATTTTTCAACGCGTCTAGATAAAGACTCGATGTTTGATAAATCAGAAGCTTCTGCAATATCCAGCAGTTGCCCATCTTTCATCAAGACACAAATCTTACTGACCGAAGAGTCGTATGCATTATTTCCAATCACCTGTTGATAAAATAAATAATCCAATTCATTTTCAGAAAGATTAAATCTCAACTTCACTTTTGCTTTCAAGTCTGACACATATTCTTCTGAAAATGGCGTATTGCTTAATTCAGTTCGGAATAGCTCTCGTCGCACTAATTTGGAACATAACATACTCAATATCTGATCGTCATGGTTGGCCCAAATTTTTATTGCCGATAAAATATCCGTGTCGTCTAAACGAGTAAACCATTCCAAATGCGACTCATCTAAAAGAAAAGTTTGCTTATCTATTTTATTATTCAAAAAATGATCCAAGGCAGGTGTTGCAAACAACTTAACCCCTCTATTACTCAACTCCTTGGCTCTGGCTAATGCTTTAATCAACATCTGTTCGGCAGTAATCACTGTCTTATGAAGATAAACCTGCCAATACATCAATCGCCGGGCAATCAAAAATTTCTCTACCGAATAAATCCCTTTCGCTTCAACGACCAGTTCATCATCCTTCACATTCAGCATCTTGATAATCCGATCAAAGGATATCACTCCTTCGGAAACACCAGTAAAAAAACTATCCCTATTCAAATAATCCATCCGATCTGTATCTAATTGACTCGATACCAGTTGGTGCAAGAATTTACGGGGATATTGATCGTTAAATATGGTAATTGCCAGATTTAATTTCCCTGCAAACTCCTCATTCAACTTATCCATTAATAATTCAGAGATAAGCTCATGCGAAACGCCTTCCACCAGGGTGTGTTCCAAGGAATGTGAGAACGGACCATGCCCTACATCGTGCAGGAGAATAGCCGCTAAAGCAGCTTCTTCTTCCACTTCGGAAATCGGCACATCCTTTCCACGCAGAGTTTCAATGGCTAAGCTCATCAGATGCATTGCACCTACAACATGTTGAAATCGAGTATGTAATGCTCCGGGATAAACCAAATGAGTCATGCTGACCTGCTTGATGTAGCGAAGTCTTTGCAAGAATGGATGTTGGATGAGGTCATAAATAAACCCCGACGGGATCGTAACAAAACCGTAAACAGGATCATTTATTATTTTCTTCTTGTTCAAATGCCTAAAATAGAGTTAAAAACCCAGCCTAATCCATATGTACTACATTGTATATTATGGCTAAGATACGGGCAAAGATACATACATGGTACTTAATTAATGTTAAAAAAAAACCAAAAAGGTTGAAATTGAACCTAAATACCGACAATCAGTTACAACATTTTTAATTTTATTCCACTTATCCATTAAAACCTAGCCCTAATACCCAATCGAAAACCCCACTAAACCCCACACAACAACCAGATTATCAAGCATTAATATCGAATCACAGTATTTTTATTTCACGTTTAAACATAAACCAGTATCGATATTAAAGAAATTGACAAATTTTGTCACAAAACAACATTTTAACCTACGTTTTATTTAAAAATCGTGTTAAATAAGGACTTAATTCAAAATTACATCGGACCTACTCCGGACCTTGTTCGAATTTACCCGACTAAGGTCCGAAGAAGGTCCGAGGAAGATCCGATTCTTGTCCGGCGTATCCCATAACTTGATTAAAATTTTCACCTACTTTATATCCTTATCGAATCGAGAACAGAATTATTGTGAAATATTTCCTCAAACCATCAACATTAAAACGAAAAGAGCAGGACAAATCCTTTGAAAAGCCGTAAATTAGCTTTCCTAAGGAATAAAGCATGCAGAAAATTCACATACTTTGGGCTGATGATGAAATTGAGTTTTTAAAACCTCATATCCTCCTCCTAGAACAAAAAGACTATAAGGTAAAAACGGTAAATAATGGTTCTGATGCTGTTGAAGCATTTCAGAACGAACCTTTTGACCTGGTATTTTTAGACGAGAATATGCCTGGATTAACAGGTTTGGAAACTCTTGACAAGCTTAAAGCCATCAATCCTTCCATTCCCACCGTTTTGGTGACCAAAAATGAAGAGGAACACTTGATGGAAGATGCAATCGGTGCCAAAATTGATGATTACCTAATCAAACCCGTTAATCCTAAGCAAATTTTGCTGACCATTAAAAAGTTCACTGAAAACAAAAGATTGGTTTCCGAACGTACCTCAATGGCCTATCAACAAGATTTCCGGGAATTGGGTATGCGCATGAACGATAACCTCAATTTCCAACAATGGGTAGATGCCTACAAGAAACTCCTTTATTGGGAATTATCATTGGAGAAATTGGAAGATGCCGGAATGCATGAAATTCTGACCATGCAAAAATCAGAAGCCAATTTGTTATTCTCAAAATTCATAGAAAAAGAATATTTACACTGGATCAAGAACCCTGAAGATGGTCCTACCCTATCCCATCAATTATTTAAGAAAAAAGTCTTCCCGAAGATGGAAGCTGATAAACCAACCTTTTTCTTTTTGATTGATAACTTAAGATATGATCAATGGAAAGTCATCAATGAAGTGATGACCGATTATTATCGGGTAGAGGAAGAGGACAGCTACTATAGTATTTTGCCAACGGCAACTCAATATGCACGAAATGCAATCTTTAGCGGATTAACGCCTTTGGAAATGGAAAAACGATTTCCTAATGAGTGGCAGAATGATGACGATGAGGGTGGCAAGAATCTTTACGAAGATGTATTCCTGGCCGACCAAATTAAAAGAGTTTACCGCCGAGATATCAAGCATAGCTACAGTAAGATTATAACCATGGAACAAGGGAAGGATGTTTTGGAAAACATCAATAAGTTCATGATGAATGACCTGAATATTCTGGTTTACAATTTTGTGGATATGTTATCCCATGCACGGACCGACATGGCCATGATCAGGGAGCTGGCGAACGATGAAGCAGCCTACCGTTCTTTGACCTTATCTTGGTTTGAACATTCCCCACTTCTGGATGTGTTGAAGTGGTTGTCGCAAAAAAATGTAAGGGTCATTATGACTACCGACCACGGGACTATCCGCGTTAAAAAACCTAGTAAGATCATTGGTGACCGAAACACCAATACCAACTTACGCTATAAACAAGGAAAGAACCTGAATTATATCGACAAGGAAGTTTTTGTAATCAAGAACCCTGTAGATGCCCAATTACCACGTGTACACATGAGTTCTACCTATGTTTTTGCGAAGGAGGATACTTATTTTGTTTATCCGAACAATTACAATAAGTTCGTCCATTACTTCAATGGCACCTTTCAGCATGGGGGTATTTCCTTGGAGGAGATGATTATTCCTTTTATTACATACAGTCCAAAATAATAGATTAAGAGATGGAGTTTAAAGTTGCGAATCCAGAGGGTTTGGCAGATGCTGCGAAATGGCTGATTGACCAAGCGGGCAACAAGAGAGTTTTTGTTTTCCAAGCGCCTATGGGAGCTGGAAAAACTACATTTATAAAAGCAATTTGCGAACATCTTCAGGTTGAGGACAGCACTTCCAGTCCTACCTTTTCCATTGTCAATGAATACCGTTCTGAACATGGACCTATTTATCATTTTGATTTTTATAGGCTGAAGCAAGAACAGGAGGCCTTTGATTTAGGATATGAAGAATATTTTTACTCAGGGGACTATTGTTTTATAGAATGGCCGGAGAAAATCCCTAATTTGATTCCCGAAGATGCCGCCTTGGTAAAAATAGAAGTCTCTGATGATCAGAGTAGAACAATAATTTTAAAATAATTTATATTTCTATTGCAACCCTTTTAGGCTGGTTGGCGTCTTTACATTAAAACCAGATCACATTAAATTGGAGCCTAATAAAGTTATACAAATATGGGAAAGATGCAAGTCGCAGGATCGGCAGGCTCAATCCGAGCTGTACCAATACTTTTCAGCTAAAATGTATGCTTTATGTATCCGATACGCAAAAGACCAGGACGATGCTGCAGATATACTTCAGAATGGTTTTATAAAGGTTTTCAAAAAATGTGAGCTCTTTGAAGGTAAAGGGTCTTTGGAAGGATGGATTCGCAAGGTGATGGTCAATACGGCCATTGAAAGTCATCGCAAAAACAAGGTTCGTTTCTTGTCAACGGAAGAATTGACAGGTCATGAAATCGAACAAGCGGGTAGCTTTTCCTTAACCCATTTAGACTACAAAGATTTATTGGCATTAATAAAGAAACTCCCGATGGGATATCGTACAGTATTTAATCTCTATGCGATCGAAGGGTATAACCATAAGGAAATTGCGGAGATGCTAGAAATCAGTGAAGGCAGTTCCAAGTCTCAACTATCAAGAGCGAGATCCTGGTTAAAAGAACGAATTCAAAAAATGGAGGAATTAGGAATATGAAAGGTCAAGAAGTAGACAAGTTATTTTCAGACGGTCTCAAAGATCAGGAAATTACTCCCCCAGCATCAGTTTGGCAAGGCATAGAAAACAATCTGGAGGCGGAAAAAATTGTGTCTTTGAAAAAGAAGAACAACCTACAAGTTTGGTTTATCGCGGCGAGTGTTCTGCTTGCCCTAGGAATCAGCAGCAAGTTATTCTTATTTCAAGAAAATGAAGATTCAGCTCAACCAAGTATCATAGCAGAACATAAACCAGCTATCATCCCGGAAGAACCTATAGAATCGCAACAAGAACAAGCTTCGGCTGAAATTTCGAAAGTAGAATCAAATTCAGAGGCTTCGAATACCGTTAAACCGCAGAATCAAATTGCGTCCAGCAAGACTCCAATTCAGGTAAAATCAGATATAGAAGGCAACATCAAAGCCGTAGATCAAGAAAAAACGTCTTCAAAGAAAGATGAACCTATTCTGGTCTTAACACCAATGGAAGAGATGAAGGTTTTATCGAATATCCAATTAGAGGAAGTGGATCAAGAGAAGCAGGTGGAAATGGCTGCCGCTGAGGTGGCTCCGATTCAACCTTTGGTAAACATTATCGAGCAGGAAGAGCTAATGTATGCGGAGGCTAAAAAACAACCCAAGAAAAAGCAAACCATTTTAACAAATATCTTAAATACCCTTTCGGAAAATTTGAATCCTTCGACCAAACCGGTGAAATTCAATTCCGATGAAGAAGGCTCGATTACCGTAGATTTATTTAATAGCATTGCAAAAACCAGAAGATAACATGAATATAAAAACTATTTCACTACTAATTTTAGCTGTAGGTTATTTTAGCCAAACAGGATTTGCTCAAGAGGTTGAGGAAAAAGAACAAAGGGATTCCAGCAAACGTTCAAGCTACTCGATTACCATTGGTAAAGAAGACGAGAACAAGGAGGATGATGGAAAAGAAATCCATTATCCACGCACTTACGGTGGAATAACTTTCACCCGTATAGATTGGGGACTTTCGAGACTATCTGACAATGGAAGTTTTACCTTATCGGAGGAAAACCAGTTTCTGAGTTATAAAAAAGCATCCAATTTTGGTTTTGATATTGCCCAATTTGGGGTTCGCTTTAATGATAATTTTAAAGTTTATCTTTCTGCCGGCTTTGAATGGAATTATTGGAGATTGAAACAGAATGTACTTTTGCAGGAGAATGTATCGCCATTGACCTATGAACCATTGGATCCGGATGCGAATTATTCCAAGAATGTTTTTACATCGACCTACCTTCGCCTACCTTTATCATTTGAGTTAAGAAGTAGAGAATTGCATAATGGCAAGCGCTTAAAACTAGCTTTTGGAGCGATGACTGGGGTTTTATTAAAGGGAACCCAACGTTTGAAAAGTGATAATAATGGAAAACAAAAATTCAAGGACACTTATAACTTACAAACCTTTCAATATGGTCCATTTATTCGGATAGGATATGATGATTTCGGATTATTTGCGAAGTATTATGTCAACGATTTATTCGAGAAAAGTCCCGCTCAAGAAGGTGTAAGAAACTTGGCTTTTGGCTTGACTCTAGGTTTTTAATAGAAAAATAGATTCGTAAACTGTATTTTTGTGTCGGGTTCAAAAAGCCCGACATTTTTTATGGCTCAACAATCTAACTCTTGTCAATATATATTTTCTGATGTCCAAAAGCCTGATCTTCCCTTGATCCATGGAGAGGATGTATCCGCAATTTTTGAGGGCAATTTAACGGTTACGGCTGTAAAGCATGTCAATTTTGGGATTGAGGAAGGAAAAATTACGGCCATTATTGGGGAGTCAGGAAGTGGAAAAAGTACCTTATTGAAATTGATCTATGGTTTATTGGAACCGAATTCAGGTGAAATAAGATATAGAGGCTGGTTGGTTCCGACGCGGAAGGACAAATTGATTCCGGGGCATGATGCCATGAAATTAGTATCCCAGGGCTTTGATGATTTAAACTTATATGCCAAGGTTTGGGATAATGTGGCTTCTCAATTATCCAATACCAATCTGGAATTGAAAGCAAGAAGAACCCAGGAGGTCTTGGAGCAATTGCGGATTGATCATTTAGCTCAGAAACGCGTTGCGGATCTGAGTGGAGGTGAAAAACAGCGGGTTGCTATATCAAGAGCCTTGATCAATGATCCGGAGGTTTTGTTAATGGACGAGCCCTTTAATCAGGTTGATGCGGCATTCAGGGATGAACTACAGCAGGACATCCAAAATATTGTTAGCAACACTGGTTTAACAGTGATCTTGGTATCCCATGATCCGGCAGAAGTTTTGGCTATGGCAGATTATTTATTGGTGATGAAAGCTGGTGAAATCGCGGACTTCGGCAATCCTAAAGAGTTATATAATACGCCACATACGGCCTATACTGCAAGACTTTTGGCAAAGAGTAATGTTTTGACCCCAGAATTGGCAAAACGAATTAACATCGAGAGTAATAACATTATTTCCATTTTACAAGAACATGTCAGCTATGAGGAAGATCCAAACGGTCCATTTTGGATAAAAGATGTTAAGTTCCGAGGATTTTATAATGAAATTATCTTGGGTGATGAGGAATTGACCATGCATATGATTCAATTTCCAAAAGCTCAGGTCAAAAAAAATACGAGAATAAACATTCTCGTATCTTCCTACCATTCATTTCAGTAATAAATTATTTATTGACGGTTTTTAGCCAATCCATCATGGCTGCAAACCAATCTCTAGAGTCAGTTTTATTGATCAAGCCAAATCCATGACCACCTTCTTCATAGGTAAAGATCATATTTGGAATTTTATACTGATCCAAAGCCTTCTTATAGTTATAGCTATTTTCAATCGGAACTGCTTTATCATCCTTGGCACTCATTAAGAAAGTAGGTTGATTATTTTTATCGACCTGTTTTTCCAAAGAAAACAACTCCACATCTTCATCTTTAAAATCCGGACCAATAAGGTTGTTTTTAGAACCTTGGTGGGTAATTGCAGCGTCCATGGAGATTACCGGGTAACAAAGCACTGAGAAATCAGGTTTAAGGTTTGACTTCTTTAGTTCATCGGTTTGCGGACGATCATACAAATTAGAAAGGGTTGCAGCGAGGTGTCCTCCCGCAGAGAATCCAATAACCACGACTTTCTTTTTAGGATTTTCTGCTCGGATTTGTGCTAGTGCGTATTGAGCATCCTGTAAAGGACCAAAGCGTTTGTCTTCCATAAATTCAGCTTTAGGAAGTCTGTAAAAAAGAACATAAGCCGAATAGCCGATGTCATTCAAGCGTTTGGCGACATCATGACCTTCGTGATTGATGGCCACGCCAGCGTATCCACCACCTGGAATTACCAAAAATACCAAGTCATTTTTTTCATGTTCTGCTTTATGAACATAAATTTTAGGTTTATCAAATTCATCAAGGGAATCAAACTTCACCGTAGATTTAGGTATTTCGGCCTTGCCATATAAATACCTCATTTGCCCAGTATCTTGGGCTTTCGAATGCCATGCAATCATGCTTAGAATAAAAAGGAATACAAATTTTTTCATAATTAGAGATTCGCCATGACGATAAGATTCAGATCCTTACAAGGGATTTGGAATTTATCACTCATGTCTTTATTAGTTAGATTACCGTGATACAAATAAATAGCACTTCGAATACCTTGATTAGCCCAGATCATATTATTCATTCCACCTGCTTCACCAATCTCGATCAAGATCGGCGTAAAGATATTGGTCAGCGCATAGGTTGCTGTTCGAGCCACCCGAGAGGCGATATTGGGAACACAATAATGAATGACATCGTATTTTCTGAAGGTAGGTTTATCATGGTTGGTCACTTCAGAGGTTTCAAAAACACCACCTTGGTCAATACTGACATCAATCAGCACGGAATTAGGTTTCATTTTGGAGACCGTATCTTCAGAGATTAAACATGGCGTCCGACCATTACGAGCTCTTACGGCACCGATGACCACATCACAGGTTCGAACGGCTTTATTGAGGACAATAGGTTGGACGACGGAAGTAAATACTCGGCTTCCGACATTACTCTGCAAGCGACGCAGGCGATATACTGAACTATCAAATACCTTTACCTGGGCTCCCAATGCGATAGCCGTTCGGGCGGCAAACTCACCGACAGTACCCGCACCAATAATTACCATTTCAGTTGGCGGAACACCCGTCACCCCACCTAACATCAGGCCTTTACCATCAAATACATTCGACAGGTATTCGGCAGCAATAAGGACGGAAGTAGCCCCAACGATTTCACTCATGGCACGAACCACCGACAAATGTCCACCCTCATCCTGTAAATATTCAAAGGATAAAGCGGTGATTTGTTTTTTCATCAATGCCTTCAACACTTCCAGTTTCATCAAGGAAGGTTGTTGCGAGCTAAACAGGACTTGCCTGTTTTTCATCAATTCCACCTCTTTGAGGGTTGGGCTTGATATTTTGATGATCAAGTCTGCTTTATAGACTTCCTTTATGTCGTAAACAATACGTGCCCCTTGTTCACTGTAATGATGATCCAAGAAATTGGATGCATCCCCTGCTCCCGATTCAATTAAGATATCATGACCATTTTCAACCAATAGGCCAACAGAAAGTGGAGTTAATGCAATACGATTTTCTTGGAATGTATTTTCCTTAGGTATACCAATTGTTAGACTTCCCTTCTTTCTGTCTTTTGACAGCAATGCTTCCTTAGGTTGTAAAATGCCTTCTTGCGCTAATTTTGATACATTTATCATTTATGTAAATATAATGCATGTTAAAAATACGTAATTATATTTCAACAAATAAAGGTTAAGGATTATATTTGGTTAAAATTAAATATATAAACTATATTAATCGTACGTTTACAAACTAACCCGTTAGGATGAGAATAATTAAGCCGTTGAATCACATCAAGATTGTTCCTAGATGGATTATCTTCATGTTCGACATAGCAGTTTCCGCTTGTGCCTTTTTATTGGCATTTACCCTCTACAACAACTTTAATGTTGATTCTTTCTCTAAAACGGACTTCTCTATTGAGTTCTTATTTTGCATGACTTTGACCGCCATTTCATTTTTGGTTTTCAAGCTTTATAGTGGTATTGTGAGGTACACTTCTGCGGTAGATTCCATTCGGATTTTATCGACGATTGTCTTTACTTCCATCATCATGTTTATTGCGAAATTGATTTTTATTGCGTTACAAATACATATCAATATTCCTACAAACCTGATTATTATTTATGCCTTATTTGCATTCACCGGATTGACCACTTATAGAACCTGTATCAAGATTTTCTTTCAATACACGAAATCAACCCGGAACGGTCGTAAGAATGCAATTGTATATGGTGCTGGGGATTTAGGAATCGCAGTAAAAAGAACCTTTGAGCATGACTTTCGTTCAGAGAAAACTATTGTAGCATATATCGATGATAATGAGGAGAAAATTGGAAAATCCATCGATGGTTTAAAAATCTATGGTTCCAAGGATTTCTCTCGTGCCGCCCATAAATTCGGGGTGGATGAATTGATCATTGCTTCCTCCAATATTGATATTGATGTTAAAAACAATATAATCGACCAAGCCTTAGAGCATAATATTACGGTATTGACCTTGCCGCCGGTAAGTAAAATCATCAACGGGGATTTATCTCCAGCACAGATCAAGCAAATCAAAATTGAGGATTTACTGGAGCGTGCTCCAATTCAGATTTCGAATGAGAAATTAATGGATCAATTGCGTGGCAAAAGGGTATTGGTGACAGGAGCGGCAGGCTCAATTGGGAGTGAGATCTCAAAACAGTTGGGTAAATACGAACCGCAGATGATCATCTTATGTGATCAGGCGGAATCACCATTACATAATCTACAGCTAGATCTTCAAGATCAATTCAAGAATCAGATCTACCATACTTATATTGCTGATATTCGTAGTGAGGAGCGGATGCGTTTGCTTTTCGAGACCTTCAAACCGCATTATGTTTATCATGCGGCGGCCTATAAGCATGTTCCAATGATGGAGAATCACCCAAGTGAGGGTGTTAAGACGAATGTATTCGGCACCTATCTCCTATCGAATTTAGCTGTAGAGTTTGAGGTTCAAAAATTTGTATTTGTATCTACAGATAAGGCGGTCAACCCTACGAATGTTATGGGGGCGACGAAGCGAATTGCGGAGAAGTATGTTCAATCCTTGAACAAATACTTATCCTCAGTAAATGGAATCAAAGCGACACGTTTTATTACCACGCGATTTGGGAATGTCTTGGGTTCGAATGGATCGGTTATTCCGAGGTTTAAGGATCAGATTGAAAAGGGAGGTCCAGTAACGGTTACCCATCCAGATATCACCCGATATTTCATGACTATTCCAGAGGCTTGTCAACTCGTGATTGAAGCTGGTAATATGGGGAATGGCGGTGAGATCTTCGTATTTGACATGGGTAAATCTGTTAAGATTGTGGATCTGGCCAAGAAAATGATCCGCTTATCTGGTTTCACCCCATTCAAAGATATTGATATTAAGTTCACGGGTTTAAGACCAGGTGAAAAATTATACGAAGAATTATTGAATGACTTGGAGAACACAATGCCTACGCACCATGAAAAAATCATGATTGCGAAGGTGCGCGAGAACGATTTCAATTTGGTTAAAAATGAAATCCAAGTTCTTTCCAAACAGTTGGAAGGCAATAATAATCTGAATATTGTTCGTCAGATGAAGGTTATGGTTCCGGAATTCAAAAGCCAGAACTCGATTTATGAACAATTGGATAAAGAAAACATGGTGAATGCGAACTCCTAATGCTGTTAAATATTTTTCCTAAATTATTGCAAGTATTCTTTAAAAGTGTATTTTTGCGTTCCGTAATCTATTAAAACTAAGAATGTCACAAAATAATCAAAACGGTTCTTCAGCGATTAAAACAGGGCCGAAGAAATCATTTTTCGAAGAAAATCAAAAGAGTATCATCTTTATAGTTGCAGGTATCATTGTATTGATCCTCCTTTATTTCGGATACAAGAATTTTTATCTAGCGCCAAGAGCAGAGAAGGCAGCTAACCAAATGTACCAAGCAGAACACTATGCTACGATTGATTCATTACAGAAGAAAGCAATCGATGGTGATGGTTCATTCCCAGGATTTAAAGAAATTGCTGATGAGTATTCAAACACAAAATCAGCGAACATTGCGAATGCTTATCTAGGAGGTTTATACTTACGTCAGAAAAACTTCAAAGAGGCAATCAAATATTTGGAACAATATACTGAAACAGGAAGTGAAGTATTAGATCCATTGGTAATTGGATTATTAGGCGATGCTTATTCGGAAGAGAAGATCTACGATAAAGCTTCAAACTATTATAAGAAAGCAGCTGACAAGAGCAGCAACGCTTACACAACTCCAATTTTCTTAAAGAAATTAGGTTTGGTATATGAAGAATTACAGGATTACAAAAATGCTGAAATCTCATACCAACGTATCAGAGATGAATTTCCTGAGAGTGCTGAATCCACTACAATTGACAGCTTTCTTGCACGCGTTCAAGCAAAGCAACAATAGATTCAGGATTTAGGAATTAGGATTTAGGTTTGACCTTATTGAAGAAATTGACAAGGTTGGTCTACAACCAATCAAGCTTCAACAGATACCAAAAATATTTTAATTATCTTTGAGGGCTACCAAAAGGTAGCCCTTTATTTTTATTATATACGTATGTCAAGTTCCTTAAAGAATCTCTCTGACTTTTCGCACTTAGCAGTGGGTAATGCTGAAAATTTAAAGTTTGCGATTGTAGTATCGCAATGGAATGCACAAATTACAGGAGCCTTATTAAATGGAGCATATCAAGGTTTATTGAACCATGGTGCGAAGGAAGAGAACATTGAATTGATTGAAGTACCTGGAAGCTATGAATTGATTTCAGGCAGTGATATTGCCTTACGCAATAAAGAATTAGATGCCGTGATCACATTAGGTTGTGTTATTCAAGGGGAGACCCGTCATTTTGACTTTATCTGTGATGCGGTAGCAAACGGGATTGCGCAAGTAGGGATAAAATACAATAAACCGGTAATCTTTGGGGTGTTGACCACAGACAATGAGCAACAAGCCTTGGATAGAGCTGGAGGTAAACATGGAAATAAAGGTGAAGAAGCTGCCATTACGGCAATTCAAATGGGCCTAATCCACAAAAATCATTAATGGTATTGTTTTTGATAACTAGGAGGTTATGATACAAAATACACATACGAACAAAGCAACTCAATCATTCCCAATTTGATTTTGGGGTTGCAGAATTATGCACGTAGTGAATTCCTCTCATATTATCACAAAATTCAGTATTATGAAACAACAGAAGAATATAGTTTTCTATATCTATTTAATATTTGCTGCACTTACAATTTCGCCAGCAATGCTTTCAGCACAGTCTGACAATATCATGGACAAGATCTGGAATGGTGTTGGGGGCAAATCGAAATGGGAAAGCACCAAATATATTATGTTTACCGTTTCTGGAAATAGTAAATATCCATCCATTAGCGGGAACAGGACGTTCTTATTGGACAAACAATCTGGGAATGTACGTTTTGAAGGCACCCTGAACAATGAAAATGTAGTTGCCTTGTTGAATGTTCAAAGCCAGAAGTTAAATCATATCTATAATGAAAATGGTGCTGAAATATCAGCTCAAGACTTTAGAAATGTTTTACAGGATTTGATTGGACAATATAATATTGATTTAAAGGTATTATCCTTACCTATCAGTATTCTTTCCTCCAATATCAGTTCCCAGTCCAGCAATAAGATTATCAATGCGGAGAAGCTTCAAAAATTAGATTTTTCAAATTTCTTGGGTAATTCTGGAAGTTTCTATGTCAGCGAAGAATCTGGATTGGTAAAACGTTTGGATATGGATAATAAAAGTTATTTAGTAAATGGCTATAAGGATATCGGGAATGGATTGATCCTTCCTACTACCTTTAAGGCGAATGCAGACAGTATCAATTATCAAAAAGTAGCCTCATTTACGGAAATGGAACCTGAGAAATTTAAAACGTTCTAAGGTAAAATATAGATAAATATTAAAGGTCTCTCAAAATTTGGGAGACCTTTATTTTTGTAGTTTGCCTATCCTATCCAGGATTTGCCTCATCCCCATGCTGGAATTATCCGCATGATAAGCCAGATAAACATTACTTTCAATTTTTTTCTGAATTTCGGAAGATTTGATAATCGTTAAATCCTTATTGGATTGAACAATACTAAATGGGGCAATAGCATAGCCTACCTTTAACCGCACCAGCTCCAGGATAGCATTCATATTATTGCATTGATGCTTTATTTTAGGTTCAAAATTCAGCTTTTGGCTAAGTTCCTCACTCAACTTAAAATAATCTGGTGCATAGTCATTATTAAATGAAATGTAATCCATGGATTTAATTTCATCAAGGGCGAATTTTCCAAAGTTTTTCAATGGAGCAACCACACATAATTCATCCTTAAACAATAATTTCATTTGAATATTATTTTCAGGGATCTTGCCACGAATGATGGCTAGATCCAGCTTACCATTAAGCAAAGATTTTACCTGAACCATACTTGAAGCTTCAATCAGATTTACCTGAAGCAAGGGAAAGGTAATTTTTAGATCCTCTAGAATATTGGCGATAAATTGCTTTGGTGTGGAACTAATATAACCAAGGCGGATTTCTCCAGAAACCTGTTCATGAATCAACCGGGTTGTATTCTTGACTAGCTCCAAATGACTGATCATGGCATCAACCTGAGCATAGAAATACTTTCCAGCTTCAGTGAGTTCCACTTTTTTATTATTTCTAATAAAGAGTTCAGCTTTAAGCTCGAGTTCAAGTTCCTTGATTTGTCGACTTAGAGGTGGCTGTGAAATAAATAATCTTTTCGCAGCATGCCCGAAATGCAATTCTTCGGCTAGGGTCTTAAAATAATGTAAATGTCTTAGTTCCATGATACCTGTAAGGTATTATCTTATGATAAAAATAGTATTTTTCAGGTATAACTGAAAGAGATAAATTTGAGTATCAAACAAATAGATCATGAATAAATCAAGTTTAGAAGAGATTGAACAACGATTTGATGCGGATGTAGAACGATTTTCCAATTTAGAGACGAGTCAAGCCAATACGATCGATGCTGTATTAAATATGGAGCTGATTACAGACGGAATAAAGAACCTTTACCCTGATTTAGAGTATATATTGGATATTGGTTGTGGCGCGGGGAATTATGCAGTAAAAACCTTAATGAAGACCAATTCGAAAGTGAATGTAGACCTTGTAGACTTGAGTTTGCCCATGTTGGAAAGAGCAAAACAAAGAGTGGAGGAACATACTGAAGGCAAAGTAGAAATTTTCAAGGGTGATTTTAGAACGGTTGAACTTACAGAAGGAAAATATGATGTAATTATTGCGACCATGGTTTTACACCATTTACGAGATGATGCCGATTGGGAAACATCATTTGCGAGGCTATATAAGCTGTTAGGCCCCGGTGGAAGTATCTGGATTTTTGATATGGTTGAACAAAATAGCCCCGCGATACAAAAGTTTATTTATCAAGATCTTTATGGGGACTTTCTGATTAACTTGAAGGATCAAGAATACCAAAAACATGTTTTTGCATATATAGAAAAAGAGGATTCACCCAGACCCCTAGTTTACCAATTGCAATTATTGGAGAAAGTTGGGTTTAAGATGGTGGATGTTCTACATAAACACCTGTGTTTTGCTTCATTTATAGGATTTAAATAGAATGAAGATGATTGAAATAAAGAATCCAGTTTTTCCGCGAAAAAACTGGATTCTTTAGATTTAATTTTATTGAACCAGATAGCTGGATACTCTTCCTACTCTACCCTTATCATCCACTACTGCAAGATTGATCTTGTCGCCTTTCTTTAGTTTCAATCCCTTGATTGGGAATTTTTGAGAAGAGGCCGATGGGGTTGAACTATCCAAGGTATAATAGATATCAAAACCAGGATATTCAATATTTGCTTTCAGTAGATTCCCTTGTTGAGCCACACCTACTGAAGGCAATCTATAATTGAAGCCATCAGCAATCAAGTCAAGTTTAGGAAGTTCCAATAACCCGACTTTATTTACAAAATCAGAATAGCTTTTTGCGAATGCTTTTTTATTGAATTTAGAATCATCCTCCCAGGTTCTTTTGGGTGCCCAAGCGCGTTCTGAAAGTGCATACATCCTAGGGAATAGCATATAGTCCATTCGCTCAGGTGTTAAGACGGTTTCTGCCCATAATGCAGCTTTAACTCCTAACAAGTTGGATTTTCCCTTTTCTGTCAATCGCACTTTGGAAGCTATATATTTAGGTTCTAATTTCTTTCCAGGTTCTGTGATTACCATATTGGAGAAGAAGTTCTCTGGCAATAAGGAGAAAGAATGGTACAGATCAGAAATTGCTGCCCATTTCAAGCCAGGTTCTCTAAAATCACGATCCCAAACCATATCAAGATAAAAATTGGCGGCGCTGATAAAGATAGTTTTATATCCAGCATTAGCTAATTTATAAACTAGATCTTCATGCCCTCCTCCAATCACATTATTCCAGACATCCAAGTGCATTCCTAAATGAGCCAATTCATCATTCACAACCATTCCTGAGCCTTTGTTTACCATTCCGAATTCTTCCCATCCAGCCATGGTCAGGCCTTTAGAAGCACAAATCGCATTGATTTTCTTCACGTAATATGGCCATACTTCATAAACAGATTTGAAACCTTCTTTCTGCATCAAGGCTTGTATTGCTGGAGACTTTTCCCAAGAACCAGCAGGTACTTCATCACCACCCAACGAAACTACCTCAAGCTTCAAGCCGACTTCATCATACATCTTTTTAATATCGTCCAGGACTACATCTAAAAAGTGGTAAACAGAAGGTAAAGCTGGATTCATCACATTGTCATCCCAATATTGGGCCGAGCTATATTCAGATTTATCAGCTGCTTCATACAATAAAAACTCTTCCGCTTCTTTAGTTTTGCCCGCTTTCATCAAGCGATTATATCGTGTCTCCATGGATTTGATCGCTGCCCGAGCATGTCCAGGCGTTTCAATCTCTGGGATAATGGTAATATATTTTGATGCCGCATATTTCAGCAAGTCCTGAAATTGAGCCTTGGTTAAGAAGTGACCCTCTGTAACCTCAGTTCCAGAACCATAGGCAGGTTGAATGCTCGAACCATCCTGATAGAAAGGAGATCGCTTAGAACCTATTTCCGTAAGTTCTGGCAGTGAAGGAATTTCCAATCGCCAGCCTTCGTCATCAATAAAATGCAGATGTAACTTGTTAACCTTATATTGTGCCATCACATCAATGTATTTCTTGATAGTTTCGACACCCTTAAAGTTTCTGGCAATGTCCATCATGAATCCACGGTACTCAAACCTTGGTTTATCATGAACCTCCAAATATGGGAGACTCACCGCTCCATTGGCTCTGAGTTGATCAGCCGTCAATAAGGACTTGATTGACTGTAAGGCATAGAATGCTCCTGCTGCTTCCGTAGCTTCAATGCTAATGCCCTTGGCATCGATTTTTAAGCTATACTCCTCTGCCCCTAACCCTTCCTTATAAAGAACTTTAATGTTTGCATCTTTCTCATTTCCGCCAACAAATGTCAACTGACTTAATTGTCCAGCTAATTCCTGGAATGGCTGCAATGCAAAATTGAAATGTTCATGTACATAATAAGTTGCCTGCGTATCGAATTTATATTGTCCTTTTCCAACTTTTATATGAGCAGGTGTAGGCAGAATCAATTGAGATCCCTTCGAAATTCTGGATGCATTCTTCTCGAATAACTCATTGAGGAATTTGTTTTGCTCTTCCACGGAAAGTTGCAAAGGCAAAACTTGAGGATGTCCAATATTGATTACTTCCTTAGGATTGTTACGGTCCTGTAAATAGAAACCATTTGGAGTAAAGGAAGTGTGTGTAATTGGATAGGGTGATTTATAGTCAATGACTAAGGAATCATTGCCCTTTATGCTAAATTGATCTGTGAAATCAATGGAATATAAATTACCATTTCGGTTGTGAATGGAATAATCGCCGGTATTTTTCTCTTCAATAGGATACATGGAATTGAACCAAAGGTTTTTTCCTTTCAGGTTCAAAGTCTGCGAATCATTGTTTTTAACGATGATTTTCAGGGCGAGATTATCCTTTGGGTTATAATTTTCATTGAAATCCCATTTTACTTCCAGGTTTTTCTGTTGGGCCTTCGCATGGAAGGACGCCAAAAGAATAGCACAGATACTTAGGGTTTTAATTAGTTTCATAAGTTGTTATTTACAGCTTAAAAATAGCATCTTAAATGGGAATGAGCAATTTTTATAAAAAATATTTTGTGTTACAAAAAGTAAATTCTATATTTGCACACCGGAAAACAAACCGGCCCGTTCGTCTAGGGGTTAGGACGCAAGATTTTCATTCTTGAAACAGGGGTTCGATTCCCCTACGGGCTACAGAAAAAAGCGACTCAAATAAGTCGCTTTTTTAGTATTTAGTAGTTAGTATTTAGTATTAAGACCTATGGGGGCTGTCCATTCCTAAATAAAGTTTACCAATTTTTTTCTCTTTTTTTTAGCCACTCAGAATGAATTTCTTGTCGTGATGTGGGGGAAGTATTCTTATTCTTTTAATATCTTTTTCTTTTGGCTTTTTATTGGATTTCGATTGATTTCAAGAAATCGTTTTCGTGAAATTTTTATTGAATAGGCTATAGAGTGGATTATCTTGGATTTTATATCCAATTTATTAAGATAACCATATATAAACTATCAACGAAATGAAACGTAATTTTACTCTTTTGCAAAAGGGAGTATGGCAGCTCAAGCCAAAGGTGAGCTGGCCCCTATTGCTATCCATTTGTTTGGCTTCAGTCCAACAAATCCAGGCTCATGAAATTAAATATGATGTTCTTGAATCAGTAATTACCAAATCCCAGGAAAGCATAAAGGGAAAGGTTGTTGATGAGAATGGGAATCCAATTTCATCGGCGACCATCCAACTGAAAGGAACAAATATTGGCACCAAATCAGATGCTGATGGAAATTTTGAATTAGCGAGTGTTCCGGCTAATTCTGTCCTTCAGGTTAGTTCTGTAGGCTATGGGACCAAGGATGTTGCGCTCCAAGGGACTGGGTTTTTAACAATCACATTGCAGGCCTCATCTACAGATGTTGAGGAAGTTGTCGTAGTCGGATTTGGTACTCAAAGGAAGGAGAACCTTACTGGAGCGGTATCATCGATTCAAATGTCAGATGTTGTAGGTAGCCGACCGATTACCTCTTTGTCATCAGGATTAGCAGGTCAAGCCCCTGGTTTATCCGTTACACAGGGTTCAGGTCGTCCGGGTGCTGATGGTGGCTCTTTACGAGTGCGGGGACAAGGAACACTGAATAATGCCAATCCTTTGGTTGTAATCGATGGTGTTGTTGGGGATATGAACCTAATCAACCCACAAGATGTGGAGAGTATTTCGGTATTAAAAGACGCGGCTTCGGCATCCATTTATGGATCTCGAGCGGCAAATGGAGTCATTTTAATTACGACAAAAAAGGGTAAAAACGATGATTTCAAAGTAATCTATAACAATTACTTTTCATCTCAAAAGCCATCAAATGTCATGACCATGATTTCCAATTATGCGGATTACATGGAATTGGTGAATGAAGGTTATAAAAATGGGGATGCCAATGCAAAACCTATCTTTTCTCAAGAGAAAATAGATCTATGGCGTGCCAATGAAAACGGCGATCCATTAATGTATCCCAATGTAGATTGGGTGGAATCGCTGTTCCAAAACAAAATATCACAAAACCATAATTTATCCTTTACTGGAGGAAGTGAAAAAATTAAGTTTTTCGGTTCCTATGGTTTATTAGATAATCCAGGAATCGTTGAACAGGCGACTTACAATAGGCATACAGGTCGGATTAATTTAGAAGCTGACATCAAGCCTTGGTTGACTTTAGGGACAAACATCAATGGAGTTGTTTCGAAAACCATGATAGGTACAAATGTGATCAACGATGTGTTTTTATATGCTGCAGCAAGCACACCAGGCATGGTTCTTCGTGCACCTGACGGCAGATTTGGATCTCCAAACAACCCGGAAGACGATCCTCAATCTAACAATATCCTACATCGATTATATGCTCAAAAAGGCGATATCAACAAGAATAGATTTGTTAGTAGATTCTTTGCCAAATTAAAACCTATCAAAGGACTAAGCATTGAAGGATCTTATACCTATACCTACAATGATGACTTTATTTATCGACAACCCGTATTTAACGATCGTTGGAATTTCTTGACCAATTCGGTTGCTACAGCAGGAACAGGAAGAAGCTCGGTGACCAATCAATCTGTAAAAACCTATCGTTATTACATGGATGGTATTGCCAAGTATGAAAACTCCGCCGCTGATAATCGTCTAAAATATGAAGTAATGGTGGGTGCCAGCCAGGAATATCTAAAAGATGGCTGGTTCGCTGCGTCTAAATTAGATTTAATTGACCCATCCTTGAGCGTATTAAATGCTGCCACGCTGGATGCTTCCGCTTCTGGAAACATTACAGACTGGACTATGCGTTCTTATTTCGGTCGTTTGAATTTGTCTTGGGATGATAAGTATCTATTGGAGGCAAACTTAAGAACGGATGGTTCATCAAGGTTCATGAGTGGCAAGAGTAGATGGGGAACATTTCCTTCAGCATCAGTGGGTTGGAAAATCTCTTCAGAGGAATTCTATGACGTAAGTTGGATGCCAACTTTAAAATTCAGAGCCTCTTATGGTTCATTAGGAAATAACGGAACGGTAGATGATGTATTTTTCTACAGTTCAGGTATTAACAACTATGAATATCAAACCCTATATTCTTCTGCGAACTACATCTTAAACAACCAGTTGTATGTAGGATTTGCACAAACAGGATTGAGCAATAGCCTACTGACCTGGGAGAGCACCAATGTTCTCAACCTAGGTTTGGATTTTGATTTATTGAACTACAAATTAAGTGGAAGTGTGGATGTATTTGATAAGACTACAAATAACATTCTGATCAACTTACCTGCGCCAATGGTGGTTGGAGATGCATCAATTCCAAGAACTAATGCGGCAAAAGTTAGAAATAGAGGTATTGAAACCAACTTAGCTTATCGCGGTCAAATTGGTGAGAACTTTAAATTTAACGTTAGTGGAAACTTCACTTTTATTGACAATAAGGTAATCAAATTCAAAGGTGAGGATCGTTCAATTTCAGGAGCCAACTTACTACAAGAGGGTTATGCCATCAATACACAATTCATTTTAAAAGCAGACCGGATTATCCAAACGGATGCTGACCTACAATTGGTGGAAGATATGATCAAAAATGCTCCTATTAATCCTGAAACCAATCAGCAAGTAAATCCATTTGCGGCATACGGAAAACCTGAGAAAGGCGATATCTTATATGTTGACACGAATAATGATGGTATCATCAATGATTTGGACCGAGTAGCCATGGGACATGGTACTGCGCCAAGAATTACGTATGGATTCAACTTAGGTTTTGATTATTTAGGCTTTGACTTCAATGTCTTTCTACAAGGAAGTGCTGGAAACAAGTTAGTGTATACAGATTTACATTATACTCCAACAGTGAGATGGGGATACCAATTGAACCAAGAAATCATAGATGGACGATGGACAGAAGGAAGAACAGATGCATCCTATCCAAGGTTATTACCTTATAACAATACACGAAATGTAATCAACAGTGATTTCTGGTTACAGAATAAAGCATACATGCGTATTAAAAACATTCAGTTAGGCTATACCTTCCCGAATGCATTAACTCAAAAAATCGCTGTTCAAAATTTACGTGTATTTGGGTCGATGGAAAACTTCTGGACTTTTACCAAATATAAAGGCTTTGACCCAGAGGTAAGTGGAACCAACTACCCTACCATGAAACAAGTTGTATTTGGAATAGGATTAACCTTCTAATTATTTTAAAATGAAAAAGATAACTTTAATATGTATTTCGGCTTGTTTGGCATTTAGTTCTTGCTATAAGTTGGATACTGTACCATATAGCCAAGTTAGTGGCAACACTTTTTGGCAAACAGAAGATCAAGCCTTGGCTGGTGTTCTAGGCGTATATAATGACCTAAAAAAGGAAAACACATTTGGGCTTCAGTTCGCTTATGATGACTTAACGGATGTAGGGATTGGCTATGATATTGGCTTTGGAGATATTATCTCCGGTGCATTCACGGATAGATCTGGAACAGTGACTGGTCGTTGGAAAAGCGGTTATGATTTAATTCAACGAGCAAATCATGCCATCAGCAATATTCAAAAGATGGAAATTGATGCTGAAAAGAAAAACATCATGATTTCGGAGGCTAAATTTTTACGTAGTCTGATGTACTTCCAGCTAAGTAATTTATTTGGAGGATTGCCAATTTACGATGAGCAGGTTGATCTAAACAAGGATTTTGCTGATTTAAAAAATCCGAGGTCATCGGTTGAAGATGTTCAAAAATTCATTATTGAGGATTTAAATTTTGCTATTCAAAATTTACCAGTCAAATATGACGATAAATATCTAGGACGAGTGACGAAGGGAGCAGCTGTAGCCTTGCGTGGAAAAGTGTATTTATATCAAAAGAATTGGGCAAATGCGATCAAGGATTTTGAGGATATTGTTTACAATAAAACCAATGCCTACAACTATTCGTTAAGTGCGGATTACAGTTCATTATTTAAAATGGAAGGCGACAACAGTGCTGAGTCCATCTTTTCTATTCAGAACATGGGCGGAACAGGCTTCCCATACGGTATGCCGATGGCATTCTATATGGGATCAAGATCTACCTTTGGAAGCTGCTGGAACAATGTAATGCCAAGCACGAGGTTTGCGGATAGTTACGAGAACAAGGATGGGTCTCCATTTAATTGGGATGATCACTATGCGAATTATAATGCTGACAATGCGGTTAAAAAAGAAGCTATGATGGCAACCCATAACAATGGTAATTACACTCATCTTCCAGATACAGCAAAAATCAGAAAAATATATGCTGGCAGGGATCCTCGAATGAATCAATCCTTGATAGTTCCCTATTCGGACTACCTAGGTTGGAATGCCAATCAGGAAAGAAACATGAAACTAGTTCTAGCAACTGGTGTAAATGAAAACTTCGGTCAGATCAGAAACAACAGAGGATGGTTAACCTATATGTGGCGTAAATTTGTTCCTGAGGGCAATTTAAAAGGTGCTCTTACAGACCGCGCACATACACCGATCAACTTCCCATTGATTCGATTTGCTGATGTCCTATTAATGTTGTCGGAGGCCTATAATGAGAATGGAGAATTAAATAAGGCGATTACGGAATTGAACAAAGTTAGAACACGTTCCAACATGCCAGGTATCAATTCGGGTGCCGCATTTTTAGCGGTTTCCAGCAAACAGGATATGCAAAAGCGAATTTCACATGAGCGAAAAGTTGAATTGGCAGCTGAAGGTCATAGATATTTTGATTTAAAAAGATGGAACCAGCTTACAGAAGTTTCGAATAATTTTATTGAAAAAAGTATTGTTGGAGATAATCTATTGACCCGTGGCTATCAAACCCGCCATACCATTTGGCCTATCCCGGGTGCTGAAATAGAAATGAATCCAAGTTTAACACAAAATCAAGATTGGTAACATGAAGCATTTAATCGGTTTTACATTCTTAATCTTTATCAGTTTTTCTGCTCTATCGAGCGGAAAAACTGATCCCTCTTTAGATTTATTATGCAAGAATTTCAGTCAGACAGAAGTGAAAAGCAGTCTGTTGGACAATCAGAAATGGGTTCCATATCCTAGCTATTCAGACCGTGAAGGTTGGAAACAGCTAACGGCACCAGTTTATGCAAATATTATTGAAAAAGGTGAACAGGCATTAACATATCAATGGAAGGTCGTCAAAGCAACTGATTACTTAGCCTATGAACGAGATGGCTCAAGGGTGATTATGGAGAAACCGATGAATGAAAATGCCACAGCTTTGAGTAGTTTATTTTTTGCAGAATTGGCGGAAGGAAAAGGCAGATTTATGGATCAGATCATCAATGGTGTTTGGTATTTCACAGAGATGAGCACCTGGTCATTATCAGCTCATGTACCAGCTTATCAATCTTCAAAAAGGACATTACCCCAGTCGGGCGTTCATGTTGTGGATTTAATGGCTGGAGATATGGGATCATTTCTTTCTTGGATTCATTATTTCTTAAAAGACGAGATGAACAAAGTCAATCCTGAGATTAGCAGCAGACTAAAGAGTCATATTCATTCACGAATTATTGAGCCCTATATGCAAAGGAATGATATGTGGTGGCAGGCTTTGGAACTGAAAGACAATGCTATTGTCAACAACTGGAATCCTTGGTGTAATTTCAATGTATTGACCTCCTTATTACTGATTGAAGATAATGAGAATGCTAAAATTGAAGGCATCTACAAGACCATGAGATCGGTGGATAAATTTATCAATTATGTTAAAAAAGACGGTGCTTGTGAAGAAGGGCCATCTTATTGGGGACACGCAGCAGGTAAGTTGTATGATTACCTTGAAATCTTAGCGCTTTCCACTGGCAATAAGATTAACTTATTTGACCAGAAAGTTATCAAGGATATGGGGGAATATATTTCTCAATCCTATATTGGAGGTGATTCATGGGTGGTAAACTTTGCAGATGCATCTGCCAAAGGTGGTGGAGATCCATTATTGATCTATCGTTATGGAGAATCCGTTGACAGTAAAGAAATGAAGCAATTTGCAAAATACCTTATGGAGAAAAAGCCAAATAAGGTTTCTATAACTCGGGATGCATTTAGAAGTCTTGAAGATTTAAGAACCTTAGAAGGAATCCATGGAGAAATTGCTCAATTGCCTAACAATCCATACAAATGGTACCCTGAGACAGAGTTTTTATATATCAGGACTCCTGATTTATTCTTTGCTGCCAAAGGAGGATTCAACAATGAAAGTCACAATCATAGCGATGTTGGTACTTTCATCTTATACATGGATGAAAAACCTATATTTATTGATGCAGGGGTAGGAACCTATAACAAGAAAACATTCAGTAATGAACGTTATGATATCTGGACCATGCAGAGTGCATACCATAACTTGCCTCAGATAAATGGGTTTGACCAACCTTATGGAGCCAAGTATAAATCAAGAGATGCATCATTTGACGCTAAGAAAAATGAGTTCAAATTGGATATCGCAGGTGCATATCCTGCAGAAGCAAAGATTAAAACATGGGTCAGAAAATACAAGATTAACAATAAGGCATTAATCATTACGGATGATTTCAATATTGAGAATCCTAATAAGGAAAACATTGTACATTTCTTATTGGCATCAGAACCTAAAATTGAAAACGGTAAGATTTCATTAAACAATGGAACACATACGCTAACATTTGATGCAAAGTTATTTGAGCCATCCATTGATGTGATTGAACAGGATGATACTAGATTAAGCAATGTCTGGGGCGCAAAAATCTACAGGCTTAATCTAAAAGCAAAAGTTTTGGCTTCAAAGGGCAGTTATACATTTACGATAAACTAAAATTATGAAAAGGAGAGCGTGGATTCAAAAAGCAGGGCTATTCATTGGGGGAATGACTTTGGCAAAAACCAATGTGGAAGCTTCTGATTTAAAACCACAAGATACAGCAGTCTTGGATAAAGAGTCTTTGAACGACAGAGCTTATTGGGTGGAGGTCATCAGTAAAATGGCTTCGCCAATCTTGGAGAATATCAGTAAGGGAACTTTTCAAAAAAACATGCCCATGGTGGTTTCAGAATCCTTTGATGGAAGAAATCCTAAGGTAGGATATTTGGAGGCATTTGGACGTTTATTGGCTGGAATTGCGCCATGGCTAGCCCTTCCCTCCGATGGAAGTTCAGAAGGTAAGTTAAGGGAGAAATTCCTTAAGCAAGCTTTATTGGGTATTCAAAATGGCGTAAATCCAGATTCTCCGGATTATTTTGCTTGGCGAGATAATTCCAAACAAACCTTGGTTGATGCGGCACACCTGGCTTTAGGCTTTTTACGTGCTCCTAAAGCGTTATGGGAACCACTTCCCGAGGAAACCAAGAAGCAGGTGATAGCCGAATTTATGCATATCAGGTGGATAGTTCCAAATGAAAGCAACTGGCTTCTATTCGCTTCTATGACTGAAACATTTTTATTCAGTGTTGGGGTTGAACCTGAAAGACAGAAGATTGATCATGCCATCGAAAAATTTGATAAGGATTGGTATGTTGGGGATGGTTGGTATAGTGATGGAGCTCGATTCAGTTTTGATTATTATAATGGGTATGTGATTCATTGTATGCTGGTTGAAACATTAAAGCATAATGCGAAAGTTTCAGCTGACTATGAAGAAAAATACAAGCGCGCCTATAAGCGGATGCAAAGGTATGCCGAGCATCAGGAGAGGATGATTTCTCCGGAAGGATATTACCCAGTTATTGGTCGAAGTTCTACTTATAGAAATGGAGGTTTTCAACCCTTGGCAGCTGTTGCCCTGGACAAGAAATTACCAGAAACGTTAAAACCAGGACAGGTTCGCGCAGCCATGACAGCTATGCTCAAGAAGATTTATGTTCATGATATTTATGATAAATATGGCTGGTTGGTATTGGGATTAACTTCTGCAAAACAGGGAAACATTGCAGACTCTTACACGAATACCGGATCCCTTTATGAGGCATCATTATCCTTTATTGCATTGGGATTGCCTGAGAGCGATGAATTTTGGAGCAGTAAACCTGAACCATGGACTTCACAAAAAGCATTTTCGGGAGAGAAATTTCCTAAAGATTATTACGTAACTTATTAGAACACCTATATATGAAAATCAAGATTACATCCTTGTTTGCTGCAGCAGCATCAGTTTTATTTATTAGCATGAAACCGCAGCAACAAGATTTTATTCCGGCAATTTTTAAGAAAGCAGACAAGCAATATCAGTATCTCGCCAAAGAAGCCGATGTTTTAAATAAGTTCCCTCGAACGACCAAAGACGGCAAACTGATTGGTACAGATGAATGGGATTGGACCGGGGGATTCTTCCCGGGATCTTTATGGTATATCTATCATCAAACCGCCAATGAAGAAACTAAAGCAGAAGCAATTAAATGGACTGAAAAACTGGAAAAAGCAAAGGACTTGGACCAACACCATGATATTGGCTTTGTGATGTACTGTTCTTATGGAAATGCAATCAAATACCTGAATGATCCTGCGAAAGTAAAGGAATATAAAGACCTTATTATTCATTCATCCAATACTGCCTTGAAGCGCTATGATGCCAAGGTAGGTGTGATCAAATCATGGAACGAGAAGAAATCTTGGGACAACAAAACGGTTTGGAAATACCCTGTTATTATTGATAATATGATGAACCTGGAAATGCTTTGTTATACTTCTGACATTACTGGTGATCCAAAGTATAAGGAAGTAGCGATCAGCCATGCAGATCAAACGATGAAAAATCATTTCCGTTCTGATTATAGCACTTACCATGTGGTGGATTATGATGCCAATGGAAAAGCTATTCACCAACAAACCAATCAAGGATTTGCGGATAATTCTACTTGGTCTCGCGGACAGGCTTGGGCGATCTATGGATTTACCATGATGTACCGAGAAACCAAGAAAGCTGATTATCTAGCAACTGCTCAAAAGGCCGCGAAGTTCTACATGAACAATTCCAACTTACCGAAGGATAAAATTCCTTACTGGGATTTTAATGCCCATCAAAAAGGATATAATTCGGATGTAGACTTTACAGGTAGAAATATTTCTCCAATTCCTAGAGATGCATCTGCTGCTGCAATTGTAGCTTCAGCGCTTATAGAGCTTTCTCAATTTTCGGAAGGCAAGGATAAAAAGCAGTTTTTGGACTTTGCGAAAGAAAGTTTAAAATCTTTATCAAGTCCAGCCTATTTTGCAGATTATAAAACAAATGGAGGATTCCTTTTGAAACATAGCGTAGGGAGTTTACCACATAACTCAGAAGTGGATGGGCCGCTAACATATGCTGATTATTATTACCTGGAGGCTTTAACCAGACTTAAGGAACTAAAATAAAAAGTTGATAGTACAAGTAAATAGATTTAGGGGTTATCGGTTGATAACCCCTATTTTATTATCTTCCCATCCAACCGCCATCGACGGTAAGAATGGTTCCATGTACATAATTGGAGGCTTGAGAAGCAAGGAATACAGCCGGTCCTTTAAAGTCTTCAGCTTCTCCCCATCTTCCTGCAGGAATTCTATCCAAGATAGATGCAGAACGATTAGGATCGTTCCTTAATGCTTCGGTATTATCGGTTGCAATATAACCAGGAGCAATGGCATTGACATTTACTCCTTTGCTTGCCCATTCATTAGCAAATGCTTTGGTCAATGAAGCAATTGCCCCTTTAGACGCTGCATATCCAGGTACATTTACCCCGCCCTGAAAAGATAGCAATGAAGCGGTAAAGATTATCTTTCCGGATCCTCGAGCTACCATCTCCTTCCCTATTTCTCTGGTTAAGATAAATTGAGAGTTTTGGTTGATTTCTATAATCTGATCCCAATATTCGTCGGGATGTTCAACAGCAGGTTTCCTCAAAATATTACCGGCATTATTGAACAGGATATCGATTTGAGGATGTTCGGATTTTACCTTTTCAATAAAGGCATAGAGTTCTTCACGCTTAGAAAAATCACATTGGTATGGATAGAATTTTCTACCCAATCCTTGGATTGATTTTTCAACATCAGAACCTTCTAATTCCAAGCTAGCTGAAACCCCAATAATATCGGCTCCAGCCTCTGCTAAGCCTTCAGCCATAGCTTTCCCTATTCCACGTTTACAGCCCGTTACTAAGGCCAATTTCCCTTTTAGATCAAATGAACTTAAAATTGACATCATTTTTTATTTTAATACTGTTTTCAGAGGTTTCTTTAAATTTTCCTTATAGGTTTCCACTGCCTTATTCCACTCCTTATCATCTGTTATTTTACCAGCTCTATTCCAGGCAGCTCCATTATAGTAAACAAAGTCTTTATCATTTTTAACCTGAGTGATTAATAATGCTTGTTCAGGTCTATCATTCACAAACTGTACGCCTTTTTCGGGAACAATAACAGCAACCCCAATATGACCACTTGAATTAATTTCTGGCTCCCAATAAGCCAAAGAGCTTGGTTTTTGTGAATAAGTTAACTTAGGGTTCTCCTCTTTTCTTTTTACCACTCCAATAGCGATTGGCGTAGTCGCCTCCTTTTGATTTTCAAATTGTAAAGTGACTTTATTAAAGTTACTTCCAGCATCTAAACGATATGTTTTACTGAAAGTAATATTTTGTCCTTCTACATTCTCCGGATCAAACTCCAACTGAAAAGTGGTTCTTAATGGACCATTATCCAATACCTTATATCTTCTAAAATGCTTGGTAAACTGTAAGTTTCCATTGAGATAAAGTCCGATATCACCTGCACCCAGTGTTTGCCCCACAGAATAATAATCAAGACCTTCACCGTGATCTTTATGGTAATCTTCGGTCTTATACCATTTATCAATAATTAATTGATCGGTTCTCTTAGCCCAGACATCTAAACCTTGCGCATCATCCGCCCTACCTTCCAATGCTTTCCCATACATTCTAAAAGCTAGAACATCATTTTCCCACGCGAAATCATCAAATCTTTCAGGAACATATCTGGCAAAGGTTTTCCTGGCAATAGCTGGACTCGCAGTATTAACAACCGAAAGCCTTATTTTTGATTTTGGCTCCAACTTTACTTGTAAAAGCACATTGATAGGTTGATCTGCACCAAGCTTTTCCAATTGATGAGGAATGATATTTCCATTTTCATCTTTTACCGTGAATATGCTATCAAGGGCAAAGTGTGAAGTAAACTTATCATAAGGAATGGATATCAATTCATTCCTGCTATTTCCTGAAGCGTTCGTTACTTGGATATATTTCTGTCCATATGCCTGAACGGCTACTGCAATTGTGAATACACAAAGCCAAATCTTTTTCATATTATTTCAATTCTGTAATTGGACATTTGTCCATATCATCATAATTCATATTTTCACCGGCCATTCCCCAGATAAAAGTATAGTTACTAGTTCCTGCACCAGCATGAATAGACCAAGGTGGAGAAATTACTGCTTGTTCATTTTGCATCCAGATATGACGGGTTTCATTTACAGGTCCCATAAAATGAGAAACTGACTGTCCTTCAGGAAGATCAAAATAAAAATAAACTTCCATACGTCTGTCATGGGTATGCGCAGGCATGGTATTCCATACGGAACCTACTTGCAATTCAGTCATGCCCATTTGCAACTGACAAGTTTGAATAACCGTATGCAATAGCATTTGATTGATAACCCTATGATTTGAAGTTTCCAAGGATCCCAATTCAATTTTATTAGCCTGTTCTTTAGTTACTTTTTTTGTTGGATATGAATGGTGAGCAGGTGTAGAATTCAGATAGAATTTTGCAGGTTTCGCTGGGTCATTACTGATGAAGTACACTTCCATAGTTCCCTTGCCAATATATAATGCTTCCTTATAATTAAGATCAATGAGTTCTCCATCGGCTTCAACCTTGCCATCTCCGCCGACATTGATAATCCCCAACTCTCTCCTGCTTAAAAAATATTCTTCTTTCAATAGAGCTTCAATTGTTTCAAGCTTTAACTTTTGGTTGACAGGCATTGCTCCACCTGCCATATAACGATCATAATGACTGTAAGTAAAGTGAATATTATCTTCTCCAAATAACTTTTCGATAAGAAAGTTCTTTCTCAAACCTTCGGTATCTAGGTTTTTTGTTTCATTAGGTCCGATAGCGTATCGATTTTCAAAGGTTAAATTCATTTTTTTATTTTTTTAGAAATCATAAGGTAACACAAGTTTGAGAAGAAAAAGTTTAATATCTGCGAAATCGATTTCGACTTTTCGACATTAATAATTCAATTATCCAAGAGTTAATTTCAAAATCTTCGAAAACGTTTAAGTAAAAATTTCTTTTATTTCCTACCAATTATTAGGATACTTATAAATAATTGTAAACCGTTAATCTCAATTTAGCACATCATCATTGGATAAGGAAAAAACCTTTGGCAATATTTTTATCGAATTGAGGCAAAACAACCAATAAACGATTTTATGACCGACCAAAAAGCTAGTAAATACAGATGGACCATTTGTGCCCTCTTATTTTTCGCCACCACCATAAATTATTTAGACAGGCAGGTGCTTTCCCTTACTTGGAAAGATTTTATTTCACCGGAGTTTCATTGGACCAATAATGATTACGGACTAATCACTGCTTTATTCTCTATATTCTATGCGGTTGGGATGTTGTTTGCAGGTCGGTTCATTGATTGGATGGACACCAAAAAAGGGTTCTTATGGGCTATTGCGGTATGGTCTGTTGGTGCTATTCTCCATGCATTCTGTGGAATCGCGACTTCTGGTATTGTTGCCGGCGAATGGTTCGTAGGGTTTGAAGGTGCTAAAGAAGCTATAAGAAATGTTCATGATTTTTCAAGGGTCATCAATGTCAGTGTAGTCTTATTTATTTTTGCGCGTTTTGTCTTGGCAATTGGTGAAGCTGGGAACTTCCCTGCAGCCATCAAAACAACAGCCGAATATTTCCCTAAAAAAGACCGAGCTTTTGCTACCAGTATATTTAATGCAGGATCTACCATTGGTGCCTTGATTGCACCTTTATGTATCCCTGTTATCGCAAAATACTGGGGTTGGGAAATGTCATTTATCATAATTGGGGCATTGGGATTTATATGGATGGGCTATTGGATCTTCATGTATGATAAGCCTGAGGTACACCCAAAAGTGAATGAAGCCGAATTGGAATATATTCAGCAAGACGATGTCCTTGAAGCTCAACAAAATGAATTAAACCCTCCTGTAGTACAAGGGAAAGTTAGTATCCTAAATTGTTTGAGACATAATCAAACATGGGCTTTCGCCATTGGAAAATTTATGACCGATGGGGTTTGGTGGTTTTATTTATTCTGGATGCCGGCTTATTTAAGTTCTGTTTATGGGGTAAAATCATCGGATTTGAATGGGCAATTAGCTCTGTTTGTTTTATATAGCATCACGATGTTCTCCTTGATTGGAGGTTGGTTGCCAACCTATTTTATCAACAAAGGCATGAATCCTTATGCTGGCAGAATGAGAGCCATGCTAATCTTTGCATTTTTCCCATTATTGGTTCTATTGGCACAACCATTTGGACATTATTCCTTCTGGATTCCTACTATATTGATTGGTATTGGCGCTGCAGCACATCAATCATGGTCGGCAAATATCTTTTCAACTGTTGGTGATATGTTTCCTAAGAAAGCGATTGCAACAGTGACTGGTATTGGCGGATTAGCAGGTGGATTGGGATCCTTTTTTATCAATATATATTCAGGTAAATTATTTGATTATGCAGAGACAAATTGGAGTACTGTCAATGGAGAGAATGTACTAAATAGATTTCCAGAAATTGCCAATATAGACTCTAAAAAAGCGTTCTTCGAACAGCATGGTGTTGCAAATATTGAGGAGTTTTTAAAACAACTTGCTTCAAAAGGGGATACTGTTGCAAATGGGATTGACCAAGGATATATGATCGTATTTACCTTTTGTGCACTCGCCTATTTGGTTGCTTGGATAATTATGAAGATTTTGGTTCCTAAAATGAAACCAGTTAAACTTTAGTTGAATTGCGAGGAACAATAAATGTGTCAAGGATAGTTGTGTCATAATCCATTTTGAACCTATCCTTAGACTCTATTAATTGTATTAGTTTTTCTACACCCTTTACTCCTATTTCAAAGGCAGGTTGAATAATCGTAGATAAGGAAGGGTTTAAGGACTCTGCAATTTCAGTGTTGGCAAAACCAATTACAGAAACTTGCTCAGGCACTTTTATTCCTAAATTAGAAAGAATCCCCAAGGTTGAAACTGTCAGGGTATCAGTGGTCCCCAAGATTCCCATTGGCTCGGAAGTTTTACTCAATTTATCCTTCAAGATATGTGTGAGGTTCTCGATTAAATCTTCTCTGGATTGGCCATAGTCTACCTGGATAATATTGTCTTTATTTTCAGGGATAAAATTGGCCATGAGCGCCTTATTGTAACCTGAAATCCTCTTTTGGTTGATACCAATGTTCATTCCACATAAAACCAGAATATTTTTTCGACCAGACTTTATCAAATGTTGGGTAGCATCAAAAGCTCCTTTTTCACTATTAACCCCAATTTTAAAAGTTGGGAGATCAAAATCAATACGATCTACCAGTACAAGCGGGCAAATTTGATGGAACTGTTTTAAATATTTCAGGTTACTATTAGCAGATGGGGTGATGATAACACCATCCACATTCTGCTGTTGTAGGGTTTTTAGGGATTCCTGTTCTAGTTTAGCATTTTCATGGCTTTGCATAAATACTAACTTATAATTTCTTTCATAAGCTGCTTTATGGGCACCCTCCAAAAGCTGGGATTGAAATGGATTTCCTAAATATGGAATAATTACTGCAATGGAATTACTACGCCCAGTTTTTAGGCTTTTAGCTAATATATTCGGCCTATAATTATATTTCTGAGCCATTTTCCTCACTCGAAGCTTAGTCTCATCACTAATTTCAAAGCTATTATTCAAGGCCTTCGATACAGTAGATACCGATAACCCCAATTTTGAAGCTAATTCTTTTAATGTAATGTTGCTCATGATGAATGGAAATAATGATGCTGTGGTTCAAAAAAGTAACCCTACTAAAATAGCATTAATTTAATAATAAAGGATTTTAAGACTAATAATTGTAGGATTAGGCCAATAATCTGACTTAATTATTGGATTTGGATAACTGCAAACGATTCTTTGAAGACCAAAAATATAATGGTTTTCTAGTATTGTATTGAAAAACAACCTCTCCTAACTTTATCCTATCAACATTAAATCAATTTGAAGGAATAAATTTTAGTAACAACATTTCAATTTTTAAAAACACTTATCTATGAAAAGAATATCATTAAATGGGAATATATTCCTGGCAATTTTGAGCATCTTACTATTGGTTTCATGTAGTAAGGATGAAGGTGAAAAGCATGGAACTCTTGTCTATGAGGAGAATTTCAATGACGATAGCAAATGGTTTGTCGGTACAGACAACCTATTAAGGAGTGAAATAAATAATGGTAAGTATATCCTTAATTATAGCATCAATGGGACCTTTGTAAATGGCTTTAATTGTCCCGTAAATATATTTGGACAAGGAAAAAAACAAATTCTTGAAATTAGTTTTAAACAAACAGGGGGAAAAGGTGATGCAGGAATTATTTTTGACCGCAGGGATTCTGATAATAAATCTTGGATAGTTATTGAACAATCTGGACATTTTACCATCTTCAATCATGAAGATGGAGAATTGGAAATAATTCAAAACTGGAAGGAAAACTCAGCCATCCAGCCCATCGATAAAACTAATATCCTACGATTAGAAAATGAAAATGGAAACATTGAATTCTTTATAAATAATACAAACATATATTCTTGGAAGAATAGTGGGATTACCACCTTGGACAGAATTGGTCTAGGGGCTGCCAATTATGACAGCAACAATAGCCAAACTACTGTTATTGAATATGACTATGTAAAGGCTTGGTCACAGGAGTAGCAGCTGTTAAATGCTGAATTTCTAACATAAACTGCTTTGGAGTGTCCCCAAAATAAGATTTAAAAACCTTAATAAAATGTGGGACACTACTATATCCTAGAATGCAGGCGATCTCATTGACATTATGTTGTTCATACAGCAGATCTTTCGCTTTTTGCATCCGCATTTGGATTACCATTCCATAAATCGTAGTGCCATATTGTAATTGAAAATCCTGTTTTAATTTGCGTTCATTAAGCATAAATATCTTAGCCAATTCGGAGCTGCTAGGTGGGTTTTCAAGATGTAGAAAAAGATAAGATTTCACCTTTTCTAAGCTTACACTTTCTATAGAAGCCTTTTCAGGTATGGAAGTCCCGTAATTAGTATTTTGGAATAGAACAAATAACAGTTCCTTAAGCTTGATTCTGAGAAAATGATACCGATGCTGAACCAGATTCTCATTGCCAATAATCTCCTTTAAAACTCTGAAAATATTGACATCCATATAACGCGTTTCATTGGGTCGATTTTCAGGAATCCCCTTCAAAATATATTGATGAAAACTGTCCGATGAAATCCATTCTTCATCCTTCACCAAGTCTAAATAAAAAGAATGAGTCATTTTAATGATTACATAATGAATCGAGTCATTTGGGTCAATATTTATGATCCCACCAGCACCATTGTTATCTAAGAAATTTCTCTGCAACATTCCGATCTGATGGTCATAACTTTCATCGCCTGCCCCATTCCTTACTCGTGAATGCCCTTTCAAATAAAAGAAAAACCTTACATGCGGTTTTTCAGTCATCCAAGTATTGGTTAATTCTTTTGTAGTATCCATTTGGACTTCTGCAATATGAAGTCCTTGCGCATATTGCGTTTTACAACTAACTGATACCCCATTTCCGTTATATAAAAACTCTTTATCGTTAACTATTTTATCATCTTTCGATGTATTATCCTCCACTGTTTGATCGTAAATCACCCTATTTATTTCGGGAATTTCTGACCTAACCCACATACCTTTTTTCATTACTTTTTGTCCCAGATTTCGCTAAATACTTCTGTTTGTAACTATAACTTTGCAAAGTTATTTATAATTATTCTAAATAGCAATAAGGGCATTCTTTAATAATGACATCAATTTTTTTAATCATAAATGAAAAAATATTTATTACTATTTACTCTCATTGGTTTATTTTCTTCTTACGCACTTTCGCAAACAGCAAAAATTAATGGACATATCGAAGATTTAAACCATCATATCATTGAACACGCAACAGCAAGAATCAAGCATTCCAATAGTCATTGTGAAGTCGATAAAAATGGAGATTTCTCTTTCAATGTTCATCCGGGGGAATACGAAATTATTATCTCAGCTGTCGGTTACATCAGCCGATATGAAAGAATACAAATCAAGGCAAATTATAAAATCATTCGAAACTATCATTTGAAAATTGATCCCAGAACAAATATAGACCAAGTCGTTGTAAAAGGGAAAAATGCGATTCAAAAAGTCAGAGAAACTCCATTCAATGTGGTTGCCTTGGATGCAAAATCTCAATACAATTCTACATTGGACCTTGCCCACCTATTGGATAAAGCATCAGGGGTAAAAATTAGAGAGACTGGTGGTATTGGTTCTGATATGAACATTACGTTGAATGGTTTTACTGGTCGGAATATCCGCGTATTTATGGATGGTGTTCCCATGGAAGGAATGGGATCAGCCTTCCAATTGAATAATATTCCAGTGAATGCTGCGGAAAGGATTGAAATCTACAAAGGGGTGGTTCCTATCGAATTTGGTGCCGATGCATTAGGAGGTGTAATCAATATTGTAACCAACCAATCCGCCAATAGCTCCATTGACGCCTCTTATTCCTACGGTTCATTCAACACGCATAAAAGCAATATTAGTCTTAACCATACCTTCAAATCCGGCATTTCATTCCAATTAAATGCCTTCCAGAATTATTCAGACAACGATTATAAGGTTAAAACTTCATATAGAGTTTTTGCTAAGGATAGAAACTCAACAGAGGAAGGTGATAACTGGCAATCAGGTTCTTCATGGTCGTCTGATTCGTCTTGGTTTAGAAGATTCCATGATAATTACCGGAATGAAACTGTAATTGCCAAAGTCGGTATAGTTGGTAAGAAATGGGCAGACCGAATGCTATTGGGTCTGACTATGGGACAAGTACATCGCGATATACAGAATGGATCTGAAATGAGATATGTATTTGGCGAAAGAACGGCTTTTAGTAAATCGATATTACCATCATTTGTCTATGACAAACGGAATTTATTTGTGGAGGGATTGAGTGTTCGAGCTACAGGAAACTACAATTATGAAAGGGCAGGCAGCGTGGATACTTCAGCATATAAATATAGTTGGGATGGCACAAGGAAATTAATGGCCGATCTACGTGGAGTCAATGCATCTTATGGAGAGGCTAGTTTGGGGATGTCAGAATACTCGAACAGCAATCAATCTGCATCCCTGGGCATAGGCTATCGAATCAATAAAAATCATTCCATCAACCTGAACAACAACATGTCTTATTACGTGCGTAAGCCAAATTTGGAAAGTATCGCCAATGGTCTTTATCCAGAATTACCTGCAGCCTCAGATAGCATGTCCCGCACAAGTTTAAAAAACAGTCTAGGACTCGAATATCGCTATACTTTCAATAGAAAATGGAACACCATTGTATTTGCAAAACATTATCTCAACAAAGCGAGTGGCCCATATACCAATGAAGAGAATATTACTTTCCGAAGAAATGAAGATGCCTCTAAAACAGGATACGGAATAGCGACAACCTACTTTCTGAAAAACCTGCAATTTAAAGCATCCGCAGAGAAAGCCTATCGACTTCCTAACGATAGAGAACTATTCGGAGATGAAATTCTTGACGAAGGAAATATTGCTTTAAAACCAGAAGAATCAAACAATTACAACCTCGGAATTACCTTTAACAAGGAGTTAAACCCAACCTTCAACCTCTATATTGATTGGTCAGGTTATCACCGTGATACTTACAATTTTATTCAACGCATGGCAGGCAGAAGAGGTGATGCATTAAATGGAGAGACCGTTTTTCTAAACAAAAATCATGGTCGAGTAACTAGATGGGGTATTGACCTTGAAGCTCGAATTTACTATAAAAACAAGGCTACTCTTGGTGGAACCTTTACTTACATGAATATTAGAGATAAGGCCCCATTTTCGAATCTTGCCCAAACTCAAGTAAATGGAAATTATGGATATAGAATGCCTAACCTTCCATATTTCTTCTGGAATGCTGATGCTTCTTATTATTTCCACAACCTGTTAGGAAAAGGTAATACCCTGAATTTAAACTGGTCTTTAAACTATGTCGATCAGATTTATCTACACTCCTATGCCTATGCTGATAAAGCATCGAAAGCTATCGTTCCAGAACAATGGTATTCGGATTTCTCAGCAACCTATATGCTGGAAAACGGAAAGTATAACATCAGCATAGAATCAAGAAACCTGACGAATGCAATGTTATATGACAATTTCAGCCTTCAAAAACCTGGAAGAAGTTTCTCTGTAAAACTGAGATACTACATCATTAAGCGAAACACAAACAAACATATTAACAACAAATAATAATTAACATGAGAAATCAATTCATTAAAAAATCATGGATTTTAGTATTGGGAGCATGCGCAATGGTTGCCTGTAAAGATGAAAACCCAATTCCTACAGTTCCGGTAGAGAAAAACCCGAAAGGTAATTTCATTATTGCGACCTTGGTCCCTGATGTAAACAATGCAACATACTATTTGACTGCCGCTTCATTGGAAAATGAAAAAGACAGTATTTCACCAAAGGGCGCTGGATTAGAGTTCACCAATACATTCTCTCAGTATATGTCTTATGGTTACGAAGGATTTGTGGCTATCAAATATGGTCGTGGAGATGCTCACGTTGGACAACGGTTCACGATTAATCCAGCTGGGGCTGCAACAACCATTGGAAACCAATTTGAAATTCAAAATGGTTTTGTAACAGCAGGTACAGTAGGTGATTACGCCTATACAATCATGAGTGGTTATAGAGCTGCTGATAAAACAGTCGGTACCATGAACCGCATCGGTTTATCAGCGGGCGAACCCCAATTCTTAACCTTCAAGGTAAACGAATTCAAAGGATATGAAGGTAAAAATGCAGCCTTGATTGGACTTGCAGATGGACAAGATGGTTCATTCTATACCAGTCTTCACTTCCATGAAAACAAGGAAATTGACGATGTTGTTGTCGCTAAGATTAATGCAAGAACTCTAAAAACTGAAGCTGTATTCTCAGACTCGCGTTTGTCAATCTCTGGAGCATTTTATCGTTCTGCACGTTACTCGCAAATTGGTGCCGCTTCAAATGGCGATATCTATGTGTTCTCTGGAAATAACTTCGGAACCAAGAAACCAGGTGCTTTAGTGATTAAAAAAGGTGCTACAACATTCGACAAAAGCTATACCTATGACCTTGAAACCGCATCAAGAGGTTACCGTTTCAAAAAAGTATGGCACTTGAAAGACGATGTATTCCTAATCGAATTCTATAACAAAAAATATGCAGCTAATGAACAACCAGGACTTGATGGTTCAACACAATATGCAGTCGTTCATATGCAAAGCAAAAAATTCAATTGGATCAACGGAATTCCTGCCAAAGGAGATATCCCTAATGGCGTATCTTGGCCATATGTTTTCGGAGGAAAAGCTTACCTCGGAATTACAGCATTGGATAAATTCCCTCAATTCTACGTGGTAGATCCAAATACAGGTAATGCTAAAAAAGGTTTGGTAGTAAAAAATGCTAGTCAGATCGAAGCAGCTACATTTGTAGAAAAGAAATAAGTATTCTTATTCGCTTTTTAATAGCCAAGTTGGATGAAGATCTGACTTGGCTTTTTTGTGTAATTACTTCACCTAATTTTTGTATGAACCCTTACTAATCCTTCCCTAAAAACCACAAATTTATTACCCATAAACGAACCTGTATACACCCAAAACATGAACTTCATTTCGCCAAATTATACAAGGAAATACTATTAAGAATAAACCAACAAAAATTAATTACCTACTAATAATCAACCATATATCTTTTTGAAAACTACAGGACAGCACAGGATGCATTAACTTTTTATTACCTATATCTTTAATTGTATATCACAATTAACCATATAACTAATCAAACTAAATTAAACTCTAACCATTAAATTTTAGAAGAAAAAGACAACACAATTAACCAAAACTAACTAATCAAATTTCAACCGAATAATCATTAAGATTTTTCAAAAAAAATCATCCCTGCACAATTATTTGTGCATTGAATCCATATTGACTATTTGTTAACAATTGTTCAATATATTTTTCTATTGATAAATTTTAGCGTCGATTATTAATAAACCCTTTTATTAATAATCTCCAATTAAACCTGTTTTTAAAACCAATAAAAAAATAAATTATGGCAAAAACTAAGTTTCATTTTTTGAAGATCACGCTTTTTATTTGCTTTTCCTTAGCTCTTCAGACCATGGTATATGGTCAGACCACCAAAGTGACGGGAAATGTCAAAGATGGTGATGAAAATTTATCCGGAGTTTCGATCCAAGTGAAGGGAGTTACTGCACGAGGAACCCAAACTGACCCCAACGGAAATTTCATTATTGAATTGGACAAGATCCCCAATACGCTTGTATTTAGTATGGTGGGCTACTTGCGTCAGGAGGTACTCGTTCAGGATGCCTTGTCCTTAAACATTCAGATGCAGGTAGATTCAAGTTCCTTGGAGGAGGTAGTTGTGGTAGGATATGGAACCCAAAAGAAAACCGAAGTTGTTGGATCCGTCACATCAGTAAAACCGAAAGACTTAAAAATACCTGCCAGTAATCTTACAGCTGCATTCGCAGGTAATGTGGCAGGTATGATCGCTTACCAAAGAAGCGGTGAGCCCGGTGCTGATAATGCTGATTTCTTCGTTAGGGGAATTACCACCTTCGGTGCTAACACAAGGCCATTAATCCTGATTGACAACATCGAACTAACAACAACAGATCTAGCAAGATTACAACCCGATGATATCGAAAGCTTCTCAATCATGAAAGACGCCACGGCTACAGCACTTTATGGAGCACGGGGGGCAAATGGTGTTATTTTGGTAACCACCAAAAGAGGGGTCGAAGGGCCAGCAAAAATCTCCTTCCGCTCCGAAATGTCCATGAACCAACCTACTCAAAATATAGAATTAGCAGACCCGATTACTTACATGAAACTACATAATGAGTCGGTTCTAACAAGAAATCCCTTGGGAGATCTTCCCTATAGTCAAGATAAGATAGAAAATACACTAAAACCAGGTTCTAATGAATACATATACCCCGCCAATGATTGGTATAAAATGCTATTTAATGATTATGCTACCTCTCAAAGAGGAAACCTAAGTGTCACGGGTGGTGGAAAAGTAGCGCGATACTTTGTGTCAACGGCTTTTACAAATGATAACGGAATTCTAAAGGTCGACAAGAGAAATAGTTTCAACAACAACATCGACTTTAAAAACTATACCCTAAGAGCCAATGTTGATATCAACATAACTGAAAAAACTCAATTAGCCGTTAGGCTTTCAGGGAATTTTGATGACTATACCGGTCCAAATATTTCTGGTCAAGACATGTATAACTATGTCATGCATTCGAATCCTGTGATGTTCCCAGCATATTATCCTATTGACGAAGACTTTCACTATGTCAAACACATCATGTTCGGTAATTACCAAGGAAACTATAGAAACCCTTATGCGGAGATGGTGAGAGGATATACAGATAGAACCAGATCCCAAATGCTGGCAAGTGTAGAATTAAATCAGAATTTAGATTTTGTTGTCCCTGGTTTAAAATTCATGACCATGCTCAATTTATCCAGGTTATCAGAGTATTTCGTAAATCGGGCTTACAATCCTTATTGGTATCAACTGCGTGGAAACTATGATGCATTTACAGGAGAATATCACTTAGAACGCTTTAATGAAGATGGAACTGAATATCTAGATTATCGCGAAGGTCCTAAAACCGTAGATGCAACAACCTATTCTGAATCCCGATTAAACTATAATAATGTTTTCGGAAAACACGGCGTGAGTGGTCTATTGGTATTTACAACTAGGCAATGGATTGCAGCAAACCAAGGAAATCTACAACTTTCATTACCTTCTAGAAACGTAGGTTTAGCTGGTCGTTCGACTTATAATTACGACAATAAATACTTCTTTGAATTCAACTTTGGTTACAACGGTTCCGAGCGTTTTGCCAAAAACAATCGCTGGGGTTTCTTTCCTTCTGCAGGGGTTGCCTGGGTTGTGTCTAACGAGAACTTCTTTGAAAAATATAAATCTGCTATCCATAATTTAAAACTTAGGTATACCTATGGATTAGTAGGGAATGATCAAATTGGGGATCGTTATGACAGATTCTTCTATTTGTCCCAAGTGAATATGCAAGACGGTGGTAGAGGGAGTTATTTTGGGGAAAACTTAGACAAAGGTGGTCCAGGTATCCGGATAAATAGATATGCAAATGAAGCTATTACTTGGGAAAATTCCACCAAACAAAATGTGGCAATAGAACTGGGTTTATTCAATAAGGCAAATATCATCGCGGAATACTTTACTGAACATCGTAGAGATATTTTAATGACCAGAGCAGCCATCCCTTCAACCATGGGATTACAAGCACCTATCCGTGCAAATGTTGGTGAAGCAACAGCCAAAGGAATTGATATACAATCGGATTATACTCACAACATAAATGAGCATTTATGGTTATCCGCAAGAGCAAATTTCACCTATTCCACCAGTAAATTCAAAATCTATGAAGAGCCTGATTACAGTGAAGCATATAGATCAAGGGTTGGTCATTCATTGACCCAAAATTGGGGTTATATTGCAGAGCGATTATTCCTCGATGATGCTGAAGCCAACAACTCACCACTTCAAACTTTTGGTGGTCAATATGGCGGTGGAGACATCAAATACTTAGATGTAAATAAGGATGGACAGATAACCTCGGCTGACCAGGTGCCAATTGGTAATCCTACATCCCCAGAAATAATTTATGGATTTGGTACATCTGTTGGATATAAGGGATTCGACCTATCTGTGTTTTTCCAAGGATTAGCAAATGAATCCTTTTGGATAGACCCTGTAAAAACATCACCTTTTCAGAATCAAACACAATTATTAAAAGCTTATGCTGATTCGCATTGGTCTGAAGACAACCAAAATATGTATGCTTTATGGCCTAGATTGAGCAGCAATTTAGTAAACAATAATATCCAAAGCAGTACTTGGTTTATGCGTGACGGAACTTTCCTCCGTCTAAAACAAGCTGAAATTGGATATGCAATTCCAGGAAAATGGAAGGAAAGAATTCATCTCAATAATTTTAGGGTATACCTCAGTGGAACAAACTTACTCATGTTCAGCAAATTCAAATTATGGGATGTGGAAATGGGTGGAAATGGATTAGGTTATCCTTTGCAAAAGGTATTTAACCTAGGAATTAACTTATCCTTTAACTAATGAAACTTTGGAATATGAAAACTATTAACAACTACATAAAATTAAAATTTGCGCTATTTATTTCATTGATAACTCTTTCAACCTCATGCAATAAATACTTAGACATTGTACCTGACGATGGTCTTGCAACATTAGAAAGCGCATTTACTTTAAGATCTACAGCGATAAGGTACCTATACACATGCTATGGGTTTATGACTTCCGAAGGAAATCTTGATGGCGACCATGGATATATGTCTGGTGACGAGTTGTGGTCAGTAATTGATCGTCGAGAAAGCCAAGGAATTTGGAATGGAATTATGTTTAACATGGCTCGAGGATTTCAAACTGCCTCAAATCCTTATGGTGATGACTGGTCAGGTATATATGAAGGAATTCGTGCTTGTAACATCATGCTTGAAAACATTGATAAGGTGCCTGATCTACCTGAATGGGAAAAAATTCAATGGATTGGAGAGACAAAATTCCTGAAAGCTTATTACCACTTTCATCTATTGAAAAAATGGGGACCAATTCCGTTGGTTAAAGAAAATTTATCCATCAATGCTAGCTTGGATGAGATTAGGGTTTTTCGTCAACCTATCGATGAAGGCTTTGATTATGTCATTCAATTAATGAATGAGGCCATTCCTAATCTGCCATTAAAGGTTCAAAGTAGAGATGAACTCGGTAGAATTACTAGACCTATTGCTGCTTCAATGAAAGCAAAGATTATGGTTTATGCTGCAAGTCCATTATTCAACAACAATAAAGATCAAGCAAACCTGATCGATAAAAATGGAACCAAACTCTTCAAAACTGACAAATCTCCTGCAGAGGTAAAGAAAAGATGGGATGATGCGGTAATTGCCTGTAAAGAAGCAATTAAGATTTGTGATGAGGCAAGCCATATCCTTTACACTCATCAAGGAAGAGTACGTGTAAATGACACCATCAAACTTCAATTGGATATCAGAAATGCTATTACGGAGAAATGGAACTCAGAGGTTATTTGGGCAAATGTTCATACCTCATTAGGAGCGAACAGAAATTTACAGTTAGCATCCTCTCCCAACTTACAATGGGAACAATATCCGGATATGCCAAGCTTGTACAATCATATCCAACCCCCTTTAAAAATTGTTGATCAATTCTATACAAACCATGGTATTCCTATTCAAAACGATTTGGAATGGTTAAGAAAAAATCAGTTAGCCCTAAGAGCAGGTGCCGAAAAAGATCGTTGGTACATACGCCCAGGATACGTTACGGCAGAAATGAATTACAACAGAGAACCAAGGTTTTACGCATGGTTAGGGTTTGATGGTGGACAGTGGTACGGTCAAAAACCAGAGGTAAATGACCCCGTCCCTGCAGATATGTTTTGGGTAGCTAGTCGTGTCGGTGGAAATCAACAGAAAAAAGGCCATGATTGGGGACCTGTCTCTGGTTATTACCTGAAAAAAGTAATCCATTATCAAAATCGCCAATCCTCTGCAACTGGATATGATGCAATTACCTATCCTTGGCCATTGCTCAGAGTAGCTGATTTATATTTACTATACGCAGAAGCAATTAATGAATCGGAAGGCCCAACAGGTGCAAATAGTGGCGACTTATTTAAATACATAGATTTAGTTCGTGAAAGAGCAGGTCTTCCTGGGGTTAAAGAAGCTTGGGATAAATATTCAAACAGTCCTAGAAGATATGCCAATCAGCAAAATATGAGAGAAATTATTCAAAGAGAGAGACTGATTGAGTTAACCTTCGAAAGCAACCGCTATTGGGATATCAGAAGATGGAAAACCGCTCCTGCTGAATATGAAAAAGGCATGTATGGTTTCAAGGTTACTGCCAGCAAGCCCGAAGAATACTATCAAAAGATTTTGATGACCACACAAAAATTCTCAAGCAGAGATTACTTCTGGCCAATACAAATTTCATTGATCGAACAAAATCCTAACCTAATTCAAAACATTGGATGGTAATTAATCTGAATTCTAAAGCTATGAAAAGAATAATATATAGTATGATAATACTTTTTGCACTTATAGGATGTAAAGAGGAAGGAAGACTAGATTTTATTGATGGTCAAGGTGCTGCACCATCTTCAGTAGAAGTCAAGGCTGTCCGAAATACTTCCGGTGGTGCAATAATCACTTATAAGGTGCCTGCAGACCCCAATCTTTTGGGAGTAAAAGCAGTATACACCAGAAATGGAAAAACCGTGGAGACCAAAGGTTCAATATATGTAGACACCTTAATGGTTGAAGGGTTTGGAAGTTCTGCTGAACAAAAAATTGAACTATTTGGAATTGGCAGAAATGAAAAATTATCTGCGCCTGTTTCAGTCACAATTAACCCACTTCCTCCACCTGTTCAAGTTGTAAAATTTGATGTTGAAGCCGGATTTGGTGGTGTTGTATTAGGTATTGATGAAAATAAAACAAATGCAGATTTATCCTTGATCCTTTTAGCTGACACCTTGGGAAATGGAACATTCTTAGACATCCAAACCTTCCACACTAAATCGGGAAAAATAAAATTCTCCCGAAGAGGATTAAAAATAAAACCTACAAAATTCGGAATGTACCTCAGAGACCGATGGAATAATGTTTCTGACACAATTTACCGTACACTTACTCCAGTTGAAGAAGTCCGAATTCCTAGTGAATTATTTAGAAACGCTGCATTACCAACAGATTATTTCTTAACGGCTGAAAATAACTCCGGATATCGTTTAGAGCAACTGTGGTTAGGAGCTGACGCTTCAACAGCAGGGGATTTCTATGCAACCTCTCACAGTGCTCCTATTCCTCAATGGTTTACCATTGAACTCGGCCAAAAAGTTTCTATAAGCAGGATACAAAAGTGGCCACGCCAAGGATATGAATTGTATTCCAGTACTGCACCAAGAACTTTTGAAGTTTGGGGAAGTGACAATCCTAATCCAGATGGAAGTTTCGACAATAGCTGGTTTTTGATTGGCGAGTTTGAACAATTCAAACCTTCTGGATACGGCGAAGGTAGAGAGGTAGGACCAGTAACCGCTGAAGATGAAGATTATTGGTACAATAAAACAGAGTTTGATGTGGTGCCAACTGAAAGTGCTACGGATCCATATCGACCAGTTACACATATCAGGATTAGAGTAACCTCGACGTTCCAAACATATGGAACTGAAACCAGTAGAAGTCAAGTTATCATTGCTCAATTAGCATTTTGGGGACAAATAAAGAAATAATAAGCATGAAAAAACATATTTTATATTTGATATTAATCCTATCTGCATTATCCTCTTGTAAGGAAATGGATAGTGAATACAAAGACTTTATCGTCCCTAATGGTTATACATACCCTCAAAGAGCTGATTCATTAAAAATTTATCCCGGATTCAACAAATTGAGGTTGGTTTGGAGAACACCAAAATCGCCAACTGTCAAATACGCTATGGTCCATTGGAATAATTACAATGACTCGTTGAAGGTGGAGTGGAAAGATAATCAGGATAGCATCATTGTTGATATTCCGAAATTATCAGAAACATCCTATACCTTTTTCATCAAAAATTATGATGAATTTGGAAACATCTCACTACCAGTAGATGGAACAGGAACCCCTTACGGTGATAATTATCTATTGGGTGCAACTGATAGAACATACATTTTGGCAACAAGGGATTCGGATAAAAAAGGTACTATTACCTGGGGCCCAAAGACCACAGATTTAGTATATACAGAGGTACGATATACCACTAGTTCTGGAACAAAGAAAACTGTAAGAGTTGATTTTGATCAGGACAAAATGACTTATCCTGATATTAAGCCTGGCGAACTCTTTGAATATCGTTCAGTCTTTCTGCCAAGAAATGGTATTGATTCTATTGCTAGGGATTGGCAAACTTCTGAAAAACCATTCATGTATAAATTCCCTACCACAAAATGGGTTGCAACGGCAAGAAATGGAAATCACCCATGGGGTGATGGTGGCGGCGGACAACCAGCTCTATTATTTGATGGAAATAAAGCAACCGGCTGGCATTCATCTGTTGGAGCACCTCTACCACAGGTGGTAGTCACTGATTTTAATGAATCATTAGAACTTGATAATATCATCATCTATCCACCAGCACAAACTAACTGGAGGTATATTAAAAATGTAGATATTTACTTATCAGACACTCCACTACCTGCTGATGCGCCTTCTCCTAGTTGGGGAAAACCGATAGCTTCCGCAACATATTCAGGGCAAGATGCTTTCACAATTAAATTTGACTCGGTCAAAAAAGGAAGATACCTCGCAATCGTTTTCCTCGATTCCTCTTCCGGAAATACCTATGTCAGTTTCATGGAATTAGAAGCATATGGTTATTAAAACAAAAACAACATAAATATCTTCAAAACAAAAGCTACTCCAAAGAGTAGCTTTTTTCACTAATAATATAATCAACCTAATTACAATTCTATTCTAACTTTCTCGCCTCCTTCAATTCCAAAATCTTCAGCCTTAACCATTACCTCAATACCTTTATCAGACTTATTCTCAATTTCCATAAATCCTTTATTGATTTTTATGGATAAAATAACCCCTCTAAATCCGATTCGGAAAGTAAAGGAATCCCATTGTTCTGGAAGGAATGGATTGAAAAACAATTTATTTTCTTTTATGCGCATTCCGGCAAAACCTTGGACGATACTCATCCAAGTACCTGCCATTGAGGTAATATGAAGTCCGTCTTCCGTATCATTATTATAATCATCAAGATCTAATCTTGCTGTACGCAGATAGAATTCATAAGCTCGCGCTTCATCATTAAGTTTGGCAGCGATGATGCTATGTAGACAAGGTGAAAGGGAACTTTCGTGAACCGTACGCGGCTCATAAAAATCAAAATTCCGACGGATTTCATCCAATTCAAAATCATCCTCAAAGAAATACATGCCTTGCAAAACATCTGCTTGCTTGATGAAACAGGATCTTAAAATCCTATCCCAACTCCATTTTTGATTCAATGGACGCTCAGATGCTGGTAGGTCTTTTACCAACCACTGCTCTTTATCCATATAACCATCTTGCTGTAGATATATTTTTAGCTTTTCATGGTAAGGATAATACATGTTCTCAGCGATTTCTTTCCATAATTCCAACTCCTCAGTTTCCAAATCCAAATTGTTAATAATATCATCCAATCTGCTTTGATTGGAGTCTTTAACAAATTCAATGGCTTCCTGGGCATATTTCAAACACCAAACCGCTAAATAATTGGTATACCAATTATTGTTCACATTATTCTCGTACTCATTAGGACCAGTTACACCAAGAATCACATATTTCTCCCGCTCCCCACTCCAATTCACCCGCTGTGCCCAGAATCTAGCAATCCCAATTAGAACTTCCAAGCCATATTGCGGTAGGTAATCCCAATCTTGTGTATAATTGATATAGTTGTAAATCGCATAAGCAATAGCTCCATTCCTATGAATCTCCTCAAAGGTAATTTCCCATTCATTATGACTCTCAGTACCATCCATGGTTACCATTGGAAATAAAGCCGCACCATTTCTAAAGCCCAGCATCTCTGCATTCTCAATAGCTTTTTGCAAATGGTTATAGCGATAAACCAACAGGTTTCTTCCTACTTCTTGTTCTGCTGTTGAAAGATAAAATGGAATACAATAGGCTTCAGTATCCCAATAGGTAGCACCTGCATATTTCTCCCCAGTAAAACCTTTCGGACCAATATTCAATCTAGAATCAGTTCCTGTATAAGTTTGAAACAGTTGAAAAATATTGAATCGAATTCCTTGTTGCGCCTTTACATCGCCGTCAATCTGAATATCACTCTGATCCCATTTTCTTGCCCATGCATTTTTTTGGTCTTCTAACAATTTATCGAATCCCAATTCTACTGCTGACCACAACTTATGCTCACAACTATCAAATAACTCATTTGAAGGATAATTCAAAGACGATTGTACCGAGACAATTTTTATTATTGTCAGTTCCGTTCCAGCTTGAGCAGCCACTTGAAACTCTTCTGCACAGAACTTTATTTCTTGAACTAGCTGATGATTAAGAAGCTCTGCTTCCTGATCAGCAATGTAAATTTTAGTGTTTGCCCCTACACAAAGCTCAAAACCTGTTTTTAAAGTTTTAGTCTGTAGGAAGATCCCTTTATCCGAGAATTTATCTCCTACTTCCTCCCAAAACTTGAAATCATAATTACTATCTTCATTGACAATATCTCCATCCGCTTTGGATACAATTTTGAGTTCCGCATCAAAATTTAAAGGAGTAATCTGATATTTTATGGCGCCGATTTCATCATCTGCAATACTGCAAAAACGAAGCGCTTCTACTTTTACCTCAGATCCTTCCGCCAGCACTGCTACAAAAGATCTTTGTAAATAGCCTTCCTGCATATTCAGGACCCGTTTAAAATCCTTTACCTCGCAAGTCGCTAGATCAAGTAACTGACCATTGATATAAATATCAATACCAATCCAATTTGTGGAATTAATTACTTTATCAAATGTTGGCGGATAACCATTCTTCCACCAGCCTACTCTAGTTTTATCCGGAAAATAAATCCCTGCAACATAGGACCCTTGAAGCGTTTCTCCTGAGTAATGTTCTTCAAAGTTGGCACGCTGCCCCATCTTACCATTCCCTATACTGAAAAGACTTTCAGAAATCTTGTTAAGTTTCGGATCAAAACCTTCTTCGATAATATTCCAAGGATCGGCTTGGATATAATTTTTCATAAAATAATTGTTAGTTAGTTGCTAAAATAGATTTTGAATAGTCCTCAAATCAATCGCAGTAAGATCTTCTACCACTAATTGTGCTTCACCCAACTCCTCCTCATTGCCAATTCCTATAGCTTTCATATTTCCTTTTATGGCTGCTTCAACGCCGGCACTCGCATCTTCAAATACGACGCAATATTCCGGAGATACGCCTAGCAATTCGGCTCCTCTTAAGAAAACCTCAGGGTCTGGTTTTGATTTACTCACAATATTACCATCCACCAAAGCATCAAAATAAGGCTTCAAACCTGTATTGTCTAGAATAAGCTTCGCATTCTTGCTCGCTGATCCCAATCCGATTTTGATATGGTTCGCTTTTAATTCATCCAATAACTTTAGGGCTCCCGGCAATACTTCATTCTGCGTCATCCCTGAAATCATTTCCACATACCAGCCATTCTTCAAACTTGCTAGCTCATCCTGCTTCTCCTGCGGCATTTCCATGCCTGCCCAATTCAATATCTTACGCAAACTCTCCACCCTACTAATCCCTTTCAATTGCTCATTTTCCTTCTCTGTAAAATCAAGACCCAATGTATTCGCCAACTGCTTCCATGCTAAATAATGGTATTTCGCAGTATCCACTAATACACCGTCAAGATCAAATAAACACGCCTCTAAACCCATTCAATATTTATTTTAATTCAAATACTTGTGTACTGATACCCGGAATCTCAATCTCCTCAATATTGCTTAATGTTGCTCCACTAATAATATTCAAAGCTTGTTTATGGGGTCCAAATCCCTCCTGATATCGTTTCGTATTCAACTTTATACTTTCTTGTTTACTATTCATCACCACCATCACCCTTTTGTCCTGATTGTAGCGGAAATACACATAAACCCCATCCTCCGGAATAAACTGCAACATGTTGCCATCTTGTAATACTGGATTATTCTTACGATAATTGGCTAAGGTTTTTACCAGATTAAAGGCTTCATTCTCCTTTTCTGTACGCCCTTTAGCAGTGAATTTATTCGCTTTATCTTTTGGCCATCCACCTGGAAAATCCTCCCGCACCAAACCATCGGGGCTGGCAAAATTCTTCATCAGAATCTCTGTACCATAATACAATTGCGGTATTCCCCGGGTCGTAAATAACCAGGCAATTCCTGAGTTAAACTTATTGATATCCTCTCCAACAACCGACAAAAAGCGACTTAAATCATGATTGTCCAAAAACACTACATTTTTATACGGATCTTCATACATAAAGTCATTTGCGAAGGTATTATACAATCGAACTACACCGTCCATCCATCCGAACTTACCATTCAATGCCTCAATAATTCCCCAATAAGCTTGAAAATCAGTAACTCCTTGTAACTTGGTGTCGATGCCTTGATTGATTTTATCACCCTTAGTGAAATAAGCTTGATTTGGAACTCCATGCACCCAAGTCTCCCCAAAATAGGTCATCTTCGGATACTCCCTGTCAATTGCCTCGCCCCACTCTGCCATAAATCCTAGATCATTATAGGCATAGGTGTCCAATCTAAATCCATCTACCCCCATTTCCTCAATCCACCAGATGTGGCTTTGAGTGATATAATTCTTCACAAACGGATTATTCTGGTTCATATCCGGCATATGCTTATCGAACCAACCATTCATCATGATATCTTTATCCGATTTCGTTGCATAGGGATCCATATGTATTTGCTCCCGATAATTGGTCTTGGTAAATGTGTCCCACTGATGCACCCAATCCTTCATCGGCATGTCTTTCACTGTAAAATGTTCCGTTCCAAAGTGATTGTGCACCAAGTCCTGAACCATCTTGATTCCGCGTTTATGACATTCCTCGATCAACTTCTTATAAGCATCATTCCCTCCGAACCTAGGGTCTACATAATAACTTTCAGTATTGGCATAACCATGGTAGGAAGTTAATGGCTGATCATTGGTTAATACCGGATTCAACCATAATGCGGTTACTCCTAATTCTTGCAGATAATCCAGATTATTGATAATGCCTTGCAGATCTCCACCATGTCTATAATACATACTATCTCGGTTCAAAGTCTGGTCCGCCATTCCTTTGATCCTATCATTGGAGGTATCCCCATTGGCAAAGCGATCTGGCATAATCAAGTATATGAAATCTGAAGAGTTTACCCCTTGGAGAGTATGCTTAGCCGCATCTCTTTCCTTTAAATCATATAACCTTGTAAAGTCTTTTTTACCAGCTTCTTTGAAAATCAAGGATACTTTTCCTGCTTTCGCTTCCGGATGAATCTTTAAATCCAAAAACAGATAGTTAGGGTTTTCTACTTGATTTTGCTTTAGGATTTCAACCCCTGGATAGTTTACCGAAACTGTCTTCTTCGAGATATTATTGCCATAAACCAATAATTGCACATTTGGATTTTTCATTCCAACCCACCAGTTTAAGGGTTCAATTCTCTCTACTTGAGCGTTTGAAACAAGATTTATAAAAATGAAAATTATGGCAATAACGTATCTCATATCTGTTTATTGTTTAGTTCTTTACTATGGTGAATGTTAAATCTGTCGGGTTCATCGTGATGGTATAAGCACCAGCCTCAGTCACCTTGATATTTGCGCCTCCTAAGGATAGCGTTCCATTACTTCCACCTAAATTGGTTCCCCAATCATGGTTCTTACGGAATTTGAATTCCCCAGTATTTAGGTTCGTTTTTAGCACCCAATTCCCTTTACCATCATTTACAAACTTCATATCGGCATCAACAGACCAATTTGAATTTGGAACCGCATCGCCAATCATTCCCCAAATTGCAGTTGGCTCAATGGTCCAGGTATTGCTATTCATATCCATGGTCAACAACATGGTCCCTGCAGCAGGTGCTTGGAAATTACCGCCAGTTGGACTGATTGTACCACTTCCACCATCACCATAATTCACATTCCAATTCTTAGCTGGCGTAATCTTGAATCCAAACTTGCCCTCTGGGAAGTTGATAACACCCGTATAAATTCCATTTCCAGTAAGAGAAATTAAACTATCGGCAGTCCCCGGATCCCAACCTTGATAATCTCCAGGAAGGTAAATCCAAGAAGTCAATGGAATTGGTTTTGTGTTGATATTTACAACATTACTGTAGACAGCAGTATTAGGTGAGATACTGGATTTCAATCTTACCTCAACATCAGAATTCGCATCAAATGGAAGATTCATCGCTGATAAAAGATTATTTAACTCTAATCCTGTATAGCTTCTGCTCGTTACACCATTTGCGAAAACAACTTCTCTCGCAGGAGTAAAATTGCTACCCTTCAATCCAAATTGTAGGGAATAGGTTATCCCAGCATTATACCCGAAATCTGATTCCGTATGGGTAAATTCCACAACCTTACTATTCAATGTTTCTTTCGTCAGGTTGATGGTAGTCGCGGTGCTTTTCAAGCTTCCCGACTGTCCTTCCCCTGCAATTGTCCTTACTTCATCCTTCTCGCATGAAGTCAGCATGATGCTGCTCAGACAAAATAAAACCAAAAGTTTATTTAATAATTTCATAAGTTCTAAGTATTAATGTTAATAGCCTTGGTTTTGTGTCAAATTCGTATTGGCAATAACATCTGATGCTGGCAATGGAAGCAATGTTCTAAAGTCTTCAATGGATCTTCCATCTTTAACCCCACCTTTCCAAGGCCATATATAATTACTTCCAGTGAATTTTCCGAAACGAATTAAATCCGTTCTGCGGTATCCCTCGAAGTATAATTCTCTCCCTCTTTCATTTAAGATATCATCTAAGGAAATTGCTGAAGCATTTCCACTGGTATTACCATAGGCTCTTCTTCTAACTTGGTTAAAATAATTTAACGCTTGAGCCGTTGAACCTCCAGCACCTCCACGCAATACAGCTTCTGAATACATCAAGTAAACATCTGCCAATCGGAATAATGGAAAATCCAAAGAGCTGAACGTTCCACCTTGTGATGCCCCCGGAGTACCTGTAGATTTCATATTCTTGAACTTCGTAATCCGTAATCCGTCCTTGAACTCACCCAACTCATCATTTTCAATTTTATCACCAAAGAACATCGCTCTCTTATCTGTATTACCACTGTAATCAGGGAAAGCTAATGGAACCATTTTGGTTGAACGGTTACCACCCCAGCCACCTGTAGGAACTCCATAGTTTGCTGGTGTCATATCTCCGTTGATCAATGAATTGATCAAAAAGGTTGTTCCTCCAAAATTTCTGGTTTTCACACCATCATAGTTGATGGAAAAGATTATTTCATCTTTACTGGTTACATAATTATCTTCCAAGAACAAGTTTGCATAGCTACTTGCTAATGTATACCCGCCATTGATGATTTTATTGGCATAAGTAATAGCTTCTGTATACTTTCCTTGACCGGTATAAACTTGAGAATTCAAATACAATCTGGTCAATAAGGTCCAAACTGCGCCTTGATCTGCACGTCCATATTCATTGGTTTTCGCTGCTTTGATAATCGGTTCGATCGCCAATAATTCTTTCTCTATATAACTGAATAATTCTGGACGCTTAATCTGGTTTGGAGAAACCTTTCCAATGGTATTTTCCTCAGTAATAAATGGAGGATTACCGAATAAATCTAATAATACCCAATATTGATAGGCTCTTACGAATCTCGCTTCCGCACGATAAGCTTCGATTTCCGCAGTATTACTGATACCTCGTGCCGAAAGCTTCTCTGGAGTACTCTCTCTTAAGAACTCATTGACAACCGTAATGGTATATAGCGTACGAGTATATAAACCCTTAACCATAATATTATCCGCATCTGGTGTACCATAAACCATATCGGGAACTCCCGGGTCATTCCAACCACATAAAGTCTCATCTGAAGTCAATTGCTGAATATTCCAATACAAGCGAAAGAAATCCGACTGACCCGCATCAATACCCGCTAAGTCACTCGCTCCTTCACCTCCACCAGAAGTCATCGATAAACTTCCATAGATTTTTAGAAAGGCTTCTTTATATCCTTGCTCCGAACTGTAAACCTGATCGGCTGTAATATCATTCTTCGGGGTCAAATCCAATAAGTCCTCACTACATGAAGAAATGGATAAGATGAGCATGCTTCCCCAAATCGTATTTTTTATTAATCTTTTCATGAATTTCCTATTTAATATTAAAACCCAAAGTTTAAACCTAGTGAATACACTCTCGGTCTTGGATACAAGGTATAATCTATACCATTGAATAATTCCGGATCAACACCCTTATATTTTGAAACTATAAAAACGTTCTGAACATTCGCATTTACAGTCATCGTCACAGTCTTTTCCTTATCCAAATGACCTACATTATAAATCAACCCTAAATTGTCCATCCTTAAGAATGAAGCGTTGTTGATGTAGTAATCACTATAATATTGATTGTTGTTGAAATTGGTATTATAAACATCTGTAGTCGCATTATTGATAAATCTTGATGGATTTAAAATATTACGTCCTACTCCAAAATTTGAAGAAATATTATCATACACATAGTTTCCGAAGCTTGCTCTCAATACTGTATTCAAGGTCAAGCGTTTGTAGTTTATGGAAGTTGTAAAACCCATAAAATAATCCGGAGCTGGTTTTTTATAATAATAACGGTCAGCAGGTGTAACTGCACCGTCTCCATTTAAATCCTCATAAACTGCCTCCAAAGGCTGTCCTTGCTGATCATAAACTTGTTTGTAAACAAAATATTGGAAAGGAGCCAATCCTACAGTATGGTATTGGATAACATTCCCAGTACCTCCTGTAATCCAGCCTGCCGCCAATTGATAACCTGGGTTATCACTTAAAGTCAGGTTAGTAACCTTGCTCTCATTGACGGTCATATTGAAACCTAAATCCCAATTGAAGTTCTCTGATTTAATCGCCTGAATATTGATGCTACCCTCAACACCTCTGTTTTCCATGTTACCAACGTTGGTCAACAATTGATTACTATAATTGGTACCTACTGGAATTTCAATAGTTGCCAATAGATCTTTTGTTTTCTTCTGATAAGCATCGATGCTACCAGAAATACGACCTCCCCAAAAACCATAATCCAAACCAATATTAGCAGTTGTTGTAGATTCCCAACGAAGAGTTTCATCATAAGCAATTGGTGAATAAACATGGTAAAATTGGTTGCCAACTTGGTACTGCGACTCATTGGTACTGTAATAATAGCTTGGAATAAATCCATAGTTAGCAATACCATCTTTATTTCCGGTTTCACCGTAACTCAAACGAAGTTTCAGGTCTGAGATACTGTTATTGTCTTTCAAGAAATTCTCACCTTTAATACGCCAGGTAAATGCCGCAGATGGGAAAATTCCCCAACGTCCATCCGGACTAAATTTAGACGATCCATCCGCCCGTACAGTACCTGATAAGATGTAACGGTCTGAGAACGAATAAATCAACCTTCCATAGTAGGATAGCAATCTGTTTTGCTGTACATTATCTGGAAAATTCGGAGTTGTCAACACATCGTTATGTGCATTCATGGACTCGAAATTATACTGGGTTTCTTTATTATCGTAATATCCATAACCTGCAGTTACATTGACATTACTATTGATGCTTTCAATATCCTTTACATAGCTCAGGTAACCCTCAATAAAAGTATTGTTCATCTTTCCTTTATAACGTTGGAAGAATCCTTTATTAGCAAAGTTAGATGCTGCAAAATCAGGAATACTTGTCGCTCCTTTTCCTACTGCGATATCATAACCAACATTTACGTTAGCATGTAATTCAGGAAGGAAATGGAATGAATAATCCAATTGTGCGTTACCGATACTTCTTTTTGAATCACCTCTATTGGCGTAATTTTCCAATAATGAAACTGGGTTTCTTGGTGACAATGAATTTGGAACTGCACCTTCTTGCCATTCAAAGAATCCACCATAAGGGCTAGATGAATCATATACCTCTTGGGTAGGATCAAAAACAATCGCCGAACCAATGGCACCTGTATTTGCAAAATCCTGATTGGTCAATGTTCCCTTGAAATTAACATCTAATTTCAAGTGGTTATCAAAGAAACGTGGCGAAATATTCACCCCTAATGTTCCTCTTCTTAACATATCATTCTTCAAAATACCAGATTGCTCTAGATGTCCAATAGAAAAACGATATGGCATATTTTTTAAACCTCCCGCTAAGGTTACATTATTATCGGTGGTAAATGCATTCTGATAAATTAGACTTTGCCAATCGGTATTTGCAGATCCTAAAAGTCCTTTTTGAGCAGCTGTTCCACTTTCATTAACAAATGAACGAACTTGATCTGCTGTCAACACATCTACTTGATTAGCTATGGTAGAAAGGGAATTTACGGTAGATAAGGTAAGTTTTGGCCTTCCGATTTTACCTGTTTTAGTCGTGATGATAATTACCCCGTTTGATGCTCTGGAACCATAAATTGCAGTTGCATTCGCATCTTTCAGGATAGTCATGGACTCAATATCATTTGGGTTGATTAGGGAAAGAGGGTTGGCTGACCCTGTAATTCCGGCACCACTCAATGGGTTTCCATCAACTACAATTAATGGATTATTACTCGCTGATAATGATGCTCCTCCTCGTACGCGAATAGTACTTCCAGCACCTGGAGAACCTCCATTCGAAGTAATGGAAACCCCAGAAACCTTACCTTGTATCAATTGATCCGGCGATGTAATAGCTCCTTTTTGAAAATCCTTCGATTGTACATTCGATACGGCTCCCGTCACATGCTTCTTCTCTACCGATCCATATCCAATCACTACAACTTCACCGATCTCCGACGCATTGGAACTCAATGTAAAATCTAATGTCTGTGATGAAGTCAAGTTCACATTCTGTTCGGAGCTGCCATAACCTACATAAGTTGCTTCAACTACCATACTCCCTGCTGACAATCCGTCCAACACATACTGTCCCGACTCGTTGGTAGAAACTTGCTTGTTTGTACCCTTTACCCTTACCGTAGCCCCAGCAAGTTCCTTCCCAGCTTCATCCATTACTTTACCCGAAAGTTGTAAGTTCTGCTGACCCGAAACAATTTGAAAACTGAAGATGAAGATAATTATTAGCCGAAACTGCCAATTGTAAAAATCCCTAATCATATTTTGTTTTTTTGTTTATAATCGGCAAGGCATTCATTGCCCCCCTATTGGTTTGTTACTAAATTATTATAGAAATGTTATAAAAAAAATACTTTTTCACTTTTTTTATTTTTAGCAAAAAATCAAGCAATTTTTTATTTAAAAACCTATATATCAATTATATATAAAACAAAATAAGAACTAAAAGCCTGCTATAATTTATCGAATTACCGAAACCGTTCCCGATTTCAACACCCCTTTTCTTCTTAAAACCTACCTTTTACAGAAAAAACTTAACATTTAATCACCCAATATTTGTAGTGCTTATTTTATCAATTTAAGAACCTCTAATTGCATTAAGGATAAAATAAACCATATAGATGCCTATATTCCCCCGAAAGTATGATGATTTTCTCTATTAACTTTGTATGTAAACCAAATTTATAAATCATGAGCACATCATCGAATCAGATATTAGATCAGGTAAAACCTATTACTGCAGCTGAATCTTCCGAATTCCAAAACAATGGACATATCTTAATCCGCGAAGTACTAGACAAAGACACGGTCGAGCACTTCCGCCAAGTAATCAGCAATGCTGTAGATAAGCATAATGAAGAGAAAAGAAAACTGGAAGATCGTGACACCTATGGCAAAGCCTTCTTACAAATCATGAACCTATGGCGAGTAGACGAAGAAGTAAAGCGTTTTGTCCTTGCAAAACGATTCGCAAAAATCGCAGCCGACCTATTAGGCGTTGAAAAGGTAAGATTGTACCACGACCAAGCATTATTCAAAGAAGCAGGCGGTGGTCCAACTCCTTGGCATCAAGATCAAAATTACTGGCCTTTGGACACCAATAACACCATCACCATGTGGATGCCTTTAGTAGATATCCCTAACCCTGAAATGGGAATGTTGACCTTCGCTACGGGCTCTCATAAACAAAACAATGTCTCCGAAATCATTATCTCTGATGAGTCTGAAAAAACATTCTCTGAATATGTAAAGGAGAACAACTTTAAAATCTCTAGTCCAGAGTACATGAATGCTGGCGATGCAACCTTCCATTATGGCTATACCATCCATAATGCTCCAGGTAACTCCTCAGATAAAATGCGTTCAGTAATGACCATTATTTATTACGCAGATGGTGCTAAAGTCACTGAACCCAAACATAAATGGCAAGAGAACGATCGCCAACAATGGCTTATGGGAAAAGAAGCCGGTACATTGGCAGATTCTGAAATCAATCCTGTACTGTAATCAAAACAGGTATGGCTAAGCTTAAAAGAAAATTATTCAATCTTTCGCTCATTGCCTGTTATAGTGTACTTGCGCTGACCAGTTGTCAGGAAAAACCAACAGATAAGGAAATCGTCAAAGATGAAATTATCTATCATGTTTTTCAACGTAGTTTCTATGATAGCAATGCTGACCAAAATGGCGATCTCGCAGGACTCCAACAAAAATTGGATTACCTGCAAGATCTAGGAGTTACTTCTATTTTATTGACTCCATTATATGAATCGGTTTATTACCATAATTACTATTCCAGTGATTTTGAAAAAATTGATTCTACTTATGGAACTAAGGAGGAATACCTATCCCTGGTTAGAGATATCCATAAAAGAGGGATGAAAATTTATATGGATATGGAAACGCAGTACGTCACTGAAGACCATCTCTGGTATAAAGATTCGTATGGAAATCCGTCTTCTCCTTATTCGGATTATATCCTGTATGATGATAAGGAACAACTGAAACCTTCCTCCATTGTATTTGATATCTATGATTTACTTGGTTTCGATGGCCAAAGAAGAAAGATAACCACAGTTAATCTGCTTAATAAAGACGTCATAAAATACAACAAAGATCTATTCAGCTATTGGCTAGACCCAAATAAGGATGGCAACTTTGATGATGGAGTGGATGGCTTTCGATTAGACCATATGATGGACGACCTAGATAATAAAGGTAGATTAACCAATCTTTTTGGAGACTTCTGGGTTCCATTGATTGATACCTTAAAGTCTGTAAATCCCAAAATCCATATTATGGCTGAACAAGCTGATTGGGGATCCTATGGAATAGATTATTTAACCCAGGCAAAAGTGGATTGGGTATTTGGATTCCGAATCCAACAGGCTATTCGCACCATGAATAAAGAGAAGATCATGGCTTTCGCTGATACTACTTTCCGCGATACGCCAGAAGGTAGAAATCAAATCATTTTTATTGAAAACCATGATATACCACGTTTTTCAAGTGTCGTAAAACAGGATATAGGAAAAGAGAAAGTTGGTGCTGCCCTAAATCTACTAATGGCTGGAGTTCCTTCCATCTATTATGGTCAGGAAATCGGAATGCTAGGCGATAGTTTCTTTGGAAAATATGGCGGCATAACGGATGCAAATGAAATTCCATATCGCGAAGCTTTCGAATGGAAAAAGGACAAGGATAGCCCAGGAATGCCTTATTGGTACAGAGATTCTGGACCATGGTGGAATACCAGCACCGTAAAAAGCAACGATGGCATATCCGTCGAGGAACAAGAAAATGACCCGAACTCTTTGCTGAGTACCTATAAGACACTCATCAAACTGAGATCTGATTTCCCTGTCTTGATCAATGGTAAATACCAATCCTTGGCCAATACAAGCAAAAACATAGTCAGTTTTTATAGAGATAATGGCAAGGAAAAAGCCATGGTCTTCATAAACATCTCTGAACAGGAAGAAAAAATAGATCTTCCTATGGAACAAGGCAAACCTAAATTGGTATTTGGCGATAATAAAGGACAATCAACAGCAAATAATCTTCAGATTGCAGTTCCAGGATATGGAACCCAAGTGTGGATTTTGAATTGAAATCTTAATCCATAAATTTCTTTCGATAAGCCAATGGGCTCATGCCCATTTTGGCTTTGAAGGTTTTATAAAAATAGGACATATCATTAAAACCGGAAGCCATAGCAATGGAGCTAATGGGTTCATCTGTATGCAATAATTGCTGAACAGCATAATTCATTCTATACTGTACCACCATATCTACAAAGGTCTTTCGGGTTAACTTTTTAAAATATTTACAAAAAGCATTGGGTGTCAGGTTCGCTACATTGGCAACATCATCCAAACTAATATCGTTCTTAAAATTCTCGACAATATAGGCCATGATGACATTGATCCGATTAGTATCAGTCAGACTGCTATTTCCATTTTCTAAAGCACCTACATGGATGGGATGATATTTCTGTCTGGCAAGCTCATTCAACAGTTCCAGAAAATTCAGAATTCTTTCAACCCCCTGGGATTTACGTAAGCGCAAGATGTACTTCGTCAATTTTTTGGGCTGATGAAAGGAAAGACCTGCCTGACTTTCTTTAAGCAATGCATTAATATTTGAAAACTCAGGTTTTTCAAAGAATTCAGCACCCAAAAACTCATGGGTAAACTGGATTACAACAGCACTTGCCTTGGAATCCTCCTGATCCAACTTCCAGCAATGAGGTTGATTAGGACCAATAAGGACAAAGTCACCATCACTAAAATCATCTAGCCGATTTCCAATATATCGCTTGCCCTTACCATGTATGATATAGGTCAGCTCATATTCCGGATGATAATGATAGGGTGCCAAAAATGCCTCATGACCGAAGGTCCGAATCAAGAATGACTCTTGTAACCCATTTTGTAATATCTCTGGCTTTGCTTTTTGCATGATATGGACTTTTTATGCTTTAAATTACTACAAAAATCCAAAATAAGCCATATTAAGAATAAAATAACACGCTGACTAAGCTATAAAAACTAATATCTTAGTAGTACCAATTAATAAACGATATGATGAATAAAATTATCGCAGTAGCTCTTTTTCTAGCGATTTCATTGACTGCATTTGCACAAGAAGCAAAGCTTACCATTCGTGTGAATGCCCCTGCTACCACCCCAGCGCAAGATTCAATTATCCCAATTGGAAATCAAGGTATTTGGGGGTTTTGGATTTATCCTAAGAGCAATGCCCTCAAATCCCTAGGAAACAATGTTTGGGAAAGCACTTATTCTTTTCCTTTGAATAGCGACCTGGAATTTAAAATTACGCGTGGATCTTATTTTAAAGAAGCCTTATACAATGGAAATGGCCAAAGTGCCCAGCCCATAAAACTAAAGATCACAAAAGATACAACCATCGTGTTGAACCCTAGTAATTGGAATGATATTTACCAACGTAGTATTGTAGGAACTGTCCGATACCATCATAATTTTGGAAGTACGTATCTGAAAAGTATCCGAAATGTGGTTGTTTGGCTGCCACCTTCCTATCTGGAAAACACAAACAAGAAATATCCTGTACTCTATGCGCATGATGGTCAAAACCTTTTTGATCATACCAATCTAAGTGGAAGTGAATGGAGAATGGATGAAATTGCAGATAGCCTCATGCGAAAAGGTGAAATCGAAGAATTTATCATTGTCGCCATGGCAAATACAAAGGATCGCTGGATAGAATACAATGGTACTCCTGAAGGTGAAAACTATCTGAAATTTATTGTCACCGAATTGAAACCCTTTATTGACAAAACTTATCGCACAAAAACTGATCGTGCCAATACAGGGATTATTGGTTCTTCCATGGGCGGCTTAATTTCCTTTTACGCAGCCTATAACTATCCGCAAATATTTTCAAAGGCAGCATGTCTTTCAAGTGGGTTTTTCTTTGATGATGGCAATATCATGAATAGCATCAAAACCGACCTCAAACCTTTACATAACAGTATGGTTTATTTAGATTGTGGTGGAAAAGACCTTGATTACGACTTTCTACCTAGCAATCAACAGGTTAACGAATTATTGCAAAAAGATAAACAGATGAAGGTATTATACAAGGAGTTTCCTGAAGACCCTCATAATGAGGTCGCTTGGTCAAAAAGATTGGATATCCCCTTTAAATTTCTATTTCCCAAAAAATGATGATAACATGCAAAGCCGCCATAACCAATGGCAAAGGCGATTTTTTTATTGATGAGATTCAAGTGGGAGAACCTCAAGCTGATGAGGTTCTTGTAAAGATTAAAGCCGCTGGAATTTGCCATACTGATTATGACTCTCTCAATTGGAATAAGAACCTTGTTCTTGGTCATGAAGGAGCGGGAATAGTCGAAAAAATTGGTACTGATGTAAAAGATATCAAACCGGGAGATGCAGTACTTCTGAATTGGGCAATCCCATGTATGACCTGCTTCCAATGTAACCTTCATAACTATCATATCTGTGAAAAATCATCGCCAGTAACAGGTCAAGGCCATAAGACAAACTTGGGCCATGCCCATGCTGCAGGCTGTCTATGGCAGAATCAGCAAATTGAACGCTCCTTTAATATCGGGACCATTTCTGAATATTCCCTTGTTAAAGCTGCAGCAGTTACTAAAATCACTACGGATCAACTCCCATTTGAATGTGCAGCCATTATTGGTTGTGGAGTAATGACAGGTTACGGTTCTGTTGTGAATGCAGGGAAAGTTACACCAGGCAGTTCTGTTGTTGTCCTTGGAACGGGAGGTGTAGGATTAAGTGTAATACAAGGAGCCAAAATAAGCAAGGCAGAAAAGATTATTGCCATCGATATAAATCCTAAACGATTGGAAATGGCAAAACAATTTGGTGCTACCCATTGCTTATTGGCCGACCCACAGGATAAAGGATTATTACGGATAGCAGAACAGGTAAAAGCCCTTTGTGCTGGCCGTGGTGCTGATTATGCCTTTGAATGCACTGCCCGACCTGAATTGGGAGCAGCTCCATTGGCAATGGTAAGAAATGCCGGAACCGCTATTCAGATCAGTGGAATTGAACAGGAAATTAATTTCGATATGAACTTGTTCGAATGGGACAAGCTCTATCTGAACCCCTTATATGGTAAATGTAACCCATTTGAAGACTTCAATAAAATCATTCATCATTATCAAAACAAAGAATTGCTATTAGATGAAATGATCAGTGCACGGTATGCCTTAGATGATCTTCCCAAAGCATTTGAAGATATGTTAACTGGTAAGAATGCAAAAGGGGTCATAATTTTTTAAGAAGAAAAATGGAAAATAAATTTAGGTCAATTGAACAATCAAACCCCGAATTTGGAACTAAAAACTTAAGGTTTATCACGGTCAAATCCCAGAACTTAAAAGGTCGTGGCGATATCTGTATGTATGTCCCTGAGCAATGTCCAGTGGATGTCCCTGTTGTAATTTTACTTCATGGGGTGTATGGTAGTGCATGGAGCTGGCCACTCAGTTCAGGAGTTCATGAACAAGTGGATAATGCGATTAAAGCTGGAACAATCAAACCCATGGTTTTATTGATGCCTTCTGACGGATTATGGGGGGATGGCTCTGGATATGTAAAACACAAGGAATTAAATTTCGAAAAATGGATTGTTGAAGATTGTATTCAAGCAGCTAAGCAAGTTTTGCCAGAGAACATTACAGGAAAATCAAAATTCTTTATTGCCGGATTATCCATGGGAGGCTATGGAGCCATGCGACTTGGAATCCGACATCCTGAATTATTCTCCGCTTTCTCTGGCCTATCAAGCATCACATCCATACCTGAATTTGAACATTTTGTCGAGGAAAATTTGGAAGTCTATCAAGAGGACAAAGATTTAGCTTTAATAGATAGTTTTATTGCTAATAGAAAGAATTTACAGCCTTTTAGATTTGATTGTGGAAAAGATGACATATTGATAGAATACAATAGAAAACTTCACTCACAGCTATTAGAAGCTAATATTAATCACACTTATGAGGAGTTTGAGGGAGGCCACAGTTGGGACTATTGGAAAAATAATATTTTGAAAACAATATTATTTTTTAATTTACAGCTTTGAAAAACCAATTATTAACATCTATACAGCATGCAACAAACGTCAAAAAGAATGAAGCCTAGGCTTACTCGTGCTCAAATATTTAACATGAGTTTTGGATTTTTTGGAATTCAATTTGGTTTTGCTCTTCAAACCGGCAATGCTTCACGGATCCTCCAAACATTTGGTGCTGATGTTGAGCATTTATCCTTATTCTGGTTGGTTGCTCCATTATCGGGCATGTTGATACAACCTATCATTGGTTACTTTTCTGATAAGACATGGACTCGTTTAGGAAGACGAAGACCTTTCTTCCTGGGTGGTGCATTAGTTGCTGCTGCTGCTCTTGCATTGATGCCTAATGCCTCTGTCCTCACCTTACTCCTCCCGCCATTGTTGATTGGTGCCGGAATGTTAATGATCATGGATGTTGCTTTTAATGTATCCATGGAACCTTTCCGCGCATTGGTAGCCGATAATCTTCCTAAAGAACAACATGGCTACGGATATGCCGTTCAAACCTTCCTGATTGGCGCTGGTGCTATTGTTGGTTCATTCTTACCTTATGTGCTTTCAGAATATTTTCAGGTGAGTAAAGTCGCTGAACAAGGTCATGTCCCTGATAATGTCATCTGGTCTTTCTATGCTGGTGCTATCGTTTTGGTACTTTCCCTATTATGGACCGTCATCACAACTAAGGAATATAGCAATGAGGAACTCAAATCTTTTGAAGAGTCTGACGATGAACAGGAGGTTCATAATACTAAGTTCAGTTCAATATTCAAGGATTTCAAAAACATGCCCAAGGCTATGAAACAACTTGGCTTGGTTCAGTTCTTCTCTTGGTTCGCCCTATTTTCAATGTGGGTTTTCACCACTCCTGCCATTGCACAGCATATTTATCATCTTAGTCCTTCTGACACTTCCTCAGTAGCCTATTCTGATGCTGGAAATCTTACAGGTGTGCTATTCGGTGTATACAACTTGGTAGCAACGCTTTTTGCTTTGATTTTACCAAAGTTCTATAATGCCATTGGAAAAAGAAAAACACATATGTTTGCCTTGGGAATCTCAGGAATTGGCCTAATATCTATTCTGTTTATACAAAACCCGAATTTGCTTTTTATTCCGATGATTGCAGTAGGAATTGCTTGGGCAAGTATCCTTGCAACACCATATTCGATTCTATCTGGAGTAGTGCCTCCTAAAAAAATGGGGCTTTATATGGGTTTATTTAATTTCTTTATTACTCTCCCTCAATTGGTCAACGGAGTAATTGGGTCGGTATTAGTTAAATATGTTTTTCAACATCAGGCAGTTTATTGCTTGACAATGGCGGGTGTATTTATGCTGTTGGCAGCACTGTCGGTTTTGTCGGTCAAAACTGAAAAAGCTTAACCTTTGGAAGAGTCCCGAATCACAAGGTCAGATTGCATGGTCACAAACATTTCATCATCCAATAATTCTTCGCCTGAAAGCTGCTTCAATAATGTCGATGCGGCTTTCTCCCCAATCTGAATGGCAGGTTGTCTGACAACCGATAAGCCAGGCTGTAATAATCCTGCGATTTCAAGACTTGAAAAGGCTATGATCTTAATGTCTTCCGGAATCTTAACCCCTATACGTTGGCAAACGTAATAGGTCGAAAAAGCCAAACGCTCCACAGAAGCCAAAATTCCATCTGGTTTTTGTTTCTCAATAGCGGTTTCTATAATCACATTATTTTCTTCGTAAGAGTTTGAACAATCTACGATTAATCGCTTACGTAATGGGATTTTATACTTCTTTAAAGCATCTTCATATCCCTGAAGACGGGTTTTACCAATGGAAAGATCCTTATTGATTACAAAATAGGCGATCCGCTGGCATCCACTTTGAATCAAATGTTCCGTTGCCATGAAACTACTTTGATAGTCATCCGTGACAATTTTTGGTAATTCAATATCATCGTAAATCCTATCAAACAAAACAATAGGAAGATGCTCATAATTTATGGACTCCAAATAACTATGGTCAGTTGATTCTCCAGAGGCAGACATAATAACTCCGTCTACCCTTCCGCTCGCCAAACTGCGAATAAATTCTCGCTCCTTCGTAATATCATCATCAGTCACAAAAATCAGAATGTGATAGCCTTGTTCCTTCGCCACTCGCTCCGCACCTTGAATAATCTGGGTAAAGTAGTTATTGGCCAACTCCGGAAGTACAACCGCAATAGTTTTACTCTTTTGTTCCTTTAGATTGCTAGCATAATAATTCGGCTGATAGTTGAGTTCTTTGGCTAACTTCAGAATCCGTTCTTTAGTTTTCGGATTGATATCACTGCTATCCCGAAATGCTCGAGATACCGTTGATTTTGAAATATTAAGCTCCTTTGCAATTTGGATAATATCAACTTTTGCCATATCAGCGTCTATAATTTTTTTGTTCTATTTCAGCCAAGAAATACTCCTTTTGCAGAGCTTAAACAATTATAATTTCTGTCACTAATATAACAATTTTGTTATTATTCAATTAAGAGAATCTATCTTACTCCAAACTCGTACGCAACACCAATTGAGGACACTCGATTTAAATATTTTGCTTCACTAGAATTAGAAATATTTATAAATCCTGCTGAACTTGAAATAGAAAATACAAACCCTTTTATATGACGATAGCCAAATACAGCTGTCAATCCAGCATCCCAAGGATTCAACTGTTCCATTCCATCACCCCATTGCAAATGAATCGCCTCTCTTCCCGAAGTTACTCTCGCATCAACCCCATAAGCAGCATAAGGTCCTCCGCCAAAAAAGAAATCCCCAGTCCCAACAGGCACCCTGCCCAAGAAGTTGACCGGAACTTGTAAGTATAAAAACCTATCCGTTAATTTCTGACCATCTATTTCTGATCGACCTCCTTTTCCTTCCAATGAAATTCCCGGCTGAATTGAAAAACCAGGTGAAATACGTGCATCATAATAGGCTGATACATGAAAGGTAGGAGCAATTTTTGTCTTCGCAGATTGGTTATCAATCCGAATGAATTGACTCGCCAAATTTAATCCGGCTTTAATACCAAAGGTATCTTGTGAATATGACATGCTGGCACCAGCAATAACAAAGAGAAAACTGAAAAAGAATTTCTTCATCTTAAATTCGTTAATAATATTGGTTGGTTATTTAATTCAAATGTTGGATAAAGCTAAGGATTTTACAGATTTCTTTTCAGTAAAAATTAATAAATTATTTCAAGTTAAATCCTTAATCTTTATTCTGAATTTTAATAAATCTAAGAGACAAAGTAGCAATAAGCAATAAAACTGCAACAACTTGAAAAGTTATTGCAAGACTTACATTCGCATCTTTCAATGCGCCACCTACATAGACCATTATTCCTCCAACAATTGTACTCAGGAAGTTTAGAAATCCATATCCTGTTGCAATGTATTTAGGATTGATTACTTGACGCAGCAAAGGCATCAGATTTGCATCATTGAAACCTCTTGCTAAGCCAAAAATTATCATTCCGCAAATAGCTAAACCAAAAACCGTGGTTGAAGATAACAGAAACAAAAATGGGGTTCCAATACAAAAACCAAGTAAAATAACATTCATCCTTCCCTTTGGATTCTTTTGCACCCACTTATCTGCTAAGATCCCTCCAATTATTACACCAATGAATGACCCAACTTGCATATATCCAGTGGCTGAAATCCCCGCACTTCCTAACCCAAGATGAAATTGCTCCTTTATGAAAGTAGGTAACCAACCATTAATTAACCAGTTTGCCATTCCTAGAACCGAAAAGAATATTAAAATAATATAATATGAGGGAATTTTAAACAATGATCCTAAAGCTTCTTTCAAACTAAATGAATCCTTGATATCCTCCTGTACAAACCGTTCTTCTTTCTTTTTATCCTTCAATAAAAACAGAAGCAAGAATGAATACAGAACCCCAAAAGCACCAAAGACATGAAACCCATATCTCCAACCCCATAATTCAGCAATATATCCTCCTAACCCTCCTAAAGCTAAACCTGTATATAATCCGCACATATGAAGACCAGTCGCAAGAGAACGTGTTCTTCCAGAATGGTAATCAGTAATTAATGCTAATGCAGCTGGAATATAACATGCCTCACTAACTCCCATAAGTACCCGAGTAAATAGCATTTCTGAAAATGATTGTGTGTATCCGGTCCAAAGAGTTACTGCTGACCAGACACCAACTGAAAAAATTATGACCATCCTTCGCGAATACTTATCCGCTAAATAGCCCCCAAATGGACTCACCAAACCGTAAGACCATAGAAATACTGACGTTAATAACCCAAACTGAGCATCATTAATATCAAAATCCGCAACTATTGGATCTCGCATAGAGGTGATCAATAACCTATCAAAGTAATTTAAGAAAGCAACTACCCACAATAAGGCAACCACCAACCATGGATAAAATGATTTGTTCAATTGGTTTTTCATAATTTATTTTGATTTATTTCTTAAACTTTAGCACCTGATTGGTTCTAACAGCTGGCTGAGCTTCTCCTCCTGGAATAATAACACTATTATTCCAATGAATAGCTGTAGCAGTAACGGGTGCAATTATCTCTTTTATTTCTCCTCTTTCTGTTTTTATTTGAGAAGGAATTTCACATGTAATTTCCCAAGAATTTTTATCGGCTGTATAGGTATATACTTTTCTCGAAAATCCAGGATGATTTTCTCTTAAATCGGAATCAATCAATTCTCCACTATCACCGGAGAGAAATATAAATTGGTTTTTTTGAAGTTCAACTCCAGGGTTTGAGACAGCAGTTATAGCTACTGGACAACTTTCAATCCCAACCCACTTACTCCCATTGAACATGAAACCATCTTTTAAATATGTTCTCTTCCCATCGTTCAATGAAGCTCCAGAAAATACATATAAACCTAATTCATTTGCAGCAGAAGCAGAAAGTATCCTACCATTACCCGGAATCGGAGGCAACTCAACCCAACCTGATTCAAGATCTTCAAAATCAAGTTTAAAAACTCGATTTAAGGCAGTTTTTGAATCAACATTTTCTTGTCCACCTACCACATACCAATAACTCCCGTATTGAGAAAAGGAACAGTTAGCAAGGGTAATCGGCAGATTTGACAATTCAATAAATTTAATTCTCTGATTATCAATTGAAATCTCAAGAACCTTATTGAAGTGCTCCTGCTGATTACTTCCTCCAGCTATATAGAATTTACCATTAAAGCTTGCTGAAGCTCCATATCCAACTTTATAGGGAAGTTTTCCTATTTCCACCCATCTAGATTTTTCATTTTCAAGGTAAAACAGCTTATCTGTCCAGATTTTTACACCCGAATCCCAAGGTGGGATACCGTCTTGGAATTGTGCTCCTCCTGCGCTAACGATTCCTTTACCTAATTTCCCGGCAAAAGACCCTGCAAACCCTAATTTATCCGGAATAGTATCTAATAATTCCAAATGATTTTCCTGGCCTTTGCTTGTTAAACCAATCATCATAAGTGAAAAAATGATTAAGCTTTTCCAGAGTTTCTGCATGATTCCAATGTTTTAAAGAAACCAATATCCTCTAAATCCTTTTTCAATCCATCATATTCTTCATTTGACAAAGTTTGCAATGGCAGTCTCGAAGGTCCCATTTCAAATCCCAACATTTGCATAATTGCCCTTTGGGAAGGAATTGGTCCATATTTAATAATTAACTTAATCATTTTGACCGCTTCATATTGAAATTGTTGTGCTAATTCAATCTGGCCAGATGAAAACAGGTCTATGACTTTCAAGTAAATCGGTGCAGCATAATTATAAGTACTTCCGATAGCTCCATTAGCCCCAACTGATAATGCAGGTAGCAATAACTCATCAAAACCAAATAACATATCGAAATCATCACCACAAATTTGAACTCCATCTTGATATTCGTGAATGGCAGAAGATGTAAATTTTATGCCGGCAAAATTATTTGCCAACTTTGAAAAGTTTGGAATAAAATTTTCAAGATTGATGTTGACACCCGTAATATGTGGTATATGATAGTAATAGAATGGTAATTTAGGAGCAGCATTTGCTATCTCCGCCAAACTATTCATTAACACTGTTTCATTGGCGGGCTTAAAATAAAATGCACAAACTGAAGAGAAACCATCAGCATTTATTTCTTGTGCATGACTGGCCAAATGCTTAGCCTCTTCAATCGAGCTATGTCCAACATGGACAATAATTTTAACCCTCCCCTGAGCTGCTCGCACAAATTCTGATGCAATTTTTTTTCGCTCTGCAATAGTGAGGCTCAAACCTTCTCCATTGGTGCCACAAACAAAAATCCCTGAAATCCCAATATCAATTAAATGTTCAACTATCTTTGGAATGTATTCATAATTAACTTCTCTCGTGGGATAATATGCTGTAAAAGCCGCGGCTAATAGTCCTTTAACTTTGTAGGTAGATTGAAATCTCATTTTGTTATTTATTTATATTGGCAAGAGCATCTAAATGTGGTCTTAAATGTTCTTCCATTCCCTTTTTAAATTCGTCAATATTGCCTTTTCGGATCAGTTCAACCAAATCTGCGTGACTAACTTTAGGTGTTACTACCCGCTTCTCCGTCTTTAGCACAAAATCAAATAAAGGCATGAGCATAGATTGAAATCGCTTTAAGGTTTGATTTCCTGTAATTTCATATAACTTCCCATGGAAGGCTATCTCATTTTTTATTCGAAATGAGGGATTGGTGGAATCATCGTTTTTAACAATCTTATCTAATTCCTCCAAATGTTTTTCCTCTATTCGCATAAAAAGCAAATCCGCCATCCCCAATTCTAAAACAAGTCTAAGTTCAAAAATGTCATGTAGCGTATTTTTATCTACGAGCTGGGGCTGCAAAACTTTCTCTAAGCTTCCCAATACATCGGGATGCGTAAGAACCATTCCTCTTTTCTTTTTGGAAGTTATTATTCCAAGCATTCTCAATCGACTTAAGGCTTCCCTAAGAATATTTCTACTTACCCCTAAAGCCTCTGCAATCTCCATTTCTGTTGGCAGACTATCTCCAGCCTTGAGTTTTTTCTCCTGAAGGAAATCTCTCAGTTTAAGCTCTACTAAATCTGTTAAAGATGTAGCTTCAATAGGCTTAAAGCCCATGCTTGTTTCTTTTGTGCTCATTTATTTCAATTAGTGCAATAATTTCTATTTAATCTTTTATTACCTCACCTATAGGAATCCTCTGAAAAACCATGTCTGATTGACTGCCTTCATACAAAATCCCAATGCTTTTGTCATCAACCGAAGTAATACAAGAATATCCTCTGCCGCTCCATTCATCTAGCAAAATGTGTTTTTCATTAGGCCAAGTTTTACCATAATCAAAACTTGTTTGCAAAGTAATATGGTCTCTATTTGCAATAGAATGTGGATTACAAAAGAATAAAATTTCCTTTGTTGTGCCACTATTTTTAAATTGATGCTTATGTAAACTAGCCATACAAGTAGGCTCAATTAAGGCATTAAGTGAGGTCGGATGTGTTTTCCAGGTTTTTCCAAAGTCGGTTGTAGTAGCAACTGCCCTTCCATTATTTGGTATTGCAGTCCCTCTATTCCGATTCGCTCGCATATTTAACATTAAAACACCAGGTTCTAATTCTACTACAGCACATTCCGTGGTTCCCTTTTCTATTAACACTGCTTCGGAAGAACTATGCCATGTTTTTCCAGCATCCTTACTATAGGTGATATTTGAAAATGGATTACCATTTTTATCTCTACCTTGGGTAGGAAACACTAAGGTTCCATCAGCCATAGTTATTCCTTGACCTGGTGCAGGTGCCCAAAGCCACCATTCTTCCTTTTTCCCTTGCTTAGTAATGTTCACAGGCTCCGACCATGTTTTGCCATCATCAGTACTCTTGGTAATTAAAAATTGGGCAGTCTGTTTAACATCGAATCCAGGTTGAGAACCTTTTGTAAGCCATTGATGATTCCAGGTCTTACTGGTGTCCGTTAAACCTTCAACCCACTCTCCTTCTTTATTTTTGACACCATACATCCATAATCCTGCAATATAAATATCTCCAGAATTTTGATCTACCAAAATACAAGCATCTGATACTCCATTAAACTTTTCAGGTAAACTACCCCAAGTTTTCATATCTAATGCTATTTGAATTGGTTCCCAAGTTTGACCTTTATCAAAACTACGTTGGACAGCTATATCCATGTGCCCTTGCAAATCCCGTGAACTCTCATATCTTGCATCGTAAATCGCTAACAACGTACCTTTCTTGGATGTTGCTAAACCAGGAATTCTAGAGGTATGAACCCCATCTTGCATATGGTTGCGAACTGAAAATGCAGGTCTAAAAACTTTTTTTTCTTTATAATTTCCAGCAATTCTATTTTTATTGGTAGAAATTGAATTAACCTGAAATACTATTTTATTTAACAAATCAACATCCTGTCTTAAACCTAGGCTAATCCAAAAATATTGTTTGCCCTCCATTTGGATTTTATAATTTAATGGAATAATAATTTTGGAACTAGTAGGCTCAATACTAACAATTTGGTCTAATTTATTTAAGTTTGGTTTAATCGAAGAGTCCATCTTAGATGTATACAAACTGATAGTTGTTAAATCATTGAAGTTTGTACTCCCTTCCAATGAAATTGATAGTTTCCCAATTTCTTTTCCAACATCCTCCTTCTTTGCTTCAAGAGTAATTCTAGCAATCGGATTATTGTTCTTTCCTAATAAAAGTGGAAGTTGATAATACCGTATTTCAATATCTGATGCATGTACAAATACAGAACTACAAACAAATAATAATAAAATAAAAATGCCTAACCTTTTCATAATGTTTCTATTAATTGTAACCTTCTGTTTGTTTAATATTTGGATTAGTATTTATCGAACTATCATGCACTGGCCATAGAAGTACGTTAGGTTTATCCTTTTGCGATTTCAAAGATTCTACCTCAGTAAAGACAACACCCATACGAATAAAATCCCACCATAATTTACCTTCCGCTACAAACTCACGTTTTCTTTCCAAAAGTATAGCCTGATCAATTTGTAATTTACCTAATCCAACGTATTTATTTTCAATACCATACGCTCTTCTTGCTATTAGATTCAGGTTTTGCAGTGCCAATGTAGGATTATTTAATGCATTTTCTATTTCTGCACTCAATAATAATGCGTCAGCGTAACGGTAAATGACTAAATCAGAATCAAAAATCCTTGTTCCATTTTCCCATGTTCCAGAATACTTATTAATCCATTGAAATGTTGACTGTTTTCCAACATCAAAATACGTTTCATAACTAACTTTCGTCCGTTGATCAGTAGGTTCTACAGCTAGAAATTCTTTGTATTCATTGGTAAGGAAAACCCATTGCTGATGTGATCCAACCTTAATCGGATTTTCTATAACGGATGCTGAAACATATTGAAGTGGAACCAAATAATTACTTGGATATCCACCCGTTGCTTCATCCATTACCATTCTCCAACAAAAGATAATTTCAGGATTTAATTCTGTTTTGAAAACATTTGCAAAATTGGGCAACAATGAAAATTTACCACTACTGATAACCTTATCTACCGCAACTTTCGCTTTGTTCAAAGCGTCCTGCCCAGCGTTGTTTACTTTAGCTATCCATAGATAATAGTCTGCCTTCAGAATTTGTACTGCTGATTTTGTTGCTATTTGGGCTTTATTATTTCCTTCTGGAATCAATTCTTCTGCAAGAATTAAATCTTTCTCCACTTGACTAAATACTTCTAGCTTCGGACTTCTTGTTGGATATAAATCTTCTTGAGTACTTGATTCAAATCCACTCAACACAATAGGTGCGTCTCCCCAAATTCGAGCAATCCAATAATAACAAAATGCTCGGATATAATGAGCTTGTCCAAGGACATTGTTTTTTTCTTCATCAGAGGTAAATGCAATTTCAGGAACATATTTTAATATTAGATTACAATCATTAATCGTTGTATATAAATCCTTCCAGTTTGCTTGAGCATGTGTACTGTTAATTTGATTTGAGAAAGCATTGCTATATCCAGCACTGGTCTCTAAACCTTTACCCCATAGACCAGTTCGGTATTCTCCCCAAAATATATAAGCTGTTGAAAAGGTAGAACGCATCCTAACATAAGCACCATAAATTGCTGCTTTTGCATCACTTTCGTCTTTCCACATTGAATTTGCTGTAATAGCACTTTCCAAATCCACTTCTAATTTATCTGAACAACTAGGCATTAATAAACTTGTTGTTAGAAATAATATGCTGTAAAAAAATCTTGTTTTCATAATCAATCAATTAAAGGGTTAGTTTAATCCCAAGAGAATATCTGCGAATCGCTGGGTAGTTAAAATAGGAACCGCTATAAGTTGAATTTGTACCCACCTCTGGCGAAATTCCTTTACCAGCACCTTCCCAGAAATACATTAAGTTTTGACCCGACAAAGCTATTTGGAGATTTGATGCCCCAATTTTCTTAATCAAATTATCTGGTAGGTTATAAAGGAATGTGACCTCTCTTATTGCTAAGTAATCTCCCTTATAGTTAAATGCTGATGAAGTCCTTGAAAAGTTTGAATTTCCAACATCAGGATCATTTGCAAAGAATCTAGCATACTGAGCATTATCTCCCGGCTGTTTCCATGTGTTTTTCACATCATTAACCAAAGTATAATTATCTGCAAATGTGTTCATGAAATAGCGCATATAGGCATTGTGGTTTATACTATGACCAAGTGCCCAATCAACGAATACGTTTAAACTAAAAGATTTATAAGTAAAGGTATTCTGAAGCCCTCCCGTACTATGTGGAACAGTCACCCCAAGTTCAAATTGATCCTTACTGGTTATTACTCCATCGCCATCTCGATCTACCCATTCATAATCTCCGGGCATTTTTCTACCTTTTATACTTTTACCATCTTCTGGATCCCACCCTCTAGCTGATTCATCATATCGCGCATTGGCTGCCTCTTCTTTCGTTTGAATGATATGATCAACTTGATAACCATAATATCTGTATAGAGATTCTCCTTCAGCCGTCCCACCAAATGCCGATCCATCTGCCAATTGAATTCCTCCAATTCTGTTATTTTCACGACCATTGGTTGGTAACTTAAGAACTTTATTTTTAACAAAACTCCAAGTTAATTTAGAGTCCCAACTAAAATTCTCTCTTTTAATATTTTGGGAACCAATCTCAAAATCAAAACCATGAAACTTCACCTTGCCTACATTCGTTTGCACTGTAGAATACCCAGATGTATTGGGTAAATCCATACTGAACAATAAGTTATCTGTTATTTTATTAAAGTAATCAACTTGGAAACTTAACCTGTTATTCCATACAGTAAAATCAATTCCTGCATCGAATTGGGTAGAGGTTTCCCATGTTAAATCTCGGTTTGGCATAATGGAAGGCATTATTCCAGCATTACCATCATAACGATTATCAGCGACATACCTTCCTAAGGCATCATACAGACCAATGGAATTATTCCCTGTTTGACCAAAACTACTTCTTAATTTCATGTAATTTATGGCATTTTGGTTCTTGAAAAAATCCTCCTCAGACACAATCCATCCAGCTGATACACCCGGAAAAAACCCCCATCTATTTTGTTTAGCAAATAAAGACGAACCATCATAACGAAATGTACCCATCAATAAATACCGCTGCTTATAACTGTAGTTTGCACGGCCAAAATAACCTATCAGAACCTGTCTCCATTTATCACTATCCGCATCAGTTTTATTCGGACCTGCAGATAATGAAGGTACTTTATCTGAACTAGCTCCATTTACTGCAGCCGAAAAATTGGAATTATCCGTTTGTTGGTAGGAATAACCAACCATAGCTGACAAATCATGATTTTGAGCAAAGTTTTTGGAGTAATTTAATAATCCATCAAATTTCAACCGATCTAATTGCCCATTGCTTTGTCTTGTTGTTCTTAAACCACTAAATTCATGGGCTTTTTCAAAATAACTATAGTTGTTGGTATGTGAAAAGTTAGAAACCACAACTTGGGCTTTTAACGATTCCAATACCTGATAATCTAGCCCCCCAGACAGGGAAAACCTTTTATCTTTATTACCAATATCTCTTGTAGCATCCCACCACACTGGATTTGGCGAGCTAGCATTATATCCCGGAGTAGGCTTTCCATTATCATAATATATTTTTTGTGTTGGTGGTGTTGCTAAGCCTCTCGCGATAACATTCATTTGATTTTCAAATGCCGATGACAGAGTATTTGAGTAATCAAACATGGTGTTAAAAGTCAATTTTTTATTGATACTGACATCGACTTTCCCTCGTGCTGTAAAACGGTCAAAATTTGTTCCTAATGCAACACCATCATCTTTGGTATAACCTGTACTTCCTGCATATCGGACAGTCTGATTTCCGCCATCTAAACCAATGTAATAGTTTTGCCAATTGGTATTTCTAAACAATAAGGATTGAAAATCATTATCTTGAAAAATTATGGTTTTACTGGGGTCCAATGGATCAGCCATACTCTGATAACCTGCAGGAATACTTTCTCCATCTTTTAAATATCGTGTTGAATAAATGGAAGTAAGATCATTTCCAGAACTTGCTGAATAACCTGAATTAAAATTATAATTTTTATTTGGGCTTAATGCAACAGCAGGTCTTACCGTTGATATATAATCTCTTGAATTCATGAAATCTATCAATGACTCAGGTGTCTGATATGCATAATTCGCATCAAAAGTAATTCTAGCTGAACCGGAATCTTTTCCCTTCTTTGTGGTAATTAAAACAACCCCATTGGAAGCTCTGGATCCATAAATTGCTGTTGAAGCAGCATCTTTTAATACTTCAATTGATTCAACATCATTTGGATTAATTCCTGAAAATGCACGTTCAACACCGTCTACTAACACTAATGGATCATTAGTTTTATTGATAGACGACCCTCCACGGATTCTAAAAACCGCATCTGCTCCAGGAGTATTATTAGATTGATAAATTCGAGCTCCAGCAACTTTACCTCGAAGACCTTCTCCAATTGTGCTGATTGGTATATTCTCTAGGACTTTCCCATCTACTTTGGATATAGCTGTTGTTAGTGTTCTCCTGCTTTGGGTTCCATATCCAACAACTACAATCTCATCTATATTAGTATCTGAAGGCTTTAATTGAATCGTTAAATTATTTTGACCAGCGGAAACTTGCTGCTCAAGAGTTTCATATCCTACACTGCTAAAAATTAATGTGCTCGGAAATGAATTAATTTCAATTTCAAACAGCCCTAAATCATTGGAGGTAACTTGTGTTTGGCTACCTTTTATCCCAATCGTCACTCCCATCAATGCTTGATCCTTATCATCCAAAATTTTCCCAGTTATTTTTGATTGAGAATAAGATGGATAACCAGTAAGAAGCAAAATAAGGCAGCTTAAGCAACTGATTAACATGGTTTTCATAATAATTGAGTTTATATTGATTAGTATTTATGTACTACATAAAGACAAATATAAAACTTTTATATTATCTACCAATTAATTTTATACTTTTTTCTCAAAACTTAGAAGAAGCCAGCAATTTACCTTTAGAGAACTAATTTTACTTTAAACCAATAAAAACCCTACTCAAGTTCCCAATTTTACCGGACTTTCGCCGGACCTTCTTCGGACATCAGTCGGATTTTGTTCGAAAATTTTCTGACAAGGTCCGGAGGAAATCAGACGAAGATGCGGTGTTGGGTAAAATTTGGGCTTAAGTAATTGCGAATGACTATAGTATTGGAAGGCTATTTTAAATAAAGTCAAAACTCGAATAATATCTTTTAAATGCCAATGGATTTAAAATCTTGGAATACTATTATTCTAGACAATAAGAACTACATTTACTTCAGGAATCTTAATAGGTAGACATGGAGGAAAAGAACTATCCCATTCGAATAATTGCAGATAAACTTCAATTGGAGGAAGTGTTAAAACAGCAATCCGAAAAGGAGCAATTCGAAAAGCTAGCGAATTACCTAGACTATTTGGTTTCTCATGATTTCAATAAGCTGATTAGTATCCTCTATAGAATTGATGTTTCCGAAGATAAGGCTAGAAGGTCATTGGCAGAGGAGGCTGGAATTAGATCAGCAGGACATACTTTAGCTAGGTTATTGTTAGAAAGAGAAGCCGAAAAAATCAAGTTTAGAAAGATGTATAAGAAGGATTGATTTATCTTACACTCTATTCAATTTATAAGGGAAAACTTTTCCAGAAGCCCATTGAGCCACATATAGATTTTCATCATCATCTACGCATACATCATGAGGGTGGACAAAGATTTTATCCATTTGTTGCATTGTTCCTAGAGTGCCATTGGTATAGATAGGTTCGGTACCACCTACATTACTGATTACCTTATTCTTTTTATCGAGAATGGTAACAAATCCTGAGCCGGCAAGATCCATATTTGGAGATCGGAGGACGGCTGCATAGATATGTTTTCCATGGATAACAGGCCTACATACACAAGCTCCAGGAAGTTGGATAATATCAAGCAGTCTTCCTGAGGTATCGAATCGCTTAAAGCAATTTCTGGTCCTGTCTGTAACCAGTAAGGTCTTTTTCTTGTCGCGGGTATCGAAGGTTATGCCATGGGCATTATCTAAATGCGGATCTCCTTCACCTCTCCCACCAAAATGTGCAATGAGTTTACCTTGTTGATCATACTTCAGGATATGCTGCGCACCATAGCCATCAGCAATATAGATATCACCATTTTCATCAACGGCGGTTTCCGTTGGAACGAATTCTTCTTTTTTATTGTAGAGTCCGACGCCTAAAGGAGCGTCAATAGTCAATAGTACCTCACCTGAAAGTGTCGTTTTATAGACCTGATGTTTATCCGTATCGGTGATATATAGGAATTCAGTTCCATTTTCATTATGCAAGGTAAGACCATGTCCACCCGGGAAATCATGGCCCCAGCTATCCAAGATTTTACCATCTTTATTTAAAATAATAATATTGTTTTTCACCTCATTGGTCAGCAATATCAATCTTCCCTTTTTATCTTGAACCATCTCATGGCAATCATTTACCGTTAAACTTGGGGAATGCTTCGTAGCCCAGGAAGTATCCAAACTATATTTCATGTTGTTATGTCCATAAACCGTTTGCTTGGGTCTGGCAAATAGATCCTTCATGATCAATAAGCTTCCTGTTAATAGCGTTGATTTTTGTATAAATGATTTTCTATTCATAGTCTGATGGTTGTAGGGTAATTTTATTTTAAAATAATCTCGTCGACAAAAAGCCAAGGTGGGTTGCCTTCACCTGGGAATCCTTGCGGGATTTTAGAATAATGCTTTGTTTTCAATCGAATAAAGCTAAATTTTTGACTAGGGACATGGCAGGCAATAATTCGTTTATACCTCGATTTACCAACCTCATCAAGATCCAGTTTCACCTTATTGACTAGTTTCATATTGAGAGAATCTGTTCCTGCCCAGATTTCAATAAATTCAGGGGGATAGATATGTTCATTGTATGATTGTTTGATACTTAAGGCAAGCGTATCCAGTTGAACAGGTTGATCAAAAAACATGTTGGTAGAGAGGTCATTCCCTTGAAAGCCCAACCATTTTCCATCAGCATTATTCGAACCCCCACTTTCCAGATCAAAGAAGCTTTGTTCCTTTCTTCCCTTATATTGTGGATTAGGTTGATAGTCCAAAGTCACTTTCTTCGGGGTATAGATGGTAGCGAAATAATTCTGTCGAACTTCATTACTAGGTAACCATCCTTCTTTGCTTGCTTTTACTCGTAGGGTAGCATTCTTATTAACTTTAAAAGGTGCTTTATAGGTTAAAGCGGTTGAGGTGTCCGGATTCGTGCCGTCCAAGGTGTAGCGGAATTGTACCCCCTTGATAGGATGGGTAATCGCTACGTCAATTTCCTTTTGGAAAAAGCTTCTACCAGGGTCTATTTTTGGAGGGGTGAGAGCCAACTTTTGTGAATCGTCCGTCTTAAATCCATGATCAATTTTAATGCTTGGAAATTCCTTTTGAAGAGCCTCGATTTCAGCAGGCTTTAATGCTGTATTCCAAACAAAAACCTTTCGAACCTTAGGCATCTTCAGCAATTTCGACAAACCGTCCTTAGTGATTTGAGTACCAATCAAACTTATACTTTTTAGATTTGGGAGATCATTCAACTGCGTTAATTCCTCATTCGTGATCTTACTATTATTTAAGTTCAGAATTCTAAGGTTTTTAAATTTTTTAAGGGTCTGAATATCTTCTTTCCTAATAGGCATGGAACTTAAATTGACTGATACAATCTGCTCTGCAATAGGTTGAAGTTCTTCCAGGGATTTATCAGTAAAGAAGTCTTTACCGTAAAAATTAACGTCCAATGCTGGTGAGCCTGCATCCAGAGGAGTAATTATACGATATGCCGTGTTTAATTTTTTAATTTCCGATTCATCTGCGCTAGCGAAATCATAAGTTTCGGCGCCAATAAAACCATAAATGGACTTCACAGATTGGTATAATGTATCCTGAACAGCAAATGAGGACAATGGTACATCAAACTTACCACCACTCTGAATCCAAGATTTCAGTAAGGCCACTTCATCAATACTCAATTGAGGTTTACCTTTAGGTGGCATTTTATGCTCATGTTCAATATCCAGCATAATTCGTTCAATCATTAAACTGGTCAAGGCATTTCCAGCAGTAAATACCTTTCCGTTTTCACCACCTTTTAAAATGGAAGAACTATCCGTTAAGATCAAACCACCTTTAGCTTTATCGGAATTATGACAACTTGCACACTTTGCCTTGAGGATAGGTAAAACCGCATCTTCGAAAACCAAAGTATTTTCAGGATCCAACTCCTTGGATTCCTTCTGCATGACTGGTGCCATAATAAAATCCTCACCATGGGTTAATGAAGCCCCAAAATGCCCAACCAGAAGAAGCAGAATAATTGAAATATTAAGTCCTATAGCAAACAGATTCTTAAATTTTTTGGCAGGATTAAACCGTATATAAGCCATTAATCCTAGTGTCAACAACGATAATCCCACTCCAGTATACTTATGCAGTTCGTAGGTAGTACCTTCGAATCCTCCTTCCTTTGAAAGTAGGAGCCCCATTATGACCGTTATTGAAGTAAGAAGGGAACTAATAAATAATAGGGAATTAACAACGGATTGTAATGTAGGAACATCCTTTTCCAATCTATTCCTAAATAGGAATAAGATCCAAGAAATAATCAGCAGAACTATTGGAAAATGCAATAATAATGGGTGCATTCTACCGACTACTTGTAAATAAGCTGGGATCTGTATACTACCTTCAAATAAGAGGAAGAATATGATAAAGCTATTTAGCCCGATCAATATATTGAAATGAAAATTCTTGATGGTCATTTAGCGATCCTCTTTATGCTAATATATCTTTAACAACATTTCCCGCTACATCTGTTAAGCGATATCTTCTACCCAGGTGTTTAAAAGTTAGCTTTTCATGATCTAAGCCAAGGGTATGAAGAATGGTTGCATGAAAGTCATGTACATGGACAGGGTTCTTAACAATATTATAACCCAATTCATCGGTTTCACCATATACCATTCCGGGCTTAATACCACCACCTGCCATCCAGATGCTAAAACAACGAGGGTGATGATCACGACCATAATTATCGACGGTCAATCCACCTTGACAATAATTAGTTCTTCCGAATTCACCGCCCCAAATTACCAGCGTTTCATCGAGCAATCCTCTTTGTTTAAGATCGGAGATTAGCGCTGCGGAAGCTTGATCCACATCTTTAGCTTGTAATGCCATTTCATTGGGTAATCCGCCATGTTGGTCCCAACCTTGATGGTACAGTTGCACAAAGCGAACTCCATTTTCAGAAAGCTTCCGTGCCAACAAACAATTTGCGGCATAGGAACCAGGGACAAGACATTCTGGGCCATACATTTTGATGATATGATCAGGTTCCTTGGACAGGTCAGTAACTTCAGGAACCGAAGTTTGCATGCGATAAGCCATTTCATATTGTTGAACCTTGGCTGTAATTTCGGGATCTTTGAAGGTTTCGAATTGCATGCTATTTAATTCGGCAAGCTTATCAAGTAATTTCCGGCGGCTGACTTTATCAGTACCGTCTGGATTATTCAAATAGAGAACTGGATCTGGTCCACCCATAAATTGAACCCCTTGATGCACTGAATCTAGGAAGCCATTGGTCCATAACTTAGAATATACCCCTTGCCCATTCCCTCTGCCTTTGGATACCAAAACACAGAATCCAGGGAGGTTTTGATTTTCACTACCAAGTCCATAGCTCAACCAAGCACCCATGCTCGCACGGCTTCCTTGTTGGGATCCGGTTTGAAAAAAGGTGATGGCAGGGTCATGATTAATAGCATCCGTATGCATGGATTTGATAATACAAAGGTCGTCTACAACCTTTGCCATATGTGGGAATAAACTACTTACCCATGCTCTACTTTGTCCGTATTGGGCAAAATCGAAATAAGAGCCCACCAAAGGGAAATTAGCTTGACCTGCGGTCATTCCGGTCAGACGTTGCCCACCGCGGATAGATTCCGGGAGATCCTGGCCTAACATTTCTCTTAATTTAGGTTTATGGTCAAAGGACTCCAGCTGGGATACACCTCCGGATTGAAACAGATAAATCACCCGTTTCGCTTTTGGTGCGAAATGAGGCAAAGCCCTTTCAAAAGCTTCCTGACTTCCCGGTTTACCAGAAAACAAATCAGGAATCAATAAAGAACCCAAAGCGATACTTCCAATTCCAATACTCAAACTTGATAAAAATTGTCTCCGATTCTGAAACAACTGCGCTTCTTTAACTTCTTTATCTAAGTTGTTATCTACCTTCTTTTTCATGTTAATCAGCAAAAAATTAATCTTAAAAGTCTATTCTTATCCTTTATTGAGGGTTTCCTCCAGATTGTAGATGGCATGTACCACTGACATTAATGCCGCTAGTTTTTCTTGAGGAATGGATTTATCCGTCGGTGCTTCACCGACTTTTAAAAAGGCGGCTGCATCTTCTTTTTTCTTCGTAAAACGGGTTAGTTCATCCTGGTAATAATCTGCCAATAACTTCAATTCTTTTTCTGAAGCATTTCTACAAAGCACCCTTTTAAATACTTTATTGATATAATCAGTTTGTTTTAGATTTGGAGCTTCCTGCAAAAGTTTTGTAGAGTAAATCCGGGATGCTTCCAATATCGCGGGGTCATTCAACATGACCAAGGCTTGCAAAGGAGTATTTGTTCTTTGTCGTTGCACTTCACAAGCATCTCGATTGCTGGAATCAAAAATCAACATATTTGGAGGTGGTAGAGTCAGCTTAAAGAAGACATACAAACCTCTTCTATAGAGATCATCGCCATGGTCTTGTACATATTGCGCGAGTGTTCCACGCCCAGAACTACTTACCTCCCAAATACCATCGGGTTGATAAGGCTTAATGCTTGGTCCACCAATGTCCCGGTTCAACAAACCACTGGTTGCCAAGACCTGGTCACGTATCATTTGTGCTGGTAATCTAAGGCGTTTTGTTCTTGCCAGATAAATATTCTCTGGATCCTTTTCGAGGTGTTTAGTATTAATTTCTGAGGATTGCCTATAGGTAGCAGTACTCACCAGTTGTTTCAATAGGCGTTTGATATTCCAGCCATTTTGCTGAAAATCAACTGCCAACCAATCCAACAATTCAGGGTGGCTTGGCAAATCCCCTTGATTACCAAAATCTGCAACCGAAGCCACCAATCCACGGCCAAATACCATTGCCCACATTTGATTCACAAAGACCCTTGCGGTCAATGGGTTTTTATTGCTAAAAGTCCATTGAGCGAGTCCCAGTCGATTGGATGCATATTTCGTACTATCAAAAGGCAATACCGACTCAGGCGTTTGCGGATATACCCGCACTGTCGGAGCTTCATAGACTCCACGATCCAAAATAAAGGTCGGTCGAATACTATCCCGCTCTCCCATTACTGAAACGCTGACATCGGCATTATCAGCCGTATTATTAATAAAGTTCAAGATGCCTTGACGATCTTCGGCCGTAATGGTTAGTCGCGGGGTCTTGGAAGGTCCAGAATTTACCAATCCTTCAAGTCCCTTTTCCAAGGAGTTATTAAAAAATGCATACATCCCATAATAATTCTTCTGGGTAAAGGGGTCATATTTATGGTCATGACATTGCGCACATTCCATGGTAATCCCCAAAATACCTTTTGCATAGGTGTTGGTTTTATCCAATCCATAGGCTACTCGATATTCTTCTTCCACTACACCACCTTCTTCAGTAATCTTATGATTTCTATTAAAGGCAGTTGCCAATAACTGTTCTTTATTGGGATTTGGCAATAAGTCACCTGCGAGTTGCCAAGTAACAAATTGGTCGTAGGGCATATTTTCATTGAAGGCATGTATCACCCAATCTCTCCATGGCCATTGCGTTCTGATATCATCATCTTGATAACCGTAAGAATCAGCATACCGGGCTACATCCATCCAATGCAGAGCCATTTGTTCTCCATAAGCTGGGGAAGCCATGAGCTCATCAATTAGTCGATCATAAGCTTGAGCAGAAGTATCATTCAGAAACTTCTCCATCAGCTTTTCATCAGGAGGCAATCCTGTTAGATCTAAACTTACCCGACGTAACAATCTATTTTTATCCGCTTCGGGATTTGGTTTAAATCCCGCTTTGGTCATTTTATCGAGGACAAATTTGTCAATATCATTTTTACTCCAACTTTTATCTTTTGGTTGTGGAACTTCTGGTTTTACAGGTGCTGTAAAAGCCCAGTGAGGTTTATAAACGGCTCCTTGCTCTATCCAGCGTTCGATAAGGTCGATTTCATAGTTGCTTAGTGGCAAATTTGAAGCAATCGGAGGCATCCGAATGGATTCATCCTCGGATTTAATTCGAAGAAAAGCTTCACTAATATGTGGTTTTCCTGGTACGACTGCATGCTTACCCGGGCTTTCAGCCAATGCTTTGTAAGCTCCCTCTTCGGTATCCAATCGTAGGCCAGCTTCCCTGGCATTATTATCAGGACCATGACAGGCAAAGCATTTATCCGACAAAATGGGTTTTATATCATAATTATAATCTACGTATTTCGGCAAAACGAAATTCCCTCCCTCAGAACCCGAAGAATCATTTCCAGATTTGCACATCGTGAAGAAGGCCATCAACAGGCAGAGCGTTGAAAATACAGCGATAATGCTTAAAATCCGTTTTGAGTTATTTCTACACATCTTAAATTATGTTAGGTCAAATTTATTTTAATAAACTAGGCACAAATCCAAAACTTGAATCACCGTTCAACCGTATTGATTATGCTCCATATCCAGAACTTGACAATAGTCGTCCTTGGGAATAAGTTTTTTGAGGGTGTAGTATAAGGTTTAAGTATCTTTTGAATTTTCAGTGTTCAAACTAATAACTCAAAATCAACTGGTTAAAGAATTAAGTTAGTATATTTTTTTTACAAATTGAGGATTAAAGTAAAATGAGTGGAATTTCGGGGTAATTATTCTGTTACATACCTCTTGAAATCTGGAGAAATTACGACTGATTATCTGGAGAAAGGGAAAGTATATAGGTAAGCATGGCTTCAGCATCGGCCGTAGATAATTTAGGATGCGGTTTCATAATTACAGTACCCCAGGCTCCACTACCGCCAAGAATAACCCTTTGGGCCAAGATCTTAATAAACACTTCTTTGCGGGGATACCTACGGTTAATATCATGAAAAGATGGTCCAAGGACTTTTTTATCAGGGCGATGACAGGTATAACAATCAGAATCAGAAAGCAACACTTTACCTTTTTCAATCAAAGCGGAATCAACATCTTCATCCTCACCTGGGATTGCACGGATGTAGCTTTCCTTGGAGTTCTCGGCGATATCAGGAAGGTTTTGGGCAGTATTAGGATTTCTGTGATTACAGCCAGTGAGGCATAATATAACAGAAATCAATAATAAAATATACACTGATAATTTTTGCATCGAAATGATTTGAGAAAAAAATTAATGGATCCCCAAAGGATACGGTTTAGCTTATTTGGTTAACCAATTTAAGATTTATTCCACAAAAAAATATCGTCAAATAGAATTTAAAACACAAATAAGCCAGCTTAATGGTAATTTAATTCTTAAAAGATATTTAAAATAAATCGCAGTTAAATAAAGCTTAAAGTCATACAAAATCATTTTTACAGTAAGCAAGAAAATAACTCTTCAATTGAATATTAATTTTTAATTAAAATTTGTATTTTGTATCAATATCAATTTGATATATTGTTAAAAATAACCTCAAAAACGCACTTAGAAAACATAAAATGGAATATTATAAAGATGAACCAAGCTTACTTTTAGCCGTAGATTGTATAATTTTTGGGTTTGATGGAGAATCTTTGCAGATCCTACTAATTAAGCGTGGTTTTGAACCAGAAATTAATAAATGGAGCTTAATGGGAGGTTTTATTCAACCATCGGAAAGTCCTGATGAGGCAGCAGCCCGAATATTAAATAACCTAACTGGTTTAGCGAATGTCTATATGGAACAATCAGCAGTTTTTGGAAAACCTAATAGGGAAAAACATGGACGGGTGGTCAGTATTACCTATTTTGCCTTGATTGACAGCAAAAAATACCAACAAATTCTCTCAGATAAGTATCAGGCAAATTGGTTTCCGATCACAGATTATCCGAAATTAATCTTTGATCATGTTGAAATGATCAATACTGCCAAAAGGCAATTAAGAAGTAAAGCAGCCCTATACCCCATCCTATTTGAATTATTACCTGAAAAATTCACCTTACCACAAATTTCAAGTTTATATGAAGCAGTTTATGATATAGTGATTGATAAAAGAAATTTCAACCGTAAACTATTATCATCAAACCTGTTGATTAAACTCAATGAAAAGGATAAGGAAAACTCGAAAAAAGGAGCTTTTTATTACATATTAAACAAAGAAATCTATAAAGATCAAATCATGTCCTTCTTGAGATATTTACCAAGTTGGTCCGAGCAAGATCTGGATAAATAATTTCAGGCAGGCAAAAAGCCTTAAACTCTGCTTTTCTCCATTTGAGGTTCCTTCAAAGCTGTACTTTCCAATACGGTATTTTTTTCATTCTTAAAAACTTCTTCCACCTTATTGTACTCAGGTATACGGTCTCCCAAAGAGCTTACAAACAATCTTGGAGTGAGTTTCATCATGGAATAATAGATCGCCGCAATAATCGCAATACAAATCACAGGAATAGTCCAATAAGCCAAATATTTCATCAACAAATTATCATAGAGTGAAAGATTATAGAAAAAGCCTTTTAACCAATTAATGATATATACCTCATGGATAACATATATGAAAAATGATAAGGAACTAAACCCCGTCAATTTATTCATAAAAGGATAATTATCATTCAAATATGCGAATAGGTTAAATGTTGTAATTACTCCAAATAAGATAAATAACCTGACAAAGTATTCATGGGAAGGTTCAGGATTATATTTTAGTGCCGTAAAAAGGAAAACAATTGCAAGGATGAAAGCTGGAATTTTGAGTTGATAAAATAACTGTAGCATATTTTTTTTCTCCAGTGAGAAATATGCCCCTAAACTAAAGAAGAAAATTGCGGTCAAGCTGAAACCAGGAATATCTTTACCAATCTGTGTTAAATATAGAATTGCCAGCAAAATAACTCCATAATGCTTCAAGTATTTGATAAAATACAATATCAAGGGTGAAATAAGAATCATGCAAATCAGGTCTCTGACAAACCACAAGGGGAAGTTCCAGGGTCCTGACCAAAACATATAGAGAAGGGAGCTTTCTTTCAATGTGGCAAATTCTGGTTCAGCAGATAAACCCATCGAAATAAAAATTTTATTTTTGAATATAAAGGCCAGGAATGCAATGGAATTCCAAATCAAATAAGGTTTCAACAATGTTCTGAAACGACTTTTATACTGCCTTTTCAAGAAGGAGCGCAAATTGCCAGCATAGTGTTTGAAAAAATAATAGCCGGACACTAAAAAGTAGCATCTTACAGAGAGTTTGGCGACATGATGTGAGAACATCTCAGAGACCAACACAAAAAAATCATCCCCAATAAAGCTGAAATTAACTTTTTCTAGGGTAAATGGCACTAAATGCGCAATCACTACCAAATAAATTAATGGTAGTCTCATTGTGTCGATTACTTTCGACAACCTAGCATCTTGATTCACAAACTGTTAACTTTAATTATGAATTAATTCAAGGATAGGCCTTAAATCAAATTCCGATCTGTAATTATTGGTTATAAAGCCTTAAGAGCAACATTTAGTATAATAATTACAAAATTTATTATAAACAATGTTAACAATATAAATTTTATTATTAAACTATTTTTTATTTATTAAATTATATTGTGAAGTTAAAATAGCAACACAAGCCCTTGAGAATCAAGATGATAGCTGATTCAATTCAAATAAAGAGGAGAAAATTGAGAATTAATCTGTTTTAATATGTAAGGTTTCCACTACATGAGGTTGATTAATTTTATTAAATTTTGGAGTTCTTCCACCTAATGAGAATACAAATATCTTTGGGATCACTTTCATTAAAGCATAATAGAGTGCACAGCAAACCAAAACACATAGAAAAGGAATAATCAAATAGGCATAGAAGCGTTCCCAACCAGTTTGAAATAAGTGATGATTATAAAAGAATCCTTTTATCCATTCAATTATATAAATTTCATGGACGACATAGATAAAAAAGGTCAGGGAACTAAATCCAGTAAGTCGATTCATAGACTTAAATTTATCGTTCAGAAAGGCAAATAAATTAAATACAGAAATGACACCAGACATAATAAAAACGCGAAGGTAATATTCGTGGATATCGGAGCCACTGGCTTTAAGGGAAAGAGCCAAGAAAATCAAAGTAATGAGTAATGCTGGAATTTTTATTTTATTAAAAAACTGTAGGAGGTCTTTCTTTTCCAGGGAGAAATATGCTCCAAAACTAAAAAAGAAAAGTGCTGTACTACTGAATCCAGGCAATGGATCATCAAGACAAGAGAAGTAAAAAATCCCAAAGGCAATTAAACTATAAATTTTCAAATACCGGATGGCATAAAAAATTAAAGGTGAGATAAGAATCATACAGATTAAGTCTCTTAAATACCATAATGGGAAGTTAATAGGTACTAACCAAAAGTGTTTGATGAAATTTCCATTAAATAAATTGGTATAATCATTATCCGTATTGCCACCTAATTTTTGGAAAAGGTAATTTTTGGAGAGAACGGCTAGAATCGCCAATACATTCCAGATAATATAAGGCTGGACGATTGTTTTTAAACGGCTTTTGAATTGTTTTCTATAGAATTCCATCAAACTTCCAGCATACTTATTAAAGAAATAAAATCCAGAAACCAGAAAATAACATCGTACAGAAAATTTTGCAATATGGTGTGAAAACATCTCAGAGACCAACACAAAGACGTGATTCGCCGAAAAAGAAAACTTAATCAGTGGGTATGAGAATGGGGCGATGTGAGCAATAACCACCAAGAAGATTAATGGCAATCGCATTGTGTCGATTACTTTCGACAACCTCTCATTATTCATTTATTAGAATTGCTAATAATTGTGTGAAATAAAAAATACTATAATAGCAGAAATTGGTTTGATATCACTTACAACACCCACGTTACTAAGCCTTTCGCTAATAGTGAGTCAATATTAAAAAATTCTTTAGAATAATAAATTAGGCTTTTTATTATAAAGTTGAATTTGTCGATTAAATCATACAAAAATTAAAATCCGAGTTTAGAAAATATGCTAGGCTTCTTCCAGGTTTGTTTAAATTGCTCAGCAATAGGATTATGATCATCATAAGAAAGGATGTAGTCTAAAATCTTATGGGCTTCTTTGAGATAACCTTGTTGATAATTAACATGGGCTTTTGCCAATAAAACCTCTTCAGATAAACTATCGTAAGCCCATTCTTCCTGTTCATAAATTTCTTGAAAACGCGCTACCAACCCATTTACTTGTGGCAGGTCATTTAATTTATCATACAGTTTAACCCCATAGCTTAACCAGAGCACATATTCGCTGGCTTCCATCGCTTCAAAACAGAATTGGTTATACTCCGTAAACATGGCAGCACCTTCGCGGAATTGGGTTGTCAAATAATGGCTTTTCACAATCAGATAGATGGTCTTGGCCTTATCAAAATCATTCAGGAGGAAGGACTGTTTATTTTCGAGGTACAATCGTGCAGCAGAATTCACATGTTCATAATCTTCCAATTCATTATAGGCCTGCATTAGGTTATATTGAGGATTAGCCTCATCAGGATATTTTGAAGCAAGACTTAAATAATAATCTCGGCGTTCATATGGGGATTTATGTTCATACTCATGATACAGTACTCCTTCAACAGTATTTTTGGCGGCTTCAAAGTCCCTAAAATCATAATCCGAAATATCAGGGTTCTCTTGATAATGTTCATAGATTTCAAACAACAATTCCTGCGCTTCAGATTTGATATCCTCGGAGAGTTCTAATTTATGATTTACAACGACTAAATCTGCTTTATGCTGTAAATGCCTATAGAATGACGCCGTAAACTCATCGTAGATTCCGAAGTAGATTTCCAATGCTTTTTGCGCAGCCGAGAAGTCTTCATTTTTTATCAAAGCATCAATTAGGGTATGATGCAATTCCGGAAACTCAGAATGAAGCAAACCTTCTTCACATACAGTGATGGCCATCGGATAATTCCCAAGAGTTGAGTACACAATTGCTAAATTATTACAGCACATGGCCCAACAATGCTCATCCCCATAAAAATCACTTTCAAATTCAAAATCTTCAAAATATCTTCGGAATGCATCGAAGGAATATTGGTACAAACGAACATCAAGACTACGCAAGGAATCTTTGATAGCATCTTCGGCCATATTTCTCAGAAAATCATCTAGATTCACTCCTTCATTGTATATGTCTCGAGGCAAGCTATTAAATACTGGAATATCTTGTTCCACGAGACCTGTTGATAGGAATTGGGATTCCACCATACGTCTCCAAGAGGTAACATCTGGATTTATTGCCACGGCTTGTTTCAATAGCAAATATGCTTCATCAAAATCGCCCATTTCATACAAGTAAGTACCTGCAAAATGATGTGCCGCAAAATTATTTGGATACTTTTCCTTGATTTCAAGACCATGTTTATAATAATAATCTTCAGGAAGGCCTAAGGCTTCAAAATAATTCCGTTCAATTATCAATTGAAAATAGAAGACACTGGCATTTTGATAGCCCAAATCAATTTGTTCTTTAAAGCGATGATGCCATTTTATAAATCCTTCTAGTATTTCAGGTTCATGATTATCACCTTTTATTAACTTTAAGAGAACCTTGAGGGAAACATCAAGGGCAGCCCCATCGAAGGCAATTTCTGCCAAATTCAAGTAATCAATATCCAAAGGACTGACAAATCTATAGATGCCCTTGTCGATCAATTCGATTAGATCCACCTTACTCACCAGATTCGTTCTGTCCAACAAATAGACCTTCTTGACCCAACAAATGGAGACATTTCGATCCCTTAACTCGCGACTATCCTTAAACTCCTCTTCGAAGAAAGCTATTGCTTCATCCAGACTTCTTAATAAAGATTCATCATCCTTTAGGATTTCATAAATCTTAATTTCAAACTCCAAACCATACACCTTATTCAGGTTATCGTTTTTTAGTCTATTGGCATAATCTAAGAATTCGTCTTTATTATCTTCCCGGAGATGTTTCTTGGGCTTTGCTATCTCTTCCAATACATATTGATTACCGAGTTGATAATTCAACAGATTGTACATAACCCGAGGATTATTGGGTTCATATTTTAATACTCTCTTCAGATATGGGATGACATACTCTTGAATTGCAACATACGCAGATTCATGACCTTCTTCAATAGCTCGGTCATGATATGCAATAGCCATTAGAAATAAAACATCTGTGTCGGTAGGATGATCTAACAGATATTCTTCGCCTTGACTAATACATAAATCCAATTCACCTGCATAAAACAATTGCTCTAATTCTTCGTATTTCATCGAGTATAAGTTTAAGCTATCAGCACTTAATTTAATTTAAAATTGATTCTTACAGCAAAATACAAAAGTTAATGTTCATTTGTAATAACCTTAACATTTTAATAATATCAATTTTCTTGTTAAGAAGAGTTTATAAACAACATTAGTATTACAACTCATTCATATCCAACAGGATTTTATTAAATTAGGTTTTATAAGATTTATTGCAAAAAAATGAAAGATAGAGCTGAAATAATTAAAAATTATATTGAAGGTTACAATCGGTTTAATGTTGAGCAGATGATTGCAGATTTGGATGATAATTTAATTTTTGAGAATATATCAAACGGGAAGATTACGGACTCCCTTGAGGGTAAGGATGCATTTTCAGAACAGGCAGAGCAAGCAAAATCTTTTTTCTCGGAGCGAGAGCAAACGATCACCTCCATGGAACATTTTGAAAACTATTCGGAGGTAAATATAGATTATGAGGCAACCTTAGCCATCGAGTTTTCAGAAGAATTAAAAATTGGAGACAAGATTAGGATGAAGGGGCATTCAATCTTTGAATTTAGTCCTGAAAATAAAATAACAGTGATTAAAGATTTCAGTTAAATTGAAAGTTATTTCCATTTTCTGGAAATAACTTTCAATCTTAACCATGCTTTAAAATGCATCTACAACAGCATTTATGAATTCTATTTCCTGTTCAGTTAGAAGAATATCCATTGCTTTGGCATTTTGCACGGATTGCTCGGCATTTCTTGCACCAGCAAGGGCAATGGTAATACCAGGTCTTTCAACGGTCCAACGTAATACTAATTGAGCGAGAGTAACCCCTTTATCATCTGCCAAAGGTTTAATTCTTTCAAGAAGGACATTCGTACGTTCAATAAAGTCCGGTTGAAAATGGGGATGTTTTGCTCGATGGTCCCCTTCTTGAAATTGATGTCCAACATGAATTTTTCCTGTTAAGAGTCCTCTTTCTAAAGGGCTATAGGCTAAGACTGCTTTATTATGTTTTATACAGTAAGGAATAGTTTCTTCTTCCACGCCTCGATTAACCATGCTAAAAGGAATTTGATTTGAAACCAATGGCAAGGTTTTTTCAGCTTCTGCCATCAATTGAGCATTATAATTACATACCCCTGCATATCTTATTTTTCCTTGTTCAATAAGTTGGGCTACGGCTTCAAAAGTTTCATCCAGAGGAGTTGTAGAATCTGGCCAGTGAATTTGGTATAAATCAATATAATCAGTACCTAATCTTTTTAAACTTTGCTCACATTCATGAATAATGCTTTCTTTACCGGCGAATTTGAAGATTTCAATATCCTCACCATTGTTCATTTTACTATGGAAGGCGAAATCACCTTGAGCAAGATCCCACCGCATTCCGAATTTTGTCAGAATTTGGGTTTTATCACGAGGTATGTCTTTTAGAGCCTCCCCTACAATCTCTTCACTGGTTCCTTGTCCATAAATTGGGGCAGTATCAATTGAAGTTACTCCAACTTCATAAGCAGCAATAATCGCTTCGACTGCATCTTTACGATCTGTAGAACCCCACATCCAACCGCCTGCAGCCCAAGCACCAAAAGTTATGACGGAAGCATTAATTTCACTATCTCCTAAATATCTATATTCCATGATAAATAAATTTTATTGAAACCTATAAGGTTGTTTTTTCAAATGTTTATTACTCTAAATAACAGTGTATTAACTAAAAAAGTTTAAGATTATTCATTTTTATTGCCATTATAAATTTCATTGAGCATGGCATATAATTCTGGATGGTCTTCAGCTAAAAGCTTAGGTTTTTGAAAAAAATATTCGGACACAACGGCTAGAAATTCAGCTGGATTTGTAGCTGCATAATCACGGATATCCGATTTATCCCTTCGGATAGCAGAAATGGTTTCGTGCATTTCTTCTAGCCAAGGCTGTATTAAATTTTTAGGAATTAGATATTCTGGAACACCATCCACATCCCCATCCGCTTTATCTATTAAATGGACAAATTCATGAATTGCTGTATTGCTTTCACCATTTTGATTGAAGCCAGCCATAAGTGCTGATAAAGATAAAATCATCTTTCGATGCATAGCCCCATCTCCTACCATTCCCAAAATATTTCTTTTTTCATCTTCCGTATTATACTTTTCATTGAAAGTCCCGGGGTAGACCAGTACCTCATCTAAATTTTCATAGGACCAGTTTTCGAAATGAAATAAAGGGATGGTAGCACTGGCGGCAATTAATATTCTATGTTCATCGTTTATGGCAGCACCTTTTTCAGGAGAAATTTTAGTGGTCGACAAAAAATAAGATACACGGTTGATAAATTTTTCTTGTTGAGCGGGGTTCAATTGCTTGAAAAAATTCACCTTTTCCAGAAGGACATTTTTGATTTCAGGAGGATCAGGAATTACTTTGTTGACAATCTTTTTGTTGCCTACCTTTTTCCAGATATAAATACTTAAAATAATCCCTAGCACAAATATAATGAGGAGTACGATGATGTTGTAAGTGTCCATATACACAGAATAGATTAGCTCTTAAACTAAGATACAAATTAAGTGGGCATGTTTGTGAAATCAGAGGAAATCGAAAGAGATTTCAGAAAAAATAGACACAAAAAAAGAGCTATTCTCATGAATAGCTCTTTTAATATTTTGAGGGGAAATTTTACATCATTCCGCCCATGCCGCCACCCATTGGAGGGCCACCAGCACCTACAGGATTATCTTCTAGTTCATCAGCAAGAACACATTCTGTAGTTAATAACATTGAAGCAACAGATGCAGCATTTTCTAATGCAACACGAGAAACTTTAGTAGGGTCAATAACACCAGCAGAGATCAGGTTTTCGAACTTATCAGTACGTGCGTTGTAACCATAATCAGCAGTTCCTTCTTTCACTTTTTGAACGATTACTGCACCTTCGATACCTGCGTTAGCACAGATTTGACGAAGAGGTTCTTCGATAGCACGTTTGATAATATCGATACCGATTTGCTCGTCTTCGTTTTCACCTTTCAGGTTTACTAAAGCCTCAGTAGAACGGATGAAAGCAACACCACCACCAGCAACGATACCTTCTTCTACCGCAGCACGAGTTGCGTGAAGTGCATCATCTACGCGGTCTTTTTTCTCTTTCATTTCAACTTCAGAAGCAGCACCAACGTAAAGAACAGCAACACCGCCTGATAATTTAGCTAGACGCTCTTGTAATTTTTCACGATCGTAGTCAGAAGTTGTAGTTTCAATTTGAGAACGGATTTGAGCAACGCGAGCTTTAATATCATCTCCATTACCAGCACCATTGATAATAGTTGTGTTATCTTTATCAACAACTACTTTTTCAGCTTGTCCTAAGTAAGACAATTCTGCATTTTCCAATTTGAAACCTCTTTCTTCAGAGATTACAGTACCACCAGTTAGGATAGCGATATCTTCTAACATCGCTTTACGGCGGTCCCCAAATCCTGGAGCTTTAACTGCAGCCACTTTCAATGATCCACGGATTTTGTTTACAACAAGCGTAGCTAATGCTTCACCGTCTAAATCCTCAGCAATGATCAATAAAGGCTTACCAGTTTGTACTTGTTTTTCTAAAATCGGCAACAATTCTTTCATGTTACTGATTTTCTTATCATAGATTAAAATGTAAGGGCTTTCAAGTTCCGCTTCCATTTTATCAGAGTTAGTTACGAAATAAGGAGAAAGGTATCCTCTGTCAAATTGCATACCTTCTACTGTTTTCACTTCAGTTTCAGTACCTTTTGCTTCTTCAACTGTGATTACACCGTCATTTCCTACTTTTTCCATTGCTTCAGCGATCAATGAACCGATAATTTCGTCATTGTTAGCAGAGATAGAAGCAACTTGTTTAATTTTATTATTGTCAGCACCTACAACTTGAGATTGAGATCTTAGGTTCTCAACCACAGCTGCAACAGCTTTATCAATACCACGTTTTAAATCCATTGGGTTAGCACCAGCGGCTACAGATTTAATACCAGGAGCAACGATTGCTTGCGCTAATACAGTAGCGGTAGTTGTACCATCACCTGCTTGGTCAGCAGTTTTAGATGCTACTTCTTTTACCATTTGTGCACCCATATTTTCTAAAGCATCTTTCAATTCGATTTCTTTAGCCACCGATACACCATCTTTAGTAATCGCTGGGGAGCCAAATTTTTTCTCAATAATTACATTACGACCTTTAGGGCCTAAAGTTACTTTTACTGCGTTTGCAAGTGTGTCAACACCTTTTTTCAGGGCGTCACGTGCTTCTACATTATATTTTACTTGTTTTGCCATTTTATTATGAAATTGGATCTTCGGTTTTGGTTGTTCAATCGATAATTGGACAGCAAGAACCTACTGTATTTTTTAAATTTTATTGTTGATTATAAATTACAGGACTGCGTAAATATCAGCTTCGCGCATAATTAAATACTCTTTACCTTCGTAGGTAATTTCAGTTCCAGCGTATTTACCATACAATACTTTATCACCTACTTTTACAGTTAATGGTTCATCTGGTTTACCAGCACCAACAGCTACCACTGTTCCTTGGGATGGTTTTTCTTTTGCTGTATCAGGGATATAGATACCTGATGCTGTCTTTTCTTCTGCTGGAGCAGGTTCAACTACTATTCTGTCTCCGATAGGTTTAATACTTAATGCCATAATTGTATAAGAATTTTATTTTTTTTCGATTACGTACCTCAAAGGTATCACGAACTATGCCAATTGAAATTAAGCATTTTTTTTTTGCCATTTTTGCATTAACTGTCATTTTTCATGTCAGTTGGCCATCATCTTAATGTCATGATGACACCAGCGTTGCTGTAAAACAAAAAACCCTGTCTTGTTCAGACAGGGTTATATTTTTTGATTGTTGAGCTTACTTATTTTGTAGAATCCGTAGCTGCAGGGGTTTGCGTAGCAGGAGTTTGATTTGTTCCAGCAGGATTTCCTTGTGCAGGAGTTGCAGACGGGTTTAGATTCAAATTAGGAGCAGAAATAGGTGCTTCAATTTGATCACCTAGACCGCCTCTATTTGAAGCTGATGGGCCAATAATATTTATTGCAATACAAAATACCATTAGGGCGATTGCAAAAATCCAAGTTCCTTTTTCCAGGATATCCCCAGTACGTTGCACACCAATTAAATTTGCACCGCCAGAAAATCCAGAAGATAAACCACCTCCTTTAGGGTTCTGAATCAATACAAAAAACGCTAATAATAAGCTTACTAGAATAATTAGGATAATAAATAAAATTTCCATTTCTATATTTTCAATTATAACTTTTGTTCAATCTCTTTAATTCGGGTCGCAAAGTACGATTTTTTTTCTGGATTATCCGAAATTAATTTTCTAAATACAGATATCGCTTTTTCATACATTCCTTGGGACACGTAAATATTGGCTAAGGTCTCTGTAACCACCTGTAATTGGTCTTCAGAGCTACTTCTAGCCTTGTTTTCTGTATTGATGGCTTCGGCACTTGGAGGTTGAATCTGCGGCTCTTCGCGGATAAATTTCTCAATTACCTCATCCATTTTTTCAGTAGACTTAAACTCCACTGTTTCTTTTTTATGTTTATCACTAAGTTTATCCGATGGGTCTTGCAAGTGAAAGATGTTTTCACGGATTTGCTGATCCAAGATAGCTTCATCTAATTTTTTAGGATCAAACTGACCTTTTTGTTGTCTTGGTAATACTTGAGAAGAAAAAGGTTGGTAAGTTTCTGCATGCTCCAATCTGGTTTTGTACAACCACCATCTAAAACTATAAGGCATTAGCTCATCATTATATAAACTAATATCCTCTTCAGAACTACGCGGACTTTCTTCTTCAGGAACATTTACCTCAACCTCTGTAGTATCTTGTATTGTTTCTTCGATGGATTCTTCTGCGAATTCCTTTTCAATATTATACCCACTTGGAAAATCAAATGCAGGTTCCTCCTCAATGGGTTCTGATTCTAAATCTTCAGTTTCTTCAACGATTTCATCCAAGTCATTTGCAGGTTCCTGAATGATTTCTTCCAGGTCAGGAATGGATTCCACATCCACTGCTTCCACTTCAGTATCTTCAGCTACTACTTGTTCATCGACTTCCTCATAAGAGATATAATCATCAGAATCCACTTCCAATTCAGGAATAATTTCAACAGGTTTCTGTAAATAATCACGCAGCCAAAAAGGGTTATTCGCGTAAATTAAGGTACGTTGTTTATCAATATTCTGACCTTCGAGAAACTTCTTTCGTTCAAAAGCATATATTATTGGCTGAGAATAGGGATATTTCGATAAGAGCTGTTCAAATTCAGCTGAACTTACATCGACAGGGTTCTCTAACGCTTTTCTAAAAATATATACTTGATCCATGTTATTCAAAGGCTCTTATATTTTACCAGTTATTAAATGCACGGTTAAAAACATCTTCAGTCAACATCTTTACAATTTCAGAATTTAATTGAGATTCGTTCGCACTAATTTGCCCTCTGAATTCCTTAAATTGAGTAAAAGAGTCTTCAAAATCGCTTTCTCCGGTATCGTCCTTTCTATTGACATATTTCACTTTAACAGTAATGGACAAACGGTTTAAAGCAGCCATGTCTGTCCCTGCTTCAACGGCTGCGGGAGTAATGGCGTAATTTGTAATTACACCAGAGAACATGGCATCACCATCTTGATTGACTTGACTTAATTTTGATTGCGTACGGATGCGTTCTTTTAATCCTTCTGTAAAAGTTTGGCTTAAAGTTGCTGATACAAATGGTGATATGTTTTCAAAGATTTCCACTGAATATGTTTTCATATTCTCTGGGATTGTACCACCTCCTAAACTGTATTTTACTCCACAACCGTGGAAGGTAAAAAGCAGGAAAGCCGCAATAATATAGGTAATAAAATTGCTTTTATATTTAAAATTGGACATATTAATCTAAGTTCAAATCTTTAATCTTTCTATAAAGAGTACGCTCTGAAATTCCAAGTTCCTGCGCAGCAGCTTTACGTTTTCCTTTATGCTTTTTCAACGCTTTTTTAATCAAATCTGACTCTTTGTCGAGTAAAGATAATGATTCTTCCACCTCTTCTACGTCTTGGGTGTCATACAAATAATCATTTGCATTTCCATTCGGCTGATTCGGATTATGAATTGTAATGGTTGGATTGGTATTTACAGGGTATTCCTCTGTACCAATTGCAGCAGAACTAGGTCTGATCTCTTGGTACAATTGATTGATATATGGGGAGTTTTGCTCCATTGTTCCTTGATTGAAACCCTTTTGCATCAATTCCACGACCAATTTCTTTAAATCTACCATATCCTTTTTCATATCGAAGAGTACCTTATACAAAAGATCTCTTTCCGAGAAATTATCCTTTGCTTGCTCTTTTAGTGGCATCGGCAATGTACTTTGCGTTTCCACGGGAAGGTAATGACTTAAGATTTGGGCATTCACCAGCCTTTCCTTTTCTAGAACGGCGATTTGTTCGGCAATATTTTTCAGTTGACGAACATTTCCTGGCCAAGAGTAATTCTTGAGCAGTTCTTGTGCATCTTCAGTAAGTTGTATGCCTGGAGAACGATATTTATCAGAGAAGTCAACCACAAATTTTCTAAACAAAAGAACGATATCTTCTTTTCTTTCACGAAGCGGTGGAATTCTCAAAGGAACGGTATTCAACCTATAGTAAAGATCTTCTCTGAATTTTCCTTTTTTAACGGCCTCATACACATCCACATTGGTTGCAGCAACTACGCGAACATTTGTTTTTTGCACTTTGGATGATCCTACTCGAATATATTCTCCGGATTCCAAGACACGCAACAGGCGAGCTTGAGTACCCAGAGGTAACTCCCCCACTTCATCCAAGAAAATGGTTCCACCATCCACTACTTCAAAATATCCTTTCCGAGCTTCGTGAGCTCCCGTAAAGGATCCTTTTTCATGTCCGAACAATTCAGAATCAATTGTACCTTCTGGAATGGCACCGCAGTTAACAGCGATAAAAGGTCCGTGCTTACGTCCACTGAGTTGGTGGATAATATGCGAGAAGACCTCTTTTCCAGAACCACTTTCCCCTTGAATCAAAACCGATATATCGGTAGGTGCTACCTGACGTGCAATATCGATTGCACGGTTTAGTAATGGAGAATTCCCAATAATCCCAAACCTGCTCTTAATATCTTGATGATCCATTATTAATATTTAGTGTTATGATTAATATTAATCAACTATCTTTCCGATTAATGTTGCAGATGTACAAGTTTCACCAAGTACATTAACATAATCTCCAACTTTATAGCGTTCGTCTACCGGGAAAACAACCATTGTATTTTGGTCATTTCTTCCACAGAAGTCCTTATCTGAACGTTTAGAAGTTCCTTCAATTAATACTTTATGAACTTTACCAACAAAATTTTCAATTCTATATAGACTATGTTCTCTTTGTAAATCTACCACTTCCGTAAGTCTACGTTTTTTTACTTCTTCAGGAATATCATCTTCATACCGTTTGGCAGCAAGGGTACCTGGACGTTCTGAATAAGCGAACATATAAGCGAAGTCGTATTTCACATAATCCATCATGGATAATGTTTCCTGATGTTCTTCTTCTGTTTCGGTACAGAATCCAGTTATAACATCTGTAGAAATACCACATTCAGGAATAATACGACGAATTGCATCAACGCGATCTTTATACCATTCCCTATCGTAAGTTCTATTCATCAATTCCAATACTCTGGAGTTACCCGATTGCACCGGTAGGTGAATATATTTACAGATATTTTCATATTTCGCCATAGTATGAAGGACTTCATCGGTGATATCTTTCGGATGAGAAGTAGAGAATCTAATTCTCAATTCAGGGCTCACCTCAGCCACTAAGGCTAGTAATTGCGCGAAATTAATGGAAGGCTTAGGTTCTTCTCCTTCAGCTACGGGAGCTGAATATTTATATGAATCGACATTTTGCCCTAACAAGGTTACTTCCTTATAGCCAGCATTAAATAAGTCTTGTGCTTCTTTGACGATGGATTCAGCATCACGGCTTCTCTCTCTACCACGAGTGAAAGGAACAACACAGAAAGAACACATGTTATCACATCCGCGCATAATAGAAATAAATGCAGAGATACCGTTTGAATTTAATCTAACAGGGCTAATATCTGCATAAGTTTCTTCACGGGATAGCAATACATTCACAGCACGACCACCTTCATCTACTTTATCAATCAGATTAGGAAGGTCACGGTATGCATCTGGTCCGACAACAACATCTACCAACTTCTCTTCTTCCAAGAACTTAGCTTTCAATCGTTCTGCCATACATCCCAAAACGCCTACGACCATTCCTGGATTTTTGGCTTTTGCGGATTCAAATTCTTTCAATCTATTTCTAACACGCTGTTCGGCATTTTCACGGATGGAACAAGTATTAATAAAAACCACATCGGCTTCTTTATAATCCTTTGTTGTTTCAAAGCCTTTCTCAATCAGAATAGAAGCAACAATCTCGCTATCGGAGAAGTTCATCTGACATCCGTAACTTTCAATATATAGTTTACGACCGGTAGATTGTCCAGTCGGAATCATATCCAGTGCCTCACCCTGACGGGATTCATCGTGTGTTTTTGTTGTATGCGATAACTCTAACATAGTCAATTTTCAAAGACTACAAAGTTAGTAATTATCTATTAAACAAATGACAGTTTGTCAGCAGTTGTATAAAATTTAACAAAACTTTTGAAAAAAGAATAGGGGTTCCAAAAATTTGGAACCCCTATTCGAATATTTCTAGAAGTCTTATTGACCTGCTTCTTGTTTCGCTTCTTCTTGCATTTTTTTGTTAGCAACAATAACGATTTCTACACGACGGTTTTCTGCTCTACCTGCGTCAGTATCATTAGATGCGATAGGTTCAGAATAGTTTTTACCTTCGGTTTTAATACGGCTACCTGCTAATCCTTTAGAAACTGCGAAGGATTTTACTGATGCTGCACGACCATCTGATACTTTTTGGTTAGCTTGTAAAGTACCAATATTATCAGTGTGACCCAATACAAGGATATCAGTATTTGGTTCTTTATTTAATGTTTCCACCAATTTTGCGATATTTTCTTTCGCAGAAGGTTTTAAAGCAGTACTATTGAAGTCGAATAAAATTCCTGAATCGAATTTCACCAAGATACCTTCACCTACTTGCTCTACTTCAGCACCGGCTACAGTATTTTCAATTTCTTTGGCTTGTTTATCCATTTTTTTACCGATCAATGTACCTGCAGCGCCACCAATTACGGCACCTGCGATAGCACCTACTGCAGTATTACCTGCTTTACCACCGATTAATGCACCGATTGCACCACCAGCTGCAGTACCTACTACGGCACCTTTTGTTGTGTTACTAGTATTTTGAATGGTTGAACAGCTAGCAAATAACATAGCTGATGTTGCTACTGTCAATCCATAAACCGCTAGTCTTTTATTCATTTTCATAATCAAATTGTTTATCTTTTACTCTTATATTAACTAATTGTCTAACTAATAGAACTGTTATTTGCAAAGCCAATGCCAAAAGCTTTTTCCGCTACGATACAAGTTATAACAAATTAATTATCAGCAGTTTATTTTTCTTGCGGAGGAATTTCTAGTTTCGGCAAACGTTGTGATTTTGGGCGTCCTTGGGCATTCCATGTTTTATATGAGGAATTAATATAATTCATCAAATCATATTGTCCCCATCTTTCTGCGGTAGCATAAGAAGGTCTATAGATATCCATAAAGGATTGCAATTCTTCACCTTCGAGTTTGGTGATCTTAGAAACAATGGTTTTATTAAAAATTCGATCCACCTTGGTTTCTTCAAGTTCCTGATTCATGAATTTTTCAAAGCGCTTTGCGTTCTTTGCTTCCTTACCAAAGAGATTGTAAAGAGCTGTTGCAGGGCTGGAGATATAGGTTCCAAACTTATTTTGTCCCCCATTATATACGCCTTTACTTTCGTAGTCTTCCAACATTTCCTTCATCTCCATTTCTTTGGTACTTCTGGTTACCACGACGGTTTCAATCCTATTACCAGCTTGAAGATCTAATAAAATATCTTCTAAAGTATTGATTCTAGTTTTGATTGGTCCGTAACCGACCTTACTTACAGAAAGGGTATCACCAACATTTACCTCGATATTAAATACGCCATAAGAGTTGGTTCTCACCGTTTGTTTAGTCCTTTGGTTGACTACATTCGCATCACTAATCCTAGTGCTTGTCCCTTTCTCAAGAACTAATCCAGAGACTATATTATCTTGGTCCTGAGCATGTGCAGCAAGCGTCAGGAAAAAGAAAGAACATAGTAGGGCAATATATTTTACTTTATTATACATCCAATTTTAAAGGTAATAATACTTTTGACTAGGAAATGTTAAAAAGTTTTAAATCACTAGTTGTTATAAGGATAAAAAACGAAGTTAGCTCCTTCCGGAACGACTACAAATAGACACATGAAGTCATTTGCGGGTTTAAAATTTTTCTCAAAAAACTCCTTTTTATCCTCTTTTATGATACCTCTTTCCACAAATTCTTCGAGAGAACTTGCTTGAATGCTCCACTGGGTGTTTAATTCATCTCTATCCAAGATCATTTCACCCAAATCCACTGTTAATTGGTGAGCGACAAAAATTGGATACAAGGTATAACCTTCAGCCATCATTTCTGAAGATACTTCTTGAATGGACTCCTTATAGAAATCTAGATCCTTTTTTAAACTCACTAATGGACTTTGTCCTTTACCTTGTTTTCCTTCTTCTTCGGGTCCTTTATTTAAGAGTTCTTGTAAATCCATTTATTTCTTTAATTTTAATAGTACTACATTTTCAACGTGTTGAGTATGCGGGAACATGTCTACCGGTTTAATCCTCACTACCTCATACTTCGTGGTTAAACTTTCCAAATCGCGTGCCTGAGTTGCAGCATTACAACTTACATAGACTACTTTATCACTTTCCATTTCCAAGATACGCTGAACAACATCTGGGTGCATACCTGCTCTTGGAGGGTCAGTGATAACCACATCAGGTTTTCCATGTTCTTGGATAAAATCTGCTGTTAATACATCCTTCATATCACCGGCATAAAATTTAGTGTTATGGATGTTATTGGTCTGGGAGTTTATTTTGGCATCCTCAATTGCTGTCGGTACATACTCCACTCCGATTACTTCACGAGCTGATCGAGCCACGAAATTTGCAATTGTACCAGCCCCAGTGTATAAGTCATATACTAATTCATCCCCTTTCAGATCGGCAAATTCACGAGTAATCTTATACAGTTCATAAGCTTGTTTTGAATTGGTTTGATAGAAAGACTTCGGACCTACTTTAAACTTCAAGCCTTCCATCTCTTCATAGATAAAATCACGACCAGCATAAACATGGATATCCTGATCAAAGATGGTATCATTTCTTTTTTGATTGATAATATATAATAGGGATGTAATTTCAGGGAATTTGTCTTTAATATAGGACATCAACAAATCGACTTGCCCTTCTTCAGGATAAGCAAAAACGACAATTACCATCAATTCGCCTGTTGAAGAGGTTCTGATGATTAGATTACGAAGGGCACCTTCGTGATCACGCAAATCATAAAAGGACATGAAGTTTTCCTTAGCGTAATCGAAAATACTGTTTCTAATATCGTTTGATGGGGCTTGCTGTAGGAAACAATGGTCAATCGTCAGGATTTTATCAAAGCGACCTGGAACATGGAAGCCTAATGCATCCATGGAATCACCGGGTTCAACTTCATCCAAACTTGTTAACCACCGTTTATTAGAGAAGGTATATTCTAATTTATTTCTATAATATTCAGTTTGTGCTGAACCTAGAATTGGTTCCATGGAAGATACATCCACTTTCCCAATACGGGACAAGGCATTACCTACATACTGTTCTTTAAATTTTAATTGGGAATCATAGGTCATATGTTGCCATTTACAACCTCCACATACTCCAAAGTGAGCACAGAACGGATCGATGCGATATTCAGAAGCAACTTTTACTTCGGCAATTTTACCTTCTGCAAAATTCTTCTTCTTACGCATCAGTTCCACATCGACGATATCGCCGGGTACAGCACGTTCGATAAACAACACTAAGTTATCATGTTTGGCAACTCCCTTGCCCTCTTCCGCGATGTCAATCACTTCGACATTGGAAATAAACTTCTTATCCTGAGGTATTCTTCTTCCCATATTGGCGCAAAAATACGGAAAAAATTAATAGAAGGTAGCTAGATGCTATCTACTCTCCAATAAAGTTGCTTCCACAAGATAAGGGAGCATTTCTTTTTGGAAGGAAATAAAATTTTTACGGACATCAGCCTCAGAGACAGCGGTGAAAGCGAATGAGAAAACGATATTTTTGGAAGTTTTAATAAGGAAGGTTAATCTTTCTTCAGGAATCATGCTGGCAATGGTTTCATTTTGCATAAAGGAGCGCAATAAAAGAAATTCCAGGTCATCGGAAAGGAGTTTTAAGTATTCCTGCGCATTGACAGATTCACGGATAAATTCCCAGCCAACAAATTCATTACAGACGGTATAAGTTACGCGGCTGACCCTAAGAATGGTATTTGCGAGAAATAATGCCAGGTCTTTTTCTTTAACATTTTTATTCAGAATATCATATACATTATCCTGGATATAATCCATCAGGACTTCGTGTAATATTAATTCTTTACTGGCAAAATGTTTATAGAAGGTAGCTTTGGCGATGGAAGCGTTTTTTGCTAGCTCATTTACGCTAGTTTTATTATAGCCATATTTTCTAAATAGATCTCTTGCGGATTTCTTTATAGCTATGACAATTTTATCTTCCATGCAAGGCAAGTTTTGAATTTGGGATTCAACTAGTAATTTATAGATTCCACCCAAATAATCTGGTATTCGGGTGGAATATTAACCAATTGGTTTAAATAATTTCTGTTTCAAACTGAGATAAGAATCGGACATCGTTTTCTGAGAACAAACGAAGGTCACGGATTTCATATTTAAGGTTTGTGATTCTTTCGATTCCCATTCCGAATGCAAAACCGGAGTATTTTTTACTATCAATACCACAGTTATCCAATACGTTAGGATCGACCATACCACAACCTAGAATTTCAACCCATCCAGAGTATTTACACATTTGACAGCCTGCACCTTTACAGATTGTACAAGAAATATCCATTTCTGCGGAAGGTTCAGTAAACGGGAAATACGATGGGCGGAATCTTACCTTAGTATCTTCACCATATAATTCTTTCACGAAGTGATAAAGGGTTTGTTTTAAGTCAGCGAATGAAACATTTTCATCCACATACAAACCTTCAATCTGATGGAAGAAGCAATGGGCTCTAGCCGAAATAGCTTCGTTACGATATACTCTTCCAGGCATAATCGCACGGAAGGGCGGTTTTCCGGCTTCCATTAATCTTACTTGTACGGAAGAAGTATGCGTCCGTAATACCATTTCATTACCATCTTGTTTTTTGATAAAGAAGGTATCTTGCATATCTCTTGCAGGATGTTCAGGCGCAAAGTTCAATGCTGAAAAGTTATGCCAATCGTCTTCGATTTCGTTTCCTTCAGCCACGACAAACCCTAATTTCTTAAAAATCTCAACGATTTCTTTTCTAACTAGCGAAAGAGGGTGTCTAGAGCCTAAGGAAAATCCTTGTCCAGGCAATGTTAAATCACCTTCAGCATTAGCGGTTTGACCTTCATTTTGATTTGAGAATTTCTCAGAAGCATCTTTAAATGTATTTTCAGCTAACTGCTTAAATTCATTTAATACTTTTCCTAGTACTCTCTTTTCATCAGAGGATACGGTTTTAAATTCTTCAAAAAGGTTTTTCAAGATGCCTTTCGACACTAGAAACTTCAACCTAAATGCTTCAACTTCTTGAGCTGAACTTGGGGCAAATGCCTTAATCTCTTCAGTATACTGCGTTATCTTATCTTGCAACATGTGTCAAAGATACAGCAATTTTAAAAAATAAATGAAATGGTACAGTATTTAATTAGGTAGATTAAAAAGGTAGACCATCATTATCGTCATCGTTTTCTGTAAAGTCGACGGTTTGTTCTTTTGAATCCGGGTTAACAGGACCTGCGGCAGTATTCGTTTGTTGAGGATTTTGCGGCTCAAAATCCGAGCGTCGCCCTAATAAATTAAAACTTTCCGCTACGATTTCGGTGGTATATCGACGGATTCCCTCTTTATCTTCATAGGAACGGGTTCTCAATTTCCCTTCGATATAGACCAATTTACCTTTGCTGAGGTATTTTACAGCAACATCTGCCAAACCACGCCACAACACGATATTGTGCCATTCAGTTTGCTCTACACGACGTCCATCCTTGTTGAAAGTCTCCGATGTTGCTAATGGAAAACTGGCAACACTTACATTTCCTTCTAAATAGCGGATTTCTGGATCCTTACCAAGATGACCAACTAAAATAACTTTATTTACTCCTGACATACAATAATTTAGGATTTAGTGAGCACTAAAAATAATGTTCCACAAAGGAACTAATCAGTTTATGTTTAGCTAATGTATCTAATTTTTCTAATATAAAATAATTCCAATGGGATTTTTTGGGCAATTTAGAGGCGTTGATTTCCAGCTTATAAAACCTTGCATATATGTTCTGATGGCTTAGAATATGCTTTATTTGTCCTTTAATCTGCGTTGGAACAGATAATCCGAAGTCTTTCTGAAATTCTTCCATTTGTACCAATTCCGCTACATTCAAATCAGCATCACTTTCGATCATTGGGAATTCGAACAAATTTGCCCACACATCACCTTCAGAACGCTGGGACATCAGTACGGCTCCATCATGTTCAATTATAAAATAATGAAAGAATCGGTCTTTACTCTTTTTACCTTTTATTTTTGCGGGGAGCACATTGACTAAACCACTTTCATAAGCTCTACAGTCTATCCTTAATACACATTCAGCGCAGTTAGGATTTTTTGGTTTACATTGAAGAGAACCAAAATCCATGATCGCCTGATTATATTCTGCGGGCTGATTCCGATCGAGCATTTCCTCCGCTAATTTGGAGAAGATCTTTTTACCTGAGGAACTATTAATAGGTTCTTCAATGCCAAAATATCGGGCTAAAACGCGGAAGACATTACCATCTAAAACAGCATGGGCATGGTTACTAGAGAAGGATGAAATTGCAGCAGCAGTATACTCTCCTACTCCCGGCAGCTTTAATAGCGACTGATAATCAGTAGGAAACTTAGCATTATGCAGCTCTAACACTTGCTTACTAGCCTTATGCATATTTCTGGCTCTGGAATAATAACCCAGTCCTTGCCAAAGTCTCAAGATCTCAGCTTCTTCTGCATTTGCAAATTTTGTTACATTCGGGTAAGTTTCTAAAAACCGAAAAAAATAAGGCATTCCTTGTTCAACTCTTGTCTGTTGAAGGATAATTTCTGATAACCAAATTACATAGGGATTCTTAGTCTCACGCCATGGTAGTGCTCTTTTATGCTCAGCATACCAGTTGAGTATACGTTCCGAAAATGACATAATACAAAGATGATGATTTTGTAGCTTTCCAACTCTCAAATAGTTATAAAATGTTAAATTTTCTTGCAATTATTTTAACATCTTCTATTTTTACGCCCGGCTAACATAAAGTGGGAGAGTAAAATACTATGACAAAAAAGAAGACTGCCGTTGAAATTCTAGACTCAAACGGCGATTCGAATTTGAAGATTCAAATTCCAACTATTGTTTTAAAGAACTGGAAATATATCCTAGCTGGAGGGATCTTCTGTATTTGTTTAATATGTGCAACTATTGTCTATGTTGCTACAAAAACAACAAGCGATCATTACGAGGAACAGTTAACAAAAAAGATTGAGGCATTGGAAGAAGCGAGACAAAATCTAGCTTTAGAAGAGGCGTCCAACCAATTAAGTACTGTTCAAATACAAAAATCATTTGATGCTATTGATAGTGCAGTAAACCAAATTAATGCCAAAATGCGCAAAAGAGGTTTAAAAGAATTTGCACCGAAGCTAAAAAATGCTGGTGGACCTGTTGAGGAAGAGGTTAATTTACCTGAATTAATCAAATACTATGAGGCAACTGTAAAGAGATTAGATAAAAAATTAGAAGGTGTTCCATTGGGCACTCCGCATAGTGGAAAGATCACATCGAGATTTGGATACCGCAGAAATCCATTTACCAATAGAGGTATTGAGATGCATTCAGGAATTGATATCAGCGGAAGAACTGGCGAGCCTATTACTGCAACCGCAGCTGGAAAAGTAGTATTTTCAGGTTATAAGGGTCAGTACGGGAAAGTTGTGATTGTAGAACATACCAATGGATGGGAAACGAGATATGCTCACCTTTCGAGCACAAAAGTAAAAAAGGGACAGAAGGTAGAAGCTGGACAATTAGTTGGAAAGCTAGGGAGTACCGGAAGATCTACAGGCCCGCATTTGCACTATGAATTACTGAGCTATGGTAGAAAGATCAATCCTGAAAAAACATTGATCTTTAACTAAAGAGAATAAAAAAACCTTTCTGAAAACAGAAAGGTTTTTTTATGTCTACTGATTTGCTAAGATTGCTTTTGCATCTTCATCTTCTAAACGGTCTATTTCTTGCTTTAGAGTTTTTTCTAATCTTTGTTGAATTTTCTTGTATTTGGGCTCTCCATAAATATTCTTTAATTCTCTAGGATCTTTTTTCATATCGAATAACTCCCATCCATCTACTCTTTTATAGAAACGAATCAATTTATATCGACCATCACTTACTCCAAAATGTGGAGATACGGCATGTTCACCGTTTTCATAATAATGGTAATAGATTTGGTCTTGAATATCTTTTTTCTTTCCATTCAATAAGCTCAAGAAAGATTTACCTTGCATATCTTGTGGCACTTTAATTCCACTAAGTTCTAAAAACGTTGGTCCAATATCCACGTTGGAAACCATTCCATTAATTTTAGAATTAGGTTTGATCAAGCCTGGCATTTTCATCAACATCGGTGTACGGAAAGATTCTTCATACATAAATCTTTTATCAAACCATCCATGTTCACCCATATAGAAACCTTGATCGGATAAGTAAAGGACCAAAGTATTATCTTCTAAATTATTTTCTTTCAAATAATCCAATAACTTTCCAATATTTCTATCCATTGACTCAGCAGTATTAAGGTAATCAACCATATAGCGGTGGTATTTCCATTCAGCTAAAGCTTTTCCAGAAAGGTTAGATTTTTTTAATTCTTCATAAATTGGTTTATAATAATCAACGTAAGCTTGAAATTGCTGGTCGGTCATTCTTGAGAAGTTCCCATCAGCGCGCATTTTTTCGATATTTTCGAACATCTTCAAATCATAGCCCATTTGCATATCCTTGTCAATACTCATTTCTTGCAGAGCTGCTGCTTTTCTCGTGGCATAATCATCAAAGAATGTTTCAGGCAGTGGGATTGTTTTACTATCATTCTTACCAAAATCTTCAATAGCAGGCATCCAGGTTCTATGGGTATTTTTATGGCCAATGATTAAACAGAAAGGTTCTTCTTTATTTTGATCCTTTAACCAATTCAGAGCTTTATCAGTAACTAAATCTGCCACATAACCTTGTTCTCTTGCTACCACTTCTTTTTCACCTTCTTTACTGGAAATAAAATCAGGATTAAAATAATGTCCTTGACCAGTTAGGATGCTATAGTAGTCAAAACCTTGCAACTGTCTTCCCAAATGAATTTTTCCGATCCAAGCTGTTTTGTATCCGTTGTTGTGCAATTCTTTAACAAATGAATTCTGTCCATGGTTAAAGTTAGAGGTTTCATTATCCTTAAAGCCATTCTTATTACTGTATTTTCCAGTCAATAAACTAGCCCGACTTGGTCCACAAATAGAATTCGTGACATAACCTTTGGTAAACAGGGCTCCTTCCTTGGCTATTCGGTCCAGATTTGGAGTATGTGCAATTTTGGAACCATAGGCACCTATTGTTTGATAGGAATGGTCATCGGAAATAATGACTACAATGTTTGGCTTCTTTTGAGCCTGAGAAATTAAGCTAATTAAGCAAAAACAAATAATTGTTAGTATGCGCATGATAATATTTAAGTTTAGGAAGCCTCAAATATACGCAATGCTTCGGAATCATCTTGTTTTACAATTTCATCTTTCAACATTTTCATCATTTCCTTTTGTTTCTCGGCGTATTTAGGATTGTCGAAGACGTTTCTCATTTCTTGAGGATCTTTACTCAGGTCATAAAGTTCCCAAGAGTTCACTTTATTATAGAAACGGAACAGTTTATAACGACCGTCGCTGACTCCAAAATGTGGAGTTACATTATGCACCCCATCTTCATAATAATGGTAATAAAGGTCTTTTCGAACACCTTTCTGACCATGTATAATTGGAGTAAAGGATTGACCTTGAACATCCTCAGGCACAGATACCCCTGCCAACTCCAATAAAGTTGGAGCAATATCTATAGTCATCAATAGATCATTGACTTTTCTTGATTTCTTAATTTCTTTTGGGAACCTCATCATCATTGGTGTTCTAAAGGATTCTTCATACATAAATCGTTTATCAAACCATCCATGTTCTCCCATATAGAACCCTTGATCAGACATATAAATCACGATGGTATTTTCTGTCAAGTTGTTTTGGTCCAAATAGTCCAGAACTTTCCCAATGTTTCGGTCCATTGACTCTGCGGTATTGAGGTAATCGGTCATATAGCGTTGAAATTTCCATTCTGCCAATTTTTTAGGATCAGAAAGGTCTCTGCTATTAAAATCCTCCTTTACTTTCGCGTAGTAATTTCTATATTTCTCACGATCAGATTCATCCATTCTAAAGAAATTGGATTCTTTCATCCATTCTTCATCGTTCTTAAACATTTTAAGGTCGTAGGTTAGCAACATATCCTTACTGACCTGCATTTCTTGAATTTTTGCGGCTTCTCTTCCGACGTAATTATCATAGAAATTTTTAGGTATTTTAAATTTTTTATGGTCATTTTTACCAAAATCCTGAGGGTCAGGATCCCATTCTCGGTGGGTAGCTTTATGGCCAAGAATCAGACAAAAAGGTTTTTCCTTATTTAAGGTATTCATCCAATTAAGGGCTTTATTGGTTACAATATCGGATACATAGCCATTTTCACGGATCATAGTTCCATTTTGATTTTTGAAGTCAGGGTTGAAGTAATGGCCTTGATTGATCAAAATATCGTAGTAATCAAAGCCTTCTAAGGTATCCCCTAAATGTTGTTTTCCTATCCAGGATGTAGTATATCCGGCTTTATGCAACTCTTTAATAAATGAATTTTGGCTATGGTCGAAGTGGGAGTTTTCATTTTCCTTATACCCATTTTTATGGCTATACTTTCCAGTCAATAAACTTGCTCGACTCGGCCCGCATAGGGAATTATTCACGTAGGAGCGGTTGAAAAGCAGTCCTTCATTCGCAATGCGATCGATATTTGGGGTATGGCCATATTTAGATCCATAAGCAGAAATACTTTGGAAAGAATGGTCATCCGAAACAATAATTATGATATTTGGGGATTTTTGTCCCAGTGCTGATGAAATCCCGATGCAGAATAACAAGAAGTAGGTCAAGTATTTAATCATAAATAAATATACAAAATCCATCCTTAATACTTGTAGGTAAAAAATATTGGAAATTAGCATAAAATATTAGCCCTTGATATTTGAGGAATCAATAAAAATGAGGACTTTTGCGTAATAATTTCATTACATGAAAAAGATTTTCACCTTCATTTTTACAGCTTGTTTATTCCAGATTTCATTTGCACAACAAGAGATTAATAAGATCGATTACAGCATCTCAATCGAAGAATCCTTCAAGGAAAAATTAAAAGAATTAGAGGCTAACGAGACAGATCCTTCAGATTTATTCAGGACAATCCTTGAAGACATGGAGGGTGAAATTGTATTAGAAGCATGGATTGGAAAAAGCGCTAATAAAATTAAGTCAAATTTATTTCAAGATTGGGTTTATATGCGCGATACAGAGGCAAAAACCTTATTCCGAATAGATACCACTACCAAACGCTATTCTGAGATGGACTATTTACCAGAGAATATTGAGGAATATCCAATTACCTTCAAATCTGAGGAGAGTGCGACTATCTTAGGCTTTCCATGTAAATTGGCCGTTATAGAAATTTTTTCAGAGGATTCTTCTGATGAATCTGGAAAGGTAGAAATATGGTACACTGAAAAGATACCACAAATTTTTTGGGGGAATTATCAATATCTGAATCAAATTCCTGGGGCAGCATTAAAGATTTCGACGCAAGGGGTTGCATTTTATGCCAAGAATATTGAGAAGTTGAAGGTTTCAAATGATTATTTTCAAGTTCCAAAAAACTACAGTATCGTAGCAGACCTAGATCCTATTGATTACAGACCTGAGAACATTGAATTAGGGGAAGACATGGTCGCTTATTACGATTCCATCAGTTTTTTATATGGCTTGAAGACTATTTCTGGAGATATCATTACTGAACCAAATTTTTTGAGCTTAACAGCCTTTAACGATGGAGTTTCTATTGCGATAGATGAAAGTAATACCTCCGCCTTGATCAATAAAAAAGGGAAAAACATAACGGAATATATCTACGATTTTATCACATATGATTCAGAATTGAACGCTTATATCTATTCAAAAGAAGATAAAATGACTGTGATGGATGAACATGGAAAAACCATCTGGTCCACTGAATTTGATAATATAAATCCATTTTCATCGCAATATGCTATTGTGAGCAATGGTGATAAATATGGCTTGGTTGATAAAACCGGAAAGATCATCGTTCCGTTGACCTACAGTAGTATTAGTTCCAACAATAGTAAATATTTTGTAGTAGAGGAAAATAACAAATCTGCCATCTATGAAATTATAGGAAATAAATTGGTTACAGATGCTTACAAGTTTTTATTTACCACTGAAATGGACGATGTGTTTTTAGCATCTTCGGATGGTGAAACCTATGGACTTATTAATTCAACAGGAAAGATTATCTTACCATTCGAATATGAATTAATTGATGTTTCAGGGGATGGACAAGTTTCGGTTGTTAAAACAGGAGAAACGGACGTAAAGACAATACATATAGATCCAAAAAAATAAAGGCAGACATGATATTTCAAATTAATACCTTACACCGAGGTAGGTTCATCTGGATCCTATTAGGTTCATTATTTTTTGTAGGGTATTTACTTTCTATTAGCAATTTTCAGGAGATTTATAAAATTCTGATATTATTATTTTGTATACCGGCGATCATGTGGTCAGCGGTTAAATTGAGTAAACAAATCTCCACTTGGGAAGTTGACAATAGTAACATTAGCATTACCAAATTTGGAAAGGCAACGACTATTCCCATAGCAGATATTTCTTATTTAAAAAATCACATTCGTTCAGGAGGAAACCTTTTAGCTTTTCATACAAAGGGAAAATCGGGTACAGTTCGAGTATGGCGGAACAAGATATTTGCCAGTAATGATCAATTTGATGATCTAATTCAAGTCATAAAAGAACTAGGCATCGACATTGTGATTGGCTAAGGCTATGATTTTCGAGTGTTAAATTTTATATATTTGGCATTATGAATCTAAAAAACACCCTTGGCTTATTAGTCTTGGCATTTTGTTCCTTGACGAGCTTTGCACAACGCAAGTCTTATTGGGATCAGAAAGTCGATTATACCATGGATATTGATGTCAACGAGAAGACATTTCAATATGATGGCAAAATGAAAGTTAAATACAGCAATAATTCTGGTCAGGAATTGAACAAAGTATACTTTCATTTATATTTCAATGCTTTCCAACCAGGAAGTATGATGGACGAACGTCTAAAGAATATTCCAGACCCAGATGCGAGAATGGTTAGCAATATTGGGACAAAAGAAAAGCCCATTCGTCAGAGTCGGATTTCGGCTTTAAGTCCCGATCAAATTGGATTTCAGAAGATCAAATCTGTGAAGTACAACGGCAGCGAGGTAACATTTAAGGAAGATGGGACAGTTTTGGAAGTTATTTTACCCACTCCAATTAAAGATGCAAGCACGGTTGAATTTGATTTAACTTGGCAGGCACAGGTACCTGAGCAAATCCGTCGTAGCGGACGTAATTCTAAGGAGGGTGTAGCCTTTTCCATGACGCAATGGTATCCAAAGATGGCTCAATTTGATGAGTTTGGATGGCACTTAGATGAGTATATTGGTCGAGAATTTATTGCTCCATTTGGAAATTTTGATGTTACGATCCATATCAACAAAGATTATGTCATAGGTTCTTCTGGTAAATTACAAAACCCTTCTGAGGTAAAAGGATATGTAAAGAATGCGAAGATAAAGTCCAAAAACAACAAGGCCTCATGGCATTATAAAGCTGAGAACATCCATGATTTTGCATGGGCAGCAGACCCTAAGTTTGTTGTAGATTCAGCAAAAACAAAAAATGGAACCAGTATTTATACGATTTTCTTACCTACGGACAAAGAGGTTACAGATAACTGGAAAACAGCCTTAGGTCTAGCTACTGAGTTTTTTGATTTCACCAGTGAAAATTTCGGAGCCTATCCTTGGAAAACCTATTCCATTGTTCAAGGAGGTGATGGTGGAATGGAATATGGTACAGCAACACTTATTACAGGTGGAAGAAATTTAAAAGGACTTGTTGGGGTTATTTTCCATGAGGCAGCGCATTCCTGGTATCAACAATTATTCGGCATCAATGAAACCGTTGATGAGTGGATGGATGAAGGATTTACAAGTTATATTGAGGAATTAGCCTATACGGAGTTATTCGAGAAGCCAAATGTCAGAGCCCTTAATCCAATTGGTTCAGCATATAATTCCTATTATCGCCTAGCGAAATCAGGCAAAGAAGAACCTATGAGCTTATTGGCGGATTACTATAACACAAACTTTGCCTACAGCATAGAAGCTTATAGCAAAGGAGGCGTATTAGCTGAACAAATGGGCTATATAATTGGAAAGCAGAATTTACAAAAGACCTTTTTGAACTTCTATGATATTTGGAAATTTAAACATCCAACTCCTAATGATTTTAAACGTGTAGCGGAAGAAACATCAGGTCTGAATTTAAAATGGTATTTTAATTTATTTATCAATACGACCAGAACTATTGATTATGCAATCAGCAATGTTACTGATCAAAATATAGAAATTCTGAATAAGTCCAACTTTGCGATGCCAATTGACTTATTGGTAGAATATGAAGATGGAAGCAAGGAATTGTTTTATATTCCATTACGTGAAATGCGTGGAGAAAAACCTGTTGAGAATTTTGAGATTTACAATGGGGTAAAAAGAACGGTATTAACGGATTGGTTTTGGACAAAACCTAATTACTCTGTTCCTGTGAGCAAGAAAGTCAAAAAAGCTTGGATTGATCCTACGCAACGTTTAGCAGATATTAATTACGATGATAATTCATATGGATTATAGAATTGTAAGGATTTAAGAAAAAGGCTATTCTCGGTTGAGAATAGCCTTTTTTTTGATATCTTGTTCAGGAGTCATCCTGATATTAATATTAATTCGAATCACATCAAATAGTTACATGATGCTTTCCAATAAAGTTTTCAATTCGGCAACCAATTCAGGGTTTTGTTTGGCGATATTTGTTTTTTCAGACGGGTCTGATGCTAAGTTGTAAAGTTGATCTTCAGGGTTATTTCCGAGTTCAGTATTTGTCAGCTTACTCATGGCTTGCCCCTTACTTGGTTTGATGTATTTATAATTACCTCTGGTAATTGAAAATGTACCAGCTGATTGAACTAAGTACTCTCTTCCTTTTTTATCTTTTCCAATGAATGCCGACCAAATATTTTCGCCATCTAATTCCAATTGTGCTGGCAAAGGTTTTCCGAAGAAACTTGCAAAACTAGAGAGCAAATCCATTTGGCACAGCAATGCGTCGGAAACTTGATTCTTTTTAATTCCTTTAGGCCAGCTCATAATAAATGGTACTCTGGTTCCACCTTCAAATGCAGAGTATTTCCCGCCCCGGTAAATTCCGAAAGGGTTATGACCATTAAGCTGGGTAACTGCTCCATCGACATAACCATCATCCAAAACGGCCCCATTATCACTGGTAAAAATTATTATTGTATTTTCGAAGAGACCATTATCCTTCAAGGTCTGAATTATTTCACCAACGGTATGGTCCAACTGTAAGATTGCATCGCCACGATACCCCAAACCGCTTTTTCCTTTAAACATTGTGGAAGGCATTCTCGGGACATGGGGTTCGGTAGCATGATAGCTCAAGAAGAATGGTTTATTTTTATTTTCGCGAATGTACTGGATAACCTTATCCGCAAAAGTCATGGTGACTTCTTCGTCTACCCATCTTGCTTGTAATCCTCCTGTCATCCATCCTATTCTACCGATTCCATTAATAATGGTTTGATTATGTCCATGGTTGGGACTAGCTTTCATTTTCAACAATTCAGGGTTTTCAAGTCCTGTAGGTTCAGTACCAATCTTTTGTTTATATGAAACTTGAATAGGGTCATTTGGGTCTACTCCAACTACTTTGTGTCCTTCTAGAAATACTGTAGGAACGCGATCAGCAGTTGCCGGGAAAATATAGGAGTAATCATAGCCCACTTCTATAGGTCCAGGTTTGACCTCCTGATTCCAATTTTTTTCTATCTGACTCCCTAATCCAAGGTGCCATTTTCCAATAATTGCGGTTTGATAACCCTGTTGTTTAAAAAGTTTTGGCAAGGTCATTTGGGCAGTATCAATAATTAATGCAGCATCACCAGGAAGAACACCTGTTCCGGTTTTTCTGAAGGGATATTTCCCGGTCATCAAGGAATAACGGGAAGGGGTACAAGTTGCAGCCGAGGAGTGTCCATTGGTGAAACGAATTCCAGCACTAGCAAGTTCATCAATATTTGGAGTTTTTATTTTATCTGCGCCATAAGCACTTAAATCACCATATCCTAAATCATCGGCATATATCATGACTACATTAGGTTTATTTTGTGCGAATGATATCAAAGGCAACAAAAACAGAAATAATAAAGCATCCTTCAGCTTAAAATAATTGATCTTCATAGAATTGAATGGGTTTAGATTTTATTCGAAGATACTGAAATTATTGAAAGAGTAAATCAAGGATAAAAAACGAGAGCTATCAAATTGATAGCTCTCGAAAATTCCAATGATTATTTGGACGATATTCCCCAGTTTTTATTGGCTTTATCGACCATTTCAAATTCGAGGGTTCCGCCATTTAATATATCCTTATGTGATATTTCAGCTTTATTTAGAGGTTTGCCATTTAATTTTGCGGATTGAATATATTTATTTCTATCAGAAGCATTTTTGGCGATTACCGTAAATGTTTTACCATTTTCCAATTGAATGACTGCTTTATCAAAGAAAGGGGAACCAATGCTATAAAGCGCAGAGCCAGGGGTAACAGGGTAAAAACCAAGTTGGGAGAAAACCACGAAAGAAGAAAGGCCTCCTCCATCTTCATCACCTGGTACACCCATTAAATCATTTCTGAACCACTGTTTTATGAGGGTTTTGATTCTTTTTTGCGTTTTCCACGGTTGTCCTGCATAATTATACAAATAAGGAATATGTAAGGAAGGTTCATTTGCCATTGAAAATTGGCCGACATTACCAGTATGGTCAGGCAACTGTTGATAAAAATCAAATTTCGATCTTCCCAAAGGTTGAATAAACATTTCATCCAAGTAATTGACGAACTGTTCATTTCCACCCATTAATTGGATTAAATCCGGAATATTGTGCTGTACATCCCAGCGATAAATCCAGGCATTGTTTTCCCCATAATATTCTCTAGCACCCTGACCTCCGGAAAAAACATAATCAAAAGGTTCAATAAACTTACCTTTTTCATCCTTAGGGTGGAAAAACTTAGTTTCCTGATTGAACAGGTTTCTATAGTTCTGAGAAAGCTTGATAAACTTCTCATAATCTTCAGTTTTTCCAAGCTGTTTTGCTAATTGCGCAAGACACCATAGATCATAGGAAGTTCCTAGTGTAACTGCTACAGGCTGACGTTTTTCAAAATCATTTACTTCGGGGATAGTTTCTTTTTCACCTGGATGTAAGGCAGGAATGTATCCCTTTTCATAGAAGAATTGATCTAGTTTTCCGGCAGGTTTTCCTGACCATGGGGCTAATGTTTTTTCTGTTATAGCACCTTTTGCAGCACGGTAAGCTTCTTCGATGTTAAAGGAACGGATTCCTTTTTCATATGCATCCAAGATTGCAGCTACACCATGATTAGAATTCATTCTACGGCTGTCACCAGTAATTTCAGGGAAAGTGGGAAGCCAGAAATTATCCATTTGCTCAGACATCCGGACAAATGACTGCAGAATATTTCCTTCCTTTTTGGTATCAATAAGGACATTCAAAGGGTGATGAGCACGATAAGAATCCCAAATCCAATCATCAGTAAAGAAGGGGACACCTTCGTCTGTATGAATTTTCCCATCGAATGCGCTATAATAGCGGCCATCTTCAGAGATGTTTACAGGTCTTTCAAAAGTTCTATAAAGAGAGGTATAAAAGATATTCTTATCATTTTCATTATTCCCTTCCACTTTAAGTTTTCCTAAAGCTTTATTCCAAATTGCTTTTCCATTTTCTTTAACTTTTGCCAGGTCAAAGTTTTTAATTTCGCGATTAAGATTTGCCTTAGCTTGTGCGGCATCAATAAAAGATATTCCATAGCGGACCTTTAATTTCTGTGCAGAATTAGGGAAAGTCAAAATCAGGTTAGCCTGTTCACCAGTAGCATCAGAGGCTTTATTAAGTTGGCCATTGACGATACTTTCAACAGAAGTAGGTTTTTGATCAATTTCAGCATAGATATACACTTTAGTATTATTGCCGATATCTTGGCTACCTGAAATCCCAGTGTTATCCCATTTAACCTCTCCCCGACGGCTGTTAAAGATTAATTGATTTTGTCCTGATTTTTCAAAATCCAATTCATATATGGCTGCTTGATGCGATACGGCAAATTTGACATCAATGTTATCCTCATCCAATAAAACAGAATAGCTGTAAGGATTTATGATTTCCTGGTCATAGCTATAGTTCAAGATCGGCTTTAAATCTCGAGTACCGGCAGTTAAAGGGCTAAGATTGAAGGCAGAGCTTCCGCGATGACTGGTAACAATCAAAGGTAAACCACGCAATCTATCGGAAGTATAATCTGACCTTTCGGGATAAACTCGCAATAATGAGTTTGGCAAGTGAACTGTTGGATAAGTTGGTACCAATAGGTGGGAGATATTTCCCATATAGGGGTTTACATAGTCTACTTCTGTTTTTTGTGCTTGAACTTGAGCGACAGAAATAAAAATCATAGCAACGGTTGCAAAGTTTCTTCCTTTGTTCCAAATCCTAGTAAACTGAGGGATCTTAATTTTCAGCATTTGATCTTGATTTAAATTTTAGATTTAGCATTACCGTTATAAAAACTTTTATAGAAAGGGATTTCTTATCGGTTTACAATAGGGCAACACTCAAATTTAATAAAAAAAATTATTAATAACAGTCATGGTAAAAAGGTTTTAGCTATAATTTTAAGTAACATTTTCACATAAAAAAATCCCATTAGGAAAATGGGATTTTGATGTATATATAAATATTAAATTATTTCAATTGCATATGTTCAAGGTTCTTACCCATTAGGCTTTTCATTCCAACAACTTTGAAACCTAATCTTTCATACAATTTTTTCGCTTTTGGATTATCTTCATCGACCAACAAACCTAGGACAGCCTTTTTTTTCAAGATATATTCATCAATTAAATATTTAATAATAATCGATCCCAAGCCCTTTCCTTGTTGATTAGGATTTACTGCAATGCAATCAATATAAAATTCACCAGCTTGAGTTTCATCTTCGGGGTTAAAACTCCTTTGATATTTGTTTTCCACTAAGTCTGCCACAGGTTTTCTAAGTTCGTAAAGGTTAGCACCATCATAAACAAGGGCAGTTGCTACCACGGTTCCATTTTCTTCAATCACCCAATTGTGGTTATAAGAATATTGATTTCCTTCCTCCTTCACCAGATCAGTTAAAAATTCCAATGCAAGTTGTTTATCCTGCTTTCCGATAAAACGGTAAGCAATTTCTTCCATTGCCAATAATAAATATTCTGCGATCTGTTCTGAATCCTCCTTTAATCCTCTTCTAATAATCATTGTTATAAATTTTTTGCCCTAAGATAAAGATTAATCTAAAAATTGACGAGGATGAGTTTATATCCGTCATCAGTCCGCAGGAATTCAAATGATTCCGCTGCAAAAGGAAATTCACCGTAAAAAGACAAGGTAATGACCGGATACTTTACATCTAATGAATCACCACATTGATCCAGGAACCTTCCATAGGACTCGCCCTCAAATATGAAATAATTTAAGCTGGATTTATAAATGCTGAATTTTTTCGACCCGTTTATAACAGATTCGAACAGTTCCTTTAATTTATCAACATGACGGTTGATAAATCTAGGGCTTTCCTCAAATACCCATTTACTTTGGTCGTCATCCCAAAAGGCGATGCTGTCATAGGAATTGGCGATCAACTGTTCTGCTGTTATTCCTAAGGGGAAAAGTTTAGGGAAGAGCTGCTCAAACTCTTTATTATAGTCCATAAATCCATATGTATTCCCATCTATTCCATTAAATTTTATCCATGTGCTATCTTCAGGAATGGAACCATTAATACTCACTTGGTAAAAATTCAGGTCATCATTGTAAGGGAAATCCTCAATAATTATTTGATTATTTGTATCGATCAACATGCTTTTCCCACCAACAAAATAGGAGTGTTCATCATCTGGGGTATCTCTTTTCCTTTGGGCTCCCTTTAGTGCATTAATAAATCCATTTTTGACATGTCCGAGATCATTATAGATTGCTGGAATTTGGATTTCGCCTTTGGCGTTTAGCATGCCTACCATATCGTTTTCACGATCATAGAATCTGATAAAGCCTTCATTTTCGCAATCAGGAACATTGTCGAAAAAATAGAGGCTGTCATACCCAAGCTTTCTCCCGGTCTTGGTCAGGAAATAATAATCAAAATCTTCCTGATCGTTTTGCTCTATTACTGAAATGATATTCTCAAAAGAACTGGGGATACCGGAGACTGGTTTTAGGGAGAGAGGAATAATAACTTTTCCTTGTTGGTCATGATAGCCGACCTGAGTCGAATCGGCATTATAGAATGCTTTTAGGTTTCTACTGGTTTGCGAGAAAAGGACGTTAGGAAGCAAGAAAGCACATAAAATTAATAGTAGTTTCATACATTAAAGATTAGCAAAAAGTCAGCTTTATATGACAGGGACTTTATTAAAAATGCATTAACGTTTTTTCTTACTTTTCTTTTTCTTTTCAAGTTGATCTATTCGGGCGGTCAAAGCAGCAATAGTTATTTCTTGAGATTGTATTGTTGCTTGTTGAGCATTAATTACTTTTTCGAGGGCTGCAGCTAGGGAGCCATTATCAACGGGTTTATCTATTTTAGAGGGGAGTGTTATTGCGACTTCGTGGAGTTCTTGATTATCTTCACGGCGCATTTCACCAGCACCAGAGATCAACCATTCTGGCGATATATCGGCATAGCTAGATAAAATTGTGGCTATTGCATCAGAACCCAAGGCGGAGTTCTTTTGTACTCCTTTGAAATTGGCATAGGAAAGACCCAACCCTTTAAAAAATTCCACTTTATGGATTCCTTTAGATTCAGCAATTAGGAGCACCCTTTCTTTGATATTACTCATAGTATTTATGTTAATAAGTTTGGATAAAATATAGACTAAATTTATTAATATTTTCAGGAATGGCAATAACTTAACAATAATATAACAAGCTAATTATTAAAAGAGTTGAGTGAATTAGGCGAAAAATATTCTGTAAAAAAGAAATAATCAGAGGATTAGGAGACAAAAAAGCCAGCAATAAAATTGCTGTCTTAAATTAATCTTAGTATTTAGAATTTGAAGTTAAAACCTAAGTTAGCAGCGCCAAAATTTGCATCATTAGACACTCCACGATAACCAGCGAAGACTTCCCATTTTGATTGTTGATAACCTACTTTTGGCAAGTAATAAAAGCCACCGCCATCTTCACCACCAGAGGTAGTAATGGCATATCCTAAGTCGGCACCGATAAAGAATTCAGGTACGATAGAATATTGTCCAGAAGCTGCGACAGGGATATAGTTAAAATCAGAAAAGCCTTCATCTTTCCATTCTTTTTTCAGGAAGAAATTTTGAAAGCCTACGGTTGCACCAGCTTGGAATTTATCGCTAATATTCCATAGATAAGCAGCATCTACCCCTGCTGAGAAAGAAGTTGCATCTTTAATATCTCCTAGCGGAAGACCCACATTGGCTCCAATTTTAAATTGTCCAGCGCTTTGTGCATTGGCACCTAAGCCAAATAGTAGCATGGCTCCAGCAAATAATAATTTTTTCATGTGAAATAGTTTTATGTGATTGATTTTTAACAAATATTTCAAAAGCCGTTCCATGATTTCAATAGAAAGAAAATCTTCTTCACTCACAAGAAAACCTGTTTAAACAAATAATTAAAGCTGATTTTTAGTTTACAAACAATATTAAACAAACCGACTTTTACTTTATATTTATTTAACATAAATAAACTAATAAAATAATAAACTATCCGCTGTAAGTTCAAAGGATCAAAAGATTGAGAGAATCTTGATGCAGAAATACCTTCGTTCCTTTCATCAGGGTGCATGGTCAGCATATTATGGTCATTTAAGAACAGGATATCCAAGTTTTGCAAAGACCAATCCCAATCATGTTGCATACCGATGGATGTATCCACAATCGGAATATTTAACAAATCCTACCAATGTTGCTGCAGCGATTCAAAGTCAATACTCTGGATCTGATGTAATTACGGCTAAACCTTGGTGGTTAAAATATTACCAAATAAATTATCTAGAGTAAGGTCGGAAATTGATTTTCCGACCTTTTAATTTTATAATAATTTCTATTTACTGATACTTTGGGTACCAAGATATTTGACTTCCACTCTTCGATTTTTTGCTCTACCTTCTTCAGAATCTTTACCATCAGCTGTGGTATTCTCAGCAATCGGTTCATCTTCACCCTTACCTTCCGTAATAAACTTATTTTCCAAACCGTGTTTAAGCAGCCAGTCTTTTACGGAATTTGCCCGTTCTAAGGATAGTTTTTTATTGTAGCTATCCTCCCCTTTAGAATCGGTATGTCCAGTAATTTTCACGGGCTCCCCTCCCATTGCTTCCAGATTTGCGGCTAATTTACCTAACACTTGCTCGGCTTCAGGTTTTAATGTTGATTTATTGAAATCGAACAATTGGTCAGCTCCCAGTTGCACATCCACATTAAGGTTACTTTGGTCAGCAGATAAATTACTACCAGTAGTAGTTAATGTGTTACTTTCAACGCTGACGGTTTTGTGTTCTTGAGACAAAGAATCCGGCGACTTTTCTGTTATTTGGACAGAGTCACTGGTTGATAAAGTTTCAGAAGTCTGCTGAACATTTTTTTTATTCCCATCATTATTACAGGCTCCGAGCAGAATTACTAGAGCGAGTCCATTCCATAAACCTATTTTCCTCATACTATCTGGTAATTGGTAATGCGTCAAAACTTCCGTAATCTCCTAGCGTTAAGCTAATAGTTTTTGAATCGAGAGCAGGGACAGCAAATTTTAAACTTATCAAAACGATTTTATCCGATCCGAGATACCATAATTTTTGACCGTCTGCTTTAGTTGGAGTAATCATAAATTGACCGGCATCATCTTTCAGAAGGCTGTTTTTCTTTGCTGTTGCATCATCTATATAATAAATTGTTGAGGGAGGGAAATTAATATTTATGGCGTTTTTCTCGGAATTATCTAAGATTAATTCCACTTCAAAATACTGCCAACGACACTTACTTTAGTTACGTTCAAAGTACCATCATTTACTTGTTTAGTAGCAATAACGGGGGTTTCAGGTTTGGCAGAATCAGTTTTTTTCGACTTCTTCTACAATTAATTTAGTTTCGGGTACAACTTCTACAATTGTATCGGTATCATTTTGGCTAGTATTTTCCTTATTGGAATTAGAGCAAGAAGTTGCTAATACCAGACCCATACCAAAGGAAATAATTAATTTGTGTTTCATAGTAGTTTTTTTTAAATAAAATTTATAGTTGGTCTCAGGAAAGAATACTCAATTTTTATACCAAAAGAACATTGTGGGCATTCTATTGAATCCAGAACTTATCAATTTTTGGGCACATGACACCACATGATGGATAAACTAAAGGAGTTTATTAACTTGAACTATGCGTCTAACCATTTTGCTTTTAATTAGCTTAGGGATAACCTATTCCGCTTCTGGCCAGGACCAGAAACAAGCTAAATTCATTGGTCCAGTTCACTTTAAGAAGGTAAAAGTTTCATCGGAGACCTATGAATCTGTAGGGGTATTTGATGTAAATGGGGATGGAAAGCCTGACTTGGTTTCTGGAGCTTTTTGGTATGAAGGTCCCGACTATGTTCAAAGACATTTTATTGCAGAAGTAAAGCGAGTTGATGAATACTGGGACGAGTTCATGCATATACCGATGGATGTCAATGGAGACGGAAAGATGGATTATATAACAGGCGGATGGTTTGCTGGAACGCTATTTTGGATGGAAAATCCTGGGGACAATGGTGCTTGGAAGAAACATAGTATTGATTCAACGGGCAATATTGAAACTGCCAGAGCATTTGACTTGGATGGCGATGGTCATCTAGAAATTATTCCAAACAATCCAGGCCATCCCCTAAAGTACTATAAATTGGTCTTGGATGGCAATGGCAAAGGAACAGGGAAGTTTGATAAGGTAGATGTAGCAGCAACTCAAGGTCATGGAATGGGTTTTGGAGATGTGAATGGTGATAAAAGAATGGATATCATTGTCAACAACGGTTGGTTGGAAGCTCCCTCAGACGCAAAAGGGAAGTGGATTTTACATCAGGAATTTGATTTTGGAGATGCAAGTATTCCAGTTTTGGTTTTCGATATCAATAAGGATGGGAAAAACGATCTTATTGTTGGGCAAGGGCATTCCTATGGGCTGCATTGGTATGAACAGAAGGTTTCATCACAAGGCAAACGGGAGTGGATAGAACATCCCATAGATTTGAACAATTCTCAATATCATACTATGGAATGGGTTGATATCGATGCTGATGGAGAACAAGAGCTAGTTACGGGCAAGCGATATAGAGCTCATAACGGAAAGGATCCTGGGGCGAATGACCCAGTGGGTTTGTATTATTTCAAATGGAATGGAGAGTCTTTTACGAAAAATATAATAAGCTATGGCCCCTTGGATGAAGGTAAAGGGGCAGGGATATATTTTTCTGTAACCGACCTTCGGAATACCGGAAGGAAGGATGTTATTGTCGCTGGAAAAGATGGATTATATATTTTCTACAACGAGGGCCAGAAATAGGAATAAAAGAACAAGAATATTTCAGCAATAACTCGTAAAGTTTTACTGCTTAGGTTAGAGTTAATTAAATTATTTCACATAGATAGAATTGAATCTCGCTCTATTATTATTTTCGTAGTCCATTGGCATAAGTTTATTATTTTTATAGAGTTCAGGTTTAAGATCAAAGTCAGGATCTTCCTTTAGAGTAGCCAAATAGACATCATTTCCTTTCACAAACAAAGCTGTTGCAGTGTAAACATTTCTGATATTGATATTCATTTGCTTTCCGTTTTTCCAAACTTTGACATTATTTAATTCCGTATTATTATTTGTACTGGTTATCCATGCGACATAGCTATTATTCCCTTCATGAAATATTTTTCTATTTCCAGCAAAGCTCCATTCATTTTCCGCAAAATTAATACTGTAAAATAGGCTTGAATTTTTATAAACTTTAAAACTTTTCTTTTTTGTTTGAGGATCTTCTGTAGCATAGACATAATAAAACAAGTCGGTTCCATTAGTTGCAATATCTACCGATGAATTATAAGAAAAACGTTTAAAGAGCTTACCATTTTTCCACACAATTCCATTCCATTTATTATTTGCCAAAGCACTTCCTGCCATATAAAAATCATTTCCAATGGTCAGCATATTACCCATCCCCCATCGAGACCCCACGGGTTCCAATTTATATGGTTTTCCATTTTTCCAGATACTATCCCATGTTGGGTCAACGCCATAACTATATCCATATAGGTATATATCTCCACTTTCGGCTCTATGGATCTGTTCCAACTCGGTATCATTTGATTTATCGACGAGGATTTTCTCCTCATTTTTCCAATACATTGCAGACCTAAAATTGGAAGGGTTAGCATCGGTAAATTCCTGGGTCATTCCGGCGATATAGATATCATTTCCATAACCAATAATATGGTTAGCCATTCCAAGTTTGCCGTTATCTAAAATATATTTCGGTATACCATTTTTCCATAACACCGGTGAATCAGTCTTCAAATCCCCCGCAACATAGACTTCAGTTCCAGCATATTCTTCAAAGCCTGATTCTGTTTCTGAATCGGGGTTCTTTGATTCTTTTTTACAAGATAAAAGACTGGCAAACAATGCTGCAAGGAAGAATAGGATAGTAATATTAAATCGCTTGTTCATAATTTTTTAATTAAATGAATATCCGAAATAACATAATATAGAAAAGTGAACAAAACTTAGGAATGGCTGAATTATATAATTTAGGCATAGAAAGCAGGAAAGTAGCTAAAAGAATAACCAACGAACTGGTTGTTGGATTCCGCAAGATGCTCAAAGATGATTTTTTAAAAGTGTCGTCCAATTTTTTTTCGGGACGCCTCACCTAAAATTATTACATCGTCTAAAGAAGTTAGGAATATCACATCAAAGGAATCAATTCTTTTTTTAATTACCGTTTATGCTTAATTCCTTAACTTTGCCTTTTCAAAACGGTTCCCAGAATGTTTAATTGCTTTAAAAATCAGATAGTTGCATTTTTAAAGTAACAAATGGAAAACATAGATTTATCTGTGTTTTTTGACATTTGGATTATATAACGCTAGATAATATCCGGAGAATAGAACCATTATTTGTTTTACAATGTACTAGGTACACTTTTATATATTTAATTCAATTTTTTTATTAATTATTATAATATCTCTTTGATTATTAAACAATGTTCACTAAATTCGTTTGTTCACGTAACGTGAACAGTTTAAAAAAATGAACAAATGGTGACTCAACAGGAAATCAAGACGGTAAATAAAGCATTGAACAATCTCGAAAATGTAGCGGGTATACATGGAGAGTGGGAACATACTGATAATACAGAGATAGATGGAATATTGACAATTACTTTAGGCGAAAATCGAATTAAATTTAAAACGGACGTTAAGAACGAAATCCGCCATACACATTTAGAGCGAATTAGAACTCGAGCTTACGTAAATGATATGTTTTTGCTTTTGGCGAAAAATATTTTCCCTAAAGCTAAGGAAATGCTAAGAAATGAGAATATAGCGTATTTAGATATAGCTGGAAATTTCTATTTCCGCAATGAGAACTACTATATTTTTATTGAGGGAAACAAAATACCAACAGTGGAAAAAGAAAAACCTAACAGAGCATTTACTCCTACAGGACTGAAAATAGTGTTTTTATTGCTTACTGAAAAGAATGCTTTAAATTTGTCTTATAGGGAAATTGCTCATCGAGCAAATGTAGCATTAGGCAACGTTCCTTTAGTTATAAATAACTTACAAGAAGCCGGTTATCTAATCGCCAAAAATAGAAATAAATATATAATAACTCGTAAACGAGAGCTACTAGACCGCTGGATCACAGGCTATGGTGAGACCTTAAAACCAAAACTAAAGGTAGGGCGATATCGATTTTTAAAAAGTAACAAGTATTGGAAAGAGCAACAACTTGCGCCTGGTGATGTTTGGGGAGGAGAAGCTGGTGCGAACATAATATCAAATTATATTGAACCCGAAATAAAAATACTTTACACCAATTTATCGAAGATGGAGCTTATGACAAAAATGATGCTTGTACCGGACTCTAAAGGAGATATTGAAATCATACAGCATTTTTGGCAAGAAGCGGATAGTTTAGAGAAAAACTGTGCTCCGCCAATATTAATTTATGCTGATTTAATCCTTAGTCAAGATCCAAGAAATATAGAGGTTGCAGATTTTATTTTTAACAGTTATTTAAAAACTGATTTTTACTAATATGAGACACGGAGAACTTAAACATATATTTGATGTATTGGAGCGCAGCTTTAATCAATTAAATATAGACTTTTACTTAATAGGTGCATTAGCTAGACAGATATAGTACGAAAAAGGTAACTTAAGTTTTAGAACAACAAAAGATGTTGATTATGCTGTATTGGTGAGTAATCAAGATGAATACCAGCGGATCAGAGAGTATCTAATAGATACAGAAAAATTCACACCATATAGAGGTAATGCATTTGTTCTAATTGCCCCAGATGGTACGCAAGTGGACATATTACCATTTGGTGAAATTGAAGATGATGGAAGTGTCACTGTTAAAGGACAAGGCATGACCAGTATTCGTGTAGATGGATTAATAGATGTATATAATAATGGGATAGAAGATGTAGATTTTGAGACTGGACATTCATTCAAAGTAGCAACATTACCTGCAATAGCCTTACTCAAGTTCATTGCTTACGATGATAGACCAGAACAGCGTCAAAAAGATGCTACTGATATCTCGAATCTGGTTGTCCATTTTTTTACATTAAATGATGAAATGATATATGAACATCATAACGATTTATTTGATGAAACAAAAGGTATCGTTTTCGAAAGTATTGGGCCTATTGTATTAGGGAGAGAAATGAGAAAAATTGCAAATAGCAACGTGGGTTTAGTAATAAGACTTAATAACATTTTAGAAAAGCATATACAAGAGGGTGAAAATAGTGCATTTGTACGATTAATGGTTAATCCATCAAATGATGATTCAACTATTGAAAGTGTTGTAGACACGTTAAAAGATATACATAAAGGTTTTAATAATTCTATATAAATATCTTTTTATACTTAATTCCTTAACTTTACTTTTTCAAAACTCAACGGGCACCCATGTTCTACTTTCATATTCCATTTTGCAAACAAGCATGTCACTATTGCGACTTTCACTTTAGTACTTCCTTAAAGTACAAGGAGGAGTTGCTCCAGGCTATGCTTTCGGAGATTGAACTTCGGGCATCTTACCTTGAAAACAAGAAGGTAGAATCACTTTACTTTGGTGGTGGAACTCCATCCATTCTTCAGGCGAAGGAAATAGACTCTTTGATTGGGCAAGTTGCCAAATACTTTGAAATAAGTTCAGATGCGGAAATTACCTTAGAGGCTAACCCAGATGATTTAGATAGAAAAAAGGTTCAGGAATTAAAGGGTACTGAGATTAACAGATTTAGTATTGGTATTCAATCTTTTTACGAAGAGGATTTGAAATGGATGAATCGAGCACATAATTCGGAGGAGGCTAAATCTTCTATTATGCGAGTTCAAGATGCGGGTTTTGAAAACATTACATGTGATTTAATTTATGGCTACCCTTTATTGACCAATAATAAATGGAGATCAAATATGCAGGAATTGATCAATTTGGAGGTTCCGCATATCTCATCTTATTCGATGACAGTTGAAAAGAAAACAGCATTAGCTCATCTCATCAATACAGGAAAAACCGCAGCCCTTAATGAGGATCAAAGTGCTGAACAAATGCTCATGCTGATAGATACTCTTACATCATCAGGATATGAACATTATGAAATTTCAAATTTTGCTAAACCAGGCAGATATGCGAGGCATAATAGCAATTATTGGAAAGGTAAATCCTACTTAGGCATTGGACCATCTGCACATTCATTCAATGGAGCTTCGAGATCGTGGAATATTGCAAATAATGCCTTGTATATAAAGGGTATACTTTTAAAGGAGTTAGCATTAAAAACAGAGCTTCTAAGGAAAAACGATCGATTTAATGAATATGTCATGACTTCCTTAAGAACCAAATGGGGAGTTGACAAGAAATATGTTCTACAAGAGTTTGGGGATGATTACTTAAACAGCATCCTAAAAACAATTGAACAATATGTTTATAACAAAGAGGTCCTAATTTCAGAAGAAGGCATAATTACTTTGAGCCCCTCAGGGAAATTATTGGCAGATCAGATTGCTGCCGATTTATTTATTGTAGAATAAGAAATTGGGATAAAAATCAGCAAAAAGCGTTTAGCACTCTTTAAACGTTTGATAAATTATCAACAATACAGCTAAAGAATTATTATTATAAAAATTCAGCCCCAAAATTAGCGGCGTGTTTTATCAAATTTTCAATTTTTATTTTTTTAGCAATACAAAAGCTCTAAGTTTGCATCAAATTTCTACAATCAATAATTATGATACACACTTCTACTTTTGAGGACCAAATCAAAAGTTACAAATCAAACCAAAATGCTTGCGTTAAGCTTATCCAGCTGATTAGCGATTTATGGTTCAACCAATCGATTGAGCTTGTGCTATTTAGGAATCAATTAATTGATCGCAGAGTTAGTTTTATTTTAAATTTACATCAGCAGTCGAAGGAATATGCGGGTATTGAATTAACCATTCAGGAGACCTTGCTTGTTGCAGAGGCCATTCATGCATTAGATTTCAAACCATCTAGGCTTGACATTGGTAAATTAGCTTTGAATATCCGTAATGAAGGAATTAAGGCTGTAGACATTCAAGAATTTGTTCAGAAAGAATTAGAGCCTGCAAAGGAGCATTTAACGTTCTTACCGAAAGATGTTGTTCTATATGGTTTTGGTAGGATTGGAAGGTTATTAGCTCGAGAACTTGTCAGCAAGGTTGGTGCGGGGAAACAGCTGAGATTAAGAGCGATTGTCACCCGTGACTTGGTTGATGAAAAATCATTGGAGAAAAGAGCAAGTTTATTGAGACAAGATTCGATACATGGAAATTTTGATGGTGAAGTCTTAGTAGATACCGAGCATGATGCATTAATTATCAATGGAATTCCTGTTTATGTAATTTCTGCGAAAGGCCCTGAGGAAATTGATTACAGCAAGTATGGTATTGAAGATGCATTAGTTATTGATAACACTGGTGCTTTTAGAGATGACAAGGAGCTTTCAAGACATTTGAGTTCAAAGGGAGCAACGATGGTATTATTAACAGCTCCAGGAAAGGGAGTTCCTAATATAGTTTATGGAGTAAATGAATTAGATGCTGACCCTAAAAAGGACAATATTTTTTCAGCGGCCTCCTGTACCACCAATGCAATATCACCAGTTTTAGCCATATTGGAAAAAGAATTGGGAATTGAGAAAGGACATATAGAAACTATCCACTCCTATACGAATGATCAGAATTTGGTAGACAATATGCATAAGAAATCCAGAAGAGGACGTGCAGCGGCTTTAAATATGGTAATAACTGAAACGGGAGCTGGTTCTGCTGTTGCCAAAGTATTGCCATCATTAGCTGGAAAGCTGACCTCCAATGCCATTCGCGTGCCAGTTCCAAATGGTTCTTTAGCAATATTGAATGTAGAATTAAAGAAAAAGACTACATTGAATGATTTAAATAATATCTTGAAGGCCGCAGCATTAAATGGGGATCTGGTTGAACAGATAGCTTATACAAATAACTCCGAATTGGTATCTTCGGATATTATCGGAACTTCGGCAGCCTCGGTTATTGATTCACCAGCCAATATTGTTTCCGATGATGGTAAAACCGCAATTATTTATGTATGGTATGATAATGAATACGGGTATTCCCACCAAGTCATGCGATTAGCGAGACATATCGCCGGTGTTAGGAGATATACCTATTATTAATAAGATAAGAAGGGATTCAATAACGAATCCCTTTTTATTTATACTTCTTTTTCAGATTTAATCAATCTAAATCCCATCCAAACGATCCAAACATAAGCAAGAGTTTTAGGTATCATCAAAAATCCGATTTGTGGATAGAAGCGCGACCATATTACGACCGGCAAATAAAATGCAAAGCTTAAAGTAATTGCTAGCCACATCCAACGAAATTCCACATCGTTAGACCTTTTAGCTTCTTGACCAAATAATATTATCATCAATATTCCTAGTATTAGAAAAGGAATATTTCGATAAATCTCCCATTCATATGACGGGTTTTCATCCAGACATCCATTTTCTGGGCATAAACAAAGAAGAATCCTTAGTGCTGCCAAGATATAAATCCAGAAGGCTAATTGTTTTCCTTGGAATGAGTACCTGATTTTTGCAATATGAAATAGAATTACATAAAAAACCGTCATTGAGATCGAGGCAACGAATGTACCTATACTCAGTAGTTGTTTATGGTTTTGAAGACCATCTTTACTTAAGGCATAAATTCTAGGAATCAAATGAAAAGAATCACCAATTCCTAGAACTAATGCCATAATTCCAAACAAGAGGACTAACTTTCGATTTCTTGATTTTATTATCATTGCAACTCCCATACTAATTATTAATATCAGATAGGAGCTATCAAAAATAATTTCAGCTATATTTTTCATAAAGATTGGTTGGTTAATAATGTTTTACTGGCCGAGCAAACAAGTTTGTTGGATTGGCATACTTGTTTGTTTATGATTGGATAAAATTATCGGATTAAATGAACATATTGTAATAATATCGTTGACAATCAGTGTTGAATCTGGTAATTGAATTAGTATAGTAAGGGCTTGAATGTAAAAATTTTATTATTCAGGACAGTACAGGATACCTCCACTAAAATATAAGCCTATATTTGGTTTAATGGGGCCGTATTACCAATGCGCACGGTTTCCGTAAATCTAATCTAAACCTACAACAATAATTATGAACCGCTTAAGGCAATTTTTTATAATTTCATTGGTTCTACTCCTATTTGGTTGTACACATAAACCAAGCATGGAGCCAATAAAAATCCAAAAGGATTCACGAATAGTATTAATAGGGAATAACCTGGGTTCCAGAATGATGGAATATGGGGATTTTGACACTGAACTCCAAACTCGGTTTCCAGATTACAATCTTTTTATCCGTAATATCTGTAATCCGGGAAACACTGCTGGATTCAGGCCTCACCCATCGAGGAATTCGCCATGGGCATTTCCGGGTGCTGAGAAATTCAATCCGGAATTTGATATAAATACGGGTAGTGAAGGTCATTTTCCTACCGAGGATGAATGGTTAACAGAATTAAAACCTGATGTTATCTTAGGGTTTTTCGGTTACAACGAATCCTTTCGTGGAGAAGAGGGCCTTGAGGATTTCAAGGGTGAAATCGCAGCATTCATCGATCATACCAATAGCACAGACTATAATGGAGGTAAAGGCACCAAATTGGTTTTGATCTCTCCTATTGCTTTTGAGGATCTTACGGACAAGTTTGATCTGCCAGATGGCAAGGAATTCAACAAGAACATTCAATTATATGCTGATGCTATGGAGCAAGTTGCGAAAGAGAAAAACACAACATTTTTGGATGTCTTTGATATTACGAAGAAGTGGTATGATCAAAACTCAGATTATCTCACCATAGATGGTTCTCAATTATCAGAAAAATCATACGAGAAATTTGCTGACTACTTAGTAACTAGCATTTTTGGTAAAGGTGAGGGAGCAGCTTCGAGTCATAAAGAAGAGATAAAAAAGGCAGTTTTAGAGAAAGACTGGATTTGGACGCAGGATTTTAAAATTCCAAATGGCGTACATGCTTACGGTCGTAGGTTTAATCCATTCGGTCCGGAGAACTATCCATTTGAGATCAAAAAGCTTCGTGAGATGGGTTATATTCGAGATACAGCAATTTGGAAGGCTGCGAAAGGGGAATCTTACGATTTAGCGGCAATGGATAAGAACACATTGACACTTCCTGAAGTAAAAACCAATGTTGATTTTGGTCAAGACCCTAATTCCAGGTATTTATATGGGGAAGAAGCGCTTGCGAAATTTCATACTGCTCCGGGATATAAAATTGATTTATTTGCCTCGGAGAAAGAGTTTCCAGACCTAGCCAACCCTGTTCAAATATCCTTTGACTCAAAAGGAAGACTTTGGGTAGCAACGATGCCTAGTTATCCGCATTATAAAGCTGGAGATGGTAAGCCAAATGATAAAATTATTATTCTTGAGGATACTGATGGTGATGGCAAGGCGGATAAACAATCAATATTTGCCGATCATCTACACTTGCCAATTGGTTTTGAATTTGCACCTGAGGGGGTTTATTTATCCCAAGGAAAGAATCTTGTGCTGTTAAAGGACACGGATAATGATGGCAAAGCAGATAAAAAAGAGGTAATACTCAGCGGATTTGATGATCATGATACCCATCATGCACATAGTGCTTACAGCATGGATCCGTCGGGAGCTATTTTAATGGCAGAAGGAGTTTTCCTTCATACCAATGTAGAGACTTCATATGGCCCTGTTAGAGGAGTTAATGGTGGATTTTACAGATATGCACCTCAAACTAAAAAGTTAGAGCGCGTAGCACAGGTTTCTATTCCAAATCCATGGGGAATTGCAACAGATGACTGGGGACAAACTATTTACTTAGAGACATCAGGACCAGATGTAAGGTGGATGTTGCCAGGAAGTTTAAAACCTAGATATGGGGAATCAAATGATAAATCTTTCAGTTTAGTTGATGAAAACCACCGAGTTCGTCCTACTTCAGGACTGGAATTTATATCGTCTAGTCATTTCCCTGACTCTGTTCAAGGCGATTATTTATTAAATAATACGATTGGATTTTTAGGAGGTAAGCAACATACATTTGAAGATGATGGAACTGGTTATAAATCAAAACATCGTCAGGATTTATTTTGGTCGGATGACAAAAACTTCCGTCCCGTAGATGCAGAAATTGCACCCGATGGTTCATTGTATATTGTTGATTGGCATAATATGTTGATTGGCCACATGCAGCATAACGCTAGGGATCCACTTCGTGACCATGTTCATGGTCGTATTTATCGAGTAACCTATCCTTCAAGGCCATTGGTAAAACCTGCCAAGATAGATGGAGCATCAATTGAGGAATTGCTTGAGAATTTAAAATTGCATGAAATTAGAACTCGCTATAGAACACGTACTGAATTAAGAATGCGTGACAACAATGAAGTTGCTAAAAAAGCAACAGAGTGGGCTAATAATCTAGATCAAAAAGACCCTAAATATTTGCACAATTTAGTAGAGGCAATGTGGGTAACTTGGGGTGCAGATAAAATCAATGCGGACTTAGTACAAAAGCTCTTGGAATCTAATGACTATCATGCAAGAGCAGCTGCTATACATGCCCTGCGTTATAATACTGACAAGATCAAAAACTACAAGGAGATGATGACCAAAGCGACGAAGGATGAAAGTGGTCGAGTAAAATTAGAACTGATTGCTGCGGCATCATGGATGAAACCAGCTGAAGGATTGGATTTGATGAATGCCATAGATACAAGTAGTCTTGACAAGTGGAATAAACCAGCATATTTAACTTCTTTAGCTCACTTAAATAATAAATCAGTTAAAGAGAATAGGGAAACAAGTAAAACGGTTAGTAAATTATCAGGACCTGCATTAGATCAGTTTAAGCGAGGCTCTGTTATCTACTCCAAAGAGGGATTTTGTATTACCTGTCATCAACCAAATGGTAAAGGATTAGATGCTTCAGGCTTCCCACCATTACATGCTAGCAAATGGGTAACTGGGAATGAGGATAGATTAATTAAATTAACATTAAATGGATTATTAGGACCCATTGAGGTTAATGGTAAAAAATATCCAGGACAAGTACCGATGACACCATTTGGCATGATGTTAAATGATCAGGAAATAGCTGATGTATTAACTTATGTAAGAAATACCTTTGGGAATGAAGCCAGCCCGATTTCTGCTTCTAAAGTGAAAGAAATTAGAGAATCCATTAAGGATAAGAAAGGCTTCTATTCGCCAGAGGAACTTTTGAAAGCACATCCATTGGAGAAATAAAAAAGAAAGAATACATAACGAAAATAGAATGAATAAAATAGGATTTAACATTTTACCATGGACTGCCGGAGTTTCGGCGAAGGCATTTCCTTTACTGGATAGATTGAAAGAGATTGGCTATGATGGTGTTGAGGTTTTCATAGGTTCTCCAGATGAGGGAGAATACAAGGCCTTAGCCAAACATGCCCATGATTTGGGTTTAGAGGTAAATGCCGTAACTGTTCTTGCAGAGAATGAAAGTCCTATTTCAACAGATAAATCGGTTAGGAATCGAGGAATAGACCGTATTAAATGGGTTATTGATAGGGCACATGATATGGGTTCAGAGATCCTTTGCGGGCCTTTTCATTCGGCACATGGTTATTTTTCAAGAGCAGCTCCTACGGAACAGGAATATGAGTGGGCTGCTGAGGCATTGAGAATTGCTGGTGACCATGCGCAGCAAGCGGGTATAATTCTTACGCCAGAGGCTGTAAATCGTTTTGAGAACTATTTAGCAAGTTGTATAGACCATCTTTCGCATTTAATCGAGCTAACGAACCATCCGAATGTTCGGGGGATGTATGATACCCATCATTCCCATATAGAAGAAAAAAGTGTAAAAGGTTCAATTCAAAAGATAGCACCAGTATTAGCACATGTTCACATCAGTGAAAATGATCGTGGTACACCTGGGAAAGGTTTAGTGCATTGGGACGAAGTTTTTCAGACATTGAGTGACATTGATTATTCAGGTTGGTATACTATTGAATCCTTTTCTAGAGCGGATCCAGACTTTGCAAATGCAATAAATGTTTGGCGCGAATATTCTGATCCATGGGAGATTGCGGAAGAAGGTTATCATTTTATCAAAAATAATCTAACGAAATTTGAAAAAAAATAAGTTATCTTGTTGATTGAATTGTAATCAACACATAATAATTTAACCACAAATAAACCACATTATGAGTAAACAAGTTAACCCTAGTGCCTTGTTTTTAGGAAGCTGTTTAGCCCTAATTACAACAGGTCTTACCTTTTCCATTCGTGCTGGGATTTTACCTCAGCTAGGTGAAAGTTTTAATTTATCAGCAGAACAATTGGGATTTATCAATTCCATGTGGTTTCTGGGATTCCCTATTTCGATGATTCTGGGGGGAATATTTTATTACAAAATTGGGCCTAGCAACATTATGCGTTTTGCATTTATCTCCCATACCCTTGGAATTTTGTTGACGATTTTTGCGAACGGGTATTCAACTTTATTAATTTCCACTTTATTTATTGGTTTAGGCAATGGATGTACTGAGGCAGCCTGTAATCCACTTATTGCGGATTTATATTCCGGCAAGAAGATGGACAAAATGCTAAACAGATTCCATATGTGGTTTCCGGGAGGAATTGTATTGGGTAGTTTGATTTCCTTAGTAATGACCAAATGGGGAGCATCTTGGCAAACACAGATGTGGGTAATTATGATTCCAACCATTTTATATGCTATTCTATTTTACGGCAAAGCATTTCCGAAGCCAAAGGAAGAAAGTGCCACTTCGCTTTCAAATAATGTAAAGGCAATGTTTTCCCCTATTTTTATCTTCTTATTCTGTTGTATGGCATTAACAGCTATTTCAGAATTTGGCCCACAACAATGGGTAGGGATTATTATGGCAAATAGCGGTGCCAGTCCGATGCTAGTGTTAGCATTAGTCACTGGATTAATGGCTGTAGGAAGGTTTTTTGCCGGACCAGTAGTGAAAGCATTGGGTCAAACCGGGGTTTTACTCGGAGGAGCGATTTTTGCTACCATTGGAGTATATTTATTCTCGATTGCAACAGGAGGCATGGTCTACGTTGCGGCAATATTATTTGCAATTGGAGTATGTTATTTCTGGCCAACAATGATTTCAACTACGGCTCAGCGAGTACCTTTGAGCGGTGCAATAGGTATGTCAGTAATTGGAGGTGTAGGAATGTTTTCGACTTCAATATTCCAACCTATCATAGGCCGATGGATAGATCAATCTAAAGCAGCTGTACAACAAACGGGAGAGGTTGTTGAAAATTTAGATTTAGTTGTAGGACAAATAACCTTAGCTAAATTGGCTATTTTCCCAGGGATATTAATTGTTCTATTCTTATTTTTCTTTTTCTGGCAAAAAAGAACATACAAAGGTCATCAAGAAACAGCATATGGTACTTCTGACGCACAAGTAGAAACCATTTAATTAAGCAAAAAATCGTAATAGAACTTTCATGAAATCTTGGAATCTCCAAAGTCCATGAAAGTTCTATTGAATTAATATCAAAAATTTCCAACACAAAAATGAAAAATCAACTCAAACCTAACCGAATTCTTTCATTTTGGAGCCGAAAAATCTTATTGGTAGCTTTTCTATCGATAAGTTTCGGATTTCATATTTGTATTGCTCAACAGTCAAACTGGCTACACTACAGCCCTGAAAAATCTATTTCCAAAGGTAAAAAAGTGGTTCTTATTTCTGGGGATGAAGAATATCGGTCTGAGGAGAGTTTACCCATGCTGGCGAAAATTTTGACACAAAAACATGGTTTTGAAACTATTGTTTTATTTGCCATAAATCCAGACACTAAGGAGATTGACCCAGAATATCAGAAAAACATTCCAGGTTTGGAGAATCTACAAAATGCGGATTTAATGATTATTGCAAGTCGATTTAGGGAATTGCCTGATGACCAAATGAAATTTGTCGACAATTTTCTAAAAGCGGGCAAACCAGTCATTGGGCTTCGCACTGCGACCCATGCCTTTAATTTCCCAAAGGAGTCCAAAAGTGCCTATAAGCATTATGGGTTCAGCAATCAGGAGGGTGAATGGAAAGGTGGTTTTGGAGGCTTTGTACTTGGTGAAACATGGATTAACCATCATGGAGACCATGGCACAGAAGGTTCATTAGGTTTGACCAATGGTCTTCAAGTAAATGCAAAAAACCCTATTTTAATTGGGGTTGAAGATATTTGGGTTCCATCAGATGTATATGGAATCAAGAATAATCTTCAACAGGCAAAAATCCTTGTCTTTGGTCAACCAACTTTGGGTATGACTGCAGAAAGCCCTGTAAATAGAAAGAAATCCATAATGCCGGTTGCCTGGACAAAAGATTATCAAATTCCAGGTGGAAAAAAAGGAAAGGTTTTTACAACCACAATGGGATCTTCGATTGATCTTTTAGATCAAAATCTAAGAAGATTAATAGTGAATGCGAGTTATTGGGCAGTAGGATTAGAAAACGAAATTAAAGCAGATTTTAATGTAGACCCAATTGGAGATTACCAACCAATTATGTTTGGATTTGGGACTCATAAAAAGGGAAAATATCCTAAGGATTATCAATAAGAATTATACTTTGTTCAACAATTTTTCAGTTTCCAGATATTTCATAATAATTTGGGTTGCACCGGAACGTTGTTGGACATAGTTTTTTGCAGCCAAACTGGCTTTCAATAGTTTCTCAGAATTTGACAGAGCTTGGTAGACTTCATTAAGCTCTTTTTCATTTGCGATCGAGAATCCAGCACCTATTTCCAATAAATCTATTGCTTCCTGAAACTTCTCATATTTAGGACCAAATATGACAGGCATTCCATAAGTAGCCGCTTCCAAGGTATTATGAATCCCTACCCCAAATCCACCGCCGATATAAGCAATCCTTCCATAATAATACAAGGAGGATAACATGCCAATATTATCGATAATCAATTGTCTGGATGCAGCAATTTGTTGGTCGGTATAGGTATTGAATTTTGAAAACAATAAGGCATGCGGGAATAGCTTTAAGATTTGGTCAATATGCTCTTGATGAATTTCATGAGGAGCAATAATTGCTTTCAAATCTTTATTTTTTTCCAATAAATCTTTTAGCAGGATTTCATCAGGTTGCCATGTACTTCCAGCGACTAGAACAGAATCCTTACCTACAAATCTTTGAACTTCTGGAATATCTTTATGTTGTTTTGGCAATTCGACAACACGGTCAAATCGAGTATCACCGGCTAATCCGGCATTCGTTATTCCTATCCATTTTAACATATGAACACTTTCGTTATTCTGGGTAAAAAAGAAGGACACATTTTTGAGAATAGACCTAAAGAAACCACCGTATTGCTTAAAGAACACCTGGTCTTCTCTAAAGATCGCTGATATCATTAATAATCTAATTTTTCTCTTATTTAATTCCTTAAAGTAATGGTACCAGTATTCATATTTTGTGAACACGGCAAATTTTGGGTTTATCAAATCTAAAAATCTACGTGAATTCCTAGGAGTATCTGCTGGTAAATAGAAGACATAATCTGCCAAGGCTGTGTTTTTTCTGATTTCATAACCTGAGGGCGAGAAAAATGTTACAATTATTTTTTCGTTAGGATAACGTATTTTGATTTGCTCCATTACGGCTCTACCCTGTTCAAATTCTCCTAAGGATGCGAAGTGGAACCAAATGTATTCTTGATCTTTTTCAACCGTTTGTTCAATACGTTGGAGCAGATCCTTACGACCGTTTAGGAGGAGCTTTGCTTTGGCATTAAAGAGAGCAAAGACCCGTAGCAACAAGCCGTAAATTAAAATCCCCAAGTCGTAAAGAAAACGCATCATGTTAAAATATTACTTATATTCGTCAAAGATATTTAAACCTTTTCAAATTCACTATTGTGCAAGAAAACAAGCGCAAACGAATATTAATCACTGGAGCGGCTGGATTTTTAGGATCCCATCTATGTGACCATTTTATTGAATTAGGATTTCATGTCATAGGGATGGATAATTTAGTGACGGGAGACCTTAGAAATATCGAACATCTCTTCCATCTACCGAATTTCGAGTTTTACCATCATGATGTTTCCAAATTTGTACATGTCCCGGGGGAACTCCATTATATTCTACACTTTGCTTCACCGGCAAGCCCCATTGATTATCTGAAGATTCCGATTCAAACCTTAAAGGTAGGTTCATTGGGAACACATAATTTATTAGGGTTAGCCAAAAGTAAAAACGCTAGAATCCTTGTTGCCTCAACCTCTGAAGTTTATGGAGATCCTTTGGTTTCACCACAAAATGAAGAATATTGGGGGAATGTAAATCCTGTAGGACCAAGAGGGGTTTATGATGAGGCGAAGCGGTTCCAAGAAGCGATGACCATGGCCTATCATAATTTTCATGGACTTGAGACTAGAATAGCCAGGATTTTCAACACCTTTGGCCCGCGGATGCGCCTTGAGGATGGTCGAGCATTACCGACTTTTATTTCCCAAGCTTTACAGAACCAAGATGTAACTGTTTTTGGAGATGGCCAACAAACCCGATCATTTATATATGTCTCTGACCAAGTGGAAGGGATTTGTAAGCTATTATTCAGTGATTATCAATTTCCAATCAACATAGGAAATCCTGATGAGATGACTTTAATAGATATGGCAAAAGAGATCATTGAATTAACGGAAAGTAGTTCAAATATTATTTTTGAGGCCCTTCCAGTAGATGATCCTAAAAAAAGGCGTCCTGATATTTCGAAGGCCAGGGAAATTCTAAATTGGGAGCCGAAGATTTCAAGGCTAGAAGGACTTGAAAAAACAATTAAATACTATAAAACATTATTTAAAGAACAAGCAACGATAAAATCGAAATAAAATGAGTAAAATACTAGTTACCGGTGGTACCGGATTTATTGGATCACATACAGTTGTAGAACTTCACAATGCAGGCTATACTCCTGTTCTAGTTGATAATCTTTCAAATTCAAATATTAAAATCTTGGATCAAATTGAAAAAATCATTGGTGTGAAGCCAGAATTTCATCAATTTGACCTATGCGACACTGAGAAAGTAAATGAATTTGTAAAGTCAAATCCAGATATTTCAGGTATTATCCATTTTGCTGCTTCAAAGGCAGTAGGAGAATCAGTTCAGAACCCTTTGAAATACTATCATAACAATTTCTTCTCATTAATCAATTTATTAGAGGCATATCGCGATAAACCAATCAACTTTGTATTTTCCTCAAGTTGTACGGTTTATGGGGAGCCAGATGCGCTTCCTGTAACGGAAAGTGCTCCAGTAAAAAAGGCGACCTCACCATATGGCAACACGAAGCAGATTGCTGAAGAAATTCTTGAAGAAACAGCCAAGGCAAATCAAAACTATCAATTTGTAGCCTTACGTTATTTCAATCCAGTTGGTGCTCATAGTTCTGCACTTATTGGAGAATTGCCTATTGGAATTCCTCAGAATCTATTACCATTCATCACTCAAACGGCCATTGGGAAGCGCGAAAAATTAACTGTATTTGGGGATGATTATGAGACAGAAGATGGATCAGCAGTTAGGGATTATATCCATGTTGTAGATTTAGCAAAAGCGCACGTGGCTGCGATTAAATTGTTAGAAAAAGGAAATCCAAACGGTAATTATGATGTATTCAACATTGGTACTGGCAATGGATATTCTGTATTAGAAGCTATCAAAGCATTTGAATCAGCATCAGGTCAAAAGTTAAATTATGAGGTTGGACCACGTCGTGAAGGAGACATCATCAAGGTTTGGGGAGATGTTACAAAATCTACGAAGGAACTAGGATGGAAAGCAGAATTAGGAATTGATGAAATGATGTCCTCTGCTTGGGAATGGGAAAAATATTTGAAGGAAAATCCTATTCAGTAATTTTTAGATATCAATAAAGAGATAGAAAGACTGTCAATTTTAATATCTCATTTTAAATACAAAGAAGGCTCTTGATAATTTCAAGAGCCTTCTTTATTTGATTGCAGATTCTATTTTCCTTCTTCTTTTACTCTTTCAAATATTTTCGGATTGAACTTAAATGAAGGAGTCATCAAATACAATAGGATGATTCTAGAATAACGATTATTAAAAGGTGCCATAATCAAAGTTACGGCCAATGCCACTATTACGTATAACCAGGGACTTTCTAGATTTCCTGACAATAAATAGGTAGCCACACAAGCTGTAACCAACTCAGCCACACTTAATGCATAGCTAACGTACATAGCGACATAAAAATAACCGGGTTCCTTTTCAAATTTCAAATCACATGCTGGACATCTTTCCAACATTTTTTTTGATTTAAAACTTAATAGCGGAGCAGCGAACATATTTCCTGTTCTACACCTCGGGCATTTCCCTTCGATCGCGCTTTTCAATTCGGAAGGAATGGTATATTTTGTTTCCATATTAATATTTACGTCCATTGTGATTTTCTGAATTCTTCGGGTGTTTTACCCTCTACTTTTTTAAAAAACTTAGTAAAATAGGAGTTATCATTAAAGCTCAACTCATAAGCTACTTGAGATATTGTCCAATCAGGCAATATCAATAAGCGCTTAGCTTCCAACATGATTCTATTCCTAATTACCTCCCCTGCTTGTAAGCCCAAATATTCCTTACATACGGAATTTAAATGATTGGGAGTTACGAATAATAATTCTGCATATTCCTTTGGCAAATGCAATTCCTTATATCTCTGATCTACCAATGAAATAAAGTTCTTGATTAAAACCAAGTGATAATCAATTGATTTTGCCGGAAAATTCGGAATATATGCTTGATCAAATCTCAACAAGATATATAATAATAGAGATCGTTTTAAGTCGATCGATACGGTTCGACTGTTAATTTCTATTAATTGATCAAACAATTGTGAAATTTCCTTCACTTGATACTCTTCTAAAACAAATACCCCATCATTCAAAGATGAAAATAGATCCAGATTTTCGACGTAATCAGGTTGAATTAATAAAGATTTAAAATAATCAATATCAAAGTTGACTATATAGCCTTTCATTTCACCTTCAAACATCCAAGAATGAACTTGTCCAGGTCCCATAAAATAAACCTGACCAGGCACGATCTTATATTGCTTAAAATCTATTTCATGCATTCCCGCCCCTGAAAGGAATAACAACATTTGGTAGAAATTGTGTCGATGAGGGAATACTAGGTTATTATTCTTTCCCAAATAAACCTCAAGACGATCCGCCAGAAAGTGTTTATCCTCTTTATAGGATACTGTACATTGCTCTAAAACAGGTATCTTGTGCATACAATACAAAGGTAAACAATAACTACCATGAGGAATGGTATAATACCCATTATCAATGGTGTTTTTTACTTATAACAAATTAAATCAACTTAATTTTGATTGAAATAGTACCATTGCCAGGAACGTATATGGTATTTATTGTATTATTATAGATGTATACTTATCTTTATTCATGTCATTACACAAAGATCAAGAACTCAAGGAAGCTGTCCTCAATCTACCTTCAAAAGAAAAAGATAAACTCCTCGTAAGGTTAATAAATAAGGATAAAATGCTATTGAAACAATTGCATTATGAATTACTTGAAGACGAAACTGACCTTGAAGATCGAATTTTTGATTTAAAGAAGAATCTGGAGTCCTTGTTTGAGATAAACAATAATAAGACAAAAAATCTGCCTCAATATTCAAACTATAAGAGTTTGAATAGTACATTTAGGCAGGCCAGTGGAATGATTAATGAACATGAAAAAATCACAAAAGATAAGTTCTCAGTTGTAGAATGTCGATTATTAATACTTCAGGAGGCATTTGATCGATACCCTTCTCTTTTTGGCCCCTCAGCTCTATCCCCTGCATTCAAATTACATAAGTATATCAGTGCACGAATAAAGAACGTTGTTAAAATCTTTGATGCCTTACATGAGGATTTTCAGTTTGACCTTAAAGATCAAATGGATTATGTTTTAGAATTTGCTCACAATCACAAATTAGATCAAGGTTTATAGGTCTATAGACTAAATAAAATCCCCAAGCATTTTTTGTAAATTTGCAAAAATATACTAACGTGAATATCCAAGAAATATTAAATAAATACATCCAATCCGAACAAGTCAAGCGCTTTAGCAACAGTATTCAAGATGGGAAACCAAAAATTCATTTAAAAGGATTAGTAGGTTCATCAGATGCTATGTTTGCTGCTGCTTGTTATGCAGAGGAGAAAAAATTAAACGTATTTATTTTGCCTACTCATGAGGATGCATCGTATTTCTTGAGCGATTTAGAGAGTTTATTTGATACTCAAATATTGTTTTTCCCTTCCTCTTATCGAAAAGCATTTGATTTCACGATATTGGATAGTGCGAATGTACTACAGCGTGCTGAAACGTTGAGTTCCTTAAATCGGAATTCAGAATTACCAAAAATTGTGGTAACCTATCCAGAGGCTATAGCAGAGAAAGTAATCAATAAACAAGATCTTGAGAAAAACACGTTAGAAATTCGGGTTGGCATAAAATTAAGCATTGATTTCATAAATGAGTTTCTCTATGAATATGATTTTGAGCGAGTAGATTTTGTTTATGAACCGGGACAATTTGCCATCCGTGGTGGTATTGTGGACATTTTTTCATTCTCGAATGATTTACCGTATAGGATTGAGTTTTTTGGGGATGAAATTGAGAGTATCCGAACCTTTGATATTGAATCACAGCTTTCTGTGAATAAGATAAATTCGGTTACTATTGTACCGAATGTTCAAGCGAAATTTTTGACCAACAATCATATCTCTCTTTTAGAATACATCGATAAAGATTCTGTTATATGGATCAAGGATGTGCAATTCACATTAGACATTATTAGCGAGGGGTATAAAAAGGCATCCAAATATTGGAAAGCCTTAACTGAGAAAGATATTAAGGATAATCCTGATTGGGTAGATCCCAGATTTACTTTTACGGATGATAAAAACTTCAGCGCCATGCTTTTTGAGTATCCGCTTGTAGAATTTGGAAAACAATTTTTCTATAAGCCGGATCTGGAACTTAGTTTTGATACTCATCCTCAACCCTCATTCAATAAGGATTTCAATTTGCTAATCCACAATTTCAATGAAAACGAAAAACATGCGATACATAATTACATTTTTTCGGATTCTACCAAGCAAATTGAAAGGATTTATGCTATTCTAGAGGATTTGGACAACACTGTCACCTTTACTCCTATTTACAAGGCTTTACGAGAAGGTTTTAGGGATGATAAGCTTAAAGTGGCTTGTTATACTGACCATCAAATCTTTGATCGATATTATAAATATAAGCGTCGAAAGGGTTATGAACGCTCACAGGCGATTACCTTAAAGGAGTTAAGTGAGCTTAAACCGGGAGATTATATCACCCATATTGACCATGGAGTTGGAAAGTATGCGGGATTGGAGAAAGTTGATGTCAATGGAAAAAGTCAGGAGATGATCAGGTTGGTTTATGCCGACAATGATTTATTGTATGTCAATATCAACTCCTTGAATAGAATTTCCAAATACTCTGGAAAAGAGGGTACAGTTCCTAAAATGAATAAACTAGGAACAGATGCTTGGGAAAAACTAAAGAAAACCACAAAGAAAAAAGTAAAGGATATTGCCCGTGATTTGATTATGCTTTATGCGAAGCGTAAGGCTCAGACAGGTAATGCTTTTAGTCCTGACACATATTTACAGCGAGAATTAGAGGCTTCATTTATTTATGAAGACACCCCTGATCAAGAAAAAGCTACTGCAGACTTTAAGAAAGACATGGAGTCACCGCATCCAATGGATCGATTAGTCTGTGGAGATGTGGGATTTGGCAAGACAGAAGTTGCGATTCGAGCTGCTTTTAAGGCCGTGGCGGACAGCAAGCAAGTTGCGGTATTAGTTCCTACGACGATCTTAGCCCTTCAACATTTCAGAACCTTTTCTGAACGTTTAAAAGGGATGCCAGTAAATATTGACTACATCAATCGTTTCAAGACTTCCAAACAAATTAAGGACACCCTTAAAAGGCTCCAAGAGGGGAAAATCGACATTATTATCGGAACTCATCGGTTGGTAAGTAAAGATGTTAAGTTTAAGGACTTAGGCTTGATGATCATTGATGAGGAGCAAAAGTTTGGGGTTTCTGTTAAGGAGAAATTAAAAGTAATGCGAGCAAATGTAGACTCCTTAACATTAACAGCCACACCTATTCCAAGAACATTACACTTTTCCCTAATGGGCGCGAGAGATTTGAGTATTATTTCAACTCCGCCACCCAACAGACAACCTGTTCAAACGGAACTTCATGTTTTCAATGAGAACCTGATCAAAGAAGCAGTTAGCTTTGAGGTTGATCGTGGGGGTCAAGTTTTCTTTATCCACAATCGGGTCGCTGACCTTCCACAATTAGGGATGTTAATTCGAAAATTGGTTCCTGGAGTTAGAGTTGGGATTGCGCATGGTCAATTGGAAGGTGATGACCTAGAAGATGTAATGTTAAAGTTTATTAACCATGAATATGATGTGTTAATTGCTACTACTATTATTGAAGCAGGGTTAGACATTCCAAATGCAAATACGATCATTATTAATCAGGCACATATGTTTGGATTAAGTGATTTGCACCAAATGCGTGGACGTGTTGGTCGATCCAACAAGAAGGCCTTCTGTTATTTACTAAGTCCGCCATTATCTACCCTGACGAGTGAGGCCTATAAACGTCTCTCTGCTATTGAGGAATTCTCTGAATTAGGATCTGGATTCAATGTAGCCATGCGTGATTTAGATATTCGTGGATCTGGAAATTTATTAGGAGCAGAACAATCCGGTTTCATCGCTGAGATAGGTTTTGAAATGTATAATAAAATCCTCGATGAAGCGGTTCAGGAGTTAAAAGATGATGAATTTGGAGAGTTATTCGCTGATGAGGAAAACAGAAAATATGTGACCTTCACACAAATTGACACTGACCTTGAGGTCATGATTCCCGATGAATATGTGACCAATGTTCCGGAGCGATATAACCTATATAACGATATTTCGAAGTTAAAGGATGAGGGACAACTACAAAAATTCGAAAAGGAATTAATTGATAGATTTGGTCCCATTCCTGAACAAGTATTTGAATTGTTTAATACCCTTAGACTACAATGGCTTGGGAAAGAAATTGGCTTGGAGAAGATATCCTACAAGAAGCATGTTTTAAAGGGCTATTTTGTTAATAATCCGAAGTCCAGTTATTATCAGTCAGATAGTTTTGGGAAGGTATTAACCTTTGTCCAACAGCATTCGAGCAATTCAAATATGAAAGAGGTAAAAGGTCAATTAAGAATTGCTATCAATAATGTCAATAGTATAGAATATGCTATTGAGTTATTGAAACAAATGCGTTAATCTAATATTGGGGTCTAATGGCTGTATTGTATAAAAACACAAAATAACATAAGAAAAACTTTATATAATGACGTATTCGCCTCGATTTCTTTTTATTTACTGATATATTTCTCTGCATAAAAAAAGTCCTAATACTTATTATCAAAATTAATAAGCATTAGGACTGAAATCAATCCCCAGAATTGGGTATTTATTCTATTCCAAAGAAGGTTGCATTGGCCATAATCAATTTACCACTTTCCCAGAAGTTTCTGAAAAGCACATTATCTGTCAGGTAAATAACTGATCCTCTTCCAATATTTTCGGTTCCAAAGACCAATCCATTCTTTAATTTTTTTGCCAAGCTATGACCGACAAAACCGCTCATTTTTGAGTTTTCTGTAATATATCCAACATTCCAACCTTTGCCAGGTTCGAAGTATTGAAATAAGTTTTCATCTTGCTTTAAGGTAAAATAATCTTTTACCCCAAACATCAACGGGTGGGAAGCATCAAATGTTACCCTAAAAATAGCGCCGGCAGTATAATTTTCCAATGCTCCACGTTCTCTGTCTCCATATTTTTTCAACGGACTAGGTTTGGTTTTAGAGGAGCTATCTTGCTTCACAGTTTTTAAGCCTGACCAAGTTTGACCAGCCAATTGACTAACAGCACTTTCCAAAGCAATTACCTTTCCTCCTTTTTTTATCCAATTAAAAAATTCATCACTTTGTGTCTTATCTTTCAAAAAGGAATAACTACCATTAGGCATAATAAACACATCAATTTCATCCCACTCTACCCTTGAAAAGTCAGTAGGATTAATTAATACAATAGGATATTCTAATTGCTGATCAAAATAATGCCATACCTCACCTACATTAGTTGCACGAATTCCTTCTCCCGCCATCATCATTACCTTAGGAGCTTTGATGGTCTTAACATCAGAACTACCTAAATCCTTGCCGCCTTCTACAATTCCAGATGCTATAGCATAGGTCTTTACTTGAAGCCTATCAGCTTCCTCTTTCAATATTTTTTCAGTATTAGTCTGCTTATTGCCGTTCTTCATCACCAGAATAGATCCTTTCGGAAAATCTTCAGAACCTATCTTAAAACTTTGATCCGATACCTTTACTGTGATTTTATTGCGGAGTAGGGCAGCTAATAATTTTGCGGATGTAAAGCCATCCCATTTTATAGCATATCCAAAATTAGAGCCTGTTGTATTATTAATTTTTTCTAATTGATAAGGATTTAGATTTGAGATTTTAGATTGACTAGCAATTGCTGGCAATCCATATACATAAGGCAAAGACCAAGCTGTTATATCGTAAGTAACTGAATCTGTAAGTTTTGCTTCAGGCTCAAATAACACTCTAATCAATGCTGCTTTCGATTGATTCCCAGGAATGACAACGTCTTTATCTGTAAGTGAATGATTTTGTTCTTTTTTGGAGAAATAATCCATGCCTTTCACTGATCCAGAAGAAGAATAATAGTTGATTTTATTCTTATCCAATAGTTCTAATAAGGCGCGAATACTTTTATCTCGTGAATTATCATATTTAATGATATAGCTTTGGAAAGATGACAATTTACCTGAAGCGGCTTCATCTCCAAATTTTTTAAACTCTGAGACCACTTTTGCGGCATTTTGAGAAACTATTTCAATGACATTCAATCCTGATGCATGATGTTGAATAGCACGATCTACTAAGGTTAAAGTATCTTTATCATCTGTATAAACCCCTAAACCAGCTGATCCATTTCCTGCTTTTTCAAAGGTCATACCAATGGCACCCGAGTAAATTGGATAGGTATCTCCATATGAAGGGTAGAACAAATCGAAGCGTTCTTTAGTAAAATATAACCAGCCTTTTGAATCAAAATATTTAGCATTATGCTTTCCAATTGTGGTTTGAAACTCACGTTGCCATGGAGTTATCACTTCATGTAGAGGCTCGGCAGCTGGGGGGAAATAATAAGGAGAATTAATTCCTTGTTCATGGAAGTCAACATGAATATGTGGCAACCATTTATTATAAATTACGGCTCTTAAAGTGCTCTCACGTTGGGTTTGCCAAGCCCAATCTCTATTCATATCGAAGTAGTAATGATTATATCGTCCTCCCGGCCATGGTTCACGATGTTCTCTAGCATACAATTCAGGGTTATATTTTACTCCAACTACAGAATTATACCAATTATTATAACGTTCTGTTCCATCCGGATTTAAACATGGATCAATAATTACCAGGGTATTTTCTAGCCAAGTTTTACTTTTAGAGTTGTTGGGATTAACTAATTCGAATAATGTCATCATGGATGCTTCAATGGAAGAAGTCTCGTTACCATGGATATTATTACTTATCCACACGATTGCAGGGCTGCTACTATTTCCTTCACCTTCTAAGGCATGAGCTAATTTTAAATTATTCGTCCGGATATTTTCTAGATTTCCGATGTTTTGGGCTGAGGAAATGTAAAAAACCCGAAGAGGCCTTCCTTCAGTTGTTTCACCATAGGATTCCATTTTTATTTGATTAGGCACCTGATTGGCCAGATATTGATAGTACTCCAATACTTTCCAATGAGGTGTCACTTTTGATCCGACCTGATATCCCAGGAATTCAGCTGGTGATTTAATTTGTCCGAAGGTAAGTGTAGAAATAAAACAAGCCAAGATGGCAAGCATTTTTTTCATAGTATATGAGGTTAATTAGGATTTATTACATTTAATTATTTCGATGCTGAAATTAAGGATTTACAACTTATTTTTTTAATTTTCAGTCCTTTATTTTATTAAAACAACCTGATATGTCTCATTTAGAAACCGACCTGATCCATAAAGGCCATGAATTCAACAACAGCAAAGCTGTTGTGACCCCTATTTATCAAACATCCACCTACTTTGCAGATGCGGATTTGCATGAATATATTATTGCTGCCACGGAAACGAAGAACCCGAATTTCTATCATCGACATGGTAATCCAACAAATTCTCAGGTTGCGGCAATTGTTGCAAGCTTAGAAAAAACTGAGGATGCTTTGGTATTTGCAACTGGAATGGCTGCGATCAGTACAGCGATATTATCAGTGGTTAAAGCTGGTGATCATATTATCACGCAAAATTCTTTATACTCAGGAGCAATGCTCTTCTTCAAGAACTTTTTAACGGAGTATGCTGTAGAAGTAACCCATGTTGATCAAAAGGATAATGCGGCATTTGAGAATGCAATTAAAGAGAACACAAGACTTATTTATGTAGAGACACCTTCCAATCCAAATCTTGATGTAACCGACTTACAATTTATTGGAAGCCTTAGTAGGAAATATAATTTGACGACCATGGCAGATAATACTTTTGCTTCACCGATGAACCAAAACCCTAAGGATTTTGGAATTGATGTCATTGTACATTCAGCCACAAAATATCTAGGCGGCCATAGTGATCTTACTGCTGGAGTTGTTTGTGGGACAAAAGATTATATTGAGAAAGTTTGGAAAAGATCCTTGATGCTGGGAGGTTCACTTAGTCCATTTGATTCCTGGTTATTGCTGAGAGGATTAAAAACTTTATCAATGCGGGTGAATCAAATTAACCAAAATGCTTTGACATTAGCTGAGTTTTTTGAGAATCATCCAGCCATCAAACATGTTGCTTATGTTGGTTTAAAATCACATCCACAATATGATCTCATCCAAAAACAGATGCGTGGTGGAACAGGGATGTTATGTATTGAGGTTATTGGTGACAATGAAGATGTAGCTTATAAGAATGCTCAATCAGTTCTAAATAAATTAAAGATTTTTGCAAATGCAGCAAGTCTAGGTGGGGTTGAATCTCTGGTTGTCCATCCTGCAAGTATGTGGGGGAGCCACCATGATAAGTCCCAAAAATCAACTTCTGGAATTACGACAGGAATGCTAAGAATATCGGTTGGAATTGAACATATTGACGATTTGATCGCAGATTTTGACAATGCGCTAAAAGGATTACAACATACTGAGTGAAGAATCTCTTAAAACAAACATGCTTCGAAACTCTCGAAGCATGTTTGTTTATGAATATTATTTGTTCCTACCTATATCTGTGATTTCTTCTGGTATCCAGACCTGCATTTTACTTTTACCCCTATTATTCCAAAGAAAATAAGGAATCGCAGTGATTTCTTTATCTTCCTGAAGGTTATTAGAAATGATTGGAGCTCTAAATTGAATCACATTTGTTCCTCCCAATAAATCTGGTTTATAACTCACCTTGAATTCCGTGTTTTCAGGGATAATTAAACCATCTTTAGCATTAGGGTTATCAATATCTTCAACGGCGTAAACTATAGGACCATATTGCAGTGCAACACGATTTTTATTCGCCTTCATAGCATCCGAGGAGACAATCCTTTGGACTTCCATATCCATATTCAAATCGATTTTATCTCCTTTTTTCCACTTTCTATTGATTTTTAAATAGCCATCAATAAGGGCAGCTTTGATTGGTTTTCCATTTACAGTAACTGTATAATTATTGGTTTTGTTATTTTTATAGTGGTACAATGAACCTGGAACTGGTTCTTTTAACCATCCTGGAATTCTAAGAAATACAGCAAATGCTTTTGCTTTTTTAAGGTTAATCTCAATAGACACATTTCCATTCCAAGGGTAATTCCCTGATTGTTTTACAAAAACTTCATTTTTATTCAGGTCCACTGTAGTTTCACTACCTACAAATAAATTGACATATAGATCTGTTGCAGAGCGACTGTAAATATATGATCCTAAGGAAGAAACTAGTCTAGCAATATTAGAGGGACAACAAGCTGTTCCAAACCATTCACTACGTTCATAATTCCCGTCAGAAGCTAAAGGATTTCCATAGAAGAATCGGTTTCCAGTTAAACTGATGCCATCTATTGCAGCATTGTACAAAGTTCTTTCCAATACATCGATATATTTCGATTGAGCGGAAAGCATATTCATTCTTTGGTTCCAGAATACCATACCCACCGAGGCACAAGTTTCGCAATAGGCAGATTCATTTGGGAGGTCATAGGGTTTTCCGAAGCCCTCATTGGAGCCTTGAGCCCCGATGCCACCAGTGATATAATAATGTTTATTTACTACATCGTCCCATATTGCATCCATTGTTTTTACATAACCAACATCTTTTGTTTCAGAAGCAATATCCGCCACTCCGCTATATAAATACATCGCTCGGACGGCATGACCTGTTATTTTTCTTTGATCACGTACTGGAATATCATCCTGAGCATATTCAGGAGCTTTCCATTCATCCCATATCTTTCCAACACCATGACCTTTACCACGTTGCTCTACAAACCAATCTGCCAGCTGTAAATATCGTTTTTCATTTGTTTGATGATATAATTTCATCAAAGCCAATTCAATTCCTTCATGTCCAGTTACCCAAGGCTTATTGGGGATTCGAAAATAGTTATCAATATGATCAGCAAACTTAATTGCAACTTTCAAAAGTTTATCCTTACCCGTTGTATTGTAATAGGCAATGCCTGCTTCAATCAAATGACCTGCACAATAATCCTCATGCCGCTCCATATCTTTCCAACGATTCTCGAGTCCATTTAAAGTATAATAGGTGTTCAAATAACCATCAGGCTGTTGAGCTGCGGCTATTTTATCAATCCATTGATCGGTATTGGCTTCCAATTCCTGATTTGGATAATTCTTTAGGGAATAGGCTATTGCTTCGATAGCTTTATAAACATCGGAATCATCATAATAAATCCCTTCATGTTGACCAGATCCTTTAGCAACCTTTTCAAAATTTCTAATGCGACCAGTTTTTTCCTCAGTATAACTTACACAAGCATCAATAGTAGAGGTAGCAACTTTTTCCAGTTGAGGAGACCAAAAATTATCTTCAATAGCAACTTTAGAAAAATTAATCGGGAAAATCTTTTGAGAAGGAGATTGTCCTAAGAGATGTGTAGAGAACAACAGCCCTAAGGAACAGATAAATAAACCTTTCATAATTTGGGGATTCAGGATGAGAAAAAAATAAAGCTAGAAGGGTAAATTAACCCTTCTAGCTTTTCTATTTACCAGAAAATGGTATATAATGCGGCAGTAATACCTATTATTAATAAGGCACCAACTGCAAAGCCTGTTTTAGTCTTGAACATTGTAGCATCAATTTCAAGTCCTTTGGTAACAACTCCTTTTTTATGTTCATACATACTGATAATATACATACCAATAACACAGAAGATAAAGACAAAGCCAATACGGTCAATAAATGGAATTTCATATACGCCATCAACAGGTATTGAAAAACCAGTTGAAGCCAAGAAAGAAAGATCCATGTAATTAGGTAAGGCTTTCAACAGAATGGAAAGGATAAATCCACCTATTGTTGCAAATAAGGCTGCATTGGAAGTTGTTTTCTTCCAGAAGAAACCTAGTAAAAACATAGCAAATACCCCAGGAGATACAAATCCAGTATATTCTTGGATATATTGGAATCCTCCTTTTTTATCAATTCCAAGGTAAGGTGCTATTATAATGGCTAAGATCATGGAAACAATAATGGTGATTTTACCCACATTTACTAATTTCTTTTCAGTAGCATCCTTATCAAAGATTTTTTTATAAATATCCAAGGTGAAAATTGTGGCAACCGAGTTTGCTTTTCCAGCTAAGGAAGCCACTACGGCAGCGGTTAATGCTGCAAAGGATAAGCCTTTTAATCCAGTTGGTAAAAGGTTCAATAATACAGGATAGGCTCTATCCGGATTCAATTCCCCTCCAGCTAACATCTCTTGTTGAAACAATCCATCATTATAGAGTACAAAGGCAGCAATACCTGGCAATACAACAATTAGAGGCATTAATAATTTTAATCCAGCAGCGAACAATAATCCATTTCTAGCTGTTGGAAGATCTGCTCCTAATGCTCGTTGTGTGATGTATTGATTACAACCCCAATAATTTAAGTTAATAACCCACATACCACCAATCAATACTGAAAGGCCTGGAAGGTCAATATAATTAGGATTATCAGGTTTCAAAATCATATGGAAATGGTCTTGAGCCTTATTATGTACGATTCCAAATCCGTCCAGTACACCAGTTCCGCCGAAATGGTCTGATACTAAATTCAAAGCCAGATAGGTTGTAGCCAAACCTCCTAAGATTAAGAAGAATACTTGAATAACATCGGTGTAACCAATTACTTTCATACCACCAAGGGTGATAAAGATGGCAAACACGGCTAATCCAATCATACAGGCCTGAAAGTCCAATCCCGAAATACTAGATACTGCCAATGCTCCTAAGAATAAGATTGAGGTCAAGTTAACAACGATATATAATAACAACCAGAATACAGCCATAATCATGGCTACAGTACCATTATATCGTTGACTTAAAAACTGTGGCATGGTAAATATCTTGTTCTTAAGATATACCGGAAGGAAGAATATCGCGACGACAACTAAGGTCACTGCCGCCATCCATTCATAGGTGGCAATTGCCAGACCTATCTTAAAGCCAGATCCGCTCATTCCGATGAATTGCTCAGCAGAAATATTGGAGGCAATTAAAGAGGCTCCAATTGCCCACCAAGTTAAAGACCCCTCCGCTAAGAAGTAATCTTTAGAATCTCCGGAAGCAGATTTCTTTTTGTAATAAATGTAAAGTCCATATCCTGCAACAATGACGAAGTAACACAGGAATACAATATAGTCTTTGATTTCCATTGGTTTTATTTAGCGGTAAACTTATAAATTGATTTGCTTGTATAGGTATCTCCAGGTTTCAACTTCGTTGTAGGGAAGCTCGGTTGATTAGGGGAATCTGGGAAATGTTGGGTTTCTAAACATAAACCCGTACGGAAGCTATCTTTCACTCCACCCTTAAGCGTTACATTCTCAGCCATAAAATTACCACTATAAAACTGGATACCAGGCTCTTCGGTATATACATCCATTACTATTCCTGATTTATCACCCGTTAAAGTAGCAGCATGATTTAATCCATCAACTTTAGTTCCATTCAGCACCCAATTGTGGTCATATCCTTTACCAAATTTCAATTGTTCATCATCGTTTTCAATTTCCTTTCCAATAGCCTTAGGAACAGTGAAATCAAATGGAGTCCCTTTTACATCTTTTAATTCTCCCGTTGGAATTAAAGTGCTATCCACTGGCGTAAACCTATCTGCATACAGTTGTAAACTATGATCAGTGATAGTACCACTTCCCTCCCCATTTAAATTGAAATATGCGTGATTGGTTAAATTAATTACAGTCGCTTTATCTGCAGTCGCTTTATACGAAATTCCAAGTTCATTATTATCAGACAAACTATAGGTTACCTCCATATGGATTGGACCTGGGAATCCTTCTTGCTTATCAGGTAGAGTATAAGCAAATGTAATTGCCTTATCATTTGCAGATTTAACCTCCCAATTTGCAAAATGCACACCTTTTAAGCCACCATGTAAGGTATTAGGGCCATTATTAGTTGGTAAAGTGAAAGTCTCTCCATCTAAACTAAATTTTCCTTTGGCAATTCGGTTTCCAAATGGACCAACAATAGGCCCGAAGAAGGGTTCTTTAGGGTTATTATAGTCAGAAGCTTTATTGAAGCCTAAAACTACATCAGTCAAAGTACCATTTTTATCAGGAACCTGAAGTGAAACTACTCGGGCACCGAAATTGGTGAAGTATGCTTTGGATCCCGAAGAATTCTTCAACATATATAATTTTGCTACTTTTCCATCAATATCACCTGTAAAAGTATTTGAATCCAAAGTAAGCGTATTATTTATGCTAGAATCTGCGGTTTGACTGCTTTCCTGCTTAGAATTTTGCTGACAGCCAACAACTGCCAACAAGCCTAAGGCAAGCATTAGTTTAAAAATTGATCTTTTCATTTTCTGTTTATAATTGATTCTAATATACTAATTCTGAGCCATTATCAGTTTTTACAAATATTGGCGTTAATTCGAGATTAAATTCATTTTTATAAGCTGGAGCCAATGCCTCAACTAATTCATGACCAAAGCCCTTTTTCACAATATTAATGGTACAACCACCGAAGCCACCTCCCATCATCCTCGCACCTAAAACTTCAGGAAAGGCTTTTGCCTTATCGACAAGGAAGTCTAGTTCTTTACAGCTAACTTCGTATTCTTGACTTAATCCTTTATGTGCTTGAAACATTTGCTTTCCCATTTCTGCTATATCGCCACTTTCCATTGCTGAACATGCTTTTTCAAGTCTCTTATTTTCTTCAACAACGAATTTTGCCTTAACAAAACTGTCTTCATCAACAGGTTTCACCAATTCTACAAGCATATCCAAGGTTACATCTCTTAAACTATTGACATCTTTATATTTTTCCTGAACCAATGAAACTGCTCTTTCACAAGAATGCCTTCTATCATTATAAGCAGATGAAGCAAGAGAATGCTTAACATTGGTATTCAGTAATACAATTTCGTAGTCTCCTAATTCCAAGGGTACATAGGTATAACTCAAATCACGACAATCTAAGCGAACCACATGATTTTCTTTACTTAAAACTGAAGCGAATTGATCCATAATTCCACATTTCACTCCTGCATAAGTATGTTCTGCCAATTGTCCTATTTTGGCTATGCTTACTTTGTCTAACCCTAAGTCGAACAAGGCATTCAATCCAAAGCCAGTTGCACATTCTACCGCAGCAGAGGAGGAAAGTCCGGCACCTACGGGAATATCTCCATCTATATACAGGTTAAAACCTGAAATCTTCAATCCTCTTGATAATATCTGGTTAACAACGCCTAAAATATAGTTCGGCCAACCTTTTTCAGTAGGTTTTATATCTTTCAAGTCAATGCTAAAGCTTTCATTAAAATCTTCAGCAAAAAGATGAATTTCAGAATCATCACGTTTAGAAAGGGCTACATAAACTGCCTTGTCTATGGCAGTAGGGAGAACAAATCCCTCGTTATAATCAGTATGTTCTCCGATAATATTAATTCGCCCCGGGGATTTCGAAATTAATGTAGGCTCAGATCCATACAATTCTTTAAACCGAATACTAATCTGATGTTTATCAATCATTTGATATTTCCTTTATAATGTGTTGTAGGTTGATTTCTAATTATTTCCGCAGCTTTTTCTGCTGTAATATCCCTTTGGGGATTGGCTAGCATTTCATAACCAACCATAAACTTTTTCACGGTTGACGACCGCAATAATGGCGGATAAAAATGCATATGCCAATGCCAAAAATCTTGATCATTGGAGTTTACAGGCGCTTGATGCATTCCTGCAGAATATGGAAATGAAGTGGAAAAAATATTATCGTAACGGATTGTTAATTCTTGAAGAGTTTTGGCTAGGTCTAATTTTTCATCTTCGGTAAATTCTCTGATGTCCTTTACTTGTCTTTTACTGATGACTAACGTTTCGAAAGGCCATGCTGCCCAGAAAGGAACTAGGGCAACAAAATATTCATTATCAACAATAATCCTTTCATTTTTCTTCAATTCAAGGGCTATGTAATCAGTAAGAAGGGATCTTTTATTTTTTTCAAAATATTCCTTTTGTTGCTTTTCTTCTTTTTGGATTTCCATTGGGATTTTACTTTCAGCCCAAATCTGTCCATGTGGATGTGGGTTACTACATCCCATAATTGCTCCTTTATTCTCAAAGATCTGGATGTATTTTATCCAATCATTTTGAGAAAGGGAAATAAATTCATTTTGCCATACATCAACTAGATTTTTGATTGAAGGAATATCCATTTCGGGCAATGTTAAATCATGTCTAGGTGTAAAGGCTATTACTTTACAAATCCCTCGTTCAGTTTCAGCAACCAACAAACCTTCCTCATTTATTTCCCCTTCTTCTGAATCTTTCAATAAAGCTGAAAAATCATTTACAAAAACAAAACTATCCTTATAATCAGGATTTACGCTTCCATCGGCTCTTGAATTTCCAGGGCATAAATAACAGGTAGGATCATATTGAGGTCGATTATCTGCTGGCAAATCTTCTACTTGACCTTGCCATGGACGCTTGCTCCTATGCGGTGAAACTAGAATACTTTCGCCTGTTAAGAGGTTCAAACGCCTGTGTGGCACGTCGTTAATTGCAAAATTAGGCATAGGTTGCGTTTATATTAGTTCACCTAATATACAAATTCCATCAATTAATTGTAGTGGGTCCGTGTACTTTTAACACACCCTTAGAATCAATTTCAATAGGATCGATGAAAACAACTCTATCATTTTCTGTTTTGGTTGTCCTACCATGATAGACACAATACATTTTACCATCTTTACCAACAAAAATTGAGTTATGGCCAGTTCCTGTTACATCTCCTCCACTTTCTGTATTTTTTTGCAAAACGGGATTAAACTCGGATTTTACAAAAGGACCCAATGGGCTCTTTGCAGTGGCATAACCTACAGCATAAAATGGCCCAGCATAATGATTAGCTGAATACATCATGTAGTACAGATCATTATGTTTAAATAAATATGATCCTTCAGTCCAGCGACGATTAATCTCCTTATTGTTGACAGACCTACTTTCCCATTCTGCTTGTTTGTCATTCATTTTCACAGGAGGCCTTAGCAATAATTTTGGCTTTCCAATAACCCCACTTAAATCAGATTTCAGTTCAATTCCATAGACCCAGCTTTCTTCTATCTCATCATAAATTCCATTCTTTTTTGCCCAAGTTGCAATTTCTGACTTAACAGGATGTTTGTAACAACACCTAGAGTAATAGAGAAATTTCTTACCATTATCAGCAACATATACATTCGCATCTATAATTGGGTAGCCGGGATCAAATAAAGGCACTGAATCTATATCCATAAATGGTCCTGTTGGTTGATCTGCAACAGCGACCCCAATCTTATAGTTTTCTAATTCATTATTTGGGTTTTCTTTCCAATGGGCGCTGTAAAATAAATAGAACTTATTATCCCATTTATAAACCTCTGGAGCCCAAAAATCTTTGGTCCCCCATGACTTTTCTTGTTGGTTATTATAGATTACACCTTCATTTTTCCAATCCTTCAAATCCTTTGAAGAATAAACAACAAAACCATTCTTGGTTCCACCTGTGCCATATAAGTAATAGAGGTCACTCTGATCATCATAAATGATGTATGGATCCCCCAATGCAACTGACAATGGGTTTCCTGGTAATTCTTGTGCCATGCTTTCTATGCCGAACAAGAAAAGTAAACCTAATAGTAAAAATCGTATGTTCATTTCTAAAAATTAAATAATAGGTTTTTGAAGGTTATTTTTTTCCGGTTTCCCCGAACCAATCAACGGCCAACCCTCTTTCCAATTTATTGGATCCAACATCAACATCCTTCTACTAGTCCCATTTTTGAGTTTACCATTATTTTTATCAATTGCATGATATAATATCCAGTCTTTCCCTTTTTTATCTGTAATAACTCCAGAGGTATGACCAGGTCCAACAATAGAATCTGAACCCTCCAAAACCAGAGTGCCGTAATTTCTTTCTTTAATATCACGCCCTTCTTTATCTAGATAGGGACCCAATAGGTTTTTTGAGCGAGCTGTTAATACATGGTATTTACTATTAGCTCCTTCACAACAACTCCCCTTTGAACCTAGAAAATAAAAATATCCATTCTTTTTAAAGATAGTAACGGCTTCAAAATCACCGGCGGCAATTTTATGTTTTTGACCATTTAGCACATTTTTTCCATTTGCTGTTAATTCCAAAGCAAATGTTCCTTGTTCGGGAGAATCTGAGAAACTGCCCCAAAAAATATATTTTTTACCTTTCTCTTCAATATAAAAGGGATCAATAGAATTTGGAACATTAGCAGATTTGGAATCCAATAATTTTCCTTGATCAATAAATGGTCCTTTGGGCGAATCAGAGATCGCCAGACCTAATCCGGGATTTTTATCACCCCAGGTAGAAAAAGAATAATAAAGGTAATATTTGCCATCAACTAAATTAATATCGGGAGCCCATATTCCTCCGGCTTCCTTCCAACTTGGTTTCGTTTGAAATGCTGGCCCAACATAGGACCAATTTACCATATCCTTTGATTCAAGGATGGGCACAAGGCGAGATCCTTTTCCATCATCCCAATTATCCTGAGTGCCATACGCATAGAACAGTTTCGTTTTTGGATCTTGGATAACCGTAGGGTCTGCGAGGACTGGTTCAAAAACCGGGTTCTGATAAATATGACTAGATGAAGTAGTTAGCACCGAATTTTTCCTTGCACAGGAATCAAGAACTGAAGCCGACAGCAATAAAATAGACATGAGCATTGAATTGCGAACTGCAGGCACACAGATCAATGTTTTTATATAGACCACACTTTTCAGAAACATAATTTGATTGAGTTTAAACAGGTTAAACAAGTAGATAAATTTAAATTTACAGGAATTTTCTGAGAATTAAGGGATTAAAAAAGAAAACCCTAAGCTTATTAGACTTAGGGTTTACCTCTATTTAATTTTTTCTGTTAGAAAAACGATGTCTTTATAATTATCCTTTTCATACAGGATACCAACTAGCTTAGGTTTCATCAAGACTATATCCGAATAGGCCGAATATGCCCCTTTATAACCTTCAGGCGACTTAGCAATCAGTTTTGTAAAATACCAAGTCTTGCCTTTATCCTTTGAAAGTTTTAAAGTTAGGTTATCTCTATTTTTCTCATCAGCAGCATTAATATGCGCTAGAATGAAATTCTTTCCCTTCTTCCATGATAAAACTGCACCTTGGTTTATAGGATCGGGCAAATTTGAGTCTGGAGCTGAACTCTGCCAAGTTTCTCCGCCATCATTAGATATCGAAATAACACGTTGTTTAGGATTTAATTGCTGATTTCGGGAGCTCATATACACCTCATTTTCCCCAACCTGAGCAGCTGTAGACTCATTAGTTCCTGGATAAGGAACATTTTGGCTCAACTGAAATGTTTTACCATGGTCATCTGAATAGAAAGCATGTGCATTCCAATCCTTTCCTTGAGAATTAGGATCCCCGGCACTATGGTTCGCTGCGATATAAATCCTACCCTTCTTAGGTCCTGAAACAAATTGAAATCCATGTCCAGGAGTATTGGCATAAGTTCTCCAATCTTCTGTAAAGGTATAAGCAGAATTAGCCTCCGGCTGGTTTGGCCTATGAGTCTGGGTCGTGATATTCACTGGTTCGGACCAGGTCTTTGCGCCATCAGTTGAAGTTATGTACCATACTTCACGTAATCCTTTGCCTTTCCTTACTTCTCCTTCGTGATTATTTCCGGTATTATAGAAAAGAAATATCCTTCCGGCCGGATAAGCAGGATCCATTAAATCTACTACTGGTGCAACATTTCCTGCCTGCAGCTTATCATAATCGGCTGCAACATTCAACTTCCCCCAAGTTTTGCCTTGGTCTTTACTGATCTTATAAACAATATCTACGTTGCCATAATCACCGGCATGATCTACTCGACCCTCAGAGAATGCGATTAAGTCGCCATTTTTATTTTTAATAAGTGCAGGAATACGATAGCTAGCATAACCATCCTCCCCAGAGCGAAAAACAACTGTTTCCTGAGCTGAAACTGCTGACAATAAGCATGCGGCAAATACTGATAAAAATAGTTTTTTCATATATAGTGTGTATTGATTTCTATTGATAAGGGATAAATGTAAACATCCATTTCACCGGATTCTGCCAATCTTTACCCTTAAAATCTCCGACTGGCAATTTGATTAATATATCGTTCCAACCTTCTTTCAACTGGATCTTAGTTGGCTCCCTAAAAGAATAACCTTCATCGGTCAATGGCAATTCCAGACCACCTTTCTGTCCTGGATGTTTCCATTTTGGAGCAGGAATCTTCTCCCCATTTACAAATACCTGGCTGTGCAGATCATCCCAAGCTCCTTCTGCTGGTGAATCACTGCCATAAGATCGGGAAAGGTTTGCAAAACCTATCCAAAAAGCCTTCTCCTCCGCTTTATCTGTCCAGATCCTAGATCTCGCATAAAATGTACTGTTGGGTTTAGGAGCATCAATAACTCCCGGAATAATGTCTGCCCACCAATGCCTTAAGACAATGGTCCCCCCTACTTGGTTCTTATAAACGGGGTAATGCTCTCCAAAAGGATCTTTTTCAATAGCAAAACCCTTCGTTAAATCGCCTGCATTATCATATGGACCAATCATATCCCAAAACATTTCAGTTTGTTGCTGATATGGAAATGGTAGATTAGCAAAATATTTAGATTTATGTGATAATAGCCTTTTTTCAAAATCAGCAAACTGCCTAAAAGATTCCGATTTTCTATCAGGTAAAAAGGCTTTCCATCCTAATTCACCTCCACCGCGCCATATTCTTTCAGCAAATGTTATCATCCCTGGATAGAATGCACTTTGAAGAAACATGTCTTCTGGTTTTTCAACTGCACGGTCTGGCCATGAACAGAGTATAGCTCCTGGCAATTGTGAACTTTCCTTTTCTTGTTCTGCAAACCTCCTGAAAAACAAAGTTGTCACCGTCTCTAAAGGGTCCATATGGTTGATATAAAGATGCTTGGAATCTAAATACTGAAGTTTGGCATTTGGATCAATTGCTTTTGGACCACCCATCCACATTTGACGGACAGTGGAAGACTCAAGATTACTTCCCGGATCCCAACCATATGTTTTGAAGCCAAAGGATTCTACATATTTTGTGATTTCAGGCATAAACTGCTTATTACTAATCTTTACTTCATCACCTCCAATATGCAAATGCTTCAAAGTTGGGAAGGTATCTGCAAATTCCTTAAGCAGTTCCTTGATGTAAACAATGCCTTCTTCACTCTGCATATTGACTTTAAAGAACCGCTCAAAAGCAGCAGAATGCCCCGGCATGTCAATCTCAGGCAAGAATAAGATATGCCTATCTCTACAATAATCGATCAACTCCTGAAACTCAGCAACCGTATAATGTTTCCCAGCCCAACGGGTCATGTTCTCTGCAGCAGTAAGCCCTGGATATTTTTTACTTTCCAAACGCCAGGCAATATCCACGGTAAAATGGAAATGCAGAACATTGAGCTTATACATTGCCATCACATCGATCTGCTCCTTCAACATGGACATAGGTTGGTAATTCCTTCCCACATCCAGCAAAAATCCTCTAAAGGAATAAGAAGGTTGATCTTTTATGTTCACTAAGGCTACTTGCTTATCATGATAGTCCATTTGCCTTAAAGTCTGAAGGGCATAGAAAATCCCTTTACTAGCTAAGGCTTGAATATAGATACCTTTAGAATCGATATTCAATTCATATCCTTCATCTGAAACTATGTTTTCTAGGCTTGAAACAGTATTCAAGGAAATGGTTGGACCTTTGCTCCTTTCTTTAATGTCTAGAGAATGCTCTTGAAGAATACTTCTTAAAAGATTAACCTCATTCTTTTCAATTGTTTTGCCAATTTCAAGACGCACCCCCTTAGACAAGTCCAGTTTATCTTTCGACCACTGTATATTTTGAGGCATTGGAATCAAAGCATCCTGAGCGCTCAGGTTATTCACAGCAAAAAAGCTGATACACAATAAAATATATTGAGCTATTCTATTCATGGTTATCCTTGTTCTTAAATTGGTTGATAATAGACCAACAGTACCATTCTTGTCTAGGCAAGTGGAAAGGCCCTTTAAATAGATTCCCTTTAGCAGACTGGGCTCTTCCCCCGTCCCTATGTAAATAACCAAACCATTCTCCATGTTCTTTATCATGGAAATGAGAATAGGCATATTTATGGATCAACTTATGCATTGTAGCATATTTCTCATCCTTAGTTATCAAATAAGCCAATAAGGTTGCAATAATTGCTTCATTCTGCGGCCACCAAAATTTCATATCTTGCCAATACTCTTGAACAGGTTTATTATAAACATCCCTAAAATACAGAATACCCCCAAATTCCTTGTCCCAACCTCTTTCCCACATATAGTCTAACATCCGTAATCCTAGGTTGATCAATTTCTCATCCATATTTCTATGAACAGCTTCATGGAGAATAAACCAAGCTCCTTCAATAGCATGACCAGGATTGAGCGTCCGTCCATCAATATGATCGATGATACTGCCATCAGGAGCTACTTGCTCCATCACACAGCGGATATCATCCTTCACAAAATACTGCTCTATCTCTTGAATCCAATTTGCAATTGCCTCATCACATCGAGGGTCCCCAATAGTCTCCCGAAGTTGTTGGGCTGTATTGCACATAATCATTGGAATACCTATTCCACGGCTTGGTCGAGTTTTCTCAAATTTTGGTTCCATTTTCCGTTCAGCACTGGCATACTCCAAACAAATCCCATACAGATCACGAGCCAACTGAGCAGCTTCCTCATCACCCGAAGCCTTTGCATAAGCAGCACTGGCAATGACAGCAAAGGTTTCCGAGAAAAAATAACGGCGCATACGGATGGGATTGCCTTCCTGATCCACATGGAAATACATTTTCCCTTCTGCATTAAAGCATTTATTTTTTAAGAATTCATAGCCCAAACGCGCACCTGCCAACCATTCTTCGCGTGGCTCCACTGTGTTGTAAAGAGTAGAAAGCAACCAACATGCACGACCTTGAATCCAAACGGCCTTATCGGTATCAATCAACGAACCATCTTGGTCTCGCATTAATAGGTACCCGCCATACTCATGATCAAATGATCTCGGAAACCAAAAAGGAACCGTATCATTGACCAATTGATCTTTATAAAAATCTGCTAATGCAGTAAGCTCTTCGTTATTGTACATTCTTTTTTATCTTTTAATCGAAAATGTGGAAACAGGAACTCCCTCCTCATTCACCAAATTAGCCCTTGAAAAAGGCTTATATCCATAATATATTTCTGTTAAACCTTTAGGATTTTCCAGGATAACCGAATTCCCTTTTATTTCGACCACCCTGAGATCTACCAAGTTTCCGTTTTCATCCTTAGCCTGAAAACCTATAACTTCTTTTGATCCCACTGCCCTTAATTGCTTGGCATGACTGAACCTTATTTCATGTTGTCTTTCTTTGCGATAAGAATATATGGGTTGCGGGCTGTCCGCATTATTATCTTTCCCAAATTGATGCTTCAAGACCAGATTTGCCAGTCGATTTCCTATAATTAACTTCTCCCTTGGATGTACATCCAAGGAATCACCTACATCAGAACTGATTGCCATATAGACATCCTTCAATTCATTGCTAAGCTTTCTTTGGCTATCCCTGAATTTTGGCCAAGATGGCCTATCTATACTGGAAAGTTGAACCGTATAGAATGGCAACCTTTCCCGTTTACCCAAAAAAGGCTTATAATTCGCCCTCCAAGAATCTATTAAAGTCTTGAATAAGTGCTCGTGTAATTCAACGTTATGTGCATTACTTTCTCCCTGATACCACAGTACCCCTTTTAATGAAGTATCCTTCCACTTATTGTAGCCAGCTTCAAAATTATAGGCCGGTTCATAGGGATGTCTTTGGTTCTTGACCTTAGATTTCTTCAGATTAACCTCAGCTCTGTTCCTGCAGAAATCCTGGATGAAATCAGATTTTCGCCACCCGTGGATATAGGTCGCCAAAAGAGGGTCTTCCTCCAAGCTTCTTCTCGGAATCCAAGACTCAGTATTCGAACCACCTACGGCTAGTTCAATGATACCGATCGGAACCTTCATTTCCTGTTCCAATGCTTCTGCAAAACTGAAAGCAATGGCGGAAAAGTTGGCAGCATTTTCTGCTGTTAACTTTTCCCAGTTTCCAGAGAAATATTCCAAATCATTTACTTTCTTTAAAGTAACTTCATCCCACTCTTCATTATTTGTTTCCTTAAGGACCTTGTTCTTAAAAATTCGAATATTATTGTGTTTAGATGCCTCTTTAATCAATTCCTTTGATCCATTGGCCTCCTTTAATGGAAAAGCCATATTGGACTGTCCTGATGCTAAAAACACATCTCCGAACAATATATCTTCTAAGATTATCGAATCCTGATCGGTCCTGATTTTCATCCTATATGGTCCACCAGCGGGCATGGCATCCACATCCATTGCCCATTCCCCTTCTTTATCAGCATTGGATAAGGTAGTTCCACCCTTCATTTCAATAAATACAGTCTGTCCAGCATTCGCCTTTCCTTTTATTCGATTAGTTTGATTACGTTGCAATACCATATGCGAACCTATACTTTCATGTACGGAAAGCTTCTGCCTTACAGGAACAATTCTATCAAAAATGGTCTTTGCAATAATTTCGGCGCCTTGTTCAGAAGGGTGTAAATAATCATCAAATAGATCGATACGAAAAGCTAAAGGCGAATAGAGATCAACGAGCTTGTGGAAATGTATCACCGCTACTGCCTCTATTTCCTTTTTGATATCCCAGTACCAATCCCGAGTTCCGGATAGAAACCGAGGATGACCACTAAAGATTGGGCTTATCTCACAGACAAACACCTCCACTTTCGGATTTTCGTTTTCAAAAAGTGAAATTAGTTTATTGTAGTCCCTTTGAAAGTCAATTTGGTAGTTAGGCAAATTTCTTGGATCTGTATCATTCAAGCCCAAGGAAATGACAATCATATCAGGTTTAAAGGCTAACGCAGCCTCTAGTTCTTCTGATTTCAGGTAAGGGTTATGCCCTTTTTCCAATAGCGTTGCACCATTTCTCCCAAAATTGCGTACTTCATAACCATCGCCAAGCAATTGCTGCAATTGCTCAGGATAGGTTTTCCCTTTGGCTAAATTAGAGCCTTTAGTCACTGAATCACCAATACAGGCTACCTTCTTCTTTTGTTGGGCAAAAAGAAAGTTAATAGATAGAATAAATAAGAAAAGTATTTTAATCGATAGCCTCATTCCCCTTCGGTTTTAAAACGGCCAATTGAATGATCAAAACGATCAACACAATTCCCGCCAATAAAGCAAAATCACTTCCCAATTGACCTTCATCTGCAGAGGCACCAAGGATCTTGGTGATATATGCTCCCGCAAATACACCGACCATATTCATGATACCATAGGCTGTAGCCCTGTATTTTGAAGACACAAACTGACACAGGATCGGCATATTATTTGCATCAAACATCCCAAAACCGAATCCAAACATCAAGCCTGCAGCAACGATTGCAAAGACGCTGTGCCCATATCCAATCAATATTACCGCTGGAATGGTCAATGCCAAGCCAATAGCACTGGTATAGATTCTTCCGCGGACATTCTTTTGTATCCATTTATCCGAAATAATTCCTCCTAGGATTACTCCAAAGAATGAAGAAAGGGCAATGGTAATAGTCGCCAATGGACCTGCCTTTTCCATAGGAATATGCAGGTTTTCAGAGAATAAGGTAGGTAGCCAGTTCTTGGTTGCCCAGCCTGGCAAACTAGGAACAGCAAAATATAATAAGATGACCCAGAATGCAATATTGGAGAACAAGATGGAAAGCCCTTTTAATAAGGGAACCTTGTTTTCCACCAACTTCTTGGCATCAGATCGATGATCAGTTTCATGTAAAAACAGAATAAGGACAATGGAATAGATGATTCCGATCAATCCAAACAAGATAAAGGTATAATGCCAGGAGTAAGAAGCAGCCACAGTAGCCCCAAAGCCACCTAATGCCTGCCCAAAATAAAACCCGGTCATATGTACCCCAACGGCTAAAGACCTTGATTTATCCGAATGGTAATCCGCAATCAAGGAAAGACCTGCAGGAATATACAAGGCTTCACTTACGCCCATAATTGCTCTTAGAGCGTATAACTGTTCATAAGTATTGGCATAACCCATAGCCATAGTAACTGCAGACCATACAAACAAACTCCCTACAATCAACCATTTTCGGTTCCATTTATCGGCCACAATTCCGGCTACTGGACTCATAAAGCCATATATCCACAGAAATACAGCCATCAGGTTACCAAATACCGCAGCACTTTCCAATTCCAAAATATCGATGGCCATTGCAGGTCGCATGGTTGATAAAATCTGGCGATCCATATAATTTAGGAGTGCCACAAACCATAACAAGCCTACAACGATCCAAGGATATTTATTACTGTTTTTCATAGGTTTATTTTATCTGTCCAACAAGAATTTGACCAGTACGAACCCCCGCTCGAACCTCTCCTGATGGAATAAAAAATTGATTCTCTTTAATTAATGCTGTTGTTGTTACCGGACTTTCAGTTTGCATAGGTTCCAATTTTGACCATGAATCAGACTTCAAGTCATAAACCCAGTTCTCCTTAGAAAATCCTGGATGATTTTCTTGAAGTTTATTCTTGGCTAAAATTAGTTGTCCTTTGATGTCAGGATCATTTTCTTGGGTAATTTCAACAATTGCTTGCTCTACCTTTGAAAATGTCCCGCCATCATCGCCACCGAAAACATAAATCTTTCCATCTTTATAAAGTCCAGTTCCAGCAGCTAAAGGTTTAGGTAAATTAGAAATTTCTTTTACGCTTTTTGATGGGATATCCAATTCCAGTACTCCATCATAGATTTCACTAATACTATTCAGGTTCTTCTTCCTACCACCAACTATGTAGATTTTATCCTTTTGGTTTCCAACTACAATTGCGTTGCTAATTGGATAAGGCAACTGAATATATTCAATCCAATTTGAGGTCGAGTCATCCAATTTCAGGGAATAAACCTTGTCAGAAACAGATTCAGCATTTTCACCGCCTACGAAGAACAATTCGTTATTTCCTACTGCTAAACCAGCATTGGTTAATGCTATCGGCAAAGGCTGAAAATTCTTTTTTATTATATCACCATTCTCCGCTATTTCAAATTTTGAAACTTGTTTCAATGGCCCATTTTCATTTTCACCACCTGCAATAAAAATCGAATTTTGATAGCTCAAATTGGCGGGATAGGCAATCCTGTCTTGAAGGTTAAATATCGTATCCAGTTTTATTCTTGACCCTGAAATGGAATAGATAAATCCTTGAGATTGATAAAACTTTTTCCCTCCGTCCCAAGGCAATCCATTTGGAAAATTAGCTCCTCCTGCCACAATCAGTTTATCTTGAATGATACCGGCTATCGGTCCTGCGACACCTATATTTTTTGACCCAGAAATCGCAGGCAATTGACTTGCTTCTTCCCATACTAATCCAGACTTGCTCTGCGAACCAGAACAACCAACCACTAAAACCGCCATAGATAATATTGTCTTAATCCGCATTAATTGATTGATTTAAAGGATTCAAAACCCAATGCCGCAACATCAGCCTTGAACAACTCAAAATTCTCTTTTGACATATTGGCTATTGGCAATCTAAATTCTCCACAATCCAAGTTCACCAATTTCATATAAGCTTTTCCAGTCGCAATACCTCCATATTTGCCTAACAAACGGATCATATCAATGGATTTCTGTTGCAATTTATTGGCTTCCTCAAAATTACCCTGCTCATAGGCTGCCATTAAATCATTGTATAATGGAGCAGCATAATTGTAGGTACTTCCTACAGCTCCTTTAGTCCCTAATACCAAAGAGGACAACATGTTTTCATCACGTCCCCAAAGCATATCGTACTTCCTGTTTTTATAATTCAAACAAGACAAGAAATCCATAAAATCTTCATGCGTATATTTGATGCCTTTGAAGGTCGGAACCAAATCATCCACTGCTTCCAACAGGTCAATCATATTGTAGTTCCCGCCTGTCAAAACCGGGATATGGTAATAATAAAATGCAGTATTTGGTGCAGAGGCAGCTATTTCTTGACAGCATTTAGCCAATTGCTGCACATTTGCAGGTTTAAAATAATATGGGGAAGTAAAGGAAATAGCATCTGCTCCTTCCTGCTCCGAGATTACCGCCAATTGCTTACATTCTTTAACATTCGTACCGCCTAAAAACATAATCAAGGCGAAATCCGGATCTGCTTTGGTCAATGCTGTCCAAGCCTTCAAGACTTGAACTTTTTCGTCAAAAGTCAAGGACACACCTTCTCCTGTAGATCCACAGATGAAAGCTCCTTTTACATTATTTTTCTTTAGGGACTGATAATAAGTTGGAATAAGGTCTAGGTTCAGTTCACCATTCTGATCAAAAGCTGTAAATGGAGCAGCAATTAATCCTTCTATTTTGTTGTTTAGCATATACAAATTATTAAAAACTAGATAACCTATCCTGTGGTTCAGGATAGGTTAATATTAAATTTAGCATTAAGTTCCTGAATATCCAGGATTTTGGTCTCCATTTAACTTTGGATCCGCCGATAGGGTTCCAAGATCAATAGGCCAAAGAATTTTATGTTTTTGGGAATCGTTGTTATCCAATACACCAACCAAATTCAAGTCTTTTCGAAAAACTAATGGATTTCCTGAGGCATCTTGCATACGTCGAAGGTCAAACCAACGTTTTCCTTCAGATACAAACTCTTTTGTTCTTTCGTAGAAAATAGCAAGCTCATTGGATTCAAAGCTACCGTTTACAAATTGTGGGGCTGACCCTTTGTAGGCACGGTTTCTCACCAACATAATTTCATTGGTAGGATCTTGACCTAATTTATTTTTTATTTCTGCCAATAAAAGATAAGCATCAGCTAAGCGATAAATCGGATAGTCATCGGAATAACTCCTCACTCCTTCGACGATGGATCCCAAGAATTTACGGAAAACCACTGCATGTACATCGCCCTTATTAAAGTTTAAAAAAGTTGCATTTGCCCTTGTATCCGCAGCATCAAATAATTGATAAAGGTTATACTTATATTCATAACGAATAATTCCAGTATTTGAAATCTTCAATGGATCCGCAGGAATTGCATTTCCTTTATCATCAACATAGCCTGAAATATCATCACTCTGCGCATAAAGAAAATTATTGAAGAAGTTGGTTGCCTCTCCATATTGATACCTCAGGGTAAAAATAGTTTCAGAATTCCCTTTATTGGAGGCAGAACTTGCTGTAGCAAATACATTTGCAAAATCACCAACTAAAGAGAACTTTGGAATTATACTTTCTACCGCAGCTTTCGCCGTTTGCAAATCTTGTGAAGTACTTGCAGGTGCATTACCATCAACTTTTACCTTTGCTGACCATAAGAACACTTCTGTTTTCAGCATTTGGGTAGCCGCTAATGACCACTGTGCCTTCTGATTTAAAATATTATAATCATTATTGAAGCTTGAAACCGATTTCTCTAAATCAGCTTTAATAAAATCTAAGGTTTCTTTCTCTGTTTTGCTGCGGGCTGTATATAGCTCTTCTGCTGAGCTCGGCGCTTGATTCGCTACCTTGGCTTCTGCTACTAATGGAACCCTCCCCCAAGTTTTGAAAAGATTAAAGTAGTAAAATGCTCTCAGACCATAAGCCTGACCTAAATAATATCCTTTTTCAGAATCTGAAAGGTAGGTAGCAGATTCCACCTGATATATAAAGTTATTGATCTGAAAGATCTGCCCATAAAGATTCGCCCAGCTACTAAAGCCTGGACTGCTTTCCCGAATATCCTGAATAATAATTGAGCTTGAATTTAAAGAGGCTGTACCTGTAAAACTGGTCCCGTCTCTCAACGTTCCTCCTCTTAATTCTCCAAAACTCCATAATGTTTGCTGTGCATTTCTTAATTGGCTATGGATACCAACCATTGCCCCTTTTACCTGATCCGGAGTTTTCCAAAAAGACCCGCTTGCAAAATAATCTTCTGGGGTTAAATCTAATTCCATCTTGCTGCAAGAGGAAAAGGTTATGCTAGTTGCCGCTATTGCTAAGGCTATTAATATCTTTTTCATGACTTAAGTTTTAAAAGGTTAATTGAAGACCAAAAATGACCGTTCTTGGCAATGGGTAACCACCACCACCTTGTCCTATCGATCCGCTTTCTGCAGAAAATAAGGTGTTGGCAGTCCAATACTGAAGGTTTTGCCCTGTTACTGAAATACTTAAATCTTCCATTTTCATTTTATTAGCCAAAGATCTTGGTAAACGATATGCTAAAGAAATCTCTCTGAATGCCAAATAATTACCTTTATTGTAGAACATACTGCTTTCACGACTTGTATTGTTTTTAAACAATTGATCTGCCCAATAATAAGTTGGGTATTTCGCATTAGTATTTTCAGGGCTGTAAGTATCCAACACTTCTTTTGTAGTATTGAATGTTCCTTGCATCATACCCAAAAACCAAGCTCTCGGACCATCATAAGCAACATATCCAAGTGCATAGTCAAATCTTGCACTTAATGAAAAATCCTTATAGGTTGAATACAATCCAAATCCACCAGTCCAACGCGGAACAGTATTTCCCATATAAACCCTATCATAAGAGTTGATAATACCATCATTATTAACATCTTTCCACATAACATCTCCTAAGGCTAATGGATAATGCAAGGCTTTCTCTGAAGCGGTCATTGCATTGAATACATCTGGATGCACTAATGTTCTAAACCCAATCAAATCCTTTAATTGAAGAGCATAATTATCCAAATCTTGTTGGGTGCGAATGATTCCTAATGCCTCATATGCATAAGCCACATTAGGATCTTGCCCTTCTTGTAAACCTCCAACCCATTCTAATTCCATTGTACTTGGATTATATACTTGGAAACCATTCTGACGGTTATTTTCAACACCGTTATATGGCAGCTTTAAAATCTTGTTCTTGTTGTAGGCAGTATTCCAGTTGAAACTCAATGTGAAGTCATTAGCACGGATTGCCTGATAATTTAAGTCTATCTCAACCCCTTGATTTTGCATATCACCATTATTGGTGGTAATTGAAGTAAACCCTGCTGAGGCTGGCAATAATAAGGTTGCAATTTTATCCGAAGTCGTTCTATGATAATATGCAACGGATAGATCTAGTCTGTTAAACAACCTAGTTTCTAAACCTACTTCTTTGGTAATCAAACTTTCCCATTTCAGATTAGGAATACTTAAACTAGTCATAGCATAGCCAACATTTCCATCATATTTTGAAGTACCATATGTTCCTTGCAAGGTATATGCTCCGATACCTCCAATATTTCCGTTCGCACCGTAACTAGCTCTCAATTTTAAAGTATTGATAAAATTGTCTGCCCCTATGCTGTTTGCAAAGAATTCCTCATTATGCAAATTCCAACCTAATGAAACTCCTGGAAATGTTCCCCAACGATTATTCAATAGATTCGAGTAACCATCACGACGCAAAGTCAAAGTCATTAAATAGCGTTGGTCATAATCATAGTTAAGACGTCCGAAGAAGGAAGTAATCCTGTTACGGACATGGTAAGAGTCGATACCACGACGGTTAGCTTCTGTACTGGTCAAGCCCAAATCCATAAAATCATCCGATGGGGCACCTGATCCAGATGCAGAAAACCCTGTGTTATAGGAATCAAAGAATTCCCAACCCGCCATAGCATCAACATTATGCTTTTCAGCAATTGTAGTTTTATAGTTTAATACGGCATTATAGGTTTGATTTAATATCTTATCATAGCTAGCTGATGAATTACGAGTCCTAACCCAGTTGCCTGGACTTGCTAAATAGTCACGGTTGAATGATTCATTATTCGTTTGGTTGATAAACCAGTTACCACTTGTCCTTAAACTCAATCCTTTGTATAAATCAATGACAAAAGCTTGGGACATCGTAAATTTCTGATTCTGGTTATTGCGGATAAAACGGTCATTATTAACCGCTGGGTTCCCATCCTGCCAATCACGACCTACCAATAAATCCCCATTTGCATTAAATCCGCGCATGGTTGGAGGAGCACCCAAAGCACGCGTCATGTAATTTCCTTCACCATTGATGGCATCTCTCCATTTCGTATTTGCGAAATTCAACCCTGAATTAGATGTAATCCATGGCTTTATTTTGTAGTCTCCATTAAGAATAAAGGTTAACCGGTCATAGTTGGTTCCAATTGGAACTCCTTGCTCATAGTATTTCCCTAAACTTGCATAATACTTACTTTTCTCATTTCCTCCTTGAACAGCCAAGTTATAGTCTTGAGTCATAGCATTCTTACGCAAAGCATAGTCTGTATAATCAAAATCCTTATAGATTAACTCTTTTCCTGTTACAGGATCTATCATAATTTGATAGCCTTGATTTAATAATTCTCTGTTGGAATCATCTAAGAACATGGTACTCCAAACAGCATTACTAACTTTGTTACCATCCAAGATATTGCCATCAGCATCCTTATATTTATTACCTGTACCGAATGGACCAACAGAAGTCAATTGATTCAATTGGTTGGGTTGATACATCCCGGAAGTCTGCACACCCTTTCTTGACCAATATAAATAGTCCTTAGCATCCAGAAATTCAAAAGGGATATTCAAGGAATTGACCCCAATTTTGGACTTCAATGAGATATTGGACACTCCATCTTTACCACGTTTTGTGGTGATTAATACAACACCATTAGAAGCTCTAGCTCCATAAATTGCGGTTGCAGAAGCATCTTTTAATACATCAATCGATTCAATATCATCTTGATTAATATCTGAGAAACCTGAGCGAATCAGTCCATCAACAATGACCAATGGCGAACCTCCGCCACCATAAGTTGTTCCTCCACGAAGAACAATATTAGGAACTGAACCTGGACGACCTGAAGTTTGTTGTACTCTTAATCCAGGGATGGTTCCTGCCAATGCAGATGCTGGATTTGATCGAACCCCAGTTTCTAGTACTCTTTTATCCAATCGGGAAACTGAACCTGTTAAGTTAGATTTCTTAATACTACCATAACCTAAAACAACCACCTCCTCTAAATCTTCTCCCGTTGGATTCAATGAAATTCTTAATGAACCCAAATTTTCTAAGGTTAGTTTGTGGGATTGGTAGCCCAATGAAGAAAATGCTATAACATCCGACACTTTAGCTTGAATGCTAAATTCCCCTTGTTCATCGGTTTTTGTAACCTGACCCTGTGTTTGATTAGTTACAGTTACTCCCTCAAGTGGACTTCCCTGTGGGTCAGTAACAGTTCCTTTTAATGCGGTTTGCGAATACGCTGCTAGGCTCAGGCAGCATATAAAGGCCATTAATAGGACCTTTCGCAAAGAATGATAATAAAGGTTTTTCATAATAAATGAATAATTAAATTGGATTATGTTATACATAATAATTAATCAAATGTAATACATAATATTTTACATCCAAACATTTTTTTAATATTATTGTAACATTAAATTAAACCTTCATAGAAAACCTATGGACCAGAATACCCCTTCAATGGAAAAATTGGGCAGTATTGATACTTCCAGCCTTGTAGATAAAGCAGAAGAAAGAATTATTCAATTTATTCAAGAAAATAAATTGAATATTGGCGATGTATTGCCTAAAGAATTGGATTTGGCAGAAAGCTTTGGGGTTAGTAGGACTGTTGTTAGAGAAGCACTACTTCGATTGAAAACAATTGGATTAATTGAATCCATAAAGCATAAAGGAGCTGTATTAAGAAATCCAGATGTTCTTGGTTCTCTCAGGAAGGTATTTCACCCCTCAATTCTAGATAATGAAACTTTGAAAGATATGTTTGAAATGAGGTTAGCCTTGGAAGTTGGAATGGCTGATTTCATTGTCAATAATATTACTGATGAAGATATAGCAGAATTGGGAAAAATTGCAAATGAGATTGTATCCGGAGATACTGCTAATCCTTGGCATGTAGAAGATGAAATTAGATTTCATGGGAAATTATATAAAATATCCAAAAACAGAATTCTTTTAGAATTACAAGAGATGCTGTTTCCAATATTTCAATATGTTCATCAAAGCGGATTATTGGAAAAAGATATAATAAAGGGGGATTTTATTTCTCACAAGGAACTAGTGCAGGTTTTGAAACTAAGAGATCCAGAAGCATATAGATCTGCAATCAGAAAGCATTTAAACAATCATTTTGCAAGGATAATTGGTTAGAAGAGGATAAATTATCCTTTTACTAATTCAAAAATGGTAATTTCAGGAGCAATACCAACCCTACCAGGATAACCTAAAAACCCATATCCAGTATTTACATACAATTGAGATGGACCCGCTTTGTATAAACCAGCCCATTCTTTATAAATATATTTTGCTGGACTCCACTGGAAATTCTCTCCTCTTACGCCAAATTGCATACCATGGGTGTGTCCCGCAAACATAACATCCACATCAGTATCTAGTACTTGGGCACGCCAATGTGATGGATCATGCGATAACAACAATTTAACGGCTTTATCTTCGGTACCTAACAATGCCTTCTCTAAATTTCCTTTTTTCGGAAATCTTCCAGTTCCCCAGTTCTGTACACCCACTATTGAGATTTCCTCATTACCCATTTTCAAGACGCGATTCTCATCCATTAAGAGATCCCAACCCATGATTTTATGGGTATCAATCAAGTCTTGAAGATTTTTTCTTTTCGCTGGAGAATCACCAGGACCAAAATAATAATCCCCGTAATCATGGTTACCTAAAGTTGAGTAAACTCCTAGATCCGCTTTAACGTGTGCAAAGATATCCTGGTAATCTCTCATCTCAGAAGCCACATTATTCACTAAATCTCCCGTGAAAAAGATGACATCAGGCTTTTCGTTCAATAACATTTGAACCCCGCCCATAACGGCCTTTTTATTATAAAACGAACCTGAATGGACATCAGAAATTTGACCAATGGTCATCCCATGAAATTCTTTGGGTAAATTTGGCAAAACTAATTTTTGACGTCTTACTCGATAATCATAGGCCGTGGAAATTACCCCCCATGCTAATGGGACCATTGGCAAGGCAGCTACAATAATCCCTGATTTTAATAAAAAGTCAGATCGAGATATTCCTTTTTTAGATACTTCTGGCAACGGTTCTTCAAGTCTTTCTAGTCGATCCTCAAGATCCTCACCTTTCTTGCTTGAAAATAATCGACCAATCCAGATCCCGCCACGACGAACATCATCGATGATCAAAACAATTGCATATATAAATTTGCTGACTGCTGTCAGAAAGAATGCAACTAAAATAATGGAACGAACAGATAATGGAATGCTATATTGAAATGAAATAAATAAGCCTATTAGCAAGGACAAGGAATAACCCCACCAAAGGATGCTAAACCATTTTGTCTTAATAAACTTAATATTAGTTGCTCGTAAGGCAAAGAATATATAAAAATCTAATAGAAATAATATTACTGCATTTAATTTTAACATCTTAATTTCCGTTTTCCAACACCATTCTTTTCAATGCTTCAATCCACTTCGGGTTTTCATTCAAGCTCTCAACCATATGAACTTCTTCCCCTCCTAACGCTTTAAACTCATCTGCATATTCTACTTGTATCTCATCTAATGTTTCAATACAATCAGCAACAAAAGCAGGACTGAACACCAATAATTTCTTTTTTCCGGACTTCGCCAAATCATGCAGTGTATCAGAAGTATATGGTTGAATCCAAGGGGTTTTTCCTAACCTTGACTGAAAACAAACGGTATACTTCTCCTCTGGAATATTCAATTTTTCAACAATAGCCCGTGTGGTTGCATAACACTGCGATAAATAACAAAAAGAATTAATTTCTTTCTTACAAGAATCGCAACCAAAATCTGGACACTTTAATTCCCCCGTAGGATCGACTTTACCTAATTGACGAACAGGTAGTCCATGATAACTGAACAGAAAATGATCATAATCATTCAAATCATGTTTTTGAGCATGTTCCGCAATTACATCAACCATTAAAGGATTATCGCAATAACTACTAACGAAACTTACCTTAGGAAAGTATTGCCATCCACGCATCAATTCCATTACACGATCGATAACGGAACCAGTGGTAGCAGATGCATATTGCGGAAATAAAGGAATGACAATCAACGAATCCAAAAACATTCTTTCCAAATTTTTTAAAGCATTCGGAATAGAAGGCTCTTGATACCGCATTGCTAATTCAACATGATATTCTTCTCCAAGTTCTTCCTGAAGCATTTTTTGCTGTTGAACGCTATAATACATTAATGGAGACCCGGTCTCTGAACTCCAGATAGTGGAATAGGTATGAGCTGATTTTGAAGCTCTTTTTGGTACAATAATCCCTTTTACCAACAAAGTCCGAGATACATAAGGAATGTCCATTACCCTTGGATCCATTAAAAACTCAGTTAGATATTTTTTCACTTCACCTGTAGTAGGTGAATTAGGGGTACCCAACTGAACCAACAACACACCCTTTTTAGCTTTTTTACTCATACTAAACACAAAATTAGGCAATATTTATAGCAAAACAGGCGCAATGGTTTATTTCAACGGCCTGAATCAATGAATTTTAAATTAAAATGACGATTAATAAGATTCGATAGTTTCCTTTACTTTCTTCATTAACCACATCGGGGTGGAGGTAGCTCCGCAAATTCCAATAGTTTCATTGTCTGAAAAGATGTCAGACTCCAATTCTGCTGGATCGGAAATAAAATAAGTATTAGGATTTACCTGCTTACAAACTTCAAATAAAACTTTCCCATTTGAAGACTTCTTTCCCGAAACAAATATGATCTTATCATATTGCTGTGCAAATAAACCTAAATCCTCGTACCTGTTTGATACTTGCCTACAAATGGTATCATTAGCTTTTACCTCATAACCTCTATTAATAAGCTCTTCCTTGATCGCATAAAAACGATCGACACTTTTTGTGGTCTGACTGTAAAGTGTAAATTTCGCTGGCAAGTTTGCTCCATCGAGTTCTTGGAGATCTTGAAACACGAGGGCTTCATTGTTGGTCTGTCCCTGTAAACCAACGACCTCAGCATGCCCATGCTTACCGAATATCAATATCTTCTCATTTTCATCATGCGAAGTTTTAATGCGGTTCTGTAACTTCAACACAACAGGACAAGAAGCATCGATCAACGTAATACTATTTTCTAATGCCGTCCTATAAGTCTCAGGAGCTTCGCCATGAGCACGGATCAGCACCTTTTCGTCCTTGAGGTCGTGCAATTCTTCATGAGAAATAATGCGTAAACCCTTGGCTTTAAGTCTGGCGACCTCTTCATCATTGTGCACGATGTCACCAAGACAATACAGATAGCCATCCCTGTCCAGGATTTCTTCTGCCATATCGATCGCATAAACGACCCCAAAGCAGAAGCCCGAGTCCTTATCTATTGTTACTTGCAGGTTCTTTGACATAGTACAAAGTTAGGTAATTTTGTTAAACCCTGTTTGTTTTAAATGCCAGTTTTTACATAGTCCCAACAAGGACTCTCCCCGAGCAAAATGGGAATACTAATGGCTCTTTAGAGATTTGTATCATGGGTTTGTTACACCGATAGCTCACTATGAAGTAACTCTACAAGCCATGGAAAGAACAAATGGATAACTGTCATAAAAAAAAGGGAGAGCAAGAGAAACCTCACTCAATCCTCCAATAGTGAAAGAGAACAATAATTATTGGCTTCTTGTCAACATTTCTTCACTTACCAAAGATCTTCCTTAATACTTCCCCTTCCATACCGTTCGAATGCACTACATCTGGCGCAATGTTTTGAGCTGCCCCTGCAACTATAACTTGAAATCATTTATGGATTGATTTGGTACAAAAACACCTACTAAGGGCAAATTAGCTTTTGCTGATTATTTACTCAGAACCCAACCCATAACCTTACTAACCCACTCGGGGTAGCTAAGATAGGAGGAATGAGAATCTTCAACTTTTTTAACATTTTAGAATATAAAGCAAATTTATTTGGGACGCATCACTTAAAATTTCCATTCTGTTAAAACCACAAAATCCCAGTTCGGTGTCATGGGACTTAGAAAAAAAACGTAAATTCGGTTCCCTTTAGGCGTCATTGTTCTATTGGGCAAAATAAAAGCCAGACACTTATTTCGATAAAAGATGGAACATGACGATATCTTTAACCTTTCCCCCATCCCCATGATGGTACTAGATAGTTCCGACCACTCTTTCCTTGCCATCAACAAGTGTGCTCAAAGGATCTACGGATTTTCATTAACCCAGCTCATGGGTATGACCCTAGAGGATGTTCTTGCTGATCCAAAACATAGGATAGAAGAACATATGGTCGATATAGCCGACAAAGTAATCCAGAGGCACCGGAACGCTGGAGGAGGTAGCTTTTTGGTGAAACTATTCATAACCCCAATCACATATTCTGGTAGGAAAGCGTTATTAGTAAACGCAGTGGAGCTCGAACAGGATAGTATCCAAGGAACAGGGCAAAACATGGACTTTGCCCACTATTCGGTCCTCGATGAGGAAGGCAAATTCATTTTCGTTTCTCAGCTCCACAGCAGTTTATTAGGTTGCGAGCCAGAGGAGCTATCCGAGAATAATATTTTCAATTTTGTTCAAGGGAAGGACAAGGAACTAATCACTAACCTACTGAAAAGAACCCTGAGGGAGCAAACCCTCTCTGAGGGGGTATATGCCATCATCCGTAAAAACGGTGAAAAACGATGGTTAGATTTTGATCTTTCAGTTGTGACCCTCGAAGGAAAAGGAAAGGCAGTCAGGCTTGGGCTTTGTGACGTTACTGAAATGACCGAAAGGGATCTTTGTGACCAAGCCCTCCAGCAAATCGAGAAAGTGATTGCTGAATCTCCATCACTAGAGATACTCGTGGAAAAGGCCATCCAGGTTATCCTGGGGCTCGAAGATATAAGAACGTCAGAGATCTGGCTTGCATCAATGGATTCTACATCTCTTAGCCTTAGCGGTAGGGCTAGCAAGCGGGATGGTCAAAATCTGCTAAAGGGATTTTCACCACGCTTCACTTGCAATAAGGGTGAAGGTCTTCCAGGAAAGGTATGGATGGAAAGGGGCATTGTCGTTACAAGAATGGATTCTCCAGAACTTGGATTCGCCTTTGGAATCCCTATCATTGCCGCAGAAAAATTCCTAGGATGCTTCATTTGCTATTCAATAAAGTCGTTGGACAAACTGGATACAACTACCTCATTTCTGGAGAGAGTATCTTTAAAAATCGCAACACCGATTGCTCACGAAATGAAAGAGAGTGAATATCTCATGCTTTTCGACATTTCTCCTGACCCACACTGTATCCTCGGCAGGGACGGTCAAATCGATAGATACAATAGGGCATTTGCCGCACTCGTATCGAGAAATGGTATAATTTCACCAAACACTTCCATTCTCCAAATTGTACACCCTGAGGACATCAGTCGTGCAATTCGGGATTTTATTTCCATGGTCAACGGATGGAACATTGGTCCATTCCGCAGCAGGATAGCAAATGTAGAGGGCAATTTGCGAACGCTGCTCTGGTCAGCAGCCGTATCTCGGGAATCTATGCGAATCATCGTTGTGGGAAAAGATGTTACCGAACAGGACAAAGCAGAGCAAGAGCTCCATGGCGCGCTCCACAGGCTCCAAAATGCTCAGAGGATCGCTAAATTGGGGTATTGGTATAGGCCAATCGACACTCAAATTTCTGTATGGAGCGAAGAGACTTACAATATCTATGAACGCTCCTCCAGCAACTTCCTTCCCACCATGGAAAACCTAAAACAAACATTTTTGCCCGATGACCGTTACCTGATCGAAAAAAAACCTGAATTACTACTCTCACCAAATGTCGCTAGGGGATTTGAGCATAGAATCATTACCCCTTCAGGAAGAATTAAATGGGTAAGACAGGAAGTACTGTTGGTCACCAAAGATGACGGAACGCCTGTGAAGGTCGAGGGGACTATCCAGGACATTACGGAACGGAAAACTTATGAGGAAAGGTTAAATATAAGTTATGAAATTTTTAGGCTCGCCATGCTAGCGAGCAATGAGATGATCTGGCACGTCGACCTCTCAGTCAATACTTTCACTATGGGAAAGGGGGGGCAGCAACCACTAGAGCCAGAGAATTCCGAAGAGTTTACCATAGCAAATTCATGGTTTTCCACCATTTTACCTAACGATAGACAAAAGGTATGGGACTCTCTCTGGAAGGTGATTGACGACAAATATAAGAGTTCATGGTCTGCCGAATACCGAAGAGTTTCAGCAGATGGTTGCCTCCATCATTATGAGGACAGGTGTCAAGTACTGCGAGACGACGAGGGAAATGCAATTCAATTAGTCGGTGCAGCGCTTGACGTGACCACATCCCGTATGCACCTGGAGATGATTGAGGAGCAGAACCGGCTACTAAGGGAGATTGCATGGGCTCAGTCTCATGAACTCAGGGCTCCTCTAACAAGACTTTTAGGACTTGCGGAAGTATCGCTACAATATGGAGGTGGTGGTCTATCTCAGGTACGGATCATGGAACTCATCAAGGAATCAGCTGAGGAATTGGACATAATTATTAGGTCAATGACAGAAAAGTCAAACTCAACACAACATGGAACAAAAAACGATACTTCTGGTCGATGACGATCCAGTCATCAACTTCATTCATAGAACAATCATTTCAAGTGTTTTCTCTCACAACAAGATCATAGCTGTGGAGAACGGGGAGTTGGCAATAGAACACATCAGGAATAATCCTAATAGTTCTTACCTAATCTTCCTAGACATAAATATGCCCGTTATGAACGGGTGGGAATTCTTGGATGCCATAAGGTCCCAAAAGGAAAAGTTCGACCTTTCCATCCACATCCTAACCTCTTCAATTGACTCTCGGGACATAGAGAAGTCCTCAAAAGATGAACTCGTTAAATCATACCTGACCAAACCACTTAATCGAGATACTATTTTAAACCTTAGGTCATCAATGTGAGGGCCAGTAATTTTATTATTATTTCGAAAAGTTAATGCCTTGAAAAACAATGTATTAATTTTGATTATTTAATAAAAAAGCAGAAATATTGAGTTAAATTACTCATAATGAATTTAAGGCGGGACGTTTTTCAAGTCATTTCTGATCCAACCAGGTGAGCAATTTTAATGTTGGTAGCTACACAAGCAATGACTGCAGGTGCAATCGCTTCAAACTTTGGCACGTCAAGACCACCAGTTTCCAAACATCTACAAATCCTGGTCGAATGTAAATTGTTTACACAAGAACATCGTGGGAGGGAGATTTATTATCTGGCTAGTGCAGACAAGATGAAGGAGGTCGAATATTTTATAGAACCATTCCGGCAAATGTGGGACAAAATCAATAAAAATGATACAAAATACCAAAGCAACTGCCTACCTGGGCTCTCATTCATTTTTCACCTCAAAGATTTTTGATTTGCCTCTGGCAACTGCTTTTTAAAGCATATGAAGACCCAAATCTTTTTGAACATTGGATGAGTACCTAAGTTCTGAAAATGGACATCAAGAAGCATGGATTTTATGCATTAGAAACTTCGTATAACGGAAATGTGGTGTTTCGTGCCAACGGAACTATTCATGAGTGTATTCCCATCTAGAGAATCACACGAACATTTGAAATGGGAAAACCAAAATTTCCCATTCAACTTGAATTTTTGGATAATAAAAAACTTACCCACGAAACTAGCAAGCTGAACATGCAAATAATATTAAGGAAAGTTGAATTCAGAAACCAATTAATACAAACACCGTTTGCAAATGGCCTTAATTTCGTGCATAACAGACTCCAAGAATTACTTAAGGAAGTAAAATTGTTGAAAATGCATTACAGGATTATTTATTGGACAGCGACTATATTCTTGTCAATTGGGATGATTGCAGGAGGTATTCAACAATTGTTACAGATCGGTGGCTATAATTCAATTGTAAGCTCTTTGGGATATCCCTTTTATCTATTGAACATCCTTGAAACCTGGAAATTATTGGGTGTTTTGGTATTACTAATTCCGAAATTTCTGATATTGAAAGAATGGGCTTATGTAGGATTCTTCTTTGCGAGGTCCGGGGCTTTTATTTCACATTTGGCAGTTGGACATTCATTCGCAGAAACCGTACCTTTATTGATATTGATTTTTTCAAAGGTTTTGTCATGGTTCCTCATGCCACCCGAAAGAAAAATTGTTCTCAATTAAAACTAAAGAAACTCCTATGAAACAAAGAATAGAGGATTATTTTGCCAATGCTGTTAGATGGAAAGCCGAAATTCAATTACTTCGAGAGATTGTTCGTGAAAACAACTCACTTGAAGAATCTTACAAATGGAATCACCCATGTTATACTTTTCAAGGGAAGAATATTGTACTAATCCACGGATTCAAAGATTATTGTGCCTTACTTTTTCACAAAGGTTCCTTGCTTAAGGATCCGAAAAACATTCTAATTCAGCAAACTAAAAACGTACAATCAGCAAGGCAGATTCGATTTAAGAATATTGAACAGATCAAGGAGCTCCATGTTAGTATTAAGCATTTTATAGAAGAGGCAATTGAAAATTCAGGAAAAGAGGTAGTGTTGAGGAAACCATGCGACTATCCCATACCTGAGGAATTTTACAAAGTATTAAATGAAGACCCAGTGCTAACAAAAGCTTTTTATTCCTTGACACCTGGACGCCAAAATGGATATTTATTTTATTTTAATCAAGCTAAGCGATCCACAACTAGAGAAGCTAGAATTCAAAAACATTATCAGAAAATCATTGACGGAAAAGGGTTCAATGAAAAATAGGTTTGGTTGTAGAAACTTTAATTCAAAAAATAAATTAGAAACATAGGAGATCAAAAATGAATTATGGGTAATAAGCAAAATTAAAATGGATCAAATTGAAGGTTTCTATTTTCTATAATAAAATAGGAAGTAATCAAAAAATTAGGTGTTTTTTGAATTTATAAGACAAGACCTTCGGTTAATCAATGTAGAGAGACCTAAGATTATGGTAACCCCTGTTTATTTGAAAAGAAGGGACTCTAAGATATCGAGGCTCGTGTTAAATGCTGATATAAATATGTGTGCGGCATTACGAGAGGAATATTGAAACTTCTGCGATATCACTTTATTCTTACAAGAAATACAGAGAAATACGTCACCTCTAATGGAATTAGAATTCTCCTCTGAATCACTAAAAGCCTTACCCGTCACAGCTATATGAATATCAGCTGGTATTACTTTTGCCAAACCTACCAACATTGCCTCGGTCACCTGCTTGGACTCTGCAGAGTACTGGTCAATCAAGGATCCTGGAACCTTTAAGACTTCTTTTTTAATTTTTTCAGCATAACATACTATTGAACCATGCAAATAATTTCCAGATTCAGTCTGCAAGCTCCATATACTCGTAAAAAAACCTGCTGGCATGCTTTCTGCCAACGACATTTTATACCCCTTTAGCTTTATCTGTTCCCCAATTCGATTTAATTTCTTTTCATTTATTTTCATAAGGATTCTTTAAAATAGCTGTAATCCTAGAACAATCCATAAAACTTTTTGTTGAAAAAGGCCTGTGATATTGCTATAAAAATATTCCTTTCTCCTTTCCATATGAACAGATAAACCTATTAAATTACCCCCATCTATCCCCAAATAATAAATGGATTAACATCCTGTTTAGCTAGTGGCAAAGTTCTTTTCATCCAAGGCTACATGAAATCCCAGCATCAAAAGTTATACCTCAGAAAGTATACCTACTCCGTCCATTGAAATTAAGTCCAAAGTGATATTTGGAATATCATGTTTAATATATTTTATATACTGTTATTATAAATAATAATGAAGGGCCTTATTTAAATATGTTTGTTTAGGGGAAAACAACAAATTCTATAAATAAGAAATTGGATAACAAAAAAACAGAATGCTCTAAGGGGATAAGGGAGCTAATAAGAAAAGGAAAATAACTGATGAAAGGAAGGACTCAGAAACCTTACCTCTATTCTTTCAAAAGGAGAGGAATCAAACATTCTTAAAAAATTCCAATCTCAAGAAAAAGTAGACTTTGGCACACTTTAAAAGGAATAAAAACAATTTCGAATGCAGATCTAAACGTTTTGATGTAGGCAATGAAAGACAATTATTTCTGACCTCCATAAACCCCGACTTTCTTACAGGTGTCTGATATAAATATTAAATTAGAGAATTATATTGCTAATCTTAGAAAAGTAACCTCTGTCCAAAACTTTTTCAAGTTGTTTTAATTTTATTAACTTTGCAAAAAATTTTAGAGTATAATGGCAACAAACAGAACTTTTACAATGATCAAGCCAGATGCAGTTGCAAATGGTCACACTGGCGCCATCTTGAATGACATCATAAATGGCGGCTTCAAGATCGTTGCAATGAAATACATTCAGCTAAGCGAAGTAAATGCGGGCAAGTTTTACGAGGTTCATAAAGAACGTCCTTTTTATGGAGACTTGGTTAATTTTATGACATCAGGACCAATCGTCGCAGCTATCTTAGAAAAAGATAATGCTGTTGAAGATTTCCGTACGTTAATCGGTGCTACCGATCCTTCAAAAGCTGCTGAAGGAACAATACGTAACAAATACGCTAAATCTATCGATGCTAACGCTATCCACGGTTCTGACTCTAACGAAAACGCGGAGATTGAGGGCAGCTTTTTCTTCTCTCAATTTGAGCGATATTAAATTCTTCAATTGGCTTTAGGAAATAGCATTTCCTCAATTAGTTCCATCGAATCCTTGTTGCGAGCAAAGTGACAAGGATTTTGTTTAATAATATAGAGCCATCCTCTTTTATCTAACATTACTAATTCGTTTGTTAAGACCTAATAAGAATCAAGAAGTAGTGATGAAATCTAAAAAAATCCGGCAAAGGTAATTCTCCTGGTATGGGTTTGGGCAATATTCAATTGGAGCAATTATCATAGACTCTTCAAAAATTGTCAAAGAAGGTCTGCATAGAAAATGAAAGGTAATTGAGAAAATCAATTAATTATTCCAATTAACCCAACTATTTATACAAAGAATATGTAAGAGCCTTTATATTGGTTCTTTTTCACCAGGAGAACTCTGCCCCTACCCTCTATCGGAATTATTCAAATGGTAACAGCGTTTATGCTATCAATAAAGATTGCACCAGAGTTTTGCGCTTCCAATAAGGGGTTATTCCTCATAGCCAACCCATGAGACTATGAATTGATAAAAAATCGCTATCCATACAAAATGTTTGCGTTAAACTCAATGGTGCCAATCTAAATAATATATTCACTAAAAAATACAACGACCAATCCCAATATTACACTGTGTAACAGTTAGGTTTCAATTTAGTCAAGGGTTAATCCATCCGCAGGTATTTCCTTCAAACCACTTGTTCTAAAATTTCCTTCAAAGCAAAGATAAATAGAACTTGCTATTGCACTGTTATAAGAAGGTACATAATGTAGATAGCCAAATGCATGTAGGTCCTTAAGGCATCTGGTATAGCTCACTGTCGAGATCTTGGCCTTCAAGGCGCCCTGTCTGGCATAAATTCTTATACAATCACTAAATTCTGAGCTTGCCCACTGCCTAATCAGGGAGAAATAGAGCGAAACATGTGTACTTGAAAGCCTGGGGTCTCGGTCCATGGCCTCAAAGAAGTTGGGCAACACCTTTGCTAAGGCATAGAAGGTTTCAGGTCTCATAGATTGTGTCCTCCATTACCCCCTCGACTGCTCCTTATCTGAATTTGCCGCTGTTGTTCCTGTTTTTTAGCGCTTGGTTTCTGGTGAAGTTTTGAACGATCATCTATAAATTCCTGCCGAATCCCCATCTCATTGTAAATGCAAACAGCTTTGAATCTTGGCAAAGCCTCCAGGTAAAGTTTCTCTGGACCTGAACCTAGCTCAAAGGTGACAAGGTGGCGGTTGCCTCTTCCTAGTGAATCCAGCAGTATCTTTTTGTTTTGCTCATCCCTAAGTTCCATAATAGGATAGCGCATTAACTGTTTTTCTAGGTCATATCCATAGTTCTCGTGGAACTGGAGCATCTTATGATTGCCATTTATGTCTAGGGTTTTAGAATCGAGCTGAAACCATGCACGATAGAGGTCACCTTGTGGGGTGGACACTTTTTTTAACACTGACCTGCCATTGAGCAAGTTATAAGCTTCCTTTAACGTAAACTTGAAGTTTCCATTGATATTGAATCTTCTTGAGTCTGCTAACCGTGCACCATTTTGCGGAAGATCGATTCGAAAGGAATTGAAGAAATACATTTCTGTCTGTTTGCTTTTGGAGAACTGAAGTTCAGCCTTTACCGGCTCAGATTCGATCTGTGTATTGAACTGCAATTGGAATTCTTGGGTACCCTTTGCAATCTTTGATTTCAGTGAATCTTCTAGATGGTGACCAAATCCAGAATAAAACAGCTGTTCTTTGAGGTATTCATAGTTTTTTATATTCATAATCGTAATATTTATTAAAGATTTGGAACTGGAAGGGTCTTTAGGATATGCCTATTTCGTACCTTCAGTACGAGGTTCCTACCACCAGAAAGTTCCATAAGTTCCACTCTTAGATGTTTACCCTTAGGGAGGGTAAAACTTGGGAGGCTGAAAACCAATGTATGCATAACATATTCAATGAGCTTACCATGCTCTCCTACCACAAACTCGGGGGTGACCTCAAGGTCTTGTGAAGGGGTTCTTTTTGTCGTTTTGTTATCTTTAATGAAGAACCTGAGTTGGTCAGGTTGAAATGGTACGTTAGAATTATTGTAGAATCTGAATCGAAAGTACATCCTACCATCCTGTATAAAGACACCATCGAGGCTAAAGGAGATCCCGTACGAATGCTTTCTTATAAGAAAGGGAACAAGGTCGGTTCTACATGCCCAATCCATTCCTTTTCTTACCTTGTGCGGAGGGACATTCTTTCCATTCACGATCGCGCGAACTGTAGGAGGCCCCAATAAATCTTTGACCATAAGATTTATTGGATCTGCAAATTCCGCATAACTAACCAAGAAAGTATATAACTTTCCATCTTGAGTTATTACTGTAAGGTTTGTTTTTTCTAGCTCTCTTTTTGCGGCTTTGACCTGAAGGATGTTCTGTACTCCGTTAGCCTTCTGGGCAAGAAGTTCCAAGCTTCCCAGGTCTACGCTAAGGATTGGGCTTGGAAATATAAGATTAGTCGTCATTTGTTCACTGACATTTAATCGCTGTGGCATGTTTTCAGCCTGCCCTTGAGCACCAGTCCAAGCCAGAAGGAGAAAGAGCGAAAATAAAAAGCTTTGTATTTGATTATCCATCATAAATTTTTATCTAAGGTTGAGTAAATTTTGATCCTTTTTTATCCAATAAGAGCACGCGATAATCTGCGGGCATAATTACTTTTTTCACTTTTATCCTTTTAGAAATCAAACTCTTTGCTGCCTGTATCCCCATAGTGGCAGCCTTGGTTTCCCATGAGGGATCCAGTGCAGTAAAACCTAACTCTTGGATGGACCTATTGGATGATTCCTGAATTCCTTGCTGTACAACGTTTCCGGGGACATTGACACCTTGCATTCCATCAAGATCATGCACCTGCAGATCGACAGGTAAAATCACATTCCCTACTCGAATGTTGCTGACATTGATGTCCATCCTCTGGGAGGTAAGGTTTACCCTTGCAAATACCAAAGTTCCCTTTGGGATCTCATTGCCAGCAATGGTTACGTTTTGTAGCAGGTGAAGTTTAATGGACGAACCGTTCGTAACCTCTTGCCTATCATGCACAGCGGCAAGGATAGATCCTTTCTCAATAGGAAGTTCGTCTTGCACCATGGTTGAATAGAACCTGACCGCTCGTTTAAAGGAATCCAACTTTTGTCCATGGTTTTCTAAAATTGAGATGTCTCCATGCTCCAATGAGGGTTCTACGTGTAACACGTTATCACTTGCCTTGCTTTTATCCTTATCTATCCTGGACCTTAACCTCTCGGGGTGCTGGATGTCTAGAACTTTGTCGAGCATGTCATTGAGTTGAGAGATTTCTAGGTCCTGTTCTGGATCATGGGTCAGCGAATCCAAGCGTGATCTGTATACATCCAGGAAATCTGTTTCAATCTTACCCTTTTTTTTACCTTCTATAATAGGCATGACCTCTGCCACTGAATTCCTATACTGAGAGTTGGTCTGGGAAGTATCATTGATCTCAGTATCATCAAGCTCCTTTCGAAGCACGGAGAGTCTACTAAGGATCTCTTTGGAAAGATCCTCTGCAGATTCACTTTCCTCGGGCTCAAAATCATTGCCGTCTTCTCCTTCTGCTTGCCTTAGATCCTTCCAAGAAAATCCCTCAGGTTCCTGTGGGTCCAAGTAATAAGGGTCGTTCCTGATGAGCTCTCTAAGCTTTAAAGAATCACGATCCGCCTTTTCATAAAGCTGAAGCTTATTGAGCTTTTCCCCTAATGTTTCACCCAACTGTGGAAGTTCGGCTGGAAAACCAGATTGTTCAACATTCTTAAGGTAGGGTGGAGTTCCACTTCCTACCCCCATTTTCCAGAACATCAGAATTAAAAAGGGTATGGCAACCACTGGAGCTAATAGAAGGAACCTATGGCTAAATTTTTTCCTATTTATTATTTTACTTGTTTTCATGACAATTATCTTTCATTGATCCATTATTTTTTTCTGCACGATGAATGTTTTTTTTCTTTCCCTATCCCGGGATTTTTTTCTTCAAGTTTCTGTTGATTTAATTCTCCTTGGAAATCTGGGTGAGGTTGACCAGGCTCCTGACCTTCATGAGTGCCTGGAGGCTGAATAGTAGGTAATTTAATGGATGTTGGCATTGATATGGTTAATCCTGAGACTCCCCAAATCGAACTGTAGACCTGGAAAATGCAACAACATCCGGCCAATATTATAAAGATTGAGAGCCAGATTATCCGGATCCTCCTAGAAGAGCGTCTTCTTCTAACCTTTACTTTGAATCTCCATATCTTGTGGTGTTCCAGTAGCTTATTTGTTATTTTCTTTTCCATTGTAATTTATTTACGATTCCTAGTCCTTATGTCCCGATTTTCAAGTATCTCCCACCTTTCGATTAACAAACCATGGGAATTATTCTCGCTTCGGGAAACCTCTCTAAGCATCCCACGACATACTAAGTTCCGCGTGGTCTGAGTGGTAGGCCTAGTAATCAGTTGAGTGCCATAGAAGTGGAAACTGTAGGGATATTCTGACAGGTCCACACGGATACTATCCACAATCAGGCGTTGGTTCACATTGGCTGCGACCAGCTGTGAATAGAAATCCCTCTCTCGGAGATTGTCATAAACTTTCTTGGCGCTCTGATCCGCCAGGTAAAGTGCAATGGTGGTTTTCTCACGGATGGAAGACTCATCAGGGTCAAGCGTGAAGAATAGCTCGTGGAAACGCCTGACATGTTCCTTGGCTTCGGCCGAAAGGTTGTCTTGTCGGGAAGACGATCGGGCGAGGAAAGCCTGTCCATTTGCCAGTACATAAATTTGTTGCTGATGTCGGCTGATTGTCCCCAAGCTCCAGTAAATGCACAGACAACAGGTCACCCCGCTAAAAACAACAACAAGCGCCGTAAACCCCCTAATAAGGCGAAAGGCCGAATCAATATTTTTCATTTTCCTGAACATATTCTTTGTTTTCTATCTTTATGGGTTTCCCTTCAATTTCTCTTGCATATAGTTGTCATTGGGAGCTGAATCCTTGAAATAAGGTTCACTCTGGGATCTTTGGACCATGTTACTAGAGTTCCTTGCTGCTGAATCTCCCATTGCATCACCTGACATTGATACATTTTGCATCATACGGGTTGGCAGACTAGTAGTGGTTCCGAGGAAAATGTTGGTAACGTTCCTTACAAATGCACCGCTTTCCGAGGCGTTTACAATGTAATTGGCGATTGTAGGGACTGCAAAATAGCCAACGATTCCTATGATCAGGAATATCAGATAAGCACCGTCTGAAGGAGAGAACATGGTATATCCACTTTCCTCAATCTGGGATATATCCAACCTGAGCATATTTTGTTGGATTTTTCCGATTAGACTTCCGAAAATATTGGCCACTGGCAACCATAGGTATATATTTATGTACCTAGCCAACCAAATGACAAGGCTATGCTGAAATCCGTCAAAGACCGATAAACCAAATACAATCGGACCCAAAACAGAGAGGACTACCAACTGGAAGGTTCTCAAGCAGTCGATGCAAAGTGCCGCCGCCTGGAACAATAGCGACAACACTTCGCTCATCCATTCCTTAATGGAATTCCTAAAATTATAGGCCGCCTTGGCCATCGCGAACTTGTAATCATTGCCAAGGCCTTCCCAAAACCCCTCTGATTGCGGATCTTCACCCTGATTGGTATATCGGTACCACCTGTCTCGGTCACCTTGCCCGTTAAGACCTACGTACATCTGAAAGAGTTCAGTCCCCTCCAATGCTTTGCGCTTTTGCATGAGGAGTTCCGAAATGGCCTGGTTAGAATCACCCACCATTGCCGAGGTAGCCCGGACAGTTGGAGAAAGTACTCCGTTCACAAGCCCCATTACGGATGGGAAGATAGAAATGCAAAAACCAATGGCAAAAGGGCGCAAGAGTGGGAAAATGTCTATGGGTTCTGCCGCTGCAATATGTTTCCATACCCTTGAAGAAATGAACCACAGGGCTGCAAATCCTGCAAGACCCTGGCCTACCCCCATAAGGTTGGAGCATAACGGCATCATTTCATCATAGAGTTGCTCTAAGACAAGTTGGAAATTGCTAAAGTTCTCGGATAGATCCTGAGCGGAGGCTCGTATTGGTCCGATTAGGGACAACAAGGCTAATCCATATTTTATAATTGTTTTCATGTTCTTGTATATTTATCAACATTAATCTGGTCCCTTCTGGATCAGCTCTTCCACCCTGTCGATGTCCCTGCTCTCACGCATCCGTTGGTACCGGAGGATATCTGTAGAGTTCACCATAGCGCGGAGGGATTCAACTGACCGTTCCATTTTTCTGTAAAGCAGGTCAATGGCCAACAGGCGTTCCCCATCATTCATTTTTAACTGTCCGTCCACCACCAAGACGATCAACTCCTGTAGGATCATTAAGCTTTCCTCCAGGGCTTTTTCCTGGAACAGGGACAGATATTGAAGTTCCTCTAATGAAAAGAGACCTGAATTCCGAAACCTCTGAATGGACCTTTTGGTCAGAGAAACCACCTGTAATTGAAGGTCAATAACCAGTTTTACCTTGTGGTACCTTCGAACCGATGGACTGGCCTCAAACAACCCATGTAAAAAAAACCTGTGCAGGTCAAAATTACCTTTACTAAGATCCCTGATTATACCGTAACCTTTATTGAGTACGGAATAGGTTTGCTTCATCTGAGAAAGGATTTTCTTCATTTGTGCCAATTTCTCGACGTTTAAGATCAATTGGGAAATCTCAGTGCTTTGTCCCAAGAGCCTTTGTCCAGGCAACACTAACCAAAGGGCGGTAAGTAACAACAATCTGCATATCTTCATTTAATTCTTTTTTTTGTTCCCGATTTTTCAAAAAGTACCCACAGATCCCTTTGATCGCGTTTCCTGAAAATGGAGATTTGGAAAGAATCCTCTATCAATCTCTTGGAGACGGCCAAAAGTTCAACCATCTCTTTATGGAGCACCCAAAGGCGTTGCAATCGCTGACCATCGTCCAGCTGTACCTCATCGTTCTTCATTATGTATGTAAGCCCTTCAAGCAGTTCGACACTCACCACTAGGATGTTTGAGGAGATATCCTTAATGTACTGCCCTTCTTTGTCAGGTAGTTTATCAGTCGACTTTAGTAGTTCCTTGGCATAAATACAATGCTTAACAACGATGGCCTGCATGTCCAATATCATAGACACTATCGGGTCTCCTTTCAGATGCGGGTTGACAATACCCATGGACTTGAAGAAAAGTTGGTGTAAGGAAAATACATCTTTCTTTGCTTCCTGAATTGAACCCAGTCCGGACTGCAAAAGATCTTTTCCTTCATCCACCAGATTTAAATAGACACTCTGAGCCGCAATTTGCTGGATTTGGTACTCTTTTTGGGTCTTTTTTTGACGGATCCATTCTTTCACTATCTGGCATTGACCGGCTTGTGGCAGTTGGAAAACGAAACAAAAGATGAATTGGGAAATCAGTTTTGCTTTCATGGTGTCTTGGATAGATTATAAAGTTCTCTTACTTTTCCAACCTGTTCTTTCTGGGATAACCGTTGGAACCTCAAGATTAAGTTTTGCCGGTTGAAGGCCTTAAGGTCCCTGTAATTCCCATATAGATCATTGATTGTTTCATTTATCAGTTGGATTCGTTGCAGATCGCTCATCGCAAGGTGGAACGATCTTACTATAGATTGAACTTGTTCAAGATTTTTAAGGCTTCTATCAAGGATCAATGCATAGACCTTTTCCATGTGGACGCTCTCATCATGACTAAATACCGGATCACCTTTCAATAGGTCCCAAACCTTGCTGTATTCCTGGACCAAATCCAGCTGGATTTGGACAACTTGGCGGACTTTCCTGAAACCTGTGATCGCCGACCTTACCTGGCTAAATTGCTGATAATGTTCTCTATATTGCTCCGTATGCTTGTTTGTCCATTCAGAGATTTCTTGGAGCCTTAACTTGCTGAGAGAATTCTCCAGTACTTTTTGTGCGTTTTGAAGCCAGATGGTCCGGTTTTGTAACCTCTGGACTTTTAGATCTACGGCTCTTACCACCCTTTTTATCCCTGCTTTAATTACCTCTGCTATGCCGATTTGTGCATGTGCTAGCTGGCAGCTGCCCAATGTAAGGACAAGTCCCACAAGGGCGATCCTTCTCTTAAAATCTCTTTTCATACTATTTATATTTTTAGCAATCCATTTTTGATGTCCCTTGCCATCGCAACAATTGCTCTTGAAAAGTTTCCTCCGTGGCTGCGGGTATATTCCAATAACTTAACCCGTTCTGATTCCTCTGTGGTATAGCATAGATATTCTTCCAGGGATACCTGCGTACGGTAGACCCTAGAGTGAACCCCACCTAGGGAAATGAAAACCTCCTTGTATTTCTGGGTAGGATCGTTGTCTCGGTTAACCGAGAGCACCATGGCCTTTTCCTTGTCTGTCAATCCTAACATTGCCTGTATCTCGTCAAATTTATTCATGAATTTACGCTGGTCTAATAGGATCTTGCAATCGCTGTTATTGACAATTGTCTGTTTGACTACGGGCGAAGAAATGATGTCCTCAATATCCTGAGTAACTACAATTGCCTCTCCGAAAAATTTGCGCACTGTCTTGAACAGATACTTTATGTACTGGGCGAAACCTTCCTTCATCAGGGCTTTCCAGGCCTCCTCTATCAAGATGATCTTACGAACTCCTTTAAGCTTTCTCATCTTTCCAATGAAGACTTCCATGATAATTATGGTAACCACCGGAAACAGGATTGGATGTTCCTTGATGCTGTCCAGCTCAAAAACTATAAACCTCTCTTCCAGCAGGCCCAGCGCCTGAGTAGAATTGAGCAGATAATCAAATTCGCCCCCTTTATAAAATGGCCTTAACACATACAGGAAGTTCTCAATATCAAAATCGCTCTGCCTGACTCCATCCCTCTGAAGAGATGGAACATACAATTCCCTTAAAAACTCATAAAAACTATCAAAGCATGGCCATATCAGGGGCCGTGAACCGAGAAATGCAAAATAGCCGGAGATGGCATTGGAGAGTCCAACATATTCAGATCGTCTGAAAACCTCATCGTCCCTTTTCCACAGGGCAAGTAGCAAGGTCTTGATGCTTTCCTTTTTCTCGGTATCAAGGCTATCCCCTTTACTAATGAAAAATGGATTGAAACTGACCGGTTCCTCTTCACTATAGGTAAAATACTTCCCTCCAATCAATTGGCACAAACCTCTATAGCTATGCCCCACATCCACAAGTACAACATGACTACCCTGTTGATGGTAGCTCCGGAGCATATGGTTAGTAAAGAAGGATTTGCCGCTACCGGTCGGGCCAAGAATAAACTTGTTACGGTTGGTACATATCCCTTTCAGGATTGGCTCATCAGAAATATCGACATGGAGGGGTCTTCCCGAAAGGCGATCCCCAAGGCGAATGCCTGTTGGGCTCACAGAAGTTTCACTATTGCTCTCTAGGTTGAGAAAACAGCTTGCTTGTTCAGCAAAAGTCTCAAAGGTCTCATTTAGTGGGAGGTCTGCAGAATTTCCGGGGACTCCTGCCCAGAAAATTTGGGGAGCACCAACGGTTTCCTCCTTGCAAAGTGCATCGATCTTGGACAAGGCCGAGGAAACCATATTCCTGATAGAATTTATTTCCTTTTGATCGCACGTCCAAGTTAGCACGTTGAAATGAGCCCTTACAGGCAAACGTTGATTGACAAGGGCTTCATTCAGAAAACTTTCCGTGGCATCCCTGGAAATTTTGTTTGCTCGACTATAGGCAGAAAGCGATTGTAACCTCAGGCGTTTACGTTCCAACCGCTTAATCACCTCCTGATGGTCAGAGATCAAAATGTACTGGTTATAGATGTGGTCACAATTAAGAAGTTGTCCCAATGGGGAACTGAATCCAACACTGAAGCGTGTTCTTTCAGTACAATATCTTTCGTAATCAATCCTACTACCACAAAGATTGGGGAGATCATTGGCATCGCTAAGTGTAAACAACTGGCAGTGCCGGCTACCAACTTGTATCCCCTTGGAAAAATCTATATCCCTTATCAATGGGCATTCTTCTGACCCTCCTAGCCTAAAATAGCGTTCAATGAGTCCGTGACGGCCACTTGTGCTCTTTAACTCATCGTCGGTTAATCTTACGAGTTGGATTAAACCAGAGTCCTCAAGTATCCTCTGGAACTGTCCGCAGGCTACAAAGAACTCCTTGAAGCCTTCATGATCAATGGTCTCGTGGGGAACCAGCTGTCCTCGTATCAAGGTAGAGAAAAGGCTACTTGCTCCTTTTCTGGAATTAGGAGATTTGGTCAACATCACATAACAATGATGTTCAAGGTAACTCCTTTCGTTAAAATGAAGTTCGCTTGCCCTTTCAAGGAAACCGACTTCTAAGTCGGAAAGCTCCGCACGATATCTTTTCTTCTCGAACCAGTCCTGTTTATGAATAATACTCCCATGTGGCAGGGCCTTTATGGCACTGATCCAGCCCTGGTGGAATGCTTCGAACTCTGCATCCGACAAACTGAATATCTCGGGTATATCGGCTCGAAAGACAAGCGTTACATCACCGCTTTTACTAAGGATGCAATCTTGTTCAACGTCCAACAAAGGGAATATCTTATTGAATTCTACATCCATTTTTTCACCTCCCTATCCTTGAAGTAAATAAATTGTTTTCTGTCCCTGATTCGAAGGGAACTAGGCAGCTTTCCCCGTGCATATGACTTTAAAAAGCCATATTTACCATATCGCCTATTCCATCCATGAACTACAACTGTCCACAGAATTCCTGAAACGACCATAACCGAAAGACTAAAGATTCTTGAAATCCCTGAATAATATAGTGTCAGGAAAATCGTCATCAAGAGAACAAACCCGAGAACAAGCATCCAAATGTACTGTGATTGGAGCCCAAAGAATTCAATAGGCCTGTTGATGTCACGTTGGATACGATAAATTGAATTTGCCATATTCAACGTATTCCAAAGAACGATTCAATTACAGTAGTTACCACGACTAAGAAAACACAGCTGCCGAACCAAGCGGCGGCAACCTTTCCGGTGTCGGGGTCTCCATTGTTCCATTTCTGGAAGACCTTTACAGCCCCAATGAGCCCCAATAGGGCTCCCACTCCATACATGAGCTGTGTCCCTGCACTGAAATAACTCCTTATCTGGGTATTTGCCGCTTCTATTCCTGCATTTCCATCCTGTCCATTGCAGATTAAAGGCAGTAGAAAGTAAACCGTTAAAATCACCGTTCCAGAGCGCAGTTTCAACCTAGCTGTCGCCTGATGATCTTTATCTATATTATTTATCATAAAACAAATGGATTTTATTTTTTAAGGATAGATGGCTTGCGGTCCCGCGATACCTGAAAAAAGGTATTATCAAGGTGCTCTCACCAGGTAGGATCCGGGAGCGCCGGCCAACTTTCAACCAATTCTACGAGCAACCAATTTTCTCCTTTATAGTGGAAAAAGAAATATCAATTCCAAAATCTTCCAGCTCTACTACCAAGGTTTCCACCATGATTTTCTGGAGTTTTCTGTCATTTGAAGGATTGTACTTCTGCAATAATTCCTTGAGGGTATCCCATTGTATTACCGGATTATCTCCGGCATTTCTGTAGGGAACAAGATATAGGCGCAACTGATCAAGGAATTCCTGTCCACCCCCATAAACGGGAGTAGGATGTTCCTGGGCCCCACTAGGCGGGCCGAAGAACGACTTATTTCCTTTCTCCCATTCGAAACCAGAATTGGAATCAACGTTTTTGAAGTTATCCAGGAATTTCCTCCCATATAGTCTCCATAGGGCCCATACGTAGTAAACCGCTAAGGCACTGGTTAGTAGTAGTAAGATTTGCATCCAGGTTAAATTTTGCAACATTATTTTCTCCTTTTTTACTTTTGAATACAATCAGGTGAATACTTATGGAAAGCAGCATGGTCACCCGTTCAATTGTTTTACAAAGAAACAGGGAAGGTTTTCTTACTACAAGTACAACAATTACCTGTAAATAAGTTGTACCCTCAATGGGACGTTACTTGACTCTTTTCACCTTATTGCCCTAGAGCGATCCTGGAGTAACATTAAGGATTTGAGGTACATACGATTTTTTTTAGGCTCGTTTTAATGGAGCACACCTCTTTAAATTTGGATCGAAGGATAATTTTTTAATAACTCAAAGCATGGATATGGAAAATAACAATAGAAATATTTCCCTACAGGAAATCCGTGAAATGGACCTGGTAAGCTACCTGGCGAATCTTGGCCATGAACCCTCCAAAATCAGGAATAATGATTTTTGGTACCTTTCCCCATTTCGAAAAGAAACCGTACCTTCCTTTAAGGTAAACCGCAGGATCAACCGCTGGTATGACCACGGCATAGGCAAGGGAGGCAACCTCATCGATTTTGCAATTCTTTATCAAGGTTGCAGCATTTCCGAATTCATTGAAGGATTTAGAATGGAATTACCGGTCACGGTATCCTCCAAAATGGCATTCCCCAAGAAATCACACCAGCATGAAAACAAAATCACCTTAATCCAGAACAGCTCCCTGAGGTCAGACCATCTTATCAAATACATTCAAGAACGTCGCATCTCTGTGCACTTGGCAGATCAATATTGTAGAGAGCTCAAATATGAAATTTCTGGGAATAGCTATCTTGGAATTGGCTTTCCCAATGACGGAGGAGGTTTTGAAATCCGAACACCCCATTATAAGTTGAGTAATTCTCCAAAAGACATCTCCAGTGTTGGAATAGGCCACAACGAAATCCTTGTTTTTGAAGGCTTTATGGATTTCCTGACCTTCAGAACCCTCCATCCTAATTTAGACGAATCAAAGGTGGATTTCATGGTCCTTAACTCCGTATCCTTCTTTGAAAGGGCACGAGAAAAAATGGAGTCTCACCAGCAGATTTCCCTATACCTTGACCGTGACAGGGCCGGCACAGAATTAACCAGATACGCCTTATCATTGGACAATAGATACCGAGACCAGAGCGCATTGTACCAGAATCATAAAGATTTAAATGATTGGGCAATGAATATAGGTAAATTGAAAATACCTCTTCCTGCCCGCAGGATATCCAAATAATCACTCAAAAAATTCAACATGAAAAACAACAAACTAAGAAATAAGGCCGTCACCCTTAATTTTACGGAAAAGGAATATTCCCAGCTAAAGACAGAAAAAGAAAACAGTACATGCCCAAACATGGCCCTTTATCTCAGAAAAAGATTGTTTTCCCGAAAAATCGTAACAACAATAAGGAATCGCTCACAGGATGATGTCCTAGAGGAACTTTCCCGTTCTAGAAAATGCATGGAGAGATCCAAGGTCCATATGGTTGAAGCATTAGGGGACATAAGCGAGAGTTCTGACTTATTAGGGATCTTCAAGCGTATCGAGCAGGAAATGTACATACAGACTTCATTAATAAAAAAGCTTCTCAAGGAATGGTTGCACTAACTTACGACGTGGCGAGTGTTTCTAGGATAATTGCCTACCATGAGAAAAAGGTTGCCTCTGGAATCGCGGAATGTCTAATGGCGGGAAACATGCCACTATCATCTAAGGATCTTAGCATACAACAAAAGACCTCATACATGGTCAACCGCTGTACCCTAAACGCAAACATCAAGCTCCCCTGTCTGCATTCCATTTTGGGTTTCCACCCTCTTGATGGAAGACTGTCCAATTCTCAATTCCGCTTGATCGCCGAATGTTACATGGAGCTGATCGGTTTTGGTCTACAGCCATTTCTAGTTTACCGGCATTCAGATACCTACCACCCGCACATGCACATCGTATCAACGAATATCCGGAGTGATGGAAGCCAAATCTACACGCACAGGCTGGGACAGCGACTTTCCATTCCTGCAGCAAAAAAACTAGAGGCTGATTTTGACCTGGTTCCTGCACAGGAAAATTTACTTGGAGAAAACGAAAGGCCAACCCCTATAAGGGAACTTATCCAGGCTGCTCAGCCTCTCAATAAAAGCCTCCGTGACATCCTACTCTACCTTCAGCGTACATACTCATTTTCGGATTTACAGGAATGGAATGCGCTGCTCAAACCTTTCAATATATTGGCCCTAAGGCCAAAGGCCCATACAAATGATCAAAAAAAAGGACTGATCTATTACTTGACAGACAAGTCCTACAGAACCGTTTCCAAAGGGATTCCTCAAGCCAATCTTTCCCCAGATTTAGGCCAATTTCCACTCTCTTTTTTTCATGTAGCACAAAGGGAAAAGACTTCCATCACTCGTCTCCGGACCGTCATTCAGCAAGAAAAAATGAGTTCCTCAAACCAGGGGTGGGATGCCAAACAACTATTGTTCCAGGGCATTGAACTCATTCAATTGCCTGGAAAAGGAAAAGCTTCAAGTGAAACCGTTGTGATCGATCACATGCTGTATTGCGCAATACACGAAAGAAAGCTAGGTCTAGGCTTTGATATCAATTCATTCAAGCTTGGCCATAGCGCCGAATGCAAAATGGGAAAGGATCTTCAGATAGCCGAACATAGGACCATTAAATTATGATAACATAAACCAGAACGAAAATGAACAATACCGAAAATGCTCAAGCTCTGAAAAAAATATCCGACATGGGACGGCTTATAGCGGTGTTCCTATTGGCCTTGCATTATTACCATGTGGGCTACCATTGGTTCATTAAGCTGGGTATGACATGGCAACTAACCGATAGGATTCTCCAATCCATTTCAGGAACTGGGCTCCTGAACACCTTTAACCGCTGCAAGTGGTTTTGTCTACTTTTCCTGCTGATTTCCATGATTGGAATAAATGGTAAAAAGGAAAGAAAATTCAATATGAACAGAGCATTAGTCTGGTTTTTACTGGGGTTCGGTCTCTTTTTTTCCAGTGGGCTCATTTTTAATGTGCTACCAGCTTCACCTTCGGTACTATTGGTATATTATACGCTGAGTACATGGGGCATGCTTGCTGTCATCAAAGGAACCACGATTATATCCAGAATCCTTTGGACCCAACTAGCAGACCAAGACATATTCAACCTTCAGAACCAGACCTTTCCACAGCAGGAAGACCTACTGGAAAACGATTTTTCGATAAACCTTCCATTCGAGTACCGTTTAAGAAACCGAAAGCGATTTGGTTGGATCAACATCATCAACCCATTTAGAGCAACCCTGGTCTTGGGTAACCCTGGCTCGGGTAAATCTTATTACGTGATACGTCATATTATTTCCCAACACATAAAAAAAGGCTTCTCCATGTTAGTATACGACTTTAAGTACGATGATCTCTCAAAGATAGCATACCATCACTGGATGATGGGGGAAAGGAAAATGAATTTCTATAGGATAGATTTTGACAACCTTTCCAGGACCCACAGGTGCAATCCCCTGGAGCCCTCGGCAATGGATGACATCACTGATGCTGCAGAATCAGCCAGGACCATTCTATTGGGCCTAAACAGGGAGTGGGTTAAGCGACAGGGGGACTTCTTCGTGGAATCGGCAATTAACCTCCTAACTGCAGTGATCTGGTATCTAAGGTGCTACCAGGACGGAGAATTCTGTACCTTACCTCACGTGATTGAGCTTATGCAGCAGGATTATGACCGACTTTTCACATTGCTTAGAAGTCAGGAAGAAATACAGGTCTTGATCAATCCATTTGTCAATGCCTATTTGAACAATGTAATGGAACAGCTCGAAGGTCAGGTAGCATCGGCAAAGATAGCGCTGGCCCGCCTGTCCTCACCCCAACTCTACTACGTTCTTTCGGGAAATGATTTCACCCTTGACATCAACAACCCAAAATCACCCAAGATTGTTTGCATGGGCAATAATCCTCAGAAGATCCAGATCTATGGGGCCGTGATCTCACTTTTCGTGAACAGATTGATTAAACAGGTCAACAAAAAGGATATGCTTAAATGCAGCCTGATCTTCGATGAGTTTCCAACGATCTACTTAAACAACATTGATAGCCTGATTGCTACTGCCAGAAGCAACAAAGTTGCCACCACCCTCTGCGTGCAAGACATTTCCCAACTCCGTAAGGATTATGGCAGAGACCAGGCAGATGTCATACTGAACATAGTAGGAAACGTAATCAGCGGGCAGGTTTCCGGAGAGACAGCAAAACAACTTTCTGAGAGATTTGGGAAGATCATGCAAGACAGGCAGAGCCTATCGATCAATTCCAGCGACACTTCCATTGGCTTATCGAGCCAACTGGACGCAGCAATTCCGCCCTCGGTGATCTCAAGCCTATCCTCCGGTGAATTCGTGGGGATGGTAGCTGATGACCCTCAATTACCTATCTCTCTGAAAGGATTCCATGGCAAGGTGATAAACAACCATCGGGCGATCGCAAAGGAGCAGTCCAGTTACCAGCAGCCCAAAGAGGTCACCCAACCCCAACAAGGGATGGTAGTCAGAAATTATCAACAGATCAAGCGAGACATCCAGGACATCACCTATTCTGAAATGGACAAGTTGATATCGGATCCATCTACCCGGCACCTAGTCATCCCCAAAAAATGATGCTCTAACCGGATCTGCTGCCTTTTATTCCATAGGCCTCCTTTGTGGACATTCATATCAAACAAACTCCTAATTGCAGGGCAATATCAGAAAGGCTTTCCAAGTTATTAATCTCTTAGTCAGAACACGCTAAATCAAAGGACCATAAACTACAAAGCTGCTCGTGAAGGTCGTCTTACTGCTCTGCCCAATTAGGGCTATTGCTAAGAACATTTCGTTATTTTCAACTTCATATTTACTTATGTTGGCCAAAACAGGTTTAACGTTCATGAGCAACTCTTCGAGCTTTAGAGATAGATGAAAATCAATTGTATTATTCATATCCCCTCATGCTAGAATGCCAGTAAAATGAGGAATTACTCCTAGAAATGACAAGGACTTTCAATTACAACTTTAAGGGAATGGAAGAGAATTCCACGAAGGAAAAATTAAAAATGGCCTGCCTAGTTTATCAGGCCAGTATCTTTAGGAGTTCCACTTTATCCAACACAAGGAAGATATATGATCAAAATTATCATTCCTAGGCAGGTATTCAATGTCCCAATATCGCAAATAGTTTTGGTAAGAATCAAGTGAAATTGTCCAGACATACAAAACTGCCGATCTTGCACAAGTAGGCACTATGTGAAATTTTTAGGGATTTATCTATTTTAAAGATGAATCAAATGCCTGAAGTCCACCAACCACCGGTAAGGTCAAATGAGATCCATCAAGATCAATCGTCAGTTCAGTACCGGGCTCTGGCCATAGGGTAAAATCTTGATCAGAGGAGAATATCATCAGTCCGATTTGTTGTCCTGCAGGAATAATTTGGTCATCTGGTTGAAGGTCGAATGCTAAATCATAGAACTTCCCTGGTTTCAGTGGATTGCTTTTGGTCAAAGATTCATGGTTTTGGGGATCAGCCCACCCACGGGTAATGATATTATCAGTGATTCTTACATCTTTACCCTTTTCCCAAGGCAATGCAACTAACCAAACAGATAGGTTTGCTGCAGGTTTACTGCTCGCCAAACGCAGATTAATACGGGGCAATCCGGATATATGAAGATCTTTTGTCAGTTTTGGACTTAGATAAAGCAACCTATGATTGGACGTTTCCAATTGGGCCAATGAATCTCCACTGATGGATACGTCATCAACCAAGGTTTCAAGGGCCTTTACTGATTTCTGTTTAGTTGATAGAGCACCATGTTTAGGGGCACCTGCAACTAAAAAAAGTTTCACATTCAGTGCAGACGGATTTGGGTAATCTGCATAGGGAGTAGGATTCATTTGTCTTTCATTTTCACGCACGATCCAAGCTTTGGGTTCATTTTCAACTCCATTTTGGACACCAAATAAATACCGTGTAAACCAGCGATTCATCATTTTCATGGGAGGAGGACCTCCGTGTCCATCTTGATGATAATAGAGCTGGGTTGGAATACCTAATTCTTTAGCAGCTTTATAAATTCTGTAGCTATGTTCAGGCATTACATTCCAATCATTGAACCCATGGGACATCAAAAGGGCAGCTTTCATCCCTGACATTTGGTTTAGATAATCTCGACCTTTCCAGAAATCATTATAATCACCAGATTCACGATCCAACCCTTTTGCCATTTCGGTATCGCGAATTAACTTATTTCCGTATGCACGTTTAGCTTCATCCCCACTATGGACAAAATCATAAAGTACATCGATATCTTCCCCCAAATAACCACCGGGACTGCGAACCAAACCGTTGGATCTATAATAATGATAGTATGAAGTATTGGGAGCAATGGGAATAATGGCTTTCAGGCCTTCAACTCCAGTTGTGGCAGCGGCCAATGGTAGGGTACCGTTAAAAGATGTTCCGGTCATCCCTACCTTTCCTGTGGACCAATAGGCTTTAACCTTTTGATTCCCTTCCCGACTGGTATATCCATTGTCCTTACCAGACAGCCATTCAATGACTGCTTTAGGAGCAAGAGATTCATTAAGGCCACCTATACTTGGGGAACCATCCGAAAGACCAGTACCTGGTGAAGAAGAGTGAACAACTATGAATCCACGTTTTATCCATTCATGAATAAGGCTATTGGAAATAACAGGTCTTTTTCCTGTTCTCTGAACCTCTGGATGAATCCTTGGGTTTGGGGCCTTTTCACCAATTTCATGTTTCACGTTCCACATGATCCCATCGACCATCTGAGCAGTTCCAGCATAGTATGGGCTAGTCTCGTAAATTACTGGAAGTTTAAGGTTTTCGGTTTGTGTTTGGAAAGGGCGAGTTACATCGACATGCATCCTATCAGGTTTTCCATCACCGTCAGTATCAAAATCAGTTTCCACCCAAAGGTCCTCCCGTATCCATTTATCAGGGGTATTGAACCCCTCAACTATCTGGGCTTCGCCTTCTTTGATGACAGGCAGTGTCTGAGCAAAAAGATTATTTGAGCAGACCACAAAACAAGTTGAAAGAAGTACAGAAGTAATTATTTTATTTATCATTGTTATAATAATTTTCATAATTAATTTTTAGGAAAACCTTCCTAACTTTTAAAATCCCTACAATAATAAACATTTTCTCATTTAATGTATAACTACCAGCAATACCTTCGTCTTCCCAATTGTTTCTACTCCCTCTCCAGGGGCTAACCTGCCTGGGATCAAAGTATATTGCATTGATAAGACCACTGGTTCTACCTCCTACTTGAATGGAATAACCCATAGTATATAATTCTTCAATAGTTTTGGGATCCGTTTTTAGCTCCGATAACAACTACCGGCCAATGGATTCCGGTCTTCCAGACTGGTCCCTTCTGGAGAGAGCCATAATTGGTTACTGATGATATTAGAGCCTTCACTTGCCTGTTGATGAGTCATTCCCGCTCTGGAGAAAAATTACGTGAAGGTCATCCTATTGCCGTCTTTCAAAAATTTACCAAGAGTTTATGAGCATAAGCAGAAAAAGGAATTTTTAGAAATCCCGTTTAGCGAGATAGTAATCCTCTTTTTGTGTCATTAAGGTTTTTTCCTCTTTTGTCTTGTCATAATAGCCACAAAGGTGGAGTACACCATGGATGATTACTCGATGCAACTCATCACGATTGGAAACATTGAATTTTTGAGCATTTTCCATGGTTCTTTCTACGGAAATAAAGATATCTCCAGCAATGAGATCCTCCTTTTCAGATGAATCAAAGGTCACGATATCCGTGAATGTATCATGGTTAAGATATTGCTTGTTAATATCAAGAAGGTAGGCATCTGAACAAAAAACGAAACTCATTTCTCCAACGCGACTGTAACCTTCTTCTTTGATGGTTTTTCCAATCCACTGCCTTACCTTTTGTTTTTCCTTGAGTGTAAAATCGATGTCCTGGGAAAAAAACTGTATATCCTTCAATGCCATATTAAAAAGATTTGCTGTCCATATAACTCTGCAGAATCAATACTGCTGAAACTTTATCAATCAATCCCTTATCCTGTTTTTTACTCTTTTTCATTCCAGATACTGAAATGGCCTGCGAGGCGATCTTGGAGGTAAATCTTTCATCCACCTCTTCTATTGGAATATGGGGATAAGTTTTACGTAGCTTCCTGCTGAAACCAACCACATGCTGATCGGATTCAGAAGCCGTCCCATCTAATTTCTTTGGTTTGCCAATGATGAAGGTTTCTACCTGTTCTTCAACAAGGTATTCAGAAAGAAATTTCCAGATCTCTTCTGGATGGATGTTAGTCAATGGGCTTGCAATTATCTGCATGCTGTCGGAAACAGCTATTCCAATCCTCTTGGTCCCATAATCAAAAGCCATTAATCTCATGTCACTGCATTTTTTACAAAATTACAATTAAACTTTAGATTAGCCCTATCCGAAAATCGCAAAATATCTATACATTTGATAGATATTAATTATAAAAATGAAGGCATTTATCTATTTAATCAGCTTCTTTGCACCGTTAATTATAATGGGCCAATCTTTGGAACAGGAAATTCAATCCTATCGGGATAATCAGATCCATGAAATGGTAAAGGATGAATTTGGTCCACTTCGAGAAGATCAGGTCAAATATGTGACCTTCTACCCTGCAAAGCAAGATTATGTGGTGACAGCATCAATAGAGCTGGTTTTCAATGAACCGACCTTCAGGATGCCCACTTATGATGGAACTTCTAACGAATACAAGAGGTATGGATTACTAACATTTGAATTGGATGGAAAAATATATAGTTTAACTGCCTACCAAAGTGTATCACTATTTCAGAATGCGATCTATAAAAACCATCTTTTTGTGCCTTTTATGGACAGTACGACTGGAGAAACGACCTATGAAGGGGGGAGGTACCTGGATCTAAGCATTACGGATATAAAAGATGGAAAAATCAGGATAGATTTCAACAGGGCTTATAATCCTTATTGTGCTTACAGCAATGGATATCGGTGCCCACAACCACCGAAGAACAATATAATGAGTGCTGCCATAGAAGCTGGGGAGAAAAAATATATTGGCCCTAAAAACCAAAGGAAGGTTAATATGAAAACAACAAAGAATTTCAATGATCATGAGAGATCATTAATCAATGACGGAGATGAAAACAAATTGATGCATGTATACCAAATTACAGATAAGAAGGAGCTGGCTGTCCTGAAAAAACCATCTGAGGACATCAAATTTGATGACCCTTTGTTGGATAAACTAGCCTCTAGGATGTTGCAAACGGTCAGGGATCCTGACCATCCAGGAGTAGGAATAGCTGGTCCACAGGTAGGCATCAACAAAAATGTTGTTTGGGTGCAGCGTTTGGATAAGAATGATAAACCTTTTGAATTCTATTTGAATCCCAAGATCATTTGGCGCTCACAGCTAACTCGCCAAGGGACAGAGGGTTGTTTGTCAATTCCAGATCTAAAAGAAAATGTAAAACGTAGTTATGCGATTAAATTACAACACATCGATCGCAAAGGGAATGTAAAGGAGGAGTTGATAGAAGGTTTTACAGCTGTTATTTTCCAACATGAAGTAGACCATCTTTACGGAATATTATTTCCTGATCGAATTGAGGAAGCAAACAAGAAAGAGTATATACCTGTGAAAGGTGAATTAGATTTCTTTATTCAGAAAGATAGTATTAGGCCTTAAATTGATGCCTGATCACTGTACCTGTAAACAGGGATATTTCACATTGACCATTTTTTTTCTAAAAACTTGGTTATCTTTATTATTATTCGACAACTATCCTTAAAACCATGTACAATTCAGCCTATAGCATAGCTATTGTTGATGATCATTCATTAATCATACAAGGGCTGGTGAGCCTTTTGGACCGCATAAAATCCTATGAGGTTACCGCAACTTTCACCAAGGGGTCTGAATTACTGAAATATCTTAAAACGGATCAAGTGGACATTGTTCTTTTGGATATTTCACTTCCAGATATCAACGGAATAGATCTTTGCCTGGAGATAAAGCGTATTGCACCCAATGTTATCATCCTTGGCCTGAGCAACCATACGGAGCGAAGTGTTATCTTACAGCTTATGCAGAATGGGGCATCAGGATATCTTCTCAAGAACATAGATATCTTTGAGTTGGAAAAATGCCTGGATCAGGCTGTTAACAAGCAGTTGGTATTCAGCTCGGCTGTACAGGAAATAATTGCGAATCCCATCAGTACAGATCTTCCATTGTTACCAAAACTGACCAAAAGAGAGATCGAGATCCTGAAGCTGATAGCTATAGGTAAGACTTCAATACAGATTGCAGAGGAATTGTTCCTATCCCCGCTCACCATCGAAACCCATAGGAAAAGGATGATGAGTAAGTTTAAAACAAAAAATATGATGTCGTTGATTAAAATAACGACCGAGAACAAATTAATCTAGCGTTCTTTTATTCGGACTTCAAATAATTTGGTCCAATGTTTTCCCGTAACCAATAAGGTTTTAGAATCAGCTTTATAAGCAATACCATTCATCTCATTATCATAAGGAGCGCGTTTATCGCTATAAAGACCTACAAAATTGATTCTACCTTCAACAATTCCTGTATTAGGATCGATGATTACCATTTCATCCCTGTCTCCATAATAGAGATTTGCATAGACTTTACCATCGATATATTCCAGCTCATTTAATTTTTCTACAGGCCCGTTATCGTCAAAAACGGGCATAACGCCTGTTTCAGCTAATGTTTTCGGATCTAAGAAATACAAATTATTGGTACCATCGGATTTAATGAACTGTTTACCATCATAAGTCAGACCCCAACCTTCTTTGCTGTTTTGGTAATTAAATGACTTCAATAATTTAAAGCTGTTCTTGTCATAAACATGGCCTTTATTGTTCTGCCAGGTCAACACGTACATATTATTTCCAACTACCGTCATCCCTTCACCAAACTCATCAGCGGCGAGATCAGCTTTTTGCAGGACCTTTCCCGATGCCAATTCCACTTTCCTTAAGGTGGACTCACCCAATTGGCCGGTGGTTTCGAATAAAGTGCCGTTTTCATAATATAGCCCTTGAGTAAAAGCTCCCTGATCGTGCGGATAGGTACCTATCACCTCGAAAGCGTATTGTTTTGGAGCAGGCGGAACAACCAAAACTTCGCTATATGCGAACTCCTCTTTGCCTTGATAATACACCTTTGCACTTAATCTCTTATTGCCATAGTTATAAGAATCGGTGTCAAATATTACAGCGGTAGTGTCGGTCATACGTCCAAATACATTGCCATCAACGGAGTAGACAACGGAGTCTATTCCGGCATCCGGAAATTTCAACTTAACTTGAACTTTCTCCCCCTTGAGGACCTTGCTATTATTGGTTGGATTTACAAATTCTACTTTATTCTGTTGGGTCTTACAGCCAATGACCAATGAAATGGTAAATATGGCCAATGCCTGAATGCTAAGCTTTATTTTTTTGTTCATATGTATAATTCCAAAATGAGTCTTTTACATAAATATATTTTCAATCAATAAAGGTAAATACCTACTAACCTGTTCCCCAGATTGATTGACTAGGCAACACAAGGCTTAGGCAAGTTCTTCTTTGCGTACTGTCACTTTATGGATAAATGTTGTAGTTGACCTATTTTTTACTACTACAAAAACCAGACCTTACTCTACTAAATAGATAAGGTAGACTGCTGATTCTAAAAAACATCAATATAATCCTATAATAAATTGTGGCAGACCAGTTATGTATGCTTAAAGGTCTACTCTTAACCTCCTCCAAAAGTTGCCTTGAAGTCCATTATTACTATTTAACAATAGTATTTCCTAAAAAATCTCCCAACAGCTTCTCACCTTCTTTGAGCTTCTGGTATTTAGTGATCAGAACTAACATATCATCAGAGTCCTTACATGTTTTAAGTTCTTCCCGGATCCGATGCATTTCTTGTTCAATCTTATTCTTCTTCACCCTAAAAATCAACTGATTGACCAAGTCTTTCAATTGATCTTTTTCTTCTGGAACGAAAATCTTGCGCTTATCGTCGTTCCAATTAGGGCTGATCTCGTATTTTGTTGCGATACTGTCGACAGCTAACCTAGAAACTTCTTCATCCTCATGGGAGAAAAAGGATTTTGCTTCAGGAACTACAAAATTCTCAGCCTGCTTTTTGAACTCTTCAATTATCTTGAGGCTGGCTTTGTCCTCAAATTTGACATCATCCATACTCGCCAAAAGGTACGGGGCTACTGGGATATCGCCATCCCCTTCCCAAACCACTAGCTCACGCCCATAGTTTAACAGAACGCGCACGAGTTCTCTTTCCATCAGGATTTCGGATGTCATCTGCTGTTCTTGGGGTTCCGGAATTGCTATTCCTTCGGCCGCCATAGCCGCCAGCATCTCCGCTGGGATAAAATCATCAGTTGCAAAATCTTGGCTAGAAACCGGATTAGCACTAGTAACCTTCCGGTCTTTGGCCTTAGCCCGCTCCATTCGGATCTTGTTCAGTTCGGTTAGCAGGACACGTTCCTCTATATCCAATAGTCCGCTACATTGCCGAAGGTAAACTGATACTTTTATTTCATCAGGGATAAGAGCGATGCTGTTTACCACTTCACGAATTACCTCTGCACGTTTGATGGGATCTTCTTTGGCCTCACGCAATAGAATGTTGGTTTTGTAAAAGACAAAATCCTCTTGGTGTTTAGCTATGTGATCCTTAAAAGCAGAGGCTCCATATTTCTGAACATAAGAATCAGGGTCATTACCATCTGGAAACAGAAGGACCTTCACGTTCAGTCCATCTTCCAATAACATATCGGTTCCACGCAATGAAGCCTTTATGCCTGCCTCATCACCATCGTAAAGAATGACGACATTTTTGGTATAACGTGATATCAGCTTAATCTGCCCAGTTGTAAGGGATGTTCCTGAGGAAGATACTACGTTTTCAACGCCCGCTTGATGACAAGATAGTACATCGGCATAACCTTCTACCAAATAACATAAATCATTCTCAGAAATTGCTTTCTTCGCTTGATGAAGGCCGTAAAGGACATTTGATTTATGGTAGATTTCAGATTCTGGGGAGTTCACGTACTTTGGGACGTTTTTATCGGTTTTTAAGGTCCTTCCACCAAAACCGATAACTCGCCCAGTCAGGTTGTGAATTGGAAAAATGACCCTCCCTCTGAATCGATCATAAAGTGAGCCATCATCTCTTCCTACTGCAAGACCTACCTCTGTAAGGTATTCTTTGCTAAACCCTTCGGTCAAAGCTGCATCCACCAGCCCTGTCCAAGCTTCTGGGGAATAGCCTAGGTCAAACTTCTGGATGGTTTCCTCCCGATATCCGCGTTCCCGAAAATAGCTCAGGCCAATGCTCTTGCCCATGTCGGTTTCCCATAGTTGGCTCTTGAAATACCTTGCTGCCCACTGACTCAGCACATATAGACTTTCTCTTTTATCTTGTGCTGCCAGCTGCGCGGGACTTCGCTCTACTTCCTCTATGGGAATATTATATTTTCCTGCAAGATAACGGATGGCTTCAGGATAGGCATACTTCTCATGCTCCATCACGAATTTTAGGGAATCTCCCCCTGCTCCGCATCCGAAGCATTTATAGATTCCTTTAGATATCGAAACATGGAAAGAAGGAGTTTTCTCGTTGTGAAAAGGACAGTTTCCTATAAGTGATGTTCCTCTTTTTTTGAGATCCACAAAGTCGCCGACCACCTCCTCGATACGAGCAGCATCCAGTACTTTCTCTATAGTCTCATTTTTAATCATCCCAGCAACAAATATACTAATACTCGGGCTTAATCCTCAATCCAAAATCATGACACCAACAAAAAAAGAAGAGCTGCTACGTTCCTAAAAAGTTTTTGCTATTTTTCGATAATGAATCAAAATAGGTGGATCAACACCCTTATAGGTAAAAATTAGCAAACATATATGTAGGCAATCTGATGGAAAGACCTCAACCCTATAACCTATCACTAATATGGGAATGAAAAATAAAAAAACATTCCTAATCCTCAAGAAATTCTAGCTCAAATGCAAAGAACAGCCACATTTGGATCCATTAAGGAGATCTCGTGATCTGATCTGACTAAAAGCTCAAGCTCCTAGTGTTTTTCTCTTTCCCCCAGCCTGCTTCATTTATTGGATGCTTATTTTATTATACCCTAATTAAGACCTGTTTTTTCATCAGGTTGCCAGAGCTGCTAATAAAATGATGCTTTTATGCTTTAAGAACAAGCTACCTAAAAGTTCCAGATCATACGCATGAGTGAACATTGAGTGCAAAAAGGTTGGGGTTAACTAGTAAGATTTAAATTTTAGTGCCTACGAGCGATTTCAGGTCTATTATACCGGATAACCATGGGCTTAAGATCCTGAGGCAAACAATTACTAGCAAGGTCTTGAGGTGCCCCCAAGGAACACCTCTCTCATGGTTCAAGGCTATGTTCTAGTTGAAGGAATATCCAATGAATAGCTTTAATTCATTTATTAAAAGAATCTTAGACATTAAAGAAATTAAACTGGCGAATAGTGTCAAAAAATGAATGTTAATATTATTCTTACTCTCGGACTTCCTGAGACCGTCCTTCCAGAACATCAAGGACAGCATCTGCTTTCAGGTTAATTTGCTAAAATGAGCTATGAAATATTTTTGTATAAAGGAGTTGCTTAAATTTATTTAAATTTTAAACTATTAGCTATTAATTGATATTTTTTTTTCATCGAGTTGTTCAAATACGGAATTTTTTGAAATGTACTCTGGTACAATCTCTTTGATCAATTCTACAAGAGCCATAGGGCTGTGATTAGAATTTTGTGATGCAACCTGTGAGCAAAGGTTATCGATCCTGTTTTTATTCAGTTCCAGATCTTCAGTCCTAACCCTTGCAATCATTATTTTTTCATGGTGAGTCTTAGTAGTGTTTTCATTATCAGCCAATAACTCTTCATATATCTTCTCCCCAGGCCTTAATCCAGTCACATCAATTCCTATATCATCAGGGTAATTATAACCCTTCAACCTAATCATACGTATTGCAAGATCCATTATCTTCACTGGTTTCCCCATGTCAAAGACATAAATTTCTCCACCTTGCCCCATTACAGCTGCCTCTTGAACCAATTGACAGGCCTCAGGGATCGTCATAAAATAACGTGTAATATCTGGATGAGTAACCGTTAAAGGGCCGCCTCTTTTCAATTGCTTTTCAAATAATGGAATCACTGAACCATTGGATCCAAGAACATTTCCAAAACGTGTAACTATAAAATTTGTATTACTGATTTTATTTAAGGCAGATACATATATTTCTGAAACTCTTTTGGTTGCCCCCATCACATTGGTGGGATTCACTGCCTTATCCGTTGAAACCATGACGAATTTTTCAACGCCATATTTATCGGACATATCCGCAAGATTCTTCGACCCCCAAACATTGGTTAAAATAGATTCATAAGGATTCTGTTCCATCAAAGGTACATGTTTATATGCTGCTGCATGGAATACTATCTGAGGTTTATAATACTCAAAAATAGATTCCATGAATTGCCTGTCCCGAACATTTCCTACAATAAACATTGTATCTTTATGGCAATTACCTTTTAATTCCTGTTGGATATCATATAGTGCAGATTCTGCTTGATCTATTACAATTAACTTATCAAAATCCGTAAAACTAATCTGACGAACTAATTCCGAACCAATAGATCCAGCCCCTCCAGTAATTAGAATTACCTTTTCTCTCATCATCTCATGAATTACTGGGTTCTCCAGCTTTATTGCCTCTCTTCCCAATAAATCATCTATTTGCAAAGTCCTCAATTGTCTGGTTGCGACTTTTCCATTCAATAATTTTGCTGAGGTGGGCATTATTTTCAATTTAACAGGTAATGGTTCTATTATAGAGGATATCCTAGATAGGCGATCTTTATTGTTATCATCTAATGCGATTATTATACTATCAATCTTAAGTTTTTCAACAAACTGAGAATTAAGTTGGTTCAAATTAATGATTTGATATCCATTAATTAACTTTCCAATTCGGTTGGGATTATCATCAGCAAAAGCCACAATCTTTACTTTCCTGCGGGTATCATTTCTTAAAAGGTTTAATGTGATATTACCCATATTTCCAGCGCCAAATATTAATACATTCTCAACTTCCCGTCCCCCAAAAAAGAAATTCTCATAAACGGTGCGATATGAAACCCGAGCGGCAACCAAACAAACTGTTGTAAAGAATGCATGGGTAAATAATACAGCATAGGAAGGTCTAAGATAATTACTTACTAATGCTCCTTGCTCAAAATTCAACCTGACAATGGTAGAAATAAACATCAAACAAGCCCATGCAGCAAAAACTGCCTTAAAAATAGCCCAAGCATCCCGAAATCCTGTTTGCCTTACAATTCCTCTATATGTTTTATAATATAGGAAAGACGCATAATATACTAGGGAAACAATAACGGACTTCTTAACCATTAAATCTATAGCAAATCTCCCCTTAAAACTGTTAATAACGAAGTTTGATAAATAATAACAAAACAACACTATAAACATATCTATCAACAAGATTACCCATCTAGGGCTATCTTTCTTAAAATACTTCCTTAATAACAGAATATTCATTTACTATAATATTTTCTAAAATAATTCACCAAACTTTTGGTTTGATTTAGGAATGCCTCTTTGATGACCACCAACTACAAAGTTGGTGCCATAACTTGACCTGAAATGTTGAGAATAGGATTCCTTTGATTAGTCCTAGGGTACTTACTAATTATTTTGTTAGATTGATTCCAATTGCAAATATATAATTAATAATCTCATGTCACAATCCATTTACACAAAGTTAACACGTTAATAAAACCTAATTAACAATATAACAATATTCTTTCTATTCAAAATAAGTATATAATTCTTAGAAAAATCAGGTGAATTTTTTGTTAAAAATCTGTAGCGTCCTAAACGAGGGAAAAAATTGCGGTGGGATTATATAGCATGGAATGGATTTATGGAATCAAGATATTTTAGCAAAATTTCTACCCTTGTTTTTCCAAATAAAATACAAACATTTTGTTTTTAAAATGTTCATCCATAAAACATGAACAGATCAGGACAATTGAATATAGGAAAATTCATTTCAACTCATGCCATTTGGATAAGGGGCAATATAACCATTGAAAAAGCAGAATGTTATGTTAAAATTATCTTCAAAGAGCATATTTAACAAAAATTAATAGTCCTCTAGCAGATAATAAAAAATGTCGACAGGACCTGAGATTTGTGGAGTTACTAGGAATTTGGGGTTGCGAAATTAATCTGAATCCTCAATTTCGATAGTATGAATATAATTGGAGGATCAATTCCATATTAAATAGGCAATCCAATCATTAACTCCTTTTATAATTTTCAGCATTAGTAACGGTTGGCTCTTTCCAATAATCCTTGCAGGGTCTCTTTCACTCGTTTAATATCCCTTTCTTCTGGATGGTAGGATTTTATACGTACTGAATTTGGAGATAACTCATTTCTATTTGTTGTGTTGAGATAAGGGATGATCGTTGAATAGACCTGATTTAAGGAGCGAGCATCAACCACTCTTTCCTCATCCAGAAGCCGAAGGATAATCGAAATTTGATCTACCGAAAGATTGCAGGTGAGCTTCTTGATATTACGAGCCTTTTGGTAAATCGGTAATGAGGGATCACTACTGCTCTGAATTGCTGTAAGACAAAAGGAAATTTCACTTTCCAAGAAGTTAAGTAAAAATTGATGAATGGAAGTATAATCCGGATTCAAGGCAATGTCTAATCGGTGGTGAAGCTTAATAAAATCTTTTTGAATGTCCAGAAGACAAATCAAGGCCTCTCTGCCTCCTTCAGGAAGTCCCCTAACCCTGAAGGCGATCCCTGAAAGAATGATATCCATGCACTGTTTACTATTGAAATTCACATAAACCAAGAACTTTTCCAAGGCCGTGAAGTACCCTTGTTCACTCTGAAGATCCCAATCACCCAGTCTACGGATAAGTTCCTCCATATAACCGACTGACCGGCGAGTAATTGGAAGGTTTACAGCATTTTCAAGTTTTGTAAAGGCAAGAACCTTTTGAACAAAAATTTCACAAATATTTTCTTGGGGTAGTTCTTTCTTTAATGTTGTGAATCTTTCCTGCAGATCAGCTAATTTATGTCTTTTAAAGCTTAGTGGAAGATCCTGATCCCCTTCCAGAACTTTCGAATAGTTTGATTCGAGATTTTTCAAAATAGATTCCATACTACAGAAAATGTTTTTTTGGATTATCCTAAAATCAGGATTGTCGTTAATTGTTTCTTCTTGCGAGCTTTCCATTAAGATCATTGCCTGCTGATAACAGGTATTTATACTGTTAGAAAACTCTTGGTCCAAAAGATTGTTCATAGCATACCTTCGTATTTTAGCAAGAAATTGATTTGTTTTCAAAACAATTTCTCGGTTTAAATCTGCTGGATCTTTTGAACCTTTCATCAATATGTCTTCAATTTTTTCTTTTCCATTTAATAATTCATCAATATACCTTAACTCTTTGAAATTTAATCTTTTCATTATTTTTGTGTTCTAGTGGAGGACCCTTTGGAAGAAGTAGTATTCCGCAATACCACTAGGAACGTCGTCATTATACCTGATTGTACATCAGAAAATTTTTGAATTCGTAAAAAGTCGCTAAATTTCCAACCGGGAGAAGCTTCTTATGGTTTATCAATTTCACTTGTTTGCCTGTATAGGAATGGAAAAACTTCACGTTAACAATGGTCCCTCTGGCACACTGTTTAAACCAGTTTTTGGGCAATTTGCTATAAATATGGGCCAGTGTGGAATTGCTGAAAAGAACCTCAGGATCGTTAGCCTGATAGATCAAGACATATTTTTTGCTCGATTCCATATATAGAATATTTTTAAACCAGATCAATTGGCCACAGAATTTTCCATCTTTTTTGATATTGATATAATCATACCAGTGTTCCAGAGAATCAAAATCACCGGCCGGGGTATCCTCTAAGCGGATTCGATCATCAAGACGATTCAGGGCGATTGCAAATCTCTGCTGGCTCACAGGCTTTAATAAAACATCGACAGCATTCATCAGATACCCCTTATCCTCGAATTTATGAAGGCCAGTATAGACAATAAATTTGATCTTACGTTTGGGGGAAGCCGTCATCCAATCGAATCCATCCATTCTCCCACCAAGATCGATATCAATGATCACCAGATCTATGGCATTTTCTCTCACGTAAGTAAGTGCTTTAATGGGATCCGTGAAGTGAGCATCTACCTGAACCTGTTCAGTCTTTGCAAAATAACTCAGAAGTAAATCAATACTAGCTTGCTGATCGTCAACAATGATGGCATGGTATTTCCTCATAATTTTAGGTTTTTAGAATTTATAATTTAACTTTTATATATACACTGTAAGTTCCCCAAGTGGCTCCATGGCTAAACTCCACATTATCTCCGAATACGAATTCGAGCCTTGCCTTTAGGTTCACAAGTCCAATACCGTGACTTTTTGTTTTTGATTCACCCTGCTTTGGCAAGGGGTTTTCTACCTGGATAATATATTCATCTTTACTCACCCAAATATCAATTAGAGCATGACTTTGGACATCTGAAACTCCTCCATGCTTGAACACATTGCTCACCAAGGTGATCAAGGTCGTTGATGGAATGGTTACCGTTTCTGTATCTCCTTTAATCTTCCACATAATTTCATCTGAATACCCCGAGAATCCTTTCTGGATGGCAATAAACTGTTTTGCTGCCTTGATCTCATCAGCAAGAATTATAGTCTTTGGACCTTGAGGATTATTTGAAATCATAAAATGGTTCATCAGGGAATACATTTGGAGCAGGTCATGGCGCATTTGTGGAAAGACCAGGGCAAATTGACCCTCAAGGGACTGAAAGGCATTGGCAAGAAGATGTGAAGGAATCTGCTGAGCTAGAGCGGTATATTCATATTTTCTCCTATTGGACCTTTCTTGAGATTCTCGTTTCTCCCAAATTCCACGAAGTTTGAATTGGTATTTGAGTAGTGCCAAAATGGTAAAATTTCCTACCAACTTCAAATAAGTCTGGATGAACATCCTTAACTCAAAAACATTCGCGGAGGTCCTATAATCTTTGTATATCCAAGCAAACAAGGATTGTGGTTGGGTAAGCTGGTAAACCAATACCCATACCAGGACATATACTCCGATAGCCATCAGTAAGGCGAAGAAATATTTTCTGTTAAAGAGTAAATTATTCAGGGCAAAGGATATCCCGTAATAGACTAGCATAAAAATAGGCAAGGTATACAGCACGGTTATTACCCTGAGATCATTATTTCCAAGTGCGTTAACGATAAAAAAATAAATACCATATAATGTCCATGCACCAGCGTGCCATAAGAATCTTTTTTGTTTCATTATCGCAGGTTTATTTTAATTCAAACAGGTCAGTACCAGCTTGGATAATCCTTTAAATTATAAAACATATTTTAGAACCAGGGTGGAATGACCAGATTTCCTGTCCCTTATGAATCCCCCAAGGGGTACTTTCGATAAGTGAATCTATCCAGAGCATAAGACTTTGAATCTGAGGTAAAACCCAATAACCTCTCCTTGGTATTCCATTGATTAATCGAGGATTTTGGCAAGTTATAGCGGTGTAGGTATAATAAGGCCTCCCAAAGTGCCGGAGCTTTCCTTAGTGAAGCATGAAATTTTTCATAGATTCCCTTCAGGCCATTTTGAACGAAATCTTTTTTGGAATCGTATTTTTTTAATTTGTAACAAAATATCCTGGCATCAAGCTGGTCCTGGGATAGTGGGTCAGGAGAGTGGTCTAGGAGCAGATGTACTTCCATATTCAATAAATGGGCAATTTCCAAATATCCCGAACGGACCATCATCTCAGCGCTACCGAGCTGAATTTTGCTGAGCCCCTTCCCACTAGGATCTTTTAGTGCACCTCGATCACCATCTGCATATATAAATAGTGGTACACCAGCTTTCTGCATGGATCTCAGTTTAAAAAACAAGGTAGAATCCTCTGCCCTTAATAAATACAGTCTAGGGCAGCTTTCCTTGGGCTGGCCACTACCTAACAATCTGCAATAATATTTCTGGTAAAGATCAAAAACGTCTTTTGAGAGCAGCACGCATACCGAACGGCCTTGGGCCAAAATCTGAAGTGGAAGACTTCGGTATGATCCAAAATGAAAGCTGACGAACATACATGGTCGCCCAGAGGCGAGATATCTCAATTGGGATGGGCAGGAAGATGGTTTGAGTCCACCCCTAAGGTTTAAATGAGCCTGTCGAGAGGAGTAGTTTTTGAGCTTTTTGTAGAGGATTACCTGTTCCTGGAGATCAAGTCCCGGAAATATGTGTCCGAGGTTTGCTGTAAAATAGGCGAATTCTTTACCGATGGGCGAAAGGTGCCTGTTATTGAAATTGTTTTGGTCTGATTGTTGAATTTGTTTTTCCATGTTTAGGGTTTCCCATTAGGATCCAAGGAGGAATAATGCTAAAAGTGAAGATAGGTTGATTTAAAAGAATGCGCGCGGTGCCTGCCGCGCGCAAAACTCAAGAGATTAAGGAAATACAATGTTGCATTTCGGGTCTTCACCTCTTACTTCGGTCAGTTCCTTCACTTCTTGTTTGGAAAGGGGAAGGTTTGAGGGTTGACCGAAGTGAAATTCTCGCATGTTACATTCCATGGTTGGGTCCTCCGAATTAATTATAACATTCCTCTGGTCTCGCACCAGATCAGCGGCTTCAGAACTTGAAGACTTTTGTTTATCTGGAGCTAAAGTTGACACTACCTATGGAAGTTTGCAAATAGAAAGGCTTGAAGTGGGACTTTGAGAGGTTGGAATTTAAAAATCAACATTAAATACTTTAAAAATGTATTTCGGACATTAAAACCTACAGCTTGGTCAAGTAAAAAGCGACAACTGACTGATAAACAGAAGTTTGTAAAACAGGCTAAAACTATATTCAAGCCATTTTTCAAAATCATTTGACCCTTCATTTTAGTTTCCTGTTCAACTATTTATCCTCAGATCCTTGTTAACATCAACTGGAGGTCTCAAAAGTTATTTCCAGATACTCAAGTGTACTATCCTAGGATATTTCAGTTTAAATTTCCAACCGATTTTTGGAATTTTACATAACCGATTTTAAATGCTTGATGCTACTGGAAAAAGGAGACCCGACCTTGTACAGAAAGATTCTCAAGCACGCTTGGAGCCTTTATGAGCCGATACTTTCCAGATAGACCTTATAATAACTAATAGCCCAGAGAAATCCCAGCTTATCTAAGATTTCAGGATCTCGATTTAACACCTGGCTATTTAGCCTGAGATTATTTAATTCAAAGAGCAATAAAAAAATCAACTATGATTCGATCACCAAAAAAATATGCTGTATTCCCCCCGGTTTGGGGGAAAGATCAAGATATGTGAACCCAGGGATCAGATCCTTTGGGTTTTAGCGATTAATGGATCAAATTTCAAAATCTAAAATCATCAAACATGCAACACAGTTCCGATAGTACCAACTCAACTCAGGATAAAGACCAACATTCCATAGCAGGAAGATCCCTTACCTTAACCTCCCCTCTGGTTAAAGCAATGGTCAGGATTCTATACGTCTTCTTGTTTGCTTACACGGGTTATAGCAAGCTTTTTGATCATGCTTCCTTCACCAAGGGATTAAGTAAAGTTCCTGTCTTGGGCCATTTTTCAGAACTCCTGGGATGGGGCGTACCCATTCTGGAACTGACACTGGCCTTAGGAATGATCGTTCCAAAAGAACGTATCCAGCGAGCTTCTTTCAAGCTATCAGTTATCCTGATGAGCATCTTTACGCTGTACCTTTTATTGATGGTCAGCCTGGTGAGAGAGAAACTTTGCCACTGCGGTGGAGTGATCGGTTCTCTTGGTTGGTGGGAACACCTCGTATTGAATGTGATTATTTTGGCCCTAGGAATTTGGACCATTCGAAAGAAATAAAACTGATTTTTAAACATAAAACAAAACATCATGAATTTTATTAAAAAATTATCCGGATCATTCCTATTAGGTTTGACCGTGATCGGATTGGCATTCTCGGCAAGTGCCTTTACTCAAAATAAGGCATCAAAGAACAAGTTTGCTGGAGAGGTTTACATCAATTATGCCTCTGGGGAATATGAGCAGCTCCTAGGAACTTATGACCCTAACAACTGTCAGGACACCAGTCCCAACACTTGCGCTTGGAAAAGAACCGACAAAACAGGTACGGTTCCCAGTAATTTCAATTCAACTCAGGCGGCTAATCTAAAAGCCCAAGGATTGATTGTGGAGATGGACTCCAAACATGGACTTTATGTCCAATAACATCCAATGGGGACTCCGGTATTTTCGGAGTCCCTGTTATTGGAACAATTCTTCGATTCCATAAAAATCCTCTCAACAATTATTGATTAACTGCCCTTTCCACAACCCCAATAAAACCCTCCAACTCACTTTTGATGCGCACGTCAGGGGGATTCATCATTACGATCCTATTGCGAGCGTCCACAATCACTTGAGTGGGGTAAGAGTTGATTCCCAATTCTGTTATGATAGGGTGTTCACCATTCTTTCCCACCCAAAGGCTCACGTCATCTTTATCCGAATAGAGGCCACTTTGCACGGATTCCAACCACCTTTGTTGGCTGAGGTCCACGGATATATTTACGAATTTCACGTTGGGGTTATTCCTGAATCGTTCCTTTACCGGAGCCATTGCCCTGTGGAGTTGTGCACAAGCAATACAGCCAGTATACCAAAAGTCATAGACTACGACCTTGCCAGCAAAGTCTGAGTTTGTTACCTTGGATCCTTCATGGTTTATTAGTTCAAATTTGAAAAACTCCTGCTCTGAGGCTGTTTTACTCCATTGCTTGATGATGAATTCCTTACGCAAAGGATCCTGAATCCTGGATGTTAGGATGGAATAGGTTTTCTGATCCAAATACTTACGGGAACCACGGTCTAAGAACGCCGAAAAGGCTACTTCATCATAGGTCTTTCCCTGGTATCGTCTTCCGATAATATCCAGGACCGTCGGGATCTCTATGGACACCTTGCCCTCGATCAAGTTGAAAGCCGCAAGAAGATCGGTCACTACCTTCATATTCAGATAAGAGGCAAATTCAGGTGAGCCTCCCTCATACAGTCGTGCCTGCCGATCTTCTGTATCAATTAGCTGGTCCAGGTATTGACGAGAAGTGATGGGATGGACAACATCTGGCGCGAGATCCATCATAAATCGAAACATCGACAATTCATGATTACGGACCATGCCCATATGTTCGTACTTTATCAATTGGGCGTAAGCAGAATCCATTTGATTACTATAATTATCAACATTATCCATCAACTCCTTCTCCCAAAGCCCATAGAGTTCCCCTCTCTTTAAAAGGTAGGGAGCCGTTCGGGCTGCGAGTCCTACGGTGTCCAAAGGGTTAAAGTCCCTGGCCAACTGAATCATTTTTTCCCCATACCGCTCGTTTATTGCCAGTGTCTCCATTTGGAGTCGCATGGCAGGTGTCGAAGAGTTACTAGAGATGACGCCATTCTGACTGATAGTGATGTCCAATGTATCCCCCTTTCCGATCAAAAATGGTCTTTGTGAAATCGGAATGAACAATTTGGTCACATTCAATGATGTATTTGGATTGAGGATCAGAAGATAGGAAAAATCAGAAGTTTGTGGAAGCTGAAAACTGAAATTTCCAGAATCTAGTTTAACCTGGTAGGTTTTGGCCTGTGAGAATACCCTTCCCATTCCAAGGATATCTCCAGCAAACTTGAATTCAATGGAATCAAGTTGAATCGGACCTTCCACCTTGCCTTTGAAAACCGTCTGACCGAATGCTAGCGAAGTTGAGAAGATCACAGATAGCACCGTTAATAGGAACTGATCTTTTTTTAGTCTTAATATTATCATGTTTTTTATTGGTTTTAAATTATTTATCGTTGGTTCTGAGAAATCCCGCTTCTATTTATCTCATCCTGAGGAATATTGAATACATATCGGCTAGAATTAGGTTCCAGGGTGTGGACCTTGCCGTTCAATATCCGGGTGAGAACGATGTTGGCACCTTCCCTATTCAGTCGTTTTATATCGTCCCACCGCAAACTACGCCAAACCAATTCCTTTCTACGTTCCAACAGGACCAGCTCAAGGGCGGATGCCCTTTGGGAGAAGGTGACTGATTTAAATGTCCCGGTCCGGTATCGATTACGGCGAAGCCTGTTATAGAGTTCCGAGGCTTTAACTAACTGCTGCCGACGAACCAAACATTCCATTTTATTAAGAAGGACCTCGTCAACGGCAAGTCCATTGAAAGGTGCCAGACCACTACCGTTATAGCCCCTTTTCATGATATACCTGCCAGGTGATAGCTTTTTGAAATAAACCGATAGGCGAAGGTCGTCATTATCATAAATGGAAATGAGCACCGTATCAAGGTATACGGCCCCAGCTTGATTGAGTTGGTAGGCATTGTTGTAACTTGTGGTGCTACCGTACATGATGAGTTCCTCATTAGTCAGGGAGAACGGACTGTTCGATTCCTTGGAAACCGTGTTGTAATCAATCAGCGAGTTATATCTGTTCAGCACACTATCGGCAAAGTCCTCTGCCAAATCATATTCCCCACGGTAAAGATGGATTCGTGATAACTGCGCAAAGACTGCCAGTCTAGTGGGCCGATTCCTTTGTGGGATTGGACCTGTTTGGCTGAGGTATTGCAGGGAGGCCTTAAGATCACCGAAGATGGCCATATAGCCTTGCTGTACGCTCGCCCTTCCCTGTAGATCATCTATTGAGGGATCCATCCGAAGGGGTATTCCTTGGTCCGAAGCCTGTGTAAGAGGATCGAAAGGAACCGAAAAGTTTTTTAGTAGATCGAAATTTGCCCTTGCTCTATGGAAGAGAGCCTGGCCATACACCTCAGAAAATTGGTCTCCAGCAAGAGGCTTGCCAACTGCATCCTCTACCCCCTTGATGATGCTATTAGCATAGAAGACCGTCCTATAGGGAGCGTTCCAATCTTGAATATCCACCTCACCGCCAAAGACGTCCTTATCCCAGATATAAGAATTCCGTTCGGTTGCCGTTCTACTTGAAACCCAATCAGATTCTTTCTGAATGAAATACTCGTCGGCACTCAGGTGAGGGAGCACGCTGGTATACCCGATCTCTGCTGAATTATCAAGTAAACGCTGAAAATCCTCAGCCGAGCGGGGTACAATGATGTCGCTACTTGACCTTTCTTCCAAAAATTCCTTAGAACAGGACACCAAAGCAAGCAATACGATAATATATATAATAGTTCTTTTCATGTCTTTTAATAGTTTAGTTTTACTCCAAATGTGAGTTCAAGTGGCGACGGAATACCAAAGCCAACTTCTGGGTCAATCCCTTCTTTATTTTTTCTCCAAAGAATCCCCAGATTTCCAGCATGCATGAATAATTGCAGATCGGTTTGCGTGTGGGTAGAAAAAGGTTTCAGGGAATAGGCTAGCTTTGCATCCTGGAGTCTCACCAAGCTTCCACTGTATGCCAGAGCAGTGGAATATTGATAAAACTCCTCCCTATTTATATCCCCTGGATATACAAACCTTGGCACTTGGGTTGTAGCCTCGTCGCCGGGATTCTGCCAACGGAGGTGGTAATCAGAGAACTTATAGTTCCCACCGATAAGCTGAAAGGAGTTCATTGAATTGGCCCTTCGCAGATAGTTTCCGAATCTATAGAACACTAGAAAGGAAAATTCAAAACCCCTATAGGAAAAGGTGTTTCGCAAGCTACCGAATTGCGTAGGAACCATGGAACCCATGACCTGAATGGCATCTCTGTCAATCCCGTTGATCAACGCACTGTAATCATCTGACCTCTCACCGTTCAGGTAACCCAAAGGGTCTCCCTTCTGATCCAACCCAGCCGATCGGTAGAGAACCAATGAATTGATCGGGTTTCCAACAATGGGAAAAATACCCGATGCCGAGATTATATCAGTATTGGTAAGCAGGGGTGTATAATAGCGATCTATACGATCTTTGTTGTGGTTGAAGATGAAGTCCGTACGAAAACCAATCTCACTACCCTTGAGCCAATCGAACCACAATTGGATATCGAGGCCCCTTGTGGAGGTCTGGGCAACGTTTCCATAAAATTCTGTCTTACCAGTCTGGGGCGCTATTGGACTGTTTCCCATCAAATCCTTACCTCTTTTGAGGTAAAATTCCACTGATCCGCCCACCTTACCACTCAGCGCTTGGAAATCGATTCCAAGATTAAGATTAGAGACTCTTTCCCATCTCAGAGAGCTATTGGGTGGATTGGTAATCAGATCCGATGGGCTGCCCCAAAGATTCCTGTTCTGGTAGAGTTTAGAGGTGAGGAATGCCGTGGTGCTTTTGTCCACATTGCCGTTGTATCCATAGGTCAACCTAGCCTTTAGCCTATCTAAGGCTTCCCATCCCAGGAGCTTTTGGAATGAATAGGATGTTCCAACTGACCATAATGGAACCCCTTTCTGATTCGCCGAAACACCGAAAATGTTCGAGGCGTCTTTCCTTGCACTTGCAGTCACGGTCAGGTTGTCCCTGAAGGTATATGAGAAAAGTCCAAACCAGGACCTGTTGTTGTCCACTTGCCTGCGCCGAGTTCCATATCGTTCAATCCTCCGATAGTCCCCGTTGTGGAAAATTGGAAAAAAACTGAATATGTCCACCTCGGAGTAGCTCTCCAAGTCAGGATCATATCCATAAAGGTATCCAGGATTATCAATATTCGTGCGGTCCTGTCGCCATTCAGCTCCCAATAATCCACTTAGGTTATGATCTTTCCCAAAGGACTCATTCCAATCGAGCTGAACCTTGCCGTAACTGGATACCGATCTAACCGTCCCCCTGTCCAGGATAGCTCCCAAGGGCACAGGTCTATTGACGATACCAATAGCATGATCTATACTTGAGAACTGGTTTACCATGTTCCTCACAAAGAAAGAATTTTGATCAAATAATGTGCTCCAGTCATCCGATCCGATGCTGGAAAGATAGTTCAGTTTCAGGTTGAATGACCGGTATATTCTGCCGTTGGCACCCAGTTCATATCGCATCAGATGGTTGTCATTGGAATATCTGTTCCAGCCTCCCCGAAGTTCTTCCAATGGACGATACTTCCAGTCAAGCAGGTACCCCGAACCCGCAGTATCCGTGTAAGATTTACGTAATGTACCTGACCCTGAGACCTCTAGTGGCTCTCCATTTTGATCAGCTAGGTGCTCATAAGGAAACTTTGGTGAGCCTCCCCTTGCATTACCGTTGGCGTTTTTATTCCCTGAGTACCACAAGTTCATCTGTGCGCCAAGGCGGTCTGAGAGCCCTTTCCACTGGCTGGACACCCTAAGGTTCAGTCTCTTCTGATTTGCGGCTACTGCCTCCTTCAGGGACTCATCGTAACCTATGCTCACCCTAGTGTTCACTGAATTTGATGAGGATGATATCCCAAGGTATTGCTGGTGTTCTAGTTTAGGGCGATAAAAATATTCCAAAACATCACTACGGTTATCGGTCCTTGCAAACTCCTCTAACAATTCATGTGCACTTTTTTGTGAGAGGTTCCCAGATCTGACCTTTTGGAGGATTTCCACCACGGGTGATATATCCTGATAACCAAGAGTGATGTCACCGTTGTACTCGCCTTTGTCAAAAAGGAACTTCTCCACCTCCACAAGTTCTGCCGAACTCATCTGTTTCTGATAGAAAACATCGGGACGATTGGAAATTGAAAAAGTAGACGAAAAATCAGCATTGAACTTGTCCCTTGCTTTCTTGGTAGTGACCACGATCACCCCGTTGGCGGATCTAACACCCCAGATCGAAGCAGCTGTCGCATCCTTTAACACTGTGACACTCTGAATATCATTTGGATTGATGTTGTCTAAGTCTCCCTCATAAGGAAAATTATCAACAACGATTAAAGGACGTGTACTGGAAAATAAGGTGCTCCTACCCCTGACGCTCAATCCATCGGGATTGCCGGTGTTTCGGTCAAGGAGCAATCCATTGGTAACTCCATTCAATCGAGATAGGAGGCTCATCCCAGGATAACGCTGGATCGTCTTGGAGTCCACAAAGGCAAAACTACCCGTTGCCCTATCCCTTGGTATCTCTTGGTATCCTGTACTAACCACCTCAACTTCCTGGATTTGATTTTGGGAAGGTTTCAATTTGATTTCAAGATTGACTGAGGTGGAAGAAATGGTGATTATGGTATCCCGGTATCCTTGATGCGTAATAATTAGTTTTTTTGCCTTAAAATTTTCTGATAGGATAAAAGTCCCTTTGCTATCCGTTTTGGTCTTGAAGGTGCCAATTTTGAGATTTGTGCCTACCAAGGGGGTATTGGTGTAATAATCCTTGACTGTTCCGGTTATTCCAGTTTGCCCTTTTGCCCCACTATTGTGGGGCTCCTGGGCTTCTAACTGATTATTAAACAAACTGAAACAACATAAAAACAATAGGATTATGAATTTCTTTGTTGACTCTATTAAATGTCCATGAATATCCGTTTTACTTAGAAAAATAGGGTGGGGGCTAAATGGGGGTGATGTTCTGTTTTGATAATTTGATTTCATTGGTTAAGATAAATGCAAGAATTCTTTAAAAAGGCTTTGAGAATCCCTAGGGTGAAAAATTTCTTAAAAATCAATTTGGTTTAAAGAGGATTTATAATTGGTTCACACTAATTGATTTTCAGGATTTAATAAAAAATACCAGCCAGCCTCACGGATTTTTACTTCCGTAAATTCACAAGAGTTACTTGACACTTTAGAAAAATTAGCCTAGATTTAGATTGTCTAGAAATAAACCTTGTTACTAATCCTAACAATGTAGAAGTGAACCTTTGTTCTTTTTTTAAGGATGACTGGGAAACTGGATAACTAATGGGATTTTGCCTGAAACTACGATTCGAAGGGCCCATTTGTTTCCTGTTGATATGAATGAAAACTATTCCGGTGAACAATAAATGTTCATATACAGAATTGTTTCAGAAAACCAATAATCCGGATCCTGGAACCGCATTTTTGGATTGTTAGCTTGCACGATTGTTATCATTTACAATTTATAATTATGATGATGACACTGAAGCCTGAGGAGAGAAATAAAATCAATGAAACGAGCCTCCAAGCTTTGCACGTGGTGCCGTCAAGAACCCTACAAAATATTGCAGTTCCACAAAGTCTAACAGGAAGCTCGCTCCATTGATATTTTGTAAAGATACATTTTTCAATGGAGAGCGAACCTCATGTCTACTTACGTGGAAAATTGACGGCTTTCGTGCGTAAGTGACATCTATTAGGAAAAATAATATCCTAATTACTCTTGTCGCTTATTAATTGATAACAAAAATAAGAAAAAATAAAGGGATATGGAAATATTTTATCCGAAATACTTAAATAAATATTTAAATGAGTACTTTTTTAGGAAAATACCTTAAAACACTAAAAGTTAGTCAATCAACTATTGCTGACAGAACAGATATTAAACTCTCAAGGTTAAGTGATTTGTGTAATGACTTTCAGTCAAAAATTTATTCGGAAGAATTCTTCAAAATTATTTTTATTGCCCATAACATTGCTAATCTTGAAGAATGTCAATTCAAAACTGCGATTGAAGAAGTATTTCCTTATCGAGAGAAGATTGACTTACTTGACGAGTATAAAAATTTGTCAATTGAAGCTAGGTTTTTTAAAAAATACACCCTGCCACAAAACGAAATAGAAAATAAACTTGGAATAGCAAATGGTAAATTGAGCAAATATTTTTCGGATATTACAAAACGAGCATTAGCCGTTGAAATAATAATGTTTTCTGAAGGATTAGAATTAGATCCACTTTTGGTATTCAAAGATTTATACGCAGACTTAATTCCGACGTTAAAACAATAGGATTCTTGGATTTTGATAGACATAAAAGAAGATTTGATAAAAATATTTAATTACAAATAATTAGTTGTAATTTATTAATGAATCCAAACCTATATTAAATTTGTAAAAACTAGAACTAGTTAAAAATCTGGATAATCTGGTCATGTTGACCCCTTTCTGGCAATATTGACCCTCTGATTTTTGGTTTTCAGGATTGCCTACAAATGGCCTGACAAATTTACTTCTTTTTTCCTAGACTTTCTCCCTCCTTATGGAAAGCTTTCCATAATAAAGGAAATAAAAAAACAAAAAGCACAGAAAATATCACAACAACATTGGGTGCATATACTCCGGAATCAATATCCAAGCATGCCTCAATGTAGTTTTCCTTACCCATTTTGGGTGCATATGCCCCGGAATATGCCTTGGTTCCTAACGAAACCACTTGAATGGGTGCATTGTTCCGGAATTCCAACGGATCTAGACATAAATCGTTTCAAAAACAACCCTTTTTATACTGTTTTTGGGTGTACATCTGCCGGAATGTCTCAGATATAACACCTCATTTAAGTTGGATTATTCACCGGATTTTGGGTGTATATGTGTCGGATTATGCAGATACTTTTTACAACCTGTATCCCTTCAACTATGAGTACCAGATCACTCCAGGACAACTCTCCGTTTTTTACATGGGGTGCTACAAAAGTTCCGCTTTTCCAAACGTTTATAGTATAACACAAAGCCCCCTTTTTCCCAGTGCAGTAGCTTCATGTGCCTGCGGCTACGGTTCAAAAACACGAACACTTCTCCGCTGGTAGCTTGCCGTTTCATAGCAGAGCTGAGCTGACCAGTCCACAGAGGCCATCAAATGATTTCCGCATGTCGCAGAAACCATCATAGAGATAGAAACGATGAGAAGATCCTAGTGAAAACACCTTAGTAAAGATGGATAAGTCTGGAAATCATATTAAGATCTCCACCGGCATTGATTTTAACTCCATTCGGATATACAATTTCAATACGCCCTGAAGGCTGTGGAGCCGGTAGAACTTCCTTGAACCCAGGGTCGCTATTCTGTTCATCACTACGTATGATCCAATAACCCAAAGTGCATACCTTGAGCCCATGAGATAAACAAAAGTCCTTCCGTGTCTGACCACTTCTGCGCCACTGATCCACTAAGGAAAGCATCCGCTCGCGTTTACTTATTGATAAATTCATGCAAGCAAATGTAGAACCTAAAAAACGTTATTTAAATATGTACTTGATAGGCCGGATACCTTTTAGATTCTTATGATTGATCGACATTATGTTTTCGAGCGTATGCTTTAACCACTCAAAAGGATTTACACCAGGCTTTTTACAGATAGCAAAGAAAGAATAGATCATAGCTGCACGCTGAGCAGCCTCATGACTTCCGGCAAATAGGTAGTTTTTGCGGCCGAGCGCTACCGGGCGAATGGCATTCTCGACAAGATTATTATCAATAAGCAGATTTCCATCATTCAGGTATGCTGATAGCGCATCCCATCTGGCATAGGTATAAGCCATTGCTTTTCCGATCTGACTTTTGGGAAGTGTGTATCAGACGTTAAGAACCAACAGTTGATGCCTTTAGAGCTCGTAGAAAAAATTATACTCTTGTTTTTATTAATCAAGTCATTTCATCATAAATAATCATACATAAGAAACAGAAACAAAATTATCCGGACAAAAAATAGACCCTTGAATAATCACTGGTCTAACATTTTATTGGATTACTTAAAAAAAACAATAATAACTTTCAGAAAAAAAAAGAGAGCTTTCGCTCTCCTTTTATCTATTTCTTTTTACTTTTGAACATTTTTCGATATTGCTTTTTCAACTTCGCCCTTAGCGAAACAGAACTCGCATCAACATAGCCATAACCATAGCCATAACCGTAGCCATAACCATATCCTCTTGCGAAGTCAACATCATTTAAGACTACTGCCATATTACGCAATTTACCTTGTTCATATAATTCCTTAGGAACATTTAACAATCGCTTATCAAGATAATTAGCCCGAGTTACATACATCGTTAAATCCGCAAATTCTGAAATTAATAAGGTATCAGTCACCAAACTTACGGGAGCAGTATCTATAATTACAAAATCATAATTTTCACGGCCGTATTCAATCACCTCCTTAAAATGACCATTCATTAATAGTTCAGCTGGATTCGGAGCAATGTAACCAGAATAAATAATATCAAAATCGTATGGGGCTGGTTTTCTAATAATAATATTATCGACCGGCATCTCGGGATTGATCAAATACTGGGTAATACCAATATTAGTATGCTGTAAATGGGATAAGCCTAAATAATCTAATACTTTTGGAGAACGAATATCCGCTCCGATTAATAAGACTCTTTTACCAGACATCGCTAAAATTCTGGAAAGATTAGTCGAAACAAATGATTTACCTTCACCTGAGGTGGTTGAAGTCACAAAAATTACTGCTGAATCCTTCTTTGCTCCCAACATAAAGGCAATATTGGTACGCAAAATTCTAAAAGCTTCTGCCAAGGATGATCTATCATTGTCTTTAACAACCGGATCATCAGAAGCAGGTATTTCCCCCAAAATAGGTGCATTAAATTTCTCCTCAATATCTTTGCGAGAGTGAACCTTGTTATCCATTAAGAACTTTAAATATAAAATTCCAAAAGGTATAAAGAAACCTGCAATTATTGCGCTCAACAATATTATTGATCTTCTAGGTGATACCGGAGTTTTTGATCCATACGCACTATCTATTACCTTCAAAATAGCAGGAGTCGCTGAAGCCTTAATTTCTGTTTCTTCTCTTTTTTGTAATAAAAACAAATATAAAGATTCAACAATTTGTTGTTCTCTGCTAATATCTTTAAATCCACGCTCCTGATTGGGTAATTGATTAAGCTTACCTTCAAATTTATTTTTTTGATTTTCGACGGCATTTACATTGCTTTGCAAAACTTGTCTATAATTATTTAGAGATGTTTTTAAATTAGAGCCTAATTCATTAATATTCTTATTTAAATTTTGAACTATAGGGTTGTCAGGAGTAGCAGATTTTAATAAATCCTCCCGTTCCAGCACCAAATCATTATAACTTTTTATTGTAGTTTGTATGGATTGATCTTGTAATCCGATATTAGTAGGTAATAAAGCTCCTGTAGTTGTATTTACAGATGATACCATCAAATCTGCAAGTCTAAGTTGCGTTTGAAATTCAACCAATTTTCTTTCGTTTTCAGAAGCATTTTGCATATATAATTGAACTTCAGAACTCATATCTATAAGATTATTCTGATCCTTATAATCAGCAACTTTTGAATCTGCAGTTGCTAAATTTTTAGAAATTAAATCCAATCTAGAATCTATGAAAGCAATTGTGGCTTTACTTAACTTGGATTTATCATCAGAAACATCTTTATTATATTGGTCTATTAAAGAATTTAAAATTAATTCGGCTTTGTCAACATTTCCAGAATTCATGGAAAAGCTAACAACATAGGACTGTTTCTCTTTATTTGGAGAAATTTGAACTGATTTCAACAATGCATCAACTGATAAATCAATTGGAAGATAAGATATCGACAATTCCGAATCAAACGATTTTTTCCCTTGAGGTAAAATCATAATATTTCCAATTGGACTTATTGTTTTCTGACCTAAAAAAAATTCTCTAGAGCCATTTTCATCTTCCAAAAAATATTTGTTGCTTTTTTTCCGAATCGAAAAATTATATTTAACAGAATCTAAGGCTAAATTATTCGGCTCCAAAACTACAAGTCTCAATGGGGATTGAGATTCCAATAATTCAGAAGATTTTACATTTCCTTTATTAAGATAGGTGACATTTAATCTATTAATTTCTACAACTTTTTGAAAAATTCTTCTTGATTTCATGACATCAATTTGGTCAGAAACAAAAGCAGAAGTTGGACCACCTATACCTCCTAAACTCGCAAGTTCTGACAATCCTGATAATTCACCAGTGGCTTTACTTTCATCTTGCAATAAAATTTTTGCAGAAATATTGTAAACCTTATTGGTATACCTTAAATAAATAAATGCAAAAATTAAACATAAAATAAAAGAAAGTATAAACCATTTCCAATAATAGGCATATTGTTCAAAATATTGCTTAATATTAACCTCGTGCTCTTTATTATCAGTAGAAACTGTATTTGAAAAATTATCCATGAAAAAAAATTAATTTACCTAACAACAACTGCTACGATAGTAATAATTAAACTTGCAATTGAAACAAAAATTGAGGTATTCTGAGTGTATTTTGACGACTGAATTCTTGCCCCATTTGGCTCTACATAAACTACATCATTTTGCGAAAGGTAATATACAGGTGAATTCAAAGCATTTCTTTTAGTCAGGTCTACCCTATATTCTTCTTTCTTTCCGTTTTGTTCTCTTATTACCATCACATTGTGCCTAACTCCATTAATTGTTAGGTCTCCAGCCATGCCAATTGCTTCTAGTATAGTAATACGATCATTATTAATAGGAAAAGAACCAGGGGATTTTACTTCCCCTAAAACAGTAACACGGAAATTCCTAACCTCCATGCTAATCCCTGGATTAACTATATATTTTGAAATTTGACTTTTTAAAAATTCCATTGCTTGAGTCCTAGTTTTGCCACCTAATTTGACATTTCCTAGTTTTGGAAATTCGATGTTTCCATTAACATCAATAGAATAAGTTGGAATAAACGGATTAGTATTTTGAAGTGTTCCGGAACTATTATATGGAGATATTTGGTTAAATGGCTCAGTGGCTCTAACATCATCGGCAGTGACCGAAATAGCCAAAATATCTCCTGGTTGAAGCTTTGGTGCATTCAACTCATAAGAAGTATTTAATTCGGCAGAATCAGGTTGAAAATATACTAAATCCTTCCTTGATGCGCATGAAGTTAATAAACTAAAAGCAATTAAAAACCCGAGAAATGTTCTCATAAAAAAATAATTATTTGGTCAGATTAAACAAAAACTAGTCCAATTTTACAATAGACCACAAAAATAATGTATTAATCTTAATATTCTAATAATTTAAATATAATACAATACCTTTTGTATAATGATGATTCCTTAAATGGAAAGATTAACAAAATACTCCAATGGATAGGTATAATCGTCAAATGCCGAATGTTCTAAATAATGATCAGCAAAAACAAGTAATTCACTACTATTTTCTAGAGCCTTAAAAGCAGTACCAAAACCCGCGGGAAGATGAATTAGCCTATTATCTCCTGAAGAAATTATGATATTTTCAACATTTAATCTTGGATCAGTATTTTCCCAATTATCTATTTTTACAATACTTAATTTAAAAGATCCTGAAAGAACATAAAACCACCTTTGTTCAATTTTATGGGCTCTCCAACCTCTAATTAACTCTAAATCAGAATTCTTTATTATATAAAATCGTTTAACATCCTTCATATCAAAGTCATTGACAAATCTAATCTGTCCCCTTGAATCTTTGGCAATACCGCCTTGAATAAATTTATACACCTCCACGTTGTTTTAATACAAATTTTTTAATTATCCTATTTTTGATTATTAGATAAAGAAGACTAAAAGTAAAAAGAAGACTAATTGAAAAAATAATCTGGATACTACTACTAAATTGAGTAATCCAAATTACTAATAAACCAATAATCAATTGGATAAATCCATAAATGAAAGAAATAATCAATTTGTTATAACCAGCTTCATTACCTAAATACTGGTACAAATGAGATCTATGGGCTTCAAAAATATTTTCTCTTAATTTTAAACGTCGGAGAATAGTCCAAATAGCATCAATGCCATATACCATTAAAAACAGTATATAAATTACATTACCAGATTTAATAATTAATGAACCTAAACAAAATAATAAAATATATGCAATAGCAACAGATCCTACATCCCCTGCAAAAGTTTTTGCTTTAGTTCTGAAATTAAAAAAAGTAAAAATTAATATGCCAATCATTGAAAAGGCTAAAAGGTTTTGATCAATAAATCCGATAATATTGTTAACCAACATCAATAATAAACCAACGACTAAACTATATAATGCAGTAATTCCATTTATACCATCCATGAAATTGTAAGCATTAATAACTCCAACCACCACTATGAATGTAACAAACAAATAATACCAAGGAAAAGAAAAAACATTTAATTGAAATGCCATTAACAAGACCGCACCAAAATGCACAAACAATCTAATTTTATTAGAAAGTGTCCAAATATCATCCAAAAAAGAGACAGTAGCCATTAAGGTTAATCCTAAAAAAAACCATGGATATTCAAACCCAGAATAAATAAAATATATTACTGCAGCAAAATAAAATATTATTCCTCCACCTCTTAATGTAATATCTTTATGTGAAGATCTTAAATTAGGTTTATCAACAATATTAAAATGATCTGCAACTTTAAAATACAAAAGTTCCAACCCAAATAAAGTCACTAATAATAGTATATAAATCATAAATTAAAATTCTTCATTATTAAAGGACTTAATAGTTATTTCCAATCCTTCCTCAACTGATAACGGAAGTTCTTTAATACCTAGATTACTTTTGATTTTTTGATTAGAAACCACATAAGATTCTGTAAGCTTCTTTAATCTTTCTGAATTTAGAGGTAATGACAGAAAATCACCAATTTGAGCAAATTTCTCAACAATTTTTTTATTTATTTTCCAAATCCTTCTTTTTTTACCAAGAGATTTTGAAATTAATGAGACTAATTCATTTGTAGAAAGCGGAAAATCATCAGAGAAATTATAAATACCTGATTTTAAATCCGATTTTTTCAACATCTCCATAATTAAAAAACTGAGATTATCAATACTCAAAAATGACCGTTTATTAACAAATGCTCCTAATGGCCAAGGAATGTTTTTTCTTACAATATTATATAACAAATTAAGATTTCCTTTATTTCCAGGGCCATGAATCATACAAGGTCTAATAATAAATAATCGCTTTCCAATTGGTAAATTTTTAGATAATAAGTATCGTTCAGCTTCGAATTTCGACTTACCATAAGGAGTTAATGGTTTAGATAAAAAATCTTCAGTTAAGTTCCCATCAATTGTATCAACAACTGCTTTTACTGAACTGAAAAAGAAAAAATCTTTAACATTACTTCTTAAAAAAACATCAAACAATTTAATAGTCAAATCTCGATTGACTATAAAATACTCTTCTGGATTTGAACTATTAGAAGTATCATGAGCCTTTCCAGCCAAATGTATAATGGCATCTGAATCAAAAGAATCATAATATTCATACCACTTAGTATCCCTTAATGAGAGTAATCGAACTTGAATTTTATTTTTGTTTAAATAAGCTTCTAGGTTTTTTCCTACAAAGCCTGTACCTCCTGTCAGAATTACTTCCATATTTTAATTAAATATATCTTTTAAGATAAATTGCCATACAATATTCTGATCAAAGTTTTCCTTTACCCATTTCCGTCCATTCCTCCCGTGGAAGCTTCTTACAGCAGGATTATTAAAATAATAAAGAATTTTCTCCGAAATAGATAGAGCATTTATATTTGCATAAACACCTGTTTCATTCTCAATAATTGAATCTATACAACCTGTAGATTTCGTAGTAATTACAGGCAATTCCATTGCTGAAGCTTCTAATACAACAGTAGGAAAGCCTTCTCTATAAGAAGGCAAAATAAACACATCCATTTCCTTATAAAATGGAACCGTGTCATTTACTAAATCTGTATGTATTATTGAAATATCATTTATTATTTTATCCTTAATCATATCAGGCAATGAGTCTCTTTCTTCATATGGTCCAACTAATAATAATTTGGATTTTGGTATCTTATTTTTCACAAGGTCCCAAGCTTCAATCAATTCTTTTATTCCTTTATCATTTACTAATCTACCAACATAACCAACTACAAAGCTACCTTCTAAACTTAAATCAAAATTAATATCTGTAGGTACTGATTTATCAAACCTATCTAAATTAACTCCGTTGCAAGTTCCTTTGTTTAAAACAATGCTTTTGTCAATTGAATTAATCCTTTCTTTTTCTGAATATTTCTGAACGGAATTACTAACTGATATTATTTTAGTAGAACACCAACTTGTAACTTTTTCGAGACAAACCATCAACGATCTTTTTAATCCAAAAGATGTTTCATACACAATGCCATGCCTAAAATATATTCTATTTTTTACTCCTGTTATTTTCGCAGCCAACATTGATAATAATGCTCCTTTTGGAGTATGTCCAATTACATAATCAAACTTTTCTTTTTTAATAATCTTAATTAACTTAAATAGACTCAAAATATCTGTTAATAAGTCGATTTTTCTCAAAATATCAACAGGGTATCCAGCTATATTATATTTTGAACAGAAATTATTTAATTCTGGTCCAGGCGAACAGGCTATACTAATTTCTATCTCATTTTGTTTTAAGAATAAAATTTGATCACCAAAATAATACGGCAAAACAAATGGAATATTTACAACTTGTAAGGCTTTTTTCTTCATTTAACCTTGGATTAATAAAGAGTTTTAATGTCTTGAATCATTCTTTTCCGACTTTCATCAACTAAACGCATACTTAATCTTAATTTATTTTGAATGTCATCATAATTATTAATTGCAGAATCAAACATTGATTTCAATTTTAAAAAATCTACTTCATGGATCTGGACTACATATTCATTTAAATTAAAATCACCCATAATTCCTTTTGCTTTGTTCCCTCCATAACCGATTGCAATTGATGGAACAATAGAAGTTAAAGAAAAAATAATAGAGTGGAACCTAGTTCCTACAAAAAAATAAAAATTAGAATAAACTGCTTTTAACACGTCACAAGTTAAATTTTCATTAATCCAAACAAGGTTTGAATGTGTAATTCTATTACTAATTTCTCGGATTGCATTTCTATCATCTTCGTGAGAGTTTGGGCCTAAGGATTGATTGCAAAGCGCTACTTTGTAACCTTTGCTTAAGATGTATTCTGTCAGCTCACAAACAGAATCAATATATTTTTTATATAATTGTTCAGGATTCTTTAAGCCAGGGAAACGCCATGGACGAATTGTTATTCCAACAATCCTATCATTTTTATTTAGATTATATTTTAATAAAATATTTTCAGCTGTTTCCTGATTTCCTTTTTGTAAGAAAAAACCTAAATCCATTTCAAGAGGTATCTCTTTTTCTAACAATTTACTCAAACTTTCTGCGGAAACGTGTTCCCGAGCATAGACCAAATCCATTTTATTAAATACAGTTTTGACTTGCTTTTTCACGGTTAAGCCATCAAAAGGACCATAAGAATTCGGAAAAAAAACTACCTTTTTATTCAATTTCAAAGCTAACCGAACATAGAATAAAAAGTACCACATCAAATAGGGTGCTGTTCTTTCGCCATATGCATGAATAAATCCTCCACCTTTTACAAAAATCGCGTCTGATTCAGAGAACTCTTTAACAGTATCATAAATTTTACGGGAAAATAACTTTTTAACCAAGTTAAGGTCATTGCATACCTCTAACAACAACTTAGTTGTTAGAAAATCAAAACCTGCGTTCTTTACTTGTTTAAACAATTCAATCTTTGATTCCTTAATATGCTCTTCATTATTATGTTTTCCCCTTCGAGGATGTTGTAAGATGTTTTCAATCATTTTATATCCATGATCCATTGATTGTTTACATAGTAAATTTCTTTCTTCTGGAGTATCTCCAGAATTTAATATTAATATTTCCTTAAATAAACCAGTATCTTGAACTAATCTATGACTTTCCCATACTAAAGCCTGATCACCTTTATTTAAATCTGTTACTCCAGGTACAATAATTGCCTTCATCTAATTTTTTATTTTATCTTTTATTTTATTAAAAAAAGTGTTTCTTCTTGCGTTAATTTTTTCAAAAGAATATTCTTTTGATTTGTTAAAATTAATCACACTCATACTAATCAATTCGTTTATGTTATTAATATTGTCCGAAATTAAATTTCCTAATTTCATATAATCTTTAGAATTATAGGTCTTATTAGATTGAATTAGTTCTGGAATCCCGCCAACATTAGTAGCAATAACTGGACAACCTCTGGACATAGCTTCAATTACTCCTCTAGGTAACCCCTCTGTTAAAGATGGTTGAAAATAAATATCTAATCCATCAAGGAAATTATACATATCATCTTTATTATTTATTCTTCCTCTTAGAATTACTTTTCCTAACAATTTATATTTAACGATTAAAGTATTTATCCAATCTTGCTTGCCTCCTCCAACAATATGCAATTCAAATGGATCAGGAATAGTACTTAAAGCCTTAAATAAATATTCGTATCCTTTATATGGAATTTCAACATTTCCAATCATTCCAAATATCTTTTTTGTTGTTGATCTCTTTAAAAAGTTAATATGATTTTGCAAAACAGATATAGGAAAATCCTCTATTATTACATTTGAAGCATTTATTTGATCGTTTTGATTCGGATATTTCCTTTGTAAATATTCTTTTGTAACATACACTACTGCATTTGCAGATTTTATGGCCTTCTTATTTTTATTAGCGTTAATTGGAGCTAATAACTTACTTAAAGCACCTCCATAATACCATAAACTATCAAAAGCACAACCAACAACTTCAACAAAATATTTTTTACCTAATGTCACACAAATCTCAGCAGCCATAACTCCAATACTTGACGGAAGCCTAATTACAATATATTTCGAATTTTGAATATAAAGCGTCAATTTTTCCCTTATTTCTCTTCGATATTTATAATAATCTATTCCACCTTTAATCTGCATGAATAAATCAAATGAAACTTGTTGACATGAAGAACTTTTATGTTTATGATTATTATCATCTAAACTTATGCCTCTTCCAATAACTGTTAAATCCCCGAAATTATCAGTAAACCTTGACCAAATGGAAGAATCTAATGTTCCAGATGTAAATACATTATTATTTTTATCCACGAAAAAAGGATGGTCGTTAATAAATACAATACTCATTTTATAATTCTAAATAAAACTGTTCAAATTGATTTTTAGCATTAAATTTTGCTATTGCCCATTCTTTTAAATCATCATAATTTTCTCTTTGCAAATAAAAATTTGAAATTTTTTCAACAGCACCGTCTATATCTAGCGGATTTAACAATTCTTTATGAAAATATTGTGGGACGGACTCTTTGATTGGTTCAATATTGGAAGCAATAATAGGCAAACCTTTAACCATTGCCTCTAAGAGTGCATTAGGTTGTCCTTCAGTGAGGGAGGGAAAATAATAACAATTCATGGTATTTAGAAAAGCTGGAATATCCTCCCTATTTTCAAACAGTAGGACCCTGTTTTCTATTCCTTTTTCTATAATAAATTTGTTTAAATTTTTTTTGACTCCATTTCCACAAAAAATAAAATAAATATCAGGATATTTATTAACTAATTTGTTTGCAACTTCAAGGATGGTTTTATGATTTTTTGCGGGATTAAATCTACCTGTATGACCTACAACAAAAGCATTAGAAGGAATATTAAATTCTGCTCTTAAATTCATTTTTACTGAATTAATCTTCTTAGAGTTAACTCCATTATAAATTACAGAAAATTTGGAATTATTTTTGGAAATTTCTGGAAAATAATAGCTAAACCCTGCATTTGAGTTAGCTAATATTCTAGTAGAGCTTCTATAAGTTAAGCCTTTAATCCAATTATTATATAAACTTTTCAAAAACGATTTATTAAATCTATCTGAAGAGTTTCTATAAAAAACAATCCGCTTTTCAATGTTATTCCTTTTCGCTAAATACAGAATTAAACCAGAAAAATTACCAGTAAAATCACAAACAGCAGAAAAAGAATTATTTTTAAAAAAATTATCAATAAATTTTAAATCTCGAATTGAAAAATTTCCAACTTTATGTTTTACTATTTGTAAATTTTTAAAACGTAAATATTGAGTTTCCAGTTGCCCACCGATACCACTTTTACAAAATATTATAATATTATCAAATCTTAAATGAGTTTCTTCAATGAAACGTAATAAATAATTCTCGATTCCACCACTTTGTAAACTTGTAACAAAAAAAATTACATTCTTCCCCATTATTTTTTTTTATTGCTAGAAATTATTGCCTAACATCAGAATCAATACTTCTAATTTTTGAACCGACTTTTATTTTATTAATATTTTTTTTAGACTCTATTTTATTTCCTTTTAAAGTTAATCCTCTGAATTCTCCCGAACTTCCATTTAACAATAACATAGATTCAGATTTTGATTGTATATCATTATTAGTAATATTCACTGAATTAAAAGACAGGGTATTTGGTGTTATAACTATTCCCCAATTTACATTTCTCACATAATTTCCATTTATTTCAATATTTTTTATTGATTGATCAAGGCATATAGCAGCCCCATAATTTTTATCAGGAAATATGCTATTTAGTTTGTTACCTTTAATTACAACATTGTTAGCATACGCTACTCCAATACCAGATGAATACAAATATCTAGAGTTATTAGCATTCGGGTTAGTTACGCCAGAAATTTCATTATTTATTACAACGACATTTTCTGATATATACCCATTTTTACTTCCATGAACCATAATCGGACTAACCCTAACATTCTTATTTAACCTGTGTCTAAAGGGCAATCCTGCATTTTTAATAATGTTGTTTTTAATTTCAATTTCACTCGCTCCCTTATCTACATCAATATTATTAATAGAAGGCCCCTCTAAAATGTTATTTAAAACTTTGATATTCTTTGTAGCAGGACCTGCCATTTCTATTGTGTTCCAGTCATACTCTCCTAGAAAAGTATTACCTTCTAATATGACACCATTTATCATATTTTTAATATTTTCCTTCTTTCGTTGTTTTGTCCATAATGTCAACAACCTAATGGCAAAAGAATTTACATAATCAATATTTACAAATTTACAATTAGTAATAACAACATCATTAACAGAGCCTAAAGTTGAACTATATTTTTTAGGTAGATAGGTAAAGTCATTTGGAGCTTCTTGAGCTGCTATTAAGATAAAAGGAAATCCTCCTACATTTTGATTTGTCTTTTTTAAACCCAAATTTTTGAAGGTAACTGAGGAGATATTAACTTCGGATGATTTTAAAATTAAAATCGAATAAGATGGCATTCCATTTACACCCCTTGAAGCCATATTATCTAAAGTCAAATTAGAAATATTTATTTTACTTCCACCTACTATTTCAATTAAGGGTGAATCTTTAGAATTTTGATTTCTCCAATTTGAATTAGGTTTAATTATACATCCATTCCCATTCAAAATAAAATTTGAAGGTAATATTAGTGGATGATTCAACGTATATGTTTTGCCTTGGGGTAAAGTAATATTACCTTTAGATTTTGCTTGATTAATTATGTCTTGAAGATTGTTTTGCGCAAAAATCAAAAATGGAAAGAACATTAAAATTATAGTAAGGAATTTTTTCATCGAAACACATATTTTTTATCACCTTTAATTAATATAACCAAATAAAGCAATATTAATACCATAAAAGAAATCGGCTGTAAAACAATTAACAAAATTGCAATTAAGATTGATAGTAATTTAAATAAAGGGTTTGTACTTTTATTTTCATATTCAAAAATAAAGTAAATAAACAATGGAGCAGTTATTAACCCTATCCAACCAATGTTTGAAATATGTTCAGAAAAAATTGAAGTAGTTAACCCCCATCCATAAAGTTCATCATTTCCAAAATCGCCAAAGGCAGAGTTAGTAAAATATACAGCATAAGGTTGAGGCTTTGCTTCCCATATAGTTCTCGGAATATAGAAGAATATATTAAATAAGAAGGAGGCAAAATCAAATGGTAAAATATGTCTGTTCAAAAGGAGATCATTATTAATAACAAATTTCAACCCGTAATCTCTAGAAAAATCCAATCTTAGCCCCCAATATGTTCTAAATGCCTCATCAGCTATATTCTTCCCATAACCAATAAGAAAAAATATAAAACCAATTATAGCAATGATAAGTTGACGAATAATATTTTTGGAAGAAATAGCCTTTGAAATAATAAAAAAGGAATATTGGATTATTAAATAATTTGCCACTATACTTCTTTTCCCATGAATCCAAAAATAGATCGCTAAAACGATGACTAAAACAGGTATTAAAAAGGTCCGATCTTTATTTTTGTATTTCTTTTCCAAAATAATACAAGTTATTAAGAATGCAATTAAAACAACACCTAATAAAATAAATTTAACTATCAGTGAATGAGCCTCTGGTAAATCATTAAAAGCATTTTTCCTATCATTGTAGGAACTATAATAACCTAAGTCTCCAATAATAAAAACTAATAAAATTGGGAATACTAAGACCAAAAAAATTAAGTTAAAATATTTATTATAAAATTTAATAAATTTAGAAATCACAACATCAGTTTGATTATCTCTTTTTATGTACCCTTTAACACCTTTAGTAATTAACTTATTGCTATGCCAAATAAAAAAAATTAATAGTATGGAAATATAATAATTATAGAACAAGCTAACTGTCTCATCTTCTATCGCTTCTACTACGTATCTATAAGCGGGGTTGAATCCTAAACCACTAAGTTTATCTAATAAAATCGGACCAACATAAAAAATTAAGAATACTGGAAGAAAAAAGGAGTATCCATTTACTGAATTAACAATAAAACTCTTAATAATATAATAAAGACTATAAATTGATACAGTGAATAGTAATATGTTAGAAACAAAGTATAGCATTACTTTAATTTTTTATACAGGAATTTACCTTTATAGTATAAATCATCTTTAAGATTTTTTAATAAAGAACTTTTTACTTTAGGTAATTTCACCTCTACATTATATTTATTTAAGAAGTTTAATACTTGTCCAATATACAGAACTCTGTCTTCAAAAACTATCCCTCCATTAATTGGATAATTTCTTAAATTATTTATTAGACTTCTACAAGTTTTGACATCAAAAATTTTATCAGCTAGATTAATGTTACTTTCAATGGAATCTTCTACATACTCTAAAAAATTCGTTCTTATCATTTTTCCATAATCATGATGTTTTTTTAAATAATTATCTGGATTTCCTTCTAAACTATTATATTTAATCCCTGTCCTCGCCCATGGAATTTCTAACAACTCAGGACCATAATTTTTCAATAACTCAAAATAGATAGAATTATCTCGTATTTTTGGATCCAAAGACCACATAAATCCAAATACCAAAGGAGAAGAGAACATTTGAAACAACGGCACCTTTTTATTAATGATATTCATACATGAATTCAACATTCTTCTCATATAATGCAATTGTTGATCCTGTTCAAATTGTTGATAAAGAAATTTTTGAGGGAATAATTCATGATAATGCTTTAAATCTGATTTAATATCATCTAAAGCTAACCCTAGAAAATCATCTCTTAACAATCCTCCAATATTACCAATTTTTCCTTCCAAACTTTTTAATTCTTGAACATTACGACCTGAAAACTCTGCTCTTCCAACACTATCTCCAAAACTACCCGCCAAAACACAATCAATATTTTCGTGTAAACTTACTTGTGACATCGCATGTAAATGGATTGGGGTAAATTCACAACCATTTTCAATTGCTATATTACAATTTTCAATCATTTGTGTTTCATCAACCATTAAATGCGTCCAATCCCAATTAAATAATTTTGCAATATTTCTTGCATATACAACATCTCGACTATTTTCAAGCCCCCAAGTAAATGCAAAAACTTGTTTATCTTCTAACCTCCCATCTAATTTCAAATTATTTAGAACACATGCAACGATACGACTATCCATCCCACCTGTTAAAAGAATACCTATTCTTTTATAGGGTGTTATATATGTTAATAATTCCTCCTCTAATAACGAATAGAAAGTTTTTACTATTTCAATTTTAGGTAGATGATTTTCTGCGTGCGTTGGAACTTCAAAGAAATCCCAATTATTTAAACCTGAATTAGGTTTTGCCATCCAAGGTGTTTTATTAATCCCTTTTATTAAAGTTCTATCTCCAAAACAAAAACCAGTTGAAAAAACCTCTACTAAAGAAGTAAAATCTAAAACTTTATCCTCTCTCGTCTTAGAAAGAATATTTTCAAAATCAGATTCAATAATTAATTGTCCATCTTCAAAAATATAATAAGGATTATGAAATCCTAGATGATTGTAAAAATTAAATTGTTTCACTTTTCTGTATTCTTAAATATTTAATAAACAATCCCCCCCCCATTAATAACCTACAGAAAGTCAAATTTATGGCAGCCCCAAGAATTCCAAAAAAATGGATGAGAGGATAAACTATTAACACACCAACTATTGAAGAGAAAATAGTATTCCACATAACTATTTTATCTTTTCTATGAACTAAAAAATAATTCGTCCCAAAAACATTATACATTGAATAACCGATTACTCCGATTGAAAGAATTAATAAAATATAAAATGAATTATCATAATTAACATTTAAATACCAGAACACCAATTTATTCAACAATAATATTACTATTAACATAAGTATAGTAATTGTCAATGTCATTCTTAAATAATCTGGAAATTTATCTTTTCGTCTGTTCAAAAATGGAAAAAATACCCTTGAGAAAATCTCTAAAATTGTAATTATTAAATTTATGACAACAAGAATCGCATTATATATACCAACCAAGGTATTATTAGTTAATAGCCCTAAAATAAATACAGAAGAATTATTGTAAAGAGTTGGAATAAATTGATTAATAAAAATAGGTGTGTTTTCCTTAATAGTTGTAAATAGCCCAATTAACGAGATAAACTTAAACTTTAAATTGTATTTCTTAACCAAAACAAATTGACCAATTACACCTGCCCCAATAAATCCTAAGGCCTGCAATAATGGGTATTTCCAATAGTCTTCCTCTGAACGAATAAAAACAAATATCATAATCGTAAAAAAAACCTTCACACCAATATTTAAAATGGTAATGTATTTCATTTTCTCAACTCCTTGAAAAAACCATTCAGGAAACAATGCATATCCAAATAACATTAAACTACTTAAATAATAAACCGTTTTATTAGTTTCAAACTTTGGAACGAAATTGATAAGAAAAAATATTACTATATAAGAAATGATTAAAAAAATAATTTTTACAGATATGACTTTGCTGTAAATCTCACTCAATTTGTTTCTATTATCTCTATTAATTGCTACATCTCTTGTTGCTGTAATTCTAAAACTAAAATCTGTTAATGACTGAAAATAAGTTATTAATGATGCAGACAAAACTATTACTCCATAATTTTCAAACCCAATGACCCTTAGTACATATGGCAAAGTGATTAATGGTAATATTATCCCAACTAATTGAAGGGCAGAAAGTGAAATTAAATTTTCAGCTATTGCCCTTCCATCTTTGGTGGAAATAATTTTCTTTATTTTATTTATCACTTGATTTAAAGCTTACCATCTACTTGATTTTGGAGAATGCCTTTAACATCATACAAAACAGATTTAACTTTCTGCAATGATTTAAAATCTACATTTAGAAACTCATTATGAGCCACTCCTAATACGATAGCATCGAAATTTTTATTTGGTAATTCTGAAACACTTTCTATTTCATATTCATGTTTAACTTCAGAAGGGTTAGCCCAAGGATCAAAGGTGGTAACTTTTATTCCATAATCCTCCAATGCTTTAATAACGTCGACAATTTTGGTATTACGAACATCTGGGCAGTTCTCTTTAAATGTAACTCCTAGCATTAACACCTCTGCTCCATTTACATTTATGCCTTTTTTAATCATTGTTTTTACAACCTGAGAGGCAACATATTCCCCCATAGAATCATTTAATCGTCTGCCTGCTAAAATAATTTCAGGATGGTATCCATGTTCTTGAGCCTTCTGTGCTAAATAATAAGGATCAACCCCAATACAATGACCTCCAACTAACCCAGGTTTAAATGGAAGAAAATTCCATTTTGTCCCAGCCGCTTCTAATACCGCATGAGTATCAATCTCTAGCAGATTAAATATCTTAGCTAGTTCATTGACAAATGCAATATTAATATCACGTTGAGAATTTTCAATAACTTTTGCAGCCTCCGCAACTTTAATTGCCGGTGCTAAATGTGTACCTGCTGTTATTACTGATTTATAAATTGCATCAACTTCCTGCCCAATTTCTGGCGTTGAACCTGAGGTTACTTTAAGGATTTTCTCAACAGTATGCTGTTTATCTCCTGGATTAATTCGCTCAGGTGAATACCCAGCATAGAAATCTACATTAAATTTTAAGCCAGAAACTTTTTCCAAAACAGGAATACATTCTTCTTCTGTCACTCCTGGGTATACTGTTGATTCGTAAACCACTATATCACCTTTCTTTAAAACCTTCCCTACAGTTTCAGATGCTTTGTATAAAGGAGTTAAATCAGGACGGTTATTTTTATCTACTGGCGTTGGTACTGTAACTACATAAAAATTTGCGTTTTCAATATCAGTTAATTGATTGGAACAGAATAACCCTGTAGACCCTTCCTGATTAAATGGGTTTTCAGAAACTAAAACACTTTGAAGAACCTCATCTTCTACTTCTAAAGTTAAATCCTTCCCTTTTCTTAATTCATCAATTCTTTTTTGATTGATATCGAATCCTAAAACAGGATATTTTGTAGCAAATAATCTTGCTAAGGGTAATCCTACGTAACCTAAACCTATAACTGCAATATTTTTCATTTTATGTAATTTTCTATTTTATTTTAAATTATCCCAATACCACTTGGTAGCTTCTTTTAAACCTTCTTTGATCACATGACTCGGCTCATAACCCAATAGTCTTTTAGCTTTTTCAACTGATGCAAGAGAATGAGGGATATCCCCTTGTCTATTAGGACCATGTACAACTTCTACATTGGCAATTTCTGAATCATATTCTGTTAAAAATTCTTTCAAATATCCCACCAACTGATTCAAAGTGGTTCTATCACCTACTGCTGTATTGTAAACGGTATTGACCGCCTCTGGATTATCAGTCAACATCGCACTTTCATTCATTTGAATCACATTATCTATGTATGTAAAATCTCTTGAATAATCTCCAGCACCATTAATCACTGGACTCTCATGGTTCATAAATTTCTTTACAAATAATGGAATTACAGCAGCATATGCTCCATTGGGGTCTTGCCTTCTACCAAACACATTGAAATATCTTAAACCAATGGTTTCCATTCCATAAGTTTTGGAAAATATCTCCGCATATAATTCGTTTACATATTTCGTAATTGCATATGGCGATAGAGGTTTACCAATTTTATCTTCAACTTTAGGCAAACTTTCTGAATCACCATAAGTCGATGAAGAAGCTGCATAGATAAAGCGTTTCACATTTGCATCTCTTGCAGCAACTAACATATTTAAAAAACCTGAAACATTTACCTCATTGGAAGTTTGAGGATCCTTAATTGATCTAGGAACGGATCCTAATGCCGCCTGATGTAAAACATAATTTACACCTTGAACTGCCTTTTCACAATCTTTAGTATTCCTAATATCCCCCTCAATCAAAGTAAAATTAGGATTCCCCTCATGTTGAGCAAGATTATGACGATGGCCGGTAGCAAAATTATCAAGTACTACTACTTGATGCCCTTTACCTAAAAAATACTCTGTTAAGTTAGAGCCAATAAAGCCTGCTCCGCCTGTGATTAAAATTTTACTCATTATATTTATTGATAATTTTTACTTAATATTCTTTTGATTCTCTTTATCCGCCACTATCTTCCTCAAGCCAGAGCTTGAAAAGCGATGATCTCTACTATTAAAATATAGCTCAATCCCTTTCTCCTCACAATATTTTCTTCCTGTAAAATCCCTATCCTTATACTCATCACCCACAATTCTTACATCAAGCTTAAAGGATCTTAAAATATCTTCCAGGTCTTGTTCGGTTGAGTAAGGAACGATCTCATCTACGGATACACATCCCCTCAACTGAATATATCTTTCAACTACGGTTTGAGTTGGTGCATTTTTTTCAGGACGGTCCAAGGTAGGATCCATCTGAAGACCACAGATTAAATAATCACATTGACGCTTAGCTTCAGCCAACATCATGATATGTCCGGCATGTAGCAGGTCAAAGGTTGAAAATGTTATACCAACTCGAGGTCCAGGATTATAATCCTGATGTTTGAACTCTTTTACCTCTTTAATTTTCTCTTTCATATATGGTTAATAGTTTAATCTTATTCCCCTATTGCATAATATATAAAACCAAGATTCTCAATCTTTTCCCTATCCAAAAGCTTTCTACCATCAAACACAAATGCTGGTTTTTTCATAGAATCTTTGATTCTTTTCCAATCTAAATCTTTGAACTCATCCCATTCAGTTAGTATGGCTAATCCATGCGCATCTTTTGCGGCTTTATATGGATTATCAACAACACTTAGTAGCTCCTTGTTTTCATCTGCAGTCCTTGTAGCAAGGTAATCCAAATCTTTAAAGATTTGATGCTCTTGTACTTTTGGATCATAAACTACAACTTGTGCTTGTTCATCAAGCAAATGGTCTGCAACGTAAATGGCGGCTGATTCTCTGGTGTCATTTGTATTTTTCTTAAATGCCCATCCCATGAAAGCAATTTTCTTGCCATTAACCGTATTATACATCGATCGGATGATCTTTTCAGCAAATCGGGTCTTCTGATGATCATTAATTATAATTACCTGCTCCCAATAATCAGCGACCTCATTCAAATTATAGGAACGGGCTATATATACAAGATTTAGTAAATCCTTTTGAAAACATGATCCCCCAAATCCTACAGATGCTTTTAGAAACTTGGAACCTATCCTTGAATCCTGTCCAATCGCATGTGCCACCTCATCTACATTCGCTCCTGTTACCTCACACAATTCAGAAATCGAATTTATCGAGGAAACACGCTGTGCTAAAAATGCATTGGCAACTAGTTTGGAAAGTTCAGAAGACCATAAATTTGTACTTATGATACGCTCCGAAGGAACCCATGCCTCATAAATAGACTTCAGCGCATTTATGGCTTCTGGATCTTCACCTCCAATTAATATCCGATCTGGATTATGTAAATCAGGAATTGCTGTTCCTTCCGCTAGAAACTCTGGATTGGATAAAACATGGAATTGGACCCCTCTACCAGTATGATCCAATATACTTTTAATCGTAGCGGCAGTTCTTACGGGAATGGTAGATTTCTCAACAATGATCTTCGAGGAAGTCGCGACATCCGCAATTTGACGGGCACATAACTCAATAAACTTCAAATCTGCAGCTTGCCCTTTGCCTTTTCCGTACGTTTTGGTCGGTGTATTCACGGAGATAAAGATCATATCTGCCTCAGATATGGCCTTTTCAATTTCGGTAGAAAAAAACAAATTCCTCCCTCTCGCTTCAGCAACAACCGCATCTAAGCCTGGCTCATAAACTGGTAATTCCTCCAGATTATCTGAATTCCAAGCTTCTATCCTTGAAGCATTTAAATCTGCGACAGTAACTTGAATATGTGGATTTTTCTGAGCAATAACAGACATGGTTGGCCCTCCAACATATCCTGCTCCAATACATGCAATCTTTGTGATATCCATTTTGATTTACCGAGTAATAATTGGCTTAACACCAATTTACAATTTTCAATTTTCTTTTTGATATAAAATAATCTGCCCATTCACTTCATTAGGCTTTTCAAAGTATATCTTAATCCTTTTTCCAAGCAACTTCTCGGTTTTTCCGCTTAGTTGCAATAAATATGCCGAATCAATAGTATTGCCAAGTATTAAGACCTCTATAACTCCAGAATCTATGCCCTTAGCATAGTCTCCCAATAAAACCACTTGATCCACATCGCCAGTTCGGGAAAGAACATGATCAACAGCTTGATCGATTCCCAAAAAAGTACGGACTAAGTTTTGTAAACTTTGAAAAAGCGGATGATTTACGTTAGCGCTATAATAAATTTTGTTGTTATTTTGAAATTTTATTAAGTAACCAGCTTCAGACAACTGGTTCAACTCTTTTCGGATAGAATTGGTAGATTCATTGAACTCTTCAGCGATACCTCTCAAATACCCCTTGTTGTTCGAGTTTACAAAAAACTTGATCAACAACTTTAACCGGGTTTTGGATGTTATCAATGAATCCAACATAATAATAAAAGTGAGCAACAAAAGTACTCAACTTTTTTATTATTAACAAAAAATCTTTGTTAACAAATTATTAACTATGCTTAAATTTAACGTGAGTTCGGTTTAAGCATCAAGGAATAATTGGTTTTCTTGCTGTTCAAACTGAATGTTTAAAGAAGGTTTTTTAGGAAAAAAAGCATAAGATGCCAATGCCCCTAGAATATTTAACAAAAAGTTATTTACATTACATTGCCTAACATTTGGATTAATGAGGTTCGAATTGCTTATTCTAACTCAATCTCATCAATCAAAAACGACTTCTAGGAAACAACTTGTCTTTTTACTCAAATTTCTTCTTTAACCTTTGTTTAGCTTTTTTAACGCCTTCAAGGGAAATGCCCAATAATTCAGCAATACTTCTATTATTTAACCCTAATTTCATCAAGGATAATAGACGACAATCATATTCTGTTAACTTGGGGTACAATTCCTTTTGAGTAGATAAATAACCTGGATAAACTCGTTCAAATATTTTACTAAATTTAACCCACCGCTCCTCTGTCATCACATGATTTTCGAGCATTTTATTCAAACGTTCATTAACCTCTTCTTGACGGTCCGGAAAGTGGTCAAAATTATTTATAACTTCATTCCGTAATCGCTGGATGGTCAAATCATTTTGTTTAATTGTAGAGGTGAATTCCTTTAATGAATTATTCAAAAGAAGAAGTTCTCTATCCAAAGTTTGTTTTTCATATGAGAGCTCCATTTGTTCTTTTTCTAATTGGGCATTCTTAAATAGAATCTTGTTTTTAGAATGGTTTACTAGTAACAAAATAATGAGAAAAAATAAGATAGAGAATATCACAAAATAGATATAAGTCTGGTTTGTTTGTTTCCTTTTAAGCTCATAATTTTCAAGGTTTTTCTGATATTTCTCAGCCTCCCATTTCCAAGATGCCCGATTTAGCTTCTCATAATCATCATTCTTATCCAAACTATCCTTCAAAACTATGTAATTTCGAAGGTAATTTAGCTCTTGATTATATTCTCCTTTTCCTCTAACTATCTTAGATAATAGTAGATAAGCTTCGACTTGATATTCAAGAAAGTAGGGTTTATTTTGCATTAATTTATTAGCCTCATTAACACAATTTTCTGCGGCTTTTAAGTCATTTTCCTCCATATACATGCTAGCTAATGCTAAATTTGCACGCATGGCATCTAAGGATTCATTAAATTTTACTGAATATTCAATATTCTTCTTTACCAAATCAATGGCATGGGACCTTTTACCCTCTTTCCAATAAAGATCAGCTAAATTTCCCGAAATAATACCTATCCATACAGAATCCTTGGCCAATCCAGCCACATGTAAGGCCTGATTAAAATAATCAGTAGCCTTTGAGTATAAAGAATCTTTTTTAGAATAAACACCCATGGCATTGACCATGTCTATACGATTTCGGCTCAATGGTACAGTATAGGGTAGAGCAATTTCTAAATATTCGGTCGCCTTTTTTTGATTACCGATATAACTGCAAAAACTCGCAATAAAACTATAATGCAAAGTCAGTCTTGGTATTTTATTGAGATTAATCGATTGGCTTAAATCATCTGCTTGAAGAAAATAAGGAAAAGCTTCTCGCATCTTTCGATAAACAAAGTAATAGTATCCTTGTCTAATCAAACCAACATGATACAGTTCTTGTTCATTTCCCATGGAAACCAAGTTATGAGCCTGTTGGAAGTAAAAATTGCTCCGTTTATTTACATTGTCAAATGCAATAGAGAAACCATCTGCCATCAGCATATAATACGCCCATTTTAAAGGAATGCTACGGCGCTCATCAGCAATTTTTTTTACAGAATCTAATCTTAGAATTAATGCTGATGTATCCCTTTGAAAATTTACATCAATTTTTAATATCCTCTCTAATTCTAAAAGAGAATTTTTAATTTGGTTTTGGCCCATTAATTGATTCAAAAAGGAACTTAAAACCAAAAGAACCGCAAATGAGAATAAAGTTAAATTGTTTGGCATGATAATATTCTCCCTAAATTACAGGAAAAATTGACATAATAGAAGTTCCAACAAACAAATAACCTCAAAGACAAAAATCAATCAAAATTTTTACAAGGAACTCATGAACTCTATGGTAAATTAATTTGAACATGGAAATTAGAGTGAAGGGATATTTTTAAGGAAAAATAATGCTATATCCTGTTTACCAAAGCATTCTAAAAAATAGATTAGAAACGTCTTTTTGTTTATTATTTATCAATAATAAACAATGTTACCATTTTTCATTAACGATATTTTTCCAAACATCATATGGGACAATCCATTTTTTTTAAACTCCAAATGTTTGGATTAGGTTAACTCGTTTATTTTTAATGAGTAGATCGTATTACAATCTAAATCTCAATTTATTTTAGACAAAGAATCAATCAAGTTTTTCTAAAGTATCTTGTTAATCAACAAAAAATCAGAAAAACTCTATTCGATAACTACTGAAGTGGTTAGTAAATATTTAAAGAATTATTCATTAACTACTTATTTTCTTTAAATACTCGAAGTATACACCCTTCAAATCCTTAACTCGATTGTATAAATCGGCCTTTTGAATATATCCTTTCGATAATGCAATCTCTTCCAAACAAGCAACCTTTAAAGAAGTTCTTTTCTCAATCGTCTTAATAAATTCCGTGGCTTCAGACAAAGACTCATGTGTCCCCGTATCTAACCAGGCAAAACCTCTTCCCAATAATTGTAATTGAAGAATATCTTTATTTAAATACTCATGATTCACAGTAGTTATTTCTAATTCTCCACGATCTGAGGGTTGGACATTTTTGGCAATTCCTATTACCGAATTTGGATAATAATAAAGTCCTACAATGGCATAATTAGATTTCGGATTTTTTGGCTTCTCCTCTATATCATAAACCTTACCTGACTCATCAAACGCGGCAACTCCATATCGCTCAGGATCATCCACATAATAACCGAAAACAACGGCTTGTTTATCCTGTTCAACTTTCCTTCTGGCATCAAGTAGCTGCTGTTGTAAACCAGCACCGTAAAAAATATTATCCCCTAGAATTAAACAAACATCATCATCCCCAATAAAATCTTCCCCAATAATAAATGCTTGGGCTAAGCCATCTGGTGAGGGTTGCTCTGCATAAATTATCGATATGCCCAATTGTTCGCCATTACCAAATAACCTTTGGAAGTTTGGAAGATCTTGAGGTGTAGAAATAATTAAAACTTCACGAATTCCTGATAACATTAATACCGATAATGGATAATATATCATAGGTTTGTCATATACTGGAAGCAATTGTTTGGAAACGACCTGTGTCAATGGATGTAGTCTAGTACCTGATCCTCCAGCTAAAATTATTCCTTTCATAATTTTGTGTTCTTATTGATTGTTCTATTTAATTTCTAGAAAGTTTCCCTAACATCAATTCAAGACTATCCCGCCAATTGGAAACATGTGCTCCAAATGTGGCTTTTACCTTATTCTTATCTAGCAATGAATATGATGGTCGCTTTGCAGTTGTTGGAAAACTCGAGGTTGGAATCGGATTTATTTTACACTCTAATTTCGATATATCACGTATCGCAACGGCAAAATCAAACCAACTTACTCTTCCCTCATTTGAATAATGATAGATGCCAGGCACCCATTTTCCTTCTGTAATAATTTCTTTAATTAAGCCAGCTAAATCACGTGCGTAAGTTGGTGAACCTATTTGATCTGAGACAACATTAATTTCCTCTCTACTGCTCATTAAATAAAGCATCGTCTTCACAAAATTCTTCCCAAAAGTTGAATAGACCCACGCTGTACGAATGATAATAGCATCCTGACAATACTCTAGGACGGCCAATTCTCCTTTTCGCTTTGTAGCGCCATATACATTGATCGGATCTGTGGGACAATTCTCATCTAATGCCTTATCAACATTCCCCTGAAAAACATAATCAGTTGAAATATAGATTAACTTTACAGAATTGGATCTCGAATATTTAGCAATCTCCAATGTAGCCAAATGATTGACTTTATCTGCTAGTTCTATTTCCGTCTCAGCAAGATCTACCGATGTATATGCCCCAGAATGAATGATGATATCTGGATGTAAACTCTCAAGTTTACTTTGTATTAAAGTGGTCATGGAAAGATCTAAATCCTGACGATCTAAAAAGAGCAATTCAAATCTGGAATCTGATTTCCATATCGCTTTAAGTTCCGATCCTAATTGTCCTGAACTACCTGTTATTAATATCCGAGTGGTTTTCAAAATGGGATCTCCTTTATTTCAGTGCAGTTATGGCTTCCTTAAATGTTGGAAGAGATTGATCTTTCTCAGAGACTGTAAGCTCATTATATGGCAATTTCCAATCTATATTCAGATCTTGATCATTAAATATAACCCCCCATTCAGCTTCTTTTTTATAAAGGTTATCGCACTTATAAAAAAACTCTGCTGTATCTGACAAAACGATAAAACCATGTAAAAATCCCCTTGGAACAAATAATTGCCTTTTGTTTTCAGCGGATAACAAAACCGCAACATGTTGACCAAAGGTCTCAGAACCTGCCCTGGCATCTACTGCAACATCCAAAACCTCTCCTTGAATCACTCTTACCAATTTAGCCTGAGCAAATTCTCCAGCTTGCGCATGTAAACCTCGTAAAACGCCTTTTGATGAAAATGATTGATTGTCCTGAACAAAGGACACATCTAACCCGGTTTTATCCTTAAAAATAGATTCATTGTAACTCTCAAAAAAATAACCGCGATTGTCTCCAAACACCCGGGGTTCCAAAATAAAACAGTCTTTTAGACCTGTAAAAAAGGCTTCCATAAATCTTTAAAACCTACCTCCTAAATATTATTATAATGTTTTTCATAATAATTCCTATAGTTCCCAGAAGCAACTTTTTCTAACCAATCTTGGTTATCTAAAAACCAATCAATAGTTTGCGAAAGGCCTTGCTCAAAAGTAACACTTGGTGTCCATCCTAATTCATTCTTTATTTTATTAGCATCAATGGCATACCTTAGATCATGACCAGGTCTATCTTTTACAAAGGTGATTAATTTTTCTGAAGTTCCTGGATCACGACCAAGCTTTTCATCCATTTGCTTACACAGCTCTCGAACTAGATCTATATTTTTCCATTCATTAAATCCACCAATATTATAGGATTGACCATTTTTTCCCTCATGAAATACTGTATCTATTGCTCTTGCATGATCAATAACATACAACCAATCTCGGGTATATTTACCATCTCCATATATAGGAAGCGATTTATTGTTGATAATATTTAAGATACAAAGTGGAATTAATTTCTCAGGAAAATGGTTTGGACCATAATTATTTGAACAATTTGTAATTACCACAGGTAGACCATAGGTATCATGATATGCACGAACAAAATGATCTGAGGCCGCTTTTGAGGCCGAATAAGGTGAATGCGGATCATAACTCGTCTCTTCTGTAAAAAGCCCAGTATCCCCCAATGCGCCAAAAACCTCGTCGGTAGAGATATGGTGAAACCGCTTCCCCTCAAAATCAGATCCCCATAAATCCTTTGCAGCATTTAATAGATTCACTGTTCCAATTACATTCGTATTCACAAAAGCGAGGGGATCCTTAATGGACCTATCCACATGTGATTCAGCAGCTAAATGAACTACAGCATCCGGACGAAAATCTGAAAAAATAGATCCTATGGATTGCAAATCACAAATATCTGCCTTCACAAAAGTATAATTCGGTAAAGCTTCAATATCTGTGAGATTCTCTAAATTTCCAGCATAGGTCAATGCATCCAAATTCAAAATATGGTATTCAGGATATTTCAACACGAAATGTCTCACAACATGTGACCCTATAAAACCTGCACCTCCTGTGATTACAATTGTTTTATTCATATCACAAAATAAACAATTTAAACCTTACCCAATAAATCAACTGATTATTTTCAGCCAATTTGTAGTAGAAAATCTAAGTATTCTGGTTTTAACTTTATTAATATTTGGATTGATAAAAAAATATTCCAAAATATGCACCTATTAACCCAATTTTTAAACATAGAAATAGTTATTAAATTCGGAAATATTATGAGTCTTCAATTCACTACCCTGGAAAATTTCTTTAATAGAGATTTGACATGAGGATAATCTGAATAATTTATAAAACTGTAAGGTTCTATTTATCTCATGGACTGGATTCCATTTAATCAGTAGCATCTAATAAGAGACTGTGAAAAAACATGGTTTATTAAGAATGGGTGCTAATTTTACAAGTATGAACTCGGGCATTTCCCCAAAACAATAAAAACTCTTCTGGCAGCACTACAGAAGATAACAACTGAAAATATTATTGAAAGAGCAGCCAATTAGAAGATGACCAAAACAATATTCAAAAGAATCTAAGAACCCTTTTAAATAGACCAGAAATTTTAAAAAAATTTCGAAGGTGATTTTAACCACATTTGTCATAAGTTAAGTCGTCACAATTCTTACGCTGTTAAATCAGGCCTTGATCGGAAAGTTGGAGTCAGTTTTATTAATTGAAATAGATATCTTCAAACTATCTTCAGGGGGGCGGGGGGTACAATATTAACTATGAATGATAGTACCTAAAGCTGGAACAAAAAGAAATCATAGATTTTGATATTGAAAATAACATCCCTTAATCGAATTAACAATATTTTAACAAAATATTGTTCTGCAAAAATAAAATAATTTATATATTAGAGTTTAAAATTCTGGTTATAAAAAAAATAATATTTTAACACCTTTCAAACAACACTCCCTCCTTTTAATTTTTAATTAATGAATCATTCTATCAAATTCAACAATGTAAACACATTGTTTTCTAAATCCCTTAAACAAAGAACTTCAGACTACTTTAAAAATACATCGCAGAAAAAAACAGGCAATAGAAAGCTTTTTTTTAAAGCCGTTCTCTTATTAAGTACCTTTTTTATATTATATTCTATTTTAGTATTTGTGCCTATACACTGGACTGTTGGAATATTCCTATGTATATTATTTGGAGTAAATCTTGCAGCAATCGGCTTTAACATCATGCATGATGCAGGACACAACTCATTTTCCGATAACAAACAGCTTAACAATGTACTTTCCTATTCTCTTAATCTGCTAGGAGGCAATATATACTTCTGGAAACTAAAACATAATATCGCACACCACACATATACGAATATCGATGGTGAAGATCATGACATCGAGATCAAGTTTATGCGTATACATCATGACCAAAAAATAAAGAAGCATCATCACTTCCAGCGATTTTACTTCCCTATATTATACGGAATTTCCTATTTAGCGTGGATATTTTACCAGGATTATGAAAAGTACTTTAGAAAGAGAATGGGACAAACATCAGACCTTTTCCATTTTCCTTTAAAAGAAAAATTTATATTCTGGATTTCCAAAATCCTTCATTTTTTATTTTTTATAATCATACCAGTATGGACTGTCGGTTTGATACCGACACTTGTAGGTATAGCAATCTCCGGAATAGTCTGTGGAATGAGTTTGGCTACTGTTTTTCAACTTGCTCACGTGGTGGATGGGACTAAATTCAAAACTTTAAAAGAGTTTCGAATTGAAGAAGAATGGATGATCCACCAGATACAGTCGACTGCCAATTTCGCAACTCAAAGTAAAATTCTGACCTGGTTACTTGGAGGACTAAATTATCAAGTGGAGCACCATATTTTCCCCAAAGTTAGTCATGTCCATTATCCTGCACTAAATCTTATTGTTCGAGAAACTTGTATAGAGTTTAATATACAATATAATGAATATACGTCATTTTGGAACGCATTCAAGTCTCACGTAAGAGTGATTCATGCCATGTCTAAATAATCAGACATAATAATTAACATGTTATAATTCAGATAAAGGTTAAAAATAAAAGACTATTTCTAAAAAATTAATAGTATCTTCGCTGATAAACAAGGCGTTGCAAGGATATTTTTTCTGAGCAGTTTGGTCAAACAATATTTTCAGATCAGTTAATTATGCGCCAATTTAAGTTATCAACGGTATACAGCATACGTGCTGAGCGACATTGAAGTTCCGATTTTAAGTCTCCATTATATTTCTGTTAACAAAAAGACAATTGTCTTGCTAAAGGGCAAGAAATGCCTTGTAAATAATAATCTTGTTGGCTTTCAAAAATGAAAGATCAGGATGAGAGTTAATCAGAAAAAATGAATTTTAAAAACATCGGGCTTATAGCGCCAATTTTAAAAGCTATAGAGGAATTAGGACACACTGCTCCTACAGAAGTACAAAAACAATCCATTCCTTTCATCCTTGAAGGAAAAGATATCATTGCTTGCGCACAAACTGGGACAGGAAAAACAGGAGCATTTACTATTCCGCTTTTACAATTACTAACTTCAGAGCGCTATTCCCAAAAAAAGCCTCGGGCACTAATAATGGTCCCTACTCGGGAATTAGCATTACAGATTGCACAAAATATTGAGGATTATAGTAAATACCTCTCGATAACTCACGCAGTTATATATGGAGGGGTTTCCCAGGTAAAACAATTAGAAAGGTTACGTAAAGGTGTGGATATAATTATCGCAACTCCAGGAAGATTATTAGACCTTTTAAATCAGAATCTACTAGATCTAAGTTTGGTTCGTCGGTTAGTATTGGACGAAGCAGATAATATGCTTGATATGGGATTTGTCAACGATATAAAAAAAATTCTTAAATCGATATCCCACTTAAGGCAAACATTATTGTTTTCTGCAACAATGCCCAATCCGATACTTAAATTTGCAGGAGAAATCTTGAAACAACCTGTTGAACTCTATGTGACACCAGTTTCTTCCACCGCAAAAAAAATAAGACAATCAGTTTTCTTCGTAGAAAAAGGTCAAAAGGCAAAACGATTGACTAGCATATTACTAAATGAAAAAAACACCCAGACACTGGTATTTATACGCACAAAGCATGGTGCCGACCGATTAGTAAAATCGCTAGGAAAAAGCGGTGTTCCAACGGCTTGTATCCACGGAAATAAATCTCAAAATGCCCGAGAAAAGGCTCTCTTATCTTTTAAAAACGGGCAGATTAATGTTCTTATTGCAACAGATATCGCAGCTCGCGGTATAGATATTAAGGAACTTCCCCAGGTCATCAATTACGATTTACCTGCAGATTCTGAAACCTATGTACATAGAATAGGGCGCACAGGCCGTGCTGGGAATGAAGGCAAAGCAATTTCTTTCTGTAGCCAAGAGGAAAAACCAATACTACTGAAAATCCAAAAACTCTTAGGGTTTTCAGTACCCATAGCTCATTAAATCAAATAAATTTTAATAAAACAATAATAAAATGCAAGAAGGTACAGTAAAATTCTTTAATGAAACTAAAGGTTTCGGATTTATCACACCCACAAATGGCGGTGCAGATATATTTGTCCATTCAACTGGACTTATGAGCAACATCCGTGAAAATGATTCAGTAACATTTGATGTTGAAAATGGAAAAAAAGGTCTCAATGCGACCAATGTACGTGTAGTACGATAAAAAATAGCCATTAAAAAAATTCCATATTTAATTAAAGCGGGTTAAATTAATTTAATCCGCATTTTTTATCTCACAATCATTAGTTCTAAAATAGTAAAGCGTGATAAGCGTAATTTAGATAAAAGAAATCCATTACGTTTAAATTTGTTGTAAAGAATTAATCTCCAGAAAGAACAACCCCATATTCATCAATTAAGAAAGTTAAAAGATTTCTCTATTTTAACAAGTAATGAAAACAAAAAACAATTAATTCATTTATTTAATAGTAGACTTTAATGCCTATTCAATTACAAAGGTGCAATTGACACACAAGTAGCTAATAGCTACCATTTTACATAAATATTCGACAGGTTAATTTGAAATTTTATTGGGAAAGGCCAGTCAAATCAAAAGATTTTCAGGTCAATAAAGCAAGATCAAGATCAACGAATGGTTAACCAAGCATCCTTTGCGTTAAAATAAAAGAGTACCAGTTATCTCCACAACAAATCCTTGAGTTAAGGGAACTCTGAAGGCATAAATTTCAACTAATCGCTATGAAGAACTAGGAAACCGGTTACGATCTTACTAAAATCTGGCAACATCAATCTGAAGAATGTTGCCCGGGAGGCATTTGTGATAATCCACACAAAAATAATTATGCTATTTTTTTATCCTTTTGTGCATCAAATATTTTTGAGTTCTTAATGGGATTGTCTTTCAAAAGTTCTTTAACATCATATTTTGAAACAACAGATTTTAAAGCCTCCAAGTGACGTGTGTGATGCATATCTGTCCCAACAAAATCATACATTCCAGCACGTATTAGAGTCAAGGCGCAAGTCTTTACATTTTCACCATAATATTTGCTTATTGATAGTAGATTCAACTGCAAATAACAACCAGCTTGTTTAATCTCTTCGAAAATTTTAAAATTATTGTGATAGTAGTTATAACGTTCTGGGTGGGCTAAAATGGGTTGATAACCCCTATCTTGGATATCCTTGATTGTTTTAAACAATGCTCTGGATTCCGAAAGATACGACATTTCAATCAGCATATATTTATCAGCAATCAGACATAGTTTATCAGCTTGGATCCACTGCTCTATCTGATCATCAATCATATACTCTGCACTATAGTTCAATTTAAAATCAACAGCATTGGATTTTAAATAATCACTTAATTTATTATATGCCTCTTTAATTGTTTCGGGGGTATTATTGTGAACGCCTGCCATTACATGCGGGGTGGAAACACTCTTATGAATACCTAATGACTTTAATCCATTGATCAACGTTAGTGATTCTTCAAGGTCGGGACTACCGTCATCAATTCCCGGAAGAATATGATTATGAATATCCCAACCCACCCAATCCAATCGATTAAGATAAGCCGCTTGCTCTTCTTTTTTCCCTCCAAATAAGTTACTCCAAAATCCCATATTTCTTAATTTTATTAAGTAGGTTGTTAGCTATTTCAATAGACAACCTAATTCGCAATAAGGTTTAATGTATACGTGTGAATAACCTTATTTGCTACAGAAAATTTATATTAAAGCCGAATTATCCTTCTCCAACTGCTCATAAACCTGTTTGACATCCTGTGCTCTACTACGATCCAACACGAGTACCGCATCCTCAGTACTAACTAGCATACAGTTAGTTAATCCTACAAACACAGTAGGTTTATTGGTTCCTACAACAATATTGCCATTCTCATCAACTGGATGTCCCTTACTCTTAAAATATTCAAATAATGAATCAAACGCCCCCATATCGGACCATTGAAATCGTGCCGGAACAACCTTTATGAGATCACTACGTTCCATGACCGCGTAATCAATACTTTTTGAAGGAATTAATTTTGAATGCTCTTCATCCAGTACCAAATCTTCTGCATATTCAAAGGCGACCTCCGCAGCATTGTATAATTTAGGCTCAAATCGCATCAACTCCTCAAGATATACCCCAGCTTTGAAACAGAAGATACCAGAATTCCATAAAAAATTACCCTTTTTTAGAAAATCCTTGGCTGTATCTTCATTGGGCTTTTCCCGGAAGGAAAGAACTGTATTTCCATCATGCTCTATATATCCATAACCGGTTTCGGGCCTTGTAGGAATTATTCCAAATGTGGCAATAAACCCCTCCTGGGCATACATCACACCTTGATTTATAGCTTCTCTATAATTACTAAGACCTTCAATAAGGTGGTCAGAGGGAGTTACAATCAATATATCATCCGGATCAGCATGAAAGGCAGCAAAAGCAATTGCCGCCGCTGTATTTCTTGGTGCCGCCTCGGCAATTATATCATGATTCAGGCCTTTTAAATATGGCTCTGCAATCGTTTTATTCTGTGAAGATCCAACCAAAATAACTTTTGATGAAATCTCCTGATTCCTTGCAATAGTCCATTCAAATAAGGTTTTTCCCTCAAAGATAGGAAGATACTGCTTCGGCTTGGACTTCCGCGATAATGGCCATAACCTTGAACCAACACCGCCTGATAATATCACATTTATTATTTTCCCCATGACCTATCCTAATTTCTTCATTTCAATTGCATTGTCTACTTTTAAATACAATTCTGCTGTCGCACGGGCATCGGATAAAGCATCATGATGCTTTAACTCTACACTCATTAGCTCACAACAAATGCTCAACTTCGTGCGCTCAAAACCTAAAGATCGATAGATCTTACTTGTACATTCCCACATCGGTGCTAATCCCAATTCTTCAAAGGGCAAATTATAAAATTGCATCGTTTCTTTTAATACTGAACGATCCAATAACTCATCATGTGCAACCATATGTTTGGAACGGATTAACTCTTTTATCTTCGGAAAAATATCGATAAAGGTAGGTGAATCTACCGTATGTTTCGCCTTGATCCCATGAACCCTGGAAGTTTGCCACATATATTTATTCTGCGGTGGCTGAACCAAACTGTAAAATTCATCAACAATTTGCCCATTAACAACGTCTACTATTCCAACTGCACAAACACTGCTGTATTTGGCGGTTGCAAGTTCAAAGTCTATAGTTGTAAATGTTTTCGACATTTTCTATTATCGTATTATCTAAACTTAATATCCGTATTTACCTCGCCACTTTTCTCGAAGCGTAGCTCTCATCTTCTCTTCCGCCGAATTTTTCCCCGGTTCATAAATTTTTTCTGACTGCAACTCCGAAGGCATATATTCCTGCTCAACAAAATTTCCACTGTAGGCATGAGCATACATATATTCCGTTCCGTAGTTCAACTCCTTCATTAATTTTGTCGGAGCATTCCTCAAATGTAGAGGAACAGATAAGTCCCCAGTCCGGTGAACAATTGCCTGAGCCTTATTAATAGCCTCATAAGAAGCATTACTCTTTGCAGAACAAGCCAAATAGACAACTGTTTGCGACAAAATGATCCTCGACTCCGGCCAGCCTATCACATTCACTGCTTGAAAACAGTTGTTAGCCAACAATAATGCATTTGGATTTGCATTTCCGACATCCTCTGAAGCCAAAATCAATAATCTCCTTGCTATAAATTTTGGATCCTCACCCCCTTCAATCATTCTTGCCAACCAATATACTGCCGCATTAGGGTCACTCCCCCGAATGGACTTGATAAAGGCTGAAATAATATCATAGTGCTGCTCTCCTGACTTGTCATATCGAACCCTACTCTGTTGAACATGCTTCGCAACAAATTCATTCGTAATCTCCTGACCACTATGGACCGCAGCCTGACTAACTAATTCCAATATATTTAATAGCTTCCGAGCATCCCCACCAGAAAGTTGTAATAAAGCCTCATATTCCTTGATGACAATATTCTCAGACTTCAAAAACTCATCTTCTTGTAAGGCTTGATCAACTATTGAAACCAACTCGTCCTTACTTAGCCCCTCTAGAACATAAACTTGACATCGAGATAATAAAGCTGATATCACCTCAAAAGATGGATTCTCCGTAGTTGCACCTATTAATGTAACAGTTCCCCTTTCAACGGCACCCAACAACGAATCTTGTTGTGACTTTGAAAATCGATGGATCTCATCAATAAATAAGATCGGCTGTTCCTGATTAAATTGACGCATTTGCTCCGCTTTATCGATCACTTCACGAACATCCTTAACCCCAGATTGAATAGCACTTAAACTATAAAATGGACGATCTAAAGATTTTGCAATTAATAAAGCTAATGTGGTTTTGCCAACTCCCGGAGGACCCCAAAAGATCATCGAGGGTATGGACTTCTGAACTATGGCATTCCATAAAACTGCACCTTCCCCAATAATATGCTTTTGACCAACATATTCTGTTAGACTCTTGGGTCGCATGCGCTCTGCCAATGGTACTCGTGTTGCCATAATTCACAAAGCTATCGATTTTTCATAGCAAAGCCAATGTAAATATTGTTTAGTAATACTAATGTGGCATTTCCGCTATATATTAACCCTTCTTTCAATAAATAAAAATTACAACAAAATTTATTTTAACATTATTTAATATTTTATTCTGCTTTATACGGCCTTTCATTTATCTTATATTTCAAATTATTTAATACTTTTGAAAAAATGAACTTGCGAATGATTGATAAAGTGCGTGTTATATTCGCTTTAAGCCTAATTTTTCCATTATCAAGCTTAAAAGCGCAGAACAATGATAAATTACTAGACCCAGCTGGGTTTGTTACAAAATACGACAGTTCCTTCGCTGGAATTGGACCGAAGGTATACGTTTTACCTGCTCCCAGAACAAAGGAGGAGGAATTGGTGGACTCCTATAAAGAGAAAAGTGGATTCTTTGACTCCATTGCCAGACAATTGGACTATCAAATCTTGATCGAAGATTATAAACCTTCTTCCAATGCGGCTTACCTAAAACAAAATTTTAATCCCCTACCAACAAACGAACAGGATTGGAATACCCTGATTTCTAAACTAGAAGCCAATAAGAATTTCCCGCTTGCAGCTGGTCTTTCTAATGAATATGCTTTCCAACTGTTGAAACAAGGGGATATAAATAAATCCATAGCCCTGCTTATCCGCGGATTAAATGCCGCTAGAAATTCTGGATCTGAGGAAAAATTTATCATGGAATACAATCTGGCAAATGCATACCTATATAATGGTAACTTCTCAGATGCCTTTGCCATGCAAGAAACTTTCCTACAATCGGCAATCAATAATAAGGAAACCGTCGACCAGGCAAATACTTTGGTAAGAATTGCCTTGGTGCAAGCCCATGAAAAAAACTTTAAAGCCGCTGAAAACACTATTATCAGACGCGCATTCCCTTTATTTAATAAAACAAAGAATCATTATGGCAAGGTTAATGCCTTAATTTCCCTTGCAAAAATATATCAATTGCAAAACAAACATACAGAGGCCCAATGGTTCCTGATTCAGGCAAAAGATCTGGCTACTGCCAATAGAGTCCAAAATCAACTCCCTGAAATTGAATACATGTTGGCTTTCTCTAAATATGTTCAGCAAAACTATAAAATTGCTCAACTGGAATTTGAAAATGCCAGAACATTGGCGGATTCTGAAAACAATAAAGTTTTGCAATTAGCCATTCATGATAAACTTGGTGATATTTATCTGATGATGGGAAATTTTAAAGATGCTGAACAGGAATTATCTGACTATTGGAGGCTTAGAAACGAACTGTTTTCATCCATAAATTAATACCAGGGTTTCTATAAATGAAAAATTTGAAACTGCTAATAAACAACTAAATCATAATTGAAATGAATATTTTACGTTCACAATCATATAGTGATTTAGTTTTTAACTAAATTTAGCGCTAATTATAAAGCGCGCTCACTTAATAACAAAATCTAATTCGCCGTAGAATAATTAATGAACAAATTCAAGAACTATACATATATGTTTAAACATCTCATTTTCTGTCTTGCAGTAGTTTCTGTTGTAGCATGTGGTGCCAAACCACGCATCAACCTAGACCTAGAAGGTCTTGAATTAAAACCTAATACGCAACATGAAATCATAGCTAAGGAAGTAGCCAATCTTTTGGAAAACTTCAGCTATAAGAAAGTCCCTATGAGTGATTCCCTATCTAATATTGTCTTTAATAATTTATTGGAAGGAGTTGACCAAGGAAAAAATTACATGTTGAAATCGGATGTCGACGATTTCCAACAATTCAAAAACACGATTAGTCAAGACTTTAAACAAGGTGATCTTTCTAGCGCATTCTATATCTTCAATAAATACACGAATAGATACTTGCAGTGCATGAATTTTGCATTGGAACAAATCGACGCGAAACATGATTTCACAAAAGATGAATCTTATACCAGCTTCCGTGAAAAGGAAAATTGGTTCACTTCCGAAGCTGAACTTAAAGATCAATGGAGAAAACGTGTGAAATATGATCTGCTAAACCTTCGATTAACTGCTTCTGATTCTTCAAAAGTTGATGAAGAGAAAAATAAGGAAACCCTGAGAAATAGATACAACAACCTAATTTCTCAAGCAAAGAAAACCAATGCGAATGATGCTTTCCAAATGATTATGACAGCATTAACTGATGCTGTTGATCCGCATACAACCTATTACAATCCTTCATTTGCGCAAGCTTTTAATGAAAGTATGTCAAATACCTTAGAAGGTATTGGGGCTCAGCTTCAAATGGAAAATGAAATGGTAACCATCAAGCAGATCATCGCGGGTGGGCCTGCGTTCAAAGATAAATCTTTGCACATCAATGACCGTATCGTAGCGGTGGCTCAAGGTGATGATGGTGAATTTGAAGACATTATCGGTTGGAGATTAGATGCTGCAGTAGCAAAAATTAAAGGCAAAAAAGGAACTGTGGTAAAACTTAAAATCCTTCCTGCTGGTGCTGAACTTTCAGCAGCTCCTAAAATCGTAAAATTAACCCGCGAAAAAATTATATTGGCGGAAGAATCAGCGAAACGTGAAACCAAGGTCATCAAAGGTGAAGATGGAAAAAACTATAAAATAGGGGTTATCAACCTTCCTAAATTCTATATTGACTTCGAAGCTGTACGACGTGGTGATAAAGATTACAAAAGTACAACCAGAGATGTTAGGCTTTTATTGGATAGTTTAAAACAAGATGGCGTTGATGCTGTACTTATGGACCTGAGAAATAATGGTGGTGGCTCTCTTCAAGAGGCTATCGAATTGACAGGTTTATTTATCGACCAAGGTCCGGTAGTTCAGGTTAGAGATTCTAGAAACCGTGTTCAGGTTGATAGTGATGAGGAAACTGGATTAGCATGGGATGGCCCATTTGGCGTCATGATCAACCGTTTCTCCGCTTCGGCATCTGAAATATTTGCTGGTGCAATCCAAGATTACGGCCGTGGAATTATTCTGGGATCTACTAGTTATGGTAAAGGAACTGTTCAGAATGCTGTAGATATGTCTCGCTTTATAAGTGCAACTAACAAATTGTTAATCAAAGCATCAGGTGAAGCAGATCCTGACACTCCTAATGGTGCTCCTGAATTCGGACAAATCAATATTACTATGGGAAAATTCTATCGTGTTACTGGTAGCAGTACACAACATAAGGGTGTAACTCCTGATGTAGTATTCCCAACCCAATATTCAGCGGAGAAATTTGGCGAAAGTTCAGAACCTTCTGCGCTGCCTTGGGACCAGATTAAACCAACGAAATTTGCTATAGTTTCTTCTTTGAAAGATATCAATGCTCAATTGGAAGAAATTCACAAAAAAAGAATGCAAAAATCACCAGCTTATCAATTCCTTTTAGAAGACATCGCTGATTTCAATAAAAATGAAACCATGCCTGCTATCTCTCTAAATGAAACCAAATTGAAAGCTGAACGCGAAAAAATCAGACAAAAACAACGCGATCGCATCAATAAACAACTAGCTTTCCTAGGTGAACCCCTATGGAAAGAAGGACAACCGCAACCAAAATTGGATTACGATTTTGTCCTCGATGAAAGTGCTAACGTCCTAACGGATTATATCCGGTTGAAAAAATAACAAAAAAGGGGAATAATTAATTATTCCCCTTTTTTTGTTCCTACCCCTCTTAATATCCTACACCGGTTCTTCTCGGCTGACGAATTGCTGGCCAGGTTCCTGGCTTACCACTTGCATCCGTTGGTAAAACACGCTTCTCACGATTCACCAATCCTGGCTCCTCGGATGCCTTATACGTTAATATCGCTGTTAATATTACATTCGACATCAAATCATCAAATACTATTTTATCATAGGTATCTAAGTTGGTATGCCATGTATTGCTGAAATAACCCCAAGACAAGGAACTGAACATAAACCCTGGTACGCCAGCAGCCACAAATGAAGCATGGTCTGATCCGCCGCCACCAGGTGAACCTGGAAATTGTGTCTTGATATCCTTGGTTATCTCACTTGGAACAGCTTCTAACCAACGTCCCATAAAATCATAGGCATGAACAAATCCGGAACCATTGATATTTGCAACACGACCGGTTCCATTGTCCAAATTGAATACCGCCTGTGTCTTTTCAATAACTTCTGGATTATCCAGGACAAAGGAACGTGAACCATTTAAGCCTTGCTCCTCACTTCCCCATAAGCCCACCAATATCGTCCGCTTCGGATTAGGCAGAACTTTCTTTAGAACTCGCGCAACCTCCATCATGGCAATCGTACCGGTACCATTATCTGTTGCTCCAGAACCACCTTCCCAGGAATCCAAATGCGCAGATAATATCACATACTCATCTGGGAATTGAGAACCTTTAATTTCTGCAATCGTATTGAACGATGGAACATTGCCCAAATGTTTGGAAGAAGTCTCAACTTTAATTTTTGGCGCATAACCCTTCTCGGCTAGTCTGTACAGAATCCCGTAATCTTCTAGGGAAATATCTAATGATGGCGCTTTATGGGTTCTTGCACCAAAAATTTTGTTGGCACCAAATTCTCCTGACCAATAACTACTCAAAACACCTACTGCACCTGCATCTTCTAGAACAGAAGGAATAGAGTTCGGAGCTAATCCAGTTGCTTTGATTCTTTCATTCCATACCGCTCCTAAGGAATCTCGCTGTTTTTGCATCTTCGCAAAGGATTCCGGAGTTCCATATTCTTTCCAATTGGCATCTGGGCGTCCTGTTAATTGTGGCATAGAAACCATCACATATTTCCCTTTTACTTTTGGCAACCATGCACGGAACGATACTGAATCCTTAATATCTGGTAATGCAATAACTTCTGCCTCAATTGCTTTTCCTTTGGTAGTCGGACTCCATGCTAATTGTGTTCCGGCAAGTGTCTTCTGCCGTGGATAGGTCATATCAATATGAGAAATCCCGCGTTCCCAGCCATGCCATTCTCCAAATTGTTGATTCTTTGCGGAAATTCCCCAACGTTGAAAGGTCTTTAATGCCCATTCATTCGCATGGGTCATCTGAGGCGTACCTACTAAACGTGGTCCAACAACATCTAACAATTCAAAAGCCAATAACTCTAGCTCTGAATTATTCTTTGCCTCATTGACAATCTGCTCAACAACAGGATCTACAGGCTTTGAAGCCGCACCTCCCATACGCTGCGCATAAACCGTTGAATAAGAAATCCCTGTTGCCAATACCAAAAAAGCAATCTTCTTGAATTGACAAATTCTGTTTCCATTGAGTTTCATAGTAATATATTTTATTATTTAGGTAAACTCGAATGTCGGCAAAATTTGTCAATTATCCCGCTTTTTTAGCCTAATAACTCAAATTCAAACGTTGTCCATATCAGCTATTGCCGACTCTCGAAACCCCCGATTTTATGATTATCTTATACTCAAAAAAAATAGCCTAGGCGTAAACCTAGGCTATTAAAATTTTCATTTAGTCAAGAACATTATTCCCTAAATGAAGTATATCGAACTTTAACTTCTCCAGCTTTTATACTGATTGATTAATCCATTTGTTGATGAATCGTGAGACTCAACCAAATTATTACCTTCTAATTCCGGTAGAATCTTATTAGCCAACTGCTTGCCAAGCTCAACACCCCATTGATCAAAACTGAAAATATTCCAAATGATACCTTGAACAAAAATCTTGTGCTCATATAAGGCTATTAAAGTACCTAAGGTCTTTGGAGTAATTTCTTTGATCAAAAATGAATTCGTGGGTCTATTCCCTTCAAATACTTTAAATGGCGTCAATTCCTTGATCTCAGATTCCGACTTTCCTGCTTTCTTCAATTCTGCAACAACTTCAGATTCCGATTTACCATTCATCAATGCTTCAGTTTGTGCAAAAAAGTTTGAAAGTAACATCTGATGATGTTTTCCAAGTGGATTATGTGAAATCGCTGGAGCAATAAAATCACATGGGATCAATTTAGTCCCCTGGTGAATCAACTGGTAAAATGCATGCTGACCATTGGTTCCAGGTTCACCCCAAATAATCGGTCCTGTTTCATAATCAACCCTATTTCCATTTCTGTCAATATACTTTCCATTACTCTCCATATCCCCTTGTTGGAAATATGCCGCAAATCGATGTAAATATTGATCATACGGTAATATCGCGCTACTCTCTGCCTCGAAGAAATTGTTATACCAAATTCCTAATAAGGCCATGATAACAGGAATATTCTCCTCAAATCCTGCATTTCTAAAATGCTCATCTGCTTCATAGGCGCCAGTCAATAGCTCCTCGAAATGATCATAACCTACTGATAAACATATTGACAATCCAATTGCAGACCATAATGAATATCGACCACCTACCCAATCCCAGAACTCAAACATATTCTTTGTGTCAATCCCAAATGCGGATACCCCGGATTCATTGGTACTCAAGGCAGCAAAATGCTTCGCTACATCGCTTTGATTAGCTCCCGATTTTAAAAACCACTCTTTCGCACTATTGGCATTTGCCATGGTCTCTTGTGTAGTAAAGGTCTTCGAAGCAATTAAGAACAAGGTAGTCTGTGGATCTAAGGTCTTCAAGGTCTCCGCAATTTGAGTCGCATCAACATTGGAGACAAAATGCATATTCAACCGAGTCTTATAGGCCTTTAACCCTTCAGTTACCATAACTGGACCTAGGTCAGAACCTCCGATACCTATATTCACAACATCAGTAATCTCCTTGCCCGTAAATCCTTTCCACTCCCCAGAAATAACACGATTCGAGAAATCTTTCATTCTGTCTAATACAGCCTGAATCTCTGGCATAACATCCTTACCTTCGGTAAGTACAGGTTTTCCAGATCTATTTCTTAATGCAGTATGTAGAACCGCACGATCCTCTGTCTCATTAATCTTTTCTCCATTGAACATCGCATCAATGGCATCTTTTAATTGACATTCGCGAGCCAATTGAATCAATAATGCAATAGTCTCTTCGTTAATCCTATTTTTTGAATAATCTAATAGGATATCGCCCAAATAAATGGAAAATTTATCGAAACGTTCCGCATCCTTTGCAAATAAATCCTTGATGCTGGATTGGTTTATCGTTATAAAATGATCGGCTAAATATTTGAAGGCTTGGGTTGTTGTAAAATCAATTTTCGGTAACATATATTTTTTACTTTTGTTCAAATATAAGGATTACAGCTAAATCAATCCTTAATTTTATATTATCTTTGTTCTTATGACCAAAGAACAAATTCAAGACTTGAGGGACAGAATTACTTCCCTGAGGAGGCATCTTTGACATTGATGTCAAAAAAGCTGAAATCGAACGTGAAACCCAAATAACACTGCAACCTGATTTTTGGGATGACCCCAAAGCCGCAGAAAAAATCCTGCACTCCATAAAAAACCATAAAATCTGGACCGACCAATTCGACGAAGTCTATTCATCAGTCGAAGATACCGGTGTATTATATGAATTTTTCCAATCAGGGGATGCTTCTGAAAAAGAACTTGAAGAGCAATACCAAATCGCCTTGAATGTTGTTGAAGAACTGGAATTCAAAAATATGCTGAGTGCCGAAGAGGATCAGCTGGACGCTATCCTTCAAATCACTGCGGGTGCAGGTGGTACCGAATCTTGCGATTGGGCAGCAATGCTAATGCGAATGTATATCATGTGGGGAGAAAAACATGGTTGCAAAGTAACTGAACAGGATTATCAAGAAGGCGATGTCGCTGGTATAAAAACTGTAACCCTCCAATTCTCAGGAAATTTCTCCTATGGTTATCTCAAGGGTGAAAATGGAGTTCATCGCTTAGTACGCATATCACCATTTGACTCAAACGCTAAAAGGCATACTTCCTTCGCCTCTGTATATGTTTACCCATTGGTGGATGACAATATTGAAATTGAAGTTAAGGACTCAGAAATTGAATGGGATACCTTCCGCGCTGGTGGTGCTGGTGGACAAAATGTTAATAAGGTCGAAACCGCAGTTCGTTTACACCACAAACCAACCGGCATTATTATAAAGAACCAGGAATCTAGGTCCCAGCTTCAGAATAAAGAAAATGCTTTACGACTATTGAAATCTCAATTGTATGAGATTGAAATGAGAAAACGTCAGGAAGCAACAGCTGCGATTGAAGGCTCCAAGAAAAAAATCGAATGGGGATCTCAAATCCGAAATTATGTCCTACATCCTTATAAACTGATCAAGGACCTCCGTACGAATACGGAAACTTCAAATACCCAAGCCGTATTGGATGGTGATCTCGATGAATTCCTGAAATCTTACCTGATGGAATTCGGTGGATAAAATAATCCTATGAAGTATTAAGAGTAACATTATACAAGAAAGGTCAGCTAATAATTAGCTGACCTTTTCTATTTTTTTTCATTTCTATTTGAAACTTGAAATTTCAAATATCCAAGTCTTCTATCTAGAATGCATTTTTCCACATCATACTCTCCACAGGTCTGATGGTTTTATTATTATATTTTGCATTGCCTTTACTATTGTACATGGTTTCAATATCACCTTCCACCACAAAGTAAATCAACTGTCCAATAGGCATTCCTGCATATACACGCACAGGCTGTGCTACAGAAATTTCCAAAGTCCAGGTATTACAAAAGCCAACATCACCTTTTCCGGCAGTTGCATGGATATCGATACCCAAACGACCCGTACTCGATTTCCCTTCCAAAAACGGAACATGACCATGACTCTCCGTATATTCAAGAGTTACACCTAAATACAAAGTCCCAGGTTCAAGAACATAGCCTTCGGAAGGAATCTCAAAATGCTCAATTTCATTATGTTTCTTCGCATCTAAAACCTCATCCTTATAACGTGCTAAGTACTTTCCTAAATGTACATCGTAGGAATTCGTCCCTAAACACTTACGGTCGAATGGCTCAATAACGATCATTCCTTTATCGATTTCCTCTAAAATTCTCTTGTCTGATAATATCATAGTATGGACCTAATATGCTGCTGATTAGCAGGATTCAAAAATACATATTTTTTGCGCTACTACAAGCTATTTAAGTTTATTCAGAGGATTCATGGGTAAACTTAGAATATTCATTCAAGATTTTTTATATTGCATTTACAATTGTAAACTAACCAACACCTAATTCTCAAAAATGCTCTGTTATAGTTCATATAGCTTAGAAGAACTTTTTATTCTCATGAAAAATTCAGATGAAACTGCTTTCAATGAATTATATGATCGTACTTGGCAAAAACTATATCTTACGGCTAGAGCAAAAACGAATAATGAAGGTCTAGCTAAGGAATTAATCCAGGATATCTTTATTGATTTTTGGGACAAAAAACATATTAGAGAAATTAAGGATGTTAAAGCCTACCTCAATCAAACTCTTCGATTTAAAATTATTGATATCTATAGATCAAAAAAACTTGATTTTGAAACTCTGGATGATATTGAAAATATTCTAATCGAATCAACAAGCTCTGATAAATATTTAATTGAACGCGAGCTTAACACAATACTTAATTATTGGATGAAGAGTCTTCCTTTAAAAAGAAGGAAGATTTTTGAACTCTATTATTTCGAAAATAAATCCACAAAGGAAATCAGTGAAACCCTGCAACTCTCAATCAAGACCGTTCAAAATCAGCTAATTAGCAGCAAATCATCTTTAAAAGGAGTCCTTCAAAAAATTCTTTTTATTCTTTTTGTTTTTTTCTTTAGGACATAAGAGTGTTTTCTACGACTATATAGGTAGCCAAAGCTATTAACCTAAAAATGTCTAATAGAAAAAATAAAATACAACAGTTGATAAAAATTCTCTTTACCCGGTATTCCAAAGGAATTTCAGGCAAGAATGAAAGGGAATTAGTAGAAAAAATATATGATTCTATCGATCTGGGAAAACCAGAAACCAATCAGGACCTTGAAAGAATAAAAAATGAAATTAAGTTTTCAATTGACCATAAAATTTCAAAGAAAAAATCTTCCAGTGTTTTCCGTAAATTGTACTATCCTTCAGCTGCTGCAATACTTATATGCTTAGCTTTTGGATACTATATTTTTCGAACTTCTAAGGAAAATACAAACATCCTTGACAATCCCACTGTACATCACCTCGAAACTACCCTTAAGAGTCCCACTATTTCATTAAATGATAAAAACTTTTATAATCTTAAAATTACAACACCTCCTGGAACAAAATATCAAGTCATTGATGATGAAAAAGTTCTGGATTTAACCGCATTAACCTCAAATGAAACCTCCAAAAGCATAAAAATTATTAACCCCTGTAAGGAACCAATATCAGTTTTATTAAATGATGGATCCCAAGTTTGGTTGAATTTTAACTCCAGCCTTGAATTCGAATATGATATTCAAAAAAATCACAGGCTGGCTAATATCATTGGTGAAGTTTTTTTCGATGTTAAAAAAATAACGAATAATGATTCTAGTGTCCCATTCGAAGTAAAAACCCGATTACAAACCATTGAAGTTCTCGGTACTAAATTTAATGTTAATACAACTTCTCCTGACGAAGAGAATGTTGAATTATTAGAAGGAAGTATTCGACTCTCTCATAATGTCTCAAAGATTAAAACGCTACTTATTCCTGGTCAAAAGGCATTTCTTAAAGACAACTCAAATAAAATATTAATAACCAATTCAAATTCTGAAGAAAAGGCAAAAGCTTGGCGAAAAGGTCTTTTTTACTTTGACTCAGAAAGCCTTCAAGCTATTGGTAAGGAACTCTCCTTATGGTATGAAATACCTGTAATTATTTCTCCAGAAATAAAGTCCTTGAAAATAACAGCAATGATCAAACGCTCTGAAAAAATAGAAAAAGTCTTGGAATTAATAGAATTAACTAACAATGTCAAATCAAACACTATGAATGGAAAAATCTATATTAACAAAAAGTACTAATAATCAATTAACCAAAATTGTATTGAAAACAATTTTAATAACTAACTAAACTTATGATGCTTAAATTATTTTTTAAATCGCTCAAAGTTCATCTAAATAGACCTGTTTATTGGTCTATCCTCGGAATTATGTTCACTTGTCAAACGGTTTTTGGATCCTTGATCGATCCTCAAAAAACAATTACTGTTAATTATCAGAACACACCCCTTAAGCAAGTCTTCAAAAATTTAAATGAAGAAGCAGGAATTCAATTCATTTATTCCAATCAAGATTTGGACGAAACTAAAAGGATCACACTAAAACTGATAAACAGCCCCATTAAAACTGTTGTTACTGAGATTTTCTCGACAATAAATGTCCCTTTTGAAATTAAGGACAACACAATTATTGTCAAAAAGACCAATGAAAGAAGGCTAAATCAGGAACGAACCATTAAAGGACAGGTCTTAAATGAAAGTAATGCTCCTATTCCAAATTCCACTATTCAAACTAGCTTTTCGAATCGTTCAACTTCAACTAATCAAAATGGAAATTTTGAAATTAATGTTCAATCACAAGACACTTATATTACAGTAACCTCCATTGGTTATGTATCTCGTCAAATTGAAATTAAATCGGCTAATGATTATAGAATTATCCTAAAAGATAGCACTGATGCATTAGACGAGGTCGTAGTGGTAGGTTTTGGAACACAAAGAAAGGCTTCAGTGGTGGGGGCAATCTCCAGTATCGAACCGGAAAGATTAAAAAGTGGTACGACAAGATCAATGAGTAATAATTTGGCTGGACAACTAGCCGGAGTAATTGCTGTACAAAGATCTGGGGAACCCGGATATGATAACTCCAACTTTTGGATTCGTGGTATCAGTACATTCGGTGGAAATAGAAATCCATTGATTCTAGTTGATGGTGTTGAAAGATCACTTGATAATATGGACCCTGAGGAGATTGAGTCTTTTTCCATTTTAAAAGATGCAGCGGCGAGTGCTGTATATGGGGTAAGAGGAGCGAATGGAGTGATTCTAATTAACACCAAAAGAGGAAAAGTCGGAAAACCAACCGTATCTGCAAGATATGAACAAGGGTTTACTTCCCCAATCCAATTACCTGATTTCATAGGTGCCGCCGATTATTTGGAAGTAATGAATAGCATTAGAGAAGAACGTGGAGATGCTCCTCTATATTCTCAAGAAAGAATTGATAACATCCGAAACAATGTTGACCCTGATTTATACCCTGATGTAAATTGGTTGGATGCTATCCTAAAAAATCAAGCCGGAAATTCCAGAGCAAACCTTAGCGTTAATGGAGGAACGGATATTTTAAGATATTCATTGGTGACTTCATATTATGGTGAAGGCGGAATTATCGAAAGAGATAAAAATCAAGCTTGGGATTCTTCCTCAAAACTGAATAGATATAACGTAAGATCAAATGTTGATATCAATATTAGTCCTACAACTCTATTCAGATTAAATATTGGTGGATATTTACAGGATCGTAGTCGTGCTCCTCAAAGTGTGGACGACTTATTCCAACAAGCTTTTACAATACCTCCTTATGTCCACCCAACCATTTATTCTTCTGGCGAAATTCCAAGAACTCCTGAAAGAACAAACCCTTGGGCATTGGCAACTCAAAGGGGCTACGAAAGAATTAGTGCCAGTAAACTTGAATCTTTATTTTCCCTGGAACAAGATTTAAAATTTTTCCTGCCAGGACTGAAAGCCAGAGGCTTATTTTCATTCGACCGTTATTCTAATACCTCTGTAGTTAGGAGTAAAGATCCTGACTATTTTAACCCTGCAATCGGACGGGATGATCAAGGTAATCTACTTTTGGTTATTGATAAATACGGTCAAGATTTCTTGGGATATTCTAAAGGGTCTGACTGGGGTGATAAAAGCGTCTACCTAGAAGGTGCTTTAAATTATAGTAAATTCTTTGGCAAGCACAATGTGGAAGGAATGGTGCTGTATAATCAACGAAATTATGATAATGGTGATCTTCTTCCCTACAGGAATCAAGGTATGGCAGCTAGATTCTCTTACAATTACAATAACCGCTATATCGCCGAATTCAACTTTGGATATAATGGGTCAGAGAACTTTGCTCCAGGTAAAAGATATGGCTTCTTCCCTTCTTTCGCTCTCGGATGGTATATCTCGGAAGAAAAATTCATGGAAAACTACAAAGAAACTTTATCTAAATTAAAACTGAGAGGTTCTTATGGTCTTGTTGGAAATGATCGCTTAGATGGACGAAGATTTGCATATATCACCACTATCAATGAAACTGGAGGTTATAGATGGGGATTAAACAATGACTTCTATAGAGCCGGACGTTTCGAAGGTGACCAAGGTAATTCCAACCTTACTTGGGAAACCGTAGCAAAATCAAACATAGGACTTGAATTAGGGTTGTGGAATGCGCTAGATTTCCAAATCGATTTCTTTCATGAAGATAGAAAAAATATTTTCATGCAACGCAGATCAATCCCTGGCTCTAGTGGTTTCACCAATGCTCCTTGGGCTAACTATGGTGCTGTCAAGAATAAAGGTATAGATATGTCCTTAGAATTTAACAAAAACTTATCTCAAGACTTCTTCTTATCACTTCGGGGAACTTTTACCTATGCTAAAAACCAAATCATGGAACAAGACGAACCTAGTGCTATTATTGGAACCTCAAGGTCTTCAACAGGTAAACCAATAGGCCAACAATTTGGACTAATAGCGGATGGTTTATTTAAAGAATCTGATTTTAAAGATGTTGAAAACGGAATTCTAATCGATGACATCCCAACACATACATTTGGAGTAATCAGACCAGGTGACATAAAGTATCAGGATTTAAACCAAGATGGCGTTGTGGATGCATTAGATGTTACGGCCATTGGTGGTACCGAGGATCCAACCGTCGTTTTTGGATTCGGAACAAATATGAGATATAAAGCTATCGATTTCGGGTTTTTCTTCCAAGGTCTAACGAATACTTATCGAATTATTGGAGGATCTAATTTCATCCCAGGCAGTGCAAATGGATCTATGGGAAATATTTTCAGCAATGTCACAGATAGATGGACAGTAGATAACCCTAGCCAAGACGTGTTCTATCCTAGATTGTCAGATTACCAAAGTTCCAATAATAATTTAGCCTCAACATGGTGGCTCAGAGACATGAGCTTCATCCGCTTAAGAAATGTTGAACTAGGATTTAGTATGCCTTCGAAATGGATTGACCCTATGCAATTAAAAAATGTTAGAATTTTCTTAAGAGGCAATAACCTTCTAACATTTTCAAAATTCGATTTGTGGGATCCTGAATTAGGAGTAAATAATGGAATGAGATACCCGATTATGAAATCAGTATCGATGGGCTTAGAGTTAAACTTCAAATAAAATTGACCAATATGAAAACGAAATATAACAAGATATTTTTAACCTCCTTAATAGGTATCTTATCATTAAGTTCTTGTTCCAAGTTCTTAGATAAAATGCCTGATGACCAACTTACCTTGGAAATGGTCTTCGAAGACAAAACAAGAACTGAGGATTGGCTAGCGGGAATTTACAGCAATATTCCTGACCCTTATTTTGGCTTTGCCAAAGATGTAGGTCTTGATGCGCTATCAGACGATATGGCTCCTTCAACTGGATGGGAACAATTTGGCTGGGATGTAATCGGCAAACAAACTGGAAATTGGAACCCAAGTACAGGCTGGGGACCTAATTACTGGGTGGAACTCCCAAAACGAATCAGATCAGCATACATCTTCATTGATAATGTTAAACCAAACGCATCCCAACTTGTAACGGATGAAGAAGTAAATCTAATGAAGGCTGAAGCAAGGTTTATGATCGCGTATTATTACTCTTTGCTTTTAGATACATATGGAGCAATCCCTTTCAATCTGGGATTGACGGATCCAAACGCCACGACAGAAGAGTTGATGATTGGGCAAACCCCATTTGATGAAATCGTTGATTGGATAGACAAAGAACTAATGGAGGTATCAACATTGCTCCCCGATAAATATGCTGCCGCCCAAAAATATGGTCGTGCAACATCTATTATGTGCTTAGCAGTACGAGCAAGATTACTCTTATTTGCTGCAAGTCCTTTGGTGAATGGGAATCCTGCCTATGCTAATTTTGTAAATGACAAAGATCAAAAAATATTCAATTCGAATTTTGATGCGAATAAATGGAAAAAAGCGGCAGATGCTTCTAAGCTATTAATTGATAGAGCAGAAGCAGCTGGCCATAAATTATATTATGAATATAATACTGATGGTAGCATAGATCCTTTCTTATCTTATCAATACATGATGTTTAGAAGACCGCAAGATGGAAACAATGAAATACTATTCGCTCGTCCGGATTGTAATATTTGGGAGTATGATAAACATTCGCAACCTAGAGGAACTGGAGGAAACGGTGGTCTAGGCCTGACTCAATCTTTAGTGGATGCCTTCATGATGGAAAATGGATTACCAATCACTGACCCGAACTCCGGTTATGTTGAAAAAGGTTTCTCTACTTCTGATGAAGTAAGAAATACAAAATGGGTAGACTCAAAAGGTGGAGGGAAAGTCACTCTTGCAGGAACTTATAACATGTACACACATAGAGAGCCTAGATTCTATATTTCTGTTTTGTATAATGGGGCTTGGTTTAAACGCGAAAACAGAACTACAGAATTCTATTATGGAAACTGGGACGGTGGTCCAACGCATGATGCTCCCCAAAATGGGTATCTAATGAGAAAAAAAGTGCACCCTGACCATGATCCAAGAAATGGAACCAATCCATATCGCCCTGGTATTCTTTATCGCTTAGGTGAAGCATATCTGAATTACGCAGAAGCCTTGAATGAATCAAGTCCAAATAATCCAGATATTCTTAAGTATTTAAACCTTATCCGTGAAAGAGCGGGAATCCCCCAATTTGGAAAAGGAACCAACCCCCTTCCTGCTCCTGCTTCTCAACAAGCAATGAGAGATGCTATTCATCGCGAAAGAAGGGTAGAATTAAATAATGAAGGAATCCGTTATAGAGATATCAGAAGATGGAAAATTGGAGAACAAACTCTTAATGGAAATTTTACGGGAATGAACTTCTCTGGAACTGAAAAAGATGATACTGAAAGTAATCCTAAAGCTTTTTTCAAAAGATCAACTTATCAAAGAAGAGTATTCAACCAGAAGAACTACTGGTTCCCTGTACCTCAATCTGAAATTGATAAAAACCCGAATCTAAGACAAAACCCTTTTTGGGAATAATTAATAATATGCTAAAACACAAAAGCGGACTATAGATGTCCGCTTTTGTGTTTCAAACAGCACAATTTTGACATCTTCTAATCTTATCGGACATACTCCATATAAAAAAATCAACGTTCTACAGCCGCTTTGCAGGCGTCTCTATACTAAATACTAATTACTAAATACTAGATTAATACTATATTTGACTATGTCATTAGCTTATCTCAAAGAATTGGATGCGCAGAGTCGCATTGCGCTATGGAAAATCGAAGAAACTGAGGAACAATTGGTTTCAATGTTACAGCTTGATGAAGCTGAATTAGCGAAGCTTGGAAGTTTAACTAAGGGAAAAAGAACTTTACATTGGCTGGCAACGCGTGTATTATTGCGTTATTTATTGCAAACGCCCGAGTTTATAAGCTGTCCTTCTGATTCCAATGGTAAGCCTTATCTGCCTGACTTCCCTTATGAAATTTCTTTGACCCATTCGTATGACTATGCTGGCGTGATGTTGAGTTCCTCAGGCCTTTGCGGAATTGACTTGGAGATTGTAAAAGATAAGGTCGTGAGGATTAAGAACAAGTTTTTGAAGCCTAATGAACTAGAATTCATGCAGGAAGAAAATATGGTAGATCAGCTATATGCATGTTGGTGCGCCAAGGAGGCTGTCTATAAATTACAAGGAAACAAAGGGGTGTCCTTTTATGAAAACATGACGATTCATCCTTTTCATTACAGTCCTCAAGGGGTGATGAAGGTTGATTTGATAAAGAACAACCAAATCCAGACCTTCAATGTATTTTACGAAAGGTTCAATGAATATATGTTGGGTTATGTAAATATTTAGGTTGAATTAACTCACTTTATCTCTATTCATCAACTACCACCCTAGTACCTTCTTTCAACGACAAGCGTTTATTAGACTTATAGATTCTTACAGCAATTAGAAAATAGGCCAATAACAAAGGGCCATAGACCAAACCTATCAATCCGAACAATGGCAATCCTATAATAACCCCAACCACAGTGATAATGGGGTGAATATCCCCTAATTTTTTAGCAATGATAAGTCTTAATACATTGTCTATATTGATGACCAATCCGAAGCCCCAAATTAGCATTCCTATTCCCTGCCAATTGTGTCCATCCGCTAATAAAATAACAGCTGCAGGTACAAATATCAGCGGTGGGCCTAATAATGGAATAAAGGATAATATGGCACATATTACCCCCCAAAACAAAGGATCTTTCGCTCCAAACATCCAAAATCCCAGTGCTAAGCAGGCACCTTGAATAATGGCGATAATAGTTTGCCCGATTATATTGGAATAAGTAATATTCTTTAATTCCTCACCAAAGGCAACTGCATTTTCATCATCGAAAGGTAAATAATGCACCAGGCCTCCTTCAAAACCTTTATAATTCACAAAAAGGAAATACAGCAAAAAGTACATCACCGTAATTTCCAGAAAAACATTTGCGGCACCACTCAATGCGGATGTTAATAATCCACCTAGATAAGTCGAACTCGCTTCCAACTGCTTTTCTATCAGGTCTGGCTGACCGAGCTTATCTCCGACAAAATGGTTGATCGCGTCCATGATTTTCTTAATCCAATGCGGATTCTGTTGAAGTTCAATTGCTTTGTTGAACAACATCTTACCAATTCCTACAAAGGGTAAGACGATAATAAATACGGAGAGGATAATAATAAAAATCGAAGATACCGGTTTAGGCCAATGCCATTTTTCAATGAGAAAAATATTCAAATTCCGAAATAAGGTATACATGACCATTGTACCCAGGAACGCCCCAAATATCCCTGATGTAGCATAAAGGATAATACCCCCTAATATGATGACGATAATTAGGATGATGATATTCCGTTCCTTCTGCGAAAAAACATCGTTGTTACTCATAATTGATTTTAAAACTAAATAACAACATTTACCCAATTTGGTTTAAAAAGTTTAATAATATTTTAAATTAGCGTAACTCAATAGCCCTTATTCTCTTTTGAAAACACCCTTGTTTTAATGAAAACCGCCAATAATTCCCTTTTTAGTTCAAATTTTTCGCAATTGATAAAAAACATATTTATTACGTAAAAATCAATATAAAATAACATAACAAAATTATTACAGCTGTTTTTAAAAAATAAACAAAAGCTATTTTAACTTTTATTAATATCTTAGCAACCATTTGTTAACCTTTTTTTAATATTAAAAACCAACCTTTGTGCGAAATCTAAAACTTAACCTTATGCAAAACACCTTTGTTAAAATTCTTATCTAACACATTTTATAATCTATAAACACCTTAATTATTCATGAACTTAACTTCGAAAACTACAGCGAGGTCTTTCCTTTTATTGCTCTTCGGCGTATTCTGGACAATCTCAGCTTTTAGTCAACAACGAACAATTAGTGGAAAAGTAAGAACCGCCGACAATGTTCCACTCTCCAATGTTTCGGTCCTACTTAAAGGAACAAACATCGGATCTCAAACCAACAATGATGGTCAATTCCAAATTACTGTCCCCAATGATGGAATTTTGATTTTCTCAAGTATCGGCTATTTAACCCAAGAAACTGAAATAAAAGGGAAAAATTATATCAATGTTATCCTAGAAACCGATGATAAAGCAATCGATGAAGTAGTTGTAATGGGATATTCCCAAGTAGAAAAACAACACGTTGCTTCCTCTGTTGCAAGCATGGATATGGAGTCCACCAAGACCAGGCCTATTTTCAAAATGCAAGAGGCATTCTCTGGAACTATTCCAGGTGTAACTATGCTTCAAGGATCCAATATTCCAGGCGCCGTTCCTGGGACTATTTCGATTCGCGGAATAAGTACCCTTCAAAATGCTGATGCATTGGTTATCGTCGATGGAATGGAGCAATCAATTACGGACTTAGACCCCAATCAAATAAAAAGCATTACCGTTCTTAAAGACGCAGCTTCAACTTCCATGTATGGCTCTAGAGGTGCAAACGGGGTAATCATTGTCGAAACTGAACGTGGTTACACTGGAAAATTCAAGGTAGACCTTAATGCATGGGGTGCTTATAGTAATCCTATTGACCTTCCTAATTGGGTGGATGCAGCGCAATACATGAAGTTGAACAATGAAACCAGAACCCATCAAAATCAAACCCTTTTATTCTCTGATGAGGATATTAGAAAAGCTGAAACTGGTGAAACCCCAAGTGTAAATTGGCTGGATGAAATCATGACTCGCAAACCATTCGCTAATAACACTACGGCCAGCATCTCCGGTGGTGGGGGTGTCGGTACGTTCAATTTGATGCTTGGACATATTGGAGAAAAAGGCCTAAATGATATTGAAGGAACCGAAAAGTTCTCTGCTCGCTTCAATACTAACATTAATATTGCCGATAAATTCGTGCTATTGGCAGATTTTTATGCGCATCGTCTTCAGGTAGATCGTCTAATGGCAAATGATAATGGTCATGGCCTTTATCAGATCGCTTGGAGAATGAACCCTACCCAACAAATCTTCTATGATAATACGGATATTCCTGATCATTATATCTTGCATAATAATATGAACCCATTGGCCTCAATTGCTAAAGGCGGAACAAAAAACTATTTGTATGATAGAAGTACGATCAACTTGAGACCAAGATATAACATCAATAAAAACTTGAATATTGAAGGTAATGTCTCATATATGATCAACAAATCAGCAAATAAAGAGCAAAGAAGTACTTTTAAATTCTTTGATGGTGATGGAGCTCCCGTGACGATCTGGAAAAATTCCGTAACCGCTGAACAAGGAGTAAGCTCAAGTCAATTGACTGCCAGAGCATTAGCCAATTACACGAAAGACTTACGATCAAATAAAGACAAACTTTATTTGACCTTAGGTACAGAGATGATGAGCTATACATACACTGACTATAGAGAAGAAAATAAAGCCTCTTTCTTTGGAAAATTAAACTACTCTTTTGACAACAGATATCTGATTGAGTTAACTGGACGTTCGGACGGTAGCAGTAAATTTGCGCCAGGTAATAAATGGGGATTCTTCCCTTCTGCCGCACTAGCTTGGAATTTGCACAATGAATCTTTCTTCAGTTCTATTCGCGAAAGTGGAGCAATAACCAACTTAAAAGTCCGTGCTTCTTATGGTTTAATTGGAAATGAGAATGTTGACCCATACTTATGGCAGGAAATTGTCAATAACTGGGGATGGACTATTAGGGTTCCAAATCCGGATTTCTCATGGGAAAAACAAAAACAATGGAATATCGGTGTCGATGTAACAGCATTGAAAAATAGACTTTCATTAACTGCAGAAGTCTATGACAAATTCTCCTATGATTTGATTTACAACAACTTTCCTGTCCCTCCATTAACGGGGTCAAACAATTTGGAATCTGCTGTAAATATCGGTGAAGTACAAAATAAAGGTTGGGAGCTTTCTGCGAAATGGTCAGACAAAATTGGAAATGTTTCCTACAATGTTGGGGCGATGCTTTTCGACAATGTCAATAAGGTATTAAAAGCTGGATATAGCAAGAACGATACCCTAATCTTTAAGGGTGACAGTGACAAAATTTGGTACAACGGCTCTTCAATCGACAACTATTATGGCTTTGAAAGTAATGGCTATTTCCAAAACGCAGATGAAGTTGAGAATACTTCAGCAAAACTACCTAATACCCTTCCAGGTGATATTAAATACAAAGATCAAAATGCTGATGGTATCATCAATGATCAGGACAGAATCTATTTAGGCGATCCTTTCCCGCATATGAACTATTCCATTAACCTAGGATTAAACTATAAAAAATGGGATTTCTCAGTTATGGGACAAGGTGTTGGTAAAAGGAATGGTCGATTGGTTGGAATGGAAGGATATCCTGTATATGTGGATGGTGGCAGCAATTCACTGGGTACTCCACGTCAGGAATACGCAGACAACCGCTGGACTGAATCGAACCCTAATGCTCGTTTTCCTAGAATTTGGAGTGGAAACAGTTCCAATGCTTACCTGAGTGATGTATGGTTAAGTGATGCTTCCTACTTCCGGATTAAAATGATCCAATTAGGATATACATTCCCAGGAATCGGAAAAAGCATTAAAAATATTAGACTTTATGTAAATGCTCAAGACGCATTTACTTTCACAAAATGGGAAGGTTTAGAGCCGGAAAGAGGTTTGGACAAATCCAAAACTGAAAACCAAGGAAATGGTGTATATCCTAGAATGGCAACATACAGCTTTGGTATTAGAGCAACCATCTATTAATCTTTGATTTTACCGAAATGAAAAAAACAATATTTGCATTAGCATTGATAACCTCTCTAGGAACTACCAGCTGTGAAAAGTTCCTTGACAAAAGAGATCCTACAGCAACTAATTTTCAAGAATTCTTCAATACTGAGGAAGACTTAAGAAGAGTAGTTTACAGTTCCTACCGCGACGTATTTACACATCCCACTGAGAGACGATTGGTTTTTTACATGATGGATGGAAGATCTGATAATGGTTATGCACGAATTGAAACTGACCATCATGGCATTATGGCCAATGGAAATTATAATAGTAATTCCAGAGCCGCTGAATATTATTGGACCTTGTTCAATAAACATGTTGGTCGTCTAAATACTTTTATCGCAAATGTCGACATCCCATATGTTGAGGACGAAGCAGTTCGTCAAAAATACAAAGGGGTTCTGGAAGCCTTACGGGTTTGGCATTATTTCAGAATTGTTGGCCATTGGGGGGATGTCCCTTTCGTACTGGAACCTGCAAATTTGGAAACAGCAAAACAACCTTCAACTCCTAAAAAGGAAATCCTGGAAAAATTATTCCCTATGGCGGAAGAAATTGCAAATAGACTGCCTGAAGACGAAGGTACCACCAATGCTTACATGTTCAATAAATATTCTTTTAAGGCTATCATAATGCGCTATGCGCTATACTATGAACGCTATGATCTAGCAGCAAAATTAGCCAAGGAAATTATGGACTCTGGAAGGTTTCAATTACATGCCAAATATGGTGATATGTTTGGTTACAAAGCGGATAAAACCAACAAAGAGTTTATAATAAAATTTGACATGGAAAGCCATGACAATTCTGCAACAGCTTCTTTTGAACACTTGGGACCACATTATAGAACAGGCAAAGGTCAATCGTACATGGTTCCTACCAAATCGTTGGTAGATAGTTATTGGACCTTACAAGGTAGAAGTATTGACAATTGTCCGCTTCATACTAAAGAAGAATACGAATTGAACCCTAAACTAAATAGGGACCCACGTTATGCTCAAAGTATTTTTGGACATGGGGACACCTTCTCGGGCGAGGTAATTGATATCTACAATGTAAATAGTCCCATGTACTATCAACAGTTAAGAGGAAGCAAATCTGGATATTGGTTCAAAAAATTTGTAGATGAAGCCGATGCCTTTAGATCTGGAGGAAACATGACCTTCCCGTTAATTCGTTATGCTGAAGTATTGTTAACTTATGCTGAAGCCAAAATTATGTCAGGAGAACCTGATCAACTAGCGAAAGACTGTATCAACAATATTCGCAAAAGAGCTGGATTAGATATGACTGTTGCAGATGTTAACTTAGTTACAAAGACTAAACAACAATGGACTGACCTGATTCGTAACGAAAGAAGAGTAGAGTTTGCAGGGGAAGGTCTGAGATATGATGATATTATCCGTTGGAAAATTGCTGACCAGGTTTTGAACCAACCAGCAATGGGTCATACCAGAAAATTAAACAACAGCCTTCAATCCCTGAAAATTGAAGATCGTAGATTTACTAAAAATCAATATTTATGGCCTTTCCACGAAAGCAGCTTAAAGGTTGAACCAAATCTTATACAAAATCAAGGTTACTAAAAATTAAACGAGGCTGTAAAATCAATTGATTTTACAGCCTCAAATCATGAATGATCAATATTTTTTAAGATTATTAGATAGAGCATGTTTGCAAACATTAGCATCTAAAATTTCACTTTTTCAAACAATAATCACCGGTAAATAACGTGTATGGAAATGGAAATTAAAATTATGAAGATTTTCTATTTGTATATCAAATAAAGCAAGATTGAGATAAATCTATAAAATTTGCGAATTTCTATAGAATCTCTTAAATTCAATTCTTATACACATTAAAAGTTAAATGGAGTGCAATCTAATATTAACAGCTTACATAAATATCATTCTCATTAAAAACTTATCTTGAATATTCAAGGCAGATTATTTCTAGAAAAGATTAAAAAAAGGGACTCTTGTAAAATTAAAGTTTAAAATGACCATTCAGAAACCCAAATCATTGGGTTTTAATTAATAGTTAGCATGGGCCATTATCCAAAGAATGGCCCAATTTTTATTCCCTATAAAATAGAATTAAAATAGCTTGGAGGCGTCAAAAAATTTGGAAAATATTTTAAGGTAAAGAACCAAGACTTATTAGAAATTTAGTTTTTTTTTCCGAATTAAAAAGTAATCTTTAGGACTTAATCCCATATTGGTACGAATAAAATGTGCGAATTTCGCATAAGTTGAGAAGCCAGATACTTTTGCTACAGCCTCGAGTTTATAAAACTGATTTTCTTCCAGAGCATCCACTATTTCAATCATATTCAAGAATCTTAAATTATTAATAAATGTAGGAAAATCACAGTTGAATTCTTGATTTATTTATAAAAGATAAATACTTATAATTATAACCGATTTCACCACAAAAAGCATTCAAAGAGTAATCCGATCTTAAATAAGATTTCTTTTTTTTCCATGCTTGTATTTTTTCAACTATTTCCTGTTTAATATTTGGAGAAATATTTTTCATAATTAAAAATAAGGATTGAAATAAAATCCATAAATTATTTATCCGATCCTAAGTCTAATCTGACCATCTAAATTTACTCTCATTAAAAATAAAAATTAAAGCTTTCTTTTTAAAAATGGAAATTAAAAAATGCTATAAAAACAATGTTTTTGGATGAATTTATTCAAATCCCACTTATATCTCGAAGTAAATAGGCAAGATTTTATAACCATATGCTTTTAACCAAGCTAAAATGCACTAAAATAAACTATTATAAAATTGCAGCAAGTAAATCCTGTTCTACGACCAAAGTTTTAAGTTGGGTTTTTAAACTTTACTTTATAGGAATCAGTAGTTCTGTAATTTGTTAAACAATTAAGTTAAAATTAGAATTATCTAAGTTAATTGTAAATCTATCAAAATGCCGGTTTAACAATATATTAGAAAGGGTCTAAAAACTTTTATATCGTAAAATATATAGATAAAAATTACCTTGCCTAAGAATATAACACTATCTATATCACTGAAAAATTAAAAGAATACCTGAAAGACAAATCCTTAATAGAGGGTTTACAGTTAGAAAGTCTATCCGTATAATTACGTAATTCATAAATTAGGTTCTGAAAGTCATATTGGGCTTTGTATAATTGTATATGTTATCTAGCACATACACACAAATAGCTTAAATTCTATTCTTTTTTAGAAAAAAAAAGAGAATTAATCAGGGAAAATGGGGAAATACAAATATGACAAAATTGGGGTTGGATATAATGCCACCCGAAAAGCGGATCCATACTTAATGGAAATGCTTCTTAACTTTTTGGCCCCAAAAAAAGATCGATTATATCTTGACATTGGCTGTGGAACAGGTAATTACACCATTCCATTGGCAAAAAGAGGGTTCAATTTTGTAGGCGTGGACCCTTCTCAAAAAATGCTTATGGAAGCAAAATCAATAAAGAGTAATGTTAATTGGCGACAAGGGGCTGCAGAGGCTATTCCTGCAGAAGATGGTTCTTTTGATGGAATAATTGGCACATTGACGATTCACCATTGGACAAACTTAAAAAAATCTTTTGCTGAAATCAACCGTGTACTCCGTAAAAATGGAAGGCTGATTTTATTTACATCGACTCCAGATCAAATGAAAAGTTATTGGTTAAATAACTATTTTCCAAATATGATGAATAATTCAATTTCTCAAATGCCTTCAATTACTGAAATCCAAGAAAGCTTTAAAGGAACAAATCTTCAAATCAAAGAAACTGTAAAATATTTCATTAAAGAGGATTTAAAAGATTGCTTTCTGTATGTTGGAAAAAATAATCCTGAAATTTATTTTGATAAAACAATTCGCAATGGTATATCATCCTTTTCCACATTATCTAACCTGAATGAAATAAATAGTGGTTTGATAAATTTGAAGCAAGACTTATTAAGTGGTCATTTTGAAAGAATCAAAAAACAATATCTAAGCGATTTGGGGGATTATTTATTCATCAATATTAATAAAAAAAGTATATTTAACAGCTAAAATTATTCCTAATTTGAATTATCTATATTTGAAATTTATTCAACTTCAAGATTTAACTAATGCCTCCCCTTTTAGGAAGATCAATAATAAATTCACAACCTTGATTTTCAACACTCTCGCACTTGATTCCTCCTCCCATCCACTCTACAACTGTTTTTACAACCCATAACCCAATACCATTGGAAGACTCCCCATTTATTCCAGGTCTTTTGGAATTACTGAATTTATTGAATATTTGGGATTTCATTTCTTGTGGAATACCAATTCCCGTATCTTTTACAGAAATATTTATCGTCTCTCCTAAATCTCTTACTGAAATTATTACATATCCGCCTTTATGCGTAAACTTTAAAGAATTGGAAATCAAATTATTCATAATTTGAATAAATTTATCCTCGTCCACATATAAAAAAAGAGATGAGCTTTCACATTGAAGGATAAAATTAATGCCAGTAGAAGATTCCATTGCAGAATACTGCTTTATTAAGTTTTTCAAACAAACTACCAGATCAGTTCTGACCAAATTAAGAGGGATGGACAGAGATGTAATAAACTCCTTTTTAAGAAAACTGCTAATTAGTGACATATTACTTGAACATATATCATTAATGCTAGCCAAAGCTAATTCAATTGATTTAAAGTCATTTTTTTGGACCTTCTCTGATGCAAGCTTCGTTAGATTTTTAACTGTTGCAAGAGAACCTGAAATATCATGACTTAGAATATTTAAAATGGCATTTTTCTTGGCATTATGTAAGAGAATATTTTGCTGAAATTCAATCTCATCTGTAATATCTTCCGCATATCCAACATTCATTTGATTTTTAGAAATATTATATTGATAAATAGACATTTTTAAATATTTAATATTTCCTTCAAATGAAATCTTTATTACCCGCTTCTCAATGGGGCTTTCCGAAATATTTAAAATATCCCGCCTCAGAAGGTTGCTTTCTTCTGTGTCAGCATATTTTAAAATTTCCCAAAAATTAATCGAATTTTTAAGAAATTTCGAAAAAAATCTAAATGAATGATTCATATACCCGAGAATTCCTGATTTAGGATCGAAAGTGAAAACCATTAAAAAAGAATTTTCTGATAATACCCGCAGAGCATTATTAATTTTGTCCATATGAAAAGTTTATAAAATCTGCTTCTACAAAATATCCATTTTAAAATTTTAATTGGCGACAGACTACTAGCTAAGGTAAAGGTAATCGTTGATATTCAGAAATACTTGGAATCTTACTCAATGGCCAGAATATTGTTCAGATAACACTCAAAACTTGCTTTAAAAGGATATTATAACATCGTAAACTAATATTGAAAATGGATTGGGGATAATCTCTTGGTTTAACTATTTCTTCTCATCCCGAATAGTTGATTCACTTTTTGAATCCAATCGTATTCCATTTCTAACATTCACGGTGATCAAGTAAAACGGAAAGTTTATGTCCTTTGTGCCATCCAAATTGATTTGTTCTTCGCAAGCTCTTTAATTATCTTTCTTTTCAAAAAATTCAACATCTGACTTAAAGGGACGATCTGACCGAGATTCCGCGGTTTAATTCATGCATACAAAAAGCATAAGCTTCTAAATCCTTAAACTGGCTGACCATAAGATTTCTTCTTCAATTTTAACTTAATTCAAGAACTGGTGAAATTTTTATAATAGAATCATTAATAAAAAAATAATGAACTTATCATCTATATCTATAAGATTGAAATTAATATTTTGGTTTCCTTTTTTCAATAAAAGCCATTACACCTTCTTCAAAATCGTCTGATCCAAAGCATTCCCCAAAATTCTCAATCTCTATTTGATAGCCATTGGTATTACTATCAAAACTACTATTTACGGTTTCAATCGCAGCAGCAACGGCCGAACGAGACCTAGTATAAATTTTATCCAATATATATTGAGCAGTTTCTTCAAGCTCGTAAAGCTCAACAACCTTATTCAGCAAACCCCATTGGTAAGCATCTTCTGCATCAACCATGTCCCCAGTAAGAATCATTTCCAGCGCCTTGCCTTTACCAACCAGATCTGTTAATCTTTGCGTTCCACCGAATCCCGGAATCAAGCCTAAGGATACTTCAGGCAATCCCATTTTTGCAGAAGTGGCAGCAATTCGAAGATGACAAGCTAATGCAAGTTCAAGACCTCCTCCTAATGCAAAACCATTGATGGCAGCAATGACAGGCTTAGGAAAATTAGCCAATTTATCCATCAGTTCATGTCCAAATTTGGATAGGTCCATCGCCTCTTCTTTACTTTTCCCTAAAAACTCTTGAATATCCGCTCCAGCAACAAATGCCTTTTGACCAGCACCGGTAAGAATAACTCCACGAACAGAATCATCAGATTCAATAGAACTAACTGCATCTTTTAATTCTCCAATGGTTTCTTTGTTCAAGGCATTCAGTTTGCTCTCCCTATTAATAGTTATCCAAGCAGTTTGATTCTTGATTTCAAGGATTATATTCTGGTAGCTCATATTAAAAATTAATGTTTATGGTAAATCGAAAACGGTCATCTCTAACATTTGGGAGGTTTTTGTAAGAAAGTCTTTTTACATATTCAACTTTCAACACATTGAGGATATTGTCTATCCCTACAGTTCCTTCCCAATATGGTTCCCTATTTAGAACATACGTTAGGATTTCGCCTTCCTTATTTCTGTCAAATTCAACCACATTATTACTAATATACGGGTTATTTTGAACACTTAAGTGGCCATAAAACATTTGAGCACCCCAAACTTCACGCAGATTCAACTTATTGATCAATGGAATCTTATTGAATAAGAATCCTTGCATTTGGTGATAAAACCCAACTTTTACATATTGATCCGCTGCAAATTCCATTGGATTCATCATATCGAAATCAATCTTATGACGATCTTCGCGTTGTTTTACATTTGGTAACTCTAACATCGTATAAGGCAAAGTCCCCCAAATCTTTCCTCCTACCACTCTGACATCAGCAAACCCCAGTTGATTTAAGAAAAATCGCTTGGAAGCTGCAGCAGCCAATTTTTCATAGGCATAGGTGGTATTCCAAAAACCATCAAGACTGTGGGTATAGGTAACATTAAAAACCGGATATTTCTCAATAATGGTTTTTCGTGTCAGATTTCTATAGTAAAACTTCTCAAATGGAGCCCATCGGAAGTCGATATGTGCCTCATTACTTTGAATTTGGGTAAGTAATTGATCAGGATCCCCTGAGTTTATTAATCGAAGATCCCCCACTGTATTCTGATTCCTATGGGTAAATCCGGTGGTAACACTCAAATGATTTCCAAACTCAATAACATGTTGAAATTGGTAGGCCTGCGTGTCGAACCATTTAGTGGGCCGATTTCTTCGGATAGAACGAAAAAAACTATCTCCTTTTAGAAAACCAATTTGCTGACCAGGCTCCATGATATCACTCTGCACGGATCCTTCTATATAGTGTGCCGGAAATGTAACAACAGATTTTCCGTTTAAAGTAATCGCTGACTTCAAATAATACTTCAGATGCGAATCATCCGTCCCATAGGCCATATACCCTTCAAAAAAGGCCTTATCAGTCAATGCTTGAGTACTCCTACCACCAATCCTAAATCGATTCCCCTCTATATTATTCTGGCTATATAAATATTCTAGCGGTCCAATCTCAAACTTACCGAGATTATAAAATCCTTGAGAGAGAAGATATCCAACAGCCAATATGGTTTTAAAGCTTTTTTTATTATTGAGCGTCTCAATATTGCTATAGGTATTTTGTTCGGCATCGTTTAAGGCAATCGGACGATTAGGAATGGTTATCCCTGCATGTGGTAATACCTCTGTGGGTGGACCAACAAAAATATCCCCAGAGAACTTAGTCCCTAATTCATAATTGCTATTGACGCTGACCCTATCCGCGAAAATAGACTCCCCTTTCCGAATACCAAAAGTTAAAAAGGTATGGGTACTATCCATCAACATAACTCCACTTTTATCCTTGCTATAATGGAAATTGATACTTCCTTCCTTGACCCAATTCAAATTGGTTTCTTTGTTGATTTTTAGATCTGCTTTCTTAACCGCATAAGTTCCATCCATGCTGACTTGCAGGACACCCGTGAATAATAAATCTGTATTATTCCGAGGTTCAAATTTCAATTGGATAAAATAACCTTCTGAATTGAAGATCGTATCGGTGATATAATATTTATAAAATAATTTTCCATTATCCGCGATAGGACTTAAAAACTGCTTATTCAGGATATAAATGCTTTCATCATAAACATCTACCTGTTGAAACATATAATTTAAGAACTCCTGAATATTTGGGTTATTAATATATCGCTTATCAAACTCAGTCTTCTTCTGCGAAGTAATAATTTTCTTGAATTTCGATGGGTCTCTTTTGCCGTAAACCTTGGAATTGCTCTCTTCTAAGTATAGGGATAATAGCTTTTTACCAGGATAACTAACCGTATCGATATTCCTAAAAAGAAAATTCAAACCTAGCATCCCTTGCTTATTGGAGACTTCCGGATCCAACATTCCAAATTTGAGCTTATCATATTGATCAAACTCTAAGCTATCCTTACCCGACAATTTATTTTTATGCTTATTCCTGATGACCAGGTCTATAAGTTCTACTGCTTTATTATTCCGATTGCTATATTTGCCTTTATGGCTAATGGAAACAGCCTCTATTTTATTGGACTCATGGGAGAGTTCAAAGACTAAATTACTGGTTTCTTTCGGTATATCAACAACTAGGCTCTTGAACCCAAAAGCCCTAATTTCCATTCTTCTTGAAGAACTGTCAAGCTGAAGGTTAAAGAGTCCATTTCGATCAGTCGAAGTTGCCTTCTTGGTAAACAAGTCTACAACCGTAGCACCTGCAATTCCTTGATTATTCTCCTGATCAAGGACTTTACCGGAAATAAATGATTGGGCCAACGAAAAGCTTACCGTTAAGCTAAAAACTAAAATTAATGCACAGCACGAATAGAAGAAAGGGACACTTCTCATAATTAAACCAGAACTTTATAAAGATACAATTTGTTGTGAAAGTTCAAATTATCTAATAAAAAAAGTCTGTCGATTATATTGCTTTATAATGATTTTTATGTTATTTATTTTCAATCCTATTTAATTTTAAATTCCCTAAAATCAATTCTTCATTGAACTGACCAAGGGTAATACTATTAAGAACTCGATTGAGTTCCGATCTAATAGCTTTAAAATCATTATGCAGGGGACAAGGAAACTTCTCAGAACATTGTAGCAATCCCATTCCACATCCAGTAAAGATATCATCTCCATCTATGGCTTTTATAACCTCAGACAGCCGTTTATTTATCTCGACCTCCGTTAAATAAAAACCACCATTAGGCCCTTTTATCGACTTAACAATGCCTCCTTTACTCAATTCCTGCAATATCTTTCCCAAAAATGGCTCCGGAGATTGAATATTGCTAGCAATCTCCTTAATACCTACTTTCCGCCCCAGCTGTGTTGACTTCGCTATATAAAACACCGCCCGAATCGCATATTCCGCTGATTTTGAAAACATTCCCATCCCCCAAAATTAGTTATAAAATTTGACAATCATCTGCTATAACATTGAAGTGATAAGAACACCATGAAGTCAAACTTTCTAATAAAAGATATATTTATCTTTTATTATTTTTACATTTGTAACTATTTAATTTTTCAACATAAAAATCACAAAAATGACCGAAAAACAAATTAAATTAATAAAAGGTACCATACCAGTTCTAAAAGAAAATGGAATATTACTAACGAAATATTTCTATGACAGAATGTTTAATCACAATCCTGAACTTAAACATATCTTTAACATGGGGAATCAAAAATCAGGAAAACAACAAACTGCCTTAGCAATGGCCGTACTAGCTTATGCAGAAAATATTGAAAACCCTTCGGTTTTATTAAATGTAGTTGATCACATTGGCCATAAACATACCAGTTTAGACATCCGGCCAGAACATTATCAAATCGTGGGCAACCATCTAATTTCCTCAATTAAAGAAGTATTGGCAGAGGCTGCGACAAATGAATTATTAGAAGCTTGGAATATTGCTTATAATCAGCTGGCAGATATCATGAGTAATCATGAAACTTCATTATACAATGCAAAAGTCAATAAGCCTGGCGGGTGGACCGGCTGGAGACCATTTGAAGTTAGAGAAAAAGTGAAAGAATCAGAAGAAATTACATCTTTCTATTTATACCCAATAGATCACGGAAGCATTGCTTCTCATCTACCTGGCCAATACATAAGCGTGAGGTTATTTTTACCAGAATTAAACTTAATTCAACCCCGTCAATACAGCATATCAAGTTCCTCAAATGGAACATTTTACCGAATTTCTGTTAAAAGGGAAAAACACACGAAACACCCAGATGGTATGATTAGCAATAGATTGCATGATCATATACAAGTAGGCGACAGAATCGAACTAACCTCCCCATCAGGAAACTTTGTATTAAATCAGAAAGAAAACAATAAACCACATGTGTTCATTAGTGGTGGGATTGGACAGACACCCTTATTAGCAATGCTCGAAGATTTAATATTGAATAACAAACCCACTCAGCCAATAATTTGGGTTCATGGATGCAGAAATGAACAGGTCCACGCTTTCAAAGATCGTTTAACGGAACTTTCAATAATAAGCCCAGTTCTACAAAATCATTTATTCTATGAACAACTTGAACAAGCAGAACATGGAATAACATCAGGAGTGGTTAATCTTGAAAAAATCCAAGATAAAGTGATACTAAATGAAGCAAAATATTACATATGTGGCCCTTCAGGGTTTATAAGGAAGCACTATGAATTCTTAAAAGATTCAGGAGTTGACATCGAAGCAATTTATTACGAAGAATTTGGGCCAGCATCCTTGTCACTAAATTAATACATAGACTTTTATTTCAGCATCCAGACCATCTGGATGTTGAAATTGCAAAAATAAGCAATTAAATTGGCAACATGTTAAACAAAGCATTGACAAGACACCCAGCATTAATCCCCCTAAGCAAAGAACATCATTATTCTTTGCTCCTCTGTTGGAAAATAAGAAGAGGGTTAGAACTTGGAATCGATCCAAAAAGAATTAAAGACTATCTAGTTAGATCATGGGAAAAACAACTCTCATATCATTTTTACATTGAAGAAAATTATGTATTCACAATTATCTCTCAAGACGACAAATTGATTAAAAAGGCTCTATTAGACCATAAAACAATTAAAAAATTAATATTATCTGGTCCATGTACCATCAAAGCTCTTAATAGAATTGAAGAAAAATTGGAAGCGCACATAAGGATGGAAGAGAGGAAGCTCTTTCCAATAATTCAACAGATTGCTACTCCTGAACAAATGAATTTTATTAAACTAAAACATGACCAACCGATTGATGAACTTCCTTGGGAAGATGAATTTTGGGTCAGAAAATCCTAGAACAATCTAAAAAAAAATCAGGTTGTTAGCCTGACTTAAATTTCTTGTGTAATTAATTTGCCATATTACATTCCGAATAGTAATAAAACATCTGGATATACTCCAATAACAAAGGTTAAAATAACTGCTAAACCAAATACAATCTGGAAGTTGATTGGCATGAATACTTTTTCCTCATCATTTGCCTTCATGAAATACATATGTACTACCACGCGTAAGTAATAGTAGATACCCACCGCAGCATTGATAGCGGCAAGGATCAAAAGGACCGTATGGTAATCATTCATAACATTTGAGAACATCATAAACTTACCAATAAATCCTGCGGTCAATGGAATGCCTGCTAATGAAAGCATTGATATGGTGATAGTGAATGCTAGCCAAGGATTTTTCTTCCCTAGTCCATTGAAAGATTCAAAGCTATCAGAACCTGCCTGACGTTTGACAAGGATTAATGCTCCAAATGAAATAATAGATGCTAATCCATAGGCTGCTGAATACAAAAGGATTCCGGAGGCTGAATTAGGACCAATTGATAAAATTGCAAAAAGCATATAACCAGCATGTGAAATGCTTGAATAAGCAAGCATTCTTTTATAACTGGTCTGCATCAAGGCAGTCACGTTTCCTACAAATAAGGTGATGATAACAACAGTTAATAGAACTGGAGTCCAGAACTCATTCAATGGTACCAAGACGGTACTGAACAATTTCAAGAAACCTGCAAATGAAGCGATCTTGACTACAGTACTCATAAAAGTTGTGATCAAAATTGGAGATCCGTCATAAACATCTGGCGTCCAGAAATGAAACGGAGCTGCTCCGACCTTGAAACATAATCCAACCAATAAAAGTAGAATACCTCCATAAAACATAGAGGAAACTCCAGTTGGATTTTCTATGATATATTGTTTGATTACCGCTAGGTCAAAAGAACCCGTAGAACCATATAACAAGGTAATACCAAATAATAGAAATCCTGTGGAGAATGCTCCCATTAAAAAGTATTTCAATGAGGCTTCATTGGAAACTTTATCCGTTCTTCTAATACCGGCCAAAATATAGAGTGCAACCGACATAATCTCCAAACCAATAAATAACATGGCGAAATTATGATAAGCACAAACAATTAAGGCTCCGGTGAGTGAGAATAAAATAAGTGTATAATATTCAGCAATATTATCTGAAATGGCCTTGAAATACTCTTTCGACAATAATAGAATCAATATGGTCAGAGCAATACATATCATGGAAAAGGATAGGGAAAAATGATCGAAAATAACCATTCCCTTATACATAGGCACCGCCTCCACATTCCAATAATAAGCTTCGAAACCAAAGGCAATCAACAAGCCTAATATACTAACAGGTAATAATGCATTTTTCGCTTTGTACAAGCCTATGTACAAAATCAAAATACCTAACAAAGAAAGCGTAATAATCGCACCCATAATATATCCTTAAACTTGTACTATTTAATTTGTTGTAATAACTGTGAAACTGAAGCTTCTGAAAGATGTAACAATCCATTTGGAAGAACACCTATCAATATAACGAGCATAATGATAATCGATAATAAGACTACCTCATATCCGGAAATATCTTTTACTTGAACTTGGTTATCATTGATTTGACCAAGCATGGTATTTTGATAAAATCTTAGCATATAAACTGCACCAAAAATCAAAGTTGTACCTCCCAGAACAGCATATAAAACGCCATTCTCAGGACTTGCAAAGATTCCTTTTAATAACAAGAACTCGCCAATAAAACCATTTGTCAACGGAAGACCTATTGCTCCCATAATAATAACCAAAAACGTAATGGCTAGAATCGGCATATTTTGAGCAAGCCCCCCTAATTCAGATAAATCTCTGCTCCCTGTTCTTTTTTGAATAATATCAATCACAAAAAATAGACCTACTACAGAAATACCATGGTTGATCATTTGAAGGATTGCTCCTTGTAAGCCTTCTTGAGTTAAGGAAAAAATACCTGCTGCAATCAAACCTACGTGGGCAATAGATGAATAAGCTACCAAACGTTTTGCATCTTTCATCTTAAATGCGATAATCGAACCGTAAACAACTCCGATAATCCCCATGATCAATGCGATATTCCCATATCTTGAAACCGCATCTGGTGCTAATGGCAATAACCATCTCAGCAAGCCGAAAAGACCCATTTTCAACATAATTCCGGATAACAACATCGTACCAGCTGGCGCCGCATGTGTATAGGTATCTGGCTGCCAAGAATGGAATGGAAACAATGGAATCTTAATGGCAAAAGCAATAAAGAAAGCCCAGAAAATCCAATTTTGAGCAGCAGCTGTTAAATCTAAATTCGTTAATGCTGTCCAGGACATATCCCGTTCTCCTGTTTGTTGGTATAGGTAAATGATAGCAATCAACATCAACAAACTACCAAAGAAGGTGTAAACAAAGAATTTCAAATTTATTTTGATGCGGTTTCCATCTCCCCATAGGGCACAGATAAAATAAATTGGGATTAAAGCAGCTTCCCAACCTACATAAAATGAAAATGCATCTAGGGATATAAAAACCAAAACTAATCCGGCTTGCATAAACGAAACCAGACCATAGAATCCTCCCTTTTGATCATGACCAAAACTGGCCAAGATAATCAAAGGAATCAATCCATTGGTTAAAATTAACAGAGGAAGGCTGATTCCATCTAAACCAATATGAAATTGAATACTTAACGCAGAAATCCAATTCCAACTTTGTGAAAATTGAACACTTGCATCAGGCACAAAATTACAGATGAAAGGAATTGTTAAGCCTAATTGAATAAGTGACAAGGCCAATGCAGCCCATTTCGCAGAGCTGTTCTTGATAAAGGCTAAAATGATAGCACTTATTACAGGTAAAATTAGCAGTATAAAAAGGTTGTCCATTGATTCCTAAATTCTGATCTAGATTGTAAATAACCCATAAAGCATGAAAGCAATAACTCCGATCACCATCATAAAAATATAAAACCCAACGTTTCCACTCTGGATCTGACGAATGCCCTTTCCAGAAGAAACAAACAATTCCCCGATTCCATTGACCAAACCATCAATTCCTGTCTTATCAACTACACGATGCAAAAATTTCGATAATCCACTTAATGGACGTACGACTATTGTATCATATAATTCATCAATATACATTTTATGGTAGGAAAGATTATATAATCCGCCTTGGTTTGTAGCACCATCAGCTTGTGGAATATCAGATTTCTTAACGTATTTATTGTAAGCAACAAATGCCATGATAATCGCACCTAAGGCAGAAGCTCCCATCAGGATAAACTCTGTACTGTGTGATAAATGAAATGGCTCAACCACTTGGTTGGTCTGAGCAAATACTGGGCTCAGGAAGTTCGCTAACCATGCTCCTCCATGTAAAGCTTCAGGAATATTAATAGCACCACCAATTACAGATAAAACAGCCAGGACAATTAATGGAATCGTCATGGAAGTTGGTGATTCATGTAAATGATGCTTTTGACTTTCTGTTCCTCTAAATTCTCCAAAGAAGGTCATATATAGCAATCTAAACATATAGAAAGCTGTGCATAATGCGCCAATAAAGCCTAGAACCCAAAACACTGGACTTGAAACAAAGGCATGTGCTAATATTTCATCTTTAGAGAAAAACCCGGATAATGGCGGAATCCCAGAAATAGCAATGGTGCCAATCAACATCGTTGCATAGGTAATTGGAAGATATTTCTTCAAGCCCCCCATTTGTCGCATATCTTGTTCCTCACTCATAGCATGAATCACAGAACCTGCTCCCAAGAATAATAAGGCTTTGAAAAATGCATGTGTTAATACATGGAAAAACGCTCCGGTAAAAGCACCAACCCCTAATCCCAAAAACATATAGCCTAATTGAGATACAGTGGAATAGGCCAGAACTTTCTTAATATCATTTTGCGTAATTGCAATAAAGGCTGCAATCAATGCGGTTGCAATACCAATAATTGCGATAATTTCCATGGTAACTGGCGATAGGGTAAACATGATGTTCGAACGAGCGATCATATAAATACCTGCAGTAACCATCGTTGCAGCGTGAATTAATGCCGAAACAGGTGTTGGACCCGCCATTGCATCTGGCAACCATGTAAATAATGGTATTTGAGCAGATTTACCAGTAGCAGCAACAAAGAGTAATAAAGTTATAATCAACAAACTCGTATCACCCATCGCTAGTTTACCTGCTGCAGGGAATACAGTTTGAAACTCCAAGGAGCCAAAGTTTGCTAGGATAAAGAACATCGCAATCAAGAATCCTAAATCCCCGATACGGTTCATTACAAAAGCTTTTTTTGCAGCTTTTGCATAATTGCTGTTCTTGAACCAGAATCCAATCAACAGGTATGAACATAATCCGACACCTTCCCAGCCGATAAACATCACTAGGTAGTTTGAACCTAATACCAACAATAACATAAAGAAGATAAACAGGTTCAAATATGAAAAGTATTTCGCGAACCCTTCATCATTGGACATATAACCAGCCGAATATAAATGGATCAGAAATCCTACTCCGGTAATGATTAATAGCATAATCGAACTCAATGGATCGACTAAAAAACTAATATTGAAACTAAAGTTTCCTACTGAAAACCAATTGTAAACTTCTTGGAAAATTATGCCATCACCCCCTGCTTGTCTTGCATCATAAACTTCCTTGAAAATACCACAGCTAAGTAAAAATGAAATGAGGATCGTTCCACAACCTATTATTGATACCAATGGCTTTGGTGTGCTTTTTCTAAGCAATCCAATCATTAGAGATCCTAATAACGGAATTAATGGGAGCATCCAAATGAATTCTTTCATATCCAATTCTCTCTTAAATTCTTATTTATTTTTACCACCTCAGCTTATTCAGGGAATCAATATCCACTGATTTGGTATTCCTATAAACCATAATTATAATGGCCAACCCAACGGCAACTTCTGCCGCGGCCAAAGCCATAATAAAAAATACAAAAACCTGTCCGCTGGCATCGCCTCGGTATGATGAAAATGCAGCCAACAATAAATTCACTGAATTAAGCATCAGCTCGATGGACATCATAATAATAATGACATTCCGACGGATCAATACTCCAATAACACCAATTGAAAAAATAATGCTACAGAAGATCAAATAATGATTCAGGGGAATACCCTGCATATATTCCATTAAACTACCCATGTTGTTTAGCTCGTGTTTCTTTCTTAGCCAATAAGACTGCTCCTACCATGGCTGTTAACAATAAAATGGATGATAACTCAAATGGAAGTAAAAAATCACGGAACAATACTTTTCCTAAGTTTTTCACTAAACCAATCTCCTCTTGACTCTTTACAAATTCATTGTTTGTTTCCAATACTCGGAATGCCCCTAAAAAGGTCACCAACAAACACATTCCCGCAATAACGCCCATAAATTTCACTAAATGGGACTTCATTGGCTCCGTCTCCTTATTGAGGTTCAATAACATCAATACAAATAAGAACAGAACCATAATCGCACCCATATATACAATGAAATTCACCACCGCCAAGAACTGTGCATTCAAAAGAATATAATGAACCGTAAAGGTGAAAAAAGTAATGACTAAGTAGAGTACACTATGTACTGGATTCTTCGTGAAGATAGTCATCAACGCAAAAAAGATAGATAGAAACGCTACAAAATAAAAAATGCTCATAGGTTATGCTTGCTGATTTTGAGATAATTTGGTGATATCAAATTTTGGTTCCAACAATTTGTCTTTCCCATATATGAAATCTTTACGTAAATAATCTGCGGTAACATGCGTACCATCCAAATAAATTGCTTCTTTCGGACATGCCTCTTCACAAAGACCACAAAATATACAACGTAACATATTGATCTCATACACTACTGCATATTTTTCCTCTCTATAAAGGTTCTCTTCTCCTTTTTTACGCTCCCCGGCGGTCATCGTAATGGCTTCCGCTGGACATGATAATGCACATAGACCACAAGCAGTACAACGCTCTCGACCTTGTTCATCACGCTTTAAGGAATGTTGACCCCTAAAATTCTTCGAATAAGGTCTAATTTCCTCTGGATATTTTACCGTTGGAATCTTCTTGAAGAAGTGTCTTATGGTAATCGATAAACCCTTTGCTATGGCAGGCAAGTAAATGCGCTCCCAAAAGTTCATCGGCTTTTGTTCTAATACTTTTTTTCTATTTGATAACGACTGCATGGCCTCTCCCGATTAAAAGTAAGTGTCTTTAACAATGGTAATAATTCCCGTCAGTACAATATTTGCAATCGCCAATGGAATCAACATTTTCCAACCTAAATTCATAAGTTGGTCATATCGGAATCGTGGCAATGTCCATCTTACCCACATAAAGAAAAAGATAAACCCAAATATTTTAAGGAAAAATACCAATACCCCTATTATTGTAATCCAATTCTCAGATAGACCTAAGTCATACATGAACGGGAAGTTGTATCCTCCGAAATATAATGCTGCCATCAAGGATGATGAAACAAACATATTGATATACTCAGAGAACATATATAAACCTAATTTCATGGAAGAATACTCTGTATGATATCCACCCACTAACTCGGTTTCACATTCTGGTAAGTCAAATGGAACCCGATTACATTCTGCAAATGCACAGGTCATAAAAATCAGGAATCCCAGAGGTTGAACCCAGATATTCCAGTTTACAAAGCCTGACTGTTGAGCCACGATTTCACCAATGGATAGTGTGCCAGTAACCATCAATAAAGCGATCAACGACAAACCCATTGCAATTTCGTAACTGATACTTTGTGAAGCAGCACGAATTGCCCCCATCAGGGAGAACTTGTTGTTGGAAGCCCAGCCTCCTAACATAATTCCATAAACTCCCAAGGCAATAACGCCGAAGATATACAAAACCCCGATATTCACATCTGCAACTTGTAAACTAATGGCTTTATCACCAATCGTTAAGGTTTGCCCCCAAGGAATTACCGCAGAACTAATACAGGCAGTAATAATTGCTATGGTAGGTCCTAGAATAAATAAGGTTTTGTGAGCTCCTGCAGGAATAATCTCTTCCTTGAAAAAGAATTTTCCACCATCACATAAGGGTTGTAAGATCCCAAATAATCCAGCTCGATCAGGGCCATGTCGGTCCTGCATGAATCCTGCAATCTTACGTTCTGCTAAAGTGGAATACATGGCAATAACCAATGTAACCACAAATATGATGACAACTAAGATTAATTTCTCTAAAATAAAGGTCGTTTCCATCTTCCTTTTGCTATTTTAATTTTTCAGATCTTGCCAATTGCTCCACATTCGCCTCCTGTAATACCGGATTATCTTGGATTACACTCGGTGGATCAAATTGATGATAATGGTTCGAAGCAATTACCGATTGATCGCTGATCTTCGTTGGCTCCTCTAAAACCCAATCATCTGTACGCTTGGTCTCGAATCTACAGGTATCACAGATAAATTCTTCAACTTCATTATACTCATCTTTCCTGCCTGTTACACGGATGACATCTGGCCCTTTATACCATAATGTAACCTTTCCTGAGCATTTTGGACAATCCCGATGCGCATCTACTGGCTTGGTAAACCAAACCCTATTTTTAAACCTAAAGGTTTTGTCTGTCAATGCTCCAACCGGACAAACATCAATGACATTCCCTATGAAATCATGATCTAATGCCTCATGGATATAGGTTGAAATCTCAGCATGATCTCCACGGAATAATATTCCATGTTCACGCTTGTTTGTCAATTGATTCGCAACATATACACAACGATAGCATAGTATACAGCGATTCATATGCAATTGAATCTTCTCTCCTATATCAATTCTCTCAAATGTTCTTCGGTCAAATTCATATCTGGTCTTCTCCGCTCCATGCTCATAGCTTAAATCCTGAAGCTTACACTCCCCTGCCTGATCACAAATCGGACAATCCAATGGATGATTGATCAACAACATCTCCACCACTGACTTTCTTGCATCAACTACTTCCGGAGAGGTGATATTTAACACCTCCATTCCGTCCATTACAGTTGTACGACAAGATGCTACTAACTTCGGCATTGGTCTCGGGTCTTTTTCAGAACCCTTACTTACTTTCACCAAACAGGTCCGGCATTTTCCACCAGTACCTTCTAGCTTAGAATAATAGCACATTGCCGGAGGAACAATCTCTCCACCAATCTGCCGAGCAGCATTTAATATCGTAGTACCCGGAGCAACTTCAATTGTTATTCCGTCTATCGTTACTTTAAAATTTTGAACTTCTTCTGCCATCGTTGCTCTTAATTAATATGATCCTTATTCGGTTACTGGAACCAATGGATCTGCATAATGTGCTAAACCGTAGTTTCTCTTCTGTGCTTCTTCGGGATGTAGGATATGCCATTCAAATTCATCCCTAAAATGACGAATCGCAGCGGCAACAGGCCATGCTGCAGCATCTCCCAATGGACAGATCGTATTTCCTTCAATCTTTTGCTGTACCTGCCACAACAATTCAATATCCGACATATCTCCATGTCCTGTTTCAATCTTATTCAAGATCTTCTCCATCCAACCCGTACCTTCACGACATGGCGAACATTGTCCACAACTTTCATGTCTATAGAAACGGGTATAATTATAGGTATTGCGAACAATACACTGATCTTCATCAAATACAATGAAACCACCTGAACCCATCGCCGTACCACTCACAAAGCCTCCGTCTGCCAATGACTCATAGGTCATCAATCGTGGATCTCCTTTAATGGTCTTCACAATCAGGTTCGCTGGTAATATAGGAACAGAAGAACCTCCAGCTACAACAGCCTTCAATCGTTTTCCATTAGCCATTCCGCCACAATATTCATCAGAAAAGATAAACTCTTCTACCGGAATTCCCATTTCAATTTCATAAACCCCTGGTTTTGCAATATTCCCAGATGCTGAAATCAATTTGGTACCTGTACTTCTTTCAATTCCAATTTTAGCATATTCCTCACCACCATCATTGACAATAGGAACTGTTGCAGCAATGGACTCCACGTTATTAACTACCGTAGGGCAGCCATATAACCCTGACACTGCAGGAAATGGAGGTTTTATTCTTGGATTCCCTCTTTTTCCTTCCAGGGATTCCAATAAGGCAGTCTCTTCACCACAGATATATGCACCACCACCTGGTTGCACATAGATCTCTAGATCATATCCTGTCCCTAGAATATTCTTACCCAAAAAGCCAGCTGCTTTTGCTTCTTCGATCGCCTTCTCCATGATTCGGATTTGTGGCATCATCTCTCCACGGATGTAGATATAAGATGTATTTGCTCCCAAAGCATAGCTGGAAACGATCATACCTTCAATCAAAGCATGCGGAATATAAGTCATCAAGTAACGATCCTTGAACGTCCCAGGCTCTGATTCGTCACCATTACATACTAAATAGCGTGGAACACCTTCCGGCTTTGCCAGAAAACTCCATTTCATTCCTGTAGGAAATCCTGCTCCACCACGACCTCGAAGTCCTGATTTCTTCACTTCTTCCACAACATCCTCAGGTGACATGCTCTTCAATGCCTTCTCTACAGCACGATAGCCACCCTTCTCACGATATACAGCGAAGGTATTGATACCCGGCACATTGATATGTTCTAATAATAACTTACGTCCCATATTACTAAGCCTCGCTTTTTGTTTTATTCTTTAAATCACTGATCAAATGGTCTACACTTTCTGGAGTAAGGTTCTCGTAAAAAGTATAACTCGGACCAATCTGAAGCACTGGTCCAAATCCACATGCCGCCAAACATTCCACGCCACGCCATGAAAATTGACCATCAGCCGTTACTTCGCCTTCTTTCACACCTAATTTATCCTCAATATGTGCCATGATTTTCTCCGCACCTACCAAACAACATGGACCTGTACGGCATACCTCAAGAACATATTTTCCTTGTGGCTGTAAAAAATACATGGAATAGAAAGTTGCAACCTCAAATACTTCGATAGGCTCAATGCTCAGGAAGGTTGCTACTTTCTCCATAGCATCCACACTTAGCCAGCCATATTCCTCTTGTACCAAGTGAAGGATGGGCAATAATGCTGATTTTTGCTTTCCTTCAGGATAACGACTTACAACTTCGGAGAATTTCCCCAAAAGCTCTGTCGAAAACTCGACAATCATATTTTCTTTAACACTAAGCATCTAATTCACCAGCTATTACGTTTAAACTACTCATATTGATAATCGCATCTGAAATTAACATCCCACTGGTCATTGGTGCAAACATCTGGTAGTTGATGAAAGATGGTCGTCTGAAGTGTAGACGATATGGAGTTCTACCTCCATCATGAACCAAATAAAATCCTAACTCCCCATTTGCCCCCTCAACAGAATGATAAATCTCAGCTTTTGGAGCATCCCATTCTCCCATCACAATTTTAAAATGATAGATTAAGGCCTCCATACTTGTATATACTTGTTCTTTTGGCGGAAGATAAAAATCAGGAACATCTGCATGGAAAATGCCTTTTGGCTCCTTGTCAATCTTCTCCAGCGCTTGTTCAATGATGCGAAGGGATTGCCACATCTCCTCATTTCTGACCATAAAGCGGTCATAAACATCCCCATTTGTCCCTACTGGAATATCAAAATCAAATTCCTCGTATGAACAGTATGGTGAATGCGCCCTAACGTCATAATCCACTCCAGTGGCGCGTAGAATCGGTCCGGACCAGCTATAACTTAAAGCTTCCTCAGGTGTAACTGCCGCGACATTGGAGGTACGCTCGATAAAAATTCTATTTCTGTCAAATAATTCTTGAAACTCCTTCAATACTGGAGGAAATCTCTTTAAGAATTCTCTGATCTTTTCAAAAGCTACATCATTGAAATCACGTTCAAAACCACCAATACGACCAATATTAGTCGTTAATCGTGCTCCACAGATCTCCTCATAGATCTCATAGATGAATTCACGCTCCTGCATCACATACAAGAAGCCTGAAAACGCCCCGGTATCTACTCCCAAAATACCATTACAGATAATATGGTCGGCAATTCTGGCAAGCTCCATGACGATGACGCGCATATATTGAACCCGCTTTGGAATCTCAATATCCAACAGCTTTTCCACTGTCATATGCCAACCCATATTATTGATCGGTGAGGAACAATAATTCAATCGGTCTGTCAATGGGGTAATTTGATAGAAAGGTCTATGCTCTGCGATTTTCTCAAAAGCACGGTGGATATAGCCAATGGTGGAAACAGCATTGACTATCCGCTCCCCATCAATCTGTACAACATTCTGGAATACACCATGTGTTGCCGGGTGAGTAGGGCCAATATTTAAGGTCACCAATTCATCTTGAGGATCATTATCATCAAAGACTGGTGCATTATGTGATATTCTTGAAATTGATTTACTCATGATATCCGCTCTTATCGTCCAAAATAAAAATCCTTCTTATCCACACGATTTGGATCTTCTAGTGGATATTCCTTACGCATCGGGAAAACACCTAGATCATCCATATTTAAAATCCTTCTTAAATCTGGATGGCCTTCAAATTGTATCCCAAAGAAATCATAAGTTTCACGCTCCATCCAATTTGCCCCATTCCACAATACCGTGGCGCTAGGAATACTTGGATTCTCCTTTGTTAAGAAAACCTTAACCCGAATACGAACATTATGAACCAGGCTATGCACATGATATACAACAGCGAAAGGTTTTTCTTTCTCCGGATAATGAACAGCAGTAATATCAGTCAAATAAATAAACTGCATGAATTCATCATTCTTAATGCTGGATAGCAAGTCAATGATATGTTCCGTATCGGTTTCGACTGTTAAAAGTCCTTTAGGTTCTGATATATGGGTTAGATGATCGCCAAATTGTGACTTCAGCTTATCAATAACCGTTTGATTAGTCAACTTATCCATTATCTGTTGCAATTCCGTACTTTTCTAATAAGGCTTTATACTCCGGCGTATTTCTTCGGTTCAAAGATTCGTTCTTTACAATATCCTGAAGTCTCAATACTCCATCCAGAATTGCTTCAGGACGTGGCGGACAGCCTGGAACATAGACGTCGACAGGAATAATCTCATCAATACCTTGTAATACGGAGTAAGTATCGAAAATCCCACCACTTGATGCACAAGCACCAACGGCGATTACCCAGCGGGGTTCTGCCATCTGAACATACACCTGTTTTAAAACCGGCGCCATCTTTTTGGCAATTGTCCCCATTACTAGCAACATATCCGCTTGTCTTGGCGAGAAACTAGGACGCTCCGCACCAAACCTTGCTAAATCATATGTGGAACCCATAGTCGCCATAAACTCGATCCCACAACAGGAAGTTGCAAATGGTAATGGCCACAATGAGTTCGCTCGTGCCAACCCAATGGCCTTATCCAATGTCGTTGCAAAGAATCCTGCTCCTTCTACACCTGGAGGCGCATCTGATAAGGTAATATTACTCATCTTATTGTCTATTAAATGATTGGCTTTGAATTAACCTGCGGTTAGTCCCAGTCCAATGCCTTCTTCTTAATGATATAAATAAACCCTAAAAGCAATAAGCCCATGAATACAAACATCTCAATCAATCCCTGCACCCCAAATTCGCGGAAATTAACAACCCATGGATACATAAAAATCACCTCGATGTCGAAAATGACAAATAAGATGGCTACCAAAAAATACTTGATTGAAAAAGGTTGACGCGCATTACCAACGACCTCAACACCAGACTCAAAAGCACCTAACTTGTTCTCGGTACGTACTTTTGGCCCAATAAGATGTGTCCCAATAATTGTTGTAACACCAAAACCTACGGCCACCGCCAATTGAATTAATATAGGAATATAATCTATAGGCGCACTTTGCCCTGCTAGTCCATCCATATCTTTAGTTTATTGCTATTAGTAGTATAGCAAAAATAACAAAATATGTCAATAAAAAAAGGATAGACCCAGCCTGAGGCATTGCTTTTTGTTATTTTGAATCATTATAAATTAGAGATGTTTTACCAAAGAATATAAAGTCCATGTATGATTAATTTTATCTAAACATCTAATTGATTTCCTGACAAATAACAAAAGCCAATAGGTCATGAGAATTGTATGGATAAGAAATCGGGCCGAGTCAAAAAGAAATATATCATGGGCTCCAAATCCGTACAATTGGTAGAAAAGTCTACATCCCTGCTTGAGCAAGTTCGAGGGCATAATTGTGGCGCTGAAAAAATGAATCCTATCAAGCCCCAGCGGGTCGGAATATTTGTAGAAAAAAAATGCATTAATACACAACCAGCCCCCTCCCTTCTTTCCACTCTCTCAATTCATCTCACATTTCACATCTCACATCTAGCACATACAACAAAAAAAGCCCGCAAATTGCGGGCTTTTTTTGTTGTATGTGCTGGTCGCTTACAAAGCTCCCATCATTTGAGTAGCAAATGCATCATCTGCTTTCAATTTCAATGTTTCACTGAAGTGTTGTTTTGCTTTTGCAGTATCACCTTTTAGGTATGCGAAATAACCGATATAGTTATGTGCATCAGCTGCATAAGTTTTGTTAGCTTCTTCTTCAGCTTTACCAGAAGCATTGATCGCTTCCAATAATTTAGTGAATGAGTCAACAAAAATACCTTTAGCATTTTCAGGATCGTACATTACGTTATCCAAAGCTAGTTCAGTTAATCCTTTGTAGTATAACGCTGGAATTTTGTATTTGTCAACAACTTCTTTTTTAGTTGAATTTGCTACAAGACCCAATGATTTCACTGCTGCTTCCAAGTGTGGTTTAGCTTCAGTCATTTTTTCAGCTACTTGTTCAGGAGTCAACTCAGTACCTTCTGGAACAGTTACTAATTTAGAACCGATACCGTACTCGATTTGGCCCAGGTAGAAGTTTGAATCGAAGAAATAATCAGAGCTGTCGTTACTGGCAGGGATCCTGAAGATCTTAGCTGCGATTTCGTTCTCACCGTTCTTGAAGTATTCAAAGGCAGTCTCGGAAATTTCTTCATCATAGTTCTCATCCTCAGTCTGTTTAGTTTCAGCTACCTTCAATAGTTCAGCGCCTTTTGCGGCATCTCCAGCAACTAAGTTTGCTAAACCAGCGTATAAGTAGTCACGACCGATCAAACGGGAGGTATCAACTTTGCTGAATAAAGTGGTCATGTACTCTAATGATTTTGGATAATCTTTATCTTGTAGAAAAGCGATATATCCTAAGTATCGATAAACTTTAGCATCAACACCTTCAATAGTTGATAATTGTTGAGCTACAGTTTTCAATTCATCATAGTTACCAGAATAAACCAAGAAGTCAGCGTAACGAACCTTAGCATCTGTTGAAGCATCACCTGTCAACGACAAGTATTTTTTGTAGTTCTCTACTGCCTTTTGGTTGATTTCACGATACTGATCTTCTGGTGCCTTGATAGATGATAAGTAATAAGTTTCTGCCAATTCACGGTAGATCGGACCATATTCAGGGTTCTCACCTGCCAATGTAGTCAATTGCTCTAATACTACATCATAAGCTTGTGCTCTTCTAGAGATGATTGCTTGACCAATTTTAGGCGCTAAAAGTTTAGGGTCAATTGTCAAGGCATCACGGTAAGCTACGTATGCAGGGCTACTTTCACGTAGACCAGCATAAGCATCACCTAATGCATTAGGAATTAAAGCATCCTTTGCATTCATTTCTTTAGCCTTAGTTAAATATTCTACCGCTTTTTTATAATCCGGTTTTGGCGAATCAATATATGCTCTACCAATAAAGTAAGGGATTTCATACTCCTTTTTACCTATACCTTGTGAGGCTGTAGCAAACTTCGTTTCTGCTGCACTCACATTACCTTTTTCAAGGTCTACTATACCTAAACCTACAGTATTCAATTTTTCTTTAGGAGCATTTGTTACACCTTCTTGGAAAACGATTTGAGCTGAGTCAACTTTATCGTTAATCAAGTGAATTTGTCCTAAGTAAAAATAGTTTTCACCATCTTTTGCCTTCTTCTGAACCAAATTTTGCAACATTGCTTTAGCTTTGTCATATTGTTCAGCTTGAATTGCAGCCTTTGCATCTTTGATACTTTGAGCTTGTGCTGTACCTGTAGCAACAGCCCCCGCAACTAAAAGGCTTAAAAATAATTTGCTGTTTGTCATAATCTGTTATTTACTCTTTGTTATAAACTAATTTATGTTGTCTTCTCTAATAATGATTTCTCGACCTGGCATCGTATAAGGCAGTAAGCCATATTTTAATACGATTCTTTGTCCACGATCTCCTGTCATGAACGCAGAAAATCCTATCCCCAATCCCATCTTTGGCTGATAATTCAACACTTGAAATTCTGATTTCAGAGCGTATTCATTGGTAGCAAATGTGGTCTGAGAAGGCTTAAAGAAACCGAGATTTTTACCATCTTTTATACTTTGAAGGCTTAAGATACGAATTTTATTTTCTTCTCCAAACTGCTTTATGCAATCTAAATACTGCCCATAAGAGATCACACCTATACTGTTTGGATCCGCCAAAACTTCATCGATAACTTCTTTGGAAGTCTTCATCCCTTTCACAGATTGGCCAGAAACCTTTTCCAAGTTCGTTAATTCCTTAACTTTTCTAAAATTTGTGGAATTGATATTATCAAATACCAAACGCTTTCCTGAATTAGATTCTCCCTTCAACAATGATTTTAACGTATTAATATCGATTGAAGTATCTGCTGCCGAAAGATTATTAAAAAAAAGAACGCCATCATAGAAAATTGGAAAGGTACGAGGTTTCAATTGTCGTTTTACAAAACCTGCACTCTCCTCAGTACTTAGAGACCTCGCTAGGACTGCAATATCTGCTTGTCCAGTGATCAACGCATTGATTGCTTCCTTTTCAGGCAATGGAATCAGCCTGATATTTGCATTCTCATAGGATGTTTTAAAAACATCAGCTTGTTCTAGCATGATCGGCAAAATCGACTCATCTACGATTACTGCCAGTTCTCCTGCTAAAATCTTGCCAGTTCCTACGCCCTGCTTCTTCTGAGTACTATCTGTTACATCCTGACCTTTCTTTTTACTATTGGAACATGCGCCATTAGACAACATTAAAAAGCCAATGAATGCATAGATTAATATTCGCTTCATGATTATTAGAATGAAATAGTTCGCTAAGGATTAATTATTTCTAAAATTATTTTGCCAAAGTCGGGCAAAACGCATAAATGAATATACGATTAGAAGGACTCCAAATATGTTCTTGTAAGTAGGATCAATTTCGATTGGAAAACCTTTCCAAAAGATAATTAATAATCCCACCACGAAATAAAAGAAGAACATGAATAGTCCTAAAATGGACAGAAATCGCTGTGTGGGCGATTTCTGTCTAAAATTATTTCTTGTTGAAGGATTCGACATATCGAATTACATTTGCGACAAGTCTAAGCGAATCGGCAATGAATAACGAACTGGAACCGGACGACCATTCTGGATAGCTGGTTGCCATTTCTTGGATTTCTTCAATGCAGTGATTGCTGCTTGACCTGTTCCATAAGAAAGATCTTTTACCACTTTGATATCTGTCAAAGCACCCGTTTTGTCAATTACGAATGACAATTCGATTGTACCTTTTACTCCTGCTTCACTAGCAGCAGCTGGATAAACAAGTGTCGTAGACACGAACTGACGGAAGGCATTGATACCTCCTGGGTACGAAGCTGGTACTTCAACGGCTTCGAAATCGTAAACCTTATTCGGGTCACCACCTTCTACACCTTTTGTACTACCAGTAATAGCACCTTCTACTTTCTTAGGACCAAACTCTCCTGTCGGAACACCTGAGGCACCTGGAGTACCTTTCAAGGTAATACGCGCTGGAGTCGCATTTTTTTCCTTAATTTCTTCTTGAGAAACAACCTCTTCTTTTACTTGTCTTGCATCAACAACCTTAGGCTCTGGGAAACGGATTAAGTCTTCCGCAGGTGGCTCTTCAGCAATACGTTGAGGCGGGGTTTCCTCTTGAGGAAGTGGTTCTTCTTCTTCAGGTGGCTCGGGAAGCTCTAAGTCTTCCAAAGTTACTGGAGTAACAACCTCAACTTCTTCAACTGGTTTCTCAGGAAAAAGCTTTATATCAAAGGCTTTTATAGCCACGAAAGCAAGGACTATCGCCGAAACTGAAAATAAAGCGATGTTTGTTGCCTTTGGAGCAAACTTACGTAGTTCATACGCACCATACTCTTTATTTCTATTTTCAAAAACGACATCTAGCCATTCTTTCCTAAATAAATCTAATTTTGAACCAATCATTTTCTTTCGATTTAGCTGATATTATTCGTTGTAGATTCCATTGGTCTTTAAAACCTCAACCTCTTCAGGTTTAATTTTGGAAATCATAAAACGTTTAACATCAGTGATTTTCATTTCATCTAATATATCAACGAGATTACGTTGAATAGATCTGTCACTTGGACGAATTACAACAATTAGATCTTTACCACCTGACACTTGAGGAACTTGCGCTTTTTTCTCTAAAACGATCTTTCTAATTCCTTCTTTGCTATAATCTACGACAGCTGGTGCCGAGATTGGGTTTGCTAATTGTCCGTAATACCAAGCAATCTTATTATCCGAACCTAACAATAAGGTGATAGAACGGTTATCCGCGATTTCAATCTCGGGATTTTTCTCATTCATATCCTTATTCTTATCAGGCATGTTAACATCCATCGCTTGAGGCTTATTCAAGGACGTTGTAAGCATGAAGAAGGTAATCAGAAGGAATGCTAGATCCACCATCGCGGTTAAATCCACACGTCCACCGTTTTTCTTCGACCTTACTTTGCCGCCTTTTTTGCCGCCGCCGGAGTCTTGATTTAATTCTGCCATTTTTTATCCTCTTATTTTTCCTGACGTAATCCAGTCACAAAACTAAATTTGTTTTGTTTTTGGTTTCTCAGGGTTTCGATAATCAAATTCATTACTGCGTACTTTTCTTCAGCATCTGCTTTGATCGCTACAACCAATGGCCCTGGATTCGTGAAATTCTTCTCCTCTGCTTCTCGGTCACGGTTAAATTCAACCGTTGCTAAACGTGCTTGCTGAACCCAGTGATACAATTCGTTCGATAAAGCCTCAGTACTATCCACTGGGATACCTGATTGGATCTCTACCGTACGCTTCGCTGGCTCTTGTGCTAGCAAAGGTCTCAACTGTTTGAAAGGCACACCAAAGTCCTCTAGTCCTTTAAACTTCTTATAATCTTCATCCGAAAATGGAACACTATATTTAGCAGACATGTTTTTCAACGTTCTTTCCCTTACATTCGGGTTTTTGATCGTGAAGAAAACCTTACCCTGTTCTCCTACTGTAATAATCGCCAAGTTATCATCCGGCAATTTATCTAAAGTAGTAGACGCTGGGGTATCTACCATAAGTGTCTCAGGCTGACGTGCTGTCGCCGTCAATACGAAGAAGGTAAGAAGCAAGAAAGACACATCACACATTGCGGTCATGTCGATCGCTGTGCTGGCTCTTTTTACTTTTGCTTTTCCCATTTCTTTACTTCTTTAATGTAAACACTCTATTTCGTTTTAATAATGATGCGAAACCGTTGAACATTGCATAAAATAAATTCAACTTTTTTTCGAATCTTCTTATTTGTGGTTTGCTGCGTACGTTTGAACGATTGAGAAACCAGCTTCGTCAATAGAATATGTTAATGTATCGATCTTAGAAGTTAAGATGTTGTAGAAAATAATCGCGATAGTAGATGTACCGATACCTGTAGCCGTGTTAATCAAGGCCTCAGAAATACCGTTTGCTAATTGTGCTGAATCTGGAGTACCACCTGTTGCTAAAGCCGAGAACGCTTTAATCATACCTGTTACTGTACCTAATAGACCTGTTAATGTACCAATTGATACTAATGTAGCGATAACTGTTAAGTTTTTCTCTAACATTGGCATCTCTAAAGTAGTAGCCTCTTCAATTTCTTTTTGGATTGCTAATACTGATTTTTCTGTATCTAATCCTGGATGAGCTTCAACATCTTTATATTTTAAAAGACCAGCTTTGATTACGTTCGCTACAGAACCTTTTTGTTTGTCACACTCTTGGATAGCATTGTCAATATTACCTGATCTTAATAAACCTTGTACTTTTCTTACAAAGTTACCTACGTTTCCAGTTCCAGACGCTTTACTGATAACAATAAGACGCTCGATTGAAAAAACCCATACCATTAAGAATAAACCAAGTAATACTGGTACCACATATCCTGCATGGTATACCATTCCTAAATAGTTTCCAGGTAAAGGTCTGTTCTCAACATTTCCGTCAACGAAGTTACTAGGATCACCCATTACATATTTGTAAACCAAGAAACCAATTACTAGACAAATGATAATTGCTAAACTTGCAAATAGATTACCCGCATTGCCACTCTCTTGTTTAGCTGGGGCTGTTGTAGTTTTTGGTGCGTTTGCCATTTTTTACTAATTTTTAGATTTTTTACTGTTGTTTAATTATTAAGTTAAATTCAATTTAATGCAAGCTAATTGCCGTTATTTTACATTAATTCAAAACAAATATAGCATTTTCTGTTAAAAACAAAATTAATTTGAAGATATCTGATTATTTAATTTTTAGGTCGTGTTACCTACTCATTGACGTTCTTCAGCAGCTCTCAAATCAATGCTTCATTTGTCGTATCACATAACGGTTGAATATTCCATATTTTTTACAATGAAAACCATTTTTTTTTTGAATTGCAAATTATCAAATCGTTAAATGCTAAAAATAAGTGAGCATTTACTTACAATAATGCCCGCCTTTCCAAAACTCAAATCCAAATAAATACCCATTATTTCTTTGTTTTATAAACGTTTACATACCAATCTGAAGCCTAGCCCGTCACAGATTTTACCCCGTACTTTTCCAAACTTAAATATTGGATAATTTTTTCCTTGAAATCACCTTGTATCAAGATTTCTCCATCCTTTACACTACCCCCAACCCCACAACGCTGCTTCAAAACCCGACCTAAATCCTCTAAATCAGAGTCCGAACCCACAAAACCCGACACAAACGTCACAACCTTCCCCTTACGCTGTTTCTTGTCAATCCCTACGCGTAATTTCTGCTTTTCATTCGGAAGCGTTTCTACCTCCTCCTGAGCATCAGTATCATTATATTCAAAATCATCGGAAGTGGAATAAACGATCCCCTCAAACCTTTGTTTCTTCTGCTTAGCCATTTCTAACAAATTATTTTTAATGCGTTCCCTTGTACCTTAATATCAATTTTATTCCCTAAATCCATCGGTTCACCATCTAAATGAACCGGAGCTTTACCCTCCTGCTCAATGCAAATTTCTTTACCAGGAATAATCTCAACGTATTCAGATTGGTCCGCAGTCTTATTAAATAGATGAAAAATCATCATCGGTAAAGTATATAACGGAAATTTATGCACAACACATACATCCAATAGCCCATCATTTATCGAAGCATTGGGTGCGATATAGGCATTATTGCCATATTGTGGTGAATTCGCTACGGAAATCATGAAAGCTTCCCTTTCGTAAGTCTTCCCATCAATCTTTAAGGTATACTTCTTCGGCTTATAATTACTGATCACATTGATGACTGTCCTTAAATATCCCACCGGACCTCGGATGGTTTCAGTGGCAAAGCGATCACTCACTGAGGCATCAAAACCAATACCGGCAATATTGAAAAAACAGCGATCAGCGATTTTACCGCAGTCGATTTCGACAGATTCAAATCGATTGATCCTACGCAAGGCTGCAGATTCATTCATCGGGATCCCTAAATAATAAGCCAATCCATTTCCTGAGCCTTCCGGCACAATCCCCAAGGGAATACCCGACCCGACTAACGCGGTTCCAATTTCATTGATAGTACCATCTCCCCCTACCGCAATTACAGCATCGTATTGCTCCTCAATCGCAGATTGAGCAAGTTCAAAGGCATGGTTAGGGTGATTAGTGACCTTAAAGGTCGGTTCAAACCTGTTTAAATCCAGTACTTCGAGTACCTGTTTATTAAACGTTGTCTTCTTCTTGCCGCCAGATACTGGATTGATTACAAACAGTATGCGCTTCTTTCTCATTTACGTCATTTAATTCCGCTAAAGATAATAATTTGAATGAAATACTTTTTAAATATTGCAAAGTATCGTAGCTTTGTGCCACACAAAATGTGGACTGATTTGCATTTAGCATTATCATAATGTAAATGGGAGATTGCAACCACAGTAAAAAAGTGCTAAAACCATTCGGGACAAATGATTTTTCACATACTGCCTGCTTTTCCCTTCAAACGTTTATTATTTTTATGGCATATTTATTTACCTCCGAATCGGTATCTGAAGGACATCCTGACAAAGTCGCAGACCAGATTTCGGACGCTTTAATCGACAACTTCCTCGCATGGGATGAAGATGCCCGCGTAGCTATTGAAACCTTAGTTACTACTGGACAGGTGGTTTTAGCAGGTGAAGTGAAGTCCAAAATCTATTTGGACGTGCAAAAAATCACTCGCCAGGTTATTGAGAAAATCGGATACACCAAATCCGAGTATATGTTCGAAGCGAACTCCTGTGGAGTATTATCTGCTATCCACGAACAATCTGCTGATATCAATCAAGGTGTTGACCGCGTCACTAAACAAGAACAAGGCGCTGGTGACCAAGGAATTATGTTCGGCTATGCAAATAACGAAACGGAAAACTATATGCCTTTGGCATTGGATATTTCACATCGTTTATTGTATGAACTTGCGGACTTAAGACGCGAAAATAGCGAAATTAAATACCTTCGCCCAGACGCTAAGTCGCAGGTGACTTTGGAATACGACGACAACCATAAACCCGTTCGTATCGATACAATCGTAATTTCTACCCAGCATGATGATTTTGCTTCTGAAAAGGAAATGCAGGAGAAAATCCAAGCCGATATCATCAATATTTTAATCCCTCGGGTTAAAGCCCAATTGAAACCTGAGTTACAGGCTTTATTTACGGATGAAATCAAATACCATATCAACCCAACAGGAAAATTCGTAATCGGAGGTCCTCATGGAGATACAGGATTGACAGGTAGAAAAATCATCGTGGATACTTATGGTGGTAAGGGTGCTCATGGTGGTGGTGCTTTTTCAGGAAAAGACCCTTCAAAGGTTGACCGTTCTGCAGCCTATGCAACCCGTCATATCGCGAAAAACCTAGTAGCAGCAGGTGTTGCTGATGAAATCTTAGTTCAGATTTCATATGCTATCGGTGTGAAAGATCCTATGGGAATCTATGTAAACACTTATGGTACCAGCAAGGTTAACAAAACTGATGGTGAAATCGCTACTATTATAGGTCAGCTTTTCGACATGACTCCTTACGGTATCGAAACACGCTTAGGCCTTCGCAACCCAATCTACGCTGAAACCGCAGCTTATGGACACATGGGTAGAACCCCAAAAACGGTTACCAAAACTTTTGAAAACTCCAATGGCGAAACTAAGACCCTTGATGTAGATTTATTCACTTGGGAAAAATTAGACTTCGTTGATGAGGTAAAAAAAGCATTCGGAATTTAATCTTCAAGGATGTAATAAGTTCTTTTAGCTTTTAAACCGCTAAGGGACTTCTTAAATATTTAGAAACGCGCTTGAAATAGCTTTCAAGCGCGTTTCTTTTTTTATTTTCAACAGCTATTTTCCAAAGAATTCTTGTAGCCACTGAATCCTATCTTTATTCAGGATTTTCTATGAACAAATTAACTGTTTTACCGGACCTCTTCCGGACCTTCCTCGGACAATCGTCGGATTTCGTTCGAATTTTTTCGAACAAGGTCCGGCCCAATTCCGAAGAAAATCTGGCGAAAACTATAATAATTCTTGAATTGCTATTGATATAGAGTCGAATTCAGGGTAATCCCCACTTAAAATAAAAAAAGGAGATATTGATTCAATAAAAAAGGAGCAATGTTCATTGCTCCTTAGAATATTTGTAATCATTGTTTCTACTACTCAGCGATAGAGGCTGAAGAAGTAGGAATTTGACGATTGACTTTCTTAACCAAACCCTGTAAAACAGTTCCTGGACCTACTTCAACGAAGCTTTCTGCCCCATCTGCCAACATGGTTTCCAAAGATTGCGTCCATCGAACAGCACCTGTAAGTTGAGCAATCAAATTATCTTTAATCGCTGTAGGATCCTGATAAGGCAATGCATCATAGTTTTGATAAATCGGACATACAGGAATCTGGATTTCAACATCCAAAATTGCGGCTTGCAATTCTTGCTTGGCAGCTTCCATCAACGGAGAGTGGAAGGCTCCACCAACATTTAATTTCAAGGCACGCTTAGCTCCTGCTTCCAATAATTTCTCACAAGCTTTGTCTACACCAGATACTAAACCTGAGATCACCAATTGTCCCGGGCAGTTATAATTCGCAGCAACAACAATATCATCAACCTGCTCACATACTTCCTCAACAATGACATCATCCAATCCTAAGATTGCAGCCATGGTACCTGGTTCCAGCTCTGTAGCTTTTTGCATCGCATTTGCACGCTTGGCAACCAACTTTAATCCATCCTCAAAAGATAAAGCACCTGCAGCAACCAAAGCTGAGAATTCACCTAGGGAATGACCTGCAACCATTGCTGGTTGAAATGTATCACCCAAGGCCTTTGCAAGAATAACGGAATGTAAAAATATCGCCGGCTGAGTAACCTTGGTTTGTTTTAGGTCTTCTTCTGTTCCATTGAACATAATATCCGTAATACGGAAACCTAAGATCTCATTTGCTTTTTCAAATAAGGCTTTGCACTCTTCATTTGAGTCGTATAAGTCCTTGCCCATGCCCACAAATTGAGCACCCTGACCAGGAAAAATATATGCTGTTTTCATATCCAATAGTTTAATTAAACAAAAATATACTTAATCTTCGGGTAGAAAAGAAAGTGAGGAAAGATTTTCTTCACTAAAAATATCATTTGATATCTCTAACAGTTCTTTTGAACTTACTAAATCTATTTTCTCAAAAACCTCTTGCAGACCTACAACCCGATCGTAATCTAAAATATTCTTCGCCTCCGCTATGATCAAACTCATTCTATTCTCCTCAGCCAAAGCAATTTGACCCTTGAACTTATTCTTAGCTTTTTCTAATGCCTGCGGGCTTAATGCCTGCTCTTTTAGCTTATTCAATTCCTTATGGATCAATTTGATGGTTTTATCAACCTTTTCATCATCCGTCCCGAAGTAAATACTAAATAAGCCAGTATCCGAATAAAGACTATAATTAGATTCAATGGTATAAGCAATTCCATATTTCTCTCTAATATTCAAATTCAAGATATTAGACATGCCGTAGCCACCTAATAGATTATTCAATAATAACAGTCCGGTTTTACGAGAATCATGAATTCCATAGGCAGGTCCACCCAGAACTACGTGCGCCTGATTGATTGGTCTGGCACGTTCCACAAATTCCACGGGCTGAAGCATAATATCTTCTGCTGCATGTGACCATTGATGGTTATTAGGCTTGCCAAAAACCTTTTCAGCAATCTTTAGGACTTTTTTGTCGGTATAATTTCCTGAAATAGCAATCACGATCTTGGAGGCATCGTAATGTTGGTCTATAAATCTTTTGATATCAGATTGCTGGATAGCTTTTAAATCCTCTTCTAATCCTAGAATATTATGTCCTAAGCCTGAACCTTTAAAAATCTGATCTTCAAACTCATCCATAATCGATTCCTCAGGACTATCGAGGTAGGAGGCCATTTCATCTAGGATTACTTCCTTTTCCTTGTCCATTTCATCTTCCGGAAAGGTCGAGTGCAACAGAATATCTTCGAACAAGTCCAATGCACGTTCCAGATAAGGATTCAAGAAAGAGGCATGTATACAAGTATATTCCTTTGTGGTGTAAGCATTTAAATCGCCACCCACGGCCTCCAATCTATTCAGAATCTGGTTTGTGCTACGGCGTTCCGTTCTTTTGAACAATAGATGTTCAATAAAATGTGCCGTCCCAAATTTACCTGACTCCTCATGCCTGGACCCGGCATCCACAATAAGGCATATATGCGTAATAGAAGAAGAATGTGGCTGAAACAAAACTCGCAACCCGTTATCAAGTTGGAATATCTTATGATCCATATTGAAAAATTGAATGACAAAGGTAAGGAATAGTATTTATTATTAAGTATTTAGTAATTAGACCACATTCTATCAAAAAAAAATGGCCTAAAATTTAGGCCATTCATTATTATCTATTTAAATACTCAAATCTTTTTTTACCCATCAAAATCTAAATACTCTATACTAAATACTAAATACTACACTTACATTCTCGGTCTTCTCATTCCCGGAGGCATACCAGTATCTTCGGTCGGTGCGATTCCAGAGAATTTCTGAAGTTTAAATGTAAAGGTTAGCATAAAATAACGACCTAGACGATTGGTTTGCCTATCGATGGTCATGTTTTCTTGTACCGTTCTAGAAAGGTTGGTTTGTTCGTTCAACAAATCGAATGCTTGAAAACGAAGTGTACCACGTTGATCCTTTAACAATTTTTGCTCAATATATGTATTGATAATAAAAGGATTTGCACTTGTCAAAGGTCCGTAACCCGAATTAAAGGATTTTGATAAATCTGCTCCAAAAATAGTCGTTGGAGTAATATTTACGGAACCAATCAAGGTTGGAGTCCATGAAGACACATTGTTATTAAAGTCTCCCAATGAGTTTCTGGTATAATTATAAGAATACCTTACTCCAGGATTCAATTCAAAGTTTTCAGATGGATTGTATCTGAACATTAAACCTTGCATGAATACCCAGTTATTGGAAATATTCTGAATTCCTTCAACTGCACTCAGCTCTCTTGCCGTGTAAGAAATATTCTTGTTGTAGCTGACACCACCCATTAACATCAGGTTGTAGGTCTTTTGTTTCAGAGACTTACCAAAGTGATAGAATGAACTTAGATTATAAACTGGATCTGATTCGTTCAAATACCTTGTTTCAGAAACCATACCTGCACCTTGAACATTCTCGCGTTTTACAAAAGACACAATTTTATCAGTTGTTACATTACCGTTCAACATGGCAAAGAAAGTATTTCCTTTTTGAAAATCGCCAGCACGGAACCTCATCATCATGCGATGTCTGAATTCAGGATTCAAATCAGGGTTACCAAATACGAGGTTTGTAGAAGTATTACCTACGGCATAAGGCAGCACCTGATTGATACTAGGTTCAGTTGAGGAACCTGAATAATTCAAGCTCAAATTCTTCTGTCTGGAGAACTTATATTCAAAGCGAGCGATTGGCATCCAATTTAAGTTAGAACGATCAATGACCGCACTGTTATCATCACTGGATACATCCCCTTTTAATTGAGATGGTTGAACTGCTGCACCGATGGAATATTTCACTTTATCATTTTCGAAGGCATAGTTTGCTCCGATACGATGAGTCGTAAAGGAATAATCCTGATCATAATGATAATTAAGGATACGATTATCAAGATTAGGTAGGGCAGCACCATCCTCATCAAAGGCATCTTGATATTGTTTGTTGACATAGTTGTTTTTATTGAAATCATAAGAGATCTCAATTTTTCCATGCTCAGAAACGGGCTCCAAATAGGAAAGACTTCCCCCAGCATTCCAACTTTTATTATTGACCTCACGAATGGTCTGCTCATAGATCTCAGCCATCGAAGAATTGGAATTATTTGGATCTGTCACCAAACGATCCAGTACTCCTTGATAATCTTCTGTTGTGGCAGCATTATCATAGTTGAAATTCATGAACAAGTTTCTTCCTTTATCACTCAATTTTCTATTATAAAGTCCACTAATACCAAATCTTGGAACATCAGAAACACTGTTTTCCACACGGGTATCAAAGGTTTCCGTAGCATCACTAAAGTCAAACCAATTTCCTTCGGAGTTCGATTTCGCTTTATTGCCTGTGAATCCGAATTGTGGGGTTAGCTTGATATAATCATTGTCTGAAATATTCCATTCTAAATTTGCTTCCAAACGATGGCTGGAAACAATATTATTGGAAGTAGAGTCAGAACTTTGTTCTAGATTTCCACCTTCCATAAAGTTGGTGGTTAAGCTGTTGGTCAAGGTAGTATTGTCGTCTCTACCGAAGGAGTAACTACCATAGACTTTCAGTTTATCAGAAAAATCATGACGGATATTGACCCCAATTGAACCGACATCAGTAATTCCTGAAGCACCGCCGAACATTCCGCCGCCACCACCAGGTCTTCCACCGCCACCTTGACGCATTCTAGCTCCACCACCGATAGTACGGAAGTCAAACAGGTTTGCATTCACGTTGTTTAGGTTACCAAGAACGGAGACTTGAGTTTTATCCGTCATCCCCATCCACATACCGGTTGCTTGATACCGATCTTCTGTACCATATCCAGCACGCAGGGTGGTCATAAAACCCTTATTGTATTTCGGGTCAATTTGAATGTTGATGATCTTTTCAGAGTTACCTGATTTATTTCCGGTAATATTGGCCATATCACCGTAATCATCTACAACTTGGATTTTCTCAATAATATTTGCCGGCAAGTTTTGGGTTGCCGTTTTCACATCCCCCCCAAAGAAGTCCTTACCATTGATTCTCACTTTAGTAACGCTTTCCCCTTGGGCAGTGACATTTCCATCTTTATCCACTTCCACCCCTTGCAATTTCTTCAAGGCATCTTCAGCCACTGAACCTTCTCTAAGTTTCAGGTCCCTGGTGCTGTATTCGACAGTATCACTTTTCACTTGTACCGTTGGTACACCTTCAATTACAACTTCTTCAATTTGATTTTCATTAACATCTAACTCAAAACTAGGGATTTGTAATTCCTTTTGCCCTTGAGGGAAATCGAATTCCTTTTCGTAAGGTGAGAAGCCAAGGCTACTGACTCTGATTTTAAATTTTGTGGCTTTAACGTTGGTAAAAGTGTAGAAACCAGCATTGCTGGAACTGGTTGCGACGGTATCAGTATCTGTAATTAAACGTACAGAAGCACCAGATATCGGTCGGGATTCAGTATCCCTCAGCATTCCAGAAACTTCACGGCCCGATTGACCGTAAGCAGTAATTCCCATAGCCAAGAAGCAAAAGCAAGTCAAGGCTTTCAATAATTTATCCATATATCAATTAAACTAATTCTAGTTCAGAGTCCCCAAAATCCAAGCATCGAGCTTGAATTTATAAGGACTTTTTACTGTAGGGGTATATTGCCCATACATTGATCCTCGAGGGTCCGGTCTGCTTTTAATTGTTTTTTGTAATATGGAAAATCTGTTGTTAATCATGATTTGAATGGCGATTGGATTTTTCAAATCCTTGATACCAATTGCCTGAATCGGAATTTTTGATTCATAGACCAAAACATCATTATCCATCAGTTTTGCTACTGCATGCACGCCATAAGTATTTTCAAATGACAGCCTTCCATCTACAATTCTTGCAAACCCCTTCACCCCATAACCCCTGCTTCGCTTGATTAACTCTTCGCGAACATTCATATTCGGGAGGTTTTCATCGTTACGCATAGCCCTGATAGACTCACTGTCCGGAATAGGAAAGATTAATAATGCCCCATCTTTCTTTTTACCTTCAGGGTTGATATTCACGATGATACCATTTCGGGTTGCTTCCTGCTGTAATGCAAGGTCCTTAATTTGAACTGCTGTATACAAATAGTTAGCGTCGTTTGTAACAGCGAAACTCCAGCTGGAATCTTGACCTATTATAGATAACTGATTTCCCCATTCCTTAATATCCCCATCCACTGCAACCTCTAAACTGGGTAAAATCGCGTATCGATCTTTTTTCTTCTGGGCCAACAAATTTGAACTAGCAAAGATTAAAATGGCAATAATGATATTCCTTTTCATACTTTTTAAGTATTCTTCTTTCTATCAGCAGTATAAGAAAAAAAATTATATTCCCGAATACCTCACAAAGAAAAACACAAAAAGTGTAAATTAGTGTAAAAGGAAATTAATCACGGAGATGTTACAGATTTTTATAGTAGTAAGTATTAAGTATTTAGTAGTAAGACTTGCCTTTCAAGTTGATCTTTTATGAGGATAATTTAAATTGGAGCGGGGTTATTTTTGGAAGTTCGATCAATCTAATTACTAAATACTATCTTTAGGGATGATTTCTACTTTACTATCTACATATCAGGAGGAATATTTAGAGGCGGGTTGTGATGAGGCGGGGCGTGGGTGTTTGGCGGGTCCGGTATTTGCGGCGGCGGTGATTTTTCCGGCGGGATATTCGAATCCGGTATTGAACGATTCCAAGAAATTGTCGAAAAAAAAAAGGATGGAACTGCGTCCTATTATTGAGAAGGAGGCATTAGCGTACGCTGTTGCCAGCGTGTCTGCGGAGGAAATTGATAAAATAAATATTCATAAGGCGTCCTATTTAGCGATGCATAAGGCTTTGGATATTCTGGGGGTAAAACCTGAATATCTAATTATTGATGGCAATAAATTTATCCCATATGGCAGTGTTCCACACGCCTGTATTGTAAAGGGTGATGGGAAATACCTATCCATTGCTGCAGCCTCTATCCTAGCAAAAACCTATAGGGATGAATATATGGACAATATTGCGGTTGATTTTCCGGAATATGATTGGTTGAAGAACAAAGGTTATCCTACCATAAGACACCGGGAAGCAGTGTTGAAGTTGGGATTAACGCCACATCATAGAAAGACATTTAGGGTTAGCGAACCGCAGTTGAAGCTGTTTTAGAAAGTGGAGGTGGAAAAGCATTCATGGTTTTTGATTTTAATTGTTATTTTATATTAGGAATTGGCGGGTGAAAGGGAAAACTCCAGAGGAGTTTAATGTTAGTAGTAGATATTATCAATGAGATAAGCCCGTCTCCAAAAAAACCAATCGCTTTAGCGATTGGTTTTTTTGGAGACGGGCTATTATTTTTTAGGCTATCTGTTACTAATATTGAACCCCTCTGGGGTTCTTGACTCCGCTTCCTATTTATGAATCGTTTGAATTAATCAGCCAACTGATTGATTAAACGGGATGTAAAGCCAATAAAAAAGGGATTCTGAAAAGAATCCCTTTTTTATTGGAATATGTATTTCTAAATTTTCTCTTTTCTATGTTTTAGTGATAACCAAATGGCGAATCCTAATCCTAATACTAGGATAATGGATGCTACCAAGGATATGATATTACTGATGCGCATGGAGTCAGGGGCAAAAATAAATTCTACTTTATGGTTACCGCCTGGTAATGAAAGTCCTCTTAATAGATAGTCTGTACGGATAATCGGCACTTCTTCGCCATCTACATAAGCTTTCCAGCCTTTATCATAGAAAATCTCAGAGAATACGGCGAACACATTGTTTCCTGCTGAATATTCATATTTCAAGGTATCTGGATGGTACGAAGTCAATTTGATTTCTGCGTTGGTTGGTTGACCAATGCTTGCATTGCCTATCTGCCCTTTTAATCCTTCATTGATGATTGCTTCCTTTTTCGGATCGAAGGTATTCAAGGCGTCCATCTCTGCTTGGTTGCTATTTACAAACCTAATGTTGTTTACAAACCAAGCATTTCCTAAAGCTGAGCTTCTACGGTGGATTCTATCTGAATTATTGCTTTGATCTTTGCTGATGATATAGCGAACATTTAACATATCCAATACATCCTCATTAAAATCACCATTAAATTGATTCTCCAATAACTCTTGGAAACGCATCAATTTTGCGGCATGATATCCACCAATGCTTTTGTGGAAAAAGGATGTGCTTGCATCGTTGAATGGACTTGTAGTCAGGTCAAATACACGGTATGACAAGTCTTTATCCAAATGAATCAACTGATCAACCTCCCGTTCAGGAATAGGTTTTTCATAAATACTTTTATCAACGAAGGACTCTGAATTTAAATATCTTTTATCAACTGCCCATAGATCCACAATAGTGATCACCGCAATTGCAGCAGTAAGAACAGCCACTGTAAGTTTCTTCTTAACATAGAACCATACAAATCCTGCTGTTAAAACGACAATAAAGAATGAGCGCCAAGCATCAGAAGAAGCTAGATCGGCACGGTCTTTTAATAAGGCATTCGCCAATTCAGCACCTAAAGTTGGGTCTTGAACTTGTTGTTGCAATGCCGCAACAAATTCTTGGTGATTAGCAGTGCGTAATGCAAGAATACTTGGCATTAAAGCAATCATTAAACAAATAATGGCTACTGCTCCCCCAGAATACAATACTTTTTTATCTAAATCCTTAATTTCATTTCCTCTGGTTATGATTTCATTCAATCCCATTATTGCAAGTAATGGAATCAATACAGATGGAATCACCAATATCGATTCAACCGCTCTGAACTTGTTGTACATTGGCAAATAGTCAAAGAACAAATCAGAAATAAAAGGAAGATGACGACCGAAAGAAAGGAAAATAGTCAGTACGGTTGCTGCAAGAATCCACCATTTTAAGCGATCCTTCACAACGAATAAAGCAAGGACGAATAAAAAGATGATTCCAGCACCAAAATACCAAGGTCCGGAAGTGAAACGCTTATCGCCCCAGTAAGTTGATAAAGCTCTATTAGCATATTGCACAGCTTCAGCTTTTGAAGCTCCTATTTTCTCAATTACTTTTACGGAATTTGACTTTTCGGTCATTGTACCACCAGAGCGACCACCATATGCATTAGGGATCAAGAAGGTAATATTTTCACCGATTCCTTGGCTCCATTCATAAGCATATTCCTTATCTAATCCAGCGTTTGATTTTCCAGAAGCATCTGTTTTCGTAAGATTAGCTTTACCACGGATTGTTTCCTTACTATATTCATAGGTTGGAAATAAAACCGATGCATTGACTAATACTGCTATAACAACACCTATTAATTGAAGCCCTGTGGCTTGTAGGAATTTATTCAGTTTTTTATCGCGGATTGCATAATACAACTCAAAACCCACCAAAACCATTAAGGCAATGAACAGGTAATAAGTCATTTGAATGTGGTTAGCTCTGAGTTCGAGCGCTAGGAACAATGCCAAGAGGCTTGGTCCCCAGAATTTACTTCCGCGGTAACAGAGGATTACAGAACCAATAATTGGAGCGAAATAGGCGATTGCATAGGCTTTATTGATGTGCCCTGCTTCGACATATATCATATTGTAGGAGGAGAAGGCGAGTGCAACAGCACCGATTGCCGCTACCCAAGGTCGTAATCGTAAGACCGAGAACAGGAAATATCCGCCTAATAAGAATAATAATAATACATCGGAAGGAGGAGGAAATACGGCTCTGATAGCTGGTCCAATATGTGTTGTGATGTTACTGGCATGATCATACCAAATTTGATAAGTTGGCATACCCCCAAACATGGAATTGGTCCATAACGGAGTAGTTCCATCTTTTTCCCTGTACTCAAAAATTTCTTTTTGACTACCACGTGCTTGCATCACATCGCTTTGCAACAAAGTTTTTCCTTGCCAAACTGGCGTAAAATAAAACACCACTAAAAGCAAGAAGATGCCTATAATGATTAAGTGATTCTGATTTTCCTTAAACCAAGTTTTCATCTAGTAATGAATAGGATTATTAATGATATAGCCCCAAAAATATAGAATTGATGTGAGATTTGGGTTATATGGGATGAGAAAGTTGAAAATTAAGAGCAGCAATGCCGTTAATATCCGAACACATTGTTTGCAGAAGTTAATCTTTCCACGATATAGTAAGAAAAACCAGCATCTTAACCCTTTTGTATCAGGTCTTTAATGTTTGCCAGCTCTCCAAACAAGACTAATAAATCATTTTCCATAAGGACTGTATCAGATTTAGCAATACCCGATGCTTCCTTGCTTAATCTTGTCGTTCCTTCTCTGGTGGTTTGATTTTCCACATGAACAGTGGTCAATACAATTACTTTATATTTATTGGTCAAATCAGCCTCTTTAAGGGTCATCCCAATATATTTAGTTGGGACCTTCGTTTCAATAATACTGTATTTCTCAGAAATTTTAAAAGAGTCAACGATATCGATATTATCCAAACGCATGGCTAATCGTTCAGCTGCTTCTTCCTCAGGCATGATATATTCATCGATATTCATGGCTTCAAGCACCGTTTTTTGAAGCTCAGAAACAACACGACCAATGATCCTTTTGACTTTAAGCTGTTTTAACAGTGCTACTGTCATTAAACTGGCGCCTTCTTCCTCACCAATTGCGACAATTACCGCGTTACTTTCTCGTAGTGGCAAGGAACTTACCGCATCTCGGTCAGTACTATCAAGACAAACCGTATGCGTAATACGATCTTTAGTTTGCTCCACAATACTCATATTCTTGTCTGCAGCAATCACTTCATGGCCTAGCTCCGTCAAGTGAATCGCCAATGACCGTCCAAAATGTCCTAAGCCTAATACAATATACTTCATATGTTAAAACAGTACTTTTTCAGTTGGATAAATATAACTTTTGTTCTTTGTGTTTTTAATGAATGCCACCAGGAGAGTCAACATCCCTACCCTACCTACAAACATGGTAAACATTAAAATGATTTTACTTGTTGCCGTCAATGAGGATGTAATTCCCATGGATAGCCCACAAGTTGTATATGCAGAAACCGATTCAAACAATAAGGGTATCATTTGTTGATTCGGATCTGAGAAATTCAATAAGATAAAACTCAGCGTAATCGTTAATACTGACAGTAAGATAATGGCGAAAGCCTTGTTTACCGATTCAGAAGCGATTTTCCGTTTATAGATTTCAATAGATTCCTTGCCTTTAGCTAGTGCGACAATATTCATTAACGCGATTGCAATCGTGGTGACCTTTACTCCGCCACCTGTTGAACCAGGTGAAACCCCTATCCACATTAACGTCACAAACATGATTAATGTTGGGATATTGATAAAATTTAAATCTACACTATTGAATCCTGCCGATCGGGTGGAATTTGCCATAAAAATGGAAGTGGCCCACTTTCCAAAGGAGGATTTATCAGCCATCAAACTATGATCTTGTTCCAAAACAAAGAACGAGATTGTAGCTAAGAGAATAACAGTCACATTACAGACTACGATAAAACGCGAATTAAAAGAGAATACCTGAGGTTTATAGCGGTAGCTTTTTTTCTGGATCAATCGCTGTATGATAGACTTTACTTTTTCCTGAACCCAGGTGTAGAAATTGAAGATAGTACCGAATCCAAAGCCCCCTAAAATAAACATGGAGGCCACTGCTAACTGAAAGTTATAATTAAAACGGTAGGAATCATTCATGACACCATCTTTAATAATTGTAAATCCAGCATTACAGAATCCTGAGATTGCATGGAAGCAGGAGAAAAACACCATTTCACCGAGGGAATCGAAATGTTTCGCATCCAAGGAACTAAAAATTAAGATGGCTCCAATAAACTCAAAAAGTAGTGTTATAAAGATGATGGTCAATAAGGTTGAAATAACGGAATTCAGTTTATTTTCCCCCAATATCTCACCGAACATCAATTGATTCTTAAAGGAGAAACCTCCGGAGAAGAAATATCCGAAGAAACCTGTAAAGGTCATAATTCCCAATCCACCCACCTGGATGAGTGCCATGATTACGGATTGACCGAATACGGAGAAATTAGTCGAAATATCCGTTGTTGAGAGTCCGGTAATACATACTGCACTGGTTGCCATAAAAAATGCATCCACAAAGCTCAAGGGGGCTACTATAGTGGTTCGGGGAAGCATAAGTAGAAATGCACCAAGAATAATTAAGCCCAAGAAACTGATGACAAATAGTATGGTTGGATTAAAATAAAAATTGTCGAAGAAAAGACTATTCTTAGAAAGTTCTGAGAGGAAAATAATGGCAATACCGAGATAAAGCCATTCATCCTTGGCGAATGTCGAGAGGAATCCGCCAGTCATTCTAGAGATAGTGATCAATAAAAAATAGGCACTGACCATTACTCCTGTATAATGCGAGACATTGATTCGTCTGGCAACTAAAATGGAGGAAGAGGTTCGAATGATTTCAAAAAGAAAAAGACCGTAGTATAAGATAACAACAGCTTTGTCTGTGGTTTTAGCGATGATTGGATCAGTAATATAACCAACATGCACGACCATCGTAACGGCGCTGATCAAACTGACATAAAAAACAATCTGATCAACGGTTTTCTTTTTATACCGGAAAATATATTTTAGGAAGCTATAAACTGAATCCATCTATCTACAAACATAGCAATATCATACTGAAGCCCTAAGTTTTAAAAATCTTTCACGTGAAACTAATTTTTATTTTCTTCCTCTTTTTTATCTTTTTTCTTGAATAATCCTTTGAAGAATTTACCTGTTTTCTTGATTACTCCTTTTGTTTCTTCCATCACTTCTTTTCCTTTTTCGGCAGCTCCCATTAATTTGGCTTCACGTTCTTTACTGATACCAGCACATTGTTTTATACCGTCCAGTAAACTCTGCCACATGGTTTTGAAAAAAGTATGCTCCGGCACCCTTTTATAATTCACCTTCCCTATATGATATTTCTCATTAGCATCTGGATTACTATCGTTAATCAGGATATTATTGACCACAAAGGATAAAACGCCTTTTTTCGTCTTGCTCATTCCTGGGTCTACGGCATTCATTAAATTCAGTTTCAGATGGTCATAATCAAATCTGAAATCACCCCAGTTTCTGTAATCATTGGCTTGAAAATTAAAACTGATGCTCCGGATGTTACCTGAAGATATTTCAGCATTCAACAAAGGAGTCAGGATTTTATTGAACGAAGTGGCCTGCATTCTTCCTAGACTTCCGTTATAGGTATGATATCCATCTTTACTCAACATATCAAAGCCAAATTGAATTTTCAATAGTCCTGAATTCATGATTTTAGCCTGCAAATCTGCCCGCATGAATTTATTCTTTGCCAAGAGGGTGCTGTCATTGGTGACATTTGTTAATGTTCCGCGTGCCTTATTAAAGGTAATTACCCCTTCTTTATGGAATTTTGCGGAATACTCACCATATAAAACATCAATATTATCAACATAAACTGTATCAATACGGATTAGCTGTTTGACTTTCATCAATTGTTGATGAGGAGATTTACCTATTTTGGACGCACTTTTTTTAGGATATCGTTTATCATTATACAATGAAACTGATCCGTTTTTAATTTGCACATGTTGGGCAATGGTCTGTTGATTATCAATAAGCTCCTTAAAGTCTAATTTCTCAAAGCGAAGGGTATCGAATTTCATAACAGCCATGGTTATATTTTGATTTCTGGCTTTGAAATAGGTTGCTTTATTCATCTTAGGCGCATATTCAACCTTTGTTAACAAGACATTTTGGTCCCTGGTATTCATTAACAGTCGGTCGAATTTTGCTTTATAAATTCCATTGGATAGCTCGTATTCAAACTTTGGAACATCTACTTCTACCATTTTTGTATAGAACAAACGGGTGGTATCATGGATGGAAGCTTGATCGACTAAGATATCATGCACCTTGATCCCAATGCTATCCAGTTCAATATCACTGGATTTCCCTTCTTCGATCTTTGAAAACTTAAACTTTATATTATCGATGTGGATATCCCTAACATTGATGGAGCTAAAAACATCTTTAATATTATCATATAGCGTTTTGGATTGCTTAGGTTGAATGGTATCATTATAAGCATGTCTTTCGGATATCATGTGGATATCCGGGGAGTCGAAATTGATTTCTTTAATATATAGTTTTCGATTCTTGATTACATCCCAAATATTAAAGCGACGGACTTTCAAGGCCGATAGTTTAATATGATATCGGCTATTTGGAGCTTCTTTGGAGAGCACCATCCTCTTATAGACGGCAGAATCAGGAATTAGCTCTGCATTCTTTAAGGTTACATTTCCTAGAGCAACATTCAGGTCCAGGTCATCATACTTTAAAGAATATAGTCCATTGGTGGCATTTGTAACAGTTTCCTTGAGTTTAGTCTCGACAATTGGTTTCCAATTTCGGCTATAGTACCACCCTACTCCGATTATAGCCACAATGATGACGACTACAATTCCAATAATCCATTTCCAAATAGGTTTCATAAATATCAATAAAGCGGTTTATCTTAGCTTGTGTTATTGTCTAACAACAATTCAGCCAATATGTTTATTTGTCCAAGAAAATTTTATTGAAATTAAATTAGGTAAAATAAAGGAAAATATTCTCTTGAATTTAGTACAAGAAACTTGAATTATTAATTCCTGTTATTTTCATTGTTATAGATACTCAAATAACTATCGTAACGAGAGGGTTCAATTTCACCGTTTTCCAATGCTTCGAGCACCGCACATCCCGGCTCATTGATATGTCTACAGTTGTGAAACCTACATTGATTGAGGAGGTTTCTCATTTCTGGAAAATAGTGGGAAAGTTCTTGCGGTTCAATATCCACAATCCCCAATTCCCGAATTCCTGGTGTATCTATCAATTTTCCTCCAAAGGGCAAATCAATCATTTCCGCAAAGGTGGTGGTATGCTTTCCTTTATCCGACCAATCCGAGATATTTCCGGTTTTTAGATCGGAACCCGGAATAATAGCATTGATTAGGGTGGATTTACCGACCCCTGAATGTCCTGAAATTAAAGTTATCTTATCTTTCAATACCTCATTCAAGTCATCAATATTTTCTTTTTCCAATGCAGACACGGTGTAACAAGGGTATCCCAGATCTTTGTAGATGGCAATGTACTCAGCTAATATTTCCAAGCCTTCTTCAGAGAATAAATCGAGTTTATTGAAAACCAGTGCTGCCGGTATACCATATGCTTCGGCAGTAACCAAAAACCGATCAATAAAACCAGTTGAAGTCGGTGGGGATGCCAATGTCACCACCAGCATGGCGAGGTCCAGGTTAGCCCCAATAATCTGGGTCTGTTTAGAAAGGTTGACGGAACGTCGAATGATATAATTTTTTCTAGGTTCCAGCTTTGTAATGACAGCGCTTTGTAGGCCTTGTTCAATTTCGAATTCCACCCAATCTCCTACGGCAATAGGGTTAGTTGTTTTAATACCTTGAGTTCTGAATTTACCTTTAATCCTACATTCCAATCTTTCACCACTTTCGGCCAAAACTTGGTACCAACTACCAGTAGATTTCGTTACAAGTCCGCGCATATCAGTTTTTCATATTTTTTAAAAATACAAGCAATACCCGCAAAAATGGAAAAAAATAATTAATCTTTAGGTCTATTTGATTTTGTTAACTTTGTTTTACAGCTATAAAAAAACAAAGAATTTGAAAAAGTTATTTCTTTTAGACGGGATGGCCTTGATATATCGTGCATACTTTGCATTGAGTAAAACGCCACGAATTACTTCATATGGACTGAATACAGGAGCAATTATGGGTTTTACCAATACCTTGCTAGAGGTATTAAACAATCAAAAGCCCACACATATCGCTGTAGTATTTGACACTGCTGCCCCAACCAACCGACATTTGGAATTTGAAGCCTATAAAGCTCAACGCGAGAAAATGCCGGAGGATCTAGCCGCTTCCATACCTTATATATATAGATTAATCGAAGGTTTTAATATTCCTATTATTACCATGGATGGCTATGAGGCAGATGATATCATTGGTACCCTAGCTAAAAAAGGTGAAAAGATGGATTATACGGTATATTGTATGACCCCGGATAAAGATTTTGGACAGCTGGTTTCCGAAAATATCTTTATTTATAAACCTGCCAGAATGGGAAATGGCGCTGAAACATTGGGCGTTCCTGAGATTTTGGAAAAATGGGAAATCAATAATGTACATGAGGTAATCGATATTCTTGGTCTATGGGGCGATGCTGTAGATAACATTCCTGGAATACCAGGGATTGGTGAGAAAACAGCTAAAAAATTGATTCAAGAGTTTGGTTCAATTGAAAACCTGATACAAAATACAGATAAACTAAAAGGAAAACTTAAGGAAAATGTTGAAAATCATGCTGAGCAAGGGTTAATCTCCAAAAAATTGGCAACAATCTTATTGGATGTACCAGTTGAATTTGATGAGAAATCATTGGAATTAGAAAAACCTAACAAAGATGCCTTGGAGCCTTTGTTTGTGGAGCTTGAATTCAGAACCTTGGGAAAGCGAGTATTTGGGGATGAATTCAGCATGGCAGATACCGGAAATCCAAAATCTGCTCAAATGGATTTGTTTTCTATACACAATGATGCAAATATAGATGCTTCTAGAAACAATGGAAATGCTGAAAGCATAGAACCACAGTCTTTTACTAATATTCAGAACACTACTCACCAGTATATTTTACTGGATACAGAAGAAAAGCAAAGAGATTTCGTCAAAATTCTTGAGAAGGAAAAATCTTTCTGTTTTGATACGGAGACCACAGGTTTGGATGCGCTGCAAGCGGAATTAGTTGGTTTATCCTTTGCAATAAAAGATTATGAGGCCTATTATATCCCAGTTAGTGCGGATCCAACTGAAGCACAAAAGACAGTAGATATTTTCAAGGGAATTTTAGAAAATGAAAGCATTTCTAAAATTGGTCAGAATTTAAAATACGATATTTTACTTTTATCCAGGTATAATGTTGATGTGAAGGGTGAGTTTTTCGACACCATGCTAGCACATTACCTGATAGACCCGGACACTCGCCATAATATGGATTACCTTTCGGAGACCTATTTAAATTACACTCCAGTTTCTATCACCGAGTTAATTGGTGCTAAAGGTAAAAACCAAGGCAACATGCGCGATGTTGATGTTGAGTTGGTGAAAGAATATGCTTCTGAAGATGCGGACATTACCCTTCAATTAAAAAATAAATTTGCTCCACTACTGGAAGAGACATCTACTCTTCAATTGGCTCAAACCGTTGAGTTTCCTTTGTTAAAGGTTTTGGCGGAAGTGGAAAGAAATGGAGTTAAGATAGATGTTGATACCTTAAAGCAATATTCGATAGAAATTGAAAAGGATGTCAAAAAATTAGAGCAGCAGATATATGAGAAGGCAGGAGTTACCTTTAATATTGCCTCTCCCAAACAACTTGGGGAAGTATTATTCGATAAGCTTCAACTGGATCCGAAAGCTAAAAAGACAAAAACCGGTCAGTACAAGACTGGCGAGGATGTGTTATTGGCATTGGCCAACAAATCGGATATCGTTCAAGATATTTTGGATTTTAGGCAGTTGCAGAAATTAAAGTCCACTTATGTGGATTCACTTCCAATTTTGATTAATCCGAATACAGGATTAATCCATACCTCTTATAATCAGGCTGTGGCTGCTACAGGGCGTTTAAGCTCTACCAATCCGAATCTTCAAAATATTCCTATCCGTACTGAAAGAGGTCGAGGGGTGAGAAAAGCATTCATCAGTAGAAATGAAAACTGGACCTTGTTATCTGCCGATTATTCACAGATTGAGTTAAGAATAATGGCTGAATTGAGTCAAGACGTAAATATGTTGGAGGCTTTCAAACAAGGCTTGGATATTCACCGTGCTACAGCAGCTCGTGTTTATGGAGTATCTTTGGATGAGGTTAATTCGGACATGAGGAGAAATGCCAAAGCGGTAAACTTCGGGATTATTTATGGTCAATCGGCATTTGGACTATCTCAAAACCTTGGAATCAGTAGAAAAGAAGCTGCAGAGATTATTGACCAATATTTTAGTCAGTATACCGGAATTCGGAAATACATGGGCGAGGTGATTGAGTTTGCGAAAGAACACGGCTATGTGGAGACAATCTTAAAACGTAGACGTTATTTGCGAGATATTAACTCGGCAAATATGACGGTTAGAGGATTCGCAGAGCGAAATGCCATCAATGCTCCGATTCAAGGTTCAGCGGCGGATTTAATAAAAATTGCGATGATCAATATCCAAAAGGATATCGATGAAAAGGGATTGGAAGGCAAAATGATCATGCAGGTGCATGATGAACTTGTTTTCGATGTTCCAAATCATGAAATCGATATATTCAAATCGATCATTGAAAACAGGATGAAAAATGCGATTGAACTTCAAGTTCCAATTGAAATAGAAATTGGAGAAGGTAAAAATTGGTTAGAAGCCCATTAATAAGCGATGAGATTAGTTTTCAGTATAATAATTATTTGTATTACATTTTTGAATGGATCGGCTCAAGAATCAAAGCCTGTTTATTTTGAAAATACTGGAAATGACTTGGTCAGATTCTATTTTGACAGCAATTATTACTTGGTTGATAAAAACTGTGAATACAAGAGTATCGAGCGAGTAGCTAGTTTTGATGCTTCTAGCAGTAAATTTATTGGTTCATTCACCGATTTTGATTTGAATGGACATCCAATTTTGGAAGGTAATTATATTGACGGGAAGAAATCAGGGATTTTCAAGGCTTATCATCCAAACCGTTCATTAAAATGGGAATCAACTTTTGTTGATAATAAACCGCAGGGAGAATGGCGATATTATTACCCTGATGGCCAACTGATGATGTTAGTGGATTTTGGTACAGATTATATTAAAGTAATGGAATTTATTGATACCAGGGGGCGAAAGTTGGTTGAAAATGGCAATGGAAGGTTTGATTTTAAAGTTCCATTCCAAGGTTACAACCCCTATGGATTTCCATTTGTAAAACAAAAGGGTCAGTTAAAGGATGGTGTACCTGATGGGGTTTGGCAAATTTACTATGAGGCTGATAAGGTAAGGGATTTAGTGGCGGAAGAGGTTTATTATAGAGGTATATTTAAGTCTGGTTATGATTTGATCAATGATTATGAATATCAATCTCCTGTTTTTAGCATTTTACCCATAGAAAACTTCTTTAGAGCAGAGAAATTCATTTCAAAAGGATGTAATTATGATGAAATAGCTGGTTACAATGCTTATTTATCGGATTATTTAACAAATTCATTCGAATCATTTGAGACGGTTGCTCCTTTTGAACAGGAATTTGAATATACGGTGCAGGTAAGCAAAGATGGAAATCCTTCGAAATTGCATGTTACCAAGGATCTTCCCTATGAATTAAGCAGATCCTTTGGCTTGGTATTAAAAGGGGTTGAACGCTATATTCCATCCTTTGTAAATGCTGAATACATTCAGGATGAGGTTACTGTAAATGGAAAGGTCAATAGTAATGCGGAAGGAAAATTAATCTTCCATAGCTTGAAAATAAGTCGGAAAAACGAACAATAGGACATTTAGTAAGAATAATTATATTTGCACAAATATTCCATTATGAAATTTCACAAAGAAGGTTATACCAGTTTAGCGATAGTAGTCTTATTTATTTTTATCATAAATGCGATTGCGCATTATTATAATGCTGGACCAATAGTAAAATGGATTATCTATATCGCTTCGGCATTTTTATTAATTACGATTATTCAATTTTTCAGAAGCCCTAAGAAAACCATACAATTGGATGAAGGGGTAATCTTATGTCCTGCTGATGGAAAAGTGGTTGTTATTGAAGAAACCGAAGAAACTGAATATTTGAAAGACCGTAGGATTCAGGTTTCAATTTTTATGTCGCCGGTCAATGTGCATGTGAATAGAAATCCTATTTCTGGCATTGTTACATTTTTCAAATATCATCCTGGAAAATTTTTAGTTGCCTGGCATCCAAAATCTTCGACAGATAATGAAAGAACAACTGTTGTTGTAAAGAACAAATCTGGCGTTGAAGTTTTATTTCGTCAAATCGCTGGTGCAATGGCCAGAAGAATTGTTTGGTATGTGAAAGAAGGCCAGGATGTGCAACAAGGTGAAGAGTTTGGATTTATTAAATTTGGATCAAGGGTGGATTTATTCTTACCACTTGATGCAAAAATCAATGTGAATATAGGTGATAAGGTTACAGGTGGAAAAACTATTATTGCACGTTTTTAAACCTTTAGAAACATTTCAACTTATACAAGGTATGCCATGAACTTTCGTACACTAATCCTCGTAATAAGTTTCGTTTTCTCACTGACGTTATCAGGGATGAACTACTATCACGAGCGTGACATCCCTACCTTTTCATTTATCCTAATCCTAAGTTTTGTCCTTTCGTTTAGTCTCCTAAACTATGTTTTTCAAAAATTTGTATACGAAAGAATAAAATCTGTATACAAATTAATCCACAATCTTAAACTTGGAAAAGAGCTTAAAGATGCCTTGGGGGATCACAAATCTGAAGATCCTATTGGCGATGCTGAAAAAGAGGTTCGTGACTGGGCAAAACAAAAAACAATAGAAATCAATCAACTTAAAGCACAAGAAAAGTTCCGCAAAGAATTTCTTTCCAATATTTCCCACGAATTTAAGACTCCGTTATTTGCCATCCAAGGTTATATTGAAACCCTACAGGATGGTATGATTGAAGATAATCCGGAGATGGCGGAAAAGTTTTTAAATAAAGCAGCCAGAAACCTAGACCGATTAAGCTATTTAATCCATGACCTTGATGAGATTGCAAAATTGGAATCAGGGGAAGTTCCCATTCTGAAAGAGAAATTTGATATTGTTGCGCTCATTCGTGAAGCAATTGATGATTTGGAATATAAGGCCAATGAAAATAATATCAATTTAATTTTCAATACGAAAGGGAATAATCCTATCCAAGTCATTGCTGACCGAAAGAAAATTCAACAGGTTTTAGTGAATCTAATTGATAACTCTATTAAGTATGGGCAGAAAGGCGGTAAAACAATTATCAAGGTTCACTTATTAATAGATCAAATACTTATTGAAATCACTGACAATGGACAAGGAATTGAGGAAAAGAATCTTCCACGTGTATTTGAACGTTTTTTCAGGACGGATAAGAGTAGATCAAGGGAAATTGGAGGTTCAGGCTTAGGTCTTGCTATTGTAAAACATATTATTGAAGCGCATCAGCAAAATGTACATGTTCGTAGTACAGAGGGGATAGGGACGACCTTTTCTTTTACATTGGAGAAAGCTTAATTTCAGTGATTTATTAAAACTTAACATTAACTTAACATTAAGTGCATATTTTTGCGCTACTTAAAATAAGAGTCATGTCTTTAAATAGCATTTTTCAATACTTTGTCCCAAAGGACAAGAAATTTTTCCCATTATTTGAACAAGCTGGATCAAACTTAATTGATATGGCTAAGCTTCTAAAAGAAAGCGTTCATACTACTGATCTTCAACTTAGAAAGGATAATTCCAAATTATTGGAAGACCTGGAACACAAAGGAGATAATCTTACCCACCAAATCCATTTAGAATTAGGAAAAAACTTCATCACCCCATTTGATAGAGAGGATATCCACGCCTTGGCGAGTTCTTTGGATGATGTGGCTGATTTTATTCATGGCGCATCCAACAGAATGGAACTTTACAAGGTTACAGAGCCTAGTGAAGCGATGAAAGAGATTTCAAGTTTAATCTTAGAGGCTACTGAACATGTTGCAAAAGCATTGTTCGAGCTTAAAGATTTAAAAAACATCAGAAACATTACTGATTCTTGTGTACGCATCAATAGTGTTGAAAACAAAGCAGATTATATATTTGACAAAGCCGTTGCGGAATTGTTTGAATATGAAAAGGATGCCATCAACCTAATCAAGAACAAAGAAGTTTTATCTGCAATGGAAGACGCAACGGATAAATGTGAGGATGTTGCCAATGTATTAGAGAGTATTCTTGTGAAGAACGCTTAATTTTTTAATAAGATTCACAACAATATTATATTATGGGTATAACCACATTATTAATTGTCGTAATCGTACTGGCTATTGCATTTGATTATATCAATGGATTCCATGATGCAGCCAATTCCATTGCGACCATCGTTTCGACCAAAGTATTGACCCCCTTTATGGCAGTGCTATGGGCAGCCTTGTTTAACTTCGTTGCTTATTTTGTTTTCACTGACCATAAGGTTGCTAATACTATCGCAAAAACGGTCATAGAAGAATATATCACCCTCGAGGTCATTTTTGCAGGTTTAGTTGCAGCTATCGCCTGGAACTTATTTACCTGGTATTATGGTATTCCATCCAGCTCCAGCCATACCTTAATTGGTGGCTTTGCAGGATCAGGAATGGCATACGCTCTTTTTTTAGGGGCAAATCCTATGGAAGCAATCAACTTAAGCGCGACTTTAAAGATTGTTTCTTTTATCGTTCTGGCTCCATTAGTAGGTATGACAATATCAATTATCATCACGTTGATCATTATTAACATCTGTAAAAAGGCAAGACCTGCAGTTGCAGAGAAATGGTTTAAGATTCTACAATTAGTTTCATCAGCAGGATTAAGTTTTGCTCACGGAGGTAACGACGCGCAGAAGGTTATGGGTATTATTGCCACAGCTTTAATCGCACAAGGAGTAATTGGTAGTTTTGAAGAGATGCCAGAATGGGTTCCATTAGCTTGTTACTTTGCTATTGCAGCAGGTACGATGAGTGGAGGTTGGAAAATCGTCAAAACGATGGGAACCAAAATCACTAAGGTAACCCCATTGGAAGGTGTAAGTGCCGAAACGGCAGGTGCCATTACCTTAGGGATTACAGAACATTTTGGTATTCCAGTTTCAACTACTCATACCATCACTGGATCGATTATCGGAGTAGGGATTGTAAAAAGGGTTTCAGCGGTTCGTTGGGGAGTGACCATTAGTTTATTATGGGCTTGGATATTAACAATCCCAGTTAGTGCATTGTTAGGAGGATTAACTTTAGCTATTATTCATTATATTTTGTAGTAAAAATCATACAGAGCATGGCTATAATGCACTTATTTATTGACAAATAATAAAGTTTTAATAAAATATTTGTGTTATTTAATGTTAATAAGTATTTTTACGCGGCAAAAGTACCAAAGATAAACATCTCCAACGTACATTTTCCAATTTAACATTTTTTGGCATCGTTATTGTTAAGTTATGTTAAATTGATTGACAACTAGAAACAATTAAAAATTTTAATAACCTTAAAAAAAAGAGTATGAACTATTCTACAATTAAAAAAACAGCTGTTGCAGCTTCTTTAGTAGCCGCTTTAGGTTTCGCAGAAACTGCTCAAGCACAAACCCCAACTGTATTTGGTGGTAGATCACAATACAGAACTTGGTCAATTGGTGTTCAAGGTGGTATCACTACTCCTAACACTATCTTAGGTGGCCAAAACGGTTTCGGACAAAAAGTTGGATATTTCCAAAACAAAGTTGGTGAATATTATGGATTAACTATCCGTAAACAATTCTCTCACCTTTTCGGTTTAGAATTAGAAGGTAACCGTGGTCGTATCAAAACTTACAACCATGACTTAGTTACTAACCCTGAGAACAGTTTAGGTGCAAGATCTGCTGAAACTTCAGTTAACTGGGCAGCTAGCTTAAATGGTGTATTCCAATTAGGTACTATCGACTTCATGAGAAGAGAAAACGCTGTTAACTTCTACGCTAAAGTAGGTTTAGGTGTTATGGCTCATAACCCTGTTCAATTCGCTAACAACGATTTCACTGGTAACGAAGTTTACAACAACAAAGGAAACTGGGGTGAAGAAGTATTCGGTGACCGTGAAAAAGTTGGTGACCGTGACAACCGTTTAACTGGATTCGTACCAGTTGGTGTTGGTGTTAAATTTAAATTATCTGAAGTTGTTGCCTTGAACTTAGGTTACACAATGAACTTCACTGATGATAACTTATTATACGGACCAGTTCGTTACGACGGAAAACAAAAATTCTCTAACGTATACGGTGGTTTAGAGTTCACTTTAGGTTCTCGTGATAAAGAAAGCTTAACATTCACAAACCCAGTTGCTACATTATATGATGAGTTGAAAGACCCTTCATTACGTAACGAAGTTGAAGCATTGAAACAACGCGTATCTGCATTAGAAGGTACTGTTGATCAATTAAGCAAAGATTCAGACGGTGACGGTGTATCTGATAAATTTGATAAATGTCCAGGAACTCCTGCTGGTACAGTAGTTGATGGTTCAGGATGTCCAATCAAATTCCCAGAGCAACAACTTACTGAAGGAACTACTTCAGGATACTACGCTCCAATTCAATTCGAATTTGATAGCTCAGTATTGAAAACTGAATCTTACTCTACTTTAGATAAATTAGCTAAAGAATTGAAAGATAACAATGCATCAGTTACTTTAGATGGTTATGCATCTGCTGAAGGTACTGAAGCTTACAACATGAACTTATCTAAAGACCGTGCTAATGCAGTTAAACAATACCTAGTTAACGCTGGTGTATCTGCATCAAGCATCAACGCTACAGGATACGGAGAAGCTAACCCAGTTGCTTCTAACGATACTGAAGAAGGTCGTGTTCAAAACCGTCGTGTTGAAATCAAAAAATAATTGTTAGTTAATAACAATTTAAAATAAAGAAAGCCAGCTGAATAAGCTGGCTTTTTGCTGTTTTAATCAAGTATTTACAATGTAATTACTTATTAAACTTTACCTTTGGATAATTAGGTAGTCTAAAATTGTGAATATGTTGAAAACAATTACATATTCAGATGTTCAAAAAATAGTATTTTCATTTAGGAATTGGAGAGTACGATAAAATTTAAAAGAGGAGTATAATGGAAGAAGATTTTGAATTTGGAACCCCTGAGGAACAAAAATTCTCAGTGGATCGCTACGAGGAAATGCTTCGAAACGAAGACCAGTACTTTTTTGACACAAAAGCTTTCGAGAGTATCATAGACTATTATATTACTAAAAACGATCCAGTCAAAGCTTTACAAGTAATTGAATTCGCGTCCGCCCAACATCCATTCGAAACCTTGTTCTTAATTAAAAAAGCGCAACTATTAGCAAGTACACTTCAATATGAACCTGCTTTAGAAGCTCTTAGCAAGGCCGAACTTTTGGAACCTTCGGAAGGCGACATTTACCTAATCAAAGGAACTATCCTATCTTCATTGCAAGAACATACCCTTGCTGAAGAAAATTTCTTTAAGGCGCTTGAATTAAGCGATGCAAAAGATGAAGTCTATTATCAAATTGCAGGTTTATATCAAATGCAAGGATCCTACGAAAAGGCAATCGCATTCTTGAAAAAAAGTCTTAAAGCAAATAAAGATAACCAAGATGCGCTATACGAAATTGCATTCTGCTATGATGTCATGGAACAACAGGAAGAAAGTATTCAATTCTACCTGCAATATATTGACACTGATCCATATTCATACGCAGCTTGGTATAATCTAGGAAATGCATACCATAAACTGGGGGATTTCCCAGCAGCAATAGATGCTTATGATTATGCAATCTTGATCAATGAAAACTTTTCCTCTGCTTATTTCAACAAAGGAAATGCTTTGGTAAATCTTGATCGCTATTCGGAAGCTATCGAAGTTTATAAACAGACTTTTGAACATGAAACGCCAAACGCTGACACTTACTGTGCAATCGGTGAATGTTATGAGAAATTGGAACTCATGGATGAAGCAAGACAGTATTATAAAAAAGCTGTAAAACTTGACAGCAATCAAAGTGACGCATGGTTTGGAATTGGAGTAACACTTGATTTTGAAGAACGCTACTTTGAATCTTTACATTTCTATAAAAAAGCTCTGGAAATCGACGACGAAAATCCAGATTATTGGTTTGCCATTGCAGATGCAAGATATAAATTAAAGCAATTCAACCAATCCATCGAAGCATATGCCAAGGTGGTTGAACTGAATCCAACTGATGCTGAAGCTTGGTTAGATTATTCTTCTTTACTTTTCGAACAAACGAGAGTAACTGAAGCTATTGAAGTAATTTCTGAAGCGATAAAATGTAATCCGGATGAGGCAACCCTATACTATAGAATGGTAGCTTATATGTTTGCAGCTGGTAAATATACTGATGCGCTGAGCTTCTTAGAATTAGCATTGAATGTTGATCCTGAAAAGCATTACATTTTATTTGAATACTTGCCTCAACTTCAAGGAAACCAAATAATAGTCGATATCATTAAAAAGTATTCAGAAGGAAGATGAAAAAATTAGGGTTAATTGGTTATCCTCTAGGACACTCATTTTCCAAAAAATATTATCTAGAAAAATTTGAGAAAGAGGGTATTAAGAACATTGATTATGACTTATACCCTCTTCCTTCAATTCAAGATTTTCCAAATCTTTATGAAAACCATCCAGAATTCTATGGAGTCAATGTGACTATTCCATATAAACAGGATGTTATGCAGTATATAACAGAGCTGTCTGAGGAGGCGAAAGAAATTGAAGCTGTCAATTGTATTCAGATAAGAAACGTTGATGGAACGACCCATTTGAAGGGGTTTAATACTGATGCATTCGGTTTCCAAAAATCATTGGAACCTTTACTTACACCTCAACACAAAAAAGCTTTAATATTTGGTAATGGCGGAGCCACAAAGGCTGTTGCTTATGCATTAAAGAAACTGGGGATTGATTATCAAGTGGTAAGCAGGACAAAGTCTGCTGAGAATATTACCTACGAAGACCTAAGCCCAGATTTAATACAAGAATCAACCTTGTTGGTAAATTGCACTCCTTTAGGAACTTTTCCAAAAACTGAAGAATGCCCCAACCTTCCTTATGAAGCGATTACGGAAAAGCATTTATTATATGATCTGATATACAACCCAGAAGAAACATTATTCTTAAAAAAAGGAAAAGAAAAAGGTGCTAAGATTAAGAATGGTTACGAAATGTTGATTCTTCAAGCAGAAAAAAACTGGGAAATCTGGAATCAATAGCAATACCCATTTGCTTAGAAATATTTCCTATTTTTGAACATGCTACATATTAAGACTTTTGTTTTTAATCCATACCAGGAAAACACTTATTTAATTTATGATGATCACAAAAACTGCATTATCGTTGATCCCGGGATGCATAATTATCAAGAAGAAAATCATCTTAAAGAATATATTGAGTCCAATGGTTTAAAACCCATCTATCTTATAAACACCCATGGGCATATTGACCATGTTCTAGGAAATAAATTTGTTGCTGACACCTATAATTTGATTCCGCAGTTTCATGAAGGAGAACTCCCTCTTGTTATCCAAGTGCAGAATTATGCTCCCCAAATGGGAATCCGTTATGAGCCTTCTCCTATCCCTGAAACCTTTTTAAAGGAAGAGGATATTATTGAAATCGGAGATGAAAAACTATCTTTAATATTGGCTCCAGGTCATTCTCCAGCTCACTTATGTCTATATAGCAAGAAACATAACTTTCTAATTGGTGGTGATGTATTATTCAAGAATAGTATTGGTAGAACCGACCTTCCAGGCGGTAATCATCAGCAATTATTGGATAGCATAGCTACAAAGATCTATACACTCCCTGAGGAAACAGTAGTTTATCCTGGGCATGGACCAAGTACGACAGTTGGAGAAGAGAAAAAAACGAATCCATTTATTAGAGCATAAAAGATGAAGCTCCCAATATTCTTTGCAAAACGATATCTGTTTTCTAAAAAATCAGTAAATGCTATCAACATCATTTCCTCAATTAGTATGATTGGTGTTTTGGTGAGTACAGCTGCTTTAGTAATCGTATTGTCGTTCTACAATGGATTAGAACGTTTCATCCTTTCTCAATACAGCACATTCTCTCCGGAATATCGCATAGAACCAGCATCGGGTAAAGTATTCTCCACCAAAAGTGAATCCTTTACCAAGCTAAGGACTCTTCATGATATTTCGTCTTACAGTGAAGTTCTTGAGGATAAGGTATTAGCTGAATTCAACCAACAACAATTTATAGGGAGATTAAAAGGGGTTGAACCTAATAGTTTGCATCATTTAGAAAAAGAAAACATTCTATTAGAGGGTAATCTGGAAATTAAAACTGACAGCACTAATTATGCTATTTTAGGCACAACAGTACAAGCGAATCTTCAAGTTCCACTGCAAGGAACTGATAACCAGATTTTCTTAAATATTCCAGATAAAAATGCTTCTCCCAATAACATCAACCCATTAGAAGATATTCGTACCAGGGTAATCACGCCGAATGCTATTTTAGGTTACCAACCCGGTTTTGAAGACCTGATCATAGTACCAATTGATTTTGCGAAGGATCTATTAAACGAACATGATGGAATTTCAGCAATTGAGCTATATGGTAAAAACGACAATTCCAGAGCCCTTCAGAAAGAAATACAATCAATTGTTGGAGAAGAATACTTAGTAAAAAACCGAGAGCAACAAAACCCTACCTTATATAAAACGGTGCGATCGGAAAAATGGATTGTATTCTTCATCGTAACTATTATAGGAATAATTGCAATTTTCAATATTATCGGCTCATTAACCATGCTTGTAATAGATAAAAAACAAGATATGGTTGTTCTAAACAGCTTAGGAGCTAATAATAATTTAATACAGAATATCTTCTTTTATCAAGGAATACTAATTGCTTTGATAGGAAGTTTAGTTGGAGCGTTGATAGGATTATTTTTCTGTTTACTACAAGAGCATTTTGGTTTTGTAACCACTAGTGAGGGATCATTATTTGATGCTTATCCGGTAGATATCCGATATATGGACTTGGTGTTGATTTTTGTTACCGTAATGGTTGTATCCACTTTGGTTTCGTATATGGCATCACGTTTAAATATCAGGGGTATTAACAAACGTGGAGCATTAGAGTCTAATTAGTATTTCAGACGTTGTCTACTATAATCTCCTCTTTTTATTTGATTAATCAACTGTCCCCAAGCGAAAGGATTCAATAAAGGATTTGCCATGTTTTGGTTGATCGCTCTATTCGACATATTGATATGTCTCTGGAAACTATTATAAGCTTGAATTTCTTCGGCACTTCTAGGAACAATCTTAGATAGGGATGCTAAAGCTTGAGGCGATAAATTCCTTTTCGCTGTCAGCACATCATCATTGCCAATATTTAATGCTAGGAATTCCATATTAAACTCCTCAATACTAGCCCAAGGAAGAGGTGGTCCTACTGTAACCATTGGAAGTTCTTCAACAGTCGGAGTCAATTCTATTCTTGCAGTGTATTTATCGCCATTTACATCAGGAATAGTAATTCGGACAGTCCGATAACCGATTGAAGAAAATGCTATTTCATCACCAGCGTAAGCTACAAAGGAAAAATATCCTTCATGGTTAGCTACAAATCCATCATTTCCATAACTTTCATTTCGGATAGTAACATAAGGAACGGCGATTTCAGTACCTTCCGCCAAGATATACCCAGAAACTTGTACGATTTTCTTGTCTTGGGCGAAAGTGCTCAAGCTGACTGTCAAAAGCACAGCTAATATGATAAATTGGTGTAAAAGTTTCATCTACCAACAAAACTAGGGAAAAACAAACGTAAGATGCTGTTAAATAGTGTTAACTACATCTAATAATTTTATTACAATTGGTTGGGGGTTATTGCATTGGGGTCATTCATATCCGTAATATTGATTGCTTCGACGGCAACAATTTCCGGAACGGCCTTTTTAATAGCTTGTTCTAAACCAGCTTTAAAAGTCATGATACTCATAGAACAGTTTGCGCAGGTCCCCAACAATTTAAGCTTCACAACATTATCTGCAGTGATTTCTTCAATAGAAACGTTACCACCATCAGTCTGTAAATACGGTCTGATAGAATCCAATGCTTGCTCTACTCTCTCAAATAAGGTCATTATAAATTCTGATAAATTATTTAAACGTAAATATAGTCAATAATTATTTATTTGTGACATCTGCAAAACTAATTCAACATTCATTTGACTTAAGAAAACAACGTTTTTGTTCCAGCAAACCTTTCATGGACAATGAAATTAGCGCCTTTAAGTTAAAGATTGTTAAAAGCTAATGTTTTCAAAGATTCCCTTATTGAAATCAAGTATTTTCGCGTATTATTAAATAATTGAAAATTAGTATTAATTCACGTATCTTTGTGGGATGTTTTTAAAGAATCATGTATTTAGCCTAATTGTTGGCTTGTTTCTTTTATTAGGCTTGGGTAGTTGCAAGAGTAAATTCGAAAAACTACGTGCAAGCAATAATGTACAAATGAAGTATCAGGAGGCTGTAAAGTACTACGAAAAAGAGAAGTACTCCAAGGCTCTAACTTTATTTCAAGAATTATTAGCGAAATACCGAGGCACAGCAGATGCTGAGGATCTTAGTTATTATACTGCCTATTCAGCGTATCGATTAAAGGACTATATCTCTGCTCGTTTCCACTTTAAAACCTTTGCGGACAATTACCCTAACAGCCAGAGAGCTGAAGAGTGTAGATTTATGTCGGCATATTGTTATTATTTAGATTCTCCACGTTCTAATCTGGATCAAGATAACACACGTAAAGCAATTGATCAATTGCAATTGTTTGTAAACTTGTACCCAGAGTCAGAAAGAGCGAAAGAAGCAGGTGATTTAATTCAAAATCTACGTGATAAGCTGGAGAAAAAAGCATTTGACAATGCGAAGTTGTACTATAACATGGGATTACCAGATGATTATCGTGCAGCTGTAATTGCATTAGAGAATGTATTGCGGGTTTATCCGGATACGAAACACGCTGAAGATATTGAATATCTTTTAGTAAAATCACAATATTTATTTGCAGATAACTCTTACCCACATCGTCAGGAAGAACGTTTCAATCAAATGATTGACTATTATGACAGCTTCACTGAGCACTTTCCGGAAAGTAAATATAGCTCTGAGCTAAATGGACTTCGCGGCAGTGCAGATCGCAAGATTGCAGCAGCTTTAAAAATCATGGCTAATGATGAGAAAGCTAGAAAGCAACGTGAAGAAGATTTGGGAATTTCAACATCTAACGGTGTTCCAATTGAGAACAACAATAACAATCAACAATAATCTTTAGTACATCCATTTTTATTTATATATGAATCAGAATAAAAATACCGTTCCAAATTCAACAGTAACTCGCGATTTAAGAGAGTTAGACCAAACAACTGATAACCTTTACGAATCAATCGTGGTAATCAGCAAGCGTGCTAATCAAATCGCTGTAGATATGAAAGAGGAATTAAATCAAAAGTTATCAGAATTTGCTAGCAGCAATGATAACTTAGAAGAAGTGTTTGAAAATCGTGAACAAATTGAAATCTCTAAGCACTACGAAAGGTTGCCAAAACCTACATTAGTAGCGATTGATGAATTCTTACACGAGAAAGTATACTTCAGAAACCCTTCAAAAGAACAAGAGTAAGATATTTACCATGTCTTTAAGAGACAAACATATTGTAATTGGTATAAGCGGCAGCATCGCCGCTTATAAGATTGCAACATTGGTAAGATTACTGAGAAAGGCAGAAGCTTCTGTTCAGGTTATCATGACCCAGGAAGCCACTCAATTTATTACTCCCCTTACTCTCTCTACCCTTTCAAATAACCCCGTGTATGTTGATTATTATGATCAAAAATCTGGGGAATGGAATAACCATGTCCATATTGCCGAGTCGGCAGATTTAATTCTAATTGCACCTGCTACAGCTAATACCTTGGCCAAATGCGCCCAAGGCATTTGCGACAATCTATTACAAGCCGTTTATTTATCGGCAAAAAGTGATGTTTGTATCGCTCCGGCAATGGATTTAGACATGTGGATTCATCCATCTGTTAAGAACAACATACAACTATTAAAATCATACGGCGACTTGATTATTCCTCCGGGAAAAGGAGAGTTGGCGAGTGGATTAGTGGGAGAAGGCAGATTAGCAGAACCAGAGGAGATTTTCCAATTTATTGAAGATCATTTACAAGCTAATCAACCTCTAAAGGGTAAGAAAGCATTAGTTTCTGCTGGACCTACCTACGAGGCAATTGATCCAGTTCGTTTTATTGGAAATCATTCCAGTGGCAAAATGGGTTATGCCATAGCCAACCAACTGAGAAAATTAGGAGCAGAAGTTACTTTGGTCAGCGGACCAACCGCACTTGAGAGTCCAGAAGGAGTACAAAGAGTGAATGTCCAAACGGCAGCGGAAATGTATGCTGCCTGTAGTAATTCATTTCAGGAGGCCGACATTACGGTAATGAGTGCTGCAGTTGCGGATTATACTCCAATTGAAGTAGCTGATCAAAAGATTAAGAAAAAAGCAGAAGATTTCAGCATTTCTTTAAAGAAAACGACAGATATTTTAGCCAGTTTAGGGGCAATAAAGAAATCAGGGCAAATATTAGTAGGTTTTGCATTGGAAACCAATAATGAATTGGAAAATGCAAAGGATAAGCTAAAAAGGAAAAATCTTGATTTCATAGTCTTGAATTCCATGCAGGACAAAGGAGCTGGATTTGCTCATGACACCAATAAAATTACGGTCATTAATAGACAAGAAGAGATTTTATCATTTGATCTTAAATCAAAAGAAGAAGTCGCAAAAGATATCTGCGATTTAATTATTGCCCAATTAAGCAAATAGACCCTACATATTTGCTATTCTCACTTCCCTAGGGTAGTAATTATTGATTCTATTTCCCAAGACCTTCACCCATCCCAAAGAAACATTCTTATAATTCACTAAGCACCAACCTTTTTTCACCCCTTCAAATAAGGCAATATCCAATTGTTCCTTTCTCAAAAAGTTCTGTGCATCTTCCAAAGACAACTCAACTGAAGTTAAGTTTTTATCCTTATAAATACTCAAAGCTAAGTCATGGGAAGGAACTAATTCCTTTCCCAACCATTTCCCAACCATCGTTCCTGCATTTTTAAGGTACAGAACCTGTTGCAACGCCTTCACACTCGCTTCCATATCTTTCGGAAAAATGTGAACATTTTCGTTATGTAGCAATGTGGAGAACTCTTGATCATTTTCAACCCATCCTTTCAGACCATCTTTTGGAATTGGAGATTTTTCAAGTTTTATCTTCTTTAAAGAAAAACTAGGCTGAATACGTTTCATTTTTAAAACAGCAATAAAAAATCCTTCTCCTTTAGTTTTATGCGGATAAAATCTATAGCCAGCGGCTTTATGAGACTTAGAAAGAGTTTCTTCTATTCCCCAATCCGTTTCCAAAGGGATTTTTATGGATTCCAACTCATATTCATCAATCAACCATTCCAAAATATCCTCATTTTCCTCCGAAGAATAAGAACAAGTAGAATAAAGGAAATACCCATTAGTAGCAATTGCCCCCATTACTTGCGAAAGAATCCTTTGCTGCCGTTCACTACATAATTTAACGTTAGCTTCTGACCATTCATCAATGCTATCTTCATCTTTTCTGAACATACCAGAGCCAGAACAAGGAGCATCAACAAGCACTAAATCAAAAAATCCTGGCAGTCTTCGAAATGCTGTAGGATCATTGTTGGTTACAACAACGTTGGGATATCCCCAACGCATTAGGTTTTCTTGAAGCACAACAGACCTACTTTTAATGATCTCATTAGCAACAAGCAGACTATCAGAATTAATCGTTGCATTTAACAGAGTCGATTTTCCTCCTGGGGCAGCGCAAAGATCAAGAGCTTTAATCTCATTTTGATCCAGTTTCAATAGCCTTAATATATGAGCAATAAACATGGAAGATGCTTCTTGCACATAATAACAGCCAGCATGAAACAATGGGTCTAAAGTAAACTTGGGCCTTTCCTTCAGATAAAACCCCAAGTTACACCATTGAACAGGTTTTGTTAATTCAAAATCAAGTGTGGTAGGTTTTTGGGGATTTAGCCGGATTGAGGTAAGTTTTTCTCCACTTTCATGTGCTGCTTTGAAAGCTTCTTGATCAAAGAATGGATTGGTTCCAAGTTTTTTAATTAAGGAATTCGGAAGAATATTACTCATATATTACTAATAAATCTATGTAAATTTACAGGAATTATCTTTTTCAGTTAATAATTAGAATGAAAGATTTTAAAAAATATTACATAATCCCGGCTACACCTGAGGAATTATACAGAGCATTAACTACTGAAATTACCATCAGATTATGGACTGGGGACCTCGTGGAGATCGATCCAGTGCCAGGAGGAGAGTTTTCGATGTGGGATGGAGCTATTGAGGGAAAATTTCTTGAATTAGAACCTTTTTCCAAAATTGTCCAAGAGTGGTACTTTGGTGAACAGGACGAACCTTCCATCGTAACCCTCAAATTACATGAGCATAAAAAAGGCACATCATTAGAGGTTAGACAGACCAATATTCCAGATGAAGCATTTGATGACATTCTAGATGGCTGGGATGATCCTTATATTTCATCATTAATGGAATTTTACGATGAAGAAGAGGATTAAATCAACAGAATAAAAAACAAATCCGTCGCTCAAATAAGCGACGGATTTTTTGTTTTAAAAAGAGTAAACCAAAGCTATAGAAGCCTGAGCTGCTTGATTACTTGGACTCAATCCATCCTTTTCCAAAAATGTTGGCTGATCATCATGATCCAGCCTCAGCTCAGGAATCAAAATCAATCCTTTATGTTTAAACTGGCTTGACAAAGTAAATGAGTTAATAGTACTACCCTTAAAATCAGCATGATCCTTCGTATGAAACAATTCTGCCCGAAGCCCCACTGCAATGGCTTCATTAAGATCATACTTTGGATAGACAGCTACTCCAGCATAGCCACCACCTTCTTTAAAGTTATAATTCGCAGCATTCACAACAAAATTCAATCTATCTGAAATATGGTAGCTGCTTACCAAATCAATTAAAGTACCCGAACTATAATTATTTGGACCTCTATCCGAACTCCCCGTCAAGAAGTTAAGTGTAGCATTCCAATCTTCTGTTGGAGTAACCGCTATTTGCGCACCGATATGGGATACGCCATTTAAATCCCTATAGACATTCCAATCATTAAATAGTCCCAGCATGGCGGAAATATGTTTTGAAAAGACGTAATTAGCTTTAATTCCAGCATTTTGAAAAGGACCGGCCGCAAAAAGATAAGAAGTGGAATAATGAAAGTTTGTGGCTGGGCAAATGACTTCATAACCTACGAAAGTCCCCATATAACCAGCTGTCATACTAAACTTATCAGTGAAGGCATATTTGATGAATAAATTTTGAATATGAAAAGAATTGTTCAAATCATTTTCAATGGCATCGCCGTTAGGAATGCTTAAATATTGGCCTCTTGGACCAAAACCTAATTCCCCAACAAAAGAAGCTTTTCCTAATGATTTTAAGAGACCGACCCCTATCATTCCCAAAGAAATGGAATTATGATCATTAGCAAAATAAGTTTTGATATTCTCTTTACCAGAAAAATCATATTTCCAATACACATCAGCATAAGCACTGATTCGAAATGTATCGACTTCTTGAGAAATACATGTGAAAAATTGAAATAATAGTACAAATGAGGGAAAAAATCTTGTCATGATACGTTTTTTAGTGGTTAATATTTAAAATTCAGGTGACCTAACCAGTAAAAATCAATAAAAAGACATTTTTTACAACCAAATAACAGACAGAAATAAAAATTGAAAACAAAAACTTTGTAAAAAATATCGGAAATTATATTTTTTACTAAATTATAATCCAATGTTACAAATTAATTTGTAAAATAATTTATTTTACACAATTATTTATGTGTTTTTTACAAAATAAAGGAGTATTATATAACAACTAAGCAGGGATACTCGATATTTATTTGAATATTTTAAATTTTTATTCCCAATATTTACATAGAAAACAAAAATATCCAACATTAACAGATGGATTTAGACCTAAAACATATTAAACACTGTAGAAAATGAAGATTAATTCAAGTTAAACAATTAAAAAAGCTGATTTTTATAAGAATATTAAGAAATTAACAAAAAGGGGCACCCTATTTACAGGTTTTGACTTCAGTTTCCCTACTTTTTGGTAGCATTGATGGAAAAAGAAAAAGCCATGTTCAAAACATGGCTTTTAAAAAATACGGTTAAGATTTTATTTTTGTTTTTCGAGAAAGGAAACTAGAGAAGCGAACTCCTCAATGGTCAATGAATTTGCCAATCCTGCTGGCATCATTGAATTTGGCATTTCTTTTCTACTGGCAATATTCGTTTTATTGATGGTAGTCACATTACCTGCAATATCTCTTAAAACCACTTTACTTGCAGTTTCTTGAGTCACGAAGCCCATATAATTCTTTTTATCTTTAGTACTTACCAATACCGTTGAAAATCCTTGGGAAATGGAAGCATTTGGTTTAAGGATAGATTCTGCAATTTGCTCTCTATTCATAATACCTCCAATTTGTCCCATAAATGGACCTTTCATGGCCTCACCTTTATTTACGCTATGACAAGCATGACAACCTTGTTTGGTAAACAATGCTTTTCCCTTTGCAGGATCACCTTTGACCTTACGTAAAGCAATCATCACATCTTCGATTGATGTTTTACCAACCTGTCCTTTTTGATTTTTGATTTTATCTAAGTCAACTTTTTTCTCTGTAGGCTCCTTACTTGCAACAGCCTTAGGCTCTGGCGCATTAAATGCAGCAATTTCCATACGGAATTTCTCATTCAGGTCTGCATAATATGCTTTCTTAGAAGCTCCAGATTTTGCATTCTCAGCTAATAAGAATTTTTCAATCACAGGTGAGGATTCCCAATCAATGGCTTTGTAATAAGGGCCATGCGAATCCGGACGTGTACCCCACCACCAAGAAGCATCATAATCAGCCTCTTTTTTATACAAGCGAGCCAACGTTACTAGAATTTTATCTTTCAATTTTTGATCTTTCGTCTTTCCGTAAGCAGCAATTAACCCTTCAACAGCTCTAGGATCATGCATATAACGTAAGGCCCATAAAGCTAGGTCAGGATTTTCAGTTCCCAGGAATCCGATGCTTGGATTAACAGCGTTCAATCTCACCAATGCTTTTACTGCTAAGTGAGGAAAAATAATAGCTGAATTAGGTACATCATGTGGCCCCTCTTTTCCTTTTGGAGGAGCAATAAATGAAGCCGGAACAGCAACCTGTAATAATGAATTCGCTACTTCCGGACGACCTAAGCGACCTAATGAAACTGCTGAAACTGCCTGAACACGAACTGAAGGGTCTTTTAACCCTGCGATAAATGGATCAGTAGGCACCTGATCTAAACTTCCCAAACGATCTGTTAATGCTCGTAAAGCAAATTCCCGAACCTCAGGCTCCTTAGCCAACTGAACTAATTCTGAAATACCTTTATCTTTTGCGATTTGGGCAAAAGTATAAATTCCGGCTACTCGTGTACTTAATGCTAAACTTTTATCCTCAGCAATTCCCAATGCAGCGGTTGAAGCTTCCTCATTAGCTCTTGCAACTAATTCTTGAGAAGCATATAGCCTAGTTGTAGAGCTTCCAGATTTCAATAAGTTCTTCAAGTCATCAATAGATGCATTTTTAACCTCAGGAAATGCTTTGTAAGTCCAGCCTTTAGGCACTACGCGAACTACATAACCTTTATCAGGATTCCCTGAGTAACCAGCACCATCCCAAGCCGACAAATAAAGTCTACCCGATCCATCCACATCAACATCCGTAACCTGAGGAAGTTTAATAAACTCCTCTTCCTTTTGTTTAAAACTAGGTCCATCAGGAGTCACATGATGCATATATAGGAAATTGCGTCCCCAATCTGCCATCATAGGTACTTTATTATATTTATCAGGCCAAGTATCCTCATCCATATATAATGAACCCGTTCCAGATCCTCCCCCTAACATGGCTAAAGCTGGAATGATTTCTTCTGTAAAATTTTGAAATAATAATGGGTAGCCATATTCCCCAGATTGAATTTGATGCGAAAAACGGATATCCCATCCTCCACCATCATTCGTATTATCTCTGGTGAAGATATTCATATATGGATCTATAGCCACATCATAAATATTACGTAGGCCATGGGTATACAATTCCATTTCCGTTCCATCAGGTCGAACTCTCAGAACTCCACCACCTAGGTTCGTTAATTTTTTACCATCAGCGCCAGTGGCGTTATGAAAACCGAAATCCCCTACAGCAATGTAGATCCAGCCATCGATTCCCATTCTAATTCCATTCGTAGCATGGTCAGTACCGCGTTCCTGAATATATTTAGCATTACTCAATCCTTTAATCAACACTTTCGGGTCAGCATCAGCCACACCATCCTGGTCTTTATCATCGAAAACAACAAGGTCCATTCCAGTAGCGATACCAGTATTTGTGTCGAAAGTTGTATGCAAAACAAAGACTTGATCACCTAGCACAAATATTCCACGAGGGTTATCCACACGTGCGAAATCAGTATGTTTATCCATAGCCCCATCATTATCCGAGTCAACGAAGCGACGGATAAATCCTTTTCCCATATCCTTACCTAGGGAACCTATCATATCTACTCCCACAAACAGTTCTCCGGTTGGCGCTACAGCCAAACATGCAGGACTAGGAGTTAAATCAGGACGTGTATATTCCGTCATGATTAGATCCTCAGGGGCACCTGGAACTAACTTTAAACTATCTTGTCTATTAAAGACTGATTTGAAATACGAATAATTGGTTGCTAAAATAGGGGGTTCAGGTTTGTCAAAATTATTGGTAAAACCTAGCATAAGAGGTAGGAGAACCAATAGATTAAATGTTCTTTTCATTCTAAAAATTACTATTAAAAAATAAAGGGAAAATAATGGCTTTTGATTTAGATTCTTGATATCATCAGGAATTATTACCCAGGTTTAAGTTTAAAAAAAACTAAGGACCAAAGCCTTAGTATGTATAAAAATATCAAAAACTATTCTAAACAGCAATTTAAGGATTGAAATTATACAACTACTAAAAATGCAAATATTAAATAAATGGTACTAAATCAATGTTAACCATTTGTTAGACTATATTATTAAAATTAGAAGAGAGGTAGCAAGGTTGTAAAGCCCCAGCGGGGCGACATATTTATCAAACCATGACCCAATAACCATACAAAAGGGCGTATGCGATACGCCCCTACCGACCGGTCCATCCGTTGCATTCACCCAGGCCCCTGAAAACACAAAAAGCCCGTTGTCTTCTGACAACGAGCTTTCGTATAAAATTAGGCACCGACCTACTCTCCCACCTGTTACGGCAATACCATCGGCTCTGGCGGGCTTAACTTCTCTGTTCGGAATGGGAAGAGGTGGACACCGCCGATATAGGCACCTGAATATCTTTTAAGTACTATCGAGCGTTCTCTGGTAGCAGACCCAGGGTCTAACTACTAAATACTAACTACTCAATACTATATTGACATGTTATTGGAAGAAAGGATGTTAAAAAGAGAGAGGACAACAGAACTATCCGCATTGGAAAGCTTCGGGCTATTAGTATCACTCGGCTTTGGTCTTTCAACCTTTACACCTGTGACCTATCAACGTTGTCATCTTCAACGACCCTTATGAGGAAGTCTCATCTCGTGGCTAGTTTCGCACTTAGATGCTTTCAGCGCTTATCTATCCCGGACGTAGCTACCCTGCCGTACACCTGGCGGCATAACAGGTTCACCAGCGGTCCGTCCAACCCGGTCCTCTCGTACTAAGGTCAGATCCACTCAAACTTCCAGCGCCCACAACAGATAGGGACCGAACTGTCTCGCGACGTTCTGAACCCAGCTCGCGTGCCACTTTAATGGGCGAACAGCCCAACCCTTGGGACCTTCTCCAGCCCCAGGATGTGACGAGCCGACATCGAGGTGCCAAACCTCCCCGTCGATATGAGCTCTTGGGGGAGATCAGCCTGTTATCCCCAGAGTACCTTTTATCCTTTGAGCGATGGCCCTTCCATACAGAACCACCGGATCACTATGTCCGTCTTTCGACCCTGGTCGACTTGTAGGTCTCACAGTCAAGCAAGCTTATGCCATTGCACTCCTCGTACGGTTACCAAGCGTACTGAGCTTACCTTTGAAAGCCTCCGTTACCTTTTTGGAGGCGACCACCCCAGTCAAACTACCCACCAAACAATGTCTCCCGCTTAGCGGGATTAGAAACCGAATACAGAAAGGGCGGTATTTCAAGGTCGTATCCACGATTCCTGGCGAAACCGCTTCAATTACTCCCGCCTATCCTACACATCCTGTACCCAATTTCAATGTTAAGCTATAGTGAAGGTTCATGGGGTCTTTCCGTCCCGTTGCGGGTAACCGGCGTCTTCACCGATACCACAATTTCACCGAGCTCATGGCTGAGACAGCGCCCAGATCGTTACACCATTCGTGCAGGTCGGAACTTACCCGACAAGGAATTTCGCTACCTTAGGACCGTTATAGTTACGGCCGCCGTTTACTGGGGCTTCGATTCAATGCTTCTCCTTGCGGATGACATCCCCTCTTAACCTTCCAGCACCGGGCAGGTGTCAGGCCTTATACCTCATCTTTCGATTTCGCAAAGCCATATGTTTTTGCTAAACAGTCGCCTGGGCCTTTTCACTGCGGCTTCTCCATCGCTGGAGGAAGCGCCCCTTCTCCCGAAGTTACAGGGCCATTTTGCCGAGTTCCTTAGCCATGATTCACTCGAGCACCTTAGGATCCTCTCCTCGACTACCTGTGTCGGTTTACGGTACGGGTATTGATAACCTGGAGCTTAGCGGGTTTTCTTGGAAGTCTGCTTACCTGCGCTATCAGCGCCCCCGAGGGTTTGCTGTACTATCGGGCTTCAGCTGTACCAGCGGATTTGCCTACCGGTCCAATACCTTTGCCCTTCAACGAACTATTCCGTCAGTTCGCGGCAGTGTCACTACTCCGTCACCACATCGCAGTTATCAATAGTACGGGATTATTAACCCGTTGGCCATCGGCTGCCTCCCTTCGGATGCGCCTTAGGTCCCGACTAACCCTGATCCGATTAGCGTTGATCAGGAAACCTTAGTCTTTCGGTGGGCGGGTTTCTCACCCGCCTTATCGTTACTTATGCCTACATTTGCTTTTCCATCAGGTCCACCACGGGTCACCCCGCGGATTCACCCCCGATGGAATGCTCCCCTACCAGTGCAATAAATTGCAATCCATAGCTTCGGTATCGTTCTTGATGCCCGTTTATTATCCACGCCCGGCCGCTCGACTAGTGAGCTGTTACGCACTCTTTAAATGAATGGCTGCTTCCAAGCCAACATCCTAGCTGTCTGGGCAACCGGACCTCGTTAGTTCAACTTAGAACGAATTTGGGGACCTTAGCTGATGGTCTGGGTTCTTTCCCTCTCGGCCTTGGACCTTAGCACCCAAAGCCTCACTGCCGGCCATATCTAGCAGCATTCGGAGTTCGTCTGGATTTGGTAGGATTTGACTCCCCCGCACCCAATCGGTAGCTCTACCTCTGCTAGACTCATATGCCGACGCTGTTCCTAAAAACATTTCGGGGAGTACGAGCTATTTCCCAGTTTGATTGGCCTTTCACCCCTACCCTCAGGTCATCCGGAAACTTTTCAACGTTTATCGGTTCGGTCCTCCAGTACGTGTTACCGCACCTTCAACCTGCCCAAGGGTAGATCACAAGGTTTCGCGTCTACCTCGTCCGACTATACGCCCTGTTCAGACTCGCTTTCGCTTCGGCTCCTGGCCTTAAGCCATTAACCTTGCCGGACAAGAGTAACTCGTAGGCTCATTATGCAAAAGGCACGCCGTCACGGAATCACTCCGCTCCGACCGCTTGTAAGCACACGGTTTCAGGTTCTTTTCACTCCCCTGTTCGGGGTTCTTTTCACCTTTCCCTCACGGTACTGGTTCACTATCGGTCTCTCAGGAGTATTTAGCCTTGCCAGATGGTGCTGGCGGATTCCCACAGGATTTCTCCGGTCCCGCGGTACTCAGGATACCACTATGGCTGCATTCTTTACCTGTACGGGGCTCTCACCCTTATCGCGCAGTTTCCCACCTGCTTCCAGTTCATAGCACAGTCCAATGGCGTGGTCCTACAACCCCAGTATTGCCGTAACAATACTGGTTTGGGCTCTTTCCCGTTCGCTCGCCACTACTTGGGAAATCATTGTTATTTTCTCCTCCTACGCCTACTTAGATGTTTCAGTTCAGCGCGTTCGCTTCATTTGATGGCATGTCTTCAACATGCCGGGTTGCCCCATTCGGAAATCCACGGATCGAGTCGCATTTGCCGATCCCCGTGGCTTATCGCAGCTTATCACGTCCTTCATCGCCTCTGAGAGCCTAGGCATCCCCCGTGTGCCCTTGTTTACTTTCTTCACGCTATCACCCCTTTTGCCAAGTGATAGGTTGCTTATTGGCCGTCATCCATCACTGGACGACAGGCCTCTGTTGTCTTCTCTTGTTAATCTCTTTTCTTCCAATATGTCAAAGAACTCTTTGTATGGACATGAGTATCGAGATGTGGGATTTGAGATATCAAATCTCCCATCCTACATGGCTCACAGTGGTCTCTTCCCTCCTGAGTCGGCCTTGCGCTCTCTCAGATCTCAGATCTCACTTCTCACATCCAACCTGTGGAGAATAACGGATTCGAACCGTTGACCCCCTGCGTGCAAGGCAGGTGCTCTAGCCAGCTGAGCTAATTCCCCGTGTGATGGTAGTCCCGAGCAGATTTGAACTGCTGACCCCTACATTATCAGTGTAGTGCTCTAACCAACTGAGCTACGGGACTAGCTTATCTCTCTCATCTCTCGGTGTCACCGGTTGTCAGGAGCATCACTATCTAAATACTAAATACTAGATACTAAATACTACCTCACAGGGTGGGCACTTTCTTCTGAATGTCTTTTTTTTTATACGATCATGTATGTCGCGCAGCGATCCCAGAGCGGGCTCTAGAAAGGAGGTATTCCAGCCGCACCTTCCGGTACGGCTACCTTGTTACGACTTAGCCCCAATTACCGGTTTTACCCTAACACGCTCCTTGCGGTTACATGCTTTAGGTACCCCCAGCTTTCATGGCTTGACGGGCGGTGTGTACAAGGCCCGGGAACGTATTCACCGCGTCATTGCTGATACGCGATTACTAGCGAATCCAACTTCACGGGGTCGAGTTGCAGACCCCGATCCGAACTGTGAATGGCTTTTCGAGATTGGCATCACATTGCTGTGTAGCTGCCCGCTGTACCATCCATTGTAGCACGTGTGTAGCCCCGGACGTAAGGGCCATGATGACTTGACGTCGTCCCCGCCTTCCTCTCTGCTTGCGCAGGCAGTCTGTTTAGAGTCCCCACCTTGACGTGCTGGCAACTAAACATAGGGGTTGCGCTCGTTGCGGGACTTAACCCAACACCTCACGGCACGAGCTGACGACAGCCATGCAGCACCTAGTTTCCTGTCCCGAAGGACGGATGCGTCTCTGCATCCTTCAGTAACTTTCAAGCCCGGGTAAGGTTCCTCGCGTATCATCGAATTAAACCACATGCTCCTCCGCTTGTGCGGGCCCCCGTCAATTCCTTTGAGTTTCACCCTTGCGGGCGTACTCCCCAGGTGGATGACTTAACGCTTTCGCTTGGACGCTTACGGTATATCGCAAACATCGAGTCATCATCGTTTAGGGCGTGGACTACCAGGGTATCTAATCCTGTTCGATCCCCACGCTTTCGTGCATCAGCGTCAATAACGGCTTAGACAGCTGCCTTCGCAATCGGTGTTCTGAGACATATCTATGCATTTCACCGCTACTTGTCTCATTCCGCCGTCTTCAACCGCATTCAAGCACTTCAGTATCAAGGGCACTGCGACAGTTGAGCTGCCGTCTTTCACCCCTGACTTAAAGTGCCGCCTACGCACCCTTTAAACCCAATAAATCCGGATAACGCTCGGATCCTCCGTATTACCGCGGCTGCTGGCACGGAGTTAGCCGATCCTTATTCTTTAGGTACATTCAGCCCACTACACGTAGTGGGGTTTATTCCCTAACAAAAGCAGTTTACAACCCATAGGGCAGTCATCCTGCACGCGGCATGGCTGGTTCAGGGTTGCCCCCATTGACCAATATTCCTTACTGCTGCCTCCCGTAGGAGTCTGGTCCGTGTCTCAGTACCAGTGTGGGGGATTCTCCTCTCAGAGCCCCTAGACATCGTCGCCTTGGTGGGCCGTTACCCCACCAACTAGCTAATGTCACGCGAGCCCATCCATATCCTATGAATATTTGACAAATAAACCATGCGGTAAATCTGTGTCATGCGGTGTTAATCCGAATTTCTTCGGGCTATCCCCCTGATATGGGTAGGTTGCTCACGCGTTACGCACCCGTGCGCCACTCTCACCAGCCGGTAGCAAGCTACCAGCTGGATCCCGTCCGACTTGCATGTATTAGGCCTGCCGCTAGCGTTCATCCTGAGCCAGGATCAAACTCTCCATTGTAAAATGAAGTGTAAGATCAAGACTATTTATAATAAATAGAATTGTCTTGTTTTAATGTTTTCCTCCCGCTCCGGGATATCTGAATTGATTTCTTGAAATCTTTGTTCAGCTATCGTACTCTCGTACGAGTCGCTGCGCTACATGATCATTATAAAGAACTTTATCGCCTGGGCATCTCGCTTCGGCTTGTATATCGTCCCTACTCTCGTAGGGTTGATGTGTCATTTTTTTCTCGCTCCGAGCATCGCGCTCGTTGCTGTTTCCCTCGGTTGGGACTGCAAAGGTAGAAACCTTTTTTGATTCCGCAAAATTTATTTTAAAATAATTTTGAGGCGCTTTTTTCAAAAGATACGGTGCATCGGGTCTGACCCCTTTTTTACCGTGTTTCCTTCCCTGTTGTCAGTGGCCTTTCAGCCGTCCCTCCCTTGCGGAGTGGTGCAAAGATAGGGACAAAACATCCATACTTCCAAGACATCCCACAAACAATTTTTGGCAGCACAGCGTAACTCGCTAGCACATTGCACGATAAATTTTCAGCAGTGCTGCATTTTCATTGCCCAGGGATGGTTGCGGGGGCATGAACGGCGGGAAAGGGAGGTAAAGTGCTATGGTAAGGTTGGGATCATGGATGTGTGTTTTTTGGAGGGGATCATAGCTCGTTCCTTTTCGAAGGGTATTCATTTACCCTGGCATTATCGGAAATACTTCGGGAGCAGGCCATACAAAACTCGATATTCCGCCGCATCACTAGCGCAGATCCCCCGCAGATCCGCCGGACCTCGGCCGTAAAAATTCGGCCAAGGTCAGGAAAAGATCCGAAGAAGGTCCGACCAAGGTGCGGTAGAGGTCCTGATTTGTGCATAAGATGGACAGAATTATCGCTGAATTCGAAACTATTAGTAGTTCAAAACTGTAGTATTAATGAATTCGAAATCGACTTACTACAGGATATAAAAGCTCCCTTGATCACTGTATTCAAAAACTATATAAATACAGTTTTTAAAACCTATATATTATTAGAATATTCAAAAGCTACATTAATACAACATTCAAAGGCTACATTATTACTTGTATATAAAACCTACCTTATTACAGTATTCAAAATCTACATTAATCCCGAATTCAGAATAAATAACTAGGAAATCTGAAGTTGTTATGAAACTGTTATTATTATTTGAAAGAGATATCTATAAGGACTGATTAAAAAACGTGATTTGAAAACAAGATCGAAAGAAATGATCCAAGGTCTTATTGAAAGAAAAAGTTGATAGCTTGATTTAAAAGAATAATCTACATAAATGATAGAAAGGTTTATTTGTAAGGTATACTTAAAAGAAGTATTTGAAAACAGCAATTGATAGTATCCTTAAATATGAGATACCAGATTAAATAGAAACTCCTAGAAATTTATTTAAATGAATCATTTTAAAAAGTTATCAGGAAATGAATTGATATATTCTCTTATAATAAATTGACCAGTAAGAAATACAGCTACTATATATACACATATTATATATGGAAGAAAAAGCCTCCTCTATTAATAGGTTAGTACGTTACCGAGAATAATTAGATATTGGGGAATATGGGAAGTTTTAGGAAGATTTTTTTCAAAACTTTTTACCAGATCTTTTTCAAAATCTTTTTTTGATACTGTTTTTGAGAACTTTCCAGACCTTTCTATTTGAGACTGATTTTGAGGACTTTCCAACCCCTCTTTTTTGAGACTATTTTATGAGATTTTTTCAGGGCCTATTCTTAAGAAGTCTTGGTTTTTTTCTTTTTGGAAGATTTGGCAAAAGGGTTATAGGCTAAACAAAGGTCCATCCAGAATTCGAAATCCTTTTTATTTCGGTATCCATCTGGATCGACAAGGCAATAACCATCTAATTCCTTACCTCGCATAATCATCGGTTGGAATCCTTTGTGCTTTTTATAAGTTGCTGTCTTGGCAGGATCAAATCGACACATCAATTGATCCCCCGATATATTAATACACATTTTATCATCAACAAGAAATGCCAAGCCTGAAAACAAGGGTTTCTCCATAATTTCTTTGTCACAATGTTCTACCAGGTATTCTCTGACCAAGTCAGCTAACTTCTCGTCATATGCCATAATTGATTTCTGTTCTTATTATATATAGTAGTGCTAAACTCATTTACTAGTTCTCAAACAACAATACCTATACAACCATTCCTCGCTCCTATTGGTTTGGATTAGTAATAAATTTAAGGAGCTATGGCTAAGATTTCAAAGAATAAATCCTAAAAATAATTATAACACAAAAAAAATCGATAAATAAAAACGTGTTTTCAAATTGTTTAACAGACATTTAGAAAATTTTTTAGTTAAAATTTATTAAAACATTTGGATTATACGAAAGACTTCGTAGATTTGAGTACGAAAACATTCGTAGATACTAACAATCATCGTATGAAACCGACAGAAAGCGAAATGGAAATATTGCAAGTTCTTTGGGATAAAGGACAAAGCAGTGTAAGGGAAGTTTTTGAAGCCTTGGATAAAAAGGATGTAGGTTATACTACAATCTTGAAATTGATGCAGATCATGCATGATAAAGGGATGGTGACTCGCGACACCAGTTCAAAAACACACCTTTATGTAGCGAAATTGGTGAAAGAGGAAATTCAAGAAAAGATGTTGGACAAAATGATTGATTCAGTGTACAATGGATCAACCGCAAGACTTGTCATGCAAGCTTTGGGAAATGAGCGAGCAAGCAAAGAAGAACTTGACGAAATCAAAGCATTTTTAAAAAAACTTGAACAAAACTAGCCATGGAAAATCTAACATTCAATATTGGCAATGCATTAGGCTGGAGCATTCTGCATTCTATATGGCAAGCTGCAATTTGGTATATTATATATAGTATATATACACTTTCAATATCAAACATCAGTGCCAAAGCGAGACATAACGCTGCATTAGCCACCCAGGTATCCATATTTATCAGCTTTATTGCGACTTTTATTTACTTCTTTCAGAATTCCAGTCAATTTATCGACTTAAGAACCTTAAATCCGGAAGACCTGAAGAACATCATGGTCAACATACAACAGGATGGTATTAGATTAGAGAGAGTATTACCTTATGTAGTGGCAGGCTATGTTTTTGGATTCATTGTTCAAATAATTTTGTTGAGCAATAGTTTGATCCAATTGAAAAGGCTAAAGTATAAAGGCTTGGATTCCATTCCAGCATCATGGACTAACCTATATTACCAAGCAAAGAAGAAGCTTAATATCAGGCAATCCGTTGGGATTTATCTTTCCAATAAGATCAGCGTTCCGATTACCTTGGGTTATCTGAAACCATTTATCCTTTTCCCTGTTGCTCATGCCAACAAAATGGATCTGGCACAGGTAGAGGCTATCCTGTTGCACGAACTTGCCCATGTAAAACGTAGAGACTATCTATTCAACCTTCTGAAAGTGGGGATAGAAACGGTATTGTTCTTTAATCCATTTATTTGGGCCTTATCAAAAGTACTAGAAAGAGAAAGGGAACATGCTTGTGATGATATGGTCATAGAACATGTATCCACCCCTATTTCCTATGCCCAAGCCTTGGTTGAGTTGGAGGAATTGCGAATGAGCATGAATCCAAGTTTAACCCTTGCGGCATCTGGAAACAAAAATCATTTATTGAATAGAATTAAAAGAATCACAAAAATGGAAACTAATTATAAAAACGTAAGACCGCAATTATTGGCTGTATTGCTTAGCGGTTTAGCCATACTAACCTTAGCATGGATCATTCCATCAAATGAGGTAAAGCCTCAGGAAATAAAAGTTGACTTGACTTCGACTGAAGATTCGATGTTGTTAAGCATTGATACCGTGAAACCGCCAATCCCGGAGACTGCACAAAAACCAGTTGCGCCTAAGAAGGTAAAATCAGAAATAGTTTATCATGGAAAAGGGATTCAAGACACTAATGAACTACCCCTAGATGTCCGAAATAGCATCAGATCTCTTGAGGAACGAGGCAAAAAGATCCAAGAATACCACAATTCACCAGAATGGAACGCCCAGATAAAAAATATAGAAGAACAAAGTAAAAAGGTAAGTGCCTACTTTGAAAGTCCGGAATGGAAAGACAAGATGGCTAAAATTGAAAAGGAATCTGCAAAAATGAAGGATTATTTCAATTCGCTTGAGTGGAAGAAGCAGATTGTCAATATCGAAAAAGAATCCAGCAAGGTAAATGCGTATTTTACCTCACCGGAGTGGAAAAAACAGGTTGAAAATATTCGAAATCAATCTGCCCATGTTTCGAAATACTTTGAAAGTGAGGACTGGAAAAGACAGATTGCCAACATAGAAAAGGAATCTGCTAAACTGAAAGAACATTTCAATTCAGCTGAATGGAAAGCGGATATTCGAAAAATGCAGGAGGATGGTAAAAAGATCCAAGAGTATTTCAATAGCCCTGAATGGAAAGAAAAAAGCAGACAGTGGAAAGAATTACAAGATTCAGAAGAATACAAGGAAATCGACAGAAAATACCAGAAAGAACTTAAAGAATTAAAATCCAAAAAAGGATTAACAGGAATTTAATTTATAATCATTGTTTCGTTGTTTAGTTTACTAGAAAGGCTCCGCTCGGAGCCTTTCTTAATTATTGGGAAGTAATTTTATATTTTATGTATTATTGCAAAAGGAAGTAAAATACTTGCATGGAACTGATTTACTACATTGATTTATTAGGGACAATGGTTTTTGCCATTTCGGGAGCTATGGCGGCAAACCGATATGGCATTGATATCTTTGGAGCAACCTTTATGGGCTTTGTTACTGCTATTGGGGGAGGTTCATTAAGGGATGTTTTTTTAAATATTCGTCCGGTATGGGTTGAAGATGGAAATTATCTGATTGCCATTTTCGTTGGCGTCTTTATTTCCATTTTATTCAACAAGCAATTGGATAGTTTCGCCAGAACCCTATTTCTATTTGATGCCTTGGGGATTGGTTTTTTCACCGTTGTTGGAGTTGAGAAATCTCTGGCTTACGAGAGCAGTGCGATTGCTGCCGTAATGCTAGGCATGTTTTCAGCCTGCATGGGTGGTGTAATCCGAGACGTCTTAATGAATGTTACCCCCCTGATATTACGAAAGGAAATCTATGCTTCAGCCTGTCTGGCGGGCGCAATAACCTATGTACTGCTGACATTTATCCCATTGGACCCAAACTTAAATGCGTTTATCTCTGCGTCAGTTGTATTCGGGATTAGGTTTCTATCCGTTCGATATAATCTATCCTTACCGACAGTTCGACCAATAAATTAAATTGTTCATCGCATTTATTTATTAGTCAGATATTCCGTTGTTAATCCAATACGTAATAGATATATGCTAACAACTAGAATTTTAATCCTACTCATTAGTTTAAGTTTACTATCATCCTGCTCAAAGAATGAGGTATTCGATCCAGAGTTAGGCGATCAGAATTACAAAGAGGAGATGCGTAATTTTGTCATCGGCCTGAGTGAGTACGCAAAAAAATCCAGCACTAACTTTATTGTCATTCCACAGAATGGAATAGAGCTCGTAACGCAAGATGGCGAACCGAATGGGAGTCTAGCCCAAAAGTATTTAGCTGCTATTGATGGGAATGGTCAGGAGGATTTATTTTATGGTTATGATGAAGATGATAAGGCAACTCCAACATCAGAAAGCAATAGACTTATTCAATACTTGAATATCTCAAAACAAGCTGGAAACAGCATTTTGGTCAGTGATTATTGATCCAGTGCGGCCAACATAAACAATTCATTTTCGAAGAATGACCAAAATGGATTCATATCCTTTGCATCAACTGAGCGTGAATTGAATATTATTCCGAAAGTTGCTATTCATCAAGAGAACAAGAATAATATCAGTAAACTTTCCGAAGCCAAGAACTTCCTTTATTTAATCAATCCATCCAAGTTTTCATCCAAGCAGGCATTTATACAAGCTGTGACCGCTACCAATTATGATGTATTGATTATGGACCTTTATTTTACAGATGGGCAATCCTTTAATCAAGAGGAAGTTCGACAATTAAAAAACAAGGCAAATGGAGGGAAAAGATTGGTCATATCCTATATGTCCATTGGCGAAGCTGAAGATTATAGATCTTATTGGAATCCATCATGGAAACAGCAAAAACCGACATGGTTAATGGAGGAAAATCCAGAGTGGAAGGGGAATTATAAAGTAAAATACTGGGATAAGGAGTGGCAGGCCATTATATATGGTAATGATAAGAGTTATTTAAAAGGAATATTAGACTCAGGTTATGATGGAGTTTACCTGGACATTATAGATGCATTCAATTATTTTGAGGACAAACAATAATCAGAAAATCGAACTAGGTTATAGAAAATAAAAAAGGCCAGATTAGTAAATCTGGCCCTTCTATTATCTTTTCTTTTTCAATTGCGGGAAAGACATTTTATAGGATACCCTAATTTGTCCTTTCGAAATAGAATCGAGTTTACCTTTCAACATGGCTTTTTTCAAAGGTCCAAGTTTATCGATAAATAATTTCCCTTCAATATGATCATATTCATGCTGAACAACTCGAGCTGCCAGACCAGTTAATTCTTCTTCTTGTTCTTCAAAATTTTCATCCAAGTAATTGATGACAACGTCTTTTTTTCTCAATACCTCTTCGTTGATATGAGGGATACTCAAACAACCTTCGGAGAATGGCCATTTTTCGCCACTTTCTTCGACTAAAATAGGATTAATAAAAACGCGTTTAAAATCTTTAGCAGTTGGATCGCCGGGACCATCTTCATCATCTTCACCGAAAGGGCTTGCATCGATGACAAATAAACGAATAGGCAAACCAATTTGCGGAGCGGCAAGACCTACTCCATTTGCTGCATACATGGTTTCAAACATATTATCTATCAATTGTTTTAATTCTGGATAATCCTCATCGATCTCTTCGGTTCTCTGACGCAAAACCGGATCTCCATATGCTACTATAGGTAATTTCATTTGTTATTGTTTACGGTACAAAGGTATTAATAATTTAGCACAGCGCACATATTGATTAATTTGCCTTATTTTTGCAAAATGGAAAACCCGGTTATCAGCGAAATAATAAGCTTTATCCAAGGTGAGCTCGATGCTGAACCCATCTATATCCAAGAACATGGATATGGCCATATCATTTGCCCAAATCTAATTTTTGATATTTTCATTACAGAGGAATTATTCATAGAGGTTCCAGAAACCGACAAACGATATATCATGCTTTCCGCAGGGCAATTGGAGCAACAATCCGAAAAAATAAAGAATCGATTGAAAGTGTTGGCGGGTCAAGCCAGGAAAGTTCATGCGAGAAAAACGGTAGTAGCGAGGGTCGATAAGGGTCAAGGTATGAGCTTTCAAGAAGAGAATCATTTACAAGTCGCTTTACCGGGCAAATATCGTTATGGTCTATTTCATGAAGGCGAACTGGTTTCCCTAGCGATTTTTAGTGCTGGTCGCAAAATGCGGGATAAAGCTGAGGGATATAGGTCCTTTGAACTACTTCGATTCTGCCATAAATCCGATTACCTTATCATTGGAGGCTTATCGAAATTAATCCGTCGTTTTATTACAGAATTCCAACCTGGAGATATCATGACCTATGTGGATAAAGACTGGTCCCAGGACTCCTCACTCAAGACCATTGGCTTTGAAGAAGCAGGGGTTCGCGAAGGGGGGAAATATTGGATTAGCGACAATCAACAATTTCAAATAGGTAGTCTAGCAGAGTTGAAAGTAGTCGAGGGTCAGTACCCAGAAGGATATCTCACTCAGAATACAGGGAGCATTAAATTAGTATTAGCTGTTTAAAAGCGGCATTATTTTATTATATTTATTCCTTAATCAATCGAAATTTATTCCTTATGAAACGAAAACTTCGCATGGGCATGGTCGGTGGTGGAAACGATGCCTTTATAGGAGCTGTACACCGGATTGCTGCCTTTATGGATGGCAAAATAGAATTAGTATGTGGTACATTTAGTATTAACAGAGAGATTTCCTTACAATCGGGCGAGGACTTATTTGTTCCTGAAGAGAGAGTTTACGTTACATACCAAGAGATGATCGAGAAGGAAGGACAGCTTCCAGAAGGAGAGCGCATGGACTTCGTGACCATCGTTACGCCGAACTTCTTACATTTCGAACCTGCAAAATTAGCATTGGAAAATGGATTTGATGTTGTTGTTGAAAAACCGATGACTTTAAATCTAGAGCAGGCCTTAGAATTACAAGCGATTGTAGAACGTACAGGTCGCACCTTATGTTTAACTCATACATACTCGGGATACCCGATGGTAAAACAGGCTAAGGCCATGGTGAAAGAAGGTCATTTTGGCAAGATTCGCAAGGTATTAGTAGAATATCCACAGGGCTGGTTGAGTCGTTTAACAGAACGTGAAGGTAATGCTGGCGCAGCATGGCGTACTGATCCAAAACGCTCAGGTAAATCCTTGGCAATGGGCGATATCGGAACACACGTAGCACATTTAGCGGAATATGTAACCGGACTTAGAATCACTGAAGTTTGTGCGGATTTAACATCCTTTGTTGAAGGCCGTCAATTAGATGATGATGGTTCTGTATTATTACATTTTACAGAAGGTGCAAAAGGAGTTTTGACAGCATCACAAATCTGTGCAGGAGAAGAGAATGCTGTAAGAATGCGTATCTATGGGGAAAAAGGTGGTTTTGAATGGGCTAATGAAGATCCTAATAATTTGATCGTAAAAATGTTGGATCAGCCTAGACAATACTATCGTACAGGAAATGCGTATGCTGCACCATATACGTTAAGTTCATTTGCAACACATAACACTAGAATTCCGGCTGGTCACCCAGAAGGCTTACTAGAGTCATTTGCAAATATTTACCGTAATTTTGCTGCGACTGTTGCTGCCAAGAAAGATGGTAAAACCCCTACCCCTGAGCAATTGGATTTTCCAAATGTAAACGATGGAGTTCGCGGTATGGCCTTTATTGACACAGTAGTTGCGAGCAACGAAAGTAATGAAAAATGGACCAAGTTCGTGATCTAACAAGTATTCAAGAACTTATTGAATTTATACAACAGGCGGAAGATTTTCTTTCGCCTGATTTTCTTTTAATCCTATTGGGTCCGACTGCTTCAGGAAAGACTAAACTGGCCGTGCAACTTGCACAGGCCTTGAATGGAGAGATTATTTCGGCTGATTCAAGACAAGTTTATAAACAATTGGATATAGGAACCGGCAAGGATTTAATCGAGTATCAGGAGGTACCTTATCATTTGATTGATATTATCGAACCTACTGAAAAGTACAATGTTGACTTATTCAGGGAAAACTTCCTTTCTGCCTTTCAAGAAATACAAGAGCGTAAAAAGCTAGCCATCCTTTGTGGCGGCACAGGATCTTATATTCAGAGTCTCTTACAAGATCAGACTTATAGTCAGGTTCCAAAAATCCAGGATTTACAAATTGAGCTTTCAAGATTGAGCAAGGAAGAACTTATTTCGCTACTCAAATCCAGGGATATACCGGAAGATTACACAATAGATTGGAATAGCCATAAGCGTTTGGTCCGAGCATTAGAGATATTAATGTACCTGGATCATCATCCAATGCCAATTTCAGATAAAAAAAGCATTAAACATTATTTAATCATCGGCTTATCACCAGAACGAGACAAAAGAAGAAGCAGGATAGACAAGCGTCTTGACAGTAGAATAGACTCGGGATTAATTGAGGAAGTTGAGGGTTTGATATCTCAGGGAATCAGTCATGAGCAATTACAATGGTTTGGCTTGGAATACAAATACGCCTCTTTATATTTATTGGGGGAATTGACGATGGAAGAATTCAGGGAGAAGTTAAGGACAGAGATTCATCGATTTGCAAAGCGACAGATGACCTACTTTAGAAAAATGGAAAAAGACGGACTCAAGATCCATTGGATCGACAAGCTATAAAAGCAAAAAAGCTGGTTACGGAAAGTAACCAGCTTTTTTTACAATTTTATCTCTTCGTCTTTAGAGTTAAAGAAGTGAAATTCGGTCAAATGGTATGAGCTCATTTCTTTTACTTTAATCCATTTCCAATATTTTAAAAACCATTTCATTCTCCTGGAGATAAAACCAGATTTGATGTAGGCAGCGATATAAGGGTGCACACAAAGGGTTACCCCTACTTCGTTCTGTTCCTGAAGAATAAAACTCAAATTGTTTTCAATATCATCTAATAAAACGATACTTGATCTAATTTCGCCTGTCCCGTCACAAGCAGGGCACTTTTCATTCGTGACGATACTCATTTCGGGGCGAACTCTTTGCCTAGTTATTTGGACGAGTCCGAATTTACTAGGAGGGAGAATCGTATGTCTAGCTCTATCGCTGGCCATACATTCCTTCAAGAATCCATAAAGTTCTTTCCGGTTGGATGCTTTGTGCATATCGATAAAATCGATTACCACTATACCACCCATATCCCTAAGCCTAAGCTGTCGGGCAATTTCTTTTGCTGCTTCCTTATTCACAAGGAGCGCGTTATCTTCTTGATTTTCTTTGTTGGCAATTCTGTTACCACTATTCACATCGATAACGTGAAGGGCTTCGGTATGTTCTACCACGAGGTAGGCACCACCTTGGAGGTTTACAGTTTTGCCGAACGACGCCTTAATTTGCTTTTCTACGCCGAAGTGGTCGAAAATAGGTTCTTTTCCTTTATAGAATTTGACTATTTTTTCCAGATCAGGCGAAATCTCTTGAATATATGATTTTACTTCCTCGTAGATTTCATTATCATTTACATAGATATGAGTAAATTCATCGGTGAGGATATCACGCAAGATGGTTGATGCTCTGTCCAACTCACCGAGCACTTTCTGAGGGGGTTCAGCTGTTTTAAGGCGTTTGGTAAACAATTCCCATTTAGAAATCAGGTCGAGGAGGTCTTTTTGGAGTTCATCGACTCCTTTACCTTCGGATACCGTTCTGATAATGACGCCGAAATTTGCAGGTTTAATACTTTCTACAATTTTCTTGAGTCTATTTCTTTCGGCACTGCCTTTGATTTTCTTGGAAATGGAAACCGAACTTGAAAATGGTACCAGGACAACAAATCGGCCTGCGATGGATAAGTCGGAGCTTAGCCTAGGTCCTTTTGTTGAGATAGGTTCTTTCGCTATCTGTACTGGCAATAACATGTTACGGCTTAAAACATCAGATATTTTTCCAGCCTTGTCAATGTCCTTTTCAAGCTTCAAACTATTGAGCAGTTTCTCTTGATAACTGCCATTCTTTACTACCCTTGTTAATTTGATCAAGGATTGTACTTGAGGCCCTAAGTCGAGGTAATGCAGGAAAGCGTCTTTTTCGTAGCCTACATCTACGAATGCGGCATTCAGTCCGGGCATGATTTTCTTTACTCTCCCTAAGTAAATATCACCCACGGCATAGTGATTGCCAGCTTGTTCCCTGTTTAATTCAACTAGTTGTTTGTCCTGTAGTAAAGCAATAGTCACCCCCTTATCGGGGACTGAATCGATAATTAATTCCTTTACCAACAGCTACTTAATTAAGGACAGTTGTGGACTCGCTCCACAACGAATAATGTCCGGTTAAACATAAAACCGTTTAATGAAAAAAAACAATCTATGATGATGGATAATCGATCATAGATTGTCACATGATTAATAAGGGCTGAGCCTTATGTTATTTTTTCTTGTGTCTATTTTTTCTTAAACGTTTTTTACGTTTGTGAGTAGCCATTTTGTGTCTTTTTCTTTTTTTTCCGCTTGGCATAGCTTTAATGTTTTTAAATGATTTTAAAAAAAATTGTTAATTACTTACTAAGTTCTTCAATCCTACGATCGATGAACTGGGAGAGACTAGGATCGGCAGCCAGTTCTTTGCTTTTTTGAAAAGCGGCGATAGCTTCGTTCTTCATCCCTATATTTTCATATCCTGTTGCTAAATAGAAATACGATTCGGCATCAGGTTTTTGTTCAATTACAACTTTGAAACGATCGATTGCTCGGTCGAATTGACGCGACTGTAATGAGAACAACCCTAAGGTTTTGTTGGCCTCGAGATTTTTAGGGTCAGTTTGAACAACTTCTCTCAAGATAGCAATTCCAGCCATAGGGTTATTGGTTCCAGTAACCATTGCGGCCCCAAGACCAGTTTTAGCATCTAAACTTGCAGCGTTTAAATCTACGGCTTTTTGATAAACTTCAATGGCTTTTTGATTTAATGCTGAAGCTAATAGAGTATCTTGAAGATTGGTATACCCTTTTCTGAAGTTGTCCCCAGATTTCAACCAATATTCGAATTTAGGGTCAATTTTGGCCATTTCCTCATATACATACGCTTGAGGAGCAGGTTTTTCAAGATCGTTCCATTTGTCAGCAATTTGCTGATAAATTTTGACTTTCTCGGCATTATCTGCTTTATTTGCTTTAGCCTCTAATTCGCTGATTTCATTGGCTAAAGCTGGGTTTAACCCTCGCTTTGCAGCTTCAGAAACAGAACTCAGATTAAACTGAGCTGCTGCAGCGTCATCTTTGGCAGATGAAGTTGCAGCAGTGTTTTCTTCTTTAGTCACCAAGCCTTTTACAGGTTTAAACAGAAGAAATCCTACAACAAGGGCTACTGCTGTTATAACGATAATCTGAATTTGCTTGGAGTTTTTCATAAAGATGAATTATTTCTTATTTCCGTTCTTTACTTTTTCTACAAATACTTTTGCAGGTTTGAAGCTAGGCACGTAGTGCTCAGGAATGATAATAGCTGTGTTTTTTGAAATGTTACGTGCTGTTTTTTCAGCTCTCTTTTTTACTACAAAACTTCCAAAACCTCTTACGTACACATTTTCACCGCCAATCATAGCGCTTTTAACTACTTTGAAGAATGCTTCAACGGTTTCTTGAACATCAACCTTCTCTAACCCAGTCTTGTTAGAGATCTCTGCAATAATTTCTGCTTTAGTCATATCTATTTTTACTCTAATTAATCTATACCCTAAGCCTATTAGCCCGTTTGGGGATGCAAAAGTATCTTTTTAAAATGAGTAATGGAAATATTTTTGTGTTTTTTTAAAATCCAAACCACTATCATTCAATGATTTAGTATAGCACTCCCCAATATTACATTTCAAAAGGCTTGCAAAGCTACAATTATTTTGTTGACAATCAAAGAATTAATGAACTTTCTGAGCACAATACTTCTCCAAGATGACGAACATCATGTTCAGTATGCAAGGCTGATATAACAATGCGATTTAGTAGTGGACTTGTCGCTAATGGGTAAGGAAAACTAGAAATTAGGATCTTCTTTTGTAATAAATGCTTGTAAAGTTCGGGTTTTTTGGAACTAAACACTGGGAAATTCTCAATATGACTCAAGTTTGTATTGGTTACCATTTCAGCCAATAATCGCGTATTACTTTGCATTTTATCAAAGGCTTCCTCATACAAATTCGCTCCCTCCATCAAAGCATAAAATGCTGCAGGCGCTGTTGGTGAAGCGCCATTGTATATCGGGTGCTTTTTAATTTCATTGATAATTTCCTTCGATCCCAAAACCAAGCCTGCATCCGTTCCAAGACCTTTTGCTAAGGATGCAAGTACAACAATTTCAATATTTGGTCTTTTCAATTCCGATAATTCTGTTGAAATACCATCCTTTTTCAGAATAGCAATACCATGAGAATCATCAAGAATCAAAGTAACTCTCTTATTTGCATTCAAACTTTTGAATGGGGAGAAATCGAATTGTTGTGGCGTCAGATTGTCAATGCAATTAGAAATAACCACGAATTCTTCTTGATTAGTATTATTGATAAAATCGATGGTATTTAAAATCCACTGGTCAAAGTCGCCATCTTGCAAAGGAGAATCCTGCAACCAAAGAGCAGGGTGACTTCCGGGAGCATACAGGACCGATTTGCCTTTCGTCAAGGCTCTGACAGTCGCTTGACCGGCGAGATAACCAGAGGAAAGCAAGGCTGCAGATTCAAAGACGAAGCGTTTAGCCAAGTGGTCCTCAGCTTCCTTATAAATTCCCAACTGCACGTTGTTGGTTCGCGAGGTTCCATTGTTCAATCCATAGCGGTCAATCCCTTGTTTGTAGAGTTCGATATATTCAGGATTTGCTAACAAACCTAAGTATGCAGTTCCACCAAAAAATAAGTATTCAGCATTGTCGAGGCTAATAATTCTTCCAGTAGTTTGATTCAGATTTCTAAAGGAGGTCATGGTAAATGTTATCTGAAAGCAAATGTACGAAAACCTTTCAAACTGCAAATCCAGCATTTCATCCCATCTTTTCTACCATTGAGCCTTTTCAAATTCTAGAGCTGAGCAGGATAAGATAGTATTGTAAAAAATTGTACCATGAAATCGATCCTCTTCTTATTCTGCTGTAGTATACTTTCAGTCTCCCTATATGCTCAAACCATTAAAGGGAGGATTACCAACCAAAAACATAAGGGTTTGGCCAATATCAATGTTTTTATTTCAGGGAGTTATGATGGTGGTTACACAGATAGTTTAGGATATTATCAGTTCAAAACAGAGGAAACAGGTCAACAAATGCTGATGGTTAGTTCAGTTGGCTACATAAGTCAACAGGTCCCCTTCGAGGTCAAGGATAGTGTAATCATTGATTTGCAACTTGTAAGTGATGACAATAAGATAGAAACAGTCGTGATTCGTGCAGGACAACTAAGTGTTGGGAATCAGAGCAGTGCAGTATTGACACCATTGGACATTGTCACGACTGCAGGGAGTATGGGAAATATAGTTGCGGCCATAGGCAAACTACCTGGAGCCCAGATTGCAGGTGAGAATGGTCGCTTGATGGTTCGAGGAGGTGATCCAAGTGAGACTCAAACTTACATCAACGGCATCCTAGTAACTCAACCCTATACCGCATCAGCCAATGGAGTACCAGTTCGAGGTCGGTTCTCTCCTTTTTTATTCAAAGGGACAAACTTTTCCACCGGAGGGTATGGCGCAGAATATGGGAATGCAATTTCAGGAATCCTAAATCTCAGCAGCTCGCAAGCCATTGAAGAGCCCAAAACAGAGCTTTCATTTTCTACCGTTGGGTTAGGCTTGAGCAATTCACAAAAATGGGGAAATAGCTCATTGAGCCTAAATGCAAGTTATACCAACCTTAAGCCTTATAACGGTTTGATCAAACAAAACCTCGTTTGGCAAAAACCGTATGAACAAGCCTCTGGAGAGGCTATTTTCCGAAACAAGGGGGAGCATCATTTTTTTAATCTATATGCATCCTTTGCTGCTGAAGACTTTAGTTGTAGCGATTACAGCGTACTATATTCCCAAGAAGTAAAGACGGCAATTAAGTCCAACAATTACTATTTAAACAGCAACCTATCCTACTATCTACCTTCAAACTGGAAGCTTGAAACCGGGATAGGTGTAGGTTATCTAGATAGGAAGCTAGATTATTATAATTTCAACATCCCGAATCAAGAGATTGGATCGCATGTGAAATTACTGATCAAGAAAAATGCAAATCGATGGACCTGGTTAATTGGTGCGGAGCACTTCTTTAAAGATATCGATGAGAAGTTCCAACAATCGGAAATAAGCCCTATCAGTTACGGTTTCAAACGTTCTGTTATTGCTGGTTTTACAGAAGGAAGTTATAGATTTTTACCAAAGATGAGTTTGGATTTGGGTTTGAGGTATTCCGATGACTTCAAGTCACAACGATTTTTAGAACCAAGGGCATCTATTGCCTATTTACCTAGCACCCAACATGTCTTATCCATTTCTTATGGAAAGTATCATCAGGAACCCAATACCGAATATTCAAAATTTAACCCAGCCTTAAATTGGCAATCTGCTGATCATTATATCTTCAATTACACCTTTAATCAGAAAGGTCGGATGCTTCGACTCGAAGGATTCATTAAGGATTATGACCATTTGATCACGTATAATAATCAGATTCCACAATATAATTCCGAGTTCAGCAATAATGGGTATGGCAAGGTAAGAGGGATTGATTTTTTCTGGAAGGATAGCAAGACTATTCCGAATCTTCAATATTGGATATCTTACTCTTATACCGATCCTAAGAAATTGGAGCGAAATTATGAGTATGCTGTTCAACCCAGTTATTTAGCGAAGCATTATTTTTCCCTTGTTGGCAAATATTGGATTTCGGGGCTTCGATCCCAGCTAGGACTGACAAACACCTTTATTTCTGGCCGTCCATATGATAATCCGAACCTGGGTGGGTTTATGCAGTCGATGACAAAAGCTCAGAATGATCTTTCCTTTAGTTGGTCCTTTTTATTGACGCAACAAAAGATATTATTTTTCTCAGTCACTAATATATTGGGAAATAAGCCTGTATTTGGGTATGAATACAGTTCAGTTGCTAACCCATCAGGTCAATATAAAGGTAGGGCAATTATTCCAACAGCTAAGCGGTTTGCCTTTGTAGGATTCTTTTGGACAATCAGCAAAAATAAAAAGGACAATCAATTGGATCAATTATAACCATTCATCCATAAAAAACGACGGTTCATCCAAGCAAGTTTGATGGATAATTTCAGAAAGCAGAATTTTAAATAAATAAAAACGAAAAAACGATGAAAACACTAATCTTCACATTCATGGTCATATTTAGCTTATCAAGCTATGGCCAAGGTAAATACGAAAAAGCGATGGGGGAAGCTTTAAAGACCTGGAGTTCAGGGAATGCAAAAGAGGCGAGCGCTCAATTTGAACGAATTGCACAGGTGGAGAAAGACAATTGGTTGCCAAAATATTATCAGGCATTAACCTTGGTGACAAGTTCATTTCAGATTCATGATGAAACTGAGAAATCCAATGTGTTAAAGAAGATCGGCAAATTAATTCCGACAGATGAAAAGGATCTCAATTCAGAATGGCTTGTTGTTCGGGCCTTAGCAACGACTTCGGATATGATTACCGATCCTGCAGGCAAGGCTGCAATATTGGCTCCATCCATCATGGGGGATTATGAAACGGCAATAAAAATGGATCCTAACAATCCTCGCGCCATTGTCGGGTTAGCAGAATTCAGCATGCAATCCAAAAAGTTTATGGGAGGAGACAGCAAGGAAGAATGCGAAAGTATTCAAAAAGCGCTACCTTTATATGACACTAAGAAATCGGATCAACCTTTTTATCCATCATGGGGAAAAGAAAGAGCAGAAGCACTTTTAAAAGAATGCAAATAAAGTATCAATGAAGACATTTCTAATCTCCATACTTACAGCTGTCCTCATCAGTTTAGCAATCTATAGTATTATTGCGATCATAGTATTGTTCAGTACAGGGAGTTTAGAAATGTCTTTTATCACTGCTCCCGAATCCATAACTGGGATAGCCTATGGAATCTGTTTATATCTGACAGGTATAGCCAGTGGTAAAATTCTCAACTTTATTATTCCGGATAAAAGCCGAGCCGTCCAACGGGTAATTGGATATATCCTACTAACCTGCATCCTCGCTCCCATTGTCATATTTTGCATTAATGTGACGATTTCTGTCCTTTGGCAAGGGAATTCACTGGATTATTTTCTAAAAAACGAATATTGGTTCAGCTATATTCCAATAACCATAATTTCGATTTTCATCGGATTGGGGTTCTATGGTTTTTACTATTATAAAGTTCATAAGAACAAGCAAATTGCGCAACAGAAAATGATTGCAGGAGAAGCAACTGCACAGTTGGAATCCTTAAAGAACCAGATCGATCCACACTTTTTATTCAATAGTTTGAACGTTTTAATTGGATTAATTGAAGAGGATCAGAAGAATGCGATTACCTATACGAAGTCACTATCAAAAATATATCGCTATATTCTGGAACATAAGGACAAGGAATACGTTAGCATCCAGCAAGAACTGGAATTTGCGAACAATTATATTTCCCTATTACAAATTCGATTCGAGGATGCCATAATTTATAAAAAGAGTAAGGTTGAGGACCTAGACGATTCCTATTCAACAGTGCCTTTGGCCTTACAATTACTGTTGGAAAACTGTATTCAGCATAATAAAGCCACGGAGGAATCACCATTGAAGATAGATATCTATCGGGAGAATGATTTTTTGGTAGTTGAGAACAATCTTCAGGAAAAAGAAAACAAAACGCCTTCCACGAAAGTTGGATTAAGAAATATTAGAGAACGTTATCAATTGACGAGTAAAAAGGAGATTGAGGTTATCAAGACTATGGAAAAGTTTGTTGTAAAGTTGCCAATCCTTCATGCATGAGAAGTTACCAAACATTAATTATTGAGGACGAAAAGCCGGCGGCAAGATTACTGAGCAGGAAGTTAAATAATTTAGGTATCAATCAGATTGAGATGTGTCATTCTGTAGAGCAATCAAAGCGATGGTTTGCAGAGAATCCAGCACCTGAATTGATATTTCTGGACATTCAATTATCTGATGGTCTATCTTTCGAAATCTTTGAGGGTCTAAGCATTGAAAGTCCAATTATTTTCACGACTGCGTACGATGAATTTGCCATTCGAGCCTTCAAGTTGAACAGTATTGATTATCTATTAAAACCTATTTCCGAGGAGGAGCTGGAAAATGCTATTGAGAAATTTGAACGTATAAGTTCTAAACCACCTGCTGTAGATATTGAACAGATAAAAAACCTTATCCATTCTGAAAAAGGAAATTACAAAACGAGGTTCAGCATCAAGGTTGGCAATACGATAAAATTAATAGCAGTGGATGAGATCGAGTGTTTTTATTCAGAGAATAAGGGCACTTATGCTTATGGCACAGGGAATACCTCTTATTTACTGGACCAGAGCTTGGAGCAAATTGAAGCGATGTTAGACCCGCGACAGTTTTTCAGGATCAGCAGGGGAACTATAATCAATATTAAATCAATAACCAGCATCTCGGTTCATACGAGTTCACGTCTAAGGGTTCAGCTTCAACATTTTCCATCGGATGAATTAATTGTCAGCCGAGAACGGGTGAATGATTTTAAAGACTGGTTAGAATAACCCTTAGTAAAGGTGAAATTTCAGTGGGATATTCACCCCTACCCCAACGGTGAAACCATCAATTGTCTTAAAATTTTCTTTGGTATTTATATCAAAACCATAACCTGCGGAAAGTTCAAGAATAGAAAAAACACTAATTCCAGCTTTGGCAGTTGCGGTATATGGGGTAATTTCACCTTTAAGGAGTGGCCAAACAGCTACATTATTTAAATAATATGTGATTCCAAACTCAGGGATAACCGTTGTTTGATTCATCATCCAATTAAAGTTGGCGCCGGCATCAAATTTTATGTATTGGGATTGATTGGGGGCGAATAAAGTCCACGCAGAGGCTTTCAGGAAGCTTCCACTCTGATATTGATAGCCTAATGAGGGTCCGAATATCCAGCCATTAGCTTTAGGATTTTTCTCTTGAGCCAAAGTAATACTGCACAAGCAGGAGAATAATAGGATGAATGTTAATATTCTAGTCATATATTGGATAAAATATTGATTTAAATACAGAACAAATTTCATTGCTTTTTGTTACTTTTAAAAAGTATTATCGCTATCACACGAAACCATTAACAAGAATTGGTAACACATGTAAACATTTGTTTATCAATTTAGTTATTTAAGCACGTAAACCATTAATTTGTGGGTTTTCTTTCCTGCAATATTTAATTATTTTTTAGGATTTACTTAACAGCGTCTTAATTTCAATCGGCTAACTTACATGCGTTTAAACGACTTGAATTTTGCTGGTTAATCAAGTATGTTTTCACGAGTATTATTTCTCCCTTAAAAAGACAAAATAAATACATAGTTTGGGCGTTAATAGTATTACTAGACCCTAAACCAATCTTTTTCCGGGATGATGGTATTATATTAATTCATTAAAATTTATTACAATAATATATGAAAATTATCAGTTTAAAAACAACTGCGATGAGTCAATCACACCCCTTGTGTCCTCACTGTGGAGAAGCCTATCTCTACTCACGAGTTCGCAGGCCATGGTGGGTGAAATCATTCTTGTTTTTTCTACCGGTTAAACGGTATTCTTGCAATCAATGCAATAAAACATCGTACATTCTACGAGAAAGAGGTTAATGAGTGATCACACTAACATTCATTATTTTTTCAGTTATTACATTAAAAAGTTCTTATAAGTTCTCCAGATTCAAAGTATTCTTTCAAATAAACATAGATTTTGGAAAATTTTAAGGAACCAGCCGCCAAACCAAATTACTGAATTTAACTATTCAGGCAGTAGCCCAAAAATGGTATTTATTGGGAAAGGGTAATTATTGCTCAAACTTACTTTGGTTGTTGCAACATCAATTCATCTATAACACTTTCTAATTTATCATATGGGTATTTATGTATGATAAATTCATGTAGCCCATTCTTATTTGGTTCCCAAAGGTTATTTCCTTCCTCATCAACGATTAGTTTTCCGGGTCCGCTTAGGTAGAAGTAGTCTTCGGGGTTTTCAATGGCGATCAGTACGGCGGTTTGATCCCAAGAGCTTCTGTTCTTTACGGCTTCATTTGCATAAGTCTCTAAATTGATTTTATATCCTACAGATACCGGACTATTTAGCAGATTACGTTCAGCGATTTTACCACCTGTTTTTATACGGTCACCAATTTCAAATCCAGAAAACAAAATAGGTTTCGGGAAATTATCGAATGCATATTTGGCTGACTCAGCATCTTTAAAAACATTAAACTCCTTTCCCTGGGGGAATGCAGCAGCCATTGCTACCCAATTCTTAACTTTCTTCTTGACCAAATCCATTCCATTTAATTTAGAATATTGGTCGGCATAGGATTGTAATAGCTCACTGATATTTGTCATGAAACCAACTGTAATTAAGGTAACAGAATTATCAGGTTGTTCTGCCAGCACCTTTCTATAAATAGAGACCGCATTTTCATAATTTTTATTCAGCAATTCGGGATAGAATTTTTTAATAATTTTTTCATTCCAATTGTTAGGAGCCGTAAAATTAGGAGCCAATGGATTCGAAGTTTTTCCTACTGGAATTCCATCCCTCTTATAATACTTATTATAGACTTCAATAGTTGCAGGGATATCCTTGTGAGCATCACTTGCTACCGTTGCTAGGATTTCTGCTTTACCCTGATCAGCCAGGGCATGCAATATAGCTATTGCACCGATATCATCGTAATCTGGCCCCATATCTGTATCAAAAATGACCTTGACTTTTTTAGGTTGATCAACGCTATTGAAGGCGATCAAATGATTTTTTATTCCAAGAAATAGACTTAAAAACAGGAGGATTTTTAGCGAAGAGGGTTTCAAGAATTTTTTCATTAGCATGGGTTTAAGTAAGTTTTAGATTTATAAATGCAATAAACACGATGATGGTTTAGATCAGGTATTGTTAATTTCAAGATAAGAAAAAGAAAGAGTAAAGTTCTTAAAAGCGCATAATTTCAGGGGTTGGCATAGCAATAAGACTTGTAAAAAGGCATATCTCTGCTTAAATTATATAATTTGAGTAGTTATATTCCTTGATATATATAAATCCGCCAATCCATTGTTTGTTAGAGAGCTGATATTGAAACATATTTGAGAAACAGAAATTAGGAGGAAGCAAATATGTCAAGTATCACCAACAAAAAGAGCATAAGCATATTAATAGTAATGGGGACATTTCTATTAGGCACATCCAATTCTATTTCCAAGGATTTCCGCTTAGAATTAAAAAAAATAGGATTGACGAGTAGCCAATATTTAGAAATGGATGCTTATCAAGAAAAGTTAACTCAGGAGGGTGAGATTGAACCTATTTTGGGTTTTGGATGGGAAATCACTAACTGTTTATAAAGTTAATTTCAGAAGAAAAGGCTTTCGAATGAAAGCCTTTTTTATTTCTTATTATTTTTTTCCCCCACCCCTCAACAAAGCTACGAGTAGTAGAATAAATACAGCACCTCCGACTACCCATACCCAGGGTTTGGAGAACATACCATCATCCCCTTTATCAATATCTACATTGATATCTAATCCTTTGTCTTGAGCCCATGATTGTAATGAAACAAATAAGAGCATAATGAATGCTAATGGGCGGAATTTTAGAATCCAATTTCCTTTCATATTCGATGTTTTAAAGTTTATAATCCCATGAATAACAGTTTGTGACAACAAATGTTTTTATTTAAAAATATGGCCTTAGCGCGAAACCTTAACCTACTAGTATTCAATAGTTTGTTTAAAAATGTCAAATTTTAATATGGGGTTAAATAATTATCGAAAAGGCTGTAGATAAAAGTTGACAAAAGCAAGTTTAATCAATTAATGCTTCTAAGTAAAGAAATATTATTGTCGAACTTTATGTAATCAAATCAATTTTAACTTAATAGGCTAAAAGCCGAAATCATACTTACTACTATGAACCCTTATCTTAATTCACATAATCAAGATTTAATGGCATATGCTAAACAGTATAAGGCCAAATACAGGAATGCGAATCCCTTTCCAAGCATCAGTTTTGAGAACTTTTTCAACCCTAAATTTTTATCAGAGGTATTGGCAGAATTTCCGGATTTATCCAAAGGAAACAACATTGTTTACAATGACCCTTTGCAGAAGAAATTTGCTGGGAATGGGGAAGAATTATTTGGACCAAAGACCAAGGCCTTAATGCATTTTCTGAATTCGGAGCCGTTTTTAAATTTTGTGAAGGAGATCACAGAGATTGACGAGACTTTGTTTGGGGATCCTTATTTTTCAGGAGCGGGTTTACATGAGATGAAAAGAGAAGGTTTATTAAAGGTTCATGCTGATTTCAATAAACATCCTATCAATGGATTAGATCGTAGGGTCAACTTTATTGTGTATTTAAACAAAGATTGGAAAGAAGAGTATGGTGGTCATTTTGAGTTATGGAATAAGGAATTGACAGGCTGTGTTGAGAAAGTATTACCTTCATTCAATACGATTGCTATGTTTTCAACGACTTCAATTTCCTATCATGGATTACCCAATCCTATTACATGTCCGGAAGATGACAGCAGAAAATCTTTGGCTTTATATTACTATTCCTATGGAAGGCCAGAAGCCGAATCAATTGCTTTTAGGGATGGGCACAATTCAATTTTTGTAAAAAGAAAAGATTCAGCTGAAGATTCAAATGCTTTTAAAGCCTTTGAAGAAGGTAGCAGAAAAAAACCTATCCTCGAAAGGATCTATAAAAAAATTGTTGCTCGTCTATTATAAAAACTCTTTGGAGCTGATTTAAGAATTCTTAAATCAGCTCCAGGGAAAGCCAAAAATATCAAAGCTTTATTTCAACACAAGATTTCACCTCTCCTTTTCTTCCAAAGTCCATTGGAAGCATTCAATTTTACTTAGAACAGGATTTACTGAATGATTATTACAATCATGACAAGGGTTATATGGTTAACCTAAATTTTACAATTCTCAAAAACAGCCCTTCTAGCATTGCCTAAAATCAATAATTATTTATTATTAATTAGCTAAAACATTTTTCAGTATTATTGATTTATTAATTGTTAACCGTTTGATAACATTATCTTAACAACACCTAATTAATTTTGAGCCTGCTGAGGAATTCAACCATGAACCCCTCTCCATCTAACATCCAAATTTTATGAAAAAGGTTTTTTCTGATTTTCATCGAGGTTCCACACGAACCTACAGTACACTTATTTTACTATTAGGTTTAGGCTTTAGTCCGTCTTTGGCTAATTCCTATCCAACCGAGGTTGCCAAAAAGGTCTGGGCCAATCAACAAAAGATTAGTATTTCTGGGGTTATTTATGACGAAGGTACTAATACCCGTTTGAGTGGGGTAACCATTCTTTCAGAGGGCAAAGTCATCGCAAGCAGCAATGCTAATGGCGAGTTTTCTATCCAAGTTGAAGCTGGCAAGCCAGTCATATTTCAGAGTCTAGGATACCATTCAAAGACACAGCAATGGACTTCAGATAGTCAATCAGTCCGCATAAATTTGACTACTTCAGATGAGTCGATTGAGGAAGTAATTGTTACTGCATTGGGGATAAAGAGGGAGGAGAAATCATTAGGATATGCAGTAAGTCAGGTAACAGGTAAGCAAATGACGGATGCGACACCTAGCAATTGGGTAGATGCGATGAAAGGGAAGGTTGCAGGATTGTCTATTACCCAAGCAAGTTCAGGTCCATTAAATACCGCTAGGATCAATTTAAGAGGTGACCGTTCATTGGATCCTAAAAATAATGAGGCTTTAATAGTTGTGGATGGTATCCCAATGGTGAATGGCCGCTTTAGTTCAGGCGTTACTGATGCATATGGTGCAGGCTCAAGCGGACCGGACAAAGATATTCCGATTGACTTTGGAAATGGTTTAGGGGATATCAATCCCGACGACATAGAATCGATTTCGGTACTAAAGGGAGCTGCTGCGACTGCGCTTTATGGTAGCCGAGCAGGAAATGGAGCTTTGATTATTACCACTAAGTCAGGGAATAAGAATAAAAAAGGAATTGGTATTTCCATCAATTCAAACAGCAGTTTTCAATCCATATTGAAATGGCCAGACTTTCAATACGAATATGGTCAAGGAAATTTGGACCGAAATGCTGATGGAGAGCAATATTATTCATACGGACTTACCGAAGACGGAAAGAACACAGGATCTACTTCCAGTGCCTATGGACCTAAGTTTAATGGCCAAGAATATTTCCAATATGATCCAAATACAGAAACCGGTGGAACAACACGCACACCTTGGGTTGCATATAAAGGCGGGGTAAAAGATTTCTTCAATGTCGGAGAAACCTATATGAATAGTATTTCCTTGGATGGAGGGAATGAGGTATTTAGCTCAAGGGCATCCTTAACCCATACCAAGAATTCATGGATCATGCCGAATACAGGCTTTCAAAGATTGGTAGCTGCCATTAACTCTTCAGCAAAGCTCAGTGAGAAATTGCGCATCAATATGAAGGTGAACTATACAAATAAGAGTAGTGATAATCTACCTGGGACAGGATATAACAATCAATCTATTGCATACTTTATGATTTTCCAAAATCCAAGTATCAGTTTGGACTGGTATCGTCCGATGTGGAAGAAGGATAGAGAAAACATTGAACAAATCCATCCATTCAGTTCCTACATCGAGAATCCATTCATCATTGCATATGAGATGACAAACTCACTGCAGAGTCATGGTATTGATGGGATGTTGCAGGGGCAGTATACTTTTAACCCAAAATGGGAGATCATGTTAAGATCGGGTATTTCTATGCGTTCCGATCAGAGACAGCAACGGAGACCTTGGGATACCGCGAACTTTCCTTTAGGATATTACAAACAACAAGATCTATTCTATATGGAATCAAATACGGATGCGTTACTTTCCTTCAATGATAAGATCAATGAGGATTTCAGCATACGTGCATCCCTAGGGGGAAATTTGATGAGACGAGATCTCAAAGAAAACATAGGTTTAGCACGTGGCCTGACATCTCCTGGAGTTTATAAACTTTCTAACGCTTCCACTTCTCCATTTGCTGACAACACTATCACGCAAAAAGAGATTCAAAGTATTTTTGGAATGGTCAACTTAGGTTGGAGAGAGATGATTTTTGTTGATTTAACAGCAAGAAATGACTGGTCATCTACCCTGCCAAGTAATAACCGTTCATATTTTTATCCATCCGTAAGCAGTAGTTTTGTATTGAGTGAGATGCTGGAGATGCCGAGTTCAATTTCATTTGCGAAACTACGTTTTTCATGGGCTCAGGTAGGTAATGATGCCGATCCATATCAAACTATCAAATATTTTAATTCCTCGATTTTTCCAGGTTCAGCGGAGGCACCATCCTTGTTGCATAATGCTAATTTAAAACCGGAGATTTCAAACTCTACAGAAGCTGGATTGAATATTTCCTTTTTTAACAATCGCTTGACCGCAGATGTAAACTATTATTTCAACAGGTCGAGAAACCAAATATTACGGGTCCCCAGAGATGTGACGACGGGTTTTAGTTCAGAGATTATCAATGGTGGTTTGATTCAGAATAGGGGTTGGGAATTGAGTTTATCAGGCACTCCAGTTAGAAATGAAAATTTCCAATGGAATGTAAGTGCAAACTGGGCGAAGAACAACAACAAGATATTAGAATTGAGTGAAGGTGTTGAGACACCACAGCAGATAATTGCATCCAGCGGATCAGGAGTTGCAGAGATCATTGCCACTGTTGGTGGTTCTACAGGAGACCTATGGGGCTATGGCTTAGTTCGCAATGATCAAGGGCAGGTTATCTATGATGCGAAAACTGGGTTGCCAGTTCGTCCTGAGGATAAAGTGAAAATTGGCAATGCCTATGCTGATTGGCGTGGGGGCTTCCACAATGAATTCAGGTATAAGAATTTATCCCTTAGCGCCTTAATTGATGGCCAATACGGCGGTATTGTTTATTCTCAAACGCATCATAAGATGACGGAGCAAGGAAAGTTGGAGCACACATTACGTGGCCGTGAGACAGGGAAATTAGTTGGTGAAGGAGTTATTCAGAATGAAGATGGGTCTTTCAGTCCAAATACGAAAGAAGTTGCAATTAACACCTACTACGCCGATTATTATAGAAGAGCGAATGTTGAAACCAACAGTTTTGATGCTTCCTATTTGAAACTTCGCGAGGTTAGATTTGAATATGCATTACCAAAAACATGGGTATCAAGATGGAAGATGAATAGCGCTTCGGTCGCCTTTTTTGGAAGAGATCTATTCATGATTAGCAATTTTCCGATGTACGATCCTGAAACAGCAGCTTTGAATGGTGCTACCATTATGCCTGGTGTTGAAATGGGGCAGATGCCAAGTACAAGAACATTTGGGATGAATTTGAAAGTAAACTTCTAAGCAGAAAATAATGAAAATCAACTATAAAAATATATTAATTGCTCTTGTATTGACAGGAGGATTAACAAGTTGCACCAAAAATTTTGATGATCTGAACACAGATCCAAATAAACTAGAGGTGGTTGCCCCAGGAACCTTAGTAACACCAACGGTTTATGGTATGTCGACCTATTTTACCACAAGGAGCAACAGTTTTACCTGGGAAATTATGCAGGATGGCTTATCAAATCCAAGTGCTGCAAATGGGACCCATCGCTATTACTTTACGGAAACCTCGGGTGATGGAACCTGGAACAATTGCTACCGATTTCTAAGAAATGTACGCGAGTTAGAGAGTGCAGCAATTAATGGGAATACCAAGCTCCCGGTGTATGAAGCTGTAGCAACTACTCTAAGAGCATATATTGTAGGAATCCTTACCGATAGTTTTGGAGATGTTCCACTTTCAGAAGCTATGCAAGCTGAGGAAGGGGTGGATCAACCTGTATTCGACACCCAAGAAAAGATTTATATGGATATGATTGCGGCCTTAGAAAAGGCGAACACAACATATACGGATCCTTCAACCATGAATGGAAATGATCTTTTATATAATAACAAAAAGGAGAATTGGCGGAAATTCAACAATTCCATCTTACTACGTTATATTTTAAGGACATCAAAAAGGACAAATGCATATGCTAAGATCAAGGCTATTCTAGATGATCCTGAGAATTATCCAATTTTCACATCCAATGACGAGGCTGCTATGGTAACCATCACTGGAATTCCACCCTATGATTATGCTTGGGGTCGTCGTCAAGATTATGTGAATTTTACAGCAATGGCCTCCTTCTTTGTTGATCATTTAAATAGTTTAGAGGATCCTAGAAGACCATTTATTATGACCGAAGCCACGGAATTAGTGGATAACAAGATTGTTAAAATAGGATACAAAGGCATACCGGCGGGTCATTCTGGCGATTTATCTGGGATTAAATATAGTCCAAGTACACCAAATGGAGATTTAATGTATCCTAATGTAGTTGGTACTCCGATAAAGGAAATCATCATGCCTTATTCAGAGGTTGAATTTATCAAGGCAGAGACCTATTTAGCCTTGGGACAGACTGCAGAAGCAAAGGCGGCATATGAAAAAGGAGTAAAAGCCTCCATAGAACAATATGGTGGGGTTCTTCCAGCGAATTACTTTGACAAGCCAGAGGCACAATTTAATGGAACATTGGAAAGAATTATGTTACAGAAATACTTGGGTTTGTTTATGGTAGACTATCAGCAATGGTTTGAATATAGAAGAACAGGTTTTCCGAAATTACCAAAAACAGAATTTATGCTACATGATGGGGTTATGCCATCAAGATTTATGTATAAAAATGAGGTAAGAAGATTCAACCCTACGAACTACGCAAAGGCAGTAGAACAAATGGGAGGTGATACTTACCATACCAAAGTTTGGTGGGAGAAATAATCCAATTACAAGAAATTTGATTGAAGGCTGTCTAATAATTAGGCAGCCTTTCTTTTTTATTCAAATTCTCATAAAATGATAAGGTCTATAGGTGATGCTAAAAGAAAAAAGCCTTTCAAAAACTGCCCCTACTGCATTTAAACTATGTTTTTCTTTCAAATTGTTTTCGAAATGATACAAACTGAATATTAATAAGGATAATTACATAACATATTGGCAACATAAATTTAACATATTAAAATGGTCGAATTAAATTATTACTCAATGCAATAACCGCTATAATTCAATGTTTTACCAATTTTATATCAAATAGTTTAATGATTAAATATTGATAAGTGGTAATGCCTAATGGATTGGAATTGATATCGTTAATAAGACATCAACAGTGTAGAAACTATCTAAATAAGGTTTTGACACTGCATGAAAAACATTTTATTGATAACAAAAAAAAAATTTATGAAAAAATTATTACTAGGATTATCATTACTACTGGCGATTGCAATTTTTGCGGTATCATGTAGCAAAGATGACAATGGAAACGATGTTGTTTTACCAGGTAAAGCAAACAGTTTTTTAACAGCAAGCTTTAAAGGATCTAAGAATGTTAAATTATCCAAAGTAAATGATAACCTAACGAAGAAAGAATTTGAAGTTATTCTTGACAACGGAATTAAGATTGAGTTTGATAAGGATGGCAATTGGGTTGAAATTGAAGCTGTAAAAGACGTTGGTACAATTCCTTCAGAATTTGTTCCTAAGGATATTCTAGACTACGTTACAGAGCATTATCTTGGATTAGGCATTAATAGTATCGAGATTGAAGATGATGGGTATGAGATTGAATTAACTGATGGTACAGATTTGGATTTCGATCTTGATGGCGTTTTCATCAAAGTAGACAAATAAGGTCATACAAAGCCTTTAAAACTTTAACATAATCCCCAGTAATCCTGGGGATTTTTTATTTTCCAACGAATCTAAATAATGTAATGAAAATAATTTTCTTTACTTTTTATGGATTTTCGTTATTACGGTCATTTTTCAGTTAACCTGCATAAAACAAGGTTTATCTCATTAATTTTGGATAAAATTAGGCATATACACAATACAATATGGATTATGAGCTTTTAATACCAAAGATTGTTGATTATTTAAGAAAGATTGCTTTTGAGCATAAGGCAGAATTTTGCTTTCATAATGACGAGCATACCAAGGATGTCGTTCTTGCGGTTAAGGAAATGGCGGATCATTATGCCTTGGATGCAACAGATAGGTTTGTGGTCATCTGTGCGGCATACTTTCATGATATAGGCTATATTTTTGGTGGTGCAAAGGGGCATGAAAAGCGAAGTGAGGAAATTGCTGAGAACTTTCTGAAAGAGAATCAAGTTCCTGGAGATGTTATTGAAAAAGTAAAGTCCTGTATTTTGGCGACCAAGATGCCTCAGTCTCCACGGACCCTATTGGAAAGCATCATCTGTGATGCTGACTTATTCCATTTGGGGACAAAGGATTTTGATGGGCGGAATAAATTGATGCAGAAGGAAGCTGAATATGTTAAAGGCATCAAAATCGACAAATCAGTTTGGCGAGATAGAACCATCAAACTAATGGAAAATCACGTCTACCATACAGATTATGCTCAAAATAAATTAAATGCAGGAAAGTTGGAGAACCTTGAATCCCTGATTAGAAAACAAAAGAAAAGGGAAACAAAGCAAGGAGAGGATACAGATAGGTTGAAAAAACCAGAACGTGGGATTGAAACTATGTTTAGAATTACCTCTGCCAATAGCCAGCGATTAAGTGATATGGCGGATAACAAATCCAATATCCTCCTGACAGTTAATTCTATTATTCTATCCATCATTGTCGCAGTATTACTCAAGGCCTTGGACAGCAACTCACACTTGATTGTACCTACAGTCTTACTAATGAGCACATCGGTCTCAACAATGGTTTTAGCTATCCTGGCTACGATTCCAAAAATTCCTAAAGGTCATTTTAGCCCTACGGAAGTTCAGAACAAATCAGTTAACCTCCTGTTTTTTGGCAACTTCTATAAAACCAAATTTGAGGAATATCAAGAGGCTATGAATAAAGCAATGGATGATAAGGAGTTTTTATATGGAATGCTAACCAAGGATGTTTATTCCCAAGGAGTCGTTCTCGGCAGAAAATACCAATTGCTCCGATATGCCTATGCTATATTTATGGGTGGATTAATTCTTTCAATCGCTGCATTTTGCATTGCAGTACTTTTCGCAAAATAATGATGGGATATAAATTTTTATTGAGTTTTTTGATGGTTTCAAGTTTGTCTGCTTGTCAAACACAGACGCGAGAAACAACTTACAATGACACGGACCAAGTAAAATCAGGTTCATCGGAACTATATGCTAAGAAGACCTATACTCTTCCAACAGAACTGAATGAAATTTCAGGAATGACCTTTCTATCAAACAGTGATGATATAACGTATGTTATTCAAGATGAAGATGGAATTGTCTTTACCTATGATCTCAAAAATGGGGTTATCAAATCACAATTTGAGTTTGGTCCCGATGCGGATTATGAAGAAATTACTACAGATGGGGAATACTTTTATGTGCTGCAAAGCAATGGGACGATCTTTAGTTTTCCAGTAACAATGGATATTGATCAAGGAAAAGTTTCAGTTTTCAAGGGTCTATTGGATAAAGGAGAATATGAATCGATGTCTTATGATTCAAAATCCAAAAGCTTAGTGGTGATTTGTAAAACTTGTAAGCTAGACAAAGGTGAACCCAAGCTTACAGGCTATGTTCTGAATATTGCGGAAATGGGTGAAGTGAGTTTAAAGAATCCATTTTCGATTGATTTAAGTGGAATTGCAGAGATAGATTCCAAAAACATTGAGTCATTGAAGCCTTCTGCAATCTCTAAAAGGAATTCTGACAATCAATGGTACTTGTTGTCATCTATTGATAATCTCTTGTTAATATTAGATGAGAATTTTGTTCCTAGGGAGGTTCATCGATTCAAGAAAAAACAGTTTGAACAACCTGAAGGAATTAGCTTCAACAATCAGGACAAGCTATTTATTAGCAGTGAAAAAGGAAAGTCGAAGAATGCATTTATTTATCAGATTAACTTAAATTAATGAGAAGGCTTTTTTACCTATTACTTTTATTTATTTATCACTTTGCTTCTGCACAGGAGATTGATCAGCGATTAATCATTTTTGGAGATGCTGGGGAGATAAATACCAAACAAAGTTTCTTGATAGAGAAGGCGAACGGGTTACAAATTCCGACGAAAACGAGAGCTTTTTTCATTGGGGATAATATTTATCCGGATGGCTTGGGATTAACAAGCCCTGGGAAGGAAGAAACTGCCGAGATCTTAAAATCTCAATTCGAGGGATTCCGTAAACTGAATGTACCTGTATATTTTTTAGCGGGGAATCACGACTGGGATAAATCTGGAAAGAAAGGATTAGCGAAAGTAGAGGCTCAAGCAAATTACCTCAACAATTATGGGGATTCAGGATTGCAGTTTCTCCCTAAAAAAGCGGGGACTTTAGGTCCGGAGGTACTAACCTTGAATGATCAGACTGTCGCTATACTTTATGATAGCGAATTTTGGCTTTTCCCATATCATAACCGCGATGTTGAGCCAGAAAAAGAAGCATTTATTCAGAAAATTAAAGAGATCTTAGAAGCAAACAAGGATAAAACGGTATTGATGATATCGCATCATCCCATGGTATCTTATGGGGATCATAGTTTAATCTATGGTTGGAAAGATCATATCTTCCCCTTAACAGATATTAAGTCTTCCTTGTATATTCCACTTCCGGGAATTGGATCGCTCTATCCCCTACTCCGAAGTCATGTAATCAAATTTGCTGAAGATTTAAAACATCCAATCTATCAGGATATGATCAAACGCGTTACGACAGTTTGTGAAGATCATCCTAAGGTCGTTTTTATCTCGGGGCATGATCACGGGCTTCAATATATAGAAAAGGACAATATTCGTCAGGTGGTGAGTGGATCGGGTTCCAAGCAATCTGACATCCATAAGCGCGAGCCATTGAAGTATGGATATAACAAACAAGGATTTAGTATAATTGATATTTTAGACAATAATCAATTGCGATTAACCTTCTATATCGATAATCCTAAAGACTCCTTGACTAAATCATATGAGACTATCATCGACTTCAACGTCACGAAATAGTTTTGCTACCAATCCAATTTTATGTTGCTGAAAACCGTACATATTGATAATGATATACTCCAAGATGGGAACCTTGAGGAGAATCTATCTTTATGGCCATTCCTAAACTATCTGACTAAGACTACCCAGGATTCTGGAATGTTGATCCCCAAATTGACGGAGGATATCATCCGAAAACAAATGGAGCAATTTGGAGATATCAATTCTGATAATATTTCTTCATTTATTGATGTTTTCGAGGTCATCTATCATTTAGCAAAAGGTGTACCGCTTGATAAGAATATCAAATGGGGCTTGGGATTTCCGATTCCCGATCGAGTATTTTATGGCACGGATGCGTTTTATGAGTTGGTAGAAAATGATTTTAAGAAGATCCTCTCCTATTCAAAAGTTAGTTTTTGGGATATTGAATTTACCAACAAACAATTATTCCAACTCGTATTAGGACGGCTGTATAATATTGGGCCTTTTAATACAAAACTGAGGTATGTTAAAAAAGCAGGTGTTTTTGACCGTTATTATGAACTTGATATCGATTATACCTTTGTAGAAATTGAGGTGAAGGGAGAAATACCAAAGATTGACCTTACGCCTTTGAAGAATAAGGAATCATTGGATTATGATGATCTAGCACCGATATTGAAGGAATTCGATCTCAGCAAGTTTATTTTCTCTGGATTTACCATTTGTACCATCAAGGATTATCAGCAGGAGTTTCTTACGGAAAGTTTGCAGGATTTGGTCAATAACCTAAGTATCTATAAGGGTGCTGATGGATTGGGCAAGTTAAATAAGATCTTAAGAGGAATGCTTTCCATTGAAGATATTCAAACATCATTTTATCCAATCTTAAAATTAAATGGTGCGCCAATTCTATCCACTGAACTTGCGAAGAATAGCGTTATTCTGAGTGATGAATTGTTCTATGAGCATTATTTTAATCAGGGGGAGCTTCTCCAATTTATGGAGAATCCAACTATACTTTCCTTTGGGGTTCTAGAAGGATTAGAATCTGAGGATAGCAAATTAAAGAACAGCTTGAAACGAACTGGCATATCCTCTTACGTTTGTTTTCCATTAATCCATAATGATAATCTTGTTGGAATATTTGAGGTTTATAGTCGCAACGGAACGCAACTGACTAGAAACATGTTGGTTCAGGTTCAGTCCTATTACAGCTTAATGGCTCAGCTGGCCAATGAAATTGTCTATAGCTTCAAAAACGAATTGAACAATGTAATTCTTCATCAATATACTGCCCTACAACCTGCAGTAGAATGGAGGTTCAATCAGGTTGCGGCGGAATATCTGGGTGAATTATTAAATAATCAGTCCGAGCCTGAGCCTCCAAAAATAGTTTTCAAGCAAGTCTATCCGTTTTATGCAGCGGTAGATGTTAAGGATTCAAGTTTTCTACGTAATAAATCATATCGGGATGATCTGATGATTCGGATTGGTTATGTTGAGGAGTTAATCGAAAGAGCCGAGAAGCAATTACAATTTAATATTGACTCTAATTTCGAGGAGCGATTTTTGGAAACCAAGAAATGGATTAGTGGTCCTAATTTGGATCATTATCTCTTGGATACCCTTTCATTTTTTCAGGAAGATGTTTCCAACTTCTTGGATTCACTCGAAAAGAAACATCCTGAGGTTCTTTCGGATCTGAGGGAGTGCCGCAGAAAACTAAGCTATAGTCAAAATGAGTTGCACTCAAAAAGTCAACAATTTGAAAATTCGCTGCAGAAGCTGAATCAAACAATCAACGCGGAATTAAAGAGATTCAATAGTAAGGTCCAAGAAATCTATCCATCTTATTTTGAATCTTTTCGTACTGATGGGATTGAATATGACCTTTATGTTGGGCAATCTATTTCTCCATTAACTCCATTTAATCCGAAGTTATTGCGGGATTTTAGAAAGGAACAGATTATCAATATTTCCAAGATTGGTCAACAAACCCAACGATTGAAAAAGAATCTGGGTATACCCCTTGAAACGACACAATTGGTCTTTATCCATCCGAATCCAATAGACATTAGTTTTCGGGAAGATGAGAGGCGATTTGATGTAGAAGGGTCCTACAATATCAGGTATCAGATCATCAAAAAAAGAATTGATAAAGCACTCATCAAAAACTCATCGGAAAGATTGGTTAAACCAGATACGATAGCTATTGTTTATAGTAGAAATAAGATTGCCAAAGAATTGAGGGCCTGCTTAAAAGAGGTTTCAGAGTTAGGGTTTATTGAACCGGAGATAGAGGAACTGGAACTAGAAAACTTACAGGGGATCAGTGATTTGAAAGCCATGCGTGTCAGAATAAAATTTGAAGAAACTAGTTATTAATCCATGCATACTCCATTTAGAATATATATTTTCTTAATCCTATTTTTTATTGCTGGAAATCTACATTCGCAATCAAAGGATAGCATCACGACGGTTATAGCACCAGAATATGATCAGGTTTCTATGATACATCGCTATTGGTTGGGCGATAGCTATAGAAAGCTGTACAATACGCCGGTTAAGATGCGGATTATGGATTTATCTAAAGAGAAAGGAGGATTGAATATTGTCAAGTTGGGTGGCGGTATGCAAACTCAATCCTTGCGTTTGCTGGATGGCAATGGTGCGGAATGGGTATTGCGTTCTATTCAGAAATATCCGGAGCGGAGTTTACCTGAGAGCCTGCGGAAGACTATTGCAAAGGACATTGTTCAAGATCAGATTTCCATTGCCCATCCATTCGGAGCATTGACTGTCCCGACTTTTAACACTGCATTAGCAATACCGCATGCGGCTCCAGAATTGGTTTATGTCGCGGATGATCCTCGATTAGGTGAATTCCAACCCATATTCAGAAATAGACCGTATATGTTTGAGCCTCGGATGCCTTTTGAGAATGAGAAAACAGACAATACACTGAAAGTTATTTCCCAGGTACTGGACGATAATGATACTAAAGTTGACCAAAGGCTTACCCTACGTGCTAGATTATTGGATTTTGTGCTGGGTGATTGGGATCGGCATGAGGATAATTGGCGTTGGGATCCTGAGAAAGAAAAAGGAAAGAAAATCTATTCGCCAGTTCCTCGAGACCGTGATAAAGTATATTACAAAACATCGGGAATCTTTCCGGTCTTGCTTTCATACCAATGGCTAAAGGCGCATTTACAGCCATTTAGTCCACATATCAGAAATGTTGCTCATTGGAATTTTAATGCTAGACACTTTGATCGTTTTTTCTTGAATCATTTGAATGAATCTGACTGGAATGAAGAAATTCAAATCCTTCAAAACACATTAACCGATTCATTAATCCATCGGGCGATGCTTCAAATGCCTGATACCATTGTGAAATTAAGTGCTGAAGAACTTGAAACTAATATCAAGTCGCGAAGAGATGAGCTGCAAAGCGCAGCAACAGACTATTATCATTCCTTGGCAAAGGTTGTTGATCTTCCCTTGTCTGCTAAGCGAGAGTTCATCGACATTGATTTTCAAAAGGACGGGAGTATCAGCATTGACATTCATAATAAGAAGAAGGATGGAACAGAAGGTGCTAGAATATTTAAACGTAGATTCCATCCCTTGGAGACCGAGGAAATCCGAATATATGGAATGGCTGGGGAGGATGAGTACAAGCTGCATGGCAAAGGAAAATCGCCTATTAAGCTAAGGATAATTGGAGGTTCAGGGCATGATATATACAGCGCAACGGATGCTTTCAGCAATGGAAGAAAGACCTATTTATACGATAGCAAAGTTGACAAGAGCAATACGTTTAATAGTTTAGGAAATATTCACTATCGGCTTAAGAATGATAGTTCTGTACATCAATTTCAATATGACAATTTTGTCTATGACAGGAAAGGCGTATTAGTGAACTTTAATTACGGAATTGATCGCGGATTAATAATTGGGGCTGGTTATCTGATCGAGAACCAAGGATTCCGAAAGAGCCCTTATGCCTACCGCCATGAGTTTATGGCGAGCTACTTGACTGGAAGGCAATCCTTTATTTTTGAATACAAAGGGAATATCAAAAAGCTCGTTGGAGAACAAGATTTAGCAATTGATTTTAGAGCATTAGGACCATTTAATCAAAGCAACTTTTTTGGTTATGGAAATAACTCAATCTATAATAAAAGTGAGGAATTTGAGATATCATATTACCGAAATCGATATGATTTAATAAACACCGATATCTTTTTAGAATATTCACCGTTGGAAAAACTAAAGCTTTTCTATGGGTCAAGCTCTGAGTTTTATACTAGTCGGATGAAGAACAATATTGAAAAGTTTTTCAACGATTTTAATCTTTTACATCCTGAAGAAAATATTTTCGACAGTAAATTCTTTACTGGAGCGACAGTAGGCTTCGATTATGATAGCCGAGATAATAAAAACAATGCTAAGAAAGGGATTCGTTTATTTTCAAGGTTCGATTGGAAGGCAGAGATTAAAGGTTTGAAAAGAAAATTTACATCTTGGGACAATTCCTTAAGCTTGTATAAAACCATCTTTAATGACCATCTTACCCTTGCAAACCGGACCGGAGTTCATACTGTTTGGGGCGACCCTTATTTCTATCAACATGCGCAGATTGGTGGCGAGCGAAGCTTAAGAGGATTTAACTCACAGCGTTTTACAGGCAAAACAGCAGTTTATAATAATTTGGATGCCAGGCTTAAATTATTTAGTTACAGTTCTTATTTGGTCCCAGGAACAGTTGGATTAATTGGGTTTTATGATGTGGGTCGTGTTTGGATGCCGAATGAGCAGTCTGATCAATGGCATATGGGTACTGGTGGAGGAATTTATTTTATGCCGGCGGATTTGATGACCATCCAAGCAACCGTTGGGGTGAGTAAAGAAGCAGTACTTCCTTATATTCGAATAGGCTTATCTTTTTAATAGTATTCTATTTTTTAATTGCCTCGACTTTCATTTCATCGGGTAGTTTTTCGATAGCATATCGCAAAGCCGTTCGAGGCATTTTAGATTTATGTTTCATTACATAATCAAAAACTTCCTTTTCATAGGCTTTGCTAGTTTCCTTCAGCATCCATCCATACCCCTTTTGAACCATATCATCAGGATCCATCATCAGGATATCAGCAATATGAAAAACATCCTCCAGATAATAACCTTTTTTACCCGGCACAACTAAACTTACCGCAGCGGCACGCTTGGTCCAGCGATTTTTGGATTTAGCCCAGGTCTTCAACACATTTACATTTTCTGGAAATTGAATTAGATTATAACCAATGGTCGTACAGCAAAGTGTATCGCAATCCGACCAATTGTTGACATATAGATTGACCCAGTTTTCATAGATTTCCATGTCTTTCGCTTCGTATTGTTTGCGGATGGATTTGGTGATGATACAAGCAATATAAGCTTCTTCAAAGATCTTGGATATCCAAAGCTCGTTACAAAGGGAAAAGATCTCCTGCTTAGGATCTTTCTTGATATCTTGATAAACCTCCTTGCCGATTTTCCGTACGATTTCAATGGGCACACCATAACGCTTGGCTCCTTCACCTTCTTTAAAAAAACGAGTCATGGCATCTGAGGTAGTCTTATCAGCATTGTCCATTAAGGTTTGCCGGATATCAAGCAAAAGATCTTTCATGGGATCAAAATTAATTTAAAACCTGGCAAAAACCTTAAATTGATTATTCAAAAACTTTAATTACAATTAATTGACTTTAAAAAACTAAGCTAAATAACTAATAACCAAACATAAGGAAATAATTTTTGTTGTAATTTTGTATAATCAACTTACCACAAAAAACCTATGAAAAGAAGATTCTTTATCAACTCCTTAGGTATTGGCTTTGCCTCCTCCCTACTCTTAAATTTCAATGGATATGGAAATCCTTTGTCAGAATTATTGGAATTGGCAGCAGACGAGAGGGAACTTGCCGAACATAAAATAGATAGTATTGTCTTTTCCAAAGTAAAACTAAACTATCCTAGACTGGTTGGAAAAAATGCCAGACTAGACCTACATGGTCATGGGCCTGAATTAGACATCTGCTGTTTGAGAACGGATCAAGGAGCAATGGGTTGGGCATCCCTTCGTGGATCAAAAAAAGATGCCGAACAGTTGATCCCTGAGTTAGTTGGTAAAAAAATATCGGATCTCTTTACCCCCAATGCTGGGACCCTCTCTGAAAAACATATCGCTTTTGACATGGCCCTGCATGACCTAGCCGGTGTCGTTCTACAGAAACCTGTCTATGCTTTGCTTGGCAAGAAAGATCCTTTTATCACCAAGTATTACAGCGGCATGATCTATTTTGACGATCTAGAGCCAAAGGATAAACCTGCAGGAATTGATAAAATCCTAGAAGAGTGTCTTTTCGATTATGGCGTGGGATACAGACAGTTTAAGTTAAAAATAGGACGTGGAAATAAATGGATGCCGAAAGCCGAAGGTATGCAAAGGGATATCGAGGTCACTAAAGCCGTTGCGGCAGCATTTCCAGATTGTGAGATCCTGGTCGACGGAAATAATGGCTTTACCAGTGATGAGTTTATCCAATATTTAAAGGGGATTGCCGGGGTTAAGCTTTTCTGGATTGAAGAGCCATTCCATGAAACGGTAGAAGACTATAAAAAGCTTCGGGACTTTGTCAAACAGGAAAAGTTGGACACCTTATTGGCAGATGGAGAAGCAGATCCAGACCAAGCCTTCCTCCAGAAACTCTTTGAACAGAAACTCCTGGATGTGCAGTTGAGTGATATTGAAGGATTAGGCTTTACCAATTGGAGAAGGATGATGCCTGAACTGGTTAAGACTGACACCCTCGCCTCTCCACATGCTTGGGGTTCATTACTTAAAACCAATTATACAGCGCATTTGGCTGGTGGTTTGGGCAACACCGTCACCATTGAAGGCGTAACAAGCAGTTCAGATGATATGGACCTCACAGCCTATGCGGTAAAAGACGGAAAATTAATTCCGCCTGATCTACCGGGTTTTGGTATGCAGTTATTGAAAACCATATAGGATAAAGACAGCTTAGTTTTTGGAAATTTTAAGGTCTTTGAACCATAGTATTATTCCTAGTGGGCATTTCGCTATATGCGATTAAAAGGTCTTCGAAAGATCTTTGATATAAATATTCCTGAAATCTACAGGCTGCCCTTCACTTTGCAAAGCAATAAAGCCGCTGCTCAATAGTTTACCATCAATTTTAATCTTTGGGTCGAAACCATTGGCTGTACCACCACCGATTTGAGGTTTTGAATATTCTAGGACAACATCTCCTTCAATAATATGTTGGATCAAGGAATCTCCAAGGACAATAAGCTCGGCTTTTACCCATTGATCTTTATCATATGTTTTAGAAGTAGAATTCAAACAATGTGAGGCTGCGATTTTACCTTGATACACCACATTAGTTCCAGGAGAACACATATTTCCTGTAGGTCTTGGTTCTCCATCGCCTAAGCCTGCCAAGAGTTGCATTTCTACCGAGATTGGCCAATCTTGCTCTTTCAACATGGTACGAGGATCTTGAGAATGGAACATTACTCCACTATTTAATAAAGTGTATTCCGGTGCCCCACGTTGTAGTTCGCCAGCGAATTTATATTCAAACTTTAAATGGTAATATGAAAAAGGAGTTTTATAATAAAGATGTCCAAATTGATCATTAAAGTCTTCATATTGGTCATATCTAATTTTAATAATTCCATCCTCTACCCGAAAAGTATTTCCAAAATTCTCTCCTACTTCATGGTGATGAATCTTAACAAACCAATCGTGGATATCCTTACCATTAAATAGAGGTTTCCATTCCCCTATATTTTTTTGAGAAACATGACTTTTACAGCCCATTAAAGCTAGGCAGACAAACAATACGGCATAAATACTTTTTTTCATGTAATTGGTAATTAGGTTGATTTCATTGCAATATACAGGATTATTTTGGAAGGTATCCTTTATTCATTACAACTTCTATTTTCTAAAATGGAGAATATTTGATTTATTAAATATTCTCCATTTTTTATGCTATTTGATACCCTTTATCAACTCGACAAAAACCTTCTGATTCGGACGTTCCTTGGCTGAATAATAAATTTTATGTCCATTAATTTCTTCAATTAATATAATAGGTTTTTTATCAGAATTGATGAGTAAAGTTATCTCTTCACCATCCTCAGTTTTATAAGCTCCTTTTTTAATTTTCTGAAGAGAAAATCCAGTGGTTTTAACTTTTATATTCGGCAAGGTATCAACAAGAGAAATAGACTTAATTTTAGACTTTTCAATTTCACGTCCATAATCTCCAGTAAATTTTATCATCTCTTTTTCAACAATGACTTGGTTTTCCTGTAAGGTATAAATAAACATACCTCCAATAGCTACAAAAACTGCAAGGATAAAAACCATAACCACAAAAGATTTAACTCGGTCTTTTTTATTAGGAACCTTGTAAAACTTATTGGTCTTCCAGATTAAAAAGCAGTAGGCAATCAAGGGATAAGTAGACATAAAAACCCCTGTCCAATGAGGATTAATCAAATAATAAAGGAGTAGGCCTATGATTAATAGAGTTCCGCCCAATAGTAAGTGAAACTTTCTAAAATAGGGCACAAAGGAATTGATATCAAAATTTTCCTTCTCCTCTACAGACATGCTATTATAGCCTGATAGCAAGCTATCGGCATTTTCAGTGTTTAAGAGAAATCCAACTCCTACAAAGATTAAACTGATAATAATTAGGGCGATTAACATTCGGCAAATAATTAGATTTCACAAGATAAATAAAAGACTTAATATCCAAAACATAGAAAAGTCTGAGTATTACGGTTTCCCATAAATACACTACGGTTTATTGACTAATTTGCGGCACAAATTGACTCAATCTACCAAATTATTTATTAACATATGCGGCTATACTACTATGTAAAGGATGCTGAAAAAGTAGGACCTTATACTCTTGAAGAGCTAAAAAACAAAAATATTTATCGGGATACCTTGGTGTGGTACCAAGGATTACAAACCTGGGAACGAGCAGTTGAAGTGGATGATCTAAGACACCTCTTCAATCCTAATACTCCACCCCCAATCAATAACATACAGCAAAATCTACATCAGACCAGTAATCAGGAAAAATCAGTTATTCCGCAAGAACCCCAAGGTTATTTCTCGAATCCATTTGGTTTTGAAGGCAGAATTCGAAGATCTGAATTCATAATTAGTTTTATTATCTGCTCGATATACCTGAGTATAATTGGTGAAATACTAAGAGACCCCTACAGTGCAAATGTCGATGACAGCGAAGTTTTTACCTTTCTATTTCTGATTATTCCAGCTATGTGGTTTGGAAGTGCCCAAGCAGCGAAAAGGAGCCATGACATCGGGAATTCTGGATGGCTTCAACTAATTCCATTTTATATTTTTTGGTTGGTATTCGTAGATGGTAAGCCCTTTACTAATCAATATGGTCATAATCCAAAAAAATAATAGGGTACTATTCTTTATTAAAATATTCAGTTGTTCTAGTTTAAATAACATCAGATTAATATTTTAGAGGAGAGATCATTATGAATTGGAATAATTATTTCCTACTTATAAAGAAGATACTTTTTACGCATCTTTTTATACTTATCTATCCCTGGTTGCCATGTTTTTCGGATTTCCTCTTCACTCATTCCAGAGCGGATTTGATCCTTAAATTCTGATACTCCTGCGAGATAATCTATATTCCCGATTTGGCGATGAAATCGTTCAAAAAACTGATCTTTATTGGGATGTTTGGCATAAAGTTCTATCATCCATTGCAGGTTAATCTTTTTAGACTTTACCAACTCTTCAAAATTAATATTTCGAAGATCAAGGCCATAACATACCTGATCTTGATAAAGGGGATCCTCTGCCCGACCAGGCATCGAAATCGGAGTATAATAAAACTCATAAATCCCTTTATACATTGGACCTCCAACAACCGTAAATGGGAAGTCTGTACCACGTCCATGATTTAAAGAAACACCTTCAAATAAACAAGTAGTTGGGTATAGTAATATACTTTCAGGAGTATTGAGATTTGGTGAAGGCCGCACAGGCAATTTATACAACATACTATGCTTATAATTTCCATTTCTCACAACACTTAGATTACATTTTAAACCATTTCCTAACCAACCTTCTCCATTAACCATTTGTGCGAATTCAGCAATAGTAAGACCGTGAACAATAGGGATAGGAAACTGTCCAATACCTGATTTATTTTTCATGTCCAGAATAGGACCATCAATAAAATAAGCGTTCGGATTAGGACGATCCAAGATAAGCATCTCTTTTCCATTTTCAGCTGCAGACTGCATCACATCCCGTAAAACATTGATATTAGTATAAAAACGGCAACCAACATCTTGAATATCATAAACCAAGATATCTACATCGGCTAGGTCATCCTTTGTAAGTTTTCTTTTGTTACCATATAGGGATACAATTTTGACTCCTGTATTTGCATCTACCTCGTCGCCAACTGCTGTACCATTGCTAGCATTCCCACGAAATCCATGCTCAGGGCCAAATACTTTTACAATATTGATTCCACGTCGAACCAAACTATCTAATAAATGTGTTTCTCCAATAAAAGAAGTTTGATTAGCAATCAATGCAACCCTCTTTCCTTCAAGCTTTGGAATATATTGGTCGGTTCGCTCAGCGCCAATCTTAATAATATCATTGGAATAATTAACCTGACCAGTTAAGTTACTGCAAATAATAACCATCGCCAGGATTAGGTAAATAATCTTTTTCATAGCACTAAATATACTAAGAATCAATAAAATGTGTAGATTTCTTATTTCCGAAAAGAAAATTGAACACTCAAAAACCAACAGGTAGTAAAAAAAGGGAATAGATTTCAATATCTATTCCCCTTTTTAATTATGGAATTACTTTCATCACGCCATTCATTATTCGCCAATGTCCCGGAAATGTACAAGCAAATGGATAATCTCCTGGTTCATTCGGCACTTTGATATTCAATTCGTAGGAACCTGCTGGATCAATCAGAGAGGTGCTAAATAACACATCTGCCGAATTAGGGATGTATTGAAGTTCAATTGCATTGCTTTGTGTCGCCAATTTATCTGCGGCCTCCCCAACCCGCTCCAAACTACCTGGTTTTAAGATCAACATATTATGTTGCATATGATCAGGGTTCTCAAATATTATTTTCAGATTTGAGCCTGCTTTAGCTGAAAAGTTAGTAATATCATATTTCATTTCACCCACGACAGCCTTAATCTTTAATACTTTATCGGCTTCAATGGTATTACCTTCTGCACCGACGGCCTTATTCATTGCAATTAAGCGGCTATCTTCCAGGATCCCTGTAAAGTTAAAATCCTCAGGAAATTCACCGGCGTTTCCATTAGAATCTTGAGCCGATTCTTTCGTGGCACTAGCTCTTCCTACTAAAAGAAAACCGTCCTGTTTCTCTGGAAACAGACCTAAACTTTTACCTTCCGCTACTTTCACATCATCTACAAATAGTAACATCTTACCATCAGCAAGCAATGAAGTTTTAACTTTAAAATTCGGTTTAGTAAGTTTTTCCGATTGAATGATGGACTTATTTCCTTTTTGATTTACTCTAAACTCTACTATACCATCCTTGATATAAACAGCATAACCATCCCTTTTCGTACCATATGATAGTAGGGCTCCATTTAGAGGATGCTGATCCTTTTGACGAACGGTACTTACAAAGTGGATTTCACGGTTTGAAAGTTCAGGGATCTGTCTGGAACTAATAATCCCATCTCTCGAACTATTAAGAGGTAAAACACTCATATTATTACCGGCAATAATTCTTTCCGCCAAGGAACCTGTAGCCTTTGAAAAGTGAGGATGGCCAAACTTCGAATGGTATTCATGCATCATATTTGGTTGATGAAGGCTACCTGCAATCATCAAAGCATGGAATATCCATTTGTCCTTTTCATTTTCAGAATCCTGCACGGCATCAAAAATCACTTTCGCAACCTTTTGACTAGATGGAGCTTCTGATAAAGCTAAAATAGCCGCTAATCTAACGCGAAGATCCTTGTCTTGAACAACCCCTGAGGATATCAATTCATCGATAACCTTAGCATCTTTAGGTAAGGTTTGTATGGCCGCCCTTCTCACTCCTGCAGCAGGATGTTTGAGAGCCTTAAGAACAACTGAAACACTAGGACTTTCTCCATTCGATAATAATCCTAAGCCCTTTAAGGTCCAGATGGCATGAATGGCAGCACCATTGACATTGACCTGATCGACCGACTTATCATTGATAAGCTTATGTAGATCATCAGCAACAGATTTATCAGCAGCTTCTACCAATAATCTTTGCGCTGTTGTCCGCCAAAACATATTATTACTTGATAAGGCATCAACTAGGTCTGAGCCCTTTTTACCTTTTAAATTAAACTTCTTTTGTTTGGCAGCATCATCATAAACTAATCTATAAATCCGTCCTTTCGTATTATCTCGTAATGGATCGATATAGGCATTCCCAGGGCCGTTTTCGAAGCCTTGAGGCGTTGGGTTATGCTGGATAATAAAGTTATACCAGTCCAAGAACCATAACGATCCATCGGGTCCTACTTTAGCTTCCACAGGACCAAACCAGTTATCCGAACTCGCTACCATATTCCAACCATCACCCTTTTCTTTAAACCCAGAACCTGATGGCTCTAGGATATGTCGATGGATTAGGCGACCGGTTGGTTCAGCGATAAATGCTACCCGGTTCCAATATTCTTGAGGGAATGCACGTGCAGTATATAGATTATGACCTGATGCCGCTGTAAAGCCTCCAAATACATCCACTTGTCGCAGCTCCTTGGTCAACTCATGGATCTTGTAATGGGCATCTATTTTCTCAATTCCCCGCTCATTAACATTTGCTTTTTCATAGTATCGAGCTGGAATAGCCATAAAATTACTGTGCTCATTATTCGCGGTTGACAAGAAAACATCAAAGTCTTCAGAGAATCCTAATCCCCAAGTGTTATTACTGGTATTCCCTAAGAACTCAAAATCCTGAGCTTTGGGATTAAATCGATATGCCCCGGAACCAAATTTATAGGGTTTCCCAGCTATAGTGCCTTCAAAACCTGAATATCCTACGGTTCCCCAAATTTTGTTATCCAAGCCATATTTCAGGTTTGATGGACCAGCATGCGTATCAAATGTTCCCCATCCGTCAATCAGTACCGTCCGAACATCAGCTTTATCATCCCCATCGGTATCCTTTAAAAACAAAAAGTGAGGAGCCTGAGCAACAATAATTCCACCATCAGCAAAAACAAAAGAAGTTGGAATATTAAGCCCTTCAGCAAATACCGTGAATTTATCCGCCTTTCCATCATTATCTGTATCCTCACAGATCGTAATCCGGTCATCTCCTGTTCCTTTATCACTTTTTACTGTATTAGGATAATCCACTGTTTCTATTACCCATAGCCTTCCCCTTTCATCCCAATCCATTGAAATAGGCTTTTTAATGTCAGGCTCACTAGCAAAGAGCTCCAGGCGAAAGCCTACAGGTACTTGTATTAGTGTCTGCGATTGCACAGGGTCCAATGGTTGCTGATAGCGAGGAGCTGGATCTTTACGTTCGTAATTTGGCATCCGAGCTTCCTCATATTCTGGTTTCGCGATTTCATATTTCTTCATTCTTTCCACCGCTTTATCACCCACTGCCCAAAGAATCCCATTCTTCACTAACTGTAGAAATCCAGGGTTACGAAAGGTGCGTTCATCATGACCAAAAGCTGTATAAAACACCCGACCTTTTCCATGTTCCTTTACCCAAGTATATGGCTCTCTATGTGAACTATCCACACGTTCCATCAAGACATCAATATCTTTTGCAAGATGGTCATGAACGTAAGTTTCATCCCATTCGGTGACAAATGGTGATAATCCTTGCATAACAGGATGATCTGGCTTGATGATCTCAGTGCCAAACGAACCGCCTCCATGACTCTTAAATTGACCACCAATCAAGGCTACTACCTCATCGGAATTTCGGAAGCAATAGGATGCAGAATGGATATTAATATATCCTTTGCCTGAAGCAACATAATCCAACAATGCTTTTTCTTGTGCCGGACTAATTGTATCGTGGTTCGCATACAAAATCAAGCCATCGTATTTCTTCAGATCCGGACGTGTCAAATCATCTGGGTCGATAGAATAAGTAATATTTATTCCATCATTAAAATACTCTTTCGCCAAGATATCGGCAAGCAGTTCTGAGTCATGGTGCTTACTATCATGTCCCAGAAAAAATAGTTCTAGTCTTCTAGGCTTGTTATCCTCAGTACATCCCAGTACCGACAAAACAATGCATAATAGAAGGCATATTTTTAAAATCTTATTCATTTTAAATAATATTGAGATATAGGTTCTTTAGTCAGCAAACTCCAATATATTAGGTTGTTTCCCAAGTAAATTCAGGTAAAGGAATAATCTCTCCCCCTTTCATGGCCGATTCATGCGCCAAAATACCAACGCAAGTAATATTTGCTGATTGTCGGGCATTTGGAAATGGCGACCTACCATCCTTCAAGGCGCTAATGAATTCATGAACTAAATGCGGATGCGAGCCTCCATGCCCACTTCCTTGTAAAAAAGATAGATGTTGATTCTCGCCTTCATCATAAACCCCTGCTCTTGTAAAATGCTGTATGGATTGCGGAAGTAAGTGCGCATAATCCGGGCAATTTACCTCTTCCGGAATTTCAGGTTCAGGTCTTTTTGCCACATGTAAAACCAAAGGTTCTCCTTCAATCAATGGCCATTCCACCGATTGCTTGGATCCATATACCTCAAAACTTTCGCGATATTGCCTCGCTGTATCAAATAAGGACCGATATACCTGGGCACTTAAATCTGAGTTCCTAAATTTTATATGTGCGGACTCGATGGCAAATGGAGAGTTATAATGTCCTACTAAATCCTCTCGAATAGTTCCTGACCCAAAGCATGACACATATTCTGCCTCATTGCGAGTTAGTCCCAGCACAGGTCCTACACAGTGTGTAGCATAATGCATGGGTGGAAGTCCCGGCCAATAGTTTGGCCAGCCATCCATATCTTGTTGATGACTCGCCTTTAGAAATTGAATCTTTCCAAGATCACCTTTTTCATAGAGTTCTTTCATAAACAGGAATTCCCTAGCATATAACACGGTTTCCATCATCATATAAGTAAGTCCTGTTTCCTCGACAGCCTCCACGATTTGCTGGCATTCTTCAACCGTCGTAGCCATTGGAACAGTACAAGCTACGTGCTTGCCTGCCCGAAGCGCCTTAATCGATTGCTCGGCATGATTTGGAATAGGAGTATTGATATGAACGGCATCAATATTTTCATCTTTCAGAAGTTCATCGTAACTGGTATATCGCTTTTCAATTGCAAAGGCATCGCCAATTTCATTCAGACTTTCCTCATTCCTTTGACAAATAGCATATAAGTTCGCATCAGGATGCTGTTGATAAATAGGAATAAACTCTGCTCCAAAGCCTAAACCAATAATGGCAACATTAATTTTTTCTTTCTTCTCCATTTCGTTCATTGATTATATTAGTCTAATTGATTAGCAGCCCATCTTTTCAAAAATTCATGCCCTTCTCTAGCAAATGTATCTTGGTCTTCAGCAAGATTGCGCCAGATGCAGACTGCCCCTGCTAACTCCTTATTTTCTGGTGTAAAACTCTCAATCGATACCGCACCTTTATAATTGATGGCTAAAAGTGCCTCATAAAATGCCCCCCAACTTGCATTCCCTGTTCCTGGAGTTCCCCGATAATTTTCTGAAACCTGAACATGCAGCAATTTATCACCTGCCTTACGGATAGCTAAACCGGGATCTGGTTCCTCAATATTCATATGGAACATATCAAGACATATTTTGGCTGCTGGGTGATTGAGTTCATCAATCAATCGCAGAACATCATCTACGTTATTGATCAAATCAGATTCAAAACGGTTCAATGGCTCCAATGCTAATTCCAAACCTTTACTAGCCGCCATCTCGCAAACCTTTCCTAAATTATCAACCGCTCGGTTCCATTCTGTTCTTCGCTGTGCATCCGGAACCATCCTTGCTTTGCCTACGGCTGAATACATCGGCCCTGCGAAAAAATTAGCACCCAAATCATTTGAGATATTCAAGCAATCTTCAATATATAAGAGGCCATTCTTTTGTAAATCTTCATCATCACTGGTTAAATCTCTACTTGGACCAAAGGCACCACAGACAATAGCTTGCAAGCCATTCTTTTTAAGTTCTTTATAAATCTTTTCGCTATCGATAAGTGTGGGATCCTCTACAGCTATTTCCACTCCTTCATACCCCAAACTTGCTATTTTCTCAAACAAGTTTGCCGCATCATCCGTTCGGAATGGAGAGGTCCATAACCATGTACTTACGCCTAATTTTACAGGTAATTGCATATTATCTTTTAAATAAATTAATGATTCTTAAAGGTTTATAGGCCATACAGTATAGCATTGTCCTTATCAAATGAAATAGAACATTTCTAAATCATTTTCAAGGCTGGTTTAAAATGGTTATCCTAATACTCTAAATTAAGACTCAACAAGAATTTAACATACCTATTTAATGCCCAATGATGACTGTATTTTATCACAGATATTTACAAATCAGGAGTACAATGGATAACAATCAGACATTTACCCATAGAAAATCTTGATAGTTGACATCAAAACACTTAATTTTAATAATCCCCAAAAGCTATTCTATGGGGCAACCATTTATACTCCATCATGGATATCAACTTCAAAAAAACCGCAGTCCAGAAAACCAGGATTCCTTCATCTCGCATATTTTTTGTGCGAAGGCTTTCTGATAAGCATTTTGATACCACTTGGCATGCTCATTCGGAATATCAACTCTTTCTTGTTATTGAAGGATCGGGAACTAGATTTATAGGAAATACCATGAAATCCTTTGTAAAAGGAGACCTTTCTTTTATCGGACCCAATATTCCACATCTATGGCGTAGTGATGATATTTACTTTGATCCTCAATCAAAGAAAAACAGTGAGGGTCTGGTTATTTATATTAATGGTTCAGCATTAGAGAAATTCATAGAAAAAGAAGAGTTTAATCAGCTGAAGGTTCTGTTGGAAAAAGTAAGACGTGGAATGGAAATTCAAGGATCTACAGCAAAGGAAATTATCAAATTAATGAATGAACTCCTAAATCTACACGGTATGGAAAGCATCATTCATCTACTAAAAATCATGAATGTTCTAGCCAAAGGGAAGGATTTTACGTTATTACATTATGATGAGTTCCAATATCAACCCAAAGATCTAGAAACTAACCGCATCAACATCGTCTATAACTATGCTTTAAATCATTTCAGAAATAAAATTACCCTAGAGGAGGTCGCCGCCCTATTAAATATGAAACCAACCTCCTTTAGTAGATATTTTAACGCCAAGACCTCAAAGACCTTTTCTTATTTTATTACAGAATTGCGAATCAAACATGCTTGTAAGCTTCTTTCAGTCGCCGAATCCAAGAATGTAGCACAGATCTGTTATGAATCAGGCTTTAATACATTATCCAACTTCAACAAACAATTCAAGACTTTAATTGGAATGACACCTATGGAGTATAGATTAAAATTTATGACCCTGTATTCTGAATAGTCTTTTCCACAATCTCCCTTACAAAAGGCTTTGAATTATAGTTCCGATCAAACAGCAATGGATAATCTGTTCTCCCTTTTATAGGCCAATTGTTTTTCCAAGAATCAGCATCAGTAACCCCCCAAAAGGTTACTCGATCAATTTTATCATGATGCTTTAAAAACAAGGCAAAAAAGTCTTTATAGCGTTGTGCTAACTTGCTTTCCACCTCCGCCGGCAATCCTTCTGAGTAAGGATTAAGTTGTTTATCATATTTATAAGAATCACTGACTTCAGCACTTTGAGTATGATTAGGTGTTGGTAAAATGGAGATATCAAACTCAGTAATCATAACATTGACACCCAAGGTAGAAAATGCTAATATACTCTCTTCGAAATCACTTACAGCAGGGTATCCCAAACCAAGATGTCCTTGCATTCCTATCCCATGAATTTTCATTCTACTATCCTTGAGATTACGAACCATTCTAACAACCCCTTCCCTTTTTCCCTTCAAAAACATGGAATAATCATTATAATATAATTCAGCATCCGGATCTGCCTCATGAGCAAACTCAAATGCCAAGCGAACAAATTCCTCACCTATGATTTGATAAAACTTGCTTTGTCGCCAATCTCCATTGTCCAATATTGCCTCATTAACGACATCCCAGCCTTTTATCCGTCCTTTATATCTTGATACAACCGTGTGAATATGCTTTCTCATCCTCTCAATTAAAACCTCCCGGGAAACTTCCTTGCCGTCTTTATCAATAAAGAACCAATCCGGAGCCTGTGAATGCCAAATCAAGGTATGCCCAATAATTCGCATTCCAAATTTCTCCCCCAGTTCTACAAATCGGTCAGCATCTTTGAAATTAAACTCCCCTTCTCGAGACTGAAGATACATTGCTTTCATGCAATTCTCCGCTGTAATGGAATTAAATTGCGACTTAATTAATGCAGTAGCCTTTTCATCCCGCTCATAAATCTGTTTCAAGTTCAATGCTGCTCCAATGTCAAATTTCCCAGCAAAAGCTGATTTTAGAGATATCCCCGCAGACTTAGTTTGTGCTGCTAACTGATTAGCAATTATAAATAACAAAACAATAACTAAAAAAAATATGCTTTTGAATCTGTTCATAATTGATTGGAAATTATGCGGTTTATATTATTTTATTAGGATGTAGTGAGGGTGAAAAAGTTCAATATAAAAATAACTGAATTTATGTGAAATCCAATAAGGCTAAGAAAATCAAACGCAGTTAGTAGATAATGAGAAAGGAAAATTATTGGGAATTAACTTATGAGTATCCACAAAAAAAGCCGCTTCATTTTCATGAAGCGGCTTTTTGAAAAGTGACTACGCTGAGGCTCGAACTCAGGAGTCACGGATTAAGACAACAACAGAATTTAACTTATTAGATCCTGCATATCATTAGGGTAAAGCCAATACCACACTATCAAGTATTATCGAGCAAAACTTTACCTTTTTTCCAAGCCTTAATATATCGAAAACGCAACAAATTCAGATAGATGGGTGCTGTTAGAACCTCCAGTAAGCATATTTAATCTTAGATAACGTGCTTTTGCAGGATTATTCAAGATTGTTGACTGCAAACCTTTAACAGCAGGGTCATGAGTACCATTTGCATGCAACATGAACCATGTTTTACCATCTAGGCTACCCTCGAGACTAAAAGTTCTGAAACCCGATGAATTATTATCATTCCTTGGTGCCAATTGAATTTTAGAAACGAGATATTCTGTTTTCATGTCAAACATTAACCAGTGTGGATATGGAAGATCCTCAGGCCAATACGATGAGTGCCATTTTGTATTCAGATTTCCATCAAGGACCCCTTCAGGAGTACCGGGACCTTCGCCAGGATATGATGATGAAGCCGTAGCAGTCCAATCTTTTCTATCAATTGCGACTTCCTCAACAACTCTGATACTGGTATCCTTCACCGAAGAAACCTTATTAAGACTATCCAATACACTAAGTTTTAAATTATAAACTCCCCTTTTTAAGGCAATAGACATTTCAGAAGATCCTAATTTATTCATTCCAGATTCATATTGCTTCCCGGATATATCAACCTTAATATTTACAGGAACTTTAGTTTGATTCTCCCAAAGGATAGTAATCTCACCTTCACCACCTAACATAGAAATTGACTCAAACACCGATCTTGAAGGATAAGGTTTAGCTGTAATTTTATAAATAAAAGGATTAGAGAAAATACCCTCCTTGTTCTCTGCTATTACAGTTAGATCTGTGGCTTTACCAATTTGAAAATTGTTTAATTTCAACACCTTGCTAAAATCTGTTACTGTAATACTATCTTTTTTACTGTCAGATTGATAAACCAGATGTAATTTTGAAACCCTTTCAGTATCGGTTTTTTCAAAATTAATTTCTACTGTTTCATTAAAGTCCGTTACGAAAGCCAGATAATCTGGTTTTACAGGTCTTCTATTGCTTTCAGCAGGATTTTCTTCAGCAATTTGCTTTGGAAATACAATGTCTTCTTCTTTACAGCTGACAACCAAGCTTAATAAAATCATTAAGAAGCTTGAAATTTTTAGAGTATGCTTCATGATATTATTTTAAAAATTCTATTTCAAAATTTGTAAGAAATGGTTTTCCCTCTAATGCCCAATTCTCCATTGGCGTTATTCCTAACCAATAAAGAGATTGGCTTGAAATATCCAAGTTCTGCATAAGGATCGCATTGGGATCCACATATGGTAGGTTATTGTTGGTTACTTTATATTGAAAATCACCCTGAAGATTGATATTAGGCATACCTTCAATCTTATTTTGTAAAACTCTTTTCCCATCATTTAATGGCCAAAATCCTTTAAGGTTTTTATATTTAGCATGTTCAGGAGCTATTCCTACTCGACGTGAGTTTGCCAAAATTTCTCCTTCAGTTAATACCGTATTCCAGATATGGACATCTGATATTTGAAGGTCAATAAATTCACCCAAAAACACATAAGGTTGAAATCCGAAAGTCAAAGGACTATTAGATTTTATATTTGCAATATTCAATCCGTCTGTTTTCTCAGATGCTTTTACACCATTAATATAAAGTGTTGCTTTCACGCCTCCATCCACTTTCTGAATAGTAGAACTGATATGTGCCCATTGATCATCAATTGACGCTGGACCAGCAGAAATTTCTATTGATTTACCGCCATCACCCATCCAAAAATGAACATTATTTCCTCCTCTAAAAAATGACCATCCTGGAGTTGATCCCGTTCTTCCATCTGTTTTACTCAAAAACGGAGGATATACATAACTAAAATTACCCTTGGCATTTCTGTTAACCTTAATTTTAGCTTCTATAGTCAATCCTGTTTCTGGATTAGGATTATAATCTTGCTCATTTTCTGCAACATCATTTCTAGCCCTTACACCTTCTTTTGGCCCGTTCTCCTGACCATTGTAGCCATAAAAACGTGGCGAACTGATAATTTCAGGAACAATCTCCTGACCTTTTAAATCCTTTTGGTAATAAAGCGTGAAGATATTTCTTTCCTGAAAACTATCACCACCATACTCATTCTCAAGACCACCATGGTTAGAAGTAATGATAATCAGCCAATTTTCAAACTCAGCATTTTCACGAGACTCAACAGCCTTAACTACCTCATCAACATAAACATCTACTTTTTCAAGCGCCGTTTGATATTTACTGTTAGACATCAAAAAACCACCATTTTTGCCAGCTTCCAACACATCTGTAAATTGAAGTACAAATAAATCTGGAGCCGATTTCTTTAATAAATCAACAGCTGCATTTTTAACGGCTTCATCAGATTTATAATTATTTGTTTGGTCAGCATCCATTAACAGGATTGTTGCTAAACTTTCATGGCGAACCATGGCAACAGTACTTAACTCTGGCTGTTGGCTTTCAATTCTTGCAAACAAGGTTGGAGAAAACTCCAGTTCACCATGTGGATCATCTGGATTCTCAGTTGGAAGGAAATTCTCGTCCAATACATGATGTTTGCTTGAACTATAGCCTGTCATCATTGTTGTCCAAGTCGCAGCATCAGAGGTGTTTTCATCAGTTAGAGCTTGAAAGGAATATTTCCCCTTCTTCATTAAGGAGGCAATTTTTGCCGGTGTTTTCTTCTTCATCTCTTCCCCCACTAAACCGTCAATAGAGATCACCAACACTTTCCTTTTCACAGATTTTTCAGACTCTTGTTCATAGTCTTCAAAAATTTGTGGAGGATTATAATATTTTGTACATGAGTTACCTGATGCTAGAATTACAGCAGCAAGAACACAATATTTAAGAAATTTCATTTTCATAATTATTAGGTTAATTGATATCAAAGAAGGCCCCTAATTCTGCAATTGCAACATGCGGTTGTCCTACCCAGTTTTGCTCTGTGAATTCAAATCTTACAAAACGAACATCCTCAATTTTATCAAATTTTATTTCCTTACGATCAGCACGCGTAGGATCAGAATTAGATGTAGACAGCCTGATTTCGCCCTGCAGTTTCCAGTTGTCATTTGTGGTTTCACGCGTATAAACTTTTGCTGATTTATGGAATGTAGCAGTTTGGCGATTCACAAAATAAGCCCCCCGAATACTTGTAATTGCACCCATATCCATATCTACATGAACTGGAAGTACTGTTTGTGGATTACATCCTGAATAACAGGTGTGCCAATAGGTGGATTTATCCCCGTCTTTCATTGCATCAATTTTTCCTGTACTCTCACCTGTAGCAGTAGCTGCATTAGATGAGTAAACGAAATCCAATGGGTCTAGGTCATATTTACTCGGTAATGGATCTTCACCACCTTTATTTGTTAATGGATCATAAGTCCAAATAGTTTGAGACATAGGTGGGTATTTAGCCCTCATCTCGCGTTTAGCAATGGTACTGATACGAATCCCCCATGCTTCAAAAAACCTGATATAATCCTTACCTGTAAAGTCACATAATGCTCTATAGAAGAAATCACGTTTTGCTTCGTCTAAACCAAATCCATACTCTGTATTTCTTGCTTCACGATATACATAAGGCATAAAGTCCCATCCTGACTCCCCTTTTTTGCCTTTTGCTTTATTGAAGATCTGAAGAAACGGTACAATCTTGAAAAATGGATCCTGAGATTCTTTGTCAGCAATAATATTTTTAGAACCATCTCTCTTAGCATACTCCAGAGCTAATGGAAATTGTTCTGCCAATGCTGGATGTGTTGCTATACTAAAATCTTGATGACGATTCGCCGTTTTGAATACAAATAAGTTGTTTGTGGTTTCCCCCAATCCATTCCAACTCCATGTTCCTGTCTGTTGATAGTTATGTCCTACCTCGTGGAAGGTTCCCCAGGCTCCGCCAGTTTTACCCATCAAGGCATCCCATTGAACAAATGTAGAATACCAGTATCTATCCATCATTCCAACCCATGGATTTCCGTTATGACCATATCCTACTACCGGCTGAATATCAAGTACCCCACGCTCTGGTAGATCTGGATATGAATTTTTAAGATCTGAAGAATTTTCTTCTAACCCCATCCAGTCATAATAATCCTTCACATAGATTTCATTCCATTCTTGTAAGGCTTTTTCAACCTGAGAACTTTCGTTTCTATAGGTCAAAACAAATCGACGCGGAACGGAGAACACTACTCTCTCGGATCTTAGTTCTATCCAAGGAACTTCTGTATTCTCTACATCCTTCAACCATTGCGCAACATTCGTTTTTCCAAGAATAAAATCTGGCGAGCGAACTGCCCCTGCAAACTTTAATTTTACAGGATTATCAATGGAGATTGATGGTTTAATCCAGATAGTTCCACCATAAAGATTCTTGATATAATTAACCCCAGGGAATAACTCTTTTACAGTATAAATAATAGCATCTCTTCTTAAGGACTCCGAGCCAGAAAGATTGTCCGTATGAACACCAATCTGTGCTGTAAGACCTATCACATTCTCAGGTACAACAATTCTGATATTCTCTCCAGCAGGAGCATATAAACCAGTACTAAAAATAGGCTTTGGCGTTGTACTAACCTTGATATCATAGGATTGAACCCATTTAAAATCAAGATCAAAGGTTACTGTCGTATCAGCTATTCTTTTTACATTTTCACCAACTAAACCTGGAAAGATCCTTGCTTTACTATACATACTCCTATCTGCAACGTTCATGGCTGTATCCGTTTCTATTGGAGTCGCAGTAGTATCCCCTTTTTGATAACCATCAACAAAATCATAGCCATATTTGCCGCAGGAAATCAAACTTGCAAAGATGCAGACGCAAATTGCGCTTTGTATTAAAATCCTTTTCATAATTTATTTCATAATTTTATAAACTGGAGTCCAGCTCTTACCATCTAGTTTCCATTCTTTTTGTGGAATAATTCCCAACCATTGATAAATCATAAATGGTACATCAACTCCGTTTGGAACAATTTTGTAGAATGAATCTGAAATCGGAGGTGAGAAATAACTCACGATATCGTTGAATGAAACCCAATTATAATTCCCCGTTAGGTTTAAATGTCTTCCATTGCCTGTCATGTCACGAATCTGCCCCTTGCCTATATCGTCATATCCTGGCCAATAACCAATCAGATTTTCATAGTAAGGGTGACTGTCATCGATTAAAGTTTTACCATAAACGGCTTTGATATTTTCTTTTGGAATAGCAACATTATAAATCTGAATATTACTAATCAAAACATCAGGAGCAGAGTTGTCATTACCTGCTTTTTTTCCAACGACAAGTGGTGCATTATTGTCAAGATTATTTCCATTGGTTAATGCTTGCCTATCGTTAGGAACTCCATCTGTAAACACTCTTAATGAATCTCCTCTTGTAACTGTTACGGTGAAGTTATGCCACTCCCCATTATTTACAGCCGTTCCAAATGCCTGACCGCCGATATTGGAGTTCATACCAAGAGCCATATTACCATTCCTCACTTCCCCAAAAATATTCCATCCTGGACCCGAAAATCCAGCATCCCTTTTGGAAAGGAAAATTGGGTAGTTCCAGTTGCCATCTTTAATATTCGATTTAAAATTGAAGGAAATAGTGAAGTTTTTATTGTTGGCAAAATTAAATGCCGCTGCATCCTGAAGCACTGCATTCGTAGATGGTGTCCCATAGGTATAACGAACTGCTGCTCCTTGATATGGAATAGAAGATGAGTTTGGAGTTGGGAAGAATTTACGATCAAACTTGGGAGAATAAAAAAGCGTAAAGATATTACGTTTAGAATCCCCATAGGATGTGTTATTAATTTCGCCATTGTTTTCAATTGCACCTCCAGCACTTGAAGTAACAATAACTAACCAGTTTTCTGTCTTGAAATTTTGACGAGATTGAATTTCTGTAATCAATTCTGAAACTTGTTTATCAAATGCTTTAATGGCAGCGATATATTTAGCATCACTTGATTCATAGCTTCCAGACTGCCCAGCTTTATCAACTTCTGAAAAATGAGCCAAGAATACACTTCTTTCATTTTCTTTCAATGCAGCTTTTGTCTTATCTACAACTTCCTGATCAGATTTAGAAACTGAAGCATCCGTAACCCCTTTAATGAAAGTGTTTGTGAACTCATCAGAACTTGAATTTGCAGTTATTTCATAACCCAAATCAAGGGCTTTGATCCTGCTTAGTAAGTTTGGATATTCTTTGCTTTTATAAGTGCTCAAATCTGAGTTTACAACCGCATGTTTGTCCGAGGTTGTTCCAGACAATAAATTAGTCCAGCCAATCTCCTTTGTATGAGGGTTTGATTTAAAATCAATCAAACTACCATAGCCAAACATAGAATTTTGCTGCATTTTCACTAATTGGGTTGGAAGGATTTCCTGAACGGCTTCCCCTCTTAATCCATCGACTATAATATAGAGCACTTTAGAAGTACCAGCATCATAGCCTTGTTGTTCACTATATTCAAGCAAACGATTTGGAAATTCCTTATTACATGAGCTTATAAAAGGAATTAATATTAATAATCTTATAAATATCGCTTTCATGTTAATTTCTTATTTCCAGTTTTACAATGTTTCTAATTCGTTTTCCATTTACCTGATTAAATGATCCTCCAATCAGGATTGCTGGATACCCTTGACTTGATGTTGTTTCAACAACGGTATTGACGAAACCATCAAAATCTCCAATATTGTTATAGGATTGCAAGGCGTCTCCATTTGGTTCAAGAATTAATAGTTGCGATCTTTTAATACCATTATAACTAGTGAATGACCCTGAAACAACGATTTTACCGTTATTTAAGATTTGAGCAAAAATTGGAATACCATTTCCTAAATCGCCCATTTTAAAGCCATTGTCTATACTGCCATCAGCATTTAACACAACTAATCCTTTCATTGCCTGGCCATTAAACTGGGTGAAATTACCAGCAATAACATACTTCTTAACTACGCTGTTATATTTCACAGAAAATATGGTATTGTTTGCTCCGGAACCGACACTAAAGCTCTGATCAACAGACCCATCCGAATTAATACGAACGATTCTTCCTTTAGCTTGATTGTTGAAGTTCGTGAAATCACCAACAATGACTATTTGTCCTAATTCATTCTGAGCTGCCCCAGCTATATTTCCTGTAGTTCCACTGTTTTTAGAGGCAAAGGTTGAATCCAAAGATCCATTTGGTTGAAACTTCATGATGTTGCGAACCTTTGTATAAACAGCACGCTTATTCTCTCTTGAGGAATACCTGTAGTCAATCTTGATATGATTTGAAAAACGTCCAAATGCAATTGCTCCTTCATCAGAAGTAGGAATAAGTTTTAGAATTGCTCCGTCCAATGAACCGCCATTAAAAGCTGTTACAGTATCAATATCATTTAATTCATTTTCAGGATTTGGGTTAATTACCGGGGTAACTAATGTATCCAATGAGCCGTTTGCATTCAAACGCGCAGCATTCAACACCAACCTCTTATTGAAGTTAGTCATAGCACCGGCGATTAAAAACTTCCCACTTGGAAACCGAATTATTGAACTGATTACGTCAGAGCTTCCATATCCGAAATTCAACCCTCCATCTGTTTTACCCAAACTATTGATATAATGAATCCCGTTTCTATAAATATTTTCAGCTTTCTCATTATCAAAATCTGTAAAATCTCCCGTCACAATGAATCCTCCTCCAAATGGTAATATATCCGTAACAGAACCATCGAATCCACTTTTTATTCCAAAGTCCTCATCAACTGAAACCTTCCCTCCCACAAAAAACCTTGGACCAAAGAATACTTGGTTCTGTAATTTGACGGAAACACCACCTGTACTTGCAAGGTTTGGAATACGAACATCAATGGTAGAGTCACTTAATTCTACAATTTCAGTCTCCATCTCATTGATTAAGAACTTAAAATTCTTTTCATATTTCTTTAACCCTTTTACTAGAAACCTTACAACTTCTCCAGGTGCTGCAGTCTCAGGGATAGGCTTTTCATTTAGAAAAAAAACACCTAAAGGGCTTTTTCCACCTGCATAAGGATCTTCTCCTATCGGGTCATCCTTATGGCAACTTGATGTCACTACCAACGCAATCAAAGCGATGAGTAGGCGATATATAAAGAGCTTATTCATTATTTACTTGCTGGTTTTATGCCCGTACTATAGGCGGTGGAAGAAAATTCATATGCATTAAATCCAAAATTATGTTTGCTAAAATTGAGGACATGTAATACGCCAGTAGATGTCTGCAAATCAGAGGTCGCTACTGGGGCATTGATAAAATTCGTAGCCGTACTTTCGTTTGAAAAGTTGTAGACATAAGAAATATATAATTGGCGATATCCCGCATATTTAATAACCTGTTCAACCCCTGCTGAATTCTTCGAAACCACATCGTTGTATAATACGCCAATGTTCACAGGTTCTTCAGCATAAGAAGTATAACCCTGACCAGGATAGATATCTAGATTCAAAGTATCCAGCTGTGGAAAATCCTTTAACAGGTATTTACCGTCTAGGATATACCGGGATAAGAATTTTTTCCATACTTTAGGATCAACCTGACTTAGGTCTTTCACTGTATCTTGACCCAACAGATATAATTGACGATTTAACTGATAAATGGATTTATTAATCGTCACATTGGCAGGTGCAAAAAATGTCATTTCAGGTTTATTAATGACCTGCTCTAAATCCGCAATTTTTATAATTCTAATCAATGAATCAAACAATTCTGGCCGACTTTCAAGAAACTGCATAGTCGTTCCATTATAAATTGGATCGTGGATACCTGAATCCAAATAGTCTTTTTTATTACATGATGACACAAATATAATGGCCATCAAAAACAGCATGATCCAGGAGTATTTATTTGTTTTCATAATATTCTCAGTCATAATTAGTTCCAATAGGTGTTCAAGGTCATGTAAGGGTTGTTTTTTAAGGCACTTCTATCAATTGGCCAAGTCCAAGCTCCTTTGTTGAATGCTTCTACATTAATTGGAGATGAGGTATACTTAGAATTAATAACTTTTTTTGTCCTCACTAAGTCATAAAAGAAATGTCCCTCACCCATTAACTCTCTTGTTCTTTCCCACCAAATAAAATCCTTCAATTCATCACCAGCCTCACTTATCGCTGGATCTGCTTTCGCTCTATCTCTAATGATATTAACCATTTGACGAGCTTGGCCATCTAATCCTAATTCTGCCAATGCCTCAGCACGTAACAAAATTGCATCTGCATAGCGAAAAACAACTTGATTATCATCTGGGTTATAATCCTCTCCTTCCTCCATGAAAATATTGGAAAACTTAAGCATCTGCATTAACCCTGTTGTATTGTAAATATTCTCATCAAACCAGATATCCTTACGGCTATCCTTCGCGCTCATTGGATAAAGTTCTTCCATGAATTTCGTGTCATAATAGATATAAGATCTGGTTGTAACTTTATTCGGAAAGCGCAAAACATAATCTGAAAAAGGTGCCGAAAGGTGGAAGGTTTCCCCGTAGTTTAGATTTTGAGTTATTTCAAACAAACCTTCTTTGGTTCTTCCTTTAAATATTTCTTTGGTTCTTTCTAATGGAAGTAATTCATATGCTCCACCATTTTCTTCCATGATTTCTTTCCCTAAAGCCTCAACATCACGGTAGTATGGATTCTTATCCGCATCGGTAAATCCAGCAATCCACATATTCATGTGCATCATCAAAGCAATTGCAGAACCTCTCATCGTGCGATTTCCTATTAATGATGGATCTTCATAGGTCCATGGAAGATCTTTATAATGTAGTTTCATGTCCTCAATACACTTTTGTAGAACTTCAACCATATCCGTTCTTCCAATTGCCTGGCTGTGATAAGCTTCGGTATAATAAGGGATATCTCCATAAAGTCTAACCATGAAGAAATAAGCTAGATTGCGTAAAAAAGAGGCTTCTGCTTGGAACTGCTTTTTCTTTGCTTCTGATAATATCCCCGGCTCCAACTGATCCATTTCGTAGATTACGATATTTGATAGCTGAACCATTTTATAGAATGTATTCCACTTTGTAATACCATCAAATCCAAAATATTCGAATCGTGGACCTAGTGTAGCATTCAAAAGATTGAATTTCAAATACGTTAAATAATCTCTACCTTCACCACTGGTAGCAGATGTTCTATTGATGGGAGCACACCTTAAATCTCCTGTTGCTGGAAAGAAAATTCTCCCCATGGTTGCATCCCGAAATGTGGAATAAATTCCAATTAAAAATTGCTCTGCGTCACGTTCAGTTTTCCAATAATTATTCCCCGATAAATCATCGATTGGGGTAACATTTAAAAAATCCTTCCCACAAGAACTAACCATTAGAATGGCGCAACAACAGATTGATATAAATATTTTTTTCATAATAGTTGGTTTAAAATTGAACGTTAATACCAAAAGTGTAACTTCTGCGATTTGGATATCCTTGCGAAGAGTCTCTTCCTAAGGCAGAAACTAATTCTGGATCCGGACCAGAGTATTTACTGAATGTGTAAATATTATTTGCTGTTAAGAATAATCTAGCTGATGTAATACCCAATAATCTGCGAACATAGTCTCTATCGAAGTTATATGACAGCGTAGCTGTTTGGAACTTTAAATAAGAACCATCCTCTTGAAATAAGGTCTGGTCATAACGGAATGGATCATAGAAACCAAATCTTCTAAAATCAAATGGATTCGGATAGTAAGCATCAACATGATCTGGCGTCCAATAATTTAACTCGGACAATGGAACTAATGCTCCTTGTCCTACTGGGTTTGAGTAGTTTTTAAATCTGTCCGCTAAAGCATTATTCATGATATCACGCTTAATTGTCGCATACCATTGCGTGTTTAATGCCCAGTTTTTATACTGAAGGAAAACATTCACACCACCGGTAAAAACTGGTTGAGAGTTACCTACAATTACATAATCCTTTTCATCTAAAATATAGTCGCCATTTAAGTCTGTCCAAATTGGATCCCCAGCACGGAAGAACTTCTCTTCTGAAAATACTCCTCCCATTCTGTAGCGTAGACCTGTATTTGGATTAATTGGCACATCTGCATCTGTCTTATAGACTCCGTTATAATGTAGTAACACATTTGATAAAGAGTTAATACCAAGCCTATAAAGAATTGACTGCTTGTAAATTGTATTATCTTCAATCAATAACTGCCTCACATCATCAGGCAATGCCGCAGCATAATCCCTATTCAATGCCCCATTCAAATTAATGTTCAATGACCAATCCGAATTGCTGAACTTAGGACGAATACCGACCATAAATTCATGACCCATATTCACTAAAGATGTTTCATTCGTTTTTACATTTCCGAAAGCATTGATATTTGAGATTTCCTTTTCACGAAGAATCTGATCAGTTTGTCTATAATAATTCTCATAAGTAAATGATAGTAAGTTATTGAACAAACCGATTTCAATAGCTCCATTTAACTGCGTAGTTACAGATGGTTCAAGAGAAATATTAGGAATAAAGTTCATGTTCAAACTCACTGAAGTTTGATTGTTATAAGTTGTTGGGTTAGCAACATATCTTCCGTAAACATCAAAGATATTTCCTGTAGGAACGATATTTTTACCCCAAGTTCCACGTAAATTCAAATAATCTAACCATGAAATATTCTCCAAGAATTTTTCGTTTTTCAGGTTCCAACGTAATCCAACCGAAGGCAAATGCGCCCAAGGATTAGAAGTCCCAGTAGTGCTTGATCCATCCAACCTATAAGTCAATTCCAAAATATATTTAGACATAAAATTATAGGAAGCATTTCCCGCATATCCTAAAGTCCTAACCTCGGAAAGGTTGTCCAATGTACCACCCAAAGCAGCAGATGGCTTATATCCTAGACCAGAGGTAATCTGATCACTTGGAGTACCTGTCAATTGCATCACATCTGCTCTATAATGTTTAATCTGCAATTCATTAAATGCATATGCAGAAATGGTATGAGCACCATTTAAGGTTTTTGTATAGGAAACCATGTTTCGATTATATAATGTGTTTTGGCGATCATTATAGGAATAGATCTCATTGGAATTGGCATTTAAGGCTTCAGGTAAAAATCTATCCTGCGTTGCGGCAACATAATTATAACTAAAGGTACTTGTCCCCCGAATTCCCTGAATGGGTTCCCATTGGAGTTCAACCTGGCTATTGATATTTCCAGTTTTGTTCTCATTGATCATTTCCAAGGCGGTTAATGCACCAATACTACCTGAGAACAGAGATGGTGGAGGTAATAAAGAAGATGTATTAGCCGAGTTAGCTACCCCCGATTGTCCAAAAGCATTTCCACTACCTGTACTATTTTTTCCTAATGAACCATTCATATATCCACTCATCTTGAACCGAGTACTTGGCATATATTGCATATTCATCATTAAGGAATATCTTGTAAATCCTGTATTCTCTACAATACCTTTTTCATTATAATAACTTGGCGAAATCTTGTAGTTAAATTGTTGATCACCACCGGAAATATTGAAATTATGAGTTTGGTTGAAAGTCGATCTGTAAAAATAAGATTGCCAATCAGTGCTATTATTGTAATATGCGTTCAACGAATCGGCAAGCATTGGTGAATCATTGATCAATCTTAATGCACTTGCATAAGTAGTATCATATCTCATAATCTGCTGAATACGAGTCCTTCTTTCTTCAACCCCTCCAATTACTTGGCGAAGCGAAGGGGGCGTATTTACGAAGAAATTGGAAGTATAACTGATAATAGGAATCTTAGAACTACCTCTTTTTGTTGTTACTAAAATTACTCCATATGCTCCTCTTGAACCATATAATGCAGTTGCCTGGGCATCTTTTAAAGTAGTAACAGATTCAATATCTTCAACAGGAATCAATGAAAGCGGACTAATACCAGGACCTGCGGTTTGAAATCCATATTCGAAATTATTGTTCTCATCCAATGGAACCCCATCAATAACGAATAAAGGTGATGTAGGAGTTAAGAATGCCTGATCCCCTGAACCTTGGATATTAATATTTGAAATACCACGTAATGCAATATTTCCACGCATTCCGGGCGTACCATTATTTAACTGAATATTTAATCCGGCAACTTTTCCTTGTAATAAGTCAGTAAAGTTTGCTGCCGGTATATCTTTGATATCATCTGCAGTAATGACAATTGCAGATCCTGTCAATGTTTTCTTATCACGTGCCTGATAACCTACTACAACCGTTTCTTCAATGGCATTATTCACTTCTTCTAGCACAACATTATAAACAGTCTTGCCTGATTGAACAGTAAATCTGTTGGTTTCATGACCGATGCTTTTTACTGCGATTATCGATCCGGAAGGAACATTGATTGAGAAGCCCCCAGAACTATTGGTCGAAGTCAAATGTTTCCCGGTGGATAATAAAGTTAATGTCGCCCCATTGATAGGATTATTAGATCCATCCTTTACAGTTCCTGTAATGGCAACTTGACCAAGTGCCACCATTCCCTGAAGGATGAAAATTAAGGTTATGCATAAAATGCTATATTGGTTTCGCATGATTTTTATTTTATAGGTTATTTATCATCTTCAAATTGAGGTGTCTCTCCGGTAAACCGAACCTGAATTTCCCAATGCCCAGGCTCATAAATCGAATATTGTAGCCCAACGATATTACGCTCAACCAAACCACTTCTTCCTTTCCGGTCAAACACAAAGTTTGAAACCGCAGAGGTGCCTGAAATATCTGTATATCTGGTCCTTAGATTTACTAAAGGAATAGGATAAGCAACATCATAAGTAACCTTACCATTTTTGAAGGTTGGATTAAAACCATGAACCAGGTTATTCCAATCTGTTTTATCAAACTTCTTTATATCGATCACCTTGTTCAGTGAATCCAACATGCTGAAGGTTAAACTGCTACCAGGATTCTTATTATCAAGGTTTTTATGGAAAAACACTTTAACATCAGTAAAGAAGATAAAGTTTCCGGTCCTTTCCCCTTCTAAGTTTTCTAAGCGATAAGGATAGGTTGATGAATTTGTAGCTATCCCCGTTATTTGACTATAAATTGAAGGCTCATACGGACGTTCCTTCATAGGTTTTAATTTTAGGTTTCTTGCAAAACGACGACCTCCTGAGTTTGAAATCTCAACATCGAAAATATAACCTGAGTCTGGTTGAGTTTTTACAAACCCTGAATTCCCCGAATCCCAGAAAAATATATTACCAGACTTTTCTTGAATTTCCAACATTGGTCGGTATTCAGTCGTTCTTTTCTTTTCAATTTCTTCTAATGACTTCTCCTCTCCTGTGTAGATGGACTTCCAAGTCTTAACCGCAAACTTATCTGTAAGCTCCGTTGCTGGTTGACCAGTCACTGTCCGCGGATTAACAATTTTGAAAGTCAAGGGTAGGGTGGATGAATTTCCAGTAACTACAGGATTTTGATATTCAGTATTTCGTCCTAATGTAGGTTCAAATAAGGTTTGGCTGTAGTTCACATCATCACCCAACGCATCTAAATCTTCAGGAAGATTCGAAGTACATGATGGGTATAAGCATAATATTGCCATTGCAAACACTAGAAGTTGCCGATAGGTATATAAAACTTTCATAATTTTAGGTTATGCTATTGCGAGAATTTTGAGGTGAATTTATTAAAGCCAAAATCATGACCAGATGCTAAAACATGGATAACGCCATTCTTTGTTTTAATATTAACAGCACTGGTATTGATGTTTTGCCAATATCTTTGGAAGATCGAATTATTTACATCGGAGAAAATAATCTGTTGCTGCCCTCCATTTATCAATCCTGATGCACTTAATACGTTATACTGAGCGTGCATCCGATACCCATACTTATAGCTATCAATATTTAAACCGTCAATAAATGGCTTAAGCTCATCAATGTCTAATTCGGATTCGAAAATGTATCTACTTACCAATGAGTCCAAATCATTGCCAGGTACATCTTCAAGATATAAAGGTTGTTTATTGGTCAAGGCCCTGGTTGTGTTTAAGGCATCTACAGCAATTTCGAAGCTGCGATTCGTCGGAGCAAACAAGGTAAATGTTTCATCTGAATCTAGAGCCTGACGAATTGAAGGAAATCTATCCAAAACCAGTAATAGAGAATCGTATGTTTCTGGTTTACTCTCTAAATACTTTAGAATTGTTCCATCATAAACTGAGGCTTCATCATTATAATTATAATAATAGTCATTCCCCTTCTTGCAGGATGCTAAACAGAAAACTGCAAGTGCTATTATATTAAGTGTCGATAATTTAAGTAATTTCATGGTTTGCCAATTTTTTATTTCCAATAATCGTTTTGGGTCAACAGACCGTTCTTGCTAAGGACATCATCAGACAATGGCCAATAAATCCCCCCTTTATCTATCATTTCTGAAATCTTTGGATTTACTTTTAGAATTTTGTTTAATCGAACTTGATCATACCATCTCCAACCTTCGCCCATTAACTCTCTTCTACGCTCATTAAAAATTTCAATGATTAACGGTGTCGGTGATATGGTAGAATAATTCCGAACATTCCGTTGTGTTTTAACTCTATTTAATAAGGTAATAGCCTGATCTTCATTTCCTAAAACAGTTAATGCCTCAGCACGAAGTAGCGTGATTTCTTCCATCCTCGTGAAAATAAGGTTCGATCCAAAAATGGCATAGTTTCCATTTGAAGAACCATCGCGAATGATCTTGATTTTACTGAAGATTGGTGTTTCTCCAGAGTAATTGGTAAAATAGTTGGTTCTCGTAAGTCCTGAGATCGTATCAATACCAAATCGGGTATCATTAGGATCCTTAAATATGTTCACGATAGAATCCTTAGGAACATATAGGTCCGGATATTGTTTAGAAACCAAAGGATTTGCTAAGGTTAATTCTTCAATATGCCCTGAAGCTGAAGCTTCTCCATTACTGAACGCTGAACTGATTGACAACAATTGTCCTGCTCCATAATTGTTTGAAAATATTCCGGCAGTTCCACTCAAATTAGAAATCGAAGCCAAATAGGTGATTCCTATTTCATTGTAGTGATCAAGGATAAATTGAGTGTATACATCTACATTGATATAATTTCCTTGCCATGCTGCAATGTGAGCTAAAAGCGAATAAGCCGTTAATTTATTGAATAAGACTTTTCTCCAGGCGCCACTATTCTGCTCGTAATAGGATTGTGGACTTACTCCATATAAATAAGGTAGGTCTTTAACTGCAGTCAGAAGTTCGTTCTCAGCATAAGCCAATACCGAACGATAATCTGTTCTTGGTCTTTCAATGAAACTTTCGTCATCATATGACTTGGTAATCAATGGCACATCACCCCAAACTCTGCACATATAGAAATAAGCAAAGGCACGAATTACTCTCGCTTGGGCAATATCCAACCTTAAATTTAAAGGTGTATATCGTGAATCCTTTTCTAGAACCTCAGGTGCTCTTTCAATAAATAAGGAAGCCGAGTTGATAACTGCATAAAAATTCCTCCAGTTTGTCAAATCTTGAATCAATGGATACGATGCATTTAGTTCTTGATTGTTCATCGCTTTTAGATCACTACGGGTGTAGGAAATCAAATCCCCAGAGCGCAATTCTCCATAAACCCAATGTGCATTGTTTTCAAATAAAGCAGCACGCAGAAGACCATAGGATCCCATTAAGGCCGACCTTGTATCGGATATTTTATCCCACTGAAGTTCCTCTCCGGCATTTGATCCGCTAAATTCATCTAATTGTTTCTCGCAAGAGGTATTGCAAATAATGAAAAAGGAAAGCAAGAGATATACTATCGCATTTCTTTTAATTTTAATCATCATTATTTATGGTTTTTTTAGTTAAAAATCTAGTTTTAATCCAAGTGTATAGGTTGGTGCTAACGCAAGCCCCGATCCGTCATATATCCCATTGAAATTGATCAACTCCGGATCTGAGCCTGAGAATTTTGTCACAGTCAATAAGTTGTTCCCCATGACATATAAATATGCTCTTCGTAATGTCTTGACATTGTTTTTCAGAAATTCTGTGTTGGAGAAATCATATCCCACCGAAACTGTCCTGATCTTCAAGAAGGATGCATCTTCTAAAAATAAATCCTGATTCAATCTGTAAGGAACTACGCTGCTCCAAACATTATACAATGGGTATTTAGAAATATCAACATCCTGTTGCCAATGGAAAATTTCTTTAACAGCGTTGATGTCTCTACTCGATTCGGTATTGATAAAATCATATCGATTCGATGCACGTTGATTTAGGGCTTTTTGACCTAATGCGAAGTACGCCTGAACTGTTAGGTCAAAGTTTTTGTATTTGAAATTGTTGGTAAATCCTCCGTATAATTTTGGAGAACTATTTCCCATCAATGATCTATCCGATTTATTGATGACATTATCTCCATTTAAATCTTTCCACTTTGGATCACCAGCTTGAAGCTCTACGCCTTGGTAATTCAGTTTCTTACCATTCTCTCCTGTTGGAATTTGAGAATTATTGTCATAGATTCCTTCGTTATTTAACAACCAGAACTTATCAACTGCCTCACCTACCCGCAATAACCTGTCACCAACTTCTAGTTCTTTTAATCCCCCTGGTAATGCGGTAAGCTCGTTTTTATTAAAGTTTAGATTAATACTTGGTCTCCATTGAAAATCAGATTCTTTTGGCATAACCTGTGCAGAAACTGAAATGTCAACCCCAGTATTTCTTACATCCATCCCATTTTTATAAATCCCTTGGTAGCCATATTCCTGTGGTACTGGCACCAACATTAATTGATTCTTGTTTTCTTGATAATAAAGGGAAAGATTAGTTTGGATTCTATCATTTAAAAATCCGTTTTCTAAAGTTAAATCTGCTTGATTAGTATAAGCCCAATCTAAATTATATCCGATCCAACCTGTTTGGTAAGGTCTTGAAAATCCAGCTTGACCAAAATAGGAAACCAATGATGGTTCATTCTTCCAGCCCATTTGAACTGAATATTGTGGACCCATTGCATATCGTGAGTTCCATTCTGGAATTCCAATCTTAGCAAAGCTTGCACGAACTGAAAATTGATTCTCCAATTCTAATTGATTTTTTACATTCCAATTGGCCCTCAAGGAAGGTGTAAACAACCAACGAGAATTTGGCTGCGCATTAGACGAGGCATCCCATCTGATTAATCCATCAATATTTACGAAGTCCTTATATTGGTAACCAAATTTTCCAAAAACAGAGAACATTCTATAAATCTCCCTGTTGTTAATTCTATAAACCTGAATCCCTCCAATTGGCTTCAAATAATCTTCTCTCTGGGAATCTCCACTTACAACATTGATCTTGATGAAGTCATTGGGACCATCGTAGGCTCTCGCATAGTTATATCTGTATAGATCATCCTGATATTTTATCCCTCCTTTTGCACTAAACAAATGATCTTCATTCACTTGCTTTTTATACAATAATTCATTGGAGAAAATATACCTCTGAGAATAACCAAAATAGTTGGAGACAAAATTGATCGTTTCCATCAATTCCGAAGGGTAGAATACATCTCTGATTCCTTCTGAATAATCAATTGAAAAATTAGAGTTGAATTGAAGATTTTTTAAAATATCAAATTGAAGATCTAATCCACCTCTTACGGTATTTGTGACATTATCATCAACCGCAGCATCGTAATGATTAGCAAACTGACTGTATAAGTTATTACTTGGAGAAATCGGTGTTGAAAGATCAGGTAGATAAGCCATTTCAGCATAACGATCTCTAATATTCTTGTTTCTATCTCGTTCAGTTCTTATTGCATTAATATTTGCTGAAATTTTGAACCATTTGAATGGCAGCATATTGATATTAAATAGAGCGTTATACCTTTGTAAACCGGTCTCATCAGATGAGTTCGCGTCCCCAGTATAAGCTCCATAAAATCCAAAGTTCGCCCGATCGGTTCCTCCTCTTAGCCCCATATTTACATTATGTAGCAAGGCTACTTTATAATAACCATCTTTCCAGTTGGATGGACCATAGTAATTGAGATTCGTTGAATCGGCCAAGTACCCTGGATACTTCTGTCTCAGGTCAGTGTTACCATATAAACTGTAAAAAGGTTGACGGAATAGGTTTTCATATTGGGCATTAATTGGAGTAATGGATTGAATACTATTAATTCCAGTATAGGCATCGATAGATATTTCTCTAAAACCACTTTTTCCTCCAGTAGTCGTAATCCAAATTGCACCATTAGCAGCTAATGGACCAATTTCAGCCAACTTTAATGGATCTTTAATCAACTCAATGGACTCAATGGATCTAATATCTATCGTATTTAACAAGTCCGTTCCTGGGCCAATACGATTGATATCATATTTTTGGATTTCATAAGCGAAACTATGGTCTTGGGTAATCGGGATCCCATTAACAAAAACAGCCATGCGATTTGCATTTAAATCAACATTGCTAAACATTTTGTTTTTTATTCCACGGAAAACCAAGTTCTGATAACTGCCAGGTTCTCCTGAAGGCTGTTGAACATTTACACCTGAAAGGTTTCCTTTTACAATATCGGCAAGGCTAGTAAATGGTGCTTTTTTGAGCTCTATAACATTGATGCTATCTGAGACTCCAACAATTGACCTTTGTCTGTTAAAATCGGACACCTCTTTTTCAGATAATTCAGTAGTATCTATTAGTTCCTGCTGAAATGCAAAACGATATAATGAATAGGTCGAAGACATACCTGGCAGGCTTGCGCCAAGCAAGAAGAAAATTATTAAATAAGAGAGTTTAATCTTGTTATTCATAATTGATAAAATTGGTATTTGGTCAGTGCTTATACACTTAGGTTACACCAAGATATCCAATAAATGGGTTATGAATCAAATGAAAATTAAACGAAAACGTTTGCGCAAATTAACGCAAACGTTTGTTTAAGATGCATAATTTTACCTGAAAGAATAAAAAATTGATTCAATTAAAAGATAATAATTATAATAATGACAAACCCTAAACTTGGAAATGAATTAAGATTTCAGTTTTTAAGTTGAGATAAATTTTCAATCAATATAAATAGATTCACAATATATTTAGTTGATATTGAAACGTTTTATAATAATAAATATTAATAGAAGTTAGCTTGCAATCGATAAACTTTCTTGGTAAATAAGTATATAATAGACAATAAAATAGTTCCGGGAACTGCAAAGATTAATAATCCTCCATCTACAAATTATAAGCAAGTATATTGGAGATAGTGAACTCTTTGAGAAAATTGATTCCATTATTAACCCTCAAGGAATAAAATATGAAATAAATTATTTAAAGGTCTTTTTTATGCGCTGGCTTTAAGCCTCATTAACCGCTTTTAAGGCTTATTATAACGATAAAATTAACTCATTAATAGGAAAACCATAGTCATTATTGAAAAAAAAGTAAATGAAACAAAACCGTAAAAAAACAAACGTACAATCCTATTACTAGCATCCACCTCATGACCAGCAATCCACATGTATTCTTTGATAAACCTTAAATTGATATTTAATTTGATAATAAGCTTTTGATAATACTTCATATTTAGGTAAATAAAAAATATCCTATTCTAAAGAATAGAATATTTGATCATCACAAAAATATAACTCAATTTAAAATAGCAAAATACCCAAGATTGGGTATTTTCTTATCGACAAACAAAAAAATTAGTTTCCTATGAACAGGTCTTAAAATTTAATTCACAATCCTACAAGAATACAAATGGTATTATAATCAGAGTTTAAACATAATTTTTTTAAAACTTGATTTTGATCTTCAAACATTTTAAAGTTCATAACATCCTAAAGCATTTATTAATTAAAGTGAAATCAAAACCTATCCATTCACTTATAAGAAAGAAAACAATTTAACTTATAAAACCTCTATTAATCTCCGAATAAATATTTGATATGATTAAATAATTAGAAACAGCATTTAAGAATTAAAATTCCCCAAAAAACACAATTTTTATTTTTAATTGAGTATATTTGTGTCGTTAAGCATAAAGATCCTTAAAATCAACTAATTATTTAATTTTTCCCGACTAAGAAAATCAAAAGCGATATGCTGTTTAAAAATTAGCCCATACAGCATATCGCGTTATTATACCACTTGGTATAAACTGCTGTACCCTAAATCAGTCCAAATTTGACGTTTTTAGTTATCTAAGTAGATATACCACAAACCGGCGCTTTATTTATATTATATTTACTCCCATATCCTTATTCAAGTTTTATCAAACTTTTAAAGATAAAATTAAAATGATTGGCACAATAAAACTAAAATAAATCATATTCAATTCAAGCTATTATTCTCCAACATAATTTGTTTAATGAAACTTCTTAACTAGAATATCAAACTGTTAAAATATCTCATGGTTTTTGAAAATGTTTTTTCCATAATCCATCTTAAAATAAAAACAAAAATTATCAGAACAATTTTTAAGTCTAATTGTTACAACAAAATAATGGATTACTCGCAGCAATTAATGATTCATTGGGATAATATCCAAATCCCCGGCATTGTCGTAAAGTCGGGGATTATTTATTCAAGCAGACAATGCAACTTTACTTTCCATTATTGTTTTTTTACAATAAAAATCTCGTTTGTGCCCCACTAAATAATAGGTGTTTTTAACAAAAAAGCAACTTCATCTGAATAACACAAGCTTTAAAGAAAATAACCCCTTATACTAATATTTTCAGAATTTTAGTAAAAATTTTAAAGTTATTTTACCTAACATACATATAGATTTCATTTTGAAAACTTGATAATAAATTTTAGAGTAGGTACCAAAAATTGTATAAAAAACAGATAGATAATTGGTATATTACATTATTAATACAAATTAATAAAACTTCAAATCATTTGAACAATTTGATCATAATTGATAACATACCCTCTCATTCCATTCCATTTACTTTTAATGATCCATATTATCTTATCATCCTAATAAATAAAAAAGCAAAATTAACAATCGATTTTACTGACTATCAATTAAATGGTTTAAACATTCTTTTCTTATCACCTTTCCAACTTTTAAAATGTCACTCCGCTGAAGGTGAGGATATTACCATAATTAAGTTTCACAGCGATTTTTATTGTATAGAATATCATAATGAAGAGGTTTCTTGTAATGGAGTTTTATTTAATAATATATACGAAAAGCCTTTCTTTCCAATTGATAAATCATTATATCAAGACATCATCTACAATCTTAACAAATTAAGATCCTATTCCAACTCTATCCTAAAAAATGATATTTCTATTTCAAGAAGCTACCTACAATTAATACTAGCCTTATGTAGTAAGGAAAAGCATAAAATACATGAAGTTATGCTAAAAAAAGAAACACAGAATGTTGCTTATAATTTTAAAAAAATGTTGGAAGAAAACTTTATTCAGTACAAACCTGTAGCTTATTATGCTCAGAAGTTCTGCTTATCATCCTCAGCCTTTAACAAAAAGGTGAAAGCTGTTTTTTATAAACCTCCATCAAAGCTTATTAAAGAAAGAATAATTTTGGAAGCCAAAAAGAAACTGCACCTAACTTTTGCCTCAATTAAAGAAATCGCCTTCGATTTAGGGTTTAAGGATGAATTTTATTTCAGTAGATTCTTCAAGAAAGAGGTAGGAGTATCACCCAAATATTTCCGAGAAAAGACAGGGATATCCATTGTGGCAAAATAATCCATGTAATTAACCGAAGTTTACATGGTGAACCAGAATATTAGTAAATACTTTTGCTAAAAGTTAATTGCTTATGAAAAAAATTCTTAAATTATTCTCGAATTCCAACACATTTTTTACTCACTGCCTTCGTGTTTCTATCTTCATTGTAATGGTTTGGATTGGTGGACTAAAGGCATTCCAGTATGAGGCAGATGGGATTGTCCCATTTGTTGCTAACAGTCCATTCATGAGTTTTTTTTACAGTAAAAATTCACCTGAATATCAACAATATAGAAACCCGGAAGGTAAAACCGTATATAAAAATATAAGTTGGCATAGAACAAACAATACTTACATTTTTTCTTACGTATTAGGATCAATTATTGTCAGTATAGGAACTCTTACACTTTTTGGTATATGGTTGCCAAAAATTGGACTTGTTGGAGGACTTATGACCTTTGGGATGTCATTGGTTACACTCACATTTCTAATCACAACGCCAGAAGTATATGTTCCCAACCTCGGAGGGGATTTCCCCACTCCAAATCATGGTTTCCCTTATTTATCAGGAGCAGGACGTCTAGTTTTAAAAGATATAATAATGATGAGTAGTTCTCTTCTTATATGCTCTGATTCTGCTAAAAAAATAATCTTAAAAAACTCCTAATATATCTTGGGCCAACTTTTCTTTTCCTTTTTTATATGAGCGAGATTTTCCAAGCCGTACTTTACTTTTATTTTAGTAAAAAATGATCTTAATGGACATAAGAAATCATGGGCTGCTTAATATTCCTCTTTAGCCTCATGCTAGGTAAACAAGGTCCTAATATGCTTATATTTGCAGCTGATCATCCAGGCAATCTGATATCTGATAAGTTGAACATCAAGAATTTAAAACTAATCTTCGCTCCATGTCATATTATTTTCAATAAACTTTACCCTATAAGTTTTGCCTAACTTATAGAATAAAGTTTATTAACTAAATCTACATTTTAAATTATGAAGGAACTTTTCTGAAGCTTTCTCTCTCCCATACTCTGTGCTTTTTAAGTGTATTAACAAAATCATCTATCCAATTAGTATCTGACTCAAATATTACCCCCTGATCTTTTTCTATAAAAGATTTTGTTGCTAATTGTTCCGCTCCTTTGGCAAATGCAAGGGCTTTGCAATGTCGAAAACCTTCATTAATAAATTGAAGATAATCTGGATTTTTGGCTAATTTGGATGGAGAATCGCCATCAGGGGTATAAAATCCGTCAAAACAAACCGATACATCAGTCAAATAACTATGCTGAACCAGTTCTTCACCTCCTTCTTTATATTTTAAATTTCCAACATGCGAAGAAATCAGCACAGCCAAAGCACCTTCTTTCTCAAGAACTTTTTTCATTTTATCAACTGAGGATTTACTTACACCGTCATCCACCAGAAAGGCAATTTTTCGGCTTCGAATATTTCCCTCTTCACCTTTAACTTTCATACTCAAGAATTCAGATTTTTCGATCTCAGGTTCATTGGGCTCAATAGGATAATTTGGATGATTCTGCTGTGCAAATTGTAGAGTAAGGGGATCCAGAGATTTCATTGGTGTCAAGCCCAAATTTTTTCCTATAGCTTCTGCCAAAGCTTTGTCAACTTGATTTAATATTGCCAATTCACGTTTTCTGATGTCTACATTATTTACTTTTGACAACTCAAAACTAAAAGCATTGATAACATGACTTTGCTCTTCAGGGCTTAAAGAATTAAAAAATAATCTAGCTTGGGTAAAGTGATCTGCAAATGAACTCGACCTTGCTCTCACTTTTTTCCCGTCAACCTGTTGTTTCCCCGTTTGGTACCCCGTTTCTCCTTTCAGCATAGCTTGGTAAGGACAGCCATTTCCTTGGCTATTTGGAAAATAACTGGTGTTTCCTTTCAAGATATCCATTCTTGCAAACCCATCTTTTTGATTGTTGAACTTGCCATCGATGGGTTTATTGATCGGTAATTCATGAAAATTTGGACCGCCAAGCCTATAATTTTGTGTGTCCATGTAGGAAAAAATCCTTCCTTGGAGTAGTGGATCATCAGAAAAATCAATTCCCGGAACTACCCTTCCTGGATCAAATGCAGCTTGTTCTGTTTCTGCAAAGAAATTCTCCGGATTACGATTCAGCGTCATCGTTCCGATAATCATTACTGGAACAAGTTCTTCAGGAATAATTTTGGTTGGATCTAAAATATCAAATGAAAATTTCATTTCATCTTCCTCCGGTATCAATTGAACTCCAAGATCCCATTGAGGATATTCACCATTTTCGATAGCTTCCCAAAGGTCCCTTCTATGGAAGTCGGCATCAAATCCTGAAATTTTCTGCGCTTCATTCCACGCAACGGAATGTACTCCCAGTCTGGGTTTCCAATGGAATTTAACAAATGTTGATTTTCCCTCAGCATTTATGAATTTAAAGGTATGAACTCCAAAACCCTCCATCATCCTGAGACTCCTGGGAATTGCACGATCAGACATCACCCAAAGGGACATATGAGCAGCCTCAGGCATTAAGGATATAAAATCCCAAAATGTATCATGTGCTGAGGCAGCTTGGGGAATTTCATTGTTTGGTTCAGGCTTAACAGCATGGATAACATCCGGGAAATTCATTGCATCCTGAATAAAAAAAACTGGAATATTGTTGCCTACGAAATCATAATTTCCTTCCTTAGTATAAAATTTAACTGAAAAACCACGTACATCTCTGGCAAGGTCCGTTGATCCCTTAAATCCAGCAACAGTGGAAAAACGAGCAAAAACCGGGGTACTTGTGCCTTTCTTAAGGAAGTCAGCTGATGTATATTCAGAAATATCCGCAGTAGCCTCAAAGACTCCATGCGCTCCTGAACCTCTGGCGTGGACAACACGTTCGGGAATTCTCTCCCTATCAAAATGCATTAACTTATCAAAGAATATATGATCTTGTTGTAAGGATGGTCCCCGGTCACCAACTTTTAGCGTATTATTGTTATCATACACAGGAACTCCATCATTTGTTGTCATTACCTTGTTCATATTATCAACAACATGATTGTCAATATGAGATATAAAAGGTTTCTTTTCTTCTTTCATAGAGTAAATTTTATGGTTTTCAATGATCCATTTTATTAAAAAAATATGGAGAATGCTTTCATTTGTTGAACAAAAAAAACAAATAAATGTTCTGATAATTTTAACTAAACAATTGTCGACTATTTAGTGTTTAAATAAAAAGATTAAATTATGGCAGAGAAATTTATTAGAGACCAAGAAGCACAAATCAAATTAAAATCCATTGTTGATCAAATTGACATCGGTACAATTTGCACTTTCACTCCACTTTCTCCCTATCCTCATGGTGTACCTATGAGCAGACAAGAAGTGGATGAAGCAGGAAATATATGGTATATCTGTTCTTCAGAAAGTGAAACTCACAAAAATTTAGAAATCGATGACAAAATTTCCATCTTTTATGCCGATCCTAAAAACTATAGATTTTTAAGCATTAATGGAACTGCAATACTAAGCAGAGACCAAGTTAGAATTGATAGATATTGGAATAAGATGATGGAAAGTTGGTTTGAAAAAGGGAAGGACGATCCCAATATTAAATTAATTAAGGTTACACCAAGTGAAGCTCACTATTGGGAATCCGGGTCCAATAAGATTGTAAATTTATTTGCCATGTTGAAAAATGCCCTTACAGGAAGTAACGAAGATATTGGTGAAGAAGGTGAATTAAAAATCTAATTCACCATAAAGTTAGCAAAAAAATCCTTTCTGGAATTTATTTTTTTTATCACTTACCTGGATCAGTTGCCCATCAATTTTACTTATTAAAATAATAACAAAAACCTTTCGCCTTTTTGATGTAATTATTTTTCAAAGATTATACACTAATTCTACCACCATAACAATGTACTTTTTTAATAACCCAGGTCAATAACAATTTTAGGAGCATCTTTATTTAAAATTATAATTGAGTCAAATAATTCCTTTCTTTTCATAGTTGAGGTCAATCCTTGAAATTTAATCTCTTTGCATTTATTAGATTTGATATCGAAAGTGCAAAGTACTTTTACGTTAAAACCCTTAACTGAGTTACAAACTTAAATTATAAGGTGAAAAAACAGGAACTATGAACTTACTGTTCTATCCCACTATTTAAAAACTATTGAATTTCAATAAAACAATGGCATAAATGTCGAATGGATAATTTGTCATTGGAATAATGTTACTAACGGATATTTTTAATCACTTTTTAAAATTATTCTTCTTACTTTGCTTGCAACTGATTTTCTAAAGTCGTTATAAAGAGTTTTGGTACACAAACAGGTGAACATAAATGGAAAAGATAAATTGTGAGGATGAAAGAATCCAATTTCTAGGCAAAGTTCAAGATATAGGATTTGTGATTTTTGTTAGTCAGTCCTCAATTATTGAAGCAGTTAGTGACAATATTCAAAAGTATTTACCAAAAACATCCTCTAAAAAGCTTATCGGTCAAGCATTATCTGATTCATTTATTGGAAATATTGCAGAAAAGGAATTTATATCAAATAGCATTAAAGAATTAGGTAATTGTCCTGATTACAAGAGGTATACAAAATTAATTGAGGTTGAAGATAGTTCATTTTATTTAAGCATTTCTAATTGCTTGAGTACAATAAGTTTAGAATTTGAGTACTCAACCATTCAAAATTATAACAAAAACAATTTTATCAACAATAAATTGTTAGAACTTCAAATGGTCGAAGGGGACATTTGGAATAATTTATCGGAGGTACTTTCAGAAAATTTAGAGGTAGATAGAGTGATGGTCTACCAATTCAATGAAGATAGAAGTGGGGTTGTTATTGCTGAAACTTTAAAGAAGCCTGAACTAAATTCTTATTTAGGCTTGAATTATCCTGAATTTGATATTCCAAAACAAGCTCGAGAACTTTATAGAACAAAACATTGCAGATTTGTTGTCGATACACATGATGAAGGTTCAATTATCAGTTCTCTAGAAGGGAAAGAAATAAACCTTCAAGATGTGTCCATTAGAAGGTTATCGCCTATTCATTTACAATATTTAAAAAATGCAGGTTTTCGATCCAGCATAAGTTTTTCCATAATGATCAAAGGCGAACTATGGGGGCTGGTTTGTTGCCAAAATGAATCACCAAAACATGTGGATCTAAGTATTCGAAATTTCTCTTTACTGGCAACAAATTTTGCAGCAAATAAATTTCAACAATTGGAAGATAATGAAATAATCAATTATCTTAAAGAGGTTCAGGAACTTGAACTTCAACTTAAGGAAAAGGTATTATTAAAAAGCAATATTTTTCTTGAATTAAAGGATTTCTCAAAAACCCTTATTCAAATGTTGGAGGCTGATGGAATCGCCATTGGATTTAAAGACTCTATTTTCTTGGATGGTTTACATCCAGAGAAGGAAACGCTGAGATCACAAATACCCAAACTATCAGAATTGTCCAAAAATCACATATTTACCACTCACGCGTTATCGTCTCAAAACAATATATATGAAGCCTTTGGAAAATCAATTGCAGGATTAACTTTTGCAAGTATTGACAATAAAAAGGATTTTTTTATAATTTGGTTTAGAAAAGAAATCCCCTTAAATAAAGATTGGGCAGGAAAACCAGAAAAATTTTACGAAGAAGATAAAGTTGCGGGAATTTTCAAACCTTCACCAAGAACCTCCTTTAATCTTTGGTGTGAACAAGTAAATGGAACATCCAGGAAATGGAATTCCAAACACCTACATTTTATCACACGAATCAGAGAAATCCTCAGAGATTCAATGTTAAATAAAGCCGCTGAAATTGACTCATTGAATACCCAGTTGATTGAAATGAACAATGCTTTGGACACATACGCATATACCATTAGCCATGATTTAAAGAATCCACTTTCTGCAATTAAAGTTTCTACTGAATTTCTTCAATATCGGCACGATGTTAATCCTCAACTCTTAAAGAAAATGACCTCAAATATTCTGGATTCTGTACACATCATTATGAATATGCTTGATAAAATCCATCAATTCTCAAAAGCAAACTCGTTTAATTTTGAAAAAGAAATGGTTGAGCCTGAAAACTTTGTGCCTGAAATTATCAATATGAGCAAAAATAGATTCGGCTCCAACAATGTGCAGGTGACCGTCAATAATTTACTCCCTGTCCTCGGTGAGAAAACTTTGCTCTATCAACTATTTTTGAACATAATTGGTAATGCAATAAAATATTCGTCAAAAGTTGAATCATCTTTTGTCACTGTAGACTCTTTTATTACCGATAATGGTATTATTTATACCATTTCAGACAATGGAATCGGTATTGAAGAAGAAGAACTTAAGTCCATTTATGAAATGTTTAAGCGCATGTCTAACTCTTCAGGTTATGAAGGTTCAGGAATCGGAATGTCCATTGTAAAAAGGATCGCTGATAAATTAGGGATTGATATCACAATTAAAAGTAAACTTGGAAAGGGAACTTGTGTAAAACTGATGTTTCAGCCTAACTAATTATCAAATTTAAACTTGCCCTGAACAAAGGCGGGCCATGAATTATTATCCTTTTTTATGAAAATTTCTGATTTTTTAAAACAAGAAACTAAAGAATTACATCAAATTTCCGAAGCATTGGTGATTAAATATATCCGAAATATGGCTTCAAAAGAAGACTATATTAGATTACTGACAAAGTTCTATGTATTTAACAAAGAGATACATCAGTTTACGAATTTATATGTACAACAATTTTCCGGAGATTATCCTTTCTTCCAGGGATTAGTAAAAATCAATCAGGATTTTGTTGCCTTAAACCTAGATTTACCTAATATGAAGCAAAGGGAAATTTTCAAAAATCTCCACAATGACCTACATGCACTCAGTATACATTATGTTCTGCAAGGATCGTCCTTGGGAAGACCATATATTGCTAAAATCCTTAATAAACTAGATTTCGTTTCAACTAACCATTATTTTAACGAAATTTCAGATATAGGTCCTCAGGACTGGAATCGTTTTAAATCAATACTAAATTCCAATATTCCAATAGAAAATAGAGATCAAGCTGTTTCTTGGGCAAATTTGACATTTAAATTTTTGATAGACTTATTTAGGGATTGAAATGTTTTAGTAAGAGAGTAATTTGTGTTTTTTGACTTTATTTTATAGAGGACCCGGCAGATCTAAATATATTGACCTCCAGAATTAAAACCATCACTAGACTTTATCGGCTCTCCTTATTCCTAAGCATTCATTATTTAGCATTTTACCCAAATTTCTTTAGAAAGAATCTACCCACCTAAAACAGATGTATTAATTGTCAAATTTCATTGTTCTGAAAAATTGACTTAACACTCAGGAAATTTCAGGAATAGAAAAGCTATTCCTCTTTTAGGAATGGATTATCGGTACTATCGTGCTTTAGCCAGATCAGTTTAGAGGTATCATAACCAATCCTTTGTGCACTGTTTAGAAAGCTTGTTTTAATCTCATCGGGAATATGCTTTGTCCTTGATAAAATCCATAAATATTTCAAATTTTTCCCGGCAACCATCGCATATCGGTAATTTTCGTCCAAAGCAATGACATTGTATCCAGAATAAATGGGGCCGAAAAAACTTACTTTTAATTCAGCAATATCCTTATTCCCCCTAATTTTTGCTAAACCTATGGCTTTTTCCCATTTTCCCTTCTTGTAGTTGTAACCGCTGTTAAATACCATAACATGGCCATCTTCATTCAAGCTATATTGGGCGGATACATTGTCCAGATCCTTTTCAAAACTGAAATCAAAACGAGCAATTTCATACCAAGTTCCCAAGTAACGATCTATTTCAAAGTTTTTTACCCCTCCAGCTCCCTTGGGAATGGATGCACAGGAATTTAGGTATGTAAATAGAACCACAGAACATGCGGTTACCAAAATCCTATTTTCTATGACCATTATATTTTTTTAAATAATTTAAAAAAATAAAGCACCAAAAGAAATTGCGTATATCCATAGACGGCATCCTCAATTGGTATCGTTAATATGCGTACCCCCAGAAAGTCCCGGGAGTTGTAGTTCACTATGGGCGAATCCAATCCCGTCCCGGTCAGCACGCCGTTTACTGGAAGAAAACCCAACATTAAAACTGTAAAAACAAGCGATGCTTTTCCGATCCATTCTGCCCGGACAATAAAATGTAGGTAGATTAAGGTTGTTAGGGTAGCGATAGCCGTGATAAGTGTGTATATTTTATCATAATGCAACAATGCCATAACCGAACAGACAATCACACTGATAAAAACAATCAGGTTATTAAACCCCGATAGCCATTCCAACCTGAAGAACTTTTCAAAACAGAAATAGGTAAATATACATGAAAACGGAATACATATAAAAAACAGCCATTCCTCAATCGGTAGCCCGGCCAATACTATTCCGAGCGTATAATCTGTATTGAACCACCAAACACCTTTTGCCGTAAACCAAATATCCCAAGCAATGAAAGGGATGGCAACAATAATTGCAGATTTTAAAAACACGCCAAAATGACGATTAAAGTGAATTCGTTTATCGTATGAGGCAATGAAACATATGATGACCGTAAAGAACAATATTGCGGAATAGGTATAAGCCATCATTTTTTCCCAGAGTTAAAGTACATTTTAAAATATTTGAATGGAACAAAAAGAAATCCAAAACATTCACCGTCTTCTTTCCCGATATGCCTGTGATGTTGCTTGTGTGCCCTGCGGAGTGCCAAAAAATATGGGTTTTGGGTCTGGGACAGAAATTTTACCCTTTGATGGATAAAAATATCGTGCACAAAAAAATAAGCCATTCCGTACAGCAAAATACCTAATCCGATATGAAACAGATAGTTGAAATTTTCTACCGACCCGAAATACATCAAAGCTATCGTTGGTATGGAAAATAAGACAAAGAAGAAGTCGTTCTTTTCAAGAGCGCCCTCACTGCTGTGGTCGTGATGGTCTCTGTGCAAGAACCAAAGGAAACCGTGCATGACATATTTATGGATAATCCAGGTTGCCCCTTCCATCAATGTAAATGTGATCAATACGATTAAAAAGGCCATATCAGTTATTAATTGGGTTAAAGAGTTTTTCTAAAGTGTCGCGCCGGAAATCGAAAATCTCCCTCAATTTCCTTTTCACTAACAGCAAATGTGCAATCTCTCCAACAAGACCGAAAGGCAGTTCGTAATCTACCGTATCCTTCATCAAGACCCCATCTTTATTGGGGATGAATTCATGAAAATGCCTCCAGTACTTATAAGGTCCTTTCTCCTGTAAATCAATAAAGCATTTATTGTGTTCAATATGGGTGATTCTTGTCCTCCACTTCAACGGGATTTTCAGCAACGGAGAAACGATATAGTCGATGATCATACCCTCAGCAATCTCCTCAGCGGTATATTCCGACAGCACTGTAAAACCCATATCTTTAGGTGTAATCTTGGAAAGGTTCTTGGGGGAAGAGAAGAAACGCCAGGCTTCTTCGATATCACAGTTCAATTGTTGCTCTCTGTATAGCCGATTTATCATAACTTAATCCTTTAAAAGTGTACCTATCATCTTAAGAAGAATCTCTGACCTGATTTGGGGACTGTTTGCCTTAATAAATGCAAAATCCTCATTTATGTTTGAGTTGTACCCTAAAAAGAAGGGAGCATTTTTTTGAACAGAAAGCCGGATAAACCTTAATTCAACATTATTAGGTTCTTTTTTGATTGCTTGCTCGATGTTTTTCTTTCCTTCTCTGAATGTTTTGAGTTTGCTAATCGGACTAAAAACATGATTTGCCCAAATAGTTTGCAATCCACCTAAATATCCAAGATGAGTAGCCGATTTGTTTTTAGACTCCATCAATTCTTCAATCATTCTTTCGCACAATGTCCGGTTTGATACCAACATGCTATAATTAGACCTCACTTCTTCTACAGCAATTGGATTAAAACTCTTAAAATATAATATTGAACAAATGAGCAAACCAGTAATCTTGATCATAAAAAAGCCGTTTTATATCGTACATAACTTTTGAATGCCACATATGCCTTTTCAGCATTGGGAACCCGAATCCTATTATTCAATATCTCTTTGGAGGATCTTCTTTTTATTTTTTGGAACAATGACAAATAGTACCTATAAGCTAAATATACCCCGAACCTAGCTGAACTGGGCAGTTTCTTAATTCCGACAAAAGCAATTTTAAACTCTTCTTCTATTTCCTTTTCAATCTGACATTTCACGAAATTATCAAATATGCACATATCAATATTTGGAAAATAGGTCCTGCCCAAAACCTGATAATCATCCCTCAAATCTCTTAAAAAATTAACTTTTTGAAATGCGGAACCTAATTTCATTGCATAAGGTTCCAATTCTTTATACTTTTCGGCGTGGCCATCCGAAAAAACTTGCAGGCACATCAACCCAACTACTTCCGCAGAACCAAAAATATATTCTTCATATAGCTCTGAATTGTAGTCTAGTTTCCGCAGATCCATTTCCATACTATGCAGAAACTTTTCAATTAGGATTAGGTCTATTTTAAACAGGTTTACCGTTTCCTGAAAGGATTGAAGGATTGGATTAAGGGATATCCCCTCGTGAATTGCCAAATAGGTTTCTGCCTTTAACCGGCTCAAAAGCTTCTCTTTATCATATCCATGAAAACTATCCACGATTTCATCGGCTAATCTCACGTATCCATATATTGCATATATTGCAGATCGAATCGATGGTTTCAGCGATAGGATTCCCAAGGAAAAACTAGTGCTATATTTCTGGGTTGTTATCTTGCTAACCGAGTATGAAAGTTCGTCAAACAGCTGTTTCATGGTTTTAATTTTTTAGTTTGATTAATTCGTTTGCTACTATTTTACCCGAAATAATGGATGGAGGGATTCCAGGTCCAGGAACGGTCAATTGACCTGTGTAGAATAAATTTTTCAATCCTTTATTTCTTATTTTGGGCTTTAGGACTGCAGTCTGACCTAGCGTATTAGCCAAGCCATAGGCATTCCCACCATAGGCATTATAATCCGAAATAAAATCGCTGACACAGTAGCTTCTTTTGTATTCGATCTTTGATCGTAGATCTTTTATCCCTGTATGCCTTTCTATCCTAGAAAGCATGTTGTTCAAATATAGTTCGCGTGTAGCTTCTCCATCGTCAATTCCGATTGCCAACGGCATCAGAAGGAATAAGTTCTCTTTGCCCAGGGGAGCTAATGAACTGTCTGTTTTGGAAGGGCAACAGGAATAAAAGAGAGGCCTTTCTGGCCATTTTTTTTCCTCATATATAGAATCAATATGTTCATCAAGATCATTCTCAAAAAAAAGTGTATGATGTTCGAGGTTGGGGATGTTTTGATTGATCCCTAAATAATAAATTAGACTGGAGGGTGCAAAGGTTCTATTTTGCCAGAATTCTTCAGAATAATTTCTGTTCTCTTTACTTAATAGGGTTTCTGTATGATGGTAATCCGACGAAGCAATGACAGCGTCAAATTCATGGATTTTGCCATTTATGGTTAAAGAGCTAACCTTTTCGCTACCTGTGTTTATACTTTCAACGGTTTTGTTGAAATGGAAATAGACCCCTTGATTTTCGGCTACTTTTTTCATTGCCAAAACCAATTGATAAAATCCGCCCATAGGATAATGTGTCCCCAAAGCATAACCACCGTAATTCATTAGACTATACAATGCAGGGATATCCTTTGGAGAAGCACCCAGGAAAATTACGGGAAATTCCATTAAGGTCCTTAGCTTTTCACTTTTAAAATATTTAGCAACATAAGCCCTGAAGCCCGTCAACAAATCCAATTTAATCGCACTTTTGACTATTTTAAAAGATAGAAATTCACTCCAATTGTGACAGGGTTTATTGATAAAATCCTGCATTCCTACTTCATACTTGAATTTTGCAGCTTGCATGAATTTTTCCAATTGCAATCCGGCTCCTTTTTCGATTCTTTCAAACAAGAATTTAAGCTCTTCTAAACTTTCAGGAATACTGATTTTTCCTTCTGAAAAAACTACTTCAAACTGTGGGTTCAGCGATATCAACTCAAAGAAATCAGAAGTTTGACAACCGAAATCAGCAAAAAAACTATCCATAATATCTGGCATCCAGTACCAGCTGGGACCCATATCGAAAACATATCCATCATCGGTTGAAAACTGTCGTGCTCTACCTCCCGGCCGGTCATGTTTTTCAAACACGTGAACTTCATTACCAGCCTTTGCCAGGTAGGCACTTGCAGATAGACCCGAGAATCCTGACCCTATAACGGCTATTTTCTTCTTCATCGCCTTTTATCCTTTAAAGCTTCATTCAATAAATATTCTGTTTCAATATTCTTGTTATAAATAAGTTGATGGAACTCATTGAGTTTATTGAGCAATTTGATCAGCTCCATTTTTTCGGAATGTTTTAAGTCTCCTGTAACTATTTCAGTCGCTTTCCTGATTCTATCCATTTGGTTTTCTAAAACATTCAATCCTTTTTTGCTGATTTTTAAAACTTTACTTCTTTTGTCAATTTCAGAATCCGTTTGATTGACCCAACCTTGAGAAATCAGACGATTGATAATTTGCATTCCGGCGGGTTTTTCGTGAACGTTCTTTTTTATCAAATCCATTTTGGTCATTTCGCCAAACGCCTTTAAGTTAATCAGGTATATAAAGTCTTCTTGTGAAGAGAAATCAGAACCGTATATAGCTGATTTAGAGTAGCTTTTAGCATATCTGTTCATATGGACAATTAAAGTACTAATTACACTTTCTGCACTTCGCCCATTTTCTTTTCCTTCCCAATAAGGATCGTTATCCATTTCCTGGCTGTTATATTTGATGTTAATCCATCTTTTAAAGCCTTCGATATCATCAGGATATATGTTTTCGACCGAATTTTCTATCTCAAATTCTTCAACTAGATCGATAACACTTTTTAAAATATCGTACTTCATTTTTGTTTTGTTATACAATTATACTATTTTTATTTTAAAAAAGTATATTTTTATACTTTTTTAAATTTTGATTTTAAATTGGCTGATAAATGTATTGCTTATCCTTTTCACCTTACTTAATCTCATCCCAATCAAACCTCTTCTACTCCTTTTACAGATCCATCCAAATACGGCTTTTGCACCTTACCATTGGGCATTCGTATCAGGTGTCGTTTTTTATCACTAAATCCTATTCTTGATTCTGCAGTCTTATAATTCAAACAAAGTAGTGAAATGCTTGTTTGATTATGTTATTATGCTATCTCCGCTCAATAGCTTTACATAAATTCGGATTAATTACCGCCTGCATTTTAGATTTGAACACAAGAAAACTTAACCCTTGAAACCAGAAGCATAAATAACTTGAACTAAAAAGATTATCGGAAACAATCGGGAAATTCATGTAATGTGAAGGTACTTACAAACTAGCTGTAATTGCACTAGGATACCTGAAATATGATATACAGAATGGTGACAAAGGATTCCCAACCTTTAAAATGTAGTGAAGTAAATTGAAAAAATTAATCATATTCGTAATAAAAAGTGGTTTAAAAAGTATTTTTTTTCGAAAACCTTATTTAATTGGCTGTGTTACTTAGTATATACTTAATTAAAAATATATGGATTCTTTAGATTTAAAAGGAAAATGGAACATCATAAAAGGTAAGGTTAAACAAAAGTATGCAGATTTAACAGATGACGATCTTCTTTATGTTGAAGGAAAAGAAGATGAACTCTATGGAAGGCTGCAGGAAAAAACAGGCAAGACCCGTGAAGAGGTAAAATCCTGGATAAATGATTTGGATAAGGAAGCATAGATAACAGTTAGAATCTGGGAGCCTAACCTAATCAGTTAGGCTTTCTTCATAAACCCTACTTGATTTGGTTCAAGATTTAATAATATACCTAGATTTATTTGATCGATATCCTGCCACTAATAACAAATGCTCTTCGAATACATTTTTTCTAAAGATTTGGATTTCTTAAAAAAAACCAACAGTTAAGTAGATTAGATACTCAAACCAATCGGGAAACTACATCATGGAAAATTATTTGGAAGCATTCCTAATGTATATTTACGATTGAAATTTTATTGTGGTTTCCCACTTGCCCTGAATCCCATCCTTCAATAGTGGATACAGACAACTTCTTAGGGATAGGGGAAGCTTTTATCTATAGGCAAAGTAGGACAGCGCTAGACCGACAAGCCCATAAATAGCCCGTGGATACCTCAATGGAAAAATGTATACAGTTGGGCATTTTTTGCCGCATTGACATAACTGTTCTTGGCAAAGATCTCATTGGTATAATGTTGCATAGATTCTGAAACACTAAAATACATCAACCCTATTCCCATGCCTGCTGCAAAGAGCATAGAGATCCATGAAAAAAATGAATAATCCGGAGAGCTGTCGTTTCTACCCAGTTTGATGTCGCCAAATTTACTGACCATCAAAAATATAAGGAAAAGAACAAAAATGGTAACAGACCAGACGTAAATCCAATTCAGGTTAACAAAAATAAAGGTCTTAACATCATTTAGGATCTCGTTCACTGTTCCTGGGAAGAGAGCCGATACCAAACATACACTACCAACTGATTCCGCCCCGTCAAGAAAATAGCAATAAATATATAACTATCTTAACCATGCAGCACACTCCATTGGGCGAGGAGATATAGTTAGCAATAGAAAAAGCGTACTAAAAAAAATCAACAACCCCTCAATAAAATTGGTCAATGCCAGCTGTAGACTTCCCTATTGTCAGGCCTACTGAAAAACTAACGTACCATCAACTAGTTTTCGAATCATTTGGAACAGCCATTACCCTAAAAAAAACACCAATGCATTTGAAACCAATTAACCGATTAAAAATGGAGCATAAGGAATTGTCCTGTCAATAAATTTATTGATCTTGCGTTCTACATTTTCTAAATTCATTCATTTGTTTTGATCATTTACTTGGTTAGTGTAATTGCTCTTTTCAAGTTCCCTGACAAAATCCTCTCCCCAGTACTGAACATCATAATGTTTAATTTGTTGTAAAGACCTCTTGATCCGCAAAAGCGCTTCCTCCTCCGGCATAGTAAGAGCCTGGTGTAAGGACTCGATCATGCTTCGGCGATCATAGGGATTTGTTGGTACACAATATGGGAGTTCGACAGATGCACCAGCAAATTCAGAAAGTACCAAAACACCCGATTGGTTCAAAATCCCCTGCGTTGCGACAAATTCCTTGGAAACAAGGTTCAGACCATCTCGCAAAGGTGTTATCCAGGCCACATCTGCCAGAGCATATTGGATAAGGACTTCTTCGAATGGAAGGGCTTGGAAGAAATATTGAATTGGAGTCCAGTCCAGAGTAGCGTACCTACCATTGATTTCTCCCACAGCCTGATTGACCTGATCCCTGATCTTGTCATAGATGCGCATGCCTTTTGATGGCGGGGTACAAACGTTTATCAGTTCGACCCTTCCTCGAAATTCAGGATATTCCTTCAGAAATTCTCCGAAGGCCAATACCTTTTCCAAAGGTCCCTTCACATAATCCATCCGTTCAATTGATACAATTCGTTTGATATCTTTACTTGCTACCTCCGATCTGTATTTCTCAATCCTCTGCGCAATCCCATCTTTAGTTATCAAATTCTCAATCAACTCATAATTAACACCAACAGGTTGTGCACCTAATCGAATCGTCCGTCCCTCAACTGAAATTAATTTAGTCATCTCTTCAACACCCAATGCCATGCTATAAGTAAGAAATTGTTTGGAAACATTTACTGTCTTAATTCGCCTAAAAGGAGTATGGCTGCGCAGTACATCGATAAAATTCTCGACATATCGCGGAATATGAAAACTGATAAAATCACACATCAGCAAGCTTCCTATGATTTCCCGTCGCCAAGGAATTGTATTAAAAATATCCGCTGCAGGGAAAGCAGTGTGGTGAAAAAAACCTATTTTGAGATCCGGACGCATCATTTTCAAGAAGGAAGGAACCATCCAAAGATTGTATTCGTGTATCCAAACCAGCGCTTCAGGTTCGGCATCTCTCGCTATCCGCTGAGCAAATAACTTATTGATTTTCAAATAATGCTCCCAATCCAGATGATTAAATTTAGCCTTATCGACAAAGGAAAAAATTGTTGGCCAAAATGCCTCCTTGGAGAATACCCTATAAAATTTATCGATGTCTTTTTGGGAAAGTGAGATAGCTGATACATCAAGGTTAGGAAATTTATTGGCATCAACTTTTTTTCTCATATCCTTATTTCCATCCCCCAAATCTACTTCCTCTCCAATCCAAATGCCGGGTCTACCCTTTTCAAAGAGCCCTAATAAGGATGGAATTATTCCATTAGGACTTTTCGGAGATATCTGCTGAAGTTTACCTTCGACCATGATCCGGTCATAGGGAAGTCGATGGTAAACCATTACTAGCTGTCGGTCTTTGGAAGATTGTCGAGGAAGTGATTCTTCAGTAAAATTATTCACGAAGTTGGAAAAATTTGAATATTCCTCCATACATTCAAGTATACCTCCAGCTCCAGGACGATGTGCCTGGTATACATTCAAAAGACTTTCAGTAGCTTCTAAAAGTGCTATTTCTGACCTTCCAACGGCAACACCTTGAAATCCAGCATGAAACAGAGAAAGGTCGTTTAATGTATCTCCTGCGACTAAAACCTTGCTTTCAGGAAATCCCAAATGATCCACCAGTTTTTTCAGTGTACTTCCTTTATTAACACCTTTTGGAAGAATATCCAAATATTTCCCCAAGGAGGTCACCACCTCACATTTTCTAAGTTCAGCAATAGCACGAACCTCAGCAAGATCTGTCCTTAAATCGTAGAAATAGGAACAGCGCCGCTGTTGGGGTACTCGTTGATATTCCAAACCAGGGATATCTGAAAAATCCTCTTGAAGCTCATACACCGAAGGCCAATTGCTTTCAATTTCATGTTGAATGGGGTCAACTGGGATAAGCGTAGCTCCGTCGCATATAGTAGCCCCAACATCAGCAATAATAAAATGAGGTCTCGGGATTGTTGGATCGTTCAATAATGGGATAACGGACTCTAAGCCTCGCCCTGTAACGAACACCAATTTAATATTCTTATTTTCTTTAATAATCTGATAGAGTTTTAGACGATCTTCCATTGATCCTCCTAAAAATGTTCCGTCTAAGTCCGTAGCTAAAAGCATCATCTTAATTTCCCTTCCAATTCCGCAAATTTTGATCGCACGGAATGATTTCTATATAATATTTCATAAATACATTCAAGAATGGGTAAGCCCAACCCATGTTTTTTCGCATAGCAAAAAAGTCCTTTAGCTGCCCAGTAACCCTCAGCTATCATTCCTAATTCATTCAGTGCTCCTTCTGCCGAATGCCCTTGGGCAATAAATTCTCCAAACCGACGATTTCGGCTCTTGTGAGAATATCCAGTCACTAGCAAATCACCAGCGTAAGAAGAATTAAAGATCTCTCTTTGCACATTAGTTTTAAGCCTTAGAATATTTTGCATTTCGAAAAGAGCATTGCTAACGAGCACTGCTAGGAAATTATCGCCATAACCTAAACCTTTGGCCATACCACAGGCTATACCTAATACGTTTTTATAAATAGAAGCATAGCCAACCCCCATTGGATCGTTGTTGCTACGCACTTTGACATAAGGTCTTCTAAACAACACATCTATCTTATCAATAGTATCTTGGTTTGAACAGGACAAGGTCAGATAAGTTGGTTTGCTTTCTGCAATTTCTTCTGAATGACATGGTCCTGCAATGGTCACGATTTGGGACTCTGGTATTTTTAATTTTTCGCACAAAAAACTGCTCGGACCTTCATTATTATCCCCAACAGTACCTTTCATAGCGGTTAAAACAATCTTTTTATCAAAAAGTGAACAATCAAAGCTATAACAGATCTGTTCCAGGGAGGCACTTGGTACAGCAAAAATAATTATCCTTGATTGAGCTACCACATCCTGCAGGTTGCTACTTGGAAAAACAAATAATGGATTGAGCTGAATTTGCTGAAGATAACTAGGATTGTTTCCTTTTTCCTTAATATGGTTTACCTGTTCTTTCCTTCGCAAGTACCAATATGTTGGGATCTTATTTTCGGTTAATATTTTTACTAAAGCAGTAGCCCAACTTCCACCACCCACAACACTTACTTCAATCAAACTTTTGGGATTTATTTGCAGAATATTGGTTTAGATTCTGCTGTTTAATAATTTATGAGAAACAAATATAAGAAAAAATAAACTAATAAGCAAATTTACCGATAGATCCTTGGGTAATTTAAAAATTGTAATGGTTCCTAAAGCCCTTCCCCTGCCTGTTTCGTAATTGAGAATCAGTTTGATAGGTAACTATGATAATCTTTCCATGCTTCTCTTCAAAGGAATTTCTTTAATTTCAAGTCCTTCATTATTTTGGAAATTGCATTGTTTAATATAGATACTGTAAATTAAATATTTCCAACAATTCAATAGGAAACTTTCCAAATAATAAGTTTAGATAATCAACGAAAAGTAATTTACTTGGTAATAATTATTATTCTGTAAACCCAACAGAATTTAAAGCCTTTAAATATGTATCATCTGGACAGTCTGGATGAAACTTTAGTTAAAAAAAAACATAAAATTTTAAAACTTTATTATTCCGTTCTTTATTTATTGATGGAACATTTTCCACATATTGCATGGTATTTAAATCGCTTTTCCAATATACAAATGATAATGGTCATAAAACAAAATAGCATAATAGATGTTTAATATCATTCTTAGAGCCAATCGGCACATCTGTTCATGTGGGAAAGTATTTCATATATAGCAATATATCGTTTATAGGTTTTCATTGGAAAACCTTTTTATTTAGATTTGAGTAATGAGCAATAAAGACAAAACCATTTTATTACTAGTCATCTCAGTATTAGTTATTATTTTTATATTAGGCCTAAATATTAATCCCAAGCTTTTGGCCCTATTTAATTAACCCCTATAGCCTTTTTATTACAAACTAGAATATAGTGCTATATATTTATCTTAATTTTTAATATACCGGGGGGCCTGCAAGTAAAGAATACACTTATTTAAGTGTTGCCCATTGTTCTATGTTTATGCTTATCTTTCCTCCATAAAATACTGAAGACTCGCATTGAAAAAAAAGTGAGGGATAATAAACAGGATATCAAATCAGATTTAGAATAAGGGTTTGTTATTAATTAAAACAATAAATCTTTGATGAAAATCCTTCGACCTGCAAATTGACTGAAATAAATTCAAACACCATTTATCAACATAACACAAGGTAAACAATACAATGCTGGAAAACTATCCTATCAAATTTAAACTAGCTTAAAACCTAATTTAATAATAATTGTTCTAAGAATACACTTATTCAAAATATGTGAATTCTTTAGATTTAAAAGGGTAATGGATCATTCTTAAAGGAAAACTTAAACAGAAATAAACAGATTTAACAGAGGAGGACCTTCTTTATGTTGAAGGAAAAGAGGATGAATTATTTGGAAAACTGCAAGAAAAATGGGTAAGAGCCGTGAAGAGGTAAAATCTTGGTTAAATGATTTAGATAAAGATGTATAAATAACAGTTTAGAATTAGAGAGCCTGACTTATTTAGTTAGGCTTTCCTCTTTATTCCTCCTGGAAGCCATTTAAGATTTAATAAAAAACTTTATCCTATTTTATTGATCTCCTTCAATTAATTTCAAAAAACTACTAGGCAAATTTGTTTTTTATCATTGAAATGCCCAAAAATTTTTCTGAACTGATAAACCAAAACCTTTTCTTAATTCCCTTCAATTTCTTTTGGTATATAGGATGTTTACCTCTTGGTAATAATCTATAAGTAGTTGGCCATTGTTTTCTACAAAAAAACTATATCACTTTGGGAGAATATTGTCTCCGTAAATTCTTGGTTTTACCGAAAATGATCCATATTAATAATATCTTTTTTGAAAATAATTATTATTCCAAAAAGCCATAGTTTATGGGAAATCGAAGGCTTAAATATTTTAGATTATTAATATGTGACAAATGATCCGATAATAAATACCCTAACTGGAAATGAACAAATTTTAAGCATTTTAAGGTAAATTTATATGCAGAATTGTATTTAGTTTGTGGTAATAAAAACAAAATGCCAAACTATGTAGTTTGGCATTTTGTTTAATACTTTAAAAAAATATTTATTCAGCTTTGGAATTTAAATTAGTATCTGCAATAGACGTTAATTTTTCATCGCAGGATTTTTCTTCTTTTAAAGTTTCCAACAGCAATTTTAATGCGTCTTTATGATCAAGCACCTTCGCGAAAGCAGCCAAGGTACCATAGGTAGCGATTTCATAATGTTCAACTTTCTGTGAAGCGGCAATTATTCCGGCGTCACGGATAGCTCCAGCCTCAGTTTCTTCCATTATACTTTTTCCCTCTTTTAACAATCCTGCCATCGCATTACATTTCTCCGCTTTAGCTTTAACCCCGATTGACCTAAATATATCTTCAAGCCGACTTACATGTTGTTTAGTTTCTTCCAAATGAGACGATATTGCTGTTTTTAGTTTTTTCGAGGTTGCATTTTTCTCCATTTTTGGTAACGATTTTACCAATTCCTTTTCAGCCCAGTAAATATCCTTCAAAGAGTCCTCAAAAAGGTCCTTTAATCCTTAGCAGCATTACTTTTTGACTTAATTTTGGTTTCTGAGCTTGTTGATTTTGTAGTTGCCATCAATTTTAGATTGTTTAATATAATAACAAACTCAACCAATAATAGTTCTTAAAAATATTGCTCTGAAGATTTAAGGAGCTGGTCGTATTAGAATAGCAGCATTTGAATATGTCGTGTGCCAGAAAGACGACCAGGCCAAAATTTTGTAGAAATATCAGGATCGATTTTGGGTAGGTTTACTTCTTGGTTGATCAAAATGAATATAATCAAAGCATAAGTGGAATTTGATGGATAAATTGAAAAAACTTTAGGTTTATTGAAGAAAGTTTATAAAGTTATCCATGGCGGTGAAATTTGGCCAACCTTATTGTAACTTTTTAATTCACACATCCGTTTTAATAGCCCCTTCCTTAATAGGTAGAGGCTGTTTAATGTAATTCAAAACAACAATTTTACAGTGTAGCGATCGAACAATGGAATGCGTTTCATACATAAACCAAATCTAAAATGAAAAAGAGAGCCTTAACCACTTTTACACTATTTTTATTATTTCTATCAAGCTCACTTTTCTATAGCTGCGACAAAGAGGGATACCCACTTCCAGATGATAAGTATGTCGAAATAACCTATAATGGAGAAACCTTTATTCAGCAAGGAAGATTGTTTACTTTCAACCAGCGTCAGGGTCCTAACTTTGATTACAATTATCATAACCTTCCCCACTATGCGAAGGGAGTTGGGTATATAACATTAAATGCTTCTATGAATAAGAAGGGCTTAAAAGAATCACCCTTACATACTATCCTTATAAAGATTCCTGTCGGTGACGAGATCCTACTTAACCATGAGTATGTTATCAAATCCCTCCCAGGTAAACAGATAATTAACAAGATGGATGATTATATTTCAATTTACGAAAGGGAGGATTTTTCATTTATAAGATATAATCCATACTTAAATTACTCTCAATACATTTTTGGAGATGGTAAGGTCTATTTTACCAAAATAACGAAGAAAGAAAATGGAGCTGAGGATATTGAAGGCACTTTTGAATTCACAATTCCATCAGTTGCGGTAAACGAGGGATTTGATGTAGTAAAAGGTAAATTCAAGCTTTATCTTAATAAGATCTAATGTTGAATTTATTTGTTGAATTTTGAGCCCCTTCCTTAATTGGTTGGGGATTTCTTTATGCTATAAGTTTTATAAAACCGAACTTTAACCTTTCTATCTTATTTACACTGATTTAACCAAAACAACAGTTGGGATTATATTGAGCGTATTTATGGTTCCTGTAAACTATGGTTTTATGGTATATTTTGATTACTCAAGTTCGATGGTAGATAATATCAAATTGGAGTGATTTCGATTTGTCAGGTAAAAACATTGAGATTGTGGATTATCAAAATACAGTTCTTAAACCAGATTTGTATACTAATGGCTTTTATGTTAATGCTACCTATGTTGAATGTGAGTCTAATTAAATCATCGGTAAGTTTAATTAATTAACAAGCCGCCATTTAGCTATGAGTAAAAAAAGCCCAATGAATAAGGTGACATTGGGCTTATCGATAGCTAGTTTATTTGTAACGATGTAATAATATCATGAAGTTAACAAATTAATATTTAAAACAAAACCCAATGGGATGAACAAATCCATTGAAATCAAAAACGACACTGCCAAATGATTGTTTTTGATATTTAAATATAGTGAAAAAATAATAGAATTTGCATTACAAAAAGGATATGTCTAAATAAAAACCCGGTGGTAATGGAGAGGCCACCGGGTCAGTGATTAAATATGTTGATATTGTTTTATAAAGATAATAATATAATATTCAATGACCATCCTGTGCAATCCGGAAATAAAAATACCCAAATTCGTAAACGCTCTTGGGTAGCCTTATTTGATTATTATGTAAAAATCGAATCGCTTAAAAGTAATTAAAATGTTTCAATTATTAAAACAAAAAACCCAATGGAATAATATCCATTGGGAACATTTGATAACGCTCACTATGTACGACATAAACTTATGGTAAAGGTAATTAATTCTATTAAAAAACCCAACAGCATTGGGTGCCATCGGGTTAGAATCAAAAATTATAGAATTAATTTTTAATAAAGATACTGATAAAAAAACCAATGGCCCTACCAATTCCATTGGGTTAAACAAAAATACAAAGCATATTTGAATGAATCTGTTGAAATTAATCAATAATATTATAAAACAAAAACCCAACAGCAAAAATGCCATTGGGCCATTAATTGAGAATGGATGTGTGTAGAGATATAAATATAATAAAGAAAAATGAAAACACGAGAAAGTTGATTGCCATGAAAAGGATAGAGAGAATAAAGAATTTATATCGATTAGTATGGGCTAATCCAGATGGATCTATAGGCTAGGAACCCCTACCTAAATTTACGAGGAACCTTGAAAATACCATTGCCCAAACGGGGCCTTTCTTTATCCAGATCCACTATGAAAAGGGAGGCTTTACAATTGGTATTGAGAATACGAATGATATTGGATAAAGGATCATGCAGATTTTTGAAGTGGGTAAATATTCACCAAAGGTAGCTGTAGCTGAAGCTAACCGTTTAGTTGGTAATCTATAAGAATTAACTGAACGTGTGTATGATTTGGGAAATCCAAAAAGGCCAACGAATTTGGAAGTATAAAGGGCGAAGATGATTTCAAATACCGTGTATGTGGAGCTATACTATGTAATTGTGGATCTGATTTTAAAAAATTCGGTGGTCAAAGACTTTAAGAGAACCCAAACATTATCGAAACAACAGAGTTCCATTTCTAATTGGCTCTGAAGGACATCGATGCACATGGGACTTTGGCATTAGCTAAGGATTATTCATACAATTGTCTTCTAGCTGCAAGTAAGCCTGTCAATGGCCAAGACAAATTGTGGAATACAGCACTTTAGGCTATGGTTTCACACTTTGTTTGTTGCCTTTTGTTGCTAATAACCGTCATTTAGACGACTTTTCATCTCCTCACCTTTTGAAACACGGATTTTTTCTAATTAACCTCTTATTAAAATCCTGATTCATATTCTCCAGGTCATATGGAACTCGAATTGGTCTTATACCGTTCCAGGATTTATTCGTGTAATCCCTTCTAACGCCCATCCATGGAAATTTCTCTTCATTTCCTGCTAAATCAAAATCCACCAAATCTGCAAAGAGATCAGCCAGAATTCCTTGTTTTTTCTTGAATGAATCTGGAAGAACTCCGCAACTAAGGCCGTAACATCGTCCTATCACTCCTTAACGTACATTTTAATTCCTTGTTCACTACGTTCAACAACCACCATATTATCGGAAGGGATGTAATTAAAATTTTCAACATCGTGGATAAGACCTTGAAGAAAACCAGTCATTGTCATTCCAAATTGCTTAATACAATCCTTACCCTTTCCAAAACCAAACTTTGGGAAGTACAGTTTAACATTTTCTGAATATAGTCCATAATATTCGTTATCAAATTCGCCTAATCGACTTTTTTAAAATAGCTCCATGCATTTCTTTCTGTTTTTCTTGTAATGTATTTTCCTTAATAACTTTTTTTATTGTTTGAAAATTCCTGTGCATATGCAGCATTTGCCAACAAAATAACCGTATAGGTTAAGGCTGTTTTTAGCTGTTTTCCTATATTTTATTTTAGCCAATCGCTCCAGAATTATGCAAAATAAATTTTAGCACCTAATTTGCTCTGTCATAAAGTCAACCATTTCTATAATTTCTATTTTATTATTACTTAAAATGTAATTCGCCAAAGAATGGTCTGTTCATTATCCATTATCTAATCTTTTAAGAAATCAAAAACCCGGTGGAAAAAAGTATGAAAGATTTAAAGTCTTCAATACCATAAATTCCATGAATAATAAAAAAGAGAGGTTAAAACAACTTAGGCTTTTAAAGGAATCCACAAAAGAACTTCTAGAGCTTGGATTCAGTCCTTAAGAACAATTCAAATACTCTGATCATTCAAATCATGAAAAATATAATGTATGTCATTGTTTTGATGAATATCTTGTATTCACAAAAAGTACTCTTAAGAAAAATACCTACAATCCATAGGAGGACAGGTTAAACATTTTTAAGGTATTTTTGGCTGATAAAAGATTTAGATTATATCAAGATCGACCAGCTAACAAAAGATCATATTTTTGCATTCGTCAACGTATATAAGTATCGCCCGACCAAGTACATATTGCTTGGTCGGGGGGATACGGACGTTTGCTTGCTCCTGTTAATCCATGCTGGTGTTAATCCATGCTAGTGCTGACATGTAACAAAATTACCAATATTTTTAGCAACCGAATTAGATGAATCTGTAAAATAAATCCTATTTCTTATCTACCACTTCCTGGATATCCCCTAAAACGAGGTTTAGGATTATTGGATTATCCTTTAGTACCTTTTCAGCGTATTCGATAGCTTCTTCTTTAGACCTTGTCCTTGCTATCCAAACAGCATACCTACTTACAAAAGCCCTTACATCTAATTTTGAATATTCATTCATTTCCTTTATTATATAGAACAATATAAGATAAAATTGTTTCGATTTATTTTAAATTAATTTATTTCGACACAAATACCTTAATTAATTGTTTATCATACATGAAAAAGATTCCAATAGATACCATACTCTCAACTGCGAAAAGTTTATTGCGCGGGGGGAATAGAGTCTAACAGGAAAAATATTACTTTCCCTGTTACATTCAGTGGTGAGTTATTTTATTCTAAAGAAGCTGAAATAGAAAATATTGATGGCGAAATGTGGACCATGTACACCGTGGGATGGCAAACAGTGGCTAATCAAAATTGGAGAGGATATTTATAATTTAGGAATATATCCGAATGTTTATACAGGCGATTGATTTAATGACTACATTACCAAAGTCAGCATCGTCTCATTCACGATTCTGACGGCTTACTTTCTCAGTCAGTCGTCACTCAAATCTGTTCATGCATTTGAGTGTAATCCCTAAGACAGAAAAGGGATTGTTTTGTTAAGTGAACCCTGCAGATCAACGCAGGGTTTTTTAATATTGATTTAGAGTTTATATCTATTGTTTATCCCTGGTCTAATTTGTTTTCGACATAGCAAATGGATTGGGGATTTTTTATTTTTGCCAGATGACATTAGATGAATTAAGGAGAGAATTGCTGAACAGGCAATATGAGGATAATATACGGATCGCTACGCACATGGTGGTATGTAATGCAGAGAGGTTTTTAGCTACACAATTCAGAGACTGTGACAACTGGAAAAAGGAAATTGAAAAATGCCCAAGCTATGATCGGTTGATGCTGTTCTATGGAACTGTTAAAAATTCTTAAAACCCTTGACTTGAAATCCTTACCTTTTTAAATTTGGAAATACATAGCCCTATCAATAAACATATATCCTACTCCCTGTTTCCATGTATCAGGGAAAATTTAAAAAGGGCTGCTAATTAGTTTTTCCATAAAATTTCTTATCAAGATCCCCGGTCTTATGTTTAGATTGGGGATTTTTTATGAAAAAGCCACCTTTTACAGTGGCTTAACTGCTAGTACTGTCTTATGTAAAATTCTAACAGGTATTAAAAATAGTTGTGCTATATAAACATAATTTGCAATATTCGTTCCAAAATCTCACTTCCTCCTCCCAATACCAAAGAACCACCACGCACCCACAATCAACACAATGAGTATTGCTACTACCCATCCAATTTTATTGACGAATATTGCCCCTTTATCCGGTGTACTGGTCCTTTCCTCGGACTGCTTCTTTTCTTCTTTATTTCCTTTTTCTTCAGCGACACTGTCTGCCTTCTGATCCAAAGTATTCTTTATATCATTAGCAATATTCTTAGCTTCATTGCTGTTCCTTCTTGCCTTTTGAATTATACTGTAAGCTTGATACGTCATAGAGCCATCAGGATTGATTTTAATCTCGGTCCACTTAGTTGGATAAACCTTTGTGCTTTCATCGCTTTGGACGCTTGATTTTACATCAGTTTTGGATCAGTCCACATGCTCCTATTTGGTGTCCGCACTGCCCTTGATATCTTTACTCATCTCTATGATAGCTAGGGTTTTATCACTATCTTTGACTTCTTGAAAAGTCCGTACCCAGTCAGTAGAGCGCAGACCATTGCCATTAAAATTAATCTCATAACTGTTCGATCATCTGTGAAATTCTATCTAGCTTATTAGAAATCGTGTCGAGTTTGATAACAATGTTTCAATAGTCTCAGCCAGTCCATTCCTTTTGCTTGGTTCGCTCTTTGGATGATAGCTCACGCTTATCACAAAGAACACTAATACAAACCAACTCATTTCTTTGCACTTTTCCTTAGTTTCTGCTGTTGAACAACACTATCAACACGAATTGCAGCACTGTCCACTTTGGTAGCGGCTTCATTTATCCTGTCAACTGCAGGCGTGACATGCTTCCTTACTTCCTCGATCATCTGCTGGTAAAGCCCGTCCTGGCTCTGGATCATCTTGACGTTCTGGCTGTCGCCCCTATCGGTTACCCAATAGAGGACAAACCAGAATACAGACACCACAACCATCAATGCATAGGTAACAGGATGGCTAACTATTTGCATGAAAGTTGGCTGTTTGCTACCTTTTGGTTGTGCCTATTGCTCTTTTTCTAACTCATTCATCTCCTAACTTACTGAATTATAAATCCGCTTCTGCTTTTCTCCTTCTTACCAATCCTGCAAACACCTTTCTCCCGGCCTTATTCAATTCCCGAATTCCTCAACGATGGAAGGATCGTTTGGGTTTATTTTGAGCATCTTCAATAATGTAGACTTGCCAAGGTTTTTCGCTCCCTGATTAAAGGAAAAGCTCACCAAGGCATCGAACTGGTTCTGTGTCAACTGCACACGGACGAGCCTGTTTACATCATTCTCATATCCCTTCAGGATATCCTTCAGCATACATGTAGCCCGATGTTCGGTCAATGGTCTGTCTTGCATCGTTACCTTTCACTTATCGGGCAGATAGTATGTGAAACCATATCCAATGGTAGGAATACCAATCGGATCACTGTACGGGTTTGGGTCAATGCCAATCCCTTTTCTCTTGTTTTCATTTTAATTTCCTATCTTTAAATCCTTGTAGTTTATCATTACAAAAATTGGTTATAGCCCAATGGTGTCCATGCTGTTGGGCTTTTTATTTCCCTATATCTAAAAGATTAATTATCTTCAAATAATTCATTCAAACACACTTTGTATCTTTGTTTAACCCGATGGTAATTCTGATTCCATCGGGTTATTTGTCTTTATTGTTATTTTATTTAACTTCATAACATCATTATATTTAAACTAGCTAACATTTGGCCCAATGGTTTCCGGTATTCATTGGGCTTTTTAATTGCCTGACAGTTCATAACAGGGATCATACCGAAAGTTTGGGGGGTTAAGATTTTTAAGCATACAATTTCATCACTCTGTACAGGAAGAATGTTGTGTCCCTAACGCCACGGAAGACGCTCCTGAAAGCTTTGAGTTTTGCATTGAATGATTCTGCCGATGCATTAGTACTTCTGTTGTCGAAGTAATGGAGAATGTATTGATGATGAGCTGCAATTGATCTTGCTACGCTCTCAAAGGAAGCAATGCCCGCATTCTCAACCTGATTATGCCACAGGCCTAGTTTGGTAAATGCGACCTTTTTGTCCCGGCATTTGTTGAAGATGTCTCCTAAGGCAATTCCAAGATCATAAGCCTGTTTTAGCTTAGGAAACCGCATGAACAGCAATTCAGCCCGGTTTTTTTGGCTTTCTGACCATCGGCTGGGATGCTTGAACAAAAGGTATCTGGATCTAGCCAACAGCTGTTTGAGCGTATCACCATTAGGCAATAATTCCGGTTCATATGGGATTCCTCGCTTTCGCGACTCCATTATCTTCTTGCTTTCTGCATCCAACACCTCCCAACGATATTTGATACGGAGTTCCTGTACGGCATCATAGGCTAACTTTTGGACATGGAACCGATCGACCACACGTCTAGCGTTCCTGAAACATCTACGGATAGCCTTGGCCATGTTGGGAGCCATATCCATGGTCACCTCCTTTACCTTATTCCTTGATCGCAAGGGTATTCGCTCAAGAACAGCTATGATATCCTCAGCCTTTGTGCCTTTAATAGTTGCTAGGATCGTTCCTTTACGCCCTTTTGCCGATTTACTGCTAACAATGGTATATAATTCACCGTTGCTAAAGCTGGTCTCATCGATGCTCAGGTGTTCCGAGATGTTTTCAGGGAACAATGTCCAGCTCTCTGCATGCGGCTTTTGGTCCCAATCATGGAAATCACTGAGGTGATTCTTGTATTGATCCTGTAGTTGCTTGCCGTCCATCTGGAAGAACAGACCTACCAATTGGGCGCTTACAGGATAGCTATCCAAATATCTTCTTTAAAAAAAGCCCGAATTCCGTAGTCATTCGAGCGCCCTCACGCACTAGGTTCCAATCTCTTGTGATGATATCTCCGGTATCCAGTACCGTCCAGCGACGGCGACGGATATGTAGCGTAACTTTCTGGCCTCGAATGGGAAAGTCTGAAATCTCGGTGGAAGGCATAAAACCCTTTGACTCCAACTTGCTGTTCTCATAACCTGTCGGAGCAATATTAAGTTCATCTAAATAAATATGGAGTTGATTGTCGACCTGATCGACTTCTAAGATCTGGAAGTATTCCAAAAGCCCTTCGGGCATCAATAAGGATAGTAATTTACGTTCGGCTTCTTGCAAGGGATATCTGTATTAAAGACGCTAAACTAAGAAATTTCTAACACTCCCCCCAAGAATTCAGCTTGATCCCATAACAGTTGATATATTTTATTTCCACATATTTATCTAAGATTTAAAAGGTAATAATTTGATTTAGCCCGGTGGAGTATATATGACATCGGGTTTATTATGCCCCTTTCGAGATAGTGGCTTGTTTGATTAAACATCATAAGTGCTTAAAATTCTTGATACATGATGTCCTCCAGTTCGACCAGTAGACTCTTGGCAGTCACAGGTCCAATCCCTAGGACCGACCGTAACAGTTCGTAGTTCTGGGCATGCCTGGGCTCGCGCATCATCTGACGAAGTACCCGGTTTATCTGGAGCAGCAATTCCACTTCATTATTTAAGTAAATTTCCAGAAAAAAAGTAGAGTTAATATTCGATAACCTTAAAGATTATTAAAAGCAATTGCTTTTAATAATAAATTATCTTGATTGTTTCGAGCCCACACACAGAACAGGGATCCCATTTCTTAGTTTATTTAGGGCTTTGCTCCAAAATTAATAGCATAATCAAATTCTCAAACATTCAACAGGATTTGCAGTAGCTGCACGAAAGGTTTGCCAGAAAATGGTGAAGAATGCTATCAGAAATACGATTATTGCAGCAATTCCCATCATCCACCATTCTATTTGTATCCTATATGCATAAATCTGCAACCAAGAGTTCAGGAGTATCCAGGCCAAGGGGGCAGAAATTGCAAATGCCAAGACGACCAACTTAATGAAATCCGACGAAATGAGTCTTATCACGCGCCAGACCGATGCACCCAAGACCTTTCGGATTCCAATCTCCTTAGCCCTCCTGGCAGTGGCAGACAATGCCAATGCAAAAAGCCCCATACAAGAAATGACGATGGCAATACCAGTGCCTATCATTACGATCTTTGAAAATGTCCGGTCCTTTCTATATAAATTATTTGCATTCTCATCAAGATAAGATGCGGGAATGTCCGCAGTTGGATTCACCTCTTTCCATATCTTCCAAATAATCTCCATCGATTTTGGAAGAAAGTCCGTATCCACCTTGACAAAAAGGTACTCAATATCAGATACATTTCGATTAATGGAAAGGCTCAATGGCTCAACTTTCTTCCGGAGGTGCTGAAAGTGAAAGTCATCGACTACTCCTATAACCTTACTCCCTTTATTTAGCGCAATATTTTTTCCTAAAATTCGCTTAATACCGCCCATCTGCTCTGCCATCTTTCTATTAATAATTATAGAAGAAGTATCTGTTGACATGTTACGTTCGAAATCACGCCCCGCAAGTAACTTTATTTCTAGAGTTTTGAGAAAATCGTAATCTACACGCATAAAATTGGTGCTGTAATCCTTATTTTCATGTGAAAACTTTAAAATGCTACTTCTCAAGGTCCCATCGCTGCCCAGTCCCAAGTTAGCATCTGATGCACTCACAGCTTTTACCCAAGTATACCTGGAGAGCTCCGCGCGCATCCTCTCCAATGCCTGTTCTTTGTCAATTCCCTTACCTATCGGAATGCTGATCACCTCTGATGTATTGTAGCCTAGGGAATGGCTTGAAAGATATTCAACCTGTGAACTGACAACAATTGCAGAGATAATAAATAGTACTGATATGGAAAATTGAAATATAGTCAGTACCCTCTGAAGCCTGGATGATTTATGGTTAACCTCTCCCCTTAAAGATTCTTTCGCATTCAACCCAGCAATTTTGATTCCAGGATAACCGCTAGCCAGCAGGGTGACCGACATAAAAACACCGGTAAACAAGATTAGGGTTTGGGGAGATAACAAATCCAATAGTCTGAGCCGGTAGTTTAAAATTGCATTGTATTCAGGAAGGATCAGCCAAGCAAAAAATAGACCGAAGGTCAAAGATAGGACGCATACAAAAAACGTTTCAAACCATAATTGGATTGCTATATTTTTGGGAGTTGCTCCCAGAATCTTTCGAGTACCGATCTCCCTGCTGCGTTGAAGGGATCCAGAAAGGGTAAGACTGACGAAATTCATACAAGCAGATATCATGATGAGCCCCGCCACAATAAGCAAGATCCAGGGATAAAAGGATGGGGGACCACCCGAAATACCGTAACTGTTGAGATGATAGTCCCTTATGGAAATCATATTGAGAGAAAACGGGTTACCCAGTTCATCCGGATTTCCTCCTGAGTTCTTCAGCCTAACGATCTCATCCTTGTAATGAAGTTCGGTGAACGCTCTGGTATCTCTAGCAAAATCACTATCCATTACGGTTCTATTCCGAAGCTTTACGATAACATCATGGTTTTGTGCAGCCCAATTATCCCTTTCCGCGATATAATCTGGTTTAAGTTCAAACCTTAGGAGTGAACTGAAGCGAATACTCGAATTTTGCGGAATTTCGCCAAGGACAGCTGAAATGACCTTCTGCTCCCAAGTTCCGTTAATGTTGACGTTAACCACCCTTCCAAGTACCTCGACAGATCCAAACAGGTTACGTGCCATGGTTTCCTCTAGCACTATATTCCCAATATCAATCAATGCATTTTTATCCCCTGCAATTACAGGAAAGGAAAATATGGACAAGAATTCATCGTCAACATACCTGCTAGTAGACACCAATTCCTTGTCTCCATTCTTTAAAAGAATGCTTCCGCTGGCAATCCGGCTGATGTATTCAATTCCGGTTATCTCAGCCTTAAGAGCAGGGGCCAAGGGAGCTGCCATCGAAGAATTATATTTTACGCCATTCTTATCGTAACTCTTACTATATAACCATCCAATACGATTCGCGTCTTCATGAAAGCTATCGTAGGACATTTCAAACCTGGCTGTCAAGAAAAGTAATATAGCCGTCGCAAATGCCACCGACATTCCCACAAGGTGAACGACGCTCACCATTCCACGTTTTAGTATGCTTCGTAAAATAAACCTTAAATTTACCATTTCAGTAATTTATCAGTTCTTAAAAGATCAGTCTGCAACCATGGCCTGAGCAATCCAGTAAGTATCCGTAAATTGATTGAATTCGGAAATTCTTCCTTCATGGATTTTGTATTCACCAATAAACGGCACTTTGAAAGCCTTCTGGGTCAACCTATGAATCCCGGAATAATACCCTTTCACAAAAACCGTATCACCATCAGCAAAAAACTCGTTGGCAACAGACTGCCAGTCCATCCATTCAGAGCGCAGGTCCGCAAAAACATGTCCGAGCACTTCGGAGATTCCGAGACATCTGCGACTTCCGGGAAATCCGTCCATCTGGTTCCACTGAATATCTTGAGATAACAATTGAATAATGTGGCTATCGTTTCCATCGTTAAAAGAACTGTAGAGTTCCCTGACAAGAGCTATATTTTTTTGTTTCATTCCGTTTTAATCAATTTTTATATGGCAAGAACTGGATCGGATAGGAACGGATGATAATTGGATCGCTTTCGAGATGGATCATTTTACCATTCTTCCAATAACAACCTTTTCCGAACTGTTCACCTCCTACGTAAATATCCCCATTTATCCGTTGTAGAAAAGAAGCCTTGGTGAATGACAGCTGTGGATCTGTTTCTAGTTCAGTCCTGTTAACGGGTATTTCCCCCAGGTCACTCTGCGTATCGATCCGGAAATAAAAGGCTCGGTTGGCACTTCTTTCCCAACCAGGTACAAAAAGTATATTACCCTCCATCAATCCCTTTCCAAAACTATATCTTTCGCTAGGTAGATTTAGTACATGGCGTAAAACTTTTCTTGTCTCAGGGTCTAGGCTAAATAATACGTACGAAGGCTTTTTATCATCATTCCCAACAGCACTCACTAACAGCACCAACCTTCCCATCTGGTTATAGTAAGCCGAATGGACGTACAGCTCCCCATACCCGGTCAGATCGACCATTATCTTCTCAATGCCACGATACTGGTGGGAAAGACTAACTTCTATGGCGCCGTGTAGGTATGTGGCCTTGAGCGATACCAATCCCGTTGGGGTTTTGAAAATTGCAAATGATATATCCGTGGGCATCTTCACCATCTCAATCCCCAACAAATTATCAATCTTATATATGTAACTGATGTTTCGATTCCCCGTTGTCTTGGAGGAAGCGTAAAGATAGAGGTTGCCGTGGGCATCGGTATGATAAGCATACAGGTATTCCTCTCGATCTGTCATCAGCGTAAGGCGCACTACATCGGAAAGTATTTTTTTCCCATCATAAGTAAATAAAACTACCCTTGTCCTTCCATCTATTAGCTCAGTGCCAAAATAGACCATATTGCGGCCACCGACGGTGTGGAGAGCATGGGCGCCACTAAGCCAGATCTTATCATGATTGAACGGAATAAATGTCGTTTTACTTCCACCTTCAGCCATCCAAATGGTGGGAATTCCATTAGAAGTTGTTTTGGTGCTCGCTGCCCCTAGAACATCGATCTTTAAATCTTCCTCCTTTGAAGGTTTATGATCCGGTCGACTACATCCAAAAAGTATGACTACATAAAAAATAAATATTACATTCCTGAACATCTCATTTCTTAATAAATTCAACCCTTCTGTTCTGGGCCCGACCAGATGCCGTCGCATTTTCGGAGACCGGTTCTGTCTCCCCTTTACCAGAGGTAATCAGCCTTTCTCCATTAATTGCGGAAGTTGTCACAATCCAATCTTTTACCGCTTCTGCACGCTTTTGACTAAGCACGAAATTGCTCGTCTCATCTCCAGCAGCATCGGTGTGACCCACAATATTGAGATGGATCTCTGCTTCCTGCTCTAGAAAGGCAGCAATTGATCTCAATATCCCAGCAGATTCTGGTTTTATGGAAGCCGAACCGCTTTCGAACAAAATACCCGTGGTAACAAATCTACCTTCATTAAGGAGTTTTTGTCTGGGATCGGCCATGCCCTTTGCAATCTTTATATTACCTATAAAAACACCGACCTGCTCATCCTTATAGGGACTGCTGCCCAAGCGCAAGAACAGCTGATTCATGGTTCCATCCTTGGCTATCCCTTTAGGGACATCATAAATCTTTTGGCCATCGACCCAGATACGCAAACGCTCCTTTTGACCCTGGATCGCTACATGGACCGGCCTGCCATACCAACTCTTTACGGCAGAATTCCTCTCGGGAGCGCTGTGGAAATGACGAACATACCCAACATGGCTCTCCAGATTGATATTCCCCGCGTCCGAGAGAGGCGAGATCTCCATATAGAACGATTTTGTCCCTTTGGGATCGATTAGCAGTTTGTTTGAAACCGGCGAATCTTTCCCTGATGCAAGAAGACCAAACTGGAACGATGGTGGCAGCCACCCCTTGAAGTCGATGTCCAGCACTAAATCAAACTCGACTGTAAAATCAATTCCTAAAGAGTTTTCATTATCAGTTAAGGACACGCTGTTCTGAGCCAACCTAAGCCATTTTCCAGGAATTCCGTCCAGAGATACGATTACCGAGCTCCTGTTGCTGTTCCATCCTGAGGGAAGCTCGCCTAGAGCTTCGGATCCAAAGTCGTTGGCATATAAGACGGTATCGCCGGGGATGAAATCGTACTTACTGAACGACCCTATGCGCTTGGCTACTTCTTCAGTCTTATTCATAGATTCCCCTGAATCCTCCTCTCCATTTTTGGATCTGCCTTTTACCGCAGATTCGACTACCTTGTCCATGCCCTTTTCCAATGCCTTCTCGGTCTGCTCAAGTACTTTCCGAGTTGCCGTATTCTCTACCTTACCTTTTATTTTTTTTAATATGGACTGGGCACTTGCTTCCATGGATAGGCAAGCGAGTATACTGATCCAAGTCATTGATACTATAAATGGTTTTGATATTGGAATTTTCATATGATTATGATATTAATGGTCCTTAGAAGACAAAAATATAATGGATCTGGTTGGACAAACAACCTTTTCGATCAACGGCTCTAATTTTCCAATAAATGTACTCTCAGGGAGACCAACATGATTATAATTTAAATGCAACTCCCACGTTCAGCACCGTAACACCATAACCAAGCTCAGCAAATGCGCCTACCTTTTGCGAAGCCCAATATCTAGTTCCGATATGAACGCCCCACATAAATCCTCCAGCGGATGCGGAAACGGGCTGAGATCCATCTCCCGACCACTTCACAGATGCCACGTTATAACCTAGCATCACACCACCATACGGATCGAACCTTTCTGAATTTACCTTCAGGTGGTAGGATCCTCTTCCAGCAGCCAAGATATAGCTATATTTCCATTCACCAGATTCGTTATAGCTTTCCTTCTTTCTAGCGTAGGCAAGATATCCTCCAACACTAATTCGGTTAGAGACAGCATGCTCATAACTAACCCCTACAGGGATACCCAAGCCTCCTCCAATGCCCACACCGGCATTTAATAACTTGTCGCCTTTATTAAAAGACTGCGCAAAAGAATTGCTACCACCCAGCAGCAGGAAAATTGCAGCCGCTCCGATTGTTTTCATTTTATTCATATTTTATTAATTATTTAAGATTTAAATTTCACTCTTCAGCAAAGGGATTACCCAAGTTGACTTTGCAAATTTATCGTGATTCAGACCGCAATAATTAAGTACTACTACCTAACATGAAATTTACGTAGCCTATGACCGATCCTCATTGAATTCATTTCATTTAAGTGTTACTACTGAGGTCTGTTTTTTAAGAAATACTACTCTAAAAATCAAGTATTAGTAAGTCTACTTTTGTTATTATGAGAATCTTCTATCTATTATTTTTGGCCTCCGCTCTGGGGTGCGGCAAAAGGGACATAGCCCCCGAAAATACCGGAAAGGTCAGTGGAACAGTAAGGGACCAGGCTGGTTCAACGATACCGGGGGTACAGATCATCGTGGACAATAGTATATTTTTCAACAGCAACTTGTCCACAAAAACGACACCTGAAGGGAACTATACTCTGCCCCTACCAAAAACCGGAAGCTGGTATGCATTTGCAATCCACAAAATACAGTTTAACGGAAAGATCTATCAATGCTATTTACATCCCCAGGAACCAACGGGGTTTGGACCAGAGGGTGCTGTCCGTAATTTCACATGGAAGCTCTCCGGTCAGAAAGCAGCTCCTTTAACTGGAAATTATGGGGGAACGGTAACCATCGATAACTTTCCGGGAATCTATCTGGAAACTGACAAGATCAAGTTTACCCTTACACCACAGGGCAACCTAATTGATGGTTCACAGGGACAGATCTTGGAAAGGTACGCTACAGACGGACATCAAATTCTAGATGTCCCCATCGGCCGATATAAGATCACCGCCCGCTATAATAGCCAAACCCTGAAACTCCGCAGATGGAACACCGAGGATAGCTTTGCAACCGAACTAATCCTTGACTTTGAGCCGCAGATTCCCGCTCAATGCGACAATTGTTTTAAGTTAGAATATAATACAAAACCATGATAAAAAATTTATTGTACCCGGCAGCATTATTTTTGTTGTTGACATCATGCGAAAAAGACGATCCCTTTGCGCCGGAACAGCATGACCAAAAAATCGTTATTTCCCCTTCTAATGGAAACCCTGGACTTGGAGACAGCCAGGAGGAACCTTTGGGTGCGGCACTAACGCTACCGCAAGGAATCCGGATCGTAGAACGCAAATACCATCCTTTTGACCCCGACCTGCGCAAACTTTATGCTCATGCCAATTTTTTCTATGTGGACATCAATTTCGTAAACGACAGGATGCCGGGCACTCCTCCAGTCACCGTAGAACTCCCTGCCGGGCTGATCGGGGTAAGCAGGATCCACGACAAGCAGAACGGACTCAGTATAGAAAAATACCTGATCACCGTCCCGCCAACCGAACGGTACGGTGGGGGCCGGGATACAACCACAGTCTATATTGGAATGGCATGTGTGAACAAAAACAGATCCATGCCCTGGTATGATAACATCGGACCCGAACAGGTATTTCCCATATCAAGAAACAATTATCCTAAATTTATCGTTACCTCAGACCCTAGCTTGCTCAAACTTCTTGACTTGCTGAAAGGGCATCCTGGACTTAAGGTCAATGCGCATTGGGATCCTGTAGCTGCGCACGAGGAAGATTACGTAGTTCCCCAATGGATGAAGATACATAACCAGATCCAGGACGTTATCTGGGATATCACGGACGGATTTGGGCTTACCCTAGGTAAGATGACCGAGCTAATGCAAAACTTAAAACCGTATAGGTAACACCAATAAATGAATGGTTCGGGTGGAAAAATTCAGATTTATCGATAATTTCCGCCGTTTGTCAAACTTACTTAAAGTGAATTTTCCCATTTTTATATCTTTTGCCTAGAACAAAAATCCTCACAATATTCATGAAAAAAATATACCCATTATTAGCCATATTCACTTTGTTTTCAACTTGGGTTCTCGGACAGCAGATCCAGGGTCGGGTTACCGATTTGCAGAAAGTTCCAATACAAGCGGCAACAATCGAAATCTTCCAACAGGAAAATGGAAACCATATTACCACTGTAAGTTCAGACTCCTCCGGCCATTTTGTTTTCGGAAAGCTGGCTGCTGGAATATATTACCAGGTTAGAAGTAAGATGATGGGGTTTCATCCCTGGTCTAAAGATTCTATCCTGATAAAAAAAACCACAACTACAGAACTGAACATCGCGATGGAGCCCAGCTCCAGCAATTTAGCTGAGGTGACTGTAACCGCAGATAGGGCTTATATCGAAAAACGTCACGACAGAACGGTAGTAAATCCAGATATCATGTTGTCCAGTACCGGTGGCTCAGCCCTGGAGGCACTCGAAAAATCACCCGGTGTACAGCTCGATCAGAGCGGAAACATCCGTCTGTCGGGAAAATCAGGTGTTACCGTATATATTGATGACCGACCAACCAACCTTGTCGGTGAGCAGCTACGAGAATTTCTACGTACTGTTCCGGTAGCCCAGATCGACCGAATTGAACTGATGACAAATCCACCGGCAAACTATGACGCTGCGGGAAGTGGGGGAATCATCGCAATCCATACCAAAAGATATCGATCTAAAGGTTTACATGGAGGGGTGAGCATTGCCTATCAGCAAGGTAAATATGGACAGACAATCAATAATGGCGATTTCGCATTCAATACTGACAAATGGGCAATGTCGGCCACTACTTCATTTTCGACAACGAACACCTATACCGATCTGGATATTCTTCGTAAATTCGAGGGTGGACAAGCCCTCACCTCTCCCATATTTTCGCAGGATACCTGGATAAGGAGAAAAGGGACTTCCCTATCTGGCCGGCTGGGAGCGGATTATTTTATGGATGACAAGAGCACCATAGGTGTCAACTTGAACCTGAGATCCTCTCCGCTCGAACTGAAATCCTTAGGAGAAAGCCGATTTATGTCAAATCCCCAAAACCCTGACTCAACCTTAATCGCCAACAACATCGAAGACCGTACATTTTCGAACCTAGGAGCAAATATCAATTACCGTTATAAAAAACATGGATCCGGGCAAAAACTTACCATTGACCTTGATTTCCTTAAATATTCGGGTAACAACAAGCAGCATTTCGATAATTCCACCTATCTCCCCGGAGGTGAAGCAACCGCCTTCGAATCACAGCTGGGAAGGGTACCTAACGATATCCGAATCTATTCTGCAAAGGCAGATTACGTCCATCCCTTTGGCAAGACCATACATATGTCATCAGGACTCAAAACCAGCAGTACACTCACCGATAACGACGCGAACTTTTATAGAGTATTCCAAGACGACATGATTGTCGACATAGAAAAGACGAACCATTTCCGGTTCAAGGAATCTATCCACTCAGCCTTCACGAGTATTGATGGAAAATTTGGGAAATGGAGTTATCAGGCCGGCTTGCGATTTGAAGGAACCATCTCAAGTGGCCTCCTACTGGGCAATGGAACTAAGCCAGATTCTTCGTTCAACAGAAGGCACTTTGACTTTTTCCCCACCTTATACCTCCAGTACAGGCCATCAGATGAGAGCAAACATACCATAAGCCTGAATTATGGAAGACGGATAGATCGTCCACATTATGCCTGGTTGAATCCATTCGTGACCCCATTTGACAAATATACCTATTACCTAGGTACACCTTACCTAAGGCCCTCCTTCATAAATCAGACAGAGCTTTCCTATAATTTTCAGCCACTTGTCGATTTCACGCTCGCCTATGCAAATGTTAAGGACCTTATGAGCGAAACCATTCGTATCGAGGATGGAATCTATTACAGTCAGCAGGGCAATCTGGGAACCTTGACGACATTGAGCGCCACGCTCAATATTACTTATAGCCCGATAGAAAAGTTCACCCTTATCGGACATACTGCAATACATCTGCTCCATACCAAAAGTCAAATCTTTGGACAGCACCTGGATAGCAAAGGAACATTTATGTTGATCAGGCCATCACTTAGCTATAAACCTTCCGAAAAATGGACCTTCCAGGTGGACGGAGAACATCAGGGAAGTCAGGAATTCGCCCAGTTTTCCATGAAGAAACGCACCAGAGTAAATTCTGCCATCAATTTCAAAATGAATGCCGGATGTTCCTTTAATCTCGCTCTAAATGATATTTTCCACAGTGAAATCAACACTGGCGAAATAGGCTATCTTGCAGGAACCTATGCGACCTTCTCTACTCTGCGCGATTCAAGGACCCTAAGCCTTTCTTTTAGATACCGTTTTACAAAAGGTGACAAGAACGACCGTAGTTATCAGGGTGGCGGAGCCAAGAGCGAGCAGCAGCGAACATAGATAAAAAGTTCAATACAGGACAGCTTTGTCTGACCTGCCAAAGTATTATAAATGGGGGTCAGACACTGATGCCTGGTCACGGCAGCGCTCCATAAGGAAAGGGCAAAAACAATATCTCTTTACGATTTCATTTTCAATGAAAATAAGATTCCAAATACTATCAAAGGTTAAATAGTGGATCCTTTATGGTTTGACCCGGACCCAGAGGTGTGAAGGCGTTTCTTCTAAGTATTTCGATAGAATCCCTTATCCAGAGGAAGGTTCCCTTTGGATCAGTATGGTTTTCAATCTTTGATGATATGGTCAATCCCTCGGAGAGTAATATCGTATGGCCCGTATATTCTTTAGTGGAATAAAAAATGGGAGGCAGCTCAGCATTAAGGACATGTCTGAACCTGGCCGATGCAAAAGGAGACCTTTTCCTTCCAAGTTCAAATTCATGAGATACGAATCCAGCGTTTCCGATTGAAGTCACCCTTACAAGATCATCGCCAGCATAGTCCAAACGAACTTCGTGAGCAGAGCCCCCTGTTTCAAGAACTTTCATACCCACCACCTTTCCATCCTTCAATTCATAATCAATGAACTTCCTTGCTGAGACACTGTTTTCCCCCTTTTTTGATATGGAAACAACAGCACTGACTGGTTCATCATTTTTGGAATATTTTATTTCCATCTTCTGAGTTTTGTCTTCTTCTATAATTTCAATCTCATAAAGCCTTCCAAAAAAATCGTAAATAAAGTTGATAAATTCTTGTTCAGTAGGAGAACTGTAGGATACGACCCTATTTAGAAGATCATATTTCACACCAAAAGAGGAGGTATCTCCTTTTTCGAAAATAGTATAACCATTTGGCAGAGATTGAAAATAGGAAAGGGTAGGAAGATCCGTGCGACAAGATTCAAATACCAGGATCAGGCTACCCAGAATAACGAGCAATTTTAGTTTTGTCATGTTTAGGTGAAAAAATTCTACCCAAATTTCCCACAATTGGATGGAACTCTTTACCGTTGATCTACCACAAATTTATAATGCGTAAAACTACGGATATTATGTATGTTGTACATTTGACTTTATCAGAAAATGAGCTCACGGACCCTTGGGATATACTGTTTGCCTACCCCAATCTCGATCTCGCCGGTCACTAAGAGATATAATCTCCGAATATCCTTATAAAGTTCATTCACATGTTCCAGATTAACCATATAGGATCGGTGAACCCTCAAAAACTTATCCGGATCAAGCTTTTGACTTAGAACACCAATACCATGGTTACTGAGATAAGCGTTATCGTCGGCAGTATAGATCCAGGTATAGTCTCGGTCCGCTCGCAAATAGGTGATTTCAGATACATTCACTTTTTTTAATCTGCCACCTTTTTCCAAAAATATGCTCCCCGGGTATCCATTTCCATTGCCCGAAGAAATTGGTCTTGCCACTTCGGAAGAACCAATACGAACCAAAGTCCGTTTAAGATTTTCAGTACAGATAGGTCGGTGAAGGTACCCCGAGGCCCCATGATCAATTGCCCTGACGGCATCCTCTGGATTGTCAGAAATTATTACAGAAATTGGATCGTGATTGATCTTCTTAAGAACATCGAATCCTGCTAAACCGGGTAGTGATGCATTGATGAATACAACCGAAGGCTGTAAACAGTCAATAAATCGTACAGATTCCAGACCATTGCAAGTTTCATGAAATATAGCAGGATAATCCAAAGAAACGATCATTTTGCGAAGCTCCTGCCTAAATGAGACATCCCTATCTGCGATGAGTACTGATTGCTTTACCATTATTCTAAGCTTTAATAAACTATAAAAGTAGTGAACATAATAGGCGTATGGACCTGACAAATGTCAGGAATTGGCCGGCTTGAGCATTTTTGTTATATTGTATTATTATTTTCTCTTTGATATTACTAACAATATGGTTGACAGAAAACATTTCAATCAAGCATGTTATTTTGCACAGCAATATAACATTTCCTTCACCCGTGATGAGTTTGAAATCATTAGGAAAAACACACAACACATGGTATTTCCACCTCACACTGTCTTGATGGAACAAGGAAAATTAGTTAAAAAAATGTATTTCATGATCAAGGGCATTGCCCGTCTTTTCCGTGTCCAAGATGGTGTGGACCATACTCTGGGAATCGAATCGACCAATTATTTTCTCTCCACCCCACTTCTACTACAGAATGGACAAGAATCCACATGTGCCCTAGAATCACTCAGCGAAATGGAAGTCCTTGTCTGGGATCTAACCAGCGTTACGTTACTCAAGGAAGAAATCCCCAGAATGATAGCCATGGAAATGGCCATCATGGACCGCCTCCTAAATTGGCTCCAAGACAATCAGGTAGAATCAAGGTGTATGACCGCCGAAGAGCGCTACTACAAATTGATGGAAACTCAACCAAAAGTGATCCAATGTGTACCCCAGAAATACATAGCTTCCCTTTTGGGCATCCATCAGGACAGTCTGAGCCGTATAAGGAAGGGACTTGGGCAAAGAGGGTCAGATCAGATAAGCCCCCTCAAGTAGGCCTCCCTGACCAATCCTGCAGCAGTTTTGATGTTGAGCTTTTGGTTCAGGCTATGACGGTGTGACTCTACAGTACGCACACTGAGAAAGAGCCTGTCAGCGATTTCCTGATTGGAATGTTCGTGAGCGATCAGTGCTAATATTTCACATTCGCGGTTTGTTAGCTTCACGTTCAACGCAGCATTCCTTCCCGTAATAGCTAGATTTATTATTGATCGCTCGATCTCCCTATCAATAAACTGTTTGCCGGATATTACGCTATTAATTGCTTCAACAAGCCCCTGCTGATCAGTTCCCTTCAAAAGATAGCCCATTGCACCATTCCTCATCATCTTCCTTACGTAAAGGACCTCGTCATGATTTGTAAGGGCAATAATAGGTAACTCAGGACATTTCTCAAGCACACTTGAACAGAGTGCTGTACCTTCGATGTCAGGGAGCTCAATATCGAGCAAAAGTACATCTGGAACGGTTGTTCCCAATGCAGAAAGAAGGTCTTCTCCATTATGGGCTTTTAGCACAACCTCAAACTGCCCGAATGTGTCCAACATCTGCACAAGACCTTCTATGATTAGGGGGTGGTCATCCACAATTCCAATTGTTGTCATATATTTTATTTTTCTACAAAGTAAATTATCTTCCAAATTTCTTTATACCGTACTTCTACCCAGAAAAGAAATTACCGTATGTTACCTCATTCCATATATATTATTGGGAAGTGATCTCAATATAGATTGTTGTACCCTGACCAGGCGAAGAATGGATTTCAATTGTTCCGCCAACGTTTGAAACCCTGCACGTAAGGCCGCTTAATCCCAATCCCTTCCCCGAGAGCGTATTTTTGTTAAAACCTATGCCATTGTCCTCAACCGTTATCCTCAAGATATTGCTGCTTCCCTCAAGCTGCACAATCCCTTCGGTTGCTCCTGAATGTTTGATAATATTGGTGACAGCCTCTTGAACAGTTCTATACAGCGTCAATTCTACGGTTCGGTCAAACTTGGGAACATCGCCAATAAGATAAAAATCTATGGAAAGTTCACCGCCTTTTACTCGTTGGCAGAAAGATTCTATTGCACAAGCAAGTCCTTCTCTAAGTAGAAATTCGGGTGCGAGATTGTGGGATATGTTTCTGATCTCCCGGACGGCCACTTCTATCAGCTCACCGATTTCAAACAGTGCCCTTTTCTCCTGGCCAGTTACGTTCGCATTGTGAACCTTTATTTTCGTCGCGGAAAGTATACTGGCAACTCCATCATGTAATTCCTTTGCGGTTCGTTCCCTCTCCATTTCCTCGCCATTAAGCTGTGCTTCCAGCAGATGTCTCTCGTAATTTAATTTCAACCTCTTTCGCTTTTGGATTCCCACTAAGCGCATAAATATTAAGCCCCAGGAAAGTAAAACAGCTATAGAAATGGAAATAGTAACCCACTTGCTATTTCGCTCAATAACCGTATTTTGCTTAGCAATCACAAGATCCCTTTCGGCAATAATCTTACGGTTTTCCATGGTTCTGTATTTCAGTTCAAGTTCCTGAATCGAGCGATGAGTCTCCCTATCCTTGAGGGAATCGGCCAAGGATCGGTACATCTTGAGCAATTCAAGTGCCTCTCTAAATTTCCCTATTCCTTCTTTGATTTCAGAACCTGAAAGGTAAAGCTCAAGGAGCTGTGATTTAGGTAATTGTTCCTTGCCAAGTTCTATTGCTTTGTGATAATAGCTTTCCGCTAGGGCGAAATTTCCCATGTCTTTGTTGACCAAGGACATTCCTGACAGAACATAAACCTCATTTCCTGGAAATTCATTGGACAAAAGGGCTCCCGCTTTCCTGAAACTCTGCAAAGATTTATTATACTTTTTCTGCATACGGTAGATATCACCAAGATTATTATGGGCTTTAATCTCCATCTGTATATCACCATGTTTCAACGCGATTTCCATTAATCGAAGGGCATGCCGCTCTGCAGAATCAAAATCCCTGGACATTGCCTCGGCCACCACGATGTTGACCAGACTCCTGCCCATAGCTAATGTGTCATTTAACTTTTGAGCGAGCTTATGTGATTCCCAAGCATATTCAAGCCCCTTTTTAACATCATTCAGATCAAGCATAAGAGAACTTAGGTTGTTATAATATTTCCGACGATCGGATAAGTCCCGATGGCTTGGATGTTTGATTCCAGAGGATATTTCTAATCCCTTTACCAAGTTTTCAGCTGCATTTTCCAATTTCCCCATTGCCTGATACTGCAGAGAAATGTTGTTATAGGCTGCCGCAGCCCTTGCCTTGTTCTTCATTTTCAAGCTTAAACCTAGCGATTGTTGGGCAAAAGATAACGCTTCAATATAGCGAAGTTGTTCATACAAAAAGACGCTGTAATTACCCAAAGCCAATAGCCTGCCAGTATCATAATTTATTAGCTTGGAAAGCTTGTTTGCCTGGTTGAAATAATATTCAGCTGAATCCGTCCTTCCAACCCTCTGCATTTCTTTTGCCTGATCAATAAAATTCAATACCGCAGTGGTATCCCTGGCGAAGACACTGCCTTGTGATAACATCATCATTAAGGTCATAAAAATGAATAAAGGTTTACTAAGTATCATTTCAAACAAGGTAAAATGGTTCGTCCAGCAATGTTATAAATGGTTTCTACGTGATTGTACGTAATCTGCAGATCTAGGCATTTGTTCGAGGATATGCATCGTTAACTTGGGATATATTTGTTAATTGAACTTATTATTTTTTTATGTACACAATCCTTATTGCAGATCCTGATCCTTCTACAAAAATAATGGTCCGAGAGAGGTTAGCCCAGGTCCCTGGAATAAATAATATTGTAGAAACCGCCTGCTGGAGGGAAACCACCATATTGATAGACAGCATATTACCCGATGTCATCTTTCTCGATCTTAATCTCTGGGGATCTAATCCTTTTGAAATGCGCAAGGATAGATATAATTCTCCGCAGATAATTATTACCTCATCCAACAGATTACATGCCCAAGACGCATATGACCTCGACGCCTTGGACTTTCTGTGCAAACCCATGGAGAAGGAACGTTTGGAACGGACCATCAGAAAGCTCATCGATTTACATCTACCTGGCGAAAAGGATTCTGTTCCACAACATCCTTATCTTTTTGTGCCTTGCGCAAACGGATTCTCCCGAATAGAAAGTTCCCAGATCCGGTACATCAAGGCCGCCCGGGACTATACGGTACTATATACAGAAGATCGGGAGTGGATCAGTTCTTTAGGAATCAGCAAGATCATTCAGAAACTTGACCCCTTCCTTTTCTTACGAGTACATAGGTCCTTTATTGTCAACCTCTCGAAAATCGAACGCTTAGTGAAGACAGGATCCAGCACCTCTCTTTTTATGGAAGATGGACCTGAGATTATCATAGGGAGGTCGTACCTTCCAAGAATCAAACCTTTTATTCTCTAACCAGTATGGATTAATCCACATCATCCGAACCAAGGCGACATTTACCTCATTATCAGATGGATTTTATTTTGAAATCGATCATTACATCCCTTCTTTCGGTAATCCCACACCCCTTGTTGCTATAGTACACAGGTCCGTTATAGGTGCCCGTGATAAACCCTCTCGTGCTGGTTATCCGCGTGTTTCCTCCGTATTTATGTTCCCCGGTGCCACATTCCAAGTACACATTGGTAAACATCTTTGGTGTTCCGCCTTCTAAAATAGAAACTCCAAGAAATGATTGACCTGCTGCGTTTCCACCAGGATAACTTCCTGTCTCTGTACCAAAGCAGAACAATGTCACCTGATGATTTCCTTTTTCGTCCTGGGACCCCACTGATATCTGTCCGCCCATGACCGCGCCACTCAATCCTTCAGAAAGATCTAGAAGCTTACCTCCAATATTTAGATAGAAATACGTTTCCTTCTCCAGACGGATCTTGGTCAATAAAATTAATTTCCCGAATTTCCGTTTGCCATTAGGTGCTTTTGGATCCCTGATATATCCATTTTTACTTTCTACTTCCACCTGGATTTCGACATCTTCAGTTTTGACTATATTATGGGGCGCATAATAAATCGCATCTCCCAGGACCATACTGGAATTGATCTTAGGGGAAAGCATTCCGGCACCTGAAATAATTTTCCAGTTCTTCACCAGAATATCCTTTGATCTACCGATATCCTCCAATGCAGCTAGAGGAACACTGTCGATGTGGTTGTTCGCATTCAATGCCCCAAGTATCTGCTCCATCAGTTTCAGTTTAACTTCTCCCCCACTTCCCACAGATTCTTTGTCCTTTCGAAGTGTGACCTGATCAAACCATACCCAGTCACTGAAATGAGTGGTAGTCGTACTGACGTTTTTGGTCTTACTATCAAGAGCTGTTGAAACCCCGCACCAAACACCATCATTACTTTGGAAAGCGATCATTCTGGAAATTGGATTGCCAAAACCTAGAGGATCGTGGTTAAAGGTTATCTTGACAGGCTTCTTAAAAATTTGACCTTCAGGTAAAAGTCTAAAGGCAGGCTTTTCAGAAAGTTCGTCATGGGTATTGCTAATGGGTTGTATACTAAATTGTGTTGGTTCCTCTACAGCCCCTGGTGGCACCTCAAGATGTACCTGTCCCCCCAGTTCCAGAAATCCTCCTGTTGCTCCGATGTTCTTAGTGACGCCGTCTCCTAAAACGGTTCCTTTTTCCCGCTTTATGGGATCTGAAACAATTGGTACAGGTTCTTCCCTAGAAGGATCCTTTTCTTTCGTACATGAAAGAACAAGAAAAATAAGTAAGAAGGATAAATACTTCATTGCTTAATGATTTTTACACAATTATAAATTTCAAAGCTCATTCTTAAAACCTACTTTCGACCAACGGACCAATTAGGGCGACAAAGTCAATAGGAGCCAGACAAAGTGAAGCCCGAGCATTTATGAAAGGCTTCCCCAAAGTCTAAAATTGTCAGAAAAGTGATATTAAGTACCCTATTTTCAAAAAGAGAAATTCTTTGCACAATATGTCCGAATAACTTGCCAGAGCTAGTCGTTGGTCCAAAAGATTGTTTAATCTATCAAATCGGACCGTTTGTCGATTTAATGATTTAACTGTCAAAAATTCGGTGATCTTTAAAACAAAAATTAGCAATATGAATTTTTGTTCAAATCAGATCGGGACTAAATACAAAATAATTTTTCTGTACCTTTTGATCTCTTTCATGACTTTAAAAGTTTTGGCAAGCAATCAAATATCTGAACCAATCAGAATAGCAACTTATACCTATGGGGAAAACTCGAGAATAGAAAACCTACGTCCTTTGGCCGACCTTATTGAAACAAAATTTGGCAGGAAGGTTCAGCTCATAAGTTATAAAAATATAAATGATCTTATTGTAGCTATTTCCCAAGATAGCGTCGATATATCATTCATTAGCACTATGGGAAACTTACTGCTGAATAATGGGCTCCATAAGCACCACATGATGGAAGTCCTAACTCTTTCGACAGAAAATTCTTCTGTGAAGTACAGGACCGCTTTTGTTGTTCCCCTTGGTTCCAAGATTGTTTCCTTAACAGATATTAATATGTATAAAGGAATTAGCCTTGCATTGGTCAATCCAGAGTCTACCTCGGGAAATTTGATCCCAAGATCAGTTTTGGGCAAAAAAGGAATTAAAACAGTTGAATCTCATTTTGGTAAGGTATATTATGCGGGGTCTCACAGGTCAGCACTAGAACATGTGATTGATGGTCGTGCTGAAATGGCGGCGTTTGGAAGTTCAGAATATACTGATTATATAGAAAAAAATGGTAATAACAGTAAAATAAGACTTATCCAGATGTCCGATCCGATCCCCCTAGGACCCGTACTGTTTAATAAATCACTTGATAAAGATTTTCAAGAGATGCTGAAACAGTTATTGACATCGCTCCATATCGAGAATCCAATCGTTTTTTCAAAGATTAAGAAAGGTTGGATCGAAGCAATCGGCGCGCAAAGATTTGTCCCAGTAAATTTATCTTACTATCAAGGATTTCTTGGAAACTCAAAAGATTCCCAAGAAATTGGCAAAGATCAATTCAAAGAATGAAAATAGATTATGTTTGAATTATAGATAATGAATACTACTTATTCAGCTAAATCAAATATTTTTTATTGTAAGAATTCAATAAAAATTAATTTTAATGGTTCAACTTATCTTGCTAGAATGATGGCGAGAAAATAAAAAATTAAACACTATTATCTACCTTTTTTATTGTGAACTAAAACATCTGTTGTCGAATATAAGATAAAAAAATCATACACATTGAATTTCAATAACTTGAAGCATTTGCCCATCTCTTACTTTTATACATATAGGTCAAGGCTGATAAAGTATTTTGATGTGTTTTCTGAATATATACGGGGGTATAGACTGCTTGATTTTTCATCACTATTTCAACTAGGTTTTTTACAGTTTTCTTGTCGGTTTCTAAAATTCCTTTAATAATCTTTTGTCTCCTCCTTCTCCTTAAAAAAACCTGTACAACAAGATGCATTAGGTCATCTTTTAAAGCAAAGATACCAGGAACAGTTCGATCAAATTTGTTGGTTCCATTTCCTATTTTCTCTTCATATTGCACTTGTGCCGTTAGCCTTAGTAATTACTATTCCATCGGACCTGCTGGAGCAATTCGAGCTTTATCTGATTTGATAATTTTGCGTCCTCCTCGATAATTAGGATATCGCATGCCCAGCAATGGATATATATTTGGTTTGATATAGTTACCATGAGCCAATCTTACAAAAAGACCATCATCCTCTGCACAGAAAAGTACCAGTCAGATATTTTTTGGTGTACCAAAACTCTTTAAGTTATCAGCGAACAACAACTCACAACGAGGCGATCTAAAACACTTGCTAATAATTTTATTTTTTAGCAGTTTGCGGTCGCAAAAAATCGCTAATCTTTAATAACTTAAAAGACGATTTGTTACTGAAAAAATAATATTTGAGATTAATTTTTTTGAATGAAATTTATTAGAAATCAGCAAACCTATCTTTGCATTCCCACATTTTTTTAAATTAATAATAACACCGTGATGCTTGGATCATTCATAAAAAGTGAAATATTCGGAATTTTTATTGCTGAAACAGAAAAACATGACAAAAAGCGAAGGAAATGTTTTTCCTAGAGTTTATTATCCGAAAAAACATCCATATTCATCATCATTGATTTCATTCAACAATAATTGCAGATTAGTACTCTCGGGTTTCGGTTCATAAGCCTCCCATTTGCCCGATCCTCGCATCCAATAGAGCTTCCAAATTTTAGATGCTTTCATAAACCGAAGCTTTGCAAATGGCAAATTTATAATATTCTTTGGATCATTCCATTGTGGTCTAATTTCAAACAATAAAACCGTTTGCTCATCCCAAGAATAACCAAAATCCAATTGTTTGCGCACCTCTTCATCTTTGGGTCGCTTAGAATTAATAAAATTCTTTAACTGAACTTCAACTATAGAAATAGGTTCTTTTTTATCTGTCATCATTAAAAATCTAAAACTAACGCCTTATTTTTCAACTTGCACCAATCAGCCAGCACCCTTGAATTAATAAATGTTGTTTCTTCCTACGTGAAATTACCAAAATCTTCGTGTATTTGTCTAAAATATAAAACTTGGGCTTGAAAAAACAAATATGCCAAAACAATTCTTCACTTCCTGTCAGATTAACAAAACTTGTTTCATTCAAATACCCAAAGAAGGACCATGTATAATCAAAATATCAGTAATACAAGAAATCAAAGCCCATTACTTTTTGATCTTGTTCCGCCAATAGCGTTAAAAGCCCAAATGTTGAACTACTGAGTAATATGTGATCCTCAATATATGATACCATATATTTTCCCAAAATAATCATTCATATAAACGAATCTATCTGGGTTTATAAAGGATATTTCATCAGAATCGTCCTGTTCAAAGAAGAAGTCATGATTTTCTGCCATAAAAATCGACATGAAAAAATATCTATTTATCTTGATCGTAAATTATTAAAAGAAATACCGCAAACTATCGTTTTGGTTAGATAAAAATAGTAATCTTAAACAACAATGCTTCGATAACTTATTGATGAGCGTACTGCTTTAAGATATTGTAATTCTTCTTAGATTTTTTAAAACTTAATGGACAAATCGACAAATTTTGAACTGACCAAGTACCTCTAAGCCGCTAGGAATGTTTAATTCTCCTAAACCCTTATCTATTTAAATCTGAACCCATTTTTAATTTGATGACTCCTTCAGCAAACCACCTGCTGTTAGTCAGAGATTCGATAAGCTCAGCAAGCCGATATATAAGGAAAATTCAATCCACATATAGGCATAGCGCCACTTGTTTTACAGGCATAAACTGTGGATAGTTTGACACCAGCAAGAGGCGCTGTTTCAGTCTCGCAAATATTCTGACAAACGATCTAATTTAGCTTCAGTGAGCTTTAGATTTTCGAAACTACACATGTTAATTAAGGGAATTAAAACTGAGTTCAATTCTGCATAATCATTGGAGATGGTTCTCATAACAAAGTTGAGGATAGGACCATTTTCACAAAACCCCTTCGAAAAACAAAGTATTCATAGATCCGTACTCATATCGTAATCACTTGGTCAATTATATAAATTATGCCTTAATAATTTTTAGATTTTTGGAAAGAAGAAGATAAAGTGCTAATGAAATTCCAAAAAACAACAATTCTATTGTAAGCCATTTGGTACCAAAATCTCCTAGCCTTCCATCTATTCCTATTGTAATCAATCGAGATAAAGCATACATTATCCAGAATCCAGCTAGTAAAAGTAAGCTATGTCTCAAGTTTTTTAACGTAAAAAAAATAATAACAGCAATCAACGTAAAGCCTACTCCACCATAAACACCGCGAATGGAACTTAATGCATCGTTGTTATTGAGTTCTACTCCTACAAGTTGCATAACCGCACTAGGATCAATCCAAGCTAAGCAAGATACATACATTAAACTCAATAAGGATAAGCACACAATGAGGTACCCAAGAAATTTTATTGTTTTCATTATTTATTAAATTTTTCATTGTTAAATAGAAAGAGAAAGCATGTCAAATGTCCAATTGATCTTCAACAATGAACATCTCATAACTAATTACCATCAAACAGAATCAAAATTCTTAAATAAAGGGAACAGAAATATTTTTTTTCGACCGAAGAATATATTAAGTAGACAAACTAATCTTTTTAGGGATGAACTTTATTTCTAAAAGGGTCATTCTGCTGTAAAAGTTCCTTAAAATAATTTCAAAGATTACTTTTTAATCCCTTTTAAAATGAATCTTTAGAGTTTGCCATAGAAAAATATTTAAGTTTTAATTCAAAAGAAAGGCAGTTTCTCAGCGAAAGGTTATAGCAGTATTGTACCTTATATAATCCTAGTTCAAAACGGTAAACCACAGTAGGAGATTTCAGTTGATCACAATACTCAATTTATAGTTGTCATAGAGTATACTTGGACTTAAACATTTGATAAAAAATCTTATTCATGCTTTTTCGTAATTAAAAAGCATAGAGAATAAATTACTGCCAATTGATTTATATGAATTAATTGTACATTTACCTTAAAAGGTTAACATCTTAATAGAATTTATCAAGAAAAAACAAAATTATTTGTTTCACCCAAAGTATCCTAGATATTATATCAAGGAATGTAATTAATTACCTTTTATAGATTAAAATGATCATTTAATTTTGATTGATTAATAGATCGATATCAGCTATTTCTCGATTGCTTTAGTTTTGTTTATTAATAAAATTACCAAATTGGGCATAAACTCCTCCTTTAATTCCAAAATAAGGTTCCAAATAAGGTTGTCCCGCGACCCAACCTTTCGTTTTTGTTTCCCATGAAGCGAAAACTTTCCATTTACTATTCAAAGAATAGGAGGTACGAAGTCTAATCAATCCGCCAAGTTCGCCTGCTGTTGAATAAAAATTATCAGGTTGCATCCATAACATCGCACTAGGGTGCAATGTCCAATAATTATTATTTGCTTTCTTTTTTATTTCAAATGCTGGCAACTCCGCTTCAACGCCAGGCAGGAACAAATTTTTATTACTATATCCATGTAAAGCAAGCAAATAGCTCTTGCCCCTGAAATTAATAAAAAAATCGGTTGTTATATCATATCCAAAAGAGTTAAGATAATGCCTTATAGCAAAGTTGAAATCCATGTGTTTATTTATATTTATACGGTTAATTCCTACCATAAAAGGAGAAATGAAATTTAAATATTGCATATTGCCCATTTTTTTTAGATATCTATACTCCTGAGGACTAAGGGATGTGGTTTTAATAGCTCGATCAATCCCCAACCCACTTGGGTGAAGTCCTCTTTCTTCATAAGGTTCCTTTGGTCGGTGTAGATCATAGACCCACGGTGTAAAATCCCAACCCACAAAATCTCTCTCATGAATTGCTTGACCGTGTGTATTCATGCTATCAATGCTCGCATTATAATCGTCTCTTTTAAACTGATTGACATAGTCAATAGTATGTTTAGTTATTAATACATTCAATAAGATATTCGCATATTGAGATCCTCTATAGAAATTATCTTTTTGCAAACCTCTTAAAAGCAATAACTCACTCTCTATCCCTGCCGAAAAACTCCTAATTAATTCTTGTGGTGATTCCCTTTTTAATCGAATCAAATCTTCGTCCCTAACTTTACTGACAGAACCATTGGCATCCCCCCCATTAAAAATATTGTATGTTTCGTTATAAGATGGAATACCCCTGATAGTTAATCCATTACGATGATACTCCTCATGTAACCATTGGACAGAAAAAACAACTCCATAATAAGTAAAAACATAATCTAATAATCCCGAAGTTGCATTTGAAGCAATACGATTAAAAACCTTGCCTCGCTTAGTATCTGGTGGGATGATCTTATGCCAAAGACGGTTGTTTAAATAATAATTTACTCTATGAAGGTCATGGGTAATAGCCAGGGACTGTTCCATAGAAAAACTATTAAAAAACTGCCTTGTTCTACTAGATTCTTTTAAGTACGGATAATCCAATAGTGGTAAATCCAACTGCAAGGGATATGCATGGATTGTATCTTGTGGTTGGGCCAAACTATTTTTGTGTGCTAATGATAACATAATCACGAAGATAATCGCCTTTATAATCCTTTGTTTTCCTTTTCCCATTTGAGTAGAAATCGAAGTATATTCGTATGAAATGTATGAAGCTTTTCTGTTTGCATGATTTTGAGTTGCATGTCTATTATAAACAGCATTAATTTTAATCATAACTAATTAAATTTCGACAAATGTAATACGTAGTTGCAGTTTGAATACTTTTTTTTCTACCAACCTCCATATAAATCGATAAAGAGCGTAATAATAGAGGAAAGGTAAAACCATTATTAATAAATCCGTAGATAATTTATCAATAATGTAGTTAAATTTTATTCTTCAAGAAATCATTAATCCTCTCCTTAACCGGCTGTCCGTTAATTTCCATCTTAAATTTATTTGATTGAAATTTCCAAGTTAACTTATATGTTTTGAGGAGAATACATACCAATACATCAGTGATTTCCATATAATAGGACCATCTGAAATCAAACATTTTTTTTATAGTTTTAAAGGCACATTGAAATAAATGGCGGCTTCCATGTCGACAATTTTTCTCCGGAAAAGTATTGTGAGGGCTTGGACAGTTAATAATATTTCATCCAAAAGTTAATTTTACAACCATCTAAATACCTTTGAAAAATCCTATTCCTCTTCGATCGAATTATTCTCCACTCAAATCAGAGCACGGATCCTCCTTTAAAGAGTATGATTGTTTTTCATTTATTAATAATTTCTAGCAATTCTTCAATTGCCATTTAAAACAATAAGAATATAGTTTTTGTAATCAATTAATAATCCCAATAAAAAAGGTTCAAGAGAAATCATCAGGGGCTTGAAAATCTCTCAACTCGAATCAAGCATTAATGATTGTTTAGTTTCTGAATTTTCCATAAACAAGCAGGATTAAATGCGACATCAAAATTGTACACATAGGAATCTTTAGAGTGTTGTTGAATATTTTTTTGTTAGAAATAAGCTTAATAATGTCAGAGTTAGACAGTCGGATCAGCATATTTAACATTTATGCTTCATGAAAGGCATTTATGGTTAGTATTCTTTAGTAATTATCAAATGATTTTTTAGTAATATTATTTAAACTTAGGATAAGTAAATTTTGGATAATCGCTGTTTATTCCACTGATAGGAAGTTAATCAAACACACTATTATACTAATTAATTAATAGTTCTAATATTTCAAAGTTAGGGTATTTTATAAAGCTATTTTAGAGAAATAATAATAAGAAGATTTAGCTTTAATGGTTTATCAGTGTAAAACCGCAGTACAAATCTAACACCGATTGCAAGATCAATAATACAGAGTTTTAGGCAAGCATGTATAGGTTTGTGAACACTTTTGATATGTTTGTTATCTTTAGCATGATCATACTAGAAATGATTAGGGTTAAGTACGAAAATTCACTGAAGAAAATATGATGATGCCCATGAGCGAGACTAAATTCGAGACTATTATAAATAACCTTCTGGTAGAGATCCCAAAAGGTAAGATAGGGTTACGAGATGATCGAAAGAAAGAAAAATGGACGGTGAATATTGATGCGTTTTTACTTTCAAAATATGCTGTAACTCAAGATTTATATTTTCAGATTACAGGACAAACACCCAGTACTCATCATGGTGGCCAACGACCTGTTGAAACAGTTAGCTGGAAGGAAGCGGTGATCTTTTGTAATTCCTTATCTATAAAATTGAAATTAACACCTTGTTATGTTTTATGTCAAAATCAAGAAGATGTGGATTTCGATCCAGCTGCTAACGGCTATCGATTACCAACCGAGGCAGAATGGGAGTATGCTTGTAAAGCAGGCACATCAGCTATTAGATATGGGGAATTAGACTCGATTGCTTGGTATAAGAATAATTCAGGGGATACAACCCATCGTGTAGGAAAAAAAGAGCCGAATGCTTGGGGACTATTCGACATGTTGGGCAATGTTTGGGAGTGGTGCTCAGATTTATACGATACTGAAGTGTATGGTTCATACCGTATTTTTAGAGGAGGAGGTTGGTGTGATGAAGAAAGAAGCGTGATGGCAACTACTCGTAGAAGAAGTCACCCTTCTAGCTTTAAAATTGATGATCTCGGGTTTAGAATTGCTAGAAGCAAGACTAAATCAATACGTGACAAACTAAAATAAAAAAGTGGAATCATCCCTTTTAAGACAGAGAAATTCCTTCGTTAAAATGATGCAGTGTTCTGGGTGGATTTGGTATTATTTAATTTTTTTAATAATTCTAGATTTCAAGAAATAGCTTCATGTTTTGCGATAATCCAATATTTTATTCAATTGCAGGTCAAAGCGGCAATAATGGCGGTAAAAAAATAAAATCTGTTAATTTTGCCTAGATCGGTTTTCGAAGTGAACTCCGAAGTATAGAACTTGAACTCTTTTTTATAAGATTTGAGACGAATAAATCAAATTAAAGGCATTTATTATCAATCTGATCCATTCGTGGAAAATAATACTCAATCTAAAAATAAAAAAGGTATGTAGTAGACTTTTATCCAAAATCATACATTAGCATAAAAAGATAATGACAGACTTTCCAATTATCGACATACAGCATTTTGTGGATGAAAAATCAGTATGTAAAAACGGATTTTTATTTTCGGATTTGTATGGAGCACATCGTATCGATAAACCGCATCAGCACTTTTTTTTTCTTACTAGTGCTTTTTGAAAAAGGAAGTGGCGAGCATACGATCGATTTTAAAACCTACCCTATTTCTGATAATCAGATTCATGTTTTATTTCCCAATCAGGTGCATACATGGAATATAGAAATTCCTAGTAAGGCTTACCATCTGATGATAGACAAAGTGTTTTTCGAAAAACTTTCGCTGCACTTTAGGCATTCCTTTGCCTACTACCAACAACATCCCGTAATCTCACTTTCACCTAAAGTATTAAGAAAATTAAGGTATGAGTTCAAAGCTATTCAGGAAGAATTAAATGACAGCAACGGACTTGCTGATTTGATACATTCTAGAGTCTCGGTTATTGCTTCAATACTGAGCAAAGAGGTTGAAATAAACATGCTGAACGAAGATAATAACCCTTATAGTTTAAGGCTGATTCAACTTCAAGAGTTGTTAGAAATCTATTTTCGGGAAGAAAAAAAAGTTGAATTTTACGCTGATGAACTGCATATTTTTGCGAGTCAGCTATCCAAAATCTGTCGCAAATACCTTTCAGCTTCCCCTGCACAGCTCATCCATCAACGACTTGTACTCGAAGCAAAACGTTTATTAAAATCAACTGACCAGTCGATCAAAGAAATTGCCTTTCAATTAGGTTTTGCGGACGCACCGTATTTCACTAACTTTTTCAAGAAGAATACGGGAATGAATCCCAGCGATTTCAGATCATAATGACGGAATTTACAACTGAATGCGTCAATGTCCCAATATTCTGAACTGGCTTATATTCTATTTTTGCAAAATAATTTAAGAATAGAAAATGAAGTTAGACATAGAAATTGAACAATCAATCGAAACAGAGTCAAAACCAACATTAACCCGTGGTTTACTTTGGTTAATGACCATCACGACTGGTATTGTAGTTGGAAATAATTATTACAATCAACCGCTGCTTGGATTAATGGCTAAGGATTTTGCCGTTACTGCAACGCAAATCAGTATGATTGCTATGTTGACACAAATTGGTTTTGCATTAGGCCTGCTATTTATCGTACCATTAGGTGACATGGTTCGACGAAAAAAGTTAATCCTTTACATTTTTGTAGCAATGATTTTATCGCTTTTCGGAATGGTCTTAGCCCCTAATTTACCTTTACTTTATGTTGCAAGTTTTTTGATAGGTTTTAGTTCGGTGGTACCACAAATGTTTGTGCCTTTAACAGCTGAATTAGCAACAGACGAAAAGCGAAGCGCTGCCATTGGAGTGGTCATGAGTGGATTACTTTTAGGAATTTTACTATCTCGTGTCATAGCAGGCTTCATTGGTGAGTTGTGGGGTTGGAAAATGATCTATTATATGGCTATTGCCGCCATGTTCATTTTAATGACTTTAATGGCGATTAAGCTCCCTGATGTAAAACCTAACTTTACAGGGAGTTACGGACAATTAATGAGGTCTATAGCGCATTTTGTACGTACACAACCTGTTTTAAGACTAGCTGCCTTTCGTGGCGCAATGGCTTTTGCAGGCTTTAGTGGATTATGGATTGCTTTGGTCTTTCACTTAGAAAAAGAACCTTTTAATGCAGGAGCATCTGTTGCCGGAGCCTTCGGAGTAGTAGGTGCCGCGGGTGCTTTAGCAGCGTCGATGGTAAGTAAAGTTCAAAAAAGAATTCCTCTTCACAACGTAATTTCAATATCCATTTATATGATGATCATCAGTTGGATTATTTTCTTTATTGCGGGTTACACTTATATAGGATTAACTATTGGCGTTATTTTATTAGATTTAGGGTTACAATCCTCTCATATTAGTAACCAATCCTCGTTTTTTGCCTTAAATATTGGGGCTACCAATCGATTGAATACAGTTTATATGTTCAGTTACTTTGTCGGCGGTTCTTTTGGTACTTACATTGCTTCACAAGCCTCGAAATATTTTCAGTGGGAAGGAGTGGTTGGCCTAGGATTCTTTTGTACCTTTTTGGTGTTGTTTGCACACATCCGATTCGGGAAAAAACATTAAATTCAAGCAATTATAGAATAGAAAAATATTCTATTTAATAAGATAAAATAATGACAACTTCAAATAGTATATTTGTTCAGAACGAATTCGCTCCTTTAAAGAAAGTGGTTTTGGCGGCTTCTGAATTTGGATACCCCATGGAGGTACGAGTAGAAGATCTTCGTTTTTTGGGCGAATCTTCTGTCGTTGACTCTGAGATCAATCGTGGAAAGGATTATAGTGCAGCGCACCCTGACATTCAGGCACAATGGGAAATGGAACGCTCTAATTTCAAAAAAACACTCGAAAAACACGGTGTGGAAGTGGTAGAAGCCCGTAAATTGACTGAGGCTGAAAAACAGGTTAATCCGAAAGATGGATACGCTAATTTTTTTACCAGAGATCCGTTTTTTGTGGTAGGAAATTATGTTATCGAAGCGGCAATGCGCTTTTTACACCGTCGTCACGAGGTTTGGCCATTGCGCGATTTGCTGTGGGAGGCGGTTCACAATGCCGACTGCACCTACGTTTCAGCTCCATTTCCACAAGTGGCTCCAGACGATGATCTCACCTTAGAAATTGGACCCTTTATCGAGGGCGGCGATGTATTGGTATTGAACAATCATGTCCTGGTGGGGTGTTCTGGCTTAGCATCAAATAAGCGTGGTTTTCAGTGGTTATCAAAACTGATCACACCCTTGGGTTATATTGTAGAACAAGTGCGTTTACATCCTAATATTTTGCATTTGGATTGTGCTCTAGGATTTATTAAACCCAACCTAATGGTCGTTTGTGAAGAAGCTTTTTTAGATGGAATTCCATCCGTAATCAAAAATTGGAATACCATTCCCGTAACATTAGAAGAAGCAGGAAATTTGGCGACAAACGGTTTACCACTTTCGACCGAAGTTTACGTCACCGATCCGGTATTTAAACACATTGGGGATCAGATTGAGCAATATGGCGTAAAAGTTGAGTATGTTGATTTTAAAATAACACGAAGCTTTGGCGGATCGTTCCGTTGTAGCACGCAGCCCTTGTTGCGATTTGAGTAATACTAATAACTCTAATTTTGCTTATTATACTATTAAATAAAAGCTCAGTATTACTATTTTAATCAGGTCGGTAAATCAATTAGATCGCGAATTATCCTTAATAATTGGAAATTTCGTATGCTGTTTTGCCAACAACGAACTTTTTATTTTATACACTCATAAAAAAAGTGATTAACAGCAACTCGTAATGATATACTGTTTTTGCAGAAAGTGCCATTTTTCTAACTATTTAATTGATAATTGTTCCCGCTAAACGTGTTTTTGTTCGACTTTTCACGCTTAATTAAATAAGCGATACGGAAAGTAACGAAATATGTCAGAAAACTTTAATAAGAAAAATGTAAAATGGATACCGATAAAATAATTAGACTAAACCCCGATAATGTTCCTGCTCCTGTCGGAAACTATTCACATGTTACAATAATCCCTAAAAATGCCAGTCTATATACTTTTTCAGGTCAAATTGGTATAGATATTAATGGTATTGTCCCTGATAACTTTAATGAGCAGGTCATTTTAACATTTAAGAATATTCAACAACTTTTGAGTAGTCAAGATTTGGTTGCGGATAATGTTATAAAAGTAAACATTTGGGCAACTGAAGAAATAGACTGGGATTTTTTTGATAACGAATGGGAGAATGTATTTGGAAAAAAGTATCCTTCAATGACCATAGCTTATATAACAGCTTTAGGGCTTCCTGAATTGAAAATTGAAATTGAAATTTGGGCTAGCAAATAAAAACAAGAGGATTGGTCGCATCATGAGAGTATTTTTATGCCTCGGGGTTTGATCCGAGGTACTTAGTCCACCTCCCCTCCAAAAACACAAGAAAGCCAGTCTTTCGACTAGCTTTCTTGTGCCCATTGGTACAAAACTCGAACCTTTTATTGGAGGATTTGAGGCGATTAAATCGTATGTTATTCAGATAATAGAAGGCGGAAATGGAACTTATTAAAAATAAACTCCAATTTACAGCATTTGATACAACAAGAGTAATCTTTCAGCCTATGTTTGGAATTATTTACTCCCAAGCGTATTGAGATGGTGAAATACCGATATACCTTTTAAAATCTTTAAAGAAATGGTTGTAGTCATAATACCCCGAAAGCATTGCTATATCAAGTAAATCTTCCAAGTTGCTTTTTTTACACTGCCCGTAGGTATAAATAAATCGCTGGAGTAAAATATATCTTTTTGGGGAAATCCCAATATACTTTACAAAATTCCTATGTAACCATTTTGGATTGACTTTTTTGCCTAACTGATTAAGCACATCTGACACAGAAGTATTTCCTTTTTTATATTCGATATATTCAATAGCATTACTTAATATATGGGGAAAACAATCGTTGGGTTGAAATGAAGAAAGAGCTTTTTCTAAAAAGGAAATCCTTTCGAATATTGTTTTCTTTTCATACATTTTATCAAAGATCCGCATCCAGTTTTCGCTTATAATATCTTCCAAGTTACATATTGGATTGGAATGGAAAACCGATGAGTTAACATTAAATAAAGAATAAAAAGTAGACGGTTTGAAACGTAGCACCATTATATAGTCTAGATCGATGGGCATTTTCCAATATATGTTTTTAATCTCCCCACAACAGACCCAAGCAGAGTTGAATTTTACCGTTTCTCCTTTATCACTTAGCTGAACGATATCTGATTTTTGAGGCAGGAAAATAAGTGATGGCAAACCATCATTGAATAAAGACTGATTAGGCTTCAAATCCTTACAAGAAAAAACGTGAATTCTCCATGTTTTCGCTGTTTTGAGTTCATTATATAGCACCTCTTGTCCCGTAATCAATTTTGATTTCGTAGACATTGACATTTTAATATTTTGCAAAAAATTTATTGGCATAGCAAAAAAACAAATATATAAAGAAACCTGCCTAATATATTATTGAAGTGTCCGCTTTTTACTTTTACGAGCCTTATTTAAATCCTAATATTGTATAAATGTAAATATAGCTATGTTAATATCTGAAGAAAAAGATATAATTGGAATTAAGAAGGCAAGTGAGGTCGTTGCATACACCTTGAGAGAAATGAGAAACTATGTCAAGTTAGGAATGTCCACAAAGCAATTAGACGATTACGGAGCAAAGATACTTGCAAAGTTTGGCGCAAGGTCTGCACCAAACCTTACTTATGGTTTTCCCGGTTCAACTTGTATCAGCGTTAATAATGAATTTTGTCACGGTATCCCCTCTGAAAGTAGAATATTGCAAGAGGGCGACCTAATCAATATAGATGTTTCAGCCGAAGTTAATGGGTTTTGGTCTGATAATGGTTGTTCGTTTGTACTTGGGGAAGATGTACACCAACACCAAAAACTTATTGATGCTTCAAAACAGATTTTACAAAAAGCAATCTATAATATTAGAGGTGGGGTGAAGATTTCAGATATTGGACACATAATGGAAACCGAAGCAAAAAAAAGAGGGTTTAAGGTGATTAAAAATCTTGGAGGACACGGTGTGGGTAGAAGTTTGCACGAATACCCAGACGAGTTAATGAATTATAGAAACCGATTTGATCAAAGACGGTTTAAAAAAAAATCTGTCATAGCTATTGAAACTTTTATTTCAACAAATTCTTCTTATGCAATAGAACTTGGTGACGGTTGGACAATGGTTGGTGACAGAGGAGGCTATATGGCACAACATGAACATACAATCCTTATAACAGGCGAAGAACCAATAATATTGACAGAAATTAATGGGATTTGGGAATAACACATGTGGTGTTTTATACTAAAAAAATTTAGTGTTATTCTAATGGATAATTTTCACAATGGAACACTACGTAGCTAGATATCAGAAACCTGCCGTTGTAGCAAAATTCATTTACTATAATACCATTTTCAAAATCGAGACAAAAATGCCTATGGAAATTTTTGTCAGAACTATTTGGAGTTGAGAAACCAAAAGATGAACCGCACTAAATTCCTTTATGCGCTTCGGGAGGAACTTATACGGAGAACTGACGAGCAAGACGGGAAGTAAAGTTTGGTTTAATAAATTTTACAATAGTTATACAACCAACTTCGGAGGACGTTATTATTACCTTTAAAGGCAAGTAGTTTTGAGACACGGAGTGAGTTTCAAGTGCCTCAAAACACAACTTGCCAAGTTCTAATGAACAGCAAGTATTGTAGAGATATAAGAATCATATTCATTTGGGATGTGTAGTCGAGATTGACTGCATTCTAACCTCATAACTGTCTTGAAAGATAGAATACAGGATTGCAGGAAGACATGACGGCTTTCAATATATCAGACTGACCTCATTACTTTTTTTTATTTATTCGTTCAAAGGTTCGGAGTATGCTATGTTTCGTTTCATGGGCTAAAAAGGTCAGTGTTTAGCTGAAACAAGGTATTTGACTGAAAAAAACTACCCACAAGGTTGGAGGTTTTTCAGCAAACCAAAGGCTTGACCTTGTTAAGCTAAAATAAACACAGATTTACCTTTGCCCTTGAAAATGAAACAAATAGTGTATGACTTTTAAGAAAGAACTATAAAGAGGTAATGATATTAAGGAAAAAAGACTGATAGTGAGTTCGATGTTCCCTGATTTTTTAGATTTTAATGGAACAACACATCAAACTCCGAGACTAAATTCCGCAATTTCTCTTATTTATAAGAACAACAATAAGTTACAGAGCAAAAAAAAATAGGACAAGTCTAACTTTTTAAGACTTGTCCCAAGATGTGAACCTGTTGGTACGGAACTCAAACTCTTTCTTGGAAAATTTATGATTATTGAACTAACTTAAAAGATTGTCTATATAAGCACAATTTGGATATAGAGAAACCAAAGCCTTAAAAAGATACCGCACTTATTCCTTTACTGATGAACATGGCAATGACAATATTAAACAGGTCATTGAAGCCAATTACAGGCAGATCAAAGCGGACGTTGTGCATATTTTATAAAGCGAGATGGAGTGGATTAAGAATGTCCCCAATTTACGGCATTTGATACGGCAAAAGGTATATCAATGTCCAAGCATCTTAGCAAGACTTCCAAGCTGTTTTAGTTTTAGCCTCAACTCGTTAGACCACGGCAAACCGATACAAAGGCGCATACAATTTTGAAATTGATTTTGTAAAGTAAACATTCTGCCCGGAGCAATACCTATTTGTTTTTTAAGAGCATAATTGTATAGTTCTGTTGTGTCAATTTCTTTCGGAAATTCTACCCACAAGGCAAGCCCACCTTGTGGTCTGCTTATTTTAGTTCCTTGAGGGAAATAATCCGCAATGGCAAGTGCATAATGCTGATAGTTTTCCTGCAAAGTTTTGCGGAAATGACGGAGATGATTTTCATATCTTCCTGTCATCAGGAAATTGCCAACGGCTTCGTGGATTACAGAGGTAGCAGACAATGCGTGTACAAGTTTCAACTTTAATATTTGGTCTTTGTACCTGCCCGGAGCAATCCAACCTACACGATAGCCCGGGGCGAGTGTTTTAGATACAGAACCGCACCACAAAACATTTCCGTCTGTATCAAAGGATTTACAACATTTAGGACGTTCAGCACCGAAGTGAATATCCCCATAAGTATCATCCTCAATAAGCGGAATATTGTGCTTTGACAAAAGGGTTACCACAGCTTTTTTACTTTCAACGGGCATACAATATCCCAAAGGCGTGTTGAAATTAGGTACTAAAAGACAGACGTTTATTTTAGGCAATAATTTCTTCAGTGCATCAATATCTATTCCGGTAACAGGGTGTGTTGCAATTTCCAATACGTTTAAACCTAAACTAACAGCAAGTTGCAGAATGCCCGGATAACAGGGACTTTCCAAGGCTATGGTGTCGCCCGGTTTGGTTAGTGCCATGAGACACAATGCCAAAGCATTCATACAACCATTCGTAGTTACCACATCACTTTCCTTTAAATGCCCTTCCCAAGCCAATGAACGAGCCGATATCATTCTGCGGAGTTTGACATTACCCGGTAAAGGTTCGTATTCTGTTCCACCTTCTTTCAGTTCCCTTGTGGCAAGCACAATTTCTTTTTTCAGTTTTGCCAATGGTAAAAGATTACCAGACGGTACGCCAATAGAAAAAAGCGTTAAATCGTTACGCCCCATAGTGGAATAAACACCGCTTATCAACTCATCGGGTTCTATATTATTAGCAAAAGGCAAGGGCTGACTTACTTCGGGTAATGGAAGTTTCAAATAATTCAACGGACTTACAAAATAACCCGATTGGGGTTTCGACTGCACAAGCGATTGGGCTTCCAATTCAAGAAAAATCCTTTTAGCAGTATTTACACTTATTCCGTGTTCTTTGCTTAATATTCTTACAGACGGCAAACGTTCTCCGGCTTTCAAAACACCTGTTTTGATTTTATTGGCAATATTACTCGCTATCTCATTATATAGAAAATCTTTCTTCACTTTGCAAATCTAACTGTGTCTATTGAAATAACAAAAACTGTGACTGTGTTTATTTGTGTCGAATACCGAATTTTGCATCAAAACAGTTTATCATGTCAGAATTGAGTATGAATAAAGTTAAAGAGAATACACCACAGGGTTGGTTAAACGGCTTTATAGGTGTGGTATTATTCAGCGGTTCGTTACCTGCAACGAGAGTAGCGGTTTTAGAATTTAACCCCGTTTTCCTGACGGTTGCCCGTGCTTCAATTGCAGGAATACTTGCCCTTATTGCCTTATTGCTCTTTAAAGAAAAACGCCCCAATCGAAAGCAGATTTTTCCTTTGGCTGTTGTAGCTCTTGGCGTTGTAGTTGGTTTTCCTTTATTAAGTGCTTTGGCATTAAAATACGTTACTTCGGCTCATTCCATTGTTTTTATAGGGATATTACCTGTGGCAACGGCTATATTTGGTATCATTCGTGGAGGCGAACGCCCACGACCAATATTTTGGATTTTTTCAATTATTGGTAGTGTTTTGGTCGTAGGATATGCGGTAGCACAAGGGCTTACAGCCTCGCCTGTGGGTGACATTCTAATGCTTGGGGCTGTCATCCTTTGTGGATTAGGTTATGCAGAGGGAGCAAAACTAACAAAGACGCTAGGTGGTTGGCAGGTTATATCTTGGTCTTTAGTGCTTTCCCTGCCTGTAATTTTGCCACTTACATTTATCTATATGCCGGCATCTTTTGAGGGCATTAGTACAGGGGCTTGGATTAGCTTGGCTTATGTTTCATTGTTCAGTATGTTCATTGCTTTCATTTTTTGGTATAAAGGTTTGGCACAGGGCGGAACAGCGACCGTAGGACAATTACAGTTGTTACAGCCGTTTTTTGGTTTGGCATTAGCCTCTTTTTTGCTTAACGAAAGAGTAAGTGCTGGAATGTTAGCGGTTACTGTCGGGGTAATCCTGTGTGTGGTAGGAACAAAGAAATTTTCAAGATAATTCCATAATGGTAGACAGTATGATTGAAATAATCTAACATCAAAATTTCAAAGAAAGTGAATCAATAAATATATAAATGAGACGTTACATACATTGGAAAAAACGATCTCCGAATTAGAGGTTGAAGCTGATTACTCCACACAACGGATAGAAGTAGTTATCCACCACATTCTTGAATGCCTGTCCAACGTAAAAGGGTATGTGCTAAAAGAGGGATTAAAGAACACTGATGAAGAAATCCGTTTTTTCAAATATCAGAAAACTGTCATTTTAATGGATCCTACAATAGTTACACAACCGACTTCGGAGGGTGTTTTTATCCATCTGCAAAGACAAGTAGTTTTGAGGCACAGAATGAATTTCGAGCATCTCAAAACATAACTTGCTATGTTCTGATGGACAGGAAATTTTCTTAGTCATTGAGATGGCTGTCAATTGAGCTTACTTGCGTTCAAGCCATACAACTTCGTTGATAAATAGAGAGCAAGATTACCGGAGGGAGTGACGGTTTTCAATATATCAACCTGACAACTTCTTTTTATTTATTCGGTAATGAGAGGTGGTGGTGCTTCGTCTCTCTATCACTACCTTTAATTGGTCATTTATTTATTCGTTCAAAGGTCGGAGTATGCTATGTTTCGTTTCATGGGCTAAGAAGGTCAGTGTTTAGCTGAAACAAGGTTTTGACCGAAAAATAATATCCGCAGCTTAGAGATTTTTTAGCAAACCGAAGGTTCGACATTGTAAAGCGTAAAAACACTGATTTACCTTTGGCATTGATAATGGAACGAATAGCATACCGATTTTTTTAATAAAAATTGTCAAATAGCTGATAAACAATGATATCAGAGAAGAACAAGTAAAAACGGGTTCGATGTTCCCTAAATTCCTGTCATTTTGCAGACACAACATCGAACCCCGAAGATAAATTCAAAGATTGCTCTTATTTATCTGAATAACAGCAAGTTACAGAGCAAAAAAAATGGGACAGGTCTTTCTTTTTTAGACTTGTCCCTATAGGTGACCCCGCTGAGGCTCGAACTCAGGACCCACAGATTAAGAGCCTATAGGTCTGCATTCGTCAACAAGGTTAAAAATCTTTGTTTCCTGCTTGCTAGAGCAATTTATGTGTTTTTTTTCAGTAATCAAAATTTAGCGCTGTGACTTATTTGTGACGGTTTTCAGATAGTTTAATATTCTATTGTTACCAACTCTGAGTTCTGAAGAGAATATCGCTAAAGATCTTTCGTCAGTATTTGCGTCTGAAGTTTACAAATTTATTTCGCGATATTTAAAATACGATATGCTCCTCTGGCTACGATAACAAATACAATTGCACCAATAATCAAGTCAGGATACCCTGAATCCAGCCAATTAACTAATAATCCCGCGACAATAACTCCCGAGTTTATTATTACATCATTTGACGTAAAAATCATAGACGCTTGCATATGTGCTTCTTTGCTTTTATTCTTTTGTAATAAATAAAGACAAAGTACGTTAGCCATCAGTGCTAACACAGAAACAATAATCATGGTTTTAAAATCGGGCATTTCTCCCAAACCAACAAAACGCCTGACTACTTCTACAAAGCCGATAACTGCTAAAACGATTTGAAAGTAACCAGCAAATTTAGCAATGTTGTTTTTTCGTACAATCGTGCCACCAACTGCAAACAAAGCCAATGCATAAACTATGCTATCTGCAAGCATATCCAGACTATCTGCTATCAATCCCATTGAGTTGGAAAAAATACCGAACAGCATTTCTAATCCAAAGAAGAGAAAATTAATAACCAATACTGTGAATAATAGCTTCCGTTGGTTATTGCCAGTATCTATTCCATTAACTACATCAGTTTCCTCGGTTGAAATCAATGTGGTATTCAGGTTTAGGGTTTCCAAAGCCGAGAAAACAGGTTCCGGGCCTCCATTGTGAAAAACACTCAATTTTCTGTTTGGAATATCAAATTCCAATGATTTTACCATGTCGAAGTTCTGCAACTTCATACGGATTAACTGCTCCTCGCTCGGGCAGTCCATTTTAGTGATATTAAATATTGTTTTATTCATCAGTTTAAAGTTTAACTTTTATACCGCCGTTGATCACGAATCCGTCCAATGGTGCGTAAATGTCATTAAAGACAGGATTTGTAATTGTACCAGTATAAATAGTATCAAAACGTGTCTGCCTTGTGTCAAGGAAGTTCTCAAAATTAAGATACAGGGAGAACCGTTCCCAGATCTTTTCAGCCATAAAGCCACAGGTCCAATAGTCCTTTCCGGTTGTTCCGCCGTTCAGTATTTGGGGACTGAAATAATAAGCTTCCAAGCCAATCTTCCATTTATCCTCTACTTCATACATCAAAACAGAGTTGATTCGGTGTTTTGGTGTCAGAGGATTATCTGTATTTCTTCCGTTTTCAAGCAAACGTGTATCGGTATAAGTATAGCCCAAGAACATCTTTAAATCATCATAGCCGATCTTTACGTTTGTTTCGGTCCCTTTTGTATGGATGTAACCCGGTGAATTGACGAACTGATAAAGATCTGGCAATGCATTTTGAAGCAACAGAGGATTATCCAGATAAGTATAAAAAAACAATTGATTTATGCTGAAAGTCCAATCCTCGCCAATATTAGTGCGGTAATTGATGTCTGCATTTGCTCCATAACTTTTTTCCAATTTATTGATCTCGTCGTCAATTGGCATTGCTTTGCGATATTGTATGCGTTCAATTTCTTCTGTAAAAATGGTTGGCGTCTTGTAGCCAAATCCACCACCGACACGTGAAGTCAATCCGTTTGCAATCTTAAACAATGCCGATACTCTTGGTAAGAACACAGCGCCATAATCTATAACATAGTCTGCCCTTAAGCCCGTTTCCAATTGAAGCCAATCCGTGACCTTAAAAGAATTTTGAACGAAAGCCCCGAATGTGGTTTGGTTATAATCCCTCAACGGAAATGGGGTAATCTGTTTTTCTTTAAAATTGTCCGTCCAAATATTAAAGCCTGTTACCCACTCTGATTTTTCTTTGCAGTGGCTATAGCTTGCTTCCGTAAAAGTAGCGGTTTGCGTTCCCTCAAATTCGTAATTCGGAATAGCCGTATTCCGGTTAAAATAACTTACGCTGTTTTTTAATTTTACAGAACTGTTTTCGTTTACAGTATGGTCAAAAACAAATTGAGTAGAATAACGCTGTGTTTTGTTTTCTTCAAAATATTGATGGATGTTATCTCCGTTTCCTTTGATGTAAAGCATATCGCCACCCAAGCGGTTTTCAATGGTGGTATTAATACCAAAGTTCATTTTTGTTTTATCATTGAAGTAAACAAATAACTTAGGGTTCAGTACATACCTTTCAAACTTAGGGATTGCCGAAAGTCCTATTTTTGCGGGATCATAAGCCCCGTTGCGATTATGCGAAGCGAAAATGGTTGTTCCAATCTTCTTAAACTTCTGTCCATAAAAACCGTTAATGTCCAATCCTCTGCCCGACGTACCGTTTAAGTGAAAACGCATATCCCGTTCTTCCGTTGGTGTTTTGGATATGAGATTTACCAAACCTGCTATTGCGCCGCCACCATATAAGGTAGAGGTTGAACCTTTGATAACTTCGACCTGCTTTAAGTCAAGCGGTGGAATTTGCAACAAGCCCAATCCGCTTGAAGCACCCGAATAAAGAGAGAAGCCGTCTTTTAAAATTTGTGTATATCGTCCGACGAGCCCTTGAATACGAATACTTGCGTTGGCACTGATGGGTGAAGTTGTTTGTACGTGAATACCTGTGCTTTCACTCAAAAGCATGCGGATATCCCCCGCTTTCATATTGCCCTTTTCGTCCAGTTCCTCACTTCCGATAACCTCAATACGGGTCGGCGTATTTTGTATGGTCCTCGTACTTCTTGTAGATGAAATTACGACTTCCTCCAACTTTTCGCTGGCTTCCTCCAGTAAGATCTCAATAAAGCTTGTGTCCTCTAACGGAAATTGAAATGTATCAATACGCTCATTAAAACCAACATAGCTGAACTTTATAGTTTGCGATCCATCGGGAATATCGATCAACGTAATTTTCCCACTTTGATCTGAAGTTGCCGCAATTTCGGTTCCTACTACCTCCGAAGTAACGCCAATTAAAACTTCCTTGTGTTCACCGTCTTTAACTACGGCCTTAAAAATACTTTGGGCGTAACCACAAAGATTGAATGTCATGAATAATGACACGATGAATATATTTTTCATGAAATATGCTTAATATTATTGTAAAGGAGAAATATAGTTGGAAAGTGCTGTTCCTACCTTTTTGTGCAGAGCACGGTATATTAAGCTAACTGTGGCGGATGCCAAGTAGAGTAGGGAAAATCTAAAATCGTCGGAGCAGATAATGAACCCAATTTTATTATCTGTAATTTTCCGGGCGAAACTAATGAAAAACAAAAAGAAGTTACAACAAAGCCTGTACAGGTATTGCACTTGGAAAAAGGAGAACAACAGGACATTCCACAATCATCGTCATTTTGGTGTTGATCTTCTGTTGACATGCATGTTTGTTCAAGACATTTATCCTCAATAAAGCAAGGTGAGGCCGATAAGACCAAGACCATTATTGCCATGATGAACGATAAATACCTCATTGCGCAAATTTATTAAATTATGTTGAATTAATTGATTAAAAATAAGGGGGAATAAGCCTTTTTTTAATCATAGGTAATAGAACAACAGGGACACAAAATTATTTCAGGTGATCGAACTAAAACTATGCCCCCGAATGTTCTAGGTATAGTATTTTTTCTTTAACCAAAGGCTGGCCCGAACCAAAAGTATTAAAACAGGAACCTCGACTAAGGGACCAATAACACCAACAAATGCCTGAGGAGAATTGATGCCAAATACTGCGATGGCGACAGCAATTGCCAGCTCAAAATTGTTTCCAGTAGCCGTAAATGCAATGGATGCATTTTTATCGTAGGGAACCTTCATTGATCTGTTTACAAAGAAACTCACAAAAAACATCAGTACGAAATATATTATCAGTGGTATCGCTACTTTTACTACATCCATCGGCAGTTCCACTATTTTTTCACCCTTGAGGCTAAACATTAAGACAATCGTGAACAATAGGGCATACAATGTTATGGGTGATATTGTGGGAATAAACTTTCTATTGTACCATTCTATCCCGTTTGACTTCACTAAGATATATCGGCTCAAAAAGCCCGCAAGAAAAGGAATACCCAAATAAATCAATACACTTTCTGTGACATCCTTCATTGAAACACTGACATCGAAGTTGGCTAGTCCTAATTTACCTGGCAGTACATTGATAAATAACCATACAAAGAAGCTATAAGTAAATACCTGAAAGATACTGTTTAAGGCGACTAATAAGGCTGCGTATTCACGGTTTCCTTTAGCGAGATCATTCCATACAATCACCATTGCAATACATCTGGCCAAACCAATAAGAATTAATCCGATCATATAATCCGGCTCATCTCTTAAAAACAAAATGGCAAGGATAAACATTAAAATAGGGCCTATGACCCAATTCAATAATAGAGATAGACTGATTACCTTTTTATCCCTAAAAGCAGTAGGTAAAAGGGAATAATCAACTTTAGCGAGTGGCGGGTACATCATTAAGATTAGTCCAATGGCTAATGGAATGTTAGTTGTACCTATAGATAGTGAATCCATTACTTTTGAAGTGCCGGGAAATAAAAAGCCCAGGCCTACGCCAACTGCCATAGCGAGAAATATCCAAAGTGTTAAGTATCTGTCGAGAAATTTTAATTTTGGCTGCATATTATTTTAATTTATTCCTATTGTTTTACTTCTTCTTTCCATAATGATCGTGTCGCGCCAGGTGTCTCCCAGTTTTCCTATTTTTTCACGGAAACCGACTATTCTAAAACCATAGCGCTGATGAAGCGCTACTGTTCCTTCATTTTCAGGAAACATTCCACTTTGAAGCATCCAAATTCCATAAGCTTCGCTTTCTTCAATTAGCTTGGCCATCAAAGTCTTTCCGACTCCTTTTCCTTTATGAGAATTAGTAACGTAAATACTTACTTCTGCAACACCTCCGTAAACGCAACGGTCGCTCACTGCCGAAAGGGCTGCCCAGCCAACGATGATACCATCAACTACTGCTGCAAACCTGCTGTGTTTTAGTTTACTTTTATCCCAATCTTCCCACGCTGGGGCTGTTGTTTCAAAAGTGGCATGGCCTGTTTCAATGCCTTCTTTGTATATTCTGGAGATATTCGAATAATGCTCCTTACCGATTGCTGTTATTTCCATGCTATTTGTTTACCAGTGAAAAAACATAAAACATTTCTGCTGCAATCTGTAAGCTTCTTTCCGCGTACACCTCTGTTTGCTGTGGAGTGTTATCTGAGACTTTAGGATCATCGTATTTTATCGGGAATCTTGCCTCTGCTCCGAAAACCAAAGGACAGCCTTCATCTGCATTGTTACAGGTCATAATGGCACCGAATTCATTTTTTGGATTAAATTCGCTGTTATACTCTTTGGAAAAGCAGATAACCGCGGCCTCATTTTCGGCATATTTAATTGCATAGACAGGGTTTTCTGTTCCGCTGAGCTTCTGAATCTGAAACCCCTGATCGCTCAATGTTTCTGCCACTTTGGGAAACATTGCTGTTGCCTCAGTACCACCTGAATAGCAAAACACATTAGTAATTCCAAAATGATAGGCCATTGTCTGGGCCCAGATCTGTGATAAATGGCTCCGGCGGCTGTTATGCGTACAGATGAAATTTAACCGGATTGTCTGGTTCTCTCTTACCTTCCTCTGTATGTAGTCTGCCAGGGGCTGTAAAACTGTTTTTCTTTCTTCTGAAATACTATTTGTTAAAATAGACTCAATGGTCGTTATAATTTTGTGGTTCATTTTTATGGTTTAAGATTAATAGCCTCTTCTTAGATTTTCTGCATATTCATTGGGCAGGGGGCTTTCTTCTACTGCCTTAGCTGCTTTTCCAACGTCATAATCAAATCATATAAACTCGACACCGATACTTTCTTTGTTCAGTATAGAGCTGTTTTCATTGATGGTCAGCATGACATAAGCACCGCGGACATCAGTATCCTTGGGCTTACCAACCGAACCGATATTGACCGCATGACGATAATGAGCCTGGTCTTCGGATCCAGAATTTAAAATGCGGTGGTAAGGTTTGTGCGTATGGCCGAAACACATAATATCTGCATCAGCCTGCTCCATAATCCTGAGCATACTCTTTTCCTCACGGTCTTCAAAAAGATATTCATTAATCTTTCTTGGGCTGCCATGCACCAGAAGCAAATTGAGTTTATCTTCATTCAACTGAAACTCAACTTTGATGTGGGCAGGGAGCGTGCGCAAATAGGCACGTTCGTCGTCCTTCATGATAGAATTTGTAAAAGAATTGGAGATATTGCCATTGTCTTTTTCACTATTGGTTTTATAGGCACAGCCACATTCATTGCTCATACGTCCGATACCGAAGTCGTAATTTCCTGCAATGGTTGGAATTTTCCGCTTACGGATTTCGTTAATCACTTCGTTTGGCCATTATTGTAACCTACCAGGTCACCCAAACAATAGATACTATCTGGATTTCTTTTATCGACATCTTCAAAGAAAGCTTACAAAGCGGGTAAATTGGCGTGTATATCGCTGAATAATGCAATTTTCATACTATATTAGTTACTATTTTTTAAAAATTCTTCAATCTCAAGTATTGTTTGTTTTGCTGTTTTATTTACACCTATGATTGTGGCGGATGCATAACCGGTCCAATTGCCGTATCCGACGAGCCACAATCCGGGCATTTCTAATGATTTACTTTCACTGGTCTTTGCAACGCCCTTTTCGTCTATGTGTATCAATGATTTCAGATAAGAAGTATCATAACCGAATCCTGTACACCAAATAATAGCATCAAATTCCTCCTTGTCCCCACTATGCCAAATCACCCCCTTATCATATAACTTATCGAATGTGCCGCTTGACACTAATACGCCTCTGCTTTGGGCCTCTTTAACAGATGGAACCATGACGATATTTCCTAGATTATACTGCGATGCATCGAAGGGTTTGCCTTCTTTTTCGGCCTTGTATCGCGCCGAGGCTACGTTAAACAGATAATATCCGTCTACTTCATCAGGCAAAAATTCAGGTTCCTTTTTGGTTGACCATTTTACAGCGGTAACTTTTGAGACCTCTGCGACAATCTGGGCACCGGAGTTACCTTCGCCTACCACCAGCGTTTTCCGTCCAGTAAAGTCTTTTGGATTTTTATACTTTCCTGAATGAATTTGAAGCCCCTTAAAATCTTCTATTCCTGCTAGCTTTGGAATAGCCGGATTGCCCCATGTCCCAGTTGCCGAAATAACTGTTTTAGCTTTTAAAGCCCCCTGATGGGTAAGGACCTTAAAAACAATCCCATCCTTTTTAATTTCAACAACTTCAACACCCCTCCTCACATTCAGTTGATAATGCTCTTCGTACTTACGCAAATAGTCAATTGCTTCTTGTCTGAGCGGAAACCGATGCTCAGATTTTGGCATCAGCCATCCCGGTAAAGAGCTGTAATCTGCTGGAGAGAATAGGGTCAGGCTATCCCAGCTATGGAGCCAGGCACCACCAGGAATATCCTGTTTATCCAGTATAAGATATTTCAGTTTTGCCCGCCTTAGATAATATCCACATGCTAGCGCACTTTGGCCTCCGCCAATAACAATAACATCAAAGATCTCATCCATTGATTTAGCTTTAATACATGTTATTTAAAAGACATCTGACATTCTACAGCGAATTAGCAACATCCTCCACCCGGTGTACACGAATTATTTTCAGTACCTGTAACTACAGAAAGATTTATCTTTTGCTTTTCGGAAGGTATCCCGCATGCATCCTGTGCAAGACAGGCAGTAGTCTTACTTTTCAATATAAAAGTTTTGCCATTGAATTCCAGATCATATTTCCCAATTGTGTCACTTTGATATTCCACTTCGATCTCGGCATCTTCCATGCCTAATTTTTCCTCCGAAAGGCTGATAATATGCAATAATTTTCCGGGTTTTAATCGGTGTTCATAATCATCGGCGTTCCATAGCTGAAAGTTCACGGCCTTTTCATCACGTATTACACCACCGCAGTCAATGAATCTTTTATTGATCTGGCCGACTTCGGTCACATGGAAATGCTCTGGTACAAATGTTCCGTTTTCTAATTGAAATTCAACATTCTTCAATGTTGGAAGGATTTCTTTGATTTCTGATAATTTCATTGTTTTATATTTTATAGTTATAATGCAATATTGCGATAAATTCAAGCAAATTTTTTAACAGCACTTTAGCTGTAATTTATTAAAATACTTACTGAATCTGGGAATGTAAAGCAGCACATGTAAGAGGCTTATGATAATCGCTCCCGGCAGTAGATTTTTAGCTATAATTTGGAAAGTATCATAGCCTGCGCTATGGCTAAACTTATTTACTAACGATATACCGCTAGATTGAAAATCGAGTTTGATCACTAAAAATATGGCAATAGCGGCAAAATGTAAGCCGTTCACCAGCAGATGGATAATATATTCCCAACGGGGAAGTCCACCCATAAATTGTCTGCTGTCTTTTTCCACATAAGCATCCAACACCAATGTAATGATATCCGCAACAATCAAAAGGCATCCGAATACAAACAGGTTGTTGTTTTCGATATTTATAAATAAAGAGACAAGTATACCTGTAAATAAAAAGGCCCGCATCGTATGAATAAGATGTTCAAAACGGCTTTCCTTATGTTCATAGAGGCGATATTTGTAAAGATGCAAAAATACACCATCAAATACTGCCAATAATGAATAGCTGATCAGGAATACCGAAGATACAATGAAAGCAGTTTCCATCATTAACAACATTTTTGATTGGTTACTGTAGAAATTATTTTTGAAAAATACTCTTTCAATATATTGAAAGTATTTTCGTCAATACAGTAGCATACAGATGTTCCCTCAATGCTCCCTTGTATTAATCCCGCATTTTTTAATTCTCTCAAATGCTGTGATACGGTTGGCTGTGCTAGTGGCAGCTCATTGACAATATCTCCGGTGATACAGGTATTGACTTTTAGCAGATATTCTATAATAGCAACCCTTGCAGGATGGCCCAATGCTTTAGCAATAACCGCAATCTGGTTTTGGCGGTCCGTAAAATGATCTGTCTTTGTTGCTCCCATTTTTAAATTATTATATTGCAATATTACGATATAATAATGAAACAAAAAAATAATAAATGCAATTTTATTTTGCCATGATCATAAAACTAGGCCGTATAGGGAAAAATGTTAAAAAATGGAAGACACTTTGGGTCAAAAAATTGTATGAGTTGATGCGTGAGTTTTCGAGATATATACTGTTTATTTTCTACTTTTTTTCCGTGAATGTTTTTGTGCCGTTTTCACCATCTTTTAATACAGCATTCAACAGGAATCGAAAGCAAGTGCAATTTTGGCAATTTTGTTTATCATGGACCCACAGATTTTGAGTACACAGGTCAGCGTTCGTCAACAAAGTTAAAAATCTTTGTTTCCTGTTTACTATAACAATTTATGAACTTCTTTTTATTATTTAAAATTTACAGCTGTGACGTATTTGTGACGGTTGATTTAAAGGAAACAGTAAGTTATTTCAAAGGGTCCTCCAAGAAAGCTTTGAGACCTCTAATTTCCCATAATGAAGGATTACAGGTTGGATTTTTGATTAATGTTTTTAGGGAGTCTAATTGTCGATAAGTTCATTACATGCTAAAGTATTAATTCATAATATTAAATTTTATACTTGAATGAAAATTTACTAAACCATATATTTACGTTGGACCAACTGAAAAAACAGAACAAGAAATATACAAAAAGAAGCAAAAAAATTTCCTAAAACTACTTTGAGTTTTTGGATAAACTTATCACAGATGGGGTTTAGGAAACTTTCCCACCAATTTATGGAAATCAACCAAATTGCAAGTTAATTACTTCATTTATACCTTTTTATCGATTAATTCTAATAAATTTCATTAATTCTTTTCAAATATTTATAAGAAATTGTCATATGGAAACCACAATAACTTGATATTCAGACCTACCTAAGATTTTAACGTATACAACAAGATTAGGTTATTAAGCGGAATAATGCTAAATTTTAAAAACATTTGGCGAAATCAGAATTTACTAAAAAATAGAAATTGAGATCTATCCTAATAAGCTATAATAAATAAATGCAACTTGTTTAACTAAACGTTGCATTTGTTGCATTTGTTCAATAATATAAGAGATTTTAATAGATTACTACTTCAAATGTGCTCTTAACATCCACGCCATTTTTTCGTGGGTTTCAATAAATCCGGTGATGTAATCGCTGGTACCGGCATCGTTATATTTTTCCTGAACCGCATCAATACTACCCCTGATAAAATCGATTATAGTATCATGATCAGCCAAGAGTTCTGTTATAAAACCAGCACTGTCATTTTTTTGGTTAGAGACTTCGCTAAGATGCGTAAGTTCCAAAAATTCTTTTAATGTTCCGGGGGCATAATGACCTATCGTACGGATACGTTCAGCTACACCATCCATCAAGTCTGCCAATTGTTGATACTGACCTTCGAAGAAAATGTGCATAGAATGAAAGTCAGGTCCTTCAACATTCCAGTGTGCATTTCTTGTTTTGGTGTACAATACAAATTCATCTGCCAATAATTTACAAAGAATTTCGGCTACTGCCTGTCTGTTTTCGCTTTTAATTCCAATTTGCGTTTTCATTTCTTGATTTATTTATTTATTAATAATACTTTTTTACATAGTCATCCCACCATCAACAGCTATGGCTTGCCCTGTGATATGGGGAGCAGAAGCGATGAATAAAACCGCATCAGCAATATCCCCTGCACTCTGATCCACACCTTGCGGTATCAGTGTTTTCTTGTTACGTTCCCATGACTGACTTTCGGTTTCTCCGGCTTGTTTCCAGCGGTCTGCGATACCACCTTCACCACGCCACATCCCTGTACCAATGATACCAGGGCAAATAGCATTTACGGTAATTCCCGTTTCGGCAACCTCTTTTGCAATACTATTGGTAAAACCAATCACCGCAAATTTAGAAGCTACATAGTGTGATAAATGTGCCATACCCATTTTGCCGGCTATAGAGGCCGTATTGATAATGGCTCCGCTTTTTTGTGGTTTCATGACTTCTAACACCGCTTTAGTACATATAAAAACACCTTTTGCATTTACCGAAAGTACTCTGTCCCATTCATGTTCGTCTATTTCCTCGATACTTCCTATACCCACTACACCAGCGTTATTTACGGCTACGTCTAAACTTCCAAAGGTATTTATTGTTTCACTTACTGCACTTTTTACGGAAGCATAATCTGTTACGTCTACAGCCAAGGCCAAAGCTTTACCTCCAATTGATTTGATTTCTTTAGCCACTTTTTCTACGAATTCTTTTTTTACATCTGCCAAAGCTACATGGGCACCTTTCTTAGCAAAAGTCAAAGCAATTGCTTTTCCAATTCCGCCACCTGCTCCGGTTACAAATACTGTTTTATCTTTGAAATTGTCCATATTTCATCTTTCTAAGGTTAGCTATCTGTTCTTTATATTACAAATTTACTTTATTATCAGCCAAGTCTATTTGTAGAACGATGACAAAATGATGTAGAAAAGATTTAATCATTCTAAAATCTGTCAGATAACCAATAACTGCATAATGCTGTTCCAGAATGCTGTAGTAATAAAACCAACTAAAATGCTAACTCCGATAATCAGGTTAATTAACCTCGCATTAAGCCTGAATTGTTCTGCAATAATACTGGAAGTAATAAGGGTGGGCATTGCTGCTTCAAATACGCTTATACGTGCAATATCTCCTTTAATTCCTAACAAAATTGAAGCAATTAAAACCAATGCCGGAGCAATCATTAATTTGTATAACATGGACATTGAAATCTGGGAGATTTCCTGTTTCCATCCCTTAAATTTCAATTGTAACCCTACGGAAAAAAGAGCTAATGGTCCTACCGTAGCTGCCAATTTATCAAAGAAAGGTTCAGCTATGCTCAAATCTGTCACCTTAGATAAGATAAGTGCACCCATACAACCTATAAAGGGCGGAAAAGTCAGCAATCTTTTAACCAAAACTGATGCTTTTATTCCTTCTTTATCTGAACGGTTTCCTTTAATTGCTGAAATTATACCTACAGTGGATAAAAGTACAAACATCACTTGGTCGCAAATGATGGCTATGCTTAAATCTTGTTCGCCATAATATGCCATAATCAATGGAAACCCTATAAAAGACGTATTGCTGTAACCTCCAGCAAGCTCAAGTGTACTTCGGGAGCGTTGACCATACCCTTTGTACCGGGAATAAAATTCCATAAAAATCCAGCATCCAGCCCAAACCAATATAGGAGAAAGAGCAGGAAATAACATTTGGCTGCTCCATTCAATCTTAGGAATATATTTAAAAGAAACAGCAGGGAGTGCCAGATATAAAATCCATGTGTTGATTCCCTTATGTGCATCTTGCGGAATTAATTTTGCTTTTCGAAATATCATTCCGGCAATTATGCAGAATGCTATCATCACAAAATTGACCATAATTTCAATAATATTTTAACTATGCAAAATTAGCAGATTGGAATACCGCCATGTATGTATAAAATAAATAAAGGTTTGTATATTTGTGTTATATTAACCTATCTGAAAAATAATTTGTGAAATTTGAAATTTTTAAAGACCCCCCAGATGCCGGTATTGTTGTAAAAGCTTCTTTACTTACGCTTGTTATCCTAATTTCTTATTTTTTAGGTCTTGGGATTAATAAGTTACTACAACTTTCTGATGATTATTTAAGTGGTATATGGTGTGCCGTATCCGCTATTGTGGTCTTTGATGACCTCCCAAAAAATGCTAAAAGTCTGATGAAAGACCGACTTTTGGGCACATTTGTAGGAGTTTTGCTGACAACAATAATAGTTTACTTTACTACAAATCTTTTTTTGTCAATTGGCATTGCATTGTTCTGTACCTGTATTTTTATTTCTGTTTTTAAATGGACAGGAGCGTTAAAAATTGGATGTATTACTGTTATTATTGTTGGATTGAGCACCCATGACAAAGCTTTTGAAATTGTCTGGCGGTCAGGATTAATGCGTTTTCTTGAATCTGTTGCCGGATGTACTCTCTCTCTTGTCGCTACTATCGTCATAGAGCAAATAAAAATAAAAACGAACAAGTAATTTTTGAGAGAGCAAAGCATGACTAAACTAAAACAGTTTTTCCCGTTAGAAATATTAGATTTTGAAGAAGCTTCGTTTCACCTTACGATTCACGGTCAAAATTATTTTGAGCTGGTGTATATTTATGATGGAATGGGGATTCATCAGATTAATCAAAATCATCTTTCATATTGTTCAGGAGACTTATTTGTGATTTCTCCGGAGGATGAGCATAATTTTAAAATGGATACAAAAACCAGGGTCATCTGCATTAAATTTACAGATGACTATTTTAGCAGTAAAGAGCACTGGAAATTTCAAGATTATATGAATAACAATCCTGAAAGCATTATGAACAACAAAATCTTGAAGGAAGTTAAATTAGAATTTAGCCCGGAAATTCATCAAATACTACGAAATACAATTGATAATATACTTCTTTACAACAACTCGCATAATGTTGTTACATCACCTGTCGTTTTTCATCAGGTGCTTTCTGTTTTCGGCATTATAAAGGAAGCTATGCAGGATATGTCGCTTAACGGAAATGACCATTTTCCAGCAAGGGAACAATTGATTTCATATATCCATCAGCACATTTACATTCCTGACAAAGTAAAAATAAAGAATATTGCTTCACATTTCAACATTGCCACTACGTATTTCAGTGCCTATTTCAAACGTAATTTTGATATAAATTACCGAGAATACCTTAATCATTACCGTTTGATGCTTATTAATAAAAGACTGAAATCTGGACAATTTAACATGAGCCAAATTGCTGAAGAATTTGGATTTAATGATGAAAGCCATTTTTCTCATTTTTATAAGAACAACACAGGTCACAGTCCATCTCTTTATGATCTTTCTAAAAAAAAGAAATGACACAAGGAATTATAAAAAATAATTTTATTACAAAATGAGTTCATTAATCGGTCAAAATCTACTTCTCATAGCCAAACAAACCTGCCAAAAGTATAAGAGTAATTATCCTTATTAAATTCACTGTTCACAGCAAAATGAAGAACAATTATGGAAGTAATTGTAACCCTCCAAAAAAAGACAATCTAGAAAAATTTGTGATAAACTGTATTAGTGTTTTCAGTTCATAAAATAAAGAACTCTGGAAAATATCCTGTGACCATCCATGCTCTAATCAAATGTGCAATAATAATGAATTTCCTTTTGAATTTTATAGCACCGGTATGGTACGTTCGTTTTACATTATCAATGAGGATTTTAATAAAAAAGCGATATGACCCTAAAATAAAATTAGGGATAATCGATAGAGAATGAAAACAAAATAACACACAAAATGAATTGTCAATGTCTACTTGATCTTTTCAACAGCTGCTCGAACCTGCTGAAGATCGGGCTGTCTATCTATGCATTCCTGAACGCCCTCGGGATATCTCTCTAAGATGAATTCATTGAAATCCTTACAGCTCCTGAAAATATTGAACTGCTTGTCGTGGATGTTCCATACGATGCCTTTTCCCTTTATGGCGTTCTGTGCAATGGCAGCTCCACCGACTCCCCCCAGGCCATATCCCAGGCCCTGTTTCCATGAATTTGCCAACTCCAGCTCCATATATAGATAGTTATGGCCTCCAAAGAGCACCTGTCATTATAGACGAGTTACCGACAATTTATTTTAGAGGCTTGGACAATCTTATTGCAACGGCGAGAAGTAATAAGGTAGCGGTTTGCTTAGGCTTTCAGGATTTTTCCCAATTAATTCGTGACTATGGAGATAAGGAAGCTAAGGTAATTCAGAACACGGTCGGTAATATTTTTAGCGGTCAGGTCGTGGGCGAAACGGCAAAGAGCCTGTCAGAACGCTTTGGGAAAGTATTACAGAAACGCCAAAGTATGACGATTAACCGAAATGACAAATCAACTTCAATTTCTACCCAATTAGACAGTCTTATTCCAGCTTCAAAAATCAGTACACTTACACAAGGTATGTTTGTCGGTTCAGTGTCCGATAACTTTGACGAACGTATAGAACAAAAGATATTTCACGCAGAAATTGTAGTAGATAACGAGAAAGTTGCTGCCGAAACAAAAGCGTACCAGAAGATACCGGAAATTTTATCCTTTGTCGATGAAAGGGGAGAAGATAATATGAAACGGGATATTGAGAACAATTATCGTCAGATAAAATTAGACATTGTTCATATCGTGGAAAGTGAAATGGAGCGTATAAAGAACGACCCGAATTTACAGCATTTGATACAGGAGGGATAATATTGAATTTTTAAATCATTTATTTTGAAATATTTTAAATTACAGCGTCTTATAAAAGAGAGCAGACTTTTTTATTAACTTTGTTAAGTGAAAAAAATGTTTTCAATATTATTATTGTCTGTGTATTTAATTTCGACAACTGAATTAGGTCAGTTATTGAAGTTTCCTATACTTATAGAGCATTATTTCGATCACAAAGAAAAAAATCCGGAGGTTACTGTTTTGCAATTTTTGGAAGTTCATTACGCCGGGAGCCATCTGGAAAACCATCCACACGATGACGATTATGAACAAGACAAACAATTACCGTTTATCGTACATATCGATGTTTTGAATATCAGTTTTGTACTTGTCCCCCCTTTTAGTTTTGATATAGAAACCAAAAAACTTGTAGGCAAAGAACCCAAAACCTTGCCTTTGGACGATACATTTTCTGATAACAATTACCGTTCTGCCATCTGGCAACCTCCGAAATTCTGTTAATCTTTTTTGATTTCCACGATGAATCCTTTCATCGTGCATTTGCTGTTTGATAATACTTTCATTCGGGCAGTCGGTGTATTTTGTGTCCGCCTGTAGGATTGATCATGTATTGGAAACGTCAAATCTCTTTATTTATCATTTACGATTAACAGAATAAATTATGCTTACAAAAATCATTGAGTTTTCTGTAAAGAACAAACTCATTATAGCATTATTGGTTCTTGGTTTAATCGGCATTGGCTCTTATCAGGTAAGCAAATTACCGATTGATGCTGTGCCGGACATTACCAATAATCAGGTGCAGGTTATTACAATCGCTCCGTCTTTTGGGGCAACCGATATCGAACGTCTGGTTACTTTCCCAATTGAACAGGCGAACTCCAATATTTCCGGACTCAAAGAAATCCGCAGTTTCTCCCGTTTCGGATTGTCCTTGGTTACCATTGTTTTTGATGATGGTATTGATGTGTATTGGGCAAGACAACAAGTGGCAGAGCGGCTGCAACAGGTTCAGAATGAAATTCCGCAAGGTATCGGAACACCGCAATTAGGGCCGATTTCTACCGGTTTGGGCGAAATCTATCAATATGTCGTTCGTCCTAAAGAAGGTTTTGAACAAAAATACGACGTTACGGAACTCCGTACCATTCAGGATTGGATTGTGCGTCGACAGCTACTTCAGGTCAAAGGCGTAGCGGAAGTCAGCAGTTTTGGCGGTAAATTGAAGCAATACGAGATTGCCGTGAATCCCGACCGACTTAATGCTTACGGCATTACCATCAATGATGTTTTTGATGCACTGAATGCCAATAACCAGAACACCGGCGGTGCTTATATCGAAAAAGGGCCAACCGTTCTCTACATTCGGAGCGAAGGTTTGGTGGGCAATATTGAGGATATTCAAAACATTTCCATTACCAATAAAAACAACGATGTACCGCTGTTTATCCAAGATGTAGCTGATGTCAAAATTGGTTTTGCCACCCGTTACGGAGCGATGACTTACAACGATCAGGGCGAAGTTTCGGGTGCGGTGGTGATGATGCTGAAAGGTGCCAACAGTAGTCAGGTCATCAAAGATGTAAAAGCCAAAGTGGCTCAAATCCAGAAAACCCTGCCCGAAGGCGTGGTGATAGAACCCTTTCTTGACCGTACCAAAATGGTGAATAATGCCATCAGCACGGTAGAGAGAAACCTTATGGAAGGTGCTTTAATCGTGGTATTTGTCCTCGTTTTATTTCTCGGAAATTTCAGAGCCGGCTTACTCGTGGCTTCGGTGATTCCACTAGCAATGCTTTTTGCCATTTGTATGATGAACCTTTTCGGGGTGAGCGGCAATCTGATGAGTTTGGGTGCACTGGATTTTGGATTAATCATCGACGGAGCGGTCATTATTGTAGAAGCCGTCCTGCATCAGTTATCCCTCAATCCTAAGTTCAAGAGCCTGCTGAAAATTCCGTCCAATGATATGGATAGTGTAGTTACAGAATCTGCCGGAAGAATGATGAACAGTGCAGTTTTCGGACAAATTATCATCTTCATTGTGTACATTCCGATCCTAACATTGCAGGGGATTGAAGGGAAAATGTTCCGCCCGATGGCAGAAACGGTGGCGTTTGCATTATTAGGTGCATTTCTGCTTTCCCTAACCTACATTCCGATGATGAGTTCGGTTTTGTTGAAGAAAAGAAGTTTAAAACCTTCGTGGTCGGACAGGGTAATGAAGAAAGTAGAAGCGCTTTATTTGAAAACCTTGCTGAAAGTTTTACGCATTCCGAAAACCATTTTTACCATAATCGGGATATTGTTCATCACGGCAATAATTCTGCTAAGCAGAATGGGCGGCGAATTTATTCCGTCTTTGGAAGAAGGTGATTTTGCGGTGGATACCCGCGTTTTACCGGGCAGCAACCTTACCACCACGATTGAAAGTACGCAAAAAGCAGCCCATATCTTAAAAACCCGTTTCCCCGAAGTGGAAAAAGTGGTCACCAAGATAGGAAGTGGAGAAGTGCCTACCGATCCGATGCCAATGGATGCTTCGGATATGATGGTCATTCTGAAAGACAAAAAAGAATGGACTTCCGCCAAAACGTTTTCCGAATTATCAGAAAAAATGAGCAAAGCACTGGAAGATGTGCCCGGTATTACAGTTGGTTTTCAGTATCCGGTAGCGATGCGTTTTAATGAACTGATGACTGGTGCAAGACAGGATGTGGTCATCAAAATCTTTGGCGATAATCTGGATTCTTTGGTGCAAAATGCCAACCAACTCGGTAAAATCATTGAAACGGTAAAAGGTACACAAAACCTTTATATAGAACCGGTTTCCGGGCTTCCGCAGGTGGTGGTAAAATACAATCGTCCCGTGATTGCTCAGTATCATCTTTCTGTTGCAGATGTCAATCGGGTGATTAATACCGCATTTGCCGGACAGAGTACAGGTTTGGTTTTTGAAGGCGAAAAACGCTTTGATATGGTAGTACGCCTGAATGCCAGTGACCGAAAAAACATCAATGATATTCAAAATCTATTGGTTCCAACACCTGCAGGCAATCAGATCCCGCTCAATCAGCTGGCAACCGTAGATGTGGTGGAAGGTCCCAATCAAATTCAACGTGAAAATGCACAACGCCGTATTGTCGTCGGCTTCAACATCAAAGACCGTGATGTGCAAAGCATTGTGGAAGAATTGCAGGGTAAAGTGGACAAACAGATTAAACTTCCGGCCGGCTATTCTATTACGTATGGCGGTTCTTTTGAAAATCTGAACAACGCCAAACAACGGTTGATGATTGCCGTTCCGCTGGCATTGGCATTGATATTTGTCCTGTTGTTTATGGCGTTCAAGTCGATTAAAGAAAGTCTTCTGATTTACACCGCCATTCCGTTGTCGGTCATCGGAGGTGTATTTATGTTGAATTTACGCGGAATGCCTTTCAGCATCAGTGCTGCCGTTGGTTTTATCGCTCTTTTTGGCGTAGCGGTTTTGAACGGTATTGTATTGATTTCAGAATTTAACCGACTGCATAAAAACGGCATTAGAAATATCGTCAGAATTGTGATTGATGGCGGCGAAAGCCGATTGCGTCCGGTATTGATGACCGCAGCCGTTGCCTCCCTCGGCTTTATCCCGATGGCAATAAGCACAGGTGCTGGAGCAGAAGTGCAGCGACCTTTGGCGACCGTGGTAATTGGCGGACTGATATTGGCCACTTTGCTCACCCTTTTTGTCCTACCGCTTTTATATGTCAATATCGAAAATGGATTTAAAATGAAAAAACCAAAATCCAAACATGTCGCCTCTGTTCTGTTGATTTTTATGCTGTTTTCAGGAATAAAAATGAAGGCACAAACCATAATTTCTTTAGATGAAGCCGTGCAAACAGCGTTGCAAAACAATCGCAACCTGAAAAATGAAAAACTGCGTTCGGATTATGCCAAAGCATTGATTAAAACTTCTAATGCCGATATTCCGCAAACCGCAGTTACAGCAGATTACGGACAAATAAATAGTGCATACAACGATATGAAATTCGGGATTTCACAGAGCATCGCTTTTCCAACTGTGTATCAGAAACAGAAAAATTTGCATTCCGAAGAATGGAAAAAAAGCCAGTTTAATGTTTCGCTTAAAGAATTTGAACTGAAAAAAGCCGTCAGCCAAAGTTATTTCCAGATGGTGTATTGGAAAGATAAGGAAAAATTGCTGAATGAAACGTTGCAACTGTACACCCAATTTTTAGACAAAGCCAGTTTGCGTTTAAAAGCTGGAGAAAGCAATATTCTGGAAAAAACAACGGCTTCCAACCAAAAATCGGCAATTGAGATTCAGTTGAAACAAGTGCAGCAGGAAATAAAAACCTTGCAGTTGCAGTTCAGTTGGTTGCTCAATTCCGAAACGGAATATCTTCCTTTGGAAAATTCCAGACCGGTTCTTTTGCTTCAGGAAAATGCTTCGCATCCCTTGTTACATGTATTGGAACAGCAAAAAACGGTTGCCGGCAAACAAACCGAAGTGGAAAAATCCAGACTTCTTCCGGATTTGCAAATCGGTTATAATCTCAATTCGTTCAAAGGTATGGGACCTGATGATAAACTGTATTCTGCTACACCACAGTTTCATTCGGTGATGGTAGGTGTTGGCATTCCAATATTTTCAGGCGGACAAAAGGCAAGAATTCACGCTTCTAAAGTGGCGGAAAGCATTGCGGAAAACGATTGGCATAATACGGAATTTGCATTAGAGAAAAAACAGCAACAGCTCAAGCAAATGTATCAAACGAATCTCGAAATCATCAACCGTTACGAAACTGATGAACTGAAAAATGCAGACATCATTACCAAAACAGCACAGCAACAATTCATTAACGGAGAAATCAATTATCTGGAATTTGTAATGCTCGTCAATCAGGCAGTTTTGCTCAAAAGCAATTATGCAGATGCCCTATTGAAACTAAACGAAAGCGTGGTTGAACTGAATTATATCACGATTCAGTAGTTGATGAACAGGATATTTTAAACAGTAAACAGAATTTTTCAAATCAATATATAATTAGACAAGAAAATGAAAATATTAAAATTATACGGTTCTTATTTTTTGGTCTTGATAGTACTGCTTTCCGCAGTTCAATGTCAACAAAAACAAGAAACCACCGCCACCAAAACTGCAAATCCGAAAGACGAAAACACGGTTATTTTCACCGATGCACAGTTACACAATACCCCCATTGAAACCGCGGAACTGTCGATGCAGCATATTTCCACCGTATTGAAACTCAACGGTAAAATTGATGTACCACCGCAAAATCTGGTTTCCGTAAGTACACCGCTGGGCGGCTATCTGAAAAGCACCCGCCTTTTGCCAGGGATGAAAGTAGTTAAAGGTCAGGTAATTGCCGTTATTGAAAATCCGCAGTTTGTACAGTTGCAGCAGGATTATCTGATGGCAAAATCCAAATACCACTTTGCCCAACTGGATTATAACCGACAAACTAAGCTCAACCAAAGCCAGGCAAGTAGTGATAAAGTGATGCAGCAGGCACAATCCATTATGAGCGATCAGAAAATTCTGATGAATTCCATTGCCCAGCAACTGAAGTTGGTCAACATAAATCCGGCTAAGATATCTGCCGGAAATATTCAGCAGAGCGTACCTGTCTATAGTACCATCAACGGTTTTGTGAGCAAGGTGAATGTGAATGTAGGCAAATATGTAACGTCTTCGGATGTGCTGTTTAAACTCATCAATCCTTCTGATATTCACCTCAATTTAAAAGTGTATGAAAAGGATTTGGAAATGCTGAAAACCGGGCAACAGATTGTGGCTTATACCAATGTAGATCCTTCAAAAAAATATGCCGGTGAAATTTTGCTGACGAGTAAAGACGTGGACGGAAGCGGCATGGCTGAGGTTAATTGTCATTTTGAAAAATACGATCCTGCACTCATTCCCGGAATGTATATGAATGCCGAAGTGAAAACAGAAAATTCTTTTGCCAATGCTATTCCGGAAGAAAGCGTGGTGGATTTTGAAGGGAAAAGTTATGTCTTTACAGAAACCGGGAAACAGACCTGGAAGATGGTCCCGGTCACATTGGGAATTTCCGAAAATGGCTTTGTTGAAATCCTCAACTTTGCTGATTTTCAAGGTAAGAAAATCGTGGTCAAAAACGCCTATACCATATTGATGAAGTTGAAAAATACCAGTGAAGATGAAGAATAACAGTCAGATAAAATCTGATATAAAAATTTAAAATAATGAGAAATTCAACAAAAATATTTACCCCGCTTCATCGTGGTTTACACTGGGGCACAGCTCTACTAATGACGGTTTTGTTTATCACCGGATTTCTTCGGATCAACTGGATGGGTAAAAAAGCCATTCTGGGAGCTATTGAAAAAAATATGCAAGGCATTGATTTAACCAATGAACAAACCATCGTAACAGTAAAAAGCATTCTGGACCCTATGTGGCAATGGCACGTATATGCAGCGTATGTTTTCTTTGTAATCATTGCGGTTCGCATCATTTATATGTTGGTAAAGGGCATTCGTTTTCCAAATCCTTTTTCGGCAAATACATCAGCAAAAGAAAAATTTCAGGGATTTATTTATCTGCTATTTTACTTGTTTGTGATTGTTTCATCCATCACCGGAGCCTACCTGAAATGGTGGAATGGAGACCTGAAAGATGCAATGGAAACCATTCATAAATGGGCAATTTACTGGTTTCCGATTTTTATTATTTTGCATTTTGGCGGGATTTGGCTGGCAGAAAAAACAGCTCAAAAGGGAATTGTTTCCAAAATGATTGGCGGAGATGATTAATAAATTTAAGAATGAGACATTTATTATTGATACTCATATTGTGCGTTTATCAATTGGGAATAGCACAAACGGATAGTTTGGTAACAGGTCAAAAGATGGATCAATCATTTGACCACGCCTATCAATTTAAATATAAAAAGCTGATTGTACCTTCTGTTTTTATCGGATACGGAATCCTAAGCCTGACGTCTGATGATCTGAAACAGCTGAACCGTTCCACCCAATATGAAATTGGGGAGCATCAGCCGGATAAAATAAAACTGGATAATTATACCCAATACGTACCTGCAATATTGGTTTATGGATTAAATGCTATTGGACTTAAAGGAAAACATAATTTGAAAGACCGAAGTATTATTTTAGGCACATCGTTGCTGATTTCAAGTGCTGTCGTATTACCTACCAAGCATTTGGTGAGAGAAGAACGACCAGATGGTTCTAATAATTTGTCGTTTCCTTCGGGACATACTACAACTGCTTTTACAACAGCACATTTTATGTTCCGTGAATATCAGGATGAAAATATTTGGTTAAGTTTGTCTGGTTATCCAATTGCTGTTTTTACGGGAGTTTATCGCATTTTGAATGATAAACATTGGGTGGGTGATGTGGTTGCAGGTGCCGGTATTGGAATTCTCTCCACAGAAGTTGCCTATTGGTTGTTCCCAAAAGTCAGTCAATTATTTTCAAAAGATCATAGCAAAAATAGTGCTCTTGTATATCCGTTTTATCAAAATAAAACAATGGGATTAGGTTTGTCTTTAAACTTTTAAAATTATAAAAATGAAAAATATATATAAATTCATTATCGTTCTCAGCATTGCCTTAGTGGCACTTGTTCTGGAATTTATCCTGAAAGAACCGCATTATGCTAAAATCTTAATTACGGCAACCGGCATTTTGATGTCCATTGTTCTTCTGAAAGGAATGATCGACGTGCTTCGTTCCGGGAATTTTGGCGTGGATATTTTGGCGATTTCTGCCATTGCTGCAACCTTAGCTGTTGGTAATTATTGGGCGGCACTCATTATCCTCATTATGATTACCGGAGGTGATTCGTTGGAAGATTATGCCCAGAAAAAAGCCCGGAAAGATTTAAAATCATTGCTTGATAATACACCCCGAATTGCTCATAAAAAAACAGGAAACGATTTACATGATGTTCCTGTGGAGGATATTAAAATCGGTGACATCATCATCGTAAAACCCAAGGAAATTATTCCCGTGGACGGAATTTTACTGAGTGCAGAGGTGCTGCTGGACGAATCTTCGCTCACGGGCGAATCCAAACCCGTCAACAAAACCAAAGGCAACAGCTTATGGTCGGGTTCGGTGAATGGTTCGGGAGCCATTACCATTCAGGTTTCCAAACTCGCCAAAGACAGCCAGTACCAGCAACTCGTGCAATTGGTGCATAATTCCGAAAAAGAGCCGGCACATTTTGTGCGAATGGCGGATCGGTACGCTTTGCCTTTTACCATCGTTGCTTTTTTAATTGCCGGAATTGCTTATTTGATTACCAAAGATCCCAACCGCATTGCCGAAGTGTTGGTGGTGGCTTCGCCCTGCCCGCTGATTCTGGCGGCTCCCATTGCCCTGATAGCCGGAATGAGCCGTTCCAGCAGAAATGGGGTGGTGATAAAATCCGGGACTGTCATCGAAAAACTGGACAGAATGAAAGCCATCGCCTTCGATAAAACCGGAACCTTAACCAAAGGCGATCTTACTGTGGACGACATCATCCCGGAAAATTCTTATTCGCAAGACGAACTGATTGATTTTGTAGCCAGCGTAGAACAGCAGTCTTCCCACGTTTTGGCGGTTTCGGTGATGAAATATATCGGGGATAAACCGATTCCTCTGGCAACAGATTTAAAGGAAATAGAAGGAAATGGTATTGAAGGAAAAGTAAACGGCAAACTGGTGAAAGTGGGTAAACTGAATTTTGTAACGACCGAACCCATTTCAATTAAAACGGAAAAAACCTCGTTATTTGTTTCGGTGAATGACAAATATGCAGGGGAAATCACCTTTACCGATGAAGTGCGCCCCGAAGCCCGGCAAACCATTGCCCAATTAATAAAAATGGGTATCCAAAAAATTATGATGATTTCCGGCGACAAGCAAAGTATTTCTGAAAACATTGCCAAAGAAATTGGCATTACGGAAGTGCACGGTGGCTGTTTGCCGGAAGACAAACTGAAAATCCTGAAAAGTATGCCCGACGAATTTCGCCCGGTTGTAATGGTGGGTGATGGCGTGAACGATGCACCGTCGTTAACCGTTGCCGATGTAGGCATTGCGATGGGTGCTAAAGGATCGAGTGCCGCCAGCGATTCGGCTGATGTGGTGATTTTAAGAGACAATCTGCAAAAAGTGAGTGATACTATTCTCATTTCCAAAGAAACGATGAAGATTGCCCGTCAATCCGTTTTCATTGGCATTGCCGTTTGTACCGTGCTTATGCTGATTGCAGCCTTCGGTGTTTTACCGGCATTGATTGGTGCAGGATTGCAGGAAGTGGTGGATCTGATTTCCATTACCTCGGCATTAAGGGCTTTGAAGGACAGAACGTAACCACAACATTTGTTAATTGTCAGGAAAACCTTCAAAGGTCGCTGTTCAAGCAAAATAAAAACGTCCATAAAGACCGAAGGGTCGATAATGACCTGTTGAAAGGCATAAAGGGTTGTTAAAAAGAATCGCTTCTAATTAAGCAATTTTAAAAGGGGATTGTCATTCCTTTTTATTCGCCACGCAGCGGAGAGCTGCCCGTATCCGTTCAGGACGGTAATTATATACTAAATTTTCCAGTAGACGAGTACACTGAAGTATCATTGACTGACGAGCTGTTAACAGCTACCGACAAAAAACCTATAGCCGCATTTAAAGGAAAGACAGATTATATGCTGGTATTTGAAAAGGAAGAGGATGTTGCTTCTCTACTCCCTGATTTAGCGAAAATTGCCAAAATAAATGCACGAGGAATTATTGTAACCGCCAAAGGTAATCAATATGATTTCGTTTCCCGCTTTTTTGCTCCGGCATGTGGCGTTAACGAAGATGCCGTATGCGGTTCTGCACATACAACGCTCACTCCTTATTGGGCTGGACAATTAGGCAAAACTGAATTACTCGCTTTTCAACTTTCAGAAAAAACAGGCGAAGTACATTGTAAGATATTGGGTGACAGAGTTGAGCTGGGAGGAACAGCCGTACTGTATTTGAAAGGCGAAATATTCATCTGATAAAAATGGTGGAATGAGTATAGAATCAGCTAAAAAACATTTAAGCAAATGGAATATTTGATATAATAAAAAAGAACTACCATTGAACCAAAAGAATGCCCAAACAAGGTTAATTTGTTTTATCCCGTCTCTATTCTCAGCTGTTCCAGATCCTCGACTAGTACCATAAGATTCAAAGTGTTGGCAATCGAATCGGGCACTCTCGAGAGCAGACTTCCCCTCTGGTCATACAGTAGAAAACTATTCGAATGCGTATTATTTCGAAATGCATCTACAAGATAATAGAAGTTGTTTCCCGGTCCACCATGAAGGGAAACCACGGTATCACCATGTCCAATGGATGTTACGTAAAGTTTTGCTTTTGAATCAGCGGAAGGCAAGTACCTGGAGTTCATATCAAGTACATCAAGGATATCCTCAACAGATCGCTCTTGGCTCTTTAATCCCGGTGTAATCAAAAATAGTACAGTAATTAGAGACAGTATTTTTATTATTTTCATAACGAATTGGAGCATTGGTCAAAATCGAAATCACTAATAGTCAAATTCTCACGTTGAGTGTATAATGCCGCAAGGAATGTGCCATATTGCTTATTCGGAGGATGACTTTTCGAAGTTTACAGAGGATGTTTTGACTTTTTTAACCACACAATCATCATAAAAATCAATGTTTTCTATGGGGTTTTGTTGTAATCCAAAGGAATAAGAACCATACACCAAAAGCTACACTGAATCCGATCCAAGGAGACTTCATGCTGATCGCAGCAAAGAACCCGATTGTTGACAAGAAACACGTTAAAAAGAATAAAAGTAAATTTTTCATGAGTAAAAGTTTAAATATTAAAAAATTAAGTCTGTATCCAACGAATTGTAATCGTTGGATACAAATCAAGTTAAGCAGCTTTACCTGCTTATTTCTTTCTTCCTAATCAGTTCCAAAATTTTAGGCTCTGATTTCCTCAAGAACTGCATTACTTTATTTTGGACGTCATCTATAATTCTCCAATCCTTGGCGATATAAATATCTGTAACACGATTTCCATTATCGACATGGTTGAGTGCTAAAGCAACATCATCTTTACTCATCCTACAGTCATTTCTAGCTGTATTTGCGAAGGTATGGCGCGCACCATAAAGCGTTACTACCTGTACACCCGAAAGTTCTCGGAGTTTCTTCATTCCATGTTTTAATGAGGAATTGAAAGTGGTCAGGCTTGAATGTCTTTGTGATAACTTTCCAATATATTTCTCCAATAAAGGTTTAGCTTCATCAATTATCCTTATACTAATAAATGCTCTGTCTTTTCGTTTCCCCTTAGTTTTAGATCGATTGTAGTCAACCCGACCATTTCGAACATTGTCAGTAGATATTTTAAATAAATCAACAGCATTCATCCCGCACAAATAGAATGAGAGCATATATAAGTCCCGAGCGAGTTCAGCCCTAGTGTTAGGTAACACTTTACAATCTCGAATTCTAATAACCTCTTCAAGATTATTATTTCTATTTTCGGTAAGAGGAGCTGAACCTACCTTATATTTTTTGAAGGGATAGTGTTTAATCAATATAATGCCCAGATCTTCATTATTGTAATGGTTCAACGCTTCATTAAATAATGTACGAAGATCTCTCATATAATTATATAAACTATTATCCGAAACAGGCTTTGAAACAGTAGAAACGGGCTTTCCCAACTGGTTTATTCTTGTTATTGTCCGTTCAGATTTCAAGTAACGTTCAAACTGAACGAGCATATTAAAATGTATTTCATTTATTGAGACAGTTTCCCGATTAAAAAAATCAATGAGGTGGTTACGGACTGATCGATGGTTAGCGGCAGAACCATCACGACCGTCATCCTTCTCTTGTTGAATACAGTTCGCACAGAACTTGATAAAATCAATTTCTTCATCTATATTTTTGAGATAATCCCTTAATGAACCCGCGGTGAAAAAGTCAAGCTTCTCCTCGAGCTCGCTGATCGTTTTACGGTAGTCCTTTAGTTTCTTGTCAACTATTTCAAGGACAAAAGGATCTTTAATACTAAATTCTTTTTTTCCTTTCACCTTGGTGAGTTGTTTTAGGGAAAGGAAATGAGGAGTGTCTATAATTTTTTTTTCCTCTTTGTGATAGACCCTAATTTTCACATTGTAGGTTCCATCTGCTTTTTTGTGGTGTTCATAAACCTTTGCGCTTACGGTTGCCATAATCTTTTCATTACCACGAAAACCTTTGTGACGTATTTGTGACGGTTTTACGTGAAGTTCAACAAAAAACTATGCAAAACACACCGTTTTGAGGTTTTTCAAAACGTGTAGGGAGGATGTTCCAAAACCACCCTAAGGAAAGCAAAAAAGCCGTTTTACGCAAGTAAAAACGGCTTTTTTAGATAGTGACCCCGCTGAGGCTCGAACTCAGGACCCACAGATTAAGAGTCTGTTGCTCTACCAACTGAGCTACGAAGTCTTTTGAAACATCAAAGTTAATAGTCATCTCAAAAAAATCAAATAATTATTATTGATTTTTTTGAGATCCTGACATTTAAATAACTTTTAAAGTTGTTGAAAAGCCAGACTTTTTATAAAGTACACAAACAATTAAATTTGTTCCAAAATAATTCTTTTACTAAAATTCAAGTTAAGACAAAATCCTAAACATTAATTCAAAAAAACTAAAAATACAAAATGTAAATAAAAATTTATTTTGAAATAGACTTTACTTTCTATAAAAATATCCGGGTAATTGGTTTTCCTTTTTAGTCAACTTAAATCTAATTTAATAGAAATTTAGGTATAGGGTACTGAAAAAAATATAGTTCTGACATTCATAGAATAATTCACAAACAACTAAAAGCCTAATTTTTCTTCGCTTCAGCATATGTTAAAGATTATTACTCGGCCTATAGGTTAATTGCCAAACCTTGAAGGGTATATTTTCAATATTTTAACACTCATAAATAGTCCACTTCGGTATCATATTTGCACTTTATTTATGAAAATTCAAACTATTAACAATAATATTAGTTTTGAGAGACAAAAATTACCCTATTAGGAATAACACTATACAACGACCAGAGATAAATGCGAATAACCATAACTAAATCTTCGAAAATATACATTTTAGCTCCGGGTAATGTTCCTTCCGGAGGTCCTGAAGCACTCCATCAATTACATTATTACCTCACCACATTAGGATATAAAAGCAGAATCAGCTATTATTCAGACCCTGTTGTACATCCACAGTTTCTTATATATGAACCTAAAGTCATTGATATCGCTGAAATTCAAGATAGCCCCGATAACATTCTCATTGTTCCCGAAATTAACACCAGCATTTTAAAGAATTACAGTAAAATAAGGAAGTGTATCTGGTTTTTAGGAGTTCAACTATATGACGGCTTTGAAACTTTATCCGATTCAAAGTTCTTACAGCTGAAAACAAAAATCGTAAAATTAACACCAAATTTTTTCCTAAAAACAAGGCAGAAAATCCTACAGTCGTTCTTTAAACAAAAATTTGATAAGCAACCTTATTTGGTTAGTAAAAAAGATAATATCCTCTGCGGGTCCATGTTTGCCTATGAATTTGCTAAATCAAATTTTAAAAATGTAACCCTATTGGTCGAACCTTTGGGACTGGGCTTCCTCGGCGAAAATAATGTTGATCTAAGCAGTAAAAATAGGTCAGATTCGGTCCTCTATAATCCTTCAAAAAACTCCAAGACCCTACAGAAATTACTTAAACGAACCGATATTATTTTTAAGCCTATTTCAGGCTACCAAGATTTTGAACTCGTGGATTTATTTAGGAATTCTAAATTATATATTGACTTCGGCTTTTTTGGTGGTCCTGAACGTCTTCCTAAAGAAACGGTATTAAATGGGACAATGCTTCTGGTAGGCAAGAGAAATGCATCGGTTAATTCATTCGACATTGCCATTCCCGATAAATATAAAATCGAGGATGCAGATGATATAGAATTCATTGCCTCGAAAATAAAACAAATGCTATTAGATTATGATCAAATTATTGGCGATTTTAGGGGATTCAGAGAAAAAATTATCAATCTGGAACCTAATTTTATTAAATCCATAAAAAGCATATTTATTAAAGCCTAACCCTTCTTACAATTATTTTGCATCCAAATCCCAGCCTTTTCGATATTTCCTTTTCAGATACTTTTCTGCCTTAGGATAATTCGGAAACTTTAGATTAACCGGATCCCATTGCAATAATATTCCAGGAACCCGAATTGCCACGGTTCCCAGTAGGATTGCTTCGGTCATTGGACCAGATTGAGCAAAATGTGATTCCGTTTTTGCTTTCTCCAAACAGGCATCTACAAAATGATGATAATGATTTCGTTCCTCTAGATCAGGATATTTGTAGTCTTTGAATTTACTTTCTGGCAGGAGCACCGGTGTGCCTCCATGTGGAATAAGCAGCGCCCCTTCAGTACCAACCAACATCGCGGCTTCCTCTGGATATTTTTCCCCATTATTAAATAAATCCCTAACCTCTTCTGGTGGATAAAATTCTCCATCGAACCACTCCAATGGCAGAACCTCAGATTCTATCTTATCATTTCCTGGAAAAGTCCAACTGATATGATTCCCTTGTGGCCAGGTATCAGCTCTGCGTTCGCTAGAATCTTGCCATGAATGTTGAACCTCCGCAACAACAGTCAATGGAGCTTTCAGGCCCAACCCCTTCCAAACCGCATCAAAAATATGACAGCCAATATCTCCTGACCAACCGGTTCCGAAATCTTGCCATGCACGCCAGATTCCCGGATGATAAATACTTTTTATAAATGGACGCATTGGAGCAGTCCCAATCCATTTATCCCAATCCAAGGTAGTAGGTATTTCCTCCGCTTTCTCGGGTCTTGGCCCTTCCAATCGATATCCAGCAATACCAGAGCGATTGGAACATAAATAGGCATGCTTCACTTTGCCAATAATGCCTTGTTTGATCCATTGAACTGCGGTCCTATCCCCTTTTGAAGATGCAATCTGAGTTCCTAATTGCGTCACCAATCCCGCTTTTACTGCCGCCTCCGTCAATTCCCGAACCTCTGCAACATCATGGCACATCGGCTTTTGACAATACACATGTTTTTTCAATTGAATCGCTGACATCGCAATAACAAAATGATTATGATCTGGAACAGTAACGTTTAAGGAATCAATATGATTCTTCTCCTTTTCCAAAAGTTCCCGCCAATCACTATACAACCTTGCTCCAGGAATTAACTCCGCTGCTTTCCTTAAATTGTTCTCATCGACATCACATAATGCAACAATTTCAACATCGGGGTGAGATTTGAAATTTTGAAGATCATAAGCTCCCATTCCTCCAACACCAATACAAGCATGATTCAACTTCTTGACCGGAGTACCAGCAAAAGCTTTATCAATAAAAAAAGGCGCAGTAATCGCCGCAGTGGTCATGGTCCGAATAAAATTACGGCGTGATGTGAAGCTAGGTTTATTCATAATCTTGAGGTTTTGGTTGTATTAAGATAAGGAAATTTTATGGGTTAAGCTTTTTGATCTTAATATTAATTATATCGGTCCAACACTTGTCTTATCCAATCCGAATCATTTCTGAGATAGATATCAGGCTCAATTCCAACTCCTTCATACGGCAAAAACTGCTTCCAACTATCCTTTAAGTCCGTAAAAGCAACCTTAAATCGTCCTGAAGGAGTAGTCAATGGTCTATCATAATTAATCCCATAGGTTAATACTCCATAAGTACGATCCCCAAGAACCCTAACCTTTGGAAATTTCTTCAATCTTACAACAAATTGTTCAGCATTACTTACCGTTTGATGATTCACCAAAACATAAATATTGCCTTTATACTTTCTTAATTTCTTCAGTAATACAAGTGAGTTCCGATCCCCACCACCAACATGATTTCGTAAATCTAAGATCAGACTTTTCGCTAATCCTTTCATATCAATTCCATTGTAAAAGGTAATAGCTTCTTGGTAGATAGGATTCCAACCTGAAAAAGTTGAAATAGAGATATAATCAACTTCGGGTGAAATCTCCTTAAACACATAATTTCCTTTCTCTTGTTTTTGACTAAAGTTCTGCTTGACAGCATGCTCTTTTAATAAAGAATAGCCTAAGAAATTCCCTTCCTTGAAATAATCCACTCCTCCAATTAATCTTTTACTGTACCATTCTCCCATAATTATTCTCTTATGATTGTCATCATTAGAAAATAAATAAAAAATTTCATCCCCTCTTTTCCAGCTAGCAATCTTGGATTCTAGAATAATACCAATATGTTTAGGCTCAGCCTGTACTAATGCGACTCTAACCAAGGAGTTAAAATAAATTCCTTCCAAATCAAGAGCTGACTTTTTCTTTAATGCATTTTCTAAACTATCCAGATTCAAAACTGTTTGAGGAGTATTGTATTCGCTCTCTTGAAGCAAGCTTTTTACTTTGAGACTATCAGTTAAATCTTCCTTGGTAAAAGGATTGCCAAAAGAATAAATTCTATTGTGATAATCCTTTATTATATCAATAAGGCTGTAATAATTAGATAAAGCCTCAATTAGGTAAAGGTCATCTTCAGCCTCTTCGAGAAGTAAATTATATTTTTCCTCAACTTGAATATGTCTACCTTTTTGTGTTTGATATGAAGCTGATTTTTTTAAATTTTCATATATAAATTTAAGATCATCCAAATATTCTTGAGTTTGGATTTTTTGGCAAAATGTAGGAGTAAAAAAAAAAAATAAAAGAATTAAAGCTAAGCTCTTTATCATAACAGGCTAATTGGTAATGCTTTAATTAAATTATGGATTTTTTTTTAGTTCGTCAAAATTTTCAGCCAGAAGTCTTTATCGTTTCCAATGAACCCCTCGCTTGACAATTTTTCCGGGATTACCCGCTATAACAACATTTTCTTCTAAAATACTCTTAGTTACAATGGCATTTGTTCCGATGATATTATTGGATCCAATAGTTACTGATTTAAGAATCTTTGCATCAAAACCAACCCAAACATGGTCCTTAATATAGATACTTTTTCCAGGATTGATCTGTTGATCATTTTCATCAAATATAGGGTGCCAGTCTTGAGGCCAGATAAAAATATTACTACTGAACATACAATCACTTCCAACCACAATTTCTAGCGAATCTTCAGAGATTTGCATATTCACATTTACTTCGGTAGTCGTGCCATCACCTATTTCTATCCTTCCATTATTGCAGGTTTCCCATAAGACCCCATTATATTTCACTTTCTCACCAACAATTATCGTATTGTTGTCTCCCCGAATGTAAAATGATACAGACTGTAATACGCACCCGCTCGCTACTATAATAGTATTATTATTTCCATCAATATCAATTTCACAATCAATTAATACGGAGGTCCTATTTACATCAATATTGTTCGCCTCGCCAACTATTGACATCTTAGGTTTTGTGTTTTTATTTTCCGTCCAGTTCTTTATTGCTTTTAGGTTGTGCTCCAGGACTGGAAACTTGCCAACAAAATTTCTTAGTTTATTTCTCATAATTATCTCACATTATTAAACGATTGATGGGAAAGAAATGGCAACTAAAGTGTAAACCATTTCCTTCGATATAAGAAAAGTATCCAAGCTACCTTTATTTCGTTCAAAAGTCAATTCGTATGAACTACAGTTTAAATAATATTCTTCTATCGGCATATCTTAATATCAAGTTTAAAATCAGTTTTGATAATTATAGTTAATATCTATTAAAACTAAAATATTCTTTTTAGAATCAAGTCAGACAAATCTTTATAAAAGCCCCCACCCCCAATTTAAGACCGAAAATAGAACAAATAGAGTCTATAATAAAGGGGTTCCCCTAAATAAATTATCCTGAATTCAGCATATTCATAAAAAAAGCCCCAATACAGTGCATTAGGGCTAATATTATTATCAAGGCCTGTCAGCCTCAATATTTTAAGGTTTATTTATGAAATATTAGGTCATTGCATATTTTGCTCCCCGTGGAACATACTTCAGAACATACTGCAAAACAAATTGTTACAATCTAGCCATCTTATAAATCCGTCTTATTCAACGACTTCGATTTCTTTTTGCGCAGCATGTGTTCTACCGAACATATCTACCGCTTCAACCTCCACAAGATGTTTACCTGCTTTAAGTTTTGGAAGTTTGAATTTCCATAAATGCGCCGATTGAACCGGATCACTTGGTCTTCTACCAGCAATTAAACTGCTCGCACCATCATAGGCCAATAATTCTTTCATATAAGCCGGATCCTCGCCTTCAACCTTGTCCATAATAACCCAATCCCCTTGGTCAATTCTGTATCGAACTTGGTCTTTTGCTGAACCTAAAAAGAAATTCGCATAAATCTGATAACGTCCTGCATACTTGGCTTTAACAACAGCCGGTCCAAATAAACCAATGCTATACTTATCGTCCTTGCCAACAACTTTATAATCAAATTTATACTGGTTCCCATCAATTGATAGAATAGCATAACCCTTTGGCGTTCCATCACGCATTGTTGAAACTGGAACTCCTTGTTCATTGGGTAAACCTGAATACCAATCTCCCGAAGTAGTCCCTACATTGTATTCATGATACGGCTTGCTACCATTCCAACCATGCTCATTTGCAAAGAAGTTCTGTTGTTGGTAATGGGTATGAGCTGAAAGCCCTAAAGTATTAGGATACTCCGCCAAGATGTTGAAAAGTTGTTGCCTATCCTCATTACGGAATGATTTACTGTTCTCAGGATTCAATGGAATATGGTATGCCAAAACAATCAATTTATCTTTCGGAACAAATTTCAAATCATTAGCAACAAAATCGATCTGATCTTGTCTTAATCCGCCTTGATAACCTTTTCCAGTTTCCGGGTGAGGATAAATTATATCATCCAGAATGATAAAATGCGCATTCCCTACGTTGAAGGAATAATTCGCTGGTCCAAAGGATCTCTCAAATCCTTCATCCGATAAATAATCTTCCTTGACATCATAATTCATGTCATGGTTTCCCATAACATTAAACCATGGCAATCCCATCTGTCCAATAGTTTGTTTATAACTAGGGTGCAAGGATAAATCATCCCCAACCAAATCTCCCAAACTAATTCCGAAAAGTGGTCCTTTTTTTAATTTTGCCTCATTCACTACCCCATTCTTGAAAAACTCTATTTCCTCGGCGGTATAGGCTTGCGGATCCCCAAATACAAAGGCTGAAAAACTGCTAGGCTCTTCCTTAGCCTTCAATGCAAAATCAATAGACTTTGGAAGTTCACCAGTCGCTGTAACTCCAGGATATTTCAACTCAGGAGAGCCATTCGGCTTATGGATATAGTAGAATTTTGGATGATTATCAGCATCTAATGGTAACTCATAACCTGAGGGTTTGATAACAAAGATGATATTATCGTTTTGAACAGGTATTTCATATTTACCATTTTTATCCGTTTGAACGACTTCCCTACCGTTACTTACGCTGACACCAGCAATCCCCGTCTCTTTTTTATCAAAGCGACCATTTGCATTTCCATCAATGTAAACAGTTCCCTTTGCCATTTCTTGCCCAAATGCCGTCCCAGTCAGAAGACAAGCTAGTAAAGACCAATATAATTTTTTCATGTGTTTATGGTTGTTTGCCCCAAACATAGCTTATGAGGATTAATAAAAAGTTAATCTACTGTTAAGTTAATCATTCAACAGGAGATGTCACTAATAAATTCCAAATCCTTACCGATACCTTGAGATGCAGATTCGCTCAAAATTAACTCGTCTTAAACTCAAGGTATTCCCGTATCTCCGTCGGACATTCTCCGGACCTTCTTCGGATTTCGACCGAAAAAATTCGAACAAGGTCCGACTGAAATCCGGTGAAGATGAGAAGAGAATCCCCGATAACCCAAAGTTTGAACTGAAGTATCCTTGAGTGAAAATAAAATTAGCTATAGTATGTCAACCATAATTGATTTATAAAAAAAAGGTACATAAATGTACCTTTCCCTAATAAATAACAAAACAAACCTAACTAAAATTATTACTGTAATGCTCCTTGATCAGCAACTATTGGCCATCCTGGATTTTGATATAACTTAGAATTTTGTGCAGTACCATCCGGTGATGTAATTGAAAAATGGTTGAATGCAATAGGGCTCAAATAATGTGCTTCTGTCCATCTATATCCATTCAACACCAAATTATTGGAGTTCAAATTAATTCTATATGGACGAATATATGGGCTCTCAGATCTCAAGGATACATTTGCTGTTTTGCCTGGAGTATTAGGCTCTATCAACAAGGTCTTGCCTTCACGGACAAACCATTTCTCCATTGGCCCCCAAACCTTGATTCCTTCTAAAATCAGTGGATTAGATTTTAATTGATCAAGAGAACGCCAGCGTTTTAGATCTGCGAAACGAAATCCTTCTGCTATGAGCTCCAATCTTCTTTCTCTACGAATATTATAAAGCACTTTATCCGTCAAGATTGTCCCTGCTGAATAGGCTCCTAAATCTCGTTTGGCTTCTTCATTCATATTGGTATTGCTAATCGTAATTTCGAAGTCCGGATTGATTCCAGCCCGGGTACGAATTTGTCTCCAATAATTTGCGGCTTTAGCATTAATGGTTTTATTCTTTAAATAACTTGCTTCAATATAGTTCAAGTAAGCTTCCACCCCACGGAAAATGATCGACCCTGTGGTTCCTGCAGAGCCTTCGGCTTGTGCTGATAAATAACTCATCCCTTTTTTCAAGGCATAGCCAGTAACATATCTTGTTTCAGCTAAGCCCGTGATATCAGGATATCCTTCTAATACTGGAGTGCCATTGGTATTATTCTTATCAGTGAATCTCAATTCCCCGGGAGCTTTCATAAATAACTGTAACCTTGTATCTCGGTTGGTTTTTACAGTGGAAATAGAATCATCCCCTTTGTAACCTGATCCTGATGCATAAATTGGTAAGCCATTTGCCATGGTAAAGTTTTCAACCAATCCTCGTGAATAGCCAGAATTTCCTCCACTTCCATTCATGTAGTTACTCACATTGTGGGAAACATTCAAAGCCGTGGAATAGCTTCTCCATAATAAAACTTCATTGTACTTATTCAAATCAATATCACTGAACATATTGTAATATGGATTTGCTGAGGAGTTATAACTATTCTCAAATTTGTTTTCCACTAAAGGAACAACATCTGCTACTTGTTCTGCGGCTTCCATTGCCTGGGTTAAGAAAAAGTCGATTTCATTGTCAATTTGCAGTGAAAAGTTAGGGTGGGACTTTTTACCTGGCCAGTTTGCTGTTCCAGGTACCAGAGCAGTATTCTTATGGTAATTTAACCATGTTGCTTCAAATAAAGCCACCCTTGATTTGAATAAAAGCGCCACATTTTTGGAAACACGATTCTGTTGATTCGGTGAAGGTGTTTTTAACAATGTAATTGCAGAGTCTAAGTCTGATAAGATAAATCTAGCCACCAAATTTCTAGGCTGCCTGATTGAAGCGTCAACCAACTGGCCCAAATCATCTTTCATTGTGGTCTTTACAATTGGATAGTCCCCAAGGGCTTGTGTTCTACTAAAATATTCGTATGCCCTCAGAAAATAAGCTTCACCAATATAATGTTCGATGTTAGCAGAGTTCCCTGAGATTTTGTTTTCCTTCCATTTTGGAATCACTTGCTCGAAGAAATAGTTGATGTTTCTAATGGCAGTAAATGCATATTCACCTCCTGAGGTAGGTACCTTCCACTCTCCAGGAACCCATCTATTGGCAAACGAACTGTTCAATTGATTATCTGTATGGTTATCATTTGCAAAAGTTCCCAATCCCCAACCGGAATGTGAAGGAAATGAATATTGACTTAAAGTATAGGTGGCTAAATCCGCTTCAGTATTGAGATAATCGCCAGGAGTAATATTGGATAATGGAGCTCTATCAAGATATTTATTACAGCTCGCAACAAAAAATACGGATGCTAAAGCTGCTAAATTAATTATATGTTTAAATGATTTTTTCATAATGGGTCTGAGTTAGAAATTTACGTTTAAGCCAAAAGAATAAACTGTAGAGAATGGATAAGTTTTACCATCATTCCAACCTCCCAATCCTACGGTTTCAGGATCAAATACTTTTGCCATCTTAGTAAATGTCAAGAGGTTCTCACCAGATAAATACAAGCGTATTTTAGAAATTCCAATTTGGTTTAATTTTGCAGAATTAAAATTATATCCAATCTGAGCATTCTTTAAGCGCAAATATGCCGCATTTTGCAAATAACGTGTCTGTGTATATTGGTTCTTATTGGTATTAAAATAAGGTCTTGGCAGATAAGAGTCCAGATTTTGACCTAAAACTCCATTTTGAACCATTACAGAATTTTCATCACGGAAGAAATCGAGGTTTTCTTCAAATCCAGCAGATTGCCACATTCCGCCATTCGCTCCCCAAAAATATGGACCGTTTGGCATATAATCACGTTTTCCAACACCTTGGAAGAATACCCGGAAATCAAAACCCTTATACGATCCATTCAAATCTAAACTATAGCGTAGTCGAGGTTGTGTGTTTCCGATAATAGTTAAATCACCATGTTCATTAATTGTATTTGCTCCAGCAGAAATCAATCCATCAGCATTCAAGTCTTGGTACATAATATCTCCAGATTGCCATTGACTCGCAAAATTTTGTTTGGTATGGCTCAAATGAGCGTCCATCTCTTGTTGCGTTTTTGCAATTCCAAGCGTGGTATATCCCCAAAGTTCCCCAACTCTTCTACCATTATACCATGTATCCAAGGTACCTGTTAAGTTAGGGTATTCCGTTACGGTTTGTTTATCATCAGAGAGCACCCCTCTAACCGCATAATTAAAGTTGCCAATATTATCTTTCCAGTTTAATTCAAGCTCAAAACCTTTGGAGTTCATTTCCGCATTATTTAGACGAGGAACTCCTGTACCTAGAATAACTGGTAATTCTGGAGCAGGTCCAATCATATTGTAGGTATTGCGTTGATACAATTCGAACACCATTCCCAATCGATTATCCAAGGCCTGCAAATCAAAACCAACGTTCCAGCTTGAGATTCTTTCCCAAGTCAATGTCGAGGCAATTAAGCCCGGTGATGATGAATAGTTCTGCTTTTGACCATTAAGCAACCAAGTATTCCCATTAACAGTAAATGGTAAAGTCGGGTAAAAAGGATACCAGTTATCAGTATATTGGTTTCCTAGTTCACCATAAGAAGCTCTCAGTTTAAATACCGATATACTTTCATCCCATTTCCAAAAATCTTCATTAGCCACATTCCATCCAGCAGAGAATGAAGGGAATAGATTCCATCTTAAATCTTTCGGAAATCTAGATGAACCATCATATCGACCATTTGCTTCAAATAAGTATTTCTCTTTGTAATTATAGTTGAAGCGACCAAAAAAACCTGCAGTAGCCCAATGTTGATATTGGCCAGAAGTTAATGGATTCAAAGTGGCAGTATTCAGTGTAGGAACATTGTCTGAAATCAGATCACTCATGCTGCCATTTAACGTGCTGTATTTATTCAGCTCAGAGTTAAAACCCAATAGGAATTTAAAATTGTGATCATCAGCAACTTTTAATGAATAATCAGTAAAAAGGTTTGTACTGAAATACTCGTCTTTTCTATTAAATTCTGAAACACTAGTATATCCAGCCGAGTTATACCCCACCGCTAAAGGATAAGGGTTATTATCCTTATCATAACCAAATGACCTCAAAATTTCATTATGACCATTGTGATTGGTAATTCTGTAATTCACATTACCCGTAATGTTCCAGTTTTCTAAAGGTCGAATTGCCAATTGCAATTGCTGATATAAGAAATCTTTAACCAATTTTGACCTTCCGCCTTCTGTCATCTGCGCTAATTCACTTGGATCCGAAAAATGACCATTATCATCCCTAACCGGAATTGTTGGCCATCTCCTTGCAATATTATGGTAATACAAATCATTCATATGTGAAGCTTTACCATAATCTTCCCGCACAAAACGAGTATTAGACATTAAGTCAATTTTATCATGAAGCTTGACACTGACTTTATTTGAGAAGGAGTATCTTTTGAATCGATCATCCGCATATTTGTTCAATCCATTTTGGTCCATGAAATTCAATGAACTATAAAACTGAACTTTTTCAGTTCCGCCGTTAGCACTCAAGGTATGTTCATGAGATGGAGAAAAGTCTTTATATATTTCATCAAACCAATTGGTATTTCCATTGGAACCGCCGTAGTATTCCCATTTACCATTTCCCGCAGGTGTACTTACCGTTGTAATTTCCCCTTTTTGATATGCAGTAATACGGTCTAGGACTTCTTGAGAAAACACGGCTTGTTCACCATCATTCGATTTGATCTCATTGAAATAGTAGGCAAAAGTCCGAGAGTCTAACATAGTAGGTAATCCACGGGGTTTACTTAGCCTAACATTATTATTATAGTTTACGAGGGTTTTGCCTGCTTTTCCAGATTTAGTAGTGATTAAAATGACACCGAATGGAGCCCGCGACCCATAAATTGAGGATGCTGCAGCATCTTTTAGAACGGTAATATTTTCAATATCATTAGGATTCAAAGCATTCATATCACCTTCCATACCGTCAATCAATACCAAAACGGAAGAACTCGATCCAACACCAATTGTCCCAGCACCACGAATATTGACATTCATGGTCTGATTTAGTTCACCTCCTAATCCTCCTGTCTGCACATTCAACCCCGGGACAAGTCCTTGTAAGGCCTGCCCTGTATTTTGTACTGGTCTTGCTTCTAACTCTTTTGCACTAACCGTTGAAACCGCGCCAGTTAGATTTACTTTCTTTTGTTGACCATACCCTACTACGACAACTTCGTCCATTTGGTTTTCTTGTTCAACTAATGTTACTGAGATATTCTGACCGGATGCCGATACTGTTTGAGGGCTAAAACCAATTGAGGTTATTTCTAAAACCGCATCAGCACCTGATACCGTTAAAGAAAAATCCCCTTGTTCATTTGTTAAAGTACGATTATTAGTTCCTTTCTCTGTCACTGTTGCAGAAGCGATAGGTTGCCCTTCTTTGTTGACAACGCGTCCTTTAACAGCAAGCTGCTGTACTGTTTTATTGCTGCCGGGCAATATTTCAATATTGGAGGTTTTAGATATCGGCTTGAGTAAGATAACCTTGTCCTTCACCTCATAAGTAACATCTTGCCCTGCAAGAGCTTTATTTAAAGCTGTCTGTAGGGTGATTTTAGAATCAACGATGGTTACTTTGGTGGATTTTGACAGTAGGGATTCATTGTAAACAATTTGAAAGCCACTTTTCTTTCGAATTTCATTTAGGGCTTGTTTAGTACTGGCATTTTTAAGGTTTAAGGAGATGGTTTGGCTAAAACCCAAAGCAAATCCATTCAGAGCTAAACATGAAATTACTATAGCTAATTTAGATGCTTTTGAGACCTTCAAAAAAGGCAGGCTTCCAAATTTTCTACAGCTCTGAAAGTGAGTTAAGAATTTTTTATTCATACAGATTTAGGTGTTTAAGGACTATAAAAATGGTCTTTATAATGTTCTTCACCTATATAGAGTATGAATTTGAGTTATACCCTAAAAAAATTTAAATTATTTTTTAGAAAATTGGATAGTTTTATTTTGAAGCTTTAGGTTAAGAAAGCTAGCTTCATTTAATAATGATATTAATTCTTCTAAATTATTTTCTCTGGCTAGATAGATGGTAAAATTATCATTGGGGACTTCAGATACATTGTAATCAAAATCATAGTACTTTTTAAGGTCTTCAAGGATATAATTTAAGCTTCGGTTATCATAATACAGAAAGCCTTCTTTCCAGGCAACTAACTCTTCAATTTCGCCTTCATTTAATTTATTGCGTGAAATTTGGTTTGCAGCTACTCTAATTAAATCCCCCGGAGACAATATATTTGACTTTGAAGATTTAACAGCTCTTACATCGAGACTACCTTCAAAAAGAAGAGTTTCTTCGAAGCCACTTGAGGTTCTAACATTAAATTGAGTTCCTAGAACTTTAATGGTTTGTTGATCTGTTTTAACTTCAAAAGGCATTCTTTTGTCATCAACAATCATTTTCTTTACTTCGAAATAAGCTTCTCCAGATAAAGTTAATTTACGGTCTCGCATATAGGATGCGGCATAATGTAAGTTTGAATTGGCATTTAAATTTACAATAGAGCCATCAGGTAATTCGACTCTATAGAACCCCCCAAGACCCGTTTTAATATTTAAGATGTCTTTATCATCCAAGTCCATTTTGGCAATATTCATCACCATCCGATTTTGGCTTTGATCTAAATAAATAGCCTCATTCTTATCTTTTCCTATATGGAGAGAATCGGACTTAATGCTGTTATTATCAGATTCAGTAAGAGTGCCTGCAAGAAAATCTGCAGTAATTTCACGACCATTCTCATCCCTAAAATAAGAGTTTAATAGATCTCTTTTGACAAATAAGACCGTCACAGAAATTATAGCGATGACAACTAAGGATAACTTTGTTAGATTCTTCTTAGTTTCTCTATTCCTATCCTTACGTATGGATTGGAAAATTCGCTCATGGATTTCTACGCCTAAATTTTCCTTTTTATTTTCATTCATATCCTCCATTTTCTAGAAGAATAATATTGAGGTAAATAAGAGCAATATTGATTTTCTCAGTAAACTTAGCACTTTTGACATATGATATTCAACCGATTTCACGCTCAAGTTCATCTTGGCAGCAATTTCCTTATAGGTCATATCTTCAAATCGGTTTAATTCAAATATTACTCTACTTCTACTGGTTAGTTTATTCTTTAATATATAATCCAGCTGTTTTTCAATATCATTCACAGCCAACTGATCATATTCAGAAGTTACAAAATCTAAATTCTCCAAGTTGGTCGTTTTTAGCTTTTGTTGTTGTTTCAGAACAAAAATACATTTGTTTTTAATACATACACTAAGATACGCCCTTAAGGAATATTTAATTTCTAGTTTATGCCGGATTCTCCAGAAATCTAAAAACACATCGTGTAATACATCTTTTGCTAGTTCCTCTTCTTTCAAAAATCCCAAACAGATATCGAAAAAACTTTCCCAATGCGCAAAGTAAATCGCTGAAAAAGCTTCGGTATCGTTGTTTTTCAATCGACTGATAAGGTCAAAATCTTCCCTAGAAATTTGATGTAAATTAGGTTCAATAACATCCATGTAGTTTAATAGGTTAAGGTGATTTAGGGTTTACTTTCTGTAAAAATAACCGATTATTCGAGAATTGCAACAATATGATTACTTTTTTAAAAGGTTTTATCCTAAACCCACCATCTCTTATTAAAAAGGCATTCCCAATTAATGCTCTTTTACAAAGAAACAATTAATTGGGAATGCTTTATTGAGCAGGGAATTCCTCTACAACTTCGTTTTTACTGCAGCTGTATTTTTATCTTTTACTTCAATTCTATAAACATCTTTTTTGTCGAAGATTAAGCCTTCTTTTTGACCCTTATGAATATCCACATCCGTACCAGCAACTTTTCCATCATAGGATAAGCCCGCTTGTTTCTGAATGGTATGCGCCACACAAACTAGTCTTGCTTTGAAATGGCTCAATACCTCATCTAAAAACGCAGGGTCCTGTTTAGGGTTTCTAAAGTAACCACGGTACCATGTTAGTGCAGAACTAGAACGCAAATAAGGTGCAGATTCCGGATTTTTAGGATCATTTAAATTCTTTTGAACAATCTCATTGACTTTGGCAATGTTCATATTAGGCTGTTCTGTGAATAAAACTTCAGAGATACCACCGTGAACAAATAAAATATCATTTCCTTTTTCAATAACATTTTACTGTCTTAACCAGCCACCAAGAATAGTATTCTCTTTATACAAGTCTTCAATTCCTTCGAAACCTAGAGGCTTTAATTCAGCTTTGTATTTCTCGTCTATATAATTAGTTTGATTTTCGGAGATATTCATTATATCATGATTCCCAAATAGGAAATGAAAGTTTGCACCTTCAGATTCTAATTTATAGAGTAACCAAAGGATTTCATGAACCATTGTTCCACGGTCAAAAGCATCCCCAAGAAACACCAAGTGCTTGTTTCCAAACTTCCAGTTGTAGTATTCGTCAATTACTTGTGCAGAAATTAATAGATCAACCAATTGGAAAAATTCACCTTCATAGTCAGATACGACCAAGATTTGTTCGTCGGTAGTCCATTCACCTTTATTCTGAAAAACTGTATTTTGCTTAATTTTCACCTTCATATCCTTATTTTCTTTATTGATATGATTGATAAAAACTGTGAATTCTAATTCTGAACTACTAGGTTGAGAAAAGGTTTTTGTTTCCAGTTCCTTTCCAGAAGCAGATTTTAAGATTCTCTTGAAATAGATATTTCCATCTTGACTGTATACAAAATGAGCATCATACTCCTGAGCAGGTTGAATAGAGTCTAGAAGGTTTTCTTTTTTTACTAAAGGTTTTACCTCAGGTTTTACCTTAGAGGTCTGGAATTCATCTTTTTAGCAAGAAACAAATACAAAAAGTAGCAGCGAAAACGTAATAATTAATTTCATGTACTATATTTTTTAATAATTGCACAAAAGTATCGCCACATATTTATAAAATATTACGCAATCATTAACTAATAATAAATAATTAATGTGACAAGAAAAGATTCTAGCTAATTTAAACCTGTCAAATAGATTAAGGGAATGATTAGTTTACATTTGATAACAAAGAAGGCCAGCAGGTTGTCACCTGCCGGCCTTCAAAGACTTTATTTAATAATTTTTTAATTTAAATCCTTCAAGATTTCCTGTACGGCTCTTTCCAATTGTGGGTCCTTATCGGCCACGCGGTCAGCGACCGTGTTTTTTATGGCGATATCAGGTGATACACCGGTCAATTCCAGATCCTTTCCATCTAAGGTATAACAACCCCAAGAAGGCAAACGATAGAAAGATCCATCCACCAATCCTTTTCCGGAGGTAAAAATTATCCAACGATAAGTTTCAGTTCCTATGATCTTTCCGAGTTTTAGTTCTTTAAAACCGGCTGCTGTCATTTCAGCATCACTCAGGGATTGTTCATTAATCAACAAGACAATAGGCTTTCCGGCTGGAGCAAAGTTACTTTGTGGGGACAGTTTACCTCCACGATATTGCCATTTTAGATATGGCCGTTGTGAAAGGAATTTTAAGACTTCATCATGGACATTTCCACCCGTATTATAACGTAAGTCCAGGATTATGGCATCCTTATTATTTTCTTGCTCGGCCATATCTATCAGGAAGGATTGCAACTCATCCGAACCCATATTCTTCATATGCGAATAAGCAATTCGGTTTTTACTAAGTTGATCCACCTTAGAGCGATTACCTTTTATCCATTCATCATATAATAGATCCTTGAAAGCAGCATTACTTTGCGGTCTGATATTAATTTTCTCTTCTTTGCCAGCACGATTTACAGTCAACTGCACTTCATTCGCCAAAGATGGCCAAGTAAAATAAGAATCTCGATCCTTGCTCTTATCAATTGGGGTTCCATTTACCGCAACTAACACATCCCCTACTTTTAGGTTGACATCTTTTTTGGAAGCTGGACCTTTAGCAACAATATGAGCGATTTTATACGGATCCTTTGCGTCGTAAGTGACACCAAGCTCATTCGTTACAAAATTATATTGCTTTCTTTCATCTGTACCGAAAGTACTAAATCCCATATGGGAAGAGTTCAATTCTCCAAGCATATCATTTAGAAGGATACGTAAATCCATGCGGTTATTGATTCCCGAAAGATAATTGCTATACTTCTTTTTCATTCCTTCCCAATCCACCCCGTGAAATTTCTCATCATAAAAGTTTTCCTCAACATTTGCCCAAGTTTCATAGAACATCTGCTTGAACTCTTTATCCAAATCTCTATTGAATTTGAAACCAATATCAACATTTTCCAGTCTATTCTGGTCGATATTATACTTCTGAATATTCCCATTCACAATGGCAAAGTATTTCCCGTCAACCTCCATAAGTCCTTGTAAGGAACCATCCAAAACTTTATCCGTTTTACTGTTGGTAAAAGGTTCAAAAGTGATTCTATAGGTTGCCCATTTACCTTCATGGTTAGATTGATAAAATAAAAAGGTTTTCTCGCCTTTGGCAAAAAGCAATGGACTGTATTGAGTCCCAGCAGATGGGCTCACCTGCGTGATTCTATCTGAAAGACCTTGCACATCTATGCTCACCAAAACTTTCTTGGAATCGTCCTTTTTCTCATCCTTAGCTGCAGGCTTATCTTTGGTATCCTTAGCCTTTTTAGTTTTATCGTCTTTCGTAGTTGTTGTATCTTTTTTCTCCTTTTCCTTATCTTTTTCAGCATCCTTAAATAGCTCGTCGAACTTGCTGATACGATAAGGTTCATCATAATTTTCCAATGCCATTCGATAAAGGCTGGCGTTGTCCATTCCTGATGGATAAGCAGGTTTTGTACGGTTACTGGAGAAATAAATATATTTTCCATCAGGAGACCATGCAGGTGAAGCTTCTGTTACTCCTGTATTGGTTAGATTAATTGTTTTCTTATCTGCAATATTGTAAACAAATATATCTTGCTCAAAATTGCGAATCGCTGTAAACAACACGTATTTATCATCTGGCGAAAAGGATGGTGAAGAGTTTTGGAAAGCCCAAATTTCATCCTTTACGATGGTTTCACTTTTCAGACTATTCAAGTCCATGATGCGTACCTCATCCCTACCGCTCAAATAAACTGCCTTACTATTATCTTTATTAAAATTGATATCCCTATTGTTCCGATTGTCCTGGGTCAATTGTTTCACCTCACCCTTGCCATCAGCAGAACGAGAATACCAGTTTAAATAACCGTTGAGGGTCTGGTTATAGATTAAAGTCTTGTTGTCTTTTAGCCATTGTACCTCAGCAATGCGCTCACCTTGACTTGGCATTTGTCGAATAAATTTGCCATCGACATCAGAAACAAACAGCTCACCACGAGAAACAAAAGCCATTTTCTTACCGTCCGGGGAAACATCATAATTACTGATTGCTCCTTTCACATCAAATTCCTTGGACTTAGCAAGGACTTGATTGCGACTTAAGCTAATCGCAGGTTGGTTTGTTTTTTTACTGGCTACATCATAAACAAAGATCTGATAGCCTTTCTCAAAGACCACCGCTGATCCATTTGCCGCTACCTGAGGACTCCGAATGGATTCGGGAAATTGTGTCAATCCAACTTTTTGGCCATTTGAGATGCTATATAGGTTGTACTCATTGTTTCCTTCGTCAGAAGCAAAGTAAATGATCCCTTTATTATCTACGGTTGGCCATAGGTCCTTCCCTTCATAAGTTGTGTAATCCTTATAAGTATTAGTTTTAGGATTAAAACCTTTGATATCTGGGTTGAATGCTCCTTTATATCTTTTACGGTTTGCTGCAGTGTAGCTTTCCCAGGTATCGGTAAATAGTAATTCCCCTGCAGGAGTTTCCACCATATTATGGATATAATTGAAGAAGTGCGGAAAAATACGAACTGCGGTTCCACCATTCTTACTTACTTTATAGCTACTTAAACGGTTTTCACGACCTGAGGTAAAATAAATCTGCTTACTATCCCAACTCCAGCTATCCACTTCATCGGTTGATTCATGACTTGTAATCTGCGTAATATTTCCACCAGCCATAGGCATGACATAGACATCCATATTACCATTTTGGTTAGAAGAGAAGGCGAGCCACTGACCATCTGGGGAGATTCGCGGCATGACCTCATTACCTTCCATGGCTGTCAGTCTGAGTGCAGGACCACCAGCGGACGGCACTTTCCATAAATCCCCTTCAAAAGAGAACACAATTGTTTGCGCGTCTGGACTCAAAGTTGGATTAGAAAGAAACGTGGGTTGTACCTGAGCCTGCAGTTGCAAGGATCCCCCAAGCAATAAGGCAATAGATAGCAAAGTTTTATTCATAAAAAGGGTTAATTATTAATTTGATTCCTAGCATTTGTATGTTAACATGCTGATGCTATCAAATTTAAGATTTGTTTGCGGAATATGGTAGAGCCGAACAAGCAATCTTATGAATTGGATAAAAACAAAAGGAAATCCTAATAATTTCCTCAAATATTAACGAAAAAGATAAAATAAAATACGCGCATAACATAAAGATTAACAAAGAGTTATAATTGTGTATTTTTTACACTTTCTTGTCTATGAAGTCTAAAATTTGTTCTATTTTTGTTACAAAATTATCGACGATGACATCATTAGGCGAGGCGAGTGCAAACGTCTCTCAATCCATGAAAAGTAGAATTCGAATTGCTGTTGCGTTATTCTATTTCGGTCAAGGTTTAGGATTTGCCAGTTGGGCAAGTCGTATTCCGACCATAAAAGCAGCATTAGGCCTATCAGAGGCACAATTAGGAACGATTTTATTAATGCTTCCAATTGGGCAATTGTTAACTATGCCTATCTCAGCAGCCTTGGTCAATAAGTATGGTAGTCATAAAATTCTACCTTGGGCGGCCTTCCTGTATTCATTAGTATTATTGTTTATTGCATTTTCAGGAAATGCTTGGTTTTTGGGTGCTGCATTGTTCTTATTTGGTGTCACCGGTAATATTTGTAATATCTCCGTCAATACACAGGGTGTTTTAGCTGAAGAACTTTATGGTCGATCAATCATGTCTTCCTTTCATGGAGCTTGGTCCTTGGCTGGGTTTACAGGAGCTTTGATCGGACTATTAACTTTAAATTTTCAGATCAATACCTTCGGTCATTTTGTAGGAGTGATTATTCTAATGACAGTAAATATCCTTATTAACAAACAATTTCTAGTTCCAGAGGTTGGCACAGAAAAGAAGGAGAAGGTAAAGTCGAAGTTTAAGCCAGATTCATTGATTATACAACTAGGGATAATCGGTTTCTTTAGCATGGCAACAGAAGGAGCCATGTTTGATTGGAGCGGAGTATATTTCAGTGATGTTGTCAAAGCACCCGAAAGCCTGGTAATCCTGGGTTATGCTTCCTTTATGATCATGATGGCAACCGGCCGTTTTATTGGAGATGCCATTATCAGTAGAATTGGGAGACAAAGAACGCTACAAATCAGTGGGATCCTAATGTTCTTGGGGATGTTATCTTCTGTGATTTTCCCGAACCTATGGGTTTGTACTGTGGCGTTTATGTTGGTTGGTCTTGGGGTGGCTTGTAATGTGCCTACCGTATATAGCGTTACTGGAAAACATAAAAGCATTCCTGCGGGAGTCGCTTTGGCAATGGTGTCCAGTATATCATATTTAGGATTTCTAATGGGTCCACCACTGATTGGTTATATAGCTGAAATATTCAACTTAAGATACTCATTTGCATTATTCTCCTTATTTGGATTTTTAATGTTCATTATGACAAGCCGTCTTAAAATATTTAGGGAACAATAAAAGCTTAAGGCTAAAGCGCCTTAAGCTTATTCAATTCTTTTCGAGAAATTTTTAGGATGGTTCCATGTCTCAAATCCTTGGGTAATTCCAACTGATCGGTAATATCTTCCCAGTTTTTAAGATCCTTGGATTTGATCAATCCAAAATGGTTATCCATATAACGATCAAAGTAAACATACCATTCCCCATTTATTTTGGCAACAGTAGGTCCTTCAGCCCAAAAATCTCCAGTTATCTTTTCACTTGCATCCGAGTAGGGTCCTTCAAGATGATCTGCAAAGGCTAGTTTCAAATTTTTCTCTGCTTGAGGTTCTCGAGTTTCATCCTTGATGAACATCATCCAGTTTTTTCCATTTCTTTGAATGGTTGCATCGATACTATTAAATCCAGGATCATAGAGTAGCATAGTCTCTGAAAAGGACTTAAAGTCTTTGGTCAAAGTATAATACATTCGGTGGTTATACCCTTCATCGGCTTCCACTTGTGTTTCAGGGAACTCACCTGTTATCGTCGAAGCCCAATAAATCATATATTGTTTTGTTTCCGGATCATAGGTAATTTCCGGAGCCCAGGTATTTCGAGTGTTTTCTTCATGTTCCATGACTGGAATATATTGTTGTTCAGACCAATTGATTAAATCCTTGGAGCTGGCATGTCCAATTCCTTTCTGGGTCCAACTAACTGTCCAAACCATATGATACAATCCATCGCCACCTTTAATAATACAAGGATCCCGCATTAACTTATCAGGGCTTAATTCAGGCGTCAAGAAAGACTGATCATTCTTTAATGAAGCCCATTTCAATCCGTCTTCACTGAAGGCTAGATGCAAGCCATCCTCGCCATTTCCTTTGAAATAAGAAAATACATAGGCGGAGTCCGATTGCTGTGCACTCAAACCTAAGGCAAGGCAAAGCAAGACACATAAGGAAATTAAAGGTTTTAACATGGTTTATTTGTTGATTGAATCAAATATAATTAATATGCCCCTAAAAATAAACGTGTTAGTTAAATATGTATACATTTAAAAAGGATTTTTTAAGCTTTATTTGACCTTTGATAAACTCTTAGTATATTGTATTAAAATAAATGATTTTTTAGCGCCAATACTATTAATCCAGAACCTTGACAATTTCAGTACAAAAACAGAAAATGGCGGCTTTAGAAATCCCCAATAATCAAATAGAATAAACCAACAAAGTAAAAAATTAATAATTTAATAATAGACGGAAAGTCTTTCTAGATATCCTGTTGGTTACATTTGAGGCGATTTTAATGTAATTGAAATTATGAATCAGTATCGAGACGGGATTAATAAAAATTTTGATGAGTTATCCTGCATCCAAGCAATGTCTTTGGGTGACGTTACGGCGTTCAATCAATTATATCAGCATTACCACCGACCTGTACATGCCAACATCTTAAAATTCGTAAAGAACCCCGATCAGTCCGCGGAGATATTACAGGATGTTTTTATTGCATTATGGCAAAACCGTTATAAGATAAACACTGAAAAATCAGTCGGGGGTTGGTTATTTGTAGTGAGCTACAACAAGTCCATGAATATCCTAAAACAAAAGTTGAAGGAATCCATTACTTATTTGGAAGAATTGGATAAAGAATTAATCGCCGACAATACAGCGTCCATTGAAATAGAAGAACAGTTCGAAATTCAATTAGAAATTTTAGAAGAAGCAGTAAATGAATTACCGCCTCGAAAAAAGGAAGTTTTTAAGCTGCACAGATATGAAGGTTGTTCCAAAGAAGACGTTGCAAATCGATTGGGGATTAGCCTTAGTTCAGTAAATGATTACTTAAAACAGTCCAATCAAACTATCCGAAAGTATATTATTTCCCATCATCCTGAACACATTGGAAAAGCTCTTTTACTTCTCCTCCTCCTTCAAGGATAACTCTACATTATTTTAATGTTAACTTAACAATTAATTAACTCGAAAAGGCATCCCCTTTTTTCCAATTCATTGTATTTAGATATGATGGACAAAAATTTAGAACATAGAATTGAACTCTTTTGGAAAGGGGCTCTTGATTTAGAGGAACAAAAGCAATTATTGACTGACCTTGAAAAACAAGATCTGGAATTGTATAATTCTCTTAAATCCGCTTTTGATAAAAAGAACAATAATCATTCTGATGAGGATTATAAGTTAATTCTTCAAAAAATCCATCAAAAAACTGGTATTCAGCATAACCATGAAACCATCATTCCATTATTTAAAAAATGGCTAGTAGCTGCTTCCATATTACTTGTGGCTGCGTTTGCTTATTATATTTATTTCCAAAATAACAGTAATCATAAGCTACTTGAAGACCAATTGACCAAAAACGACAGCACTCTTTTAATAAATGAGAAAACCGTCAACCAAATAGCCATCCTTCCTGATCATTCCAAGATTACCCTATTTCCTAAAAGTAGTATTCGCTATGCTGTAGATTATGGCAAGAAAGACCGGAAAATAGATGTAGTGGGTAAGGCAAAATTTGAAGTCGCTCATGATAGCCTTAGGCCATTTATTGTCTTTGCACATGGTTATAGCACTACGGCTTTGGGTACAATTTTCATTGTAGAATCATTCGAGTCAGACCGGGTTTCTGTTGATCTTTTGTCGGGCAAAGTTCGAGTTAACCAAGTACATGAAACAGCCAATGGCATGAAGCCTCAGATCCTCAATCCGGGAGACAAGTTGAAAATTGAAGGCGAGAAATACGAATTTATTCCAAAACCTCAGGTCAATATCAAGAAACCATTAAAGACGATCAATCCGGCTATAGAAACGTCTTCGGAAAAGCCATTATTAAAGTTTGACAATCAAGACTTGAACCAAGTATTTGAAATCATCGCCAAGGAGAAAAACATAAAAATTGAATTTGACAAAGAACTATTAACGGGGAAAACCTTTACTGGGGAATTTTCAGAGAGCAATTCCTTGGAAATGATATTGAATATTATTTGCCAGATGAATGAACTCTCTTTCCATGACAATGGAGGAACGATTTATATAAACAAAAACGATAATACACAGAATTAAATAATCTAATCAGTATTAACTACATGAAGAAGAAAACAATGATGAAAAATCTGAGGCTCTTATTAAGTGGGGCAGCAGTTTTTTTGGCCGCAAATGTCTGGGCACAGACCAATGGGCAACTTAAAGGTACTATTGTTGACCAAAGCGGCAAAGTACTTTCAGGAGCTACAGTACAGTTGGTGGATCAAACGGGGCAAATTATTGCTGCTGCCTCTACCGACAGCAAAGGTATGTTTGTTCTTTCTGGCATTGAAGGCGCAAAAAATTACAGACTGAAAGTCAGTATGATAGGATTTAATAATTATGAGACCAACACTAAACCACTAAATGATTCGGAAAGCAGTTCTATGCTTATCCGTATGACCGAGCAATTGGCGGATCTAGAAGAGGTAGTTGTCATTGGTTATGGCCAACAAAAGAAAGGCGATTTGACGACAGCCGTTTCTACGCTTCCAGATGTCAAGGAACAAGTGGACCGTCCATTAAGTAATGTTTCAGACATGCTTCAAGGAAATGTTGCCGGGGTAACAGTAATGTCTTCGGGTGGTGACCCATCGAAAATGCCTTCGGTGATGATCCGGGGTATGGGAACATTAAATGCAGAAGCTCCACTTTATGTAGTGGATGGTTTGCCTTATTACGGTGGTCCTATCAATCCAAATGACATCGAGAGTGTGAACATTTTGAAAGATGCTGCTGCAGCTTCAATTTATGGTGCTCAAGCAGCGTCCGGAGTTATCGTGATTACGACAAAAAGCGGAAAAGCTGGAACTCCAAAAGTCCAAGCAGATGTATATCGTGGATGGCAAACTGCCAGCAATCTCCCATCGGCATTAAATGCAGAACAATACTCGACGGCATACAATACCGCAGCAAAAAATGATGGTGTAAATCCTCGTCCTGGTCATGATGCAAGCCAAAACCCTTGGGGACAAGTAACTAGAACAAACTGGATGGATGAAATCTTTCAAACCGGAAATATCCTAAACTCCAATGTTCAATTATCAGGTGGTACAGAGAAAGCAACTTACTCTTCTTCTTTTGGCTACCATGATAAGGAAGGTCTTCTATTAAACACAGGTTACAAACGTTTCAGTTACCGCTTAAAATCTGAGTTCAATTTCTTTGACCGAGTTTCTGTTGGACAAAATTTCTATGCTAGTCATCTCTCTACGCAGGGGACAAACACTGAAAGTTCCTATAGCGGATCTATTATCAATGCTATTTACATGAACCCTGCTGCACCGGTATACGATGAAAACCATCTATTCCATGGAACGGTTCCATTTGATTTAGCAGGCTTCTCAGGAACATATGGTGACACTTATAACCCAGTAGCGTTACTGTTACGTCCAACCGTTAAAAACCCACAGTTGAATCTAAACGGAAATGCTTTTATAAAAGTTGATATCGTTGATGGTTTATCTTTCAAAACAAACTTCGGGATTAACTTAAATCGCTATTCATACAAGCGTTTTGACCCTAAAATTCCAGAAATCGGTCGTGCGAATGGAAACAATTACCTGACCCATGAGGATTCTAGAGAAAACCGTTGGATATGGGATCAACAATTGAACTATACCAAACAATTTGGAGATCATAATTTGGATTTAGTAGCGGTTTATTCGGCTCAGAAAACAAGATATGAAAGTTATTATATACAAGGAATGGGCTTCGAAAGAGAAGATGATTGGTTCCAATATATTGGTAATGCTGCATCTATTCCAAAGCTGCCAACAAGTGGCGTCTATGAGGATGCATTGACTTCAGCCATTGCCCGTGCGAACTATAATTATGCTAATCGTTATTTTCTATCCGCGAGTATTCGTCAGGACAGAACCTCACGCTTGGCATCAAAAAACCGTTCTGATATTTTCCCATCCGTTTCAGCAGCATGGCGTATTTCCAATGAACCATTTTTCAATAGTAGCCTGTTCAACGATCTAAAGCTTAGAGGTTCATGGGGACAGATCGGAAATATTCAATCCGTAGGTGCCTATGCTTTCAACTTGCCATTGAACACAGGCATGGTTACTCCATTGGGAAGTAAAGGGGAACTGGTACGTCATTTCGCACTGACGGAACAACCTAACCCGAACTTAATCTGGGAGCGTTCAGAGTCATTTGACGTTGGTTTGGATATGACGATTGCCAATCAATTAACCATTACAGCCGACTATTACAGAAAGAAAACAATCGGTATGATCTTAAGCAATCAGCCGGATCCACATATTGGAGTATCTTCAGTAGCTCCTTCGAATGTGGGTGATGTAATGAATAAGGGTTTTGAGGTTTCAGCAAGTTATAACAAGAAATTCGGAGAAATTGAACTGGGTTTAAGAGGAAATATTGGCATCAACCAAAATGAAGTTCTTAACCTAAATGGTTATTACAATGACTTTGTTCAACATGGAGACCATGTTCGTGGGATCTTATTACCATATCGTTCTACAGCAGGTCAACCTTTATATTCTTACAATTTAATTCGCAACGCAGGAATTTTCCAAAGTCAGGCAGAAATAGATGCCTATACCTTCAATGGTGAGAAAATCCAGAAAAATGCTAGACCTGGGGATTTAAAATTTGTAGATAAGAATAATGATGGAAAAATCAACGAGGAGGATCGTGAATATATGGGTAGTGCCGTTCCGAAAACAACCTATGGATTTACCTTAAACTTAGGTTACAAACGTTTTGACTTAAGCGTATTAACCTATGGTGTTTCGGGTTCTAAAATCTTCAACGGATACAAATTCACGGCTTATAATGCAGGCTTACAAGGGTACAACTTAGACAGTCGTGTATTGGATGCATGGACTCCGCAAAATACCGACAGTAGCATTCCAGTATTATCTATCCAGGATCCGAACAGTAACTTCGGGACGATTTCGGATTGGTACTTAGAAGATGGTGATTTCTTCCGTATCAAAAACATCACTTTAGGTTATAATCTTCCTGAATTTTTTGGCAAACTAAATTCTAGACTATATGTCTCTGCAGAAAATCCATTCACCTTTACCAAGTATTCAGGAATCGATCCTGAGGTAGGAAGAATTGGTTTGGATGTAGCGAACTATCCGCTCGCAAAGACATACACCTTAGGTTTGAACATCAACTTTTAATTTTCAAGAAGCAGAACAATGAAATTACAATTTAAAAAGAAATATATATTCATGCCGGCAATGGCCTTAGGTCTTGCGGCGGGCATGGCCTCTTGCAGCAAGAGCTTCACTGATCTTACTCCGCAGGGAACAACAACTGATGCCAACTTCTGGAAAACCGAGTCGGATGCTATCTTTGCTTCCAATGGTTTATACGAACATTTTAATGATGATAATATGTTTGGCCGGGGATTATTTTGGTTTGTAAATGCATCCGATGATGTGGTAACCGGAAGAACTGATGCTGGATCAGCTGCTGTTAGAAACTTTACAGCGACAGGCAATGAAAGCCGTATCAACAGCATGTACAAAAAGTTCTATCAGATTATCCAACGTGCAAATAATATTATCGTTAAAGTTCCGTCCATGAACATCAGCGATAAAACCAAAAACCAAGTAATTGGCGAAGCTTATTTCATGCGTGGATATGCTTCCTTTTATCTTTCACAATATTATGGAGATCAAAGAGCCGGGGTACCTATAGTAACTGAGCAGAATATGAATGAGAATAAATTCACTCGTCCTGCGAATGTCCAAGAGAACTTCAAGCAAATCGAATCTGACTTGTTAAAAGCAGCAGATATGCTTCCATTATTAACGACTTATGATGCCAGTAATCTGGGTCGCGCTAATAAAGATGCTGCTTATGCATACTTAGCAAAAACCAATGTACAATGGGCTAGATATGATAAGTCAAAATGGGCTCAGGTAGTAAAATATTGCGACATGGTAACCAATTCAGGTTCTGGACGTAAACTTATCGATACGGATAATCCTGCTGTAGATTTTGCGAGCGTTTTTTATGTTGAAAACAATTACTCATCAGAGTATATTTTCTCAGTCGTTTCCAATAAAGTCTATGGGTCCATCTTACCTGCAGTTATGTTTGAAAATACGGGTTATGGCCTCTATAACGGATGGGGATATTTTCATCCATCATTAGAATTATACAATTCTTTTGAAACAGGAGATCCTAGAAGGAATGCTACCATTCTTGAATTTGGGGATACCTTTACTTTATTTGGTCAAGAACGTAAGTATTTCTCCTCCAACTCACAGACTGGTTTTCAATTCAATAAATATATGCAGCCATTTCGATTCCCGAAGGATCAACATTTAAATCCAAATGGGGATTATCCAACTTCTAACCTGAATATTCCATTGGTTCGATATGCTGATATATTATTAATGAAAGCTGAGGCATTGATTATGGATGGTAAAAATGGGGATGCTGAGATCAATAAAGTTAGAAACCGGGCCGGCTTAAGTAACCTTAGCGGCGCAACCTTAACTCAATTAAAGAGAGAACGTCGTTCGGAATTTGCAGGTGAATATACCGATAGACATAGTGATTTAGTTCGTTGGGGAGATGCGCAAGCGGCATATGCTAAACCAGCAACAGGGAGACAACACACTGTAAAAACAGACCCTAATTCTCCTTATACTGTTATTACGGTTTGGGCACCTCGAAATTTCAACCCAGCGGTTCATCATGTATGGCCAATTCCTCCACAGGATGTCAGCAATTCTGGAATTGCGCAAAACGAAGGTTGGTAATTTTTGAATTAAGGATTACTCTTTAGTAAGTTTTCATATAATCTTTTAAAATTAAACCCCGTCATTCTCGAATGACGGGGTTTTGCAAAATTTATGATAACACTGCTTAAAGCTTATTTAGTGCCACTATATGGGTTTTGATCAGATTCAGTTAATGCCTCGTTATTCACAATTTCCAATTGTGGGATTTGACACAATAATCTGTAATCATTTGAAGGGAAAGTTCCTGTAGGGTTTACCGAATTTGCGACATAACCATTCAAATAAGATACTCCCCAAGTATAATGACCTTCTTTATAAGAAGCAGTCTCTTGATAACGAACCAATGGTTTCTGCAATCTTAACAAATCGTATAGTCCAGTAACCCCTTCACATAACAATTCCTTTCTACGCTCAACATAAATTGCTTCCAAAAGATTCGTTCCTGATGCTACTGAAGTTAGGTTTTTTACACCTCTAGCTTTTTGTAATTTGTTAAGATGCGTCAATCCTTGGCCATTATTCAATTGAGCAGATGCCTCTGCCATAATCAATAACATTTCAGCACTGCGCATTAATGAGATCTCCGGACGAGTATTACTTTGCTTAGCCCCATTTCCATCACCATAGTGCTTATACTTATCATACGCCCATTTTGTAGACCATTCTGCACTTGCATTATTTGTTCTTTTCCAGAATTGATATCTGTCTTCTGTTTTCTCAAATAATTGCTCGTACTTTCCATCAGCAAAGAAATCTAAGAATGAATAAATCGGTCCGTCTGTAAATCCTTCTCCATAGCTAGCATCTTGGTTGTACCAGAAGTTAAATTGCGTACCACCACCTAAGTTGTTTTGATCTGTAAATTTTACTGCCCAAACAACTTCAGGGTAATTCTTGCTGATCACATCATCAAATCCAGCACGGTATTGTTCCTTGCTCATCAGCGTCGGATACTTACCATAAAGCTCTGTAGATTCAGCCAAGGCTTTTGACCAATCATTCATCACTAGATAAACACGTGCTAAATGCCCTGTTACGACATCCTGATTAATAAACCACTTTCCTTCACGCGTATATGAACCTAAAAGTGATTTTGCATCCGTCAGGTCTTTTACGATCTGATCATAAGTAGCTTGTACGGTTGCACGTGGAAGGTTTTGTTCATCCTTGGACGTTAATCTCAATATCACACCCGGCTTTTGTTTAGCAATAGCGTAAGTCTGTTGGTAATTTTGGATCAAATGGAAATAACAAATTCCACGAATGGCTTTTGCTTGTCCCAAAATAGCATCCTTTGTTGCTTGTTCGCCTTGAGCGGATTCAATATTATCAATGATGATATTGGTCTGGTTAATGATTTTATACATCATGGACCAGATTGCATCCGAAAGACCATTTGCCTGTGTTTTCAAAGGCTCATAACGGTAAGCCGTCAATTGATTACCTCCCATATTGGTATGGCAAAGTACATCTGAACCACCAAGGTCCACATACATTTGTAAGCCTGGGAGACCAGCATATACGCGGTCTGCTCCTTGGGAATTGAAATATAATTGTTTATATGCTGAAGTCAACACTTTCTGTAGACCTGCAGTATTGGAAAGAACATCTCCATCGGAAGTATCCACTGAAGAGCTTGTATCTAAAAAGTCACTACAACCGCTATTTAATCCTAGTGCAACGGCAAGTGCTAAAATTTGAATTTTCTTAAGTACCTTTTTCATGACGCGAATTAAAATGAGACTTGTAAACCACCTGTATAAACTCTTCTAGAACCTTGAATACCATTGTCAGTATCCGCACTTCCATTATAATTATTTCCTGATAATCCAGTTTCAGGATCTGAATATCTGTTTTTGGCAGATCCGAATGTCAATAAGTTATCTCCAGAAACAAAGATTCTAACATTCGATAAAGTCAATCTATCCAACACTGATTTTGGAAGGTTATAACCTAAAGTCACGTTTCTTAATCTCAAATAATCATTTTTGAAAACGTAGAAATCAGATGCTTTTCTGGTGCTTGAATAATCATCATTTGACCATTTTGGCAATAGAGCATTGTCTCCAGGTTTTCTCCATCTATCCTCAACCAAGTCTTGAATGACACCTACTCCACCACGAAGTGCAGTACGCTCGATATAGCCATAGTCATACATGTGACCACCTAATGAATAATAAAACATGAAGGAAAGATCAAGTCCTTTATAACCGAAGCTGTTGGTTAATGCGCCAAATACTTTCGGTAATGCAGAACCTACATACTGATAATCATCTGTTGTAACCAAGCTATAGTCCTCTGTAATATCCCAGTTATTATTATCTCCTTTGATGTAATACTGCATGTTTCCTGTTTCGGCATTAACACCAGCATTCTTCACCATATAAAATTCAAAAAGGGATTTACCTTCTTCCACTTTGTATCCAGCGGTTCTATTTTCATAAGTGAAAGCACCAGTCGGCAAATAGGTGATTTCATTTTTCAGGGTGGAAATATTGAAATCCGCTTTCCAGTTGAAGTTCTCTTTACGGATTACATCTGCTGATAAGCTAAATTCAATACCTCTATTTGTGAGGTTACCAAGGTTAGTATTCTGACCAATTGCTGCACCTACCTGTGCTGACAATGGGAAGTCTTTGTAGAACAACAAGTCGATTGCATCACGGTGGTAGTATTCTAAAGTACCATTGATACGGTTGAATAATCCGAAGTCCAATCCAACATTATATTGTTGATTTTTCTCCCAGATCAAATCTGGAGTTGGAACTGCCGAAGGTCTTAAACCAGCAACTGTATATAGGTCATCGGATGAATAAACACCTTGATAAGCATATAAGATTTCTCCTCCAGGGATCCCTGCAGCATTTCTTCTTGTCAACTTATCGTTTCCTGTTGTACCAAAGCTAGCACGTAAAGCTAGATTATTGATCCAGGTTTTATCTTTTAAGAATTCCTCTTGACTAATTCTCCAGGAAACACCACCTGAGAAGAAGTTACCCCAACGGTTTTCAGGGCTAAAACGAGAAGAACCATCTCTACGGATAGATCCTGAAACAAAGTATTTGTTATTGAAGTTATAGTCGATCTTTCCTAAATAGGATAATAAAGCGATGCGGTCTCTGTAAGAGTTATTGCTCCAGTTTCTTGTGGTAGAACCTAATTCAAATTGCCCCATCTGCATGATTCCCTCACCATAAGCAGAATCAAAATAGTAATCCTTAGAATAAGCTTCCTGTCCTGCTAATGCAGAAAAATTATGTAATCCGAAGCTTTGCTCCCATGTCAAGATATTATTGAAGGTCATGGATTTGGTATCTCCATTGTTTCTTGTCGCATTACCACCATTGGTGATTACAGTGATCCCGTAAGGTGCCTGTTGAGACGCATCATGAATTGCAGAACCATAACCAAAGAACTTATAGATATTGTTATCTAGACCTAATGAAGTTTTGAACTTTAAGTTATATGGTAGAGTGAAATCAGCATAAAATCTTGATGAAATCATGCTACGCATATTGTTGTTGAAGGATTCATCATTAGGATTATCCCAATAATCACCACCGTTGTTCAATACCTGGATTCCAAAGAAGTTGTTGGTATAAGTACCATAATCAAACATTCTTTCTCCAGTCTTCTGCGAATAAACCCAATCTGTATTATCTACATTTCTTAACCAAGGAGATTGGAGGGTATTGGTAAATACCAATGCACGGGATGCTCCGGAAAGATTTTGTCTGGACCCAGAATAGGATACATTTCCACCAATCTGTAACCAATCTGTAATTTGAGAACTTACATTGGCTCTAAAGTTATGACGTTTAAAATATTGACGACTCGCATAACCATTATCATCCAAATAACCTGCAGACAAGAAGTAATTGGTTTTACCTTCATTGGCTGTACCACTTAAATCTACCGTATAATCTTGTCTTAGTTTTCTAGAAAATACAGCACCATAAAAGTCATAATCGCTTTCATTCCAGATCATTTTCAGATCAGGGTTTACATAGGAATTTCCTTTACCATCATGAAGGACATAGTCTTCATTGATATGTTGGAATGGCGAAACATAGGAGTTTTTACCATCCGTTGTTTTCACCGCTTTCAGAAGTTTCCCTAAAAGGTTTGCAGATGCCCAGTCTCCAGCAGCTTGTTCGCTCAAGCCATATTTGTAGAATTGGTCATTGTACATTCCTTCCCAGGTATTCAGTAATTGTTCATATGGATTTGCTTTGGTCGGGTTAACCACTGCATTATCTGAAGTCCCCCAGTTAGAACGAAAGTTAATCTGAGGTTTATTTGATTTTCCTCTTTTCGTGGTAATCACAATTACCCCATTTGCAGCCCTAGAACCATACAGTGAAGATGCTGCTGCATCTTTCAATACCGTAATAGACTCGATATCATTTTGGCCAATAGAGTTCAATTGTCCATCATAAGGCATACCATCCACAACATATAGCGGATTGGAAGCACCAGACATAGATGAAATACCACGGATCTGTATGCGAGAATCACCACCTGGGTTACCTTCATTATTTGTTACATTTACCCCTGCACTTGCCCCTTGCAAAGCTTCGGCAAAGCCTGTACCTGAAATCTTTTCTATCTGATCTGATTTTACAACCGATGCTGATCCGGTAAAAGTTGACTTCTTGGTGGTACCATAGGCAACAACTACTACTTCATCTAAATCAGATACTGTCGACTCCAATGTGATATTCAAGGTTGTCTCATTGTTAACCACGACCTCTTGCGTTCGGTAGCCGATATAACTGATCACTAAAGTAGATCCTGGTTTAACATCTGAAAGGCTGAAATGACCTTTATCATCAGAAAATGAAGAAATACCTTTCCCCTTTACAGTGATTGATGCCCCAGCTATAGGTCCATTTGCATCACTGATAGTACCTTCGAGTTTAGACTGCTGCCAAAAGGAAGCCTTATTAAGGTTACTGGCATATGAATTTCCAGCATTTCCCAAGGTGGCAGCTAAAATCAAGTACTTGATTAAAGCAGTTTTGTTTGTCATTGAAATAAAGTGTTAGGTTGAATTTTCTTATTCGAGTGCAAACATATTAAAATTTCTGACTTTTTAGCATGATTTTGTAATTAATATTGAGTTATTGTTATCATATCTTTAAATTTCAAGACCTTTTAGCTCATTTTTTCTATTGCTAAACAGCAATTTATACAAATAATGATATTGATTACAATTTTTAGATTGTAAAATGAGATAAATTGCGATTCAATAAGTTTTAGCAAACAACATTCCTTTCTATTTCAATAAAAATTAAAAATTATTCAATATCTTTAAGAGAATCAGCAATCTATCATTTTACTAAACTTCATAAACCTCTATCTGCATGGAAAAAAATCTTATGAAAATTGAAAGTGAAAAGGCTCAGATAAAAAAAGTAGACCTGTCTGAAAAATAGCTGGAATCAGTTCCTGAAATTCTTAAGGAATGCCTATTGGTGGAGGAAATAAATCTAGGCGGAAATCAGATTTACGAACTCCCAGATTGGCTGTTTGAGCTTCGGAACCTGAAGAAATTAAAAATTAGTTTAAATGATCTAGAGGATGTTCCAGCTGCAATTGCAAAAGCTACACAGCTTGAAGAATTAGCTTTTGATTCCCCAGTCAAAAAACCTCTCCCTAAGGAATTGGGAAGTCTGACCAAGCTGAAAAAGCTGGTCGTCCATGAAAAGATTTATGGCTTTCCAAAAGAGCTCTTCGAATTGAAAAACTTGGAGGAAATTGAATTAAATGCCCCATTAATCAAAACCATTCCTGAGGATTTTAAATCTTTACCCAAATTGAAATCCTTTACTTTAATGCAATTAGGGTTTTCTGAAAAACAAGTTGTCTTAGACGTAGAAAATATATTGGAGAGACTTTCAAAATCTTCTTGCTTGGAACGATTAAACTTGTCGGACAGCATGATCAAGGCTATTCCTGAAACCATAACCTCCTTAACAGGCTTGAAGGAACTCATATTGAGTACTAATCAAATCTCAACTCTTCCAGAGCAATTGTTCGAACTGAAAGAATTAAGGGTGTTAGATTTATCAATGAATAAAATCAAAGAGGTTCCAAAAGGGTTCGAAAAGTTGGAGAAACTACAAACCTTGCTGTTAAACGCCAATTACAGTCCGAAAATACAATTGCAGAACCTATTCAAACATAGCTTGAAAAACCTACAGAAACTAGATATTTCAAGTTGCGAAACGAAGATAGATATCCCTGAAACCATTATTGAGTTCAGTTCTTTAAAAGAATTAGACTTGGATAATAACCAGATTAAACATCTTCCAGATGCAATATTGAACATCGCCCTCTTCAATGGGTACCAAATCTAATCCGAGCTTGTATGAAATCAATTTTACTGAGCATTTATTAAATAGCGTTGTCCAAGATGGTAGAGTTATTATAATTGTACCACAATCGTCGATGACGGGAAAGAGAAAAGAAGAACGAGCTTCGAAAATCAACATATTAAAACATCATACTCTAGAGGGGGTTATCACCCTAAACAAAAACACTTTTTATAGTGTTGGTACGAATCCATGTATGGCAGTTTTTACTGCAGGCGTACCACACCATATTGATAAAAAAGTGAAGTTCATAAATTTTGAAGATGATGGATTTGAAGTACAAAAGCATCGTGGATTAGTTGAGACTATAAAGGCTAAAGATAAGAGGCAACATTTGTTAGATGTCTGGTTTAATCGAATTGAATCGCCGACTAAGTTTTGTGTCAATACCACTGTAGAGGCAAGTGACGAATGGCTTCATTCGTTCTATTACTTTAATGACGAAATTCCTAAACAAGAAGATTTTAAAAAAAACATAGGTGAGTATTTGACATTTTAATTTAGTATGGTTATGCAAGGACGTCAATATCTATTTAAAGATGGTGAAGAATAGTTTAGAAACCCTTAATTGGAGTGTTTTCAGTATTGGAAGATTATTAGGAACCAAAAGCAACGAAAAGTGGCATTGACAAAAATAAATTGGTAAATGTTATTGGCAATATCCCGTACATTACAAGAACAGAAACATTAAATGGTATAGGCAGCTTCATTGGTGAACAGTCTGAAAAGTATGAACTTGAGGAAGGCAATACAATTACTATTGGTTTGGATACACAAACTGTTTTCTACCAAAGGTCAAAATTCTATACCGGTCAAAATATTCAAATACTAAGTTTTAAAGGGATAAATATATATACATCCTTATTCATTATTCCTTCATTGAAAATTCAGTTATTAAAATTTAACTGGGGGGGGGAAATGGTGCGACATTAGGAAGGTTGAACAAAACAAATCTCCTTCTTCCTAGTATTGAGGGTAAAGAATCTGATTATGCTTTGATGGAGGCATACATAAAAGCTATTTATAGAAATAAAGAAGAAACGTATCAAAACTACATCAAAGATAGAATAGAAAATTTCATGATTACTCCAAAGCCTGTGGCTTTATCAGATAAAAAATGGAAATCTTACTTTATAGAAGACGTTTTTAATATAAAATCTGGTACTAGATTAACCAAGTCCCAATGGAAAATGGGAACGCACCTTTTGTCGTAGCTAGTGATTCAAATAACGGCGTTACAATGTTTGTTAATAATGAAAACTCTAGTCGAGATAGGAATGTTTTAGGAGTCAATTATAACGGAAGTGTTGTAGAGAATTTTTACAATCCTTACGATGCGTTATTTTCATACGACGTTAAAAGAATATCATTTAAAACTATCGAAGGAAATAAGTACCATTTCTTGTTCATTAAAAGCATAATTCTACAACAAAAATCAAAGTACGAATATGGATTTAAATTTAATGAAGAGAGAATGAAAAGACAGCTACTCCTTATGCCAACCAATTCCAACGGTGAGCCAGATTATACATATATGGAGCATTACATGAAATATTTAGAATATCAAAAGCTTAGTCAATATCTACATTCGAAAGGCCTAAACGCGAAAAACTATTAAAATTTTAGTGCAGATAGGGGATAAGATGTTCATAATATATTATAGAAGGTACAAATAAATGATCGTAACATTTTAAGCGATGGCTAAAGAAAAACACTTTTCGTTGAGGAATTCGACCCTTATTTCCTGAAAAAATAAAATCCTTTATCAAGCTAAATTTATCCTATATGCACTTTGATCTAAATCTTTGTAAGATTATTAGCGAGATTTAATGCTAACAATAACGGGAAAAATTTAATATAGTTTAATATTAATCAGGTAGCCTTTCTTAGAAATACAAAAATGGAAATGGTCACGACACATCACTATGTTTTAAGTTTCGTCAGTATTGTGCAGCTACTATAGAAAATTGTTAAAACTTAAGTCGAAGTATTCGTCTCACAAAACGAACCTAATTTTTTAAAAATTTAAATTTTAAATGGCGTAGAATTATAGAAATATTTTAGGAATAGTTCCTTTTTAAAATTTAACGAGTTTCATCCTCTTAAATCGATAGCACATCCTTTTTTATTTTCTCAACTAATTCTCCAATTTTATAATCAGTTGATAATTTACAATCTTCCCTTAAAATGTATAAATTGTAAATTTTTATCTCTAGTTTATTTATTAAACAAATGACAAAAATATCTGTATTTAAGGGTATGCCCATTTCCATTTGAATATTATGATCGGATTTACGATGATGTATATTATATAAATTTGTCAAGTCTTTTAACGAATCCTCAAGTTTGCATTGTATATAAGATTTTATTGACATTGAAGAAAAGTTGATATGTGTTAGCTGTGATTTAAAGCTTAATTAATTTTTATAATTAAGATTAATTAAAGAAATCATGTCGTAATATTATTATAAATTTTTATCAAAAATAATATTCCTGACCAAGTTTAAAATTATCGATTTATCTTATAAAAACTAAATATTAAAGTTAAATAATCTGATTATTGAAATTGATGTTTTATCAAATAAAATTTTGATAATTTCTTTTCTTGACCTACTTTCGGCAATGGTCCTGAGATAATGGGAACCATCGAAAAATGATTAACAAATGATCCTAATAGTTGACGATAAACCCGAAAACATCTTTTCGCTGGAAAAAACCCTTCAAGCAAAAGGTTTTCGGACCGATTCTGCCCTTGCGGGAGAAGAGGCCCTGAAAAAATGCCTCAAGAACGAATATGCCCTGATCATCCTTGATGTACAGATGCCCGAAATGGACGGATATGAAGTTGCGGAATTTCTTTCGTCGACAAAAAAAACCAAGGATATTCCAATAATTTTCCTGTCTGCTGTCAACCGTGAAAAGAAGTATATCACAAAGGGCTACGATTCCGGAGGCATCGATTACATTACCAAGCCGGTGGACCCAGACATCCTTTTGCTAAAAGTAAAGACCTTCTATCGGCTCTACGAACAGACCGCAGCCCTGTATAAAATGCAGGAAGAGCTGCAACGAGAAGTCGAATGGCGCAAATCTTCTCAAAAGGAGCTCTCCTCAAAATTTAAGGAGCTGAACACGACTTTAGAATCATTGCCCCAGATTGCCTTCACCACTGATTCCAGCGGGAATGTTGATTTCGTAAATGAGCAGTGGCTTCGGTATTCTCATGATAAGACCACATGGCCGGATCTCCATCCCGAAGATGGACAGATATTTGAGAAATGGAAGCTCCAATTGGAAGACAAACTCCCATTGGAGGCTGAATTGAGGCTTCGCGAAAAACATTCTGAGAATTACCGATACCATCTCCTAAAGATTGTGCCCGTAGCTCAGGGGTCAGGTGGACACAGATGGGTGGGTACCATGACCGATATAGATGAGCGAAAGCAATTAGAAAATAAAAAAGATGAATTCTTGAGTGTTGCGAGCCATGAGCTCAAGACCCCTTTGACCAGTATCAAGGCCTTTGCAGAAATATCGCTGCGCTCAATGAAGGACATAAAGGACCATCGTGCTTACAGTTATCTCTGCAAGGTTAAGGAACAGGCCGAAAAGCTCCATACATTGGTTGAGGACCTACTGGACATATCCCGGTTGGAAAACGGGGGGATGAAACTCACACTCCAGGAAATTGATATCGAGACTGTCATCCAACAGGCTGTTGATTCGGCATTGATAGAACATCAAGCGGCGGAAATGAGAATAGAGCGGACAGGTACAAAGATAGATAGGCGGATTTTGGCGGATCCCCTAAGATTGGAGCAGGTCCTTTCAAACTACCTCAGCAATGCCATAAAATATGCTCCCGGTTCCCGAACGGTCCGCATCCACACCTATGTTGAGAAAAATTTCCTGTCCGTAGAGGTCTCCGATAACGGTATAGGGATCCCAGAACACAAAATACCTTTCGTGTTTGATAAGTTCTATAGGGTTCAAGAAGCATCAGCAAAGTTCCAGGGACTGGGCCTCGGACTGCACATATGTAAAGAGATCATTACCCTCCACGGTGGGACCTGTGGGGTCACGAGCAAGCTCGGGGCAGGTTCGACATTTTATTTTACCCTACCAATCAATAAATAATGGCACAAAATGTATTAAGGAACCTCCAGATAGGCTTTGGTTTTTCCATGGCCATCCTTTTGGCCTCATCAGCGGTGATGTTCTTCTCGTTCCGCAATCAGCGGGAGAACAAAGCCCTTATGGATCAGTCCCAACGGACCATACTCAATTCACAGTTGATCTTGATCGACCTGCAGAATGCTGAAACCGGACAGAGGGGCTATCTCTTGACAGGTCAGGAAAAGTTCCTGGCTCCTTACAGGGACAGCCAGAGAGATCTCCCACAGCACCTCAGTGGTCTTGTGAATGGAAATCTGAGCTCCGAGCAATTGGCCCGGACCCAACAGCTAGGCCGTTTGGCCAGAGAAAGGATTGAAGTACTTGACGAACTCATAGGACAGCGACTGAGGTCGGCCGACCTTTCCCCCGGCCTGTTGGACAGGGGAAAATCGATCATGGATTCATGTAGGAACCTGATAAGCGAGATTCAGCATGAGGAAGAGACCCGGGCGGAAAAACGTTCCCAACACCTCGATAACTCCACTTTTAGAACAAATATCCTTTTTGCCTTTGCCTCCTTGATGTCCTTGGTCATCACTGCCATCCTGTTCTGGAAACTTCGAGGAGACTACAAAAGGCGGGCAGAACTACAGCAGGAATTGCTAGATAAGGACCGTGACATAAAACATAGATTGAACCTTATCAGAGGGATCGCCCGCCAGATTACCCAGGGAAACTATTCTGTGATCATAGATGATACGAAAAAGGATGACCTTGGCAACATTGCGGAGAGTCTTCGCATAATGACCAAGTCATTGAAGAAGAACTTTGATGAGCTACAATGGAACGATTGGCGGAAAAATGGCATGGCCCAGCTGAACTCTGGATTGATGGGGAACCCCGATCTTGCAGAAATTGCGAAGTACAGCATGGAATTCATCACCGACTTCATGGATCTGGAGAACGGAGCAATTTTCATGGTCCAAGGGGGATCCTTCAAGGTCATGCATACCGTGGGGCTACATAGCCTTCCTTTCTCAGAGCTTCCTCTAACGGAGGGGATCTTCGCAGAGGTACACAGGACCAAACGCCAAAGGGTCATCAGGGACCTATGTCCCGATGAATTCAAGCTCTCGTTTGCACAGGGGGAGATATCAATTAACCAGATAGCGTTGTTACCCATTGTCTACCAGCAGGAATGCATGGGAATCATCGAAGTCGGGTCTCGAGGAGAGCTTAGCCAAGAAAAGCTCGATGTTATTTCCGACTTCTGTGAAATCATCGGGATTTCCCTGGTCGCGGCACAGAGCCGGCGCAGGGTACAACAGCTATTGGAAGAAACGCAGACCCAGACCGAAGAGTTGCAGGTCCAGCATGCAGAACTGGAGACCCTCAATAGCGAGCTGGAAGCACAGGCCGGTAAGCTCAGGATCTCAGAAGAGGAGCTAAGGTCGCAACAGGATGAACTGCTTATCTCCAACGAGGAACTCGAGAAAAGATCGCATCTTTTAGAAGAAACCAACCAGGTGATCGTCGCACGGAACAAGGAAATACAGGAAAAGGCGGAAGCCCTAGCGCTGAGCACCAAATACAAATCTGAGTTCCTTGCCAATATGTCACATGAACTGCGGACACCTCTTAACTCTATCCTTTTGCTTTCACGTGTGCTCACTGAGAACATTGAAGGCAACCTTAACCATGAACAGGTGGAATCAGCCCAGGTCATCTGGTCATCCGGTACGGGACTGCTTAACCTGATAGACGAAATACTGGACCTTTCCAAGATCGAGGCAGGTAAGATGGACGTAGAGCTCGAGGAATTTAGGTTGGCCGACCTCATTTTGGAGCTTCAGCAGATGTTCCGCCCCCTAACCAAGGAAAAGGACCTGAACCTCCGGATCGAGAACACCCTGCCGGAGGATTTTAACTTAAAAAGCGACCGCCTAAGGTTGGAACAGGTCCTAAGAAACCTGCTCTCCAACGCCACCAAGTTCACAGAAAAGGGATACATAACCCTCAGCGTAGAGCTTATCGATGGAAAGGAACCTTCTGTCCTGTTCCATGTCAGAGATACCGGGATCGGGATTCCCCAAGAAAAACAAAAACTGATATTCGAGGCCTTCCAGCAGGCGGACGGATCTACCAGGAGGCAGTACGGTGGAACCGGCCTAGGACTTTCGATCAGCAGGGAAATCGCACGATTGCTGCACGGGGAACTTACCGTCGAAAGCACCCCGGGCAAGGGAAGCTGTTTTACACTCTCGCTGCCCATGGATTTTTTAGACAGAGGCGGGATTGGTGTGCAACAGGAGCAGCCCATCGGTCCCATTGTGCAGGCAGTTGGTGCACCGGTTGTTGGTCCAGAGACCTTTTTCCCGCAATTCATTGCCGATGACCGAGGGGACATTGTACCGGGGGACAGGACCCTATTGATCGTAGAGGACGATGAAGCGTTCGCCAAGCTGATACTGCAATATGCAAGAAGGTCTGGCTACAAGGCAATAGCTATCGGCAGGGGTGACCACGCCATTGAAGCAGCTCTGAGGTTTTCCCCCCGGGCAATCCTCCTGGACATCGTCCTGCCCCATATGGACGGATGGCAAGTTCTTGAAGGGTTGAAGTCGAACCCGGATACCCGCCATATACCTGTCCATATGATGTCGGCAGAACACGCCAAGAAAAGCGAGAGCATTCGTAGGGGCGCCATCGATTTTATCAGGAAACCCTTCCAAAAACAGGGTTTCCAGGAGATTTTCTCCAAAATAGATATGGCCCTGAGAAAGGGTTCCAAAAAGGTTTTGATTGTCGAAGAAAATCCCAAGCATGCCGAAGCCTTGTCCTCCTACCTTGAGAGCTTTGACATATCCACAGAGGTGAGGTCTTCCCTTGACCATGGCGTAAAGGCCCTTAAATCAGGGAACGTTGAATGTGTAATCCTGGATATGGGAATCCCGGACCAAGGTGCATATGAGATATTGGAAACCATAAAGGGGCAGGCTGGGCTAGAAGACCTTCCGATAATCGTCTTTACGGGAAAGAGCCTCTCTGGCCAGGAAGAGATGCGCATTAAGGAATATGCGGACTCGATCGTCCTGAAAACGGCCCATTCCTTCCAGAGGATCCTGGACGAGGTGAGCCTGTTCCTTCATTTGGTTGACCACAAGTCTTCAGGGATCCCTCCGCAAGTGAATCCCAAAGGTAACCGACTGTCCGAAATCTTGGAAGGCAGGAAGGTCCTGATTGCCGACGATGATATCCGCAACATCTTTTCGATATCTAGGGCACTTGAAAAATTAAATATGGAAATCTACTCAGCCATCGATGGTGTTGAAGCTTTCCAGATCCTTGAAAGTCATCCCGATATAGACATCGTGCTGATGGATATAATGATGCCAAAGATGGATGGTTTTCAGGCCATCGAAAAGATACGTTCCGTGGAAACGTTCAGCAAACTCCCCATAATCGCAGTCACGGCAAAAGCGATGATGGGGGACCGTGACCGGTGCATGAAGGCAGGAGCCTCAGATTATATCTCTAAACCCGTTGATGTGGACCAATTGGTCTCCTTACTAAGAGTGTGGCTTTTTAACCGTTAAAACTTAGAAACAGATGAGCATATTGATTATTGATGATGACAGACGGAATATTTTCGCCCTTAAGACCGCGCTTAGATCTAGGGGCTACGATGCCCAGGGCGTCATTACCGCCCAGGAGGGACTTGACATCCTAGAAGGGGGAAGCGGGATAAGCGTAGTGCTGCTGGACATGATGATGCCGGAATTTGATGGATTCCAGTTTTTGAAGCACATCAGGGTTTCCCTTGGGAAGGATTATCCTCCCGTTATTGCCGTGACCGCAAAGGCCATGAGGGGGGACAGGGAGAGATGTCTCAGCGCGGGAGCTGATGGATATGTATCCAAGCCAGTTGATATTGATCTCCTGTTGACCGAGATCCGGGGATTAGTAAAAGGCTGAGAAATGGAAATCGGATCCCATTTAGATATGTTCCTGGCCAGGTTACTCGAGGAATTCGGGTATGATTTCACCGGTTATAGCCTGGACTCCCTTCAAAGAAGGATTGTGCGGATAATGTCCCTATGGAAGGTTACCGATCTGGGAGGACTCCTAGACAAGATGATCATGGATCCCTCGTTGGCAGGAAGCTTTGTGCAACAGGTCACCGTTCCCCTGACCTCCATGTTCCGAGATCCCTCATTTTTCCTCAACCTCCGCCAGAGGGTAATCCCTTACCTGAGTACCTACCCCCTGATCCGGGTCTGGATAGCGGGTTGCTCCACGGGTGAAGAAGCATATTCAATGGCCATACTGCTAAAGGAGGCAGGACTGATTGAACGGTCCCTAATTTACGCAACCGACCTAAACCCGTTCTCTGTAGAGATTGCCGGCCAAGGCCTTGTTCCCTTGGAGAACCTTGGGGAGTATACTGAAAATTATTTCAGTTCGGGCGGTACAGGGGAACTATCGGACTATTTTTCTTCTAAGCAGGGCAAATTTCGGTTTAGCGATGAGCTCCGCTCCCGTATGGTGTTCTCTACCCATAACCTTGCCGGTGATTCCTCCTTCAATAGCTTTCAGCTGATCCTGTGCCGGAACGTTCTGATCTATTTTAGGCGATCCCTTCAGGGATCGGTTCTAGAACTCTTCGACACAAGCTTGGAAAATGCCGGGTTCCTAGGCCTGGGTCCTAAGGAAACCCTCCTGTTTTCCTCTCTGAGGGGCAGGTTCCAACAGATTGGTGACCAAAAAATCTGGCAGAAAATAAATTAATGTTTCAAAATTTGGGGAGATTTGATATTTTCGCATAATACAATGGAAAACAAAAAGATACTTATTTTCGATGACGATAGGCACGTGCTTGAGATATTTACTATCGTATTGGAGGACATGGGGCATATAGTCGATCAATCGCGGACGTCGCACGACGTGTTGGAGAAAGTGAGCAGTTTTAAGCCTGACCTGATCTTTATGGACAACTGGATTCCGGATATCGGAGGGGTGGCGGCTACGCAGATGCTGAAATCCAGCCCACTTTATCGAGATATCCCGGTAATCTTGGTCTCAGCGAACAGTGACATAGAATTTTTAGCCGGTCAGGCAAAAGCAAATTATTTCCTTTCCAAACCTTTTGACTTGGTCAGCCTGGAGGGCATAGTAAATAAGATCCTCCAGCCATAGGAAACAATCTCCACTATCAAAAACCATTAATTTAATCTCCACTAATATTTAACGGGTTTCTCATGTTGCTCTGAAATTTTTAGTATCTTTATAGGATAATAATTGTTTGGTTAATAGGGGCTTGGGTCGTCGATTCAAGCCTTCCTTCTTTTATAAGGACGTTTTAAGGAGGATATATATCATAATCAGTATGAAAAGAACAGTTAAAAAGGTATAGGAATAGAAAAAATATCTCATTCCTCTATCTTCCTGGTCTATTTCATATCCTGCCTCCCACAGGTATTCCTTAAGTTTCCGGATGAGATCTCTCATATTTCAGTCTGCCACATATTTTTAAATCTATAAAAAAGGTTTGTTCATTGGTTATTGTTCAGCTTGGCCCAACATCTATATAAATATAAACATCGCAATCCGGTTTCGAAATATTTAACAGGACTATGGATTTTTTAAGCAGATATATTAAAAGAGGATTTGTAATTTAAAAAATGCATTTACATCTAACTTTTCCATACCGTTTATGTTTATGGTTAGTCCCAGTAGCTATGGGACGATAATGTTAGCACTTGGCTACTATCAAATTAATATATAACAATTCCATGGACAAAAATAACATACAGCAAAATATTGCGATTGTAGGAGGCGGACCAGCAGCACTTTTTATGGTCAAGCACATTGTTGAACGCAAAATTACCCTTCAAAAGCTTACCATTTTCGAAAGGTTCGATAGATTGGGGGTGGGTATGCCCTACGGCAAAATGGGGGCAGGAAAGGAACACCTGGCCAATGTTTCTGCAAATGAACTTCCTTTACTTGCAGAAGATTTTGAATCATACGTTCAAAGATTTCCGCCAGAGGGATATCCATCTTTCTGTCAACGAAAAAAAATAAATCCCTACGAAGTGATCCCTAGGAGGTTATTGGGTGATTATCTGGAATATTCTTTCCATAGCTATATCGGAATAGCTAGGTCCCTGGGGATTACCATAGATATACGTTTGGATACCTGTGTGGAGGACATTATTCCCGGCGATGGAGGAGAACCATTCAGGATTCTGACATCCCAGGGCACCACCCATGCGGACGTTGTGATCCTGTGCACCGGCCATTTATGGCCCCTTAAAAATGAAGGAAGGATCAATTCGTGGTACGATTCTCCCTATCCTCCCTCAAAGCTATCTTTGAATGCAAATTTCCCAGTAGCGATCCGGGGGGCGTCGTTAACGGCAGTTGATGCCATAAAAACTTTGGCCAGGGCAAACGGAAAATTCAGGGAAAGACCTGAAGGCGGTTATGATTTCATATTGAACGAAGACAGCAGCGGTTTTCGGATCGACCTATTTTCCACCAGAGGGTTCCTTCCCGCCCTAAGGTTCCATTCGGAGGATAAGGCATTTTCCAGTGAGTGGACAATGGGTTTGGACGAAATCAATGAATATAAAGCGAAAAATGGGGGCTTCGTGGATCTCGACCACGTATTTGAGAGAAACTTCCTGATCCCTCTCAGTCAGAGGGACCCCGATTTTTACTCCAGGGTGAAAGATCTGGGAATTGAAGAATTTACCGAGAGAATGCTGCAAATCCGGGAAGAGATCGATGCCATAAAGCTATTTATGGCCGAATTCAGGGAAGCTGAAAAGTCAATAAAGCGGCAGCAGTCCATAAGTTGGAAGGAAGCTCTGTCTGCCTTTAGCTATGCCATCAACTACCCGGCAAAACATCTCAGCGCCGAAGATATGGTCCGGCACAAAAAAGTGCTTATGCCGCTCATTTCAATTGTTATTGCGTCCCTGCCCCAAGCTTCCTACCATGAGATGATTGCTCTATATGAACAGGATCTCCTTCGTAACTACGCCGTTGGTGAGGAAAGCGAGTTCGTTCCCAATGCAACAGGTTCAGGATGTAAAGTAACGTTCGTAGATGACGAAGGGGACAGATTTGAAGAAAACTATGAGATTTTTGTAGATGCCATTGGGCAGAGGCCCATGCACTTCAACGACCTTCCCTTTGACGGGCTTAAGACGGGTAAGGTCACTTCCGGATTCCTATTTTTCAAGGATGAGGAAAATGCAAAAAAACATGTTGAAAACGATGCAGCCAATGTGTACAGAGATGACATGGGCAAATATTTCATGAAAGTGACGGGACTGGCCATAAATGATAACTTTCAGGCACTGGACAGGTTCGGGGCAGTCAATCCCTCACTCTTCATTATGGCAGTGCCATTTATCAGTGGGGTAAACCCAGATTTTTCTGGCCTGGATTTCTGCGATACAGCGGCTGAGAGAATTGCCAATATGTTGGGGAATAACGATATGGATTGAATATTATAGGGCTGACCCATGCATTTCGGAGTTAAGGGGACGTCTCTCTCTTTCAGGAAATCAAAGAGTGATAATTGATCAAGTCTAAAAGCCTATTGTAGAATTCGCACTAATTGTGAACCTTTTATATTTTAAAGGGTTCAATTTTAAGAAACCGGTTCTAGAGAGCGTTTCGTTATTTTATTATTATAAACCACTGTATCAAAACAGTTTAACATTTAAGTAATTTATCATGAAAAGAAATAATTCAAGCAGCCGCTCAAGAGGGGGGCCTCTGACAATAACGAACATTCATTAGAAAACATTTACCAATTAGGGTACAGTCATGGATTCCGCGACGCATCAAATGATGAAGATTATGATGATGAGTTCGAGGAAGAAGAATATGATGACTATGAGGACGAGGATTACGATAACGAGGATGAAGACTACGATGAGGATGATTATGATGATTATGATGAGGATGATGAATACTCTTCGGACGGCAGATCATCAAACCGACGCCGCGATAGCGATGGAAGGTTTACTTCATCCAGCTCTGGTTCCAGAAAAGGTAGCGCTTCGGGACGAAGGTCAAGTGGTTCACGCCGCGGATCTACCAGCTCGGCACGCGGATCGAATAATTCCGGGGGTGGCTCAAATAGCTCAGGAAGAGGAAGATCAGGAACTCACTTTTATTGCAGAGAACCATATCAATCCCGAAGCTGAAAAAGAGGATTAAACCTAATTTTAAAACATATCCATAATCTCTAATTCTCAAAAACGTCCATAAAAATGGACGTTTTTTATTCTTTATCTATTTTTGCAATTTTGCTGTTGCACTCAGATCAGAAATAGAGCCACCTATTTTCTGCCATTCGAGAACAGCATTCTAAAAAACTGTGATCAATTGGCACTGTTTTGAATTCCACTATCTTCCCTGGAACCATGTTCTTGGCCATTCTCTCCCAAGATGGCTAACAATAATAGATAATATCCCTTTTCCAGACCAAGTTCTTCTGCTGTTTTAAAATTTTCCATATATAGTTCCATTAGTTGATTTATTTTTGGATATTATTGCAAAGACCGTTCAACTTTATATTTTTTAAGGAATTTTCTTGAAAATATTTTATAACTGATAATTTTCGTGAGAAATAGACCAAATTATTTCTGTTTATCTTGTTTTAAAGAATTGGATAAAATCAGTAACCCATAGCTCCTTGTCTACAATTTTTAATCAAATCACTCAATTCCATTTAATATTTTCACCGTAGAATGTTCTTTATCTATTTTAGTATTAAGACACTAATCCTAGATCATTGTTTTATGGTAAACAATAATATGAACATCCTTGAATATGCGAGGGAAAAAGGGTTTGACGGGTATCCCGACACGACCAGTATACAAAGCTGGTTGAGAAATAAGGGAGTGATTGTATTGGTAATACTCCGAGAAGTTGATGAGGGGGACTTTAGGTTTTCCTATCAGGTGTTTGAACCTTCATCAATCTATTATCACCATCCCCCCCTGAGCTCCACAGTTTATTGGAATATGTATGAAGAGGCTCTAGATCATGGGTTAAACCATGGTCTCAGCTATGTTTGATCGGTGCCGTGAGTTTACTCATTATAACAAATTATTCAGATTTTTTACGGGATAAAAACAATGATGATCTATCTAACACCCTTTCAATAGCATCAAGAGCTTTTTTTGGACAATTGTATCCTTCTCCTTCTTTGCAATGTTTGCATACCTTCTCATCCAGCCGTCAAGACTGCCCTCTTCAAACCTTTTTAAGATAACTGGACAGATGTAGTTTTTGCGTGCCACAGATGGTGTGTTTCCCAAAATATGCGCGACGGAACTGACAAGTTCTCTGCAGCTTTTGTTTCGGTTCTTAGTGTTGCCGGGATAGGTTTCCAAAAGATGACCCAAAGCCAAAAAGCATGCGTTCCACGTTCTTATGGTTTTACTGGTAACATTCCCACCATATATTTCAGAAAGATAGCTGTTTAGATGGCAAGGCTTTATGGCTCTTTTAACATTCTGTTCGTCCAAGTATTGGAGAAACTGTTTTCCCGAGAGTTGCAATATCTTCTCAATATTATCATACAGCCTTTTCTTACTAAATGCTTTCTCCTGCTTTACACCTTTTTTCCCCCTATATCTTAATATTACCTTTCCTTGCTGTAATTTAACATGTTTATTCTGGAGCGTGGTGAGACCAAAGGAACCATTGGAATTTCTATATATGGTATTTCCTGGACGTATGGAGGTGTGCTGGATGATCATGATTGCCAGAGCACAGACATATCTCTGGTCACACAGGTCCCTTTTGATATCCTTCTCCAACTGTTTTTTCAATACTGGTAGGCTCTTTCCAAAGTGATATAGTCTGCTGAACTTATCCTGGTCCTGGAAAGCTGTCCAACGGGGATGGTAGATATATTGCTTACGTTGCCTAATATCCAAGCCCGTGGCCTGGATGTGCCCATATCTATTCGGGCATATCCATACATTGGTCCAATTTGGAGGGATTACCAAGGAATGGATCCGAGATAGGACCGATGGATCCACAATCCTCACGTTTTTTTGGTCGTAGTATTCAAATACCTCACCGTTTTGTATCCTAGAGATGCCCTTTGAATTGCAGTTTACATATTTAAAAGGTTTCTTTGCTTCCATTCCTTGTCATTGAATTATTCCTATACCCTTAATCTGTTTCGAATGTATTTTGTTTTAGCATATATAATTTAAAGATCAAATTATGCTAGAGCTGTGCTGCCGTCATTAATTTAGTACGTCCTGTTCCCTTCCAGTGGGTGAAGTGCAGCTTTATTTTTATTTTTGCCCATTCCTGGTGTATTTTCAGGTGTAAGGTTCATTGCTTTGTTCGTGAATGTCGATCCACCTGTTAGCGGGTATTTTCTCTCTTTTTCCGTCAGATATGTTGCCTAGAACAGTTCGGGAATCAATTCGTTTGATAAATTTAAGTTTAAAAATAATATTTCAGAATGTTATAAATGGGGACATCGATCTAGGCGCTTATTTTCTTTTCTGCTTTGGCATTTTTTGGTTTAATGAAAATTGCGCGCAAGGCCTGTAAGATAGGATATTAAATTTAAATGCCAACCTAGAAGGTTGGCATTTAAAAATACCTATTTTACTAGATATATATTACTCGGCTTTTGAATTTAAGTTCGTATCCGCAATGGCGGTTAATTTTTCATCGCATGACTTTTCTTCTTTTAATGTCTTCAAGAGCAACTTTAATGCATCCTTATGTTCAAGCGTTTTTGCGAAAGCCGCCAGCGTGCCATAAGTTGCAATCTCATAATGTTCTACTTTTTGGGAAGCGGCGATTATTCCCGCATCCCGCACAGCCCCAGATTCTGTCTCTTCCATAATACTTTTAGCTTCTTCTAATAGCCCGGCCATAGCATCACATTTCTCTGCCTTCGCTTTAATTCCGATCGATTCAAAAACTTCTTCCAGTCTACTGACATGTTCCTTGGTCTCTTCAAGATGAGAAGATATTGCTGTTTTCAGTTTTTGAGACGTAGCATTTTTTTCCATTTTAGGTAATGCTTTTACCAATTCCCTCTCAGCCCAATAAATATCCTTTAGGCCGTCCTCAAATAGCTCATTTAAATCTTTAGCCGCGCTTGGCTTTGCTTTAACTTTAGTTTCCTTAGGAGTAGATTTTGTTGTTGTTGCCATGATAATATTGTTAAGATTGTTTGGGGACTTAACAAACTAAGCTCATAATTGTTCTGAATTTCGGTATTTGTCCAAGCTTCTGTAGGATTTAGATAAAAGTAGTGAAGATTTTATTCTGGAGATATAAATTTGGGCAGGGGATATTTTTATACAACAGACCTTCATGAGGGTATCTCGGAGGAGATCCTCCGCATCATTTTGTTCCTTGGTAAACTTGTTCGCATAGTGAAGCAAGGTGTCCGAATGAACCAACACTTCATTTTTTATAAAATCATTGTTCATTTTAAAAAGAGATTTAGTAGAAAACGGGTTTTAATTCCCCTTTGCACAAAGATGGTTTAGATTGAAATTGGACCAGAAACAAACCTCTCGTTAAATCTCCGGTCCAATAAAAATCTTATGGTTGTATGTACATGAAGTTGCAATGAGTGTGCCAAAGAAATTTCTGGACAGTTTTTTTATAGAACGCTGAAATCTCGCCATTGGGATTGAGACAATCACTAGCATATCAATGTTAAAATAGGATATGCTCTTATATCTGCAGGAGGAATAAAAATTCATACTTCAGACCCAATAAATTTCTCTGAAAAATCTTTTAAATATTTTATGTAATTCAAGACAAAATATTCGTTTTAACCCTAGAGACTCAAAACATTGGATCTATTAAAAAAACGTAATATTGTATTACCAATCAATAATAAATGAAGCTTAACAATGGTAAGTGATAAACTCCAAAATCTCTTTAATCAGCTGGAAGTTCCTGCCAAAACCATTCTTTTACAGGAAGGGGAAATCTCCAAAACTATGTTTTTTGTTAAGAAAGGATGTTTGCGGACTTGGGTCAATAATGATGGTAAGGATATTTCCACCCAGTTTTTTTTGAAGGCGATAAAGTTTCGTCCATTGAAAGCTTCCGTGCTGATCTACCGAGCCTCTATAGCATAGAAAGCCTAGATTCCTGCATTCTGCTGACGCTTTCACAAAAGGATTTTTTGGACGGGTTACAAAGTTTCCCCGAAATCAAAGAAGAAATACAGGAGCATCTATTCAAACGACTTTTACAATCTCAAAAAACTTTCTATTCCTACCTTAAAAACGTCCTGAGTAGCGCTACAGAGAGTTGATCGAAGAATATCCCCATATTATCCAACGTGTTCCGTAGCATTACGTCGCATCTTATCTTGGAATTACTTCGGTTTCTTTAAGCAGAATACCAAACAGACCATGAACCATTTCTCCTTTTGAGTTTTTAAAGGGTTGTTGGCAGCATGATGATAGAAAAATTCCTCCATGGAAAGGTCACTATACCTGATCACATATACCAGAGGATCATAAATTAAAATATTTTGATCAACAAGAATTTCATGGGTCAGCTATGTGCACATTGAATGTAATTGCTTAATGGAATTCATAGGTCCCCTCCTATGCAAGAGAAGTAATGATACTATCATTGGGGGCTTTAAATTTAGGGGGAATTTAAGAACGATAAAAACGATTAATAATATCAATATGGCTTCAGGGTCAGCTTTGCTTGATTACCATTACCCGCACCATATAACAGAACAACAGAACCAGAGGGCCTGATTTAATTACCTCTGGTTCTGTTTTTATAGTTTTTCCCTAATCATGCCTATAGTTACGTAGCTTTTTCTGGAGGATTTTCCTGGCCGTATGAATTCGGGTCTTTACCGTTCCTTCAGGTACCCCTAGATATTCAGCTATTTCATAATATTTGAACCCTTCATAATACATCATGAATGCATTATAGTATATTTCAGGAATTGTTTTCATGACGGTGTTTATTTCTTCACTCATTAAATTGCCTTCCGCTCTATCTCTACTGATCCGACTTTCTATATCCTTGGAATCCGTAATCCCATTTATATACTTGAGCTGATGAACTCTTCTTCGGCAATCATTAATGAATGTATTTCTCATAATAGTATAGATCCACCCCAATAGGTTGGTTCCAGTAACGTATTTCTTCTGATACTTCAGCACCTTGATCAATGTGTTCTGAAGAAGGTCTTCGGCATCATTATGATCCTGAGTGAATTTATTGGCGTATTGCAAAAGTGTTGGTGTATGCACCAATACCTCTTCTTTTATAAATCTATAATTCATCTTTAATAGGGCTTTTGTGAATAAATATTACTATTTAATTAACCCTTTGCGCAAAGGAAGATGTTTGATATAGTCTATCTGTACACCTCGCGTGTGGATAGGTTATATCTATATGTTAAGGTTGTATAATCGACAATATTCAATACCCGTGCCAATTAAATCCTCATCAATCTATCCATGATAAAAAGTATTTTACAGTTACTGGTATGCAACTAACAGCTAAATTGTGTTTTTTTAAGAATTACCAAAATAGCGGACTGTTTAATTTAATAGACATATAGTTTATTGAATTTAATACATGTAGTGGTTTAGCTACAAATGGGGTTGTAAATACGTCTGCATTTGAGTGGAGGACAAAAAATTACCTGTTATTTATTTAGCCTCTATCTTTTAAGTTCTTGTCAAATAGCCTGTTAATACTGTAGAACTATAACAATCAATCCAATAGGTGTTTTATATAGGCAAGATTGTTTAAATTTAAGAAGACATAAACTATTTCTGTTGTGCCTTGTTTACATTTTGAACTTAAAAACAAAACATTATGGCAATTAATACAGCAAACGAGGACCAGGTAAGTAAAACTATTTTACTGTATGCTAGCATTTTCATTTCCGGAAGATCTTAATCAGTTTGCGCATAACACATTAAAGTTTTCAATCATACTTTGTTTCGATCCATCGACAACCGGAGATCTCTAATTTAATAAGTTATTTTTCCCAACCCTTCTTTTGTGGCCTATCTCCTTCGGCAGATCACTACCGCCCTTCGATTGCTTGCTGTTTACCGAATGATTTATATGGTGAATTTAAATATGTAAAATATTAGTATTTAATAGTTTAATCTAAGAAAAAAAACAAAAACATTACCATATTGGTAATGTTTTTCATATATTTGTATATGAGAATTATAGCGGTTAAAACTTTAAAATTCTATATTAAAGATTTCCCAAAGTCGGAACAGCCATTATTGGCATGGTATGATGAATGTGAAAGTGCAGAATGGAATAATCCAAATGAATTAAAAGCCCAGTTTGGGAGTGCTTCTATACTTACCGATAAGAGAGTAGTCTTTAATATTCATGGTAATACTTATCGCTTAATTGTAGATATTGAGTATCGACTAAAAATAGTTTTTATTGTTTGGTTTGGAACTCATAAGGAATATGATAAAATAAACGTTAAAAAAATTGATTATGTTAAAGCCGATTAAATCTGAAAAACAGTACGAAAGTTATTTAGAAAGAATTTACGTCTTAATGCAGACAGATTTAAAAGCAGATTCTAAGGAATCTGATGAAGTAGAAATTCTTTCTATTCTGGTTAAAAACTATGAGGATACTCATTATGCCATAGAAAAACCAAATCCAATAGAGGCTATTAGATTTCGTTTAGACCAAATGGGTAAATCAGAGTCGTTTTTAAGTAAAATTCTAGGAGCTTCTAGAAAGTCTGAAATATTATCAGGAAAGAGAAAGTTAAATCTTCCACAGATTAGGAAATTAAGTAATGAACTGCATATTTCTGCTGATGTTTTAGTTCAAGAATACTAATCTCAAAAAACGAGAGAAAGTAAAATTTCTATGCAATTGCAGAGCGTCTATCAAGAAGAAAGGCGACCATCCGTTGAAGGTCGCTCTTACCAAACCAATTATTAACCTTGGCCAAACGGCCCCGTAGTTATAGTAATCAAATGTAAAAAAAGGTAGAAATTTCAGCAAGTAATCCTTTAATTATGTTTCTCCCCTACCCTTCTTTTGCGTCCTGTCTCCTTCGGCAGACCATCCTTCGCTGTTTTTTCCGGCGTGATTTTCAATAAATGTTTTACTTTTTTTCGTTGATGAATTAAAATAACTTTTGTGTTTTGATTAAGTTGCAATAATGGTATACTTTAATATTATTAAAACACCTCTCCTTATGGCTGTATATTACGATACAAAAACTGGAAATGTCAGAAATTTTATTAAAAAGTTATTGGCTATGGCTAGTAATATGATAGCAATTAATATTAATGATATTAATGAAGGTGATGTGTTATTGCCAGGACATTTGATAACTTATACCACCGGTTCAGGATCAGTGCCAGTAACTACGCAGTATTTTAGGGAAAGAAACTTTCAATCCGTATTATCTATATCAGCCTCAGGAAATAAAAACTGGGGAAAGAATTTTTCGGTATCGGGTGACATTTTAGCTGAAAGATATGCTTTATTTTTAGTGCATAAATTTGAGATGACAGGTTTTGAGGAAGATGTCAAGAAGGTCTTAAAGGATATTTTTTCAATTGAAGAATGTCGTAGCAGGATCTTATAAACTAAATAAGAAATTAATAAATGGAGTCAAGAAGGTGTTATGCTTGTCTGACTCAATTTCTGACCTGGTTAAAGAACCTTCAAATTTCCAACAACCCAATTCCTGACTCGTTGAAGAACAAGATAAAAGTTGGTTTACCGAAAACGAAAGTTCTGATCTAAACGGATAATTCAATATTGACAATTGTCCCTTCTCCAGGCATGACGTCATAATCCAAAGCCCCTCTCATCAAATCTACTCGGTTTTGAATATTACTCAGTCCCATTCCTTTTGAGGCCTGAGCACGAGAAAGATCAAAACCTCTCCCATTATCTTCAACCGTTATAAGAATTTGATCTTCATTTTGTATACACTGAACCAAAATATGGTTGGCATTGGCATGCTTCAGGGCATTGCTTAGCAACTCCTGAATGACACGATAGATATTCACCTGATAATGTTGATTCAATGCGGTATCAAGCCCTTCGGTTTTGAGTTCAATTTCCACATTAGGGTTGGATAATGCCGTACACAAGTCTTTCAATGCGACATTTAAGCCGCTTCTCAATAGATTGGTCGGCATCATATTATGGGCAATGCGTCTTAATTCTACAATGGATTTATCCAATTGATCGACCGTTTGGTCTATTTCGGTTTCTTGATACTGCGTCTGAATTCCGGAGAGTTTCATTTTTATTCCCGATAATGCCCCTCCAAGCCCATCATGCAAATCCTGCGCAATTCGTTGTCTTTCCTTGTCCTCCCCTTCTAAAAAAGCTTTGGTTACCTGTAACTCCCGCTGTTGCTCCAATTCTTTGAACTTGAACTCGTTTGCTATCTTTTGATTTTTCAGGATATTATTTAAATATAAAAAGCCCAATAAAAAGACCGCCGCTCCAACAGACATCAGCAAAACCCATAGCCTTTGGTTTTTTTGGACCAATTCTGCGGCTTGCTTTTCTGCCTGCAGTTGATTGATCTGCTTCTCTTTTTCAACAGACTGATATTTATTCTCCATATCAAGCATATCTTTCTTATAATCGGCCGCATGCAAGCTATCGCTGACAGAAATATACCTCTGAGACCATTCAAAGGCAGCTTTCATATTCCCCGTTTTCGCATAGGTATTGGCTAGTAAATTGGCATAGGAATTACGATCTGAAGGGAGTAAGATTGTACTTTTTAATAAATCCTGCATCACCACGATTGCCTCATTATAACGTCCTGTTTTTCTAAGGGTTTCAAATCTGGCGAACTTTGCCCGGTTGATATAAAAGTTTTCGGTTACCCCGCCCTGGAAAGCAATTGCCTTGTCAAAGCTCCTGATTGCTGATTCATAATCGCCAGTTTTCTCATAATAAACCCCTTCTGGATAGTAATAAAACAATAAAACATTAGATTCAGGGTAATTCTTTAAAACCGAATAAGCTTCATCCAGATAGGTCTTGCTCTCTTTTAGGTTATTTAGATACAGATTATTCTCAGCTAGAATTATAGTGACCTCCATTACTCCTTCTAATTTGGCGACCTCACTCTCGCTGGGGGCTTCCTTAAATAACAACAAAGCATCCTTTAGATATTCATTGGCTTTCTCCCTTTCCGAAGCATTCAATAAACTGATGCCAACAAATTTGCTGGCATTTCCTTCGCTAAACTTATCCTTGGACTCTTTTGCCAAAGGCAATGCATGATTTATATAGGCATCCATCCCTCCTTTTTCATTTCCTTGTAGTTGTTTAATTGTCCCTCGTATCAACCAAAGACCACTCTGTATTTTCTTAGACTCTTCAGAATTTACTGTTTTTAAGAGACTATCAGCCACGATTAATTGAGAATCAATCTTTGCTATGTCTGCCAAGCCAAGGTCATAGTATGCCTGATAGTACTTCCCGGAGCCTAGTAAAAGATTATTCCCGTTCGAATAGCGTAATCCTTCCTCTAAACGCAGTTTAGAGAGTTCCATATTTCTATACTTTTTGTAGAAATACGATAATCTAAATGCATTCATCGCCTTAGCGCTATCAGTTTTAGCCTCTTTGAGTCTTTTTTCAAGCGTTTGCAGGTAATCTTTATCTTCGTAAATTTTAATTGAAAGCTGAGCGTGGCCTTGTAAACCCCAACAAAGCAGGCAACACAGGAGGAATAGGTATTTCATAAAATAGAATAAGTGTGTCAGTTTAATTTGTTGCGAAAGCTAAGTTATTGAATTCTAAGGAAATGTTCAATAGGTTTTAGGCATAAAAAAACGCCCATTCTAAAAATAGAATGTACGTTATGGTTGTATTAGGAGGCGCTCATTTATTTAATGTCCAAATGAGCGAAGGACATCTTGCGTATTTTTTATATTGTTTATTGAGGACAATCCATTCTTGAACGTCCATATGCTACACCCTTCATATTGGTAGGACCCGAGTTAACCTGTGTTGCTTCAACTTTATTGGGCCTGTAGTATTCCAGACTACTTCTGGATTTAAAAAAGCTCTATAATAATACCTTATTTTAGTTTTAAAGTCATTATTGACGATTGGACCTCTTCTTGTACCGAAAATCTCAAGCGGCTCCAATGGGCCATAATTTCCACGACTACCAAGCAATTCTATTTGTCCATTTTGAAGAATATGAATTCTGAAAATCGGACGTTCAGCATCACCTTTCAGGAAGTAGATAAAATCTACATCATTCCCTGTTGAGCTAGTTCCTGGTATACCCCATCTCGCTTAATCGCTTGCAAATCTTAAATTCTGAACCAATGACGGCACATCATCATGCTTATCCACAAATTGGAAGTCATAACCCTGATTAGTATAATCTGTCTGTACCCAATTAGGGTTGGATGCGGTTCCTTGATTATTCTCTTGCCAAAACTCTCGTTTTAATAAAGGTTCTCCATTAATGATTAAGTTCAATGAATTATCTAAGTAATAAACATCAAAGATAAATCCATAATCAGTAGGTGGAATATTGTCGAAAGTCTGAGATGCTCCATTTGATAAGTTGAAATTCTCTATATATATGACCAATTGCAACAAAAAAATCAGCATAATAGAATTTTCTGCTTAATTAATATTAATTACTTTTAAGCAAACTATAAAATTCCCAGCAATTCTTCCTTGGATAAGGAGTTAAAAAATGAGGAGTCGGTTTGGATTAAATCTTGTGCTAATTGGGTTTTACGCACTTGAAGTTTTAATATTTTTTCTTCGATGGTATTTGAACAGATCAACCGTACCGCAACGACATTCTTGGTTTGACCTATCCGATACGAACGATCGATTGCTTGATTCTCAGAAGCAGGATTCCACCAAGGGTCAACCAGGTAAACATAATCAGCCTCTGTCAGGTTTAAACCCACCCCACCAGCCTTCAAACTGATTAGGAAGATCCTAATATCACTGTTGTTTTGAAAATTATGAACCTTTTCTCCACGGTCTTTAGTCTGTCCTGTCAGATATTCGAATGGAATACCCCTTTGTTCAAGCTCTTTCTTGATTAAATCCAACATCCCTACAAACTGCGAAAAAATCAAAATCTTATGTTCTTTTGATTTACTTTCTATTTGTTCCAGAATCACTTCAATCTTAACAGAACCAACGTCTGAATAGCCTTTTTTTAATAGAACGGGAGAATTACAAATCTGTCTTAACTTAGTTAAGCCGGTCAGTACATGCATACTTTTATCCTTGATATCCTCTTCTTCAATAGCAGAGATGTACTCCCTTAGCTCTGTTTCCCAGCTTTCATAGATTTTCCTTTGCTCACTATTCATTTCACAATAAATAAGCATTTCAGTCTTTTCAGGGAGCTCCTTGGCAACTTGCTTTTTGGTTCTTCTTAAAATAAAGGGTTTCACCTTTTCCTGAAGTTCAATTGCTCTTTTACTATATTGAAACCGATCAATTGGAATGGCATAGGTATCCTTGAAAAACTGTTTACTCCCCAGTAACCCTGGATTGGCAAAGGAAAGCTGTCCATAGAGGTCGAAGGTATTATTTTCAACGGGAGTTCCTGTCAAAACAACCCTATTCCTTGCTTTCAGTAATCTGGCGGCCTTATATCGTTCTGAATTCGGATTCTTTATCGCCTGCGATTCATCCAAGAAAATATAATTAAACGTGAATTCCTTAAGGAATCGAATATCTGACAATAAAATTCCATAACTGGTTAAAACCACATCATAATCAGCGAATTTACGATGACTCTTTTCTCGGTCGGCCCCATAATGTTTCCATATTTTTAAGCTAGGCGCGAACTTAGAAATTTCCTCCTCCCAGTTGAACAGAAGCGAGGTGGGTACAACGACTAAATTAGTCTGGAAACCTTTCCTTTCTTTCTGTGATAATATAAAAGCTATAATTTGAAGCGTTTTACCTAAACCCATATCATCTGCCAAACAACCTCCAAAATTATACTGGTCCAAAAAAGAAAGCCAATTTAAACCTTGATGCTGATATTCCCTGAGCTCCGCATTTAGACCCCTAGGAATTGGAACATTTACTGCATGGATTTCTCTCGAAAAGTCACTTTTCAACAGTTCAATCTCTTGCTTTACTTCCTCACTCAACAATTCATCTTCAAATATTTCAGAAACCTCCGAATAGTTGATTTTAGGAATAGTAATCATTTCCTGTTCTATATCTCCTACCCTAAAGTAAGCCGCAATTTTCTCAATCCATTCCTCAGGTAAAACACCAAGACTACCATCACCTAATTTTACATATTTACTCTTATTACGGATTGCCCGATGGATCTGCTGAAGTAATGCCTGTTGATTCCCATAGCCCACCTTTAGCTTGGCATTGAACCAATCTATCCCACTGATAATTTCAATACTGACCTTCGCCTTATGCGGATTTATTTTATTGTTTTTGATTTCGCTAAAACCAAGAATTTCAATTTCTTCTTCCCGCCAATATTCGAATGCATTGATAAACCAATCATTGTCAACAAACCTGTTTTTATGCAGATAAAAATATTGAGCGTCATCAATCTGCTCTACAAAATCAGGATGAGTGCCCATTATACTGGAAACCAGACTATCTTCTGCAGAATAGTCCCTCTGAACTTTGAATACATTGTCGTTTTGATCGGTATCAAACAACTGTTTCTTGGAATAAGTAGGTACTTCTATCTCGCCATACCTCATTACCGGAGTGATTGCGATGTAATTCCCTTCTTGCTGTAGGTAAATGATTTTTTTCTGTAGATATTGCTTCTCTTTTAGCTGCGCCGGGCTAGCTTCACGGATGTAACTATAATTCACATGAACAATCTCCTCTAGCGGTGAAAGAATCGTTTCGGCAAATTCTTCATACTTTGTAGAATGGAGAATCAGAATTTCATTATTGGATTTAAAGAATTTGATAAGCTTCAATAAATCTGGATTATCAATGAAATAAAGACCTTTACGATAGTAAATAAAATAGTCATTTCGAAGATTCAGCTGATTAAAAGGTAAACTGATGTCATTGAAAAACAATTCCCCTGTAATTTCATAGAATGGCTCTTTTTTAAAAACATTCAGTTTTATCTCCGTCTTTAATATTTCAAGGTAAATTGGAATTAATGATTTCGAAGATATCGTTTCAGAAACTTTCCGGTCATGTAAAAAGACATTTAATGCCAATGGATTTTTAATAATCAACTTCAACGCTTCAGCATCAGTTTCAACCTCATCTTCCGTAAACTTATTTTGAAAATACTGAATTGCGGTATAAAACTTTATTTCTGAAGGTTCATCAGTCTTCCATATTAATGGTTGTAAATCTACATTCTCTACTGGGTTCTTAATCTTTCCTGATTTAGTATGCTCTGCCTCCATTAAAAGAAAACTCAGTTGAGTATAATACCGATGTCTTCCAAGAACCAAAATCTGCTCTTTCCCCGCAGTTTCTTCGGGTAAGTTTTTGAATCGTGAGACTTGTTTAGGTATAAGTTTATTACTCAATAACTGCTCATCATAAGGAATCAACTCCTTTATACGAGGTTCAATACCAAGCTTTGAGTTTTCAAATTTCAGTACAAAATAAGAATCTAGATCCGGCTCATTTTCCAAGCCATAGGGTTTAGCAAAATCCTTCAGTAATGACAAACGAATTCCTGCATCAAAGAATGCCTTGAATTCCATCTCCTTTAGAATCGCATGGATGACTTCCCCTTGATGTTCGCATAGCCATCGAGATTGATTCCCACAAGTACAGCTTGTTGTAATGTTGTCTCGCAACTGAATAATATTTACTACGGGATAGTCTACTGAACCTCCTGTTTTGGTAAAAACACCTGCATTTAATTCCAAACTGATAGGGAAAATATGTTTATAATCCCTACTATCAATAAACCCTGCTCGTTCCACATGTTTTAAGATGTCGAATACGGAAAGTGTACTGAAATTAGTATTTGGAAGGATAAATTCCTTTGGCAAATTCATCAAATAAATGCTGTTGATTACAAAAAGTAAGAATACGAAAATTTGATCTTTCCACTATGTATTTTCTCATTTTTATAGCCTAAAAATTCAGAATAATTAAAAATCTATTGAATCGTTAAATATTATTTACATCCTGAGTAAATTTTATTTATATTGTGTTTTAAATGAGCAACTTAAACGGCAGATCTCCAGCGTCATTAATTGGCCAATCCACTCCAGGCATAACATTCTGGACTATCTTCACAATTTTGATGGCCTTTGGCCTCCCCATATTAATTCATTCTAATCAGGTTGACTGGAAATACAATTATAATCGTTCCGCAGAATTAGCATTTTTTTACCCCGGTTTAGGAACCTTACTATGGATTACCCTAATTGTATTGTTCTATAATAAGTTTCTGCGAAAACTTTTACGGAGCAAAAGACAGTATGAAAACCTTCTAAAAAATGGAAAAGTAATAAAAGGTACAATCATACAGCAAAGAACCTTGGATCAATTAAGTGATGGTCATTCCAAGCTGTTGAACATCTCTTTTAAGAACCTTGTAAACTCCATAATTTCATTTAACTTCCCCATCTTTATCTACTTTCCACTCAAATTTACCTTCTGAAATCCTTACCATAGTCCCATAAGCCTTTTTTAGTTCGCCTTCAAAACTCCCACTTACATATGCCCTATTAGGCTCTCCTTTCATGGGAATCACCTTGTTGATTGTAACCTTGAAGGGACCTTTAAGACTATAATTCGAATTATCGGCATAGATCACCAGATTTGAGGTGGTCTCATTTTCTTTTACCCAAGTGCCAAAATCTATTGAAAATGCTGAATTCCAATTCTCATTAAGTGGAAAGGTATAAGTGCCTAATCCCAACATTTTAGGTGTATCAAATCGAATAATGAAATAATCTCGATCATCATTGAAATCATTGCTATTTCTTCCTGCTATATGCATTACGTAGCGATCCACATTATCATACTTATGGCAGGCCATTTCAAAATACGCATCAATAGGATCTGGCGCCTCAGATAACCACAATTCCCCATCTACTTTCATGGAGATATGGTACATTTATATCCGGATCTTCCTCATCATCCAGCTGATCATCCTTACTACAGGATGAAGCAAAAAGTGCTAGAAATAAAATCAGCAAACTAAATAATTTGGTACTTTTCATAATTGGTCTATAATAGTTAATAACTTGAATAACAGTCACCAAACAACTCCTAATTTTTACAAAAGGATATTTTTAGAACTGTTCTCTCAATTCTTCTCAATGTTTTTCCAATAGGCTTAGTTTTCAATAATACATGTTTAAACTTTTAAACCTTTGTTTTATTGCTTTAACCCTTGCTTCAAAAACCGTGCTAAAGGTTAAGCCCAATGATACAGGCTAGCACAGGATGCGGTCAACATATTTTTTTTGTTTCTTTATTAATAGAATATCTCAGCCCAAGAAAAAAGCTGTTCTAATCACAGAATAACAAGCTTTAAGGCCGTTTTATTTAACCATGAAACATTAAATTTCTACATCTACTAATCAATTGTTTAGGTTAAAACCCTTAATATGAAAAGATACTCTTGGCCAATTGTGGTACTATTCTTCATCCTTTTGGCATCCTGTAAGCCAAAAACTCAAGAATTCCCCTTTAAACCTGATTCAAATTCTAATATTGCCATTATTGGAAACTCTTTCGCCTTAGGCCTTCAAAGAAGCAACTATTTCGAAACCTTGCTATATCAAAGCTTTCCCGAAGAAAAATTAACGATTCGAAACCTTGGTTGGGATGCTGATGAAGTGAATCTTAGGCCCCGTCCGCTCAACTTTGGAACCATCCAACAACATCTCAAAGACCTGCAGGCTAATGTAATTTTTGCTTGCTTCGGAATGAACGAATCCTTCAAAGGACCTGATAGCTTAGACGTTTTTAAACAGGACCTCAAAAGTCTCCTAGAATCACTACAAAAACAGGAAATTCCGAATCAAAACAACCCTCAGATCTTCTTGATTTCTCCAATAGCCCATGAAAAAATAAATGAAAATCTCCCTGATCCGTCAGAGCATAATAAAAACTTAAAAATCTATAGCAAGGGAATGGCGGAGGTAGCCAAAGCTATGAATATTCCATTTATTGACCTATTTACCCCTACAAAGGATAAAATGGATGCAGGAACTGAAGCCCTAACATCGGATGGAATTCATCTCAATGAACAAGGTTTCAAATTTGTTTCTGAAATTATGGCGAAAGCCATGGTCTTACCTAAACAATCATGGGAAGTAAATAAAGAAAACGAAGAGCTTAGAAAACTAGTTGGAATCAAAAATCAACATTATTTCTATCGATCAAAATCACAGAATGGCGAATATATATACGGAAGACGTCGCGAATGGGCCGGCGGACAAGAGCTTCCCAATGAATTACAGAAAATCGATCATATTGTAGACCAACTTGATTCCCTGTTATGGACCAGCTCGAAACCCGGAACATCCATTGACCAATCTGCTGTCAAAAAGATAATTGAATCTGGAATCGTAAAACCTGATCCCGAAAATATTAAGCCTACAACCGCTGCAGACCTGGAATATGCTAAATCACAATTTATCCTTCCAGAGGGCTTTGAAATAGAGCTCTTCGCTTCGGAGAAAGACTTTCCTCTGGCCAACCCTGTATCAGCAACATTTGATGCCAAAGGCAGAATGTGGGTTTCAACCATGCCTTCATATCCCAATTATTCTCCTGGCAACCCTCCTAATGATAAAATCATTATTCTCGAAGACACAAATGCAGATGGAATTGCTGATAAGCACAGTGTATTCGCCGACAGCCTTTATCTCCCCCTGGGATTTGAATTAGGCGATGGCGGTGTCTATGTCACTCTAGCACCAGATTTCGTGTTCTTAAAGGATACCAATGGCGACGGTCGTGCAGACAAAAGGGAAGTCCTACTTTCTGGATTTGGAACAGAAGATTCGCACCATACCTTGAACACCTATACCTGGGGTCCTGATGGTGCCTTATATATGAATATGGGAACTTTTCTTCATACCAGCGTAGAAACGCCTTATGGCCCTCGTCGTGGTGATTATGGCAATGTATGGCGTTATGAACCTCGGACAAAGAAATTTGACCAACATATCTCCTACTTATTTGCCAACCCTTGGGGTGATGTTTTTATGCGTGATGGAACCCAATTAATCGCCGATGTATCGACCGGATTAAACTACTTTGCTCCACCATTAACCGTGGCAATTGACTATCCAAAGAAACACCTCGAAATGAAGGATTTCCTTACCTCAGCATCTAAACCGAAAACATGTGGAATAGAAATTATCTCCAGTCGCGCATTTCCGGATAGCCTCCAAGGAAATGTACTTTTCAATACATTTATTGGCTTCCAGGGTGTGAAACAACATAAATTAGCTGAAGACGGTAGTGGCATTATTGCCACTGAAATACAGCCGCTATTACAATCGAAAGACCCCAATTTCAGGCCTGTAGATTTAAAATTCGGTCCTGATGGTGCTCTTTATGTAATTGATTGGTACAACCCGATTATTCAGCATGGTGAGCAAAATTTCCGCGATCCTAAACGTGATCATACTAAAGGTAGAATCTGGAAAATCAGCCATAAGAACATAGCTAAACTTCCAGTAGTCGACATGAGCAAGCTCAGCATCGCTGAAATATTGGATAAACTGCGCTCCCCAGAGGATCGTGAGCGGTATAGAGCTCGAAAAACTCTAAGGGATTACTCAGCAGAAAAAATAATCCCAGAACTGAATACCTGGTTAGGTAGATTAGATAAGACTGATCCGGAATGGGATCAGAACAGACTTGAAGGACTATGGGTCTATCAGCAATTCAATAAACCAAATAAAGTGTTGCTTGAAGAGCTTTTACAAAGTAAATCTCCTGCAATCCGTGCTGCAGCAACACGCGTCTTATATTATTGGGCAGACCGAATTCCAAACGCACTGGATCGCTTGATAAAAATGTCTACAGATTCCGAACAGCGTGTCCGACTAGAAGCTGTAATTGCTTTAAGTCATTTCAAAGATCCTAAAGCGGTCAAAGCCTTGCTTGACGTTTCGGATATGCCTTCCGACGATTACATCAATTACGCCTTAAACGAGTCCTTCAGACACTTAAGACCTGTTTGGGTGAATATGTTCAAGACTGACAAGAAATTCCTCGCAAATGAACCCAAAAAGGCAGAACTCTTATTAAATTCTGTCGCGACCAAACGAGAATCCATTTATATTGGCTTTGTTGCCGAGGATCCTACCGCAGCAAAATACAGCGAACCAAAACTCAGCATAGAAGAATTCAATCAGATGAAAGGTTCCGCTGCGGTAAACCGCTATTTGGAACAACACAAAGAACTATTGGAAGAACCTCAGTCGAACCCAGAACCTAAACAAGAGCCTGCAAAAGAGAAAGAAGCATCTTCAAAGGCAACTCATATAATAAAAACATTGCCTGGAAAAATGGCTTATGACAAGGAAATCCTAGAGGTTTCTGCGGGTGAAAACATAATTCTTGAGTTTGATAATAATGATCAAATGCCTCACAACATCGTGTTCACCAAACCTGGCGCCCAGAAAAAGGTCGGTCAGGCTGCAGATAATATGTCGGTGGAACCTGATGCATACGAGAAGAATTTTATTCCAGATATTCCGGAAGTCCTATTCGCAAGCCCTTTGGTACAAGCAGGACAAAGTTATCAGATGCAGTTTGTGGCCCCAAAAGAAAAAGGGGAATACCCTTTTATCTGTACTTTCCCAGGACATTGGCAAATTATGCATGGCATTATGTTAGTGAAATAAGATTGCATGTAGGGGTTAAGTGGATTAACCCCTATCCTTTTAACTTAGGCCCTTCTTTCATCAAAGTAGCATATGAGAGCCTAAAAGCCGATAAACTTTGATATCCCACCATATAGGCAATTTCAGTCAAAGTATATTGCTTGCTGTCCAGCAATTCAATGCTCTTCAGAATACGAACCAGCTGCAAATATTTTTGAAGTGTAATCCCCGTTTCCTTTTTGAATATCCTTTGTAAAGTTCTAACTGATAGATTGGCCAAATCGGAAAGCTCCAGAATATCCAGATTAAACTTATAGTTAGCATTGATGTAATTGCAGATGGGAATCAAGCGCTCATCATTGGGTACAGGAATTTCTAGGGACATACTTTCCTGGCAGAAATTCGGCAGACTAAACAACATGGCTTGTAAAAACAACTTTTGTTCCTGATCACTCTTCAACACCTTATTCCATTTTTCTGCATAGAGCAACATCTCTTTTAATACTGCCGGAGCTGGAAAAACATGGATTGTATGGTAAAAATCATTCTTTGGAACCTCATTGAATAAAACCAACATCAGGTTAACTGATTTCGATTCAGTACTTGTCCGATGAGCAACCTTGCTCGGAATCCAAATCACATGATGCTGGGGAACCAAGTAGATTCTTTTATTGATATGAAAATATTGATAGCCCTCCGTCACATAAGTCAACTGAAAGGATTCATGATGATGCTCCTCCTCTCCATGGTGCCATTCCGAATCATACCAAACATAGGTATCTGTATGAATATCATCCACATGAATGCTAATCTGATGGTCCAAATCTGCCAATTCTCTCATGTCGTTTTATATATAGTAAATGGCAAAGTTAACAAAAACGACAAGCTTATCTTTGTCCTCAAAGTAATTTGGGAGAGTTTTCCAAGAACTATTCCCCACGGAGGAAGGCATGAAACAAAATTCAAACACAACATTTTCCTGGTTAGGTATTCTATTGGTCATTTGGGTTGCGAGCAACCTAAGGTCACCTATCACAGCGGTAGGTCCAATATTGGATGAGATCAAATTGGCCATGAATTTAGATAATATTCAAGCAAGTTTATTGACCTCCATCCCATTGATTGTGTTTGCTTCCTGTTCTATTTTAGTCAGTAAAGCCACCGCTAGATTAAATATCCGCCATGGACTTATTTACGCCCTGCTATTCTTGATAATTGGATTATATCTACGGGTTTATGGGAATATCACAACCCTATATATTGGATCTGTCCTTTTAGGTTTGGGTATATGCATTGGAAACGTCTTAACCCCTGCTTATATCAAAAATGAATTTCCGACAAAAATAGGGTTGATGACTGGAATCTTTTCAGTCTCCATGAACCTTGTTGCAGCATTGGCCTCTGGATTTAGTATATCCATTGGCAAGTGGACCGGAATGGGTTGGAAAGGCTCTTTAGGGATTTGGATCTTCGTGGCCATAATTGCCTTAATAATTGTATTTGCAGAGTTGTTTTGGGGAGCAAATACAGCAAGTCAGCAAAGCAAAAAAGAGGAAACAACTAAGTTCAATATCTTCAAATCCAAACAAGCCTGGAACATTAGCCTTTTCATGGGCCTTCAATCATTGATTTACTACTGTCTAGTTGCCTTTTTGCCGACGGTCCTTATGGAATATGGAATGAGTAAATCCGAAGCTGGATGGGTATTTTCCATTCTCCAATTGGCGATGCTTCCCGTAATGTTGGTTAGCCCGGTTATTGCCAGTAAGATGAAAGACCCAAAGCTAATGATATACTCCATTGGAGTTCTCTATTTTACAGGAATCGTTATGCTGATTTTGCTGAAGACCCAATGGATTTATTTCACGGCAATCCTTCTGGGAATTTCCGGTGGTCTTGCCTTTAGCTTAGCCATTCTATTCCTGTCCTTTAGAAGCAAAACCATGGCTGGAACTATAAAAATTTCAGGCAAAGCACAATCTATAGGCTATTTGATAGCCGCATTTGGCCCTCCATTATTTGGAAAACTTCATGATTTTGACATTTCATGGAAATATTCCTTTTACTTCCTGCTAGCCATCATCTTGATAATGACCTTCTTCGGAAGAAAGTCTGCAAAACCTAGGTTCATTGAAGATCATTAATTAAAAAAAATGGCTATAAAACCATTATTAAGGCATAAAAAACACTTTTATTAATAATCACTAAACTGAAGAGATTGTGAATAAAATTTACATTTTTGTAAAAAATTCGAATAGAGTAGGATTTTTTCAAACCAACAATTTAATTTAACTATGACGGAGCCATTTTTTTCAATCATAATTCCCTTGTTTAATGCAGAAAATTATATTGAAAAAACTCTAGAGAGTATCAGTAAACAAAACTTTAATGACTTTGAAGTCATCATTATCAATGATGGCTCAACAGACAATGGTGCTGCCATTTGTGAAAAGTATTGCTTAAATGACCAACGCTTCAAATTATATAATCAAAGCAATCAAGGTGTCAGCATTGCCCGAAATCAAGGCATCAAGTTAGCTAAAGGAAAATACCTTCTATTTATTGATGCAGATGATTTTATTGATGTTCAATACTTGCAAAACCTGCAAAAGGAACAATTGAAACATGCCGAAAGCTTTGTTGTTCTTGATTTCTATAAGGTTGATTTGAAGGGTGAAAAAAATGAAATTTATAACATTCAGGATCAAGTATTATCCTGTTATGATTTTATCCATCATTTCGATATCACCAAGTTCGGCTATGTAGCCTCTAAGATTTACGACCGGTCAATAGTTATTGAAAATCATGTTCAATTCCCTGAAAACATAAAATTAGCCGAGGATTGTATCTTTTTTATCAATTATTTGAGATTTATCGAGAAGATCTATCTTTCCTCCTACAAAGGATATTATTATCAAGAAGTCCCCAACTCTGCAGTCAGAAGAAAGATCTCCATGCAGGATATTTTTACCCTCTATGACCAAATCAAATTATCCTTAACTCAATTGATTGAAGAAACCAATTCGAAAGACTTGGTCGCTGAACAATTAAACTTCTGGACCAAAGGATTATTAGATAATATCTACAACCTCAACCTTCCAAAAGTAAGTAGAATTGAATCCCTTCAATTCATGCACAAAGAGTATCACAATGAAGTCATGACCTTATTTTCCAAAAGTAGAGTTCGCGGCAAGTTGTTGAAACTAAGTTTTAAATTCGAATCCTTCCATCTATTTGACAGGTTGTTTCTCAGATTCGAAAGATAAATTATTGAAACTTTTTTATGAAACCATTATTAAAAGTAAGTATAGTTATCCCTGTATTTAATGCCGAGAAATTTATTGTCGATTGTATAAATTCCATAATTGATCAAAATTATCCTAATATAGAGTGCATTTTAGTAAACGATTGTTCATCAGATAAATCCCAGGAACAGATGGAACAATTCCTTCAAAATTATGTTGGCGACATTTCGTTTAAACTGTTTTCTCATGACCAAAACAAAGGTCCTGGTGAAGCAAGAAACCTCGGTATTCAAAATGCAACCGGAGATTACATCCTGTTTTTAGACAGTGATGATATGTTTATGCCAAATGCACTTCAAAACTTGATTGACCTTGCAATAGCCAATAACCAGCCCAATGTAGTTGTTGGAAATATATATTGCGAAAATGATTATTTCCAAAGTGTTTTACGCTTTCCATCCGATACTATTTATCCAGCATACACCAAAGATCCTGTATGGATTAAAAACAATTTTTTACTGAATGTGAAGGTGATTGCCTGTAGCAAAATTTATAACCGAAAGTTTATCCTTGACAACAAATTACGTTTTGAGGAAGGAGTTATATTTGAAGATGTAATTTGGCACTTCACGATTAGCCAATACATCAAGGATATATCCTTTAGCTACGCGCCATTCTACTATTATCGCTTTAATGAAAACTCAATCATGAATTCCAAAAAAAGGGAAAAAGGTAGAATTGATGGCAATGTGAAATTAATCAATACCCTAATTCAAAAATCCTCCAAGAATAATTCATACATCGAACAGATATTTATTCTCAAATTATGGCACCGCTTTAGGTTCCTGAATATTTCAGAGGAAAATCAGGCTTATTATGATGAAGTATTCAAAAGAGAAAACGACAAAATACTAGAAAACCCAAAGGTCCCTCAAGTATTTAAACTCCTATATAAGTGGTTAGGAAATTCGCAGAAATTAATTCTAACCCTAAATTTCTTCTGGAATAAAAGTTTAGGAATGCTCTACCGATATGCCAAAGCGAGCTAGAAGAGGATTGCAAAAAGTATCAACTTGAAATTCTTGCAGAAATTCATCTAAATACCAAATACTCTCTACTAAATACTAATAGTAAAAATGCTCAGCGAAAGCTGAGCATTTTTCCGTAGCCCCGAGCAGAATCGAACTGCTATCAAATGTTTAGGAAACATCTATTCTATCCGTTGAACTACAGGGCCGCTGCTGCAAAACTAATACTTTATGAAATTAGAGCAAATTTTATTTTTTGCCTATCCCAAAAATCCCTCTCCTTTCTTCTACTATATTTTGCCTCACTCCTCCCCACCTCCTTCTTATCTCGATAAAACACCATATTTTCTACAATTAAACCAACCTACTGATAACCAGGGAATCGTAATTTTGTGATATAAATCATATTTATATATGATACTGGTTTTAAATAGATAAAACCGATAGTTAATAAGTATTATCGATTATTTTTAGGCGTTTAAAATCGTATCTTTGTATCACAAAAAAGAAAAGAAAAATATTATGAGTTTTACAGGTAAAAATTTTCCGAACATCACAGTAGATGCAATTGACTATTTAGGCGACAATTTCACGTTGAACTTATTCGAAAAAGCGAAACAAGAGAACAAGAAGATCTTATTATTTTGGTATCCAAAAGACTTCACGTTCGTATGTCCTACAGAGTTACACGCGTTCCAAGAGGCTGTTGCTGAATTCGAGAAAAGAAACACTATCGTAATCGGTGCTTCATGTGACTCAGCAGAGGTTCACTTTGCTTGGTTAAACACAGCAAAAGACAACGGCGGTATCGAAGGTGTAGAATACCCGATAATTGCTGATACTAACCGCAACCTTTCTAGCGTATTAGGTATCCTTGAAATGAAAGAAGTAGAACACCCAGAATACGGAACTCTAGTTGAAGGTTCTGCAGTGTCTTACCGCGCAACTTACTTGATCGACGAAACTGGTAAAGTATTCCACGAATCAGTAAACGATATGCCTTTAGGTCGTAACGTTAAAGAATTTATCCGTTTGATCGATGCTTATACGCACGTTCAAAAACACGGTGAAGTGTGCCCAGCAAACTGGGAAGAAGGTAAAGAAGCAATGAACGCTACTCGTGATGGCGTAGCTTCTTACTTAGCACACAACTAATATTCCACCTAGTAAAAGAGGAGGATAATCCTCCTCTTTTTTATTTGGTATAACCTTTAAAACAATAAACATGTTAGAAGAATTAAGCACAGATAATCTACAAGAAGTCATCAACAGTAATGATACGGTGATGGTTCAATATGCCGCTTCTTGGTGTGGTAACTGCCGCATTATGAAGCCTAAATTCAAAAAATTAGCCGGTGAGAATGAAAACGTGAAATTCATTATCGTAGATGCAGAGAAATTCCCTGAGTCTAGAAAACTTGCTAATGTAAATAATCTCCCAACTTTCGCAGCTTTCAAAGGCGGTAAGTTGATCAATCAAGTACAAACAAACAAAATCGAAGGATTAACAGAACTATTAAATGAAGTTACCAATAATTAAACATCTTACCGAGTTTATCGCAGAGAATGACGCCGATTTCGTGTTAGAAACCATTGAAACATTGGAATCGTTGACAGAAGTCTCCCAATTAAAAGACGAAGAGCTAGATGTTATTGGTGAATTAATCTCCAATATGTACGGCGCTATCGAAGTCAACAAATTGGTGCAAGATGGTATGTCTCAAAAAGAAGCCCTAAACAGCTTTATGAAACGTGTCCTGGGATCTATCGACAAGTAAATCGCATATATAATTATAGGATCATATCCATGATCAACATTCTTTTCCACAAAAAGCTGTGAATAACTCCGTTTTTGTGGAAAAGTTTTTTTTAAATACCTCGGTTATTGAGATTGATTTGTAGTACTTTTATATTCATTAAAGGTTAGACCAAATAAAAGCGCATCATCCTGCTAAAAATTGAACCTACGGAATTTACACCATGGTTTAAAGTCGAAGATTTTTAATTGTTGGTAAAAGGAATCAAATTATTTTGATTCCTTTTATTTTTTTACCCCGAATCTTATTACTTTTAAGGATGATTCATAGACTCTTAGGCCTACTTTTCCTCTTTCTTGCCTCTTTCTCAGTTGCCTTTTCTCAACAAAGCAACTCGGCAGCTCTTATCAAACTCAAGATTGATAAACTCGGAACCCTAGGCACAGCATTATATTTTGCGGCTCACCCTGATGATGAAAACACCCGTCTTATTGCTTATCTGGCGAATGATAGAAAATACAGAACCGCCTATTTATCTTTAACTCGTGGAGATGGTGGACAGAATCTATTGGGAACCGAACAAGGTATTGAACTCGGATTGATCCGAACTCAAGAACTATTAGCCGCTCGTGCCATCGATAAAGGCGAACAATATTTTAGCGCGGCTTATGATTTCGGATTCTCCAAAACGCATGATGAAACATTCAGCTTCTGGAAGAAAGAAGATATTCTGCGCGAAGCAGTCTATCTGATCCGAAAATTACAACCGGATGTAATCATCAACCGCTTCCCTCCTGACAGCCGTGGTGGTCATGGACATCACCAAGCCTCAGCGATGCTCGCTAAGGAAGCTTACGAAGCTGCCGCAGACCCTAAGCGATTTCCTGAACAACTAAAAGATCTTAAGCCCTGGAAGGCTAAAAGAATCGTTTGGAATACAGCCAACTTCGGCGGAATGAACAATACCTCCGAAGAACAACTTAAAGTCGTTCTGAATGACTATAACCCCTTAATGGGCTATTCCTATGGTGAGATATCAGCAATGAGCCGCTCTGAACATAAAAGCCAAGGTTTCGGATCTGCGTCTAACCGCGGGAAGACAACGGAATACTTTGATCATGTAGCAGGTGAAAAAGCTACTCAGGATCTCTTTGATGGTGTAAATACCACTTGGGAAAGATTGGCAGAACCAGTAAAACCTATTGAAGTCAAAATTCAGGAAATTCAAAAGGCCTATGACCTGAACCAGCCAGAAAATTCCATAAAAAGTCTCGTTGAGCTTCATACACTGGTTAAAGCCTTGAAACCTTCGGTTTACAGGGACAAGAAAATCCAGGATATTGAAGATATCATCTTATCATGCGCAGGCATTGTGGCAGAGTCAATCGCCTCAAAACCTAATTTTGTGGTTGATCAAGACTTCCCTGTCAATAATGAAATCATTAAAAGAGCTTCGAATATTGAAGTGAAGTTAATCGCTATAGATGATAAACAGATCGGCGATGTTTTACCTGCCAATGAAACTAAAAAATACGAGGCCCAGAAATCAATCAATCATTGGACTCAACCTTATTGGCTTGAAAAACCAAACTCATTGGGAAAATTTGATATTGAAGACCAGGACTTTGGTTTTCCAGAAAACCAGAATAACCCATCCACAAAATTCAAACTGGAAGTAGCGGGGCTTCCCATTACTTTTGAAAAACCAGTTGAATATCGCTATGTGGACCCTGTTCGTGGTGAAATCCACCAACCTGTATCCATTTCACCTGTGCTGACCGCTTCTATCAGCTCTAGTCAGGCACTTCTAAAAACTGGAGAAAAGAAAACGATTAGCTTGATTATTAAAAACAATAGCGACCAGAATCAAAAAGCGCAATTAAGTTTCAAACAGACCGACGGATTGACCATCAGCCCTAATCAGGAGAGTTTTGAGATTCCTGCAAATGAGATTTCTGTAAAGACTTTTGAGATTTCTAATCCCAAAAACTCGGCGAGCAGCGAAATTCAACCTCTTTTGAATGCTGAGCCTATACATAGTTTCAAGAAGATTTCCTATCAACATATTCCGGATATTACCTGGTTCCCATTGGTAAACTTAAAAGTTAAAGCACTGGAAATTAACAATCCTTTGAAAAAAATTGGTTATATTCATGGAGCAGGTGATTTAGTCCCATCTGCATTGGAAAACATTGGCGTTCAGGTCGACCTCTTGAACAGCGATTTGTTAACCAGCACTAACTTGAAACAATACGATGCTATTATTGTCGGTATCCGGGCATATAACGTAAGTCACAATGCCAACCAATGGTTGCCTGTGCTCTTTGATTATGTGGAACAAGGCGGGACGGTCTTGGCCCAATACAATGTAAACTCAAGGATGAGCACCAATAAATTTGGTCCATATCCATTTGAGATCAATAGAGATCGCGTAACGGAGGAGGATGCAAAGGTGACTTTTACCGAAGAAAACGACCCTATCCTTAATTATCCCAATAAAATTACAATGAAGGATTTTGAAGGTTGGGTACAGGAAAGAGGTTTATATTTCGCCAGCAATATCGCTCCGGAATATCGCACCCCATTGAGTATGGCCGACAAGAATGAACAACAAAATAAAGGTTCGCTACTAGTTGCAAACTATGGAAAAGGGAAATTTGTATATACTTCTTTGGCATTTTTCAGACAATTGCCTGCAGGAGTTCCCGGAGCTATAAGATTATTTGTAAATTTGCTCGCTAAGAACGAAAAAAACTAAAATATTATAATGGAAAATCAAATCGAAAACTCAAACGAAGTAAACGTAAAAGGAATCATTTTATTAGTAGGTACTATTTTAGGTGCTTTAACTGCTTGGGTTGCTACTGAAACTTTTTTAGGTATAATCACTGGTCTTGTTGGTGGATTAATTTTCGCAATTATCTTCATCACGGCCTTATTGCCAAACAAAACGCATGACAGATAAAGGACTGCCGCCATTCGTACGAAGCTGGAGACAATTCTATTGGATTATTGTCATCTGGTTAGTCGTTTGCATAGTTCTAATGTATATTTTTACTAAATATTTTGGATGAGTAGTATCGATTGGATAGTACTCATCCTTACCTTGCTTGCCATCGTTGTCTATGGCATTTACAAAAGCAAGAACGTCAAAACCATTGACGGCTATATCCTCAGTGACCGCTCTTTACCTTGGTACACCGTCGGATTATCAGTTATGGCAACACAAGCCAGCGCAATTACCTTCTTATCAGCTCCAGGACTGGCATACTCCTCCGGAATGAGCTTCGCACAATTTTACTTCGGATTACCATTAGCCATGATTGTCCTCTGTATTACCTTCCTGCCTATCTTCCATAAGTTAAAGGTATATACAGCCTATGAGTTCCTCGAAAAGAGATTTGATATCAAAACGAGGGTCCTTACAGCAACTCTATTCTTGATTCAGCGTGGAATATCTACGGGAATTACCATCTTTGCTCCCGCATTAATCCTTTCTACCATATTGAATATAAACCTGACGATGACCACCATCGGAATTGGCACTTTGGTTGTGATCTATACGGTTTATGGCGGAACAAAAGCGGTATCATACACTCAACTCCTGCAGATGTCCATTATCTTCGGGGGACTACTCCTTGCAGGCGTGCTCGTTGTACATCTATTGCCTCAGGATATCGGGTTTAAGGAGGCCTTGCATATTGCTGGTAAGTCTGGGAAAGCAAATGCCATAGATTTTAAATTTGACCTCGATAATCAATATACGGTTTGGACGGGTTTGATTGGTGGATTTTTCCTCCAACTCTCCTATTTTGGGACAGACCAAAGTCAAGTAGGTAGATACCTAACAGGCTCTTCCGTAAAAGAAAGTCGCCTTGGATTATTAATGAATGGTCTCTTGAAAGTGCCAATGCAGTTCTCGATCCTGTTGATAGGTATTTTGGTTTTTGCATATTACCAATATCATACACCACCACTATTCTTCAATAATCAGGTAATAGAAAAACTTGAAAATAGTGCCCACCAGCAGGAGTATCAGGATATCAAACAGCGACATGAGGTCTTGAGCGAAGAAAAAACTGTTTATATCAATCAACTGACTGATGCCTTAAAGAGCAAGCAGGAGGATAAAATTGACGAAGCTAGAACAGAACTACAGCTCTTCAATGAAAAGGACAATGGCCTTAGAACAGAGTTGCTGGATTTAATCAAGAAAAACGACCCCACAGCCGACACAAATGACACAAACTATATATTCCTTCGTTTTGTGACAGACACCTTCCCTAAGGGCCTTATTGGACTTCTGATCGCTATTATCTTTTTGGCTTCCATGGGCGCCACGGCGAGTGCCATCAATTCCCTATCCTCAACCACGGTAATTGATATCTACAGAAGGTTTGTGAAAAAAGACGCCAATGATGCGCATTATTTAAGAGCTTCAAGAATTACAACGCTCGGTTGGGGTATATTTACAATCTGCATTGCTTTATACTCTAGCCAGCTAGGAAACCTGTTGGAAGCTGTAAATATCTTGGGTTCCCTCTTTTACGGAACGATACTGGGTATATTCTTGGTGGCATTTTACATCAGAAGGATTGGCGGAAAAGCGGTGTTTTGGGCAGCAGTAATAACCGAAGTTATAGTTATTGGAATTTGGCAGATGAATATTGTCGCTTTCCTTTGGCTAAACCTGATAGGTTGTTTACTCCTTATCCTGATCAGTTGGCTTCTTCAAATCTGCTTGGGTAAATCCCAAAAAAATAGGATTGAAACCCTTCAATCCTAATATTTCTTTAAATATATCCTCTAATAATACTTTCGATAGAGATCATATAGAATGGCTTTATCCCGTTCGGTGAGTATACCTGAAAGATCTGACTTGACAAACTTCCGTTTAAAAGACTTGATTGCGGCATCCTGATTCGTCAAATCATAACCCATCAACTTCAAGGCGTCAATAGGATTAAAATTCATTGGAGGTGCCATTAAATAATTTGGGTTATACCAGATTCCGAATCCACGTTCTGCCAAGAGCTGCCAAGGAAAAAACACATTCGGATCATCTTTGCGCCCTGGGGCAAAATCAGCATGTCCAATGAAGTTTTTCTGGGGAATGCTATACTTGGTCTTCAAGGTGTCCAAAAGGATCAACAAAGAGTTTATTTGGGCGTCTGGAAAAGGTTCTGAGCCGTTGTTATCCAATTCAATTCCGATTGACACCGAGTTCATATCTGTAATGCTCCCCCACTTTCCACGACCAGCATGCCATCCACGCATATAATCATTCAACATCTGTACCACGCGACCATCCCGACCAATCACATAGTGGCTGCTTACTTTCGTATGGGCCAATTGAAAGGTACGTATGGTTTGAGCTAAGCTGGATTGAGAGGTATGATGAATCATAACAAATGAAGGCTTGCGCACATCATAATGAATGGCGCTAGCATAATCATATTGTTTATTGTTGCCTTGCAAAAACATATTCCACGCCTGTTGCTCCGGGGTAAGTTCCGCAGCAGCTATAACAGGAGCTATCTTCGCCTGTTCAATGACATCTGGCGTTTTATTTAAGGTATCCAGCCGCGGGGCTGAACTTTCAACTACCGTTGAAGGGCTAATAACAGATGTCTTTGATTGTAATACCTTCGTCTTCTTGGCCGTTGAACAACCAACCAAGAACATCACTCCACACACCGCAACAATCAGTCGCACTGAAATTATTCTCATCTATCTTATTTTGGTAAATTAAGCAATACCCCCATGGATAACATTTGATTCCATTGAACCTTATTATCTAGGGCAGTATCATATAACACAACCCCACCTAATGCCACATTGATCAAGGAAGTCACCTTCGCTGTTAAGGTCGCATCTAAACGATGTGTTGGGTCTGTAATATCTTCGTAGTCCGCGAATAGGTTATAACGCGCCTTTAAATGCAAATTCTTCGTTAAGTTACGGTCTAAGTTGGCTGTTAACTGGAATGCCAGCTCATTATTGAAGATCTTGCCTTCTTCAACACCAAACATTGGGCCTGTACCTTTCGTCACATCATTCGGATCTTTATATTCTCCATGCTTTTGGAAATAGTCATAGGCATTCAATGGCTTCAATCTATTATCCAGGATTAATGTCTGTCTAGCCGTACCGGTACCAAATCTTAAAGAGAACGTTTGATCAGGCTTGTACTCCAAACCGAATGATTCCGTAAAATAACCCGGAGCCATAAATGAAGATTTCAAACCGGTGATCACCTCTTCGCCATCGACCATAGCATAGTGGAATGAATTGTCAAATTGAGTCTCATAAGTCAAGGACAAATAGACCGCCCATGATTTTGTCAATTTATACGCCAATTTATTATCCCAGAATATCCGGTCATTATTTGGCTTTGCCAATTGGCCTTCATTCTTTACTTTACCATATTTTAAATCAACCTCTGAAGTAAAGTTAAAGTTGTTCCTGTTGAACTCCGATTTATGCCAAAGAATCCCGCCAATGGCGAATGAATTTAATCCCCCTAATTTCCAGTTTTCACTAAAAGCCGCTTGGTTAAAATTAACTCCTAAGCGAGTCCAATGTTTCCAGTAATTGACACGTAAATCCAATTTTGGTATCGGTACGTTTATATTTTTGATGGCTAATGCCCGGCCTGTAGTATCCTCTGAAATAGCACTATCAGGGCGTACGCGCAATTCACGTAAGTCTTGTGCTTGGGTCAGGCTCATCCCGAAAATAAAAATGAAAACAGGTAATAGGTAAATTTTTATATTCATGTTAATTCTCTTTTTTTACGTCTAACTTAATTTCTGGTAGTTCTCGCAAAGGTCGTAAATTTGGGTGTAGTTTGAACACTTCGTATTTACTTTTTATATATTTCACCATCTGATAATAGTTAGCTGTAGACACAAATTCGTATGTAGGCCTAAAAAGCTGCATAAATACCTTTAATTCATCCCCTTCCAACCCGACTAAACTACGCACCAATTCCGGCGTAAAATTAAAGTCAATGATATTTTCTTCATGCAATTTTCCAATAAATTGGGTAAAGCGCCGTGCGTTTTTCCCCTCTTTACTGACCATATTGTACAACGAGTTTATATTCAGCCCAGCTCCGGTCCGACCAACAGAAAATAAATCTCCGGGTGTAGACAACTCAAAAGCCTTGCCATAATCTCTTTTTATCTCTGCTAAAACCTCATCAGGGCTTTTCCGACCAACAACTGTAACCGTTTCAATCTGAGCAACATTCTCCTTTAAGTTGACAATCAAAACCGCATTATTATTGTAAACCAAGGTGTCCGAAAAATATCCAATCTTCTTAAAGACCAAAACATCCCCAGCTTTCACGGAAGTTCTAAACTCTCCCCGAGCATCGTTATAAATGTATTTTTGAGTGTTTAGGTTCCTAATCTGCACTTCTCCAAGCCTACGCTTGGTGTCCTTGTCATATACAATCCCTTCCAAACTTTGCTGTGCATATAACAAAGTTGGTCCAAATAAACAAAAAATAAAAAATATATGGACAAGAATTTTCACTCCTATAAAACTACGTCTTAGAAGAATAGCTTGCTAATATTTAACATCTTTTAATGGGGCTTGTAACTATTTTGATACGACCAGGAGTTGTCCAACGGAGACCGCATCAGTAGAAAGACCATTCCATTGTTTGATATTGTCTACGCTGACATTATATTTTCTGGCGATGGAATACATGGTATCGGTTGCTTGGACTTCATAAATCGCCATAGCGACAGGTTTCTTGATTTCCTCTACTGGCACATCAGGTTCTACCACTTCTTTTTCTTCGATTACTTCTTCCACTTTCTCCACACGAGCCACTTTTTCTATTGGAGCTTCAGCAATATCGTATTGATGAAGGTCGTAGCGCTCGATTAGATCGATTAGAAGTTCTGGATAACGAGGGTTTGTAGCGTAGCCTGCTGCTTTTAGACCTTTTGCCCAGCCTTTATAATCATCTTTTTTTAGGGTAAAGAGATTCTCATAGCGTTTACGAAGTAAAAATTGGGAATGGTCACGGAAGGATTGTTCAGGATCATTATACACGCGGAAACAATCATTATTGGTATCATCAGGACGATTGACAGACTTGCCGGACCAAGAGCCGCCACATTTGATTCCAAAGTGGTTGTTGGCTTGAGTCGCGAGGTAACTATTTCCGTTTCCTGATTCTAAAAGGGCTTGCGCCAATTTAATACTGGCAGGAATGCCATATTTATTCATTTCCTCAATAGCGATGCCTTTATAGCGATCGATATAGGACAAGCCACTCATGGATGTGCCTTTATTGCCCGATGATGAAGAGTTCGGTTTAGAGGTACTGCTGTTCGGCTTTCCGTTAGGATGCTTAAGTACTGTGTTTCTTTTAGTTCCACATGAAACAAAAAATAAGGCCAATATTAAACTGGCCAATAAAAACTTCTTCATCGTGTTGACAAATGCGCTTAGTTAAGATTAATTTTCTCGTCGTACTTTTCTAGGTCATAAGTGTTGATCGTTGAGATCACCTTTCTAGACCAATCGCCAGTTTCTGAATACCCAGATTTAGCGATCCCTTTTACCCAACCTTTATAATCTTCAGAGTTGTGTTTGTCGAACAATGGCCGTGTAGCTTTCCTTCTTTGAAGAAGCCCCACAAAATCACGGTAAGAATCCAATACCGAACCGTAGCCTTTATACGCCGAACGGATCTTTTTACTGCTGTTCTTCCCCTTGATACCAAAGTGGTTGTTTAAATAGCGCGCAATTCTACTGTTGCCATAAGCACTTTCATGAATTGCTACTGCTAAAATTACAGAAGCCGGAACCCCTGTTTCACGCATTAGCGTTTGAGCTGCTGGACTATGTTTCTCGATATACGTCTTTGTCGTATAATCCTGAGCATATAATCCTAAAGTTGAAAGAGTGATAAGTATACATACCACAAAAATCTTTCTACAATAATCTAGCATAAAACTTGTTTTAGTTTAACACTACTTTTTGCGTAGCACAAAAAGCCCATCTCTAATCGGCAGTATGAGTTTCTCAACTCGTTTATCCCCTGCCAAGGTTTGATTTAATTCTATTACTTGCTGTGTTTGCTTGTCCGGCTTTTCATCAAAAACCTTGCCCTTCCATAACACATTGTCAACTAAAATTAGACCTCCAGGCCTAACCCGGTCAACCAACATGTTAAAATAAATGAGGTTACGCTTCTTGTCGGCATCAATAAATACCAAATCAAATGTTCCCTCAATCGTCGGAATAACCTCCGCAGCGTCTCCGATATGATATTTAATCTGACTAGCATAGGGCGATTCATCAAAATAGGATTGAACTCGCTCCTCCTGCTCTTCATTGATATCTATCGTATGTAAAACACCGCCATCAACTACTCCCTCAGCCAAACACAGGGTCGCATATCCTGTAAAAGTCCCAATCTCTAACGCTAACCTCGGCTGTACTAATTTGCTTAACATACTCAGCACTCGCCCTTGGTAATGCCCCGATAACATGTGTGGCATTGTCTCCTTTAGATAGGTCTCTCTATTGACCTTTTTTAACAACGAATTTTCTTCGTCTGTAGTATCTTCCAGATAACTGTTTAACGGATTAGACTCTTCAAACATACTGCGCAAAGATAAATATTAGCTATGCTTCCAACCAAGAATTATTTTACAAAGCACTGATTATCTTTTACTTACAACGTAACACCCACAAGTATAAACAGCGTTTAAAGCCTTTAAATGCTGTTTGTTAAAAGTGAAAATTTTCAACCATTATTTAAATTACGTCATAAAACTGACCTTTAATCGGAAATCAATTTCATTTATAAACTATCGATTTTAAGGAAATGATATTCGATTCCAATCCATTTCTTGTTCAAGAAAAACTCGCTGTTTCTAGGGACTTTCTCCGGACCTTCTCCGGACATCCTTCGGACCTTGGTCGAAAAAATCCGAACAAGGTCCGAGGAAGTTCCGAGCCAGCTACGGTACATCTCCGGGATAAATAATAATTAAAGTAAAAGGAGTCCAAAAGATGAACGGAATATCCTATACAAAAAAAGGTCTGGAAATACATCCAGACCTTTTAATAAAAATATCTTTTCGAAAAATTAATCTAAAGAAGCGGTAATCAAACGTAGAAACTCTGATCGAGTTACATCATTTTGAAATGCACCTGTAAATGCAGAGGTTGTGGTTACCGAATTTTGTTTCTGTACGCCACGCATAGCCATACACATGTGTTTACATTCAATTACGACTGCAACACCTGCTGGTTTTAACGTTTCTTGGATACAATCGCGGATTTCATTGGTCAATCTTTCTTGTACTTGAAGTCTTCTGGAGAAAACATCAACCACACGTGGGATCTTGCTTAATCCTACGATATGACCATTCGGGATATAAGCGATATGGGCTTTACCAAAAAATGGAAGCATGTGATGCTCACACATAGAATAAACCTCGATATCCTTTACCACCACCATTTGGCTGTATTCTTCTTCAAACATGGCACTACGCAGCAATTCTGCCGGGTTAACATCGTAGCCATGAGTTAAAAACTGAAGGGCTTTAGCAACACGTTCTGGTGTTTTGATTAAACCTTCACGATTAGGATCCTCTCCTAAAGCTTGAAGAATATCTTTATAATGTTCTGCAATACGTTCAACATTCTTTTCGTTGTATTGGTCGATCTTTAAGTAACCGTCCTGTTCGTCATCATCAAATTGTTGAAATTTGCTCATTCTTACTATTTGTTATGGGTGAATTATTCGCCGAAATATTCGACATAATTATTTTCAGTCTCGTGTAGTCTGACTGCATGAAGGAAAACCTTTTCTTTTTCAAAGAATGGTTTCAAAATATGGAATATTTCCATGGCAATAACCTCAGTAGAGGCCATTTTACCTTCCATAAAATCTACATCCAGGTTGACGTTTTTATGGTCCAGCTTGTCGATAACCTCTCTGATAATAATATCTTTCATCAGTTTAAGGTCAATCAGAAACCCTGTTTCAGGATTGACAAGGCCTTTTACAGTCACATATAAGTCATAGTTATGACCGTGCCAATTCGGGTTAGAGCAGTTACCAAAAACACGCTCATTTTCCTCAAGTGACCAGTCTTCACGATAGAGCTTATGGGCAGCATTAAAGCGTTCGCGTCGTGTTATATAAATCATAATGACAAAGATAAAGTAAATTAGCGTAAATTAGTACTTTGAGCAACATATATGAAAACTCTTGTCGTCGCCGCCACGGAACTTGAAATAGCCGCATCTATTCCCACATTAATAGAGACTAAAACAGATTATCTTGTCACAGGAGTCGGTATGGTTGCTACGGGTTTTGCCTTGGGCCAATACCTGCAAGGCAAAAATTACGATCTGATGATCAATGTGGGTATTGCAGGAACGTTTAACCCTTACCATAAGTTGGGTTCTATATTCAAGATTAAGACGGACCGGGTATTTGAGTTTGGTGCAGAGAACGATCAGGATTTCATTCCGATTGACAATTTGGGCTTTGGAAATTCCGTATTTGTGGAGACCTTGCCAAATTGGTCACTCCCGGCGGAATTTTATGAGATACCCTATACGGATGCCATTACCGTGAATAAGTCGCATGGCTCCGAAGATAGTATTTCCAAGATCAAGCAGGAGCATGGATTAACCCTATTGGAGAGCATGGAAGGGGCTGCATTTTTTTATGCGGCGAACAAGATGCGGATCCCTTGTGTCCAAGTAAGGTCAATTTCCAACTTAGTGGAAAAGAGAAATGTAGAAAACTGGAACATTCCCTTGGCGATTAAAGAGCTTAATTCATGGCTAGAGCGCTTTGTAATTGCTATCCAACAGTAAAATCCACTTTGTAAATCGATTGTGTAGTCCTCATTCCATCGAAAATAGTACAATGGCTCTACGGAAATTCGAGAAATAATAGTATTTTTGCATATCTAAACAAAATTCACTATCTGTAATACTGATGAGAGAAATACAATTCAGAGAAGCGCTTCGGGAAGCAATGAACGAAGAAATGCGCAAAGACGAAACAATCTTTTTAATGGGCGAGGAAGTCGCTGAATATAATGGTGCCTATAAAGTGAGTCAAGGAATGCTTGATGAGTTTGGTGCTAAACGTGTTATTGACACCCCAATTGCAGAGCTTGGTTTTGCAGGTATCGGTGTTGGTGCGGCAATGAATGGTTTAAAGCCAATCGTTGAATTTATGACTTTCAACTTCTCCTTAGTTGCAATTGACCAAGTAATCAATGCTGCAGCTAAAATTCACCAAATGAGTGGTGGACAATTCTCTTGTCCAATTGTGTTCAGAGGTCCTACGGGAAATGCAGGTCAATTAGGTGCTCAGCACTCTCAAAACTTTGAAAACTGGTATGCAAATACTCCAGGATTGAAAGTGGTTGTTCCTTCAAACCCATATGATGCAAAAGGATTATTAAAATCATCTATTATTGATCCAGATCCAGTTATTTTCATGGAGTCTGAAGTTATGTATGGTGATAAAGGTGAGGTTCCTGAAGAGGAATACTACTTGCCTATTGGTAAAGCCAATGTAGTGAAAGAAGGAACGGCAGTAACAGTAGTTTCATTTGGTAAAATGATTCCTCGTGTTGTTATTCCTGCGGTTGAGGAATTAGAAAAAGAAGGTGTTAGCGTTGAGTTGATCGACTTACGTTCAGTACGTCCTATCGACTTCCCAGCAATTATCGAATCTGTAAAGAAAACGAATCGTTTAGTAATTGTTGAAGAAGCTTGGCCTTTAGCGTCTATTTCTTCTGAAATTACATTCCATGTTCAAAAGAATGCATTTGATTATTTAGATGCTCCTGTGGTACGCGTTACTTCAGCAGACGTTCCTCTTGGATATGCACCAACCTTAGTTGAGGCTTCATTGCCAAGTATTGCTAAAGTTGTTAAAGCTGTAAAAGAAGTTTCTTATATCAAGAAATAAGGAATTCTAAAATATTATTTTGAGAGCCCCAATATCGCTATTGGGGCTTTTCTTTTTCTGAGAAATACAAAAGGTTGATTTGATTGTTGTTAACACATAGCATGATTGAACTTGCTTACAAGAAGAACCTGTTTGTAAAATAGGTTTAGCTTAGGTTTTGCAATTTATTATCATCCAGACACAAATCATTTAACCCTCCTTTTCGAGTTCTCATTAATTTTTAGACAAACTTTACATTGTTGAAAAAATTTGTATTTTAGTTAACAAAATCTAAAAAAATGAAAAAATTATTAGTCCTATTCTTACTCTCATCTGCGGCATTCACGTCGAATGCTCAACAGGTTGAATTTAAAATGAAGCTTCCTTTAAACAAACCTTTAAAGGCGGTTACAACAATGAAAATGGATATGGAAGGTGCACAGAGTATGATCATGGATATGACTACTAAAAGTACAATCAATGTCGCTAAATTCGAAAGTCCCAACTATACAATTGAAAACACCACAGATGCCGTTAAAATGGATATTGATGCGGGTATGATGACTATTAGTTATGATTCTGAGAATCCATCAGACGATCCGACTGCAGCAGCGATGGGAGCTCAATTTGAGAATTTGATCGGAAAGAAAATTACTATGATTACCTCTGAAACAGGTAAAGTTGTTAAAATGGAGGGAGTAGATAATGCACAAAATCCATTTGGAAACGTTGAAATGTCAGCAACTTATCCTGATAAACCTGTAAAACCAGGTGATACCTGGACTACTGAAGCAACATCAAATGGTATTACGACCAAGGCTTTAAACAAATATGTAGAAAAGACTGCCGAAGGTTATGTAATTGAAAGTACTTCAGACATGTTCAAGGATGAAACCAAAATTGGAAGTGTAGTAAGCACCTATATTGCTGACCCTACTACATTTTTTACCAAATCTGCTACCGTTAAAATGGATATGGAAGTAGAAGGTCAAAAAATCACCTCTGAAGTAATCATGAAAGTTGAATAAGCATAATATAAAGCATAAAAAAGCCCGAAAACAAAATTGTTTTCGGGCTTTTTTATGCTTTATTGCTTGATTAAGCGTTAACTTCAGCTTTATAATCGTCAGCGGATAATAATCCGTCAACATCAGCAGCATTGTTTAATTTAACACGGATAATCCATCCTTCACCATAAGGGTCAGAGTTTACTAATTCCGGATTAGCATCAATAGCGTCATTTACAGCCAATACAGTTGAAGTAACTGGCATAAAAAGATCAGAAACAGTTTTTACCGCCTCTACTGAACCAAACACTTCATTAGCTGCAACTTCATCACCCACTGTGTTGATATCAACAAACACGATATCACCTAACTCTCTTTGTGCGAAGTCTGTAATACCAATAACTGCTTCATCACCTTCTACACGAACCCATTCGTGATCTTTGGTGTATTTTAATTCTGAAGGAAAATTCATGTCTTTTCTATTTGTTTTTCCCCCAAAAATAGGATTAAGAAAGGAGAATACAAAAGTTATTGTATTTTTATCCTATGAATCCTGGAATCGCTAAACTATCAGATATTGCTCAAAAAGATTATAGATTAATCATTGGATTAATGTCCGGTACCTCACTCGATGGCTTAGATATTGCCTTGTGCAAAATTTATGGTCATGGTAATACAAGTAGAATTGAATTAATGGAGTTTGAAACCTTCGATTATCAGCCAGAATTCAGGAATTGGATCCGTAAGATATTTGCAAAAAGAACCGTTGATCAACAGATTCTCTGTGGCCTGAATCCATATATTGCAGAGGTACATGCTGATTTGATCTTGAAGGCATTAAAGAAGTGGGAATTAAAACCAGAGCAGATCGATGCGATTGCCAGTCATGGCCAGACAGTATTTCATGCGCCACAATCATTGACGCAGGTCCTTTCTCTTCCAAATAGCACTCTACAATTAGGCGATGGAGATCATATTGCCGTAAAAACAGGAATCATCTGCCTTTCAGATTTTCGACAAAAGCATTTAGCTGCTGGAGGGGAAGGTGCCCCATTGGCTGCTTATGGCGACTATTTACTATTCAGTTCTGAAAAGGAGAACCGAATCCTATTGAATATTGGCGGGATATCAAACTTTACCTTTTTACCGCAAATAGGTTCAGAATTGGAAGCCTATGCTACAGATCTTGGCCCAGGAAATACCATGATGAATCAATACATGGAAAAACACTTTAAAAGAGAAATGGACAAGGATGCAGAAATAGCCTCAAAGGGAACCGTTAATATGTTGTTATTGGAAGAATTACTCAAAGAACCATTCCTCAATTTGAATTTTCCGAAAACGACTGGGCCGGAGTTATTCAATTTAGAATACCTTCAAACAGCAATTAAGATCGCATCCATTCAGGACCTCAGTAATGAAAATACAATGGCGACTTTGAATGCGTTTTCAGCAAAGACAATAATAAACGGAATTCAGAGGGCAACAGTTGGGATTACGAATTTCAAAATTTATGTAAGCGGGGGTGGGTTGCACAATCCTTTATTGATGGAGCAGTTAAGAGAAGCTTTTCCGGATAGCGTAGACTCTTTTGATGAATTAGGCTTAAATCCAGATGCGAAAGAAGCTTGTTTATTTGCTGTTCTAGCGAATGAAACCTTGGCAGGAAACCCACAGTCGGTTAAACATATCAAGGACTCTCCTGCTGTTTGTATGGGGAAAATAAGCCTTCCTTATTGATCCAAGGCTTGATGGATGAACTCCTTAAAAGGAATCATGCTGGAATATTTCTCAACAACGGTTTCTAAGGCGCTAGAGGCTTCCATTTGCTTTCTGCTAAGGTTAGCTGACAAAATGAAACTTCGGTGCTTTAAAAGCTCTATATATTCGTTATCGGCCGCATATCCTGCCGGAGGTCTCTGCAATTTATCTTCAGAGGATAAATCCTCAGCTTTCCAACCTCCTTTTTCCAAGGATTTGAATAATTCTTCAGCGTTATAATCGATTTCTTGTCGGATAGCGTCCAAATGATGTTTTTCTGGCCTCCAATAACCTACAGCGATAAAAGTGCCATCCGGTTGAATATGGATATAATATTCAGGACCTGCTAATTTGCGACCATCTACCGAAATACCGGCAGCAAACCATGTTTTATAAGGATCCTTGTTTTTTGAAAAGCGAACATCCCTGTAAATACGGAACAAACATTTTTTTGCTGAGATCTCTTGATTGATATGAGGATCTAATTCTGAAAGTTTAATAATAATTCCTTCAATAAATTCAGTTACATTTTTCAGAGCCGCTTCATACGCTACTTTATGCTCCTGGAACCATTCTCTATTATTATTCTCTTTCAGATTATTTAGAAAGTCAAAGGTTGCTTTTTCTATTTTCATGGGTAATTATAATAATGTTAGCAAAACATACACAAGTGGAGCAGCAATTAATAAGCCATCAAAACGGTCCAAGAAACCACCATGACCAGGCAGAATTTGACCTGAGTCTTTGATTCCTAAGCTTCTTTTCAGCATGGATTCCACCAAGTCTCCCAAAGTTCCAAATATACCAATCACTACTGCGATACTAATCCACTGAACTTTGCTTAGAGAGCCGAAAAAATGTTCTAAACTAAAAGCCACAGCCATGGCAAGGATTACTCCTCCAATAAATCCTTCCCAGGTTTTATTTGGTGAAATTCTTTCAAACAGCTTTGTCCTGCCCAAGGCTCTACCTGATAAGTAAGCTCCTGTGTCATTTGACCAAAGGATAATGAGGAAACCCATAGGAATATAGGGGTTAAAACTTCCCTGAATAAATCCTAAGCCAATGAAAAACAAGAAGGGAATAGTGGCATACCAAATCCCCAATACTGTATAGGCAATATCATGGAATGGTTTTACTCGTTTCAAATACAGCGAAGAAATAAAGAGTAGAGAAAAGAAAGGAATGGCTAGCAGTAAGTATTTCAATTCTAACAGACCTAAAAAATACCCAGCAGATAAAGCCGCCAACACCGTCGCGGTTAATATCCCAAGACCATTCAAGGGCTTGATATCATCCTTACTACAAATACTGAAGAATTCCTTGGCTGAGAGAATGCCTATCAAAGCAAAGAAAACCGTAAATACATATTGATTAAAAATAGTAGCACATACCAATGCAACTACAAAGAAAAACCCAGTAATAGCTCTTGTTTTCATTTATTCCTCTTCTTCACCAAAAGACCCCATCAATTCAGTGGCTTTTTCCGAATTTTCATTCTCTACATACAATTCCACGACACCAAATAAATAGGATGAATCCTTTTTATTTAATACTACTGCGGGAATATTGTTTTCAATAAGCATATTTTTTACAATTTCAGCTTCATAAGCTTGATTGTAAACTTTTAATTTAGTCCAGTTTGAGTTCATTTGAAATAGATTTTTGAGTTGAAATCTTATAACAATATAAGGCAATGGCAATACTTGCGACAAAGCTAATTATATATATAGACACACTATAGGGTTCATCATTTTGCATGTCAATAAATGATTTTCCATCTTTTGCGTAGACATAGGCAATTATGGTTACTGAGGCATTATTCAAAAAATGACCAAATACAGGAACCCATATATTTTTTGACCATAACAAGGAATATCCAAATATTAATCCCAGAATCATTCTTGGAAAGAAACCATAGAACTGCACATGAATAGCGGAGAAGATAATGGCTGTAACCCATATTGCCACATGGATGTTCTTAAAGAGGCGTTGTAAGATATTCTGTAAAGACCCTCTGAAATAAAATTCTTCCACGATTGCAGGAATAACGGCCATGACCAATAGGTTCATCATCAACAGATCGATACGATCTACCATAACCAATTTTTCGGTCAATTCTGCCATTTGGTCTTCCTGGGTTCGCATCCAATTTTCTAAACTCTTTAAGAATTCAGGCAGTTTAAGGCTCAAATTCCATTCACTGATCACAGCCATTGCAGGATTACTAACCAATAAGAACAGAAATATAAGAACCAAGTAGTTTTTCAGCTGAAATTGTTCTGTTGGGAAATATTGAAATTGCTTTGTTTCAACTTTTTGAAGCAAAAGTGATGGCAACAAAAAGGTTGAAAGGCTGCTTACCCCTAAAAGCAAATAAAGAAGATAAGGGTTGTTGTCTGGATTAATGATGGATTGGTCTGAATTCAGTAAACTCACTAAACCCTCCGTACTCAAACTTATACCTACTATCAGGACCAATTGAATGGTAAATGCGCAGGCAAAGGTTAATCCTAAAAGGATCATTAATGACATCCACGCTGAATTTTTTTTAGGTTCAAACATTTAGGTCTGCTTAATATTAGATACTACAATTATCGTCATTACAGCTTGGTGCTGAGCTATCACCATTTAAGAAGGTTATATTGGGGTTACTTTCTTTCCATTCTGCGAAACTTTTTTCAAGTACTTCGACAAAAACATCAACGGGTTGAGCGCCAGAAACAGCGTATTTACGGTTGAACAAGAAGAATGGAACGCCACGAATACCGATTTGCTGAGCTTCAGCTAAATCTTGTTTCACCTCATAAGCATATTTATCACTGTCAATCGCTGCAGCAGCATCCTCTTCGGAAAAACCAACATCAGAAGCCAGCTTCAATAATACCTCGTTATTTTCAATATTCAGTCCTTCAGCGAAGTGTGCTTTGAAAAGTCTTTCCTTCATTTCCGCTCCTTTATCCAAAGATGCTGCAAAATGAATCAGTTCATGAGATTTGAATGTATTAGCTGGAATATTCGTGCTGAAATCAATGGTTATCCCTGCATTTTTACCCATTTGCTCTACATTACCAGTCATCTCTTTCACCTGCTCCATCGGCATTCCTTTAGAACGACTCAAGTAACTGTAGGTAGTATCCCCAGCTTCATGCTGGTAATTAGGGTCTAATTGATAGCTCTTGTACTGAACTTCAATTTCATTTTTAAAGCTTACAGAATTAAGCGCTTTGTCAAAGTGTTGCTTTCCGATATAACAGAAAGGACACATAATATCGGACCAGATTTCTATTAACATTTTCAAAAATACTCTTTTAAATTAGTAAAAAGAACGAAAGCCAAGAGTTCCCCCTTGGCTTTCATTTTATTTTTAATTAACCCGGATTGGATCCGCTGGTTTTTTAAGTTCTTTGTAAGGGTAGGTTTTCATTTCATCTAGGAGGATCTGAACTGTTTTTTCAAGTTGTGGATCTTTTCCTTGAAGTAATTCCTTCGGCATCTGTTCGACAAACACGTCCGGAGCTACACCTTCGTTTTCAATGATATAATTGCCATTCAGGTCAAATATCCCGAAGTTAGGCGCTGTTACCATTCCACCATCCAATAATTGTGGATAGCCAGAAATACCAACCAGAATTCCCATTGTGGTTCTACCCACGAGTTTTCCAAGTCCTTTAAAGCGGAACATATAAGGCATCATATCTCCTCCAGAACCAGCAAATTCGTTGATGATCATTGCCTTTGGTCCGAAGATTCCGTTTCCAGGAGTAGTAAAGCTTTTCCCGTCGCGAATTCCCCAGCCTGAGATAAGTTCCCTAGACAATAAATCAATCACATAATCGGCAACCGAACCGCCGCCGTTATTACGCTCATCCAACAATAAAGCCTTTTTATCCATTTGAGAGAAGTAATATCTGTTGAAAGAAACATACCCTTCTCTTCCTGTATTCGGCATATATACGTAGGCAATTTGACCATTACTTAATGAATCAACCTTTTTTCTGTTATTTTCAACCCAATACTGGCGTCTCAACGCGACTTCATTTCCAAAGGAAATTGGCTTAACCGTAATATCTTTTGCTCCATTAAGGGTTGGTTTATCATTAACCTTTAAACCAATTTGTTTATCTACTGTAAAATCAAATAGGCTATAGATATCAGTATCGGCAGTTAGTTCTTGGCCATTAACAGCTAGAATATACCAACCTTCTTTAACAGCCAGACCTGGTTCAGCCAATGGAGCCTTAAAGGTCGGGTTCCAATCCATTCGGTTATAGATTTTTTTGATTCTATAACGATTGTTTTCGATTTCAAAATCAGCGCCTAATACACCAGAACTTACGGAAGGAGCTGAAGGCTCGTCTCCAGGGTAGATGTAACTATGTCCTACTACCAACTCACCAAGCATCTCATTCAATAGATAACTTAAATCAGAACGGTGATTCACATAAGGCAAGAACTTCTCATATTTCTTTTTAACGGCCTCCCAATTTGCACCATGCATGTTTTCTACATAAAAGAAGTCTTTTTGCATCGCCCAAACTTCATTGAAGATTTGTTTCCATTCTTCTTCTGGCTCAACCCGTAGTTTAATATTATCTAATTTCAGCTTTCCGGTATCACCGGCAGGCTTTTGTCCCGCTGCTACAATATAATAACCATCTTTATTACTGTAAATCATCTGTTTACCATCACTACTGATGCTGAAGCTACCGGCATTTTCAACAATAACCTTCTCCTCCAGTTTGTTCAAGTCATACGCATAAATACTATTTCCACGCTTATAGATTAACATATTTTCTACCGAACCGTCAAAGCTATGGGAACCTTTAGGGATAGATAAAGCAATAATTCGGTTATTTATCTGATCAAAATCGACTTTGATAGGCTTGACCTCTTCTTTAGGTTTATCTTCCTTAGAATCTGATTTTTTATCGTCTTTCTTGCCTTTTTTACTGTCTTTCTTTTCGTCTTTGTTCTTGTCTTCTTTGGATTCTTCCGACTTTACCGTTTCTTCATCGCTTTCGTTTTTGAAGATGGAAGGAGATTCACTTGAAAGGATAAAGGCATAAGGAGAAAATTCGGTGTCCCGATCATAAGCCGTCATGTGTAGACCGGAATTGGTTAAACCTACGTTTGTACTAGCAGAGAAAACCAAATATTTGCCATCTCTTGTAAATGTAGGCTGAAAAACAGCGCTCATACCATCCGTTATCTGATGGGATTTTTTGCTGTCCAGGTTATACATAAATACGGCATTCTGGCCGTTGTTTAAGGTTTTCAGATAGGCAATCCATTTAGAATCCGGAGACCAGCTGGATTGGAAATAATTATAATTACGTCCTGTATGCGATCCTAAATAATCATCAGCTACTTTGGTAATTTTTTTAGAATCGGCTTCTACATAATACAAGTTCAAGTGAGAATCCGTATAGAAAAGCTTTTTGCTATCAGGTGACCAAGTCGGTTGAAAATAGAAGTTGGAAGTACCCAAGCTTATGTATGTTGGTTCATCCATGCCTTTTTGATCTCTTAATACAAGTTCATACTTTCCGTTTTTATCGGAGATATATGATATCCATTTTCCGTTTGCGGACCATGCGGGATATTTCTCATGAGAACCTGGAGAGTTGGAAATATTACGAGCATCACCTTTTTCCTTAGGCACAGTAAAAATTTCACCACGGGATTCAAATAATGCGCGTTGACCTGTAGATGATATTTCAAAACTGCGAATATCATCTTTCATGTCCACATAATGTCCTCTTTTTGAGATCGCATCTGCTTGAATATTTATAGCTATAGGGTTGCTTGTTTTATTTGAAGTATTCAACAGGTGAAGTTTTCCTGCTTGTTCAAAGACTAGTTCATTCCCTTGTCCCTGTAAAGTCCGGACATCATAATCACTAAAATTTGTAAGCTTTTCTACCTGTTTAGATTTAACATCATAGCTATAAACGTTTACAATCTTATCTCTATCTGAAAGAAAATATACCTTATCGCCTAACCAGATTGGTTTTACATCATTACATTTTTCACCAGGAACGACTTGCACATCATGGGTTTGAGAATCAAAAATCCAAATGGACGGCATGCCACCACCTCTGTATCTTTTGAAAGCGACTCTATCCCGTTCAGTAGGGTCCCCATTTTTGATATAAGCCCAGTATCTACCATCTGGAGATGGAGATCCTTGATTTGCCTCAGGCATTACCAAAGGATAATCCACGGATCCATTGATCTTGGTTTTATATAACCTAGCACCAAGGGAGTAATTCAGTTCCCGTTGGGTTGTAAAAAACAATTCATCATTGGATAGCCAGCCACGAACCACATCTGCTGATGGGTGTGAAGTAACCCTTTTTGGTTCCCCGCCTTGAGTTGAAATCACATATACATCGGTATTCCCGTCATAATTTCCTGTAAAGGCTATTTTAGAGCCATCAGGTGAAAAGATAGGGTTCTGTTCAACAGCAGGGTTGACGGTTAATCTTCTTGGGTTTTGTCCATTTTTATCTGCGATCCAGATATCACCGCCATATACAAAGCTGATATGATTTTGACTGATGCTGGGATTGCGTAATAATAGGGTTTCTCCATTGCTCTGAGCAAAGCTTAATTGACTAGTAGCGAGGGCAAGGATGGTAAAAATATTTTTCAGCATATAATTTAATTGGTGAGTTTGGATAAAAATAGGAATTAATAGGAAAATAAATAAAGGTTAAGAGGCTGATACATAAAAATTACAATAATAATAGAAACAAAAAACGCCAGCACAATGTGCTGGCGTTCCATATCTTTTATATAAGACTATGCTTCTTCAGATGCGATTTCTTCATCCACCAAGATTCTACCACAGTGTTCACAGATGATAATTTTCTTTCTTTGGCGAATTTCAGATTGCAATTGAGGTGGTATTTTGTTGTGACAACCAGAACAGCTATCACGCTCAATTGACACCACTGCCAATCCGTTGCGGAATGATTTACGCAATTTCTTAATTACTTTTAGAAGGCGATCGTCGATGTTTTTCTCGGCTTTTTCTACCTCAGTAACTAATTTATCTTCGTCTTTTTGAGTTTCGGACGTAATTGTTTCCAATTCTTGTTTTTTAGCATCCAACTCACCTTTGCTGAAATCTACGTTTTTCGCTGTCGCTTCATAAGCTTCAGTTTTATTTTTGATTTCGAATTCAGCTTCGCGAATACGTTTTTCACACACTTGAATTTCTAACCCTTGAATTTCAATTTCTTTAGAAATTGCATCATATTCACGGTTATTTTTTACTTCATTTAATTGTGTTTCGTATTTTTTGATTGCTGCTTGCGCATCTTTGATCATGTTTTTGCGCTTCACAATAGAATCTTCTAATTCGTCTAGCTCATTACGAATTTTCTCGATACGTGTATCTAAACCTGCAATCTCATCTTCCAGGTCCGCTACCTCAATAGGTAGTTCTCCACGTACTTGGCGAATTTTATCAATCTGTGTTTCGATTGATTGCCACGCCCATAAAGCTTTTAGTTTTTGTTCTACGGTTTGTTCCATTAACTGTAGTATTTTATTGGATTTGTGTCTATTTCCGTCAATAGGACAGCAAAGTTAGCAAATTTTTTCTGAATTATATCTAACAATAATTCTTGTGTAAATTGCTCACTTTCAAAATGTCCGATATCCGCAATGATTATTTGTCCTTCAGCATCGAAAAACTCATGATATTTATAGTCCGCCGTAATAAAGATATCTGCCCCTGAACGTTTCGCGTCGCCCAACAAAAAGCCACCTGCGCCGCCACAAACAGCGACTCTTGAGATTTTCTTGCCCAAAGTTTTGGTATGACGAATCACATTTAGATTCATCTTTTCTTTTAAATATGCCAGAAACTCAGACTCCTCCATAGGCTCTTCCAAATTCCCGATAACTCCAGAACCAACATAAGAAAAAGAATTTTCAATGCCAACGATTTGGTGAGCAACCTCTTCATAAGGGTGTGCTGAGAACATGGCAACCAATATTTTTCGCTCTGCTTGAGCTGGGAAAATCACCTCAATTTTGGTTTCCTCCACACGTTCTTGATTACCAACCTCTCCTATTGCAGGATTTGCTCCATCTAATGGACGGAAAGTTCCATATCCGGCGGTGTTATAACTACATTGATCATAATCGCCAATCGCTCCAGCCCCGGCGTCAAACATCGCCTGTCTAACCTCTTCCACATGAGTTCTTGGAACATATACCACCAATTTCTTCAATAAGCCGCCCTTTGGACGCAATATAGCTTGGTTTTCAAGACCTAGTTTGTCTGCCATTTTAGAGCTTACTCCGCCAAGGATATTATCTAAATTTGTGTGAATGGCATAAAGGGCAATGTCATTTTTAATTGCCTTCATGACTACCCGTTCAACATAATTCCTGCCCGTGAATTTCTTCAGCCCTGAAAAAACAATTGGATGATGAGAAATTATCAAATTACATCCTTTGGCAATCGCATCATCTACAACCTCTTCCGTACAATCCAATGAAATTAATGCTTTGTGTACTTCCTGCTGTGGGTCTCCCACAATCAGGCCTGAGTTATCGTAGCTTTCTTGATAATTTAATGGAGCTAATTCCTCCAAGTGTTCAACAATCTCTCTAATTTTCATTGCTTTTATTTTTTTCCGCTTCTGCTTCCAACCATTTATTATGTTCTAGCAATAGCACGCGATATTGATTGATTTTAAACCAGTAAGTAATAAAATACACAAAACTGACTATCATACCCAGTATTCGCCAGAATAATGGAAATGGAAAATTATATACTAAAAAAGACCATGCATAAGTCATACCAGCGCCCAAGGAAGGGTTCTCTTCAACCGCAATTTTACGATCAAAGAATTCATTATTCAAGGAATAAGATAGCCTTCTTGCGACTTCAAAATTCCAATAAATATTAAAAAATGGAACGACCAAAAACCAGGCTTGATTCGGCAGAATACATTGGTTTTCTTTAGAAATTAATTTTAAGGTATTTCTGACCGTATTGGCAAAAAGGGCCCAAATAATAAGGATAACGACAACGAAAAAAATACTTATTCTTTCGATTTCTGCAGTCAGTTCGGGAGAAAGTACGTCGTTCATCTATTTTTCATTGTTTAATATGGTCAGCAATTCGTCTAATTTCTTGATTTGAGGGTTATGATCCGCTTCCATTTCTATCAGCTTCCAATGATATTTCTTCGCGCGCGTTGAAAAGAAATAAAAAGGATCTTTCTCTATTCCGCCTTGTGATTTCTCATAGGTCAAAATATAAGTTGTTGGGATTTTTAATCTCAGGGTATTCTTCAGGTAAATAGGTTCCTTAATGGAAGCCAAAGGATGGGGAACATCCCGAGGAAATGCAGTTGTGTCCTTCACCCAGGTTGGATAAACATAAATATCATCCTTACTACTTAATAAATCCGAATTTGGATTGTCACCTATATACCTTGCGACGCTTTCACCATCTTCAGGAACGAAGGCGTCCAAATAAATTACTTTTTTAATTTTCTCAGGGATACTATCAGCCACCCCAGTAATGACCATTCCGCCATAACTGTGTCCCATTAATATAACGGAATCCAACCTTTCAAATAAAATAGTATTAATTACATCCTTGATATGTGTTGTTAGATTAACATCTGGGGATGCCAGATGATATCTTTCGCCCAGACCTGTTAAATTTACGCGATATACCTTAGCTCCTAATTTCTCAAGACCTTCGGCGGTTTTCTTAAACTGCCAGGATCCACCCCATGCACCATGCACCAATACATAAGTTGGTTGTTGCGCCTTTAGAGATAAGAAAGGAAGGCATAGGATAAAGAGGGATATAACGATAAATTTTCTCATGAGCTATAAAAATACAATTTTATGAGGCAAATAATAAAAATATACAGGGCTTCTTATGCAAATCGATTGTAGTTTTTTTCCACTCTTCAATGGTTTGAGTTCGGATGTATTCATCAGCTGCCGTGACATTGCAAGCGACACATAATTTTGTCTGCGGCTTGCAGGATTTCAATAATTCAGCAAGCATCTGGTTGTTTCGAAAAGGGGTTTCAATAAAAATTTGTGTGCTTTTTTCCTTTTGGCTGAGGTGCTCTAATTCTTTAATGGAACGCGTTCTATCCGCCTTATCAATAGGTAGGTAGCCTTTAAAGCTAAAATTCTGACCATTAAAACCAGAGGCCATTAGGCCTAATAAGATGGAGCTAGGTCCAACGAGTGGAATTACTTTAATACCTCTTTTATGGGCTTCGAATACGACATCGGCTCCGGGGTCTGCTACACCTGGGCAACCGGCTTCAGACATTAGTCCTATGTCTGATCCTTGTTGTACAGCTTTAAATACGTTGTTATAATTGATCTTTTCACGACTATGTTTTCCGTAGTCATGAATAATCAGTTCACTTTGCGGTATTTTGAGTCCTGCTTCTTTCAAGAATTTGCGTGCTGTTTTTTCATTTTCGACGACATATTCTTTGATATTATTAATAATATCGAGGTGTAACAGGGTATAAGAAGCTTTTTCAGCATGTTCAGCTAAGGGAACAGGTAGAAGAAATAAATTGCCTTTTGCCATGGTACAAACCTAATCATTTGCTCTTTAAATATACAGAATTGGAGGATTTGTGTTTATTTAAGTTTTACAAAAAGTTAAATTTTTCATTCTAATTTGATAAGTAAATTTTTGTTTGTTACTTTAAGTCAAACACTTATGATTATTTTTTGTCTAATAATTGTAAATTAGGTAGTTCATAATCAGGATATTTTTGTCTAAATGATGAGAATATATATATTTGGTTGACTATGACAACACAAACAACATCAGGGGTTAAAATTTCGGTTGAATCAACATATCAATCAGAATACTCAAATCCGGAGAACGAGCATTTCATGTTTGCTTATCGGATTACGATTGAGAATCTGAGTGAGTATACGGTTCAATTGGTGCGTCGTCATTGGAATATTTACGATTCAATTGGTCTTACAAAACAGGTTGATGGAGACGGAGTGGTTGGAGAGCAGCCTGTTCTTGCACCGGGAGAGATGCATCAATATGTGTCGGGTTGCAATTTAAAAAGCGACATAGGTTTTATGGAAGGCTATTACGAAATGATTCGTGAAATGGATAATTCTATCTTTCATGTTCATATCCCGCGATTCAATCTAATTGCAAATTATCGCATGAACTAATATAGCTTCAGTCAATATACTGTATACTTTTCAGATTAAAAGTTAAGTACTAACAAATATTTAATAATTTTGTGCTTGGATAATTACGTCAACACATCAGGTGAGTATTTTAAGCACAGAACAAGTTAGCCATTCCTACAATGATAGGTGGCTTTTTACCGATCTTCATTTTGCCTTACAGAAGGGGGATCGCGTAGCATTAGTTGGTATTAACGGAACAGGTAAATCAACATTATTAAAAATATTAGCGGAAATTGTTATTCCTAGCAAGGGTAAAGTTGTGAAGGAAAAGGGATTACGCATTGGCTACCTTGCCCAGGATCCGGATTTCTCGGATTTAAAGACCATCAATGATTTCATTTTCTCTGCGGACAACGAGCAGCAACAATTAATCAAAGAATACGAGGAATTAATTGAAAATGAGGATGTTACATCTAAAAAGTTTTTAGAAGTTACTGAAAAATTGACTGCATTAAATGCTTGGGAATACGAAAATAACATTAAGACTATTCTGAGTCGTTTCCAGATCAGCAATTTTGAGCAACGTATTGATTCCTTAAGTGGAGGTCAGAAGAAGCGTTTAGCGTTGGCGAAGTTGCTGATTGATGAGCCGGATATTTATATACTGGATGAGCCGACAAACCACTTGGATATTGAAACCATTGAATGGTTGGAGAAGCTATTGACGACGGGAAATAAAACGGTGCTTTTGGTATCACACGACCGTTACTTTTTAGACAATATTTGTACAGAGATCAGGGAGCTTGACAAGGGTCAGGTTTTTCTATATAAAGGAAATTACGCTTATTTTTTAGAGAAGAAAGCGGAGCGTGAAGCGAACGATATTTTAGCTGCGGACAAGGCTCGAAATCTTTGGCGGAAAGAGTTGGAATGGATGCGGAGGCAGCCACAAGCTCGAGGTACCAAGGCGAAAGCGAGGATCGAATCTTTCTATGACTTAGAGGAGAAATCCAAGGGTCCAAGGAAGAAGGAGCAAGTAGAATTGAGCATGCAAGTTTCGAGGCAGGGTAATAAAATTCTAGAGATTGAAGCTGCAGGATTTTCTGTTCCGAACAAGCATATCCTCTCCCCTTTCAGTTACACTTTCAAGAAGGCCGATCGTATTGGGTTAGCTGGAAAGAACGGTAGTGGCAAGACCACATTCTTAAATTTGATCACAGGAAATATACAACCTACGGAGGGTAATATATCCATTGGTGAAACCACCAAATATGGCTATTACAAGCAAGAGGGTTTATCCTTCAAATCGGATGAGCGGGTATTGGATATCGTGAAGAATGTTGCTGATTTTATAGAGATGAAGAATGGAGAAGTGATTACGGCTTCTCAGCTATTAACGAAGTTTCTCTTCCCTCCTGAGAAGCAATTTGGTTTTGTCAACAAACTGAGTGGTGGTGAGAAAAAGCGGCTCCAATTGATGCGCGTGTTAATGGCGAATCCGAACTTCTTGATTCTCGATGAGCCATCGAATGACTTGGACATTGATACATTAAATGTGCTGGAGGAATTCTTAGAAAACTACCCAGGGGTTTTGGTCCTTGTTTCTCACGACCGTTATCTAATAGACAAGTTGACGGAACAACTATTTATCTTTCCGGGCGACGGAAAGATTGTCATTTATAACGGGAACTATGCGGACTACAAATTGGAGCAGGAAGCATTGATCAAGAAGCCGGAGAAGAAGGTAGAGAAAACGAAGGTCCAAGAGAAGAAACAAAAATTAAGTTTCAAGGAGCAGAAGGAATTCGAGGGTTTGGAAAGTGACATTGAAACGTTAGAAAATAAGGTGAGCAACTTGACAGAGGAGTTGTCCCAAACAACGGATCACATAGCGCTTCAAAAGATCGCCGAGGAGATCGAATTAACAAAAACCACTCTCGACGAGAAGACCGAGAGATGGATGGAACTAGCAGAGTTTATATAGCGTTCCACGTGAAACTAGATTTCTTATCAGAGACGAGTTCCACGTGAAACTAGAGAAAATTATATGTTTAATAAATATAACGTTATTGTAGTGGGTGCCGGCCATGCCGGATGTGAGGCGGCAGCAGCAGCTGCAAATTTAGGTTCATCGGTATTACTCATTACCATGAACATGGGGGTGATTGCTCAGATGAGTTGCAACCCTGCCATCGGTGGTGTAGCCAAGGGTCAGATCGTTCGCGAGATTGACGCCATGGGTGGATACACTGGAATCATTGCTGATAAATCCACAATTCAATTCCGCATGTTGAATCTTTCTAAAGGTCCAGCCATGTGGAGTCCAAGAACACAAAATGACCGCATGCGATTTGCGGAGGAATGGCGTCTGCAATTAGAGTCTATTCCAAATCTTGATATGTGGCAGGATACGGTGAAAGAAGTAATCGTTGAAAACGGAAGAGCCAAAGGGGTCATCACATCCATGGGAATCCGTATTGAATCGGATGCTGTTGTTTTAACCAACGGTACTTTTTTGAATGGAATCATCCACGTCGGCGAAAAGAAATTCGGTGGCGGCAGAACCGGAGAAAAAGCAGCAACAGGATTAACCGAGCAATTGGTTTCATTAGGTTTTGAATCTGGAAGAATGAAAACTGGTACTCCCCCACGCGTGGACGGGAGAAGTTTAAATTACTCCTTGATGGAAGAACAATGGGGTGATGATTCACGTGGAAGATTTTCATTTACTGATGTAGAAGTTCCCAAGGAACAAAGGTGTTGTTGGATTACCTATACCAATTCAGCGGTCCATGAAATCTTAAAAACAGGTTTTGAAAAATCACCAATGTTTACCGGTCGCATCAAAGGATTGGGCCCTCGTTATTGCCCATCCATTGAAGATAAAATCAATCGATTTGCTGAGCGCGATAGACACCAGATTTTTGTAGAACCAGAGGGTTTTAAAACTGTAGAAATTTATGTAAACGGATTTTCTACTTCCCTACCAGAAGATGTACAATTAAAGGCATTGCAATTAATACCAGGTTTTGAAAATGCAAAAATGTATAGACCAGGATATGCCATAGAATATGACTACTTCCCTCCTATGCAATTGGATTTAACTTTGGAAACCCTAGCGGTAAAACATCTTTTCTTTGCCGGACAAATTAATGGTACCACAGGATATGAAGAAGCGGGAGCACAAGGATTCATAGCCGGAATAAATGCACATCAAAGAATCAATGATCAACATGAACTTATCCTGAAAAGATCAGAATCCTATATCGGTGTATTGATTGATGACCTTGTTACAAAAGGTACTGATGAACCCTATCGTATGTTTACTTCAAGAGCTGAACACCGCTTGTTATTAAGACAAGATAATGCCGATATCAGACTTACACCAATAGCCCATAAATTAGGTCTTGTCTCTGATGAGCGTTTAGAAAAAGTAAATGATAAAATCAGAAACTCCGATCGCATCGTTGACTATCTAAAAAATAATTCCATTGGAACAGCGGACATGAATCCGGTCTTGGAAGAAAAAGGCTCCACTCCTATTTCACAAAAAACAAGATTATTTGGAATACTGAGTAGACCACAAATTGAAATCGAAGACATCGTCAAAGCGGATAAAGACTTTTCAGAATTTATTGCAGCCTATGATGAAGACACCATTGAACAGGCGGAAATCAAAGTCAAGTACGATAGTTATTTTGAAAAAGAAATGGAGATCGTCAACAAGATGAAGAAGATGGAAGACAAAGAAATCAATCCCGAATTTGACTATAATTCCTTAACTTCACTTTCTATTGAAGCTAGGCAAAAGTTGTTAAAGGTAAAACCGAGAACATTAGGTCAAGCTTCGAGAATTTCAGGTGTTTCACCGGCTGATATCAGTGTATTGATGGTTCACATGAGTTAATATACTGATATTCAATACTTTATATCAAAATAATAATAAATAAAAATAAAGCGATTTAAGACAATATTTTTAAATTTATGACTCAGGTATCCAAAAAAGATAATAATTCGTTAAATCGACTAAAAACAGCTTTATTTAAGAATCTAATCTTTTTAGGTCTGGCTACAATGATTGCATTGAGTTTTGTGAAGTGTGCGAATATGCAAAAACCTACCGGCGGGCCAAAAGATTCCATCCCACCAAAATTGTTGGGTATTACTCCGCCAAACCTGTCGAAAAATTTTAAAGAGAAAGTTATTGAAATGACTTTCGATGAATATATAAAAACAGTAAATCCAGGAAAAGAATTTAGCATCTCCCCTGACCTCGAAACACAACCCATTTATAAAATAAAAAAGAAGAGATTCATTATTGAGTTACCAGACTCGCTGGAAGAAAATACGACTTACACCATAAATTTTGGAAAAGGCCTGGTAGATTATAATGAGGGAAATCCTTTCATCAATTATAATTATGTATTTGCGACTGGTGATCAATTGGATTCATTAAGTATTTCCGGACAGGTAAAAAATGGATATAGCAAAGATTTTGATCTTGAAAAAGATAAAGAGGTCATCGCTATATTAATTCCTACCAGTAGGGATACTATTTTTGGAAAGAGGAAAGCATCCTATTATACCACGGTCGATTCATCAGGTAATTTTTCATTCAATAATTTAAGAGAAGACACCTATCGGGTCTATGCCTTAAAGGATATGAATAATGACAAGATCTATAATGGTAACGATGAGTGGATAGGATTTTTGGATGATAGTATAGCATTAACACAAAATGTATCAGGAATAGCATTAGAATATACTAAAGGAACAGCTCCTATCTTCAGGAATCTGGAGAAAAAGATTAAAAACAATGGATCGTTACTATTGACATTCAATAGACCTTTAGAGGATCCCGATTTAAAAATAATTTCACCTAACAATCTGGATGCTAATAAATTAGTAAAATATAAGCCTACATTAGATACGGCCAATATATACTTTGAAAATTTAGAATTTGATTCCTTAAAAGTGGCTGTATTGGAGAAAAACGTTCCAATCGATACGATCAGTATGCGGAAAGCTAGGAATCTAAAGGTTGATAATAGTATTCAACCGAAGCTAAATATTAGTAATAAAGTAGATCGTATAAAGCATATTGAATTAAGTTCAGACTATCCAATTGCATCAGTTGACAAGAACAAAGTCCTAATCATGGAAGACTCTGTTTCACGTAGAAACTTCCAATTACAACAAGACTCCATAAATCGGGAGATGTATCATATCCGATTTAATTGGCGCCCAAACCGTAATTACGAATTAGTTTTACAAGAAGGAGCTATACTAGGACCCTTTGATGAAAAAAATAAGGAGTTCAAATCACAATTTACCTTAAATGAAACTGAGAATTATGGTGATATCAATTTAACATTTACTGGTTTAAATGAAGGAACAAATTATATTGTAGAATTAATTGATGAGAGTAAGGAGAAACTATTCGATAGAAAAACTTTGCCAAGCAACAGAATATTAAGCTACAAACAATTTCCTGGTGGTAAATACAGTATCCGGTTAATAGAAGATAGCAACAATAATGGCAAATGGGATTCAGGAGATGTCTATACAAAACGACAACCAGAACGCATATGGTATTTAGATCGAACATTTACCATACGTGCGAACTGGGAACAAAATGAAACCATTGAAGTAAACTTCAAATAAATAAAGGTTATTCAGAAAACCAAGAAGAATAAAGCACGTAATTGTGCGGTAATTTTTTCAAAAGATTAAGCTGTTCCTCTGTGAGCGGCTTTATTTTTTTGGCAGGAACTCCAGCATATAAAAAGCCCGATTCACAAATAGTATTCTCCAAAACTACTGCCCCTGCTGCAATGATTACATTCGATTGGATATATGCTTTATCCATTACAATGGCTCCCATGCCTATTAACACGTAATCATCTATAATACAACCATGTACAATAGCATTATGACCGATATTAACATAGTTACCAACATCGGTACCATTCTTTTCGAAGGTACCATGTATCGTCACATTATCTTGAATATTGGAGTAATTGCCGATCTTAATATAGTTTACATCTCCACGTACCACTGCATTGAACCAAACTGAACAATGAGAACCAATGGTTACATCGCCCACAATGGTACAATTAGGCGCTATAAAACTACTTTCATCAATTTGAGGATGTTTATCCTTAACAGGTAATATCGTTGCCATGTGGCTTTTAAATTAGCTTTTATAAAATTGTATCTTCCAGAATATCAGCATGCTGAGGATAATCCGTTGTATAGTGCAGTCCCCTACTCTCTTTTCTTTGCATTGCAGATTTAACAACCAAGTAAGCAACTTGAATAACATTTCTCAGTTCACAAAGTTTAACAGATAATTTAGTTCCTTTATAGAAGGATTCTGTTTCCTCATGTAATAAACCAAGACGTCTCATTGCTCTATCTAATCTAAAATCAGATCTCACAATTCCAACGTAGTCACTCATTAATTTCTGAGTTTCACGTAAATTATGGGTAACGAGAATATCTTCATTTAATAATTGCGTATTAGATTCATCCCAGGAAGGCAGATCTTCTTGAAAATTTATAGCACTAACATGTTTACTTGCATCTTCAAAGATACGATGGGCATATACAGCAGCTTCTAATAAAGAATTGGAAGCCAACCTATTAGCACCATGTAAGCCCGTTGAGGAACACTCCCCACAAGCATATAAATTATTAATGGAAGTTGCCCCATATTCATCCACCATTATCCCACCGCATAAATAATGCGCAGCTGGAGTAACAGGAATAAGATCTTTAGTCATATCTAAACCAATAGATAGGCATTTTTCGTAAATATTTGGAAAATGAGATAGTATATCAGCTTTAGAACGATGTCGAATATCTAGAAATACGTAATCCAGACCTGATTTCTTCATTTCAGCATCAATTGCACGAGCTACAATATCCCTTGGAGCTAAAGAACCTCTTTCATCGTATTCCTCCATAAAAGACTCACCACTAGCTCTTTTAAGGATTCCACCAAATCCACGTACAGCTTCAGAAATTAAAAAAGCAGGATATTCTCTAGGATTATATAAGGCTGTAGGATGAAATTGAATAAATTCCATATTTCTAACCTTTCCTTTTGCCCTATATACCATGGCAATTCCATCACCGGTAGCAATGGTGGGATTCGTTGTGGTAGAATATATATGTCCAGCTCCACCAGTTGCCATTAAGGTAATCTTAGAGAGGATCTTTTCCACATGTCCTGTTTCAGTATTAAAGGCATAAATACCATAGCATTTGATATCTTCGGTACGTTTATCCACATGTACACCTAAATGATGTTGAGTAATTAGATCAACTGCAAAGTAATGTGTTAAAATCTCAATATTAGGTTCAGCATGTACCCTTTCTAATAAGGCTCTTTCAATTTCATAGCCTGTAATGTCCTTATAATGAAGGATTCTATGTTCAGAATGGCCACCTTCTCTTGCTAAATCATATTCACCAGAATCTTCTCTATCGAATGTAGTTCCATAAGAAATAAGTTCTGCAATACGTTCCGGCCCTTCTTTTACGACGTTTTCCACAACATGTGCATCGCATAAGCCATCACCAGCGATTAGTGTATCTTCAATATGTTTATCAAAGCTATCCCCTTCATCCGTGACAACGGCTACACCACCTTGTGCATATTTCGTATTAGACTCATCCTCATTGCTTTTGGTAACAATAAGTACCTTACCCAGCTTAGCAGCTTTAAGGGCAAAACTCAATCCGGCAATACCCGAACCGATAATCAAAAAATCAACTTTTCTATCTAGCATTGATTAAAAATTGTAGCAGCTATGATTAATTACAACTGAACCAACAAATTAACAAAATATGTGCAAAACATGTAAATAACTCGTGGATTAAAATGTAAAACTTCTTTTATTTCCACAATACTAGCAATTTTCACACATGTATTACCAAAATATTAAGAGAATATGAGGTAAATATTAACATTTTACACACAATTATGATTACACATTAAAATATGGAAAAAATAAAAGGTCAAAAATCTTAGTATTGAAAATCAGGGCTTAACCCTTCCGAAGCTGTGGATAAGTTGTGTATAACTATAGAATATCCACTAATAAAAATAAAAAATCCTATAATTCTCCCCATTTTCCACAGACTAATAAACAACAAGATTCTTTTATATAAAAAGAGTTATTATTTATTGAAAAAAAGGAATGTGGATTTCGTTTCGTTTTCTTTCTTTACTTTTGTGAAGTTAGAAAGTCAAACAATCAGGAATCAACTTAGAAAAACCAAATGAATACAACATTTGAAACAGACTTGGTGGCTAAAGGGTATATTGACGTTGCGATAGATCCTAACCTAGATTTGGTAAAAGAAATAGAAAGGCTGAAAAAAGAGAAGAATGCGGTAATTCTAGCGCATTATTATCAGGAGTCTGAAATCCAGGATATAGCAGATTATATTGGGGACAGTTTAGGTTTGTCCCAGCAGGCTGCGAAGACAGATGCTGAAGTGATTGTTTTTGCTGGCGTTCATTTCATGGCGGAGACAGCAAAGATATTATCTCCATCCAAGAAGGTATTATTACCGGATTTAAAGGCAGGATGTTCATTATCAGACAGTTGTCCACCGCATTTATTTGCTAAGTTCAAGGAGAAATATCCCGATCATTTAGTGATCACTTATGTGAACTGTACAGCTGAATTAAAAGCCTTATCTGATATCGTTTGTACGTCTAGTAATGCTGTTCAAATTGTAGAGAGTTTGCCAGCTGATCAAAAAATAATTTTTGGTCCAGACCGTAACCTAGGGGATTATGTGAAGAAGAAAACAGGCCGTGATTTAGTTTTATGGAATGGGGCATGTATGGTACATGAGATTTTTTCACAGGAGAAAATTGATGCATTACGTGCGGAACATCCTGAGGCTAAATTTATTGCGCATCCAGAGTGTGAGGATCATATTTTAGCACAAGCAGACTACATTGGATCTACCTCAGGAATGTTAAAATTTACCATAGAGGATCCTAGTAATACGTTTATTGTTGCGACAGAGTCCGGTATTTTGCATCAAATGCAAAAAGCTAGTCCTTCCAAGACGTTTATACCTGCTCCACCGAATAATTTATGTGCTTGCAATGATTGTCCGCATATGAAGTTAAATACGTTGGAGAAACTATATAATTGTTTGTACTACGAACAACCAGAAATTACACTGCCAGAAGATATTATTCAACGTGCTCAAAAACCTATTGAACGCATGCTTGATATTTCGGCAAAATTAGGATTATAACATGAGTATATTTGAGAATAGCGAGAGAACCAATTTGAATGAGATTGGAGAATTTGGATTAATCAATCATTTGACGCAGTCGGTGGTTTTAACCCAACCAAGTTCAATCAAAGGAATTGGGGATGATGCAGCGGTATTAGATTTTACCAATAAAAAAACATTGATATCCACGGACTTACTGTTGGAAAATGTACATTTTGATCTACGCTACGTTCCTTTAAAACACTTAGGATATAAGGCTATTCAAGTGAATTTAAGTGATATTTATGCCATGAATGGCATAGCGAGCCAGGTTACCATCTCAATTGGCTTATCTTCGAAATTTCCTTTGGAAGCAGTAGAAGAGATCTATGAAGGCGCATTATTAGCTTGTCAAAATTACAATGTAGATCTAATTGGAGGTGATACAAGTACCTCAACGCAAGGCTTAGTGATTTCAGTAACCAGTATTGGTTATGCAGAAACAGATGCTATTGCATATCGTTCCTCAGCAAAAGAAGGAGATTTAATTTGTGTTTCAGGAGATTTAGGTGGGGCTTATGTAGGTTTGCAACTTCTTGAAAGAGAAAAGCAGATTTATCTGGAAAATCCTAATATTCAGCCAGATTTGGAAGGCAAGGATTATATTATTGAGCGTCAGTTAAAACCAGAAGCAAGAAAAGATATCGTTGAATTATTGTCCGCAATGGATGTAAAACCCCATGCTATGATCGATGTATCTGATGGTTTAGCCTCTGAGATTTTACATATCTGTAAAGCTTCCAATGTTGGTTGTAAGCTATATGAGGAGAAAATTCCTATTGATCCGATGACTTACGAAACGGCGCGAGAATTTGGTTTAGATCCAACGGTTTGTGCCTTAAGTGGTGGTGAAGATTATGAATTATTATTTACCGTGGCTCAAAGTGATTATGATAAACTGAAGAATAATATGGAAATCAGTATTATCGGTCATATTACAGAAGCTGCAGAGGGCTGTACCATGGTTTCTAAGTCAGGAAATGTACATGAGATTAAGGCTCAAGGCTGGAATGCTTTCAGCTAATAAATAGAGTATTTTAAAAAAGAAATGAGATTGATATTTATCAATCTCATTTCTTTTTATCGTTATATATCAGGTGTTTTAAGTTTGGATAACACCGACATTGTATCTTGGCATATCTGAATTATGAGAGGCTGCTTCGATACCCATTGAAATAATTTTCCGAGTATCAGCAGGATCAATTACCCCATCCACCCATAATCTTGATGCCGCATAATAAGGACTTAACTGTGCGTTATAAGTTTCTTCAATATCCTTTAATAATTTATTTTTTTCAGCATCGCTCAGGGTAATATTCTTAGATTTTAATGCGGCTTCTTGGATTTGAAGTAAAGTTTTTCCTGCAGATGCACCACTCATTACGGCAATTTTTGCGGTAGGCCAAGCATAAATCAATCTCGGATCATAAGCCTTACCACACATTGCGTAATTACCTGCTCCATAGCTGTTTCCAACGATAAAAGTAAATTTAGGAACGACGGAGTTAGCCATTGCATTTACCATTTTAGCACCATCTTTTATGATACCACCATGTTCAGCACGAGATCCAACCATAAAGCCAGTAATATCCTGGAAAAATACCAAAGGAATTTTCTGTTGATTACAGTTCATAATAAACCGAGCAGCTTTATCTGCAGAGTCAGAGTATATTACACCTCCCATTTGCATTTCAGTAGAATTAGCAGGTTTTTTGGCTTTTACAACTTCTCTTTGATTAGCAACAATTCCAACTGCCCATCCATCTACACGTGCTAAAGCACAAATCAAAGTTTTACCATAGTCGGCTTTATATTCTTCCAATGAACCTTGATCCACGATTGATTTTAAAATTTCAACCATATTATATGGTTTTAATCTATCCTCGGGTAAATATTCATATAATTTTTCCATTGGATATTCAGGGTCTTTAGCCTCAATTTTGGAGAATTGAAAAGTAGGATCAGCACCAAATTTATCGACAATATTTTTTATTGCATCGAGACAGGCCTCATCATTAGGGTATTTATTATCTGTTACACCAGAAATTTCGCAATGTGTATTAGCACCACCAAGTGTTTCATTATCAATTACCTCCCCTATTGACGATTTAACGAGATAAGATCCAGCTAAAAATACGGACCCAGTACCTTCTACTATTAATGCATAGTCTGACATGATGGGTAAATAAGCCCCTCCAGCGACACAAGAACCCATAATTGCTGAGATTTGAGGAATTCCCATGGATGAAAGTTTAGCATTATTTCTAAATATTCTTCCAAAGTGTTCTTTATCGGGGAATATTTCAGCTTGCATTGGCAGGTAAACTCCTGCAGAATCCACTAAGTATATAATTGGAAGATGATTTTCCATGGCAATTTCTTGAGCGCGTAAGTTCTTCTTACAGGTCATTGGGAACCAAGCCCCTGCTTTTACAGTTGCATCATTTGATACAATGACACATAACCTATTTTTAACATAACCTAAAATGACAACGACTCCAGCATTAGGACATCCACCATGTTCTTCATACATAGCATCTGCAGCAAATATTCCGATTTCAGTAAATTCTGAATCTTCGTCAATCAGGTATAATACCCTTTCCCATGCGGATAATTTGCCTTTTTCATGTTGTTTTTGGATTTTATCCAAACCGCCACCTAGCAATAATTTTTCTCTTTTCTTTTGGAGTTCTTCTAATTGGCTACGCATAACTTAATTGAAATAATGTAATTTATTAGGTACGTAAATATTAAATATTTATAAATATCATAAAATATTATTTGTTTTTTATAATATTTGTAAAAAACATTTATAACCCAAATATAAACTTAATTAAAATAATATTATGTATAACCTCGGTTCTAAAGAAGAATTGACCTTAGTCAAGGAAAGTGCGCGAAATTTTGCAAATACCTATATCAAACCGAATATCATGACATGGGATGAGTCGCAGAAATTTCCGATTGAACTCTTCAAGAATTTAGGCGATCACGGCTTTATGGGCATCCTAGTTCCGGAAGAATATGGCGGTTCAGGATTATCTTACCAGGAGTATATTACCATTCTTGATGAAATATCAAAAGTATGTGGATCTATTGGATTATCCGTAGCGGCACATAATTCATTGTGTACCAATCATATTTTAAGTTTTGGAAATGAGGATCAAAAGCGCAGATATCTTCCAAAACTAGCTACTGCTGAATGGATTGGAGCTTGGGGATTGACAGAACCAGGTTCAGGATCCGATGCTGGCGGGATGAATACGACAGCAGTTCAGGATGGAGATTACTTTGTATTAAATGGGGATAAAACATTTATTACCCATGCGATATCAGGAGATGTAGCAGTGGTTATGGCTCGTACAGGAGAAAAAGGCGATAAAAAAGGAATTTCAGCTTTTATTATTGAAAAAGGGACTCCAGGATTTACAGCTGGCGCCAAAATGGATAAATTAGGCATGCGTGCTTCAGAAACAGGATCTTTATTTTTTGATAATTGTAGAATTCATAAAGATCAGTTGATTGGAGAGATTGGAGATGGTTTTGTTCAGGCCTTAAAATTATTGGATGGAGGAAGAATTTCCATTGCGGCATTATCCTTAGGGATAGCACGTGGAGCCTATGAATGTGCTTTGAAGTATGCTAATGAGCGGGAACAATTTCAGACTAAAATTTTTGATTTTCAGGCGGTTGGATTTACATTAGCAGATATGGCGACCAAGATTAATGCCTCAGAATTATTGATTAGACAAGCTGCTGATTTAAAGGATCATGGTAAGAAAGTGACGAAGGAAGGTGCAATGGCGAAATTATTTGCTTCGGAAACAGCGGTTGAAGTTTCAAATGAAGCGGTTCAGATTCTTGGTGGTTATGGATTTACGAAAGATTTTCCTGCGGAAAAATACTTTAGAGATGCAAAATTGTGTACTATTGGAGAAGGAACTAGTTCCATTCAACGGATGGTAATTGCCAGAGAAATAAAGAAAGATGCTTAACGAAAAAGTAACCTTGGTAGACTGCCCTAGGGATGCCATTCAAGGGATAAAACAACAAATTTCTACTCAAAAAAAGATTACTTATATCAATGAATTGATCGCAAGTAAGATTTTTGATTGTATAGATTTTGGAAGTTTTGTATCTCCTAAGGCAGTACCACAATTGAGTGATACCCAAGCCGTATTAGAAGGTTTGGAAAAGAATGATCAGGTGAAATTATTAGCTATAATTGCTAATAAAAGAGGTGCTGAAATTGGTTCTGAATTTCAAAAAATAGATTATTTAGGTTATCCATTTTCTATTTCAGAGACCTTTCAAAAAAACAATACCAATGCAAGTATTGCAGAGGCTTATGATACGGTTCAGGATATTTTGGAAATCATGAACAAAAAAGGTCAACAAGAATTGGTTGTTTATATTTCCATGGCTTTTGGCAATCCATATTCGGATTATTGGGATATGGATTTAGTTTCTGAATGGGTTTCTAAATTAAATGAGATTGGGGTTCGTAATTTCTCGATTGCGGACACGACTTCTGAAGCCACGGCAGAGAGTATCAAACAATTATTTCATAAATTGAATTTAGAGTTTCAAGATATTGCATTCAGTGCCCATTTTCATTCAGCGGTTGAAAGTGCCTTATTAAAGATAGATGCTGCCTACTCAGCTGGATGCAGAAGATTTGAGGGTGCTGTTTTAGGTTATGGTGGCTGTCCTTTTGCAAAGGATGAGCTTGTTGGAAATATTCCTTCAGAATTATTGGTAGATCGATTTCATAAAGGTAATTTCGAAAGTATGTCTAAATTAATGCAAGGGTTTCAGAATTTAATAAGCCATGAATTATAGATTTATCCAGACTGAAATATCGGATCATGTTTTTACATTGACGCTGAATCGTGCAGAAAAGCGAAATGCTTTTACGCCGACCATGGTGAATGAGGTTGCGCATGCGGTAAAAGAAGCGAATGATAATGATTTGGTTCATGTCTTTGTGTTAAAGGCTGCAGGACCGGTATTTTGTGCAGGGATGGATTTAAAAACTTATCAGGATCCAAGTTTGGATATACCTAATCCTGCTATTCAGAATGCAGATATTTCATTAGGTGAAATCTTTGATCAATTGAATAAACCTTCTATTGCTGTTGTTGAGGGAGATGTTATTGCAGGAGGCTTTTTATATATTTTAGGATGTACTTATGTATTTGCGGAGAAAGATTTAAATTTTCGATTACCTGAAATTGCCTTAGGTATTTTTCCATTTCAAGTTATGGCAGGATTAAGAAGAATAATGCCTGAAAAAAAGATCCTTCAATTGTGTTTTGATCCTTCAGCATTTACAACGGATAAGGCTATAGAATTAGGTATAGTAGATTCATATCTTGATTGGGATAGCTTGAATGCATTGATTGCTTCATTTGCTAATAAAAGTTCCTATGCCATGAAAGCGGGAATGGAAGCCTTAAAGAGTATAAGGAATATGGACTCCAATGAACAATATTCTTATTTATTAGCGTCATTACAAAAGTTAAAAGACCGTGATGAAGTCAAGGCTTTTATTTCTGATAAACTAAATAAGGGTTAAGAAAGTTTTTTCTCGATCCAGAAGTTATTGAATCCGAGTCCAATCTCTATATTCAATAATTTTTGTTGCAACATTTCAAGGACGGCCAAGAAATTATAGACGAATTGCACCTTGTTTTCCGAGTTTTTGGCAATTGCGGAAAAGTCTAGTGATTTATTGATTTCAATAAGTTCCGCGAGTACCTTTTTTTGTTGTTCAATACTGTAAGGGTATTTAACGACGGTATGGGTTACATCTTGTACTCGGTGCGAATATAGGTACATAACCTTTTCATACACGAGCATCAGTTTATAAAGGTCGAATGAGGACAATTCTTCGTCGATGGTTTGGGCTTTCGCTTCACGGGCGATTTTAAGGTCAAATTCGGTATTACCACGTTCATAGAATTTACCGCGATTATCTTCCAGGCCTTTTAATTCTTCACAAACTTCTTTGAATTGTTTATATAGGACTAGTTTTTGTACTAATTCTTTCTTTAAATCGATTTCATTTTCATTTTCGTCCAATTCAGGTCTTGGGAGGAGCATCTTGGCTTTGATACGCATCAAAGTAGATGCAACGAAAATGAATTCAGAGGCCAATTCGATATTTAAGGACTGCATATGTTGTATATATGCGAGGAAATCGTCTGTTATTTGAGATATAGGGATATCATGAATATTGAGTTCATCCCTTTCAATAAAGAAAAGCAATAAATCGAATGGTCCTTCGAATTGTTCGAGCTTGATTTCGTAGTTTGTTTCGTCCATAGATTACGCTCAAAAATAAGGATTTGATTGTATAAAAAGGAGGAATTCATTCGAATAAAGCAAAACAATGGGTTAGATTAAATTGTATATATATTCCATAGTTAAAAGAATAAATTGTTACTTTGTATCTTATTTCGAAATTTTTTAATTTATGCAGGTAGAAGCAGGACCGCTATTACAAAAAATTCAATTTCCATCTGATCTTCGTAATCTGAAGGAGTCGGAACTTGAGGAGGTTTGTAAGGAGCTGAGACAGTTTATCATCGATATCGTTTCTGTAAACGGCGGGCATTTTGCAGCAAGTTTAGGTGTTGTAGAATTGACCGTAGCGTTGCACTACGCATTGAATACTCCATATGATCAAGTTATTTTTGATGTTGGTCATCAGGCCTATGGGCACAAGATATTAACGGGAAGACGGGAGGATTTTCATACCAACCGTATTTTGGGAGGTCTTTCGGGTTTTCCGAAGCGTTCTGAGAGTGAATATGATTCTTTTGGCGTTGGCCACTCCTCTACTTCTATTTCTGCGGCATTAGGAATGGCTGTTGCATCAGCTTATAAAGGTGAAACCGATAGGCAACATGTTGCCGTTATAGGCGATGGTGCATTAACTGGTGGTATGGCCTTTGAAGCCTTGAATCATGCGGGAATTGAAAAATCCAATTTATTGGTTATTCTGAACGACAATTGTATGTCTATTGACCCAAATGTTGGGGCAATGAAAGAATACTTGACCAGTATAACAACATCCAAGAGCTATAATCGCTTTAGAGACGATTTAGTGTCGGTATTAGAGAAGATTTCTAAAAAAGGACCGAATGCCTATGGATGGGCTAAAAAGTTGGAGCAAAGCATTAAAGGCACCTTATTAAAGAATTCCAACCTGTTTGAATCATTGAACTTTAGATATTTTGGTCCTGTAGATGGACATGATGTCAATAAGTTGGTAAAAACGATTGAAGATTTAAAGCATATCAATGGTCCAAAATTACTGCATGTCGTAACTGTAAAAGGGAAAGGCTATGCCTTGGCAGAAAAGGATCAAACGAAATGGCATGCACCGGGTTTGTTTGATAAGATTACCGGAGAAATTAAGAAATCTATTTCAGAGAAACCACAGCCACCGAAATACCAGGATGTATTTGGACATACCTTAGTTGAATTGGCTGAAGAGAATAAAAAAATAATGGGGATTACCCCGGCGATGCCGAGTGGTTCTTCGATGAATATCATGATGAAGGCGATGCCTGATCGTGCATTTGATGTAGGTATTGCTGAACAGCATGCTGTTACGTTCAGTGCTGGGTTAGCGGCACAAGGATTAGTACCATTCTGTAATATTTACTCTTCCTTTATGCAACGCGCATATGATCAAGTGATACATGATGTAGCCTTACAGAAGTTAAATGTTGTTTTCTGTCTGGACCGTGCAGGTTTGGTGGGAGCAGATGGACCTACGCATCATGGCGCTTATGATATTGCGTTTATGCGTTGTGTTCCTAATATGGTTTTGGCCTCTCCAATGAACGAGGAAGAGTTAAGAAACATGATGTATAGCGCCCAATTGCCAAATAAAGGTCCTATTACAATTCGTTATCCACGGGGTAATGGAGTCATGGCCGATTGGAAGCATCCATTTAGGGAGATTCCAATTGGGAAAGGGCGTAAGATTTGTGATGGGGAAGAAATTGCGATATTAACTTTTGGTCATATTGGGAACGAAGCATCCAAAGCTATTCTAAAGTTACGTGAGGATGGCATTCATCCGGCTCATTATGATTTACGGTTTGCGAAGCCATTAGATGAGGCCTTGTTACACGAGGTTTTTAAAAAGTATAACAAAGTTATTACGGTTGAGGATGGATGTTTGCCGGGCGGTATTGGGTCAGCGGTATTAGAATTCATGTCAGATCATCAATACGAGGCACAAGTTGTTCGCTTAGGGATCCCAGATACGATTGTTGAGCATGGCGAGCAAGGGGAGTTGTGGCATATTTGTGGCTATGATGCTGCTGGAATTGAGGATCAAGTTCGTAAATTAACAAAAGGCATAAAAACAGAAACTTTGGTCGGATAATTGCTTACTTATAAGCGGTTATTTCGTAGACAATCAAGCGTCTATATAAGGAAGCCCACAGGCTTCCTTTTTTATTAAAAGTTTTCCACATCCAAATTTTCTAGCTTAATTTTTGCTTTAAAAATTCAGAAAAAAAGAAAGGCAAAATATATGTGTTAATAAATATATTTTGCACTAAAAAAAAGGACAAAATATGCTAAAAATTACAATTAAATATCTGTTAATTAATTAGTTGGCTTTTTTTTGTGATTTTAATTTTTTAGCTCATTTTTTTTTGTCATATTCGTTGTAGGCAAAAGTTATGAACAGAAATTTTGTCAATTATTGGTTTTCAAGTTATTAACAAATTCAGA